>NZ_CP058972.1:0-290000 GCF_013423925.1 Pseudoalteromonas sp. JSTW
GTGTATCTGTCGGTTTGGCAAAGTTGTTTATATGTATTGCAAGATGAACTGCCGTCACAGCAGTTCAGTATGTGGGTAAGACCACTACAAGCAGAAAGTACCGAAGATACGTTAACTATATATGCGCCGAATCGTTTTGTTCTTGATTGGGTGAGAGAAAAGTATTTAAACCGTATAAATGAACTGCTCGTTGAAATTTGTGGTGATGAAGCGCCCGAGTTACGTTTTGACGTAGGCAGTAAACCTATTTTAAATGCGCAAGCCGCCGTGCCAGCTGCGAGTGCTCCTGTTAGTGCTCAACACACATCTGAGAAACAACAGCCTAAACCTGAAAAAGCGAATGTAGAACCTGCACCAAAATCGGGTTATAAATCAAATATTAAAGAAAATTATACGTTTGATAGTTTTGTTGAAGGTAAATCAAACCAGCTAGCAAAAGCAGCCGCAACTCAAGTTGCAGACAACCCAGGGTCTGCCTTTAATCCCGTGTTTATTTATGGCGGTACAGGTTTAGGTAAAACGCATTTATTGCATGCTGTAGGCAATGGCATCATGGCGAATAAACCGGATGCAAAAATTGTTTATATGCATTCCGAGCGTTTTGTCCAAGACATGGTTAAAGCACTTCAAAATAACGCAATAGAAGAGTTTAAACGTTATTACCGAAGCGTTGATGCATTGATGATTGATGACATCCAATTTTTCGCTAATAAAGAACGTTCTCAAGAAGAATTTTTCCATACCTTCAATGCATTACTTGAAGGAAATCAACAGATTATATTAACTTCAGACCGCTATCCAAAAGAGATAGAAGGGGTTGAAGATCGCCTTAAGTCTCGCTTTGGATGGGGGTTAACGATTGCCATTGAGCCTCCTGAGCTTGAGACGCGCGTTGCTATTTTGATGAAAAAAGCGCAGCAGAGTAAAATTAATTTACCGCATGAAGTGGCCTTTTTTATTGCCAAGAAACTACGTTCAAATGTGCGTGAGTTAGAAGGGGCATTAAACCGTGTGATTGCAAATGCGAACTTTACCGGTCGTCCAATATCAATCGATTTTGTAAAAGAAGCGTTGCGCGACTTACTCGCATTGCAAGATAAGCTCGTAACCATCGATAACATTCAGCGCACAGTCGCAGAGTATTACCGTATTCGTGTTTCAGACCTATTATCTAAGCGCCGCAGTCGTTCTGTAGCACGACCGCGCCAGGTTGCTATGGCTTTATCTAAAGAGCTCACTAATCACAGTTTACCTGAGATTGGTGATGCGTTTGGCGGGCGTGACCATACAACGGTACTGCATGCCTGTCGTAAAGTTAAATCACTGCGTGATGAAAGTCACGAGGTGAAAGAAGATTATCAAAACTTAATAAGAACCTTGTCATCTTAAGGCTGACTTTATTATGCAAATAACAATATCAAGAGAGCAATTTTTAAAACCTTTAGTTCAAGTGTCGGGTGCGATTGAACGCAAGCACACCTTACCGATTTTATCGAACGTACTGTTAGTTGTAGAAAATGGACAACTATCAATGACGGGTACCGATCTTGAAATTGAGTTAGTAGCAAGCGTATTTGTAGGTGAAGACACCGCAGATACAAAATTAACCTTGCCAGCTAAAAAGTTACTCGATATTTGTAAAAGTTTACCCGATGGCTCTGAGCTTACTTTAAGTAGCCAAGATCATCAGTTATTACTAACCAGTGGTAAAAGTCGCTTTTCATTGACCACATTAGCTGCAGAAGATTTTCCGAATCTTGAACAATGGGATGGCGAAGTTGAGTTTCAGTTAACTCGAGTAGAGTTACGTAAACTACTTGAAAGTACTCATTTTTCAATGGCGAACCAAGACGTACGCTATTATTTAAATGGTATGTCGTTTGAAGTCGACAATGCCGACATTAAAACAGTGGCAACAGACGGTCACCGTTTAGCGATTGCACAAAAGCAGTTAGCTCAGTCGCTTAATACACAGCGTCAGCTTATTATTCCACGCAAGGGTGTGCAAGAAATCATGCGTTTAATGGTGGCTGATGATGAGTTAGTAACAATTCAATTTGGCGCTAATCATATTCGTATTATTGATACCGAGTTTACGTTTACAAGTAAATTGGTAGATGGTCGTTTTCCTGATTACCGCCGAGTATTACCACGTGGTGGCGATAAAGTTATTACTGCCAATAGAGAATGGTTACGCAGCGCATTTCAACGTGTGTCTATTTTATCGAATGAGAAATTTCGTGGTGTGCGTTTAAATCTTTCTGAAGGCTTGTTGAAAATAACTGCCAATAACCCTGAGCAAGAGCAAGCAGAAGAAGTGGTTGAGGTTATGTATCAAGGTGGTGAGCTGGAAATTGGTTTTAATGTTTCGTATGTACTCGATGTTTTGAATACATTAAAAACAGAAGATGTCACTTTTACCCTTGCAGATTCAAACAGTAGCGCGCTAATAGAAGGTGCTGGTGACGAAGAAGCGATGTATGTTGTTATGCCGATGCGCTTATAACCTTTTATGAGTTTAAGTCATTTAAGCCTCAATAATTTTCGTAATATTGAGGCGCTGACACTTGAGCCGATAAATGGAATTAATATTATTTATGGCGAAAATGGCAGCGGAAAAACCAGCCTTTTAGAGGCTATTTATTTCCTTTCACATGGTAAATCATTTCGAACCGCCAAGCATAAAAGTATCATTCAGCATCAGCAAGACAAGTTTGTTATTCATGGTCGTAAGGCATTACATGACTTGTCGATTCCGGTTGGTATAAGTAAAAACCAAGCGGGTGAAACATCATTAAAGATCCAGGGTAAAACGAGTCGAAAGATCTCAGAGTTGGCGCAGCTAATTCCTGTGCAAGTGATTACACCTGAAAGCTATTCTTTATTTTTCGGTGGACCAAAAGAGCGTAGAAAATTTTTAGATTTAGGATTGTTCCACGTGGAACATGACTTTTTTTATTTATGGCAATCATTCAATAAAGTATTAAAACAACGTAATGCATTGCTGAAGAGTAAACCTAGGAATTATTTCGAGCAGATCAAGTTTTGGGACAAAGAATTTGTTAGACTAGCAGAACAAATAAATAATTTAAGAATCGCGTATATAAGTAGGTTTAAGCAGCAATTTTTTGATAAAATGTGTGCAGAATTAACGCTTATACGCGATTTAGAAATTAGCTTTAACGCGGGGTGGAAAGAGAGCGAATCGCTCTCAGAGGCTCTTGAACAGAGCTTTGAACGTGATGCCAAACAGGGTTTCACAAGCAAAGGCCCGCATAAAGCTGATTTTAGTTTTAGCGTTTCTGGTAATAGTGTGGAAAATACATTTTCACGCGGTCAATTGAAGCTCTTGCTTTATGCGTTGAAAGTAACGCAAAATAGCTTAATTGAATCAGAAACTGATAAGCAATCTATATTGCTAATAGATGACTTACCTTCGGAGTTAGGTGAAGATACAAAGGAAAAAGTGGGTCAGCTTTTATCGCATTGCGATTCACAACTTTTTATCTCATCTATTTTATCTGAAAGTATTTCTGCTGTGGTGGAACCCATGCAACGAGAACTAAAAATGTTCCACGTGAAACATGGCAACCTAATAACAAGATAAGTGGGATTAACCATGTCTGAGAATTACGATTCGTCGAGTATTAAAGTACTTAAAGGATTAGACGCAGTAAGAAAGCGTCCTGGAATGTATATAGGGGACACCGATGACGGTACAGGCTTACACCATATGGTGTTTGAGGTTGTTGATAACTCTATCGATGAAGCCTTAGCTGGTCATTGTGATGATATTTATGTAACGATTCACTTAGACGGTTCAGTCTCTGTAAGAGATAACGGTCGTGGTATTCCTACTTCAATCCATGAAGAAGAAGGTGTATCAGCTGCTGAAGTTATCATGACGGTACTTCATGCTGGTGGTAAATTTGATGATAACTCTTATAAAGTATCGGGCGGTTTACACGGTGTAGGTGTTTCTGTTGTAAATGCTTTATCGGAAAAACTAAAGTTAACTATCCGTCGCGAAGGTAAACTTCATCAACAAACGTATACAATGGGTGTGCCAGATGCACCATTAGCTGTTATTGGTGACGCGACTGATACAGGCACTGAATTACGTTTTTGGCCAAGCGGTGAAACATTCACTGACCTAAACTTCCACTACGATATTTTAGCGAAGCGTTTACGTGAGCTGTCTTTCTTGAATTCGGGCGTAAGTATTATTCTTACCGATGAGCGTGAAGAAGCGAAAAAAGACCATTTTAAATACGAAGGGGGTATTCAAGCCTTTGTTGAGTATTTAAATCGCAATAAAACACCTGTCCATAAAAGTGTTTTCCACTTTACGCATGAGCGTGAAGAAGACGGCATTAATGTTGAAGTGTCTATGCAATGGAACGATGGTTTCCAAGAGAGCATCTACTGTTTCACAAATAACATTCCACAACGTGATGGTGGTACGCACTTAGCTGGCTTTAGAGCTGCACTTACGCGTACACTAAACAATTACATGGAAAAAGAAGGCTTTAATAAAAAAGCTAAAACAACAAGCAACGCCACGGGTGATGATGCTCGTGAAGGTTTAACAGCCGTTGTGAGTGTTAAAGTTCCTGATCCAAAGTTCTCATCACAAACGAAAGATAAATTAGTATCAAGCGAAGTTAAATCTGCTGTAGAACAAGCCATGGCAGAAAAACTAACAGAGTTTTTATTAGAAAACCCTGTTGATGCTAAAACTGTTGTTGGCAAAATTATTGATGCAGCACGAGCGCGTGAAGCAGCGCGTAAAGCACGTGAAATGACTCGTCGTAAAGGCGCTATGGATTTAGCTGGTTTACCGGGTAAGTTAGCAGACTGCCAAGAAAAAGATCCTGCACTTTCTGAATTATACATAGTGGAGGGTGACTCTGCGGGTGGTTCAGCTAAGCAGGGTCGTAATCGTAAAAACCAAGCAATCTTGCCATTGAAAGGTAAAATATTAAACGTTGAAAAAGCACGTTTTGATAAAATGCTATCTTCGCAAGAAGTTGCGACTCTTATAACCGCATTAGGATGTGGTATTGGCCGTGACGAATACAATCCAGAAAAACTGCGTTACCACCGTATCATTATCATGACCGATGCGGACGTGGATGGTTCTCACATTCGTACACTATTACTTACTTTCTTCTACCGTCAAATGCCAGAGATTGTAGAACGTGGTTATATTTATATTGCACAACCACCACTTTATAAAGTGAAAAAAGGTAAGCAAGAGCGTTATATAAAAGACGATCCAGCACTTGTTGATTACTTAACATCATTGGCGTTAAATAATGCTGCGCTATACACAAGTGAGGGTGCAACCGCACTCGAAGGTGAAGCATTAGAGTCTATTGTTCACGATTATCAAAACACGGTAAAAGTGATTGAGCGCTTAAAACGTAAATACCCGAACACGGTTATGGAACGTTTAATCTATCAAAGTGAGTTAAAAGAAGCTGACCTTGCAGATGAAGCGAAAGTAAAAGAGTGGACTAACATATTAGTTGATGACTTAATTGCTCGCGATGAAGATGCGACTATTTTCCATGCTGGAACAGAACATGATGCTGAGCGTAATTTATATTACCCTGTAGTGAATATTCGTCAGCACGGCGTAGATAAAGCACACGTATTAAACTACGACTTCATTACTTCACGTGATTATAAGCGTATCGCTGTAACAGGTGTAAACATTGCTAATATCCTTGAAGAAGGCGCCTATATTCAACGTGGAGAAAAAACAATTCCAGTTGATAACTTTGTCGATGCATTAGAGTGGTTAATCAGTGAGTCTAAACGTGGCTTGTATATCCAGCGCTATAAAGGACTGGGCGAGATGAACCCAGATCAGTTATGGGAAACAACCATGGATCCTAGTGCTCGTCGTATGTTGAAAGTAACAATTGAAGATGCCGTTGCTGCTGACCAATTATTCGCAACATTAATGGGCGACCAAGTTGAGCCGCGTCGTGAATTTATTGAAACGAACGCGCTACGTGTAGTAAACCTAGACGTATAAGCTAAAACACATGATGAAGAAAGGAGCCTATTGGCTCCTTTTTTTATTGCTGAAAAAGCACAAACTGCTTAAAACCTTACTGCACACAAGGTATACTGAGAGCAATTTTCAGACTAAACGCACCAGATACTATAAGCCAAATATGCAAAAATATGACGTTAAAACCTTTCAAGGTTTGATCCTGGCTTTACAGGACTATTGGGCACAGCAAGGCTGTGTGATTGCTCAACCACTCGATATGGAAGTGGGAGCAGGGACATTTCATCCGTTAACTTTCTTAAAGTCTATTGGCCCAGAGCCAATGTCGAGCGCGTATGTTCAACCATGCCGTCGCCCAACTGATGGTCGTTATGGTGAGAACCCAAACCGCTTACAACATTACTACCAATTCCAAGTGGTATTAAAGCCATCACCAGAAAACATTCAAGAGCTCTACTTAGGCTCGTTAGCTGCTGTGGGAATTGATACGCTAACTGATGAAGTGCGCTTCGTAGAAGACAACTGGGAATCACCTACACTGGGTGCATGGGGTCTTGGTTGGGAAATCTGGTTAAACGGCATGGAAGTGACTCAGTTCACTTATTTCCAACAAGTAGGTGGCCTTGAGTGTTCTCCAGTAACAGGTGAAATTACTTATGGTCTTGAGCGTTTAGCGATGTATATTCAGGGCGTAGATAGTATCTATGACCTAGTATGGGCAGATGGTCCAATGGGCCGTGTTACATACGGTGATGTATTCCATCAAAATGAAGTTGAGCAATCAGCGTATAACTTCGAACAAGCTGACGTTGCATTCTTATTCTCTCAATTTGATCACTGCGAAAAAGAAAGTCAAAAGCTAATTGAGGCTGGCTTACCGCTACCTGCTTACGAGCAAGTAATGAAAGCGTCACACGCGTTTAACTTATTAGATGCGCGCCACGCTATCTCAGTAACCGAACGTCAACGTTATATCTTACGTGTACGTGCTTTATCTAAAGCGTGCGCACAGAGTTACTATGATGCACGTGAAGCACTTGGTTTCCCGCTTTGTAAGGATTAAGAATTAGCATGTCAGCAGAAAATTTATTAGTAGAAATTGGCACTGAAGAATTGCCACCAAAAGCACTTCGTAAACTTGCTGAGTCGTTTGCTGAAAACTTAACAGCAGAGCTTGCAAGTTTAGAGCTAGCCCATCAAGGCGTAAATTGGTATGCCTCACCGCGCCGTTTAGGTTTACGCGTTACAGCACTTGAAGCAAAACAAAGTGACAAGGTTGTAGAAAAACGTGGTCCTGCTGTTGCGGCAGCATTTGATGCCGATGGCAACCCAACCAAAGCTGCAATGGGTTGGGCACGTGGTTGTGGTATTGATGTAAGCGACGCCGAAACCGTTGAAACAGACAAAGGGGCATGGCTACTTCATAAAGCACACGTTGAAGGCCAAGCAACCACCGCGTTAATGAGTGATGCGGTAAACAAAGCGCTTGCTAAATTACCGATCCCGAAACCAATGCGTTGGGGCGCGAATAAAACGCAATTTATTCGCCCTGTACATACGGCAACGATTTTATTTGGTAATACACTAATCGAAGGTGAAATCCTTGGTAAGCAAGTAGGTAACCAACTACAAGGTCACCGATTCCACCACCCAGAAAAGGTCACTATCAATCACGCTGACGAAGTATTTGATGTACTAAAATCTGCGTATGTCGTGGCTGACTTCGAAGCGCGTAAAGCACAAATTCGTGAACAAATTGAAGCTGCAGCGGCTGCTGTCAACGCAAAAGTTGCGATGGATGAAGACTTGCTTGAAGAAGTAACGTCACTTGTTGAATGGCCAGTAACGCTAACAGCAACCTTCGAAGAAGCCTTTTTAGATGTACCCGCTGAAGCGCTTATCTACACCATGAAGGATGATCAAAAATACTTCCCACTACTAGATCAAGAAGGCAACTTACTTAACAAGTTCCTGTTTGTTTCTAATATTGAAAGTAAAGATCCAAGTGTGGTTATTGCCGGTAACGAAAAGGTGGTTCGTCCACGTTTAGCCGATGCACAGTTCTTTTTTGAAACCGATAAAAAGAAAACACTTGAGAGCCGTTTAGAATCATTAGACACGGTATTATTCCAAAAGCAACTTGGTACACTTAAAGACAAGTCAGAGCGTATTAGTGAACTTGCTGGTTACATTGCTGAGCAGTTAGGTGCTGATGCAGAACTTGCAAAACGTGCTGGTCTTTTAAGTAAAACAGATTTAATGACTGAAATGGTCATGGAGTTTACTGACGTACAAGGTGTAATGGGTATGCATTACGCACGTCACGATGGTGAGGCCGAAGAAGTTGCACTGGCGCAAAATGAGCAATATATGCCACGTTTTGCAGGCGACAACCTACCAACGAATGTGATTAGTTGTGCTGTTGCTATTGCTGATAAATTCGACACGCTAGTGGGTATTTTTGGCATTGGCCAAGCACCGAAAGGTGACAAAGACCCATTTGCACTTCGCCGTGCAGCCATTGGTGCGTTGCGTATCATGGTTGAAAAGTCACTACCACTGGACATTCTAGACCTTGTTGCTAAATCACAAAGCTTGTTTGGTGAAAAGCTAACAAACCTAAATGTTTCAACGGATGTGTTTGAGTTTATGCTAGGTCGCTTCCGTGCATGGTATCAAGATGAAGGGATTGAGGTTGATGTTATTCAAGCTGTACTCGCGCGTCGTCCAACTAAACCGGTTGACTTCGATCGTCGTGTTAAAGCCGTTAGTCACTTCCGTACATTAGACGCAGCAGAAGCGCTTGCAGCAGCAAATAAACGTGTAAGCAACATCTTGGCTAAGAATGACATCACAACGCAAGGTGATGTAAATGAGAGCCTATTAAGTGATGACGCAGAAAAAGTACTCGCGTCTCATGTTGCTAAGTTCTCTGTAGAGCTTGCACCACTTTATGCTAACGGCGATTATCAAGAAGCGTTATCACAACTAGCGGGTATCCGTGAGAGTGTCGATAACTTCTTTGATAACGTCATGGTAATGGCCGATGACGACGCGGTTAAGCAAAACCGTTTAGCATTATTAAGCCAGTTAAGCCGCCTGTTTTTAGATATTGCTGATATTTCTGTGTTGCAGAAGTAAGTAATACACACGTTAATAAAAGCCAGCTCAGTGCTGGCTTTCTTGTAAAAGAGGAACAGTTATGAAACGTATACTAACTTTAGCTTTGGCTGGTTTATTAACGGCATGTTCTAGCCAAATTCAAATGCCGAATATCGATGATATTCTGCCCAGTAAAGACTTAGACCGTACCATGTATTTACGGGGTGACTTTACCTTGTGGGATGCAGAACCTCAGTACCAATTTTACCAAGTTGCTCCGGGGATTTTTCAAACGGATGTGAAGTTTTCTACACCTGGCAAAGTGTATGAGTTTAAAGTCGCCGATGCTGATTTCAGCCAAGGCTATAACTGTGGTTTCAGTGATACCGACCCAGCAGGTCAAGCACTCATTTTAGGTGAGGCTGCAAGCGCCGATTGCAACACAATCTATAACTACTTCAGCTTTAAACCTGCGGCAAAAGGGGTTTATGTAGTGAGTTTTGATTACCGCAATAGCAATCAACCAAAAGTAACAGTCACGAAAAAATAACGCTAAGAGTTGAGTGACGCTAAGTGTTGAGTGGGCGATTGATTATTTACATCAAAGTTGACAAAGCCCACTCTGATTTTATTTTTTAGCTCGTAGCTCGTAGCTCGTAGCCTACAATCCTTTCTTCACCAAGTATCGATACGGTGCTTGCTCTACCTCTTTCGCCACGAGTGTGTGATCCATAAAGGTACAAAAGCTGGGAATGTCGCGGGTGGTTGATGGGTCATCAGCGATGATAAGTAAAGTCTCGCCATCTTTCATTTTGCGCACAGCACCACGCACCATCATCACCGGTTCTGGACAACGAAGGCCAAGTGCATCTAATTGGTGATCGGGATTATCAAAGCTCATGGCAGACCTATAAAATGAAAGTAACGAATAGTAAGGGGCTATTTTAGCTTTCAATCACTATTGGTTTCAATAACCGAATTCAAAGCAAATAAAAAAGGTGTACTGTGCGTGACAGTACACCTTTTTATCACCAAGATGTTCGGCTAATGAGCGTGTTATTCAACGCGCTCAAATACAGTTGCAATACCTTGGCCTAGACCAATACACATGGTTGCTAAACCGTATTTTGCATTCTTGTCTTCCATTAGGTGAACAAGCGTTGTGCTGATACGAGAGCCTGAACAACCAAGTGGGTGACCAAGCGCGATTGCACCACCATTAAGGTTCACTTTTTCATCTACTACATCCATCAGACCGAGGTCTTTTAATACCGGTAGTGATTGTGCTGCAAACGCTTCGTTAAGCTCAGCAACATCGATATCATCAATTGTGATACCCGCTTGTTTAAGCGCTTTTTGTGATGCTGGAACTGGGCCGTAACCCATAATAGATGGATCGCAACCTGCAACCGCCATTGATTTAATGCGCGCACGAATAGGTAAACCAAGTTCTTTGGCTTTTTCTTCGCTCATTACCAGCATGGCTGATGCACCGTCAGACAGTGCAGATGAAGTACCTGCTGTTACGCTACCTGATGCAGGGTTGAACACAGGACGAAGCTGAGATAAACCTTCAACAGTTGTCTCTGGGCGAATTACTTCATCGTCTTCAACAAGAATTAATGAACCGTCTGCGTCGTGACCTTCCATCGGTAGGATCTCGCGACGGAAACGACCTTCAACAGTCGCAGCGTGTGCGCGTTGGTGTGAGCGGTAAGCAAACTCATCTTGCTGCTGACGGCTAATGCCGTGAAGCGTTGCAAGGTACTCAGCTGTTAAGCCCATAACACCTGCAGCTTGTGCAACAGACGTTGATAAACCAGGGTGGAAATCATTACCGTGAGTCATCGGTACATGACCCATATGCTCAACACCCCCGATGATATAAGTATCACCCGCACCCGTCATAATAGCGCGTGCCGCATCGTGCAATGCTTGCATTGATGAGCCACATAAACGGTTAACTGTTACTGCAGGTACTGAGTGTGGGATACCGGCTAATAATGCTGCGTTACGGGCAATGTTAAAACCTTGCTCGAGAGTTTGCTGCACACAACCCCAGTAAATATCATCAATCGATGCTGGGTCTACGGCTGGGTTACGCTCTAACAAACCTTTCATTAAGTGAGCACTTAAATCTTCCGCACGTTTATGTTTGAATACGCCGTTTTTTGAACGGCCCATTGGTGTGCGGATACAATCTACGATTACTGGATTATTCATGTTCTTATCCTTCCACCTTATAGAATACACGGCCTTCTTCGGCCCATTTGCGAGTTTCATCTGATACTTGGTAAATCGCACCTAGGTGAGCATATTTGTCTGCTGTTGCAACAAAGTTTGCTAAACCAGTTTGATCTAAGTAACGGAATGCACCGCCTCTAAATGGAGGGAAACCAATACCGTAAATGAGCGCCATATCTGCTTCTTGCGGCGACGCTACAATACCTTCTTGAAGACAAAGTAGTACTTCGTTGATCATCGGTACCATACAACGGTCAATGATTTCTTGCTTGTCGAAGTCTTTAGGTGCATCGGTAATAGCACTTAAAAGTTCAACCGCTTTTGCATCGTGTGCCTTTTTCAAGCGACCACGGCGGTCTGGTGCATATTGGTAAAAACCAGCCCCATTTTTCTGACCAAAACGTTTTTCATTAGCAAATACAGAAACGGGATCTTTCTCTTGGCGAGCCATTCGCTCAGGGAAACCATCAGCCATAACGCCAGTACAGTGGTAAGCCGTATCAATACCCACAACATCAAGCAGATATGCAGGACCCATTGGCCAGCCAAACACGTTTTCCATTACTTTATCGACTTTGGCGAAATCAGCGCCTTCAACAACAAGTTTGCTGAAGCCTGCAAAGTAAGGGAACAATACGCGGTTAACAAAGAAACCTGGGCAGTCGTTTACAACAATAGGTGATTTACCTAGTTTTAAGGCGTAATCAACCACTGCATTGATTGTTGCTTCTGATGTCTTTTCACCACGGATGATTTCGACAAGTGGCATTTTTGGCACTGGGTTAAAGAAGTGCATGCCACAGAAGTTTTCTGGTTTTTCAAGCGCTGAGGCTAACTCATCTATACGAATAGTTGATGTGTTTGACGTTAAAATAGTGCCCTCTGGTAGGTCTTTTTCAAGGCCCGATAAAACAGCTTGTTTTACCTTAGGGTTTTCAACAACGGCTTCAACTACAATATCAACACCTTGAAGGTCAGCATCGTTTAGCGTCGGTTTGATTTTACCTAACGTGGCAATCATCTTGTCCATTGCCATGTGGCCACGTTGTACTTTTTTGCCAAGTAATTTAGAGGCTTCGCCCATACCTAAATCAAGCGCATCTTGATTAATGTCTTTCATGACAATCGGCGTGCCTTTATAAGCAGACTGGTATGCAATACCGCCACCCATAATACCTGCGCCTAATACAGCCGCTTGTTTAATTTTAAGCTCGCTGTTTTTGGCTTGTTTCTTCGCTTTACCTTTGATGTATTGGTCGGCTAAGAAAATACCTGTTTGTGCAGCAGCTTCGCTCGTTGCGGCAAGTTTGGCAAAGTTCGTGTTCTCAATTGCCATCGCTTCGGCACGTTCACAGTTTGCCGCTGCTTTAATGGTTTTTACAGCCATAACAGGTGCTGGATAGTGACCTTTAGTCTGACCCATTACCATGCCTTCGGCCATTGCAAAGCTCATACCTTGCTCAACACGGTTCATTTTCAGTGGTTGTAATTTTACTTGTCGTTTTGCTTGCCAATCTAGCTTGCCAGAAATAGCTTGCTCAAGTGTTGCAATACTTGACTCTAAAAGTTTGTCAGTACTAACTACCGCATCAAATGCACCTACTTTGAGTGCATCATTCGCGCGGTTTTCTTTGCCTGTCGTGATCCATGTCATCGCATTATCAGCGCCAATCAGGCGTGGAAGACGAACAGTGCCACCAAAACCAGGCATAATGCCTAATTTTACTTCAGGAAGGCCAATTTTAGCCTCAGTACTAGCAACGCGGTAATCGGTAGCAAGTGCCCACTCACACCCGCCGCCAAGCGCCATGCCGTTTACAGCACTTAACGTTGGGAAAGGTAAATCTTCAATTGCGTCAAAAACGTCTGTTGCATTTTTGATCCATGCAACCAATTCTTCTTGAGGTTTAGTGAAAGTCGGTAAAAATTCGAAGATGTCGGCGCCGATAATAAAGTGATCTTTATCGCTGGTGAACATCATGCCTTTGATATCTGAGTTTGCTGCTAATTCTTTTAATGCCGAAGCGCAATCTTGCAAGGTTTGCTGAGAAAGTTTGTTTACTGAGCCATCAGCACAGAACTTAAACTCGGCGATGTTGTCCTTGATGAAAGCAACTTCAAATGAATCGCTTTTATATAACATTATTATTCTCCCTAGTTTATTAACTAAGACTGGTACGATGAGTTTGCATTTCAATCAGTGTGCTTGCTTTAAAATAAAAATGCAACGAAAAATTTACTGCGCTTTATCGCGATTGGTTAAAATATAGCTGGTTTGCTGCTAAGGTGTAGGGGAAGTTTTTATTATTAATTCTTTAATTTTTGTTAAAGGCCATCATGAAAAAACAATTTCTTGGTTGGACGGCTGCCGCATTACTTTTTCCTTTTTTTGCAGCTGGTGCCAACGATAAACATGACGCTTTTTTAAAAGCTGAAAAAAAGGCGCGGTACGGTAACTATGAAGACATGAAAAAGGTGACAGGGGAGCTTGATCATCCCTTAAAACCTTATGTCGAAAAAGCCTATTGGCAGCGTAACCCAAGTCTGCAACACCAAACTGAAATCGAAAACTATTTAAACGTCTATCAAAATACGCCACTTGAATGGCCTGTTCGAAAAGCGTGGCTTGAATACCTAAAGAAGCAGAATAAAAAAGCGGCGTATATTCGTAATTATCGTGAAACCAGCAATAATGAGCTGACGTGTCCCTATTTAAGCTTTCAATTAGATTTAGGGGCACCTGAAAATGCCATCATGAATCAAGTAAGCGACTTATGGGTGGTCGGTAAATCGCAACCTAAAGAGTGCGATAGCTTATTTTCGCAGTGGAAGAAAAAGGGGTACCAAACTCCTGATCGCGTATGGCAACGAGTCACACTGGCCGCAGAAGGCGGTACGTCGAGTTTATTGCCTTATTTAAAAACCTTATTACCCGAACATGAGCAATATTTAGCTGACTTATATTTAAAAGTTCGCAAAGACCCGAGCGCGTCTGCTGGACTTTACCGCTATAAGAAAAAATCAGCCAAAGAAGGGCAAATTGCGTTGTATGGCGTAAGACGTTTGGTGTGGCGCGACAAAGAACTCGCGCTTAGAGCGTGGGAAAAGATTGAAAAAATGTTCTCCTACACTGACGAGCAAAAGGCTGATGTGTATTACAATTTTGCACTATCTTTAGCATCTAGTGGTCACAAAGAAGCTCGCTTTTGGCTAAATAAGGTGCCGAAAGACCGCCAAACTAGCAAGCTTATGCAGTGGCAATTAGCAAACATGCTTGAGCTACAAGATTGGTCTGGCATTGTGGCTTTTTTTACCGGCAAAGAAAATTTAACGCTAGGGCAGCAATACTGGTTAGCTTATAGCTTGAATCAGCGTGGTGAAGTAGAGCGCGCGCGACAAATTTGGCAAACGGTGGCCAAAGAGCGTGATTACTATGGTTTTCTTGCGTCTGCGCGATTAGGTATACCTGTTAGTTTAAATAATAAAGAGCTGAATATTAGCGATAAACTCAAGCTTGAGGTTGCGAATGCGCCAGGCTTTAAGCGTGCCCGTGCTTTGTATGAATTAGATCGTTTTACTGCAGCTCGTCGCGAATGGAATTATTTAACCGATACCTCAACCAAAGAAGAAAAACTGGCTGCATCAATGCTTGCAGCAGATCTTGATTGGTACGACAGCACTATTTATACCTTGGCACAAATTAAAGAGTGGGATTACGTTGATTTACGTTTTCCGTTCGCGTTTCGGAACTTGTTCGAAAACTACAGTAACCGCAGTCATATCGATGTTGCATGGAGTATTGCCATTTCTCGTCGTGAAAGCTCGTTTGCGCCAGATGCTCGTTCACATGCGAATGCTCATGGCTTAATGCAGTTATTACCTAGCACAGCCAAATATATGAATAAAAGCACGGTGTCACGTAGTGTACTTTATCAGCCTCGTACTAATATTCGTCTTGGTAGTGAATACCTGAAGTATTTGAAGAAGAAAAATCATGGTAATGAAATTTTAGCGACGGCCTCTTACAATGCAGGCTATCATCGCATTAAGCGCTGGCTACCAGAGCAAGCAATGCCTGCTGAGTTGTGGATTGAACTGATCCCCTTCACTGAAACACGTAACTACGTTAAAAATGTGTTCGCTTACAGGCAGGTATATCACACCCGCCTTGGTCGAGATGGTAATGTACTTGCGCCCATTCTCGATATGAAAATGGGTGGCTAAATTAAAATACAAACGAGGCTCATATCCCCCTCAGTTGGGGGTTATGGCCGACTATGATAGACTGCAAGTAAGTTAAATTTACTAGAGATGGGTTTACTATGGATAAATTAGCGGTGTTATATGCCGAACATATTGCAACCTTGCAACAGCGTACTCGTACTATTACTGAACGTGAGGGTTTAGAAGGGCTCGTAATTCACTCAGGCCAAGCTAAGCGTCAGTTCTTAGATGACATGTATTATCCGTTTAAAGTGAATCCGCAATTTAAAGCTTGGTTACCTGTTATTGATAATCCGCATTGTTGGATTGTCGTCGACGGTGCATCTAAGCCGAAGCTAATTTTTTATCGTCCAGTGGATTTTTGGCATAAAGTGCCTGATGAGCCGCGTGATTTTTGGGCTGAGTATTTTGATATTGAGCTTTTAGTACAACCTGATCAGGTTGAAAAACTACTCCCTTATGATAAAGCAAATTATGCATATATCGGTGAGTACTTAGAGGTCGCACAAGCGCTGGGTTTCAGCATTATGAATCCTGAGCCAGTGATGAACTACTTACATTTCCATCGAGCTTATAAAACGCAGTACGAACTTGAGTGTCTTCGCCAAGCGAACCGTATCGCTGTAGAGGGTCATAAAGCGGCGCGTGATACGTTCTTTAATGGTGGTTCTGAGTTTGATATTCAGCACGCTTATCTAATGGCTACACGCCAAAGTGAAAACGAAATGCCTTACGGAAATATCGTTGCACTGAATGAAAATTGCGCCATTTTACATTACACGCATTTCGAGCCAACTGCGCCTCATACACATCACTCATTTTTAATTGATGCAGGTGCAAACTTTAACGGCTATGCTGCGGATATTACTCGTACCTATGATTTTAAAAAGTCAGGTGAGTTTAGCGATCTCATTCAGGTTATGACTGAGCATCAAATTGCCTTAGGTAAGGCATTGAAACCCGGTCTCTTATACGGCGAGTTACATTTAGAGTGTCACCAACGTGTCGCACAAGTACTGAGTGATTTTAATATTGTAAAATTACCAGCTGCTGACATTGTTGAACGCGGTATTACTTCAACGTTTTTCCCTCACGGATTGGGTCATCACCTTGGCTTACAAGTTCATGATATGGGTGGTTTTATGGCTGACGAATCAGGGACGCACCAAGCTCCGCCTGAAGGTCATCCATTCCTTCGTTGCACACGTTTAATTGAGAAGAACCAAGTATTTACGATTGAGCCTGGTTTATACTTCATCGATTCATTATTGGGCGACCTTGCTCAAACCGATAATAAACAGTTTATTAACTGGGAAAAAGTTGAAGAATTTAAGCCATTTGGCGGTATCCGAATTGAAGATAATATTATCGTTCATGAAGACAGTCTCGAAAATATGACCCGTGATCTACACTTAGATTAACGGCGAGCAAAATAGAGTATAGGGGCCACATGGCCCCATTTTTTTAGATAAAACAATATGCCTGAATATCAATACCCGGCCGAACCGGTTTTTTATCAAGAAGAAATAAAGAAAAGTACATTTATAGTGCACATTGCGCATACTCCAGACCTCGCGTGTGCAAAAGCGTTTATTAAAGAAATACAAGATAAATACAGTGACGCGCGTCATAACTGCTGGGCACATGTTGCAGGAAACCCTGGCGGGAGTCATGTTTATGGCTTTTCGGATGATGGTGAGCCCAATGGTACGGCGGGTAAACCCATGCTTAATGTGCTGACAGGTTCAGGCATCGGTGAAATTACTGCGGTAGTAACACGCTACTTTGGAGGAGTTAAGCTTGGTACGGGGGGACTTGTGCGTGCATATGGTGGCAGTTTAAATAACGCTATGCGCGAGCTAAAAACTGTGACTAAAGTACCGAGTGTTGAACTTATAGGGCAAAGTGACTATAGCGCACAAGGTGCAATTGAGCAGTTATTAAAAAGCCAATATCAGGTGTTAAAAATAGACAAGCAATTTGCCGAGAACATTACTTGGCACATTACCATTGATAGCCGCCAAGCAGAGCAGGCAATCACCGATGTACACGAACTTACTCATGGCGCCGTTGAGCTAAAAATGGGAAAAGGATGAGTAAGGAAAATAAATACATAGCGTTTACTTACAATTAAGCCTGTAAGACAATAAACTGTATTAGCTAAATCATTTAATAAGAAAGCGATACGCCTAGATGCAATTTCGTACCATAATAAAAATTCTCGGCCAGCTGGTGGCGTTATTTAGTATCACGATGGTCCCACCGGCACTGGTGTCTTTAATTTATAAAGACGGTGGGGGTGTGCCGTTCGTTCTTGCGTTTATTTTTAGCGTTGTTATTGGTTTAGCTGCATATTACCCAAACCGTCATGAGCATGGTGATTTAAAAGCCCGCGAAGGCTTTTTAATTGTGGTGTTGTTCTGGCTGGTACTTGGCAGCTTTGCTGCTGTGCCTTTAGTGTTCTTACAGGAACCAAACCTATCTCTCGCTGACTCGGTATTTGAGGCCTTCTCGGGGCTGACTACCACAGGAGCAACCGTTTTAACGGGGATTGAATACTTACCCAAATCAGTGCTTTTTTATCGTCAACAACTGCAGTGGCTAGGTGGTATGGGGATCATTGTATTGGCCGTCGCTGTATTACCGATGCTAGGTGTTGGTGGTATGCAGTTATACCGTGCTGAAACTCCAGGGCCTGTTAAAGACTCGAAAATGACCCCGCGGATTGCCGATACCGCCAAACACCTTTGGTACATTTATGTGTCGCTGACCATCGCATGTACGCTTGCCTATTGGGGAGCGGGTATGGATTGGTTTGATGCGATTTGTCATGCTTTCTCAACCATCGCAATTGGGGGATTCTCTACATACGATGCGTCTATGGGGCAATTTGACAGCCCATTAATAAACTTTATTTGTGTGGTGTTTTTGCTGATTGCGGCGATTAACTTTTCGTTGCACTACGCTGCGGTCTCCTCGCGCAGTATTCGTGTTTACTTGCGCGACCCTGAATTTAAAGTGTTTTTACTTATTCAGTTAGCGCTAGTGATTATTTGTTTTACGGTACTCTCTTCTAATAATATTTATGCAGATGGTGATGAAACGCTCGATCAAGCAATGTTTCAAGCTGTCTCTATGAGTACTACCGCGGGCTTTGCGACAGATAATTTTTCTGCTTGGCCATTGTTCTTACCTATCTTACTTATTTTTTCGAGCTTTATCGGCGGCTGTGCGGGCTCGACGGGCGGCGGTATGAAAGTTGTAAGGGTTTTCCTTCTGTACTTGCAAGGGATACGTGAATTAAACCGCTTAGTTCACCCGCGGGCTATATACTCTATAAAGCTCGGTCGTAAAGCGCTCCCCGATAAAGTGGTCGAAGCCGTTTGGGGGTTCTTTTCTGCTTATGCACTGGTTTTTGTTATTATCATGCTGGCCTTAATGGGCACAGGCATGGACAATATAAGTGCTTTTTCAGCGACGGCGGCGTGTTTAAACAACTTAGGCCCAGGTTTGGGTGAAGTCGCGGCGCATTATGGCGCGATATCTGATACGGCAAAGTGGTTGTTAACAATTGCGATGGTGTTTGGTCGTCTTGAAATATTCACTTTATTAGTTTTATTTACCCCAACATTCTGGCGCGGTTAAGGTTTTATTTGGTTATTTTTCAAGGAGTAGAGAAACAATGCCAAAAACGCAGCAGCAACTTAATTTAGAAAAACTAACCTATATACCCGCAGGGAGTGTGGTCGATGTTGAAATAATAACTGCGACAGAAAGTAAGCGTGTCAAAATTGAATTTATTGGTTTACTTAACGAGCAGTACATCATACTTAACTATCCCCCTGCAAAACGTTTGCCGAATGCGGGTGACTTTATCAAAGAGGGGGTTATGGTGATTGTTCGGGCTGTTTTAGAAAGCGGGGGTGGGCAGGTTATTGCATTTCGTCAGCAGATAAAAGCCGTTGCTTCACACCCTTGTCGATTGATATTTTTAAATTTCCCCCAACAAGTACAACTCTTTAGCTTGCGCAGCGAAGCGCGGATCCCCACTTTGTTTCCCGCCAAGCTTGTTATAGATGAACAAGTATATGAAGGCGTAATTAAAGACATTTCACTTGCCGGTGTGCAATTTGAGATTAACAGCGAGGCCGACCTTAGTCATTTGAAAGCACAAGCGTGTCAGGTGGTGCTCAGTAAACGTGAATTTACAGGCAAGGTATGCAGAGTCCGCAAACGAGAGTCGGGCTATCAGTTTGGTGTGCAGCTCAATACCAGTGAAAATGAAATGAACGTCTTTATGAAAGAGCACCTCATAGACCTTTCGGTATTAGAGATAACGAGTTAACGAGCATTGATTCGCCATTTTGCAACAAAATGACTGTTTTTCACTTTTTCTCTAAAAATTAATCAAAAATAATCGATATAAATATATAAAACCAATTTAAATCAGATGATTAAGCGTTAAAAATATTTTTATTTTTTTTGAGGCGTGTTGCCATTCATCTACGGTTTAGCCCCCACACGCAATATTTTCTCTGTTTTAGTGACAAAAAACGGCAGATGTCTCTGTTTTTGCTTTTTTAACTTATTGATTAATAGATAAAAAATTTTCTCACCTCATTGCTTGTTGCTAAAAAGCAACAAAATAACAGCCAGTTTTCCCCTAATTTACTAAAAAATAAACTTAACCTCATGATTTATAGCGTTTTTTAAACTTTGGCATTGAAGTTGAAGTAGTTAAAGCGAACACAGAGAAAGTTGATTTAGGAATTAGTCCTCTATCGCAGTTTAGACAACATTGAAGGAATAGTGATTATGAAAACGTTACACAAAACATGTGCACTTATTGCCCTTGTCGCTTCATCAACTGCATTTGCAGCGGTGGATTTTGAAACGCTAGATGTCGATGGCGATGGAGCAATCAGTAAAAGCGAAGCATCTGTAAGCTCACCGTTAATGAGCCAGTTTAAAGAGCTTGATACCGACGGTAATGGCGAACTATCAAAAGAAGAGTTCGCGAAAGCATAATTTCAGTGTAAGGACACATTGAAAAGGACTTCTTACTTAAAGCTACTATTTGAAGGATTACATTATGAACACAGTAAATAAAACATTAGCCCTTGTGGCACTTATCTCTTCATCAGCCGCATTTGCGATGAGCGATTTCGAAACGCTAGACGTTGATGGCAATGGCGTTATTAGCCAAAGCGAAGCATCCGTCGATGCAGAGCTAATGAGTAAGTTTAGCGAATTAGACACTGACGGTAACGGTGAGTTATCAAAACAAGAGTTTTCAAAAGCTTAATGAAATTAAGCAAGCCAAGTTATCTAGCTGATTAGTTCTGAGCTGCCAAAGACAGCCTAAATGGATAAGGGAATCCATGACAAAGAACAACCAGGAGCGTGTGATCAGCTAACACTTTTTTAGTTAAATATTGAAGGAATATGATTATGAAGACAGTAAATAAAACACTAGCCCTAATTGCACTTGCATCTTCTTCAGCTGTTTTTGCTGCCACTGACTTTGATACATTGGATGTAGATGGCGATGGCGTGATAAGCAAAAGTGAAGCATCAGTCGACGCAAAAATCATGTCACAATTTAAAACACTGGATGTCGATGGTGATGGTGTGCTGACTGAAACAGAATTTTCAGCGGCCGAGTAACAAAGCCAATTTCCACTAAACAGGGATCTCAGAAACGGACTTCACTCTTTTCAAATTTTGAGGCAGTTATTATGAAACACATCAACACAACATTGGCTATTTTAGCATTAGCAACGTCATCAGCAGCGTTTGCTCAAGGCGTCAGTTTTTCTACATTTGATACCAACAGCGATGGCGTGATCAGCAAAGAAGAAGCATCAGTAAATATGCAGCTTGAAAAACTATTTCCTGAGCTTGATAGCGATGGTAACGGAGAGCTTTCAAAAGAAGAGTTCGCACAGATTCAATAGGTTCGTAACCAGAGACTCTGGTTAACTACTTTCACTTCAAGAGTCGTAAAGCAGCCGTCATGGCTGCTTTTTTATTTTCATGTTTTTGGTCTATAAGAAAATAGCGCTAACTTGGAACAGCTTTTCAACAACCGTGATGTGTTTCTTGTCGATTAGGAACATGATCACATGGTCACCCGACTGAATCACCGTATCATCATGAGCAATGAGTACATCGTCATTACGCACAATTGCACCAATAGTGGTACCTGCGGGTAGCTTGATATCGGCAATCGCGCGGCCAACAACTTTCGATGTATGTTCATCGCCATGGGCTACGGCTTCAATTGCTTCAGCTGCGCCTTTACGTAATGAATAAACGTTAACGATATCACCGCGGCGAACATGCGTTAACAGAGCTGAGATAGTCGCTTGTTGTGGTGAAATGGCAATATCTATTTCACCGCCTTGAACGAGGTCAACATAGGCGCCGCGTTGGATCAGCACCATGGTTTTTTGTGCGCCCATGCGTTTAGCAAGCATGGCCGACATAATGTTTGCTTCGTCGTCGTTTGTAACAGCAATGAACACATCAACTTGTTCAATGTGCTCTTCTGAGAGCAGTTCTTGATCAGAGGCGTCACCACAGAATACAACGGTATTGTCGAGTAACTCAGAGAGCTGTGCCGCACGTTCTTTATTACGCTCAAGAAGTTTAACACTGTGATTTTTTTCTAGTGAGCGCGCCAAGCCTGCACCAATATTACCCCCACCTGCAATCATGATTTTCTTGTATGAGCGTTCAAGTTTTTGAAGTTCGTTCATGACAGCACGAATATGTTTTGTTGCGGCGATAAAGAACACTTCATCGTCAGCCTCAATCACGGTTGTGCCGAGTGGTTTAATTGCTTTACCTTGTCGGTAAATTGCTGCTACACGGGTTTCTACATTGGGAATATGTTCTTTCAATGCCGACAGTGCATACCCAACTAATAAGCCACCATAGTAAGCTTTTACTGCAACCAGTGATAACATACCATCAGCGAACTGCAGCACTTGTAAAGCACCCGGATAGTCTATTAATCGACGAATATATTTAGTCACTAAGGCTTCTGGAGCAATGTAGTGATCAACCGGTAAGTCGTCATTATGGAACAGCTTTTCGCGGTACTTTAAGTATTGCTCTGAGCGAATACGCGCAATTTTGGTGGGCGTATTAAAAATACTGTAGGCGACTTGGCAGGCAACCATGTTCACTTCATCTGAACTGGTTACCGCAATAATCATATCGGCGTCTTCTGCGCCTGCGCGACGCAGCACATCTGGGTGAGCACTGTGACCAGTAACCCCCTGTAGATCGTACTTATCTTGCAGCTCGCGTAAGCGGTTACCGTCGATATCAACCACTGTGATCTCGTTTTGCTCACCAACGAGGTTTTCTGCTAATGTGCCGCCGACTTGTCCGGCACCGAGTATGATTATTTTCATAGTGTATTCTTATGAATGTTTTTTAACTAGCTTTGCATAGTAGAAACCATCGCTCTCACCCGGTAGCAATTGCAAGCCAGGTAACGTTGGAGTATCGTTTTCATGCAGTGGTATATGCTCTGCATTGCTGTTGTTAGCAAGAAACGTGGCAACTTGTTGCTGATTTTCTTGTGGTAACACTGAGCAGGTTGCATACACTAACGTACCACCCGGTTTAAGCAGAGGCCAGATACTGTTGAGAATATCACCTTGTAAGTGTGCAAGGTCTTCAATATCTGATGCTCTACGCAACCATTTAATATCAGGGTGGCGACGAATAACACCGGTGGCAGAACAAGGCACATCAAGTAAAATTCGATCGAACTGCTTTTCGTCCCACCAAATATGCGGCTGTGATGCATCGGCACACTGCAAATCAGCGGCAAGGCCAATACGTACTAAATTTTGCTTTACACGCTCTAAGCGTTCACTGTCGCTATCTAGTGCTAATACATCGGCATCAGCAAGCTCCAAAATATGGCAGGTTTTACCGCCTGGCGCTGCACAGGCATCAAGAATCAGCTCATCATCTTGTGGATCTAAAAAACGTGCTGCTAACTGCGCCGCCGCATCTTGAACAGAGCATGCACCTGTTTCAAACTCAGGTAAAGAAAATACATCGCATGGCTTGGCAAGTTTAATACCATCTGGAAAATCAGCATTGAGGCTGTGTTCAATGTCATTTGCTTTGAGCATGTCGCTGTATTCTTGCGTGCTATATTGTGCTTGATTTACACGTAACCACATTGGAGCTTGTTGTTGGTTTGCTTCAAGAATATCTTGCCAGTTATCAGGGTAGGCTGCCGTAACGTGCTTAATAAACCACCCTGGGTGGTTGTATTGGCAAACAGGGATTTGCTTGGCTTTTTCTTCAAGCTCGGCTTGTTCACGTTGGAAACTTCGTAAAATAGCGTTAATTAAGCCTTTTAAACCTAGCGCACGCATTTGTTGTAATGCATTAACGGTTTCACTGATAGCAGCATGCGGTGGAACACGCATATGCTGAAGTTGGTAAATGCCCACATACAGCAAGAACTGGAAAATACGGCGCTTGCCTTTTAGCGGTTGATCTAAAAGTTGCTGACAGTAATTTTCGAGGCTAGGTAAATAACGCAGCACACCGTAGCAAATTTGTTGTAGTAAGGCTTTATCTTTTGGCGATAAACCTTGGCTTGCAAAGGGCAATTCTTGGTTTAACGATGCACCTTTATCAACCACGTTATACAGAGTTTCAGCAGCAAGTGCTCTAACATTACTCATTGTTTTGCCCTAATACTGAGCCAGGTTCAACCCAGTCGCTGCGGCCATTTAAAAAGTCGCTGACTGCCATTGGTTTTTTGCCTTGAGGTTGAAGTAGGGTGATCTTAAGAGCATCTTGACCGCAGGCAACGGTAATACCTTGCTTATCAGCGGCGATAATTTTACCTGCTTCAGCGGTGTGAGAGACGATTTCAGCCTGCCAAATCTTTACCGTTTGACCTGCCATTTGGGTAAAGCAAACAGGCCATGGATTAAAGGCGCGAATATTACGCTCAATTTGTGCTGCGTCCTGGGTCCAATCAATGTTTGCTTCGTCTTTAGAGAGTTTTTTCGCATAATTGGCAAGATTGTCATCTTGTTTTTCAGGTACTATCTCACCGGCAGCAAGGCGGTTTATCGTACTAATGAGCGCATCAGGTCCAAGTGCCGCAAGCTTGTCGTAAAGTGAACTGCTGGTTTCTGCGCTATCGATTGGACAGCGACTAATATGGAGCATATCGCCGGTATCTAAGCCTTCATCCATCTGCATTATGGTTACGCCAGTTTCACTGTCGCCAGCCCAAATTGCACGTTGAATCGGTGCTGCACCGCGCCAACGCGGTAAAATCGAACCATGAACATTTAAGCAACCAAGGCGAGGTGTCTCTAAAACTGCTTTAGGTAGCAATAAGCCATACGCGACCACAATCATGATGTCGGCGTTAAGGGTTTGTAGCTCAGCGAGCGCCTCATCTGACTTAAGAGACTCAGGTTGAAAAACGGGCAAATTATGAGCAACAGCCAGCTCTTTTACTTCGCTTGCTTTTAGTTTTTTACCGCGACCCGCAGGGCGGTCTGGTTGGCTGTACACGCCAACAATGTCATGCTCTGAATCAATCAGTGCTTGTAAATGGCGCGCAGCAAAGTCTGGCGTACCAGCAAAAATAATGCGTAATGGTTGTGTCACAGAAATTCCTATCGATAAACTTATTATTTAGCAGCGAGCTTTGCTTCTTTTTCAAGCTTTTTACGGATACGTTGGCGCTTTAATGGCGATAAATAATCAATAAACAGGGTGCCTTTAAGATGATCAAGCTCATGCTGAATACAAATAGCCAGTAATTCATCAGCATCTAAACTGAATGCTTCGCCATGTTCGTTAAGCGCTTTAACAGTGACTGTTTCTGCACGGTCAACTTTCGCATATGAATAAGGAACAGATAAACAACCTTCTTCGCTCACTGTTGAGCCATCTTTTTGAGTTATTTCTGGATTAATTAATACCAGTGGTTGGTCACGTTCTTCAGAGACATCGATGACCACGATTCGCTGGTGGATATCTACTTGCGTAGCTGCTAAGCCGATACCGTTTTCGTCATACATCGTTTCAAGCATATCTTTGACGATTTGACGAACTTCGTCGTTTACTTCTGGTACTTCTTTCGCGATTGTACGTAAACGCTCATCCGGAAATCTTAAAACTTCTAACCTAGCCATAGTTACCTTTTACACTTGTGATTCATTTAGGGTATTGTATGCTCTTATTTTAGCCATTCGTGTTCACCTTTAACAGGTTTTGGTTGATAATAATCTAAAAACAACACAAGGAAGCCAAATGAGACATCCATTAGTTGCGGCTATGTTAGCCATTAGCTGCGCTTTTACAGCATCTGCTGATGTGTTAACAATAAAAAAAGATGCTCCAAAACAATATGTTGTGAAAAAGGGTGATACGCTTTGGGACATTTCTGGCGTGTATCTCAATGAACCATGGCAATGGCCTGATTTATGGCAAATGAATCCGCAAATTGCTAATCCACATTTAATCTACCCCGGTGATGCGCTCACTTTAATCTACGATAAAGATGGAAATCCGCGTCTCGTGAAGAATGCGCGCTATAAAAAGCTGTCTCCTGAAGGGCGAATAACTCCGAAAGGTAAGCAAGCCGTACCGACTTTACCCCTGGAATTATTGCGTCCTTACTTAAGTTATGAGCAGGCTATTAGCGCGGATGTGATTGCTGAAAAACCGTATATCTTAGGTGCCAGCGTTAATACTAAAATGAACACGATGGATCATATTCTGTACGTAAAAGGGGACTTAAACCTAAATGAAGCGTATGCAGTATATCGTAAAGGCTCTGAGTTAATTGACCCGACTTCACAAGAAGTGTTGGCTAATAAAGCAGAGTTGGTCGCCATTGTGCGTGCATTTAGAAGCGGTGATGTTGCTAATGGGATCCCGGCTTCAGTGAAAATTGAGTTGATTAAACAAGAAATTAGACCAAATGATTTCTTGATGCCAGCAATGGATGGTCAATTGCTGCCGGCATACTTCACAATGAAACGCCCTGATACCACAATGAATGGCACAATTATTTCGTCTGCCACTGAACTTCGTGAATTTAGTACAATGGATATTGTTGTGCTAAATTTAGGGTCAGACCAAGTTAAACCTGGTTTTGTACTTGATATTCAACGTCAGTCTCCAGAAGTGTTTGATGGCGCAAATGGTCCGCGCTATCGCGAAGATTCAACCAGCCTTGAAAAGTTAATCACTGATACGAATGACTTTTTAGGTGTAGAGGCGGACGAAGACAGTAAAGTATGGCATATGCCAAAGGAGAAAGTCGGTGAGCTAATGGTATTTAAGGTTTACGATACCGTCAGTTATGCACTGATTGTAAAAAATCAGCATCCTATTAGAGTTGGAGATTATGCAGTCATAAACTAACTCCTCTGAGGACGCTCTAAGGAGGGAGCATGGAACAGTATTCAGGCAAGCTAGCTCACTGGCTTGCCTTTTATTTATGTAAAGGGATAGGGGTTAAAACCCTTATAGCGCTAAGCCAAAAACACGAACTGAGTGAACTCTTCGCTCTGACTAACGCACAATTGCAGAGTTTAGGCTTAACACAAAGCCAAGCTAATAACCTCACCAATACCGATTGGCATCAGGTTGAACATTACCAAACCCTTATTAAGCAACAGCAATTAACTGTAATTTGTTACTTTGATGATTGCTATCCGCCTTTATTGAAACACATTGCCAGTGCGCCTTTACTGTTATTTTGTTTGGGTAACGTTGCATTATTATCGTCGCCACAAATAGCAATAGTGGGCAGTCGCAATGCAACGCCTACGGGGTCAGAGATTGCCGCTGAGTTTGCGCATCAGTTGTCATTACTCGGTATGACGATAACGTCGGGTATGGCGCTGGGGATTGATGGAGCAGCGCATAAAGGGGCTTTAGCGGGAAGTGGTAATACAATTGCAGTGCTTGGGACGGGGCTTGATATTGCCTACCCTAAACGTCATAAATTATTAACTAAGCACGTGGCAGAACGCGGCTTGTTGGTGTCGGAGTTTTTGCCAGGAACCGCTGCCAATGCGACAAATTTTCCGCGTCGTAATCGCATTATCTCTGGTTTGTCATTAGGGGTATTAATTGTAGAAGCGCAAATAAAAAGCGGCTCTTTAGTCACTGTGCGTTATGCCTTGGAGCAAAATAAAGAAGTGTTTGCAGTACCGGGGTCAATTAAGAACCCTCTCTCAGAGGCGAGTCACTTTTTAATTAAGCAAGGTGCTAAATTAGTTGAAAATGTGAGTGACATTCTTGATGAAGTGAGCTTTTTTTGTGAAAACAGTCTATATAATATAGAACAGCCTATTGCAGATGAACTCGACTGCCCAGTGTTCAAAAGTATAGGGTTTGAGGTAACCAGCGTGGATGTAATAACTCAACGCAGCCAACTACCAATCGATGAAGTACAAGCTCGGTTACTTGACCTAGAGCTCGCCGATAAAGTCGAACGAGTGCTAGATGGTTATATAAGACTTGGAGGACATAAATATGTTTGACATCCTCATGTATCTTTTTGAAAACTATATCCATAGCGAAGCTGAAATCTTCACGGAAGAAAACGAGCTCACCGATGAGTTGGTGCGTGCTGGTTTTAACAAACCTGAAATCTACAAAGCACTTGATTGGCTTGAGCAGCTCGCAGATCTGCAACAAAGTGATGTGTGCCCTTATTTAAATGCGCAGCCACAACATGCTACGCGCATCTACACAGATAGCGAATGCCAAATGTTGAGCACAGAATGCCGAGGCTTCTTAATGTTTATTGAGCAAATCGGTGTCATCAATACAATAACCCGTGAAATGGTTATTGATAGATTGTGCGCCCTTGATAAACCATTTATCCATTTAGAAGATTTAAAATGGGTGGTGTTAATGGTGCTATTTAATGTGCCCGGCTCAGAGCAAGCATATGCGCAAATGGAAGACCTGATCTTTGACGAACCAGCCGACGTGCTTCATTAATGCATTGCCGCTGGCAGAGCATGGTGGCTCGTCGCTTTCGACTTTGCTTGTATCTTTGCTGAGTTTGGGTATATTAAGCGAAAATTAGCCAGCCTCACAGGAATCTTATGAGTAAAATCGACCATTCTCTTTTTTCTGCAGATAAACATGCGTTAGAAAAAGAGTATGAGGTTTGCCCTAAATGTGGTTCTGAATTGGTTATGCGACACTCTAAATCAGGCCCATTTTTAGGGTGCGCCAGTTACCCTAAATGCGACTATATTCGCCCACTTGCTCATCATGACAGCCAGCAAATTAAAGTACTCGAAGACAGTGCATGTCCCGAGTGTACTAGACCACTTGTGATCAAGAATGGTCGTTACGGTATGTTTATAGGGTGTACAGGTTACCCTGACTGTCACTACATAGCGCATGATGAAGATGCTGACGATGCACCCACTTTGCCCGCGTGCCCTAAGTGTAAAAAAGGGCAGTTGGTTGCGCGTAGCAATAAATTTGGCAAGACCTTTTATTCCTGTGACTGCTACCCTCGATGTAAATACACACTGAACCATAAACCCGTTGCTCAGGTCTGCCCAGCGTGCCAGTGGCCTGTTATGACTGAAAAGAAAATGGCCTCGGGTGTTGTGCTACAATGCCCTCAGAAGTCGTGTATGCACAAGCTTATAGAATCTTAATACACTCGTTATTTGCTTAAATTAGGAGAGTTTCTTTGTCTGATCCTGTTGCTCAACCTGCCAATGCCATTGATGCATTACAACAAGGCGGTGTGATTGTTTACCCAACCGAAGCAGTATTCGGTCTTGGCTGTGACCCTGATAATCAAGCTGCTGTAGAAAAGCTACTAGCAATCAAACAACGCCCCGTTGAAAAAGGCTTAATTTTAATTGCTGATAATTATGGTCAGTTATTAAAGTATGTTGATGATGCTAAGATCCCGATGGATAAACGTGCTGATATTTTTTCGCAGTGGCCGGGTGCAATTACATGGGTCATGCCAGCGGCAAAAGAGACACCTAAGTGGTTAACAGGCCAGTTTGATAGTATTGCTGTACGTGTCACTAATCATCCAACTGTTAAAGCCCTTTGCCAGCAGTTTGGTAAACCAATGGTTTCAACCAGCGCAAACTTAACCGGCCAGCCTACAGTGATGAGTATTACGCACGCTAAAAGTGAGTTCGCTGATCGTGTTGATTTTTATGTCGATGAGCCACTCGGTGGCAATAGTCAACCTAGTGTGATTAAAGATGCAATGACCGGCAAAGTATTCAGAGGATAAACATGCAAAGCGAGCTACTCCAACACGTAAAAACATACCTAATGGCCCTACAAGATAGCATTTGTAAGGGCCTTGAAAACGCCGATGGCAAAGCAAAATTTGTTGAAGATAATTGGCAGCGCGAAGAAGGCGGCGGTGGTCGTACGCGGGTGATTCAAGGGGGAGATGTTATTGAGCAAGGAGGAGTCAACTACTCGCATGTATTTGGTGCTTCAATGCCAGCATCAGCGACGGCTCATCGTCCAGAACTTGCTGGTCGTAGTTTCCATGCGTGTGGTGTATCGCTGGTGATCCACCCAAAAAACCCACACATTCCAACTAGTCACGCTAATGTACGCTTTTTTATTGCTGAAAAAGATGGGGAAGCGCCTATCTGGTGGTTTGGTGGTGGTTTTGATTTAACACCTTATTACCCTGTTTTTGAAGACGTACAACATTGGCACCAAGTTGCGTATGATTTATGTCAGCCGTTCGGTGACGGTGTTTACGATAAATATAAAACCTGGTGTGATGATTATTTCTACTTAAAGCACCGCAGTGAAACTCGCGGAGTAGGTGGTTTATTTTTTGATGACCTAAATGAGCTTGGCTTTGAGCAAAGCTTTGCTTTCATGCAAGCAGTTGGTAATGGGTTCTTAGACGCTTATTTACCTATTATTGAGCGTCGAAAAGAGACACCAACAACAGAGCAACAGCGAGATTTTCAACTTTATCGCCGTGGCCGTTATGTCGAATTTAATTTAGTGTGGGACCGAGGCACCTTATTTGGTTTACAAACCGGCGGGCGTACAGAGTCTATTTTGATGTCGATGCCACCATTAGCACGCTGGGAATATAACTATGCACCTGCGGTGGATAGCCCTGAAGCGAAGCTATATCAATATTATTTACGCCCACAAGCATGGCTTAACACAACAGAAGAAGCGCTTATTGCTCGTCAGTGGCAGCTTTAATCGAGTGCTGAAATAACTCTAAACAACTTTGCGTTGTCATTATCTACGGTGGTGACAACGTTTGTTCTGCTTGGCAGCTCTGCCAAAATGCTAAATAAAATTTCGCTTTTCAAAATAGCCAGCTCATGCTCAGAAGTCTTAATGGGAGCACTGATTTGCGTTAGACACTTTGTGTTATCACACGCATAAAAGTCGAGCTTCACTTCATAAAATTCAGGGTGCTGAATCAATGTGTCAAAGCCTTTTATAATGAGCTGTTCATAATCATCACTTTTAGTTGTTTTATCTGAAGTAAGCAGTGAGTTGGCAATAAACTGAATATCATCGTGGTAAAGCAGGTCGTTTGAGTAGGCCGTTTCAGTGAAGGGATGTGAATCTCGAGAGAATGAAGCATACAAAACGGCAATAAGCCCAGCACACACTAAACCTGCACACACTAAAAGAGTAGGGGGATATTTCATTTAAACGTCCATATCTGTCGCGAAATAGTGTTCTCTACTCTATCAGTTGTGCATAAAATGCGCAATTTAGCTTAATTTAAAACGCCTTACTTGCTCATCTAAAGAGCGTGCTAACGACACTAACTCTTCACTGACTTTTTGATTTTCATGGGCATCAACCAAGGAATGTTCGGCATTATCACTAATCGCGACAACACTTTGGTTTATTTCTTCTGCGGCTAAATTTTGCTGCTCTGTGGCATCGGCAATTTGCACGTTGAGTTGGTTTATTTCACTCATCTGTGCAGAGATATCACGCAGTGCTTTTGCCACTTGTTTTACTTGCACAGCCCGTTCATCGGCTTCTGCACTCGAATTATTCATGGTATTGACCGTTTGTGCCGCCTCGTGTTGTAACTTATCAATAGTGCGGCGAATTTCGTCTGTTGAGTCGTGTGTTCTATTCGCCAACGTTCTTACCTCATCAGCAACAACCGCAAAGCCTCGTCCAGCTTCACCTGCACGTGCCGCTTCAATGGCTGCATTCAAGGCCAGTAAATTGGTTTGCTCGGCAATGCTGCTGATCACTTCAAGAACTTTACCAACATCGAGGGTTTGCGCTTGCAATTGTGATACTTGATCTGCGGCTGCTCTTACATCTGCTGCAAGCTGATTAATACTCAGCTCGGTGTGTTCCGCTACTTCTAAGCTTTGCTGTGCAAGTTGGTTACTGTGTTCTGATTTTTCAGACGCAAAGTGAGTGGTATTTTTCACTTCACTTGATGAGCTTTCAAGTTCATTTATCGCAGCAGCCACTGAGTCTGTGCCTTGTTTTTGCTGCAAGATGGCTTGCTCTGTGGCGTCGGCCGAAGCATAGATGCTCTCGGCAGAGTGGATCAGCACTTTAGATGAATGCGACACTTGCGCAATGTTGTCTTTAAAGGCGCTAATCATGTGGTTAAAGCTGGTGGCCAATGAACTTAACTCGTCATTGTGGTCATCATTAATATTGAGGCTCAAATCTTTATTGGTGGTTGCTAAATGCATGGTATGACTGATGATTTTTAATCGTTTTATAAAAATCTTTCTGAATAACATGGCCAGTAGCATAAAAGCAGCAATAAAAATGGTTGATAACAATAAAGTATTCATCAAGGTGTTTTGTGACACTTCATGCTCAATATCAGCCAGTGAATAACTGATTTTTACCACCCCAAGAACATCACCTTCCTGTGCTTGATGGCACCCTAGACAGTTCGTGCCTTTATAATCACGTGTTGCAAACATGGGTTTTAAGTAGGTCATGGTGCTGTTGTTTTTATCGATATACAGCGCTTCGGTGCCTTTTAATGCATCGCGCTCAGCGTCAGTATTCGCTGCTTGGTTCGCATTTCCGGGGCCGTAGAGCTTATTAACAATAGCGCTGCGGATAATGTGCGCGTCTTCAATGTTTTCATGGCTTCTTAATTTATTACTCAGAATTTCTCTGTTTGCCATTGTGCCTGTTAACATCATGGTATTGATAGAGTCAAAGTAGTTATCGGCTAGTAACTTAATATTACTTTCAACGGTATCTTGCGCGAGGGCTTGTTGCTGCTGAGCACTGCTAAATATGCTGGCAAATAAGACCAGCACACCAGTAATTGCAAGCAATGTATAAATTTTAAATTGGATAGACTTCACTTGACGACGCTTCCACTAAACTAAGGAAAGAGTATTATCTTTATTTAGAAAAAGCGTATATTGATATAGCTCAAGCTTAGCTAATTAATGTTGATTGATCATGTGGCTGGCAAGTTGTGAAAGAGACTGTCTTAACCCTTCACGCAATAAAGGATTATCGATTTCGATATCCAGCGTTTTATTCATACAATACATCCATTGATCACGTAGATCTTGATCAATTGGGAATGGCATGTGACGCTTTCTGAGCATCGGATGGCCGTATTTCTCTACGAAGAGATCGGGGCCGCCTAACCAACCGGAAAGAAATTCAAAAAACACTTGGCGAATTCTATCAAGTGGTTGTGGATGCATATCATATAATGGTTTGGCGTATTCATCACAGGCCATTATGTCGTAGAATCGGTTTGCAATGGCACGAGCACCGGCTTCACCACCAATAATTTCGTAAGGTGTTTTTTCTGGCGTGGGTGTTTCAGGCTCTGCTTTCGATTTAGAAAAAAGTCGTTTAATCATAATATTAATAAAGCTCTACAAGGCAAAGAGGTTGCTTCACTATGGATAAATACGCGGTTTTTGGAAATCCAATAAAACACTCGAAATCACCCGCAATACATAAACAGTTTGCGACCTCATTAGGTGAGCAAATTGATTACAGCGCCATTTTAGCACCAACCGATGCATTTGAAAAAACCGTATCACGCTTTTTCGCTGCGGGTGGCAAAGGTGCTAATGTTACTTTGCCTTTTAAAGAGCAAGCGTATGCAATGGTTGATGAGCTAAGTGAACAAGCGAAAGTCGCCGGTGCGGTAAATACGATTAAACGCCTTGACGATGGTCGTTTATTTGGCGACAACACTGACGGTATAGGTTTAGTGAAAGACTTACTGGCCAATAATGTCACGTTAAAAGCAAAACGGATTTTGTTGATTGGTGCCGGCGGTGCAGCACGTGGCGTAATTCAACCTCTTTTAAATGAGCGTATCGCGACGTTGATCATCGCGAATCGCACTGCCGAAAAAGCACATATGTTAGCTTCTATTTTTGAAGAGCAAGGAGATGTTAAAGGGTGTGCTTTAGATGAAATACCGAATGAACACTATGATATCGTGATTAATTCTACTTCGAGCAGTGTTACAGGTGACTTACCCGGTATTGCTCAAGAGCATGTCGCTCACTGCTCATGTGCCTATGATATGTTTTACGCCAATCACGCCACCGCATTTATAAGCTGGGTTAAAGCCGTTAATCCTAGCTGTATTACACTGGATGGCAGTGGCATGTTGGTTGGACAAGCCGCACAAGCTTATTATATATGGCGTAATAAAATGCCAGAAATACTGCCCGTGGTTGCTGCATTAAAAAGTGGAGAACTCGCATGAACCAAGCGATTCAATTTATAGATAGAGTTGAATACAAGGCACAAGACAAACTGCTTGTGTTTTATGCGCAAGTTAGTGGAATGATGGTCGAGTGTGTTATCGACACGGATAAATATGATTTTGCTGATCAAAGCGGCGCGATCAATTACTTTGAAACACACCGCTTTGACTATGAAGAACTGGCCGAGCAATTAATAGAAGACGAGCAGTACAACTCGGCAGGACAAATAGTATTAACAGAGGTCTTTTAACTCTCTGCTATATATTCATCTTTAAGTTGCACATAATTGTCAGCAGATAATGTTAAAAAGGCCCGCTCTTGCTCAGTGAGAGGGCGAGCCTGTTTGACAGGGCTTCCGACATATAAGTAACCAGACTCTAACCGCTTATTCGGGGGGACTAATGAGCCTCCACCAATAATTACATCGTCTTCAACGATAGCGTTATCCATAACAATGGCACCCATGCCAACAAGAATACGGTTGCCTAGTTGGCAGCCATGTAACATCACTTTATGTCCAACAGTGACATCATCACCAATAATAAGTGGATAACCGTCAGGGTTTGACTTACTTGCTCGGGTAAGATGAAGAACACTGCCATCTTGAATATTAGTACGCTCACCGATGCGTATATAGTTAACATCACCACGTGCTGCAACTAAAGGCCACACACTGCTGTCTTTGCCAAGCGTGATATCACCGACTAAAACGGATGATTCATCAATATAAACACTGTTATCAAATGTAGGAGTGATCCCTTTATAAGAACGGATAGTCATAAATTCACCTTAAATCGTCAAAATGCGCTAGCTCTAGTGTAACAGTGAAGTAAGAAAATTCACTAAAAGGCGCTAAAGTTGATTGTTAAACACTCAGTTTTAGGGCGTTTAGCTCAAAAGCTGAGCGAACAGTGCGTTTTTTTAAATTTTATTGAAAAAGTGCTTGCGTAAAAAATCCATCTCCCTATAATGCGACCCCACTGAGACGGGAGACAGCAACGAAAGACGCTGAGCAACGTAGCAGAGAGTTAAGTAAAACTTCGGTTTTAAATCTTCAAAAGAAAGTTTAAAATTAAGTGTTGACTCTAAAAAATAAGGATGTATTATACGCATCCCTAGCGACGAAGTCGCACTGTTCTTTAACAATATAAAGCAATCATCTGTGTGGGCACTCGTACAGATTGAGTTCTAACAGTCGAGCTACTTAGGTAGTAAGACAAACAAATTTAGAGTCTCAATTTAAACTGAGTGACCAACGGAAATAAGTTTACTTATTTCAGCACAGTCAATTCAATATCGAAAGATGTTAAATAAATTCAGAATTCATTGAGCATGTCCGCTCCCTTATGGGAAGGACAGAAAAAACTTTTAATTGAAGAGTTTGATCATGGCTCAGATTGAACGCTGGCGGCAGGCCTAACACATGCAAGTCGAGCGGTAACAGAGAGTAGCTTGCTACTCTGCTGACGAGCGGCGGACGGGTGAGTAATGCTTGGGAATGTACCTTATGGTGGGGGACAACAGTTGGAAACGACTGCTAATACCGCATAATGTCTTCGGACCAAAGCGGGGGACCTTCGGGCCTCGCGCCATAAGATCAGCCCAAGTGGGATTAGCTAGTTGGTGAGGTAATGGCTCACCAAGGCGACGATCCCTAGCTGGTTTGAGAGGATGATCAGCCACACTGGGACTGAGACACGGCCCAGACTCCTACGGGAGGCAGCAGTGGGGAATATTGCACAATGGGCGCAAGCCTGATGCAGCCATGCCGCGTGTGTGAAGAAGGCCTTCGGGTTGTAAAGCACTTTCAGTAAGGAGGAAAGGTTGGATGTTAATAGCATTCAGCTGTGACGTTACTTACAGAAGAAGCACCGGCTAACTCCGTGCCAGCAGCCGCGGTAATACGGAGGGTGCGAGCGTTAATCGGAATTACTGGGCGTAAAGCGTACGCAGGCGGTTTGTTAAGCGAGATGTGAAAGCCCCGGGCTCAACCTGGGAACTGCATTTCGAACTGGCAAACTAGAGTGTGATAGAGGGTGGTAGAATTTCAGGTGTAGCGGTGAAATGCGTAGAGATCTGAAGGAATACCGATGGCGAAGGCAGCCACCTGGGTCAACACTGACGCTCATGTACGAAAGCGTGGGGAGCAAACAGGATTAGATACCCTGGTAGTCCACGCCGTAAACGATGTCTACTAGAAGCTCGGTTCCTCGGAACTGTTTTTCAAAGCTAACGCATTAAGTAGACCGCCTGGGGAGTACGGCCGCAAGGTTAAAACTCAAATGAATTGACGGGGGCCCGCACAAGCGGTGGAGCATGTGGTTTAATTCGATGCAACGCGAAGAACCTTACCTACACTTGACATACAGAGAACTTACCAGAGATGGTTTGGTGCCTTCGGGAGCTCTGATACAGGTGCTGCATGGCTGTCGTCAGCTCGTGTTGTGAGATGTTGGGTTAAGTCCCGCAACGAGCGCAACCCCTATCCTTAGTTGCCAGCGATTCGGTCGGGAACTCTAAGGAGACTGCCGGTGATAAACCGGAGGAAGGTGGGGACGACGTCAAGTCATCATGGCCCTTACGTGTAGGGCTACACACGTGCTACAATGGCGCATACAGAGTGCTGCGAACCTGCGAGGGTAAGCGAATCACTTAAAGTGCGTCGTAGTCCGGATTGGAGTCTGCAACTCGACTCCATGAAGTCGGAATCGCTAGTAATCGCGTATCAGAATGACGCGGTGAATACGTTCCCGGGCCTTGTACACACCGCCCGTCACACCATGGGAGTGGGTTGCTCCAGAAGTGGATAGTCTAACCTTCGGGAGGACGTTCACCACGGAGTGATTCATGACTGGGGTGAAGTCGTAACAAGGTAGCCCTAGGGGAACCTGGGGCTGGATCACCTCCTTATACGATTTAGAACTTATTTGTTCGTAGTGTCCACACAGATGATTGTTAGTTAGAGAAACAATGCTTATTGTTTGGGTCTGTAGCTCAGTTGGTTAGAGCGCACCCCTGATAAGGGTGAGGTCGGTAGTTCAAATCTACTCAGACCCACCACTTCCATGAAGTGGAAACAGTAAGTACCAGCATATGTGGGGCTATAGCTCAGCTGGGAGAGCGCCTGCCTTGCACGCAGGAGGTCAGCAGTTCGATCCTGCTTAGCTCCACCACTTTTACTCCTTAAAAATAAACATTCTTATCAGGTAATAAACTGCTTGAGAATAGAGTGTGTTTAATTTTGAGAAGTTAATTCTCTTGCTCTTTAAAAATTTGGAAAGCTGATAATAAAATTCTGATGAATGACAATTGTTATTTATCAAGAGTTTTCAAAAGTAAAAATATGCCAATTAATTGAAAAATTAATCGGTATCTACTTTAGTATTCTCATCATTATTTGATGAATTAACTTCTGGCGAAGTTAACAGCTGTCACTAACAAAGACCCGTTTGGGTTGTATGGTTAAGTGACTAAGCGTACACGGTGGATGCCTTGGCAGTTGGAGGCGATGAAGGACGTATTAACTTGCGATAAGCCTAGTCAAGCTAGTAAAAAGCACTTGAGACTAGGATTTCCGAATGGGGAAACCCACCTGCTTGCAGGTATCTTACACTGAATACATAGGTGTAAGAGGCGAACGCGGAGAACTGAAACATCTAAGTACCCGTAGGAACAGAAATCAACCGAGATTCCGGAAGTAGCGGCGAGCGAAACCGGACCAGCCCTTAAGCTTATTATGTGTTAGTGGAACATTCTGGAAAGTATGACGATACAGGGTGATAGTCCCGTACACGAAAATGCATCTTAAGTGAAATCGAGTAGGTCGGAGCACGTGAAACTTTGACTGAATATAGGTGGACCATCATCTAAGGCTAAATACTCCCAACTGACCGATAGTGAACCAGTACCGTGAGGGAAAGGCGAAAAGAACCCCTGTGAGGGGAGTGAAATAGAACCTGAAACCGTGTACGTACAAGCAGTAGGAGCCCACTTGTTGGGTGACTGCGTACCTTTTGTATAATGGGTCAGCGACTTATATTTTGTAGCGAGGTTAACCGATTAGGGTAGCCGTAGGGAAACCGAGTCTTAACTGGGCGTTGAGTTGCAAGGTATAGACCCGAAACCCGGTGATCTAGCCATGGGCAGGTTGAAGGTTGAGTAACATCAACTGGAGGACCGAACCCACTAACGTTGAAAAGTTAGGGGATGACCTGTGGCTAGGAGTGAAAGGCTAATCAAACCGGGAGATAGCTGGTTCTCCCCGAAATCTATTTAGGTAGAGCCTCGGACGAATACTTACGGGGGTAGAGCACTGTTAAGGCTAGGGGGTCATCCCGACTTACCAACCCTTTGCAAACTCCGAATACCGTAAAGTACTATCCGGGAGACACACGGCGGGTGCTAACGTCCGTCGTGAAGAGGGAAACAACCCAGACCGCCAGCTAAGGTCCCAAAGTCATAGTTAAGTGGGAAACGATGTGGAAAGGCCCAGACAGCCAGGAGGTTGGCTTAGAAGCAGCCACCCTTTAAAGAAAGCGTAATAGCTCACTGGTCGAGTCGGTCTGCGCGGAAGATGTAACGGGGCTAAACTATGCACCGAAGCTGCGGATTCAAAATTTATTTTGAGTGGTAGGGGAGCGTTCTGTAAGCCGTTGAAGGTGACCCGGGAGGGTTGCTGGAGGTATCAGAAGTGCGAATGCTGACATGAGTAACGATAATGCGGGTGAAAAACCCGCACGCCGGAAGACCAAGGGTTCCTATCCCATGTTAATCAGGGTAGGGTAAGTCGACCCCTAAGGCGAGGCCGAAAGGCGTAGTCGATGGGAAACGGGTTAATATTCCCGTACTTGGTATAATTGCGATGGGGGGACGGAGCAGGCTAAGCAAGCATGGCGTTGGTTGTCCATGTGAAAGTGAGTAGGTTGAGAGTTTAGGAAAATCCGGACTCTTAAGACTGAGACACGAGACGAGCCACTAAGGTGGTGAAGTTGTTGATGCCATACTTCCAGGAAAAGCCTCTAAGCTTCAGATTATACCGAATCGTACCCCAAACCGACACAGGTGGTCAGGTAGAGAATACTAAGGCGCTTGAGAGAACTCGGGTGAAGGAACTAGGCAAAATCGTACCGTAACTTCGGGAGAAGGTACGCTCCGATTGGTGATGAGACTTGCTCTTTAAGCTGATTGGAGCCGCAGTGACCAGGTGGCTGGGACTGTTTATTAAAAACACAGCACTGTGCAAAATCGCAAGATGACGTATACGGTGTGACACCTGCCCGGTGCCGGAAGGTTAATTGATGGGGTTAGTTTTCGGACGAAGCTCTTGATCGAAGCCCCGGTAAACGGCGGCCGTAACTATAACGGTCCTAAGGTAGCGAAATTCCTTGTCGGGTAAGTTCCGACCTGCACGAATGGTGTAACCATGGCCACGCTGTCTCCACCCGAGACTCAGTGAAATTGAAATCGCAGTGAAGATGCTGTGTACCCGCGGCTAGACGGAAAGACCCCGTGAACCTTTACTACAGCTTGGCACTGAACATTGAACCTACATGTGTAGGATAGGTGGGAGGCTTTGAAGCAGAGACGCTAGTCTTTGTGGAGCCGTCCTTGAAATACCACCCTTGTAGTTTTGATGTTCTAACGTTGGCCCCTAATCGGGGTTACGGACAGTGCCTGGTGGGTAGTTTGACTGGGGCGGTCTCCTCCCAAAGAGTAACGGAGGAGCACGAAGGTTGGCTAAGTACGGTCGGACATCGTACGGTTAGTGTAATGGTAGAAGCCAGCTTAACTGCGAGACAGACACGTCGAGCAGGTACGAAAGTAGGTCATAGTGATCCGGTGGTTCTGAATGGAAGGGCCATCGCTCAACGGATAAAAGGTACTCCGGGGATAACAGGCTGATACCGCCCAAGAGTTCATATCGACGGCGGTGTTTGGCACCTCGATGTCGGCTCATCACATCCTGGGGCTGAAGTCGGTCCCAAGGGTATGGCTGTTCGCCATTTAAAGTGGTACGCGAGCTGGGTTTAGAACGTCGTGAGACAGTTCGGTCCCTATCTGCCGTGGGCGTTTGAGAATTGAGAGGGGTTGCTCCTAGTACGAGAGGACCGGAGTGAACGAACCGCTGGTGTTCGGGTTGTCATGCCAATGGCATTGCCCGGTAGCTACGTTCGGAACTGATAAGCGCTGAAAGCATCTAAGCGCGAAGCAGGCCTCGAGATGAGTTCTCACTAGACTTTTAAAGTCTCTGAAGGGCCGTTGAAGACTACAACGTTGATAGGCAGGATGTGGAAGTGGTGTGAGCCATTAAGCTAACCTGTACTAATTACCCGTGAGGCTTAACCATACAACGCCAAACGCGTTTTATGACAGCGTAACAGACAGAAGTTAGTATACTAAAGTAGATTTTACGATTATCAGATTTCCAGATTTTAGTTAATTGCGAATGCGATTAACGACCAGAATATGCTTGGTGACAATAGCGTTTTGGACCCACCTGATTCCATGCCGAACTCAGTAGTGAAACGAAACAGCGCCGATGATAGTGTGGCATTTGCCATGTGAAAGTAGGACATCGCCAGGCTCCTAATTAAAGAAACCCGTTGCAGCAATGCAGCGGGTTTTTTGTTGCCTGTAGAAAAATAAAATACCCAACCAAGACCCCTACGACCTATATCTTTGTAAGCATCGTGTGGCATTGACCATGTGAAAGTAGGACATCCTACTGCGTAGCGCACCATGGCTCCTAATTAGAGAAACCCGTTGCAGCAATGCAGCGGGTTTTTTGCGTTCAGGGCTAATACCATTCCGCTTAAATATCTGATCTAATATAGGCTATATAAAATCACCGGTTAATAACATTGAACCAAAACATAGCTGAACAGCTTTTAGCGCTTTCACGAAAAGAACCAAATGCACGAAAACGCATACGATTACTCGCAGTGTCATTATTTTATGAGGGGAATAGCAGAACTGATATTGCAAAACGTCTTAACATAGCACGAAGTAGTGTTAATAAATGGGTTTCTAGTTACCTAGAACAGGGGCTGTATGGCTTAGACAATAAGCCTATACAAGGGCGTCCATCTAGATTACAACAGTCACAACTTGAGCAACTGTCTGAATTTATAAAACGCACGAACACAGAACTTCAAGGTGGCCGGCTTACCGGTGAAGACATTGTGCATTACATTAGCACTGAATTTGGTGTTCATTATCACTTAAATCATACTTATAAAATACTCAAGCAGCTTGGCTTTAGTTGGATCACAAGCCGTTCGAAACACCCTAAACACTCATTAAAAAGCCAAGAAGCTTTTAAAAAACTTCCAACTGGAAACGATCCTTCACACACCCGGACACCTTCCACTTGACCGTATCGACGTATGGTTTCAGGACGAAGCACGATTTGGCCAGCAAAATCCGACTACGCGCATTTGGGCTGAAACAGGCACTCGGCCACGGATAGTAAAACAACAGCAGTTTGACTATGGATATTTATTTGGTGCGGTATGTCCTGCCACAGGCCAAACAGAAGCGCTAGTAAGCCCATTCGTCAATAAAGAAGCAATGACGCAGCACCTGAGTCAGATATCACAAGCTACACCAGTTGGCAGACATGCTGTCGTGATAATAGATGGCGCAGGCTGGCACACATACGATACAGCCGCAGAATTTAACAACCTCACGCTAATAAAGCTCCCTCCTTATTCACCAGAGTTAAACCCAATAGAGCAAGTATGGAGCTGGATACGACAACACTGTTTATCCAATAGAGTGTTTTCGGGTTATGACGAAATTGTTGATGAAGTTTCAAAAGCATGGAATCACTTTATTTCAATACCGGAGCGAGTGATGAAGATGTGTAATCGGGAATGGATAAAGTTGATTTAACCTTTATGCGGAATGGTATAAATCGTCCAGTATCATACTGAGATTGCATACAGAGATAAAAGACGCATCAGCGCAAGATGAAGAGACGTAGGAGGTACTTTAGTGCCGAAAGTGTCTGATATGCCCTTCATACAACACCCCTGACATTCACGGCTAAAGCCGTTCCTACGCTTTATAATCAGATGTTTAATCACGATGTACAAATCAAAAGTGAATGGAGTCGTGGGCTCAAATCTTTAAAATAGGCCTACTTTATCAAGCATTCATTCTCATCTATTAATATTGAGTCTTCACTTGGCAAGCTGCCTGACGAATTACCACCCTATTTACCCTTTGTTGCAATTTTCATCTTGGTTTAGTACCTGAGCTATGTAAAACTAATTGGGTTTTTAACCACAATCAGGTGACATGAATGTCTCAAATAAAAGCTTGGAAACTTATTAGCCTGTTTTGTTTGGTAAGCTTGCTTATGGGCTGTGAGTCGAAGGAAGAGCAGCTGAAACAAACAATACAACAATCCATAGAAAAAGCTGAAGTAGAGTTAAATCAGTTGGGTACTGCGCTTGATAATGGCTCTCTTCGTAATGCGACTTTACTTAAACAGTATGCAAAGGTCCTCACGGAGCAGCAACCACAACTTTCTGAAATTGCGCGTGTTATTAGCCTTGATGCAACCCGAGAAGGTGCTATTTACAGTGGGCTTAAACAGCGTTTAGCGGATGTCAAAGCAACGAGCTTAATTCCGCCTTATGAAGACACCCTTCATCAACTTGATTTAATTCGTGACGCCGCAAAACCGTCTTTATTCCAAGACGCTTTAACTGACCCAATAAATATGCTCGCCGATATGTCAAACGGTGCGCTTGCGCGTGTTGGGGCAATTAGTGAGGCTGCAGAAGGTGAAAGCGTAGGAAATCAGCTTGTTGGCAACCCTAATTACGGCCAATGGCAAACCAATAGTAGCGGCACTAGCTTTTGGGTTTGGTATGGTATGTATCGCATGCTCGGTGATGTGTTTGATCGTGTTGAATATGGTCGTTGGAGCCGCAACAGAAAATACAGCTATTACAATGACTATGGCCGTTATCGTTATTCGAGCCCTAAACAAATTAAGGCACAACAAACTGTTGAGACACGAACACGCCAGTCTTATCAACGTCAAGGTAAACAATTCACTAGCCCGTATGCAACCAAGCGAAGCGGTGCATCAGGGTTAAGCCGTAGCAGCTATACGCCGCCACGCACACGTAGTAGCTACGCTTCTAGTAGTAGTTACAGTAAAAGCTCCGGGTCATTACGCAACAGCTCGAGCAGAACATCACGTGGCATTAGCCGCGGTAAGTAGTGAAAAGAATAACCATCGGAGTTACAACACATGTATGAATTTAATGGAATAACAACGTGGTCATTGCAAGCTTTAGCAATCGACTTTGCAATCATTATCGCCTTATTTGTAAGCTTAAAGTTTATTAAAGGCTGGGTATCTAATCTACATGCCAATGATGAGATTACGGAACGTGACAATTTTGCGTTTGGTATTAGTTTTGCAGCAGGGCTTGTTGCGTTAGCCATTGTACTTAGCGGTGTGAGCAGTGGTGCATTTGCAGTCAGTTTACAACAAGAAGCACTACAAATGCTGGGCTATGGTGTAATGGCGATTGCGCTCATTAAGCTTGGTCATTTCTTCCAAGATAAAGTGGCGCTGCGTAAAGTGAGTTTGCATGACGAAATCGTCAAAGGTAATGCAACAGCTGCACTTATTGATTTTGGACACGTTGTTAGTGTTGCCATTGTTATTCGTTCAGCTTTATTTTGGGTTGCTACTGAGGGGTGGCATGGTCTTCCGATAGTAATAGCCGCATTTGTGATTGGCAGTATCGCCATGTTGTTGGTGAGCCAATACCGAGTTCAGCTGTTCAAACGTACAAATCGCAGTGGTGATTGCTTACAGCAAGCGGTGATTGACGGTAATTTAGCAGTGGGAATTCGTTATGCAGGCTTCTTAGTGGGCAGTGCATTAGCGCTTACAGCAGCATCAGGCATAGCCCCGTACGCTGCTGATAATATTGGAGCAAGCTTAGGGTATTGGGCGTTGAGTGCCGCGCTAAGTATCGTAGCCTTTATTTTATTGCACTTACTAACGATTAAAATCATTTTAGCAGGGTGTGATATTTCTGATGAAGTTAATCGCCAGAAGAATGTCGGTGTAGCGGCAATTTCTGCTGCGGTATCATTTGCTATAGGCTCTACCATGGCCACGTTGTTAGGTGCTTAATTAAGTGTCACATACAGCGGCTTCGCCAAGTAGAGCCTCTCTACTTGGGCATGATTTTTTATTAATTACTGTGATGGCCGTACTCGCTGGGTGCGGCCTAATTTATGAATATCTACTATCGCATTATGCAGGGCGCGTTCTTGGCTCTGTTGAGAGCGCCATTTATGCCATGATAGGCACAATGATCGTGGCAATGGGGATCGGGGCATTTTTAGCGCGTTGGTTTAAAGACGCATTTACTGCATTTGCATGGCTTGAAAGTATCATTGCCTTAGTCGGTATGGGGTGTATTTTAGCAATTGCCAGTGTGATAGCTGTTAGTTATTCATTGCCTCATCTCTTCTCTAGCATCTTTAACTTACCAGCAGATACCGTACTGGATGGCTATGTATTTGAAAAGCTACAAGAGTGGTCGCGTTTTTTACCTTATGTGTTTGGTCTGTTGCTTGGGCTTTTAATCGGTATGGAAATCCCGTTAATAGCACGTATTCGTCAGCAAGTTTATGGCCGTTTTTTAGAGAATAACGCGGGTACGATTTACGGTGCTGATTATATTGGCGCTGGGGTCGGTGCTGCAATTTGGGTGAGTATTATGCTGGCAATGCCAATCATGCAGGCTGCTGCTTGGACGGCATTGTTTAATATTATTGCCGGGCTGATCTTTTTATGGCGTTACCATCAACACGTGCGTTTTGCGAAGGTGTTATTAATGTGTCACGTGTTGCTATTAGTATTTTTCGCTTTTGTGTTAGTGCTTGGTACGAGCTGGATGAAAAATCTTAGTAACGTTTTATATAAAGATAAAGTCATCTACTCGCAAGCAACTAAGTATCAGCACTTGGTGTTAACCGAGCGTTTGAGTCGCAATCAGCCAACTGCGATCACAGATTTATACCTCAATGGTCGTTTGCAATTTTCAAGCGTTGATGAGCAAATTTATCATTCGATGCTGGTGTATCCTGCGATGCTAGCTTCAAATCGCCATGACCGTGTGTTAATTATAGGCGGCGGTGATGGGTTGGCGCTTCGCGATGTTTTAAAGTGGCCAGTAAAGCATGTCACCTTGGTTGACTTAGATGGTCAGCTGTTAAACTTATTTGGTAATGATGTGGGCGACTATGATGCGCCAGAGACTATCAGAAAACGCTTAATTGAGCTGAATAATCACTCGATGAGCGATCCTCGAGCACAAATCCGTATTGCAGATGCCTTTTTGGAAGTTGAAGCTATGCTTGCGAAAGGAGAGCGTTTCGACACCATTTTAATTGACTTACCAGACCCTAATCATCCTGACTTAAACAAATTGTACAGTGATTATTTCTATAATCATGTTCGTCAGTTATTAGCCCCAGATGGTGCAATGGCAGTGCAGTCAACGTCTCCTTATCACGCCAAAAAGGCGTTCTTAAGCATTGCCAAAACAGTCAGGGCTGCCGGTTTTAATTACGTAGAGCAATACCAGCAAAATATCCCTTCATTTGGCCAATGGGGATGGACTATTGCTACCACCACAGGCAAGCCTGCGAGTAGCCGAATTCGCGAAACAGACAAATTACCAGTACCTTCTCGCTGGGTAAGTAAAGAGTATTTATTGGCATCTTTTGTTTTTCCGAATCATTATTTTGAACAAGTAAATACAATTGAAGTCAATAGATTAGGTTCTGGAACTCTGTATGATTATTATCGTCAAGCGTGGCAAGTTGAAACCGAATTGTACAAAAATTGATATTTTATAGTTGACATAATATGTCGGCTATGCAAATCTTAACTCAGACATAATATGTCAAAACGTAAAAAGGTGAGACATGGAATTAAATGAACTATCAATCAAACTGGCTTCTTTTGAAACAGAAGGTGTGAGCTTTGAGTCTTTCTTGATTGCCAACCCAGGCGAACAAGATGTATTGCAAGTTATCGTCGATGGGAATGATGAGTTACCTATCTTTGTTACGCAAACCGAGGAGCAGCTACTGTGTATTAGCTACTTGTTTGCAGAGGACGAAGTAAAAGCAGATATGCGTGATGAGTTAAACGAAACCTTATTACGTTTGAACGTGCCTATTCCATTAAGCGCATTTGCAAAGATTGATGATAAGTACGCTATTTTTGGTGCACTGTCGGTTAATTCATCGTTTGATGATATTACCCATGAGCTGGTAACACTCGCTGATAATGCGATTGATGCACTTGAAGCCGTGACGATTTATTTAAACGATTAATTAGCAATTTCCGGAGTTAAGATTATGAGTATTTTAAAGAAACTATTTACAGCTGTACGTGGTGGCGCTCGTGAAGCAGGGCAAGCGATTGTTGATGCAAACGGTATCCGTATCTTCGAACAAGAAATTGCTGATGCACAAAACGCGTTACAACGTGCTAAAAAAAGCCTAACAGAAGTGATGGCAAAAGAGATGCAAACAAAGCGCAAAATTAGTGCGTTAGATGCCTCTATTGCTGAACATGAAGCCTATGCAGGCCAAGCGCTTGAAAAAGGCAATGAAGCATTAGCGCTTGAGATTGCTGAGAAAATCGGTGACTTTGAAACAGAAAAAGCAGAGCATGAAGGCGTGTTAGCTGGTTTTAGTAATCATATTGTGACACTAAAACAGCAAGTAAAAGAAGCTGAAAAGTCGATTAAAGAGAACCAACGTCAATTAACGATGGTTAAGACAACTGAAAGCGTGCAACAAGCAACGATGGCAGTAAACAGCACACTGAATACAAACAGCTCATCAATGACATCTGCGCGTGAGTCATTAGAGCGCATTAAACAGCGCCAACAAGACCGTCAAGATCAGCTTGGCGCAGCTAAGCAGTTAGAAGCGGATACGAATGGCGATGATTTAAAAGCGAAAATGGCTGAAGCGGGTATTGGTGATACTAACCCTAAAAGTGCAGACATTTTGGCGCGCATTAAAGCTAAGCAAAACAGCTAATTTTATTAGCGGAAAGACAAAAGGTAACCCATGCACAGGGTTACCTTTTTTGCTTCAACAAGGAGTCAGCCAATGTTTAACTTTTTCAAATCTAAAAAAGCCCCAGAGCGCCAATTAACTGAACCTAGCCAATTACAAGTAGGTGATATGCTGAGCGTGATTGATTCGTTTGCTTATCCAAACTGGTTAAAGGGGCAGACATTACGTGTTATTGATGTACAAACGTATCAGTACCAACGCAGTGCTGAGTATGAGCTCGTTCTTGAGAGTGAATCGGGCCAAGTGGTGTTCTTGCAAATTGAATCTGATGATGGTGAGCAATGGGCAAACTTCGCGATTAAAATTCAACGCGATGATGTAGATGAAATATTTACGCTTGATGAGTTTGCACGTATCTTCGATGAAGATGAGTTAACCACAATTAGCGTGCAAAACACCCCTGAACGTTTTAGCCACTTTTTAGCTAAGAGCTACAAGCAAACTGAAGCGCCTTATGTATGTTATTTCCATAATAAAGATTATCGCAATAAACCATTACCTCGCTACGAAGATGAAGGCGGTGAACCATGCGAAATGATTTGTTTAAGCTCGGATGACGAGAGTTATGGCTTGAACATAGAAATTTGGGAAGGTGGTGAAACCGAGGTATCACTCACGTTAACACGCCCGATTAGTGATATTGTTGATTTATTTCCTGGGGATGCCAAGTGAGTGATGCAAAAGCAAAATGGCAGCGTCAGGAGCAAGCGGTTCGTGCCACGCAAATGGCGTTTGATCTAAGCAGTGAAGTACAAAAATCAATTAAAAAGCAAGCAATTGATCAAGAACTGACCCCATCAGATATGATTCGGAAAATTCTTGAGCTCGACGTTAAGTCTAAAAAAACCAGACAACGCTTATCGTTTAATTTAAATGACGAGGAAATTGCTCTGTTAGCTGCGCGTTTTGGTGTTGATGCAGATGATAAACGTGCGGTAAAGCAGCGAGTTGCAGAGCTATTGATTGCCCACAGCCAACGTAAATAAGGGGTGTAGTTTTGCCTTTGTGACATTAAGCCCTTACACTGAGGGGGAGATGTTTTAAAGAAGTGGCGTGTTGTGGATATTATTTTAATTGCGTATTTAGTTATTTTTGCATTATTTGGCACCGCCGCAAGTTACTTTGTGCGTTACATTTATGCTTACTGGGTGCACAACACGATGCATGTGCACTACATCTATAAGGCCGGAGTGTGTATCATCAGTGTGGTGATTGTATCCGGCCTTATGACATTATTTACTTAATTTCGATTGCTTGGCATTGCTCTGAAATACACAAAGATTGTACAGGCAAAACTGGCGAGCAGTCGTTAACACTTAACGGTTGTTCTGAATCTTTTTCTAATGAAGTGATCTGCTCAGCCAGCTGCTCGGCTTGCTCTTGTGGGGTGTTTAGCGTTGAATAAACCACATAGCGGCTTGGGCCACCACATGCGCGCTCACCTACTTCTAACACCTTACACTGGAAGCTTGCACTGCAACTATTGTTACTTACGATCTCGTCCAGTTGTTCATTTAAATCACTTAAATCAACACCTGTAGAGCCGCCAACAGAGGTGCTCTCACAGCCTGTTAATGCAAGCGCTGCCAACATCGTTGTGGTGATGAAAAGTTTATTGAAAGTCGATGAACGAACCATTATTGCTTATTCCTTAGTATACACTTGCCGCTGAGCCATCGATTTTAACACAAGTATTTGCAGAACACTGTGTGCCTGGTGCCGTTAGATGCTGACAAATACTCATAACGTCATTGGCAGCATTGTATTGGCTTTCAAGGCTCGTGATTTTTTGGGCTATTTTCTCAACTTCACTGCTATTGGCTGTTTTAGTTGAATACACAACATAGCTGCTTGGGCCACCGCATGCACGGCTACCAACAGGAAGTACTTTACACTGGCTACTGTTATCGCAGCTTGGGTCTTGAATAAGTTGTTTGAGCTGTTGATGGGCAGCAGTAATTGTTGTTTTTTCGGGTGCCGACTTGCTGATTTCAACTGCTTGAGGTGCATTTTCAAGTTTACTGGTTGTTGCTTGTAATTCGGTTTGTTTGGTTGTTGCTGCATCAGAGCACGCGGTAAGTAGCGCGGGAAATAATACAGCTAAAAGTGAAAAGCGCATAATGGACCTATAAATCGTTGAATAAGTACTCACTATCATACACTTTGCACTCAGAGGGGCAATAAAAACGTTGTCTTTCAGTAAGTAGCTCTGTCATTACAGAGCTACATTGTGTACAGGTTTAATTGCTATAAGCCACCTTTTGTAAGCTTTGCAGGGTTGAGCAATGTATTCAATTCTTCGCGTGAAATGTCAGTATGCTCAGCGGCAACATCAATAATAGGGCGACCTTCTTGATAGGCCAGTTTGGCAATTTTAGCGGCTTTCGTATAGCCGATCACCGGATTAAGTGCGGTGACTAAAATAGGGTTTTTAGCTAATGCTTTATCAACATTGTCTTGATTAACACTGAAACTGGCAATGGCTTTATCGGCAAGTGCCTCAGTACTATTTGCCAACAGCTCAATGCTTTGCAGTATGTTTAATGCAATCACGGGTAACATCACGTTAAGCTCAAAATTACCTGCCTGACCTGCTACTGTAATAGTGGCATCGTTACCAATGACTTGCGCACTGACCATGGCGGCAGCTTCTGGGATCACAGGATTCACTTTACCAGGCATGATCGATGAACCGGGCTGTAAAGCTTCTAATTCAATTTCACCTAGACCAGCAAGCGGACCTGAGTTCATCCAGCGTAAGTCATTGGCTATTTTCATTTGCGCCACAGCTAAGACCTTGAGCTGTCCAGATAATGAAACAATGGCATCTTGTGAGCCAATGTTGTAAAAAAAGTTTTTACTTGGACTGAAACGGATACCTACGTTTTCGCTTAGGTGTTGGCAAAAAGTAGCAGAAAATGCAGGGTCTGCATTGATACCAGTGCCAACCGCGGTGCCTCCTTGAGCCAGCTCGCAAACACGCTCAAGTGATTGGCGTATGCCTGTCATTGCGTTATCGATTTGGCATTGCCATGCTGAGAGTGTTTGCGCAAAACTGACGGGCATTGCATCCATTAGGTGAGTACGCCCCGTTTTAATAATATGACCCACTTCAGCTTGTTTACTCTGTAAGCGTTGGCTCAGCTTGTCTAGTTTAGGAAATAACTCGTAAATAATATTAATTGCGCTGCTGACGGCAATTGCCGTGGGGATCACATCATTAGAACTTTGCCCCATGTTGACGTCATCATTCGGGTGTACTGGCTCATTAGCAAGGGTCGTTGCCAGTGTGGCAATAACCTCGTTAGCATTCATGTTCGAGCTGGTGCCGGAGCCGGTTTGGAATACATCGACAGGAAACTGCGAAAAGTGCTTACCATCAATGATGGCTTGGCAGGCTTGTTCAATCGCATTCGCTTTTACTTGGCTCAAATGTCCTAGCGCTGCATTACTCTGCGCCGCTGCTTGCTTAATGTAGGCAAGGGCAGTAATAAATTGCTTCGGCATGGTCAAGCCGCTAATTTTAAAGTTGTTGATAGCACGTTGAGTTTGAGCTTGATACAAGGCATTTACGGGAACGTGTAGCTCACCCATACTATCTGATTCGGTTCTAAATTTGCTCATAAACACTCCTAAATAGGGTTAAACTCTTGACTTAGAAAGCAGGCTTCTCGCTCTAAGCAAAAATATTTTTCAATACAGTTATGAGTTTTGTAGTAACGCTTTAACGCGAGCTGCGGTTTGTAGAGTTGAGCTAAACATTGCTTACGAATAGCATTGTGAACTAAAGAATCGCACATTTTCTCAAGTAGTTCATGAAACGTACGCCTTAAATACAATTCTTGTAAAATAAAGCTTTGATGTTTTTCGTAATAGCGTGCGATGTTTAATCCCGCTTCAATATAGCCCGCAACCAACGCTGGAGCATGAAGCCCCGGTCTTTGACAAACACATTTCATTTGCCGCTGATAATTGAGCATAGCATTGTGAGAGTACATAAGAAAACCGATTAGCTGTAATGATAACCATTATCATTACAGCTAATCGGTTTTAGTGCAAGTCTTATATAACGGTGTTAAGACTGAATAGATTAACTGCAGAGGTCTAATTATAACCAAGAATAAAAATCTGGTCTGTTTCATGTTTTTTCGGCGCCTGTACATTTTCTTTATTGCATTGAGAAAGAAGGTCAATCACGGTTGCTCTGTCATCACAACTTGTTAAGGCGGCTTTTTCGCTTTCTGCACGCTCGCTCGCGGCAATGGCTGCATCGACAGCAGTGTAAGGTGAGATATACATTATATTGCTCCTATTGGTTTACTCATTACTGAATTTGCATAAGCTATACCAATCATGGTTATAAAATATAATCCTTTGAATTAAATGAATTTAAATTATTTTTAATGCAATAGAGCGCGACATTATTGTGGATTTTTGCTTTACTGTTGTGCATTAATTACCAAACATGGTGCAAAAACTGGTATGGAAAAACCATTCTCTCAAGCCTGTGAAAATAACAAATCACCCATTCTTCACGTATTAAAAGACTTTTTTGCCGATGTAGAAAATGTACTCGAAATTGGCTCAGGTACAGGGCAACATAGTGTGCACTTTGCCAAGCATTTAACGCATTTGCAGTGGCTATGCAGCGATCGTGAGGTGAATCACTTAGGTATTTTACAATGGCATCAGGAAGCATCGTTAGCTAACTTGCATGCCCCTTTGTCACTAGATTTACAGCATGCTTGGCCTGTTGATAGCGTGAACGCAATCTATACCGCCAATACACTGCATATTATTAGCTGGCCGCTGGTTGAGCGTTTCTTTCAAGGGGTTGAAAAGCATTTAGCCCACCAAGGAAAGTTATGTATTTATGGGCCATTTAAATACCAAGGCAATTATACAAGTGCCAGTAACGCTGAATTTGATACCTTTTTAAAGCAACAAGATGCAAACAGTGCAATACGTGATTTTGAAGCTATTTGCCAACTTGCAGAGCAGGCAGGCTTAACGTTTGTTGAAGATGTACAAATGCCAGCTAACAACCAATTACTGCTGTTTAAACGGCAGTAGGGTATCGCACTGTGCTTTATAGAGTGCCATGTGTTGGCGCTCTCTGGCGATAAAATCGTTGATAGCCGCAGCAAAATCAGGCTGTTGAATATGGTGTACTGAGTAAGTGTAAACAGGCTGAAACCCTCGGCTTATCTTATGCTCACCTTGTGCTCCAGAGTGAAACTGTTTTAGCTTATTGGCAATGCAGTATTCAATCCCTTGGTAATAACACAGCTCAAAATGCAGACTGTCGATTTCATCATTTGCGCCCCAGTAGCGACCATACAGACACTGTTTATCTTTAAAGCTTAAAGTCGCAGCGATAACTTCATCAGCCTGTTTAGCAAGCATTAATACTAACTGTGTGGGCATTGTATCTCGTAGTCGTTGAAAAAACGCATTATTTAAATAACCTGTGTGACCTGAGCGTTTAATATAAGTTTGGCTATAAAAGTGGCTAAAGAGCTGCATGTCCTGAGCGCTTATAGTGTTACCTTCTCGCCACTCGATGGTTATGTGTTGTTGAGTGATTTTGGCACGCTCTTTTTTTATCGACTTTCGCTTGCGTGCTGTCAGTGAGTCTAAAAAATCATCAAAGTGAGAGTATGCTTGATTAAACCATTGAAACTGGACGCCTTGACGTAGCATAACAGCATCGCTTTTTAGTGATTCAGCCTGTTGCTGGTGGCAAAAGTTGATATGCCAGCCCGACCATTGCCTATCGTGCGCAGTATTCGTTAATACATGCGTTAAATAATTATAAACACTGTCTGGATTGGGGTGGTTAATGCTCAGTCTTTGACCTTCAATGGGGGTAAAAGGCACGGCAGATAACCATTTGGGGTAGTAATCTAAACCATGTTGTTGATACGCCTCTGCCCATGCCCAGTCAAACACATATTCACCGTAAGAGTGATACTTTATATACCCAGGTAGTAGAGCAACGATATGTTTTTGCTGGTAAATTGCCAGGTGCATTGGTTGCCAACCTGTGTTTTTACTCACGCAGCCACTGTGCTCAAGCGCAGCTAAAAAAGCATGATCGGTAAAGGGGGTATCATGAAAAAAACGCTGCCAAATTGTCGTATCAATATCCGTTATTTGATTAAACCAACGGTGACTAAATTGGCTCATTGTTCAGAGGCCCTTTCAACGTCTTTAATAAAGTCTGTGATATGTAAGCTGAGCTTATCGAAATATGGATTGAAGGTGAGTCTTGCAAATGGCTTATACTTAGCTAAATTCTCTGCTGTGCGCTCACCAATAACAATTTCAGGCTGATATTTACAGGCTTTGTATAGGGTATCGTCATCTAAATAACTGCCACAATTTCGATAGCGGGCAGTGCGGCCATAGTGTGGATTGCTTGGTTTATTAACGATACCAATATGTGACATGCCTTGAATATTTTTACAGTCTTCGGTGTCGCAGTCATCGCTAATTATCAGGTAATCGGCTGGAAAACTATTGGGTATATTTTTATCATCACCGTAATAAACAAGGCGATTAAGTTGGCTGTTTTTATGAGTTTTGGGATTGTGTAGCTTAGCTAATAATTTAAACGTTACTTGATTATCAATCGTGGTATCAACATCGCTAAAGGTGCTAAAAAAAGCAACATCAGGTAGTGAACGGTGTTTTAGTTTATCTAAGCTGATGCGCTTCATGGCTTCATAACTGGCTGATGCGGCATTAAATGGAAAGGACTCATATTTTGCAAAATCGAGATCGGCATCTTTATCTATCCAGTTTATAAAGGGTATCGCGTCAACCCACTTGGCTAGCCAGCCATTTTTATTATGGGGCTCAGTCGCGGGTGAAAACAGCATCGCGCCGATAATGTGTTTATCAACGGGACCTTGGGTTAAATAATCAATGATCATTGCTGCACCTGTTGAATACCCCCCTAAAATGACCTGATCAAAATCTTTTAACGTGCGCTCAATAGCGTAAGTGCTCGCCTTGTACCAGTCGTCGGCATTAATCTCTTTGAGTGCTCCTGGTGCTGTACCGTGCCCTGGTAATAACAGGGTACGTACCGTATAACCTTGTTGATAATACACTTGAGCTAAATCATGGTAGGTAAAAGGTGAGTCGGTTAAGCCATGGATTAATAGCACTGCCTTACGGCTCTGTTTTTGTGTTAACTCAAAAGGGCTGATTAAATCTGCTACTGTTGCATTTGCAGGGCGTGATCCTTGCGCAACGAGTTGCTTATAGGTGTCGGTATAGACTGGGCAAGGCAGTGTTGCGCGGGGATTTTCGCTGCTAATTTCAAGGTAAGCAGCTGTAAGGTAGTCACTATACGCTTGCTCGGTGTTATAACTAAAGGTGCTGTGTGAGCGAGGAAGAGGTTCTCTGAAAAGCCCTTCCCGCTTACTTTTCATCATGAGATTTTCATCTTCCAGTTGGGTTAAACACGTTTCTTGCTGTGCCTGTAATGGGGGGCTGCCGAGTCCAAAAAGAATGAGAATAAAGGCAACTAAGTTGATGAATTTCATTGTATAAGAGTCCTTTTAAGTATTCAGCTTATCGCGTTATTGTCGTATTGCAAGTACGCAGCGTCACGCTAAAGGTAAATGGCGTTTAGTGAATGCTTGCTTTAATACCACCGTCGATTCGATATTGGCAATACAATTGATACTGCCTAATTTATGTTTTACAAAACTTTCGTAGCTTTCTAAGTCAGCGGCAATTATTTTTAATAAATAATCATAGCTGCCTGAAATAACCGAGCATTCCAGTACGTGTTCAAGCTTTTCCACTTGCTGTTCAAACTGCTCTGCAGCAGCAACCGAGTTTTGATTTAAGCGTACAAACGCATAAACAGAGACATTTAAGTCAACCGCTTTGGGGTTAATTGCAGCATGATAACCACTAATCACATTACTTGATTCAAGCTTCTTAATTCGGCGCAGGCAAGGAGTGTCAGAGAGGCTGACTGATTGAGCAAGCTCAGACACAGATGTACGTGCATTATCTTGTAGTACGTTGAGTAATTGTTGGTCTTTTTTGTCTAGTTTCATTTCTATTTGAGTGATTTTCACTAATTATCGCAAATTCTAGCTTATATTTTAGCGATTAGCACTCAGTGAACTCTGTTAACATTATCGCAATATATTTATTTTGGAGTAAGCCTGTGACTGAGAACACCAAGGCATTTGATAGCTGGCTGCGTACCCGATTTGTTGAGATCAATAGCGAACTAGAAAAACTATATTGGCAACAAGACGATAAAGCGAATGTAGAAGGCGTTGGCGAACACCTTAAACACCAGTTAGAGCAGGAAGGGAATGAGCATATTCGTGCCTTATTAGCAGAAGGCAATACCGACGAAGGTTTTGATAATGCCTTTGATTTATTAGGCAATGTTGGCTTATTTATGGCTGCATGTCGTCGCCATGAAATTACTGAACCCTCACGCGAAACCACTTCTCCCTTGGTTGATGCGTCGGCACTTGCTATGCACATTGGCGCATCTATTGGTGTTACACCACGCTTTGCGACTGCTCATTTAACCACCCACAATAAAGCGGTTGATGGTCTTTATAAGCGCTTTACAAATCTTGAAGATGAAAAAGTCTTTGTTGATTACAACACCAAAGGAATTTTGGCTTACAAACGTGCGGCAGATGCGTTACTAAAAATTCAACCATTAGGAATTTCGCACCCAATTGCCGCCGATTTATTGGCTGTAGCCAAACATGCATTACTGGATGTCATCGAGTCAAATAATGCGCTGTATAACAAACTCGATACTGATCGTTTCTTTTACTGTGTGCGCCCTTATTACAAACCCTATCGCGTAGGGAAAGAGGTTTATCGTGGTGCAAATGCCGGTGATTTTGCAGGCATTAATGTGATTGATATGTTGCTTGGACTTTGTTTTGCTAACGAGCCAAGCTATTCGCAAATGCTGGTGGATAAATTTTTATACATGATGCCAGAAGATCAGCAAATATTGCGTGAAAGCATGCGGATGACGAGTATCATGGATGACTTTTTAGCCGCAGAAACTGAACGAGATAGTGAATGGCTGCAAACAAACTTAAAGTTATTTATTCAAGTTTGTAAATTGCATGGTGACACAGCAATCGGTCATCATAATCAACTCGTGAGTAAGTACATTGCACAGCCATCACAAAGAATGCAGCAACAACATATGGATAAAGTCACGGCGAGTGGGCCACCGTTACATGTGTTGCTTAACTCTCTTGAGCAATTACGTGATCGCCGAGCCGCAGCAAAACGCGACGATATCCGTACTCGCTACGATGATTTAACTAAGCTAAAACAGTGGATTAAGTAATGCGTAAACATGACTTTATACTCGCCCCAGGAAGCTATTTATTAAATCATTCTGTGGGCCGCGCTTTAAAATCGGCAGAGCCGTATTTTCATGAGCATTTTTTTGCCGCTTGGCAAAATGAAAATAAAGAGCCTTGGCAGCAATGGTTACACGGCGTTGAGGCATTTACATCAAGCTTAGCGCGGCTGTTTAATTCGGATGCAGAGCTATTTTGCCCACAAGTGAATTTATCGAGTGGCTTAACAAAGTTAGTGATGTCGCATCCGCGTTTGCAACAGACAAACTGCACAGTATTAATGGCTGAAAGTGATTTTCCTAGCATGGGATTTGCGATGCAAAAAGCGCTCCCTGCATGCGCTGAAATTGTGTTTATTGGCGCTGATGAGGATTTAACCGATGTTCAGGTTTGGCAATCATATTTGGCTAAGCAAGCGTTCGATTTAGTGTTTGTGAGTCATGTGTATTCAAATACTGGCCAGCAAGCTCCGATTGCTGAAATCATTCAAATTGCAAAGCAATCCAATACGCTAAGCCTGATAGATATCGCTCAGTCGGCAGGTATATTAGAGGTGGATTTAACAGCACTTGACCCCGATTTTATGCTTGGCTCGAGTGTTAAGTGGTTGTGTGGAGGCCCTGGTGCTGCTTATTTGTGGGTCAATCGTCATCAACTTGCATTGTGTCAGCCAAAAGATGTTGGTTGGTTCTCTCATCAAAATCCATTTGAGTTTGATATCAAGCATTTTACTTATCATCATACGGCACTGCGTTTTTGGGGAGGAACGCCATCAGTCGCACCGTGTATTTTAGCTGCGCATAGTATTCGCTACTTTGCCGATTTAGGCATTGATAAAGTACGCGCCCATAACTTAGCAATGCTTGCTACGTTGCATGCTGAGCTGAGTGAATATATGCGTTCGCCAAGTGCAGCAGATAAATGCTCCGGCACGGCAATCATGCATTTTGGTCGTCAACAACAGGCGGTTAAAGCGGCGTTGCATGAGGCTAATATCGCTGTTGATGAACGTCATTTAGGGCTAAGGGTCTCAGCCCATGTTTATAATGACGACAATGATATAAATGACTTTATTAAGACTGTGAAAAGCGTTTTAGATTAAGTGCTTGTCGCGCTTTTGCCTTTACAGAACGCCAGTGTGTCATCGGCTTTTTCGGTACCAGCGCTAAAATGTGTTCGAAATCGATGTCATCAATATGCATTTCATTACTGTGCGCAAACATAATGCGTTGAGGTTTAAGGGCTTTTAGCATTAATAAAGAGTTTAAATACAGTTTAGGATAAAACACAGGAAAGGGTGGCATAAGCTGCCCTTTCACTTTTACGAGTAAGTCGGCAATGTAAATTCGCTCTGTGGGAATATGGTACAGGCTAATATCGCGGTCGGTATGACCTGGCGTATGCAGTGCTTGCCAGTCATCAAAATTCGGTAGGGTAGAGTCGGTTGCTAAGTAATAGTCGGCATCTAGATATCGGCTATACCAAAGGTTGCGTCTTTCTTTGTTTAGCCGACCTGCAACCCACCATGCAAGAGCGATATCGGTCAAGTGCATTAAAATACCATCAAGGCCCTTATACCATTGCCCCGGTGCATTAGATGTCGCAATTTTTGCACCGCTTAGTTTTCTTAGGGCATGGGCGCCACCGGCATGATCGGGGTGCATATGAGTCACAACAATCAGTTTTAAATCAGTCAGAGGGCGGTTGAGTTGTTCGGTAATATAGTTAAATACGGTGTCGACATCAGCGCGGCAACACCCATCGAGTAGCATTAGTTTGTCGGGATATTCAACTAAGTAAATATTTTGAATATAGCCTTCGATTGTGTGTATGTGCATTACCCTCGCTCCCTTAATTAACCCGTCTCAATTGTTATATCATGCCTGACCAGTTTAGGAAAATTAGGGGGTTTGTGTGCCTTTCAGTTGCTTTTTACGCTCTTCTAATTGTTTTATCTGTTGTGCAAATTGCGTAAGTTGGTTTTCATAGTATGAATTTATGCGCTTACTTTGTTTACTTATTGCATCGTCAATCGAATCTGCACCTAATCTGTTCGCCGCATCTTGAGTCATTAACTTAAGTTTTTCTATTCGTTCGCGCTGTTGTTGCTTTAGGTTTTTACGTTCTAATTCTAGTTGTTGAATTTTGCGATCGATTTCTTGGACTTGTAGGTAGTCATCAACGCTTAGCTCAGGCTGTTTTTTTGTATTATCGGTGAGTTGTTTAGGGGGAAGGTTGATTTTTATGATAGTGGCGTCTTTTCCACAGGGTTGCTCTGAGAAAGTGGCAACACCCTTTATCATGCATTTATAGACAGTTGCTTGGCTGCTATTCGCGCCTAACAGTAATGTTAAAGTTAACAAAGCTGAACTGATCATGGCGTCTCACCGATAATTTAACTGAGACTTAGCATGCATGATTAACAATAAAAGGTGCAAGTTTTTGGGCATAAAAAAACCGCTAAAAAGCGGTTTTTAATAATAAAATGGTGGAGAAGGAGGGATTCGAACCCTCGATAGAGCTACAAACCCTATACTCCCTTAGCAGGGGAGCGCCTTCGGCCACTCGGCCACCTCTCCAACGCATAATTCAGATTGTAACTTGCTGATAATTATCAACAAATAAAAATAAGTGGTGGAGAGATAGGGATTTGAACCCTAGAGGGGCTACAAACCCCTGCCGGTTTTCAAGACCGGTGCATTCGACCACTCTGCCATCTCTCCACAAAGTGTTGCGAGAATAATACTTAGCTGAATCGGTTGTGTAAATAGGAAAAAGTTCGTTTGCTTGTTTTTTGAGCGTAAAGACGGTGTTTTTTGTAAAAAGCTTTAAATTTTTGCTGTTTTAGTGCTTTTAAAAAGAGGGGAGCAGCAAACGAGGAGCTAAAGAAGATGCTTCGTTAGTGGTTGGGTGTTTGCTGCACCTAAAAAGTAACCATGGTTGGGGATTACTTATATTGTACTGCACCGCCAAGCGCTAGCTTTTTGCCGTAGCGATTAAGTTTTGCCAACATTTTTGCTTTGCGGTTAGTTGGTTTTACGGCAACATGAGTTGCAGCATTTTGATTTAAAGTGTTAATTGGGTTCATTACTTTGCTCCAGATTGTGTTTGGTTGAAAACATGGGTATTTTGCAGGCAAAGTGAACAAAAATAAAACGATAAAATTTGAGTCTACCGGATAACTTTTTCTTATCTGAATGTGCCTTGTTAACGGTGGGTTAAGTTACGTGTCTCATTGTTTTTTGAATAATTATGCTAAGGGAGTTCGCTCTAAAACCCTTGTTTATAAGGGTTTTTAGATTTTGAAACTTTGTTTTATGCGTTTTTAAAGTTTCAAATTGAGTATTTATTCAGATTAATTTAATTTGAATAAAAAGGGGTTTCTTACTGAGAAGATGAAGTGATAGTTGATGTTAATAATAATAAAGCCAAGTGACAAAAAAAATACTAAGCAAAGTGTCGAATGGTTATTAAACGAATGCACATTACGGCACATTGAGCCGCAACTTTTCTTTACCACGGGACACTTTGAAAGTGACCATAAAGCAATTGCGAATCTTGCAAAGCACGTTAATCAGGCTGTTGTTATTGGTGGCGATGGTTCACTGCATTTAGCCATTAATGCACTGTTTGGTTGTGATTGTTCAATTGCCTTATTGCCAGCAGGGACCGGTAATGACTTTGCGCGAGGCTTTGCTTTTAAGCCGCAACAATGGCGAGACGCTGTCTTTTCAGGCCATACTCAGTTAATTGATGTTGGGAAAATTAATCAGCGGTATTTTATTAATGTGGCTGGGGTCGGTTTTGATGCGGATGTTGTTAGTCAATTAAATCAAGTGGGGCGGTTTACTGCGTTTGGTTATCTATGGCAGGGCATTAAACAGTTATTTTCTTTTCAAGCAAAGTCTTTATCAGGGGTATTTGCCGACAAGCATGAAGAGTTCACTAATTTAGTGACTTTATTTGCTAACCATCATTATTTTGGTGGAGGCTTAAAAATTGCGCCTCATGCCATATTGAATGATGGAGAGCTTGAGTGTTATCGCATGCCAGCAGGTAACTTAGTGAAGAATTTACGCAGTTTTTTACATCTCATTTTTGTAAAACATCATAACTTAAACGAGCTTCAATACTGCCGTTTGTCTCGTGCCGAAATACACACTGCCGGTTTACTAATAGAGGCTGATGGCGAGTTGGTCGGTGTGACACCTGCAAAAGTTGTCATGTATCACCAAGCATTACGTTTTCATTTACCATAAAAAAGCGCCTGCTATTTTTAGCAGGCGCTTGGTGTTAGAGGTGACATAATCACTTCTAACTGGGGACAGAGCGATTTTGCAGATTATTTCTTGTAGCAAAAAACGCTTTAATTCGTTGTGTGGGCGTTAATACAATGGCATTGCCAAATAGCACTAAACTAAACCCTATAAATGTGTTGGTTTGCCACTCAAACCCTTCAAACAATGTACTCAGTACGACTGCAACCAGAGGAAATAATACAATGACGTAACTGGCGCGCTCGGGACCAATATTTTTCAACAGCGCAAAATAACAAGCAAATGCGATGACAGTGCCAAATATGGCTAAGTAAAGTAGCGATACCCAGTAACTTGCAGGTGCAGTGAATGTCAGTTGCACGTCGCTTATTAATACATACACGGCTAAGCCAATAGCACTGTAAAGCATGCCCCATGCATTCCCCTGCATAACGCCAATATCACGCTGAGAATTGCGGACGCTGATCATATTACCTAATGAAGCCACAAAGGTCCCTGACAGCGCAAGTAGTAACCCGACCAACGTACCATTACTCAAGTCGAACTGCTGAATTTGTGGCCAAAACAAGCTGGCGATACCCAAAACGCCTAACAATGCGCCAACGTAAATTCGCTTGGCGATTGGTTTCGAAAAAAACAGTCGGGTATTAATAATATTCATCACTAATAGCATTGAGAATGCAATGGAGGCCATGGCAGAACTAAGGTAGTTTTGTGCCCAATACAGTGTTAGGTAGTTCAAACCAAAGTTAAATAATGCCAGTAGGGTAAAAAAACCATGATCACGCCATGAATAACGCATCGGCAGGTTTTTAAATAACACAAATGCCCACATTAAAATGGCGGCAATCGCAAAACGATAGAACAAAGAAATTTCAACGGCGACATCACCTAATTGAAACTCAATAGCCAGCCACGTTGATCCCCAGATCAATACAGTTGCAAGGTAAAGAGCGGCGCTTTTCATCTTTATTGCCTAAATAGGGTAAGTGTGTTTATTTTAAGTTGATTCTGTATACTTAACATATACAGAAAACTACAAATGCAACCTATACAGTTTGGTGGGCTATGTCACAAGTGATCAGTCGCAGTAACAGTGAGTTCTTGTATCAGCAAGTGACTCAGTTAGTAAGAGATTTATCGTCACAGGGATCGTTATTACCCGGTGAAAAACTCCCTTCATTGCGAAAAATGGCTGAAAAGCTTAATGTCAGTATTCCTACCGTTAAGCAGGCCTATCAGCTTCTTGAGGGGCAAGGGTTGATTGAAGCGAGAGAGAAGTCGGGATACTTTTTAAAATCATCGCAGTTAAATCAATCAAGACCCAAGCGCGTGAAATTAAGCCGCGAGCCAATGACTGTCAACAAGCAAGCGCTGATAGAGCAAGTTTATAGCGCAATTCACAAAGCCAATGTTGTCCCGTTTGGTATTGCTAATCCAATTGCTGCGGCACCCACCGATAAAGCATTAGCACGAACGATGCGCCGAGTGATGACATTGGCCGGAGCTACGGTAATTAATTATGGGCCGATGGATGGCTTTGCTCCGTTAAAAAAGCAATTGATTCATCGTTATTTAGATTTCGGAATTGGTGTGGCGAGCGATGAATTGGTGATCACCAATGGGGCACAAGAAGCGCTTGCCATTGCACTAAAATGCGTGGCAAAACCTGGTGATGTGATTGCGATTGAATCACCTTGTTACTTTGGCATCATTGAGTTAATTGAAAGTTTAGGATTGAAAGCGCTGGAAATCCCACTATGCCCAGATGAAGGCATTTGGTTAGATGACTTACAACAGGCGCTAGATGAGCATGATATAAGAGCATGCGTGTTCTCTACCTCATTGAATAACCCCGTGGGGAGTTTTATGCCTGATAGTAAGCGTGAACAGCTGGTCGCTTTACTTGAGGCTCGTGATGTTGTGCTGATAGAGGATGATGTATACGGTGACCTACATTACACCGCAAAACGTGCTACACCAGCGCAGGCTTACTCTAAAAAAGGATTGGTGATCACCTGCGCCTCATTTTCAAAAACGGCTGCGCCGAGTTATCGGATTGGTTGGATTATTGCGGGCCAGTTTGCTGAACAAGCCAGACGTTTTAAACGAGCCTTGAGCTGCTCAGCGCCATTGATCAATCAATGGACCTTGTATGAATTTATTGCCAGTGGTGAATATGACAGAAATATTCGTTTATTACGCCAGCGACTAAGTGCCAACAAAGAGCGAATGATTTGGTGCCTGCAGCAATATATGCCAAGTTGTGCACGTATTAGTAACCCGCAGGGAGGGTGTGTTATTTGGGTGGACTTAGGGAGCCAATATGATGCCGTTAAACTATTCCATTTAGCATTAGATGCGGGGATTAGTATTACTCCTGGGCTTATTTTTTCGGCGGGGAAAAAATACCGCAGCTGTTTTCGATTAAGCTATGGTTTGCCTTGGTCAGAGCGTTTGGAAGACGCGCTCAAAACGTTGTCACAACTAACCGTACTTGCAAAAAAATAAAAAAAGCGCAGAGCAAGCTCTGCGCCATAAGACCAAGTAGATTGGTTCAGGGATGTTAATGCATTACAGGGTGTTCTGTTTGAACGTGAACAGTTGGTATTCTTTGAGTTGTGGCACTAAAGCAACGAGCTGTTGCTCTTTGTGAGCAATATCGGCAAAGCTGCCACACAATGCGTCGGCACGTTTTTCAAGTTGCGCTGCTTGTGTTTCTACACGCGCTTCGATTTGTTCACCCATGTTTTCCATGCGCTGTTCAAACGTGTCCATATCACCACCCGAGCCAAGAAGCTCAGAGCCTAGCGCAACTAAAATACTGCCCATTGATTGCATCATTGCCGATTCAACTGCAGACTCAATTTGTTGGTCGAATTGTTCATCAAAATTTTGACCAAACTTTTCAAAACTTTGCTGACCCATGGTGAATGCACCTTGTTGGTAAAAGGTATTTTGCACTTCTACACTAATCTCATCCATTAATTCCGAGATGTCATCAAAGCCACTAATGTTGAATGCGTTTGCCACTTCTTCAATTGCAACACCGGCAATTTTCACACCCTCTAGAGCAATGTTTGCCACTTCGGGTAGTTGGCTACGTAAGCTATCTGAGTAATTTGCAATAGCTTGTTGTTGAGATGCATTCAGCGATATGTTTTCGCCATCAATGTATAAGTTATTTTGATCAATGATTTTCATTGTGCGGTTATCAGTAGTGAACACTTCTAATTCGTTTGGCGTGATGCGAACATCGTTCTTGAACTCAACATCACATTGCTCACCACTGAATGAAATATGCGTATCATTATCGTTATGAGCCATAGCGCTGGTTGCGATAAATAAAGAACTTACTAACAATAACTTTTTCATTTTTTTCTTTCCTGTTTGAAATGACGAAAATAAATAATCAAACTTAATGCCAAGGTTTTTATTGTGTTTATTTTCATTGAGTTATGTTGTTTTTGTGGTTTTTTAAAATGAAAGCTGTTTGGTTTTTTAGCCATTTTTTAGTCAAATTAACTAAAAAACACACATGGATAAATGTGTTTTATCGAAACGATAAAAAACTCTCACTTTTCAGAAATCAAATTTAGCGCTATTTATTCACAATATTGACATATCGCCACTTTAGCATGGCGGTGTGGCTTTATTTTGGTGGTTTTTTACATACTAAATAACCACTGAGCTTTTTAATCTTTGCCAATTCACAGAGCAAATTTTAATCTCCTGAATTGGTCTCAAACACTTTATGGAGTGGGTTGTGGGTAAGACATTTAGTTATGATGCGCTAGATGACGATTTTGTTGAAGACGAGTACGAAATGGTCGGGCGTAATCAACACGACAAGAAAAAGCAACGCGTTAAGAAGAAGTTGGAAGACTATCTTGAGCAAAAACGCTTGCGCAGAAACTTAGGCGAAGACGACTTTGATGAGTACATGAACGACTAAGCATAAATTTAGATAAAGAGGCTATTGCCTCTTTATTGCTTTTTGGTTCGAGGTTTATTTGCTCAGTGCTGTAATAATTGCAGACTCGATGTGTTCTGGTTTAGTGAGGGGCGCGAATCGTTTAATTGCTTTACCATGCCTACCAATCAGAAACTTTGTAAAGTTCCACTTTATTTTACGGGTGATAAAGCCCGGTAGTTCTGATTTTAGGTGCCTAAAGACAGGGTGAGCATGTTCACCATTGACATCCACCTTACTCATCATTAAGAAACTCACGCCATAGTTGATGAGGCAGCCTTCCTTAATTTCTTTTGCGTCACCGGGCTCTTGTTTACCAAACTGATTACACGGAAAGCCAATAATAATGAGGCCTTGATCATGGTATTTTTCGTGCAATTTTTGCAGGCCTTCGTATTGTGGTGTAAAACCACACTTGCTCGCTGTATTGACGACTAAAACGACTTTATTTTCGAAATCAGAAAAGTGAACCGTTTGGCCTTGTAAGTTGGTTGCTGAGAGTTGATAAAATTCGTTCATAATAGTGACTTTTTATTATTATTTGATTGATTCTAACCCGCTTGCCTTATTTCTGAAAGTGTGAATTTTATTCAGCGAATTCATTGGTAAGGTGCTCAATTAGTAAACGTACGCGGTAAGGCAAGAGATCTTTGCGCGGATACACCAACCAAGAGGCGTTGTCGCTGACTTGAAAGTCATCCAGCACTGTTACAAGTTGCCCTTTTGCAATATAGGGCTCAACAATGTCGTGTGCCAAATGCGCGATTCCGATGCCAGCAATAGCTGCACTTAGAATGGCTTGAGGGTGATTGCTGCGCCAATTGCCATTTATACGGACTTCTTTGATGTGTTCATCAATGTTAAAACGCCAACGTTTTCTCATCGCGATTAGGCAATTGTGTTCAGTCAACTCATAAGGGTGCGTTAAGCGTGGATGGTTGGCTAGGTATTCAGGGCTTGCGACAAGCGTCATTATTCGCTTGCAAAGAGGTCTGGCGATAAGATTGGAGTCTTCCATGCGGCCAAAACGAACGGCTAAGTCAAAGCCCTCTTCAACTAAATTGACATTACGGCTATTGAAGTCGATTTCGACTTCGACCTCTGGGTAGCGTTTGACAAATTCGGCAACTTTCGGTGCAACTTGATTGGCAACAAATTCACCGGCACCTGTAATACGAATAAGCCCTTTAGGTTGGCGTTGCTCACCCTGTAACTGGTTATTCGCATCGATAAGCTCTTGCCGGATTGCTTTAAGTTTGATCGCATATTCTTTTCCGGCCTCTGTCAGGCTTATTTTTCGCGTGGTACGCTGAAAAAGGACTGACCCTAAGCGGTTTTCAAGTTGTTGAATTTGCCTACTAATATGTGAAGTAGAGACCTCCATCGCCTTGGCTGCATGGGTAAAGCTCCCTTGCTCAACAACATATAAAAATTCGTCTAAACCTTGCCACATATTCATATCCTAAGATTTCTAGCTAGTGTGAGTTTACGTTAATTATTATTGCATTACTGCAAAAGTGATTATCTATTTTACCGCTTTATCCCTATATAAAAATAACTAAAATGGTTTATTCACTGATAAAAACTCACATCAACGATGAGGAAGCCACATGTTAAATTTTAGTTTTGAAAACCCAACCAAGATTCATTTTGGTGAGCAACAGATTAAAGAGATTCAGTCAGAAATCCCTAAAAATGCCAAAGTACTCGTCACTTATGGTGGTGGCAGCATTAAGAAAAATGGCGTTTATGATCAGGTTAAAGCAGCATTAAGTGAGCATACGTGGTTTGAGTTTGCAGGTATTGAGCCAAACCCAAGTTACCAAACCTGTATGAAAGCCGTAGAGCTTGTTAAAGAAAAGCAGATTGATTTCATTCTGGCTGTAGGTGGGGGTTCTGTGGTTGATGGCAGTAAGTTTATTGCCGCTGCGGCTGAATTCACGGGTGAGCCTTGGGATATTTTAGCAAACGGCGCAGAAGTAAAATCGGCGGTTGCACTCGGTGTGGTACTGACCTTGCCTGCAACGGGGTCTGAGTCGAATACCTTTAGTGTTGTCTCAAACCTTGAAACTCACGATAAACTTCCATTTGCCAGTGAGTATGTGCGCCCTCGTTTTGCGGTACTTGACCCCGCAGTAACGTTTTCATTACCAGAGCGCCAAGTGACTAACGGGATTGTTGACGCATTTGTACATACTATGGAGCAATACCTTACGTATGATGTAGGTGCAAAGTTGCAAGACCGCTTTGCCGAAGGAATTTTAATGACCCTCATTGAAGAAGGGCCTAAAGCATTCTCAGAGCCAGAAAATTATCAGGTGCGCGCTAATATTATGTGGTCAGCAACAATGGCATTAAATGGGTTGATTGGTGCGGGCGTACCTCAAGATTGGGCAACACATATGATAGGGCATGAAATGACAGCAGTGTACGGCCTTGATCATGCGCAAACCCTAGCGATTGTATTACCACGCATGATGGCTGAGCAAAAAGACACTAAGCGCGGTAAGTTACTACAATATGCAGAACGTGTGCTGGGACTGGATATTACCAATGAAGAGGCGGCAATTGAACACGCGATAGCTGCAACGGAAGCTTTCTTCCACAGTGTTAAAATGCCAACACGTTTGAGCGATTATAACTTAGACGACAGTGTGGCAGATAAGCTTGTTGCGCAGTTAGAGCGCCATGGTATGACTGCACTGGGTGAGCGTGAGCAAGTGACACTTGAGAAAAGCCGCGCTATTTTGCTCGCCAGCGTATAAGTTGCGTTAGCTCAAGATTATAAATAATCCCATCCCTGCCAGTGTTGTGTAGTAAATGTTGTGTGTTTTGTAAGCCACAATAACGGAAAGTACTGCAGCAATTAGGTAGGGATTTTGCCAATCTAAATTAATCCCTTCATCATTAATAAATACAATGGGCACCCAAATAGCAGTGAGCACGGCAGGAGCACTAAAACTCAAAAACTGCTGCATTTTAGGGCCTACCTTAAAAGGCAAAGCGCGGTGTAGAAACAAGTAACGCGTAAAAAAAGTAATACACGCCATTAATACAATCGTGGTCATCATGCACTATGCTCCTCTTTTGCTTGCCAGCGGCTAATTGCGTACCCAACCGACATAGCAATCAGTGCTGCTGTTACTAACCATAACTGAAAACCGTGGCTTTTAAGGAGGGTTGCAACGACTCCTGCGGTGACGACGGTGGCAAGAGTTGCGAGGTTTTTCACCCCTGGCACCACTAATGCAATAAAAGTGGCGGCAATAGCAAAATCAAGGCCTAGGTTTGTTAAATCGGGCAATAAGCTGCCAGCAACAATACCAAGCAATGTCCATATGTTCCATGCGATATAAAAACTAAAGCCAGCACTTAAAGCATAAATAAGGCGCAGCTTTGTTTGGTAGGCTTTAGGGTGATGCGAAAAAGCAAATAACTCATCGGTTAAAACAAAGCTGACAGGTAAACGCCAACCAAATGGTTGATCAATGACTTTATGGCGGATGGCTAGGCCATACAAAAAGTGTCTTGAACTTATAATAAGCGTGGTAAATAAAATAGTGAGTAAGGGGGTATTGCCAGCCATTAATTCAATCGCGACTAACTGCGCAGAACCGGCAAATACGAGTAGTGACATTGCTTGTGTTTCAAACGCACTAAAACCATTTTGGATTGCTAAAGAGCCACACAGAATGCCCCATGGGATGACGGCTAAACATAGCGGGAGCATGTCGAAAAAGCCTTTTAATAACGCTTTGAGAATAGGTTTTTGCATTTTATCGCTCTTACTTGTTGTTATGGCTCAGATCAAAACACCTGTAATAGAGGCGTGTCAAAATAACCGAAGTTTGCAATAATGTATACCCCAATGCCTTGCCGGTTCTGGTCTTTTTAAGTGCTTTGAGTATATTTCATAGGGAGCGTTATCATGTCTAAAGTGAAAGTATGGGATGGCTTTATAAGAAGCTTTCATTGGTTATTAGTTGTTGCAATTGCAACGCTTTATTTTAGTGCTGAAGAAGGCATGCTGGAGCTACATTTTGCAACTGGGTATTTCACGCTAGCGCTCATAATCACGCGTCTTATATGGGGAGTTATTGGCAGTAAAACAGCCAAGCTGTCCTCATTGATACATTCACCGATTGCGGCAATTAAGTCATTTAAAAATAATGAGCATAAAGCTGGTCACGGGGCTGCCGGCAGCTATATGGTCATTGCGTTTTTTATATTAATTTTGGCGCAACTAGGCTCAGGATTGATGACCAGCGATGACATACTTACCGATGGACCGCTTGTTAAATATGTATCTACGGACACGGTTGAGTTTGCTGGTTGGTTACATCACCTGAACTTTGATATTTTACTGTATGCTATTGTGCTGCATGTAATTGCGATTGTGATATATCGCATTAAAGGCAAGAACCTCGTTAAACCAATGCTGACGGGCAGTAGTGAGCAAGTCTCTGTGACTGAGCCTGTGACAAAATCACCCTTGCTTGCATTCGTTATTTTTGCGCTGTGTTTAGTGGTACTTTTTACCACATGGGGTGCTGAGCCATTAAGTTATTTGTTTAATTAAGTGAGTTGAGTGAGTTAAGTGTTAAAAAAGGCGCAGACGGCGCCTTTTTTAATGTCGTTGACTAGTCTTTAAATGACTTATGACAGTCTTTACATCCTTTAGCCCACGCACCGAATGCTTTACCAATTACTTTCTGATCACCACTTTTTGCTGCAACCGCAAGTTCATCCGCATATTGCTGGAAAGCGACTGCTTTTTTCATAAAAGTATCGTTATCGCTCCACACCGCGGGAAGCGCTGATGTTTCGCCTTTGTCTGAACCTGCAACAAATGCTTCCCATGGCATTTTTGATAAAGCGGCAGCATTATTTGCTCGCATTTGGAAGCGCTCAGCATCAAAAGGGACTTTTCCTTTTAACATGTCGCCCATATCACCAATTTGTACACGGATCATAGAAAACGCAGCTTGGCGGTATTCAATCGCGTCGCTAGGTTCTTCGAATACGGTGCTTGCTGTTGCGCCTAGTGCCAGTGTCGATAACATGGTACCTAATACTAAGTGTTTTAATTTCATTCCTTTTGCCCCTTTAGATGTCATAAAGATAAACTGTTTGAGTTGTATCTTAGCTAGGTGTTTTATTCAAGTGTAATGCGGTTAATCTTAACTTAAGTTTAATTTAATCATTAATATCAATGTCAGCGAAGATCATCCCGCGTCGCATGCTACGTGTTGCTAAGAAAACTTCGCCAAGTAACGATAAAAAGCCACAAATGAGCAGTGCCATCGCAGCCACAAAGCAACTGGCAATGGTCACACTTAAGTTGATAGAGTGAATGTGTGATAAAAATAAACACATAACCACGGCGCACACGAGCAAAGCACTTAATACACTTGCACTAAATGCAATATGAATACAGCGAGAACGTTTTAGCAGGGCTCTTAATTCTGTGGTCAGTGACTTATTGAACTCTTCGTCGGTACTGACTTTTAGCTTTCGCTCTAACTGCCTAGCGCGGTCTGTAATACGCGCTAAACGATTTGATAAAACACCTAAGGTTGCCGCAATACCGGTGATTAAAAAGACTGGAGCGACAGCGGTTTGTATAACCTTTGCCATCGTTAGTATGTTAATGACTTCTGAGTTCATTGTGCCTTACTCTACTCTAAAAATACTACTTTCGTTTACAAACGTTTACATCAAATTTATGATGTCAAAGCTCAATTAAAACAATGGGGTAGATTAACATTGGCACCTTTTGTAGGTTGTAATGTAACCATAATGTAATCGAGATGTTGTTCTGGTTTGTGTTTACGTTTTATATTGGTACTGAAACGTAGTTTCAATCACTATTTAGACGATAACATAACATATCCCAGGGGAACCCATGTCTAATAATCTAATAAAAAGAACAGCCGTTGCTTTAGCTGTGACTAGTGCACTATGTGCCAGCGCGCAAGCGAATGATTTTTCAAAATATAATCTAGCAGGTAAAGAATTAATTAAACCGAGTGCGGTAAGTAAAAAAGAACAAAATACTCGCAGTGAAGTGACTAGTTGGTTAGTTAAATTAAATGTGCCAGCAACTATTAATGCAAAAAGTTTAGGGGCAGATGTTGCCTCAGTTCAAGCACAAGCCAAATTAGCACAAGCCAGTGTAGAGCAAGCTATTCAGAGTATGGACTTACCCGTTCAAGTTGTAGCTAAGACATCAACACTTGTAAGCTCGGTTGTACTGAATGGTAACAAACAAGATATCGCAAAATTACTTTCAAACTCGCAAGTTGAAGGTATTTATCCCGTCTATGATTACAAATTACATGTAGCTGATAGTGCTGACTATATTGAAGCGACTCCACTTGTAGCGAATGGCTTAGCGACGGGTCAAGGTGTACGTGTTGCTGTACTAGATACAGGTATTGATTATACGCACACTGCATTTGGTGGTGAAGGCACTGAAGCTGCCTATGAAGCAGCCATTGCAGACCCTACAACTGTTGATTGGCCGCAAGGAAAAGTGCTTGGTGGTTTCGATTACATTAATAATGATGCGGATCCAATAGATGTAACGACAAACCATGGTACGCACGTATCTCACTCTGTGAATGGCATTGCACCAAATGTTGATTTATTTGTTTATTCAGTGTGTGCTGCTAACTGTCCAGGGTTGGCGCAATTACTTGCGTTAGAGAATGCGATGGACCCTGATGGTGATGGTGATATTTCTGATCGTGTAGATGTCATTAATATGTCTTTAGGTGGTGACTATGGTGACATTGCTAACGACGCGGTTGGACTTTTCATTAATGAGGCTGTAAAGCTAGGCACTAACGTGGTTATTTCAGCGGGTAATGATGGTGCATACCCATTTATTGTTGGTGGTCCGAGTACAACAGAGAATGCGTTGTCTGTTGGAGCAATGACTCACCCTACAGAAGAGCAGTCAGTTGCTAGCGGTACAGTTAACGATGAAGAAACTATTGTTCAACCAGCTAGCTTCGGTCCACAAACTGCATTTAGTTACACAAATGACAACATTGAATTAGTTTACCCAGAAGCAAATCAAACAGCGTGTGAAGCATTTGCTGATGACGTTGATTTTACTGGCAAAGGTGTGATTATTGACCGTGGTGCGTGTGCATTCACAGTTAAAGTATTAGCAGCTCAAGCAAAAGGTGCAGAGTTCGTTGTCATTGCAAATAATACAGATGATGGCACGCCAGCACCTATGGGCGGTGCCGATGCAGCAGTCACAATTCCTTCTGTAGGTGTAACATTTACAGCAGGTGCTGCGCTTAAAGCGGGTGGAACATTTAACTTAACTGTTGAGCGTTTAGTATTGTCTGGTGCAATTGCAGACTTTACATCACGTGGTCCATCAATGGGCGGTTTATTAAAACCAGAAATTACCGCGCCGGGCGTGAACATTATGACGGCTCACCCAGGTCTTGGTGATGGTTTAACAGGCGCTACAGGTACTTCGTTCTCTGGTCCTATCACGGCTGGTGCAGTGAGTTTACTGAAAGAAGCATTACCAGAGCGCAATGCACTTGAAATTAAAGCAACGTTAATGAATACCGCTAACTTAAACGTAACAATGGAGCCATTAGCACTTAACCCAGATGCTGAACTTGCGCCAATTAGTTACATCGGTGCGGGTTTAGTTGATGTTAATAAAGCTGCAAACTTACCTGTTGCTGCTTGGGCAGCAGATACCAAACAAGCGGCTCTTTCGTTTGGTTTAGTGAATGCATCAGAAACAGTTAAATTAACAAAAACGGTACAAGTTAAGAACTTCTCGAATGAAGTCAAAGTGTATTCGCTTTCTTTAGAACAGCGTTATCAAAACGATATTGACCGTGGTTCATTCTCATTAGATTACCCAGAGACAATCACTGTTCCTGCAGGTCAAACGCTATCATTTGATGTGACAGCAACGATTGACCCTACTACATTACCAGAATGGACACTGACGGATGATAACATTGGCTCGCAAGCAGTCACTGCTGATTTAACAAACTTAGAGCTTGATGGTGCGTTAGTCTTCTCTGATGGTAGTGAAAGAGCATTCCACCTTGTGTATCACGTATTGCCAAAAGCAAACGCTGCAATGAGCTTTACTCCTGTGATGACAGAAGATGGCCTTGCTCATACGTTAACTAATACTGGTGCAGTGGCACTTGAACCAGTATTTGCACCAACAGTAATGACTGATGAAATAGATGAAGACCAACGCTTTGATTTAGTGGGCGCGTCAATTGAGACGTTTGCTGTGCCAACAGAAGTCTGTGCAAGCGGTTTTGTTACTTTAACTACGGTAGTGATGAATGAAGGTATCACTCACTCTTATGTGGGTGGCTTTATGGCTGACTTCGATATAGACCAAGATGGTACATACGATGTAACAGTTCAAAATGGTAAACTTGAGTGGTTCTATGATGTTGAGCCTGGTACTGCAATTACCTTTACACATGGTTATGGAAGCAGCTCTGGCGCGCTGAATAATATCTATCAAATCATTGGTAATAATCACTTAACAATGCAAAGCTGCTTGGGTGATTTTGGTTTAACTGCTGAAGATATTGGTAAAGTCTCAGCAAATGTTCGCTTCCGTACAGAGGAAGAAACATGGACACCAATCGCTACAGGTGCAGGCGATGTTGCAATGGGAACATATACGTTTACTGATGCTTCTAATGATGTATATGCTGTACTTGTGAATGAAGCTGGTGAAGCAGTAAGCTCAGTTGAGCCTGGTGCATCAGCAACGCTATTAAACGCAGGTGCAGACTTCATGATCCTGTCTGATTCAGGTTCTAAAGCATTTGTAGCAACACCTCGTGATGACGCAAATTCAGCCCCAGTTCTTTCTGATGCAATGTTTAGCGTTGATGAAAATACATCGACAGGTACTGTTATTGGCACACTTGAAGCAACATACAGTGCAGATCTTGCAAACCCTATCTCTGAGTTTATTGTACTCAGTTCCAATTCAACAGCTGTTTCAGTAACTTCTGAAGGTGATGTTGTTGTAATGGATGAAGCAATGCTTGATTTCGACGCAGGACTTGTGTCTATAGAGATAGAAGTTGTGGTAACTGACTCTGCTGGCAATATTTCTGAACCGGCTATGGTTACAGTAATGGTTAATAACTTAGCAGATGAAGCCGCTGAAATGATGCCAGTTGTGGAAGCGGGTCAAATGTTTACTGTTCAAGAAAATGCAGTGTCAGGAACAGTGATTGGTACTGTTTTGGCATCTGATCCAGACGCTGAAACTACGCCAATTGTTTCTTACTCAGTAGAAGGTCATGATGGTATTGCTATTGATGAAATGGGCAGCCTGACTGTTGTAGGTGAAATTGATTTTGATACAACACCAGTTATCGAATTAATGGTTACTGCGATAGACAGTGCTGAAAATATGTCTGAGGCTGTTCTAGTTACTATTGAAGTTACAGAAGACCCAGCAGAATCTAAGCCTGTTATAGCTTCAGGACAACGCTTCTCTGTTGATGAGAATGTTGCTTTAGGTACTGTGATTGGCACGTTAGAGTTCTCTGATCCTGATTCAGATGAAACGCCAGTTGTTGAATTTATCGTATCGGGTAGCAACTTAGTTACTGTTAATACTAATGGTGTTATTAGTGTTGCGAGCGAGCTTGATTATGAATTCCAAAGTGAATTTACATTCTCTGTAATTGCTGTTGATTCTGCCGGCAATATGTCAGACGCAGTAAACGTTGAAGTTGAAGTGAATGACATTCGTAGTAATGACGATGATGATAAAGATGATTCAGGTTCATTAGCATGGTTAACTTTACTAGCTGCACCGTTTGCATTTATGCGCCGTCGCAAGCAAAAGTAATGACTTGATTTGTAATTAATAAAGGGAGCTTCGGCTCCCTTTTTACATTGCTTCACAAAGCATGCTTATATCTTGCTCTGTTTTTACTTATATTGGAGGATGAATAATAAAAAATACAACAGGAATCTCATGAACGTTGGTTACTCTCTCTGCTTTGCAGCACTCTCATTTGCCGTTTTAACGGCGTGTAATAAAGTCCCTGATACCGCACATAATATTGAGCAATCACGTATTACAGAAAATGCAGTTATAGCGGCACCTATTGCAAAAAAAATTCGCCATGAAATGAGTATTCATGGTGATACGCGTGTCGATAACTATTACTGGATGCGTGATGATGCGCGTAAAAATGAGGCGGTAATTGCCCACCTCACTGCTGAAAATACTTACGTAGATCGCACGATGGCGCATACAAAAGCGCTGCAAGATACACTTTTTAATGAGCTTAAAAGTCGTATAGAGAAAGACGATAACTCTGTGGCTACCAAAAAGGGAGACTATTATTACTCATCGCAGACGCGAGGTGATGATGAGTATCCAATTTATGTGCGAAGCAAATCCAGTGATGGTAACAACCAACAAGTCATATTGGATGTTAATGAGCTTGCTAAAGAGCATGACTACTTTGCTGTAACAGGCTTAGAGGTAAGCCCTAATGGGCATTTATTGGCATACGGTGAAGATACTTTAAGTCGGCGTATTTATACCATTAGAGTGAAAGACTTGGTCAGTGGTGAGCGACTGGCAGATACGATAGAAGGGAGTGAGGGAGATGTTGTTTGGGCAAATGACAACCGCACTTTTTACTACATTAAAAAAGATCCACAAACGTTATTAGGTTATCAGGTTTATCGCCATACATTAGGCACCCCACAAGCTGATGATGAACTGGTTTATGAAGAAAAAGATACTCGCTATTACACCAGCATAGGTAAGAGTAAAGACCATCAAAAAATCTATATTTATCATGAAAGTACTAGTGCTTCTGGTGTCTCTGTTATTGATGCAAATGACACAGGTACTTTGCCGAAGCGGTTCATTGAGCGTGAACCAGAACTTGAATATAGTATTAAAAAGCACGGGGATTGGTACTACATAGTCACCAATCTACATGCCGTTAATTTTCAATTAATGAAGGTACATCAATCACAAGCGCATGATAAAGGCCATTGGCAAACGGTGATTGCGGGTAGGGATAACGTTAAACTTGAAGATATCGAGTTATTTAAGAATCATTTGGTATACAAGGAACGTGAAATGGGGCAAACCCGTTTAACTATTCGTGACTTACGAAACCAAAATGAACAAGTGATTGTTTTTAATGATCCAACTTATATGGTTGATAGCTATGGAAATTTTGAGCTGGATAATCCTCGTTTACGTGTTTACTACTCAAGTATGACAACCCCAGATACCCATTACGATATCGACCTTATAAGCGGCGAAAAAACAGTGCTTAAGCAGCGCAACGTTTTGGGTGACTTTACGCCAAGTAACTATGCATCTGAGCGTATCTATGTAACAACCCGTGATGGTGTTGATGTACCGGTCAGCCTTGTTTATCGTAAAGATAAGTTTAAAAAAGATGGCAGTAACCCTCTTTTACAATACGGATATGGTTCGTATGGTGCGACGATGGATCCGCGTTTTTCGAGCTCGCGTTTGAGCTTACTCGACCGCGGTTTTGTGTTTGCGATTGCACATATTCGTGGCTCTCAAATGCTTGGTCGCCCTTGGTATGAAGATGGCAAATTACTTCATAAGAAAAATACGTTTAATGACTTTATTGATGTAACTAAATCTTTAGTTGCACAAAAGTATGGTGACAAAGAACGCATATTTGCCATGGGAGGCAGTGCCGGAGGGTTATTAATGGGGGCGGTCGTTAATCAAGCGCCAGAGCTTTATAGCGGGGTGATTGCTGCAGTGCCATTTGTTGATGTAGTCACCACGATGTTAGACACAAGTTTACCACTAACAACCAACGAATATGACGAGTGGGGTAATCCGAATGAAAAAGTATTTTACGATTATATGCTGTCATATTCACCGTATGATCAAGTAAAAAAACAAGCCTATCCTCATATGTTGGTCACTACAGGGTTACATGATTCGCAGGTGCAATATTTCGAACCTGCAAAGTGGGTTGCTAAACTGCGCGAATACAAAACAGATAACAATTTAGTACTGTTTAAAACAGATATGGAAGCCGGGCATGGAGGGGCGTCGGGACGCTTTAAAAGCTTACAAGACACCGCCTTGTACTATGCCTTTATGCTTGATTTAGCGGGTTATCAACAATAAGCAAAAAGGCATCAATGCGCTTTTATTGATGCCTATTTTGATAAGTTAAAGCGAAACTGGCTGCCTTTCCCTAAGGTACTCTTCACTTCGATATTACTGTCCATTAGGGTTAGTAAGTGCTTGCATATTGCTAACCCTAGCCCTGATGTTCCTCGTTTTATACTGTTTCGTGCTTGATAATGTGGCTCAAAGATCGCGTGTAACTCGTCTTCGTGTATGCCGATACCCGTGTCTGATACTGTGACGTAAAGTTGCTCACTTTGCTGTGACACGCTAATTGAGACAGTGCCCTTTTCCGGAGTATGGCGAATAGCATTTTCGATCAGGTTGGTTAATATACGTTCTAGTTTGGCAATATCCGTGGTCACGGTGAAATCGCAGATTTCAGGGATAACCTGGAGAGTTATGCCGGCTTTTTGTGCAGTTAATGCTAGCTTGGCCAGGCAATCATAAATAAGCTCTCCTAGATTAAAGGTTTCTGTGTTTATTTTTACTTGGCCACTTTCTAAGTGCGCTAGTTCGAAAATTTGTTCTATTAACAGTTTTAACTGCTGGCAGTTATCCATAGCAAGGCTTAAGTAGTGCTGTTTTTCGTGTTCATTCAAATGACTTTTGGGTTTTTTTATTACTTCAATAAATCCGTGCAATGAAGCAAGCGGTGTTCTTAAATCATGCGAAAGGTGAGTGAGTAACTCGCGGCGCTGTTTATCTGCCTGTTGTAACGATTTTAATTGATCATCAATGCGAGACAACATGCCATGAACTCCTTTGCTTAAGTTACCTATTTCATTGTTACCCGAATAGCGTGGGCTTTGTGTCATTTTTGTTAAGCTGTAATTTGCCGCTCTAATTTGGCAAATCTCGTTATTTAGCTGCGTGAGGGGTAAGGTAAAAAATCGAAAGAGAATAAGCATGATAATAAGTAACGTAATGACTGCAACTACAAACCCTATTGCACCAATCTTAAGAATGTCATTACTTTTAATATTATTAAGTAAAGTATCAAAGGTTTGACCACCAATAATCACGTACAAATAACCTTGCAATTGTTGTTGGTTATAAACCGGCGCGGCAGAGAATATTTTTTGGGTATTACTGCGAGGATCATCACCGTAAATCGGTGTTGTACTCGTTTTATTAATTAGTTCTTTGATAGGGACGAGATTTATTTTTTGTTTAATTACTTGCCCAGGTTTAGCCGAATAGGTCAGTAACTTACCGGTTGAATCAACAAAGTAGAATTCAAAAGCCGGGCCGAGGATCATCAAGGTATGAAATAAGTTCTCCAAAGCTTTATAGTCATAGACACCTTGTTTAATTAATGGATTGTCATTCACTAGGTGCTCAGCTAACTGTAAATGCAGGTTTTGTTGTGCATGATCTTGGGCGCTTTGCTCCAGCTGTTTACTCCAGTTGAATACCAGTGTACACAACAGGCTAAAAATAAATATGAACGACCATGCGAGCTTTTGATATAAGGTCATCGAGTGCATTAATTGGCACTCAACTGACGAGGGTTTAGTTTATAGCCAACACCCCAGACGGTTTCTATAAATGGTGTTTGATGGTATTGCTCAAATTTACTCCGCAGACGGTTGATATGTGAATTCACTGTATGCTCATAACCACTGTGTTGATAACCCCACACTTGGTCGAGTAATTGTTGTCGGCTAAATACGTGGTTCGGGTGCTTGGCAAAATACACCAGTAAATCAAACTCGGTGGCGGTTAAGTTAATTGCTTGGTTAGCTAAAAATGCTTGGTGGCTGGCAAATTCTATGTGCAGTTTGCCTAGTTGTATTATGGGTTGTTTCTCAGTTTGCTCGTTACTTGATTGTGCCATAAGAAGCTGTGCGCGATGGCGTAGTTGGGTTTTTATACGTGCCTGTAACTCTCTGGCGAAAAAAGGTTTGCAAATATAATCATCTGCTCCCATTTCTAACCCTATAACTCTATCCATATCGCTGCTAAGAGCGGTTAGTAAAATGACTGCGATAGTTGGGTAATGTTCCTTAACTTTTCGACATAAACTTAATCCATCCATCTGCGGCAAGTTTATATCTAGTAATACAAGCCCATAGTGATTGCTAGCAAGCTTTTTAATCGCTGATTCAGCACTGCATGCTTCATCAATGTGTAGGTTTAAGCTTTGTAACTGGGTGGCGATCAAGTGTCGTATAGTTCGGTCATCTTCAACAATTAATACTTTTTCTGTGCGCATAGTCATATCCAAATCGCTAAGGCACCTCCCTATGCCCTCAGCGTAAGTGGGTGCTATTATTATTGCGTCCGCGTTATGATTATCTGAGCAACAGGGTTATCAAATTTATGTTGGTTCGTTAGCACTGAACTTCGTAAACCATCATCTTGGCTAACAACACCAGGGTGCATTGCTACACTGTTGATATCATCTCGGCTTTCGTTAAAACCTTCTCCTGAGTCAGCAGGACCTGGGATCGTACCATGTGCTTCTGAGTTGGTCTCTGTACCAGCATCATAAGCATGACTATGGCGAGAAAGTGATTCATTAACAGCTAACGAAGACACGTCTATAGCATTAAGACCGGTAAAAGCGTCATTTGTATTCACCAACATTGTCGCTAAGCTAATCTTTAATGATTCAAGCTGCTCCGTGGTGAGTGTAAGAGTAAGTTGCTCTCCCGGAGGTAGTGGGCTTTCAGCACTCTGAGCGTGTGTTGCAAAATCAACGGTTAATAGTTGGCTGTTATCACCGCCCTCGGCCATTCTTTCTAATGCCTCTGAAGCAGAGTTTCCTATTTGCCATAGCATACCCTCTGTGTGAGCGATAAGGGCAACAGGAGAAAAAGGTTGTGCGGCGGTTAAATTGGTTATTGTCACAGTAAATTCGTAGCTTGTCGGAGTGACAACCACGGGAGGTTTTACTTCCACATCATTGTTATCTGAATCACTGCATGCTGCGAGGCTTACACCCAGCGCGAGTATAATTAAGCTTTTTGAAAAGCGCATAACGGCCTCCTACTTCACGGTTACAGTTAACATCGCAACAGGGTTAAGCCATCTGTGTACTGTATTATTAAGATCACTGATACCCGCTTCGAGGTCGTCATCACCTAAGTTACCTGGATGAATGTGTACCATGGTATTGTTTTCGTTACTTGTTACACCACTTGCTCCACTACCAGCATTCCCACCAGGTGCCGCAGGAATACCTAAAACACCTAACGCACCCGCACCCTCAACAACACGTTCATCATTGGCTTCTGTACCCGCATCATAAGCATTTAAATACACGGTGTAAGTTCCTGCTTGCGATGGAATCATCCAGCTATCTAAGCCGACAAAACCATCATTGGTGGGGAGTAACATTGCAGTTAGCGATAAATAATTGTTGCCATCGCTGGTGGTTAATGTGGCCATAGTGGAACTGGTAGGCGCTAATAAGCCTTCTGCAGGATTCGCAACCATGTCACTACTTGCAGCAGTCGCTTCATTAATTAAAGGCTCTAAATTTCCGCCTTCAGCCATTGTTTGTAATGCCGTTGAGGCAGGCATTGCTACGTTAAATAACTTATGTTCACTGTTGTGGGCTGCAATGAGCACTGGGGTAAAATGTAACCCTTGGGTGAGGTTGGTCAGTTTAATGTCCAGTTCAGCCGCTTGGCCTAAAAAACTAGTCAAAGCGCTGGCTGCTAACATTGATAAAGGTAAAGCTTTCATTGTTCTTTCCTGTTTTTGATGATTTAAAAACAGTATCAAAGCGCAATATCAAGAAAGCCTCACGAAGTTATCACTTTTTTATCACAGCAAATTAAGTAGCCGTTCAAGGGCGTATACATCTTCGCCATTTTCTTCTTGAATCAGTCGGTTATCTTCATCGAGTAGCAATAGGCGAGGAATCCCTTTGTTTGCATAGGCATTATAAATTGTGCGATTTTCATCACTGATAAGCGGATAGTTAAGATGGTAGTCACGTTTAAACTGTGCCAACGACGTGGAATTTTCTTCACGGCCAATCGCAATAATTTGCAGTTCAGAATTATTGACCCATGGACTTGCTTGTAATTGCTCAATAGTACGCTGAGAATCAGCGCACCAGGTGGCAAATAAAATAATTAGTTTTTTCTTATTCTTAAGTTGTACGATATAGTTTTCAATATCAGTAAATTGGCTATGTTTAAATGATCCGCCTGGTTTAATAAACGTGACGTAATCGTTTTGAGGTAACGCTGGGGTCGTAGCTTGCTTTGCTCCGTTTGAAGAACAAGCGGTTGCTAGAAAACTACAGAGTATCAGTGTTATGCGTGTTTTTTTCATTTGCATCGTGAGCGTTTAATTTTTAATCTGCCCTCATAATATAGGCAAATGAAAAACGAAAACAATACAACAAGGAGATAAAATGGAAGATAATCAAAAAGTTGAATTAGTGGAATGTAATAAAGAGCAACGCACTTGGGCGATGTTATGCCACTTAAGCTCGTTTGCAGGGCTGTTGATCCCCTTTGGTTCCGTGATTGGTCCGCTTATAGTGTGGCTTGCTAAAAAGGATGAAATGCCATTAGTCGCCGAGCATGGCCGTAAATCACTTAATTTTCAATTAACCATGATGATCGCCTACATCGTGAGTTTTTTACTTATCTTTGTAGTGATTGGCGTGATTTTACTGCCTGTGATTGCGGTGTTTGCTTTTATCATGGTGGTGGTCAGTGCAATTAAGGCCAATGATGGTAAAGACGTTAACTACCCGTTGAGTATTGAATTTATAAAATAATGGGATTGCAATATACTGTTAAAGCTCAGTAACCGTGCTGAGCTTGTCTTTTTTGGTGTGTAATGGCCTATTTATCACTTTTTTTTACTGCTTTTATTTCAGCCACCTTATTACCGAGTTCCTCAGAATTAGTCATGACAGCGATGGTAGCCAAAGGCAACTACGTTTTATGGTTACTGTGGCTTAGTGCCACCTTAGGCAATGTGTTAGGGAGCTGTGTAAACTATTGGTTAGGAACACAAGTTTTACGTTTTAAAAACCGTAAATGGTTTCCGGTGTCAGAAAAATCAATTAAAAAAGCAGAAACGCAATTTAACAAGTACGGCATATACAGTTTGTTGTTTGCATGGCTGCCTGTTGTGGGCGACCCTCTGACAGTGGTTGGGGGAATATTTAGAGTTAAATTTTCTGTGTTTTTGATATTAGTTGCCCTTGGCAAAGGCGCACGTTATTTAGCCGTGCTTGCCTTTGCGGTTGGGCTAGAAGGGTTGCTTTAGTCTTTTTGCCAGTCAAGTGTGAGTGACACAGAGTCAGCAAAGCGAAGAGCATGAGGTTTATCAACGCGCACTTTAGCGTAATGAACGCTCTGGTGCTCATGGCAAATTGCCAGTATCTCTGCAACGAGTTTTTCTAAGAGTAAAAAATGCCCTTGCTCCACAAGACTGATCACCTCTTTAGTGATGGTTTTATAGTTGAGCGCTTTATCAACGGCATCTGTTTCACATGCTTGGTCAGCCGGGTAGTGAATTTCTAAGTTGATCACCACATCCTGCTTTTTTTCCCGCTCGTCTGGGTTAAAACCAATAAAGGTTCTCAGTCTTAAATTCGTTACATTAATAATTGCATTGGCCATAATTACCCTCTAACTAGTTGTAAAAACTCGTTACGGGTTTTTGGATCAGCCCTAAAGTTGCCAAGCATCACTGAGGTGCGCATGCTTGAGTTTTGTTTTTCAACGCCACGCATCATCATGCACATGTGTTTCGCTTCAACAATCACCCCCACGCCTTTTGCTCCAGTGACTTCTTCAACTGCTTTCGCTATTTGATGAGTAAGTTGCTCTTGGATTTGAAAGCGACGTGCAAACATATCAACAATACGTGCAAACTTTGATAAACCAAGTACTTTACCATTTGGAATATAAGCAATGTGGCAACGACCAACAAAGGGTAGCAAGTGATGCTCACACATTGAGTAAAGTTCAATATCTTGAATTAATACCATGTCATCAGCATCTGAGGTAAACACCGCGTTGTTGGTAATTTCATCTAACGTTTGACGATAGCCTTTTGTTAAATATTCCATCGCCTTTGCGGCACGCTTAGGTGTATCTAGTAAGCCTTCGCGTTGAGGGTCTTCGCCTACAGCGCTAATAATGCCTTGGTAACTCTTTTTTAAATCATCGTGCATAGGTTTCTCAATAATTCGTTATTTTAAATGTCTGCCACCATCAACGGGCATCGAACGGCCTGTGATGTAATGACTGTTAAGTAGTAGCTCTACACTGTTAATAATTTCGGCGCAGCCGGGCTCAATACCCATCAACGATTTTTTCAATGTTTTGGCTTTGTATTCGTCGCTATCGTGTTCATTAAAAATGATGAGTGAAGGGGCGATAGCATTGACCTTGATTGCTGGGGCAAATTTTGCAGCAAATGATTTTGTTAAGTTATCAAGCGCGGCTTTACTCGCAGAATAAGCAAGGTGTTTAGGGCTGCCTTTTTCAACTACGTAATCAGTAAGATGAATAATATCGGCAGGGTGTCCTGTGTTTTTTTGATAATTAAGTAATAAGTCTGCCGAAGCGAGATTTATTAAATAGGGGGCTTTCGCGTGAATGCGCATCATGTTGTCGAACAGGGCAGCATAATCGTGATTATTTGCTTCGCAGTCCCAGCTTGAAGCGTTGTGAATAATTGCTTTAAGCTGGTTTGTGTGACTTTTTAATTGTTCAATAAAGTGCGCAATTGCTTCGTCGTTATTAAAATCTGCATGAATGCAGGTTGCCCCTTTTCCAGCAAGTGTATCAATCGCTTCATGACGTGTGCGATAAGTGACAATGATTGCTTGCCCTTGTGCTAAAAAGTGCTCTGCTAAAGCAAGTCCTATACGTTGACCTGCACCAGTAATTAAAATGGGCGATGACATAAATTAATATAAATCCTTAGACTTTTTAATGCGATAAGGTATGCATTAAGAGTACGTTACTGTAACAACTATAAACCAAATTACAGAACTATTTCATCTTTACTGCAATCATGTAAGCAAAACTTTTACGTATCTAATCTCTATATAGATCATTTGCTGAACTTCAAGAGTCAGGCATAATAATCGCACTCGAGATTCTTCTAGCTGCTTATGTTTGCTTTTTTAAGGTCATGGCATTGGTTACGGTTTATGCCATGGCTGTTCATTATCAGTGTGTACTGTTCCTTATTATTTTCTCAAGGAGCCACCGGGCTAATGGGTCACTTTATGGCGCAATTGAGTATTGCCGCCACGATGGCTCTCGGATCCTTTGTTGCCGGAGGTACGGCATTAGGGGGCGGGGCGGTGGCGTTTCCTGTGATGACCAAAGTATTAGCAATAGAGCCTGCAACAGCTAAAGTTTTCTCTCTAGCGATTCAAAGTTTTGGTATGACAGCCGCGGCTTTAACAATTATTTTTGGTCGTATTGCCTATTACAAGCACGTGGTGTTGATTGCTGCGCCTTTGGCAATTGTGGGCGCTATTTTTAGCTTACTGTTTATTGCAGATTACGTGCCTCGCTTAGTCGTGAAAGGGGTATTTAGTTCACTACTGTTGTGTTTTGCGCTCACATTAGCGTGGCGTATTTACCGACGAGCCCAGCATATTTGCAGTCAAACTGATATTACCGTGAATAAAGCGCGAGTGGCGCTGGTGGCTGTTATTGGTGGCATTGCATCGGGGTTAGTTGGTTCAGGGGCTGATATTGCCATATTTGCACTGCTCGTCATTGCATACAATGCGAATATTCAACGTGCGACAGCAACCACGGTGATTATAATGGCGTTGACTTCGGTGGTGGCCAGTTGTGTAAACTATTTCTTTCTTAACGTAGTTACTGCGCAGGTTGAAGCGTATTTATTAGCCGCGATCCCTGTGGTTGTGCTTGGTGCGCCATTGGGGGCGTATGTGTGTGCGCGGGTCAAAAGCGGGCAATTAATAGGCTTTTTATTGCTGTTAATTGCCCTTGAAGTGTCATTTACGGTTTATGAGCTGTTAAATGCAGTTTAAAGCGCGTCGTAAACAGTGGGGATAGCTTGGCGTTTGTGCTGTGTACGCAGGTAAATCGCCGTTAGTTTTTGCTCTACTTCACTGCTCACATCTTTCCCTTCTAAAAAGTCATCAATTTGCTCATACGTTAAGCCGAGCGCCTCTTCGTCGGTTAAACCTGGGCGGTCACATTCTAGGTCGGCTGTTGGTACTTTGTGTACGAGCAGTGCTGGGGCACCTAAGTGCTCGGCAAGCGCTCTAACTTGACGTTTCGACAGACCAAACAATGGCGCAAGGTCGCATGCACCATCACCAAATTTAGTGTAAAACCCTGTGATATTTTCAGCACTGTGATCTGTGCCTACAACGAGGCCTTGGCAAAAACCAGCAATTTCGTATTGCGCGACCATACGTTGGCGAGCTTTAACGTTACCTTTAATGAAATCGATTTTTGCTTGTTCAGGCAATTCACCCCCAGCGCCGATGACAGCCGCCATAGCTTGCTCATGCATGCCATCCACAGCGGCTTTAATATTAACGGTCATGCGCTTGCTGGGTTGAATAAAGTCAACGGCCATTTGCGCTTCGTCTTCATCGGCTTGAATACCGTACGGTAAGCGCACAGCAATAAATTGATACTCGTTGGTGTTATGCTCTTGGTTCAATTCATTCACGGCTAATTGACATAAACGGCCACAGGTTGAAGAGTCCACACCGCCACTAATACCTAATACTAGCGAGCGCGAGTGCGCAGCAAGCAGTCGGCTTTTAAGAAAGTTGACGCGTCGAGTGATCTCCGCTTTTACGTCAATCGTGGGTTGGACTTTCATTTCTGCCAGAATATCGGCACGCATGGTAGAGCTCCTATTTATGTTATTTTTGGCGTTGAATCTAGGGGTATTATGTTACGGGTCTGCTTTTTATTAAAGCCCTAAATGTGCTTTTATAGTGTCTATATGTCGCTTAAGTTCGTCGATCTCAGCCCGTAATTGCTCAACTTCATCGACACGATCGTGTTCAGGCTCTGCTGAATGCGTTATTTCATGTACACTTTGTGGATCAACAAATAGATGTTGATAACGGCTTTCGCGTTTACCGGGCTCACGCGCTAAGCGAGTAACATACTCTTGCTCAATTAGATAGTTTAAAGCGCTTTCGACCTCATTGACGCTTGCAAACTCAGCAAGGCGATTACTGCGCGTTCTTAATTCGCCCGGCGTCTGTGCGCCGCGTAGTAATAACAAGCAAATAATGGCGCGTTGCTGCTCGGTAAATTGCAAGCTGCCGAATTCAGTATTACAAAAACGGTGCGCGTACTTATTCACGCGACCCGACAGCCCCTCATCAACAGTGACAAGGCGTAATGCAATTAACTCATCAAGCGTGTCTTGCACATCGGCTTCAGTAAGAGAGAGCACAGGTTCCCGATTTGATTTTTGATTACAGGCATTGGTTAATGAATTTAAAGACAGTGGATAATGTTCGGGTGTTGTACTTTGTTTTTCGAGTAAACAGCCAATAACGCGTTGTTGATTAGGAGATAATTGCATTGTTTTACTCTCTTTCTTGGTGGGTGTCTAACCACACGGATAGTTTTTTATTAAGTGAATCAAAGTTTAGCGGCTTGGTTAAATAATCATTCATACCGGCGTTTAAACAGCGCTCTTTATCGCCTTGCATCGCATTAGCTGTAAGCGCAACAATACTAACTTCGCGATGTGCTGTGCCTGCATCGCCGTTACGAATTGCCCGTGTCGCTTGGTAACCGTCCATTTCAGGCATTTGACAATCCATTAAAATTAATTCGTAGGGCATATGTTCTCGGTTTGCTATTTTTGCAATTGCCTCAAGGCCATTTTCGGCAATGTCAAAGCTAATACCGGCTTGTTTTAGCAGCGCGCCTGCAACCATCTGATTTACTTTATTATCTTCAACTAACAATATTTGCGATGCCGAATTTACAGTGTACGTTGCTACTTTTTTTACTAAGGTTTCTTTATTGATTTGTTGCTGCTCGATATATTTATCGTTAGCAAGAGAGTTAAACAAATCAGAGGGCGTTAATGGCTTAAAGATAATACTCTCAACTTTCAGTGTTTGTCTTGTTTGTTTTTCTGTCAGACTCATCGGGGCCATTAAAATGCGTTTACAGCGGGTTGCATTAAAATGTGTTTTAAAGGCCTGTTTTTCGGCTGCACTTGCTTGCATATACAGTTGATAATCAACAAAAATGGCGTCGCAACGTTGACCATTTTGTTGTTTGGCGCGATTTAATAAACTGGCCATGTCGTTTATTTCTTCGACTTCTGCGCCCCATAATTGCAGCTGCTTTTTGGCAATATTACTGCTTAGAGTACAGCTGTCGGCAATTAATATCTGTTTTTTATCAATGATATGGCTAGGCTCGAGGGACTGTTTTTTATAATCTAATTTTACCTTAATGGAAAAGTTAAAGGTGCTGCCTTCGCCATAAGAACTAACCACATTGACATCACCCTGCATCAACTTACACAGCTGCTTTACAATAGCAAGACCCAAGCCCGTGCCACCGTATCGGCGCGTGGTTGAAGCATCGGCTTGGGTAAATGAATCAAATAATGTGGCTTGTTTTTCAGGTTTAATACCAACCCCAGAATCAACGACAGAGCAATCTAAATACATCGCATCGTCAATCTGTTTGACCGTCGCAATGACGATTATTTCGCCATCTTTTGTAAATTTAATCGCATTTCCGAGTAGGTTATTAATAATTTGTCGAATACGATTAGGATCGCTAACAATAAATTCATGAGTAATTTGGGTGGCATCAAGCACAAGCTTGGTATTGTTTTGCTCTGCTTTAATCGCAAATGACTCAACGGTGTCACCCAGTAGTTTTGATACATTAAAGCTAATATTTTCAATATCTAATTTGCCTGCTTCAATTTTCGAGAAATCTAAAATATCGTTGATAATATGCAATAACGACTCAGCAGATGATTGTGCTAATTGAATATGATGATTTTGTTGGCTATCTAACTTGGTTTGCTTGATGATATTAAGCATCCCAATTACGCCATTCATGGGCGTGCGTATCTCATGACTCATACTGGCTAAAAACTCACTTTTAGCTTTAACAGCCTGCTCTGCGGCTTCTTTCGCTTGCACCAGTTGTTGCTCGGTTTCTATACGACGTTGGCTGGCATGTAGGCTACCAATCAGAGCAGCCACGGCAATTAAAAAGCTTTCTTCGTTTTTACTCCATTGCTGGCGACTATGGCACTTTTCAGCACATACCACCCCCATAGTTTTACTGCCTGTAGGAATAATCACCGTAAGCAGAGAGCGAATATCAAACTTATCAAGGTAATCCGTGTATAAGTCTTTAGTAAAGGGATGTTGTTGAGCATCGCTGGCGTTAATAACGGCATTATTGTTAATGGCATCAAAATAGTTTTGCACCTCAATCTGCTGCAAACAGATGGGGTCACTAAATTGTGGGTTGCTCTGATCATGAATAGCAAAAGTGTTGAGTGACTGCCTATCGTCGCTAAACAACCAAATACTTGCACGGTCGACATTGAGCGCATGGCAAATTGCTTGCACAATTACATGCTTAGACAAGTTTAAGTTGCCAGTCAGGACTGCATCATTCACGGTTAAAGATGCTAAAATTTCGTTGTGTAGTGCTATTTTCTGGTTTTCAAGTTCGATTAGTTTGCGCGCATCTATATCTTGAATTGAGCCAAATAGCTTGATGCATCGACCATTCTTATGCTCAGCCTCACAGTGGACTAAAACCCAAACCGCATCACCTTTTGCATTAATAATTTGAATTTGTGTTTCAAAGCTCTTGCCATGTTTAAGCGCCTGCTCGTAAAGGTGGCGAATTTTGTCGCGGCTAAAGCCCGCTTTAAAACCGTTAAAATTGGTAGGCCATTCAGGTTGTTTATTTATCGGATAGTTAAATATTTGCTTGGTCATATCTGACCAATACATGTTTTTGGTTTCAAGATTAAAAGACCACGCGCCGATTTTGGCAAGACTGCTCATGGTTTCAAGCATTCGTTCGCTTTTGTATTGTCGTTCTAGCATTTTTAAGAAAAATAGCGATGCGCTAGCAAATAACGCACAAACCAAAATTATGGCTATCCTAAGTGGCCATATTGTTGAACTAGGAGGGCTCCAACCTGCTTTTGGCGCCGCATACATGCGCCATTCACCACCCGGAAATGTAATACTGAAACTGAGTGGCGTGTTCTCTAAAATATGCTTTTGACCATAAAAGAATTCACCGTGTTGGCCTTTGCCGTTTCGCCCTTGTAGTGCTATGTCGTAATGATTACCTAATGAGACCAAGCCAGAGTTGGTATAGATCTTATTAATATCGAGCACCACCGAGAGTAAGCCCCAAAATTTATGGTCAGGTGGCATAAAAACAGGCATTCGGGCGACTAATGCGTGGCCACCTTGCACCAATTCTAATGGGCCCGCCATGACAATGGTATTCTCGTCACGTGCTTTAATGGCATCATCGCGCTGTGCTGCATTCTCTAAAAAGTTAAGGCCAATCGACTTTTCGTTACCTTCTAGCGGGTAGCCCATACGAATAACCATATCGGGCGCGCCACCAATATTTCTAAGCTCTGAAGAGGTCTCAAATAGAGGGGCTGCAATTTGTGCAAAGCGTGTTTGATCAAGGTTGGGCTCGGCAGCAACCGCGACAGCAAGGCCACGAACAAGCTGGATATTTGAAATGAGGATTGATTCAAGTTCAGCACGGTAGGCGCTTAATTTAGCCAGTTCTTGAGAGCGAAAGGCGTCTTTTCCGCGGTTGTAATTAATGTGATCTAATACAAAACCAATCAATACAATTAGCGCGAGCGAAAACCAGAAAGCGAGCCTGAGTTTTCTTAGCTTTTTATTGTCGTTTTCAGTCGCTAGCGGCATAAGTCTTATTGCGTATTATACTATCTTCCTACTATAGACAATTTCTGTCGTAATTAACAATGGACAATTGAGCTGTCCACGTTAAATTTAATTATTTGTATCGTAACACTATTTTTTCACAAAGCACGGGTTACTATACCCATGTATTTGTTACTTTCGCGCAAGGAATTTGGGCATGTTTAAGATAATCAAATGGTTACTAATAAGCTTACTTATAGTGGGGCTACTCGCTACGGGGATCACTTATGGTGTGTTGAATTTAAGTTTACCTGCTTTAGATGGTCGGGGAACCAGCTCGGCAATTACCCACTCAGTAAAAATTGAGCGCGATAAGCTGGGGCAAGCCGTAATTCATGCTCAAAACCGTTTAGATGCCGCTTATGCACTTGGCTTTGCGCATGGGCAAGATCGCTTTTTTCAAATGGATTTATTGCGTCGAAACGCAGCAGGGGAACTGAGTGAGCTATTTGGAAAAGCAGCTCTAGGCCTTGATAAAAAAATGCGTTTTCATCAATTGCGACAACGCAGCCAAATTATGCTCGCACAATTACCGGATAAAGATCAGGCTTTATTAAAAGCTTATACAGCGGGAGTCAATGAAGGGCATGCACAAGTTGGTTTCGACAGTTTTGAGTATATTTTAACGGGCGCAGAGGCCAAGCCTTGGCAAAGTGAAGACAGTTTACTGATTATTTTTAGTATGTACTTAGATTTGCAAACGGCAACCTTTGAGCGTGATAAAACACTGATTGAAATTGAACAACGGTACGGTAATGCAATGGTTGAATTTATAACTCAACCGAGTCCCTATCAAGCCGCGCTAGATAACAGTAAATTAGCCCCATATTCAGGCAAGATTCCCGCATTAAATGAGCCGCTGTGGGCGATGACTCACATTGATGAAAACCAAGAAGTAGGCAGTAATAACTGGGCAGTAACAGGCGATTTAACCGCCACAGGGTCGGCCATGTTATCGGATGATATGCATTTGTCGTTTGCTGTGCCAATCATTTGGTATCGCGCGCAATTGAATTACCCATTAAAGGGAGAAATGCAGCAAATTACAGGGGTATCATTACCGGGAGCGCCCGCTATTGTTGTGGGCACTAATAATAAAATCGCTTGGGGGTTTACCAATGGGTACCTCGACACTGCTGACTGGATTGCACTGGATGGAAAAGAAAAAACATGGCAAATCGACGAACCCATACTCTTAAATGATGGCAGCACTGAGCATTATGCATTAACGATGAGTGAATATGGCCCTGTGACAGAGATTAACGGTAAGCCATACGCCTTAAGCTGGGTTGCCCATCATGATTATGCTGTAAACATGGCGCTTTTAAAGCTTGAGCAAGCGCGCAATGTCGATGACGCTTTATCGCTTGCAGAGTATGTTGGTATTCCGGTGCAAAACCTCATGGTGGTTGATGATAAGGGCAGTGCAGCATGGAAAAATATGGGGGCAATTCCAGCACGTAAAGTGCCTCATCAGCTTGCGGTATCGGAGCAAGATTACTCACCCAAATGGCATGATAATGAAACCGATCGCCCCTTTGTTAAAAACCCTGAGAGTGGTCGCCTTTGGACGGGTAATTCACGTGTTGTTTCTGCAGCAGACCATGCGCGTTTTGGTAATGGAGCGTATGCGATGGGGGCTCGTTCAGCGCAAATTCGCGATCGCTTATTTGAAAAACAACAGTTTAACGAACAAGACTTTTATGACTTACAACACGATAATGAAGCGCGCTTTTTAAAAGATTGGCATAATTTACTTGTTAATCAATTAACTGCTGCCGGTGATAAGTATGCTGTTTACTTAACAGCGCTTAACAACTGGCAAGCCTGTGCTTGTAGCGACTCAATAGGCTATACCTTAGTGAAACGTTATCGAGACGAAGTTATTAATAGCCTATTTAGTCCTCTTGAAAACACACTTAAGTTAGACGGCGGTAGCTTGAAATATGTAAAGCGTGATTTAGAGCCTGCGCTTCGGCAATTGATTGAGGAAAAACCGGCACACTGGTTAAATCCAAAGTACAGCGATTGGCAGCAGCAAATGTTGGCAGTATTCGATCACACCGTCGCTAAATTAACGAAGCAGTATGGCAATAATTTACATAGTTGGGAGTGGGGAAAAGTGAATCAATTGGTGATTGAACACCCATTCGCTAAGCAGATCCCAGTGCTTAAAAAGCTGTTGAATATGCCAACGGCTCCGGGGTTTGGCGATACTTTTATGCCCGCAGTACAAGGTCGAAGTTTTGGCGCATCACAGCGCTTTATCGTACAGCCAGGTTATCTAGAAAATGCGATTATGGCGATTCCTGGAGGTCAGTCAGGTCATCCTTTATCGGAGTTTTACCGTGCAGGGTTTAATGATTATGTGTCTAGCGAGTTGACGCCACTGTTGCCGCAAAATATCGTACACAGTATTACGATTAACGCGGTTAACTAACGGCGTCAACGTTATTAAATACGCTACTTTGTCCGGTCGCGATGGTGGTTTTATTTCGCCCTGAGTGCTTGCTTTTATACAATGCGGCATCTGCTTGTTGCAGCATGCACTCAAGCGACGCTAACGGTTGCCATTCAATAAGGCCAAAACTCATCGTGACGGTTAATTCAGGAAAGTCTTGATGCGGTTCAATGGCTGCAATTTGCTGGCGTAATGCTTCGACTTTGGCAAAGGCTTGTTGTTGATTGGTGTGCCCTAGTAGTAACAAAAACTCTTCTCCTCCCCAGCGTACCGCAATATCATTTTCAGTTAAAAAAGCACGAATAGCGGCAGAAATATTCAACAATATGGTGTCGCCTTTATCATGGCCGTAGCTGTCATTTATATTTTTAAAGTGATCAATATCAGCCATAACTAAGCAGAGGTTATCAGCGTTCTCAATGCTTTTTTTATGGGCTGCTAGGATGAGTTTTTTTGCAAAACGACGGTTATACAATTTTGTAAGTGGGTCACGAGAGGCCATTTCTGTCAGCTCTATTCGCTGTGATATCGTTATTTCTCTAATTAAGCCAATGCCATATACCATGGGTAATCCAGCGATAATGATGTTGATCACATTGATATGAGGAATGAGTTCAGGGTAGGAAAAGGTATAGGTTACTTCGGCAAAAAAGACGTATAACAAAGCAAAGGTGATGATCATTAAAAAGCTATAAATAGCAGCGCGTTTTAACGGCAATTGATAGTCGATCATTAAAATACAAGAAATTGTCCATAAATAAAATTGAAACCCTGCGCTGAGTCCCAGTGTTGCACATACCACCACTGCATGAATGAGCACTTCGAGGCAAAATACTCTCAGCGCTAATGAGGTTAATCCTTGGTTTATAAGAAAGATGCCACCGCCCCAAGCAAAAACACTTAATACGTTTACTATGGCAAGCGTATTGGCTCCAATGTGGGCAAAGGCTGGTATTAATAAGGCATGAACTGCTAACGCAAAATAAGCAATTCTAGAAATGATGAGAAACTTTACATGTTCAATTTCTTCTAATCCAGTCTGCGTAGGTTGTTTAAGTAGATGTTTTATCAAACCAACCTCATAGATACAGACAGGGAGAATGTAAGTATAGATGATAATTTCAGCAGTGATCAGCTATTCTAGGTTATTCACATAGATAACAGTAAAAAAGTTCACAATTTGGGCGCAGGATTAAACACGTGTTCACCTGATATTTGCTAAGCTTAGGGTTTAGCATAACAAGCAAAAGATGCAGACTAGAATCAATTAGTTGAGAGAATAGTATGCACATTGCCGCTTGGTTTGTCCTCTCGTGCCTAAAAGGAGTATGTATGCCGGCAGAAAAAACGCATTTAGCGATCTGTAATTTAACGAAAGAGCAGTATCCACAAATAAAAACTTTAATGGATCAAGCCTATCCTGGGCTGGGGGGCGCGTGGCCAAGCCATACGATTTTCAGACTGATTGATCAATTTCCTGAAGGTCAAATCGGGATTGTGGATGATGGCGTTTTAGTAGGCATAGCACTGAGTGTGCAAGTTGATTATGCGCGTTTTTCTAACCCCCATACTTATGAAGATATTGTTGATGGTCATGACCGTGTCTTTAGTGATCCAGAAGGCGATGCGTTATACGGATTAGATGTGGTTATTTCATCGACCCACCGAGGTATGCGACTCGGTCGTCGTTTATATGACGCACGTAAAGAGCTTTGTCGTCAGTATAACTTACGCGCTATTTTAGCGGGCGGGCGAATTCCACGTTATTACAATCACAGCAGTGATATGTCGCCAATGGAATACATTGAGAAAGTTGATCACAAAGAATTATATGATCCGATTCTCAGTTTCCAGCTTTCGAATGATTTTCAGGTAAAGCGACTGCTAAAAAAATACCTACCTGAAGACCAAGAGTCAGTGGGCTACGCTACGTTGTTAGAGTGGAATAACATTATGTTTGAACCCACTGATACTGTGCTTGAATCAACTAAATCTATAGTGCGTGTAGGGGCTGTACAATGGCAAATGCGCTGTGTTGACTCGGTAGAAGAACTGCTAAAACAAGTTGAATATTTTGTGGATACAGTGTCTGACTATAAAAGCGACTTTATTTTATTTCCAGAGTTCTTTAATGCGCCAATAATGGGCTTAACTGAGCAAAGCAATCAAACAGAAGCGATCCGTTACTTAGCTGAGTACACCGAAACTTTTCGCGATGCGATGTCACGTATGGCTGTTGAATACAATGCCAATATTATTACCGGTTCAATGCCACTGGCAGAGGGCGATAAGATTTATAATGTCAGCTACTTGTGTCATCGAAGCGGTAAAATTGATGAGCAGCGTAAAATACATATTACGCCTCATGAACAAAACGACTGGGTTATTCAAGGCGGCGATAAAATTGCGGTATTCGAAACCGACGCGGGGCGTGTGGGGATCCAAATTTGTTATGACGTTGAATTTCCAGAGTTGTCGCGTATTTTAGCAAAACAAGGCCTAGATATTTTGTTTGTGCCTTTTTGGACAGACACTAAAAACAGTTATTTACGTGTGCGCCATTGTGCACAAGCGCGTGCTATTGAAAATGAGTGCTACGTGGTTATTGCTGGCTCTGTTGGTAATTTACCTGAAGTTGAAAGCCTTGATGTACAGTATTCACAATCGGCAGTATTAACGCCGTCAGATTTTTCATTTCCACACGATGCGACATTAAACGAAGCAACCCCAAATACCGAAATGCTGTTATTCAGTGATTTAGACATGGATAAGTTGAAGATTCTTCACAGCGAAGGAACCGTGCGTAACTTAAAAGACCGTCGTGAAGACTTGTACGATGTGATACTGAAAAAGAGAGACGACTAATGGCATGGCTATACTTAATTGTGGCGGGGTTATTAGAAATAGGCTGGCCTGTTGGGCTTAAAATGTCGCAAGATCAAGAAAGCCGCTGGTTAGGTATTTCGATTGCCGTGGCGTTTATGGTCGCCAGCGGGTTCATGTTATGGCTTGCACAAAAACAAATACCCATGGGGACATCTTATGCAGTATGGACAGGCATTGGTGCTGCAGGTACTTTTTTAGTGGGTATTTTGTTTTACGGCGATGCAGCCACATTTGGTCGCATCGCGGGTGTATTACTGATTATAAGTGGTGTGATCACGCTTAAAATCAGTCATTAAAAAAGCGGCTATTGCCGCTCTTTTAAGGAAGCATAACGAGTATAGCCGCGAGCGCAATTAACACGAGCCCTGCCGTGTCTTGGCGTTTTAGCGGCTGTTTAAGCCACAGTATTGATACCATTATGGTAAAGAACACCTCAATTTGCCCTAGCGTTTTCACATACGCAACATGCTGTAAACTCATGGCACTAAACCACCCTATAGACCCCAAACAACTACACACACTGACGGCAGTTGTCGTGCCTTTGTGTTGCCACATTTTTGCAAAGGTGTCGCGTTCTTTTAGCGCGATATAAAAACACAACATAACAGTTTGCAGACTAATAATAAGTACTAAAACCCATGCTGCAGAATGCGGAAAACTCAGTCCTGAGTTAAGACTTGCTTCGCGGATCCAAGATGATGAAAGCGCAAATGAAGTACCACAAGCCAATCCCAATAACGCGGTACCTAAGTTGAAGTGTTTGACATTGGCAATCCCACTGAGCAGTAAGACGGCAATGGCACCAATAAATACACCAAACCAACCTAATAAAGACAGCGCAGAACCAAAGAATAGCACTCCTAAAATGGCGGCCATTAAAGCTTCACTTTTAGCAAGCCCTGCTCCAACAGCAAAGTTGTTCATTTTAAACAGTTTAACCATTAAGCCGGTTGCGACAATTTGTACAACACTTGCACCAACAATATAACCAATAAAAGCAGGGTTGAAGTCGGGGAGTGCGGTTGCTTGATAACGATAAAGGCTCAATAAATACAGCGCTGCAATAGGACTTGCAACAATAAAACGTGCCAAAGTGACCCCTGCTACACTGACATGTGCGCTGAGTTTACTTTGTAATGCATTTCGCCACGACTGCATAAAGGCGGCAAAAATGGTTAAGAAAATCCAAGTCATATTGAAAATAAATTAATGGGGAGAGGCTGTTAGAGTAACAAAGCCGTGTTATAAGCGCATTAGCTTATCGATCAACTTGAGAAAAAATCAGCTGTGTTAGACGGTGTCGTTAAAGGTAGCGGCTTTTTTCTGTTTACGTTAGGGTAGGTGTATACAACAGAATAGGGAAGCGTTATGACAACATTAATACTGTGTGCACTCATTGCTGTATTATTGCCTTATTTAGCGAAAGCGCCCGTCGCATTTGCACAAAATAAGCTTGCGGGATACGACAATAAACACCCAAGAGAGCAGCAGAGCAAACTAACAGGATTTGGCGCTCGCGCGTTGGCTGCACACCAAAACAGTTTTGAATCTTTGATTGTTTTTGGTGTTGCTTTAGCGGTCGTTATGAGTACTAACAATGTGTATCACGTTACCGAAACATTGGCTGTTATGCATGTTGTTTCACGTGTTATGTACTGCATTTTTTACTATATAAACCAAGATATTCTGCGTTCATTGGTTTGGCTCGTTGGTTATGTTTGTGCCGTGGCGATGATTGCAGTCTGTTTATAAAAACCACAAAGCAAGCGGTTTAAAAAAGGCGCTTGCTTTAGGGTCTTTGGTGCTCGTTAATTACTTAGAGCTCACTTTAATTTTCTCAATTAAATCCTTCGCTTTAACGTTTTCATCCAAAGCAAAGTCGAGCTGCACGAGGACATTTTTATAGCCTGATTCAGTTGGCGCGTATTGCCATTTTTTTAGTGCGCGCTTAGCCTCTCGGTTAAATACATCCTCAGGCTCAGCACTCACAACACTGATATTGCTGGTGGCCCCGCTGGGTGAAATGTCGTATTTCAATACAACTGAGCCGCTTATTCCTTGCTCTACTGCCTGCACTGGATAGATAGGCTCTACACGCATCACAGCTTGGTAGTCTTTTTCTTTCTCTGCATTCACAGGCTGTTTTGCAATTGCAAAGCTACTAAGCATACCGGCCGCAAAAATAACAAGTGCTGTTTTTGCAATAAACGAGCTATTATCGAGTTGTTTAATTTGGTTGAGTCTTTGTAACATGGTGTTTTTATCTCCGTATTGTGAGTAAGCCATGAGTCCCACGGTGCTAAAGCTTGCACAATGCACTAATGCCTTGCTGTATAGAATTCGTTGTTCCGTTGATTTATCTTTTAGTACGTGTTCATCGCATGAAAGCTCTTGCAATCGACGCAGGCTGGCATAGCCCAACCAGGCGAGTGGGTTAAACCAAATTAACAAGGTGCCCATGAGCGCCAACGCGTTAATTAAATTATCTTTACGATGAATGTGGACACACTCATGCTCCAAAATAAGGGCTAAAGCATGCTGGTCGTAATTAATGTTGTAATTAGATGGCAGGACTAATTTGGTTTTTATCAGCCCAATGACTAAGGGTGAACTGACTTTTTCACTTTGATAAAAACGTAATCCTTTATAGTTGTCATTAGGGGTCGCTATTGGCTTTAATTTTAAGCGAGTGAGAAACTGATAATGAAAGTACACGGCACAGAGCATAAGTGTAATTGTTATTAGGCTATAAATAGCGAACCAGCTCAGTGATAGCTGTGGCGTCACTGGATTAGATGGGGTAATGGTAAACTGACTAATGAACTGATTGTGTATTGGTTTTAAATGATCAGGCAAATTTGCCAACATTAAACACGCAGGGAGTAATGCCCATAACGCATAAACAAGGCGAGCAGATACGTGGCTGAGGAGCTTTCGCTCAAGAAGGATAAGAAATAAAATAGCGCAAGAGATAAAGAGTTGCTGCTCTAATAGCCAATTAAAAAACGTTTCGAACATGACATCACCTTACTTTTGCTGCTTTTCCCAATCATTAATGACTTTTTTAAGCTCATCAATGTCGTTTTGAGAAAGTTGTTCAGACTTTGCAAAGCCGCTAACCAGCGGGGCTATACGGCCATTAAAGAAACGTTCAACAAAGCTTTGGCTTTCTTTTAGTGTGTACTCTTCACGCGCAATGCAAGGCGTGTAGTTATACAGTCGCCCTTGTTTTTCAAAGCTGAGTGCGCCTTTTTTAACTAAGCGGCTGAGTAAGGTTTTTATGGTTTTTTCGTGCCACTCTTTATCGTCACTTAAACGCTCAATAACTTGGCTGGCTGTCGCAGGATAATCGAGCCACACGGCATCTAATACTTCGAATTCTGCTTTTGAAAGTTCAATCATTTTATTGCCTACATATGTAATCTTTAATTAAAGATTACACCTGTAGTCAAATAATGCAAACTTTTTTTGTTAGATGATGTCTGTTTTTTCGATACGGGTTGTTTGCCCTTCTGCAAGGCCGAGCTGTTCGATAGATAAATTGGCAATTTCAATTCTATAAAGATCAATAACCTTGTAGCCACAATAGTGCGCCATTTTGCGAATTTGACGGTTAAGCCCTTGCCTTAAGATAATCATAAACTGCTGCTCATTTACTTGCGTTACTTCACACGGAAGAGTGATGTGTTTATCGACAGGCACGCCATGTGCCATTGTTTGGCAGAAAGTGTGATTTAACGGTTTATCGACCGTGACCAGGTAGCGTTTTGGCTGATGAAAGTCTGGGTGGATTAATTGGTTACAAAACTCACCATCATTGGTCAGTATTAACAGTCCGCGGGAGTCTTTATCTAAGCGGCCAATGGGGTAAACGCGGGTTTCGCTCGGTAAAAAATGGATAAGGCTCTGTGCATCGCTACGATTGAGTTTGCAATCAATGCCTACGGGTTTATGGTAAGCAAAATAAACCATTGGTGCTTTTCCTGTGATCGTCTGTCCTTCAACAATCACTTCATCTTCGTCGTTTACATGGTCAATATGATTTGCCGCTTGGCCATTAACCCTTACAACGCCTTGGTCAATTAAGCGTGAGGCTTGTTTACGAGAGCATATGCCAGCATGAGCAATATATTTAGCAAGCCGTACTTTTTCTACCATGGATGATTTTTGCACAATTAATTTGATCACAGTATACCAAATTCACGTATAGATAACTCTATACACAAAGAGGATTTCACATGGCGATTAAGTTATCTGAACTTGCAGCGCACCAACCACTGCAAAAAGTTATTGTGCACTCATTGGAAATGGCACTTTATCAAGTGTCTGTGGTTATCAATAATGTGGAGTACTATGTTACTGACGAGAAAGGCGAGTTTATCCGTGATTTGAGCCCGCTGCATATTCAAAAGCGACTTGATCATTTGAGCTATGGTGAGATGGTGTTACGTCATACCAGTGCGTACGATGAAATGTGTGGCCAGCCAGAAAAACTTGCGAGCAACATGCTAGAAGTCCCTTACGGAAAAAATCATTTATACTGAATACGTTAAACGCTTATACTGAGTCATAACATTTATAGGTATGCTATGTATCAATTAAAAAGTGATGACTCGGTAGAGCTAAACGATGAGCTAAGGGCGCATGTTGTTGCATTTAATAAGCAGCACTTTAATGCTGAACGCGTGCCGTTAGGTTTTAAATACGTGAATAAAAAGTGTGATACTGTTGCGGGTATTCATGGTTATGTATTTGGTAACTGGCTGCTGATAAGTTGGCTGTGGTGCGACGACTTTACACGAGGTAAAGGGCTTGCAACGCGTTTGCTCCATGAGTTAGAAACCAAAGCTATTGCGCTTGGGGCAACGGTCGCTCAACTCGATACGCTTGATTTCCAAGCTAAACCTTTCTACGAAAAAAACGGCTACCAAGTGGTGTACCAAATGGCAAATTATCCACTCAACGGCTGCCGTTATTTTATGGAAAAAAAGCTGTAGTTATTTTGCTTTTAGTACATTTTCTTCACTAAAGGTGATCCCCAAAAACGGCGTAGTCTCAGGTGCGAGCATAAATGTGCGTATATTCATGTGATCTTGGCCATCAGGGTGTTTAACAACGTCTTCACGGTAAAACGCGCCAAAACAATCGAGGGTGTTTTGTTTGCTGAGTTGATTAAGTTTGGCAAACGCGAAGATTTTACATGATCCATTATTCTCATTGGCTGAACTAATTAGTCCGTGATTATTGAAACCACTGGGCGTAAAGTCATAATGACGATCAATTACCGCCATTGTATCGGTAAACTCGATTAAATGGGGTGTTTCAGCTAATTTTTGTAAGAAGTCATTGAGTGTCATGTTTCGTCCTTAATAAATAGTCTTTGTTAACTCTAACTCATCCAGTTGCTGATTGATATTAAACTTAAATTTCTCTAAAAAGTTCATACCAAGTAGGCCGAAGCCCGTGTGATTGTTGATAACCAAAATATCAAAGTCATCAACTTTTTGCTGGCCTATGCGAAACGATTGTACTCGATAGCGTTGTGCTTCAACGAGCCCATTCGCCGTATTTACGTGTAAGGTGTCAATATAGCGGGCCGGTTCGCTGAGTGTATTCAATAGCGCTTGGTCAATAACGGTAAAGCTTGCTCCCGTATCAATCATGAGCGTGGCCTCAATCTCATTATTAATAACGCTACTAACAAGGTAATGCGCCCCTCGGGGAGTTAATTTTATTTTCTCAACGCCTGCCAAAGCATGCTGTATTTTTTGCCTAAGTTGGTCGGATTGTGTTTTAAAGGCATGGTTATTAGGTAACTGCTCTAAACTTATTTGACTCGCCACATAGTCACCTAAGTGGTAGTAAGCCAATGCATGAATATATAAGTAGTAGGCATGATAGGGCGCGTATTCTAACCATTGCTGGCTGTGTTCGAGCAATTGCTGCCAATGTTGTGTGTTAATTAAGTGATTGCTGTGTAAAGTAGTGAGCTCTTCTATTTGCTGAGTGAGGTCACTGTGCGGATTACTGTCTAATTGATCACTTAGCGCCATCAAATTAACAATACCCTGTTGTACATAACCTTGATTAATTAACCGTTTTGCATCGAGCTTTAACATGGCGGCATCGTATGGATGACTGTTTAAAAAGGCGCTTAGAAATTGCTCGCTGATATGCTCGTGCTGCTCTAGCAGCCATGTTTCAACGGTTTGTTGCCATGCATGTTTAAGTTGCTGTGCGTATTGCGGTGAATTGTCCTTGAGCTGCGAGTATGCGGCAACAGCCTTATCGAATTGTTGGTTATTAAACAATGTGATGGCGTGCTCAAATAGCTTAGGTTGAACAGCGCTATTAACCTGAGTTGCTGTAAATTGCTGTTTATCTGCTATCACCGTGGTCTCTTGACGACTGAGCTGCCAAATAAAGTAGCCATTAATGCTTAATGAGCACAGTAGTAAAAGTTTCAGCAGAGTATTCATTTATTTTGCCTAAAAATCTCAATGATTAGAGGATTACTTTAGCAACAACCGAGACCGTGTAAAAATAGTTACTCTTTAATTAAGTGATTTAATGCAAAAATATCTTCAATTTCAATATCCGCCAGCCCTTTGTATTGATAATTAGTCGCTTGGTTATTTAACCAAACACTCTGACAGCCCGCATTATTAGCGCCTTGTACGTCAGTGTCTAAGCTATCACCAATATGCAAAATTTCACTGTGAGCGACATTTAATAACTGCGCTGCGTTATTAAATAAAGCAGCGTGAGGCTTTGCTTTACCATGTGGGCCTGCTTGAAGCACTAACTCAAACACCCCATTTAGATTAAACTTTTCAACCTCGACATTGCCATTAGTAATCGCGATTAAGCGAAAATGCCTGCCAAGCTTTTCAAGTAATTCAAGCACATCATCAGCAACGGTTATTTGACTACGAGCATCTGCAAAGGCCTGATATGCTTGTTCGGCATGGTGTTTGGCAAGGTCGTGTTCAAAGCCAAGATCCTGCATTGCATATAACAGGGCTGCTTGTCGCCAACGAGTGACATCGTCAACCAAGGTTGTGTCTTGTTTTAATGCATTATCGCGACATGTCAGCCAGTAGTTCATACTGTCGGCAGGCCATTGCTCAATATTTGCTAAGTAGTCAGCTTGGGCTTGTAAGGCTGATTTTATGATTGGATGATTGTTGTATAAGGTGTCATCTAAATCAAAACTTAGAACAGAAACGGGCGATAAGGCACGATTAAATCGGATCATAATTACAGGGTTACTCGGGTGTTGAGCGCTTTTTAGCGCGTGGGTGGGTGTTGTCGTATACTTTGGCTAAATGTTGAAAATCAAGGTGTGTATAAACTTGAGTCGCAGACAAACTAGTGTGTCCCAATAACTCTTGTACTGCACGCAGGTCACCCGACGATTCTAAAATATGTGATGCAAATGAGTGACGTAACTTGTGCGGATGTACTTGTGAGCTGATACCTTGCTTGATCCCCCACTCTTGCATGCGCAACCGTACATGACGTATTGAAATACGTTTCTTTTGGCTGCTGACGAATATGGCTATTTCATCAGGGTGTGCAAATTGTGGGCGAATTTTTAGCCATGCTTTTAACGCACTTAACGCTTTACTCCCCACGGGCAGTAAACGCTCTTTGTTGCCCTTACCCCGTACTAAAATTTCGCCTTCTCGGGGATTGATATCTTGTATGTTGGCACCAACTAACTCGCTAATACGCAAGCCCGATGAGTACATTAACTCCATCATCGCTTTATCACGAATAGCGAGAGGATCGTCATCGGGTAATTCTAGCAATTTTGCCATTTGATCAACGTCTAAATTTTTCGGCAAGGGTTTTGAGAATTTAGGCCCTTTAATAGCTTCAGCAGGGTTATGGTAATGTGCCTGATTGGCAATGTTCTTTGCTTTTAAAAATTTATACAAGCTGCGAATACAGCTGAGCTTTAAACTAATGGTGCGGCCACTTAACTGTTTACTGCGCAGCTGCATACTGTAGCGGCGAATATGCTCACCTTGAACCGTAAACCAGTTCTCACTGAGCTTACTAAAATATAAAGCGGCAAAGCCGAGCTGGCTGGTGTATTGGTTTATGGTGTGTATCGAATATTGTTTTTCGTAACGTAAGTAGTCAGCAAAAAGCTGGATGGGCGTACGCCATGCATCGCTTAATTCATTAAGGTCTGGCGTTGTTACGTCGCTCATGCAAGTTCCAATAACCGTAGCTGTAATGAGCGAACGAACTCAAGCACAAAAAAACTGTCTTTAGCGGGCTCAAAGTGGTTAACATCATCACTGCCAAACGCCAAAATAGCGACAGGGTGGTTGCTATTTCCAATCAAATACAAGGCAGTTGATTGGGTTGATTCTGAAAATAATAAATCGCGTTCTTGCTGATTCACTCGTCCTAAGTAGATGCCGTCATTTTGTAAACGGTGAGCAATTAAATCATCGTATTTTTTTTCATACTTTACTAACTGACATTCATTGATTAGCGGGTTTGTGCAAATAATATTGCGCAGATTATTTGCCAGCGTTTTGAAGTCGTAGTTAGTCCACAGTTGGCGATGGCATTCGCTAAACAAACGATGAATCAATTCATTTTCTTTTGCTTGTGCAACTAACTGCTCAATTTTATTTTTTAATAAGGTGTTGTGTTCACGCAACTGACGCTGCTGAATGTGCACTAATGATGTCGCAGCGGCCGTTTGCTGTTGCAACTCAAGTGTCGCAAGAACATCTGGATTATTTATTAAAAAGTCTGGATGTGCTTTTAAATACTCAGCTACATGTTGTTCTGTTAGTTTACTCATAATGCCACTTGTCCGTCGAATACATGCTCTGCAGGCCCTGTCATTCTTACTGGATGACCTTCACCTTGCCAGCGCACTTGTAAGCTTCCTCCTGGTAAGTCAACTTGTACAGTGCTTGCCAGTTTACTTTGTATTTGACCAATCACCACCGCTGCGCACGCCCCTGTACCACAGGCTAATGTTTCATTTACGCCTCGCTCCCACACTCTTAGTTTTATGTGGTCTTGTGAAATAACCTGCATAAATCCTACATTTGCGCGCTGTGGAAAGCGTTCATGGTTTTCAAGTAGTGGACCTAAGGTTGCGACTTCTGCGGTTTGAATGTCGTCGACTTCTAACACGCAGTGCGGATTCCCCATCGACACGGCACCGCTAAAAATAGTGTGCTCTTCAGTGCGAATAATGTACGTTAACTCGCGTTTACTTGCCTTGAGAGGAATTTTGTTTGGCTCAAAGACTGGGTGGCCCATGTTTACGGTTACTTGACCATCTTTTTCTATGTATAAGGTTAAGTTTCCCGACTTGGTTGATACGGTAATTTTATGTTTGTTGGTCAAGCCTTTCATGCGCACAAAACGCGCAAAACAGCGAGCACCATTGCCACATTGTTCCACTTCGTTGCCGTCAGCATTAAAAATACGATAGTGAAAATCTAAATCAGGAGAGTAAGGGGCTTCAACCATAAGTAATTGATCGAAGCCGATACCAAAGTGGCGATCTGCCAGTTTCTTTATTTGATCACGTGACAAGAAAACATTCTGCGTGATGTTATCAATAACAACAAAGTCGTTACCTAGGCCGTGCATTTTTGAGAAATTAACTAACATAGCGCTCTAATTCGGATTTGCTCTGAGCTAATCATGCCACAGAGCAGGGCGGTTATAAAAACGTTTATGGTAAAATTTTCTCACCTTGCCAAAGGCTTTCTAAGGTTTCTCGTTGGCGGATTAAGTGGCTTTGCTTGCCATCGATCATGATCTCAGCGACGCGTGGACGTGAGTTGTAATTTGAGCTCATGGTAAAGCCGTATGCGCCAGCACTGCGTTGCGCCAGTAGGTCACCAGCATGTAGCGCAAGCTCACGGTCTTTTCCTAAAAAGTCACCCGTTTCACACACTGGGCCAACAATGTCGTAGTTTTGACGTGGCGTGCCATCTTCGCGCGGTTCGACAGGCACAATTTTTTGCCATGCTTGGTAAAGAGATGGGCGCAGCATATCGTTCATACCGGCATCAACAATGGCAAAATATTTGTCTTGATTTTGTTTAATAAACTCAACTTTGGTCACTAAAATACCCGCATTAGCTGCAATGGCTCGACCGGGCTCAAAAATAAGCTCTAAGTCTTGATAATTAGCTAAGCGAGATGTGATTTTATCAACGTATTCACTTGGGTGAGGCGGTGTTTCACCATTATAAGGCACGCCTAATCCTCCACCAATATCTAGGTGGGTAAGTGTGATATTCACGGCTTTTAATTCTTCGATTAAGGTCAGCACTTTTTCCAGAGCCGCTAAGAAAGGCTTAATTTCTGTAAGCTGTGAGCCAATGTGACAGTCAACCCCAGTAATGTTTAAACCTGGAAGCGATGCTGCATATTGATAAACGCTGACCGCTGTTTGAATATCAATACCAAATTTATTTTCTTTTAAACCGGTTGAGATATACGGGTGTGTTTTGGCATCGATATCCGGGTTCACGCGAATCGAGATAGGTGCAACACGGTTTAGTGAAGTTGCTACTTCTGATATACGGTCTAGCTCAGCAACCGACTCAACGTTAAAACATTTGATCCCCAATTCAAGCGCGTAGGCAATTTCGTCAGCAGTTTTTGCAACGCCAGAAAATACCACTTTACTGGCATCGCCACCGGCTGCAATAACGCGAGCTAACTCGCCTTTAGAAACAATGTCAAAACCAGAGCCTAAGCGCGCTAAAATATTTAATACAGCAATGTTTGAATTCGCTTTAACGGCGTAACAGACTAAACTTTTGTGTGATTTAGCTGCCTCGGCGAAAGCGAGATAATGGCGCTCAAAGGTTTTACGTGAATAGATATAGCAGGGCGTACCGTATTGGTCGGCAAGCTCTTTGACAGCGATGTCTTCAGCGAACAGCTGATTATTATTGTAGTTAAAAAAGTCCATCTATTGGTCCTGTTTTTGCTCTGGTTGTTCGGATGGATCAGCCTGTGGCTGAGATTCTGCTGGCTTTGCAGTATCATCTGGAAGATAAAGCGCACCGCTTTGTCCACAGCCCACCAGAGTGAGCATAAGTAGGGCACTAAGAGGTAAAATTGTTTTAAATTTTTGGCTATGAGTCTCTTTCATTAGATTAATACGGTTGCTGGCTTTATAATCGCAGAGTAACAGAATATTTAAAAAATGCAGCTATTCGCGGATGAATTTATTCCTGTTACACTTGATGTACACAATCTGCCTCCAGATCTAGGCTTAAAGCCCGTTAAAGGACACTAAAATGACTGATCATGAATACCACACACTAGCCGATGCGTTGATGCTAACAATTGAAGAGCAAATCGATGAATGTGATGCTGATTTAGACTACGAGTCTGCATCAGGTATTTTAGAAATCATCTTCCCAGATCGCAGCAAAATAGTGATCAATAAACAAGCGCCATTGCACCAAGTGTGGGTGGCAACTAAATTCAATGGTCATCACTTTGAATTGCGAGACGATAAGTGGATTGATAATCGTTCTGGTGCTGAGTTCTGGCAATTTATGTGCGATGCGGCTACGCGCCAAGCGGGTCAACCAATCGAGTGGCGTTCTGAGTTATGAGTTTAGGGTTTGTAGAATACCCCGCGCAAGGTGAGCATAAGGCAACCGTTATTTGGTTGCATGGCTTGGGTGACTCGGGGGAAGGGTTTGCCCCTGTTGCTCCGCAGTTAGCGATACCGAAAGAGCTCGGTGTGCGGTTTGTGTTTCCTCATGCGCCAGTGCAACCGGTCACCATTAATGGGGGCATGGCGATGCGCTCATGGTACGACATTAAATCGATGGATTTAGATAAGCGTGCCGACGAACAAGGCGTACGAGAGTCTGCTGCTAAAGTGGTTGAGCTCATTGATCAAGAAATAGCGAAAGGCATCCCCGCGAGTAAAATTATTTTAGCAGGGTTTTCGCAAGGGGGTGTCGTGTCACTGCATTTGGCTCCACGTCTTGATTATAAGTTAGCAGGTGTCATGGCGTTATCAACGTATATGTGCGCACCCGATAAGTTGGCTGACGAAGCTAAGCAACAGGCGTTAAATATATTTATGGCGCATGGGCGTATGGATGATGTTGTACCGCATAGCGCGGGCAGGCAAGCATTTGACGTACTGAGCGCAAATAACATGGAAGTTAGCTGGCAAGACTATCCGATGGCACATCAGGTGTGTGGTGAAGAACTGATGGCTATTCGAGCGTGGTTAATTGCTCGCTTAAGTTAATTTTTGGTTGTGAAGAGGCCAACATGACAAACAAACTTGTAATAACAGCAAATATGAATTCGGCGGAGCCTGCAAGCACATCACCCACAGCGGTAACGTACCAATGGCATTGGCGACGTATTTTTATGTTCAGTGGCGTGATTTTAGTGGCCCTGGCGACTGTAATATATAGCTTCGTAGGTGCTGTGAGTGCTGAGCAAAGTGAACAAGATGAGCCGCACACTGAGTTGACTACCGCTGTATTACAAGCTCCTGATAATAATCTTGCAGCAGAGCACGTTGACGAGAACACAGAGGACAGTGCAGAGCAGCCCGATGTGAATACCCCTGACCTTGTGCCTAATAGTGTGGCCAATGAGCCAGAAACTGAGTCTCTCAAGCCCAAAACACACGTGCAATCACTTGACACCGTTACTTCGCAAGACACTCAATTACCGGCTAAAACGACCACAGACAGTGAAGCGAAGCCTGAAAATAACGATGAACAGCAGCTCGCTTTAGCAGCTAATAATAAAGTGCAGCAGTTTTCACAATCAGCTCATGTTGCCAGCGTGGCCATTGGCGCTAAAATAGATACAGATAAAGTGAGCCGTGCGGTATTAACCACCGATGTTGTTGATCGAGAACCAGTCAATGTTCTAAAAAACGATGTAAGATTAGCGGACATTACGCATAGTTTGAGCTTCTTTAGTGAGCTTAGAAATATGCAAGGGCAAACGGTTCGTCATCAATGGTATTACCAAGATGAGCAGCTAGCCTCTATTGAATTAGCAGTAAGTAGTCCGCGTTATCGCACTTACTCGACAAAAAATATTATGCCAGAACAGCTTGGTGAGTGGCGTGTTGAAGTCGTTGACGCACAAGGCACTTTACTTGCACAAAAAGAATTTAGAATTTTAGCTGATTAAGTTCAGCCAGATAAATAATTGGATTTTTCATGACACAGACAATCAAACGCGTTCGAATTGCCACTCGTAAAAGTGCGCTAGCGCTATGGCAAGCAGAATTTGTAAAAGCCCAACTTGAACACTTTCATGACGATGTGACAGTTGAACTCGTTCCAATGTCAACGCAAGGCGATATTATTCTTGATACCCCTTTGGCTAAAATTGGCGGTAAAGGCTTATTTGTAAAAGAACTTGAGCAAGCGATGCTTGACGGCCGCGCTGATATTGCTGTTCATTCAATGAAAGATGTACCGGTTGAGTTCCCTGAAGGGTTAGCGTTGCATACGATTTGTGAGCGTGAAGACCCACGAGACGCATTTGTATCAAACAACTTTAAGAGTTTAGATGCGTTACCACAGGGTGCAATCGTCGGTACGTCAAGTTTACGCCGTCAATGTCAAATTCGAGAAGCGCGACCAGACTTAGATATCCGTGATTTACGCGGTAATGTGAATACTCGCCTAGCGAAACTCGATGATGGCCAATACGATGCAATTATCCTTGCCGCTGCAGGTTTAATTCGCCTTGAAATGCCAGAACGAATCACTGCGTTCATCGAGCCAGAAGTCTCTTTACCTGCAAATGGTCAAGGTGCAGTTGGTATCGAATGCCGTATTGATGACGAAGTAACTAAAGCGTTACTGGCTCCGCTTGAGCATACAGAAACGCGTATTCGTGTTAATGCCGAACGCGCTATGAATCGCCGCTTAGAAGGCGGTTGTCAGGTGCCAATTGGTGCTTTTGCACTCGTGAATGATGATCACGTTTATTTGCGTGGTTTAGTTGGCGCGGTTGATGGTAGTCAAATGCTGCGCGACGACGTTACAGGCCCAGTAGCTGATGCTGAGAAGTTAGGCATTGAACTCGCTGAAAAGTTATTGGCGCAAGGTGCAGACAAAATTTTAGCTGACGTATACAGAGACGCGTAATATGCATATTTTGATAACTCGTCCAGAAGGAAAAGGCACTGAGCTTGCACTTGAGCTTCAGCAGGCGGGTTATCAAACGACCCTGTGCCCAGTATTGACGCTTGATTATCTTACGCCAAGTAGTCAAGCACTCGCGCCGCTTGAAAATGCCGACAAAATTATTTTTATCTCACAAGATGCCGTTCACGCATTATTAAAGCTTACCCCCACAATTAACAAAACTGCGCAGCTTTATGCGGTTGGCCAACAGACGGCAGATGCGATACATGAGGCATTTGGGCGACGCGCAGCAGTTCCTAAAAAACACGACTCCGAGGGCTTACTTGCACTAAAAACACTGCAAGATGTAGAGCTTAGCAATATTGTTTTAGTGAAAGGAGAAGGTGGGCGTACCACAATAGCAAAAACATTAAAACAACGTGGTGCCGTGTTAAATCAACTTGTTGTTTATAAGCGACGTGCCATAGAAAGCGAATCAGGTAAGTGGATGGACCACTGGCAAACAGCGGGTGTAGAGGGTATAGTCATTACAAGTAATGCGGCTGTTGATGCCATTTTTAATGGCTTAAATGAGTCACAGTTGGCATGGTTGAAGGGGTGTCAGTTTTATGTTGCTAGTGAACGTATCGCTGAATACCTACAACAAAAAAATGTCATTAGAACACATATACATATTGCTGCAGGGGCTAGTGATAGCGCTATGTTCGCCTGCATTAATCAGCAAGGTAGCAAAATGAGTGAATCAGATCTAAAACAGTCAGCCAAACCTGCTGCGGCTGAACCAGCAAAAAAGGCAGCAGCGGCTAAGCCTGCATCAAACCAAGTGGTTCAGCATAAAAAAGGGATAAGTAAAACCGGTAGTTTGGCACTGTTGATTTCACTTCTCGTTGCTTCAGCGGTCGGTTATGAGTTTTACCATAAACTGAATAGTGATCAGCAGTCTACTCTGGCATTTAACGAGCTGACAACTGAAAACCAACGTCTAAAGCAACAACTCGATGCCATCAAGAATGCTCAGCAAACTCTGCAACAAGCTTTGTATAATAGCGAGCAAAAAGTCGCGGATACGTTGCGTGAAAATGCCGAACAAACTCAGCAACAACTGCAAGCCGCTTTAAAGCGTGCTGAGCAACAAAGCTATACGTTAAACCCACAAGAAGTGACCAGTCTGCAGCGTATGGCTGAGTTTAAGTTGTGGGCTGAGCATGACTTTCGGGGAGCGGCTGCTGTTTTATCACGATTAGACAGCTTATTAGCAGAGCATCCTGGTACGGGGGCTATTCGCCAAGCAATTCATCAGGACTTACAAACTTTGAACGGCATTGACCCAGTGGCTGTTGAAGCGATTTATTTAAAGCTGCATGGCATCAATCAAAAAGTCGATGAGTTGGTATTTAACGCGATTTCATTACCTGAAGAAGTCAGCCAGGACGATCCTAATCAATTAAGTGAAAATGTCAGCGAATGGCGTCAGAATCTTGCAAAGTCGTGGCTGCAATTCAAAGATTTTTTTGTCACGGTTCGTACGCGAGAAGACATGGTTGTGGCGCCGTTTTTAAGTGAACAAGAGCGTCATTTAGTTAAACAGCGTTTAAGGCTCTATTTAGCACAAGCACAGGATGCGATTTTAACCAAGCAAAGTAGTGTGTACTTTACAGCGGTTGAAGCGGCACATGCGCTTGTGAAAGACTACTTTAAGCAAGATGATGCCGTGACTAAAGCTGCATTAAAGAGTTTAACTGAGCTTTCTAAAGAGCAACTCGATTTTAATCCTAACGTGTCATTGCAAAGTACGGAGCAGGTGAAGGAGTGGGCACAATGATCCGCTTTTTATTGCTGATAATTGCGATTGCAGTCTGTTTAGGCATTGCTCCTTTTTTTATAGATCAAAAAGGCTATGTACTGATTGCGTTCAATAAAACGACCATCGAGGGCACTATATGGGGGGTTGCAGCCCTTATTGTGCTGGGGTGTGGTATTGCTTACTTAGGGTATAAGTTGGTGCGTTATTTATGGTCGTTATATAGCCATACACGCCATCGTTTTTTTGCCCGCAGTGAAGAGCGCAAACAAGCGGCTATTGAACAAGGCGTATGGAGTTTGATTAATAACGACTACGCAGAGCTTGAATTAGCACTGGATAACAACAGTGTCGCAGAGCCGTGGACCGATATACGTTATGCGCTGCTTGCCAAAGCTGCACTGGCGAATAATAACAGTGAAAAAGCGATTAGCTATCTTGATAAAATCAACCAAGCAAATCAATTAAAAGTGGCTAATTTATGGCTTGCTAGCGGTGAATGCAGCACGATCTTTGCGGAATTAAAAACGTTAGCCGAGCGCAAAAAAGCAACAAACCTAGAGCTCAAAATGTATGCTCAGGTCTTAGTTCAAGAACAGAAATGGTCTGCGCTTGATGACTTTATGCCACGATTACTGCGTAAAAAAGTGCTCACAGAAAAAGAATGGCAACAGGTGTTTGACCGTTATTTTGCAGCGCAGGCTGACACCTCGTTAACCGAGCGTTTTGAGCAACTGACAAAGAACTTAAAACCAATGGCAGAAGTAAGTTACTTAAAAGCCATGGCGCGCGCAGGAAAACTAAATAAAATAGAGCTAAGCTTAATTAAAATGATTAAAAAGCCTCTGCAACATAAAGACTTAGCTCGTATTCTTCGCACTAGTGCAGCAGGTGATGCGCTAAAACTGCAGGCCAGTTTGCAAGATGTATTGAAGAAAGACACCGAAAATACCGACCTTCTTCTTGCGCTTGCGTGTTTAGCCAATGCGCATGGCGAATACGATTTAGCTGCACGTGTGTTTGATAAAGCACTGAACGCAACGAATCGTGACGACTACTTACAGCAAGCTGTATTGAGTTACAGTAAGAGTGGGCAACCAGACAAAGCATTGGTTCTGTATCAATAATTTTATGACTGCCAGTTAAGGAGTGATGGCTTGAAAAATGCGTTTACGTTAACAATAAGTATCGCTCTGGCCTACTTTTTTACGGGGTATTTAAGCAATTCTTTACTGGCAATCGACGGCTATGCTGTTGCAGCTTGGCCTCCATCGGGTATTGCTCTTGCCAGTATTTTACTCAGCCGAAACCGAGCACTCCCTGGGGTTTTGCTGGGTGCATTTCTGGTTAACTTAATTCATTTAGATAACGTATCCGACATTTTGCATTGGCAGATAATGCTGCAAGCAATCGGTGTAACCCTTGCCTCAACTTTTCAAGCTTGGCTTGCGTATTACATTATTATCCATTTAGTAAAAAACCCACTCGAACTTTCTTCGCTAAGACAAAGCGTACAAGGGCTGATTATTGGCGGTCCATTGTGTAGCTTAATAGCTGCCTCTGCAGGCACCGCATTATTGGTTATCAATGATGTGATCCCCCATTATATGGCGTTAAACAATTTTGTTGCTTGGTGGATTGGTGACAGCATTGGTGTACTGATTTTTACTCCATTGGTACTGGCTGCGTTTAGTTACAATCACATTCAACAACGTGTTCAAATTATTGTGCCGTCTCTGGTGATTTACATGATTATTTGTGTCAGCTTTTATGGCGCATCAAGTGTAAAAAAAGCTAAGGACGAGCAACGTCAACAGACTAAAGTAAGTGCCATTAAGACTAATTTAGAACACCGTGTTGGTGAAATACAGTCTCATCTAGCGTTACTGGCGACATTTTTTGCTAGCAGCGATGACGTTGATTTTAGAGAGTTTAAGCGCTTTACCTCTCGACAATTGCAAGATAGCACCGAAATAGCGGCATTTGAGTGGGCACCCAAAGTCATTCACTCACAGTTGAGTAATTACGAAAACTTACTGCGCGATGAGTTAGGTGACGACTATTACGTAAAAGAAAAAAATACTGAAGGTGAATGGCAAGCTGTCAGCAAACGCGATATTTATTTTCCAGTGCAGTACATTCATCCCTTGATTGGAAATGAAGCAGTGAAAGGCTTTGACTTGGCTTCAAGTGCGGTCCGTTTTGAGGCGCTGACCAATTCGCGCTTGAGTAAAAGTGTCACCGTCAGTGAACCTATTTCGCTCATGCAAGGGGGCGGGAATGAACGGGGAGTGCTGTTTTTCAACCCTGTGTATGCGGATTTACATCACCAAGTTGGTTTTAAAGGTTATGTTGTGGCTGTCGTTAACTTAGAGGTTTTGGCACAAACGCTTAACTACAACCAAAACACCGATATTGATGCCAGTTTTTATGATATGACGGATGGAGATAATCCCACCGAAATATTCAGTCCGCAGCGGGTTGGTACAAAGGTAATAGCGCATTTTAATTTCATTGTTGGTGAGCGTGTTTGGCAAGTAAAGCTGTGGGAGCCGGTTAAGCAATCCTCATGGCTTGTGTATTGGTTTGCGCAAATAGTGGGCATGCTATTCGTATGGTTGCTGATTACGTTTTTAATCTCGGTGACGGGCACGAATATTCAAATTCGACAGCAAGTGGCAAAACAGACACAAAGCTTACGAGAAGAAAAATTAAAAGCCGATAAAGCCAGTCAAATTAAAAGTGAGTTCTTGGCTAATATGAGCCATGAAATCCGCACCCCAATTAATGGTATCAAAGGGTTACATTATTTGGCGTTACAAGAGCAAGATTGGCAGCAAGCCCGCGCTTATATCGAACAAGCAGATGGTGCGCTAAACGTGTTACTGCGCGTTCTTAATGATGTGCTAGATTTTTCGAAAATCGAAGCTGGGCGATTAGAGCTGCACCAAGAACCTGTCGATATTAATAGCTTAATTAATGAGATCAGTAATTTAATGCAGTTTGAACTGAACTCACGCTCACTTAATTTTGTGGTTGATTACGACCGAAGTGAATCATTAGTGATTCAAACAGATGCTATTCGGTTGAAACAAATTCTGCTTAATTTACTTAATAATGCCGTTAAGTTCACCCCTGAAGGCGAGATCACGTTACGAATTTGGCAAGAAAATAAGATGACTTATTTTAGCGTCATTGATACGGGCATTGGGATTAAAAAAGAGGTGCAGGAGCAGCTATTTCAACCATTCTCTCAAGCCGATAGTTCGACATCTCGCCGCTTTGGCGGTACGGGACTCGGTTTAAGCATTTGTAAAAAGCTTATTGATTTAATGGGCGGAGACATAAGCCTAACGAGTGTTGAAGGGCAAGGCTCTACCTTTACATTCACAGTGCCGTTTGAGTCGCCTTTAGAGGCTGTTATCCACACGGATGACGTGCTATCAGAAATTGACATTTCGGCGATATCATTTGCGAATGTGGCTATTTTATTAGTGGAAGATAACCCGCTCAACCAGCATGTTGCGTGCGCTATTTTAAAAACAAAAGGGTGCCTTCCCGATGTTGCCAAAGACGGTCACGAAGCAATTAAGATGATTAGCGAAAAGAGTTATGATTTAGTACTCATGGATATTCAGATGCCGAATATGGATGGCTTGCAAGCAACGCAAGTTATTCGTAATGAATTATTAATAAATGACCTACCAATTATCGGCTTATCAGCGAATGCGCATGATGATGATTTGAAAAAAGGGCTGGCCAGTGGCATGGATGGATATTTAACGAAACCCATTGATGCCGATAAACTGTTTAAAACCTTGTGGTATCACTTACAAAATAAATCAGTGAATTAATGCAGACAATTGACCTCAATAAAGTAAATAAAATCATCTAAACTTGAAATATCAACGCGGGTACGTATGATCCGCGAAAACTGACTGAACTGAGTGCCAATTATGATCAACAACACACTTCCTTTGCTTGATATTCATCGCCACCTTGATGGTAATGTTCGACCACAGACAATTTTAGACTTGGGTCGACAGTTTAATCTTGCGCTACCGGCAGACCATATTGACGCACTTATTCCGCACGTACAGGTGATTGACCCTGAACCTAATTTAGTGGCGTTTTTACAAAAGCTTGATTGGGGTGTAAAAGTGCTGGGAGATTACGATGCGTGTCGTCGTATCGCAGTCGAAAATGTTGAAGATGCATTAGCACAAAAGCTTGATTATGTTGAGCTGCGTTTTAGCCCTTATTACATGGCGCAAAGCCAAGGCTTACATCCACAAGGTGTTGTGGAAGCGGTTGTTGATGGTGTAAAAAGTGCTTGCCAAGGTGCCCCGATTAAAGTGAATTTGATTGGTATTATGTCACGTACGTACGGGACTGAAATTTGCCAACAAGAACTGGATGCACTGCTTGCATTTAAAAACGATCTTGTTGCGGTTGATTTAGCTGGAGATGAAATGGGGTTTCCCGGAGAGTTGTTTGTTAACCATTTTAAGCAAGTACACGATGCTTATTTGGCCGCGACGATTCATGCTGGTGAAGCGCGAGGCAGTGACAGTATTTGGCAGGCAATAAATCAGCTGGGTGCGACGCGTATTGGGCATGGCGTAAAAGCCATTGAAGATCCAAAACTTATGGACTATTTACGCGATAAACGCATCGGAATTGAATCTTGTTTAACCAGTAATATTCAAACCAGCACAGTGGCTGAATTGGCAAGTCATCCTTTAAAAACATTTTTAGATCACGGTATTTTGGCGTCAATTAATACGGATGATCCCGCCGTAGAAGGCATTGAAATTGAACATGAGTATCGTGTCGCTGCGCCCGCTGCGGGCTTAACCCAAACAGACATAGAAAAAGCACAAGCGAATGCGCTTGAAATTGCTTATTTGAGTAATGCCGATAAAGCCGCTTTAAGAGAGTTAGCTGCGAACCGCTAATGAGCAGCAGCTAGCTACAAAACTTACACTTGATGCTCTTGGCACGAGACATAGTTCTCATAAAGTGCTTTGAGCACATCGCCACGGCTGATCATGCCAACCACTTTGTTACCTTCAACAACTGGGTAGTTTTTGGGTTTGCCAGTCTTCATGCCGTCGGCAAGCTCAATGATATTTTGATCAATACTCACGGTGACGACATCTGTTCGCATTAGCTGTTTCACCTTTACCACACCATCGCAGAAATAACTGTTTTGCATCAGTGGTTGTAGTAATTCTTGCTCAGAAATAAAGCCAACCAAAGCTTTATTATCATCAAACACCGGCGCGCCTAATAGTTTAAACTTTTGCAGCTCGCTAATGGCGGTGGTCATTTCGGTTTCGGGTGTAATATGTGGCAACTTACGTTGCATAAAATCTTGTACTTTTGTATTTAGCATTTGGGTCTCTCCCCATCATTATTCTACATAAAGTATGGTCAAGGAAATGCAGTTTGTGAAATCGTTATATGGATTTAAGTGTGAGTTATGTCTCGTCCTAAAATACGTTGACGGTTTTAATTGAAGGCCAGTAGCTTTTGCTCCTGGTCTTTTTTATGCACTTGGTTTGGGGTTTCCATGCCTAAACTCAAATGCGGCCTCATTTCATTGTATATTACTATTGATTCTTCGACGAGTTCACGTAGCTCTTTCAGATTTTGGCATTTATAGAGTAAGAATTCTTGCTTCAATATGCCATTAATGCGCTCCGCCAATGCATTTTGATAGCAATCATAGCCATCGGTCATCGATGGAGTAATGCCATTTTCATTAAGCTTTACTTGATATACCCGTGAGCAATACTGTAACCCTCTATCTGAATGGTGAATCGTACTGCATTGATACTGACGATTAGCGATGGTCATATCTAATGCCTTAACCACATCTGTCGCCTTCATTTCATCACTGAGTTCATATCCCATAATTTTGCGACTATACGCATCAGTTACCAGCGATAGATAGTGAACACCTTGCGTTGATTGAACGTAGGTTATATCACTTACAAATACCTCTTCTGGCCTCGATGGTTGTCTATCTTTAAGCAAGTTAGGATGCTTTTTCATCCAATGTTTACTAAACGTCGTTTTTGTATAACTACGCTTAGGTTTAACCAATAAATGTTCACTTTTTAAGTAACTAAAAAAAGCATCTCGACCTAAACTTATACCTTGCTCTATGAGTTTGGGTTTCAGTAGAAAATATAATTTCCTTCCACCTAAACGCGGCATAAAGCGTCGTATTTCCAATACCATCGCTTTAACTGGTGCAAGTTCAATAGCACGCAATTTAGCTCTGCTCTCTCGTTGATATATTGCTTGTCTCGTTATCCCAAGCAGCTTGCAAGCACGTTCTAAGCTAACTATTTTTTGCTTTTGAAGGCTTCTTGCTCCTTGGCAATATACTTTTTTCTAAGGTTTGTCCCATGCTCAGCGTCAAGAATATTAACCACTTCATTGAGTAACAGGTTACGTAAGTGCTCATCTTCGAGCTCTCGTTCGAGACGCTTGATTTTTTGTGCGGGGCTTTCTTTGGCTTTAGGTGATTTAGGCATAGTCATCTTAGGTGATTGAGTCCAATCCATCTTACCGTGTTTTCTCAACCAAGTAAGCACAGTTGAGCGACCTTGTATGCCATAAATTTTTTGGGCTTGTTTATAAGTCATATCGCCTTTTTCTACAGCGTCGACAACTTGTAATTTAAAGCCTAATGAATAATCTCGTTGTGTTCGTTTGATCGGTGTATTATTTGACTTGGTCATAATAAGTCCTAAATGTGTAAACACATTTCAGGACGAGACATTAAAACAAATAAAAAAGGCACCCAGTAAACTGGGTGCCTTCATAGCAAGAAAGGAGCACTTACTTTATAAATGCAAATGCATCTGCGTACATGTTTTCACGAACTGCACCATGTGCAATAAAGTCATCACGCACAATGCCAATCATGTCAAAACGGCCAGCCATATATATATCGTATGGCTCAAGAGACACTATATCAGCCATGACCGCTTTGTGAACAAAGCCTGTTTTGCCAGACCAACTTGCAGGGGCATTTTCAACAACGGGAATGTATTGAAAGTGAGGGTTACTCTCAGCCCAAGCTTGCATTTCGTCATGGGCATAAAGAGCCGATTCTTCACGCACACCCCAGTAAAACAACACGGGGCGATCACAGCCTATTTCAGCTAGGTGATCAGCCATCGATTTTGCATACGAAAAGCCCGTACCGCCCGCTAATAAAATGATAGGGCGTTCGCCTTCAGTGCGAAGTTGTGACACACCTAAACCAACTTCAACGTTAACCTGTTGTTGTTCTGTATGAGCGTGACGTAAGTGTTCAAGTGCCTGCATTGCATATGAATCCGCACCTGATGCGCCTATGTGTAATTCAATTTGCTCAGTTTGCGATGGGCGACTAGCAATTGAAAAGGCACGCTTATCTTTTTCGCCTAATACAAGTTGCATATATTGGCCTGCCTCGAATGACACAGGTTGCTGTGGTTTCAAAATGACCTTATGTACGTGGTCTGTAAGCGGGCTGATCGCAACAACGTCAGCGAGTAATGTTTGCATAGTTTACCTTTATAAAGCAGAGACGCATAACCGATTGCGAGTGCGCTCACAACCGTTAATTTTTGAGCAGTTTATCACAGACACAGCTTAGAGAATATCTAAGCTGTCCCATATTTCATCAACACGATCTTTAATTTTTGGGTCCATTACAATGGGCTCACCCCATTCCCGATCGGTTTCTCCAGGCCATTTATTTGTCGCATCCATTCCCATTTTTGAGCCTAGGCCAGAGACGGGTGATGCAAAGTCTAAATAGTCAATCGGTGTATTTTCAATCAGTGTGGTATCACGGGCAGGATCCATGCGTGTGGTTATCGCCCAGATCACGTCATTCCAATCACGTGCATTTACATCGTCATCACAGACAATGACAAACTTTGTATACATGAACTGGCGAAGAAATGACCACACACCCATCATTACGCGTTTTGCGTGGCCTGGGTATTGTTTTTTCATGGTCACGACAGCCATACGATATGAACAGCCTTCAGGGGGCAAATAGAAGTCGACAATTTCTGGAAATTGCTTTTGTAAAATAGGCACAAAGACTTCGTTTAATGCTACGCCTAATACCGCGGGTTCATCAGGTGGACGACCTGTATAAGTACTATGGTAGATTGGATTTTCACGATGCGTGATGTGCGTCACTGTCATAACAGGAAACTCATCTACCTCATTGTAATAGCCTGTATGGTCACCGTAGGGGCCCTCTGGGGCTGTTTCACCCGGCATAATATAGCCTTCTAAGATAAACTCAGCTGTTGCAGGCACTTGCAAGTCATTGGAAATAGATTTAACCACTTCGGTTTTACTACCGCGTAACAGGCCTGCGAATGCGTATTCACTGAGTGTATCTGGTACAGGTGTTACCGCGCCAAGAATAGTGGCAGGGTCTGCGCCAAGGGCTACCGACACTGGGTATGGCTCGTTCGGGTGTTCTTTGCACCACTCACGGAAATCAAGCGCGCCACCACGGTGAGATAACCAGCGCATAATGATTTTATTCTTACCTAATAATTGCTGACGGTAGATACCTAGGTTTTGGCGCTTTTTATAAGGTCCTTTGGTGACCGTCAGACCCCATGTGATAAGTGGTGCTGCATCACCCGGCCAACAGTGTTGAATAGGCAGTTTTGTTAAATCAACGTCATCGCCTTCAAGAATTACTTGTTGGCACGCTGCTTTTTTAACTTCCTTAGCTGGCATATTTAACACTTGTTTAAATACGGGGATTTGACCTAGCGCCTCTTTAATTCCTTTTGGTGGCTCTGGCTCTTTTAAAAATGCCAGTAACTTACCGACTTCGCGCAGTTCACTCACATCATTTTGCCCCATACCCATCGCAACACGCTTGGGTGTTCCGAATAAGTTGGCAAGTACAGGAATTGAGTGGCCTTTTGGATTTTCGAATAATAGGGCAGGGCCTTCAGCACGTAAGGTGCGATCGGCAATTTCGGTCATTTCTAGGTAGGGATCAATCTCTTGTTTGATCCGCTTTAGTTCACCCTTTTGTTCTAATAACTCGATAAATTCGCGAAGATCTTTGTATTTCATTTTGGTCGCTTAAACGCTGAAAAAACTGTCGCTATTATACTCAAAATCAATCTTTAAGCTAATTTAGCAGGGAGAATTCGCTGTTTTATTGGGCGAGAGCACAGTGGTATTTTTTACCTCTCAAAATGAGCATAGCCTCAGGACCTTTAGACCAAAAAAGTACGGTGTCATTACTGTACTTTACACCCGAGGCGCTGACTTGTCGGCTTAGTAAAAAAGACTCTTGTTGAAATGAAAGTGTTGCTTGCTCTTCATTGATGTCGGTAATACTCGCGATTTCTTCATCACACTTATAATTGTTTGGCCCACTTTGCTCGGCACAAGCACACAAGGTGACTAAAGCGAGCCCTAAAGTAAGTGGCTTAATCATGGAAACACCCCTGTTTTAATGAATCTACCCAAACCATTGGAAATGTGTTTCTTCAGATGGTGTGGATTTATAAGCTTAACAAAGAAAAATTAACCGTTGGTGAAAATACCAGGATAAGTTATGTTGTTATTGAAATTAATGGGCAAGGAGCCGCTATGGCTGGGACTAACTTATTAACCTTACTTGATGATATTACAACGCTTTTAGATGATATTGCGACGATGAGTAAAGTCGCAACTAAAAAAACAGCAGGGGTATTGGGTGACGACCTAGCACTCAATGCGCAACAAGTAACTGGGGTCACGGCTGATCGAGAATTACCCGTAGTCTGGGCTGTTGCAAAGGGATCGTTTATCAATAAAGCGATACTGGTACCTGCCGCATTATTGATTAGTGTGTGGTTACCTTGGCTTATTACGCCGCTTTTAATGATAGGTGGCTTATTTTTGTGCTTTGAAGGTGCTGAAAAAATTATTGAAAAGCTGTTTGATCACACAAAAGCTGAAGATGAATCTGCCATCGAACATCAAGACTTGCACGAATACGAAAAACAGAAAGTGAAAGGGGCTATTCGCACGGACTTTATCCTCTCAGCCGAAATTATTGTTATAACCTTGGGCACTGTTGCCGGTGCAACACTGGTTAATCAAGCATTGGTGTTAACGGTTATTGCAATCATTATGACTATCGGCGTTTATGGTCTTGTTGCAGGCATTGTAAAACTTGATGATGCCGGTTTGTATTTGCTGCAAAAAGCCCAGCAAACAGGCGGGAAATTTAAACAGTTATTAGGCACCTTTTTAGTCGCGGCAGCCCCTCAGTTGATGCGTTTTTTAGCGTTCGCAGGTACAGTTGCAATGTTTTTGGTTGGCGGTGGCATACTCGTTCACGGCATACCTGTGTTACATCACGCTCAGCAAGGCGCGAGTGAGTTTGCACTTACTTATCTTGGTAAAACAGGGGAAGTTGTAACACCGATTTTATTCGATGGTTTGCTTGGCGTCGCTGCGGGGATTGTGGTGGTGCTAGTGGTTGAGTTGTGGCACAAAGTGAGAAATTAAATAAAAAGTGCCGGCGAGAAACCTCGCCGGCAAGAAGTTAGCACGGGAACGTAAGCGTGCTAATGTGCAGGGTGTTCCTTTAAGCTATATAAACCCAAAGGTGTTTGTCTTCTGGCACTCATAGAATTCCTAAAACAAAGCAGGAGAGTTATTTTGCTCTTTCTATCTACACTTCATTATGCATCAGTTAAAGTGTGTTATAACATAACCTTGTTGGTGTAAATAACCAATGCGTTTGTTATTCATTGGTTTACTTTATTGGATGTTATAAAAAGTGGATTTAATCTGTGTTTAAATTACTGCAGTCGTAGCTTAGGCATAATTCAGCAAGTTCAATTTTAGCTTTGAGGTTGCCTTGTTGTGTGGCTTTATTGAGCCAATAGGCCGCTTTTTCTAGACTTTTTTGAGTGCCTTGACCATCGCGATACATTTGCCCTAAGTTAAGTTGCCCCCACGAATAACCCCCCTCTGCAGAAAGCGTAAAACTGTTTAGCGCTTCTGTGTAAAGCCCATCTTTAAAATAAGTGATACCTTCTTGATTGTGCTTATCAAGTTTTACGCCGGTATATAAGGGTTTCGGCTTTGGTGGGTGCATTACAAAGCCTCCGAATAAGCTATAAAGCTCAGGGCGCATGATTTTGTAAATGCTGTTGTCTTCATAAAATTGCTGTATTTGTTCTTTGCGAAAGGTCATGGTTTTACTTGAGAAATAATTATCTTGGACCAACATGCTTGTGCGCATAGCAATTTCAATGTCTTTATTATATTTATAGGTGTAATTACCGACACGAAAGGTCATGTTGTCATTATCAAATTCAACCAGTTGTGCCACTTTTAAATTATTAATCCGTTTTGGGGTGTCGGTAAATTTGTCAGCGTGGACAAAATACGTGTCGAACAGTTTTGGCTTATTTATATAACTAACTTCGTTCGTAGTTTGTTGATGAACACCAAGCACAGTTTGAATTAAAAAATAGCCTAAAAGTAACACGCCGGCAAAGTACTTAATAATCGAGAGCATTTCTAAAGTAGGAAGTGCGTACCAAGACACGGGAGTCATATAGCCACAATCATCACACTGGCGCTGATAACTGATTGATAGTGGGATAACTGGCAAAATAGTAAAACGCAGTATCTTGCTGTGATTGGTTAATGAATAATGCTCGCTTTGACAGTGGGGGCATGTTTTAGGTTGTTTGTAAAAAACATCAGCAGCAGCAGTATTAAAAAGTAGCATAGTGTCTTCCTTGGTAATAACTACAAACTAGAACAAATGCAGCAAGTTATAAAGATGCAAACTGTAACCAAATATGAATTTCAGTATGAAAGGCTTTTCACTTAGAGAATAAACCCATTCTCTGCTATGATCCTCTGAATCTTCGAGGATATCCCTCCACTATCAAGTTTGGAATGTTACTGTGACTGCTACTGCTTTTTCATCGTTGGCTTTGCCGCAAGAGTTAATCGATAATTTATCGACCTTAGGTTATTCACAAATGACGCCAGTGCAAGCGCAAAGTTTGCCGGTCATTTTGCAAGGAAAAGATATTATTGCCCAAGCTAAAACTGGCTCAGGGAAGACTGCTGCATTCAGTTTAGGCGTGCTGGCTAAATTAAATGTTAAACGTTTTCGAATCCAATCATTAATTCTCTGCCCAACGCGTGAATTAGCTGAGCAGGTTGCAGAAGAAGTCCGTAAGTTAGCGCGTAGTATTCACAATATTAAAGTACTTACTTTGTGTGGTGGCGTATCAATTGGACCGCAAATTGGTTCGCTTGAACATGGTGCACATATTATCGTAGGTACACCAGGGCGAGTCGATGACCATATTCGTAAAGGGACATTGCGCTTAGATGATGTTGAAACTTTAGTGCTTGATGAAGCCGATCAAATGCTCGACATGGGTTTTCAAGATACCTTAGATGCGATTGTTGAATGCATTCCAGCCCAGCGTCAAACATTATTGTTCAGTGCGACGTATCCGAAATCAATAGCAGCAATTGCAGAGCGTGTATTGAGCAATCCTGAGACTATAAAAGTTGAAGAAGAGCAGGCAAAGAGCACAATAAAACAGTACTTTTACAAACTTGATAATAACAAGCAGCGCTTTAATACTTTAAAACTTTTATTGTTAAAGTTTCAGCCAGAAAGTTGTGTGGTGTTCTGCAACACGAAAGTTGAGACTCAGCAAATTTGTGATGACCTTTTTGCTGAAGGATTTAGTGCCGTCGCATTGCATGGTGATTTAGAACAACGAGAACGAGAACGTACATTAATTCGTTTTTCTAATAAAAGCGCTTCAATTTTGGTCGCGACGGATGTTGCTGCACGCGGGCTTGATATTAATGATATGGATATGGTGGTGAATTACCACTTAGCACATGACCCTCAAACACATGTGCATCGTGTGGGCCGCACCGGGCGTGCAGGTAAAAAAGGGATTGCCTGTTCAATTTATGGTGAAGCTGAGCAGTTTAAAGTGGCACAAATAGGTGATCACTATGAAAAAGATTTTGAACCAGAGCCTATTCCGCCGTTTAGTTTATTAGAAAAGCCAGCTTATAAGCCTACAATGGCAACGCTTATGATTGATGCAGGTAAAAAGCAGAAAATTCGTGCGGGTGATATTTTAGGGGCGCTAACGGGTAAAGAAGGGGTCGCGGGACACCAAGTTGGTAAAATAAATGTACTTGATAATGTTGCCTTTATTGCTGTTGAGCGTGCTGCTGTTAAGCCTGCTCTGCGTAAATTAACAGAAGGTAATATTAAAAAGCGTAAAATACGAGCTCGTCGATTAACGCGCTAAAATTAATGTGAGCAATTCGCCTTGAGTTGCTCATATTCTTGCCGTATTTTTTTGAACTTGGTAGCAGAACCTTGTCGATCAGGGTGATACTTTAAGGCGAGTTGTCGCCACCGTTTTTGCAGCTCTCTATATGAATAATCTGCAGGGAGTTGCCAGTGTTGTATGATCGGGTAAAGTTGCTCAGCTGATACTTGAGTAAGACAGAAGCGATTGTGTGTGCTAAAACGCTGCCAAAATTGGTCAAGTAATGCATCAATGGCGTCTCGTGACGTGTCATAGTTTTGCCAATCTAAATAATATGCTCTTAGCGGATCGTCTTTTTCTGGACGGTCTGTAGGGCATGTATCTATAAGCTCTATATGAAGCGATGCAATCTCTAATCGCTGGGTCGGGGCTAGCTGTGCTTGTAACTGATACAATCCGTTCATAATTAGAAAATTACGTTTAAAGAGGTTTTTTTGCGGGTCTTCATCGAGTTGCTTAAGGTAATTCGTCTCTCCCAGCGCGCTGGCTAGCGTATGCACCTTCCAAGTAGACTGTCGTAGAAGAAGGTAAAAAATCTCATCAATCAGTGGGTTAACCATTGTTCGTAGGCCAATGTTTAGTGTAATCTTAAAGTATATACGCTAACACAGCTGCGTTATTGAAACTACGATCATGTTTTAGGTTTAAAGGAATGCATTTGGCGATGCTTTAGCGAGTTCTGCTAATGCACGCTTGGTTGATTTTTAGGGATATAAACATATGCACATCACATTGCGCCTCAGCTTGCTTTATTCAACGCTCGCGTGTGTCTGTTTGTTTTTTACGTCTCCTAGTTTTTCATCTCACTCATTGTTTGAGCAGTTTACGCAATCACAGCAATGGGATGAGAAAAAACAACTTTCAATAAAGCTGCTAGCCGCACCTAATATCACATCCGATGAAAAATTAGAGGTTTATCTACAGTTAGCTGACTTTGCACTAGAGAAAGATAATTTCTCTGCTGCAGTGGAACACTATCAACTGGCTGCAACATCAACCTCTTTTGAAGAGCATCCACAACGTTATTTTCAAGCTCTTAAAATGCAAGGTGTGACCTATTATTATCAAGGGTTAATGCAGCAAGCCGTGAGTGCGTATATGCGAGCCTTGAGTGTTGCAAGAAATATGGAGCAGCCAATTTCTGAAGCTAATCTTTTGAGTAATATTGGTCTTGCTTACTTCAATATGTTTAATATGAATCAAGCGCTTGATTATTATAAACAAGCGAAAACGATTTACGATAAATATGGAACAGCACAAGATAAAGCGGATATTTTGCACAATATAGCGGGTATTTATATCCGTTTGTCTAGCTACGATATTGCACTGGATATGTATCGAGAAGCACTGGCTATTTTTCAAAAGCTTAATGATGAAGATGGTATCGCTCAATCTTATGGCAATATGGGAGTGGCTTACTCAGAGCTTGGCGAGTATCAACTGTCACTGCATTACTACCAGCGTGCTTTGCGCCATTACCAAGAAACGAATGATGCATACTACCTGTCCTCTCGACACGGTAACATTGCTAACGTGTACTTGCGAACGGGCGATCTTGAGATGGCCTTAAATCACACGGAAAAAGCGATAAAATTCGCAAAGCAAATTGATAATAAGGGGCTCGAGTTAGCGGGGTTATTATCACAAGCGAAAATCGAGCTGTTACAAGGGAAGTTACCTGAAGCAGAAGTCACACTTAACACATCTGTTAGTATGGCGAAAGAGTATAAAGATGAGCTCAGAGTACTCGATGGTTTGGGTATGCATGCATTGATAAAAGCGGGTCAAGGAGACTTTGAAAGTGCAGTGTCATACTTTGATAGCTTTGTTCGCAAAATGAATGCTTCTAAAAATGAACAGCTTTTAAAATCATTGGGTAAACTACAAAGCCAAATTCAAGCCAGTCAGTTAAATCAAGAAATTGTCGATCTTAAGCAACATCAGCATGTGCAAGAGCTCGAAATGTCTAAACAACGCCAGCTAACGATCATGCTGTTCATTTTGTTTGTAATGATTGTTGTGACAGGAATTACTCTTTACCGACGCAAGATTGAAAAAGAGGCGAAGGAGCAACTCTCTTTAATGGTGGCTAAGCGCACCCAAGAACTTGAAGAAATTGCAGAGCAGTTGCGTAGTGCAAATGATATCAAAAGTCAGTTTCTTGCCAATATTAGCCATGAAATCCGCACTCCACTGACTGCTATTCTTGGTCAAACCGATCATTTAATGAATGGTCTTTATAAGCCTGAGAAGTTGAATGAAGAACTTGCGGTTATTCAAAAACAAAGTGATCACTTAAAAGAGCTTATTAATGATGTACTTGATATTAGTAAGATTGAGGCGAATAAACTTGAGTTGAACTTAGAAGAGGGCAACTTAGTGGAATTACTGACAGATGTGCATTCTATGCTGAGCGGTCAGGCGAAAGAGAAAGGATTAAAATTTGCGTTTCAAAATCAACTTGGTGAGCAGTTTTTCAGCTACTTAGATTTTACGCGTGTAAAACAGATATTAATAAACTTATGCGCGAATGCCATCAAGTTTACTCAGCAAGGAGAAGTTGAGTTACATGTATCGCGCGTCGAGCAAGGCATTGTGTTTCGCATTAGAGATACCGGCATTGGCATGAATGCTGAGCAATTGAAACTAATTTTTGATTGCTTTAGTCAGGGTGATAACAGTATTAGTCGTCGTTTTGGTGGTACGGGGCTTGGACTTAGCTTGTCGCAGCAATTGGCGATGATGATGGGCGGGTACATCAGTGTTGAGAGCGAGGCGAATAAAGGCAGTGAGTTCTCTTTTTACTTACCCTGTAAAGAACTTGAGCCTGCGGCGTATATTGATGACAATCAAGCGATTACACACTCAGCTTCTAAAGGATTGTCAGGCAAAGTATTACTTGCCGAAGACCACCCAGATAACAGACGCTTAATTTGCCGTTATTTAGAATCTATGGGGCTAGAAGTCATTACAGCAGAAAATGGTGAGCAGGCTGTTGAGCAATGTTTAAAAGAGTTCCCAGATGTGGTGTTACTCGATATTCAAATGCCAGTACTTGATGGTTTAAGCGCATTGAAGCTATTACAAAAATGTGGCTTTACTCAACCTGTATACGCATTAACTGCGAATGCGATTAGCCACCAAATTGAAGGTTATTTAGAAGCGGGTTTTACTGGGTATCTTGCTAAGCCAATCGATAAAAAAGTGTTTTACACGCAGCTTGCTAAGCATTGTAAAAGTACCTCTCAACTAGCTAATTCAATGCCCGATACACGTGATCTTGTCACTAGCTTTATCAATAGTTTTGCCTACGAAGCGGACTTGATTCAGCAGCATTTCTCAGCGGATGATTTAATGAGCTTACAACAAGATGCTCATCGAATTGGAGGGGCTGCAAAAATGTTTGCCTTAGATGATATTGCACACAGTGCTTTAGCACTCGAGCTGGCCATAAAAAACAAGACAGCGTTTGAAATTAATCACTTAGTAACGCAACTACTCGAGCTTATGCACTGCACACGTTTAGCTCAAAATAGCTCAATATCACCATCTTGAGCTTGTTTTATTTCTTCGTCATTGATGAATCGTGAGCGGTCTACTCGCTTTTTTAAATCAATGCTAGGGTAGGTCACTTTAAACATCGACAACTTATTATCTATTGAATGTGCGAGATTAACGAGATCCTTACTTGAAACGGCTTGAATTTGCGTGCTGGATAATGCATCTGAGTTAATTTCAACCATAGAGTCAATACTTGCTTGTGCTTCATCAGACATTTGGCTTTGCAGTGCAACTTGTGCGTGAATACTTTCTGATAAAGCATCGATGGCTAACATCGCTTGTTCTATTTTATTTGTTTCACGTGTTGATTCGTCAGATAGCTTAACGGTGTGCTCTGTTTCTTTTAATGCCTTTTGCATCAACTGATTCGCTTGCTCAGTATTATGCTGAATTTTAGCAACCATATTTCGAACTTCTTGTGTTGATTTACTTGTGCGTGCAGCTAAGTTTCGAACCTCATCAGCTACCACTGCAAACCCTCTTCCTTGCTCGCCTGCTCGGGCTGCTTCAATGGCGGCATTAAGAGCCAATAAGTTAGTTTGTTCGGCAATACTATTAATGACCTCAATCACAGAACCTATTGCGTCGCTATCTTGCTTGAGCAAAACAATTTGTTGGCTTGTTTGATTAATATTATCGGCGAGTTTTAATAAACTTGATTGACTCTTATCAGTGTCTAAACGGGTTTGTTTTACGGAATTCGTGGCATTTGAAACCGCGTGATAAATTTGCTCTAAACTTCGATCGAGCTCTCTTGATACGTCAATGGTACGCTTTATTGTTATGGCGAGATCGACACCGTGAGCATCTTGAATCGTGGCTTTTTGGGTCATAGAGGCATAAGTGTCTCTTAGTGCATCCGCCATAGGGAGCAATCGCGCAGAAGAAAAATAAATCTCTCCGAGCAAGTGCTCTACTGTGGTTAAACTTTCATTTAATGCATGGCATGCTTGCGGTAAATTAGGGTTATTTTCATCAAAACGAAAGGAGAAGTTAATACCTTGCTCTGCGGTCATATTCGTCGCAAAGTCATTTAAGAAGTCCAGCTGCTGCTTGTCCGTCGAATAGAGACTATAAATCATTACTGCCCACGGTCCACAGATAAAGAGACTGAGTATAAGTAGAGCCGAAGTAGAGAAATCAAACACAGCAAAACTAGCAATACACCCCAGTAAGCTTGTTAAAAACAGAGCGATTGCTATTTTAATGCGCGTCATTGAGTGTTCCTAAGCATTTCATCTCATTATTTATAGAACAGCTTTCAATGAAATTCCATTTATATTATGAACTTATATTAACCTGAAATAACACTTACCCACGTGGCTAAGTGACAGTGGTTGTTATCAGTGATAGATATTTCTTATTTAGAACAACAAAATAACACAAGAGTAGGCAGGGGTATTACTTGCTTCAAATAGAGTATTGAATGCAGCGAATGGGTATCAAAGGGGCTTCTTTTGGGCAAAAAAAATGCCTGTTTAATACAGGCATTTACTTAAAATATTCAAATGTGATTATTGACGTTTCATTGAATCGAAAAACTCGTCATTGGTTTTGCTCATTGACAGTTTATCAATTAAAAATTCCATCGCATCAATTTCTGACATGTCATGTACGATCTTACGTAAGATCCACATTTTTTGTAGCTCATCAGGTTTAGTCAGCAACTCTTCGCGACGTGTACCAGAGCGGTTAAAGTCAATGGCAGGGAATACACGTCTTTCAGCAATCTTACGATTTAAGTGTAATTCCATATTACCAGTGCCCTTAAACTCTTCGTAGATAACTTCGTCCATTTTCGAACCAGTATCAATAAGCGCTGTCGCGATGATTGTCAGGCTTCCGCCTTCTTCAACGTTACGTGCCGCACCGAAGAAACGCTTAGGCTTATGTAATGCGTTTGCATCAACACCACCGGTTAGTACTTTACCCGATGAAGGAATTACCGTGTTGTATGCACGAGCAAGACGTGTAATTGAGTCAAGTAAGATAACCACGTCTTTTTTGTGCTCTACAAGGCGTTTTGCTTTCTCGATTACCATTTCAGCAACCTGAACGTGACGGCTTGCAGGCTCATCGAATGTTGAAGCAATCACTTCACCTTTTACAAGGCGCTGCATTTCGGTTACTTCTTCAGGACGCTCATCGATAAGTAATACCATCAGCTCACAGTCTGGTTGGTTATAACTGATCGATTGGGCGATATTTTGCAGAAGCATCGTTTTACCTGCTTTCGGCGGTGCAACGATAAGTGCGCGCTGACCTTTACCAATTGGCGAGGCTAAATCGAGTACACGCGCTGTGATGTCTTCTGTACTACCATTACCGCGCTCCATACGTAAACGTTCATTTGCGTGGAGTGGAGTAAGGTTTTCAAAAAGGATTTTAGTGCGTGAGTTTTCAGGTTTATCGAAGTTTACTTCATTTACTTTCAGTAAAGCGAAGTAACGTTCACCATCTTTCGGTGGACGAATCAAACCGGAAATAGAGTCACCAGTACGCATGCTGAATCGACGGATTTGACTCGGAGATACATAAATATCGTCAGGACCGGCTAGGTAAGATGCTTCAGATGATCTCAAGAAACCAAAACCATCTTGTAAGATTTCTAATACACCGCCGCCATAAATGTTCTCACCGCTTTTTGCGTGTGCTTTAAGAATGGCGAAAATAATGTCTTGTTTTCTTAAACGGGCTACGTTTTCGAGCCCCATGGACTCAGCTAAGTTTACAAGCTCTTTGATAGACTTGTCTTTTAATTCGCGTAAATGCATATTGGTGGGTTCTTTATTACAATTGTCATACTCAAAATCGTCGTTTGATACATGAGTGAGGTTTGTTGGTATAACTAAGGATTAGTTGGCTTTATAAACTAGCAGGTCACTAGCAAGGCGTCCAGTCTTTAAACAAAATAAAGCTAAAAAAAGGGCAAAAAGCCCTTTTTTTATTATTTCATTAGATGTTGTTTTCTAAAAACTCGACTAATTGAGTCTTAGAAAGGGCACCTACTTTAGTGGCTGCAACTTGACCATCTTTGAAAAGAAGAAGTGTAGGGATACCACGAATACCAAATTTAGGTGGTGTGCCTGCATTTTGGTCAATATTCAGTTTTGCAACGGTAACACGACCATCAAAATCGCCTGCTACCTCGTCAAGAATTGGGGCGATCATCTTACAAGGTCCGCACCATTCTGCCCAAAAATCAACAAGTACAGGTTTGTCTGATTGAAGTACGTCAGCTTCAAAGCTATCGTCAGTTAATTGAATAATTTTCTCGCTCATTGCGATCTCCGATAAGTTAGGCGAAATATTTAATGCGTATTTAAACACTCTTGTTTCTTATTGCAAGTTTAAACGTTATGCTTAAACGCTATGACTAAGACACATTTGACCGATAAAAAGTTTTCAGACTTTGCTATCGCACCGGAAGTGGTTGCCGGTTTAACCGAAAATGGGTTTGAATATTGCACACCCATACAAGCTAAATGCCTACCTTTTATTTGTGAGGGCCGTGATATTGCGGGCCAAGCACAAACAGGTACGGGCAAAACGTTGGCGTTTTTAACGGCCACGTGCCATCGGTTATTACAATCTAGCAAAGCACCTAGTAAACATCCAAGAGCCCTGATCATGGCCCCTACGCGGGAGCTGGCGATTCAGATACACAAAGATGCAAAAATTTTAGCGCCACATTGTAATCTTAACTTAGGATTAGTATATGGTGGCGAAGATTATGAAAAACAACGTGCACAACTAGAAAAAGGCGTTGATATTTTAATTGGGACGACTGGACGCCTTATCGACCTTTATAAGCAGGGCTGTTATACCCTGAACGAAATTGAGGTTGTTGTGCTTGATGAAGCGGATCGCATGTTTGATTTAGGCTTCATTAAAGACATTCGTTATATGTTCAGACGTATGCCGGAAGCATCTGAGCGTTTAAATTTATTGTTTTCAGCGACCTTATCGTATCGTGTACAGGAATTAGCATTTGAACATATGACTAATCCTGAGCATGTACAAATTGAACCTGATGTGAAAACAGGTAAGCGCATTCAGGAAGAGCTCTTTCATCCATCACAAGATGATAAAATTAAGTTGTTGTTAACCTTAATTGAAGAAGAATGGCCTGAAAAAGCCATTGTGTTTGCAAATACCAAACACAGTTGTGAAAACGTGTATGCGTGGATGAAGGCGGATGGGCATCGCGTTGGGTTATTGACTGGTGATGTTAACCAGAAAAAACGTCAGTCAATTCTGGCGCAATTTACCAAAGGTGATTTAGACTTTTTAGTTGCGACCGATGTTGCAGCTCGTGGTTTACATATTCCAGAAGTAAGTCACGTATTTAATTTTGATTTGCCAGATGATTGTGAAGACTATGTACACCGAATTGGACGTACAGGACGTGCTGGCGCATCAGGCCATGCAATCAGCTTTGCCTGCGAACAGTATGCTTATAATCTTCACGAAATCGAAGAATACATAGAGCACAGCATTCCATTATCACATTATGATAAAAGTGCATTGCTTGATGATTTAACAAAGCCTACTATTCAGAAAAAGCGGAACTATTCAACAGGCCCACGTAATCGTAATAACAACGGACGTCGACCAAATAATAGTTACCAAAAATCACGGTCATCATAACTGGCCGTTGTTTAAGACGTAGTAGTAACTAGAGGTTTTTGAACGGTGGGGCAACTTCAACCGCAAAAAAATGTGTATGCAGTTATCGATTTAGGATCAAACAGCTTCCATATGCTGATTGCCAAATCGATGGCTGGCGGCCTACAAACTATTGGCCGAGTCAAACGTAAAGTAAGGCTAGCAGCAGGACTTGATGAAAACAATGTTCTAAGTACTGAAGCCATGCAACGAGGCTGGGAATGCCTCGCCTTGTTCGCTGAACGTTTACAAGATATACCAAAGAAAAATATCACCATTGTTGCAACCGCAACACTGCGCCTTGCTATTAATGCCGATGTATTTCAACAAAAAGCTGAGAAAATCCTTGGCCATAAAATCAATGTTATAAGTGGCGAGTTAGAAGCAAAGACTATCTATAAAGGGGTTGCTCATACATCTTCATGTGGTGGTCGACAGCTGGTTATTGATATTGGTGGAGCAAGCACAGAGGTTGTCATTGGAAAAGGTTTTGACGCGTTGCATTATAAGAGCCTCAACATGGGGTGTGTCACTTTCCTTGAGCGCTATTTCAAAGATCAAAAGCTTAGTAACAAAAATTTCAATACCGCTATTAAAGCAGCGCGAGATGTTGTTGAAGATATTGTACCTGAATATAAAGCTGCTGGATGGGAGATTGCCAGTGGTGCATCCGGTACAGTTCAAGCCATTCAAGAGATTATGGTTGCGCAAAACCAGGATGAGTTACTAACGCTAGATAAACTGTTAGCAATTAAAGAACAGTCAGTCACGTTTGACACCATTGCTGATCTTGAATTACCTGGTCTTAGTGAAGAGCGTCGTTTAGTGTTTGTATCTGGACTTGCAATTCTTATTGCTTTATTTGAATCGTTAGAAATAAAGCAAATGGGGCTTGCGCGCGGTGCATTGCGTGAAGGTGTGTTATATAGCATGGTGCCTGAGCTACATAATCATGATATTCGCAAACGCACCGTTGATGGTTTAATGAATCGTTACCATGTTGATCAAAAACAAGCGTGCCGAGTAGCGCAACTTGCGGAACAACTGGCAATAAGTGTAATGAACCAATGGCAATCAATGGATAGTAATGCGATTGCACTGTTAAAGACTGTGGCAAAATTGCATGAGATTGGTTTGCTAATCGAATATAAGCTTTACCATAAACATACGGCCTATATATTAGAGAACACAGACATGCCTGGCTTTTCACAGTCAGAGCATAAACTTATTACAGCAGTAGCGAATGGGCACCGGGCTGATCTTGCAAAAAATAGCTTTGCATATCTAGGGTGTAATGAGCAATTAGCTGAATGCCTAACACGTATCATTCGGATCGCAGTGATCTTATCGATGCGTCGCCAAGACGATGTATTACCAGCGCTAGGTCTAAGTGTAGATAAAAATGCGCTTATACTGACATTTGATAGTGATTGGTTAAAATATCACCCACTAATGGCAAGTGAGCTACAACTAGAGTCCAAGTTACAAGCGAAAGTTGGTTGGAAGCTCATAATCAAATAACTAAAAAAGGCCCTTCAGGGCCTTTTTTAGTATTGTTTTTGCCCGTTTCGTTCGTATTTTGCACGAACAGTCATTTTTTTCATAAAAACGTAAAAAAACAGTTGATCTGAATTCGGATCTCCCTATAATGCGACCCCACTGAGACGGCAGACTGCAACGCTTAGCGAGGCAAGAGCAACTCAGAGTGTTAAGTAAAACTTAGTTTCGAAAAATTAAATTTTCTCAAAATTAAGTGTTGACAAAAAAATAGGAAAGCGTAATATACGCAGCCCTAGCGAGTTAAAGTGAAACGCTTTAATCGCAACGTTCTTTAACAATATAAAGCAATCATCTGTGTGGGCACTCGTGCAAATTGAGTTCTAACAGTCGAGCTACTTAGGTAGTAAGACAAACAAATTTAGAGTCTCAATGTTTTTTCCTTTAATGGAAAGTGAGTGACCAACGGAAATAAGTTTACTTATTTCAGCACAGTCAATTCAACATCGAAAGATGTTAAATAAATTCAGAATTCATTGAGCATGTCCGCTCCCTTAATGGGAAGGACAGAAAAAACTTTTAATTGAAGAGTTTGATCATGGCTCAGATTGAACGCTGGCGGCAGGCCTAACACATGCAAGTCGAGCGGTAACAGAGAGTAGCTTGCTACTCTGCTGACGAGCGGCGGACGGGTGAGTAATGCTTGGGAATGTACCTTATGGTGGGGGACAACAGTTGGAAACGACTGCTAATACCGCATAATGTCTTCGGACCAAAGCGGGGGACCTTCGGGCCTCGCGCCATAAGATCAGCCCAAGTGGGATTAGCTAGTTGGTGAGGTAATGGCTCACCAAGGCGACGATCCCTAGCTGGTTTGAGAGGATGATCAGCCACACTGGGACTGAGACACGGCCCAGACTCCTACGGGAGGCAGCAGTGGGGAATATTGCACAATGGGCGCAAGCCTGATGCAGCCATGCCGCGTGTGTGAAGAAGGCCTTCGGGTTGTAAAGCACTTTCAGTAAGGAGGAAAGGTTGGATGTTAATAGCATTCAGCTGTGACGTTACTTACAGAAGAAGCACCGGCTAACTCCGTGCCAGCAGCCGCGGTAATACGGAGGGTGCGAGCGTTAATCGGAATTACTGGGCGTAAAGCGTACGCAGGCGGTTTGTTAAGCGAGATGTGAAAGCCCCGGGCTCAACCTGGGAACTGCATTTCGAACTGGCAAACTAGAGTGTGATAGAGGGTGGTAGAATTTCAGGTGTAGCGGTGAAATGCGTAGAGATCTGAAGGAATACCGATGGCGAAGGCAGCCACCTGGGTCAACACTGACGCTCATGTACGAAAGCGTGGGGAGCAAACGGGATTAGATACCCTGGTAGTCCACGCCGTAAACGATGTCTACTAGAAGCTCGGTTCCTCGGAACTGTTTTTCAAAGCTAACGCATTAAGTAGACCGCCTGGGGAGTACGGCCGCAAGGTTAAAACTCAAATGAATTGACGGGGGCCCGCACAAGCGGTGGAGCATGTGGTTTAATTCGATGCAACGCGAAGAACCTTACCTACACTTGACATACAGAGAACTTACCAGAGATGGTTTGGTGCCTTCGGGAACTCTGATACAGGTGCTGCATGGCTGTCGTCAGCTCGTGTTGTGAGATGTTGGGTTAAGTCCCGCAACGAGCGCAACCCCTATCCTTAGTTGCCAGCGATTCGGTCGGGAACTCTAAGGAGACTGCCGGTGATAAACCGGAGGAAGGTGGGGACGACGTCAAGTCATCATGGCCCTTACGTGTAGGGCTACACACGTGCTACAATGGCGCATACAGAGTGCTGCGAACCTGCGAGGGTAAGCGAATCACTTAAAGTGCGTCGTAGTCCGGATTGGAGTCTGCAACTCGACTCCATGAAGTCGGAATCGCTAGTAATCGCGTATCAGAATGACGCGGTGAATACGTTCCCGGGCCTTGTACACACCGCCCGTCACACCATGGGAGTGGGTTGCTCCAGAAGTGGATAGTCTAACCTTCGGGAGGACGTTCACCACGGAGTGATTCATGACTGGGGTGAAGTCGTAACAAGGTAGCCCTAGGGGAACCTGGGGCTGGATCACCTCCTTATACGATTTAGAACTTATTTGTTCGTAGTGTCCACACAGATGATTGTTAGTTAGTAAAGCCGCAGGCTTCACTAATTAATATGCTCTTTAAAAATTTGGAAAGCTGATAATAAAATTCTGATGAATGACAATTGTTATTTATCAAGAGTTTTCAAAAGTAAAAATATGCCAATTAATTGAAAAATTAATCGGTATCTACTTTAGTATTCTCATCATTATTTGATGAATTAACTTCTGGCGAAGTTAACAGCTGTCACTAACAAAGACCCGTTTGGGTTGTATGGTTAAGTGACTAAGCGTACACGGTGGATGCCTTGGCAGTTGGAGGCGATGAAGGACGTATTAACTTGCGATAAGCCTAGTCAAGCTAGTAAAAAGCACTTGAGACTAGGATTTCCGAATGGGGAAACCCACCTGCTTGCAGGTATCTTGCACTGAATACATAGGTGTAAGAGGCGAACGCGGAGAACTGAAACATCTAAGTACCCGTAGGAACAGAAATCAACCGAGATTCCGGAAGTAGCGGCGAGCGAAACCGGACCAGCCCTTAAGCTTATTATGTGTTAGTGGAACATTCTGGAAAGTATGACGATACAGGGTGATAGTCCCGTACACGAAAATGCATCTTAAGTGAAATCGAGTAGGTCGGAGCACGTGAAACTTTGACTGAATATAGGTGGACCATCATCTAAGGCTAAATACTCCCAACTGACCGATAGTGAACCAGTACCGTGAGGGAAAGGCGAAAAGAACCCCTGTGAGGGGAGTGAAATAGAACCTGAAACCGTGTACGTACAAGCAGTAGGAGCCCACTTGTTGGGTGACTGCGTACCTTTTGTATAATGGGTCAGCGACTTATATTTTGTAGCGAGGTTAACCGATTAGGGTAGCCGTAGGGAAACCGAGTCTTAACTGGGCGTTGAGTTGCAAGGTATAGACCCGAAACCCGGTGATCTAGCCATGGGCAGGTTGAAGGTTGAGTAACATCAACTGGAGGACCGAACCCACTAACGTTGAAAAGTTAGGGGATGACCTGTGGCTAGGAGTGAAAGGCTAATCAAACCGGGAGATAGCTGGTTCTCCCCGAAATCTATTTAGGTAGAGCCTCGGACGAATACTTACGGGGGTAGAGCACTGTTAAGGCTAGGGGGTCATCCCGACTTACCAACCCTTTGCAAACTCCGAATACCGTAAAGTACTATCCGGGAGACACACGGCGGGTGCTAACGTCCGTCGTGAAGAGGGAAACAACCCAGACCGCCAGCTAAGGTCCCAAAGTCATAGTTAAGTGGGAAACGATGTGGAAAGGCCCAGACAGCCAGGAGGTTGGCTTAGAAGCAGCCACCCTTTAAAGAAAGCGTAATAGCTCACTGGTCGAGTCGGTCTGCGCGGAAGATGTAACGGGGCTAAACTATGCACCGAAGCTGCGGATTCAAAATTTATTTTGAGTGGTAGGGGAGCGTTCTGTAAGCCGTTGAAGGTGTGCCGGGAGGCATGCTGGAGGTATCAGAAGTGCGAATGCTGACATGAGTAACGATAATGCGGGTGAAAAACCCGCACGCCGGAAGACCAAGGGTTCCTATCCCATGTTAATCAGGGTAGGGTAAGTCGACCCCTAAGGCGAGGCCGAAAGGCGTAGTCGATGGGAAACGGGTTAATATTCCCGTACTTGGTATAATTGCGATGGGGGGACGGAGCAGGCTAAGCAAGCATGGCGTTGGTTGTCCATGTGAAAGTGAGTAGGTTGAGAGTTTAGGAAAATCCGGACTCTTAAGACTGAGACACGAGACGAGCCACTAAGGTGGTGAAGTTGTTGATGCCATACTTCCAGGAAAAGCCTCTAAGCTTCAGATTATACCGAATCGTACCCCAAACCGACACAGGTGGTCAGGTAGAGAATACTAAGGCGCTTGAGAGAACTCGGGTGAAGGAACTAGGCAAAATCGTACCGTAACTTCGGGAGAAGGTACGCTCCGATTGGTGATGAGACTTGCTCTTTAAGCTGATTGGAGCCGCAGTGACCAGGTGGCTGGGACTGTTTATTAAAAACACAGCACTGTGCAAAATCGCAAGATGACGTATACGGTGTGACACCTGCCCGGTGCCGGAAGGTTAATTGATGGGGTTAGTTTTCGGACGAAGCTCTTGATCGAAGCCCCGGTAAACGGCGGCCGTAACTATAACGGTCCTAAGGTAGCGAAATTCCTTGTCGGGTAAGTTCCGACCTGCACGAATGGTGTAACCATGGCCACGCTGTCTCCACCCGAGACTCAGTGAAATTGAAATCGCAGTGAAGATGCTGTGTACCCGCGGCTAGACGGAAAGACCCCGTGAACCTTTACTACAGCTTGGCACTGAACATTGAACCTACATGTGTAGGATAGGTGGGAGGCTTTGAAGCAGAGACGCTAGTCTTTGTGGAGCCGTCCTTGAAATACCACCCTTGTAGTTTTGATGTTCTAACGTTGGCCCCTAATCGGGGTTACGGACAGTGCCTGGTGGGTAGTTTGACTGGGGCGGTCTCCTCCCAAAGAGTAACGGAGGAGCACGAAGGTTGGCTAAGTACGGTCGGACATCGTACGGTTAGTGTAATGGTAGAAGCCAGCTTAACTGCGAGACAGACACGTCGAGCAGGTACGAAAGTAGGTCATAGTGATCCGGTGGTTCTGAATGGAAGGGCCATCGCTCAACGGATAAAAGGTACTCCGGGGATAACAGGCTGATACCGCCCAAGAGTTCATATCGACGGCGGTGTTTGGCACCTCGATGTCGGCTCATCACATCCTGGGGCTGAAGTCGGTCCCAAGGGTATGGCTGTTCGCCATTTAAAGTGGTACGCGAGCTGGGTTTAGAACGTCGTGAGACAGTTCGGTCCCTATCTGCCGTGGGCGTTTGAGAATTGAGAGGGGTTGCTCCTAGTACGAGAGGACCGGAGTGAACGAACCGCTGGTGTTCGGGTTGTCATGCCAATGGCATTGCCCGGTAGCTACGTTCGGAACTGATAAGCGCTGAAAGCATCTAAGCGCGAAGCAGGCCTCGAGATGAGTTCTCACTAGACTTTTAAAGTCTCTGAAGGGCCGTTGAAGACTACAACGTTGATAGGCAGGATGTGGAAGTGGTGTGAGCCATTAAGCTAACCTGTACTAATTACCCGTGAGGCTTAACCATACAACGCCAAACGCGTTTTATGACAGCGTAACAGACAGAAGTTAGTATACTAAAGTAGATTTACGATTATCAGAATTCCAGATTTTAGTTAATTGCAGATGCGATTAACAACCAAATTTGCTTGGTGACAATAGCGTTTTGGACCCACCTGATTCCATGCCGAACTCAGTAGTGAAACGAAACAGCGCCGATGATAGTGTGGCATTTGCCATGTGAAAGTAGGACATCGCCAGGCTCCAAATTAGAGAAACCCGATTCGAAAGAGTCGGGTTTTTTTTGCCTGTAGGAAAATAAAACACCCAACCAAGACCCCTACGACCTATATCCTAGTAGGCATCAGCGCAAGGTGAAGAGATGTAGGAGGCACTTTAGTGCCGAAGTATCTGATATGCCCTTCATACATAACCACTGACATTCACGGCTAAAGCCGTTCCCACGCTTTGTAATCAGATGTTTAATCACAATTCCCATGTTGTTTAATCATGACGACAAGAATGAAAGATTCCCTTAAATTGCTCACTTCGCTTCTGGTTCAAATAACTAGGCGTAGTAGGAGGCACTTTAGTGCCGAAGTGTCTGATATGCCCTTCATACATAACCACTGACATTCACGGCTAAAGCCGTTCCCACGCTTCTTAATCACAATGACAGAAGTGCAAGGGGCTCTAAATCGCTCATTTCACTTCTGGCTCAAATAATTAGGACGTAGAGGCACTTGAGTGCCGAAAGTGTCTGATATGCCCTTCATGCATAACCACTGATATTCACGGCTATAGCTGTTCCAACGAGATAGTGATTCATTGCTAGTTATTAAAACAAGCCATATTCTTCGGTCTCTTCGGCTTCATGGCGCATTAAATGCTCAGGGCGGAATATGGCGCTAGGATCGAGTAACAAACTATGCTTGTTTTTCATTTTGATTAAACCACGCATCATATTTCTAGTTTGAGGATCAACATCAAAACCTACGGAGGTAAGCTTATCAAGCGGTTTAATATCCTCTTTCTTTACATTGATATTGTCTTCTACCTTGTCAACGAGGAGGCCTATATGAGGTGTTACGCCATCTTTAGTGGTAAAGATTATGATAGGCTTGTAATCCAGAATAATCTGCTCTCTTGCAGACTCAAACAAGCGTATTAACTGATTAAACACTTGGCGCTTCTTTTCTTCAAACAAACGAATAACGTTCTCTTTTGTCATTGTTTTTTGAAGGTCTAAGAATTCACGCGCCATGGCGTGCAATTCTCTGTGGGGGGTGTCGAACTTATCGAGGATATTTTGCAGGTCTTCGTTGTCAGTTTTAAAGCTGTTGTACCATCGGCCAAAATCGCATTTATCCGGATCAATTGTGTTTGTGAAGGCTGCGCCTGTGAGCAGGCTATGCTCTAGTGCGCTCAACCATTGTTGGTGATCTTTTTCTTTTTCAACCAATAAGTCAGTGAGCTCTGCATTTGTCTTATTGGTTGATTGGTTATTAAGTACAATGCCTAAATCAAAGATGGGCGTGGGTGTTTCCATGTAATCTTTTACACCAATGAAGCTTTTATTTTCATTAGGCAAAGATGTCAGGTTATTTTCGTAACGTTCTGTTAGAAGAATATCGAGAATCTTAAGTGAAATGGTCTTTTGCCCAACACGAAAATTAATCAGATCCATATTTCCCTCAAAGCCTTGTTAAGTCTTTAAAGCATAGAACATTATTTCGATTTAGCAGTAGTTAATTTCAATTACTTTTAAAATAGGATCGGTAGATCTTTTTATCCGTGTTGTTTGTCTGATTGTTAAATAAATCGGCAAACTCAGACGTATCACTAAAGAGCTTATTTAGTTCAGTCAGTAAGCATTGATTATTCAACGGTGTTGTGCACTTTTGTGCGGCGCTCACTAACGCAACTGCATTCAAATAGCCTTCAAAAATAATTCTGTTAGGGCTTGTGTTATAGGGCTTGATATCTGCTCTAAATTGCTTGCATAAGGAGTTGTCACACTGATTGGGGTCTGGCACAACCTCCGTTACCATAATAGTACTTGGGTGGTGAATGAGAGAGTATAAATCAAAACTCGACACAAATGATACTGAGGTATAGTCGGGTTTGAAACCTTGCTCGTATCCAGTATTAATAAATTCGGCTAATGGTTGATAAGTGCCTACCATGCATACTGCGGTGACTCCACTAACTTTAAGTTGTTCTAGTGCCTTTGATATCTCTTCGCTATTTCGTTTGAAACGTGCAACTTCAACCGGTACCAAATCGTGTTTTTGCAGTGCCATTATTAAGTTACTTTCAACTAAAAAACCAAACTCATCGGCTTGGATCATCAACCCTATTTTTTTATGCTTGCGCTCCTGAACTAAATAATTAATTTGCTCTATCGCTTCATCTTGATAGCTTGCGCGTAAGTTAAAGACGTTTGGCATTGACTGGTTATGGAGAAAGTCAGCACCAGTAAAAGGCATCAGGAAGGGCACTCGATGTCTATCTAAAAGGGGCTTAATCGCATTTGCAGTCGGTGTACCCATCGAGCCGAAAATAGCGTCTATTTTGTCATTAAATAAAAATTGTCGTGTGTTTACAACGGTGTTTTTAGGCTCATAACCGTCATCAGCAAGAATAAGATCAATATTTTGACCATGTATTCCATCACGTGCATTTACTTTGTTGAAATAGATTGTACTACCCAGTGCTAATTGCTCGCCGATGTGTTTTGCAGGACCAGTTAGTGCGGTAGACATCCCTAATTTTATAGGTGGCTGTGTATGTTGAGTGTTTCCTATAATAGGCACGAAAAGCAAGCAAATCGCTAGGCGCTTAACGGTTGCTCTTATTAAGTAAAGTAAACTGGGCATACCAATCGTGTACTGCTTTTTTGAACCGAATGTCGAACTCTTTTTTACCCGTGAAGTGTGCTTCATCAATTACGCTTTTCACATCAATTTGCTGTAATACTAGTCTAATAAGGATCATTTTTGTATCTTGGTCGAGTAAATTTAGACTAATAGGCATGTGCCAAATAAGCTGCCACAGTAAGGGTTGTAATTTAAAGAGTGAAACGTCGTTGTTGAGTAACCTGTCTGCTCTATTAAGCATTTCTGAAGAGCAACCTATTGTTGAATAGCCTGAGAGTAGTTCATCAACTAGTTGCCATGGTAAAGAGTTAAAATGCCCAAATAGTTGCACGGATAGGTCTTGCTTAAATTCTTCTTTTAATTGCTCTGTGACTGCTTTGCTTTGTGTTTTTAATGGCTTAATAACAAGTGCAGCATGTTCTGCAGTGGCTTTATCACGGTTAAAACCTAGCTTTACAAGGCGAAAACCATTTGTTTTCCAAAACCTAACTAATGACGCATTTGCCCCAAAACTTGCACCAAAGAAATCGCACGTACTTAGTTGTTGTTGGCAAAAATCTAATAAGGCAGATCCTATACCTTGTTGGTGGCTCTCTGGTGCTACAGCGATTCTCACAACGCGTGCAGAGTGACCTGTTAGCCACTGCGTATCATGCGTTAACTGAGTTAATGTTTGTGCCATTAAATGCCCTTGCGGGCGGCGTTCGCCTGTTATTACTTGCTCTGCAATATCTTGCGATAGTCCCCCTTCAATTGCGACTAAACAGACGGCTTGTAGGTTTTCTGCTTGTCGGCAAATAAATAAGTGTAATTCAGGTGCATCAAGCAATTGACGTAAATCACTCACACTGGTTTGGTAGTGCGCTAACGCGAGGAGTGCCATAACTTGGCTTAATAAGTGTTCATCACGAATAAGGCGCTCCTTGCTAACCTGCTCGAACTGCAAAGGTAACGAACTAGCGACTTGATTGTATTGCGCATCAAGCAGTAATAAATCGCGTATGGCGTACTCAAGCGGATCATGCTTTGCAAAGCGGATCGGTGCGTCTAAGTTTATTGTCTTTAATGACTTAAACTGGCTGCGCAAATAATGTAAAAAGCGCAGTGTATAACCGCGGCCATTGCCTTCATAACCGACCATGGTGCTAGCAAACACAATACGTGGGTACGAGTGTAAAATTTGCATTAGCATAGGAACAGGGATAGCTGCAGCTTCATCTATAAATAGCAGATCGCATTGAGGTTTTTCATTAAGGAGGTTATCAGGAGCACTATAACTTAGGTTTGCAAGTTGCTTGCAATTGGCTTGCAAAGGGACATTAAGTTGTTCAGCTAAGTGTTTAAATGTGGTTTGCACCGCTTTAACTTGAGTCGCACACAGCAGTATTTTTTTATCCTTTAATGCAGCAGCTGCAAGGCCTAATGCGGCTGATTTTCCTCGCCCTCTATCAGCACTAATTACGAGAGGACGATGTGCGCGACCCTGTGCTGTTTTAATTATTTGCTCAATACACGCCTGTTGTTGAGAAAAGTCAATTAATGCGTGATGTGGGTGTATTGTTTGATATGTCGTTGGCGTGATGTGCTGCTTAAAAATGTGTGTTTGCGACTCTAATAATGTAGTTAGGCGTTCATTAAAGAAACTATGCGTTATTGTTTGTCCAAACGATGTGACGTTTTCAAGCGCAGGATCGACCCATGTTGGGTCATTCGGGAGTAATAAAATAAACACACCACCGGCTTTAACTGTACCGGCAAGCGCGGCTAACTTATCTGCATACAGTCCACTAAAACCATCAAAAATCGCGTGTTGAAACTCTTGTCCAAGAATTTGATGAACATGCTTTGGGAAGGCGCTATTTTTTAATTGATGGCAACTGCTAAACACATACGTGTTTGGCAGTGACAGTTGATTGGCAAATGCATAACACCAGGTTGCATCACCTTGCACCACAATAAGCTGACGATGCTTGGCAATCGTCAGCTCAGTGATGAGCATGCTTAGGTAGTCGTTATAAGGCTTGAAGTCTTGCATACTGAGTAACAAGCCACTTACTGCCTAAATCATCAAAGTTCACTTGAATACGTGACTGTGCACCACTGCCTTCATAATTTAGTACCGTTCCTACACCAAATTTTGCATGTAAAACGCGTTGCCCTAAATTAAAGCCACTGTCTTCAAATGCGGCATGTGTGACTGATGAGCTAAAACGGCCTGCGGCTGGGGGCCTTGAAACTTGTGTTTTGATACGAATTTCCTCAACACAGTCTTCTGGCATTTCGCGCAAGAATCGAGAGGGGCTGTGGTATTTTTCTTGGCCATATAAACGGCGAGTTTCAGCGTGACTAATGTACAGCTTTTCCATCGCTCGGGTCATGCCTACATAACACAAACGGCGCTCTTCTTCTAAGCGACCAGACTCCTCATTACTTTGCTGTGAAGGAAACATGCCTTCTTCAACACCCACCATAAAAACAAGCGGGAACTCAAGGCCTTTTGCTGAATGAAGTGTCATCATTTGCACGGCATCTTCGTGCTCATCGGCTTGACCTTCGCCTGATTCGAGAGAAGTGTACGCAAGAAAGCCTTGCAGTGGTGAGCTGAATTCTTCGTCTTCAGGTAGCTCATATTGGCCACAGGCACTAATGAGCTCTTCTAAGTTTTCTACGCGAGCGCGGCCTTTTTCACCTTTTTCAGCTTGGTACATGGCCATCAACCCTGAAGTTTGAATCGCGTATTTAGCTTGCTCTTCTAAGGTAAGATCACTGATTTTGTCTTCAATGTGCTCAACCAGCTCTAAAAATTTTGTTACTGCACTGGCTGCACGCCCAGATAGATGCTGCTGTTCAATAATGGCTTTTGCAGCATACCACAGAGGAAGAGACTCGTTCCGCGCACAGTCACGAATGTGGCTGAGGGTTTTATCTCCAATGCCACGAGCAGGGGTGTTAATAACGCGCTCAAAGGCGGCATCATCTTGGCGATTACCCACTAAGCGCAGGTACGAAAGGGCGTCTTTAATCTCTTGACGCTCGAAGAAGCGCATGCCGCCATAAATGCGGTATTTAAGCCCTTCTTGTAACATGGCTTCCTCGAGTACACGAGATTGCGCATTGTTACGGTATAGAATCGCGGCATCTTGCAAGGCATTACCAGCATTTAACCAGCTACGCAGTTTACTGCTTACGAAACGGGCTTCATCTAATTCGTTAAAAGCGGCATACACCGAAATTGGTTCACCTTCGTTACCATCGGTCCAGAGGCTTTTACCCATGCGTTCAGCATTATTTTTAATTAGCGCATTGGAGGCTTTTAATATTGTGGCTGTTGAGCGGTAGTTCTGTTCAAGACGAATGGTTTCGGCTTCGAAGTCGGTTAAAAAGCGTTTAATATTCTCAATACGTGCACCGCGCCAACCATAGATACTTTGGTCATCATCACCTACTATCATAATGCTGTTGGTGTTTCCTGCTAGCAGCTTTAACCAAGCATATTGAATCGTATTGGTATCTTGGAACTCGTCTACCAACATATGAGCAAAACGCTGCTGATAATGACGCAGTAGCGTAGGGTGATTGTTAAGTACTTCGTAGCAGCGTAATAAAATTTCTGCAAAGTCGACCAAACCAGCACGATCACATGCTTCTTGATATGCTGCATAAACTTTCAGCATCATTTGCTCATTGATATCGTAAGCCTGAATATCTTTAGGGCGCAGACCTTCGTCTTTTTTAGCACTGATGTACCAGCTAAACTGTTTCGCTGGCCACTTTTTATCATCGATATTCATTGCTTTAAGTAAGCGTTTGATCATTCGCTGCTGATCGTCTGAATCTAAGATTTGAAAGCTTTCAGGTAATTTTGCTTCACGATGATGTGCACGCAAAATACGGTGAGACAACCCGTGGAAAGTGCCAATCCACATGCCACCAACAGGCGCTTTTAAGGTTTCTTCTACGCGAGAGCGCATCTCTTTTGCAGCTTTATTGGTAAAGGTGACCGCAAAAATACTGTAGGCAGAGGCTTGCTCAACTTGCATTAGCCATGCGATACGATGAACAAGTACTCGAGTTTTACCAGAACCTGCACCAGCAAGTACTAGCATATTTTGCAATGGGGCTGCGACTGCATCCCGTTGTTTGTCATTTAAGCCATCGAGTAATTCAGAAACGTCCATCGTTACGCCTTTTCAATCTATAATGAGAGGAGTATAACAGGTGTTTATGCAAGGCTAAATAAAATACTGTTTTTATAAACAGCTATTTTGGCAAGTTATTAAAATTGCATAATAAAAATTGTGAATTTGACCTATTTGTGGCAAAAAGAACTAAAATAAAAACAGTGTGAAAATTTAACGTGTTGATTTATAAAATATAATAAGTTGGCATGAAGTGTGTTTATAAAAAGTATAATCATCAAAAACTACAGAGGTTAGTATGGCAGAGCAAGGTTCTGGCGGTAATGTAATCGCAGCAATATGTAATATCTTTTTTCCCGGTTTAGGGCAACTGGTGCAAGGTCGTTTGATGGCGGCGATCGCATTTTTCTTAGCGTGGATCATAAGTGGGGTATTAATTTATGTCGCCGTTGGTTTCATATTACTTCCGATTGTATACCTATGGGCAATCATTGATGCCGCGCGTTTCAAGTCGCGACTCTAGCAATTTTTTATATATCTAAACAGCATTAACACTAGCGCCATTGGGCGCTAGTGTTGTTTTTGGCCTTCTGAACTCGCTACTGCATGCCGCAACCGATATAATTACTGCATCAAGAGTTGTGAGTATTTACGATGGAATATCAATTTATCCGCGATCCAATGAGCGGTTTACGTATTAAAATTTCGACTGAACATGCGGTTATCGGTCGTTGGTTGAATGAAGAAATAGGCAAAGAAAAAATAGCGATGGTCCAGGCGCTAATTTCCGCCGTTAAAAATAGCCATGAGCCCTTAACACTGCAAGGCCAAGAAATAGATTTGATTTTGAGTAAGGACGAAGCGTTGTTTGAAGCTCATGCTCTTCATCAAGATAATGAAGATCTCATGGCGTATCAGGATGATGATTTAATGCTTGAAGAAGATGGCTTAAGCAGTGGCTGCGGTTTTGAGGATTTTGTTGATTTAATTGAGTCTTGGCACGCGTTTGCGCAAGGTCGTTAAGCAGGGCTTAAAGCCCTACTTAATTAATCACTCGATAGTGTGTTTATTGTTCGCTCACTGATTTAACTGCGGCTAACAATACGTCTTCTGTTAAACGAACGTTATAATTAGGGTTCGCATACTGAAAGTGGATAAGCCCTTGCTTATCTACTACAAAAACAGCAGGAACGGGTAACGCAACCTGTGCTTTGCCATCGAGTGATACAAAGTTAACCCCTAACTTGTTGCGATAAATTTTTGCGGTCTTGTCATCGAGATAAAATGCCAATCCCAACGTTTGGCTCAATGCCAAACTATCATCAGAGAGTAGTTGATAGTTCGCAGAGGTTATTTTAGTCTCGGCTAGCTTTTCTGGACTATCCGGAGATATTGCAATAATTTGTGCCCCCAAGTCTGCTAATTGATCCTCAATTTTTTGTACGTTGGCTAATTGCTTGGAACAATAGGGACACCATCCACCTCGGTAAACGATTAATACGGTAGTTTTTTCTTTAAAACGTTTTTTTAAAGAAACGGTTGTGCCGTTTTGGTCTTTTAAATCAACATCTGGAATTGTTAATCCAGGCAATAGTGGACTGACGTGCTCTGCCGAGTCAGCAATATTATGAGCTGTGGCTGCAAGTGTTTGGCTAGATAGCACAAGTAATGCACTAACAAGAAGGGTTCTCAGCATGGTATTCCTCAATTATTTTTTTCAACTGCTTATGAAGACCTGCTTAGCTGTTTTTTAATTTCATCAATGCTGAATTTATCTGTAGTATATAGCTAAATAAAAATGCAAGTTGGGATTAAAAATGTCTGCTAATTTACAAAAAATCGTTGTCATGCTTGAGATGCAAAATGCCATGAATACAAAAGTGCATGAGCAATGGTTTAGCCAAGGTTTTGAATGGTATCGTGCTATTTGGGTTGAGTGTGCTGAAATGCTCGACCACTATGGTTGGAAATGGTGGAAAAAACAAACCCCAGATACTGAGCAAGTTATTTTGGAGCTGGTCGACATTTTCCATTTTGGTTTATCACTGCGTATCGACGGGGAAACAAGTTACGAGCAACTTGCCGCTCAACTTGAAGCTGAACTAAGTGCGCCTGAGCAAGCTGACGATTTTAAACAAACGCTTGAGTTATTGGCTGCAACCGCCGTTGCTGAAAAGCGTTTTAATGCTGCCGCATTCGCTGGATGTATGGCGCAAATTGGCATGGATATCGACGATTTATATCGTGGCTATGTTGGCAAAAATACACTTAATTTCTTCCGCCAAGATCATGGTTACAAAGATGGCAGTTATATAAAGGTGTGGAACGGTCAAGAAGATAACGAGCATTTAGTTGAAGTCGTTAAAAGCCTCGGTACGGAGCATGCTGATTTTGCAAAGCTTGTCTATCAAGGCTTAGAGCAGCGTTACCCTAAATAAACCTATTTATGCTCATTTTAGGGGCATGAAGTCACGAAAGTCGGTGGTAGATAAATAGCCATCGAACTGTTTATGCGGTTGTCGGCTATCAGGGTTGGCAACCGCAAGTATATGGCCTATGCCAAACTCTTTGGCCGCATCGAGCACTGCGGGACTGTCATCAACAAATAAAGTGCGCGCTTTATCAAACTGCCATTCTTGTTGCACTTGCTGCCATAAAGGTTGATGTTCTTTACTCACACCATATTGATGGGTTGAAATAACGCCATCTAAATAATTGTCTATTGCCGTTAACTCAAACTTTAACATGACACAATCTGGGTGGGCATTCGTAAGTAAGATTAATTCTTTGCCTGTTTTTCTAAGTTCGGTTAGAAAAGGGGGGACGTCTTCGCGAATTTTTATTAAATGCTGAATATCACGCTTTAACGCCATAATGGGTAAATCGAGTTGCTGTTGCCAGTAATCTAAACAATACCAACTTATTTGGCCGCTTACTTTTTGATAGCGTTGAAAAATGTCTGTTTTCGCCTGCTCTAAACTGAGTCCATGCTTTAATGCATATTGTTCGGGAATAACGGTAAGCCAAAAGTAATTATCAAAATGCAAATCGAGCAGAGTGCCATCCATATCAAGCAGTACTGTATCGATTTTTGACCAATTTAACATAGGCAATTCACTTTAAAAGATTTATCATGAGTGTAACTGACATGATAGCAAATTAATGCCAATGACACAGAAAAAGCACCCAACACCTCCGCAAATATTGTCTAACGAAGTCGTCGCCAAAAGCCGACTATTTACTGTTGAATCTCTGGCTTTGAAGTTTTCAAATGATGAACAAAGGCAGTATGAAAGAATTCGTGGTGGAGGCCGGGGAGCTGTGATGATTGTGCCCGTTACAGCTGATAATGAATTGCTATTAGTAAGGGAATATTGTGCAGGCACGAACGACTATCAACTCGGTTTTCCTAAGGGCTTAATTGATCCTGGAGAAACACCAGAGCAAGCCGCAAACCGAGAGCTTAAAGAAGAGGTCGGTTTTGGTGCGAAGCATTTTTCTGCACTAAAAAAAGTAACGATGGCACCCAGTTACTTTAATGCCACTATGCATATTCTCTATGCAGAGCAACTTTATCCAGAAACGTTACCTGGTGATGAGCCTGAACCGCTCGTTGTTGTTAAATGGCCAATACAAGATTGGCAATCTTTATTACAACAAGATGACTTTACTGAAGCACGAAGTGTTGCAGCTTTGCTATTATTAACAAAGTACCTAGAGTCAGGAGCGGGCAATGAATAATTTTTTAGAACCGTGCATTCGTTTAGCTGAGCAGGCAGGTGAGGCTATTATGGCTATTTATCAGCAAGATGATATTGGTGCTGAAGAAAAGTCAGATAATACACCCGTAACGAAAGCTGACTTGGCATCGAACGAAGTATTGATGGCAGGCCTAAGAAAGTTGGCTCCCGATATTCCGATTATGTCTGAAGAGACGCCTATTCCAGCACTTGAAGATAGGAAACATTGGCAGCGATATTGGTTGCTAGATCCTATGGATGGTACGGGAGAGTTTATTTTAGAAAGTGGCGACTTTGCGGTAAATATTGCGTTGATTGAAAACAATCATCCCGTCTTAGGCGTTATACACTGGCCAGCTAAACAAGTGACGTATTTCGCAAGTTATCAAAATGGTGCGTTTAAACGTGAAAATGGCCAAGATAAGCAAATTTCGGTAGCAACGCCAGATAACTTAACATTAGCGGTGAGTCGCAGGCAAAAAATTGAGGCGGTCAGTCAATATTTAAATACTCAGTTTGCCACCGTAGCATTAGGGTCATGTTCATTAAAGGCTTGCATTATTGCTGAGGGAAAAGCAGATTGCTTTTTACGTATTGGCCCAACAGGTGAATGGGATACTGGTGCATCTCAAGTAATTGTCGAAGAAGCTGGCGGATGCATTACTGACGCTGAATTTAACCCACTGACTTACAATCAACGAGAAAGTACTGAGAATCCTGATTTTATTGTAATGGGACACCCAGATTGGGAGTGGCAAAAAATGATCAGTCCTCATCAACGTGCTATTTAGAGTAGTTTTGTGTGCTTTTTGTTCGCTTGAACCGCTTTTATTATTATAACCCTTGATTTCTAATTTTTTTGCTATATTATAGCGCTCTCTCTGGTACAGGGCATCGTTAACATGCTTATGTTACTAAGAGATTACAGGCGCGGGATGGAGCAGCCTGGTAGCTCGTCGGGCTCATAACCCGAAGGTCGTCGGTTCAAATCCGGCTCCCGCAACCAATTTTTTAAATTGGCTGACTTCTTAAATTAAGTGAGAAGAAAAATAAACTTAATAATTTCAGGCGCGGGATGGAGCAGCCTGGTAGCTCGTCGGGCTCATAACCCGAAGGTCGTCGGTTCAAATCCGGCTCCCGCAACCAATTCTTTGAATTGGCTGACTTCTTAAATTAAGTGAGAAGAAAAATAAACTTAATAATTTCAGGCGCGGGATGGAGCAGCCTGGTAGCTCGTCGGGCTCATAACCCGAAGGTCGTCGGTTCAAATCCGGCTCCCGCAACCAACTGAAATTAAATTAGCAAACATGATCAGACACGCCACCGCGTGTTTTTTTATGCCTGAAATTCAGGTTTATAATCCGAAGGTCGTCGGTTTGCCTTCATTATTTACTGCTCCCGCAACCCACTGAAATTAAATTAGCAAACATGATCAGACTCGCAGCCGCGTGTTTTTTTATGCCTGAAATTCAGGTTTATAATCCGAAGGTCGTCGGTTTGCCTTCATTATTTACTGCTCCCGCAACCCACTGAAATTAAATTAACTAAAATTATTAGATACACATCAACGTATTTTTGCCTGAAACAATAGCGGTATTATTGGGCTTAAACGTGATGAGCTTTAGAACCGACTATAATAAAAGCTTTTCTTTCATGTAGTTAAAATGGGGAACTATTATGAATGTTAACTGAACTGAACTATTCTTTATTAATAACTAATAATAAATGTGTAGCTTTTAGGGATGACTCGGTTTCTTATTTATCTTTTTAGTCTATTTTTTTTACCTTTTGCGTGGCCTGCGTTTCAAAATTTCAGTATTGATAATGGCTTATCACAAAGCGTTGTATTTGATATTCAACAAGATCAGCAGGGGTTTGTATGGTTCTCTACGCAAGCAGGGTTAAACCGCTTTGATGGGAATGAATTTATTGTTTTTTCGTCAACAGGAGAAAACAATAGTTTAACGAATAACTACATTTATCCGCTTGCACTCGATAACGAATCGCACCTTTTTATAGGCACCCGCAATGGGGGCGTAAATCAACTCCCGTTATACGATTACCAATTTTCTTCGCCCATTTTAACAGACTACCGTATTACCAGTTTGTTTGTTGATTCTCACGTGCTGTATATCGGCACGTATGATGGCAGTTTATTCGCTTACAATAAACGCAATGAAAAAGTGACCCCACTAGTGCGGGATATAAAAAAGCCTATTTATGCGATAACAAAAATACACGATGTATTGTGGCTAGGTACTCATGGTGCAGGATTAATTCATTATGATCTTGCTAAGCAACAACGTGTCAGTACGTTGTTGAATGGATTTACAAAGCCGCCTAGCATTCATTCGAGTATCTTTGCGATAAAGCAGGCAAATGACGAAACAATATGGTTGGCCAGTCAAGGCGGTGGGTTATTTAAGATTGATTTATCAGCAAAATCGATGCAGCAATGGCTTAAATCGAGCGACTCAGAGTACGGGTTAACCAGTAACGAAATTCGTGATATCGAGTTTGATCAGCAAGGTCGAGTATGGCTTGCAACGCGAGGGGGCGGCATCAATATTTTTGATCGCAAAACCAACACGTTTACTGCTTTAACCCATGACCCATTTGACAGATATAGCTTAGCGCACGACCGAGTTTACAGTATTTACCGTGATAGTAGCGATATTATGTGGTTTGGTACTGCCAATGGTATCAGCAAGCTAGATCCTGCTTCACTTCAATTCAGTAAATTAAAAAAACCGACACCGCTTTCAAGTAAAGATGCTTGGGCGCTATTTGAAGATTCGCAGCAACGTATTTGGTATGGCAGTTGGGGGGGGCGGGATAGATATCCTTGATCAACAATTAAACCGTATTAAACACCTCGTGGCGAGCAACTTACCCAATTCAATTACCAGTAACGCAATTAAAGCGATAACCGAAGATTTAAATGGAGACATTTGGGTTGGTAGTTGGCAGCAGGGTATTGATGTGCTCCACCAAGATGGCAGTGTGACACATTTTCGAGCTGATGAAGGGAGCCATGGATTAACTGAAAACAGTATTTACGCCTTGCTGGTGGATGAGAAAAATAATGTCTGGGTAGGGACGAATGGTGGTGGATTATTTTGTTTTGATAGGCAATTAGGTCGGTTTATCAGTTTTTCAGAAAAACAGGCACATTCTCAATTAGTCATACCTACAGCAAGGGTGACAAGCTTATATCAAAGCTCCGCAACAGACATGTGGATAGCAACCGATGGGGATGGGGCGTATTACTATAACTTTGCGACTGATTCTTTAATTAATTATCGCAAAGGTAACCCCGCATCTGCTTTATCTGATAATACGGTGAGAGCCTTTTTACAGGAAGGTTCACGTATGTGGTTAGCGACGTCTAATGGAATAAATATCATTGACACCAATAGCCAGCAAGTAAAGGTTATTAATGTGGCAGATGGTATGCCTAATCAAGTGATTTATGCTTTATTAAAAGGCAATGATGGCATGGTTTGGGTAAGTACAAACAATGGATTAGCTAAAATAAATCCAGAGAATTTTGCAATCACCAGTTATAAAGCTCGTCACGGTTTGCAAGGCAATGAATTTAATGCCGGCGCCTATCTGAAAATGCGAGATGGCCGGTTAATGTTTGGCGGCACCCAAGGTGTAAGTGTTATTAACCCTGAAACACTCGTTAAGAATAAACAAGGTGGGCAGTTAGCATTAACGCGTTTACAGTTTGACGATCAAGACCTTATTACTTCTGCTGGGAGTAAGCTCGGTAGCCTTTACCAAATCGAGAAGAGTCGCATCGTCACAGTGCCAGCCGATATTACACGCATGCACTTACAGGTCAGTTATTTGCATTATTCAGAACCTAAAACTAATAAGTATTCTTACCGTTTAGAAGGTTTTGAACAGCAATGGAGAAATGTAACTGGTCCTTACTTATCAATAGATTACACCAACTTACCGCCTGGCAGTTATCAGCTTATCGTTAAAGCAAGTAGCGAAAGTGGAGCGAACGCACTCGCCCCATTGTTATTGAATATCAAAGTACTGGCTCCATGGTGGCAAAGCCCTGCTTTTTATGTTGTTTGTGCAGTACTTGTCTTATGTTTGGTGTGGTTATTAACGGTGCTTTGGACCTATCGGATCCGTAAACAAAAGTATCAACTAGAGCAACTTGTCAATGAGCGCACTGATGAAATTGCAGAGCAAAAAGCGCTGATAGAACAGCAAGCTGATGCGCTTAGTGATTCGCTTGAAAATAAAGTGCGCTTTTTTACGCATGCATCTCATGAGTTACGTACGCCACTTAGTTTGTTAATCGCACCATTGCAGCGTCTTATTTTTAATGAAAAAAACACAGATAAACGTGAGCAGTTAACCTTGGTATTACGAAACAGTCGACGTTTAGAAAATCTGGTCGATAAACTCTTAACATTGACCCGTTATGATGAGCGCAATGAAGAGATTATTAAGGTTGTATCCTTGTCTGCGATTGCGCGTGAGGTTGCAGGACAGTTTTCTGTACTCGGTGAGCAATCAGTAGAGTTTTATGTTGAAATAGAAGAAGCAATTTTTATATCAAGCACCCGAGAGGGGCTAATTACTATATTAAGCAATTTACTCAGCAATGCCTTCAAGTATACAAAACAAGGGAGTGTAAGCTTAAAAATAACAACGCATGATAACAATGCCTTTATTGAGGTGACCGATACAGGTAAAGGGATTGCTGATGCGGAGAAAGAGAAAGTATTTGATATCTTTTACCGTGTAAGCAGCCAAGCCAATGTAGAAGGCAGTGGTGTTGGGTTAGCCATTGTGAAACGTCTCGTTGATAAGTATCAAGGCGACATTCAGCTTGTTAGTCGCTTAGCGGTAGGCACAACATTTACGCTTCGTTTCCCATTAGCTGAGGCTCTCGAGCAGGCAACCTCGGTGAGTATCGACAGTGAGAACCTTAAAGCCAAGAAAAATTGTGAGCAACCTACCGTACTAGTTATCGAGGATAATGATGAGTTGCGTCATTATTTAAAAACTGAATTACACCCGCGTTATCAGGTATTACTGGCAGAAGATGGCCACGTTGGTTTGCAAATAGCGCAAAGCCAAGTGCCAGATTTGATAGTGACAGACCTAATGATGCCAAAAGTGGATGGCTTTGCCGTATTAGATGCGTTACATAGCTCCCCTGTTACGTGCCATATTCCCGTGATAATACTCACTGCTAAAGGAGACTATGAAACGCGGGTAAGCGGTTTAAAACAACATGCTCTGGATGTAATCACCAAGCCTTTTGACAGGGAAGAATTATTATTAAAAGTCGAAAATTGGATTGATTGGGTCAATCAATATGCGCAACAGCATGTGATTCAGGTGCCAGATCAAAGCCCACCAAAGGCAGATACTCCCGTTGATCCGCGTGATAAACAGTTACTTGAAAAGCTTGAGCACTATGTATCTGAAAATTATCAGCAACAAGGATTCTCAATGACGCATTGTGCTAAGCATCTCGCACTGAGTGAACGTCAGTTGCAGCGTAAGTTAAAAGTGTTTCTCAACATGACACCGAGTGAATATTTACGGGATTATCGACTCATAAAAGCTGCCGAGTTGTTACGCCAAGGTCGTCAAATTAGTTTGGTGATTGACGATATTGGTTTTTCATCTCGCTCACATTTCTCGAAATTTTTTAAAGTAAAATATGGTATGACGGCAAAAGAATATCAGTGTCACTACGTTTAACTTATTGATTTTTATTGTTATGTCGTATTTGAGTACATTTTTGTCGGCATCAAGCATACATAATTTTTGCATCTCATCTAACCTATAAAACTTAACGAAAGATGAACCGTTTTGATGGGATCTCACGTGTTCATATTTGACGGGCAAACATAGCTGAACTCAGTATATGGTTAAGGAAGTCACGGAGATCCCGCCTTTGTTCATAATTGTTAGATTTCGCTTCCCTTGAGATATGGCAACTGTTTGTGCAGTTGCCTCTTTTTGGGTGGCTACGTAGCAATCAATGTAAGGAATGACATGATGAGCCCTCCTAATTCACGATTAATAAATCACTTTAAACAGCTACTGCTCGCGACAAGTCTTGTCGGTTTAACCGCTTGTGGTGGCAGTGGAAGCGATAGCGACGAGGATAAAAAGCCGCCAGTTGCAGAAAATAAAAGCCCTACAGTATCAATAAGCAGCGATGAAACACTCACCGAAGGTAGCGAGTTAACGCTTCTAGCAACCGCCACTGATAGTGACGGCACTATTAGTACTTATGCATGGTCGCAGATTTCTGGTCCTGATTTAGCTTTGTCGGGTAGTGACAGTAGCAGCCTAACGATAACGGCACCTGCAATTGAAGATGATGCGGATGTGGTGTTATCTGTGACCGTCACCGATGACGATGGTGCAACAGCTAATGCACAAGTCACTATTCAATTAAAGCGTAAAGTGCTCAGTGTCACAATTACAGGTATTGTAACGGATGAGCCCATTATAAATTCAAATGTGGCGGTACAAATTGGTGATGAGTTATTTGAGGTTACTGCTGATGAGCAAGGCCGCTACCGTGTTGATGTTGAAGTAGACGACTCTTTTGCTAATAAACTGGTGAAACTTGTTGCGCTAGGCGATAACGCCATCAACCCAGGTGTAGAGTTTGTTTCTCAACTTAAGTCGATTGCTACTTTAATCTCGCAAGCAGGCGAAGATGGAACACTGAGCAAAGAAGAAAACTTTAGTGTCAATATTACCAATGTAAGTACTGCTGAATTTGCTCTTATTAGTCGTGATAACGACACGGTTGATTCTGAGGATGCATTAGACAAAGCCTTGCTTGCGATTGATGCTGACGAAAAACTGCTGCTATCAGCACTAATTAAAATTATTGTTGATAATCCTGATTACAGCTTACCTGAAGGGGTAGAGTCTACGCTTGATTTAGTCAGTGACAGCGAGGGTATTGATGACTTTATCAACACCGTGAACAGTCAAGATCCAGCCTTAATAGAAACAGTAAAAGAAACCATTAAAGACGATGAAGAGTTGGTTGATAACTCATTTGGCAGTGTTGTGGGTGACTATGTTGTTATGGCGCCCAAGTATTACACGCGTTTTGGCGCGGGTCAGATTAATTTTAACGCTGATGGAACGGGCAGTTATGTTTTTATTAATTTTAATGCTTCATTCTCTTGGACACAGGACAATGATGGCGTCAGTATTACTGTTCCTGAACCAGTCAAAGTATCGTGTTATTTTGATGCAGGTACAGTGACTCAAGAAGAAATGTGCGAGTACTTAACTGATTTGGATATGCGCATTTTACTTGAAAATGACGCTAATAGAACTGTTGAGCTTTATTCAGCGTTTGAAACGAAAAACGAATCAACGACTGAGATAACATCGACAGAAGAGTTGACCGCGAATCGTACGTTAATCGATAAAACACAAACCTTAAATGTTGCCGCAGCCGATTTAGTCGGTTCATGGTATGTCGATAATACATCTGATTTTTACGGCTACAGCAGTGCCGTTAATTTTAATTTAGTTGAAGGTGGTACGGGAACACTTATCAATAATAGCAATGCACCGGTTGCGATTACTTGGTCAGTGTCTGATAACCAGTTGATGATTTCTAGCACCGATGAGTCACTTACGTTTGACTACTCGTTTTGGTTTATAAAATCACTGAATGTCGGTTACCAATTCACAGCATCTTTAATGTCTAAAACGGATGATTCAAGTATTACAAGTACAGGGTTATTTGTAAAAGATAACACGCTGCAGCTTACAAACAGTGATGTGTTGGGTAAATGGACTATTTATCAAGGTGTAAATTCAGCGCAACCTGATCTCCATTACGATGTATATGATGATGGCTTAATGAATTTTAGCCTTAATCAACATTATCGCTCTTGGCAGATTAACAGCGAAGGTGTGTTTGTTCGAAATAACTACTACACCGACACCGGAGGCATATCGGCAACCTGTGATAAACCCGACAATAGCTGCCCTGTCTATACTGAGTTTACACAACAGCTGCTAGCAAAAGATGGCGAGCACTTCTTTACCTATCGTAAATACCGTGCATTTGAAATGGATGGCACCGAAATGCCTGGATATTATGCTTCTCACATTCGAGAGTTTTCTGTTTCAAGCGATTATGGTGTAAGTCGATTTGCGCCGTATTGGTGGGAGCATATGTATGCTGAAGATGATACAAGCTATCGTTACTTCTCAAACTTCTATACTCCAAAAGAGCTTGGGGTAGAAACCATTGAGTTGGCAACTATCACTGACAAAAGTTCAGATGCTTTTGAGTACTCAATCGCAACAACCTATCAAGGCGTGTATATGCAAAACAGCTATGCACTGCAAAGTGGTAAGTTGATGTCTAATGAATGGGTGTTTGAGGTCGTTGAATTTGACCGCGATTTCTTAACTGTGTGTGTTTACAGTCAAGGAAGTAGCTGTACCGAAGATGCTAAGCAGGCATGGTACTTCGATGAGGCTATGGCTCAAGAACAAGTTGTTATAGAACGTCCCGCGACTATTCATCCTCTTGATGGTGCATGGCAACTCGCTGATGAACCTGAAGTGGCGGTGATTTTACGTGATGGTAAGTGGTTACAAATCCAAGCTATGTCAGACCCTGATGATGAGACAGCCTTTGCGGGTTATGAAATAGGTGACTTTACCTGGAACGAGTCAACAGGTGAGTTCTCTGTTCAAATTAGCGAAGATACAAATGGTAGTTTTGGTATTGATGATGCTGGAGCAATCACAGCCACCGTATCTGGTGATACGTTAACCCTAGATATTGAAGGTGAAGGTACTGTAACGCTCACACGCATTTACAGTGCAACTAATCCGCTGATAGGAGGATACTATGATGGCTCATTTGACAGTGATTTCTTTATTGCCGTATTTAAAGAAGATGGCACATTCTTAGAGTTAGCACATGATACTGAGTTTAATGAGTTAGGTATTTCAGGTGGTTATTACAGCTACGATACAGAAACTCAAAAGGTGTCAGTAGACTTCTATGAAAAAACCTATGGTAGTCCTATTGAGCAAGCCGACCCTAACTTTATTGTGAAAGCGCAAGGTAACTTTATACACTTTAAAGATGGCGACGATTTCGGCATTATGGAGCGAGTCACGCGAGTAATAGAACAAGCGACCTTTACTGAAACAGAGTTAGTGGGCTCACATGTATTTACCTACATGGCAGATGATGGCAGTGGTATGCAAACATCGAATGTTGTTATTTCAAATGATGGTACCGCAACATTTGAATTAGAGGGTGAAGTGAGAGAAGCGACATGGGAGCTACACCTAGGTTCGTTAATGATGTACAGCGACCCGACCGTTACTCAAAACTACGGTTATGGTGTACTCATGACCCCCATAATGATGATAGATGGCGGTTTTAGTGTTGAGACTTTAGGCTTCGAAGTGCCAGAAACCTATGATGATAACGATGACCCTGCTCTGCATTCTTTTGTATCAGGCAGTTTAATTAAGCAGTAACCGTGCACAGCCCAGTAACAGCAATGTTACTGGGCTTTTTTTTGAGGATTTAATCAATGAAACTATTTTATTTCTCAGTTCTTCTACTCAGCCTAACAGCCTGTAAAACAATGGATGCAGTACAAGAAGATATCAGCGATATTGGTACTAGTTTGTTTTCAAGCGAAGAAATGGATGAAAGTGCACAAGATGCATTTTTAAAAGCACAAGAAGCCTTTTATGAAGCTGATCGTGTTCGCAAGCAACATTCGCAGTTGACTGCCAAAGAGCGGAGTTTATGGCTTGAGCTAGAAGAGGACTATAACGTGTTATTAGCGACACCCAGTAAAGCGACCGAAAAGGAATCGTACTTTTCTGATACCACACTTGCTGATGGGGTTATGATGCAAAGTCTCCAATTTATTGAGCTGGTAGAAAGCGGCGAGTAATTGATTCTTCGCTTAAAAGATTGAAAAGTTTATGTTACAACGTAAGTAACATTACTTTTTAGTTACAAACATGACGGAACTTTACCACTGGTTTGATTTAATCGGCGTTGCCGTGTTTGCTGTTTCTGGGACGTTGTTAGCGTACGATAAAAAAATGGATGGCTTTGGTGTTGTTGTGTTAGCGACCGTTACAGCCATTGGGGGTGGGACCTTACGAGACCTCATTTTAGATATTCCAGTTTTTTGGTTGCATGATCAAAGTTACTTTTGGGCTATTCTAGTCTCAGTTTTTATTTCGACACGGCTAATCAATAAACAGCGCTCTATTCCGTTATATGCTTTACAAATAGCGGATGCGTTTGGTTTGGCTTTTTTTGCTGTAATGGGGGCGCAAAAAGCCCTGCTTGCAGGCATGCCAGATACCACGGCTATTATTATGGGAGTGATTACAGGTTGCTTCGGAGGCATGATCCGCGATGTACTTGCTGGCAACATACCTATGTTATTAAAAGGTGAGCTTTATGCGATCACTTGTATCGCGGGTGGCATCGTTTATACAGTGGGAATTTCACTTGGGTTAGTGACAGAAATGGCCATGGTACTGGCCATGTTAATGACCCTCACATTACGACTTGCAGCAATGAAGTGGAACCTCACATTACATGTTTTTAAATATCCCGACTAAACTGTAATAACAAGGATACATTACAGGGACAACGGAACGTGTCATTAGCTCGGATTTTCTCTCGTGCTCAAGTAGGAGTGCAAGCTCCAGAAGTCATTGTCGAAGTGCATTTAGGGAATGGCTTACCTGCTTTTCATATTGTTGGTTTACCTGAAGCCTCTGTAAAAGAGGCTAAAGATAGAGTGCGCAGTGCGCTTGAAAACTCACAATTTGGTTTTCCCGATCAGCGCATCACCGTTAATCTTGCGCCCGCTGACCTACCCAAAGACGGAGGGCGCTTTGACTTAGCCATTGCCGTTGGGATTTTAGTGGCATCAGGGCAAATAGTGTGCCCTGATATTCATCGCTATGAGTTTTATGGTGAGCTGGCCTTAAATGGTGAAGTAAGGGGAGTGAATGCTATTTTACCCTCCGTATTAGGAGCGAAAGAAAAGGGTCGGTGCTGTTTTTTACCAGCGGAAAACGACACCTTAGCCAGTCTTGTTTCTGGTGTGTCACGTAAAGCGATTTATTCTATTCAAGATGTATGGAACGACTTACTGAATCAGCAGCCCTTACCGCTTAATATTGAGTACCCAGAGCAACAAATAGAACGCGATTCAATCTATGATTTAAGTGATGTTAAAGGCCAACCTGGTGCCAAGCGTGTGTTAGAAATCGCGGCTGCGGGTGGCCATAACTTGCTTTTTTTAGGCCCGCCAGGCACGGGTAAATCGATGCTAGCACAGCGAATGCCAAGCATTATGCCGACCATGTCGGATGATGAAGCAATTAGCACCGCGGCGCTTTATTCTATTATTGGTCAGTCTGTTGATTTATCTAAGTGGCGAGAGCGTCCCTTTCGAAATCCACATCATACTTGTTCGGCAGTCGCGCTGGTTGGAGGGTCATCGAACCCGAAGCCCGGTGAAATTTCACTGGCACACAACGGCGTGTTATTTTTGGATGAGCTCCCTGAGTTTGAGCGTAAAGTGCTAGACTCGCTTCGTGAGCCAATGGAAACCGGGGTCGTAACAATATCAAGGGCTGCGAGGCAAATGGAATTTCCTTCTCAATTTCAGCTTATAGCTGCACTTAATCCCAGCCCAACGGGAAGCCATACCGACAAGCGTGCGACACCAGATCAAGTATTGCGCTATTTATCTCGTGTATCGGGTCCGTTTATTGACCGAATAGATTTACAAATTGAATTACCACGACTTACCAGCGCTCAATTGCAAAGTACCGAACCAGAAGAGAGCAGTCAGCAAGTACGTAAACGTGTGGAGCGAGCGCATGCGCTTCAGCATGCACGGCAAGGTAAAGTGAATGCACGATTGAACAATAAAGAAATGAATCGATATTGTGAGCTTGCAGCTGCAGAGTTGCAGTTTCTAGCGAGAGCCAGTGAAAAACTGGCGCTGTCACCACGTTCTTATCATCGTGTTATTAAAGTTGCCCGAACAATTAGTGACTTAAAAGAGCAACCAACGATCACCTTAAGCGAATTAAAAGAGGCATTAAATTATCGTGCCTTTGAGCGCCTAATAAGCCAATTAACACAATTTTAAATCGATGCTTTATTCAATATTTTACGTGTTTTAGCAAGCGTCACCGTGTTAGGTGGTATGTTTATAAACAATGAGTCATTTAGGCGCTGTGTATACCTAAATAGAAAGCATATAACCTTTACCACGAACTGTTACGATGCGCTTTTGGTCTTTTTCGTCACTGAGCTTTTTACGTAAACGGCCAATTAACACATCGACGGTACGGTCACTTGGGCTCCAGTCGGGTTGCCCAATCTCTTCAGATATTTTCTCTCGAGAGGTTGCTTTTCCTGCGTTGGCAATCAAGCAAATAAGCACTTTATGTTCAGCTTCAGTGAGGCGAGACTCTTCGCCACTTGGGGTGATCAAAGTGCGATTGTCAGGGTGCAGCTTAAAGTCAGCATATTCTATAAACTCTTCACTTTCATCGTCGTGTTGTGAGCCTTTTAAACGTTTGTAAAGGGCGCGCATTCTTAGCTCAAGTTCAAGCAGGTCAACCGGTTTACAAATATAATCATCAGCGCCTTGAGCAAGGCCTGCAATACGATCGGCTTGTGAGTCACGACTAGATAAAACAATTACACCAATATTGGTCAGTGCATTGAGCTCTTTGGCAAGTAACAAACCATCGCGCTTGGGTAAGACTATGTCGATCACTGCCAGAGAAATTGCATCTTGTAGAGAGGCACGTGATTGCACGATGCTTAAAGCATCGGCTCCCGTTGAATCTACCTCAATATTAAATTCAGTCTCTTTAAAATGATTGAGAATGCGTTTAACGAGAAGCTCGTCGTCTTCAACCAATAAAACTTGAATAGTCATTCGCTTTAATTTCATACTTGATTTGCTGTTATGTTAGCACTGTATGGTAAAGGCTGAGAAGTGCAATGGAGCGGTTTGTAACTGTTTCTTACAATTTAATGGCTTAGCTTTTATATATTTGTAAAAAGCTGAGTACCTTTGCAGGTACTCAGTGATGTTTTTTTGTTATTTTTCAGGGTAAAGATACTGCCACCATTGAGGCTGATCTTTTAAGTTTTTATCGAAATAAGCCAGCATCGTATTCCACCAATCAAAGCGTTTGTCACGGGCAAATATTTGGTGATCTGCACCTTTATATTCAATCAGATCAACATCTTTACCTAATAACTTTAATGCCGTGTACATATTGTGGCTTTCACCAACCGGTACATTGGTATCTGAGTCACCATGAAGTAGTAATAGCGGCGTTGTTACTTTGTCAGCATGAAACACGGGACTGTGTTGGCTATAAAGTTGCGGGTTATTCCACGGGTAGCTATTTTTAGATGCTTCAGCTGAGTATAAATATCCCCACCAACCTTGACCCCAATAAGACGTGATATTTGAAATTCCCGCATGTGCAATAGAGGCACTAAACATATCTGTTTTTGTCGCCAGCAGCATAGTCATAAAGCCACCGTATGAGGCGCCTAAGTTACCAACGCGTTTACTATCGACAAACGGATACTGGTTAAGAAATGCTCGTGTGCCATTAATAATATCGTTTGCGGTGTATTCACCCCATGCATTAACGTGTTTAGCCGAAAACTCTTGGCCAAATCCCGTTGCACCTGTTGGTTGAATAACGTAAACCACATAACCATGTTCCGCCCACAGGTTAAAAGGGTAACGCCCAGTAAAGCCACGCGTCACCGGTGATGTACCGCCATAGTAGTAAACCAGAGCTGGGTATTGTTTACTCTTATCTATATTATGCGGCAAGTACACGCGACCTTTAATTTCTACACCTTCAGGGTTAATGAAATTAAACTCTTCAAGCGCTGCAATATCAGTGTGTTGGTAGCTAATTGGTGTGGAGTCCCACAGCACCTTAGTACGACTTTTACCTACAGTGAGTTGCTTAAGTTGTTGTGGTGTTGATGCTGTGGTGCCTGTAACAAGCACAGTAGGGTTACGCTCGTCTGAGAAACTAAACTGCTCAACAACATCAAAGCCCGTACTCACGTTGTTAAAACGTTTTTTGCTTAAATCGTATTGATATAATTGCACAGTATCTTGCTCAGTTACTTTTAACAGTGCATCGCCATTTGCAAGCACCGTAAGTTGGCCTATCGCCGGGTCAAACTCTTTGCTTAGTGGTGTCGCTTTTTTGCCATCGCGGCTAAGTAAGTAGAGTTGCCCATCGTAATTATTGGCAAGCATGCCTTCGGGTAAATTACGGCCAAGGCCATCTCTGAAGTCAGGGCCAGCTGTAACATAAATACCGTCGTCGGTGTATTTTGCTTGATTAAAGGTTTTAAATTGGCCAAGTACATTACTCGTTGCAGTGGCAATATTTAGCTCAACAAGTTCAGTCGCGGGTTCTGGCGAACGGTTCATAGCTTGGGCTGAGCGACTCATTAACACAACACCTTGTTGAGCATCGAAGTCTTCAAGTGAATGGCTTAGTGGGCCTTGACTTAAAATTTTACTTAATCCTGTGCTTATATCGAGTAAGTACACTTGTGACGTGGTACGTGCATAAGACCAGCGGTCTTGAAGCCCTTGATAGTGTTTGGTGAGTTTTCCATCGTCGCTGGGTGATTTTGACCAACTAAAAATTAAGCTGTCATTATTGTAAAATTGAAACCCATTTGCACCTGCAAGATGCTTAGCTATGACAGTGAGTTGCAGTGTTTCTAAATTTAAGCGCTTAAGCTCACCCTCGATTAAATACACCAAGCTTGAACCGTCTGGGCTCCAAGTTATATTGCTAGGCTGCGCTGATTCAAAACGATAAATAGTCTTATTTTTAGCGTTTTTTAACTCAGTGACATACAGAGCTTGGTTTGCTGATTTATCGTCGTAATGGCGTGTACTCGCCAAAAAATGTGCGCCATTTGGTGACATAGAAATGTAGCTTATCGTTGGCGCATCAAATAATTGCTTTGCCGATAAACCATGCTGCTCTTTTGCTGAAAAGGTCAGAGCGCTTTCCTCTGATTTAGCTTCAAAATCAATGGCAACATCATGCCAATTAGGCACTTGCTCTGTGATGATCACTATTTGATGGTCGCCTTGACTCAATGCCAATTCATAAGTTTTATCTTTTTCAGTCTGTTTTTCGCCGTTAATAAATAACTGGGCGTTTTCGATCCCCTTTAACGTTAACTTACCTTGACTAAAACGTTCGGCTGACGCTGTGAATTTTAGGGCTTGCAGGCCCCCTAAAGTAAGGGCACTTACTTTATCAAATGCTTGCCAATCTTGTTCATCACCAAAGACACGTACACGGGGGGTATTTTTTTGTAAGTGTGGCAGTAGATTGGCGATGATGGCATCGCGGTGCTCGGTTTGATAGGGCTTAAGTTGCATGTCATCGCTAAGTGGGCCAATAAATTGTATTGCAGACTTATCAATGGCAGCAGCCATTGCTGTGCTTGTTAAAGTGCACAGTGCCACAGCGCTGAGTGCTGTTTTTAAGCGAGCGCGCTTGCTCAGCCAAGTTGTTGTAAACATCATGATTTAGCCTATTAAATGGTGGTTTAGGCCAATATAACACGCAGCAAAAATGTCAAAAAGTGTGCTGCGTTAGAATGCAGAATGGATTGAGCTTCGTGTAAACACTTGTTAAGGTGAGTCACTTCATTATAGCTGAGGGCGCACAGTGACACTATTACTTGTATACATGCTGGTGGCAATTACCGTTTCTTTTTTATGCTCAGTAATGGAGGCTGTGTTGCTAAGCATTACGCCAAGCTATGTTGCTTTAATACGAAAACAGCAACCTCTTTTAGCTGAGCGTGTTGCTAAGTTGAAAGACAATATAGATCAACCATTGGCGGCTATTTTAACTTTAAATACGATTGCTCATACTGCAGGTGCTGCGGGTGTTGGTGCGCAAGCCGCGGTGGTTTTTTCGGATGCGGCTGTCGGCATTGCTTCAGCAATAATGACACTACTGGTACTCGTGTTATCCGAAATTATTCCAAAAACATTAGGTGCTAATTACTGGCGTGCTTTAACCCCCATCGTAAGCGTAAGCCTGGTGGGTTTAGTCTTTATCTTAAAACCCTTTGTTTGGTTTGCGGATATCTTAACGCGCTTTTTAGGGCGCAATTACGATGAAGCATATTATATACGCCAAGAAATTGAAGCAATGGCAGATATAGGCACTGAATCTGGGGCACTTAGACAAGATGAGTCTGAGATTATTCGCAGTTTATTGCATTTTCGCCATGCCAAGCTTGATACATTAATGACGCCGCGCACTGTGCTTTTTAAAGTACACAAAGATATTACAGTGAATCAGTATTTATCGGAATATGGTTCATCGTCATTTTCTAGGGTGTTGGTATACGATAAAAATGGCGATGACATTATTGGTTTTGTACATAAAAACGATATTATGCTTGCTTACCATCGCTTGGGTGAAGACTACAAAATTAGCAAGCTGGTCAAGCCTATTTATACGGTGCCAGAAACCTTGCATGTGCCTACTTTGCTTGAAACCTTATTATCGCAACGTGTTCATATTTGCTTAGTGGTTGATGAATATGGTGATATTCAAGGCATTGTGACATTGGAAGATTTAATTGAGGCCTTAATGGGGCTTGAAATCGTTGACGAACATGACCAATCTGCCAATATGCAAAAAGAGGCAAAGCAGCGCTGGCGGCAGCGTTTAGAGAGCAGTAATACGATTGTTAGCGACGATAAACGTGAGCCTTAGCGGCGATACCCCGCTGCGGTTTTAACCATTTGCCGCCATGAAAATGACCAATTTAAAAAGTCTTCTTTGGCTTTCGGGCGGCAAAGTAAAAAACCCTGCATTAAGATAAATTCTTTATAACGGTCTAGGTAGTCAAGCTCTTCTACGCGCTCTATCCCCTCAGCCACAATGGCTAAGTCTTCTTGAATCGCAATATTTACTAAGCTACTGACGATAACTTGTGAAAACTGATCAGTTTCAATATTACTGATTAGTGTCCTGTCTATTTTTATCTCTGTAAAAGGCAGGGTTTTGAGTTGTTGCACGTTGGTGAAGCCGGTCCCAAAGTCATCGAGCGAAATACCAAAGCCACGCATTCTAAGGCGGTTTAGGGTTTCGAGTTGTGCGGCACTGCGAAGTGCATACTGCTCTGTAATCTCTAAAATCACTTCGCTTGGCGATAAATTGTTTAAGTGCAAAATGAGGGCTAGTTTATCTGGGCAGCTTAAGTCTTCAAGCTGTGAAGGCGATAAATTAAAAGCCAGTTTTAAATTTGGTTCAAAGTGCTCTTTAATTTCAGAAAAGTCGCTCGTCGCCTTTTCAAATAATTGAAAAGTAATAAGGTTAATAAGATCTAAATCTTCGGCAATACAGATAAAGCGTTCGGGTAAAACGATATCATCTTCTTTACTGGTGTTAATTCGTGCCAGCACTTCAATACTTTCAACCCGATTGTCATGGCGATTGATTTTTGGTTGATAAAATGGCACGACTTCATTGTGACTAATAGCATGCAGTAAAAGTGACTCCGAAATCGGGGATTTTGTTCGTTCGACATGAATCGAAAAATGCTCAAGTTTTTGGAGTAGTAAGTAAACTTGATTCAGTTGCACGGGTTTTGAAATATTGCCAATAAGATGCGCGTTGTGTTTACGTGCAAGGTCAGCCGCTAAATCGATGACTTTAGGGTCCATTTCAGAAATGATTGCGATCGCACCATGGTATTTCATTGCGCCTAAATGACGCATAAGCTCCATGCCATCCATATCAGGCATATTTAAATCAGTGAAGACGGCATCAAAATAATGCGGGGCTTTTTTTATTTTCTCTAAGGCTTCGCAAGCACTTAAGCAGGTTGTGACATGAGGAACTTCAAGCTCATTTAAAATGGCCTGCATAACGATAAGAATCGCTTTAGAATCATCGACTACGAGTATATGCCGTGCTGACTTCACCATATTCACTCCATGAACAAGAAATGCTTTAGTTAAAAGTAGTAGAAAAATGCTATTTCGTCATGTTTTTTACTTGTGTATTGATGTAAATAATCACAACAAGGGCCGCAAGAGTTAATTCGTAATTTAGCGCTGCCTCAGTATAATAGCCACACTCCTTATTAGCCGTTAAATAGATTATGATCAGACTTCAGCTGAGCTTAGCAAATGAAACCTTTACATTGCATTTAAAGGGCGCGCAGTTAGTGCAATTATTTCATCAACAACAAGCGATTGCGTTCGAGAACCCAGAACAACAAATGTATGAGTTTGATTTTCAAGGGCAGCGTATCGGGTTAGATACCAGCACCGTGCACGATAAAAGCTTGGGTGTTTATGTAAATCAACAGTGGGTGAGTCAACTTGCATTACCCGCTATGCAAGAGGCTGAGCCAAAACGTGGCATCATCGGTTTGCTCGCGTTAGGATTTAAACTCTTTAAAAGTGCAAAGGTCGTCAAAGCGGCACTCGCTGGTGCGTCAGTTGCTGGCTATGCATGGCTATTCTCAATCGAGTTTGCGTTAATGCTGATTGCCTGTTTAGTGGTGCATGAATATGGTCATGTTAGAGCCATGAAATACTTTGGTATTAAAACCAAGGGTATTTATCTTATCCCTTTTGTTGGAGGACTGGCTGTATCCGACGATAAAATAACAACGCGCTGGCAAGATGTGGTGATCTCACTCATGGGGCCTGCATTTGGTTTAATTACCTCAGTGCTCGGCGTGGTGCTTTATTACGCCACTGAAATGGAAATATTTGCCGGTGTTGCTGTACTGAGTGCATTGCTTAATCTATTTAACCTATTACCAATTTTACCGCTGGATGGTGGCCATGTTTTAAAAAGTATTAGCTTTTCAATGCGATCTTGGATTGGTTTAAGCGTGTGTTTATTAGGGGTGTTATTTGGCTTATGGTTAAGTTACACCTTTGGCTTAATGCTGTTGGTGTTTTTCTTATTTGTCGGGGCGCTGGAAATTGTCTTCGAATGGCGCGGCCGTCATTACTCGCATTTAATCCCTCTGGACACCTATGGCCAAGGCTTTTCAGCGGTAATGTATGCACTTGTTGTTGCCGGGCATGTGGCTGTTATGATGCACTTTGCCGATTCAGAAAGCGCAATTTTAAGCCTACCAATGAAAATTTTATCGAGTTAAGTTTACAAAAGCAGAGCGAATATTTTTGTGAATCTAATGACTAAGCAGGAAGTGTTTTTACACTTCCTGCTTTGCTTTTTAAGGATAAAAACTCAACATTAATGAAATAAACACACCCGTGATGATCAGTTGCACCAAGCAAAAGCCCATGATGTCTTTGGCTTTTAGGCCTGCAATGGCAAGCACAGGGAGTGCCCAAAAGGGTTGTATCAGGTTAGTCCACGCATCACCCCACGCAACGGCCATCGCTACACGAGGTATGTCGGCACCGAGTGCGTGTGCTGCCGGGATCACGATTGGTGCCTGAACGGCCCATTGGCCTCCACCAGATGGCACAAAAATATTTACAAACCCCGCACTTAAAAAGCTCCAAAAGGGCAGTGATTCGGTGGTTGCAATGGCAATAAACCCTTCAGATATTTGTTGGGCAAGTCCTGTTTTGACCATGATGGCCATAATCCCTGCATAAAATGGAAATTGAATCACGATGCCTGCGCCACTCGGGATCGCCTGTTGTAAGCTTTGCAGTAAATTATGAGGTGTTTGATGCAGTAAAATAGCGCTGAACAGGAAAATAGCGATGACACTATTTAAGTTTAAGCCACCGCCACTGAGCACAAAGTAATAAAATAGATAGCCAAGACCAACAAGGCCAATACCGATACCTAATATACGACTATGCTCAATCACTTCGGCTGGGCGAGTGGGTTTTACTGATGCCGTGGGCTCATCGTTAAGTTTTGCTGGGTCAACATACACACTGTCTTTCTCGTTTGGCAACATGTAGCGATTAACCAATGGCATAATAATAAATAAACCCAGCACAATCGCAATATTAAAGCCTGCGAAGACGGTGTTTTCAGTGCCAATTACCCCAATACTTTGTTCCGAAAAGTGCCCATCGGTGGCGATAGTTAGCGGTACTGAACCCGCTAAACCACCATGCCAAACAATAAAGCCTGAATAAGCGCTGGCAACCAGTAGTCGGTAATCTACCCGGGTTTGTTTGGCAATCGCTTTGGCAAATAAAGCCCCTATAACCAAGCCAAATCCCCAGTTTATCCAACTTGCCAATAAAGAAACTAACGTCACTAGTATGATTGCTTTAGCGGGGGTATTCGCGAGCGTCGCAAGCGCAGTTAACAGGTGTCGCATAACAGGGGTACTTGCCAGCATATAACCTGTTAGCAAGACCAGCAGCATTTGCATGGCAAATTGCAATAAGTTCCAAAAACCACCTCCCCACGCAGCTAATACTTGCACCGGGGACGAGGGGGTAAAAATACTGGCCACAATAAAGCTCAGCAAGGTTAATAAAATGACGAAAATAAATGGATCTGGTAGATAACGTTCAACCAGCTTGGTAAATGGTTTAGCAACGCGATTTAGCATAGTTTTTATTGTTGTCGTTGAATCGATAGTGCCAATTAATCATGAATGAAGCTAATTGGCAAATTGATACCGAGGAGACTGTATTCGGTGTATTAGAAAAAGCAGTGTTACGGTTGCTGTTCGAGTACCGCTTTTAGTCGTGCTTGCACTTCTTCGACCAGTAAAATGGGCTGAAACTTTGATAAAAAGGCATTACAGCCGACTTTTTCGACCATCGCCTGATTAAAGCTACCACTGAGTGAAGTGTTCAATACAATGTGTAAGTTTTTAAGACGATTATCGTTACGAATTTCGTGTGTAAGGCGGTAACCGTCCATCGCGGGCATTTCTGCATCGGTGATCACCATCAGCAGTTCTTTTTCAACATCTTTGCCTTCATCTGCCCACCTCTTCAGCATGTTAAGTGCTTCAAGTCCGTTACGTGCAGGGATAATTTCAATACCAAGTTGAGAGAGCGTGTCACTCACTTGCTTGCGGGCTGTGGGAGAGTCATCAGCATGCAGTATTTTACGACCAGCAAACTCATTAACGATGCTTTGATCTAAAATGTCGTCAGAAATATTGACTTCGTATTCGATGATTTCAGCGAGTACTTTTTCAACATCAATGATCTCCACTAAGTGTTCTTGGCCATCGCGTTTGATTTTAGTGAGTGCGGTTAAGTAGTGATTTTTACCAATCGCCGTTGGCGGTGGCATGATGTCAGACCATGTCATGTTGATGATTTGATCGACCTTCCCAATCAAAAAGCCTTGCACCGTTCGGTTGTATTCAGTAATTACAAGGTTGGTATCTTCGATATGCTGTGCATCAGGCATACAAATCGCCTTGCGTAAATCAATCACGGGGATGGATTCGCCACGAATATCGACCACGCCAGCAACCTTAGGGTGGGCGTGGGGGACTTTGCTTATATGTGGTATTTTTACCACTTCTTTGACTTTAAAAACATTGAGGGCAAATAGATGGCGGCTATGCAGGTAAAAAAGCAATAGCTCTAAACGGTTTTCACCGACCAGTTGCGTGCGTTTGTCGACTGAGGCTAAAACACCAGACATATATCACCCTAAATACTAAATACAGAGAAAGTATAGTCTACTATTAATTTTCATTGTTACGCATTAGTAATTTTCCATCAGTTGCCAAAGGCTAAGCATTAAAGTACCGTATCGGATAAATTCCTCTACGACTATTTGCAAGGATTATGCATCATCTATTTAATCGTTTAGTGGTGATTATTCGCAGCCATATTGACCAAGTGAGTTGGCAAGCTGTGGTAATAACAACCCTATTGCACATGCTACTTATTTGGTGGTTACTTGTGCTTGTTGGCGAGCAGGCCTTAACACCACTTAGCACCTATTTTTATTATTATGTTGTGACAACGTCAACGGTAGGGTATGGCGACTTTAGCGCCAGTACAGAATTGGGACGTTGGATTGTTGCAATATTACAAATACCATTTGGTTTAGCATTATTTGGCGTTCTGTTAGGAAAAACAGGGCAAACAGTAACTTACTTAATTAGGCGCGCTATGACGGGTGATAAAAGCTTCGCACATATTAACAATCACATCATTATTTTTGGCTGGCATGACACGCGGACTAAAAAGATGATTGACTATATTTTAGCAGATCAAAAACGTTTAGATCGTCGTATTCTGCTCGCTGTGACAGAGCAAATGGAGCATCCATTTTTAGCCAACCCGCACGTCGATTTTGCCCGTTTAAGCAGCTTTACCGACATTGACGAGCTAAAACGAGTGGCGATTGAACGCGCAGATAAAATTATTATAGATGGTCAAGATGACGACCAAACGTTTACTACAGCGTTACGTATCAGCAAATTAGTGAATGAACACTGCCATATCAGCGCGCATTTTGATGATGAAACAAAAATCGAAATGTTGCTAGAGCATTGCCATAATGTCGAGTGCAGCAGTGCAAAATCGGCTGAAATACTTGTACGCTCTATGCAAGACCCTGGCTCAAGCCGTGTTCAGGAAGAGCTATTATCAACCTTACATGGTGATACACAGTTCAGTTTGCCAATTCCTAAGGGAGTGCAAGCAATGACATTTGGTAATTTATTTCATCATTTTAAGCAAAGTCATGACGCTATTTTATTGGGCGTTGCCCATAATCTTAGTGCGCAAGATATGGATTTAAATCCGCCGCTTGACTATGTCGTTAGTGAAGGCGATATTTTACATTATATTGCTGTTGAGCGTGTGTTAAGCAACGAAGTTGATTGGCCGGCCTTGGTGAAATAATGAATGAAGTCGCGTTTTTAATTATTGTTCTCAGTGCCTACATTTTACCTGTGGTCATTGTACTCAATAGTAAGCGCACGCAAGGTCACGAAAAGAACGCCTGGTTGATCGGTATCATCTTTTTCTCATGGCTTGGTTTGATTATGTATCTGACCATTGTGCCCAAGCATGGGCACGTCAAAAAGCACCGTAAAGGTAAAAGCTAGATTACTTGAGTTGCTTTAATTTATGTTCAATCAATGGATCATCTGGCGACAGTTGCTGAGCGACTTCGAGTAACTTTATCGCGTCTTTAGGGTGCGCCTCTTGGTGCTTAATGGCTATATCAATCAGAGGCTGTACATCAACAGCTTCCTTTTGCTCTTGGAGATGCTCAGCCTTTTCATCAATCAAAATATTATGTGCGGTACTGAGCAAGGCTAAACGGTGTGCAGAGCCTTTATTCGCTTTATTTAAGCGTCGGTAGTAATCTTCTTTAAAGCGCAAGGTTTTTGTTTGTTGGCGAAACTGGGCAATATCAACCTGTTGATGGCGAATAAAATCCACCGCCACATCCTTATAAAAACCAAACTTATTTAAATAGGTTGCATGAACACTGTGACCCATGCCAAACACCCGTAAATGGGTTAATTGTGAATACCGTTTAGCATGAGCGCGGTCAATTCGATTGGTCGGGTCATAAATAATGTAACCTTTAGCCTGCCCTAAATCTACGTCGTGGTAATCACCTGCCCAATCAAATTTTTGTGCGATATCAGTACTTGAACGGTCATCCCATGGCGCTTTTTCTTTATTTTTTGTACTGACAGGGTGAAATAGCAGCACCTTATCGAGCTTCAACAAATTAGCAAATGCACCTACTGCAAAGCCACCTCGGCTTAAACCATAGCCTAAGCGTTCTTTAAAGCTGCCAATAAGGGGGGCTAACTGCTCAATAAAAAATAATAAATTACGGTGTCTAAACCAGTTACTGATACCTAAATGTTGAAAGGCAATAATATTAACATCTTGCTTTTTTGCAAGCTTGTAGGCCCATGGTGAGAAATCATCAGTAAGGTCATGTTCTTGATAATTTGTCCCCGCAGGAGAAAAGGTAAATAGCAGAGGTTTGCTGGCGTCGATGATATGATACTTCACATACACATCACCGAGTAAGTCACCGCCTGTGAACGGCACTTGTTTTTGCTGTTCTGCATGGGGGAGCTGGGTCCATTCATCTAGCCAATACAATAATTTCATACATCCCCCACGGTACCTCTAAAATAAAGGGGACACATTATAGCAAAAATAGCCATTTAATAAAAATGGCTGCGACTTTAATATGTTAGCTTTCACTCATGGCGATTATTTGTTGCCAATCATGCTCCGTGACGGGCATGACTGATAAACGCCCACCTTTTTTTAAGGCTATGTCAGTGATGGCGTCATTTGCTTTTATCGCTTGTAAGCTCACTAGTTTGTTAAGGTGCGCTTTATAAGTAACATCAACGACAAACCAACGTGGATTTTCTGCTGTGGCCTTCGCATCATAGTAGTCACTGCTTAAATCAAATTGCGTTGGATCAGCATAGGCTTCACGTGTAATTTCGCCAATGCCCGCAACGCCTACATGTTTACAGCTTGAGTGATAAATCATCACTAAATCCCCTGCTTTTATGCCATCACGCATAAAGTTACGGGCTTGATAATTACGTACACCATCCCACATTGAGGTTTGCTTTGGCGCGTTTTTTAAATCATTGATTGAAAACGCATCAGGTTCGGTTTTAAAAAGCCAATAAGCCATAATTAGGTGCCCTTACAAAGATTTACTTCCAATTAGTCTATAGTATCATTAAACGCTTGTCGGGATTGAGGATAAATAAATGAGCCAAGTATTAGATGATTTACTGTCGTTGCTATCGTTAGAAGAAATTGAGCAAGGCTTGTATCGAGGGCAAAGCCAAGATTTAGGGTTTCGTGCTGTATTCGGTGGTCAAGTTATGGGGCAAGCTTTGTCGGCTGCCAAAGAAACGTTACCAGAAGGGCGCATTGTCCATTCTTTGCATTCCTATTTTTTACGCCCTGGTGATGCCGAAAAACCAATCATTTATGACGTCGAAAATATTCGTGATGGTAAAAGTTTTAGTACGCGTCGCGTGAAAGCGATTCAATATGGCAAACCAATTTTTTATATGACAGCGTCATTTCAAGGGGAAGAAGAGGGGCTGTCGCATCAAGCTCATATGCCAGATGTACCCCAGCCTGAAGAACTTAAGTCATCGCTTGAATTTTACCAAGCGAATGCTGAGCATATACCCGAGGTGATCCGCAATAAATTTATTCGTGAGGTGCCGATTGAAATGCGCCCAGTCACGTTTCATAACCCATTTAAACCTCAGGTAATGGAACCTGTTAAGCACATTTGGTTTAAAGCCAATGGCGAGATGCCAGATGACCAACGGATTCATAATTATTTATTGGCGTATGCATCGGACTTTGAGTTTTTACCTACGGCTTTACAACCGCACGGTGTGTCGTTTATGCAACCTAATATGCAAGTGGCGACAATTGACCATGCGATGTGGTTTCATCGTCCGTTTAGGCTTGATGATTGGATTTTATATTCGATTGATAGCCCAAGTGCGAGCTCGGGAAGGGGTTTGGTGAGAGGGCAGTTCTTTGACCGTCAAGGCAACTTAGTTGCCTCAACGATCCAAGAAGGGGTGATGCGCCAGCGCTAATCCTTTGAGTGCGTAGCTTGGCTTTGCACTATGTCATCAATTGACTGCCAGACACGTGCTGGCAGCAATGCTTTTAGATACATATATACTTCACAAAGTGCATTACTACCGGTAAAACCGTGCTCTGTTTCGGTAATTAACTTTTGCTCACGTAAGCTTGAAATAAACCCGATAAGTACTTTTTTATCAAAAAACTCAGGGGTTTTAATGCCATGCAGCGTGCCTAAACGCTCTGCTAATACTTGGCTTTCGTGCTCAAGCTCTTCTCGCTCAATCCCCTTGCTGGTTTGAATAAAGCCAACCACGATTGCATAACGCTGCAAGGTTAAGCTCAAGGCTCGCCCTAGCATTTCGAGTTTTGCTAAGCAGTCGTTGCTGTTTGTTACTTTGATATTATTGCCATCGATTTCAATTAAGTCTTGATCAACAAAGCTGGCAAGAACGCGAGTAATGTAGTTTTTATCTAACTCATGTAAGAACCACTCTTTGGCAAATAGCGGGTAAAAGCGTGTAATCACGGCTTGGCAATCAGCCAGAGTCGTTTTGTGTGTTTTAAATAAATGCAGTGCCAGTAAGCTGGGAACAGCGAACAAGTGCAACACATTATTACGATAATAGTTAAACAGCGTTTTTTCTTTATCGTTAATTGCAATGATTTCGCCAAATTCGTCGCTGATCACATCAAATTTATTCAGTTTCAATGCATGCTCTAACAGCTGCTCTGCGCTTTCATTGGGGGTGGTCACTTTGTCGCTATAGCTTGCACTACGTTGCAGGTGCAAGTAGAACTCAAGTTGGGCAATCAGTTTGGGTTTACTCAGCGCATGTTTATCGTTAACCAGTAAGATCATCGCTAACAAATTCACCGCATTAAGCGCCGCAGCGCTATTGATATTAACCATCACTTTGTCTGCAAGATTAGCGACTTGTGAACCCAACCAGTGTGGTTTTTGTACATCTGTTGGGTGAATCGATTCACGCCAATCAGGTTGCTGCTCATTAAGGTATTGGTTTATCGAAATGGGGTCGCCAAAGTTTAAGTAGCCACGGCCATAGTTTTTAAGGTTTTTAATGGCCTTAAAAATCCCTAATACAGATTCGCCTTTTTTGTCGTTACCTGCCAGCTCTTTTAAATACGTATTAATCTCCATTACGTGTTCATAACCAATGTAAACGGGCACAATCGAAATAGGGCGATCGATGCCGCGCAGCATCGCTTGCAATGTCATTGCTAACATGCCCGTTTTAGGTGGTAATAAACGACCTGTACGACTGCGGCCACCTTCGGTATAAAACTTTACTGAGTAGCCTTTAATGAATAACTGGCTTAGGTACTCTTTAAATACAGAGGAGTACAATTTATTGCCCGCGAATGAGCGACGAATGAAAAATGCACCACTGCGGCGGAATACGCCACCTGCAGGGAAGAAATTTAAGTTGATGCCCGCTGCAATGTGCGGCGGTACTAAGCCTAAATGGTAAATCGAATAGGTCAGTAATAAGTAATCCATATGCGAGCGGTGACAAGGCATATAGATAATCTCGTGGCCTTTGTCGGTTAGCTCATGGACTTGCTCAGAAAATTTAATATCGATGCCGTTATAAAGCTTATTCCACAGCCACGTCAAAATACGATCGGCAACACGAATAGTCGCGTCACTGTAGTTAGCAGCGATCTCGTCTAATAATTTAAGCGCATTTTGACGCGCTTCATTTTGGCTAATGTTTTTTTCTTTTGCCTCTACTTGAATGGCTTTTTTGATGGTTGGCGAGGCAAGCAGCGAATTAAACAACTGCTCACGTGAGGGCATTTTTGGCCCGGTAGCTGCCAGTTTCTGACGACGGAAGTGCACGCGAGCAACACGTAGCAATTTATGTGGCAGTTCATCAACATCGGCTTTTTCGTTTACCAAGAGCGATAAGTCGAGCGGTTGGCTAAAGCGAATAAAGTTGTCACGACCTGAAAACAAAATGACAAAGAACTTACGAAACCAGCTTGGCGTAAGTGAGTGTGATACCAATGTACCTAAACCTGGCTTTTCTTTACCTGGGTTACGACCCCATAAAATAGTAACCGGGATAACCTGTACGTTTTTCTCACCTGAGTGCATTAGGTGGTCAATAATGTGTTTGCCTTGGTGAAGTGCATTACTGGGTTTACTTTTATTACCAAACAGAGGCGGCGGGTTTTGAATACCAATAAAACGATCAAGCTCTTTATTACCCAAAAGCTGCTCTTCTGTTGGACTTGGTAAGCCGTATTTTTTACACACGCGCGCGAGTGCCGCTAAATCAGAGCGCGCATTGAGTCTAACAATATAAAAGGTCGGGTTGGCGGGGTTTAGGTTATATTGCTCAATCGGGTTTTCTGGCAAGACCTTACTTTTAACAAATAAGCGGTTCATACCGGCAGAAATGATATTTAAACAACGATTAATGATACGCATTAACTCACCAAAGTAATTAAGAGTAATAATAGAAACAAAAAAAGCGCCATAGAATAGCAATTATTAACTGGACTGACCATTGCCATAGTGTGGCTTTTGGGTTTATTCAAATTAACTATAGTAAAGCAAAGACATAGCTTAACTGAATTTAACTGAAATATTATACAAAGCAGACTTTATTCGTTTTAATCCTAAAAAGTTGTTGCATTTATCACCAATCTCACTATAATACGCAGGCTTTCAAAATTCCCTCGGGAACTTGGAAGGAACATTAAGCTTGGATTTCAAGCTAATAAAACAGGAACTCCGATTTGGAGTTCAACGTAGATATAAGAGAACAGCCGACATCTTAGTTAGTAAGATTGTTTCGGTCGTTTTTTTATGCTCTTTTTAAATGCTCTTTATATTGAGGTTTAAGAATGTCAAATCAACGCATTCGTATTCGCCTAAAAGCTTTTGACCACCGTTTGATTGACCAATCAACGGCGGAAATCGTGGAAACTGCGAAACGCACTGGCGCACAAGTACGTGGTCCAATCCCACTACCTACACGCTTTGAACGTTTTACTGTACTAACTTCACCGCACGTTAACAAAGACGCGCGTGATCAGTACGAAATCCGCACCCATAAACGTCTGATCGACATCGTAGAACCAACTGACAAGACTGTTGACGCGCTTATGCGTTTAGATCTTGCTGCTGGTGTTGATGTTCAAATCAGCCTGGGTTAATCGGAAGATTAGAGAGGTTTTAGGAAAATGGCATTAGGTCTAGTCGGTCGTAAAGTGGGTATGACACGTATCTTCACTGAAGATGGTGTATCTATCCCTGTGACAGTTATCGAAGCGACTCCTAACCGTATTGCTCAGATCAAATCTGAAGCAACAGACGGTTATAACGCGCTTCAAGTAACCGCAGGCACTAAAAAAGCAAGCCGTGTAAACAAAGCTGCAGCGGGTCACTTCGCTAAAGCAGGTGTTGAAGCGGGTCGCGGTCTGTGGGAATTCCGCCTAAATGGTGGTGAAGGCGATTTTGAAGTAGGCGCTGAGCTTACTGTTGAATTATTCAACGAAATCAACAAAGTTGACGTAACCGGTACTTCTAAAGGTAAAGGTTTCCAAGGTGGTGTTAAGCGCTGGAATTTCAGCATGCAAGACGCGACTCACGGTAACTCTCTATCTCACCGTGCTCCTGGTTCAATCGGTCAAAACCAATCACCTGGTAAGGTGTTTAAAGGTAAGAAAATGGCCGGTCACATGGGTGCTGAGCGTGTAACGACTCAAAACTTAGAACTAGTTCGCGTTGACGCTGAGCGTAACTTGCTTTTAGTTAAAGGTGCAGTACCTGGCGCTATCGGCGGTGACGTTATCGTTAAACCAGCTGTTAAAGCATAAGTCCTGGAGATTTAGTGATGGAATTAGCAATTAAAGACGCTTCTGGCGCTCTTGAAGTTTCTGAAGCTACTTTTGGACGTGAGTTTAACGAAGCATTAGTACACCAAGTAGTTGTTGCTTACGCAGCAGGTGCTCGTCAAGGTACTCGTGCTCAGAAGACACGTTCTGAAGTAAGCGGTGGTGGTAAAAAACCATGGGCTCAAAAAGGTACTGGCCGTGCACGTGCTGGTACAATCCGTAGCCCAATTTGGCGTTCAGGTGGCGTTAGCTTCGCAGCTAAACCACAAGATCATAGCCAAAAAGTAAACCGTAAAATGTACCGCGGTGCGATCAAAAGCATCTTATCTGAATTAGTTCGTCAAGAGCGTTTAATCGTTGTTGAGCAGTTTGGTCTTGAAGCACCAAAAACTAAAGAACTAGTTGCTAAGCTTAAAGAACTTGAGCTTAAAGATGTTCTTATCGTGACTGAAGAAGTAGATGAGAATCTATTCTTATCGGCACGTAACCTGTACAAGGTTGACACGCGTGATGTAGCTGGTATCGATCCTGTAAGCCTAATCGCTTTCGATAAGGTACTTATTACAGCTGCTGCTGTTAAGCAACTTGAGGAGGCGCTAGCATGATCCGTGAAGAACGTCTTTTAAAAGTGATCCTTGCTCCACATATCTCTGAAAAAAGCACTATCGCTGCTGAAGAAAACAACACGATTGTTTTCAAAGTAGCTAAAGATGCAACTAAAGCTGAAGTTCAAGCTGCAGTTGAGAAGCTTTTTGAAGTAGAAGTAACTGGTGTTCGCACACTAAACGTTAAGGGTAAAACAAAACGTACTGGCATGCGTTTCGGTCGTCGTTCAGACTGGAAGAAAGCTTACGTTACTCTTAAAGAAGGTAGCGAGCTAGACTTTGTCGGCGGCGCCGAGTAATAAGGGGAGTTAGAATTATGGCACTTCAAAAGTGTAAACCAACTTCTGCGGGTCGTCGTCACCTGGTTAAAGTGGTTAACCCTGATCTTCATAAGGGTAAACCTTACGCACCACTACTAGAGAAAAACTCTAAGTCTGGTGGTCGTAATAACAAAGGTCGTATCACGGTTCGTCACATCGGTGGTGGTCATAAGCATCATTACCGTGTAATCGACTTTAAACGCACTAAAGATGGCATTCCAGCTGTTGTTGAGCGTCTAGAGTATGATCCAAACCGTAGCGCAAACATCGCTCTTGTATTATATGCAGACGGTGAGCGTCGTTACATTATTGCACCTAAAGGCTTAAAAGCTGGTGATTCAATCCAGTCTGGTGTTGATGCACCAATCAAAGCTGGTAACACATTACCAATGCGTAACATGCCTGTAGGTTCGACTGTTCACAACGTAGAATTAAAACCAGGTAAAGGTGCTCAAATCGCACGTTCTGCTGGTGCATACGTTCAAATCCTTGCACGTGAAGGTCAATACGTTACTCTACGTCTTCGTTCTGGCGAAGTTCGTAAAGTTCCAGCTGACTGTCGCGCAACACTTGGTGAAGTAGGCAATGCTGAGCATATGCTTCGTTCACTAGGTAAAGCTGGTGCAAATCGCTGGCGTGGTATCCGTCCGACAGTTCGTGGTGTTGCCATGAACCCGGTAGATCACCCGCACGGTGGTGGTGAAGGTCGTACATCTGGTGGTCGTCATCCTGTGTCTCCATGGGGTAAACCGACTAAAGGTGCTAAGACACGTAAGAACAAGCGTACTGATAAATTTATCGTACGTCGTCGTACTAAATAATAGTTGAGGAATAGCCATGCCACGTTCTCTCAAGAAAGGTCCTTTTATTGACCTACACTTGCTGAAGAAGGTAGAGAAAGCGTTGGAAAGCGGTGACAAGAAGCCAATTAAAACTTGGAGCCGTCGTTCAATGATCATACCTAACATGATCGGATTGACCATCGCTGTCCATAATGGTCGTCAGCACGTTCCTGTGTTTATCACAGACGAAATGATCGGTCACAAACTAGGTGAATTTGCACCAACTCGCACTTACCGCGGTCACGCTGCGGATAAGAAAGCGAAGAAACGTTAAGAGGAGAATGATAAATGCAAGCATTAGCTAAACATAAATTCGCCTCTGGTTCGGCGCAAAAAGCACGTCTAGTTGCAGATCAGATCCGCGGACTTCCGGTTGATCGCGCTCTAGAAATCCTGGCGTACAGCCCTAAAAAAGCGGCTGTATTAGTTAAGAAAGTACTTGAGTCTGCTATTGCTAACGCAGAGCATAACGAAGGTGCTGACATTGATGAGCTTCGTGTAACTACGATCTTTGTGGACGATGGTCCAACAATGAAGCGTATTATGCCACGTGCTAAAGGACGCGCAGACCGCATCCTTAAGCGTACAAGCCACATCACTGTTGTGGTTTCAGATAGCTAGGAGTATAAGTAATGGGACAAAAAGTTCATCCTACTGGTATTCGCCTAGGTATCTCTAAACCTTGGGTTTCTACCTGGTACGCGAATTCAAAAGATTTCTCTGATCAGCTTTTTGGCGATCACAAAGTACGTACATTCCTTACTAAGGAATTAAAAGCGGCTTCTGTGTCTAAAATCGTTATTGAGCGTCCAGCAAAATCTATCCGTGTAACAATTCACACAGCTCGTCCTGGTGTTGTTATCGGTAAAAAAGGCGAAGACGTTGAAAAACTACGTCAAGCAGTAACTAAGATTGCAGGTGTTCCGGCTCAGATCAATATTTCTGAAGTTCGTAAGCCTGAACTTGATGCACAACTAGTAGCTGACGGTATTGCGTCACAACTAGAGCGTCGTGTTATGTTCCGTCGCGCTATGAAGCGTTCGGTACAAAACGCAATGCGTATTGGTGCAAAAGGTATCAAAGTTGAAGTTAGCGGTCGTCTTGGCGGTGCTGAGATCGCACGTTCAGAATGGTATCGTGAAGGTCGTGTACCTCTACATACTCTTCGTGCTGATATCGACTACGCAACTTCTGAAGCCTTAACCACTTATGGTATCATTGGTGTTAAAGTTTGGATCTTCAAAGGCGAAGTTATTGGTGGTTTACCACTAGTACAAGAGCAAGAGAAGCCAGCTAAACGCGCGCCAAAGAAAGCCAAAAAAAGTGCTAAGTAGAGGTAGCGAGTAATGTTACAGCCAAAACGTACAAAATTCCGTAAAATGCACAAAGGCCGCAACCGTGGTTTAGCGCAAAACGGTAACAAAGTAAGCTTCGGTACTTTCGGTTTGAAAGCTACTGGTCGTGGCCGTATGACTGCTCGTCAAATCGAAGCAGCTCGTCGTGCTATGACACGTCACGTAAAGCGTCAAGGTAAAATCTGGATTCGTGTATTCCCAGATAAGCCAATTACGAACAAGCCATTAGAAGTTCGTATGGGTAAAGGTAAAGGTTCTGTTGAGTATTGGGTTGCTGAAATTCAACCTGGTAAAGTACTTTACGAAATGGAAGGTGTTTCTGAAGAGCTTGCTCGTGAAGCGTTCAACCTTGCAGCACGTAAATTACCATTCACAACAACTTTCGTAACTCGGACGGTGATGTAATGAAAGCTAGCGAACTAAAAGACAAAAGCGTAGAAGAGCTAAATGCTGAACTTCTAGGACTTCTTCGTGAGCAGTTCAACCTGCGCATGCAAGCAAGCACTGGTCAGTTAGCTCAAACACACACGCTAAGAACAGTACGTCGCGATATCGCGCGTGTAAAAACAATTATTAACCAGAAGGCAGGTCAATAATGAGCGATAAAATCCGTACTCTTCAAGGCCGTGTAATCAGCGACAAGATGGATAAATCTTTCACTGTTGCTATCGCACGTTACGTGAAGCACCCAATCTATGGGAAATTCATCAAACGTACGACTAAGTTACACGTACATGACGAAAACAATACAGCTCAAGCTGGTGACGTAGTTACTATCCGTGAGTGTGCTCCTATTTCTAAGACTAAGTCTTGGACTTTAGTAGACGTTGTTGAGCGTCCAAAGCAAGCTTAATTTTTAATTAAGTTTACTTACTAAAAAACCCCGGCTTTGCTGGGGTTTTTTGTATTTAAAATAACCTTCACTGCTTTGTGACGTGAGTCGTTAGCTCAGTGAGTAGGGGGTATACCCACCTGAAATAACACTGATACCAACCCGCAATAATACTTACTCATTTTGAGTGATTAAACCTGTTGCTACTTACGTTATAAATGTCTGATTTACGACTGCATGGAGGTAGGGGGAAATGCAGGAGCAATTGCCGAGAACAACTAAATAACTAAATTTTTGCCTTGTTATCAAGGAATGGTATTACTCATTTAAAACACTAAACCTGACGTTCACAGCGTTATACTTTGTTCATTTAGCACAATTCAATAACCAAATTAGTGCCTTGCCACCGACACGTTTTGCACCTCAACATAGACCACTTAATTAAGCGAATTGCGACCAGTTAAACGGGATTTACTGTGTGCTAACCCCTTACGAGTTAACAATGAACTTATTGGGTTATTAAATACTCTTAGAATAAAAAACAAGGAGTGTTGGTTTTAAAGGGACGTTATAAAGCATGGGTGTTTTCGATTACACTTCATGTTCTCATACTGCTTATATTTGCTAAACATGCTCAGCGTGTCATTGTTGCGCCTTGGCTTGAACCTAAAGGTGTGATGCAAGCCTATGTTACCGTTGATCTCACGACCTTACCTCGTTTAAATATAGATGTAGAAAAAACGCCCGAAGAAAAAGCTAAGAGTAGCCAATTAGGTTCTGCGACAGAACCAAAATCAGAGGACACTGCTTCAGAAGTTGCTGAACAGCCGAGTTACGCAGCTATGAATGAAAGTACTTTAAGTCTGGCTGCTCAAACAAATTCCAGAGGAAGGACAATGACCAATGCGTCAACAGTCGCTACGCCAACAAAAGAGCCTGAAATCGTTGCATCAGAGGTATCACCAAGGCCATTTAAAAAGCTTAATCCTTATGCGCCATTACCTAACATGGATGTTGAGTACAACCAGTCGACCGCGCACGCGACAGGAAATTTACACTCAGCAACAAACAATGCGAGTGGAGTACGAATAACGAGCCCTAAAGAGTACTCAATTTCAAGCGAAGCCACGGTATTATGGGAAAATGGTGATGGTAGTCGACGCATCGAGATGCTGAATGGACAGTGTTATGGCATTGACTTTAATTCAGTGTTCGGTAAATCAGGCGTACCGAGTGGTTCACCCAGACCCTGTGAAGATAAAGAAGCGGCGTTGTTCAAGGAGATTATGAATAAGTGGAGCAAAAAATAAATAAAGTTCTTTACCTCAACTAAAGTTGAGCTTTTAAAGTGGCGTTTTTTAGAAGGACGTTGCTATGAATGCACTCGAAAACTACCTGTTAAGTCTACAAATTAATTGCTACAACACCTCAGTCACACAAATCATCGACGTACAGAACCGTATTTTTCGGTCTCTTTTATCAGCATCTCATTACGCTGAGGCATTGTTAGTTGCACTCGATATTTCTCATTATTCAACACCGCAGCAGCATCAAGCTTTATTAAAACAGGTGTTACATCATCTTGGTTACCGTATCCGTGTTGAGCGGCAACGACATGATGTACTGTTTATTGAACACACACGTTTAGCATATACATTACATTTAGCGTGAGCTGTCATTAACTGGTCATGTTGCTGGCGTGAAATAACACTGTTTTAAGGAATAACATGGAGTGCCTTGGGTCATGCAACAACCAAACATTATTATTTTAGGTAATGGCCCTGTGGGTGCGCATATCGCAGCGAGCGTTAATCGCTGCCCACGCGTGGTTAGGTTTAATCGTTGTGCAGACATGCCAGCCCATTTAGGTAAGCGTTGTACCGATCTATGGCTAGTTGGGCGAGGCTATCAGGCGCATGGCTTACTACAGAGACCGCTTACAATACCACTCGAAGGGCTTTCACAGGTTATGATCACCGATCCTAACCCTCATCCGTTGTTGCACTGCTTTTTTAAATTAATTCATCGAAAAGGCAAGGTAGACTACGCTAATCAGTTATTTAAGATGTATGGTCTGCACTGTAAATGTGAACGTTTAAGCGCTCAGTTTCGACAATCATTACTCGCTCACTTGCTTACTTTAGGACCTGTAATACATCGACCTTATTGCCCAAGCTCTGGCACTCTAGCTATCGCTTTCTATTTATCGCAGTTTGATAAAATACATATTGCTGGATTCGCTTTTCGAGGATGGAAGCGTCATCCGTGGCATTTAGAAAAGCGCTATGTAGACGGGTTAATTGCGGCAAATAAAGTGGTTTTACTTGATTAAAAAAGACACTTAACTGACGTTAAGTGTCTTGCCTTAACGAAGTTACCAAATCATTTCTGCAAATTCAGGGTGATCAACAAATGGGTTACGATTTCCTTGGAATTCAAATGCGGCTTGGTTTCTATCAAGTTCAAGCTGACTAACAGGGTCGTCGTTATGCCATTTTAATAGCATCGCAATGACCCAGTTCTCGAACACCTGACTTGATGAGCCATTAAGCACAGCATTGCTATACGTTGTGTTGTTTTGCCAGTTAGCAATCACATTTTCATAGCGTGTTGCCATGTAAAAATAAGCCCGTGCAAAATCACCTTTAAACTCATCAATCGGTTCGAATACCGTACCTGAGTAATTTAATGAGCTAGCGGCACTGCCTAATTTGCTTCCATTACTAGAGGTGTAGCTTGCACTGGCGACTTCGCCGAAAGGGTAGTTACTGCGTTTTGAATTTACATAGCCATCAGTGGCAAAGATATGATGTACATCTGAATTCATGGGCTCAACAGTGCCACCAAACCAGCTTTTTGGGAACGAATGCTCGCGGTTATAGCAATCAGCTTCACTGTTGTAGGTACCGCACTGGTCGCTCACAGCAACATAGTTATAGCTGTCTTGGCCTGCTGGATTCTCTGAATAACGGTCTAAAATTGAGTTATCATTCTCAAAGTATTTATCACGCGATGCGAGGTCGTAAAATCCCCAAATAGCCGAATAACCTTGTGAGTTATGATCCTTAATTATGTTGTACAGTTCCGTTTTTAAAGCATAGCCCGTAAGACCTTGAGTCGTTACATAATAACCTGTCGGTTCTGTTGGTGTGGTACCGCCGCCATTCCCGCCGCCAGTGTTATCACCTAAACTAAACGGTGTAGCCTCTGAGCTTTGGAAGCTTGCGCCACTGGCAAGCACAGTTTGACCTAAAGAAAGACTGTAGCTGCCATTACCGAATGAGCAGCACATGCCATCACCGTAACTATCAAAAATAGTGAATGTGTAGTCACCATCAACTAAACAGGCTTGCTCGTTATAGTTCGTATTAGCAGCGTAGCTGCCGCCTGATGCTACTGTGCTGCCTTGAGCATTGGTAATTTGCCAACTGGTCTCTTCACCATAGTTGTCGGTGGTGAGGGTAAGAGCGACTTGGTTATCTGTACAGCCCCCCGCAGGTGGAGGCGGTGTGGCAATGTTTGGCGCAAAGTTATCGACATAAACAACTTCGCTGCCATCAAAGCCCGTTACGTCGTAAAAACGTAATCCTACATCGATAGAGGTTGTTACTGATGCGGTATATTGATAGCTGATCTGTTGCCATTGATTTGTTAATGCTGAGTTTGAATAACCTTGGTAGCCATCAACGACAAGGCGTGCCTTCACCCCCCCTTCGGTATGATAAACCCACGCCGAAAACTCATAGCTTTCACCCGCAACGACATCAACCATTTGTAATAAATCAGTATTACTTTGCGTACCTGTATTCACTGTAACGCGAGCTGAGTAGTTACCCGAGTAAACCACATTACTGTTGCTGCTGAGATTTATACCACTGTCAATTGTGCTCCAACCTGAGGGGGCACCTGCTGACCAAGTTTCGAAATCAGCATTGTTGATATTCGCCATTGCTGAACTTGCTAAACACAGCAAACTGCTGGCTAGCATTATTTTATTACATGTCCCGTGTGACATTATTGTTTCCTTTTCATTGTTATATTGTCTGTTCTTAAAATGAACACAGCGAGTATAGGCTAAACACGGTATGTTGCAATAATGTTAATTTGCAAAATATTTATTCGACTAAGTAAGCATTTAATCTGTTTTTTATAGTAAATATGAAAATTAATAACTAAATGGAATATCAAAGCAGATTCTATTCTTTTTTAATCGCGCGAGACCTCGTTATTCTTCACGCTCAGATAAACTTTTAAAAAGCATCGTTTGAGCTCTTTTAAAGTCGAAAAAATTGTTAGTGAAATGCCAGTAGCAAGGGGTTTCGCAGTTAACTTTCAGGGTTACGAGGAATAAATTCATGTTGTTGAGTCAACTAAATGCAGCGGCGAGCCCGCTATCGCAAGAGCAAGTACAAAAGCTGCAAGGCTTAGTGGCTGAACTTAATCCAATTCAGCAAGCGTGGGTAAGTGGTTACTTAGCTGCGAGTGCTAATGCGGGTGCATTAACAGGGGGCGTTGCTGCGGCTCCTGCTGCAGGCGATGCTGCACCACTCACTATTTTATACGGCTCACAAACAGGCAACGCCAAAGGTGTTGCAAGCAAATTAAAAGAGCAAGCTGAGTCACGTGGATTAGCAGTAAAACTAGTCAATATGGCTGACTACAAGCCTACAGCCCTGAAAAAAGAAAAATTTATCACTGTTGTGGTATCAACATACGGTGAAGGTGAGCCACCTGAAGATGCAGAAAGCTTACATGAATTCTTAACCACCAAAAAAGCACCTAAATTAGATGGTGTAAAGGTAGCAGTAATTGGTTTAGGTGATTCAAGCTACGAATTCTTCTGCCAAACAGCAAAAGATTTTGAAGAGCGCTTCAATAAACTAGGTGCAGAAACTATTTTCCAACGCGCAGACTTAGACGTTGATTACGATGACGAAGCTGCAAAATGGATAGACGGTGCGCTTGATGCATTTGAACCCGACCTAAAAGCACAGCAACAAACAAGCGGTGGTCAAGTGGTGGCAATGCCATTTGGTGCAGCGGCACCAGCAGCAAGTCAATACACCAAACAAAACCCGTTTGCCGCTGAGCTTAGTGTGGTACAAAAGATCACAGGCCGTGATTCAACGAAAGATGTACGTCATGTTGAGATTTCTTTAGAAGGTTCTGATATTACCTATACACCGGGTGATTCGTTGGGTGTGTACTTCTTAAATGACGAAGCGCTTGTTGATGAAGTACTTGCGCTTACACAAATCGATGCATCGAGCACGGTTAAACTAGGCGACGAAACGCTAAGCGTACGTGATGCACTGATTGAAAAGTTAGAATTAACGCAGTCTTACCCTGGCTTTGTTGAAAAATACGCAACAGCAACGGGTAACCCTGAATTATTAAAGCTTGTTGAAGATAAAGCGGCTATGCGTGAGTACATTGAGCCTCGTCAAACCTTCGATATTATTCGTCAAAACCCAGCAAAGCTTGACGCACAAACGTTAGTAGATTGCTTACGCAAACTACAAGCGCGTTTATATTCGATTGCATCGAGCCAAGCCGAAGTTGAAGAAGAAGTGCACTTAACGGTTGGTCTAGTTGAGTTTGACGCATTTGGCAGCGAGCACTTAGGGGGCTGTTCTGGTTATTTAGCGCGTCGAGCTGAAGAAGGCTGTAAGGTAAAAGTATTCAGTGAGCATAACGACAACTTCCGCTTACCAGTAAGCGACGAAACGCCCATTATTATGGTGGGTCCGGGTACCGGTATTGCGCCATTCCGTGCGTTTTTACAAGAACGAGACGCCCGTGAAGCAAGTGGTAAAAACTGGCTATTCTTTGGTAACCCACACTTTACGCAAGACTTCTTGTATCAAGTAGAAATTCAAGGCTACTTAAAGTCGGGCTTACTCACTAAAGTGGATGTGGCATTTAGCCGTGACCAAGCGGAAAAAGTTTATGTTCAAGACAAACTACGTAAAAACAGCAAAGAGGTGTTTGCGTGGTTAGAAGCCGGAGCACACATCTATATTTGTGGTGATGCTAATCGTATGGCGAAAGATGTGCACCACGCACTGGTTGACATCATCAAAGAAAACAGCGGCAAAGATGATGAGCAAGCTGAGCAATACTTAAAAGATTTACGTAGCGCCAATCGCTATCAGAAAGACGTGTATTAAACACGTTTAAAAGCTAACAGCCGTCACCGTAACAAATTTAGGAAATACCATGAGCGAACAAGACAAAAACGTAAAGCTTTCTGATAACGAGCGTTTGAAAAGAGAAAGTAACTTTTTACGTGGCACCATTGCACAAGATTTAAAAGATGAAATCACCGGTGGTTTTACCGCTGATAACTTCCAGTTGATCCGTTTCCACGGCATGTACCAGCAAGATGACCGCGATATTCGCGCTGAACGTGCTAAACAAAAGCTAGAGCCGTTACACAATGTTATGTTACGTGCGCGTATGCCTGGCGGTATCATCAAGCCTGAACAATGGTTAGCGATTGATAAATTCGCCGACGAGAAAACCAGCTACGGCAGTATTCGTTTAACAACACGCCAAACGTTTCAGTTTCATGGTGTACTTAAGCCCAATATTAAAGGCATGCACCAAATGCTTAATAGCGTGGGCATTGACTCAATTGCGACCGCGGGCGATGTGAACCGAAACGTACTGTGTACGACGAACCCAGTTGAGTCAGAGCTTCACCAAGAAGCGTACGAGTGGGCCGCAAAGATTTCTGAGCATTTATTACCAAAAACCAAGGCTTATGCTGAGATTTGGTTAGATGGCGAAAAGAGCGAAACCACCGAAGAGCCCATTTTAGGCTCAACGTACTTACCACGTAAGTTTAAAACGACGGTAACGATTCCACCGAATAACGAAGTGGATGTACACGCCAATGATTTAAACTTTGTGGCAATTGCAGAAAACGGCAAATTAGTTGGCTTTAACGTGTTAGTGGGGGGTGGTCTTGCGATGACTCACGGTGATACAGCTACGTATCCACGTAAAGCTGATGACTTTGGTTTTATTCCACTTGAACACACATTGAAAATTGCTGAGCACGTGGTGTCTGTTCAACGTGATTGGGGTAACCGTTCAAACCGTAAAAATGCAAAAACCAAATACACATTAGACCGTGTTGGTTCGGATGTATTTAAAGCGGAAGTTGAAAAGCGTGCTGGTGTTAAATTCGAAGACAGCCGCCCGTATGAGTTCACTCACCGTGGTGACCGTATTGGCTGGGTAGAAGGCATTGATGGTAAGCACCATTTAACGCTGTTTATTCAAAGTGGCCGTATTTTAGATTACCCAGATAAACCACTCAAAACGGGATGCCGTAAAATTGCTGAAATTCACCAAGGTGATTTCCGTATGACGGCAAACCAAAACCTGATCATTGCTGGCGTTCCCGCTGATCAAAAAGCCGTTATCGAAGAGATTGCTCGTAATCATGGTTTAATTGATGACAGCCATACTGAGCAACGTAAAAACTCAATGGCGTGTGTGGCCCTACCAACGTGTCCATTAGCGATGGCAGAAGCCGAGCGTTACTTACCAAGCTTAATTGAGAAAACAGAAGCGCTCTTAGCGAAACACGGTATGGGTGATGACAACATTATTATGCGTGTTGTGGGTTGCCCGAATGGCTGTGGCCGCGCGATGTTGGCAGAAGCAGGGCTTGTTGGTAAAGGCCCGGGTAAATACAACGTGTACTTAGGTGGTAACCGTGAAGGCACGCGTATTCCTAAATTGTATTTAGAAAATGTTGGCGAAGATGTCTACCTAGATGCATTCGATAAGCTCATAGGCCAATGGGCGAGTGAGCGTAATGACGGTGAATGTTTTGGTGATTTTGTTATTCGCAAAGGCATTGTTGCTGAAGTCAAAGTTTCAGTAACCGATTTTCACGCATAATTTTAAAAGCGATACCGCTTTAAGGTTTGGAATTAACCATGAGTGAATTTAAAAACATCTTAACGATGAGCAAAGAAGACCAAACAGCCATGCTGGCTGATATTAACGGTCTTCTTGCTGAAAAAAGCGCTGAGGAGCGTGTTGCGTGGGCACTTGAAAACTTACCAAGCACGCACTTTTTATCGTCTAGCTTTGGTATACAAGCCGCTGTGATGTTGCACTTAGTGACATCGCAGCAGCCAGATATTCCTGTGGTACTGACTGATACTGGTTATTTGTTCCCAGAAACCTATCAGTTCATCGAGCAAATGACCGAACGACTTTCGCTTAATCTTAAAGTTTATAAAGCTGAGCTTAGCCCTGCGTGGCAGGAAGCGAAGTTTGGTAAGCTTTGGGAGCAAGGAGAGGCGGGTATTAAGCAGTACAATCAGCTTAATAAAGTTGAGCCAATGACCCGCGCATTGAATGAGCTTAATGCGGGTACATGGTTCAGTGGCCTTCGTCGAGACCAATCATCGTCGCGTGCTGATAAACAAATAGTTGAAATTAGCCGTGGTACAGTGAAAGTGTATCCACTGATAGAGTGGAATAATCGCGATATCTATCAGTACCTAACGAAACATGATTTGCCGTACCATCCGCTTTGGGAGCAAGGCTATGTGTCAATGGGTGATGTGCATACAACACGTAAACTCGAACCCGGTATGACTGAAGAAGAGACTCGTTTCTTTGGGTTAAACCGTGAGTGTGGTTTACACATTGATGGTGACGGTATTTAGTCCTAATTTCCTATCAGAAAATTCATAAAGCGCGACATCGGTTGCGCTTTTTTTATACCAAAAATGTATAGTCCATGGCTCAATCGAGTGAGAGAAAATCATGAGCCGTTTAGTTATATTATTCTTGTTGTTTAGTCCATTGTGTTTAGCCGATACGCTTCGTATAGGATTGCCTGATAGCGATTATCCTCCTTATCATTTTATGGCCGGTAAAGAAGAGGGGATTGTGAGCGATTTACTGAACCGTTTTGCAAAACAATATGGAGTGAGTATTGATTACTTTTATGTGCCAGAGAAACGTTCACAAAAAATGCTTGATGAAGGGTTACTTGATGGTCGAATCGAGTCTGTAGAGTGGTATGTTGGACAGAATCAATACTATTGGAGTGATGCGCTCGCGGTGGTAGAAGATGTATTGGTCATGCCAAGTGGCTGCCATATTCCTATGATTGAACAGCTTGCCGGGTATGTGCTTATGGCGCGTTATGGCTACACCTATCCCCAGTTTGAACACTTATTTCAATCGGGTGATATGCACAGAGAGAATTTTTACTCAGAATTTGAAATGCTACTTGCCTTAATGGATTGGGAGCATAACCAACGCGTCGCAGTGATTTCTCGGGATGCCTTAACGTGGTATGTTGCTCGCAATAATGATTTTAAAAAGTTCACTGTGAGTGATTACTCTGTAGGCAAAGCGCCATTACAGTTACAGTTTGCGTTTGATGAACGTGGTAAAGAGACCAGCAAACAATTTAATGACTTTCTGAAAAATCTCAAATCATCAGGAGAGTTTGCTAAGATAATGAATAACTACCAATAACGGATAAATTGGATCATGAAGCGATTTTGCTATCTTGCAGTAATGCTATTACTGACCAGTATTGTGCTGCTATTTTATATAAAAAAGCCCGATGGTCAGCCTTACTTATCGCTCAGCATGTTGCAACGTTATTCACAACAAGTAAGTCATGATGTCACTCAAAGCGCGTCACAAAATGTTGAGTCGTGGGGTGTTAAAGCCGAGCAGCTTTTAAAGCAATTTAGCGAGCCTGATAATGGTCATGCAGCTGTTGTGGTTTATAAATGGCAAGATGAGCAGGGACAGTGGCATTTTGCAGATACACCTCACCCACAATATGCGAGTACGTTGGTGACGTTAGACTCGCGAGAAATCACGGTGTTACCCGCAGAGAGTTTTCAAGCAGACCCCGAAAGCAAGTTAACTGAGACACAGGTTAAATCAGCTGCAGATTCGAATTTATACGACCCTAAAAAATACAACAACTCATACAAGATGCTGAGCAAATAAAGCTGCAAATTGAGCAACGTAATAAGCAATTAGAACACTAAACGTGCGTGTTTTTTGTGGTTAATTCGCTTTCAAGCTTCATTAAAAGAATGGTTAAATAAATCTTTGTCGGTAATGAAAATAACACGCCTACCGCGATACAAGCCGCACTGATCATAATGCCGTGTACACCTAGGCTTTCATCTAAATAGTTACTTGCTAACAGCGAGTGGCCTAAAATAATTAAGCAAATACCTAATATAATAAATACCTTAAGGGTTCTTATAATATTTTTTTCTGTCATTTTAAGCACCAACATTTAAAGGCGTAATTAAAGTGTAGGTGCTATCTGACTTAGACGGTTTGTTTTAAATCAAGTAATGATTGGTTACTTATTAAGCTTTACTGGGCCGTTAATATTGTCAATACTTAAGTCGCCAGAACCAGCCTCAATAATAGTGAGTCCAAGGGTATCATTGACATAAATACTGCCAGAGCCATCGGTGATGGTAACGAGCCCTTTTATGTGTCTTACATCTATATCACCAGAGCCGTCTTCGATAGTGAGCGCACCACCTAATGTTTTAACGCTAATACTACCTGATTCATCAATGATACGTGCTGGGCCTTGGCTATTCTCGATGCGAATATCTCCAGAGTCATCTTCAATATCAATACGGCCTTGGCCTTGGTCTATTATAATTGAGCCAGAATCGTCTTCTATGTTGATATTGCCGCTTACATTACTAATGTGAATGTCGCCAGAGTCATCATCAAGACGAATATTGCGACCTCCTTCAATCACAATGGATCCTGAGTCATCATCAATACTGATATCGCTTTGCATAGCACGTATGACGATATCACCTGAATCATCATCAATATCAAGTTTAAGCTGTGCTGGCACAGATACGATTAAATCGATATGAGGTGATGAGCCACTGTAAAACGACACGCTACCATTATTGAGCTTACTGATAAGCTATGCTGTGTCGCCGTGTTTTTCAAGTGTTAGCGTATAGGTTTCATCGCCTTTAGCCGCATAGATATTGGCATTCACTGTGATAGCTGTGGCATTGCTGTCGCCTTTGATGATCAGTGAGCCGGCTTCGGCATCGATTTTTAACTGGCTTACATTTGCAGCCGAAACGCGTAAGTCTTGTTGTTTTTGTTCAGCAAACTGATCCGCAGATACATGAATAACACAGCCTGTTATTAATAAGCTCGATGAGATGGCAGTTGCGCACATCGCGCGTTTGAATGATGCAATAGTCATATGGATTCCAAAATTATTGTGATTTTTATCTGGTTAGCATTCGCAAATTATGATCCAAGTTTAACATACTGATTTTTATGTGCTTTTCATTTTTTGTAACTAAGTGTGCTGGTCTAAACTGCAATTTATTGGTGTTTTAAACAAAAAAGGGGCTGAAATTTCAGCCCCTTAGTTAACTTAAAAGTGATTACTGCTCAGCCAGCATATTACGAAGTACATACTGTAAAATGCCGCCGTGTTTGTAGTAATCCCACTCTTTGGGTGTATCAATTCGCACATCAACACTAAAGCTAACTTGCTTACCTTCGCTGTTAGTTGCAATTACGCTGACTTCATTGGTTTTGTCGTATAAGCCTTCAAAATCAAAGGATTCTTGACCAGTCAAACCAAGCGATTCATAACTTTCACCCTCTTTAAATTGAAGCGGTAATACACCCATACCAATCAGGTTAGAGCGGTGAATACGCTCATAGCTTTGCGCTATGACTGCTTTTACACCCAGTAATAAAGAGCCTTTTGCAGCCCAGTCACGTGATGAACCGGTCCCATACTCTGCACCAGCCAAAATAATCAATGGGGTACCGTCTTGTTGATACTGCATGGCCGCATCAAAAATGCTGGCAAGTTCATCTGTTGGTTGTATGCGTGTGACACCCCCTTCAGTGCCAGCAGCAAGTAAGTTTCTTAATCGTACATTGGCGAAGGTGCCGCGCATCATGACTTCATGATTGCCTCGACGAGAGCCATACGAGTTAAATTGTGCTTTTTCTACACCATGTTCTTGTAAGTACAAGCCAGCAGGAGCATCGGCTTTAATCGCCCCCGCAGGTGATATATGGTCGGTGGTGACTGAGTCTCCAAGTTTTGCTAAACAACGTGCTCCACTGATCGTGGGGATACCGGGCGGTTCTATTTCCATGCCATCAAAGAATGGCGCTTTTTTAATGTAGGTTGATGCGTCATCCCAGTCATAAAGCTTACCTTCAGGGATTTGGATTTTTTGCCAGCGATCATCACCTTGATAAACATTACCGTAGCTCGATGCAAACATCTCTTTGGTGACGGTATCACGCACTAACTCACTCACCTCACTCACACTTGGCCAAATGTTCTTTAGATAAATGTCGTTACCATTGGGGTCTTGTGCCAAGGGTTCATTGTATACATCAATGTCGGTGCGTCCCGCGATAGCGTAGGCCACAACAAGCGGAGGTGATGCTAAAAAGTTCATTTTTACATCTTGGTGGATACGGCCTTCAAAGTTTCGATTGCCCGATAAAATAGAGCTTACAACAAGTTTGTGCTTCTGAATTGCTTCACTTATTTCATCAGCGAGCGGGCCTGAATTACCAATGCACGTGGTACAGCCATAGCCCACAAGGTTAAACCCAAGCGCGTCTAAATCATCCATTAAATTCGCTTTTTTCAAGTAATCAGTGACCACTTGAGAGCCTGGCGCGAGTGATGTTTTAACCCACGGTTTTACTTTCAACCCTAGCTGTTTGGCTTTTTTAGCAACTAAACCCGCCGCCAGAATAACGCTCGGATTTGACGTGTTTGTACAGCTTGTTATTGCTGCAATGACACACGCACCGTCTTTTAACTCAAACTCTTCACCTTTAAAGTTAACTTTGGCTGCGCCCATATATTGCGCTTCGTTAACAGGATCATCCGGATTTGTTGTCGGACCTTCATCTTCGATACGTGCTTCTTGAGTATCACTTTTATCACGCTGTTGCATGCGCTCATTTTGGAAAGCTTTTAAGTGTTCCCCAATCACCTCGCCTGCTTTATCAAGGGCAATACGGTCTTGCGGACGTTTGGGACCAGCAAGGCTAGGCACTACATCATCTAAAGACAGCTCTAATGTGTCGGTGTAATGTGCTTCGTCGCCTGGGTTTCGCCACAGTCCTTGGTGTTTGGCGTAGTCTTCGATTAGCTTCAGTTGTTTTTCATCGCGATTTGTTAAACGCAGGTAATTAATCGTTTCATCATCAATCGGGAAAATACCACATGTTGCACCATACTCAGGTGCCATGTTTGCGATGGTAGCGCGGTCTGCAAGTGGTAAGTCAGCAAGGCCATCCCCATAAAACTCAACAAATTTACCCACGACACCATGTTTACGCAGTATTTCGGTTACTGTGAGCACTAAATCTGTGGCAGTTGTGCCTTCGGGCAAGCGACCATTGAGCTTAAAACCAACCACTTGTGGAATTAGCAAGCTGATGGGCTGACCAAGCATGGCCGCTTCGGCTTCTATGCCACCGACACCCCAACCAAGTACGCCTAAGCCGTTAATCATTGTGGTATGCGAATCTGTGCCGACTAGGGTATCTGGATAAGCGAGGGATTGACCATTTTTTTGATCGTTAAACACCACACGGGCCAAATACTCTAAATTAACTTGGTGTACGATACCGGTTGCGGGTGGCACCACTTTAAGGTTGTCAAAGGCTGTTTGTCCCCAACGTAAAAATTCGTAACGTTCTTTATTTCGTTCATATTCGAGCTTGGCGTTTAAGTCGAACGAGCCATCTTCGCCATAACCATCAACTTGTACAGAGTGGTCTATTACGAGTTCTGCAGGTGACAGTGGATTAATTTTAGCGGGGTCTCCGCCAAGCTTTTCCATGGCGTCGCGCATTGCGGCTAAATCAACAATCGCAGGGACACCTGTAAAGTCTTGCATCACCACGCGCGCAGGCGTAAAGGCAACTTCGGCGGAGGGTTTTGCTTGTGGATCCCAGTTTAGAAGTGCGTCTATATCTTGCTTTTTAATGTTTACGCCATCTTCGTTGCGTAATAGATTTTCTAACAATATTTTTAATGAGAAAGGCAGGCGTTTGGCTTTGTCACCAAGACCTTGTAAAGAGTGGATATGATATTGCTCACCATTAATCGTAAGCTGTTTTTGGGTATCAAAACTGTTATTCATTATTTGCCCCTGTGGTTTACGCAAGCAATGCTCGCTTTTTATGTTTCCTTTACGAGATATCTGCAAACTTAATACCAGCTATTAAAATTCACCGTGCTGATGAAAAAATATGCTATCTAATTATAGTTGATGCCGATGCAACTTATTTCAAGGGGAGAGAGCAATAAAAGAGCAGTAATTAGACAGCAGCTCATAACATAGACTGACGTTAAGTTAGCCAATGCTGCTGTTTTGCGTGATGGCTAACAAGCAACAATAATAAGCCAATTACAATCACGCAAAATGGCATTGCCAAAGCACTAAAACCAAAGAGGGCGAGGCTATCGATTACGATAAAGTTGTAATACTGCTGGACTAACACAGCGACAAACGAAATAAGAAACAACTCTCTCGCGAGGGCTTTTTTAGCAAGTAATAAAATGCTTGCTAAGCTGGCTGAAAACACCGCTATCGCAAAGGCAAGCGTTGACCACAGCGGGATATCACGGTATGCGGCTTGTTGATCGAGTGGTAATTGGTCAATCATCTCTGGGGTAATGAGTAGCTGCATAATAAGTGCAATTACCCCGAGTAGATTCCAAACTAATGCGGCCCATGCAAGTGGTTTGAGCCAAGCGGGAGAAGTCATAAATCACCTTTATATTGTTATTATCAAGCACAATTAAAGGGGATAAATATTAACTAAGCAAGGCTAACCAAAAGAAATAGGGCGACGACCTGTTTTTTCGTCTACTTTAGGCTTTTTAGTGCGCTTACGTTTTTTGGCTGTTGATGCGCTGCTCTCTTGCGGGGCGTTCTGTCGTTGTTGCTCAGGTTGTTTTTCTGGGCGAGGGTTCGGTATTGCATCTTCACTTAAGGTTAATTGAAATTGCTCACCATCAAACGAAAGTACGTCGCCACTGTATAATTTTTTCCGTTTTATTGTACAAATTTCATAGTTAACTCCAACATAACCTTCACCGATTAAGGTCTTTGCTTGGCCACCTGTCTCAACTAAATCGAGCACTTTAAGTAAGTTACATAACTCTATTGGCTCTTCTTCAAGCTCAATTTCGATGAAATCTTCGTTCATGTTGGTCTCTCATAATTTAATCGCAGCCATTATAAAGCCTAGCACTGGATTGAACCAAGGTTAAATTTTTAAGCGCTTCACATACTTAAAAAATGAGCATAAAAAATAATGACGTATTTTGCAGAGTCGTAAGAAAACTGCAGTATTTCATAAGTACACTGCGCGCGTCTTGATATGGTGCGCTACTTGCTAAATGCAACGTCGTTTTATTTATTATTCGTTCAGGAGAAGTAGTCATGGGCGTTAGGTCAGTACTGAAAAAAGAACTAATGGGGTTAGACGATACATCGTTACTTGCAGCAGATGATGTGCGTGCATTATTAACCCAAACAATGAAAGCGCAGCCTGATAAATCAGAACAAGGCTTTGCATTAATTTCGCGTTTTAATGATAACCACAGCCAGCTTGCCTATGGAGAGAAGAGTAAAGAAGAGTTACTTGAGTATCAGGTTCACCGCTTATTTAAAGATATTCTTTACACTCGACGCAGTGTTGATAAATGGCTAAGTCACCATTTAAATTAGTTGATTAATCAGCTTTCCTCCAATAGACTACATTTGTAATCTATTGGAGGGAATAGTATGAACAGGATGTATATTTGGTGTGTGCTGCTATTGTTAGTTGGTTGCCAACAGCCAACTGTTTATGTTTATACAGAAAACTTAGACGCACAGCAGCAAGCTCAGCTCGATTTAGCCTTAAGTGCTCAGCGTTTACCTTATAAATACACGCAACTGAGTGTGCCGCGAGAGTTTGGCGACGCGACTTTGATGTTATCCGAAGATAAAATTTTGACTGAACAGACTGAGATCTTAGCTGGCATCATGCAGCGACTGGGTTATCAGCCTGAGATCAAATACACCACCGCCGCAAATCACTTTTACAATCATGGCAATATTGGCTTTTACTTAAAAGCACCGAGTGAGGAGGATGAAATTTCTCTGCCTAATCGTGTTTTCACAACACACTGCGATGAGGATAAGTTTAATGGACTGATGGTGACATTTACCGAGAAGCACGCCGAGTTTGTGCTTCCTGGCGGGACCCCAGTATCACTTAAGTGGGATTATCTGTACGGTTATCTGGTTATTTATTATAAAAACTATTCACAGACCTACAGCCATTCAACACCCTATGTAAGTACACCTTTTGGTGAAAAGCCAACAGATACCTATCGATATACTATTAGGGTTAATCAGCCTAGTTGGTTAAATTGCTCGTTGCAAATAGTCTATATGGACTAAAAAATCTTTACCTCAACTAAACTTGAGGTTTTAGCATGGCTGTCATCATTACTTATAAGGACATGCCATGCAAAGCTATATTAAACATTATCTAAATTCTTTGGCTATTGATTACATTAATGAAGACAGAAATCTTGCATTGATTGAGCGTTTACAAGCGGCGCATTTAGCTCGCTATAGTTTCAGCAGTGTCAATGCATTACAGGCTAAATCACTGAGCCTTGATGACGATAAAGTGTTTTCACGTTTAATTAATTTACAAGAAGGAGGTTATTGCTTTGAACATAACAAGATCTTCTTTCTTGCGTTGGTCGCACTCGGTTTTGACGTTGAAATACTCATAGCGCGGGTGATGCTTAACGGCCGTGAAGAAAACCCTCGCTCGCACCGATTAACAAAATTGACACTCGAGGGTAAACACTATTTGCTCGATGTTGGCTTTGGGGTAAGTACACCGGTAATCGCATTGCCAATTGATCAGTCGTCACGAGTCAGTGAAGGTGTGAACTTATATGAAATTAGCCGACGTGACAGGCTAATTGATGTGAGGCAAGTTTTACCAAATACTCAGCATTTATACCGCGTTGAACTGGCTCAATTCTATGAGAGTGATTGCGAAATCGCTCATTTCTATAGTCATCACCATCCAGACGCTGCATTTGTTAACAACCTTGTTGTATCACGTATTGAAAAGGGTGAACGCTGGCTTATTCGAAATAATCTACTGCATTATTGGCACGAAACATCAGCAGTTCATACGCAACAGGTTATTCAATCACGTGAGCAATTACATACATTACTTACAGACACATTTCTTTTAAATGTAAGCAAAGCAACGTCTGCATGGTTAATGGAGCGCTATGTATTAGCCGCGTGATTCGAGGAAGTTACTCAGTTTAATAATACGCTCACTCATGCCTTCGATGATGCGATCTTTAATTTTTTCGCGTATCACGTTTGGCAAACGGGTGAGGGCTTCCGGTGTGATTGCCAGTAAAATAGTATCCACTTTAGCGCGGGCGCTAGTACTGCGCTCGCGATTATTGATAAATGCGCCTTCACCAATAAACTCACCCGGTTCAATGGTGCCGAGCTCAAGCAAATGGCTTTGCTTAAAGATGATTAATGAACCACTCAAAACAATATAGAGTCGCTTGTCATTATCAAACTGTTTAAATACAGCTCGACCTTGTTGTACTAAATACAAATGGCTGAAAGATTCTAATAACACCTGTCGTTCACTCAGGGTAAACTCCCGAAAGAACGCCAATCGGTTAATAATTTCCATCTGCTTAATAAGCGGAATATGTTCGATTAACTTCATTACTTACATCGTTTATAACGCAAAATTAGCTAATATTGCGCTCTTTTAACTTGCGGGTCAATGTATTGCGCCCCCAACCAATTTTAACCGCAGCCTCTTGTTTGTGGCCTGCACAATTTGCCAGTGCGGTTTTAATTAAACGAGTTTCCAGTTGAGCTTGAATCGCGGGCCAAATGTTTTCTTTCCCTTGTTTAAGCTCGAGGTTTAACCACTGTTGGAAAGCTTCAAGCCAATCACCTTCTTGCTCTACAGGTTCTGCCGCGATAATTTCCGGTGGTAAATCTTGCTCACTGATAAGCTCTCCAGGTGCCATTACGGTTAACCAACGACAGGTATTCTCGAGCTGACGTACGTTACCCGGCCAGTTAAATAATCGCAATTGCTCGGTCGCTTTTGGGCTTAAAATTTTGCTTTCGACTTGCAGCTCTTTGGCGCTTTTATGGAGAAAGTGTTGTGCTAAACGTTCAATATCCTCTGTACGTTCACGAAGAGCTGGTAAGCGAAGACGCACCACATTTAAGCGGTGGAATAGGTCGTCACGGAACTTACCTTGTTTTACCAAGTCTTCTAAGTTCTGATGGGTGGCGGCAATAATACGAACATCTACTTTAATACTTTGATGCCCGCCAACACGGTAAAACTCACCATCGGCTAAAACACGTAATAAACGGGTTTGTACATCCAGTGGCATGTCACCAATTTCATCTAAAAATAGCGTGCCGCCATTCGCTTGTTCAAAGCGGCCTTTACGAATACTGTCGGCCCCTGTAAACGCGCCTTTTTCATGGCCGAATAATTCTGACTCAACCAGTTCTTTAGGGATGGCAGCCATATTAAGAGCAATAAACTGGTTTTCTTTTCGTGGGCTATGGTTATGCAATGCACTGGCGACAAGCTCTTTACCAGTGCCTGATTCGCCATTGATTAAAACACTCATGCTTGACGCAGATAATTTACCTATTGCACGAAACACTTCCTGCATAGCAGGGGCTTCACCAATGATATGGGCATTGGTTTGCGGCGCTTGTTTGCGTCTGGTTTTCTTTGTGGAGTTTGCACGGCAAGCACTTTCAACTAAAGAAACGGCTTCTTCTAAATCAAACGGTTTTGCGAGGTATTCAAACGCCCCTTTTTGAAACGCATTCACCGCCGAATCTAAATCCGAGTGGGCAGTCATGATAATGACAGGTAACCCAGGGTTTTGCTCAGCGATTGTTTCTAGTAACGCCATACCATCCATACCAGGCATACGCACATCAGACACCAGCACGGTAGGCTGGCTAAACTTTAAAGCATTCAGCACTTCTTGCGCATTGGCATAGCTTTGAGTTTCAAATCCTGCTCGTGCCAGCGCTTTTTCTAATACAAAGCGTATTGAGGCATCATCATCAACTAACCACACTGTTTTCATGACTACTCCAAAAAAACCATTAATCCGTAAAAGGCAAATAGATATTAAATTCTGTATGGCCTGGCCAACTGTCACACTCTATGTGTCCATCATGTTGGTCAACCAACGTTTGCGCGATGGATAAGCCAAGACCCGACCCATTTTCTTTATTGGTAATCATCGGGTAAAACAAGGTTTCTTTTAAACTCTTGTCTATGCCTGGACCGTTATCCGAAATTTGGATCAGCAAGGTTTTCTTCGGTGCTTTACCAGGGCGTCTATGTTGATGGTTGATACGGGTTTTTATTCTAATTTCTCCCCCATCAACGAGCGCCTGTTGTGCATTACGAATAATGTTTAATACCACTTGTTGAATTTTACTCTGATCGATATATACGCTGGGTATGCTCGGGTCATAGTCTTTCACTAACGTGATATTTGCATTGTTATCAAGCATGCTTAATTTAACGACAGACTCAAGCGCTTGGTGAATATTGCCATACGATTTGTGTGGCAGTTGATTCGGGCCAAGTAAACGGTCGACTAATTCACGTAAGCGGTCTGCTTGTTCAATAATGAGTTCTGCACATTGATCTCGTTCTTGCTGATCAACCTCATACTGCAATAATTGCGCCGCTCCGCGTATACCCCCCAAAGGATTTTTTATTTCGTGGGCTAAACCACGAATTAAATTACGTGCAGCTTGATACTGATGCATTTGATTTGAGGCCTGATCGTGGCGAATTTCATCGTCCATCTGGCGGCATTCAAACAAGATATAATTGTCATCTTTATTGGTAATTCGGCGTGTACTAATTGTGAGCTTGGCATGGCGAGAATCGATGAACACCACGTCAGCTCTATGCTGGTGGCAATCAACACCATCAAAGAGTGAATACTGAGCAATGCGTTTAAGATCGATAGAGTGGTAGTTAAACAGGTTATCAAACGGTTGGTTGAGAATGCGCTTTGGCCCTAAACCAAGTAGCTCACTGGCACTATCATTGGCATAAACAAGTTTAAAATCACGGTTAAGTAAAATAACCGCTGTACTTAAATTTTTCCAAATGCTGTCGAGCAATTCTGAGTTAAATTGTGTATCACTGAGCATGGTTGCACCATTTTAGTGCGTTACGATTAAGTGCAGCTTAGCATAATCCTTTTGCATTGCGAGGCGCGTTTGAAAAAATTAATTCCCACCAAAAACAGACGCTCTGTGCATGTAGAATGTGCTAACTGGACTGACCGAAACGAGTTTATTGTTCGCATTAAATAGTTTGGCTTGTAATGTGTGCTCGCCTCGATTTACGCCTCGTAGTGCAAAAGTAGAACTATTACTTGGTTCACCATGGGGGGCACCATTTACAAAAAGTTGTACTTTAAAACCCGTTGCAAAGCGAGGAATGACACGGGTTGTAACATAAACAGAACCGGAGTTTTCTCTGACTGTTGCTTTGTCTTCAGGTGAGGAAATAGCGATTTTAAAGTTTACGGGTGTTGCACTGGCTGTGTTATCAAGAATACTGGTGTCGGTAGCAGGCATGGTCAAGTTAGGGGTATTAAGCTTTACTTCGGTAGCACCGGGGCGTGGCGTATCAGAAAATACTAGAACACCATTTTTATCTTTCCACGAATACACTTTTTTTGTTGTTCCATAACTAAAAAAGCTTACTGATAGTAACAAAAATACCAATAAAGTTGTTCTTTTCACCCTGCGACCCTGCATTTTTTTATGTAATTAAAACTGTAGAGGAGAACACGCCTAATTACCATTAAAAAAGCCCGCCAAAGCGGGCTTGAGAACACACATTAATTATTTACTGTCTACGACGTATTAAACGCTGTAGTACATTTCGAACTCAACTGGGTGAGTTGTCATGTTAAGTTTTTCAACTTCTTTGTTCTTAAGTGAGATGTATGCATCAATTAGGTCGTCAGTGAATACACCACCTGCTTTTAAGAACTCACGGTCAGCATCTAAAGCAGCAAGTGCTTCGCTTAGTGAAGAGGCAACTTGTGGGATCTCAGCTGCTTCTTCAGCAGGTAGATCGTATAAGTCTTTATCCATTGCATCGCCAGGGTGGATCTTGTTTTGAATACCGTCAAGGCCAGCCATAAGCATTGCAGAGAATGCTAAGTATGGGTTTGCTGTTGGATCAGGGAAGCGTACTTCGATACGACGTCCTTTTGCAGATGGTACTACAGGGATACGGATTGAAGCAGAGCGGTTACGTGCAGAGTATGCAAGCATTACTGGCGCTTCGAAACCTGGTACAAGACGTTTGTACGAGTTAGTTGACGCGTTAGCGAATGCGTTGATTGCTTTAGCGTGCTTGATGATACCACCGATGTAGTAAAGCGCTTCTTCAGAAAGACCTGCGTATTTGTCACCAGCGAAGATGTTCACGCCATCTTTACCTAAAGATTGGTGACAGTGCATACCAGAACCGTTATCACCTACAAGCGGCTTAGGCATAAATGTCGCTGTTTTACCATAAAGGTGAGCCATGTTATGGATAACATATTTCATCTCTTGGATTTCGTCAGCTTTTAATACCATTGTATTGAAGCGTGTTGCGATTTCGTTTTGACCCGCAGTTGCTACTTCGTGGTGGTGTGCTTCAACAACTTGGCCTAGCTCTTCAAGAACTAAACACGTTGCTGAACGCCAGTCGTGAGATGAGTCGATTGGTGAACATGGGAAGTAACCACCTTTAACACCTGGACGATGACCTTTGTTGCCACCTTCGTAATCTTTATCTGAGTTCCAAGCCGCTTCGATGTCGTCGATTTTATACATAGAACCAGACATGTCTGATTTGTATTTAACGTCATCAAATAGGAAGAACTCTGGCTCTGGGCCAAATAATACAGTGTCTGCGATACCAGTTGAACGCATGTACTCTTCTGCACGTTTAGCAACAGAGCGAGGGTCACGCTCGTAACCTTGAAGTGTTGAAGGCTCAACAACGTCACAACGTACGATTAAAGTTGCTTCTTCAGAAAATGGGTCCATTTTAGCAGACTCAGGAACAGGCATTAATACCATGTCTGATTCGTTGATACCTTTCCAACCAGCAATTGAAGAACCGTCAAACATTTTGCCGTCTTCAAAGAAGTCTTCATCAACCTGATGATGAGGAATAGAAACATGCTGTTCTTTACCTTTGGTATCAGTAAAGCGTAAATCAATGAACTTAACGTCATTTTCTTTGATAAAATCTAAAACCGATTGTGACATGTGTCCTCCAATTGTTGGGTTTTATTTTTGCTGCATTATTGCTTTTGTTCTATGTAAGCTGGTTTCATGCCAAATTTTTAACGCCTTGTTTAGGCTTATAAAAATAAAATAAAGCGCATTTTGTTAATTATTTTTGCACTATTTTGGTGCGTAAAATGTTCATTGTGGTGCGTTATGCTTACCGGTTGTATTTGCACAACGATTAGCCACCCTAGATAGCATAAACGAAATGTGCTTTAGTGCCAAAATATTGCTAAAAAGGTGATTTTTTACCAGTTTTGATGTTCGATTAAAGATAAAATTAATAAAATTGTCATTTATAAAACAGATACTTATAAAAAGCCTGAAGAAAGTTTATAAAATTGTATTGGATAAACTTTCATCCATGCCATTATTAAGGGATAATATGCGCCCTTTTAAATCCTATGCTTAGACATCTGTTGAAAATGCAGGTGAGTGCGTAGATCTTGCAGGATCAATGAGATTCAATTTCTCTGAGAAAAAATATGAGCATCGAAAAGTTAAGAAATATAGCGATTATCGCCCACGTTGACCACGGTAAAACAACTTTGGTTGATAAACTGCTTGAGCAATCAGGCACATTAGAAACACGCGGCGGTAATGAAGAGCGCGTGATGGACTCAAACGACATTGAGAAAGAACGTGGTATTACCATTTTGGCTAAAAACACAGCCATCTCTTGGAATGATTACCACATCAATATCGTAGACACCCCAGGACACGCCGACTTCGGTGGTGAAGTTGAACGCGTACTTTCGATGGCTGACTCAGTATTGTTACTTGTTGATGCTCAAGAAGGTCCAATGCCACAAACGCGCTTCGTAACGCAAAAAGCGTTCGCGCAAGGTTTGAAGCCAATCGTTGTTATCAATAAAATTGATAAGCCGGGTGCACGCCCTGATTGGGTTATGGATCAAATCTTTGATTTATTCGATAACCTTGGTGCAACTGACGAACAGTTAGACTTTAAAGTTATCTACGCATCAGCTATCAACGGCTGGGCAACATTAGATTTAGACGAACCATCTGACAACATGGAACCTATGTTCAAGATGATCGTTGACGAAGTATCACCACCGGATGCAGATCCTGAAGGTGACTTCCAAATGCAGATTTCTCAACTTGATTACAACTCATACGTAGGTGTAATCGGTATCGGCCGAATCAAGCGTGGTTCTGTAGCGCCTAACCAACAAGTAACTATTATCAGTGCTGATGGCACAAAACGTAATGGTAAAATTGGTGCGGTTCAAAGCTACTTAGGTCTTGAGCGAATTGATACAGACCGTGGTTATGCGGGTAATATCGTAACTGTGACAGGTATCGGCGAATTAAAAATCTCTGATACAGTGTGTGCGCCTTCTAACGTTGAAGCGTTACCTCCGCTATCAGTTGATGAGCCGACAGTAACAATGACGTTCTCTGTAAACACGTCGCCATTTGCGGGTAAAGAAGGTAAGTTCGTAACATCACGTAATATCCTTGAGCGTTTACAAGCTGAGCTTGTTCACAACGTTGCATTACGCGTTGAAGAAACTGACAACCCAGATAGCTTCCGTGTATCAGGCCGTGGTGAACTTCACTTAGGTATCTTAATCGAAAACATGCGTCGTGAAGGCTACGAGCTTGCTGTTTCTCGTCCAGAAGTAATCTTACGCACTGTAGATGGTGTATTAGAAGAACCGTACGAAACAGTAACGATTGACTGTCAAGAAGAGCACCAAGGTTCTATCATGGAACAAATTGGTCTGCGTAAAGGTGAACTAACTGACATGGCGCCAGATGGTAAAGGCCGTATGCGTATGGACTTTATGATGCCGAGCCGTGGTTTAATTGGTTTCCAAACTGATTTCATGACGCTTACATCAGGTTCAGGTCTTATGTACCACACGTTTGATCATTACGGTCCTCATAAAGGCGGTAACATCGGTCTACGTAAAAATGGTGTAATGATCGCTAACGCAACAGGTAAAGCGTTAACTAACGCATTATTCAACCTTCAAGAGCGCGGTAAGCTATTCATCGGTCACGGTGTAGAAGTTTACGAAGGTATGGTTATCGGTATTCATAGCCGTGATAACGACCTAACTGTAAACGCACTTAAAGGTAAGCAGCTAACGAACGTTCGTGCATCAGGTACTGATGAAGCGCAAACATTAACACCACCATTGAACTACACACTTGAGCAAGCGCTTGAGTTTATCGATGATGACGAGTTAGTAGAAGTAACACCTGAAAATATTCGTATTCGTAAGCGTCACTTAACTGAAAGTGATCGTAAACGTGCGAGCCGTGCTTCTAAAGGCTAATTTACGCTTTTAGCTCACGCAAAATAACACGCCGTCGTATTGCAAAATACGGCGGCTTTTTTGTTTAAGGAGACTTGTTTTTTGCTGTCAGCCGTAACACTCACAAATGTTCGTTCTTGTTGTTACTAAGGGGTGGCGTATTTTATTTCTATTGATAAATTAATTACTTGTCTACTAACCTCTAACCTCTAACCTCTAACCTCTAACCTCTAACCTCTAACCTCTAACCTCTAACCTCTAACCGCAAGTTGCCACTTTTTTGCTAAAGCCTCTATCTGTACTATCTTTTTAAATCTACCTTGAAGGAGATCAGGATGTATTTAGTCAGGCTTATTTATACGAGTGAAGTTTGTGAAGGATTTGGGCCGAGTGATATTGAGGATATCATTGAAAAAGCACAGAAAAATAATCATGCGTCGAATGTAACAGGGTTGCTGTGTTTTAATAGTTCGCACTTTTTACAGTGCCTAGAGGGATCTCGACAGGCGGTAAATGCAACCTATCATAAGATCTTAAATGATAATCGGCATCGAAATATTATTATGCTGAATTACTGCGAAATTTACGAAAGGGAGTTCGAAAACTGGTCAATGGGTTATATTCCGTATTCAAAAATAACCACACCGCTTAATTTAAAATACTCAGGCACCAGCGAATTCGATCCGTTAGCAATGTCAGGAGGCAGTGCACATAAACTCATGATGGCACTGAGGGATACATTAGTAAATCAATAATCCAAATGGAGTGTCACTGCCATGATACTCCAGGAATACTTACACCTTTGAGTGCGCCAAAATGTGAGTTTAGTTTTCTATTTTTAGCAGTTGAGAGAGCTGATTTGCGTGTTTTGGGGTGATCAGATCTGCGAGTGTATAGTTATCTAAATGAAGGAAAAAAGCCTCCATTGCTTGTGCAAATATTTGTTTAAGTTGACAGGCGGGGGTGATAACACATTGATTGTCATTACCAAAGCATTCCACCAACGTAGACCCTTGCTCTTGTAAGCGCACTAACTCACCAATGTTAATCTCGGCGGGATCTTTGCTTAAACGGATACCGCCATTCTTTCCTCTCGTCGCAATTAAATAGCCTCTATTACTTAGCTCTTGCACTACTTTCATGAGGTGATTTTTTGAGATTTCGTATTTTTCAGCGATCTCTTTAATGGTCACAAGCTCACCATTATGTAAGGCAGTAAAAATCAAAACACGCAGTGAATAATCTGTAAAACGAGTGACATTCATAGTGAGACTCTAAAATTTTAAATATGCATCTATTTTACATCTTTAATAAACGTGTGTAAACTTCTTAAAGATTCATTTCAAATGCATGTTTAAATAGGGGTGTTATATGAATTACTTAAATTGGCCTATCAGTAAAATTGCGACAGAAATTCCCGGTGCAACAGCACTCTTTTTTGCGCACCGAATAAACTTTTGTTGTCAGGGGCATCTGGTGTTGTCAGACGTTATCGAAAAACGAAATATTGATCGCGAAGAAATCATTTCAGACATAGAGGTTTTGCTAAGCAGGCAAACCGCTATTGATTACCACAACCTGAGTAATAAGGAATTGGTTGAGCATATTCTGACTCGCTATCACCGTGTTCACCGAGTACAGCTTGAAGAGTTGATACGTTTAAGTGAGCGTGTTGAAGAGGTGCATTTTGATAAGCCTAATTGTCCTAATGGTTTAGCGAATCATTTGAAGAATATGTATGTAGAGTTAGAAGATCATATGCAAAAAGAAGAGCTTATCCTCTTTCCAATGCTGCAAGCCGATACAATCCCTGCCATAGTCAGTGGACCAATTAGCGTAATGATGGCGGATCATGAAGCCCATATCGCAGAAATAGAGAAAATCTACCAATTAACAAATGATGTCACTTTGCATGCGGGAGCATGTAATACATGGACGGCTTTGTATTTAGGGCTGCAGGCATTTATTAGCGATTTGAATATGCATATTCATATTGAGAACGCTATTTTGTTCGCACGGGTTGAGGGACGATAGAAATGAGAGAATACAAAAAGTTATGGTGGACCTTGTTTGCTGTTCTTGCTGTTACATTTGCTATTTTGGGTTACTTTGGTAAAGAGGTATACCGAGTTGCCCCTCCTATAGCTGCAAAATATGTCACCACATCGGGGGAGCTGTACACAGGTAAAGAGGCGATTTTAGATGGTCAAACTGCATGGCAATCAGTAGGGGGAATGCAACTAGGCTCAATTTGGGGGCATGGTGCTTATCAAGCGCCTGACTGGACTGCTGATTGGCTTCACCGTGAGATTATTAATTGGTTAGATATTGCTGCACAAGCGCAATATGGTGTGCTTTTTGATGAGTTAACTGAGCAGCAAAAGCAACCATTGCTGTGGGAAGTAAAGAGAGAGTACCGCACTAATACGTATGATAAACAATCTGACACGGTTACTTTATCGACGCGTCGGATAGCGGCAATTAAGCAAACAGCGCAGTACTACAACGATTTGTTTGGAGGGGCAGAGGCATTACAGCAAACACGTAAAAACTATGCAATGAAAGAGGTGACACTTCCTGATCCTGAGCGTCGTCAGCGTCTAACTGAGTTCTTTTTTTGGACGGCATGGTCCGCATCGACAGAGCGCCCTGATGGGGATGCAACCTACACTAATAACTGGCCGCATGAGCCACTGATTGATAATAAACCGACCGCTGAAAACATTGTCTGGTCAATTGTTAGTGTTGTGATACTGATTGCAGGTGTCGGCGGATTGATTTGGGCATGGTCATTTTTACATAAAGACGAGGCTCCCCCTGAGGCTCCAAAAGACGATCCAATAGCGAGCTTTAATTTAACGCCTTCTCAAAAAGCATTAGGTAAGTATTTATTTTTAATTGTTGCTCTCTTTACGTTCCAGGTTTTATTGGGTGGATTTACTGCGCACTATACTGTTGAAGGGCAGGGATTTTATGGCATCAATACCTCAGAATGGTTCCCCTATAGCCTAGTAAGAACATGGCATATTCAATCGGCATTGTTTTGGATTGCGACAGGGTTTTTAGCTGCAGGTTTATTTTTAGCGCCGATTATTAACGGCGGTAAAGATCCTAAGTTTCAAAAAATAGGTGTTGATATTCTTTTCTGGGCGCTAATTATCGTCGTGGTTGGGTCATTTATCGGCAACTTTTTAGCCATCGCGCAAATTATGCCTCCCGAGTTAAGCTTTTGGTTGGGGCATCAAGGGTACGAGTTTGTTGATTTAGGCCGACTTTGGCAGATTGGTAAATTTACAGGCGTCGCATTTTGGCTGCTGCTAATGTTACGTGCAATTGTTCCGGTATTTAAACAAGAAGGAGATAAAAACCTACTGGCATTATTTACGGCTTCAGTGGTGGCAATCGGGCTGTTTTACGCTGCTGGGTTTTTCTATGGCGAACGAACGCATATTTCGGTAATGGAATACTGGCGTTGGTGGATTGTGCACCTATGGGTAGAAGGTTTCTTTGAGGTTTTTGCAACCGCTGCGCTGGCTTTTATTTTCTATAATATGGGTTTAGTCTCTAAACGTTCGGCAACAATTGCGTCATTGGCGTCTGCATCGCTGTTTTTATTAGGCGGTGTGCCAGGCACATTCCATCACTTATATTTCTCTGGTACAACGACCCCTGTAATGGCAGTGGGAGCAACCTTTAGTGCGCTGGAAGTAGTGCCGTTAATTGTGCTTGGTCATGAAGCGTGGGAGCATTATAAATTAAAAAATCGTACTCCATGGATGCTAAAAATAAAGTGGCCATTAATGTTTTTTGTCGCTGTCGCATTTTGGAATATGTTAGGGGCCGGCGTATTAGGGTTCTCAATTAATCCGCCTATTTCACTTTATTATGTACAAGGTCTTAATACGACGGCTACCCATGCTCATGCCGCATTATTTGGTGTGTATGGCTTTTTAGCTCTTGGCTTTACCTTGTTAGTACTGCGTTATATTCGTCCTCATCTTCAATTTGATGACACTTTAATGAAAACTGCTTTTTGGTGGATGAATATCGGTTTAGCGTTAATGCTATTTACCAGTTTATTACCTATTGGAATCATTCAGTTCTTTGCAAGTGCTTCTAAAGGGTTGTGGTATGCACGCTCTGAAGCGCTACTACAAAGTGACACCTTGGTGATACTAAGATGGGTAAGAACGGTTGGTGATGTGGTGTTTATTGTTGGCGCATTTGCCGTTAGTTGGCAAGTCGTTAAAGGGGTCTTTGCAAAGCAAAGCAAACCTGCACCCAAAGCGCTTGAAGCGCAAGAGACACATTCACTGTAATAAATAAAATGAGGGTGAGGTATTAACTCACCCCCATTTTGGAATGTTATAAATGAACCTGCTCACCTTCATTTAAAATATACAGGGGAACAGGTTCATTCATGTTATGAGACATGCGTAGTAAACGCAGTAATGCTGAGTGACTAGAATGGTCGCCCATTTGCCAACTTGCATTACCATAACCCCATGGGATCATTACTTTACAACTTAATTCACGTGCTGCATTCAAGGCATCTTCGGGTGTGGTATGCACATAGCGATACCATTTACCATTTTCTTCGTGATAGTAAGATGCGATTGGCATTAAGCACACATCTATTTCACCATACTTTTGCTTAATATCGCTAAAATGCTGTGAGTAGCCGGTATCCCCTGCAAAAAATAGTGTGTTCCCATTTTGCTCAAGTAACCAACCATTCCATAAATCTTTGTTGTTATCTTCGTAGATAAATGGCACTAACACACGACTGCTAAAATGGTGCGCTGGCACAGCATGTATTGTTAAATCATTAATTTGGGTGCTGGCATACCATGCCATCTCACTAATATTAAAACCACCTGTTGGAAAATTATCAGCGACGCCTAGGGGCACTAAATAGCGGGGCTGATTGCCAATTTCTTCGATGTCGGCTTTATTGAAGTGGTCGTAGTGGATGTGTGAATACATGACAGCATCAATCTGATTTAGCTCATTTTTTGTGGGCCAAAATCCGGAGTTGCGATACATGCCGCCAGCCAGCTTAAAGGCTAAATCGACCGGTGAATCAAACTGCTCTTTGACGGGGTCAAATAGCAGGTGCTCGCCGTTAGGTGTCTCAATCATAAAGCTGGCATGCCCAAGCCAACGTACAGTAAAACCGGTGTTAATCGACACTGGATTCTGCTGACCTTGATATAAACAGTGTAAAGGAGTGTCATTACATTGAAGTAACTCGGTCTCGGGATAGCAATCATCAGTACAGGTTGTTGGGTAGTGTTTATCACCGGGATACAGGTTGTGATAGCGACCAGCTCGCTCACCTTCATTGTGCAAAGGTATAACAGACTCTTGCCCTGCTATAACATTAACTGTGTTTGGACTACTGCAGGCACTGAGTAACGCCGCAGCAATTATAACTTTAAGGTGGTTCTGCATAAGGTGACTAACTTTTAAACTTTGCGCACAGTGTAGCAAATTAACATATCGGGTAAATCATCGAAAGGTAACAAGACGTAACAATAAAAAAGCCTACGATATTGTAGGCTTAGTGATTTAATTTATTTAAAAAATGTCGGTGCCGAGAGCATCTAACTGCTCACTGTGTTTACTCAAATTTTTAGCCCGCTTTATTCATTTGTTCAATGAATTTATTTGAATCGTCAATCGACTTGTTCATATCGTCCATTAAGATTTTGATATCGCGTTTTAAATTAGTGAATTCACCTTTTATTGCTGTCACAGCTTGAGCATTCAAGTTATGTTTTAGATATAAAACATTGTCATGCAATGACGACAGGACGGGTTCCATTTTACTTTCGGCGCTGCGCATTGAACGAAGCAATTGGTCAAACTGGCGCTTCGTTGAATTTAGCTTTTTGCTGCTTTCACGCTTGAGAGAAGCGCTTTTGTACTGTTCTAGTTCGTCAGCCCACTCTTCAAAAAGTGCTTCGGCTACATCTTCAACTTTGTTGATATTACTGGTGACATCGTTCGCTGCCGCAAGGCTCGATTCATAATCATTATTAAGTTGAGTATAAGCTTCTTCGAGTTCACCGCCATCAAAGTTAATTAAGGTCGTTAACCTGTCTAGTGCAGATTGAAACTCTTCTTGCGACTCTTGCTGTGATTCTTTCGTTTCTTCAACACGGTCTACTAAAATATCGCGTTTATGCACTCCGACTGATTCCATGGCTGAGTAATAAGCTGACTGACAGCCTGATAATGCCATAGTAACTGCAAAGAGTGGTGCGCTTAAAAGTGTCAGTTTTTTCATTGAGTTCCCTTTTTAGATGCCTGTCGTTTCAAATTATGTGGTGGATTGCTATGATTATCAAAACATTTTAGCAGAAAGTTGGTTCTATGGATGAGAAACTCAGTCGTTATAAGTTGCAAATAAGTATTTTCTTAAAGCAGCAACCGGGTTGGTGGATGCAGTATTTGACCCGCTGTATTGATGATCAGATCACGGTTAATGCGGGTTACCTTGCTTATGTCACCTTATTATCCATTGTACCGTTAGTGGCTGTGGGGGTCGCGATATTCTCTGCATTTCCTGGCTTTGAAAGTACTCTCATTACCATTGAAAACTTTTTGTTCACTAATCTTGTGCCCACTTCCTCTGATGTCATTAAAGAGCATATCAGTGCGTTTGCGGGGAATGCGAATAAAATGACCGCCGTGGGGGTTGGCTTTTTGGCTGCGGTGTCGCTTTTATTGATCCGCAATGTTGATGCCACCCTGAATCGCATTTGGCGAATTAAGAAAAAACGCCCGATGATGATCTCATTTGCAGTGTATTGGATGGTATTAAGTTTGGGGCCAGTCTTGTTAGGAGCAAGTATTGGTGTGACGTCTTATATTGTTTCTTTGGTGTCGTTTGCCGATCAGGGGATACCTGGCTTCAGTGGATTTTTGTTAAAGCTTTTACCTTACATTATTTCCATGGTGGGCTTTATTATGCTCTATACTTTAGTTCCTAACACACGAGTTCCATTTAGAGCGGCAATTCCAGGGGCGCTGTTTGCAGCTATGTTATTTGAGCTGACAAAAAAAGGCTTTGCGCTGTATATCAGCCATTTCCCATCTTATGAAGTGATTTATGGGGCCCTTGCGACAATTCCTATTTTATTTGTATGGGTTTATTTGTCGTGGATTGTCGTATTACTCGGTGCAGAATTTACGGTCTGTATCAGCCCTGAGAAAATAGAAGACACTCCTGATATAGACATTTAAATACACTGCACCTAAGGAGAGCGAGGTGCAGTTATATCCACAGTACAATGCAAGTCGTGACTATCACTTAAGCGTGGGTGATGGACATCAAATACATGTTCAAGAATACGGTGATCCTCAAGGCATGGTGGTTGTGTTATGTCATGGGGGGCCGGGGGCGGGTCTTCGGCCTGAAAATTGCCGATTTTTCGATCCCGCACGTTATCGGGTGATCATGTTTAGCCAACGCGGCTGTGGTCACTCAACGCCGCACGCAACTAAGGCAAATACCACCTTGGACTTAGTCGCCGATCTGGAGTTTTTGCGTTCCCAATTAGGTATTAACAAATGGCTTGTGTGTGGCGAATCGTGGGGGGCGACGCTTGCCTTAGTGTACGCGATTCATCACCGTGAACACGTGGCAGGACTCATCTTGCGTGCCAGCTTTTTAGCCTGTGACAGTGACTTTGAGTGGCTTTACACGACGCGTGGAGCTGGTGCTCACTTTTATCCCGAATGTTTTAAAGTGTTTGCTCATCAGTATTCTAACTGGCATGAATTACTTGATTTTTACCATGCGCAGTTAACCTGTGATGATCAAATCAAGGCCAGTAAGTATGCTAAGCGTTGGTGTCAATGGGAGCAGGTACTTTGTCATGGTGAACCATTAATAAACTGGAGTTTACATGAACCTCATGTTGGCCTAAACCAAGCTACGCTCATGGTGCATTATTTTCGACATCATTGCTTTATCGAAGAAAAATTTATAGCAGAAAACTGCAAAGAACTTGCTCATTTACCTATTTGGTTTATTCATGGCCGTGCTGATTTAGTGTGCAGGTACAGTGCGGTACAACAGTTAGCAGAGCAGCTTAATGCGCAATTACTTATTTTAGATGGTGTTGGGCACAGCAGTGATAATCAGGTATATTTGGCGGCCATGCGACGTGCCGCAGATTTAATGTATATCAAGTTATCGAGGGATCAATGCAAGGCTTAATTCAAAGAGTAACCCAGGCTAAAGTTGAGGTAGATGGGGAAGTTGTTGGTGAAATATCAAAAGGTATTCTGTTGTTATTAGGGGTTGAAAAACATGACACAGAGCAATCGGCAGAAAAGCTTTTGCACAAGGTGAGTAATTACCGTATTTTTACTGATCAGCAAGGAAAAATGAATTTAAGCTTGCAAGACATCCAAGGTGAGCTATTAGTTGTGTCGCAGTTTACGTTGGCTGCTGATACCAAAAAGGGGATGCGGCCAAGCTTTTCAAGTGCAGCTACCCCAGCGCAAGCCAATGCGTTGTACGAATATTTTGTAGAAAAAGCCAAAGCGGTCGATTTACGAGTTGCCACAGGGCAGTTTGCTGCTGATATGCAGGTAAGCTTGTGTAATGATGGGCCCGTTACTTTTAACTTATCTGTGTGATTACTTTCTGATCATAACGATATGATTAACGTAGTTGGGTATTTTTTCAATACTTGGGCGTTTACCAAATTCGGTGATCAGTAAATGCTCAAGTTGTTTTAATTGTGATGGATGATTCGATAAAAAATTAATAAACAAGCGGCCATTTTTAGCCATTGCAGCCCGAAGTTTTGCGTAAAATGCGTGTTTGTATAAAAACAGTGGCGCTTCTACCTCACTAAATAAATCTAAGATAATCCAATTGTATTCATTGCCTTGTTCTAACACCTGTTGGGCATCAAAACAGCGCAGGTTATTGGCATGGTTTCCGCCAAAATAGCGTTTATAGCAATGAATAATATCAGGGTTTTTGTCTACCGAAGTGAGTTGGCTTTGAGGGTAAGTGTGTTGTAGATAATTACGAATTGCACCACCCCCTAAGCCAAGTTCCAGCACTTTTTTAGGTGCTTCGAGTTCTTGCCAACGTTTTGCAAGGTATTGTAAATGTGGGAAAAATAATCGAGCTGGCCGGCGTTTTTCAATAACAGATTGCAAGGTTTCATTAATTAATAACCAACGTAGCTGATTTAGTTGCCTTACTTGAATACAGTCATTACCTTGTTTATGCCAGTAGATAAGCTGCCCGAGTCGGTGGCATTCCTCAATAAAACTGTGTTTCACTGCGCCACTGGGTTCTAAAAAATGTTCCATATTTCGGGCCTTTAGCGGTTGAATTACAAAAATAATACAATTATTTCAGCATAGACCAGCACACTTAAAGTGCCAATTGTGCAGTAGTTTTTACAGCCTTAAATAATAATTTAGGTTGGGTCACCAAAGTATTATTCCAACTTGAGTGAAGATCGCGTATCGTAATTTGCATTCGTCAGGCCACGTTAAAATAACAACAGACAGTGGCTTAACTATCACAGGAGTATTTATGTTTAAAGTGACCACCCCACAAAGTAGCGAAGATTGGCAAGCGTATTATTCATTGCGTTGGCAAGTTTTAAGAGCACCTTGGGGCGAGCCGCGTGGATCTGAGCAAGATGACTTAGAGCAAGACGCAGAGCACCGCTTTATCAAAAATAATGATGGCGAGGTATTGGGGGTAGCGCGTCTGCACTTCAATAATCATCAACAAGCACAAGTGCGTTATATGGCTGTGGCTGAGGGTAATCGTAATCAGCATATTGGTAGTCGTTTGTTGCATGAACTCGAAAAAATAGCATGGACACAAGATGCCGATGAATTAGTCTTATTTGCGCGTGAACGGGCGCTCGACTTCTATAAACGCCACGGTTATGAAGTAAAAGAAAAAGCACATTTGGCTTACAATGATGTACAGCATTGGAAAATGGTGAAACAAAAGCCGTCTGAGCCAGGTTGGTTCCGTCACCCTAATTGGACACAAGTGCTACAAAATACGTGGCGTGAATCAATTCCAATCAGTGATGCAATGGGGATTAAAGTTGAAAGTTATACTGACTGGCAGTTTACGACCCGTGCTGATTTAGATGCCAATTTAAACTTACATAACACGATGTTTGCCGGTTCCATATACAGTTTAGCGACATTAACAGGGTGGGGAGCAACCTATCTTGCATTAAAAGAAGCCGGTCTTGAGGGAAATATTGTGTTAGCTGATGCGAACATTAAATACCTAAAACCTCTCAATAACGATCCCCGAGGCCGTGTTGAGTTGCAAGGCTGCAAAGGGAAGTTAGCTGATTTAGAATCAAATGGTAAAGCAAGTTACCATGTCCCAGTGAATGTGTACGATGGCGATGTGTTAGTTGCTGAGTTTGAAGGGCACTTTATCGTAAAAAAATAGCATAGTTTTAGCCTTTAACAGCGGGCGCTAAGTTGCTCGCTGTTAAAGGCTCATAATGCGTTGCTTACAGTAAGTCTGTTAAAAGAATACCCACACCAAAACGCTCTATATCGGCATTGTAGTCAATTAGGCTCTCACCATAACCGTTGAAATATTGTGCGTAACCACGTAACCGTCCCCACAGCGGGAAAGACCAATCAAGTTGGATTGCACCGCGATTATCAGAATTTAAGTTATTACGCGACATAAAGCTAAATTCATGTTCGTTGTAGCGATACGCCCCAGAGAATTCAAAGTAGCCCATGTATTTGTAGATATCGGGGTTATCATCGCCGCGAGCTTTTAACTCGTTATCTTTTTTGTCTTCAGGAATGCGGTACCAAGGTTTAAAGCTAAATACAAAGCCGTTTTTTTCCCATAAAAAGTCAGCGTATATGCGATTCCATGAACGTGAGTTTGGCTGGCTGCGGCCATTAGACTGATGCGATGCACCAATGGCTATCGCCATTTCATCACCCCAAAGTACATGCTCAGGATCAAGGTAGTTTATCCAGAATATTTCAGGCTCGTAGTTGGTCTCGCGAAAGGGTGATGAAATATCTTTGTTATAAAACTGCCAAAATGATTGCATGGTAAAAGCAAAAAATACGCCTTGGTCTTTATCAGAAAAACCCTCAAAAATAGGCACTTTTATTGATAATTGATATTTAACTTCTAGGTTATCAAGTGGCTCGCCATCGGCGTCATCAGCCAACTCTTTTAAACCATCAAACGGGCGAACATTCGGATCAGACACATAAGAAAGTGGTAAAATGTAATTACGTTTATGGGGGGTGATGACATTGCGGTTCTTTTTACTCACTTCTTCACGCGCTTTACGCTTATCCAGAGCGGTCAGCTTTTTGCTTTCGTCTAGATCGGAGCATTTCTTGCGCAGCTGTTCGAGAGTTTGCTGACCATCTCCGCCAATCGCTTCATTTAATATACATTGCTTAACTAATTCGAGCGCATCATCTTGCTCATTCGTATTTTGCTCTTCGGTTTGGGCTAAAACAGGTACAGAAAATAAACTCGCGGCAACTAGCCAAATACGCCATCCCATTGCGATTCCTTTAAATAGATGTAGAAGTGTGATCAGTATAGTGATTTTTACATAACTCGCCGTGAACTTGTACTGAATTGTGGACAAATGTTATCTCTACCCCTTAATCGGCGAGTTTAAACACGGTTTAGGTAAGGTGGAATTGACAGAGGCGAGGACTTGTTAAACGCTATTGTAAATAGAGAGCCCCAAGCTAGGCTTGGGGCTCTAATATAACGGCCTTTGGATAGAATCCTGTTGGCCGTTGACTCTCACGCAATGAGAAGGAATGAGCTCTGGGTTTAATCACAGCTCAAAGACATTGGTAAAGAACTTATAAAGCTCAGTACCTTGGTTTACGCTCGCTGATGCGAAATGCAATATTGCAATCGCGTCTTTATCAAAACTGAGTGTTTGCAGTGGTTGTTCACATAAGTAGCGCTCCATACGTAAAATATGGGCTATCGGCTCACCTGCTTTGATATGACCGCCTAACGGTGCTAAGTACTCGACCATACCGCCCATCGGGGCGTAGTAAGCAATGTAGTCATCGAGCATACAACCGTAACGAGTCATCGCTTTAGGCTGATACGCTGCATCAACAAATACACCTTTATGAGTCAAGTAGCTTAAAATACTGTGTGCATCTTCAAGGGCGGCACTCAAATCAATTTTTTCTTGGCTGCCAAGCTCAACAGTAAAAGCCTCGACCTGTACTGAAAGTTCGCGTCCGTATTTAGCAAGCTCTTCAGATAAAGACCACCACGGGCAAAAGCTTGCTTCATCCATCGCACCCCCAAAGTCATTAGGTATGAGCAATACATGTTCAATATTGAAGTATTGTGCGCTGTTTTTGGCATACTCTGGACAATATAGGTGCTGGCTTGAGATTGGGCCTGTGTGAAGGTCTAATACGATGTCGGCTTGATGTGCCAACTTTTGTAAGTTGAGCGCGATACGTTTACCCGTTGTTAAGCTGTAATCTGGGCCGTTTAGTTGTGCATTGATATCTGCGACTAACGCGTCTTTAAGAGCACTTCTGATCGTGTCTTCATTGCTTGATGCATGCTGCTCTGCAATCTGGGCAGGTAACGCGTTGTTAAAGCGATACATACGGTTCCAGTTGGTCCCTGTGATGGGATCAAAACGACCTAATGTAAATTCCCCCGACTTTTGGTTACAGCCAATCGGGTTTGCATAAGGGACAAGTGTGATATCACCGCGCAGTTTAAGCGTTTTTAATTGTTCAAGTAGCTGGTAAATAACGGCATTACCTTGTACTTCTGCACCATGCATGTTGGCCTGAATGTAAACGCTTGGGCCACTTCCATCGCCTTTTAAGCGATAGACTGGGATGGTCAATGGTAAGCCATTCGCAATTTCGCCGACGACAATGTTTTCTTGGCTAATTAACTCTTTACTCATGGTGATTACCTTAAATAATAGCTGGCATCTTCAGCGCTGCGGATACATTCAATGTTGCCTTGCTCAATGACGTATTCGGCAGCAAGTTCATGGCATAAAAAGTACGGCATACTCTCTGTGAAACCATAAGCACCACATTGACTGAATATGAGCCAGTCATGTTCATCTACGTCATTCGCTAATGTATGTTCACCTAAACAATCAAGCGCGGTACAAAGTGGGCCATAGAGTGTCATTGTTGTCAGTGAAGCCTGTGATTCACGCAATACTGTAACTGGGAAGTCTTGGTTTGTGACCGCAGGACGAAGCAGGTGATTAATCCCGCCCGATAAAATCACTTGCTGTTGGCCATAGTTTTCTTTTCGCTCAACCACAGGTGTTGCGTAATGACCACATTCACCTACGGCATAACGGCCTAATTCCATCCAAAGTTCTGCTACACCGGCTTGAGCTTTAATGCTGGCAAGGGTCTCGATAAGTGCTGACCAGTCTAATCGGCTGGCATCTTGAGTATAAGGGATGCCTAAGCCGCCCCCTAAATCGAGTATGTTAAGTTCAATGCGTAATGCACGTGCTAGTTGCTGTAATGGCTGGATCATAGCGCGCCAAAGCGCTGCCAGTTTGTCAGTGCTGAGCATGTTGCCCCACTGAAAAATATGCAAACCATCAACCTTAAGTGCTGGGTAGTCATTGACATTAAGCGCGTGCCACTCTTCACAACCAAGGCCAAAAGGAGTGAGGCTATCGCCACCAAGCGGGTTCTTTTCGCTGTCTGGCCAGCGAAGTTGTACACGCAATAATACTTGCAGTTGGCAGTTAGCTTTTGTGGCTTGCTCGTTTAGCCAACGGACTTGGTTAATGCTCTCGGCGACGAAAATACGCACACCTCGCGCAATAAAATGACTAATTTGTGCAGGGCTCTTTGCTGGCCCTGTGTTGAGCACGCGCTCGCTATTGATGCCTTGAGCAAGTACTTGCTCAAGTTCACCTTTACTCGCCACATCAAAATTAAACCCCGCACTGTCTAAACACTGAATAATGCGAGACAGGGGATTAGCCTTAACGGCATACCACAGTTTCACATCGGTTTGGGCTGTGAGTTGTTTTAAATGTGTCGTTAATTTATCAAGGTCATAGATAAAAAATGGCGTATCAAGGTGCGCTGAAACTTGTTCAACTGCTTGCTTGATGGGCGTGCTCAAAAAGCTCATTAACGTAAAACCTCTTCTAATAACAATGACGCGTCACTTTGTTCGTCACGGTATTTTACGATGAGCGCACATGACATGCTGAGGCCTTGCTCGCGAGCCCATGCATTGGAAGCAGGGCGAGAACCTGGGATCACAATAGCGTACTCAGGGATTGGTTCGCCTTTTTCTAATTGGCGCTCGTTCACGCAATCATAGACTGGAATGGTCGCAGATAAGCGGACTCCCGGTGCAAGCACTGCGCCTTTTTTAACGACAACGCCCTCTACAATCACACAACCTGCGCCGATAAATGCATCATCTTCAATAACCACAGGACTGGCACCAATTGGTTCAAGTACGCCACCTAACTGAACCGCTGCGCTCAGGTGAACATTTTTACCCACTTGTGCACATGACCCTACTAAAGCGTGGCTATCGACCATAGTCCCTTCATCAATAAATGCTCCGATGTTTACATACGCGGGTGGCATAATGATCGTGCCTTTAGCAACGTGCGCACCTCGGCGAACACTGCTACCGCCAGGGACCATACGCACACCTGCATCTGCGGCAAAGCCTTGAGGGGCTAAATTGTGTTTATCAACAAATCCACCAGGAAACTCCGTGTTTGTGCCATTTTTAAAGGCCTCTAAAATGCCTTGTTTTACTTCAATATTGGCATGCCAGTTGCCATTCTCGTCTTGTGTTGCGGCACGTACTGTGCCCGATTCTAAGTTATTTAATAATGCTAACCAGCTCATGATAAAACCTGTTTTTAGTTCCAAGATAAAATTGTATTGTTTGCGTGGGTGATGCTGTCTGTATGCTCAAGCTCTAAATGAGTCAGCGGTGGACGTAATTGCGGGGTGTTTATTCTACCTTGCAGGTGCATCAGTACTTTTACGGGAATTGGGTTTGCGACAGCAAATAAGCTTTGAATTGCGCTAGACCAATCGGTGAATAAATTGGGATGTTGACCGCTTAAACTTCGTTTAACAAACTCATGAGTTTGACTTGGCCATGCATTCGCCGCCACTGACACTAAGCCTTTAGCACCCGCTTGCGCAAAATATGGCATCAGTGCATCGTCACCACTAAAAATGGCGAGCTTAGGTGAGGCCGTTCTAAAGCCTTCAAATTTGCCGATGTCACCACTGGCTTCTTTAAGTGCCCACAGGTTTTTATGATCGGCGAGGTTTTTAATGACGGTAGGTGAAATCTCAACAGCACTGCGTCCAGGTACGTTGTATAGCATACATGGGTGTTTACTCGCATTTAGTAAGCTTTCAAACCAATGAGTTTGGCCAATAACGCCAGGCTTTGCATACAGTGGCGAACCTAACAAGTAGCCATGAATAGGCAGTTGATTACAGTACTCGACCCACGCAACTTGCTGCTTAAGGTTCATACCACCAACGGCAACCATAAGCGGTACGCTAGGGGTTAGCTGGCATACGTGTTCAACAATGGCTTGTTGTTCTTTGAGTGAAAGAGCAAGCCCTTCACCGGTACTGCCCAGCAATAAAATACCATTGTTGGCAGCTTGTTGTTCAGCCACAAGCTGTTCAAGGGCGATGTAGTCTACCTCGCCAGATTCAGAAAATGGCGTGATTAGCGCTGTCCATAATGGATAGTCGTTTAAATCAAAATTGTTGATCATCTCTCACGAACTTATAAGGTATTCGAAGAGTCAGTGCGGAAACAATTGAATGGAGTCGCATGTCGTCATTCGAACAAGGTATAATTCGAAGAGCGAATGGGCTTAAAATAATAAAGACGCGACGGCCTTATTATACTAAGACCAGAAGCTCTCCACCAAACTTATCAATAGCATTGCTATTGTTGGTGACAGTCGCTGGGATTCAGCCCAGTCGCCCGAAATAAGCACCTCACAAACGGTGTTACTTCTCGGCGTTAATTTCCCCTCACGTATGATCAACAGAGTCTGTGCTCTTCCCATACGCTACCTGAATAACGCACCTCTTCCAGCCCTTTATGCTCGCTTTAACGTTAAAGCCAACATAATGAAATAGGGTATTGGCGCTGATTAAAGCATTTTAGCCTTCTAGGTGTCAAGGCGGTGGATTTGTTTTTTATTGACCAATTAAGCAATCGGGTTACGTATAACTTCGTTTTTACGTACACTTAGAACGAAGCAGACGAATTGGAAGAATGATGGAAAAGTTTACCGACATTTATCAACGAGCCGTTAAAAGAAAAGGCAGTGAAGAAATGCTGCATGCACTGTTATCAAACCCGCTCGATGATGCTGATATTGCTAACATAGCGGATGATTTATGGTTGGAGGAGTTCACTCGTAAGGTATTTCAAAGTGGATTCTATTGGTCTGTAATCAATAATAAATGGGCGGGGTTTCGTGAAGTATTTTGGGACTTTAGCGTCGAAAAACTATTGATGATGCCACCTGATATGCTCGAACAAAAAGCGATGGATGAGCGAATTATTCGCAATTTCAAAAAAGTGCAAACAATTCCTGAAAATGCTTACATGATCCATGAAGTCGCTGAAAAAAATGCAAGCTTTAGCCAATTTATTGCACAGTGGCCCAGCGACAACATTATTGGTTTATGGGCTTACTTGAAGAAGCATGGCGCACGCTTAGGCGGGAACACCGGCCCTTATGCGTTGCGCGCGATGGGAAAAGATACCTTTTTGCTCTCGCGAGATGTGGAAAGTTATCTTCGTGCTCATCAGCTCATTGATGGGGGATTGCAGACCAAAAAATCACAGCAAGCGGCGCAGAACTTTTTCAATGAACTACAGCAGCAAAGTGGTTATAGCCTGCAAGCACTGAGTCAATTAGTTGCTTATGGAGTGGGTGATAACCGAGTAGGCATTGCAACACCCTAAGGAATAATATGAAACTGCACACCCGATATACAGACATTAGTGATCTGTTAGCAATTGAAGACACCCCAACAGCGGTTTCTGACCCGAACTTATTGCTATTTAATGCTAATTTAGCCCGCGAGTTTGACATTAGCACTGACCCTGAGTTTTTAGCAAAACGTTTAAGTGGCTCAGAGGTAGATAACGCTGTAAAGCCTGTGGCGCTTGGCTATTCGGGTCATCAATTCGGTCATTTTTCGCCGCGTTTGGGGGATGGTCGTGCGCACTTGCTTGGTGCCATTGAAGATAAACATGGCGCATTATGGGATTTGCAATTAAAAGGTGCAGGTGCAACGGTTTTTTCGCGTGGGGGAGATGGTCGTTGTGCACTAGGCCCTGCCATACGTGAATATATCATGAGTGAAGCCTTGGCGGCCTTAGATATTGCAACTACCCGTTGCCTTGCTGTTGTAACGACTGGAGAAACTGTTTACCGACAACCCCCACGACCCGGTGCCGTTGTAACGCGTGTCGCGAATAGCCATATCCGTGTTGGTTCATTTCAATATTTAGCAACTCAGGGTGATATTGAAGGACTTGAAAAGTTAGTTGAATACGCAATTAGTTGTCATTTTCCTGATATTAAAAGTGAAGGTGAGCAGCGTATTACAGACTTTTTAGCGGCGGTAATCGATAAGCAGATTGAGCTTGTTGTGGGCTGGATGCGAATTGGGTTTATTCATGGTGTGATGAACACAGATAACACATTAATTAGTGGTGAAACCATTGATTATGGCCCGTGTGCAATGATGAATCAGTTTGATTTAGAAACAGTTTTTAGCTCTATTGACCACCAAGGACGTTATGCTTTTGGTAATCAACCAACTATTGCAAATTGGAATTGCGCGCGTCTTGCAGAAAGCTTATTACCGCTTTTTAAAGATGAGGAACGTGCGCTCAGTGAATTATCAGCGATTATAAATGGCTTTGCTGCTAAGTTTAACACGGCATTTGATACCATGTGGCGACTAAAGTTAGGTTTAGATGGCGAGCAGGCAGGCGATCAAGCATTAGTTTCAGAGTTACTCACTTTGATGAAACAACATAAACTTGATTACACGAACACATTTAATGCGCTGACAGAGTCATTACGAACAGATTTCCCGCTCCCGGGTAGTTTAAAAGAATGGCTTTGTAAATGGCGGTTAAGAATTTCGGGTGAAAGTTACGGAGTGATGCGCGCTGTTAATCCTGCAGTCATTCCACGTAATCATAATATTGAAATGATCTTGACTGAATATGAGCAAACGGGCACGAGTTCATCGATAGGTGAGTTGTTGAAAGTCTTAGAAAACCCGTATAGCTATGAAGAGCGATTAGTAGCTTGGTACCAGCCCCCTCATGATGGGGATAGTCATTACCAGACTTTTTGTGGTACTTAAGGGCGATGTTGCACAATATGTTGCAGCTGTAAATGCTCATTTTTTAAAATCTAAGTGTTCGCCGATTGAGCAAGGTAGCTGCCAGTGATATGATTTATATCAATAAAACAGCACTAAAGTTTTGCTTTTTAACGAATATTTACAAATAAAGTTGCTTTCAACTTGTTGATTTAAAAATAACCAATATAATAATGTAATTGGGAATGGACTTTAATCGGTTTTGAGGTCAGTAGATTAGGCAAAAAAGCAACTTTTGTCTGATTTTAACAAAGCGATCTAAAGGCATTGTTATGCAAAGTTATTTAGATAACCTATTATTATGGGTAATTGACTGAAATTACTCGGCAAGATATTTGTTCTGTACCGAGTGTGTTAAGTTTTGATTAACTATTAGTCGACTACTCTGTTTAAACTGATTGAGCTGGGATGACTTAGCTACAATTTTAATTGTGAAAATGGGAAGGAAACAATGAAATTAAAATCACTTACTATTGCTTTAGCATTAGCTGCAACTAGTGCATCAAGCTTCGCAGCCGAAAAACAAGGTTTTTATATCGGTGCATTTGGCGACTACTATGATGCGTCTTGGGAAAATGTTCGCGATTTCGCGCCAGGTGGCCTAGATGTTGATGACTCTACAGGTTGGGGTTTAGAGCTAGGTTATCGCTTCAGCGATTACTGGAGCGCTCGTCTTGAGTATGCTGATATGGATTTTGATTACAGCGTAGCTCTGAACGACGGCACGACTATGAGCGGTTCAGAAAGCGGTAAGCGTTACGGTATCGATGGTTTATATCACTTCGGTGGTGGCCCATTCTACGGTATCTTCGGTTTGAAAAACCTTGATGCAGTTGACGAAGACCTAATGTTCGCTAACCTAGGTGCTGGTTACCAACATTACTTCACTGACAATTTCGCATTTAACGCTGAAACGTCTCTATACCAAGGTCTTGACCGTGGTTATACAGATGTAGGCGCTAAATTAGGCTTAAGCTACATTTTTGGTGCTCAAGAATCTTCAGCTGAGCCAGTTGAGCCAGCTCCAACAGTTGTTCCTGTTGCTGTTGAGCCTGTAGACAGCGATGGTGATAACATCCCTGATGCTGACGACCAATGTGCTAACACACCGATGACTGATGCAGTTGACGGCACGGGTTGTACATTATATGAAGACCGAGAAGTAACGAAGAGCTTACTAATCACGTTCCCTAACAACACATCTAAAGTGTCTCAACAGTACTTAGATGACATCGCTAAAGCTGCTGCTTTCTTAAAAGAGCACCCAGGCACTAAAGTACTACTTGAAGGTCACACTTCATCTGTAGGTAAAGCTGACTACAACAAGTGGTTATCTAAGAAACGTGCTGATGCCGTTGCTAAGAAACTTATTGAAGATGGTATCGATGCAGAGCGTCTAACGACTGTTGGTTTAGGTGAAGAGCGCCTTAAAAACCCAGCTAATACAGCTGAAGCACATGCTGAAAACCGTCGTGTAGAAGCACACGTAAGCGTTATTGAGCGTGTAAAAGTAGAGCGTTAATAATTAACCTTTGCGACTAATTTTAAAAACCCAGCCAAGTGCTGGGTTTTTTTATGGTTAAAATAGTGTGCTCATAAGGATAAGTCGTTAAGCCAATCTGCAAAAATACCTACCCCAGTTCACAATAACGCTTAACTATTGTGAGGTGCTAAATTTGTCGCTAGCTGCGTTAATACCAATCATTTTGAGTGATTAAACCAGTCGCTACCTGCGTTAAAAATGTCTGATTTACGACTGCATTGATTGAGCTGGTAGAGCGATGCAGGAGCAATTGCTAAAAGCAGCTAAAAGACAAAATTTTGTCTTGTTATTATCGAGATTTTCTTGCCTTTAAATAATGCGCTTAATAAAGCGAATAGGGTTAAACGCACTGTTAATGACCGCTAAAGCAGATAGGAATGATTCTTAGTTAATAAATATTCATTTGAATAGCTTTTTTTTCTACCACTATTCATGTTATTTATAGTGAATATAAAGTGCCTAACCGCAGCATGGATTTTCATCTATACTTAAAAGCTTTATAATTAACCGTCAGAATACTATAAGTACTGGGTAATGATTGTATTTAGTTTAATACTACCGAGTACTCTCACGTCACCAAGAGGGCAATATTGTGCTACAAGAATATCGTAAACACGTAGAAGAACGTGCCGCGTTAGGTATCGTACCAGCGCCACTAGATGCTCAGCAAACGGCTGATCTTATTGAACTAATTAAAAACCCACCTGCAGGTGAAGAAGAGTTTATCGTTGATCTTCTTGTTAATCGTGTACCACCAGGCGTAGACGATGCTGCATACATCAAAGCTGGCTTTTTAGCGGCAGTAGCAAAAGGTGAAACAAGCTCACCATTAGTATCAAAAGAAAAAGCGGCAGAGCTATTAGGTACTATGTTAGGTGGTTACAACATCGCACCTATGATTGAACTTTTAGACGACGAAGCGTTAGCGCCAATTATCGTTAAAGGTTTATCAAACACATTATTAATGTTCGATGCTTTCTACGACGTAGAAGAAAAAGCGAAGGCTGGTAACGAATTCGCGAAACAAGTTATCGAGTCTTGGGCAAATGCAGAATGGTTTGTAAATAAACCAGCCGTTGCTGAAAAAATCTCTGTTACTGTTTTCAAAGTAACGGGTGAGACAAACACTGATGATCTTTCACCTGCACCTGATGCATGGTCTCGTCCAGATATCCCACTGCACGCTTTAGCTATGCTTAAAAACGAGCGTGACGGTATCAACCCAGACAAGCCTGGTGAAGTTGGTCCAATTTCACAACTAGAAGAGCTTAAAACGAAAGGGTTACCGCTCGCGTATGTTGGTGATGTAGTTGGTACGGGTTCATCGCGTAAATCTGCAACTAACTCAGTGCTTTGGTTCATGGGTGATGATATCCCTCACGTACCTAACAAGCGTGTTGGTGGTGTATGTCTAGGCGGTAAAATCGCGCCTATTTTCTTCAACACGATGGAAGATTCTGGTGCATTACCAATCGAATTACCTGTTGATGAACTAAACATGGGTGACCAAATCGATATCTTCCCTTACGAAGGTGTGGTTAAGCGTCACGGTACTGATGAAGTTATCTCAACGTTCTCTTTAAAATCAGACGTAATTCTTGACGAAGTGCGTGCTGGTGGCCGTATTCCACTTATTATCGGTCGTGGTCTAACAGACAAAGCGCGTGCATCTCTAGGTCTAGAAGCAGAAGATATCTTCCGCAAACCTGCTCTTGTTACTGACTCTGGCAAAGGCTTTACGCTTGCACAGAAGATGGTTGGTAAAGCATGTAACATGCCTGGCGTACGTCCTGGTCAATACTGTGAGCCGAAAATGACCACTGTTGGTTCGCAAGATACAACAGGTCCTATGACACGTGACGAACTTAAAGATCTAGCATGTTTAGGTTTCTCTGCAGACTTAACAATGCAGTCTTTCTGTCATACATCAGCATATCCTAAGCCAATCGATGTAAACACTCATCATACGCTTCCTGATTTCATCATGAACCGTGGCGGTGTATCACTTCGTCCAGGCGACGGTGTAATCCACTCATGGTTAAACCGTATGTTATTACCAGACACCGTAGGTACGGGTGGTGACTCGCATACGCGTTTCCCGCTAGGTATTTCATTCCCAGCAGGTTCGGGTGCGGTAGCATTCGCAGCTGCAACAGGTGTAATGCCACTTGATATGCCTGAGTCAATCTTAGTACGTTTCAAAGGTGAAATGCAGCCAGGTATCACATTACGTGACCTAGTACATGCTATCCCTTACTACGGTATTAAAGAAGGTCTTCTAACTGTTGAGAAGAAAGGTAAAATCAACGAATTCTCTGGTCGTGTACTAGAAATCGAAGGTGTTGAGCACTTAACAGTTGAGCAAGCATTTGAGCTTTCTGATGCGTCAGCTGAGCGTTCAGCGGCAGGTTGTACCGTTAAACTTTCTAAAGAATCTATCGCTGAATACCTTGAGTCAAACATTGTCATGCTTAAGTGGATGATCTCTGAAGGTTACGGTGATGTTCGTACTATCGAACGTCGTATTAATGCAATGCAAGAGTGGTTAGCGAACCCAGAGCTTATGGAAGCGGATGCCGATGCAGAGTACAAGCACGTACTTGAAATCGACCTAGCTGAAATCAAAGAACCTATTCTTTGTGCGCCAAATGACCCAGATGACGCACGTTTACTATCTGACGTTACAGGCGAGAAAATCGACGAAGTATTCATCGGTTCTTGTATGACTAACATTGGTCACTTCCGTGCTGCGGGTAAACTTCTTGATGGCTTCAGCGGTCGTATTCCAACTCAGTTATGGGTTGCTCCTCCAACGAAGATGGATAAAGATCAGCTTACTGACGAAGGTTACTACGGTATCTTTGGTCGTGTAGGTGCGCGTATTGAAACTCCAGGGTGTTCATTATGTATGGGTAACCAAGCACGCGTTGCTGATAAGGCGACAGTTGTGTCTACGTCTACTCGTAACTTCCCTAACCGTCTTGGTACTGGCGCAAACGTATTCTTAGCATCAGCAGAGCTTGCAGCGGTTGCTGCAATTCTAGGTAAACTGCCTACACCGGCTGAATATCAAGAGTACGCAGATAAGATCAACGCAACAGCAGCTGATACTTATCGCTACCTGAACTTCCACCGTATGCCTCAATACACTAAAAAGGCAGATCAAGTAATTGTTCAGCAAGCTGTGTAATAAGTAACTAATTGAGTTTTACTGTAAAAGGCCCGCATTATATATGCGGGCTTTTTTATTAACTTTTTGTTCAGTTTTATTTGAAATACTAATACGTTTGTCTACACTGATTAATGTAAAAAGTTAATTAGTGTAACTTAATGTTTAAAAGTGTAACCAAGGAAGGGCTGCATCTATTTCTTGGCGACGCAGACTCTGTATTTCAAGGAACTGAATAATGAAAGCACTCCTTTTTCTACTCCCATTTAGTAGTTCTGTATTGGCAGTTAACCCCTCTTTTAGTGAAGTTAGAGTAGGTTTCGAAACAATTAGCTACAGCGAAACTTTAAATGATGTTGCAGGCTTTGGGAAACTTAATCAATCTATTGATGTAACAAACCCTGCCGTACGGCAAATTTCATACACAGGTATCGATGATAACTGGGGCTTTTATATTGAAAGTGCTGCAACAATATCCACAGAAATTGAAACTGAGACGTGGTACATGGATGACTTTGGTGCTATTCAAGAAAATGCATTTAAAACGAAAGCGAATGAAATAGGTTTTAAGGGGGCGTATAATTTTTCTCAAACAGTGCAATTTACACTAGGGACAAAGTTTTTTACTTCTAGTTTCACGCGTTCGAATTTTGCATTTGTACAACCCGGTGCAACAGCATTCGACGAAGCATTAATCGCATTATCAGATGACCCAAATAATCCCGCGCGATTTACATTACCCGGTATGAATTCAGGTAATAATACAGGAGAGCAGCAGGATTATGCTTCGCAGTTACGTCCGGTTATTTCGGTTTCTGAAGATCAAATGGGGATCTTGCTGACCATAGGAGCGCGTTACGATAGTCGCTTGCAAAAGAGTTTTAATAAATATAGTTGGTATATTGAAACTGAATTAAGTACACCTATGTATTCTGAGATTCAGAATACGCAATTTGAAACCTCGACACTCACCGATAGCTTTAATGGTTGGGGTGTTATGGGGCGGGTAGGAATGCGATATCAAGTACTGTCTCATATCGCATTGATTGGTGGAATCGATGCTCAGTATAAGTCACGTGATATTGTGACCAAGAATCTAGAAAACGGTCAACGCCTTCGTGTACCTGAAGTTGAATACAGTAATGTATCGTTTGCATTAGGCTTACAATGGAGCTATTAATACTCGGTGATTCACTTTTTAATGAGACTGTACATTCCGATAAGCAGATTACGCGAGTGAATTTGTAAGCGTCTCAGATACGACGACCATAACTTATTGAGTAAACTAAAAGCCACGGTTCGCTGTGGCTTTTTATCAACTTCACATTGTCTTGTTATTTAGCGGTTTGAAATAGGTACCCTAAGCTTAAACGGTGTATTTCAGCACTTTTTATTTTTTTAGATTAAACTTCTAAAATAAGAATAAAAACGATCTTAAAATTAAACAATAGACCGGTTGTGTTTACATAAAAACGCAAAATTTCCTCATCAATTGCATTAAAATCCTCGTCAATATTCTCAACGTATTAAGGCGAGATCTTTATGACTACATTAAACAACCAGAACCTCCTACAACTTCGTTTTGTAAGCCAATCACATATTGACGCAGTAAAGCCTTCTTTTGCTAATTTACCCGCTAACCCATACGCAGATGGTGCATTTCGTAAACGTCGCTATTCGGTAATTAAAGTGGTTGATGGCGAATTAAAATTACAACCAACAAAAGCATTTGTTCAAGATGATTCAATCAATACGTTTCAAGGGAATGTAGAGCGTACCTATGAGAATCTTGAAGACAGCTTATTAGCCAGTAATGGCATGAAGCAAATTGTTAATCAATTCCGTGAAATGACCGGCATCAGTGCTGACCGTGATATTGAAATTCATCAATTTAGAATGCTTGCGATCGACAGTGACACACCTGCTGCACCTGAAGGAGTTCACCAAGATGGTTTCGACCATGTATGTGTCTGTGGTGTATCACATGAAAATCTCGAAGGCGGTGAGCTACTTGTTTACGAGAATCAACAAGCTGATCCTTGCTTTAAAATGGAAATTAAAGACGGCATGTTCGCACTCATTAATGACCGTGAAGTGTGGCACAACGCAACACCAATGAATAAATTAGATGCAAGCAAAGAGGGTTACCTTGATTGCTTCGTGCTTACTGCGTAAGGAAAATACGATGAACTTAACGCAATTACGTCGTCAATTTCCGGCATTAATGCAAAATGTGGCTGGTACATCGCCAGTTTTCTTAGATGGTCCCGGTGGCTCACAAGTACCGCAGTCTGTTTTAAGTGCCATGAGTGCGTATTTAGGTTATTTCAACTCAAACCTAGGCGGTGCTTTTTTCTCAAGTGATAAAACTGTTGAGCTAATGGCGGATGCTCGCCAAGCAGCGGCAGACTTACTGAATGCGCCTTCTAAAGAGCAAATCGTGTTTGGTGCTAACATGACAAGCCTCACGTTTAGCTTTAGCCGTGCGATTTCTCGAGATTGGACTGCTGATGATGAAATTATTGTCACTAACGCAGATCACTACTCAAATGTATCCTCTTGGCAGCAAGCAGCTGAAGATAAAGGTACATTAGTTAAAACGGCTTTAATTAACGAAGCCGATTGTAGCTTAGATATGGCTCATTTTGAGAGTTTATTATCAAGTAAGACAAAACTCGTTGCCGTGACATATGCATCAAACACCACTGGTTCAATTAACGATATTAAACGTGTTGTCGAGCTTGCCCATGCTGTTGGTGCCCTTGTATACGTGGATGCAGTTCACTTTGCACCGCATGAGCTGATTGATGTTCAAGCACTTGATTGTGACTTTTTAGCATGCTCTGCCTACAAGTTTTTTGGTCCTCATTTGGGTCTTGTATACGGTAAGCGTGAGCATTTAGAAGGTTTCACCCCGTATAAAGTAGAACCCGCGAAAGACGTCATCCCAGGCCGTTGGGAGACGGGGACACAAAGCTTTGAAGCTTTAGCTGGCTTAATTGCTGCCGTTGATTACATTGCTGCTATTAGCGAGTTGGATGATAGTCATTCGCGCCGAGAAAAATTAGCGGCTGCTTTTGCTATTACTAAACAACATGAAATGACGCTCAGTAAGCATTTCTTAACTCGCTTAGCCGATTACTCACGTATTAAATTGTTTGGTATTAATGACGTTGCGCGCTTATCAATGCGTACTCCAACCTTTGCATTAATCTTTGAAGGCATTGAACCGCGTGTTGTATCTGAATTTTTAGGTAAACATCACATTTGTGTATGGGATGGCAACTTTTATGCACAAGGTTTATGCAAGCAATTAGGTGTATTAGACACGGGGGGTGTAGTGCGTATTGGTTGTATGCATTACAACACAATTGAAGAGCTTGATCAGGTGTTCGATTTGTTTGATCAGTTATTAAAAATAAATTAATACCTTTAAACATGATGCTACAACATGGTTGTAGCATCATTTTCTTGTGACTTTCTTTTACAGCGCTTTAAAACGAATCGCGACACCACCACTTGTGGCAAGTTTTAAAGTGAGTTTATCGCTTGCAGACACAATGCGTTTCTCTACTTTTAAGTCGTAGGGATTGTTAACCCATTCAGCTTTATCGCCATCACGGTAAATTTGCGCCTCAAAGCGTTTACCTTTCTCTAAAAAGTCGAGTTTAACTTGCAGTGTACGTGCATTTTCATCAGTGACTGCACCTAGGTACCAGTCATTGCCTGAATAGTGATCGCGTTTACGCTCTTTGCGTGCAAAGACAACGTAATCACCTACTTCACCTTGCAGCGCAATACTGTGTTGCCAATCTGTAGGCACATCTTGAATAAATTGGAACGCATCCGGTTTTGCTAAGTAATTGCGTGGTAAGTCAGCAGCCATTTGAATAGGGCTGTACAGTACTACGTATAACGCCAGTTGCTTTGCAAGTGTTGTTTGTGGACGATTACTATCAGCACCCAACCCATTGAACCCCATATCAAAAATACCAGGGGTGAAATCCATAGGTCCCGCTAACATACGTGTGAAGGCAAGCATTGGAATATGCTCCGGTGGATTAGGCGGTGTGCCCCAAGCATTAAACTCTTGGCCTCGCGCGCCTTCACGTGCAATCCAGTTTGGATAAGTGCGGCGTAAGCCAGTATCTTTAATGGGTTCGTGAGTGTTGATGCTGATTTTGTGCTTTGCTGCAAGTTTCACGTTATAAAGGTATTCATTCACCATGAATTGACCATCGTGCCACTCTTTACGCACTATGCCATTTTCATCAATACGTTTAATATTGCCACCGTCTGCAACATAGCCCGTTTTTACTTGGCTTACGTTTGATTTTTCATACAGGGCAAAGGCATCTTCCATTTGGTTACGATAATTAGTGACATTCCCCGAGGTTTCGTGATGACCAATTAGCTGTACACCTTTCTCTTTGGAGTAGCGAGTAAGCTCTGCAATATCAAAGTCGTCATAGGGTTTGGTAAAACTAAATACATCACCGTTATAGAACCAGTCGCCATCCCAACCAATGTTCCATCCCTCGACAAGTACACCATCAAAACCATATTGTGCGGCAAAGTCCATATAGTATTTGGTGTTTGCGGTCGTTGCGCCGTGAATTTTTCCACTTCCCCACGTATTTTCATTAATATGCATACCCCACCAAATACCCACATATTTACCGGGCTTAACCCAAGATACATCACCGAGTTTATTTGGCTCATTAAGGTTGAGAATGATGTCAGAGTTAATTAAATCAACTGCTTCATCCCCAATTTGAATAGTACGCCACGGCGTGTTGAATGCGCCATGTTTCTTAACGGCAACCCCATCGGACCACGGTGTTAAGTCAGCTTGGAAAGTACCATCACGGCGTTGGTTTAATACCATACCCGCGTAATCGACCAGCGCAGCTTCGTGGATGCTGATATGAACACCTTCTTTGTTTTTAATAGTAAACGGAGTGTGTACTAAAGGAGCTTTGTGAACAGGCGTGGTGTTATAAACATATTCGTATCGATTCCAACCGCGAGCAGGTATCCACCATGCAGTTGCATTGGCTGAATCGGTGATTGCAAATTCAGTGAGCTCTTTGGTGATCTCTACATCTTCAAAACCTGATTGATTCGGTAGTTCGTAGCGAAAACCGACCCCATCATTAAAGGCACGAAAACGCACAGTAAAGGTGCCACCTTGGGGTTGTGGCTTTTTAAAGGTGACAGCAACTTCGTTGTGGTTATCAACTACCGTTTGGCGTTCACCCCAAGGTTGTTCCCAGCTGCTTTTTACAGAATTAGTCGTTTGGCTGCTAATTTTATAGCCTTCACTCATTGCAGGTTGTTGTTTAAAAACAAGTCCTAAAGCAGAGTGTGCAATAACTTGCTTTCCCGCAAAGCTGATTTCATAGCTAGGGGTGTGTTGTTCATCAGAAATCGTGACTTTAATTTGCCCATCAGGCGAACTGACCGTGGTAGTGTGTGCTAAACACGTCCCTGAGAAGGCAGCGAGTAGTAAGGCTGTATATTTCATTATTATTCCTTGGCGATGCAGAATATGGATTGTTGTCGTATATGTTCCTATAAGCTTTAAGCATAAATTGACTTGCCTGCTAATACGAGTGATCTGCATACGTATTCAATTTTCAGGTTGTAATAGCCGCCTTAATTAAATCGCCTCATTTTGTATTTTTAATTTCGCACACTTTTACTATTTTTCTACTAAGATCTTAAGGAATGAGCTGGTTTCGAATTTGAATTAGGAAAACGTATGAAGTTACAGAGTATTCGTGTCAAAAGTTCACTGCCCATTGTGTTGCTTGGGGTCGCTATTATTATATTAATAGCTGGCTACAGTTATTTAATTAACTTACAAAAAGAAGCCATAGATACGCAATCGGAGCGATTTTTAAATGCGGTGTCAGTTATCGTGAATGCAGATCGAGATTTGTATCAAGCGAAAGTGGCAGAGTTGCACTTAGTGACAATGGATAAAGGTGATCAGTCTTTTCTAGCGGAACATCAAGAAAATGCTGACCAAGTGCAAGAACGCTTTGAACAATATTTATCTTACATGTCACCTTATCCAGAAGTGTTAGCACAGTTTCGTAATTTTAATAGTGCTTTTGATGCATGGTATTCGGCATCGACAGCCTATATTAATAGCGCAACCAGTGCGTCTCAAAATCAAATGGCAGAACAGTCCTTTTCGGCGCTTCGTGACATTTTAGATAAAGCGGGTGAGGTGGCAGAACAAACCTCGCAGTCCGAAACTGAAAAGCTAATGGATAAAATCACAGGTTTTAAAGCATTACTAATGATAATGATTGCCGTGGTATTAGTGGTTGCGGGTTGGTTTAGTTATGTCATTCCACGACAGTTAACGACCCAAATGAATTATGTTACAGAACGAATAAACGAAATTGCGTCTGGTGATGGTGATTTAACTGGGCGTATTAATGTTAAAACCCAAGATGAGTTTGCAGATTTAGCAACCGCGTTTAATCGCTTCTTGGATAATTTACAGCAATTGATAAAAGACATACTTGAACAAGCCAAAGAATTACAAAGTCTCGGGCATGATCTAGATTCGTTTTCAAATCAGAACCATCAAGTTAATCAAAAGCTTAGTCAGGCGTCCGAGTCAATTGTGAGTGCAGTACACGAAATGAGTGTTGCAAGTCGTGAAGTCGCAAATGTGGCGCAACAGTCTTCTCATGAAGCAGATAATTCTCAGCAATTGGCTAAGAAGGGGTTATCAGCGGTTGATAATTCCAGTAAGAAAATCGTTGCTTTGTCTGAGAATATGGATCACGCAACGCAGCGCTCTACCGAGTTACAACAAAGCTCAGATAATATAGCGAAGGTACTGGAAGTGATCCGTGCAATCGCAGAGCAAACTAACTTACTGGCACTAAATGCGGCAATCGAAGCTGCGCGTGCCGGTGAGCAAGGTCGGGGCTTTGCAGTGGTTGCCGATGAAGTAAGAACATTGGCAACGCGTACTCAAGAAAGCACGAACGATATTCAAACCATGGTTGAACAATTTGCTTCAAGCGTTGAGCAATCTTTGCAGGCTATAAACAGTGGTAAGCGTTTTGCCGATGAAGCTGTTGAATCATTCACACAAACGAATGACGTGCTTAATGCGATGCAAGCCTCATCGGTAAAAGTGAATGATATGGCAATGCAAACAGCACAAGCCACTGAAGAGCAAACGGCTGTTGCAGATGAAATTAGCCAGAATTTATCTGATTTAAATGATCAAACCCAACAAGGAGGCGGCTTGGCAAGTTCAACACAAGAAGTGGCAAACCGAATGAATCAGCTCACCAATGAGCTAAATCATTTAGTGAACCGTTTTAAGGTGTAATGCCCCTCTGCGTAAACTATTCTAAAGGAATTAAAAAAGGGCTCAGCGAGCCCTTTTTAATCAATAAACAACCTTACATTACTTTTTCTCAAAAGCGCGCTTCATGTAGTTAGGTGTTGCTAGTGCGCCGTAGTGGATACCAGCGTTGTAGTATTCAGTTCCTTCAGCTAGTGTATTCGCGTCGTCTTCACGAAAGCCATCAAATGCCTGTGATTTACGTGCAAGAGTAACTGACCATAAACCGCTTGGGTAAATTGGTTGTGGAAATGGCAGCGTTTGTAGGTCATTAAAGCCCACGTCTTTCATCGCGTCACGCATCTCAACTAATAAAGGCATGTGCATAAGCGGTGATTCACTTTGTTGAATGAGTATGCCGCCAGGACGAAGTGCTGTTAAACAACTTGTATAAAAAGCATGGTTGAATAACCCTTCACCTGGGCCCACCGGATCGGTGCCATCAACAATAACCACGTCAATTGATTCTGGCGCAGCTTCACGCATGTATTTAATGCCATCATCAAACATCACTGTGGCACGCGGGTCTTGGTTTGACTCACATAATTCAGGGAAGTATTTAAGCGACATTTGCGTTACAACTTCATCAATATCGATTTGCGTGACGCTTTCAACACCAGGGTGCTTTAATACTTCACGCAATGTGCCACAGTCACCGCCACCGATAATCACTACATTTTTAGGATTAGGGTGCGCAAGAAGAGCAGGATGGCTGATCATTTCGTGATAAAAGAAGTTCTCACGGCTACTTACCATTGTACAACCGTCAATAATCATAAGATTACCGAAGTCAGTTGTTTCATACATCTCTACTTTTTGAAACGGCGATTGCTGTTCATCAAGCTTTTTGTTTATACGCAGTGAAAAGGCGCTACCATCACGGTCACTAATTTCAGTGAACCAGTTGTTTTGATCTAAATTAGCCATCTTGCTTATACACTTTTAGTTAATGGTAAAAAAGGGGGCAATTCTGCCAGTGCTTGGCCAATTGCTCAATCAAATTTTAATCAGTATAGCGAATATTTTTTATCACTTTGGCATATAGGGCAATTTTTGTTAGCGTGGTAGGCGCGAGCGTATTAAAATGCGCGTTTATATTTAACGAATTTACAGAAGACATGGCCATGACTTGGGGTTTAGACAAAGCACGCGAAACGTATAATGTTGCTCATTGGAGTGACGGTTATTTTGATATTAACGCACAAGGTGAGCTGGTCGCTTACCCTGACGGTGATCAAACTAAATCTGCAATTTCTTTATCTGAACTCACCGAGCAATTTAAGAAACAAGGTCTTACCTTACCTGTTTTAGTTCGCTTTACTGATATCTTGCAAAATCGTGTTGATACGCTGACAAGCGCTTTTACTAAAGCTCGTCAAGCTCGCGACTATCAAGGCACTTATACGTGTGTTTACCCAATTAAAGTGAACCAGCAACGATCGGTCGTAACAAAGCTACTTGCTCACCCAAGTGGTTTAGTGGGTCTTGAAGCGGGTTCTAAACCTGAATTAATGGCAATTTTAGGTGTAGCCAAAGAACCGATTACCATTGTTTGTAATGGCTACAAAGACAGTGAATTTTTACGTTTAGCGTGTATCGGTCAAGGTTTAGGTCACAAAGTGCATATTGTGGTAGAAAAACTGTCAGAACTTAGCACCTTATTAGCTGAAATTGATGACTTGGGCATTGAACCATCGATTGGTATTCGTATTCGTTTAAACTCTGTGGGCAAAGGCAAGTGGCAGAACACGGGGGGTGAAAAAGGTAAGTTTGGTTTAACTGCTGGGCAGGTGCTGTCTGCGGTTGAATTACTTCAGTCGCGAAACAAATTACATTTAATGCAGTTGGTGCATTTTCATATCGGTTCTCAAATTGCCAATATTCGTGACATTCATCGCGCACTTCGTGAATGTGCACGTCATTTTGCCGAACTAACCCAGTTAGGTGTACCACTTAATACCGTTGATGTAGGTGGGGGTCTAGGCGTTGACTACGAAGGGTCTGGTTCACGTAGTGCGTGTTCTATGAACTACAGTGTTGATGAGTATGCGCGTAATGTTGTGAATGCATTTGCAGAAGTGTGCCAACAACATGACTTAAAGCAGCCTGCAATAATCACCGAATCAGGGCGTGCGCTAACGGCGCATCACGCGGTATTGATTACCGATGTGATTGATGTCGAGCGTGCGCCAAATCATGTAAATCCAACTCCGCCAGAGTCAAACAATGTTTTAGTGCTAGATGAAATGTGGCAATGCTTACAGCGCTTAACACCTCGCATGGCGCTGGAGATTTATCATGATGCAATGCATTTATTTAGCGAAGCACATGATCAATATGTCCATGGTCTTCTGACGATGCTGGAATGGGCGAAGCTTGAGCAACTTTATTTTACTATTTTACATCGCGTTCGCGCTTCACTGAGCGACAATGCGCGTGCACACCGTGAAGTGCTCGACGATTTAAATGAGAAGCTTGCCGATAAGTTGTTTGTTAACTTTTCACTGTTTCAGTCGTTGCCAGATGTGTGGGGGATCCAGCAATTATTCCCTGTAATGCCTGTTGAAAATTTACATAAACCACTCACTCAACGCGCGATCATTCAAGATATTACCTGCGATTCAGACGGTCAAATTCGCAATTATGTTGAGGGAACCGGTATTGAAAGTAGCTTACCTATCCCTGAGTATAAATCAGGTCAGCAGTACCACATTGCCATGTTTTTAGTCGGGGCTTATCAAGAAATCTTAGGCGACTTACATAATTTATTTGGTGATACCGATTCAGTGCACGTAGAGCTGACAGAGGCTGGCTACCAATTAACCAATGCGATTAAAGGCGACAGTGTTAAGGACGTATTAAAGTTCGTTGATTATGATAGCGATATTCTGGCTGCCAACTTCGCAAAACGTGTGGATGAGCTGGAAATTGATGCGCAATCTAAGGCACAATATTTGTCTGAATTAAATGCGGGCCTTGCTGGCTATACGTATTTTGAAGATTAAAGGTTAAAGGAATAAGTAGTAATGTCCGTTATTCGTTGTGTATTGAGTATTTTATTTTACACCCTAAATACGCTGTTTTGGTTCGTGCCTATTTTTTTGTGTGGTTTGGTTAAACTCATTCCAATTAAACCATTACAAAAGTTGATGAGTTGGATTGCTAAGCAATGTGCCACAGTGTGGGTTACGTGCAATGGTATAAACCAAAATGTATTTGCTTCTTATCAACTGAATGTAACGGGCCTTGAGCAACTTCGTTCAAAAGACTGGTACTTAGTGATTGCTAATCATCAAAGCTGGGTTGATATTTTAGTCATGCAGCGTATTTTTAATCGCCGTATCCCGTTTTTAAACTTTTTCTTGAAAAAGGAATTGATATACGTTCCTTTTCTAGGGCTTGCATGGTGGGCGTTAGACTTTCCGTTTATGACGCGTACTAGCAAGTCACAGCTTAAGAAAAATCCAAAGTTGCGCGGAAAAGATTTAGAAACAACGCGTAAAGCCTGTGAAAAATTTAAAGAAATGCCAGTAAGCATCGTAAATTTTGTGGAAGGCACGCGCTTCACCGCTGAAAAACATGCGCGTCAAAAGAGCCCTTTTCAGTACTTATTAAAACCGAAAGCGGGTGGTGTGGCGTTTGTTATGCAAGCTATGGGTGAGCAGATCTCAAAAGTTGTAGATGTCACCATTCACTACCCGGGTGGTATTCCAAGTTTTGTGGATTTTGCCAGTGGCCGAGTGAAGCAAATCGATGTTCGCGTTGAAGTGATGGATGTCAGTCCTAATTTAATAGGTGATTACACTGGTGATGCAGACTTTAGAGTGAATTTTCAAGCGGAGTTAAATCGTATTTGGGAAGAGAAAAACCAGCAGCTTGCCCAGTTTGAATCGCAAGCTGAGTAGATGCTGCTGGCACAGCTGAGAGCACACATATGTTAAAGAAATTTTTACCTAATTGGTTAACCGGATTGTTGGTCAGTATTGTGCTGTTTGCCAATGTCATTCTTTGGGGAACCCTTGTGTTGCTGTTTGGTGTGTTGAAACTTATTTTACCATTCAACATCATTAGTCACATTTTGCATGGTGCTTATCGGGGATGGTGCAAAGGGAATCGTTTTGCTCTGTGGCTAGGTTGCCCGAATATTGAAATTAATATTAAAGGCAATGTTAATCGCGATAGCTGGTACTTACTTATTTCTAACCATATGAGTTGGTTAGATATTGTGGTGCTTAGTGCGATTGATGTATTACCGGCGCCAAAGTTTTTTCTAAAAGATGAGCTAAAGTACGTGCCTTTTATTGGCACGGGTGCGTGGGCGATGGGAATGCCTTTTATGAAGCGTGTCAGTAAGTCGCAGCTGGCTAAAAACCCAAAGCTTAAAGGCCTTGATGTTGAACGGACCAAGCGAAGCTGTCGTGATTTTCGTAATCACCCAACCACCATTATTAATTTTGTTGAGGGGACACGTTTTACCCCGCAAAAGCATACAAAACAGAACAGTCCATTTGGTTATTTACTCAAGCCGAAAGCGGGAGGGATTGCGTTTGCGCTGGAAGTGCTGGGTGAACAGTTTGATGCGTTACTTAATACTTCTATTATTTACCAAGGTGAGGGCAGTCATATTTGTCGCAACTTAATGCGTGGCCGATTAGCGCTCATTAAAGTAGATATACATGTGCAGGCTATCAGTGCTGAGATGATTGGTGATTATCAACATGACCGTGAATTTAGAACCGCTTTTCAGCAACGAATCAATGAAATTTGGCTTCAAAAAGACGCGCAATTATTTAATTATTATCAGGCCAAACAAGGTAGTCTGGTAGCAAATATCAGTAAGGAAGTTGAAGCACCATGAAGCAAACTCACCTGCAACAATTGGTTATGCCTTGGTTTGAAACAATGCCAGATGCGGAGCTTTTCAGTGCGCTGACAGCCACCGCAATTGGTGTGAGTGCTTTATTGCTGGTGTATGTCTTTACTCGGCGCTTAATGCTTCCTGGAATACAAAGTGTTGTAACGCGCCTTTCGCCAGAACGCATTGGTGCATTAGCACCCATGCTAACTAAACTTAATAGACGTTTTGCAGGCACCTTATGTTGCGTGTTGTATTTAGCAACATTCGACAATGTTTACCCTGTCACAGAGGTGGCAGCGTTAGTTTTAAAAACCATTGGTCAAATTGTTCTGATTATTTATGGCGGTTTTATCATCAGCAGCATTGTCAGTATTGCTGGGGGCATTTATAACCAGCTGGAGTTTGCCCGAGAAGTGCCCATACAAGGTTTGATTCAAGTTGTGAAACTGATCACCTTCATGATCTGCGCTATTTTGATCGTCAGTATATTACTTGAAAAGTCGCCCACCTATATTTTATCTGGTTTTGGTGCCATTGCAGCGGTGACCTTGTTAGTGTTTAAGGACACTATTTTGGGGTTTGTTGCCAGTATTCAAATTGCTGCTAATCGCTTAGTTACTTATGGTGATTGGATTCAAGTTGATAGCTATGGCGCTGATGGTGAGGTTATCGACCTTGGTTTGAACACGGTAAAAGTGCGTAACTGGGATAACACGATTACCACCATTCCTACCTACATGTTGGTGGCCGGTTCATTTAAAAATTGGCGGGGTATGCAGGAGTCGGGTGGTCGTCGAATTAAACGCTCTTTAAATATAGATATGAACAGCATTCGTTTAGTTGATGAGGCTTTCCATACGCAAATAAATAGCGCAATACCTCTGCACGACTACATTCGTGTGACAACGTTACCTGATCCTGTTACGAATTTAGGTTTATTTCGTCGTTATGCTGAAGGATACTTGAAACAGCATGAAAGAATTAACCGTGATTTGACCCTCATGGTGCGAGAACTTCAGCCATTTAATCATGGCTTACCAATTGAGTTTTATTGCTTTAGCGAAGACAAACGTTGGATATCGTACGAACATCTACAAGCAGAGATCATGGATCACCTGCTTGCAGTATTGCCTATTTTTGGATTGCGCCCATATCAGAGTGTGACGGGGCAATTTTCGGCTAATGAGCAGCATGTCGTAGATAAACCAAGTATTAAAGTGGTTAACGCGGCGCCTAAAAGTAAAGACTAGAGCGACTGCACTGCCAAAGCGATACCAATAAAGCCAAGTAATAACCACCAAATAGGGGGCTTAGCGACCCTTAACCATGTGAAGGCTGTAACCACTAATACAATCTGCCATATGTTGTTGATTGTGCTGAGCCAAATCGGCGAGTAGAGTGCTGCCGCTAAAAACCCGACTACCGCAGCATTGAGAGCGGCAATACTGCCAGCAAAGCGTGGTTTATCAGCCAATTGTAGCCAGCTTTTTAAAAATGCAAGCATCAATAAAAAGCCCGGTAAAAAAATCAATAGCGTCGCAATAAGTGCTCCCAATAGGGGAGAATGAGGTGTCAGTTCAGCCCCTAAGTAGGTCGCTATTGTAAACATAGGGCCAGGAATTGCTTGTGCACTGGCATAGGCTGACAAAAACTGCTCGGTTTCAAGGCTTGGTATGCTTGCTTGCAAAATAGGTAGCACAACGTGCCCCCCACCAAACACCATCGCTCCTGTTTGATAAAATTGAGCAAATAGTGAGGACCACTCGCCAAAGGGTAAAAAGCTCGCGATAAGCAATACTGCAAAAATGATAAAAGGTAACCACGATACTTTAACGGGTTTACTTACATTCTCATGCTGAGGGAGTTTATGTTGTGGATAAAGCCAGCCAATAATCGCAGCTATAATTAACACAAAAATTTGGCTGGAAAACTGTGAAAAAATAATCAACGATAACGTGCTTAATACCGCGATAAGTTTAAGTAAATGTGTTTTACAAAAGCTCACCGCCATACTGTAAGTTGCATCAGCGACAATAACGATGGCAAATAATTTAAGTCCCGCAATAACAGCAAAATAAATGTTACCAAATTGGTGGGCACTCAGTGCCAAAAAAAACATAATTAAAAAAGACGGTAGAGTAAACCCAATAAAGGCACACAAACCGCCCAATAGACCGCCTTTCTCAACCCCAATCGCAAAGCTTACTTGGCTTGACCCAGGACCCGGTAATGCTTGGCTTAAGCTTATTAGTTGTGCGTAGCGCTCGCTATTTAACCATTTTAAGTTATCGACAAAGTGACGTTTAAAATAGCCTAAGTGCGCTGCGGGGCCACCGAAACTCATGCAGCCTAATAAAAAAAATTGCTTAAATATAACTAGTAACATTGTTTTCGCCATCGAATCTAATCACCTAATTATGACAAATTTCTATGACATTTTTGTGGTTTTTATGACATACACATCGCTAGGATATATAGTAAGGTATGAACGTAGTAACGAGTAACCCTATGAGACTGAGTATCGTAAGCCTATTATTAGTACTTATATCAAGCTCCTTGTATGCAGAACCTGTGCAGAGGGTTATTGTTGCGGTTGATCATTCTCCTCCCTACGGCGTTGTGTCTGAAAAAGGGCATGTGAGTGGCGCGGTGGTCGATATTATGCGTGAGCTGCAACGTACCATACCGATGAAATTAGAATTTGTCGCTTGCCCATTTTCTCGCTGTTTAAAAATGCTCGAACAAAATGAAGTGGATGTGATGGGCGGGTTAATTCGTACCAGCGAGCGTGAGCAAAAAATGCAGTTTATGTCTCCTCCGTACATGATGTTGTCTTCTTCTTTTGGGTTCTATGCAAGAGCAGACCGTGACATCGTTATAAATCGTTACCAAGACTTGCTAGGAAAGCGCATCGCGGTCATGCGAGGAGCCGCTTATTTTTCGCGTTTTGATAATGACAGCTCACTCACTAAAGTGGAGGCTTTGAGTGAAGGTAATGCGTTTGAAATGCTGCTTAAAGATCGCGTCGAACTCGTTATTTCAGTTGAAGATACCGCGGATCATGCCTCGGGTTATTTACAACTCCCTTCACAGCAGATCGTCAAAATGCCTTATCGCTATAAAGACATTATTTACGGCCATATGGCTGTTAGTAAACAGTTTGCCGACACCTCGTTAGCAAAGGAAATTCAATCTCAGTTACACGCTCTTGTACGTAATGGACGTTTAACAGAATTAGTTAAAGCGTATAACCTACCAGCTGTTACACTTATTAAAGAGAACTATTAACCTAATGTTCATGATTTAGTGTTCATAATTGTTAATAGATCAAAATTACTAAATGCCATGGAGAGACACATGAGTTTCAGCAAGTCGATTTTAACAGTGGGTGTTTTAGCCGTTTTATTAACGGGGTGTGAAACAACTAACACAGGTAAAGGTGCTGCAATCGGTGCCGCAACAGGTGCGGTATTAGGTAAAGCAACAGGCGATCATGATGATAAGCGTATCTTTATTGGTGCGGCCATTGGTGCGTTAGCGGGTGCTGCTGTCGGTGACTACATGGATAAGCAAGAAGAAGCATTCCGTGACGAGCTAGCAGGCTCGGGTGTTGAAGTGGTACGTGAAGGCGATAATATTCGCTTAGTTATGCCATCAAACATCACTTTTGCGACAGATCAATCTTATATCTCATCAGGCTTTCACAGCACCCTTGATGCCATTGCACAAGTGATGAACAAATACGAAAAAACCTACTTAAGTGTTGAAGGTCACACTGATAGCACAGGTAAAGACAGCTATAACATGACACTGTCGCAGCAACGTGCGCAAAGTGTTAAAGATTATTTAGTTAATCATCAAATTATGTCGGCACGTATTAGCACACGTGGCTATGGCGAAACACGCCCTGTAGCGAGTAATGATACAGCCAATGGTCGTGCTTTAAACCGCCGTGTAGAGATTCAAATCGTACCAAACACACAAGGTTAGGCTTAATGTAGTCTAGATTTGTGGTCAGGTTTGATATGCCCTTTCAAACCTGACATCCCTCCTTGGATATTAATCCCGATTAAATTGCAATTCGCAAAGCTGCTTATACAGTGGGTTACTAGTCAATAGCTGCTGGTGTGTACCTGTCGCTATAATTTCACCCTTGTCCATTACCACGATGACGTCAGCATGTTTTACGGTGGCTAAGCGGTGGGCAATAATGAGTGTTGTTCTGTCTTTCATTAAGTGCTCGAGTGCCGCTTGCACATGAGACTCGCTTTGTGCATCAAGTGCGCTGGTTGCTTCATCGAGTAATAAAATAGCTGGATCCTTTAAAATAGCGCGAGCAAGCACAATCCGCTGCTTTTGCCCACCAGAAAGACGTACCCCTTGTTCACCTAAAAAGCTGTGATAGCCCTGCGGTAGCTGCGTGATAAATTCATCGGCGTGTGCATATTTGGCTGCCGTGTATACCTGCTCGTCACTCGCATGGGGATTGCCATAGCGAATGTTATGCATTACATCGCAGCTAAACAAAATGGGGTTTTGTGCCACCATGCCCATTTGTTGGCGTAAACAGTGAAGAGATAATTCTTTAATATTAATGCCAGCTAATGAAATACTCCCTGCGCTCGGATCGTAAAATCGTTGCAATAATTCAAATAATGTTGTTTTGCCTGCACCAGAGGGACCAACAATGGCGACTGTTTGACCCTGTTTTACTTCTAAATTAAGTGTACTAAGTGCTGCATTATCGGGTCTAGATGGATAATTAAATGATACATTGTCAAAACGAATAGCAGGGTGGTCAGCTTTATTTAATTCGAGCTGATCATCTTTATTGTGTGCGGGGTTTTGAATCATACTTTCAACAGCGAGCAGCTCTAACAGTCTTGCTGCCGCACCTGCTGCGCGTTGTAACTCACCGTACACTTCGGCAACTGTTGCAACCGACATAGCCACCATAATGGCATAGAATACAAAGGCACCTAGCTCGCCGCCCGTCATGGTACCCGCGAGCACATCACTGCCGCCTACCCAAAGCATCACGCTGATGGCACTAAAGGTTAGAAAGATCACTGCAGCAATTAAAAGTGAGCGTTGTTTAATACGACTTTTTGCGACTAAAAATGCTTTATTCGTTTCTTCAGCAAAAGCCGCTTTTTCGCGCGCTTCATGACTAAAACTTTGTACGACCTTAATATTTTGAATAATTTCGCCTGCATAAGTACTGATATCGGCAATGGCATCTTGGCTCGAACTTGCTAGTTTACGCACTTTACGACCAAAAATTAGCATAGGAACTAACACCATAGGTACACAGGCAACGACCACTAAGGTTAGTTTTAAATTAGTAATTAGCAGCATAGCAAGGCCACCCACTAACATTAAGCTGCTACGAAGCGCCATAGAAAATGATGAGCCAATAATCGATTGCAGCAATGTGGTGTCGGTGGTGAGTCGTGACATCAGCTCGCCGCTACGGTTTTCTTCAAAGTAGCTTGGGTGTAACGTTACAATTCGCTCGAAAATCGCGTTACGAATATCATTACTGACTCGTTCACCTATCCACGACATTAAATAAAAACGACAAAATGTGCCGATTGCTAATAGGCTGATAAGGCCAATAAGAACCATCACTGCTTGTTGAAGTTGTTCTTGAGAGCCTGCAATAAAGCCATGATCAATAACAAACTTCACTCCTTGGCCGAGTGACAAGTTAACGCCTGCGGTGAGTAATAATGCCCCAAGGGCTGCAAATACCACCCATTTGTAGGGCTTAATAAACGCTAAAACGGGTAACAGGCTACTGAACGCGGCCTTTTCTTTGTTAATTGCCATGCTAGATTCTTATTTGTGAATAGGGTATAGATATGGTTATCATCGCTTTAAAAATCAACAGTAAAATAAGGGATTAGTATGGAATCAACAGTGATAAGCGGTCAATTTAACGTGAAATTAAACCCAATTGGGGGGTATGCGACAGGTCAAGATGGCGTGAATCTTGGCCGTATGTCGATAGATAAAACGTTTACAGGCGCTCTGGAAGCAACTAGCCAAGGAGAGATGCTGAGCGCAATGACGGCAACCCAAGGCAGTGCAGGATATGTTGCTATTGAACAAGTGGTTGGTAGTCTGAATGGCAAACAAGGTAGCTTTGTATTACAACATTTTGGCACCATGGATAAAGGCACAGACAGGTTAATTTTAGAAGTCGTGCCAGATTCAGGCGCTGGTGAATTGGTGGGGCTTACGGGTAAAATGGCAATCCGCATTGAGGCGGGAATTCATTACTATGATTTTGAGTATGAGTTAACAAGCTAATATGCAAAAAATTATTGAATTTAAAAAGAAACGTTTTCTGGGTGGACTTGATATCACTGCGTTAAATCAGAAAGTGTACGAGTTAGGCCAATCTGGCTGGCAGGTTAAAACAATCACCACAGCCACCGGTTTTTATGGTCAAATAACGGCCGTTTTATTGTTAGTAGAGAATAATGAATTATGACACTCACAGAGTGGTTGAGTTTAGTGTTAATTTGTATCATGGGTGCTATGTCGCCAGGGCCAAGTTTAGCGGTTGTGTTAAAGCATAGCCTTCACGGTGGTATGAAAAACGGCATGCTGGCGGCCGTGAGTCATGGTGTGGGAGTGGGGTTTTATGCGAGCGCCTCTTTGCTTGGATTAGGTGCACTGATGACCAAGTTACCTACACTTTATAACGTACTCGTGTATGGTGGTGCCGCCTACCTTGCTTATTTAGGTATACGTATATTACTGGCAAAACCCAGTTCGCAAGCCGTGAAAGTTGAACAAGCCATACCTAGTCAACGCGCTGCGTTACAAGATGGTTTTGCTATTGCGTTTTTGAACCCCAAACTTGCGGTGTTCTTTTTAGCGCTCTTCTCACAGTTTATTGACCCAGAAAATCTCACGTTACAGGTTGGCTTGATCATGTGCTTAACTGTATTTGTACTGGATACTGGCTGGTATTTGTTGGTTGCCTTACTCACAGAAATATCAAAAAAGCGCTTTGGTTTTACTAAAGCGAATCCACTTTTTGAAAAACTACTCGGCATGATCTTTATCGCACTTGCAGTGCGTGTCGTGATAACACTTTAAAGCTCTCTATTGCTCCTCTCTCAATAGTAAAACGTGAGAGGAGCTCCTGCTTATCCCCAGGAAACGTATAGTGCATACGTATTCATCACACAATATTTACCTTTTGGTTACACTTTGTTGGTTGTTTTTTGACAACAAGAATAAACATAACGCCTCCAATGACAACAGAGTGGGAATCCAATGGGGAAATTTAAGCTAAGTGCATTAATGCTGGCAATGGTTGCAGCAAACAGTGCTATGGCAGCGAACGAAGCAGAACGCACATCTGCAAAGGAACTTGATCCTGAGCTTGAAGTAATCGAAGTGCGCGGCTTTAGTCGCAGCTTAATTCAATCATTAAACCAAAAACGTTTTAGTGACACCGTATCAGAGCAGTTATCTGCTGATGACTTAGGTGCACTTCCCGATGTATCTATGGCAGATGCATTAACACGACTACCGGGTATTTCGGCGGTACGAACAGGTGGCCAAGCTGCCGAAATTAATATTCGAGGTTTATCTGGTGGATTCGTGTTTTCGACTCTCAATGGTCGAGAACAAGTATCGACCAGTGGTAGCCGTAGTATTGAGTTCGATCAGTATCCGTCTGAGTTAATTAGTTCGGCAGCTGTGTATAAGTCACCCAAAGCATCATTAATCGAAGGGGGCGTTGCCGGTACTGTTGAGTTACAAACAGCCAGCCCACTGGATAATGACCAGCAACACAAATTTACCGCTAATGTGCGCGGTATGTATAACGATCGTGCTTCAGAGGTTTTTGATGCCACTGAATATGGCGACCGTATTAGCTTTTCTTATCAGGGTAAGTTCTTTGATGATACCCTCGGTGTCGCGCTAGGTTATGCTCGCTTATTCCAACCTAGTGTTGCCACCCAGTTTATCGGTCTAGCATATAACGGTAATAAAGATGTTGACGGACTTGCAAATGACATCGATGGCCCTGCAGATAACCCCGCTAATGAATATATCAGTGAAGGTTTCGAGCTTCAGCATTTAGGTGGTGAAGAAACGCGTAATGGCTATTTAACATCGATTGAATGGGCACCAACCGATAACTTTAAACTGAAAGGTGATGCGTTTTTATCTCGTTTTGATAGCGAATCATTTGCCCGTGGTTTTCGGGTTAAATTTGGTGGCCCGTCAGCTGTCTATGCGAACCCCTTACTTGACGGCAATGCGGTAATCGGTGGGGCAATCAACCGCACATCAAATAGCTTTACCCGTGTTGAAATAGTCAATGATGATAATCAAGATTTTGATGAAGTTGATAGCTATGGAATTAACGCCGATTGGCAAGTAACCGAGCGCTTGAATGTCAATGCTGATGTGTCGTTATCACGCGCGAAGAGTAATTTCCGCAATGGCTTACTTTGGGCACTGGTAGCGGAAGACGCTACAATTGATAATCCGGTATTTGATACCAATGTGTCACTAAATTATCAATTAAACGGTCTTGATTTACCTGATATTGGTTTTAATCAAGCTGATGCATTCAGCGATATTGATCGCGTTATGCTTAGTAAATACGGCATTTACCCGTATGAAAATGAAGATGAAGTCAAAGCGTTCCGACTCGATTTTAAATATGAGTTAGAGAATAACTGGTTTAGCTCAATTGAATTTGGTGCGCGTTACTCAGACCGTGAATACAGCAATAATCGGTCAGTATTTGAGTACGGTAACGATGGCGCATTCTCAGCCACTCAACCTCCACTTCGTTTGACTGATGACATGACCACCGTGGTTGATTGGCAGGGTGAGTTTAGTTATTTCCCATCATACTTAGCGATAGATTTGGATAAAGCACTAAACGCGTGGTTCCCTAATGGCATCCCACAACCTGTTCAAACTTGGGGTAACGCTGAGGGGGTTGTTGATTTAGATGGTGATGGTGAGCCAGATACACAAGGTTATACCACTAACTACTCATGGACCATGCTACAAAGTGGTTCAGTGTATGAAGAAGTGGTATCAGCGTATCTCATGCTCAATATTGATACCGAAATTGGCAAACTGCCTGTCACAGGTAACATTGGTATTCGTCGTGTTGATACGGACCAATCAGCGACGGTGCTTGAAAACGTTGGGAGTGATCCTCAACTCGGTGCGCAATACATTGTCGATGATAACGGCATTGTTAACGACCTTTATGCACCAAACATATTAGGCATTAAATACACAGACTACCTACCTTCATTAAACCTTAATTTTAAAATCAGTGATGCAACGCAAATTCGTTTTGCTGCAGCAAAAGTGATGGCACGTGCTCCGATTAACCGTTTAGCGGGTGACGCCAGTGCATCGGTTAATAATGATGGCGAAATTAATGGTTCAAGTACGAATAACCCATTCTTAAAACCTTTCTATGCGAATCAATACGATATTTCTTATGAGCAATACTTTGAAGATACGGATGGTGCCTTAGTCGTGGCGGCGTTCTATAAGAATATTGATTCATTCATAGATACGATAGCTATTGAAAACTTTGATTTTAAAGGGAATGGCTTCAACGTCCCTGAGTACATTGTCGACCCTGTAAGCGGTGAGCAAATCGAAACGACGAATGGTGTGTACACAACTGCGGTTAACAATGCTAAAGGGGGGTATATTCGCGGGATTGAGCTTGCTTATACGCAAGTTTTCTCTTTCTTGCCATCACCGTTTGAAGGGCTAGGGATTAATGCCAGTTATTCGTATACCGAGAGTGAAGTGCAATCAATCACCGATTTAGGTGGTGATTCTGTTTCGCAAGACTTACCGGGTCTCTCAAACAACGTCTTTAACGGGACACTTTTTTACAGCTACGAAAACTTTGAAACACGCTTAAATGTGCGCTATCGCGATGATTTTGTCTCTGAGCAAGTTGCTGTCAATGAGCAAGTGGTGAACTTTGATGCGGAAACCGTTATCGATTTCCAAACATCGTATCAGTTCACAGATTCATTTGGCATGTTATTACAAGTGAATAACCTGACTGATGAGCCTACACAAAGCTACTTCGGTACAACCAGTAAAACAGGGACCACGCAATTCTTTGGTCGCCAATTTTACTTAGGTTTTACCTATAACCATTGATCAGTAAGCTGGAGATAATAATATGAAAATAATAGCTGATTTTAACCGCTTACTCATTACCTGTAGCATAGCGTTGCTAGCTGCATGTGGTGGTGGAGCTAGTAATGATATTGATTCAGGGCAAGTTTTATTGACCTGCAGCGTACCACAGATCCCCAATGCAGCGGGTACTGAATGTGTTGATCCACCCCCGATTAATTGTCCGGCCCCAACTGTGCCTGATGAAAATAATGAGAGCTGTGTAGTTGGGGCTGATCCAACACTGCCTGATCCTGTGGTTTTTCCAGCGGATGACGAAGCCATTTTGTTCTATAACCGTACCAGTGATGATGCTTATGAAGGGTATCGTTTGCACACGTGGAATAATGATGTGTGTGATGCATATGCAGCACCGTTTGATGCGACGGATTGGGCAAATGGTCATGAGTACGATGGTATCGATCCGAACTATGGCGCGTACTGGATTGTAAAACTCAAAGACGGCTACAACGAGTGTGCCAACTTCATTGTACATATTGGTACTGAAGGTTCAGGCAAAGCGTTTGGTGATGTCGATTTAAAAATGCCATTGATGCAAGACGATGAAAAGTTCCAACGTATGAACTTTACCATTCATGGTGAACCATCAGTATTTGAATACCCAATTGTTAGCTTAGGTGAGCGTCCGGTGAGTATTTCTGGTGCGTCTGCGCATTGGATTGATCTTTCAACGGTGATTTATAAACCAAGCAATGAGCTTACGAGTATTATTAAATTGCACGCTTCAAGCAGTGCAGATTTAGCTGTCGATGAAGATACTGGTGAGTTAAATGGTCAAGTGGTTGAACTAACATCGACGTCTTTGAACGATGAGCAAGTAGCTAAAGTGCCACACCTTGCTGCATGGAATGCTTACCAAGGTAGCTGGGATGCAGCCGCTGCAAAAGAGCTGATTAAACACCAGTTGGTTGTGGCAGGCTATGATGCTGATGGCAAGCTAATTGAAGCAACTTATGTGCAAACCGCTAAAGCTCTCGATGACTTGTACACCAGCGGTGAAAGTGATGCCAATGAAGCACAACTAGGTGTGCATTACGCCAATAATGGCATTGATATCTCGGTATGGGCGCCTACTGCAAGCAATATGAAATTAGCGCTTTACGATGCTAATAAAACTGAGCTTGAACAACTTGCTATGACCTTTGATAGCACAACGGGTATTTGGTCTAGTAATGTCGATATCAGTCACGATCGCCATTACTACCGTTTTATGTTTGATGTTTATCATCCTACTACCAAGCAAATTGAACGTTTATGGAGCACAGATCCTTACTCTTTAAATGTTTCAACTAATGGTTTATACAGCCAACTAATTAATCTTGATGATGACGATACTAAACCGAGTGGCTGGGATGATCGTGTTGTACCAACCATTGATTACCCCGAACAAGCGGTGATTTACGAAGGCCATGTACGTGACTTTAGTGTTCGCGATGAAACGGTAAGTGAAGCAAACCGTGGTAAGTATCTTGCGTTTACTGAGCTTGATAGTGCGCCAATGCGACATCTTAAAAAGCTAGCTGATAATGGCTTAACACATTTCCACTTACTGCCACTGACAGATATTGGCACTATTGACGAAGATGCGAGCCAACGTGTAGATATTACAGCAACGTTAGGTGATTTATGTACACGCATTAACGATGATGCCGATGCATGTAAAACCGAAGATAAGAACGCATTGATTATTGACCTAATGGCTTCATACCTACCGGGGTCTGATGACGCACAAGCACTTGCCAATGCAATGCGTGGTGTTGATAGTTTTAACTGGGGTTATGATCCGCATCACTTTATTGCCCCAGAAGGCTCTTACGCTTCATCGCCTGAAGGTATAGCACGAGTTAAAGAAACGCGTGCGATGATTCAGTCTTTACAAGAAATTGGTTTACGTGTCGTGCTTGATGTTGTTTATAACCACACCACGTCATCAGGTGTCTGGGATAAATCAGTCTTCGATAAACTGGTACCAGGTTATTACCACAGATATAACGAAATATCCGGTGATATCGAACGCTCAACTTGTTGTGAAAATACAGCAACAGAACATGTCATGATGGATAAGTTTGTTGCTGACTCTATGGTGATTCTAGCTCGTGATTTTGGTTACGATAGCTTCCGCTTTGATGTGATGGGGCATATGCCAAAAGCGTCAATTATGACGGCTCTTAGTGCAGTGCAAGCGGTTGACCCTGATACCTATTTCTACGGTGAAGGTTGGAACTTTGAGGAAGTAGCTGATAATCGATTGTTTGTGCAAGCTAAGCAAATAGATATGGCTGGCACAGAAGTCGGTACATTTAATGACCGAATTCGTGAAGCAATTCGTGGTGGTGCTTTCTTTAGTAATAGTGCGACAGATGGCAACTTAGCCGAGCAAGATACGCTTCGCTTATCGCTTGCCGGTAACTTACAAAACTACATTCTTAAAGACTTTAAAGGCAATTCAGCAAAAGGCAGTAGCTTTAGTTGGAATACGCAGCCTGCAGCCTATGCACTGGACCCTGCTGATAGTATTAACTATGTCTCTAAGCATGATAACGAAACATTGTGGGATCAGCTGCAATATAAACACGGCAATAACCTTAATATTGAAGAGCGTGTGCGTATTCACAATATGGCTCTAGCGATGCCATTAATGAGCCAAGGTATTCCATTTATGCAAATGGGTGCGGATATGTTGCGTTCTAAATCAATGGATCGTAATAGCTATGATTCTGGCGATTGGTTCAATTTTGTTGATTTCAGTAAAGAAACTAATAACTGGAATGTCGGTTTACCACCGGCACAAGATAACCAAGCTAAATGGGGCGAAATCGCACCAATTTCAGCAAATACCAATGCGCAAGCGATGGCAAGCGACATTGAATATGCAAGTAATGTATTTACTGAGTTCTTATCAATTCGCAGTAGCAGCCCGTTATTTAGCCTAACCACGGAACAAGACATTTTAGACCGCGTAGGTTTCCATAATATTGGAAAACGTCAACAGCAAGGTTTAGTGGTTATGAGCATTGATGATGGCGTTGGTTTGACGGACCTTGATAGCCAGTATGATGCGATTGTAGTGATTATGAATGGAACCGAGCAAAGCTTATCGCATACGATATCTACTGCCTACGGTTTTGAGTTACATCCTGTTTTAAAAGCGAGTGTTGATTCAAGTATGTCAGCAGCAAGCTTTATGACAGGTGAGGGAGAGGGGACTTTTACAGTTCCTGCTTACACGATTGCTGTGTTTGTGAAACCACAAGGTGTTACGCAAGGTGAAGGTCTAAGTGCTAATGCTACTGTGGGTGCACCAGATATCGTGCCATTCGGTAGTACAACCGTTTATGTTCGTGGCTCATTAAACGATTGGGGTACGGCAAACGGCTTTGACTATGTAGGTAATGGCGAATATAAAATTGCCATCCCACTTACAGCAGGTAGCTATGAGTTTAAAGTGGCATCTGAAGATTGGTCTACGGTTGATTTTGGTGCGCTTTCTGCAGATGTTGCTGAAGTGATTGAAGGTGAAGACGAGCCACTTGCACGCAGTGGTGCCAATATGACCTTTACTGCAGCAATGGACGCTATCTATGTGTTCTCATTTGATGCAACCGACATCGAGAACCCAGTGCTTAAAGTGTATAACGAGGAGCCATTTGTGGGTACTTCAATCTATGTACGTGGTAATTTAAATGATTGGAGTACCAGTGACGAATTGATGTATCAAGGTAAAGGCGTTTACACCTTCACTAAGCAATTAATAGCTGGCAGCTATGAGTTCAAAGTAGCCTCTGAAGATTGGAAAACGGTGGATTATGGTTCAGGTGAAAGCAGTGCGGTTGTTACCGTAGGAACTGAGAAACTGCTTGCAGTGAAAGGTACAAACATGACTATCGACATTGCAAGGGATGGCCAATATCAGTTTGTATTTGATGCTAGCAACCTTGAAGAGCCACTCATGACCGTGTTTAACGCAGAAATGTTTGGTGAAACCCCTGTTTATCTGCGTGGAAGTATGAACAATTGGGATCCAGTTAACCTATTAACCTATGCAGGCGATGCTACATATAGTACGACAATAGCACTCGATGTTGACGACTATGAATTCAAAGTTGCGTCTAGTGACTGGAACACAGTGAATTTAGGTGGTAGTGGTGAGTCGCCACTCGCTGTTCTTGGCGAAGCGGCCTCGTTAGAAGCTGTCGGCGCCAATATCTCATTGAGTATTACACAGGCGGGTAACTATCGTTTTACAGTGCAAGGACCTGATCTGAATAAACTAACAGTAATGGTTGAAGCTGTGGAATAGCTTTCCCTGCAGTACCCTTAAGCCGGGCTTTGCTCGGCTTTTTTTATTTTTATTGAAGCAGAGCTGAAGATTGTTTATGGTCATAAATCACCTATAAAGGAGACTGTGATGTCAGAGACAAGTATATTGAGCGCCCGCTTTAATCCTAAAGTAAAACAGTATTGGTTATTGCTGGGTATGTTTACCTGTGTGATTAGTATGATAGGTATTCCTTTTATCCCTATTGTTGCTCTTATTATTTGGCTGGTGGCAGGGCGTATTCTAGCCGCTATGTCGGCACAGCTATTAACGCGAAAACTGGTGGTTAAACGAGGTGTGTTCTTCAAAGAAGAAAAATCAATACCGCTTGAAAAAATCACTGATGTGGCATTAAGCCAAGGGCCTTTAATGCGCCAGTTTGGTTTGTACCGACTCAGCTTCGAAACGGCTGGGCAATCTGGTCAGGGGGCTTTGGTGTCTTTACTCGGCGTGATTGATGCTGCTGAATTTCGTGAAGCCATCCTAAAGCAAAAGGATGAAATAAGCCAAACAAGCGCTAAGGCTGAGCCACAATCTGAGGATAGCCAGTTAGCGCTTTTGCGTTCACTGACCTATAGCGTAAAAAACATTGAGCAAATGTTAGTTACGCTATTAGATGAAAAGCGTTAAACAGATTGCAACGTTGTGCTGCCAGCTTTTAGCGTAAAGGCTTTTTTGCGATCATTGAGCATGGTGTAACTGGCCGTTTTAATACTGCTTACAAATTGCCATTCTGCATGCGCTTGCTGTTCGGTGAAAGTGACTGTTAAATAACCGCGTTCAACTAGGTTATTATAGGCCAAGTCATTAACCAGTAATGCGATCACTTGTTCCATCTGTGCAACTGTTTCGGCTGATTGGCTGTTGAGTGCCAAATAGTTTTCAAGGCCAGGTGATGATACAGAAGACGTTGCAAACTCAACGCCGGCAGTGAGTGACGCTGCAAACGGATTACTCGCATCGGTAACGAGTTGGCCTGCCCATGCATTGTGAGTGTCGCCAGCGAGGACCACGAGGTTTTTCTCTGCAGTGATTGCCGTGCCAAGTATCACTTCTCTCTCGTAAGCATAACCATCCCATGCATCTAGGTTATAAGGTGCTGTTGTTTCTACCCGTGCTCGTTCTTGTGCTGTCACACTTGGATCCCCCGCTAAAATGCGTCCTTTAATTTGCGCAAGTTCGCTGAATAATACATTGGCTTTTGCAAGTAACTCACTGGGATCATTGCCTCCGGCTTGTGCTATTTGAATTGACATTAACAGTTGCAGTATTTCAAAAGGTAAGTGCATTTTAGTCATTAATACTTGCTGACCCAGTACTTGCCATTGTGTTGTTGCCGTACTTAACCCGTCGGTAAGCCAAGTGAGTTGCTCGTTTCCTAATAGGGCTCTCGATGGTGAACTGATTGCAGCGGCAAAATCGCTTTGTCCTTGTGCACTTGTTAAATCAAAGTCGGCATAGTTTAGTTGTTCATCACGGGCTAAAACACGCGTATCGAGCATGTGCAATGACACTAAATTACCAAATTCAAAACGGCGATAAATTCGTTCTTTATCGGCGACATTGCGTATTGGCATCCATTCAAAATAGGCTTGTAAGGCGTGCAGCTTACGTTCGGTAAAATCGCCTTCTCCTTCGTTATGGTTTTCAGCACCATTTTTCCACGTGTCGTTGGTAATTTCGTGGTCGTCCCACACCGTTATAAATGCGCAATTACCGTGTGCGGCTTGTAAGTCTTTATCTGTACGGTAATGGGCATAGCGTTTGCGGTAATCAGTAAGCGAAATAATTTCTTCACTGTTATCATTGGGCAGTAAGCGTCCAAGTAAGGCTGCATCCTCTGTGGCATAGCCGTTATTACCGTATTCGTAAATGTAATCACCCAAATGCAGTACCGCATCTAAATCGGTTTGCTTAGCTATTTCACCATACACATGGAAAAAGCCTGCGGGGTAGTTGGCACATGACACAACTGCAAATTTTACTTGTTCAATGGTGCCCGTAGGGAGTGTTTTACCTTTCCCAATAGGTGATGTTTTGCCATTACTTATAAAGCGGAAATAATAGGTGGTGTTTGCAGTTAATCCTTGTAGATCAACTTTTAAGGTGAAATCAGTTGCCGCTGTTACGTCGGTCTCGCCATCGTGGCTAATCGTGTCAAAATTAGCATCGGTAGATGCTTGCCACTTGACTTTAATACTGGAGGTTGCGGTATCAAGAGGCGTAACGCGGGTCCAAATTATAAGGCTATCGGCCAGTGGGTCACCACTTGCAACGCCATGGTCAAAACTGACATGGGTGCTGACATCTTCATCGTCGTCTAAAGTGCAGCCCGTTAAACCTAAAGATAAAACGGCGACCCCAAATCCGGCCGCCGATGCTTTTAAAAAATGTCTTCGTGTAAATGTCATTGCTCTGTACCTGTTAAAAGAAAAGTAAGAGCTTATCCGACCAGTGTTACTGTTCTGTGAAGCTAAAAAACGTGGCAGATTTGTTCAGCATTACACGTAATTACTGTGACATTTTCGTAACCTACGCGGGTTAGTGCTTCAGCACTGAGTGTGGCCCGGGCGCTACTTGCACAGTGCAAATAGATTGGCCGAGCAGGGTCTTTTTCAATTTCCATTAGTTTCATTTCAAGCACACCGCGCGGGATATTAATCGCACCTGTTGCGGCTTTTGTGGCATGCTCGGCGGGCTCACGTACATCAATCAATAAACCATGATTTTCGCTTAATTCTTGTTTTGCTTGCTCTGCACTAATGCGGCGCTGATTAGGGGCAACAATTTTCATTAGGTCAGGAATTGGGGTTAGCATACTAATCCTCCATGCCAAGTTTGCGTAATAGGGTGATCATAGGACACCACTTAGTGAATGCCGATTGAATTAAGTTTAGAGCAATAAATACCGTAAACCAAATCCACATAGGATTGTGAAACTGTTGGAGCAACAATGAAATACAGATCATTACACCAGCAATAAGGCGGAGCGCGTCATTTAGTTTCATAATTAAACCTCAATAACAAAGGGTGATGTAATTAATATATTAGAAAAATCTACATTAGTAAATTCTAATATTAGACTTTTCTAATATATCTATCTATACTTTACGGGTATTTAAGAATATAGAGTGGTGTGATTATGAACATCGATTTTGCGGCAATGGCCGACAATGTTGAACAAGCAGAGCAAATATTAAAGATCTTAGCGAATAAAAATCGCTTGATGATTCTATGCTCATTGCAAGAGGGAGAACTGAGTGTCAGTGAGCTTAATGAAGCGGTTCCTCTGGCACAGTCTGCTTTGTCTCAGCATTTAGCTGCACTCAGAAAAGCTGAAATTGTGGCGACTCGTCGTGAAAGCCAAACAATTTACTATCGTGTCGTTGATAAAAGTGTGATGGCTATTTTAGAAACACTTCATGGTTTATTTTGTAAAGGTAGTTAAGGGATGAATGCTATCGATAATGCCGTAAAAAATAGCTTAAGTGGGCGAATTCCAGTCATTATTTTTATAATGGCGATACTGCTTGGTCTCATGGCGCTAAAGCAAACACCACGCGAAGAGGAACCACAAATAGTGGTGCCCATGCTCGATATTTATGTTGCTGCCCCGAATGTTGAAGCCCCAGAAGTCGCTCGGTTAGTGACAGAACCATTAGAAAAGCTATTAGCGCAATTAACCGGTGTTGAACACATCTACTCGACGACACACAGTAATAATGCCGTGGTTACATTGCGCTTTGAAGTAGGCCATGATCGCGAAAAAGCGATACTCGATACGTATGCCAAGCTTTACAGTTACCAGCACACTATGGCGTCAGTGATTACATCGTGGCAAATTCGCCCCGTGGAGGTGAATGATGTGCCAATTGTGATGCTTGGGTTATTCAGCAAAGACCCAAAACTCTATGATGACTACCAGTTAACGCGTTTTGCGAATGAAATTGCCACAAGCTTACAGCGCATTGAAAATACCAGCGAAGTCAAAGTGATAGCAGGTCGAACTCGGCAGCTCACTATCGACCTTGATGCCAGCGCATTAGCGGCACACCAAACCACTTTAAACGACGTATATTATGCCCTCAAGGTGTCTAACCAGCTGGTTAATGTTGGCAGTGTTGTAGATGGTAAACAGCACATTGCTTTGCAAGTGGGGGATGTATTACGTACTCAGTCGGCAATTGAACACCTCGTTGTTAACGTAGTAAATGGTAAAAGTGTTTATTTGAATGATGTGGCGACTGTCGCCGATGGCCCCAGCGAAGCCCAAAGTTATCAATGGCTTGCTCAATCAGATACTGAGCAGCAACTGCCATTAGTGACGATTAGTGTTGCCAAGCAAGCAGGCACAAATGCGGTGGCTGTTGCGAATCAAGTGCATGATGTGATGAACCAGCTATCGGTGACATTATTGCCTGATGAAGTTGGCTACACGGTACTGCGTGACTATGGCCGAACTGCCAATGAAAAAGTGAATAACCTCACTTCTAGTTTGGTGTTTGCAGTATTTACAGTGGTTATTTTTGTTGGCGTGTTTTTAGGCTGGCGGCCTGCTATTGTGGTCGGTCTTGCGGTGCCTATTTGCTACGGTATTACTTTAGCGCTCGACTTCGCATTTGGGTATACCATTAACCGAGTAACCCTGTTTGCACTGATTTTATCTCTGGGCTTACTTGTTGATGACCCTATTACAGGAATCGACAATATCAGCCGTTTTATCACTAAAAAAGGTGATAAAAAACAAAACATTGTTGATGCCATGAGTGAAATTAGAGTGGCTCTATTTATGTCGACTCTAACCATTATGGTGGCATTCATTCCGCTTGCGTTTATTACTGGCATGATGGGCCCTTACATGGCACCTATGGCATTCAATGTGCCTGTTAGTGTAATGGTTTCAACTATGGTGGCGTTTTTTGTGACGCCATGGCTGGCCATGAAATTACTCAAAGCCCCCGTTGATGACAACATGCAATTAGAGGCCAACCCTCATAGTTTATATGAGCGTATTTTGTCGCCATTACTTGAATCTAAAGGCCGTGCAAAACTAGTACTATGGACCACCTTAGGGTTGTTTATCGCCAGTGCCATGTTGCCAGTAATGCGCGCTGTCCCTTTAAAGTTGCTGCCGTTTGATAATAAAAACGAACTCCAAGTCTTAATCGATATGCCAGAAGGCACCAGTCTTGAGCAAACAGCCGCTTTTACCCGAAAAGTACAATCGGTCACTTGGCAATTAAATGAAGTGAGCGAAGCCGCAGCGTATGTTGGCCAGCCATCAAGCATGGACTTTAATGGTATGGTCCGTGGGTATTACCGAAGAGAAGCCGCAAACCTTGCTGAGCTTAGAGTATTACTACTTGATAAAACCGAGCGTGACCATCAATCTCATGGTGTGGTTATGCGCTTACGTGCTGCATTAGCCCCTCTGGCAACCGAGGGTATTGTGCTAAAAGTGGTTGAAGTACCGCCAGGGCCTCCTGTCCTAAGCACCTTGGTGGCCGAAGTATACAGTGATCCATTTGTTGATACACACACGCACCATCAGGCTGCAGCTGCTGTTGCAAATAGACTTAAACAAGAACCGCATGTAGTCGAAGTTGATACCAGTATGGCTGCTAATGCGCCATTACAACGCTTCATAACAGATAAAACCAAAGCGTCGTTATCGGCTGTTTCAACCCAAGATATCGCACACGCTTTAGCGATTGCCTCGCACGGCCAAAATGTCGGTGTGCTGTATGTTAGTGGAGAAACTAACCCTGTCGCTATTAAATTGCAGCTACCATATCAAGATCGTAACCAATTTGCTCAGTTACTCGCATTGCAAGTTCGTGGCGACAGAGAGCTTGCAAAAACCAGCGATGAGTTTGGGCTGCAAAGTGCGCCACGTCCGCTGGTGGCATTATCTGAGTTAGGGGCATTTAAATATCACGATGTTGCAAAACCGATTATGCGTAAAGATCAGCGAAATGTGGTTTACGTCATGGCTGAACTCAATGGCCGGACACCCGCTGAGGTAATTGCCGATGTTAATGCAGATTTAGCTGTTAGCAGTAATGCGTTCAAGCAAAGTGATTGGCAAAGCAGGCATTTTTTTAGTAACGGTGGCACCGCGTCATGGCAATTACCTGCGGGGACAGAGGTCACTTTCAGTGGTGAAGGTGAATGGCGCATAACGATTGATGTATTCCGTGACATGGGGATTGCGTTTGCGTTTGCATTAACGGCCATTTTTATCATTCTGCGTATTCAAACACACTCTGCCAGTTTGTCACTGATTATTATGTCGGCTATTCCCTTGACGGTCATTGGTATCATGCCGGGTTTTTGGTTATTGAATCAATTTGGTGAGCGCAGTATTGCTGGCGCCCCTGAGCCTGTGCTGTTCACTGCAACGGCCATGATAGGCATGATTGCGCTTGCGGGGATAGTTGTGCGTAACTCACTTATTTTAGTTGAGTTTATTAATCAAGCGCGCGGGCAAGGTATGGCTATTAAAGAAGCACTTATTGCAGCGGGTACTGTGCGTATGCGGCCTGTTTTACTGACCGCAGGCACCACTTTATTAGGTAACTTGGTAATCACTTTAGACCCTGTGTTCAGTGGCCTAGCGATTGCGATTATTTTTGGTATTGTGGCATCAACACTGTTCTCATTGTTTGTTGTGCCACTGGTTTATTATTTAGTGTTTGCAAAGGATGCAGCCAAAGAGGAACACGCTCATGCAGGGTAAATCGAAACTTATTGGTTCAATTATCGCGTTAATGGTCATTATTGTTGCGGTACTTTACATGGCTGGTAGCTTTTCTGATAAACAAGCCCCAGGCATAAAAAATCCCGCGGCGAGTGAGTACACAGGTCAGTTACTGACTGTGACATTGGCTGATATTGCACGTGATGAAATTGTGCCAGGGACCGTTATTGCTAAGCAAAATACCCAAATATCATCGCGCGTTATGGCGCAAGTTGAACGTTTAAATGTGCGTGCTGGTGACACTGTGCGCCAAGGTGATGTATTAATTACCTTGCAACAAGACGATTTTAAAGCACAGCTTGCTCAAAGTGACGCACAAATTAATGCTATTAATGCCTCGCTTATCCAAGCTGAAAAGCAGCTCAAGCGAGTTAATGACCTTTTCAAACAAGGTTTAGTGTCAGTCAGTGATTATGATGATGCGAAAGCAAGGTTTGATAATTTAAGCGCAAATCTAGCTATTGCTAAGCAGCAGCAAACTCAAGCGCAAGTGGCATTGAGTTTTACAAAAATTAAAGCGCCTATTTCAGGTGTGGTCGTAGAGCGATTTGCTGAACCGGGTGATACCGCCACTCCGGGCAAACCGTTACTTGCGCTTTATAACCCACAACAATTGCAATTGGCGTTTAATGTCAGAGAACAGCAAGCTATTAAGTTGGCTGTCGGGCAAACATTAACAGTAACGCTTCCAGCATTATCGACATCTATGAGCGCAACGGTAACCGAAATTGTTCCCGTAGCTGATAGCGCAGCCCGCAGTATGGAAATCCGCTTAGAAACGCAGGCTCAAATAGGGTTAATGCCGGGATTGTATGCGCAATTACGTTTACCATTGGTCACTGCCAAAGGCGTATTGATTGACCCAAGCTGGGTGCATCAATATGGTCAATTAAGTATGGTGTATGTGAAAGAAGGCGGTCATATTGTGCGTCGCTACGTACGCTTAGGCGAAATGGTGGGTAATAAGCAGCACATCGTTGCAGGCTTAAACCCTGGTGATGTGCTGGCTGTCGATTATTAATGTAACCAGTTTATATTTAGCATGGGACTTTAACCGTCGCTATTTTTTCGCCTTGAATGTCATGATAGTGTTTTTCACATAAATGATTATCCCAACCTCCTGAACTTCCTCCAAAAATAGGTGAGTGGCTGCTGCCACTGCCTATGGGAGTTTTAGATGAATGAGATAAATTTTGATCCAGTGCTTCTTCCAGGCAAGAAGAGATCTCCTTCACTCCCCCTTTAGTTAGCAGAGAGAGTGTATATCCTTCGAACTTCGTAAATAATGGATTTAATTCGACATCTAATCCCCTGAATTCTTTAATCCACTTTACATTAAAAACCACTTTATAACCTGTGCTGTCAGGTACATCAGAGTGGGTAGGTAAATCAACTATGGTATTGAAGTTGCGTGATACTTTTTTCCAGCTACCTTGATATGAAAACCCTAAAGCAAACAGCGAAAATCCCGTTGAATCCATTTTATCTGTCATGAAGGCAGATTCTGGGTTTTTAAAATCTCGATAAACTTTATGATTTAACTTCGTTTGTAATTCTGAAGCTGTTTTTCCGCCATATGCAGCATTAACTGCGCTTTTTATGTGTGAAGGACATGTCTCAGAGTTAGTTTCGCTTATTGACATGAAGTTATTCGTGGTGTCGGAAGAGCTGCTTACAGGTTGCTGCTTAATTTGCGCTTGAGCTTCTTTTATAAAAGTAGAAAAGTTTTTATCAGTTATTTTGACTTTGTTTATAACTGATAAATCATTACTTGCTGGTGAGATATTTTGACTATATTTCTCAAGGTTCAAAGCCGGTAGGCCTTGGTTTTTATAACTAATCAAAAAAACAAAGTGGTTATCGCTTTGTGTGTCTGCAATAATTACTTTTTTACTGTCGGCATAACACGCTTCATTTCCTAAAGTTATTTCGTGCTTTGGATTCGATGACTCACAACGCATGTGTGGTGACTCTTGATTTGCATAATACTTAGCTTCGTTATAACTGCAGTTTTCACATAAATGCAGAGTAATATCTTTTTCAATAGCACTTACAGTGTTACTTATAAGAGTCAAAAGTAAAAAATAAAAAAAGAATAGTTTCATCGTAGCTCCTTGCTTTGATTTAATCTTATGATGTTAACTTTGTGAGTGTGTTTTTATTATAAAAAAGTGAGCGCACTTTTATCTTGTCAATCAAATAAAGGTTGCTATCTCGTCCAGTGGCTTTTTCACTAAGGCATGCTCAGGCAGGGTTGCATCAGCACTCGGGTAGCCTGCGATAAGGAGCATATAAGGGCGTTCGTTATCTTTATCTCGACCACAAATCTCGGTTAAAAAGCTCATTGGTTTTGGCGTATGCGTTAGTGTGGCAAGTCCTGCTCTGTGCAGGGCTTGAATCAAAAAGCCTGTGGCAAGGCCGACAGATTCATGCACATAATAGTTGGTGTTTTTGTCATCGGATGTAATACCGCCTTTCTTTTGACTGAATACAGCAATAAGCCAAGGGGCATGCTCAAGGTAGGGTTTACTGGCATCGGTGCCAAGTGGTTTTAGAGCGTTCAGCCATTCTTCGCCAGCACGGCCTTCGTAAAAGGAGCGTTCCAGTTTTTCTGCCGCATCACGAATTTGTTTTTTAACGTCATGACTGTGTATCGCAACAAAGTGCCAAGGTTGATGGTTTGCGCCACTCGGTGCAGTACCTGCGGCTTTAATACAGGTTGCAATTATTTCTTTTGGGACTGGGCGGTCACTAAAACTGCGAATACTGTGTCGTCGCTGACTCACGGCTAAAAATTCTTCTGCACGCTTGAGCATTTCGTCGTGAGGGTATTCAATAAAATCATTAAGTGGCTTATTTTTGTGTTCTTGCATGGCTTTTCGCTTCTTATCTGTTAATGATGTCATCACATTATAGTTGTGTATGCAGGTTTCGGCGGTAGTCTTCTAACTCATTACTTAACCAGTCTTTTGATGTAAGTAACGTGCCATTGCTAAGTCTGACTTTATAGGGCTTACCGCTCCATGAACTTTTACTGGCGAGATTCTCTATAAACTTTTCGGCGGTTTTAGCGTAACGAGTTGCTTTACTGTATTTCATCGCCAAGTGCTCGGCGGCATCTTTACTTGAATGTTCGGTCCCGTTGCGAATAAAAATAGCATCGCTCTGCGCCACAAAATCTATTAAATGATTAATCTCTTGCTCTGCAGTGTTGGCATAACTTAATTGACTAACAGATAGTAACATCAGGCTCAGTAGCCAATATCCTTTGATCATTACTTTCATTGTGCTTCTTGCTCTATCGTGAGGGTTGCAATTATGGGATTGTGATCTGAACTTTCAAGCTCAGGCACAACCGTTGTTTCTATTTTGACACCACGTACCCACACTTGGTCAAGTGCTAATCCAAATGCTTTGGTGCGTTTATCGTCTAAATAGATGGCTTCATGTAAACCAAGATTATTGAGTGTCTGTGTGACGAGTTGTTGTCTTTCATCACTCCAGGTGTTGAGGTCGCCAGCAAATATAATGGGGCCGGTGTGATGGCGCATAATGTCTGCGGCATCATCGAGTTGCTGTTTTAAGTCGCTAATGCCAAAGGTAAAGTTTATACCGTGTAGGTTAACACTGAGTAATAACTGTTGATTTGGTAAGGCATATTCAACGATATTGGTCGCTTTTGGGCTGCGCAGCCACGGTTCTACATGCGTTAATGTACAGTGTACGGTAGCTGGCCAGCGGCTTAAGGTCATGACACCAGATTGCACGTTACCACTTTTATAGCCTTTGGCAAAACGCCAATAAGGCTTTAGATTGGTAAGGGTTGAGTCTTTAATGGCTTCTTGTAATAAGACAATATCTGCACTTTCATTGAGCGTGTTTAAGTCGTTGAGTAAGCCGTCAATTTGGGCTTTATAAATATTCCAACTGAGCAGTTCAAATTGATATGGCAATATATAGTGTCCCGCATAAGTTTGCAGACGGCTTTGTGCTAATTGTTGCTGGCAGCCAGCTAAATTAGCCGCCGTTTTTGTGATCCCTTGTTGTTCATCGGAAAGTGGCTCACTTGAAAGACTGTTCCAAGATAATAAACTCAAAAACAATAAGTGCAGATACGATGCCATAATGCCCCTAAATTGCTGACCTAACCCTTAGTTGAAGACAACTTAAGTTTAGTTCAAAGTAAGCATGCTAAAAAAGAGATGCTTTTCTGGTACTCAATCACATATTAACACTGCGATGTTTTACTCATAACGCAGCGCATCAATTGGGTTTAAACGCGCAGCCTTAATAGCGGGCGCTAAACCAAACACAATACCAATCAATGAAGTAAAGCCAAACGACAGCATAATCGCCCAACCCGGTATGTAGGCTTCTGGCATGCTCGGCACTAATATTGAAATCAGTGCGGCAGCGCCATAACCAATCGCTAAACCAATTAAGCCGCCAAACAGCGATAGCACGACAGCTTCAACTAGAAATTGCAGCATGATAAAACCAGGTGTTGCCCCTAAGGCTTTTAAGGTGCCGATAACGCGGGTACGTTCCGTTACCGAAACCAGCATGATATTCATCACACCAATTCCACCGACGACTAGGCTTATACCTACAATTCCAGCGGTAATGGCAGTTGCGCTACCTGTAAATTTATCAACATTAGCACGGACTTTTTCCGCGGTCTCAAATTCAAAGTCGTCTTCATCACCGTCTTTTAATTTATGAAGCTGTCTGAGAATTCGACGAATTTTAGCCAACACTTGTGCTTCGTTAGCGTCGTCTTTTAAGCGGAACATCATTTGTACATTCGTATCAACGCTACCCCCTTCGAGGGCACTCATGGTGCTGATCGGAATATTAATATAATCGTCTTGATCAAAGCCAAGTAAGCTCCCTTGCTTTTCAGCAACACCAATAATGCGAAACCACTCACCGCCCAGTTTAATGTACTCGCCAACGGGGTTGTCGGGTAAGTTAAGCTTTTCAATTATCGATGGACCAATAAAAGCAACGCGACGGCGCTTTTCGTCATCTTCTGCGCGAATAAATCGGCCTAATTCAGGGTAGGTACGGTAGGCTCTTTGATAATCTTGTTCGGTGCCCATCACTCGTGACGAGTGGCTTTTGTTGCCATATTCAGCAGCGCCAGAAAATCGCCATGTAAACATTAATGCAGTGAAGGTTTCAGCCTCTTTTATTCGCGCCTTTAAGGTTAAGAAGTCGCTATAAGTAAGCTTGGCTTGCTGTCCCACCATTTCTTTTTCAACACTGGTATAGGGCTTTATATTAGTTACATCTGGAGACATATCAGCGAGTTGGTCATTAATTTGTTTGGTAAAACCCTGCATAACGGCCACCACAGTGACAACCGCAGCGACCCCAATGATGATCCCTAAACAGGTGAGGGCACTGCGCATGGCATTGGCTTTAATTGCCATGAGTGCCGCTTTACTTCCTTCCATTATTGCAATAGCAGATCTAAACATGCAGCCTTGCTCCTTCACCTTTACGAGTGTCGCTCACCACTTTCCCATCGACGAGTCGAATAACGCGTTGACAATGGTCGGCAATATCTTGCTCGTGAGTCACTAAAATAATGGTGTGGCCTTCGTTATGTAATTCATCAAATAGGGCCATGATCTCGGTGGTCGTTTTGCTATCTAAGTTACCGGTTGGCTCATCACCAAGTAGAATGTGTGGCTTGGTTACGAGCGCGCGGGCAATGGCTACACGTTGTCGTTGACCGCCAGATAGCTGGCTAGATAAATGGTTCACTTTATCGCCAAGGCCAACACGCTGTAATGACTCAAGCGCTTTTTTTTTGCGTTCTTTCGCGGGGATAAAACGATAAACGAGCGGCTGCATAACATTTTCCAGTGCGGAAGCGCGGGGTAATAAGTTAAAACTTTGAAATATGAAACCCATGCTTTCATTGCGTTGATGAGCAAGCTCAGTTTCACTCATTTGTTTAACTAACTTATCTTTTAAATAGTAATCACCACTGGTTGGGGTATCTAAACAGCCAAGCAAATTCATTAAGGTTGATTTACCTGAACCCGATGGGCCGATGATGGCAACATACTCATTTTGTGCAATTTCGATATTGATGTCATCCAGGGCTTTGAAAACTTGCTCGCCCATTTTGTACTGTTTATTAATATTAGTCAGTTTGATTACCACAGACATCAGGATGCCCCTTTTACAAGGCTGTCTTTAATTGCCACGGTATCGCCATCTTTTAATGAACTAAGCGGTCTTGCAGGACCAATCACAATGCGTTCACCCACCGTTACACCCTGTGTTATCGCTTGCTCTATATCTGATGAAATTCCCACCTTAACAGGCGATTTAGTGACGGTGTTATCGGCGTTTAGCTTCCATACAAAGTAGGTATCGTCTTCCTTTTGAATTGCTTCAATGGGGAGTTTTAAACCATTTTCGGTAATGCTTGTGGCAATTTCAGCTCGGCAACTCATACCAGCATAAAGTTGACGCTCAGTGGCATCAAGCAGCACTTTGACTTTAAACGATAGCCCTTGCGAACCTGGTTGGTTTTTTGCTGAAGTGCCAATGTTTATGACTTTTCCTGTAAAGGGTTGATTAGGGTAGGCTGCGGCATAAATGTCGGCATGTTGATTTAACTTTATGCCAGCAATATCAGTTTCATCAACCCGTAACTCCGCTAAAATTGCACTGGGGTCGGCGACTAGCATTAGGTCTGAACCAATAATGTTTGTCGTACCGGCTATCACGGTCTCACCTTCTTTAATGTTGACAGAAGCGAGTAGCCCACTCATGGGTGCGCGAAACACACTTTTATTTAAACGGTCTTCGGCAATCAGCAACGACGCTTGTGCTTGATGATAGGCTTCACGTTTCGCTTCAATATCAATTTCGGCTAAATCACGCGCGTTTTGTAGGTTTTCATACACTTCTTGGCCTGCAAGCCCGACTTCATAGAGCTCTTTTTGTCGACTTAATTGTCGCTCAATATTTTTCAGGCGTGTTTCGCTGTGTTTAATATCAATCTCGGTTGCACGCAACACCGCTTTGTTTCGCGCCACCTCAGATTCAAATGCAGTGGTATCAAGGCGCATTAAAATATCGCCTTCGGTGACACTTTCACCTTCTTCAACAAATACCTTCGCAACCCGCCCAGTGACTTCTGAGCGTAACTGTACTTGGGTGTTAAATACCAGATTACCAGAGGCCAAAATTGAATCAGCAATACTACCTTGTTCAACGTTTGCTACATGCATTTCAGGCACTTTTTTGCTGTTTGTTATTTGCTTAGATATGAGTAATGCTGCAAATGCCGTGATAGCAAGGCTAATAATGATGGCTTTTTTCATGTTACTTCCTTGTGGGAGTAAGAGCGGCAATGCCGCTCATTTGATAGCTAGATGATTGCAATAACTGTCCAAATACCGTAGATCGCGATACTGGGTAGGGCAGCAAACAGGAGTGCTTTATTAAAGTTGAAGTTAGTCCAACACTTTAAACCGACTGCCGCTAGTACAATGCCCCAGATAGAGAAAATGTTTAGGCTTTCAAGCATGGTATAAAAAGGATGACCGACCTCAAGGCCGATGAGCAATTGATTGATTGAGGCATAATTAAAGAGGGTTGGTGAAAGCTGGTTGTTGCTGGCAGTTAAAACGAGGATCAATATACCCAAGCTTGAAATAACCATTGGCATCATGGTCCACACGCCAAACCCATACCACGCACCGTAACTATAGTTAGCCTCTGGATCTTGCTTTGATACAAATAGGTAGTAACCCGCCATCAATGCATTAATAACAGCTAAGCCAATAATACCACCAAAGAGCGCAAACCATACCTGCATATCAAGCGTTTGCTCCATGCTTTGACGGATCATTTTTTGCTCAGCAATTGTGGCATCAACACTGGCTGCAGCGACTTGCTGATCGATTAAAAACTGAGGATCTGCTTTGTTATAAAAAGCGAGCATACTTGCCGCGAGCATGCCTGCAAGTAATATGAAAGCAACAAAAGACCAGCCTTTTGCCTCCTTCACTCCATTAAACGCTTTGCTTGGGCTGATAAAAATATCAACTAGTGCTGTCACTGCATTCGACGATTTCATTATTATTCCTTGTTAAGTAACATTTATTTTTAGGTACTAAAATACCCTGATTTATTATTAATTAGAAGTCTGACTTGTAACTATATGTTAACAGTTGTGAATAGGGAAATTGTGTTATTCTTTAAATAGTAAGATAGGTGTAATAATCAAGATTAAGTAGGTATATATAGTGAATAACAATGTGCGTTGTATTGATGAATTAGTACTGGGATTTTGGCGCTTGCTAGATTGGCAAATATCACCACAGCAATGCTTAAGCTTTTTAGAGCAAGCCATTGAAGTAGGGGTTACACACACTGACCATGCTGATATTTATGGTGAATACGGCTGCGAAGCTGAATTTGGTAAAGCGTTACAACTAAAGCCGAGTATTCGTGATGAAATAAAAATAATCACTAAATGTGGAATTAAACCCGCATTTCCCAGTTTAGGCTTGCAAGGCAAAGCGAATCATTATGACTCGAGTGCAGCCCATATCATCGCATCCGCTCAGCAATCGCTTAAACACTTTAATACCGACCGATTAGATGTGTTACTGATCCATCGCCCTGATTATTTAATGAATGCAGAAGAAGTAGCTGAAGCATTCAATACTTTAAAAGCAAATGGTGATGTTATTGACTTTGGTGTTTCAAACTTCACGCCGTCACAACTCAGCTTACTGCAGTCCCGTTTAGACTTTGATTTAGTCACGAATCAAATAGAGTTTTCGCCTTATGAGATGAAAGTGCTTGATGATGGGACTTTGGATCAATGCCAATTACTTGATATTAAACCCATGCTTTGGTCACCTTTAGCGGGCGGGCGTTTATTTTCAAATGACGATGAAAAAGCAGTGCGTTTGCGTGCGGTGTTGGAGCAAGTTGGCAACGAAATTGGAGCCAGCTCTATCGATCAAGTTGTGTATACTTGGTTACTCATGCACCCAAGTTTGCCATCGGTAGTATTGGGTACAGGCAACATTGCCCGGGTTAAATCAGCCGTCGCAGCGAAAGAATTCACGATGAATCGTGAGCAATGGTATCGTATTTGGCAAGGCTCTACAGGCCACAGTGTGCCATAATTTTAAAGTGCGCTTTAACGAGAAAAGGGCCTTTCGGCCCTTCGTGTTGCAGCAAGTAACACATTCTTTTTTAAAGCGTAAAGTCAACTGCGTAAGCGACATACACTTTTACATCAGAGCCATCAATGTCTGTGTCAGACACGCCAAATGTAAAGCCGTCTTTTGACACAGAAACACCGTAGTCAATGATATTATCATCACCAATGAAATCGCCTGAGTAATGACCCAGATGAAGAGCCATTTCTGCACCGGTACTGCCAACTGGGAAGCTATAGTCAGCATTTAAGTATAAAGAATCTCCAAAATCTGTACCGTCACCGCTGGCTGCTGATGTAGCAAGGATTGCAGCACCAAAAGTGAAACTACCCATGCTGATGCTACCGTAGATCTCTGAAAAGTCAGCGTCAGTATAAGATGCTGCATCAGGGTAAGCATAATAAATGTAGCCAACATCGTAGCTAAATGTTTCATTGATATCACCGCCAAAACCTGCATAAAGGTCTAGCTCGTAAGTCATGTCGTCAGCCCAGCTGGCATTCGATACCCAAGTACCTGCGTAAAAGCCAGATTCACTTGCGTAATCAATACCGCCCTGAATTGCAGCATCACCCCCAGTTTGCTCTTGACCACGCCATAAATAGTTTGAAGTAGCCGCAGCGTTTGCTGTTACTTCTGCATAACTATATGTTGAGCTCAAAGTTAATAGCGCAATGGCGCTTGCTACGACCGTTTTTTTTAGTTTTAGCATGTTTCTCGTATCCTGTTGTTATGTTGATTTGCCCCATTTCAGATTGCAGTCTGGTTATTATTTGAGGACAGTTTTTATGTGTTGTCTGGATACGATGTAGCACTGGTTGTGCCAAGTTAATTCTGAAAGGGATATTTTATGTTTAACTGCTTTAAAAACAGCCTTTTAAGCGTGTTATTTTTTAAAGTTTAGATTTATTTGAATTGTTCATGCGCACACCTGTGGTGCAAAAAATAACCCGGTTGCACAATCGCGAAGCAACCAGGTTTTTCTTGTTTGATAGAGACTTAGCCAAAAATGGCACGCATTAGGCTGATTGTTTCTTCAACGCTACGTCCTTTTTCAACTTCGCTGACGATAGAGTCTCGTTTTGCTTTTATATGCTCGGGGATATCGTCACTTGCAAGCGCGCGGTCTACTAAAATCTCAGCAGACTCTTTGCCGCGACGCACCGTCTTTTTACCTGCTGAGCTCGTTGTACTCTTAGGCTTGTTTAACAACTTAATATAATTAGAGTTATCTGCGGTGCTCTTATCTGCATAATAGAAGAAGCTCGGTAATAGGGCTTTGATTTCAACTAAAGATTGCTCAAGCTCATTTGCTGCACTGGCCATTTTGAACCAAGGCATGCTATGAATTGCAGTAACCACGTCTTGCCAATAACGTTCAAAATCACGGTTGTTTAATTTAGGAACTCCCAACGAAGCGCAAAGCGCATCAAGCTTACTATTTGTAATAGGCGTAAATACATCAGGGCGGCGCATTGCTAATAAGCGCGTTGCAGGCGCAAGCGTTGGTTTCTCTTCGCTGCCTGTAAAGGCCATAAAGTAAGCAACCATAAAATGTTGATAGTGTTCTTGTGTCACATCGCCTTCTAGGGGAATGTGCGCTAGGGCTTCGTCAAAAGCCGCAGGCAGGTCGCTCAGCATTTGATGGAACCCTTTGGCGCTTTTGGTTGAAGCAAACCATTCAACATCAAAGTTATAGCTACTTGGGTCAAGAGAAGCCGTGTGTTTGCCTGCAAAAGCCAAGCGGTCTTCTGGAATCATTTCTTTTAAAGTTTGTGATTTAATTGCGCCAATGTAGTTTGCTAAACGTAATTGCTCATCAAGCGCAATGAGCTCTCTATGTTGCTCAATAAAGCCTGTAACGACAGGCCAAGGTGCAACGCGCAGCGTTTTCAATTGCAAGAAGCTAATGGCAGAGATCAGTAAGTCGTGAAGTTTTTTTAATGTCGGTAACTGCTTATCTTCTAATAAATCATAGTTAATACGATCGCGGCTTGCACTGAGTAGCTCATAGCACCAACCTAAAAAGTCTTCTGGGTGGTTGTCTACTTTCACGGCCATTAGGTTGAGGCTTAGCTCTGAAGATTGCTTGAGAATATTTTGATAAATTTGACTTTCTTGCTCGCTAAGCGCCATTTTTGACGGTGAAATAAGCAGTTTCTTCATGCCTTGTAGACTCTCCAGTTTGATATATTTTTTAGTCACTTTATTTTAGCTTAAATAAGCTAACAGCAACAGGGGCGTGCATCATACCGAAGAATACAGGGGATGCAATCTTGATAAGTTAAATCTGCACAAGATTGCATTTAAAGGCGTTAATCTGCTTCGTCTAGTGAAAATAATTGCTCGACAGTTGTATTAAACTGCCGGGCTATCTTTAATGCAATGATCACTGAAGGCGTAAAGCGAGACGTTTCGACCGTACTAATTGTTTTACGTGAAACAGCGATAGCATCGGCTAGCTCTTGTTGCGAAAGCCCTGCGGCTTTGCGATATTTTGCAATATGATTTTGCACTATTGCTCCTAGTCTCTACTTTGCCAAAGAATTGAGATGCCATATATTAAACTCATTTCAGCCAAGTAAAAGGTAGCCATCATGCTATGAGAAACATCTAAAGCTAACTCATCAGACAATAAATACACCGCACCCATACTAAAGAGTAAACCAAGTACAACATGTTTATAGGCAATGGTGTCAATCGTATTTAAAAACTCATCTTTATAAGTAAGGCGATATTTCATTTTCCATGTAAATCCACCTCTTATCACAAACATACAGAATGATCCCAGAAAAGCAGCACTGCCTAAAAACAACAAGGGGGCCGATGTTTGATTAAGCGCAGGGTAAACACTGATAATGAGTAGAGTGATCCCCATAAACACTGAAAACCATGCATTTTGGCTCATAAATTTCTCTTCCGTTTGGATATCTTGCTTTGACATAAATCTTCCTTTTAATTTTAATTGTAACCTCTAGGTATCGATGTAACCTTTGGGTATCATCTAGTCAACTATTTAATGTAACCTAAAGGTTTCAAAATATTTCAGCGACGATTCATATTTGTCTACCTAAGCTTGCTGAATAGCCTTTTTATTTGTTTAGCAATGATTTTCGGCTTAACACCCGCTATGATATGAACAATGTTTGCCCATTTTTAAGGATGATTATGAAAACCTTACTAAAGATTATTGGTGTCATATTCGTATTACTAATTGCCTTAGTAATCGCCGCACCGTTTCTTATCCCAACTGATGCAATCTTTAACAAAGTCTCGCAGCAAGTTGAACAAACGACGGGTCGAAGCCTCACCATTAACGGTGATAAAAAACTGTCGGTTTTCCCTTCGTTGAAGCTTGAACTGAATGATGTGCATTTTGCTAATATGCAAACGGGTTCACAAAAAGACATGGCAAGCATGCAACAGTTGGCCATTCATATTCCCTGGATGTCGCTTTTCGGTGGTGAGTTTAAACTTGATAAGTTCGTTATCAACGAGCCAACAATTTTGTTAGAAACTGATAAAAATGGCAAAGCTAACTGGCAGTTGTTTGATGGCGTAGCCGAACAACCAGAGACTGAGCAACAAAAGAGCTCAGGAGCTGTAAATTTGCCTGATAACTTTGATATTCAGTTAGGTGAAGTGGCAATTTATGGCGGAACCTTCACGTATCTAGATGGTAAAACGGGCGCAAAACAACAGATTAGTGACTTAGAGCTGGCTATTTTACTCCCATCACTGCGTAAAACATTAGAGCTTAAAGGCGGGATTACCTATATGGGGGAGCGCTTTGAACTTGATGTAACCCTTGATACACCCGTGAAAGTGATTGAAGGAGCGACTTTTAATGTCAGTACAGAGGTTGATTCACGTTTGGTAGATATGACTTTTAAAGGTGCGATTGCTGAAATGGGTCAAGATGTACAAGGTCAATTGTCTATCAGCGGTGATTCGGTTAAAAATATTGCTAATTGGCAAGGTGTGGACTTAAATGCCAAAGACAATGCTTTTAATGCCTTTAATGTTAAAGGGGCCATGCATCTACAAGGTGACACATTCAAACTAACAGAGCTTTTGGCAACATTAGATGAATTACAAATCAAAGGTAAAAGCGACATTAACCTTGGTAATCGCTTAGCGGTCAATGCGGATATTGATTTAGGCATGCTCGACTTAAATCCGTACCTTCCAGAAGGCGTTGCAAAAGAGGCACAACCTTTACCTGCAGAAGATGCACCCGCTCAGCCTATCGTATGGGATGATACTAAAATTGATTTAAGTGGTTTAAATGCCTTGGATGCGAGTGTAGTTGTTCGCTCAAGTGGTCTAAAAGCCAAGAAGATCACACTCGGTGAGAACCAATTCACTGTAAACCTTAAAAATGCTGTAGCGAAAGTAAGCCTAGACAAATTTGTTGCTTATGAGGGCAATGGTAAAGGTGTTATTACACTCAATGCAAAGCAAGCTCCTTATGCAATCTCAACGAACTTCGCTTTAGATAAAATCGATGCGCAGCCATTATTAACTGACGCAGCAGGTTTTGATAAGTTAATGGGTAAAGGTTCATTAAACTGGAATTTAACGACAACGGGTCAAAGCCAGAAAAGCTTTATTAATGCGTTGAATGGTAAATTAGCATTTGAATTTGCAGATGGGGCAGTTAAAGGCGCAAACATTGCTGAAATGGTCCGTAAAGCAAAAGAGCTAATCAAAGGTAACTTAGGGGCCGTATCAGAAGGTCTCGATACAGGCTTCGATAACTCTGAGCAAACAGATTTCTCAGCGTTAACAGGCAGCTTTAATTTCACTAATGGGGTGGGTGAAAACCGTGACTTGTCATTATTAAGCCCGCTTATTCGTATTTCGGGGGCTGGTAAGGTGGATTTACCGATGACCAACGTTGATTATCGTCTCGTGACAGGCATCGTTGATTCAATTGAAGGGCAAGGTACCACAGATGACAGCACAGGCTTTAAAATTCCACTGCGTATTAAAGGCCCATTCCATGATGTGGGTTATAGCCTCGATGTGAGTGATGCGGCCAAAGAAGAAGTGAAAGAAAAAGCGAAAGATAAAATAAAAGATAAGCTTAAAGGCTTATTTGGAAATTAATAAAAATTTAATTTAATCCTTAAAGCAGGGCGCATCGGCGCCCTGTTTGTTTTATAATCAATAACAAACCAGTAAACGGTTGTAAGCCCACCTTGATATAGCGACCCTTTATTATAAATTAATTAAAAAATAACCTACCACTTCATTGCTATTGCTGATACAATTGCCCGCCCTTAAGAGACAACTCGTGTGTTTTTTGAGTGGAATTTAACCGAAATGTCTTGATTTTAAACAAAATTAAGGCGTGTTGTAATATCTACACCGGAGGTCATTAACATGATCCAAATGCAAACTCAGCTGGACGTTGCTGATAACAGCGGCGCTCGCAAAGTGCAGTGTATTAAAGTCCTTGGCGGTTCGCACCGTCGCTATGCAGCGGTTGGCGATATCATCAAAGTTTCTGTAAAAGAAGCGATTCCTCGCGGTAAAGTGAAGAAAGGTGATGTTAAAAACGCAGTAGTTGTGCGTACTAAAAAAGGCGTTCGTCGTCCGGACGGTTCTTTGATCCGTTTCGATAGCAATGCGGCTGTTATCTTAAATGATAACTTACAGCCAATTGGTACTCGTATCTTCGGCCCTGTGACTCGTGAACTTCGTACTGAAAAGTTCATGAAAATCGTTTCACTAGCACCAGAAGTACTATAAGGAGTCTATCATGGCAGCAAAAATCCGTCGTGATGACGAAGTAATCGTACTAGCCGGTAAAGACAAAGGTAAGCGCGGTAAAGTGCTTTCAGTTGTTACTGAGTCTGGTCGAGTATTTGTCGAAGGCATCAACTTAATCAAGAAGCACCAAAAGCCTGTTCCTCAGTTGAACCAAGCTGGCGGTATTGTTGAGAAAGAAGCGTCTATCGACGTATCAAACGTTGCGATCTACAACTCGGAAACGGGTAAAGCAGATCGTGTAGGTTTCAAGATTGAAGATGGTAAGAAATTACGTATCTTTAAATCTACTGGTAAAACTATCTAATAGTTGGAGTAGAATGATGGCGAAACTGCATGAAGTATATAAAGACAAAGTAGTGGCTGAACTTCAAGAGAAGTTTGGTTTCAGCTCTGTCATGCAAGTCCCTCAGATCGAAAAGATCACATTAAACATGGGTGTGGGCGAAGCTCTAGCTGACAAGAAGATCCTAGATAATGCTGTTGCAGATCTAGAAGCAATCTCTGGTCAGAAACCTCTAATCACTAAAGCACGCAAATCTGTTGCTGGCTTCAAAGTGCGTGAAGGTTACCCAATTGGTTGTAAAGTAACCCTACGTGGCGAGCGTATGTGGGACTTTTTTGAGCGTTTGGTTTCAATCGCTATCCCACGTATCCGTGACTTCCGTGGTGTAAGTGCTAAGTCTTTTGATGGACGTGGTAACTACAGCATGGGCGTACGTGAGCAAATCATCTTCCCAGAAATTGATTATGATAAAGTAGACCGTGTACGCGGTATGGATATCACTATCACTACTTCTGCGAAAACAGATGAGGAAGGCCGTGCGTTGTTAGAAGCGTTTAACTTCCCATTTAAGAAATAAGGGTAGGGTTATGGCAAAGAATTCTATGAAAGCGCGCGAAGCAAAGCGCACTAAATTAGTTGCTCAGTATGCTGAAAAGCGTGCTGCACTAAAAGCTATCATCAGTGATGTGAAAACATCTGACGATGATCGTTGGGACGCGGTATTAAAGCTACAAGCTTTACCACGTGATTCTAGCTCTTCACGTCAACGTAATCGTTGTAACGTTACGGGCCGCCCACATGGTTACCTTCGCAAATTCGGCATGAGCCGTATTAAAGTTCGCGAAGCAGCTATGCGCGGTGAAATTCCTGGCCTTAAAAAGGCTAGCTGGTAATAGTATCACGGGAGTAAGACTATGAGCTTGCAAGATCCTATTGCGGATTTGTTTACACGTATCCGTAACGGTCAGTCAGCGAAGAAAGTATCAGTAACGATGCCAACTTCAAAACTGAAAGTAGCAGTAGCTAAAGTATTAAAAGATGAAGGTTATATCGCAGATTACGCTGTAAGCGGTGAAGCGAAGCCTGAGCTAGCAATCGAATTAAAATATTTCGAAGGCAAAGCTGTTATTGAAAATATCCAGCGTGTTAGCCGCCCTGGTCTACGTATCTATAAGAAACGTGACGAATTACCTAAGGTAATGGGTGGTCTTGGTATCGCTATCGTATCAACTTCTAAAGGCCTAATGACAGACCGCGCAGCACGTAGTGCCGGCGTTGGTGGTGAGATCATTGGCTTTGTAGCTTAATCGGAGGGGAACTATGTCTCGCATAGCAAAGGCACCAATCAATGTTCCTGCCGGTGTAGAAGTTACATTAAAAGGCCAGGACATCACAGTTAAAGGCAAAAACGGTGAATTAACTCGCACTATCAACGATGCTGTTGAAGTACAAGTTAACGACAACGTTATTACAACTTTACCTCGTGAAGGCGTAGTCAATGCATGGGCTCAAGCAGGTACTGCTCGCGCTCTAATCAACAATATGATTGTTGGTACGCATGAAGGTTACGAGAAGAAGCTTCAGTTAGTAGGTGTTGGTTACCGTGCAGCGGCTAAGGGCAAAGTTTTAGACTTAACTCTTGGTTTCTCACACCCAGTGAATTTCGAAGTACCTGAAGGTATTACGATTGAAACACCAAGCCAAACAGAAGTTCTAGTTAAGGGCGTAGACAAGCAGTTAGTTGGTCAAACAGCTGCTAACATCCGTGCATACCGTAAACCTGAGCCTTATAAAGGTAAAGGTGTTCGTTACGCGGACGAGAATGTACGCCGTAAAGAGGCTAAGAAGAAGTAAGGTAAGACGATGGATAAAAAAACAGCTCGTCTACGTCGTGCTAAGCGCACTCGTAGAAATTACATTGAACAAGGCACAACGCGTCTTGTTATCCACCGCACGCCACGTCACATTTACGCTCAAGTAGTTACTGCTGAGGGTACTGTACTGGCTGCTGCTTCTACTGTTGAAAAAGCAATTAGCGAAACAGTTAAAGGCACAGGTAACGTAGCAGCTGCTCAAGCAGTTGGTAAAGCGGTTGCTGAACGTGCAGCTGACAAAGGCATCGAAAAGATTGCTTTTGATCGCAGTGGCTTTAAATATCACGGCCGTGTGAAGGCGCTTGCTGATGCAGCGCGTGAAGCCGGTTTGCAATTCTAGGAGTAGACAATGGCTAACGTAGAAGCAAAGCAACAACAGCCTGATTTGGCTGAAAAGCTAATCGCGGTAAACCGTGTGTCTAAAGTGGTTAAAGGTGGTCGTATCTTTAGCTTCACTGCACTAACTGTAGTTGGTGACGGCGCAGGTAAAGTAGGTTTCGGTTATGGTAAAGCACGTGAAGTTCCAGCTGCTATTCAAAAAGCAATGGAAAAAGCACGTCGTAACATGATCAGTGTAGACCTAAACGGTAACACGCTACAGCACCCAATCAAGGGTCGCCACGCGGGTTCTAAAGTATACATGCAGCCTGCTTCAGAAGGTACAGGTATCATCGCCGGTGGTGCGATGCGTGCAGTACTAGAAGTAACTGGTGTACAGAACGTATTGTCAAAAGCATACGGTTCAACTAACCCGATCAATATCGTTCGTGCAACGATTGCAGCTCTAGAGAACATGAACTCTCCAGAGTCAATCGCTGCTAAACGTGGTCTTAGCGTAGACGAAATCACGGGGTAAACCATGGCTAATAAAACTGTTAAAGTAACACAAGTAAAGAGCTCTATCGGTCGTTTACCGAAGCATAAAGCTACATTACGCGGTCTTGGTTTACGTCGTATCAATCACACTGTTGAGTTAGAAGACACAGCATGTGTGCGTGGTATGATTAACCAAGTTTCTTACATGGTAAAGGTTGAGGGTTAATTCGATGCGTTTGAATACACTTTCACCTGCTGCTGGTGCAAAAACTGAAAAGAAACGTCTAGGTCGTGGTATTGGTTCTGGTCTTGGTAAGACTGGTGGCCGTGGTCATAAAGGCCAAAAATCACGTTCTGGCGGTAAAGTACGCGTTGGTTTCGAAGGCGGTCAAATGCCTATGCAACGTCGTCTACCTAAATTTGGTTTCACTTCACGTAAATCATTAGTATCTACTGAAGTAAACCTTTTTGAAATCGCTAAAGTTGAAGGCGATGTAGTAGACGTAAACGCGTTACAAGCAGCTGGTCTAGTTAAAAAGAACATCCAGTTCGTTAAAGTAGTAAAATCTGGCGAAGTTTCACGCGCAGTTACCGTTAAAGGTCTTAAAGTGACCAAAGGTGCTCGCGAAGCTATCGAAGCTGCCGGAGGCAAGGTAGAAGACTAAGGAAGTACTAATGGCTAAACCAGGTCAAGATATGAAAAGTGCACAAAGTGGGCTTTCGGAATTGAAGCGTCGATTACTATTTGTATTGGGTGCTATCATTATTTACCGTCTAGGTTCATTCGTGCCGATCCCTGGGATTGACGCCGCTGTACTTGCCGATTTCTTCGAGCAACAAAAGGGCACCATTGTTGAAATGTTTAACATGTTCAGCGGTGGTGCGCTTGAGCGCGCTTCAGTGTTGGCACTGGGTATTATGCCGTATATCTCGGCTTCGATTATTACGCAACTATTAACGCATATGTATCCGCCGTTTATAGAGCTTAAGAAAGAAGGCGAGCAAGGGCGTAAGAAAATCAGCCAGTATACACGCTATGGCACGCTTGTGCTTGCTACTATCCAATCAATCGGTATTGCCACAAGCTTACCGGGTATGATGGACGGGTTAGTTGTTAACCCTGGTATTGGTTTCTACTTCACTGCTGTAGTGAGTTTAGTTACCGGTACTATGTTCCTTATGTGGTTGGGCGAGCAAATTACAGAACGCGGTATCGGTAACGGTATTTCAGTTCTGATTTTTGTTGGTATCGTAGCAAACCTGCCGTCTGCTATTGGTTCGACAGCCGAAATGGCGCGCCAAGGTGATCTGAATGTACTTGTACTGTTATTGATTGCTGTAATCGTATTCGCTGTTACTTACCTCGTTGTATTCTTCGAGCGTGGTCAACGTCGTATCGTCGTTAACTATGCTAAGCGTCAACAAGGTCGTCAGGTATTTGCTGCTCAAAGCACGCACTTACCGCTGAAAGTAAACATGGCGGGTGTTATTCCACCAATCTTTGCTAGCAGTATAATTCTGTTCCCTGGTACAATTGCAAGCTGGTTCGGCCAGGGTGAAGGTCCGGTCGCTGATGTGCTACAAACAATCGCTACAACATTGACTCCAGGTCAACCGTTATATGCGATGGTTTTAGCTGCGGCTATTATCTTCTTCTGCTTTTTCTACACCGCGTTGGTATTTAACCCGCGTGAAACAGCAGATAACCTGAAAAAATCTGGCGCATTTATCCCAGGTATTCGTCCAGGTGAGCAGACATCTAAATACATTGATAAAGTGATGACACGCCTGACATTGGCAGGTGCTTTGTATATAACCTTTATCTGTCTGGTGCCCGAATTCATGACTATGGCATGGCAAACGCCATTCTATTTCGGCGGTACATCAATTTTGATTATCGTTGTTGTAATCATGGACTTTATGGCACAAGTACAGACGCATCTGATGTCACATCAGTATGATTCTGTGCTGAAAAAAGCAAACCTTAAAGGCTACGGCCGATAAGGTCAGTTTACGGAGTTGAGCAATGAAAGTACGTGCTTCCGTTAAGAAAATATGCCGTAACTGTAAAGTTATTAAACGTGCTGGTGTAGTACGCGTAATTTGCAGTGAGCCTAAGCATAAGCAAAGGCAAGGCTAATTAAACAGTCGTGCAGGCTGAGTTATTTACTCGGCCTGTGTTTTTAGTTGTGATTTGGTCTTCGTTTGAGTATCCTTACGGGCTTTTCAAACAGATGATAACCAAATTCAAATATAGGAGATGTGTTAGTGGCCCGTATCGCTGGCATTAACGTCCCTGATCATAAACATGCAGTTATCGGTTTAACTGCTATTTATGGCATAGGTAAGACTCGCTCTAAGGCTATCTTAGCAGCGACTGGTATCGCCGAGACCACAAAAATCGGTGAGCTTTCAGACGAAACACTTGACGTATTGCGTGAAGCAGTTGGCAAGTACACTGTAGAAGGTGACCTTCGTCGTGAAGTTACATTAAATATCAAGCGCCTTATGGACCTTGGTTGTTTCCGTGGCCTACGTCACCGTCGTTCGTTACCACTACGTGGTCAACGTACTAAGACTAACGCGCGTACTCGTAAGGGTCCTCGCAAGCCTATCAAGAAATAAGGTGGGGTAGATTATGGCTAAAGCACCAATTCGTCGTAAGAAGGTTAAAAAGCAAGTTGCTGATGGTATGGCTCATGTTCATGCTTCTTTCAACAACACTATTGTAACAATTACCGACCGTCAAGGTAATGCACTATCATGGGCTACTGCCGGTGGTTCAGGTTTCCGTGGTTCACGTAAATCTACTCCATTTGCTGCTCAGGTTGCTGCAGAGCGTGCAGGTACTGCTGCTCAAGAATACGGTTTAAAAAATCTAGAAGTGTTCATTAAAGGTCCAGGTCCAGGTCGTGAATCTGCTGTACGTGCTTTGAATGCTGCTGGTTACCGTATCACCAACATCACTGACGTGACGCCAATCCCTCATAATGGTTGTCGTCCACCGAAGAAACGTCGCGTTTAACAATAGGTTAGGAGAAATAACATGGCAAGATATTTGGGCCCTAAGCTCAAGCTGAGTCGTCGTGAAGGTACTGACCTGTTCCTTAAGAGCGGCGTAAGAGCTATCGACTCTAAGTGTAAACTTGAGACTGCACCTGGTCAGCACGGCGCTCGTAAAGGTCGCTTATCTGATTACGGTTTACAGTTACGTGAAAAGCAAAAAGTACGTCGTATCTACGGTGTATTAGAAAAGCAATTCCGTAACTACTACAAAGAAGCTGCTCGCCTTAAAGGTAATACAGGTGAAAACTTGTTACAGCTTTTAGAGCAACGTTTAGACAATGTTGTATATCGCATGGGTTTTGCTAGCACACGTGCAGAAGCACGTCAGTTAGTTAGCCACAAAGCGATCTTAGTTAATGGTCGTGTTGTGAATATTCCTTCATACGTAATTACACCAGAAGATACTGTTGTAATTCGTGAGAAGTCTAAAACACAAGCACGTATCATCGCTGCTCTAGAGTTGGCTGAGCAACGTGAAAAGCCGACTTGGGTTGAAGTTGACGGTAAGAAAATGGAAGGTAGCTTCAAGCGCCTACCTGAGCGTTCAGATCTGTCTGCGGACATTAACGAACAACTAATCGTCGAACTTTACTCTAAGTAAAGTTAAGAGTTAAGAGAGGATAAAATGCAGGGTTCTGTTACCGAATTCCTAAAACCAAGGTTAGTCGATATCGACGCTATCAACCCAACGCGTTCTAAAGTAGTTTTAGAACCATTAGAGCGTGGCTTCGGTCATACTCTGGGTAATGCCTTACGCCGTATACTGTTATCATCTATGCCTGGATGTGCAGTAACTGAAGTAGAAATCGACGGTGTATTGCATGAGTACAGCGCGAAAGAGGGCGTACAAGAAGACATCATTGAAATTCTGTTAAACCTTAAAGGTCTAGCAGTAACTTTAGAAGGCAAAGATGAAGTTTTTCTGACCCTGACTAAATCTGGTGTAGGCCCTGTGACTGCGGCTGATATTCAGCACGATGGTGATGTAACTATCGCCAACCCAGATCACGTTATCTGTCACCTAACGACAGATAGCAGCGAGATCAGCATGCGTATTCGTGTTGAGCGCGGTCGCGGTTATGTGCCGGCATCTAGTCGTTTATCCTCTGATGACGATGAGCGTCCAATTGGTCGATTGCTGCTTGATGCATCATTCAGCCCAGTTGAACGTATTGCGTACTCGGTTGAATCAGCCCGTGTTGAGCAACGTACAGACTTAGACAAGTTAATCATTGATATGGAAACGAACGGCACTTTAGATCCTGAAGAAGCGATCCGCCGTGCGTCTACTATCTTAGCTGAGCAATTAGATGCATTCGTAGATTTACGTGATGTAACTGAGCCAGAAGAGAAAGAAGAGAAGCCAGAATTCGATCCTATTCTACTTCGTCCAGTTGATGATCTTGAACTAACAGTACGTTCAGCAAACTGTTTGAAAGCCGAGCAAATTCAATATATCGGTGATTTAGTTCAGCGCACTGAAGTTGAGCTTCTTAAAACACCTAACTTAGGTAAGAAGTCTCTAACTGAAATTAAAGACGTGCTAGCTTCACGTGGTCTATCTCTAGGTATGCGCCTAGAAAATTGGCCGCCTGCAAGCCTAGCTGAATAATCTAAATCACTATATTAGTTTAGTTAGAAGGATAGGGTCATGCGCCATCGTAAGAGTGGTCGTCAATTAAACCGTAACAGCAGCCATCGCAAAGCGATGTTCAGCAACATGGCTGGTTCTTTGGTGAAACATGAAATCATCAAAACAACTTTGCCTAAAGCGAAAGAGTTGCGCCGTGTAATTGAACCTTTAATCACACTGGCTAAGACTGACAGTGTAGCAAACCGCCGTTTAGCGTTTGCTCGCACGCGTGATAATGAAGTAGTTGGCAAATTGTTCAGCGAAATCGGTCCTCGTAATACAGACCGTCCAGGTGGTTACACTCGTATTCTTAAGTGTGGCTTCCGTGCTGGTGACAATGCACCAATGGCTTATATTGAACTAGTTGGTCGCCCAGCGACAAACGAAGAAGTTCAAGAAGACGCACAGTCTGCAGAGTAAGTCGTAAAGACACCAAAAAGCCGAGCTTATGCTCGGCTTTTTACTTTCTTGGTATGCGATCTATTGCCATCTAATTTCTCAGTAAATTGTGGTCAGGTATCTTATAAACAGCAGCCCTCTTTTTTAGGCACGTTTCGTCCAGTCTATTCTTTTCACCAGCAGATTCTTTTCGACAGTTAGCTCTTTTAGACATTCGATAACGCTTACCATTTATTATTAATAGCCACATTTCTGCTTGGTACTTATATTAATCCGCAATAATACTTAATCATTTTGAGTTATTAAACCAGTCGCTAGCTGCGTTAAAAATGTCTGATTTACGACTGCATAGATGCAGGAGGTAGAGCAATTGCCGAGAACACCTCAATAACGACATTTTTGCCTTGTTATTAACGCGGTTTTATTGCCTCAAAATAGACCACTTAATTAAGCACAATGGTATAAAAATGAGATCAAGGTGAGTAATGAATCTTTACCATTAGAACAATCATCGGCTTTAAAGTTTAGTCTGTTTAATGGTCTTATTTATAGAGCGTTGAGCTCGCTAAGTCGTATTACAACGATCAGTAAATAGCAGAAGCTCATGGTAGTGAATAGATTAGTTTTGATGAACTTATCATTGTCGATACTTATAACGATATAGAACGTGTAACTACATCGAACATGTAACTAAATCGAACATACGCAAGAATGGCCTATTACCAGAATACTGTATCAGCGAGAGCTGATGATATACATTTTCACGATTTGAATTTTAGTTGAGCCTTTATTACAAACTTAATGATGCAGTTTTATTTGGTTTGGGGGGAAGACATGCAAGTATAGAATGATTTCGCTGAGTCAAAGAGTGTTAAACCAACTAGTGTGTTGGTACGTTCGGTCAAAAAACACATACCCTCAATTAAATAGTGCGAGGAGTTTGCAAGTAGTGTGGTTGAACTAAGGTACCTTTCGCCTGAACATAACATTCCATTAAGCAGAATATAAATCGACACAATATGAAGTGTATAGTGTTGGGAGCAGCTAGCATTCATGAGAACAATAAAACTGATGGAAGCTACTTCGGCACTTTCTATCATGAGCCCTTTTAGTGTCTTTAGCTCGTGAGCGCTACTAATATAAAGTGTTAATGTTCTAAACAGTGTTTAAGCTTGGGTTATTTTGCGTACTTTGTCGGTTATTTAGATCTGCAGCGACAGCTATAAAACCTCAATCTGTGTGTTTATCTTTTAT
>NZ_CP058972.1:295000-1430000 GCF_013423925.1 Pseudoalteromonas sp. JSTW
GAGAGGGGTTGCTCCTAGTACGAGAGGACCGGAGTGAACGAACCGCTGGTGTTCGGGTTGTCATGCCAATGGCATTGCCCGGTAGCTACGTTCGGAACTGATAAGCGCTGAAAGCATCTAAGCGCGAAGCAGGCCTCGAGATGAGTTCTCACTAGACTTTTAAAGTCTCTGAAGGGCCGTTGAAGACTACAACGTTGATAGGCAGGATGTGGAAGTGGTGTGAGCCATTAAGCTAACCTGTACTAATTACCCGTGAGGCTTAACCATACAACGCCAAACGCGTTTTATGACAGCGTAACAGACAGAAGTTAGTATACTAAAGTAGATTTTACGATTATCAGATTTCCGAATTTTATGTAGGGTGAACCGCAGCGCTTAATGCGAAATCAGTTCACCTTGCGCAAAGGACTCGTAAGCGCGATGCGCTTTGTCGAGAATCCTTTCCACGCATTTTGCTTGGTGACAATAGCGTTTTGGACCCACCTGACCCCATGCCGAACTCAGTAGTGAAACGAAACAGCGCCGATGATAGTGTGGCATTTGCCATGTGAAAGTAGGACATCGCCAGGCTCCTAATTAGAGAAACCCGATTCAAAAGAGTCGGGTTTTTTGTTGCCTGTAGAAAAATAAAATACCCAACCAAGACCCCTACGACCTATATCTTTGTAAGCATCGTGTGGCATTGACCATGTGAAAGTAGGACATCCTACTGCGTAGCGCACCATGGCTCCTAATTAGAGAAACCCGTTGCAGCAATGCAGCGGGTTTTTTGCGTTCAGGGCTAATACCATTCCGCTTAAATATCTGATCTAATATAGGCTATATAAAATCACCGGTTAATAACATTGAACCAAAACATAGCTGAACAGCTTTTAGCGCTTTCACGAAAAGAACCAAATGCACGAAAACGCATACGATTACTCGCAGTGTCATTATTTTATGAGGGGAATAGCAGAACTGATATTGCAAAACGTCTTAACATAGCACGAAGTAGTGTTAATAAATGGGTTTCTAGTTACCTAGAACAGGGGCTGTATGGCTTAGACAATAAGCCTATACAAGGGCGTCCATCTAGATTACAACAGTCACAACTTGAGCAACTGTCTGAATTTATAAAACGCACGAACACAGAACTTCAAGGTGGCCGGCTTACCGGTGAAGACATTGTGCATTACATTAGCACTGAATTTGGTGTTCATTATCACTTAAATCATACTTATAAAATACTCAAGCAGCTTGGCTTTAGTTGGATCACAAGCCGTTCGAAACACCCTAAACACTCATTAAAAAGCCAAGAAGCTTTTAAAAAACTTCCAACTGGAAACGATCCTTCACACACCCGGACACCTTCCACTTGACCGTATCGACGTATGGTTTCAGGACGAAGCACGATTTGGCCAGCAAAATCCGACTACGCGCATTTGGGCTGAAACAGGCACTCGGCCACGGATAGTAAAACAACAGCAGTTTGACTATGGATATTTATTTGGTGCGGTATGTCCTGCCACAGGCCAAACAGAAGCGCTAGTAAGCCCATTCGTCAATAAAGAAGCAATGACGCAGCACCTGAGTCAGATATCACAAGCTACACCAGTTGGCAGACATGCTGTCGTGATAATAGATGGCGCAGGCTGGCACACATACGATACAGCCGCAGAATTTAACAACCTCACGCTAATAAAGCTCCCTCCTTATTCACCAGAGTTAAACCCAATAGAGCAAGTATGGAGCTGGATACGACAACACTGTTTATCCAATAGAGTGTTTTCGGGTTATGACGAAATTGTTGATGAAGTTTCAAAAGCATGGAATCACTTTATTTCAATACCGGAGCGAGTGATGAAGATGTGTAATCGGGAATGGATAAAGTTGATTTAACCTTTATGCGGAATGGTATAAATCGTCCAGTACCATACAGAGATAAAAGGCGCATAAGCGCAAGGTGAAGAGATGTAGGAGGTATTTGAGTGCCGAAAGTGTCTGATATGCCCTTCACACATAACCACTGACGTTCACGGCTAAAGCCGTTCCTACGCTTCTTAATCACGATGTTCAATCACGGTTCTAACGTTGTTTAATCATGATGACAAGATTGGAGGGCTCTAAAATGGGCTGCTTCACTTTACGCTAACCTAATTAGTGCGTAGTAGGAGGTACTTGAGTGCCGAAAGTGTCTGATTATGCCCTTCATATATAACCACAGACATTCACGGCTACGCTTGTTAATCACGATCTATTGATCAATGTAGGTGAGGAGTGCCGCCTCTAAAATGGATTACTTCAGCTCACGCTATCCGTCTCTCATTAATAACTAACAGCATCACATTGAGCTAGACGAATTACAGCGCAAATAAAAACGCCAGCATGATGCTGGCGTTTAGTATTTAGGAAGGCTTATAAATTAAGCTTTTGGACCTGCAGATTTGATTGCTTCCGAAACATCGTATTTCGCGAAGTTTTCAGTGAAGTCAGATGCAAGTTTGTTTGCATATTCTGCGTATTTTTCTTTGTCTTCCCATGTGTTGATTGGGTTAAGAAGCTTGCTATCAACACCAGGTACAGCAACAGGGACGTCTAGGTTTAATACGTCGATGTGTTGCGTTTCAACATCTGACAACTTACCTGAAACAATAGCGTCAACTACTGCACGTGTTGTTGGGATGTCAAAGCGTTTACCTGTACCGTAAGGACCACCAGTCCAACCTGTGTTTACTAGGAATACTTTAGCGCCAAATTCACGTACACGCTTCATAAGAAGCTCTGCGTATACACCCGCAGGACGAGGGAAGAAAGGCGCACCAAAACACGTTGAGAATGTTGATTCGATATCGCTAGTTGAACCGATTTCAGTTGAACCTACTTTTGCAGTGTAACCACTTAGGAAGTGATATGCTGCTGCTTCTTCTGTTAACACTGATACAGGTGGTAATACACCACTCACGTCGCATGTTAAGAAAACAACGGCTTTTGGCTCACCGGCACGGTTTTCAACTTTACGTTTTTCTACGTGCTCTAGTGGGTAAGCTGCACGGCTATTTTGAGTTAAACTTGTGTCATGGAAATCCGGTACGCGGTTTTCATCAAGTACTACGTTTTCTAAGATAGTACCAAAACGGATTGCATTCCAAATAACGGGTTCGTTCTTTTGTGAAAGGTCGATACATTTAGCGTAGCAACCGCCTTCGATATTAAATACGCTACCAGGCGCCCAACCATGCTCGTCATCACCGATAAGGAAACGTGTCGGATCCGCAGATAGTGTTGTTTTACCAGTGCCAGATAAACCGAAGAACAATGCTGTGTCACCTGCTTCACCTACGTTAGCTGAACAGTGCATTGGTAATACACCTTTCGCAGGTAATAGGAAGTTCTGTACAGAGAACATTGATTTTTTCATTTCACCGGCATAACGCATACCAGCCAATAGCACTTTGCGTTGTGCAAAGTTAATGATTACTGTGCCATCGCTATTTGTGCCATCACGTTCAGGGTCACAAACAAATGAAGGAACATTCATTACCTGCCACTGAGGTAAATCAGATGCATTATAAGTTTCAGGTTCGATAAACATGTTTTTGGCAAAAATGTGATGCCATGCAGTTTCTGTTGTTACAACGACTGGTAAATAGTGCTCAGGATCAGCGCCAACTTCTAGGTGAGAGATGAAGTGGTCGTTGCTTTGTACATGAGCTTCTACACGAGCCCATAACGCATCAAACTTGTCTGCATCGAATGGGCGGTTTACGTTACCCCATTGGATTTCGTTTTCAGTGCTTGGCTCTTGAACAATAAAACGGTCTTTTGGAGAACGGCCAGTACGACGACCAGTGTTAGCAACAAATGCACCATTAGCGGCTAAAGTCCCTTCGCCACGACGAATCGCGTGTTCGACTAGTTCAGCTGCAGTAAGATCGACAAAACGAGTAGCGTTTGCAGTCATGTTTATACCTAAATTGTGTGAGATTGAACGGGATAGCTCTGGGGTTCTTGTTTTCCCTTAAGCTGAAATAATAGTAACAGAAGGATTAGGGATATTCGAGTGTCTGAAGGGGCTAAAAACACATATATTTGGTAAAAAACATGAATAATTTCAATGATACCGGTGTCATAAAATGGGGCTTTTTCATGACACCGGTATCATAAAAATTAAGAAAAAAGCCGCAACAAATGCGGCTTTTAATATAATAATACTATTAAGTGGTCATTTAGTTAAAAATTGCTTTAATATCTTGCTCGTTAAAAACGTAATCTTTTAAGCAATAATGACAGCTAATTTTAACTTCACCTTTTTCTTTTACATCATCTAATAATGCATCTTGACCAATATTGACTAATGCTGCAATTGTCTTGTCTCTGCTACAGCCACAACGGAAATTGATACTTTGTGGTTCGAACAATTGAGGGTTATCTTCATGGTACAGACGAGTAAGAACAGTATTAGCATCAAGATTAAGTAACTCTTCATCTTTAATGGTATTACTGATTGCTTCAAGGTGAGTGAAGTCTTCTACTGACTTATCTTTATTTACCGGTAAAACTTGTAAGAATAAGCCGGCTGCTTTTGCTGAGCCTGCGGTGATTTCAGTCGCAAACCAAAGACGGGTTTTCAATTGTTCTGATTGCTCAAAGTAGCTTTCGAGGCATTTATCTAAGGTGTCGTGTTCAAGCGGAACAATACCTTGATAACGCTCACCTTTTGTTGGCGTTATCGTGATAACCATATAACCGTTACCAATCAAGTCTTTAATAGTACTACCTTGAACTTCACCTTGCAGGCGAGCAATACCACGCATATTTTGCTTATCATCACCATTAATAACAGCATATTTCACAGGGCCATCACCTTGTAGCTGTACGGCAATTTCACCTTCAAACTTTAAGGTGGCTGTTAATAAGCAAGTTGCAACAAGCAACTCACCTAAGAGTGCCTGAACAGGAGCTGGGTAATTATGGTTGGCGATCATCTCTTGATAGGTGTTTTCAATTTGTACGAGTTCACCACGTACATCGAGTTGATCAAATATATAACGATGAAGTAAATCTTGTTGCATGTGTTACATTACCTAACTTGATTTCATTTTTAACAGTTCACGTCTTTGCTTTTTATCAGGCTTTCTATCAGGATGTGGAGCAAAGAAGCTGTTATTCTTTCTTGCGATTGCATTTGCTTCGCGCTTTTCAATACTTGCTTGAGTTTCTTGGTATAAGGTCTGTGCAATGGGGGCACTTTGACGTTTATCAAGGACCTTCACTATTGTCACTACCTTTTCGTCGACTCCTTGCAGCAGTTTTATGACTGCGCCCACCTCGACGATTTTACTGGGCTTTGTTCGTTGACCATTATAATGCACTTTACCGCCTTGCACCATGTCTCGCGCAACAGAGCGGGTTTTATAGAAACGGGCAGCCCATAACCATTTATCAAGGCGGACGTTTAATTCGTCTTGACTGTTTTTTGACTGCTGAGTGTTACCTTTTGACACAATTGTGCTCTTTTAAAGCTGCTAGAGTATAGGCAAAATTTACCATGAAACTTAATCATAAAGAAACAGTCAAAGTTTTTCCTTGCTACCCCTGTTAGTCGAAACGACCTTGTTTACAAAGTTTAATATACGTGTGCTTGTTGAATGAAAAATGAAAAGGTACTATAGGCCTGCTATAAAGCAGTAAATTAAAATAAGAAATAGAATATATGGATCAACACTTACAACAAGTTAGACAGTTTTTAAACGGCTTACCTCATGCCAAGCTAAGTGCATTAGTTGTGCTGTTAGTTGTTGTTTATATTGCCTTTTTATCCTCGAAGTTGTTCTGGTTGTTGTGGCCTGAACCTGATACAAAAGCACTACCCGCAAGTCGAACAACGATGACTGCGAAACGCATCGAAACAGTCAATTCACGACAAATTCTTGAACAACATTTATTCGGTAAAGTGGTTGTTGAAGCTAAAAAACCTGCCGCAAAGCAAACGCAAGTTATTAACAATGCCCCTGAAACTCGTTTAAGTATTAATCTAACGGGTATCGTGGCTGTTAGCCAAAACGATCAAGCTGGTTTGGCTATAATAGAGTCTCAAGGAAAACAAGAAACGTATGTTGTTGATGATGTAATTCAAGGCACTCGAGCGAAGCTCGCACAAGTCTTACCTGATCGTGTTATTTTGGATGTAAGTGGTCGCTTTGAAACATTAATGCTTGATGGACTCGATTTTACAAAAACAGTTTCTATGCCTGTTTTGGCTGAGCAACAAGAGCCAGAATTAGAAGAAGGTCCTCAGGATATCGATGCGGACAATGAAATCAATGCGACTGAAGACCAAGAAGTCAAAGAAGCGATTATTGAAACGCGTGAAGAAGTATTAAACGACCCTGGTAAATTATTCGACTACATTCGTGTATCGCAAGCGATGGTCGACGGTGAACTGGTGGGTTATCGCTTAAGCCCAGGTAAAGACCCGGCATTATTTAAGCAGATGGGATTAATGAATAATGATTTAGCCATTGCGATTAATGGCTATCAATTAAATGATTTAAAACAGGCAATGTCAGCAATAAACGAATTACGTAATAGTACTGACGCAAGTATCACTATCGAGCGTGATGGTGAGCAAATTGATGTGCAATTTAGCCTGCAATAATTAGCTTTGGAGTTTTTATAGAATGGTTCACGCGCTACACCTCACAAAAATCAAAAAAGGGTTAGCTAAGTATGCAGCGCTTTTTTTATTAACAGGATTATCGCTCTCAGTTTCGGCTGTTGAGTATGCTGCAAACTTTAAAGGCACCGATATTAATGAGTTCATTAATATTGTGGGTAAAAATCTCAATAAAACAGTGATCATCGATCCGAACGTGCGCGGCAAAGTTAATGTGCGCAGTTATGAGTTAATGGATGAGAAGCTGTACTATCAATTTTTCTTAAATGTATTAGAAGTATACGGTTATTCAGCTGTTGAGATGGATAACGGCATTCTTAAAATTGAGAAAAGCTCTGACGCTAAAAAATCGAACGTCCCTTTAGTGACGGAAGATAACCAAGCCAGTGGCGATATGATGGTCACGCGCGTTGTGCGAGTTAAGAATGTTAGCGTACAAGAGTTAGGTCCGTTAGTTCGTCAGTTTAGCGATCAAAAAGACGGGGGGCATGTTGCTAACTTCAACGCCGCTAACGTAATGATGCTTACCGGCCACGCTGCCTCTGTAAATCGTTTAGTTGAAATCATCCGTTCAGTTGACCAAGCCGGTGATAAGCGAGTTGATATTGTTCAACTTAAGTTTGCTACAGCGGATGATGTTGTCTCTGTTGTTGACAATATTTATAAAGATAGTGGTAAAGGCAGCATCCCTGAATTTTTGATTCCGAAAGTGGTTGCCGATGGTCGTACTAACAGTGTGATTGTCAGTGGTGAGGCGCAGGCCCGTACGCGTGCTGTTGAGTTAATCAGCCGCTTAGACGGTGAACTTGAGAATCAAGGTAATACCAAGGTCATTTACTTAAATTATGCAAAAGCAGAAGATTTAGTAAAAGTATTGCAAGGTGTGAGTAAAACACTCGCTGAAGATGGCCAAGGTGGCGCAACGAAAGCTCGTTCACGCAGTCAGAACGAAACAAGTATAGAAGCGCACCCTGATTCAAACTCGTTGGTTATTACAGCCCAGCCAGATACGATGCGCTCACTTGAGCAAGTTATTGAGCGCTTAGATATTCGTCGCGCACAGGTGCTAGTTGAGGCAATTATTGTTGAGGTTCTTGAGGCCGATGGCATTAACTTTGGTTTGCAATGGATTTCAGAGCAAGGCGGAATGATGCAGTTTAACAACGGCACAACAGTGCCTGTTGGCTCATTGGCTGTTGCGGCAGAGCAAGCACGTGATAAAACGATTCAAGGGACGGTTGTTGGTACAGAAACCGGTAATGTTACAAATACCTCAGAGACACAGGAAGGTGACTTAGGGCCACTTGGTGCGTTACTCGGTGGTATTAACGGTCTTGCAATGGGTATTGTGAAAAATGACTGGGGTGCGATTATCCAAGCCGTTTCAACAGATACCAATTCAAATATTCTTGCAACGCCCTCTGTCACCACCATGGATAACGAAGAAGCGTCGATGATCGTTGGTCAAGAAGTGCCAATTATCACTGGGTCACAAACGGGTTCAAATAACTCTAACCCATTCCAAACGGTTGAGCGTCAAGAAGTGGGTGTGAAACTCAAAGTAACACCACAAATTAATGATGGCTCGGCGGTTCAGTTAACGATTGAGCAAGAAGTCTCTGGCGTAAGTGGTGCAACTTCAGTCGATATCTCAGTGAATAAGCGTGCGATTAAAACCACCGTTATGGCCGATGATGGTGGCATGGTCGTGTTAGGCGGTTTAATTGATGAAGACGTACAAGAAAGTGTCTCGAAAGTTCCATTGTTAGGTGACATTCCTATTTTAGGGCACTTATTCCGTTCAACCAGTACCAGTAAGCGCAAGCGTAACTTAATTGTATTTATTCGTCCGACGATTGTTCGTGATGGTATGAGCATGAATAAGTTAAGTCATTCAAAATATAACTTCATCCGTGGTGAGCAGCATAAACAAAAAGAAGATGGGATTGATTTAATGCCATTAACTGATATGCCAATCTTACCAGAATGGAATGATGCGTTGGTATTACCGCCAACGTATGAAGAATACCTGAAACAACAAAACGCAGATGATCGTAAAGATGACTGATGCAATTACAGAGATTAATGACGAGTTAGCGCAGAGTGCGTCTATTGACCATGATGAGCTCTTAACAAGTGATGATCTTGTTAGCTTGCCTGCAAAGCGCTTACCGTTTTCATATGCGCGTCGTGCTGGTGTCTTGCTAAGTAAAAATGGTGATAATTGGACTGTTTTTTATCGCGGCGAATTAGACGTAACGGCTTTACTTGAAGTACGTCGTATTGCGGGACGTGGTTTTTCACTCGAGCAGTTGCCAGACGACAAATTTGAGCTGTTACTTGAGGCTTCTTATCAACGCGATAGTTCTGAAACACAGCAAATGATGGAAGATATTGGCAACGAAGTTGACTTATTTTCTTTAGCGGATGAACTACCGCAAACAGAAGACTTACTCGCAGGGGATGATGACGCACCTATTATTAAACTCATTAATGCCATGCTCAGTGAGGCAATTAAAGAGGGTGCTTCAGATATTCACATTGAAACCTTTGAGCAAGAGTTAGTAATTCGCTTTAGGGTAGACGGTGTCTTAAAAGAAGTTTTAAAACCAAATCGTAAACTTGCATCCTTACTCGTGTCACGTATTAAGGTTATGGCAAAGCTCGATATTGCAGAAAAGCGTATTCCACAAGATGGGCGTATAAGTTTACGTATTGCTGGACGTGCTGTTGATGTGCGTGTATCAACGATGCCATCAAGTTTTGGTGAGCGTGTTGTACTGCGTTTACTTGATAAAAATAATGCGCGCTTAAATCTTGAAGATTTGGGGATGACCGAGCGAAATCGCGAATTGTTCGCTGATCTCATCAGTAAGCCTCACGGTATTATTTTGGTAACTGGTCCCACAGGTTCTGGTAAAAGTACCACTTTGTATGCGGGGATGAGTCAAATAAACTCACGTGACCGTAATATTTTGACGGTTGAAGACCCGATTGAGTACGAAATACCGGGGATTGGTCAAACACAAGTAAACACCAAAGTAGATATGACCTTTGCGCGGGGATTGCGTGCAATTTTACGTCAAGACCCTGATGTCGTCATGGTGGGGGAGATCCGAGACCTTGAAACCGCACAAATCGGTGTGCAAGCGTCGTTAACGGGTCACTTAGTAATGTCGACTTTACATACCAATACTGCTGCGGGTGCGATTACCCGTATGGAAGATATGGGAGTAGAACCTTTCCTGTTGTCTTCTTCTTTGCTGGGTGTGTTATCACAACGTCTAGTGCGTACTTTATGCAATAGCTGTAAAGAAGGGCATGTGGCCGACGAGCGGGAGTGCCAGTTACTAGGCGTTAACCCTGCTGAGCCACCAACGATTTACCGTGCTGTAGGCTGTGAAGAGTGTAACTTTAATGGTTATCGTGGCCGTACGGGGATTCATGAATTACTGGTTGTTGATGAGGCTATTCGTGAAATGATCCACAGCGGTAAAGGCGAACAAAGTGTTGAAAAGTACATTCGTACTCGTAGCCCAAGTATTCGTCAAGATGGCTGTAGCCGTGTGTTGGCAGGCCGTACAACCTTAGAAGAAGTCTTGCGTGTAACGCGTGAGGAAGGTTAATTATGGCTGCATTTGAGTACCGCGCCCTGGATGGTAAAGGTAAAGAGAAAAAAGGCATTCTTGAAGCCGATACGGTAAAGCAAATACGTCAAACATTACGTGACCAAGGCCTGATGCCTTTAGAGGTTGTCGCTGCAGCAGAGGGTGAAAAGCAAGTTAAAGGGGCTAAAAAGTCATTATTTAGCGGTTTTTTCAAACCAAAAATATCGACCTCAGATTTAGCGCTGATTACTCGTCAACTTGCCACCTTAATTCAGTCAGCATTACCTGTCGAAGGGGCGGTAATGGCCGTCGCTGAGCAATGTGAAAAACCGCGTTTAAAACGTATGCTCATGTCTGTACGCTCAAAAGTTGTTGAAGGCTACACACTCGCAGATGGTATGAGTGAGTTTCCGCATGTATTTGATGATTTATATCGTGCCATGGTGGCTGCCGGTGAAAAATCGGGCCACTTAGATCAAGTATTAAATCGTTTAGCTGATTACACGGAACAACGTCAGCATATGCGTAGTCAAATAACACAAGCGATGGTATATCCAATCATTCTTGTTGTGTTTGCTATCGCAATTGTTTCAGTGTTATTGGGCACGGTGGTTCCCAAAATATTAAAAACATTCGAAAAGTCAAAACAAGTACTTCCTTGGACGACAGAGTGGGTTATGGCAGCCAGTAACTTTGTACAAAATTATTGGTTTATTAGTTTAATAATTATCACTGCACTCTCAGTGGGAATTAAGCATGCACTCAAACGACCAAAAATTCGTTACTGGTTTGATGAAAAAGTACTTTACTTGCCTGGTATAGGTAAAGTCGCGAGAGGGGTGAATACCGCTCGATTCGCACGCACGTTAAGTATTTTATCTTCAAGCTCCGTTCCCTTACTCGAAGGTATGCGTATCTCTGGTGGGGTATTGGTTAATGAGAAAATGAAAAAATCGGTGCAAGATGCGGCCACCCGAGTCAGTGAAGGGGCGAGCCTTCGTGCTGCTTTACAACAAACGAAACTTTTTCCACCTATGATGCTGCACATGATCGCAAGTGGCGAAAAGTCAGGTGAACTTGAGCAAATGCTTGAGCGAGCAGCAAATAACCAAGATCGTGAGTTTGAAAGCATGGTCAACGTGTCTTTAAAACTTTTAGAGCCAGCGATGATTGCATCAATGGCGGTCATTGTCTTGTTTATTGTTATGGCAATACTGCAGCCAATTATGGCAATGAATAAGGCAGTAGGACTTTAAATTAGGGAACGGTAGAGCAACAGCCAGTAGCTGTCGCTTTATAATAAATTATTGAAGAAAATTAGAGGTATTTTTGTGAACAAACAGTCAGGTTTCTCATTATTAGAAGTCATGGTGGTACTGGTTATCATCGGTATGATTATGTCAATTGTGGCACCAAACATTATGGGCCAACAAGAAGAGGCAGCGATCGACAAAGCACACCTAGATATTCAACAAATTGAAGATGCGTTAAGCCTTTATAAGCTGAAGAATAAAGCCTATCCAACCACAGAACAGGGTCTAGAAGCGCTTGTTACTAAAACGAGCATCGAGCCGGTTCCAAAACGTTTTCCAGATGGTGGTTTTATTGAAAAGTTACCTGAAGATCCATGGGGCAACCCGTACCAACTAATTAGCCCAGGAGAAATTGGTAAAATTGATATTTTTTCAATGGGTCCAGATGGCGAAGCTGGCACCGATGATGACATCGGTAACTGGGATGAAGAAAAGCAATAATGCGTAAACTCAGCCAGATGTTTACCTTTTATACACATCAAGGCTTACTATTATGGTAAGCCTTAATCGTTTACGTTTGGCTAGGTGTGCTAAGCACGCAAAAGGTTTTAGCCTCATCGAAATATTAATGGTGCTTGTGGTGATAGGGTTTGTCACTAAAATGGTGGCCTACAGTTTTGATGGTGGTGCAGAAGAAAAATTAGAAAAACAAGCGCTCAGATTACACACCACGATTAATATGGCATCTGAATTTGCCATCTTAAATCAGGTCGAGTTAGGCTTTCATTTAGATCAAAATGTATTTGAATTTTTAGTGTTTGATGGTGAAAAGTGGGTCACCTTCGATCGTGAAAAATTGTTTGCGCCTATTAAAGTAGACGAAGATTTTAAATTAACCTTGAATCTCGAAGATTTGGCATGGGCACAAGATAACTTACTTGAGCAATCGAACTGGCGTGAATTGATGAGCGGCGGTGACGAAGATAGTTTATTAGAACTTAAAAAGTTAAAGATTCCACAGGTACTGATCCTTTCTTCAGGAGAAGTCAGTGCTTTTCAGTTAGTGTATGAGCTGAAAGAGGAGCGTGAACCGCAGTATTTTATCGAAGGCGAGTTCATGGCTCCTGTTAAACTTCGTATGGAGCCAGAGTAATGACTAAGTCAGCGGGTTTCACTTTACTTGAAGTCATGGTCGCTTTGGCTATTTGTGCCATGGCGGGTATTGCTGCAATGCAGGCAACGGGTGAACACATCAATCACTTGTCGACGATTGAAGAGCAAACATATGCATCATGGGTTGCTGAAAATGTCATAGTTGAGCAGCGAACAAAAGGTGATAAGTGGGCGGGCAAAAATGGCACTAAAGGCAGTGAAACACTGGCTGGTTATGAGTGGTATTGGCGTCAAGATGTCGTTGCTACGGCAGATAAAAGCTTCGTGAAAGTCACTATTAATGTGTTTGCTGACGAAAAACTAGAATACCCCATTTATGAACTTGTTACTTATTTAAACAAAGGTGACAAGTAGTGAAGCAACGCGGGTTTACCTTACTTGAAGTTATCGTCGCAATGGGCATTTTAGCGTTTGTGGTGTTATCGACTCATCAAATCTTAGAATCAACCACCAAGGCTAAAGAAGCCTCGGATGAGACAATCGCAGAGCTCAATGGCTTTCAAACGGTATTTCGTCTTATGGACCAAGACTTTAGCCAAATGACGAAACGTCAAGTACGCAATGAGGCGGGAGACTTTCAAGAAGGTTACATTCTTGCTGGGCGTTATGTATTTGACAGTCAATATGATGGCATTGGTTTTGTGCGTGATGGGTGGATTAATCCAATAAACTTGCTGCCGCGCTCTGAGTTACAAGCTGTTGGTTATCGTGTTATCGATGATAACCTAGAGCGCATATACCGAGTATATGTTGATCAGCTCGATAATATGGAACCGCGTTCGCAAGTTATTCTAGAAGATATTGAAGATCTGAAGTTTGAATTTCTTGATGATAAAGACGAATGGCAAGAACAGTGGCAAGCCGCTGCATTACCGAAGGCTGTTGCCGTGACCATTCAAAAAATAGAACAAGAGCCTATTCGCAGAGTCTTTTTAGTGCCCGGTGAAGGTGTAGTGAGTACTCAGCCATGATGATTAAACGTTCTCAAGGTGCCGCACTTGTTATTGTTTTATTTATTGTCGCATTAGCCGCTATGCTAGCGGTCGAAATGAGTGCAAACCTGATGGTGCAAGTGCAGCGTAGTACTAATATACAAAGTCATCAGCAAGCTAAGTGGTATGCTTTTGCTGCTGAAGAATTAGCGATTAAAGCGATTAAACAAACTAAAAAAGATGACCCTGATAAAATTCATCTAGGGCAAGTCTGGGCGCAGCAAGGTGGGGTTCCTTACCCTGTTGATAATGGCACGTTAAGTGGCACGATTACGGATTTGCAAGCGTGCTTGAACTTAAATGCTTTACGCACAAAACCTGTGCAACAAACCGGCTCGGCTAATAAAACGAACCCAGCGCACAAAGCATTGTTAGCTTTACTTGAGAATATTGAAGACTTACCCGCAGATGAGTCTGAAGAGGCAATGGCTGACAGCGTCTATGACTGGCTCGATGAAGACAGTATTACTTATCGCTCAGGTGCAGAAGAAGATGAGTACTTATCACGTAAGTATCCCTACATGACTGCAAACAGCTTTTTTGCTTCAACATCAGAGTTGCGTTTAGTTAAAGGCTTCAATCCATTAGTGATGGAAAAAGTATTGCCCTTTGTGTGTGTGATACCAGACAGTGAACTTTTAGCGATTAATGTAAATACCTTGCCTAATGAAAGTGCCATTATTCTAAGCTCGCTTATTGATGGCCTCAGTTTATCAGGCGCAGAAAGTGTATTATCGTCTCGCCCTGAAGAGGGATTTGATGATATGAACGCATTTTTTGAACAAGTTAATCAACAAGGCGCACAAAACGTCGAAGCTGTTAAAGACTTGTTCACCATCAACAGTGATTATTTTAAACTACAAACGCAAGCTGAATTTGCAGAGTTGCGTTTTTCGATGACCACCTTACTCCATGCCAATAATGGTAAAGTAACGATACTGGCGCGAAAATTTGGAGGCGTACAGTGACAGAAATATTGTTGATCCGTGCGGGTCAAACATTACAAGATAGCCTTAGTTGGCTAATTTACTCACCGACAGAACAAGAAATAATTGCGAGCGGCGAAATCGCCAGTGCAGCACAATTAGGTGAGTTAACTGAAAAAGCACAAACCCGTGAAGTGGTTGCTCTTTTACCGAGTGATCAAATTCAGCTAAAAACAGTTGAATTGCCGACTAAATGGAGTCGTAAATTAGAGCAGGCATTGCCCTATATACTTGAAGAAGATATCGCGTGTGATGTCGACGACCTATTTATTGCGATTGCTGAGCCTACACTCATAGATGAAAAGCATGCGGTTAATATCGCCATGACCGATCGTGAGTGGTTTGAGCAGTGGCTTGCTACATTCAATGAGCATGATATTGAAGTATTTAAAGTGTTACCTGACGCGTTATTACTTCCTCGAGTCGACAATGAAAATACCCTGCGTACCGTTGAGCTCAATGGCCAATGGTTATGTAAATTAGGTCACTGGCATATTGCAGCTGTTGAAACAGACTGGCTAGATGGTTATTTGACCGCAATGGGCCACCCAGATGTTGCGCATTTTAGTCCAGCCACTGGGTTCCCTGAATCAGTTAATCTTGAGGCAAAAACGGAGCTGTATGATTTACCGCTCGCTTTATTTGCGAAGCAACTCCCTGAAATTAGTTTTAATCTACGCCAAGGTGTATATCAATTAAAGAAAAAGTCAGCCATTTGGTGGGGATACTGGCAAAAAGCCGCTATTGCCGCAGGGGTTGCATTGGTATGCAGTGTGGGGGTTAAGTCCCTTGAGTTATATAAACTAAATACTCAACTTGAGAAAACGAAGTCACAAGTTGTGACTAACTATCAGCGCGCTTTTCCTAATAAAAAAGTACGTCCACAGTTGATTCGTAGTCAAATTCGTAATGAACTCGCATTGCTCGATAGCGGAAGTACCGCTGGTTTCTTAGATTTGACTAATGACTTAGTAACTATTTTTAGTGAAGTAAAAGACTTCACGCCAGAAACTTTGCGTTATGACCAAGGCCGCAACGAGTTACGTATTCGTGCACGTGGTAAAGATTTCCAATCGTTTGGAAAAGTAAAAGCAATTTTAGAACAGCGAGGCTTAACGGTTGATCAAGGCTCACTAAATAATGATGGTGATTTTGTCGTCGGTGAAATTAAGTTGCGAGGTGCGGCATGAAAAACCAATTAATTAGTTACTGGCGTTCATTAAAAGAGCAAGAACAACAACTTGTTGTCGTCGCTGGGGTAATTTTTGTTATTTTTATCCTTGTGATGGGAATCTTTAGGCCGTTAAATGCGGCGATTGAAAAAGCAGAACAAGACACGATAAAACAACAAGAATTGCTGGCATGGGTTGATGAGAGCATTGTTAAGTTAAAGGCCAGTGGCAGTGCACGAGTAGCGAATGACCGCAGCTTAAGTCAAATTGTGAATAGCACGCGAAATCGTTATCAGATCACCATCAGTAAAATGCAACCGAATGATAATTCACTGCGTTTAACTATCGATTCTGTCGAGTTTAACAAGTTGGTTGAGTGGCTTGATGAATTAGTTAATTCACAAGGTGTACTGATTGAAAACTTAGACATTAGTAAAGACGATAAGTCTGGTTTTGTTCGTGTCAGTCGTTTGGTACTAGAGAAGTAGACGATGAAAAGAATTATTTTATTAGTCACAGTATTTGTGATGTGTTTTTTGGTGTTTACGCTTATAAAAACACCCGCTGCAATTGCACTAGATTTAGCTGCACCGCATTTACCAAAACAATTGCAACTAGGCAAAGCCAGTGGTTCGCTTTGGGATGGTCGCATAATGCAGGTACGTTTTGATGGTGAGCAACTTAATAATGTACGGTGGAAGTTATCTGGCTGGTCATTGTTGACGGGCAAACTCGTTGGTACAGTGCGCTTTGGTGATCCGCGTGATAAAACAGATATTTCGGGCCATGCTGATTTTTCGTATGGGTTGTTCAATCAAGCTGTTTTGGTAAAAAATACCACACTACGTTTGAGCGTTGAGCGTGCGATGGCGCGCTTAAAACTGCCATTGCCAATTAGTGCACAAGGGCGTGTGATTGTTGATCTCGATGAGTTCAGCTCTGGTCAGCCGTATTGTGAAACATTAATGGGTGAGATTGCCAGTCCCAATATCGATGTTCAAGGACTTAATGGCTGGTTTAGTGTTGGCCCACTGAGCGGCCGTCTTAGTTGTAAATCAGGCGATATAGCTGTCTTGGTTGACCCTGAAAATCGCTTAGGTCTTGAGGCTGATGCTGTACTAAAAGCCAATTTAGATTTTAAAGTGGCAGGGTATATAAAACCAGAAGCCAGTCTACCAAAAGAAGTGCATGACGCTGCGAAGTTTTTAGGGCGTCCAGATAGCGAAGGACGCTATCCACTTAATTTATAAACACGACTTTAATTGAAGGCATTATGCAAATTCCTGAGTTTTCAAAAGAGCAAAGCGCCTTATTAGCAGGCTTTCTTGCTGAGCAAAAAGACGCGCTATCGTTAGCACAAACACACGGTTATTTATTTGCCGTTATTTGTGCGCCCGAGCCATTGGATGTTCATCAGTGGCTTGAGCAAGTTGTCCCTGGTTGTGATGGGCAAATGGATGAGCAGGTATTGTTTGCATTTATGGCGCTATATCAGCAAATCAGTGAACACGTATTTGAAACCGGATACAGCTTACCCGTAAGTTTGCAATTTAATTCTGCTCAGCAGCCGTACCTTGATATGCAAGAGTGTCAGCATTGGAGCCAAGGCTTTATGCTTGGGGCGCAGGGCTATATTGCTAAATTGTTAGCTGCGCCACAACTAGCGAGTGAATTAAAAGAAGCACTTGAGACAGCACAGCAAAGTTTGTGTTTCTTTATACTCGACTCAGCTGATATAGCATCGATTGCCAATCAGCATGGTTTAACCGAAGGGCTGTTATGTCAACAGCAGTATGAAGTGATGAATGAGTTTGCAGCAGGCTTTGCTGAGTTAATCGAAGCCGTTGCAGTAAATAGCCAGCTTTATAATGATGAAGGCTGGGGCTAAGCAAGCTCTAACACAATATCTGTGCAGCCTTTTGCACAACGAACAATGCCTTTGCCAGGCTGTTCAGTCTGTAGGTTTAAGGTAAGGACTCCTTTGCATGTTTCACAATGCATAGTGTGTCCTTTTGCCAACTTTTTTAGCATATTGCGCTGTTTAGCAAATGAATCGCTGGTTTTTTTATTAAGCGCAGAAAAATCCATTATTTATTTAACCTTTCTTCAAGTGCATCCGAAACAATATTACAAACACGCTCTAGGCGTTCACCATAGAAATATAAGTTAATATCTTTTTCACGACAATAATGTAAATGAAAGATTTGCAGTTTATCGTCATTCAAAAAAGCCTCTTCGACGTACTCACGCTCTGAACTCGATAAATTAAGCTGTGACTTAATCGTGTTCTTCGCCATATTCGCGGCGGGGCTGCGGTTAACTTGGCTAAAATCTGAAAGTACGTTCACCCCATCACCTAACAACCGTTCTCTGGGTTCTTTGATCAAAGGGTGATCAATCGTGAACAATGCTAAAATAATAAGTACTAAAATGATAAATTTTTTCATAGCACACAGAACTTTGATCTAAATAAAGAAGGAATTGGGACAAGTTTAATAAAATGGCTGATTTAAAAGCAAGAATATACGATGAAATAATTAAAAAGTTCATATTTTAGATCATTCCCTGAAATTTTTGAGAGATTGAGTATAATACTTTCGATAGGTTGGAAATTTCAGAAAACTCTGAACGAAATGAGATGCATTCTAATTTGTCGTATTGGCTTTATAACCTATTTAACTGCAAACATCAGTTTGAGTTTATTTCCTAGTGGCGTTGAGGAATTTTGATGGATAAACAAATTAAGGTTAAAAACATCCCAACGGAAGTAAAAATCCAAAAACCGGAAAACGCTTCCCATGATGATAGATTTAATCCACGCAATCGAATTTATGTAAGAGCAGTAACAGGCTTGCATCAGCTGTTAAGGCGACGAATTGGTTTCGTTGGCATGCTTGCATTTATGCTTTTACCTTGGATTAACTTCCACGGACAGCAAGCTGTGCTGTTCGATTTAGTAGGCCAAAAGTTTAATATCTTCGGCCTCACTCTGTGGCCACAAGATTTAACCATTCTTGCGTTTATTCTTATGCTTGCAGCTTTTGCGCTGTTCCTCGTCACCACATTTTATGGCCGAGTCTGGTGTGGTTACACATGTCCGCAAACTGTATGGACATTTATTTTTATTTGGTTCGAAGAAAAGTTTGAAGGCACTGCAAACCAGCGTAAGAAGTTAGATCAACGCCCCATGGACTTTGATAAGTTTTGGCGTAAAACGGCAAAACACAGCAGCTGGTGGCTGTTTTCACTGTATACAGCGTTTACCTTTGTTGGCTACTTTACACCTATACGCCAGCTACTTCCGGATGTTTTTACTTTGGATGCCACAGCCTATTCTTATGGGTGTATCGCATTGTTTGCTGTGTGTACATACGGCAATGCAGGGTGGATGCGTGAAATTATGTGTTTACATATCTGTCCTTATTCGCGTTTTCAGTCGGCCATGTTTGATAAAGACACCTTTACAGTAAGTTATGATGAATCTCGTGGCGAAAATCGTGGTCCTCGTTCACGTAAACAAGATCCGAAAGAGTTAGGACTCGGTGACTGTATCGATTGTAACTTATGCGTACAGGTGTGCCCGACAGGGATAGATATTCGCAACGGTTTGCAATATGAATGTATCAACTGTGGTGCTTGTATTGATGCTTGCGATGGTGTAATGGATAAAATGAATTACCCACGTGGGCTCATTTCATATACCACAGAGCGAAACTTAGAAACCCCTGAAAATAAAACGCATGCTTTGCGACCTAAATTGATTGGTTATCTTGTTATCCTTGTTGTGTTAACCGGGGCTCTCGTGGCAAATATTGCCATGCGTAAACCAATGGAGCTTGATATTATCCGCGACCGTAATCAGCTATACCGAGTTGACTTCAATGGCTTGGTTGAAAACACCTACACACTTAAAGTGATTAACAAAGCGCAATACGAGCAAACGTTTAATATTACAGTGGAAGGCTTAAATAACTTTGAATATATAGGCAAACAAACATTCACTGTGCCCTCAGGTGAATCTTATAACGTGCCCTTGTCATTAGTGGTTGATCCGTACGATTTGAAAAAGCCGATGACAAAATTCGAGTTTATACTTTCGGTGGAGGGGCAGCCTGATATTCAGATTTCGCAGCCTAGTAACTTCTTTAAGGCGCAATAATTCAGTACACTGAGCAAATACAATAAAAAGCGGGGTTTTCCCGCTTTTTTTATATAATGGGACACTATGAGTAAATTTAGCTTTGTTGACCTCACACCCGATTCAATTTTAGACGCAGTTGAAAGTATTGGGATCTATGCTGAGTCAGGATTACTTGCTTTAAACAGCTATGAAAATCGCGTTTATCAGTTTAAAGCAGAAGACGGTTACCGATACGTTGTAAAATTCTATCGTCCTGAGCGTTGGAGCAAAGAACAAATATTAGAAGAGCATGCGTTTGCTTTTGAACTTGCTGATGCAGAAGTTCCCGTCGTTGCGCCCGTAGTAAAGGACGGGAAAAGCCTCTTTGAGCATGACGGCTATTTATTTGCGTTATTTCCCAGTGTGGGCGGGCGTATTTTCGAAGTTGATAACTTAGATCAACTCGATGTGTTAGGCCGTTTAATTGGTCGTATGCATCAAGTTGCAAAAGCATCTTCATTTAATCATCGCCCAGTGATCAGTTGTGAAGAGTACCTTCAGACAGCTAAAGTTCAGTTACAAGCAAGTAACTTGATGCCAACGTCATTAGAAAATGCTTTTTATACGATTTTGGATTTGGTTATTAAAGAAACCACAGCCCAATATAAAAATGTAGAGACAATTCGATTACATGGTGACTGCCATGCGGGCAATATTTTGTGGGCGGGTGATGCACTGATGTTTGTTGACCTCGATGACAGCAGACAAGGTCCTGCAATTCAAGACTTATGGATGATGCTCAGTGGCGATCGTAACAATCAACTGTTACAGTTAGACACCTTGGTAGCAGCGTATGAAGAGTTTTGTGATTTTGACCACAGCCAGCTGAAATTAATTGAGCCATTACGCGCGATGCGCATGGTGCATTACATGGGGTGGTTAGCAAAACGTTGGGATGATCCTGCATTCCCACGGAACTTTTCATGGTTCGCAGAAGACAAATACTGGGAGCAGCAAATACTCGCGTTAAAAGAACAGCTTGCAGCGCTACAAGAACCACCGTTAAAATTATTACCATAAATTTTTAAAAGATAAGTAAAGACGAGAAAACAATGTTCAAAAAATTAAAATTAAGTCTACTCATTCTATGTTTACCTTTTGCAGCACTGGCAGCTGACTTTGAAGCAGGTAATCAATACGAAGTACTAAACACTAAAAAGAGTGCTACACCACAAGTAACTGAGTTTTTCTCATTTTACTGTCCACACTGTTTTAAGTTTGAACCAGTGGCGAAAGCACTGGCCTCAACGCTGCCTGAAGGCACTGAGTTTGTTAAGAATCACGTTAACTTTTTAGGTGGTGTATCGAAACAAACACAAAGTAACCTAAGTTATGCTTACCTAATTGCAAAGCAACATGGTAAAGGTGAGCAAGTGGCCGACCAAATTTTTCACAGCATTCATATTCAACGTGCACCGCTGCAAAATATTAAAGACGTGAAAGCATTATTGGCGACAAATGGTATTAGCGGCGATGTGTTTGACTCTGAAATTGCTAGCATGCCTGTGATCAGTGCAGAAAAAGCGATGCAAGACAAACAGAATAAATACTCAGAGATGGGGGCGTTAACGGGTGTGCCGACCTTTATCGTGAATGATAAATATAAAATTAATATAAATACCATCAAGAGCCAAGAGCAGCTTGATGCGTTAGTAAAGTTTTTATTAGAACAATAATTTTTGGAGTGATTGAATAATGATCAAATTAGTTAAAGCTGCATTTGTGGCCGTGACGCTAGGTTTAGTTGCCACAGCGAGTGCGGCGCAATACGAAGAAGGTAAGCATTATGAAACAATTGATGCGCGAGCTTCTAAAAAGCCTGAAGTGACCGAGTTTTTTTCATTCTACTGTCCTCACTGTAATACCTTCGAGCCAATTGTTGCTGAGCTTAAGCCAATGCTTAAAGACGGCGTTAAATTTAAAAAGAATCACGTTAATTTTGTTGGTCCTCGTGATCCTGAGATCCAAACAGTGCTTGCGCAAGGTTATGCAACAGCAACAGTACTCCCAAATAGCGATGCGTTAGTTGGTGCAATTTTTGACCACATTCATGGTAAACGTGCGCGTATTAATGAGCTTGCAGATATGAAAGATATTTTCGTATCGCAAGGTGTAACCGCTGAAGATTTTGAAAAGTACTACAACAGTTTTTCAGTACGTACGATAGCAGCGAAAATGAAACGCGACCAAGAGTACTATCAACAAAAAGGAGCCTTAAAAGGCGTACCAACCTTTATTGTGAATGGTAAGTATCGTTTAATCTTAGGTGCAGACTCAGGTATTACCGATGCAAAAAGCATGGCTGAGCTAATTAATTACTTAGCAGCTAAGTAAGAGACTCGAAAATATTATGTAAAAGCTCCGCTCGCGGAGCTTTTTTGTTTGGTGAAGAAATGAAAAAACTTTTAGTGTCGAGTTGTTTACTAGGAAAGCCGGTACGCTATGACGGTCAATCACAAAACTTATTACATCCTGGATTAGAGTCACTGAAGCAGCAAGGGCGTATTGTGTCTTTTTGTCCTGAGGTTGCGGGTGGTCTACCTACACCAAGAGCGCCTGCTGAAATTAGCCAGGGTAGAGTATTAACACAGGATGCGCATGACGTCACCGCAGAGTTTAAAGCGGGTGCACAGCAAGCATTACGCGTATGCAAAGAACAAGGGATTCGGTTCGCACTACTCAAAGAGTCTAGTCCGTCATGTGGACGTAATTATATTTATGATGGAAGTCACACAGGGCAAAAGATTCGAGGAATGGGTTTAACTGCAAAGTTACTTAGTGACAATAATATACAGGTGTTCAGTGAACAACAATTGCCAGCGCTATTGGCTGCGCTGGCAAAAGTTTAAGTTATTTACGCTGTAAAAAGACGCCAGACTCAATATGATGTGTATAGGGGAATTGGTCAAAAATCGCAAAACGTTTCACTTCGTGTGTTTTGCAAAGGTGATCAAGATCTCGTTCTAATGTCTCGGGATTACAAGAGATATAGATAATGTTGTCGTAGTTCGCCACCAAATCACAGGTAAGAGTATCCATCCCCGCTCGAGGAGGGTCGACTAAAATTGTTTGGCAGTTATAGCTGTTTAGATCAATACCGTCTAAACGTGAAAAAGTACGTTCGCCTTTCATGGCTTGTGTAAACTCTTCACTCGACATACGAATGATATCTAAATTATCGACTTTGTTTTGAGCAATATTGTACTGCGCAGAATAAACCGATGACTTTGAGATCTCAGTCGCAAGCACTCGGTTAAATGAACCGGCTAGTGCAATTGAAAAGTTACCATTACCACAATACAGCTCTAGCAAATCATTATTAAGGGGCTCACACAACGCTTGTGCCCACTCCAGCATTTTAATGTTTACTTTTGCGTTTGGTTGAGTAAAGCTATTTTCTACTTGCTGATAAATGAGTTCTTTACCATTTACGTTTAATCGTTCAACGACATAGTCGTTCCCAATCACTTCTTTTTGCTTACGTGCACGACCAATAAAGTCGATTTTAAACTGGCTGCTTAATTTTGCTTTAAGCTCTTTAATCGCAATTAGCCATTCATCGTTTAAAGGTTTGTGGTAAAGCAAACTAACAAGAATTTCACCACTTAAGCTAGAGAGGTAATCAATCTGGAATAACTTGCGGCGAAGTACCTCACACCCTTTTAAGTTTTCAATCATCACCTGCATCACTTCGCCAACGAGTGGCGCGGCGGGATCAAATTCATCAACGCGAATTTTCTCTTTGCTTTGCTGATCAAACATAATGTGGAATAAATCGTCGCCCTCATGCCACACTCTAAACTCTGCACGTTGACGGTAGTGAATTGGATCAGAGCTGAACACTTCTAATGTGTTTACACCAAAGCGCCTAAACTGTGACGTGATGCGCTGCTCTTTCTCACTCAATTGTGCATCATATTGAGTTGTATCAATTTTTATAACCGCCATGGCTGATTACCTTTTATCTCTTAGCTATTTGTCGGCGCTATTGTAGGGAGCAGAGAGGATTTGTCTAGTTTTGTTATTTATTTTAGTGTCGTTTTTTTGTACAAAAAACTTAAGTTATGCGATTTTTGGCCGATAATGAGGTAACCATAAAATGGAGTCGGATCATGAAAATTGGCAACCTAGGCTATATGCCTAATACAAATCTGAATAAATACAATGGTAAACAGTCTGTGCAGCAGCCTACCATTCAAAATCGTCAAGATAGCTATCAACAACGTGGCCGCGAACTGGCTGCAAAAGTACTCGACGATAAACTTGCACAAGCACTTGGTTTACCTAAAGCAGAAGAAAAGAAAGATAAACCCCTGTTTGATTTTGATGAGATCGTTAAAAATGTACTTAATTTTGTTGGTGGTGCGCTGCGTAAAGCAAAAGCAGATGGCGCTGATGATGAAAAGTTAAAAGGCATGTTAGGCGAGGCACGCAAAGGCGTACAAATGGGAATCGATGATGCCTATGATGAACTTAAAGAATCAGGCATCTTAAATGACGATATCGAAGAGGGTATCGAAAAATCGAAAGAAGGTATCTTTAAAGGTATTGATGAGCTTGAAGAAGACTTATTTAATCCTAAACCTAATGCCGTGACGGTTAGCCAAGCACAGTACGTGAGCTTAAGTAATAATGCTGAATATACATTTACCACAGCCGAAGGTGATGAAGTCAGTATTAGCTTTGCAGATGCATATGAGAGCAAGTCCGCTAGTAGCTACAGTAAAAACGGTGACAACGAAGCGTATGTCAGTGAATCGTCACAATCACGTGACTTATCTTTTTCTATGTCAGTGAATGGCGATCTTAATGAGCAAGAGCAGCAGGCCATTAACGAGTTGATGGAAGACTTACAAGGCGTTAGCGAAACATTTTTCTCAGGCTCACTCGATGAAGCCTTTGAACAAGCTAAAGAGCTTAACTTGAGTAATGAGCAGCTAGTCGGTTTTTCGATGGATTTGAAGCAAACCAAAACAGTTGCAGCTATAAAAGGGTACGAAGAATATAAACCAACGCCAGAGAAAGAAGTTGCAGAAAAGGTCGCCCCTTTTAACGATGACTTAAAAGAAGCCTTTAATAAAGCTGGTGATATTGGTTTGCAAAATCAACTTGCCGGAATTTTGCAATGGTTAAATCAAGATAAAGAAGAAGTCAGTAAATTGGTTGATTATACCAAAGCGATGTTCGAGCAAATGAATACACTACGTTCAGCCAATGAACAGAACTAGTCTTCGCTTTCTTTTTAGATAGTCACATGGCAAACTGCTTGCCTTTCATGATCCGAGGTAAGTAGTTTGTCAGTCCATATAATGGTGTTTGATTCAGGTATTGGTGGGACAACTGTGCTTGAACAGATCCAGGCTTTGATCCCGAATGCAGATTATAGCTATTTTATGGATAATGCCTTTCTGCCTTATGGTGCGCAAACTTCGCAAACAATCATTCAACGCTTATTAGGGCTATTACACTTTATAGACACACATGCGTTGCATGTTGATATATTAGTGATTGCCTGCAATACAGCATCGACATCTGCGTTAGACGTTATTCGACGCTATACAAGTATTGAAGTTGTGGGGGTTGTGCCTGCTATAAAGCCAGCATGTGCCATAAGTAATACGAAGCACATTGGTTTACTTGCCACGCCCGCGACTACAAAAAGCAAATACACCGAGACGTTAATTTTGACACACAGTCAAGGTACAAAAGTGAGCTTGTACGCTTCGACTAAGCTGGTGGAAATTGCAGAAACACTGTTTCATAGTAAAAAACTACTCAAAGCCGAATTCAACGAAGCAATGGCTGAACTCGCTATTGCAGATGATATTGATGTATTAGTACTCGGATGCACACACTTTCCTTTATTAGCCCATGCAATAAATAACTATTACGACAAACGCGTTAAATTGATTGACTCAGGCCGTGCAATTGCAAATCGTGTCAGTAGTATTATTACAACGCAGCAATTAAATTTAGCAACAGACAAAAAAAAGCCGCTCCACTATTATGCAACGGCTCCGATTAGTCACCAGCAATTAAGCGTAGAGCTTGTTACGCTGATTGATCAGATTCCTCACGGAAACTATTAGACTCGTTCTCTTGTTTTTGTTTTGCTTCACGTACTTTTAAAGTACGTTGTTGGAACTCACTATCATTTAATTGATTAATTGCATTGTCAGCATCTGCCTCAGCCATTTCAACAAAACCAAAGCCACGACGTTTACCAGTGTTTTTATCTTTCAATAAACGAACGTTAAAGACTTTACCTTGTTCTTCAAATAAAGCGCGTACAACACCTTCATTCGCTCGGTAAGGAAGGTTGCCAACATAAAGTGTTTTTGTTTTTACTTCAGCCTCCTCACTTGCCGTTGATGAGAGTGCTGCAATAACTAAAGCACCAATTAATAAGCCTGCACCAAATAGCAACGCAGGGTCTAAAGCTAAGCTCGAAAATGCAAACTTAACAATAACAAACCCTAATACAGCAAGAATAACAGAGAAAAGAAAAGATTTTTGATCGGGTAATTTCATTTTTGATCTACCAATAAACAGGAAATAAACATTAATTTAACATTGTGAACTTGCTATCTTAACGCGTTAAATGAACATAGCAATGAAATTTGCATTAAATTATGAATATTGGCTTAAAAAACAGCCATAATTGCGACTGTTTTTGTTATTTTCGGTAATTTTAGTTCACTTTGTGAGCGAACGATAAAAAGATCGAAAAAAAGTGTTGATCTGTTTTTGGATCTCCCTATAATGCGACCCCACTGAGACGGGAGACAGCAACGAAAGACGCTGAGCAACGTAGCAGAGAGTTAAGTAAAACTTCGGTTTTAAATCTTCAAAAGAAAGTTTAAAATTAAGTGTTGACTCTAAAAAATAAGGATGTATTATACGCATCCCTAGCGACGAAGTCGCACTGTTCTTTAACAATATAAAGCAATCATCTGTGTGGGCACTCGTACAGATTGAGTTCTAACAGTCGAGCTACTAGGTAGTAAGACAAAAAAATTTAGAGTCTCAATTTAAACTGAGTGACCAACGGAAATAAGTTTACTTATTTCAGCACAGTCAATTCAACATCGAAAGATGTTAAATAAATTCAGAATTCATTGAGCATGTCCGCTCCCTTATGGGAAGGACAGAAAAAACTTTTAATTGAAGAGTTTGATCATGGCTCAGATTGAACGCTGGCGGCAGGCCTAACACATGCAAGTCGAGCGGTAACAGAGAGTAGCTTGCTACTCTGCTGACGAGCGGCGGACGGGTGAGTAATGCTTGGGAATGTACCTTATGGTGGGGGACAACAGTTGGAAACGACTGCTAATACCGCATAATGTCTTCGGACCAAAGCGGGGGACCTTCGGGCCTCGCGCCATAAGATCAGCCCAAGTGGGATTAGCTAGTTGGTGAGGTAATGGCTCACCAAGGCGACGATCCCTAGCTGGTTTGAGAGGATGATCAGCCACACTGGGACTGAGACACGGCCCAGACTCCTACGGGAGGCAGCAGTGGGGAATATTGCACAATGGGCGCAAGCCTGATGCAGCCATGCCGCGTGTGTGAAGAAGGCCTTCGGGTTGTAAAGCACTTTCAGTAAGGAGGAAAGGTTGGATGTTAATAGCATTCAGCTGTGACGTTACTTACAGAAGAAGCACCGGCTAACTCCGTGCCAGCAGCCGCGGTAATACGGAGGGTGCGAGCGTTAATCGGAATTACTGGGCGTAAAGCGTACGCAGGCGGTTTGTTAAGCGAGATGTGAAAGCCCCGGGCTCAACCTGGGAACTGCATTTCGAACTGGCAAACTAGAGTGTGATAGAGGGTGGTAGAATTTCAGGTGTAGCGGTGAAATGCGTAGAGATCTGAAGGAATACCGATGGCGAAGGCAGCCACCTGGGTCAACACTGACGCTCATGTACGAAAGCGTGGGGAGCAAACAGGATTAGATACCCTGGTAGTCCACGCCGTAAACGATGTCTACTAGAAGCTCGGTTCCTCGGAACTGTTTTTCAAAGCTAACGCATTAAGTAGACCGCCTGGGGAGTACGGCCGCAAGGTTAAAACTCAAATGAATTGACGGGGGCCCGCACAAGCGGTGGAGCATGTGGTTTAATTCGATGCAACGCGAAGAACCTTACCTACACTTGACATACAGAGAACTTACCAGAGATGGTTTGGTGCCTTCGGGAACTCTGATACAGGTGCTGCATGGCTGTCGTCAGCTCGTGTTGTGAGATGTTGGGTTAAGTCCCGCAACGAGCGCAACCCCTATCCTTAGTTGCCAGCGATTCGGTCGGGAACTCTAAGGAGACTGCCGGTGATAAACCGGAGGAAGGTGGGGACGACGTCAAGTCATCATGGCCCTTACGTGTAGGGCTACACACGTGCTACAATGGCGCATACAGAGTGCTGCGAACCTGCGAGGGTAAGCGAATCACTTAAAGTGCGTCGTAGTCCGGATTGGAGTCTGCAACTCGACTCCATGAAGTCGGAATCGCTAGTAATCGCGTATCAGAATGACGCGGTGAATACGTTCCCGGGCCTTGTACACACCGCCCGTCACACCATGGGAGTGGGTTGCTCCAGAAGTGGATAGTCTAACCTTCGGGAGGACGTTCACCACGGAGTGATTCATGACTGGGGTGAAGTCGTAACAAGGTAGCCCTAGGGGAACCTGGGGCTGGATCACCTCCTTATACGATTTAGAACTTATTTGTTCGTAGTGTCCACACAGATGATTGTTAGTTAGAGAAACAATGCTTATTGTTTGGGTCTGTAGCTCAGTTGGTTAGAGCGCACCCCTGATAAGGGTGAGGTCGGTAGTTCAAATCTACTCAGACCCACCACTTCCATGAAGTGGAAACAGTAAGTACCAGCATATGTGGGGCTATAGCTCAGCTGGGAGAGCGCCTGCCTTGCACGCAGGAGGTCAGCAGTTCGATCCTGCTTAGCTCCACCACTTTTACTCCTTAAAAATAAACATTCTTATCAGGTAATAAACTGCTTGAGAATAGAGTGTGTTTAATTTTGAGAAGTTAATTCTCTTGCTCTTTAAAAATTTGGAAAGCTGATAATAAAATTCTGATGAATGACAATTGTTATTTATCAAGAGTTTTCAAAAGTAAAAATATGCCAATTAATTGAAAAATTAATCGGTATCTACTTTAGTATTCTCATCATTATTTGATGAATTAACTTCTGGCGAAGTTAACAGCTGTCACTAACAAAGACCCGTTTGGGTTGTATGGTTAAGTGACTAAGCGTACACGGTGGATGCCTTGGCAGTTGGAGGCGATGAAGGACGTATTAACTTGCGATAAGCCTAGTCAAGCTAGTAAAAAGCACTTGAGACTAGGATTTCCGAATGGGGAAACCCACCTGCTTGCAGGTATCTTACACTGAATACATAGGTGTAAGAGGCGAACGCGGAGAACTGAAACATCTAAGTACCCGTAGGAACAGAAATCAACCGAGATTCCGGAAGTAGCGGCGAGCGAAACCGGACCAGCCCTTAAGCTTATTATGTGTTAGTGGAACATTCTGGAAAGTATGACGATACAGGGTGATAGTCCCGTACACGAAAATGCATCTTAAGTGAAATCGAGTAGGTCGGAGCACGTGAAACTTTGACTGAATATAGGTGGACCATCATCTAAGGCTAAATACTCCCAACTGACCGATAGTGAACCAGTACCGTGAGGGAAAGGCGAAAAGAACCCCTGTGAGGGGAGTGAAATAGAACCTGAAACCGTGTACGTACAAGCAGTAGGAGCCCACTTGTTGGGTGACTGCGTACCTTTTGTATAATGGGTCAGCGACTTATATTTTGTAGCGAGGTTAACCGATTAGGGTAGCCGTAGGGAAACCGAGTCTTAACTGGGCGTTGAGTTGCAAGGTATAGACCCGAAACCCGGTGATCTAGCCATGGGCAGGTTGAAGGTTGAGTAACATCAACTGGAGGACCGAACCCACTAACGTTGAAAAGTTAGGGGATGACCTGTGGCTAGGAGTGAAAGGCTAATCAAACCGGGAGATAGCTGGTTCTCCCCGAAATCTATTTAGGTAGAGCCTCGGACGAATACTTACGGGGGTAGAGCACTGTTAAGGCTAGGGGGTCATCCCGACTTACCAACCCTTTGCAAACTCCGAATACCGTAAAGTACTATCCGGGAGACACACGGCGGGTGCTAACGTCCGTCGTGAAGAGGGAAACAACCCAGACCGCCAGCTAAGGTCCCAAAGTCATAGTTAAGTGGGAAACGATGTGGAAAGGCCCAGACAGCCAGGAGGTTGGCTTAGAAGCAGCCACCCTTTAAAGAAAGCGTAATAGCTCACTGGTCGAGTCGGTCTGCGCGGAAGATGTAACGGGGCTAAACTATGCACCGAAGCTGCGGATTCAAAATTTATTTTGAGTGGTAGGGGAGCGTTCTGTAAGCCGTTGAAGGTGTGCCGGGAGGCATGCTGGAGGTATCAGAAGTGCGAATGCTGACATGAGTAACGATAATGCGGGTGAAAAACCCGCACGCCGGAAGACCAAGGGTTCCTATCCCATGTTAATCAGGGTAGGGTAAGTCGACCCCTAAGGCGAGGCCGAAAGGCGTAGTCGATGGGAAACGGGTTAATATTCCCGTACTTGGTATAATTGCGATGGGGGGACGGAGCAGGCTAAGCAAGCATGGCGTTGGTTGTCCATGTGAAAGTGAGTAGGTTGAGAGTTTAGGAAAATCCGGACTCTTAAGACTGAGACACGAGACGAGCCACTAAGGTGGTGAAGTTGTTGATGCCATACTTCCAGGAAAAGCCTCTAAGCTTCAGATTATACCGAATCGTACCCCAAACCGACACAGGTGGTCAGGTAGAGAATACTAAGGCGCTTGAGAGAACTCGGGTGAAGGAACTAGGCAAAATCGTACCGTAACTTCGGGAGAAGGTACGCTCCGATTGGTGATGAGACTTGCTCTTTAAGCTGATTGGAGCCGCAGTGACCAGGTGGCTGGGACTGTTTATTAAAAACACAGCACTGTGCAAAATCGCAAGATGACGTATACGGTGTGACACCTGCCCGGTGCCGGAAGGTTAATTGATGGGGTTAGTTTTCGGACGAAGCTCTTGATCGAAGCCCCGGTAAACGGCGGCCGTAACTATAACGGTCCTAAGGTAGCGAAATTCCTTGTCGGGTAAGTTCCGACCTGCACGAATGGTGTAACCATGGCCACGCTGTCTCCACCCGAGACTCAGTGAAATTGAAATCGCAGTGAAGATGCTGTGTACCCGCGGCTAGACGGAAAGACCCCGTGAACCTTTACTACAGCTTGGCACTGAACATTGAACCTACATGTGTAGGATAGGTGGGAGGCTTTGAAGCAGAGACGCTAGTCTTTGTGGAGCCGTCCTTGAAATACCACCCTTGTAGTTTTGATGTTCTAACGTTGGCCCCTAATCGGGGTTACGGACAGTGCCTGGTGGGTAGTTTGACTGGGGCGGTCTCCTCCCAAAGAGTAACGGAGGAGCACGAAGGTTGGCTAAGTACGGTCGGACATCGTACGGTTAGTGTAATGGTAGAAGCCAGCTTAACTGCGAGACAGACACGTCGAGCAGGTACGAAAGTAGGTCATAGTGATCCGGTGGTTCTGAATGGAAGGGCCATCGCTCAACGGATAAAAGGTACTCCGGGGATAACAGGCTGATACCGCCCAAGAGTTCATATCGACGGCGGTGTTTGGCACCTCGATGTCGGCTCATCACATCCTGGGGCTGAAGTCGGTCCCAAGGGTATGGCTGTTCGCCATTTAAAGTGGTACGCGAGCTGGGTTTAGAACGTCGTGAGACAGTTCGGTCCCTATCTGCCGTGGGCGTTTGAGAATTGAGAGGGGTTGCTCCTAGTACGAGAGGACCGGAGTGAACGAACCGCTGGTGTTCGGGTTGTCATGCCAATGGCATTGCCCGGTAGCTACGTTCGGAACTGATAAGCGCTGAAAGCATCTAAGCGCGAAGCAGGCCTCGAGATGAGTTCTCACTAGACTTTTAAAGTCTCTGAAGGGCCGTTGAAGACTACAACGTTGATAGGCAGGATGTGGAAGTGGTGTGAGCCATTAAGCTAACCTGTACTAATTACCCGTGAGGCTTAACCATACAACGCCAAACGCGTTTTATGACAGCGTAACAGACAGAAGTTAGTATACTAAAGTAGATTTTACGATTATCAGATTTCCAGATTTTAGTTAATTGCGAGTGCGATTAACAACCAAATTTGCTTGGTGACAATAGCGTTTTGGACCCACCTGATTCCATGCCGAACTCAGTAGTGAAACGAAACAGCGCCGATGATAGTGTGGCATTTGCCATGTGAAAGTAGGACATCGCCAGGCTCCTAATTAAAGAAACCCGTTGCAGCAATGCAGCGGGTTTTTTGCGTTCAGGGCTAAATCGTCCAGTACCATACAGAGATAAAAGACGCATAAGCGCAAGATGAAGAGACGTAGGAGGTACTTTAGTGCCGAAAGTGTCTGATATGCCCTTCACACATAACCACTGACATTCACGGCTAAAGCCGTTCCTACGCTTTATAATCAGATGTTTAATCACGATTCCCATGTTGTTTAATCATGACGACAAGAATGAAAGATTCCCTTAAATTGCTCACTTCGCTTCTGGCTCAAATAACTAGGCGTAGTAGGAGATGTATGGACTCCTCCCCTAAATAGGGTAAGTACGGTATAAAGAAATTGCAAAACCACTTTTACCAATAAGGAATCCATACATGTCAAAATTTAACTTAATTTGTATCGACTTGGCAAAAAATGTTTTTCAAGTCGGTCAATTTTTTCATCAAAAACTACAAAGTAATAAAGCGGTAAGCAGAAAAGAGCTACTGTCGATACTCACCACGTCTCCTCGTTGTAAAGTTGTTATGGAATCATGTGGCGGTGCTCATTATTGGGCACGCAAGGCGCGTAGTGTTGGTCATGAAGTCGTGATTCTAGACCCTCGATTTGTCAAAGCATTTAGGATTGGCCAGAAAACAGATGCAAACGATGTTATTGCAATAGCTGCGGCTTCTTTCTCACCCAATGTTCGCCCGTGTAAATCACTGACACAAGCACAGCAAAGCCTACAGTCGATAGAGCGAATGCGTGCGTTAGCTGAAAAGCAGAAACGGCAGTTGGCGAATCAAATCAGAGGCTTGTTACTTGAATTTGGAATTGTAATCAAGCAATCAGAATGCGCGTTTAGGCAGGCTATCCCTGAGATTTTAGAAGATAGCGATAATGGGTTAACCGCTGGTTTAAGGCAGTGTATAGCGCAGTGCTATGAATTATTTAAAGCCCAATCAACATTAAAAGAAACATTAAATGAGTTACTGACAGGCTTAGTAAAACAAGATGAGCAATGTGAACGCTTACTGGCTCTTGAGGGCGTAGGGCCTATCACCGCGGTTGGTTTATTAATTAGCTTAAGTGACACAACCCATTTTACGAGCGGACGTAATGCAGCAGCCAATATTGGCGTCACCCCACGTCAGCACTCAAGTGGTGGAAAAGTGCGAATAGGTCATATAGCCAAATACCGCGGAGAGATGATATTACGAAGTCACTTATTTCTGGGGGCCAGAGCGGTCATCAGTCAGTTAAAGCATCGCGAGCCAAAAACGAAAAAAGAGCAATGGCTCAAAGCATTAGTTGAAAGACGCGGTGTGAAGTGCGCCGCCATTGCGTTAGCAAATAAAACAGTTCGGACGGCGTATGCCATGCTGAAAAAGGGCACGCGTTATGAACCAAGCCTACTAGCAAATTAATATTTAGTCTTCGATAACAAAAATAACTGTATTGACCAAGAACCTGCGTTAAGCGGTTAGACCCACCCTTGATAGCCTGTAAAGTGATTAGTGTGTTAAAACACCGAGTAGGAGAAGAGGCACAAGGGCGCGAATACATCATAGGGCCGAGGTAGCTCCTCATTATGAGCCCGCATATAAGTACGCAGTCTAACAAAATTAACGAAGGGTATTGTGCAATAGGAGGAGTCCATATAAGGTACTTTAGTGCCGAAGTATCTGATATGCCCTTCATGCATAATTACTTATATTCACGGCTAAAGCCGTTCCCACACTCTATAATTACGGTTCCCGCGTTGTTTAATCATGATGACAAGATTGAAGGGACTCTAAAATGGGCTACTTCACTTTACGCTAACCTAATTAGCGCGTAGGAGGTACTTTAGTGCCGAAAGTGTCTGATATGCCCTTCATACAACACCCCTGACATTCACGGCTAAAGCCGTTCCTACGCTTCTTAATAACGATGTTTAATCACGATTCCCATGTTGTTTAATCATGATGACAAGAATGAAGGGGTTATTGAATCACTCACTTTACGCTAACCTAATTAGCGCGTAGGAGATGTATGGACTCCTCCCCTAAATAGGGTAAGTACGGTATAAAGAAATTGCAAAACCACTTTTACCAATAAGGAATCCATACATGTCAAAATTTAACTTAATTTGTATCGACTTGGCAAAAAATGTTTTTCAAGTCGGTCAATTTTTTCATCAAAAACTACAAAGTAATAAAGCGGTAAGCAGAAAAGAGCTACTGTCGATACTCACCACGTCTCCTCGTTGTAAAGTTGTTATGGAATCATGTGGCGGTGCTCATTATTGGGCACGCAAGGCGCGTAGTGTTGGTCATGAAGTCGTGATTCTAGACCCTCGATTTGTCAAAGCATTTAGGATTGGCCAGAAAACAGATGCAAACGATGTTATTGCAATAGCTGCGGCTTCTTTCTCACCCAATGTTCGCCCGTGTAAATCACTGACACAAGCACAGCAAAGCCTACAGTCGATAGAGCGAATGCGTGCGTTAGCTGAAAAGCAGAAACGGCAGTTGGCGAATCAAATCAGAGGCTTGTTACTTGAATTTGGAATTGTAATCAAGCAATCAGAATGCGCGTTTAGGCAGGCTATCCCTGAGATTTTAGAAGATAGCGATAATGGGTTAACCGCTGGTTTAAGGCAGTGTATAGCGCAGTGCTATGAATTATTTAAAGCCCAATCAACATTAAAAGAAACATTAAATGAGTTACTGACAGGCTTAGTAAAACAAGATGAGCAATGTGAACGCTTACTGGCTCTTGAGGGCGTAGGGCCTATCACCGCGGTTGGTTTATTAATTAGCTTAAGTGACACAACCCATTTTACGAGCGGACGTAATGCAGCAGCCAATATTGGCGTCACCCCACGTCAGCACTCAAGTGGTGGAAAAGTGCGAATAGGTCATATAGCCAAATACCGCGGAGAGATGATATTACGAAGTCACTTATTTCTGGGGGCCAGAGCGGTCATCAGTCAGTTAAAGCATCGCGAGCCAAAAACGAAAAAAGAGCAATGGCTCAAAGCATTAGTTGAAAGACGCGGTGTGAAGTGCGCCGCCATTGCGTTAGCAAATAAAACAGTTCGGACGGCGTATGCCATGCTGAAAAAGGGCACGCGTTATGAACCAAGCCTACTAGCAAATTAATATTTAGTCTTCGATAACAAAAATAACTGTATTGACCAAGAACCTGCGTTAAGCGGTTAGACCCACCCTTGATAGCCTGTAAAGTGATTAGTGTGTTAAAACACCGAGTAGGAGAAGAGGCACAAGGGCGCGAATACATCATAGGGCCGAGGTAGCTCCTCATTATGAGCCCGCATATAAGTACGCAGTCTAACAAAATTAACGAAGGGTATTGTGCAATAGGAGGAGTCCATATAAGGCACTTTAGTGCCGAAAGTATCTGATATGCCCTTCATACAACACCCCTGACGTTCACGATGAAAGCCGCTCCTACGCTTCTTAATCACGATGACAGAAGTGCAAGGGGCTCTAAAATGGGTTACGCTAATCCGTCTCTCATTAATGAGCAACACAACAACGCGGTGCTTGACGAATAAATACGAAAAAGCCCAGCAGGTTTCCCCGCTGGGCTTTTATATTTATATATTCAGTACTTACTGTTATTTAATCATGCTGTAAATAAGCGCAAGAACAGCAAGAGAGCCAATAGCTAGCACAAATAAAGTACTTAAGCGGTGCCTGTATTTTTGCAGGCTAGGGACTTTATACACGGCAATCATGGGCATAATGAATAAGATCATGGCGATAATTGGGCCTGATAGCTGGTCCATCATGTCTAAAATACTTGGGTTGATCACCGAGCAATACCAAATAGCGAAGAACATGATAACAGTGCCAATCTTATCAACGAGTTTAGGGTTCATATGTGCTTGCTTACTGACAAGACCATTGAAACTTTCGCGGGCTCCTAAAAAGTGGCCTAAGAAAGATGACGTAATGGCGATAAACGCTACCAACGGGCCTAGTGTGGCAATGAATGAGTTATCAGTAATATTGGCAAGAAACGACAAGATAGAAACGTTTTCGGCCTTAGCTTGCAGCATTTGTTCTGATGATAAAGACAACACACACGAAAATACAAACAGCAATACAAATACGATTAACAATAAGCTGGTGCGCTTCAGAATTGCTTCTGACTTCATTTTAGCATTATTGCCGTAATGAGCTCGCTGTACATGGACAAAACTTGAGATTGCAGCGGCATGGCTGAATGAGAACACAATAATAGGAATTGATAACCAGAGCGTTTTCATAAAGCCTGAAAACTCAGGAACTGATACGTCAGGCATCTGCCAGCTTGGGATCAAATACAACGATAAGAAAAACAGAATACCGACGAGTGGATAGACCAAAATAGCAAAAGCACGCAACATGAGTGCTTCTCCACCTAGCATTAAGCTAATCATACCACCCACTAAAATGCCTGATAGCAGCACGCGTGGTGGTGATTCCATACCTAATTGATTAACGATAAAGCTGTCTACGGTATTGGTTAGGCCAACGCCATAAATAAGTAAAATAGGAAAGATAGAAAGAAAATATAAAAGAGAAATTAGTCGCCCAGCATTCATGCCAAAGTGCTCTTCTACCACATCGGTAAAGTCAGCATCTGGTTGCTTTGATGATAATACAAAACGAGCTAAGCCACGATGAGCTAAGTAAGTCATAGGAAAGGCTAAGCACGCCATAATCACTAATGGCCAGAACCCGCCTATACCGATATTAATGGGTAAGAATAAAATGCCGGCACCCACTGCTGTGCCAAATAAACTTAATACCCACTGGGTGTCGTGAAGATTCCATTTCGAGTTACTACTTGTTGTCGATGCACTAAACTGCGCAGCATCTTGTTGTGTGTTCATTAGCACTCCACTATTAGAATAATAATTGTCGCGCAGCATATAGAAAAGCAACTAAGAATGCATGTTTTAGCGTTGTATTTAGATAACTATGCTGTAAGGAGAGACTTACAAAAGGAAATGCTGGGCTAGTTTAGTTAAGCCCAGTTGTGGTGTTTACTCTGCTGCTGCAAGTGCGCGGGCTTTTATATCAGCAGCAAATGCTAAGCCTTTTTTAAAGCGAGCTTCAGCAGCTGTGATTTCACTTTCATCGCCATTAGCAGCAAGCACACCTTGTGATAGTGCTTTGTAAAGAGAAGTGATTTGCGCTTGGTAAGCTGCCTCAATGGCTTTTTCAACAGTCGTCATCGTCATTCCTTTAATAGATTAAGAGGGCAAAATATTATCGGAACACAGGCATAAAGGCTAGTTTAACGTTAATTTAGAGAGGGTAAGTTTTGCTGGGTTTCGCTTCGCGTTACCCAGCTTATGTAGTATTTCACTCTATAACATCGACTGCTAAAGACTAGTCCTGTAACGCCGATACTACAAAATACGGATTCAGATATTCTTCTTTACTGTTATACAGCAGTGGACTGCCATCGAGTTTGCTAACCGTTGCTCCTGCTATTTCGGCAATCGCATGGCCTGCGCCTGTATCCCACTCGCAGGTTGGGCCTAAGCGTGGGTAAATATCGGCGCTGCCTTCGGCTACTAAACATAGTTTTAGTGAGCTGCCTTTTGAGACCATTTCTACGTCATCGAATTGTTTTACAAATTCAGCTAGGTCAGGGGAAGGGTGTGAGCGACTGCCAACAACACGAATAAGCCCTTTATTTGGCTTGCGGGTAACTTTAAGTTCGATGCGTTCATCGCCCTTATCTTTAAATGCACCAATGGCGTTGCTTGCAATATATGAGACACCCAATGCAGGTGCATCGACGACGGCTAAAATAGGCTTACCGTTTTCAATGAGCGCAATATTTACCGTAAACTCACCATTCTTTTTGATGAACTCTTTTGTGCCATCAATCGGGTCGACTAGCCAATAACGTTGCCAGGTTTGACGAACATCCCAGCTAATATCTGCACTTTCTTCACTTAGAATCGGAATGTCTGGCGTTAACTGTTTTAAGCCATTAACAATCACTTTATGAGCTGCTAGATCGGCGTCGGTTACTGGGCTTTCATCGGCTTTGTATTCGACGTTAAAATCTTTTTCGTAAATACCCATAATGGCATTTCCTGCTTGGCGCGCCAGCAGTAAGATTTCTTCTAGCAGTTCCGTATGATTCATGATTTAACCTATAATTTGCTGTTGTTTTAGATACGCTACCAGTTCTTGCACCGATTGGTCTAGGGTGTTTTTGCTCGTATCGATTTTAATTTCGGGTGATGTTGGAACTTGGTAGTCTGAATCAATACCTGTGAAATGCTTAATTTCACCCGCACGTGCCTTTTTATAAAGCCCTTTAGGGTCACGAGTTTCACATACGTCGAGTGGGGTATCTAAAAACACTTCGATGAACTCACCATCATCTACCAAGTTCCTTACCATATCGCGTTCACTTTGGAAGGGTGAAATAAATGCGGTGAGTACCACAAGACCAGCATCGACCATGAGTTTCGCTGTTTCGCCTACGCGGCGAATATTTTCAACACGATCTTCATCAGTAAAGCCTAGATCTTTACATAACCCATGGCGTACGTTATCACCATCAAGTAGATAGGTGTGAACACCAAGTTGGTTTAGTGCGTTTTCTAGCGCATTGGCCACGGTGCTTTTACCAGAGCCAGAAAAGCCAGTGAACCATAAAATAGTCGGCTTATGCTTTTTTTGCTCACTACGTTGTGCTTTAGTGATTGCGTAGTTATGCCAAACGATATTCTCATTCATTGTATCTGTTCTCGTTGTTTGTTATTGAAATGGGAAAACCAGTGGTATCAATGTAAGTACCGTAATCGAATAGATAATCGATAAAGGAAGGCCCATGGCAATGTAATCTTTTAAGCGGTAATTTCCCGCACTGTACACCATAAGGTTGGTCTGATAACCAAATGGTGAGATAAAGCTTGCCGATGCACCAAAGGCCACGGCCATAATAAAGGGCAGTGGGGAAACATCAAAGCCAATAGCCAGCGCATACGCAACAGGAAATGAAAGTGCGGCGGCTGCATTGTTGGTAATCAATTCGGTAAACATGACCGTCATTAAGAAGATAGCAATAAATGCCCCGTAAGGGCCAAAGTCACCTAACACATAAAGCATGCCATTCGATATTTCACCAGCTAAACCGGTGCCAATCATGAGTTTGGCGAGTCCAATCGCACTGCCTACAACCGCTAGTAATTCGATAGGGAAGCGACGTTTAACTTCACTGAGCTTAATTGTGCCGCTGAGCATTAGGCCAATGAGTAACACCAATAAGCCTTTTACTAAGGGGACTAAACCGATAATGCTTAACGTTAAAACCCCGGCAAAACTAGCCAGCACAATGTTTGATTGCTTTGCTTTTAAATGTGTTTGTAAATCGAGACCCGAAATATAAACAAACTCACGCTTTAAATTTGGGAGTGTGTAAAATGCTTTACCCGGCGCGAGAATCAAGGAATCACCTGCTTGTAATTGCACCTTACCTAGGCCTCCTTGTAAACGGTCATGGCCTCGACGAATTGCAATTACTGCCGCATGAAACTGTTCGCGAAAGCGAATTTCTTTAATCGTTTTGCCAATGTATTTAGAGGAGTGACTCACGACCACTTCAACAAGGTGTTCAACATCTTTCTCGTGCTTGTCATGAACCACTTTTAAGCCATCAAATTGAGTCAGTAAAGGAACAGACTTTATATCGCCGACAAATAATAATACGTCACCTTCTTTGATTACTTGTTTTGGGGTGACGGCACAAATACGTTTGTCACCACGAATGATTTCAGCAAGGAAGAGATCTTTTAATTCACGCAGACCATTTTCTTCAACACTTTTACCAATCAGCTTTGAATCAGCTTCTACTTTGCCTTCTAAGTAAAATGGCACGACTTCTTGGTTATTTTTACCGTTATCGGGTAGGTATTTAAGCATTACAATAATGGTGATCAGGCCCACACTTAATGCGCCTAAACCAACCAGTGTAAAATCAAAAAAACCTAAGGGAGCCATGCCCGCTTCAACAGCAAAACCATTGACGATTAAATTAGTTGAGGTGCCAATTAAAGTAATTGTGCCACCGAGTATTGCGGTGTACGACAAAGGCAGTAATAGTTTTGATGGCGAATGTGTCGGGCTCTCTTTTATGGCACTAATAAGAGATGCCACAACGGCTGTGTTATTAGTAAACGATGACAAAAAGGCGGTCGATAAGCCAAGCTTAGTGACAGAGCTTGTCAGGCTACCTTTTGATAAGGATTGGGCAAGTTTCTGTACCAATGTGGTTTTTTCTACCGCAATTGATACCAATACTAAAAGTATCAGGGTGATTAACGAGGGGTTGGCATAATTAACAAGCATATCCTCAAGGCTAATAAGCCCAGAAAGATAGCTAATTCCAATGGCGCTCACAAATAACCATGCTGGTTTTAATCGTGTGCCAAATAGGCACCCGACTAATACCAGCATAATGCCTGTTAATACCAGCTGTTGATACATGCTTTTTACTTCCTATAACAGGCGAATTGTGATTATTTAAGCTTAGTTATATCAAGCGCTTGCCAATGAGGGAAGTGCTTGCGAACAAGTGCATTAAACTCAACTTCAAAGTCGCTAAAGCCACTTTGTTGCTCTTCAGTGCTTAATAACTGCTCGATCATACCTGCTGCAACCGTTAAGTTTGATAGGCGATCGATTAAGATAAATGCCCCTGTTTCATGGTTGTCGTGATACTCATCTGCCAAAATTGTTTCTGTAAGCTCGAGGGTTACAATAGCAATTTCGTTTAGCTGCAGAGAGTCTGCTTGGCCATGCTCTAAGGTATTTACATCAATCGTGTGATCAATTTTTTTCACCACCGCTGAGGTATTTTTGCTGCCTAACTTAAAGTTATAGTTTTTACCTAGCACCAAGGGGGATTCATGCATCCACACAAGTTTGGCTTGAATACGGTTTGTTACAGCGGCTTTAGATGCGGCAGGTACAATTACATCACCACGACTGATATCAATTTCGTCGTTAAGCGTTAATGTAACTGCTTGGCCTGCTTCGGCTGTATCAAGGTTCCCATCGAAGGTGACAATCTCTTTGATACTTGAGCTTTTTCCTGATGGTAATACTTTTACGGCATCACCCACACTGAACGTACCTGAAGTGAGTGTTCCTTGGAAACCGCGGAAATCTAAGTTAGGGCGCACAACATATTGCACAGGTAAGCGTGCTTCAAAGCCAGTATCAATTTCAGCCGCAGGGGAATCTTCGAGTAATTCAAGAAGCGGTTTGTCGGTGTAATAAGGTGTATGTTCAGAGCGTACTACAACGTTGTCGCCTTTCAGTGCTGACATAGGTACGAACTTAATATTTGTGACGTTTAACTGCTCTGCAAACTTAAGGTAATCGGCTTTGATTTTCTCATACACGGTTTCGTCAAAATCGACGATGTCCATCTTATTGATAGCAACAACAAATTGTTTAATCCCTAAAGAGTCACAAATAAAGCTATGACGCTTAGTTTGTACCTGCACGCCATAACGTGCATCGACTAGGATAATTGCCACATCGCTGGTTGATGCACCTGTTACCATGTTGCGGGTGTATTGCTCATGTCCAGGCGTATCCGCAATAATGAATTTACGTTTTGCTGTTGAGAAATAACGATACGCAACATCAATCGTGATGCCTTGTTCTCGCTCAGCTTGCAAGCCATCAACGAGTAGGGCTAAGTCAAGCTCTTCACCTGCATTACCAACTTTTTCGTTGTCTTTGTGAAGGGCTGCAAGTTGATCTTCATAAATTTGGTGGCTGTCATGCAGAAGGCGGCCGATTAACGTTGATTTACCGTCATCAACACTGCCACATGTCAGCATACGTAAAAGGCTTTTGTCTTGTTGACGCGCAAGGTAGGCGTCGATGCCTAGCTCTCTTACTTCATTAATCGTGTCGTTAGTTTTAGACATTAGAAATAACCCTCACGTTTTTTCTTTTCCATAGAGCCTGCAGAGTCGTGATCAATCACGCGACCTTCACGCTCAGATGATGTTGATAACAACATCTCTTCAATGATTTCAGTTAATGAGCTGGCGGTTGATTCCACAGCACCAGTAAGTGGATAACAGCCAAGGGTACGAAAACGGACCGACTTCATTTGCGGTACTTCGCCTTCTTCAAGCGGCATGCGCTCATCATCAACCATAATGAGAGTGCCATTGCGCTCAACAACAGGGCGTTCTTTGGCTAAATATAGCGGCACCATTTCAATGTTTTCTTGGTAGATGTATTGCCAAATATCAAGCTCAGTCCAGTTAGATAAAGGGAATACACGAATACTTTCACCCGGGTTAACTTGGCTGTTGTAAGTATTCCACAGCTCTGGACGTTGATTTTTAGGATCCCATCTGTGGTGCTTATCGCGGAAAGAATAAACACGCTCTTTGGCACGTGACTTTTCTTCATCGCGGCGAGCACCGCCGAATGCAGCATCAAAACCATATTTATCAAGCGCTTGTTTTAAGCCTTGGGTTTTCATGATATCGGTATGCTTCGCTGAGCCATGAACAAACGGATTAATATCAATCGCTAAACCTTCAGGGTTTTTATGGACGATTAAATCAAAGCCATATTCTTTGGCTAAACGATCGCGAAACTCGATCATTTCCTTAAATTTCCAGTTGGTATCAACATGCAAAAGAGGAAATGGAATTTTTGCTGGGTAAAATGCCTTACGTGCTAAGTGTAATAACACCGATGAATCTTTACCGATTGAGTAAAGCATAACCGGGTTTTCAAACTCAGCAGCAACTTCGCGCATGATCTTGATACTTTCAGCTTCTAATTGCTGAAGGTGTGTTAAAGCCATTGTTAGTCGTCCTACTAAAATGATTAAAAGTTAAATTACGCTACGCCTGTTAAAGGCTGGGCAAAGCTGCTGGTTTGTGCCGTTTGGCCAAACCAAGCAAGTTGATGATGCAGTGATGCAACTTCGCCAATAATTAATAACGCTGGTGAAATAATACTGTGCCGTGAAATTAAATCGGCTAATTCACCTAGCTGCCCCGTCACGACACGTTGTTCTTTACGTGTGCCGTTTTCAATGATGGCCACTGGTGTATCTGCACCGCGACCATGTTTTAATAATTGTGCTTGGATATGAGGTGACTTAATCACCCCCATATAAATCGCTAAGGTTTGATTAGGTTTAGCAAGCGACTGCCAATCGAGTTCTTGACCCTCTTTTTTACAGTGCCCAGTAACGAATTGGATGGCTTGTGCATGGTCTCTATGTGTTAATGGGATACCCGCATAAGCACTGCAACCGGCTGCAGCAGTAATACCAGGAACAATTTGATAGCGGATCTGGTTGGCAGCAAGCACTTGTACTTCTTCACCGCCACGGCCATAAATGAATGGATCGCCCCCTTTAATGCGGCATACTTTTTTACCCTGTTTAGCAAAATCAACTAACATTTGATTGGTATCTTCTTGTGCCACACTATGATCGCCCAAGCGCTTGCCAACACACACTAAGTCGGCATCGCGACGCACTAGTTCCATAATTTCATCAGACACAAGGTAGTCATACACAACAACATCGGCTTGTTGCATTAATTGCAGGGCTTTTAACGTTAATAGCTCTGGGTCACCAGGGCCTGCGCCCACAACATATACTTCACCTTCGGGCTCAGGCTTGGCTTCGAGTAGTTGCTCTAGTTGCGCCGACGCTGCGGTGGTGTCGCCTGCTTGCACTTTACTCACAACCGATGAATCAAACACACCTTCCCAAAACTGGCGACGGTCGGCGAAATGTTTAAAACGTTGCTTTACTTTGTCGCGAAAACTCCCGACTAAAGTAGCCAAAGGGCCAATATGTTGTGGAATAAGCGTTTCGAGCTTTTCACGTAAGCGACGTGCTAAAACAGGGGCTGTCCCCGCGCTTGAGATAGCAATAGTGATAGGGTCACGGTCAACAATCGAGGGAAAGATAAAACTACACTTAGGTTGATCATCAACGACATTAACGAAAATATTGCGTGCGTTAGCAAGCTCAAAAACCGTGCTGTTAACTGCGTCGTTATCTGTTGCGGCAATAACCAACATTTGTTTATCTAAATGGTGCTCTTGAAATATGTCGTTAATTAGCGTGACTTCACCCGTGTTTGCAAGGGTTATAAGCTCATCACAAAATTCAGGGGCTACTAACGTCACGTGTGCGCGCGCTTTTAAAAATGCGCGGCATTTGCGTAACGCAACATCTCCACCGCCGACTACCAATACGGGCCTGTCGTCTAATTTGGTAAAGATAGGTAAATATTGCACGTTGTTTATACCCCTAAAAAACATCACAGAAACTGCTTATTGCAGACAAGCAGAATATAGTGCGTATTGTTAAGTAAAAAATAATTAAAACCCAATTTATATAACTAAAAGTTATATTGGGTGGTTCTATTTGGCTTAAGACTTAGTTAACAAGGGATTGCGGCGAGTTACAAGAAAATAACTAGGCTTATGGTGATTCGTTATGAGTTATAGCCAGAACATAAAAATTTGCTACTATGGGTCACTATTATGGCAACACAAAAATAAGATTTATGAAAAACATGCAAACAATCGCAGCCCAAGCTGTGGCACTCATGGACTTAACAACCCTCAATGACACCGATACGGCACAAACAATTGAAGATCTTATTGCCAGTATTCAGCCAAAGTTAGGCGTACCTGCGGCGGTGTGTGTTTATAGTCAGTTTGTTAGTGATGCCAAATTAGCGTTGGCAGAGCGTGCGCTAAAGCAAGTAAAGGTGGCCACCGTCACCAATTTTCCAACAGGAGAGCAGCCTTTAGAACAGGTGATAAATGAAACCTTGTTTGCTATTGAGCGTGGCGCTGACGAAATTGATTTAGTGATCCCATACAAAGCCCTTATTGCAGGTGATGAAGAGAAGGTTTTAACGTACGTCAAATCCTCAAAAGATGCCTGCGGCAATAAAGCCGTGTTAAAAGTGATTATCGAAAGTGGCGAATTAACAGATGAGTTAATAACTAAAGCGAGCCAACTTGCGATTGATGGCGGGGCTGATTTTGTCAAAACGAGTACGGGTAAAGTGGCGGTTAATGCAACCTTAGCTGCAACAGAGATAATTTTAACCGCAATTAAAGCAAGCGGTAAAAACGTCGGTTTTAAAGCCGCAGGGGGAGTGAGAACCGTTGCTGATGCCGCTCAATACTTGGCCTTAGCTGAATCTATAATGGGTGAAGCCTATATAAAGCCTAAACTATTTAGGTTTGGTGCTTCGGGGTTATTAAGTGATGTATATGCGACATTAAATGAATCGTGATAGTGAGCAAGAAAAAATAGCCCTTGAGCATGGCGCCGCAAAATTATTTTTGCGCTGTTATGAAAAAGAGTTTGGGATCAAAATGCGCAATATTTGGCATAATACACCAAGTAAGCCTGATGTGAGCTGCTATAAAGGTGAGCAGCGTCTCGATATTGAAATTGCGCATTTATACGCCAGTGAAACAGAGGCGATGGCCGTATTAGGACGGCCCTTGTCAATTGGTATGCAGCGCGACCTTGCTGAGATGGCACTTGAGCCAAGCGATCAGCGTTTACATTGTGCACTGCATCGGTTACTCGCGCAAAAAGCGAAAAAACAGTATGAATCAGAGCATCCATGGTTATTGATCCGTAATGCCAGCACTATTTGGCACTTAGATGATTTTAAGGCCGTGCTCACTCATCTCGATGTACCAAAAGGGCATCCATTCCAGCAAATTTGGTTATTGTGTGACTTTTATCGTGGTGAACTAGTACAAATTTTATAAATGGAAGATGTTAGCAAAAATGAGAATAAACCGTTCAGGGACACCGTCACTCATTTTTGCCAATACAGCCAGTGGTTATTACTGGCTGTATAAGGCTAATTGACGTTATTAAGCTTGGTTACTTCAATTAGTTAAATTTAAACATACTGCCTAAGCTTTCCAGCCCTGATTTATTCGTTTTAGCAATACATTGGGTATTATCGAGTGACTGTTTGGTTTTTTCATCTGCCAAACCTGTGACGGTGAGTTTATTTTCTTGTTGATATTCAGTGAGTGCAATAACCGTTGCGCGATCGTATTTTACATCTTCTGTTTCAAACTCTTCGTAATGAGGTTGGTTTTTTAAGTAGCCCAAGCAGACTAAGTTTAGACGAGACATTGCCAAGTCCATTTTTTCGTAATGGGGCATTCTATGAGTGGGCACTGTGACTGACGGTGTGTTTGCGACGGCGGTTTTTGCGCCAGTTGCTTTTGCTGTCACTCTTAGAGGGGCTGGAGCAGAGTGTCCTGTAGCAATGGTATTATCACTATTGTAGCGATAGTAAGTGCTAGGTACTTTGCTTTCTAAAAACTCGACGGCTTTAACAATCACTTCTCGTAAGGCTTTTTCTTTAGGGGTGTTTGACCATCCGCTGAGATTACCCCCGACGAGTGCGCCGCCAAAGTTAGTGGCTGCTGAGGTGAAGTCAAAGTCCTTACTTCCGCCTTCTACGCTGGTGGCTGCCAGAATACGCGAAGTGCGTGTGTCTATTAAGCGTAGATCAATTGCCATATGCGAGCCTGAGAAGCCTGCCGATACCGAGCTAAACACATCACCAATAAAGCCGCCACTGCCAACACTGGCACCTGAGCTGTCGTCATCAAATTCGGTTACTGCGGCCACAACCACAATTTCAGCTCCTTCAATTTCACCGTAAGCCGCCCCCGATGCAGCGCTTACTCTTCCAGATACCGCTAAATCTTGCTCTGACAAGACGGCATCAAGTGCTTGACGCTCTAATACAATAAAACGGTTCGTACTGACCAGCGCAGTCGTTAATTGATCAGCCATGCCTTCACCAATTTCTTTTCGCCACCATCGTGAATCATTTGATTTATCAGTAAAGCGCGCCACGGCAATACGTGCTTTTGGACCGTTATACTGTTGCTGTGCTACTTCATTCACATTTGGACTGTTTTGATTTGTTGTTGAAGTTGTTGTGCTTTGGCATGCGCATAATGCAGCACTGAGTAAGGCCACCGTAATTATAGGGTATTTTTTAGCGAACATTTGATTTCCTTAACTTATATCCATGCAGTAAATAAACGTCATAACGGGGAGGCAAAGTTATGAACGATAGTATGGATAAGCTATAAAAATCAGTGCTTTATTAATAGTACATATGCGAAGACTTTATTCACTTAGGCGAAAATCAGGCTGTTTCTGATGCTTTTCTCTATATTGCTTCGGCGATACACCAAAGTGTCCTTTGAAGCTGCGAGCAAAATAGCTTTGAGAACTAAACCCATTATTTTCTGCTATTAAGCCTATGGCTAATGAACTTTCTATTAGCTGTTTTGCTGCATACTCAATACGTGTGTTACGTAAATAGTCAGAAGGGGTGAGTGAATACAGTGCTTTCATTTTTAACTGCAGTGCCCGAGGGCTTAAACACAGTGCTGATGCCAGCTGTTCAATTGAAAACTGATCCGACTGATAGTTTTCTCGGACCACCTTTTTAAGCTTCTCTGTAAATACAGAGTCTTTAGTTTGCACCGTAACGTACTCATTATTGTCGCTTTGTATCTCAGAGGTAAGTTGAGCCGCTAAGTGTTGATTTAGTAAATAACGTAAACTGAGTAGGCCTTTTACTTTGCTTAGTAAAATAGACGGTTCAAAGGGTTTACTTAAAAAGTCGTCAGCTAGTAAATCAAGGCCTTTTAAACGGCTAGGCGTGTCAGCTTTGGCAGATAATAATAAAACGGGGATATGACTGGTCGCGTTATCAGCACGAAGCTTCGCAAGCATTTGGTATCCGTCCATGTTAGGCATCATAACATCACTGATAATAAGGTCGGGTAATTCAGACTGACAAAGTGACAAGGCTTGTTGGCCATCGCAAGCACAGATGCAATTGAACTGCTCACTAAATAGTGACAAGAGCAGCTCACTCATATCACTATTGTCTTCAACAATCATGAGTGTTTGCCTTAAGCCAGGTTGGGTGGTGACCGTTGGCAAGTTTTGTTTTGTTGCACTGATAACTGTAGGCAGCGAGACCGTAAAACAGCTGCCCTGCGCTGGCGAGCTAGTTAGTGATATTTCACCGCCATAATCCTCGACCAGTTGTTTCACTAATGTAAGCCCAATACCACTGCCGGTTTCTGAACATGTGTCTAAGCGAGTAAACCTTTCGAATATTTTCACCTGTTGGTCTTTTGCAATGCCAATTCCTGTGTCGGACACGCTGATATGCGCGAGGTTATCGCTTTGATGCAAACACACTCGAACCTCACCGCCTGCCGGGGTGTATTTAAGCGCATTACTGATCAGGTTACTGACGATAGAGTGCGCATGATTAGGCGCGATATTTATAGTGCACACAGTTTCACAGTGATCTTGAAAATTAAATTTAAGCTGTTTTTGGGCGAATAGCGGCGCAAAGTCATCGATGAGATCAGTTAAAAAAGTCGTTAATGAATAAGCGGATACATAATGCACGGCCGTACTGGGTCGTTTGCTCAGTTGCAGTAGTTGATTTATTAAGTCAAGCAAGCGTTGGCAATTACGTTTTATGCTTGCTAATTGCGATTGAGCCTTCGAACTGTGGGTGGACTGCTGTAACTGGCTAATAGGAGCCAGAATCAAGCTCAATGGGGTTTTTAGTTCATGACTTATATTATCTAAGAACTGATCTTTTAATTTATTTAACTCAATTTCTTTTTGTTTTTGCTGTTCGGCCAGCTTGCGCTGATAAATTGAACTAATAACCAGCCATGCTAATGTCATTGCACATAGTGTGTAAGATATATAAGCGACATTGCTTTGCCACCAAGGTGGAACAACCTTCAGTTCGAGTAGGGTGGTATCCTCACTCCACTGCCCATATTGATCCCTTACTTTTAGCTGTAATTGATAATGTCCAGCAGGAAGCTGCGGATAGTTTATTTGACGTTGCGATGCATCATTATATAAAAACTGTTGGTCAAACCCCGCTAGTTTATAGCCATATTGATAATGCTTTGGTGTGGCGGCGTTATTTAATGCACTAAATTTAAAGCCAATAACTCCCGCTGATTTTGCGAAAGAGAACGTGTTTGTCGCATTGATCAGCGTGTCGGTGCTGTGGTCAAAAAAATCAGTGCTAATTTCACGGTTATTAAGCAATAACTCGGTTAATACGGGAGTGGGGGGAGTGTGATCTAAGGTGAGCTTGTCAGGGTAAAACTGATTAAAACCATTAATTCCGCCAAAGAATAGCTCGCCATCTATCGCTTGAAAACTAGCCCCAAGAATGAAGGATTGATGCTGGATTCCATCTTCAGGTAAAAACGGTTGTATGCTGCCCGTTATTGGATGATAACGTGTTAATCCGCCATTGGTAGCTAACCATAAATAGCCTTGTTTATCGGCTAAAATGTCAAAAATATTGTCATTTACTAGGCCATGTTGCTCGCTAATATGCTCGACATCAAAGTTTTGTTTATTGACCTTGTTGAGGCCTTGCATTGTGCCGACCCACAGCGTTTTATCGTCGCTGAGTAATAACGACGTGACCATGTTATGGCTCAGACCTGTGCGTTCATTAAGTAATGTAAATTGCTCTGTTTCGATGGAAAACTTATTGAGTCCCGCACGCGTACCCACCCACAAAGCGTGATCATTCTTATCATACGCAAGTGTGAAAACGGTATTATTGGCTAAGCTGTTATGGGTTGCATTGTGCTGATAATGGGTCACTGTTTCTGAATCTGGATCAAAGCGAGTTAATCCTTGGTTACTACCGAGCCACACTATGCCGTCTTTATCACTTTCAATTGCATAAACGCGATCACTGCTAAGCTGGTGGCTTTGCATGGTATAGCTGACAAAATCATCGCTTTCATCTTGGTATTTAAGAAGCCCGCCGCCGTATGTCCCAACCCACAATTGCTGCCTTTTATCCTCATGTAAGCTAAATATGTTGGTATTGGGTAAGCGGGTTGTATAGTGCTGATAGCCTTGCGGTATCGCACGATTTAAACCCTCGCGCGTGCCAACCCACAACTGGCCATTTTTACGTTTAATAATCGCACGAATAAAATTATGCGTGAGAGAGTGAGGGCTTGACGTTGTGCTTTGATGTCCAAATTGTTGCTGTTTCGGATCGTATCTGTGTATACCAAAACCATCGGTCCCAATCCAAATAATTCCTTGTGGGTCTTGATATATAGAGAGTAAGTAATCATTTTTGAGTCCGTTAGGCTTTTGTACATCATGACGATAGTGTGCAACGTCAGTGTATATATCTGCCCCCGCAGCTAAAAAGTATACGCCTTGCCCATAACTTGTTAGCCACAGGTTATGCTGATTGTCGAGAAGACTGTCAGTGATCCAAACTCCCTTAAATTGCGGCAATTCGGAAGATGTCTCTGTATCGATTGAAAATATATACAGCCCTTGTTTTGCACCGATGAGCAATTGATTTGAACTTAACTTGTTAAGATGCCAAAGTGGCGAGGTGAGGGCGATGTCATGTTTAAATTGTTTGGTTTTAGGGTTAAACGACAGCAGACCATGGCTGGTTGCAAGCCACAGGGTATTTTGTACTGCAATAATGTCTCTGATGACAATGTTTTGTTGTGTATTTTCAGCAACCTGATAAGTCTCAAATTGCTGCGCTGCAATATCAAAGTAGCTGAGTGTGCCTTGTTCATGACCCAACCACATATTGCCACTCTTATCAAAAGCCAAAGACCATATTTTATCATCACTGAGTTGTGGGTTTGTAAAGGTCGAATAGGTGTAAAATTGGCCCGTGGTGGGATCAAGCCGGTTTAGTCCTTTACTGGCTGTTGAAAACCAAAGGTCGTTATCAGTGCCTTTTAAGCATGCGGTAATCCAATTACCGGAAATACTGGTCGCTGAAGTATGTGCTTTAAAGCGTTTAAATTCATAGCCATCAAATCGATTGAGCCCTCCTTGTGTGGCAAACCACTGAAACCCTTGCGCATCAGTGAGACTGCAATTGATGGAGTTTTGACTTAAGCCATGCTCGCTATCAAAGATGCTTAAGTGAAGTGATTGCGCACTTACAACATGACTTTTCAGAACAGCTAAGCTGAAAAATATTAGGCATAATAGGGTGTTTAAATACAGCACAGAGATCCATCTTGTTGGTGTTTTTGTTCCTTTATTAGGCTGATAGTAAACTGCTTTTTAATCAATGTTAATATTGATTTTTATACTAACAGGTGAGATTTTAACTTCTGGGTATCTTTTACTCTTGTGTTAATGAATTGCGTAAGTATAATAGGCATCCACTTTGCAGGGGCGTAGTTCCAATTGGTAGAACAGCGGTCTCCAAAACCGACGGTTGGGAGTTCGAATCTCTCCGCCCCTGCCACTTTTTACACAATAAGTGTGGAGTCTGAAATTAAAAATCGGTTTAAATAAGTCTGTTTTTAAGTTTAGATTTTAATGGATTAACCCTGCCTTCGCGCAGGGTTGTTGTGTCTGTAGTTAAGGTAATAATATTATGAGCACGAATGTAGAAACACCATCAAGTGCGATGGATTCAGTTAAGTGGATTGTAGCGATTGCGCTACTTGCAGGCGCAGTAGTTGGTAATCACATGTATGCAGATCAGTCTGTATTGTTGCGTGCTATTGGTGTAGTGGTCGCTGTTGCAGCGGGTTTAGGCATTGCCTCACTAACAGAAAAAGGTCGTACATTTTTAGCATTTGCTAAAGAAGCACGTATCGAAGTACGTAAAGTTGTGTGGCCAACACGCCAAGAAACAACCCATACGACATTAATTGTAATGGTTGCAACTGTGATTATGGCACTTATCCTTTGGGGATTAGATGGCATTTTATTCCGCGCCGTAGGCTTTTTAACTGGATTGGAGATCTAATCCCATGTCGGATGAGAAGAACGAAAAGAAACTACGTTGGTACGTAGTACAAGCTTTCTCAGGTTATGAGAAGCGTGTTGCACAAACTATTCTTGAGCATATCAAGATTGAAGGTTTGGAAGATAGTTTTGGTGAAGTATTAGTACCAACGGAAGAAGTTGTTGAGATGCGCGCAGGTCAAAAGCGTAAATCTGAGCGTAAATTCTTCCCAGGTTATGTACTTGTACAAATGGACATGAACGATGCAAGCTGGCACTTAGTAAACAGCACTGCACGTGTAATGGGCTTTATTGGTGGTACGTCAGATCGTCCAGCGCCAATCAGCCAAAAAGAAGCAGATCGCATCTTAAACCGTCTTCAAGAGAACTCTGAAGCACCTAAGCCAGCTACATTATTTGAGCCGGGCGAAGTTGTTCGTGTTATCGATGGTCCATTTGCTGACTTCAGCGGTGTTGTTGAAGAAGTGGATTACGAAAAGAGCCGCGTAAAAGTATCGGTACTTATCTTTGGTCGTTCTACGCCAGTTGAGCTTGAATTTGGTCAAGTTGAACAAGACAAGTAAGATAAAAAATTAAAGCAGCCAAAATCGTTTAATATTTTGGCAATATGCTTGAAAAAGGCCGTTGATTAACTTATAATCAGCGGCCTTTTTGTGTTAGGGCAAGTAGTAACTTGTTTTATCACATAAAGTGAGAACCAATTTTTAAACTGGGAAGCCGTTAGAGTACGCGTCCTCGCGCGCACAAGGCTATGACCCACCAAATGAGGTATTTATTATGGCTAAAAAAGTTGAAGCTATTATCAAGCTACAAGTTGCCGCTGGTATGGCTAATCCTAGTCCTCCAGTAGGTCCAGCACTAGGTCAGCACGGTGTAAACATCATGGAATTCTGTAAAGCGTTCAACGCACGTACAGAATCTATCGAAAAAGGCGCTCCAGTTCCTGTAGTGATCTCTGTTTACGGCGACCGTTCTTTCACGTTCGAAATGAAAACGCCACCGGCTGCTTACTTACTTAAGAAAGCTGCAGGTATCAAATCAGGCTCTGGCCGTCCTAACACTGAAAAAGTGGGTACAGTAACTCGTGCTCAACTTGAAGAAATCGTTGAGACAAAACGACCTGACCTTACAGCAGCTGATATGGACGCTGCAGTTCGCACTATCGCAGGTTCTGCGCGTGCGATGGGCTTGAACGTAGAGGACTAAGATAATGGCAAAATTAACTAAACGTATGCGTACAATCCGCGAAAAAGTGGATGCGACTAAAGATTACGAAATCAACGAAGCAGTTGCTCTTTTAAAAGAGTTAGCGACAGCTAAATTCGTAGAAAGTGTTGACGTTGCTGTTAACCTTGGTATCGATGCTCGTAAATCTGACCAAAACGTTCGTGGTGCAACTGTACTACCTAACGGTACTGGTCGTGACGTTCGTGTTGCTGTATTCACTCAAGGCGCTAATGCAGAAGCTGCAAAAGAAGCCGGTGCTGAATTAGTGGGCATGGAAGATCTTGCTGATCTAGTTAAGAAAGGCGAGATGAACTTTGACGTTGTTGTTGCATCTCCAGACGCTATGCGCGTTGTTGGTCAACTAGGTCAAATCTTAGGTCCACGTGGTCTAATGCCAAACCCTAAAACTGGTACTGTAACACCTAACGTTGCAGAAGCAGTTAAAAACGCGAAAGCAGGTCAAGTTCGTTACCGTAACGACAAGAACGGTATCATCCATACTACTATCGGTAAGGTTGATTTCACTGCTGAGCAACTTCAACAAAACCTTGAAGCTCTTATTGTTGCGCTTAAGAAGGCTAAACCTTCTCAAGCAAAAGGTACTTACGTGAAGAAAGTAACTATCTCTACAACAATGGGCGCAGGTGTTGCTGTTGACCAAAACTCTCTAAGCACAACTGTTGCTTAATTAAGAGTTTACATGGCGCGAAATTTGAACTATAATTTTGCGCCATTTTGTTGAGAAAGTTAATTTCAAAACAAGTAAAGAATTCGGGTTGAAGTCCATAATTTCGTACGCCTTCGGGTATAAACGATAAATTGGGCTTCCGTCCAAGACCGTAGGCGGCTTCGGCCTTAATATTTTTACCTACGTAGACGGTGTGAATCCCCAGATAGATTTTTCCTAATCTTCTGGCTCTCGCCGTAAAAAGCATCTCCATCATTGATGGGGAAGAGTAGAACAGGGAAGCCAATATCGGCGACCCATTAAACCAGGAGTAACACCCATGGCTTTAAATCTTCAAGGCAAAAAAGCAATTGTTGCTGAAGTCAACGAAGCAGCCACTGGTGCTCTTTCTGCAGTTGTTGCAGATTCTCGTGGTGTAACAGTTGGTGCTATCACTGCCCTTCGTAAAGAAGCTCGTGCAGCTGGTGTATGGATGAAAGTTGTTCGTAACACTTTAGCTAAACGTGCTGTTGAAGGAACAGATTTTGAGTGCCTTTCTGACTCATTTGTTGGTCCAAGCTTAATCGCTTTCTCTTCAGAGCACCCTGGTGCTGCTGCGCGTATCTTCTCAGATTTCGCGAAGAAGAACGAGAAATTCGAAGTTAAGACCGCTGCATTTGAAGGTAACGTAGTAGACGCAGCTATGCTAGCAACTCTACCTACTTACGACGAAGCTGTTGCACGCTTAATGAGCGCTATGAAAGAAGCGTCTGCTGGCAAATTGTGTAAAACAATTGAAGCAGTACGTGTACAGAAAGCTGAGCAAGCTGCTTAATTTTAAGCTGTTTTTTTGTTCACTTTCGGTGTAATATTTTTTTTGGACTAAAATTAGTCCGTAATAATTAGGAAATTTGTAATGTCTGTAACTAAAGACCAAATCCTTGATGCTATTGCTGAAATGTCAGTAATGGACGTTGTTGCTCTAGTTGAAGCAATGGAAGAAAAATTCGGCGTAACTGCAGCAGCTGCTGTTGTTGCTGGTCCAGCTGCTGAAGCTGCTGAAGAGAAGACTGAGTTTGACGTAATCCTTACTGGCGCTGGCGCTAACAAGGTTGCTGCAATCAAAGCTGTACGTGGTGCAACTGGTCTTGGCCTTAAAGAAGCTAAAGCACTTGTTGAATCAGCTCCTGCACCTATCAAAGAAGGTGTATCTAAAGAAGAAGCTGAAGCGCTTGCAAAAGACCTTACTGAAGCTGGTGCTGAAGTTGAGGTTAAGTAATCTAGCTTACGCTAGGTTCGCTGCCTGAGTAATCAGGCAAGGGCTGGTGATTATTTAATCACCGGCCTTTTTGCGCTATGGAGCGATGTTTTCCTATAGTGCAAATAAAATCTAATTTTCTCTTTATTTTCAAGTTGTTACCTGTAAAGGTGTTGAAAGTAGCAGAGTGAACTAGAACAACAATTTAATGTTGTACATCTTGGCATAGATGCCAGTTAAGTCTGTTCTTACAAGAACAGGTCGGGTCAAAGATCAGCAAGCTGAGGAACCCCATGGCTTACTCTTATTCTGAAAAGAAACGTATCCGTAAGGATTTTGGTAAACGTCCACAAGTTTTGGATATACCTTTCTTACTGTCGACGCAGTTAGAATCGTTTAAAAAATTCTTAGTCCCTGACGCTGATGGCGATCACGGTTTGGAAGCTGCTTTCCGTTCTGTGTTTCCGATCAAAAGCTACTCGGGAAATTCTGAGCTTCAATACGTAAGTTATCGTATTGGTGAGCCAGTATTCGATGTAAAAGAATGTCAAATTCGCGGTGTGACTTATTCTGCTCCACTTCGCGTAAAATTGCGTCTTGTGGTGATGGACAAAGAAGCACCAGGCACAGTTAAAGACATTAAAGAGCAAGAAGTTTACATGGGCGAAATTCCGCTCATGACTGATACCGGTACCTTTGTAATCAATGGTACAGAGCGTGTTATCGTTTCTCAGCTACACCGTAGCCCTGGTGTATTCTTTGATAACGACCGCGGTAAAACTCACTCGTCAGGTAAAGTACTTTATAACGCGCGTGTAATTCCTTACCGTGGTTCATGGTTAGACTTCGAGTTTGATGCAAAAGATAACCTATATGTACGTATTGACCGTCGTCGTAAATTACCGGCGTCAATTATCTTACGTGCACTAGAGTTCTCTACAGAAGAAATCTTAGATATCTTCTTCGATACTACTGCGTTTGAAGTAACTGACGGTAAAGTTCTTATGGAACTTGTGCCTTCACGTTTACGTGGTGAAACTGCCGCTTTTGATATCAAAGGCGATGACGGTGAAGTCCTTGTTGAAGCGGGTCGTCGTATTACTGCGCGTCACATCAAGAACATCGAGAAAAAAGGTATTAACCAATTAGAAGTACCGCATGAGTACATCATTGGTCGTGTTGTAGCTAAAAACTACGTTGATGAGTCAACGGGTGAGATCATCGCTAACGCGAATGACGAGCTATCACTTGAGCTAATGGCTGAGTTGGTTAAAGCAGGTCACACTAAGATTGATACGTTATATATCAATGAAGTTGACAGCGGCGCCTACATGTCAGATACCCTTCGTATCGACACAACAAGCAACCGTTTAGAAGCATTAGTAGAAATTTATCGCATGATGCGCCCAGGCGAGCCACCGACGAAAGACGCGGCTGAAGCCTTATTTGATAACTTGTTCTTCTCTGAAGAGCGTTATGATTTATCAACAGTTGGTCGTATGAAGTTCAATAGCCGTGTAGGTTATGACACTGATACAGGCCCTGGCACATTATCGAAAGAAGACATCGTAGCTGTTATGAAAGTGCTTATCGCTATTCGTAACGGTGTTGGCGATGTTGATGATATCGACCACTTAGGCAACCGTCGTATCCGTAGCGTTGGCGAAATGGCTGAGAATCAATTCCGTGTTGGTCTAGTACGTGTAGAACGTGCAGTACGTGAGCGTTTAAGCTTAGGTGACCTTGATGCGGTAATGCCACAAGATCTTATTAACGCTAAGCCAATTTCGGCAGCGGTTAAAGAGTTCTTCGGTTCGTCTCAGTTATCACAGTTCATGGACCAAAATAACCCGCTTTCAGAAGTAACGCATAAGCGTCGTATTTCTGCATTAGGCCCGGGTGGTTTAACACGTGAACGTGCTGGCTTCGAGGTGCGAGACGTTCACGTAACCCACTATGGTCGTGTATGTCCAATCGAAACACCTGAGGGTCCAAACATCGGTCTAATTAACTCATTGTCTACGTACGCACGTACAAACGACTATGGTTTCTTAGAAACACCTTACCGTAAAGTGGTAAACGGTGTTGTAACTGATGAAGTTGATTACCTATCAGCCATTGAAGAAGGTCAGTTTGTAATCGCTCAGGCGAACTCAAACTTGAACGATGACAATGAGTTTGTTGATGAACTAATTCCATGCCGTCACAAAGGTGAATCAACCTTTATGGGCAAAATGGACCAACAATATATGGACGTATCACCACAACAGGTGATCTCTGTAGCGGCCGCGCTTATCCCGTTCCTAGAACACGATGATGCGAACCGTGCATTGATGGGTTCAAACATGCAACGTCAAGCAGTACCGACACTTATCGCGGACAAGCCGCTGGTAGGTACAGGTATCGAGCTTACACTAGCAAAAGATTCTGGTGTAACGATCGTTGCTAAGCGTGGTGGTGAAGTAATGTATGCCGATGCAAGCCGCATCGTTGTAAATGTAAATGAAGATGAGCGCGTTCCAGGTGAAGCGGGCATCGATATCTACAACCTTACTAAATACACACGCTCAAACCAGAATACATGTATTAACCAAAAACCAACGTGTATGGTTGGTGAGCCGGTTACACGTGGCGATGTGTTAGCAGATGGTCCTTCGACTGACTTAGGTGACTTAGCACTAGGTCAAAACCTTCGCGTGGCATTCATGCCATGGAATGGTTATAACTTCGAGGATTCAATCCTACTATCAGAGCGCGTAGTTCAAGAAGATCGTCTAACGACTATCCACATTCAAGAACTACAATGTATCGCACGTGATACTAAATTAGGTCCTGAAGAGATCACAGCAGATATCCCTAACGTAGGTGAATCTGCACTAGGCAAGCTTGATGAATCAGGCGTTGTTTATATCGGTGCTGAAGTAAAAGGCGGCGATATCCTAGTAGGTAAAGTGACTCCGAAAGGCGAAACGCAATTAACACCAGAAGAAAAGCTACTACGTGCGATCTTCGGTGAGAAAGCGTCAGACGTTAAAGACAGCTCTTTACGTGTACCAAACTCTGTAACAGGTACCGTAATCGACGTACAAGTTTTCACCCGTGACGGTGTTGAAAAAGATAAGCGTGCGTTAGAAGTTGAAGACATGCAGCTTCGCGAAGCGAAGAAAGACTTCAACGAAGAGTTCCGTATCTTAGAAGCCGGTGTATTAGACCGTGCTCGTAAGCTACTTGTTGACGCTGGTCTGAACGCAGACACAATTGCATCACTTAATGCTGAAAAGCTGCTTACTCAAAGCCTTGCTCAAGAAGACAAGCAATCAGAGCTTGAGCAACTAGCTGCCCAGTACGATGAGCTTAAAGCTGAATACGATAAGAAGTTTGAAAACAAACGTCGTAAGATCACTCAGGGTGATGACTTAGCACCAGGCGTACTTAAAATTGTTAAAGTATACCTAGCTGTTAAACGTCGTATCCAACCGGGTGATAAGATGGCGGGTCGTCACGGTAACAAAGGTGTTATCTCGACTATCGTACCAGTAGAAGATATGCCATACGATGACAAAGGTCGTACGGTAGACATCGTTCTGAACCCGCTAGGTGTACCATCACGTATGAACATCGGTCAGATCCTAGAAACACACATGGGTCTTGCTGCACGTGGTGTGGGTGAGCGCATTGAAGAAATGATGAAAGAGCAGCGTGAACTGCACGAAATCCGTAGCTTTGTTAAGAAAGTTTACGATTTAGGTGATTGTCGTCAGAAAGTCGATATCGACTCATTCTCTGATGATGAAGTTCGTCGCTTAGCTGAAAACTTGAAAGGTGGTTTACCGATCGCAACTCCAGCCTTTGATGGTGCTCGTGAAAGCGAAATCAAAGACTTACTAGAGCTTGGTGGTTATCCAAGAAGCGGTCAAGTTACACTTTATGATGGCCGTACTGGCGATCAGTTTGAACGTCAAGTAACCGTTGGTTACATGTACATGCTGAAACTTAACCACTTGGTTGATGACAAGATGCACGCGCGTTCAACTGGTTCTTACAGCCTTGTTACTCAGCAGCCGCTGGGTGGTAAAGCGCAGTTCGGTGGCCAGCGTTTCGGTGAGATGGAGGTGTGGGCACTAGAAGCTTACGGTGCTGCATATACACTACAAGAAATGCTAACAGTGAAATCGGATGACGTGAACGGTCGTACTAAGATGTATAAGAACATCGTAGATGGTAACCATAAGATGGAACCAGGTATGCCAGAATCGTTCAACGTATTGTTGAAAGAAATCCGCTCACTGGGTATCAACATCGAGTTGGAAGAAAATTAAGCCATTTAGGTGCGGCATAAGCCGCACCTGTTAGGCCGAATAGAATGTAGGGGCGAGTTATTCGCCCTCAAGATTAACCTCCGACAGGAGAGCTAAGGTGAAAGACTTACTTAAGTTTCTGAAGCAACAAAATAAGACCGAAGAATTCGATGCAATTCGCATTGGTCTTGCTTCGCCAGATATGGTTCGTTCATGGTCATACGGTGAAGTAAAGAAACCTGAGACAATCAACTACCGTACTTTCAAGCCTGAGCGCGACGGCTTATTCTGTGCCCGTATCTTCGGCCCAGTGAAAGATTATGAGTGTTTATGTGGTAAATATAAGCGCCTTAAGCACCGTGGTGTTATTTGTGAAAAGTGTGGCGTTGAAGTAACGCTGACCAAAGTGCGTCGTGACCGTATGGGTCATATTGAGCTTGCTAGCCCAGTTGCGCATATTTGGTTCTTAAAATCATTACCGTCACGTATCGGCTTAATGCTAGACATGACACTTCGTGACATCGAGCGCGTACTTTACTTCGAATCATTCGTGGTAACTGAGCCGGGTATGACAACGCTTGAGCGTGGTCAGCTTTTAGGTGAAGAAGAGTACCTAGATGCGCTAGAAGAGCACGGCGATGAGTTTGAAGCGAAGATGGGTGCAGAAGCAGTATTAGACTTGCTTCGTGAACTTGATCTTGGCCAATTAATTGCTGAAATGCGTGAAGAGTTACCAACAATTAACTCTGAAACGAAGCGTAAGAAGATCACTAAACGTCTTAAATTAATGGAATCGTTCCACCAATCAGGTAACAACCCTGAGTGGATGATCATGACAGTACTTCCAGTATTGCCACCTGATCTACGTCCATTAGTACCACTAGACGGTGGTCGTTTTGCGACATCTGATCTAAATGACCTTTACCGTCGTGTTATTAACCGTAATAACCGTCTTAAGCGTCTATTAGATTTAGCGGCACCAGATATTATCGTACGCAACGAAAAACGTATGTTACAAGAAGCGGTTGATGCGCTACTTGATAACGGTCGTCGCGGTCGTGCGATTACAGGTTCTAATAAACGTCCTCTTAAATCGCTTGCTGATATGATCAAAGGTAAGCAAGGTCGTTTCCGTCAGAACTTACTTGGTAAACGTGTAGATTACTCTGGTCGTTCTGTAATCACAGTAGGTCCTACGCTTAAACTACACCAGTGTGGTCTTCCTAAGAAGATGGCACTTGAGCTGTTTAAACCATTTATCTACGGCAAACTTGAGCGTCGCGGCATGGCTACGACTATCAAAGCAGCGAAGAAGATGGTTGAGCGTGAAGTAGCAGAAGTATGGGATGTATTAGACGAAGTAATTCGTGAACATCCAGTGTTACTTAACCGTGCACCAACACTTCACCGTTTGGGTATCCAAGCGTTCGAACCTGTGCTAATTGAAGGTAAAGCGATTCATTTACACCCATTAGTATGTGCGGCGTACAACGCTGACTTCGATGGTGACCAAATGGCGGTACACGTACCGTTAACGCTTGAAGCACAGTTAGAAGCACGTGCTCTAATGATGTCTACAAACAACATTCTGTCTCCAGCGAATGGTGAGCCAATCATCGTTCCTTCACAGGACGTTGTATTAGGTCTTTACTACATGACGCGTGATCGCATTAATGCGAAAGGCGAAGGTGCAGTATTTAAAGATCCTAAAGAAGCTGAAAAAGCATACCGCAGCGGCAACGCTGAGCTACATGCGCGCGTAAAAGTACGTATCAGCGAGACAATTAAGAATGAAGAAGGTGAAGCAGTTGATTACGTTACTATTGTTGAAACAACAGTAGGTCGTGCGATTCTTTCACTTATCCTACCTAAAGGCATGCCGTTTGAGCTAATCAACCAAGCCCTAGGTAAGAAACAGATTTCTGGCTTATTAAACGAGTGTTACCGTCGTCTAGGTCTTAAAGATACTGTTATCTTTGCTGACCAAGTAATGTACACCGGTTTCCACTACGCAATGAAGTCAGGTGTTTCAATCGGTATTGATGACTTAGTTATCCCACCGGTTAAAGCAGAAATCATTGAATCAGCGGAAGCTGAAGTAACTGAAATCAACCAACAATTCCAATCAGGTCTTGTAACGGCTGGTGAAAAGTACAATAAAGTTATCGATATCTGGTCACGTGTAAATGAAAACTTATCACGTGAGATGATGGCGAACTTATCAAAAGACACGGTAATCAACGCGAAAGGTGAAGAAGAAGAGCAATCTTCATTCAACTCAGTGTTTATGATGGCCGACTCTGGTGCACGTGGTAGCGCCGCTCAGATCCGTCAGTTAGCGGGTATGCGTGGTCTAATGGCACGTCCAGATGGTTCAATCATCGAGACACCAATCACGGCGAACTTCCGTGAAGGTCTAAACGTACTACAGTACTTCATCTCAACGCACGGTGCGCGTAAAGGTCTTGCCGATACAGCACTTAAAACAGCAAACTCGGGTTACTTAACGCGTCGTCTAGTAGACGTTGCACAAGACTTAGTAATCAACGAAGACGATTGTGGCACAGAAGATGGCTTAACAATGAAACCGCTTATTGAAGGTGGTGACGTTGTAGAAGCACTTCGCGAACGTGTACTTGGTCGTGTTGTTGCTGAAGATGTTGTTATTCCTGGTACTAACGAAGTACTTGTTGAGCGTAACATTATGCTTGACGAAAAACTGTGTGACCTTTTAGAAGAGCACTCAGTGGATGAAGTACGCGTTCGTTCAGTTATCACCTGTGATAATGACTTTGGTGTATGTGCTAAGTGTTACGGTCGTGACCTTGCGCGTGGCCACATCATCAATCCAGGTGAGTCAGTAGGTGTTATCGCGGCACAATCAATCGGTGAGCCGGGTACACAGCTTACAATGCGTACCTTCCACATCGGTGGTGCGGCATCTCGAGCGTCTGCTGAGAACAGTGTACAAGTTAAAACTAACGGTACATTGAAGTTACACAATGCGAAGTACGTATTAAACACAGACGGTAAGATTGTTATCACGTCTCGTTCAACAGAGATCACTATCATCGATAGCTTTGGTCGTGAGAAAGAGCGTTATAAAGTACCTTACGGTGCCGTGTTAACAGTACAAGATAATTCGGAAGTTCAAGGTAACGATATCGTTGCGACTTGGGATCCGCATAGTCACCCAATCGTTCTTGAGCATAAGTCAAAAATCTCGTTCAGCGATATTGATGACTCAAATACCGAAGCACAAACAGATGAGTTAACTGGTTTAACACGTGTGGTTGTTAAAGACTTAGGTAAAGTAAATGCGAAAGAACCTAAACTAATCATCGAAAGCGATGAGCGTGGTCTGCAAGAAACACGTCTTCCTTCATTCACAACGATTGAAGTAACAGACGGCGCGACAGCAAACCCAGGTGACGTACTTGCACGTATTCCGCAAGAAGGTTCGAAGACTCGTGATATCACGGGTGGTCTACCTCGCGTAGCTGACTTATTTGAAGCACGTAAGCCGAAAGATCCTGCAATTCTTGCAGAAATCACCGGTACGATTAGCTTCGGTAAAGAAACGAAAGGTAAGAAGCGTCTTGTAATCACGCCAGCAGAGGGTGACGCATACGAAGAGATGATTCCTAAATGGCGTCAACTTAACGTGTTCGAAGGTGAGCAAGTGTCTAAAGGTGAGGTTATCGCCGATGGTCCAGAATCACCACATGACATCTTACGCCTACGTGGTGTAACTCATGTTGCAAACTATATCGTTAACGAAGTGCAAGAGGTTTACCGCTTGCAGGGCGTTAAGATCAATGACAAGCACATTGAGACAATTATTCGTCAGATGCTACGTAAATGTATCATTCTTGACGGCGGTGACACTGAGTTCTTAGCCGGTGAACAAGTTGAAGTGGCACGCGTTAATATCGCGAACCGCGACCTTGAAAAGCAAGGCAAGATCCCAGCTAAATTTGAAATCCAGTTAATGGGTATCACTAAAGCGTCACTTGCAACAGAATCTTTCATTTCAGCAGCCTCGTTCCAGGAGACAACACGTGTCCTTACTGAAGCCGCTGTAAATGGTAAGAGCGATGAGCTTCGTGGTCTGAAAGAGAACGTAATCGTGGGTCGTCTGATCCCAGCCGGTACTGGCTTTGCGTATCACCAAGACCGTTTGAACCGTCGTAAGCAAGGTGAAATCATCGAAGAGCAGACTGTTAGCGCTGAAGAGGCAACTCAAGCATTAACTGACGCACTTAATGCTGATATCTCTGGAAACCAATAATCTCAACTTAATCAATAGATTAAGTAGTCGCGAGGCAGTTATCTGCTGCCTTGCGATGAGTTAAGGTTGACAGGTTAAACTTTGCTCATTAAAATTCCGCCACCCATTTGCCTGCACGTTTTGTAACGAGCATGTAAACAGGGCGGATTTTTTTATTTTTTCAGTAGTAATTTTAATTTCAGGAGCTATTTAAATGGCAACTATTAACCAGCTAGTGCGTAAGCCACGTCGTAGCAAGGTTACTAAAAGTAACTCAGCTGCGCTTAAAGCGTGTCCGCAAAAGCGTGGTGTATGTACTCGCGTATATACAACTACACCTAAGAAACCAAACTCTGCATTACGTAAAGTAGCGCGTGTACGTTTAACAAACGGTTTCGAAGTAACATCTTACATTGGTGGTGAAGGCCACAACCTACAAGAGCACAGTGTAATCCTAATCCGTGGTGGTCGTGTTAAAGACTTACCAGGTGTGCGTTTCCACACTGTTCGTGGTGCACTTGACTGTGCAGGCGTAAGCGACCGTCGTCAAGCTCGTTCTAAATACGGTGCTAAACGCCCTAAGGGCTAATGGTTCTCCGTTAGTAAGGCCAAGCACTAAATTTTTAAATTAATTGTTTTGGGTATTGACTCTAAAAGAGCAAACCTGAAGATACCGGAGATACAAAATGCCTAGAAGACGCGTAATAGGTCAACGTAAAATTCTTCCAGATCCTAAGTTCGGATCGGAACTTCTTGCTAAATTCGTTAACGTAGTAATGTTAGACGGCAAGAAATCTACTGCTGAAAAAATCGTTTATGGTGCGTTAGACGTGGCTGCTGAGAAATCAGGCAAGTCGCACCTAGAAATCTTTGAAGCTGCACTTGATAACGTTCGCCCACAGGTAGAGGTTAAATCTCGCCGTGTTGGTGGTTCAACGTACCAAGTACCAGTTGAAGTACGTCCAGTACGTCGCAACGCATTAGGTATGCGTTGGTTAGTAGACGCTGCACGTAAGCGTGGCGAAAAATCTATGGGCTTACGTTTAGCTCAAGAAATCGTTGACGCTGCTGACAACAAAGGCACTGCGGTTAAGAAACGTGAAGACGTTCACCGTATGGCTGAAGCGAATAAAGCATTCGCTCATTACCGTTGGTAATCTGCCCTTAACCTTTAAGAGGATTTTATGGCACGTACAACTCCACTTGAGCGCTATCGTAATATAGGTATTTGCGCTCACGTAGATGCAGGTAAAACCACCACAACAGAACGTGTTCTGTTCTACACCGGTCTTTCTCATAAGATTGGTGAAGTACATGATGGCGCTGCAACTATGGATTGGATGGAGCAGGAACAAGAGCGTGGTATCACAATCACTTCTGCTGCAACAACGTGTTTCTGGAAAGGGATGGACGCGCAATTTGACGACCATCGTATCAATATTATTGATACTCCAGGACACGTAGATTTCACTATCGAAGTAGAGCGTTCTTTACGTGTACTTGATGGTGCGGTAGTTGTTCTTTGTGCTTCATCAGGTGTACAGCCGCAAACTGAGACAGTTTGGCGTCAAGCGAACAAATATGAAGTTCCTCGTATGATCTTCGTAAATAAAATGGATCGCACTGGCGCTGACTTCTTATCGGTTGTTAGCCAGGTGAAATCTCGTCTTGGAGCAACGCCTGTTCCAATTCAGCTACCAATTGGTGCTGAAGACGATTTTAAAGGTGTTATTGACCTCATTAAGATGAAAGCCATTAACTGGAATGCCGAAGATCAAGGCATGACTTTCTCTTATGAGGCCATTCCGGCAGACCTTCTTGAGCTTGCAGAAGAATGGCGCTCTCACTTAGTTGAAAGCGCTGCTGAAGCGTCAGAAGAGCTAATGGATAAATATCTAGAAGGTGAAGACCTGACCGAAGCTGAAATTAAATCAGCGTTACGTCAGCGTACATTAGCAAACGAAATTGTTCCCATGACGTGTGGTAGCGCATTTAAAAATAAAGGTGTTCAAGCTGTGCTTGATGCTGTTATTGAATATATGCCTGCGCCAACACAAGTGAAACAAATCCAAGGTATCATTGAAGATGGTACTGAGGAAGAGCGTCCTGCTGATGACAACGCACCGTTTGCCGCACTTGCTTTTAAGATTGCGACAGACCCGTTCGTTGGCACCTTGACCTTCTTCCGTGTTTACTCTGGTACTGTTAAACAGGGTGACGCGGTATACAATCCAGTTAAAAGTAAGCGTGAGCGACTTGGTCGTATCGTTCAGATGCATTCAAACTCACGTGAAGAGATCAAAGTAGTCTATGCAGGCGACATCGCAGCGGCTATTGGTCTTAAAGACGTAACAACAGGTGAAACACTGTGTGATCCGAACTCTATTATTACGCTTGAGCGTATGGAGTTCCCAGAGCCAGTTATCTCTGTTGCGGTTGAGCCTCGCACAATCGCTGACCAAGATAAGATGGGTATTGCACTAGGTAAACTAGCAGCAGAAGATCCATCTTTCAGAGTACAAACTGACGAAGAATCAGGCCAGACTATTATTTCTGGTATGGGTGAACTTCACCTTGATATCATTGTCGACCGTATGAAACGTGAATTCAGTGTTGAATGTAACGTTGGTAAGCCGCAGGTTGCATACCGTGAAGCTATCCGTTCAACTGTTGAAGTTGAAGGGAAGTTCGTACGTCAATCAGGTGGTCGTGGTCAATATGGTCACGTCTGGCTTAAACTTGAACCGATGGATATTTCGGACAACGACGCCCCAATTTACGAATTCGTTAACGAAGTCGTTGGTGGTGCCGTTCCAAAAGAATACATCCCTGCGGTAGATAAAGGCATCCAAGAGCAAATGGCTCAAGGTGTGCTGGCAGGCTACCCATTACTTGGCGTTAAAGCGACTTTATATGATGGTTCATTCCATGATGTAGACTCGAATGAGATGGCATTTAAAATTGCAGGTTCAATGGCGATGAAGAAAGGGGCGCTTGAAGCAAACCCTGCTCTTCTAGAACCAGTAATGAAGGTTGAAGTTATCACTCCTGAAGCAAACATGGGTGATGTAGTTGGTGACTTAAACCGTCGCCGCGGCATGATCGAAGGCATGGAAGAAGCATTCGGTGGTCTTAAGCAAATTAATGCACAAGTGCCACTTTCTGAAATGTTTGGTTATGCAACTGATCTGCGATCTGCAACACAAGGCCGTGCATCTTACTCTATGGAGTTTTTAAAGTATGCAGAAGCCGCTAAGAATGTTGCAGATGCAATAATTGCAGCTCGCGCTGTTATATGATTTAGCTTGTCTGGCCCAATAGTGGGTCAGGCGTTAATTTCTTTATAGGAATTTTTTAAGATGGCAAAAGAAAAGTTTGAACGCGTAAAACCGCACGTAAACGTTGGTACAATCGGCCACGTTGACCACGGTAAAACTACCCTAACTGCAGCAATCACTAACGTACTTGCAAAAGTATACGGTGGTACAGCTAAAGACTTCGCATCAATCGATAACGCTCCAGAAGAGCGTGAGCGTGGTATCACAATCTCAACTTCACACGTTGAGTACGATACACCAACTCGTCACTACGCACACGTAGACTGTCCAGGACACGCCGATTATGTTAAAAACATGATCACTGGTGCTGCTCAAATGGACGGCGCAATCCTAGTAGTTGCTGCAACTGACGGTCCTATGCCACAAACACGTGAGCACATCCTACTTTCTCGTCAGGTTGGCGTACCTTACATCATCGTATTCATGAACAAATGTGACATGGTTGATGACGAAGAGCTACTTGAGCTAGTAGAGATGGAAGTTCGTGAACTTCTTTCTGAGTACGATTTCCCAGGTGACGACTTACCTCTAATCCAAGGTTCAGCACTTAAAGCCCTAGAAGGCGAAGAGCAATGGGAAGCGAAAATCATTGAACTAGCTGAAGCGCTAGATTCATACATCCCAGAGCCAGAGCGTGACATCGATAAGCCATTCATCATGCCTATCGAAGACGTATTCTCAATCCAAGGTCGTGGTACAGTTGTAACTGGCCGTGTTGAAGCTGGTATCATCAACGTGAATGACGAAGTTGAAATCGTAGGTATCAAAGAAACTACGAAGACAACATGTACGGGTGTTGAAATGTTCCGTAAGCTTCTAGACGAAGGTCGTGCGGGTGAGAACATCGGTGCACTTCTACGTGGTACTAAGCGTGAAGACGTTGAGCGTGGTCAAGTACTTTGTAAGCCTGGTTCAATCAAGCCACACACTAAATTCACTTCAGAAGTATACGTACTTTCTAAAGATGAAGGTGGCCGTCATACTCCATTCTTCAAAGGTTACCGTCCACAGTTCTACTTCCGTACAACTGACGTAACAGGTGACGTACAGTTACCAGACGGCGTTGAAATGGTAATGCCTGGTGATAACATCAAGATGACTGTAGAGCTAATCGCTCCAATCGCGATGGACGAAGGTTTACGCTTCGCTATCCGTGAAGGTGGCCGTACAGTTGGTGCTGGTGTTGTTGCAACTATCGTTGAGTAATCAACTATAGTGATGCATTAAGCATTCAAGAAAAACCCGAGCTTAGTCTCGGGTTTTTTTATGGATGAGAAAATAGATATTATACCATTCCGCTTAATTAAGTGGTCTATTTTGAGGCAATAAAACCGCGTTGATAACAAGGCAAAAATTTAGTTATTTAGTTGTTCTAAATCAGAAATTTTTAACGTAGGTAGCGACTGGTTTAATCACTCAAAATGATTAAGTATTTTTGCGGAATGGTATTAGATATTAGAAGCTAGATATTAGAAGTTAGATATTAGAAGTTAGATATTAGAAGTTAGATATTAGAAGTCAGTTACCGAGCGGGGGTTACTTACTGGTGTGATTAAACATCAAAAAGTTTGCTTGAGGTTAACGTGGCTTTATTTTGTTCTCGCTTCTCGCTTCTCGCTTCTCGCTTCTCGCTTCTCGCTTCTCGCTTCTCGCTTCTCGCTTCTCGCTTCTCGCTTCTCGCTTCTCGCTTCTCGCTTCTCGCTTCTCGCCATTATTAACCACCTTAAAACAGTGCTTCTTTCTTTTGGCTGTTAATCAGTTGTTTAATATTTTCGTCATTAAAAGTCACTTATTCAGTCATAAATACTTCCTACCATAAGCTCGCTAATTATCCATGTGCAGCTTAATTAGTCGCATACAATTCTTAAAATAACGTACTAACGGAACGTAACGATGAAAATGAATAAAATTGCCTCAGCAATTGGCTTTACGTTGGCATTGTCAGCGACGGCGAATGCCGGTGTGTTACCAGATAGTCAAAAACAAAATGAGTGGTACAGTGCCGCTGAAGCTAAATTAATCAAGAAAGAACAGGTAGCTCAGTCAGAACAGGCATTTAAAGCGAAGAATGTGATCTTATTTGTGGGTGATGGTATGGGGGTGTCGACACTCACTGCATCACGCATCATGGCAGGTCAAATGGGCGGTAAGTCTGGCGAAGAAGGTTTTTTAAGTTTTGAAGAGTTCCCTTACTCTGCGCAAATTAAGACTTACAACGTGGATGCACAAACACCTGATTCAGCGGGGACGATGACGGCTATTATCTCAGGAGTTAAGACTGACGTTGGCGTGATTGGTGTTAATGAAAATATTGAGCGTGGCAAGTGTGCGACAGTTGCTGGCAATGAATTAATTACCGCGACTGAACTGGCTGAAATTAAAGGCCTAGCAACGGGGGTAATATCAACGGCACGAATCACACACGCGACACCTGCTGCAACTTATGCAAAATCGGCGGATCGTAACTGGGAAGATATTTCTGATATGCCGGCTGATGCCGTTGAAGCTGGTTGTGAAGATATTGCATCTCAACTTGTTAACTTTGAGAAGAATTTAGAAGCACGTTTTGTCGGTACTGACGTGGATGGTTTAGAGGTTGTGATGGGCGGTGGTCGTCGTCACTTTTTACCGAAAGATGCGGCATTCAATTCAGCTGATGCTGTTAGTGAAGTCGAAGGGGACCGCACAGACGAGCGAGACCTAACTGCAGAATGGAAAACACTCTACCCAGAGGGTCAGTATGTCACGGATCAAGCTGGTTTCGATTCACTAAATGCAGATACAAAACGCGTGTTTGCACTATTTAATGAGTCACACATGCAGTATGAAGCAGACCGTAGTAACGATATTGCGGGCGAGCCTTCATTATCACAAATGACCTCTAAAGCTATCGACATTCTTAAAAATAATGATAAAGGATTTTTCTTAACGGTTGAGTCAGGACGTATTGACCATGCTCACCATGCGGGAAATGCTTACAACGCATTAAACGACACCGTTGAATTTGCAAAAGCAGTGCAAGCGGCTGTTGAAAACACTAACCCAGAAGAAACGCTTATTTTAGTCACCGCAGATCACAGTCATGTATTTACCATTGCGGGTTACCCAAAACGCGGTAATCCAATACTGGGTCAAGTGGTTGCCGTTGGTAAAGAAGCGCCGACTCTAGCTGCAGACGGTATGCCGTATACAACAGTCGGGTATGCAAATGGTTTAGGCTTTCGTGATTTAGGCGATGAGACTGATGCAGATGCGTCATATAACGACGCTGCATTTGCTGGCCGTGTTGACTTAACGGGTGTTGATACAACGACCCCAGGTTACCACCAAGAAGCCACTGTGCCATTAAGTTCTGAGACGCATGCGGGCGAAGACATTTCATTGCATGCAAAAGGTCCAGGTGCGCAGTTAGCGCAAGGCGTTGTGGAGCAAAATGTAATTTTCCACATCATAAATCAAGCTCTAGAACTAATTGAAGAATAATGGCGATGACAATGAAAAAACTAAATTTAATTTCTCTTGCTGTAGTAGTGGCATTAGCGGGTTGTTCTGATGATGATGACAAAGGCCCAATTGAAACAATCACAGTTGAAAACACCTTAGCTGTCGGGTCTGAGCAGTGTGTGAATGGTGGTACAGAAACCGTATCGGGTGAAGATACAAACCGCAATGGTGAGCTAGATTCAGCAGAAATCACAGAGACAACGGTTGCGTGTAATGACCCAGCCACATCACTGACCGCACAGCAGCTTGCGCCACTGACGAGCAATGATTGGTTTAAGGCCGCAAAAGTTAAGATGGCGGCAAGCGAAGAGAGCATCGCTGCGGTTGCTAAAGAGTCAGGGAAAGCGAAAAACGTCATTCTATTTGTGGGTGACGGTATGGGGATTTCTACCGTGACAGCGGCACGCATTATGGCGGGTCAGCTTGAAGGCAAGTTGGGCGAAGAGCATCAACTGAGTTTTGAAGCGATGCCGTTTTCTGGTTTTGCAAAAACATACAACGTTGACGCACAAACGCCGGATTCTGCGGGTACGATGACAGCAATGGCATCTGGTGTTAAAACAGATGCCGGTGTTATCGGCGTTGATGAAGATATCGAACGTGGTAACTGTGCGACGGTTGCGGGTAATGAGCTGGTAACAGCAACAGAGCTTGCTGAAATTGCAGGAAAATCGACCGGGATTGTATCAACAGCGCGAATTACACACGCCACACCTGCTGCCACCTATGCAAAATCGGCTGACCGTAACTGGGAAGATGTATCTGATATGCCAGAAGCGGCTGTCGCTGCGGGATGTGAAGATATCGCCTCGCAACTCGTTAACTTCGAAGCAAACCTTGAAGCACGTTATGCGGGATTAGATGTTGATGGCTTAGAAGTCGTGTTGGGCGGTGGTCGTCGTCACTTCTTACCTAAAGATGCCGCGTTTAACTCTGCGGACGCTTTAAGCAGTGTTGAAGGTGACCGTACGGATGGTCGCGACCTAACTGCTGAGTGGAAAGCGAAATACCCAGCGGGTCAATATGTTATGGACCAAGCAAGTTTTAATGCTGTGAATGCAGACACAACTGAGCGTTTATTTGGTTTATTCAATGAATCACATATGCAGTATGAAGCCGATCGCGCTAACGATATTGCTGGTGAGCCTTCATTATCTGAAATGACCGCAAAAGCAATTGACGTGCTTGATAACAATGACAAAGGTTTCTTCTTAACCGTTGAAGCGGGTCGTATTGACCATGCTCACCATGCGGGCAATGCGTACAACGCATTAAGTGATACGGTTGAGCTTTCAAAGGCTGTTCAAGTTGCATTGGATAAAACCAGCATTGAAGATACTTTGATCATTGTTACGGCTGACCACAGCCATGTGTTCACGATTGCGGGTTATCCAAAACGTGGTAACCCAATTTTAGGTAAAGTCGTGCCTGTGGGGAGTGATGAGCCATCACTCGCAGCGGATAATATGCCATACACTACTGTAGGATACACTAATGGCGGTGGCTTTCGTGACTTAGGTGATGAAACTGATGCGGATGCGGGCTATAACTTTGCACCCGTGACTGGGCGTGTTGATCTCACCGATGTTGATACAACTACACCGGGTTTCCATCAAGAAGCGGTGGTACCGCTTAGCTCTGAAACACATGCAGCAGAAGATGTTGGTGTGTATGCAGTAGGCCCAGGAGCCCATTTAGTTACTGGTACGAATGAGCAAAGCCTTATTTTCCATGTGATGGATTATGCCGCTGACCTTGTGAAACAAGCTGATGCTAAATTAGCCCAATAAATGTTAGCAGAGAGCCCTTAGGGGCTCTCCTTACATCGAATACAACACCTTTAAAATAAAAGAGACTCCCGTGAAAGCTGCGATATTAATTGCTTCATTACTTAGCCCACTTGCTGTTGCAGGTCAGTGCGATACAAACACCGGTTATGCGAAAGCAAACTATACAGTTACAACCGATGCTGTTGCTAACAAACAGCACACAGACAACGCCTTTACGCTTTGGCGTACGCCTCATCAAGTGGCTAAGCAAAACCCACAATTTATCGAGTTGTGGCAACAGTTACGTAATCAGCAAATGCGACCAATCCGTTACTTTCAACACGCACAGCGTGGTATTGAATATCAGCCTTCTGAGGTTCAGGGCGAACAGGATTGGAGTGCCAAATATCAGTTGGTAAGTAATGCACTGCTCGAAAAAATGACTTTAAAAAATAGTGCAGGCGAAGGTTGTGAGCTGACTGAGCATTATCAATACCAGCAAGCAGAGACAAAAATAGAGTTAACGTGGCTTGCTAATCAGCAGCTGGTTAAAGAAATGCGTATTTCATCGCCTTCTTATAGTCGCACAGTTGCTTTAACCACGGTTGAGCACAATAAAGACGCGGTAACAGCACAATTTGCCAAGTGGGATAACTTTCAAACGACAGATTATGCCGACATTGGTGACAATGAAAGCGACCCCTTTTTAGCCAAGATGATTAATTTAGGGTTTGTAGAGCATGGCGCGACTGGTTTTTATGATGCGCAAGGTAATCAATTGCAAAGTGAGCATCAGCACCATCATTAACATGCCTTGCTAAACGTTGCCGCTGAATGTATTAAAGCGGCACACCCTTACAGCACGTCTTTGGCTGTGCGATTTATCATTTAAAGTACACAGTTCAATAAGCACCAGCCCTTGGTTTTTTGTTATCAGTCCCAAGGTATAGGGTATACGCTAACGAAGGAGCAGACGAATGACAAAACATGTGGTTGTAACGGGAGCTAATAAAGGTATTGGTCTTAATTTCTGTAAGCACTATTTAGCACTAGGAAACCGTGTTACGGCGGTTGTTCGCACGCCAAGTGAAGAGCTAAAAGCGCTCGATGTGAAAATAATCAGTGATATTGATGTCGCTAATCCAGACGATGTAACAACACTTGCCAATCATCTTCATGCCGACAAAATAGATATTTTGATCAACAACGCGGGTATTTTTCATAACGAAACCCTCGATGAGATGGATTTTTCTGCAATTGAAAAGCAAATAAGTGTGAATGCCATCGCGCCTGTTCGTATTACTCACGCGTTATTACAAAACTTAGGGATTGATGCCAAAGTAGCGATGATTACATCACGAATGGGCTCAATCGCTGATAACGGTTCGGGAGGTTATATAGGCTATCGTATGTCAAAAGCCGCACTCAATGCTGCGGGAGTGAGTTTGGCTCATGAGCTTAAAGATAAGCAGATAGCCGTTGGGCTATTTCATCCCGGGTTTGTACAAACAGAGATGGTAAATTTTGCAGGAGATATCAGCCCAGAGACAGCCGCTGAACGTTTAATAAAGCGCATCGATGAGCTAAACCTTGATAATAGTGGTGGTTTTTGGCACTCAAATGGTGAAACTTTACCTTGGTAAAGAGTGAGAAAATAAGTCATTAACAGTAAAGCAGTTAGCAATAAAAAAGCGGTTAACTGCTGATAACTTTCGCTAATTTTTGCTCTTTTTGTTTGCTATACTTCTACAATGACAGCCATATTGATGTAGAGAACAGCACATGGAACTAGAGCAAAATAGCGATTTAACCCTTCCCCTTTTTTATTTCGATGAGCATCTCAATAGTCGTGACATTGAGTCGCCTGATTTACTTTTACACGTCACGTTAGATGAAAATCTACTTACCCAGCTTTGCCAGAATCCTGCTGTTGATAGTAGTGTGGCTATTGCCTTAACTGATTATCGACTCGAAGCATTGGCTGAACAATATCAGTCACTGATAAAGGGTGAGCACCATGCTCAGCTAACCCTTGTTCGTGGGCCACTATTAAGTGCAATGCTCAGCGCTGAGGGCGACAGCAGTTTTGTATCGCCTCAAGTCGATATGATGCCAACCTTTGACTTAGGTGATGACCTAGAGGATAGCGAGGAAGAAGGATGAAAAAAACCTTCACGACACTATTTGGCTTAATCTTATTAAGTGGTTGCGCTTATTTAGGGGCAGCGCACTATGATGAGCTATTTGGTAAAGAGCAACCTCAACAGCGTGTTGTTGCAGCATCAACCCCACAAGGTGCTGAGTTTCTGGCAGATGTAAAGCCAGTGCTTGATAGTCGCTGTGTGGTGTGTCATGGCTGTTATGATGCGCCGTGTCAATTGAAGTTATCCTCGGTTGAGGGCATCGACAGAGGCCTCAGTAAAGAACGTGTTTACGATGGAACGCGCTTGCTGGCCCAAGAGCCTAGCCGATTGCTGTTTGACGCACTCGATACCACTGAGTGGCGAGAAAAAGGTTTTACACCGGTGCTTAATGAGCGTGTGCAAACTGAAGAGGCGAATTTGGCTGCCAGTGTCCTTTACAATGCGTTAGTGCTTAAACAAAGTAGCCCGCTTCCGACACAAGCAATCTTAGGTGATGAGTTTGATTTTAGTCTCGATCGTGAGCAAACATGTACAACCATGAATGAGTTCGATGCGTTTGCAAAGGACAACCCGCACAGTGGGATGCCATATGGTTTGCCGGGTATTTCAAGTGAAGAATTTCAGCGTTTAGCAAAATGGTTAAAGCAAGGGGGCTATCTGGCACATATTGAGCCGCCAGAAAAAAACGTACTTAAACAAGTTGAGCGCTGGGAAGCGTTTTTAAACCAAGAGGGTTTAAAGCATCAACTTGCAGCTCGGTATATTTATGAGCACTGGTATTTAGCCCATATTTATTTCCCCGAACAGGGAGATAAACACAGCTACTTTAAACTCGTTCGCTCATCAACCCCACCGGGCCAAGACGTTAAAGTGATTAGTACGCGTCGTCCTTACGAAGATCCCAAGGTATCTCGGGTTTATTATCGTTTGATGCATGACCGTTCAACTATTTTGGCAAAAACACACCTGCCGCTTGCTCTTAATGATGAAAAACTTGCGCGTTTGCACGCTCAATTCATCGAAACAGAGTATCAGGTTGATAAGCTGCCAAGCTATAAACCGGATGTTGCTTCAAATCCATTTAAAGCATTTGCGGCCATCCCGGTAAATTCTCGTTATCAGTTTATGCTTGATGAAGCTGAACTGATCATTATGGGGTTTATTAAAGGCCCTGTATGTCGTGGTCAAATAGCCCTTAATGTTATTAACGATCAATTTTGGGTTGCCTTTGCAAAACCTGAAATGGCAGCAACCCCTAAGGTGGGTGAACTGTTATTACAGCATGAAGATGCACTGGCATTGCCCGCTGAAGAAGAAAGTAACGCACTGCCTATTTCAAGCTGGGTGAAATACTCAAAGAGTCAAAATAAGTATCTCTCTGCTAAAGTGGCTTTGGCCAACAAAATGTTCGCTAATGGCCAGCACTTAACCACCGATTTACTGTGGCGTGGCGATGGTCATAATCAAAATGCGGCACTCACCGTTTTTCGTCATTTTGATAGTGCAACCGTGGTTAAAGGCTGGATAGGCCAACAGCCTAAAACAGCATGGGTGCTTGATTATGCTTTGTTTGAGCGCATTCACTACTTGCTGGTGGCTGGCTTTGATGTGTATGGCAATATAGGCCATCAATTATTAACGCGTTTATACATGGACTTTTTACGCTTAGAGGGTGAGGGCAATTACTTAGCGTTACTACCAGAGAACAAACGAGAAGAAATCAAAGCCCAATGGTATCGTAAATCACCGCCAAGTCTCACGAGCTTTTTTGAAGATGAACTGTCCTTTAGTCAGCCATCGGGCATTGAATATAAAACCACAGACCCACAGGCGGAATTATTCAACATCCTTAAAGCAAAGTTAAAGCCTATATTGAGTACGCGTTATGATTACACGCAAGTACCAGAGCCTCTCTCGCAGATTAATGAGTTACCGGTAAAAGCGATTAACTTATTGCCACAAATTTCATTTGTGTTAGTGAAAGAGGGGGCGGATGCGCATAAGGCATATACCATTATTCACCATAATGCTCATTATAATATTTCGAGCTTATTGAACGAAGAAGGTCAGCGTGCCTATGATGAAGATACTGTGACGATTGTGCCTGGTTTTATTGGTGACTACCCTGAAGCGATTTGGTACTTACACAATACTGAGCAAGTTAATGCGTTCGCATCAGGCCTTGCTAAAGTCACTGATGAAGCAGCGTACAGAGACTTGAAAAGTGAGTTTTCCATTCGTCGAACGCACCCGCAGTTTTGGCAATACAGTGATATTTTGCACCACGTTGCCAAGCAATATCGCGGTGTTGAGTTTGGGCTATTTGATTATAATCGGCTCGAAAATAGATAAAGTAATTGATAGTGTTAACCGATAGTTTAAAGCCCACCTAGAGTGTAATGCCAGTCAGTTAAGCAGTTTTTTGAATAAATATGTGAATATTATTCAGTTAAAGCTGCTTAAAGCAGGTGGGGACAAAATTAGCTAAAGACCATATAGCAAAAGGGCTTCAGTAAGATTTTTATAAATCATCGCTGTAACCCTTTATTTTATTGGTTTTTCCTTAACTGATCTGCATTACACCTAGAGTGGGCTTTATTGTGAAATGTGAACTACAATTATGCTTAAAAATAAATGAGTAATACATGTTGAAGCTAGTTAAGGATATCCGACAACGATATCGGTGGGGGTTATCAGCCATTGCTATTTTGATAACCATCTCTGCTGCCCTAATGCAGACTCTTTTTTATGTGCAAAAAGGGGATGCGAAGGTGATCAACATTGCCGGTAAGCAGCGGATGCTTTCACAAAAAATAGCGCTGCATGGAAATGCCTTGATCTATCAGGATTCAGAGCGTCTAAAAGAGCAACATCGTAGGTTGTTACAGCAGGCTGTAGAACAATTTGTGTCAGGACATCAGTTTTTACTTGAACAAGAAAATGGCGAATTTATTCATTTAAACTCTGCACTCGAAGCGCATTACTTTTCTCCTCCAAACCAACTTGATGCGCATGTTAAGCGCTACATAAGTCAGGCTCAGCAGTTATTAAATAGTCGCACTAACTCCAGCAATATAGACAGTTCTATTTTTGTGAGCGAACAATTAGAGGCGCTGCTAACTAAGTTAGATCAAGCGGTAAAATTACTCGAGCAAGAATCGGTGTATAAAGTCACGATTATCTCGGTACTTGAGGTGGTGTTTTGGCTTGCTGCTATTGTGTTGTTAATCATAGAGCTTATTTTTATTTTTAAACCAATGGAAAAGCTGATTGCAAATACCATTCAGAAATACCAACAACAAAAAGAGTATGCAGAGCGGGTTAATAAAAATAAAGAGCGGTTTATTGCGCGAACAAGTCATGAGTTCAGAACCCCCTTGCAAGGTCTTACCTCGTCGATAGAAGCGCTTGATATTAGCGATAATCAACAACTGACGAAGCAACAAGCCATATACTGCGTTAACCGTTTGGTAGCTATGCTCGATGAGCTACTCGATTTACAACAGCTATCATCAGGCGACTGGCAGCTAAAGCCACATTCAAGCAACTTACTAACCACCTTGAATCAAGCTATTGCGCCTTATAAGTACGCGTGTAACGATAAAAATATTACGCTCAGTGTGAATATGTCTGAGGCATTAGACAAAGACGTGGTGACTGATCACGCAAGGCTACAACAAGTGCTTTCTGAGCTTATCAATAATGCGGTTAAGTTCACCCCTAAACAAGGTCGAATTGCCGTGAATGCGATTTGCAAAGGTCACAAACAGGTAATTCTGGAAGTGCAAGATAATGGCACCGGTTTTGAGCATCCTCCTGCTGAGCTGCTTGACTTTGAGCATGATAGCGAACAGCATTTTCAGGGCTTAAAAACAGGCCTGTTACGGGTTATGCATATTGTAAAAGCACTGAATGGCAAGATTGAGTTTCAAAACGTTCAGCCTCATGGGGTTAAAGTCGTTATTCATTTGGATCTCGAAAATGCCCCCAAATCTGAAATGCCAATGCAGCTACCAACAAACCTGCATTGCTTAATAGTTGAAGATAATCCTCTCAATGCCACAATTTTAGGGCGTATTATTAGTCAGTTTGACTTTAGTTATGACATTGCGAGTAATGGCTTAATTGCGACAAGTATGACAGCTGAAAAAAAATACGATGTGATATTTATGGATTTAAACATGCCAGTTATGGATGGTTTTAAGGCAACAGATATTATCCGCAATGAACAATCGCTATTAACGCCGATACTTGCCGTAACAGCCAACACCTCGAATGAGGACTTGCAACGAATTTATGACTTAGGCGCCGATATGCATGTGTATAAGCCGATTTCAGTCGAGTCAGTGCAAAAAGCCCTCGGCGCATTATTCACAGAGGGCAAACAGGGATAAGTTGTTTAAAATGAAGAGTTAGTGTCTAACTTTTATGTCACCAACGCCGACTTCTACATCAATGTTGTACTGACCGTTGCCTTGGTAACTTGACTGTGAGCTCACCACTTTACGGTGCGTGTTAGACTCATTTTTTAAGCCACGAATTTTGGTATCACCAACACCTGACTCTAATTCAATGCGTTTGTAGTCATCAAGTGCACTATCGATCCGCACTGCACCGACACCCAGTTCAATCTCAACCGAATTGCTCAGTTCATTAATCTCAATGTCACCCACACCTAATTCAACATCAATCGCCATTGATTTTGGCATTTTAACTAACCAATTTTGTTGAATGTCATCGTTATCTAATTTCAAACTTAATAGATTAGCGCGTTGAGAGTGGTTCAGTTCGATGCCTGACAAGTCAATCTCTGAGCCAAACCAGCCTTTATCATTTTTTGGCTCAATACGAATGGTGACGTGTACTTCGCTGCCGTCATAGCTTTGTACTTCTAAGCTGCCCACCGGAAAATCGATATCAAGCTGACTGGCATTATTAATCGCAAACGTGTGATTGAGTTCACGTGAATCTTTTGCCATTGCTTGTGAGGTTGTCAGTATTAAGCCCACTGCTGCTACACCCAGTAATTTTTTCATTGTATGTTCCTGTTAATGACCTTTTATACCTTAGTCGCAGCGGTGATTAAAAAAGGTTTAAACGGTTTTTAATTTTTTATTGAATGCGGTAACGTCGAACTAAACATAACGTGGAATGAGGGTTCAAAGTGCAACAAACGCAGTTGGTTAATGTTAAAGCCAGCCTAAAAGGGCAGGGCAATGATGTATATTGTGTAGACAATTTAAGCATGACAGTATCAGCATCGCAGCACTGGGTGTTACTAGGTGCAAATGGTGCCGGAAAGTCGGCAATAGCCGCTGTTATCGCTGGGTTTGCTACTATCGAACAAGGCCAGTACACAAATAGTTTTGAGCGCGTCGCGCTGGTATCGCCAGATAGACAAAAGCAATTACTTGCAGAAGAGTTAAACAAAGATCAGGACGATATTATTGAAGGGGTGTCTTCATTCAGTCGTGTCAGCGATCTCATTTTAGCAGGTCGAAGTCCTCAACAAATCGACAATCAGCTGCTCAATCAGCTATTAGAGACCTTTGATTTTGAAAGTAAACTACATAAAGCGTTTCGTGATTTATCGACCGGTGAAACACGTAAATTAATGCTGATCCAAGCGTTAATAGGTCAGCCTGAGCTATTGGTACTTGATGAGCCCTTTGATGGCTTAGATGTAGCAGCGATGACTGAATTGAACCATCAGTTAGCAAAGTTAAGTGAAACAACGACGATGGTTTTTGTGCTTAATCGCTTATCTGAGATTCCAGACTGTGTTGATCATTATGCGTTTATAAAAGACGGTAAAGTTACTCATCAATTAGCGCAGCCAAGTGCTGAACAGCGAGATGATTTACTTAAACTATTGCATCTAACACACACCGATTTAGAGATACCAGAGGCTGATAGTGACCATCAAGCGCCACCGCTTATTGACCCTATCCTGGTTAAACTCACGAATGCGTCGGTCAGCTTTGGCGGAAAAGCTATTTTTGAAAAGCTTAATTGGCAAATTAATCAAGGCGAGCATTGGCAATTAACCGGCAAAAACGGTTCTGGTAAAACCTGCCTATTAAACCTCATTACTGGCGATAACCCACAGTGTTATAACAACGACATCAAGGTATTTGGTTATCAGCGGGGGAGTGGCGAAAGTATTTGGCAAATAAAGCAGCATATTGGTTATATTTCTAATGCGTTACACATGGACTACCGTGTGGGTACTTCGGCATTGAATACGATTATTTCTGGTTTTTATGACAGTATTGGCCTTTATCAAAAAGCGAGTGATAAACAGCTGACTATAGCTAAAAATTGGCTAGCACTACTTGGCTTAAGTGATAAACAAAACAGTTCATTTACTCAGTTGTCATTTGGTGATCAACGCCTGTTGTTGATTGCCCGCGCGATGGTTAAGCATCCTAACTTACTCATTCTCGATGAGCCATGTTTAGGACTTGATGAGGCAAACAGACAGCGGGTTTTATTATTAATCGAAAAAATTTGCAGCGCAAAAACCAGTACCGTGATTTATGTTAACCACCATGCAAGCGATCACATTGCAGGAATAGCGCATTATTTAGAGATGGAAAATGACATAAAAAAAGCGCCTTAGGCGCTTTTTGGACATGCAATTGATTTAAATGCGTGTCACCGTAAAGCCTTTATCGGCTAGCTGTTTAAGTAAACCGTGCTGCTCAGGCAAATGCAGTGCCCCGACTGCTATAAATAGCTTTTCTTTACCGATACGCTTAGATAATTGCTCAACCCAGTTGTTGTTGCGATCAATTAGCATCACTTGTTCACTGAGTTCACCATACTGTGAGTCATCAAAACTTTCGTTATAAAATTGAGTGAGAGTTTCCATATCACCCGACTTCCACGCGTTTATTAAACCAAAGAAATAGGTGTCGGCATCGGCGAGTTGCGCGAAAGTTTCTTCAATCATTTTATCATTCATGATTGCTAAGTGTTCAAACATTTCCATTTGTTGTTCTAGCGTTTCAAGCTCACCCACTGAAATTTTATGGTCTTTAGCGTAAGCAAGGACTTGCTTGTCAATTCCGTATTGGTCAGAAAACCCCACTTTTTGAAACTCCATTTGCATCATGGTTATCATGACGGCCCACGGTGCTAAGTTTTTAAACATAGCAATATCTATGGACTTATCAGCAAAGTATTTTTGCAGTTTGGCATAGTTAGCTTCAGAGAGTTCTGACTGTAATGTTTTGCCGTCTTTTAGCATCATAAAAGGCAATGAGCGACGTTGCATATCGACAGGAGATATCGCACTGATATCGACTTCAACGATGACTTTATCGGTCTTATCAAGTGCATTGGTTACTTTGCTTGGCAGTCCTTGCATACTTTTATCACCGACATGCACCGTGCCGAATAAATATGAGGCAATGCCGTTTTTCTCTACTTTCCAAAGTCCTGGTTCAGCAAATACTTGCTGACTAAAGCCCAGTAGTAGTAGAACAAAAAACAGGGCATTAATACGCTGTATGAATTTCATAACTTTCCTTTTCATGCTGTTGTTGTTTTCAATACTAAACTAATTTTCACAGAGAGGTTTAATAAAATGAGAACAACCCGAAAAAAATTACCTATGAAAGCTAAAAATTAATCAATCATTTAATTGGTTATAACGAGGTATGAAATTTCAATAGCTAGCTATATGTGAATTTTTAATCTTAAATATAGTTAATGTTGGATATTTATTTCTTTAATTTCGTTTTTTGTGATGTTTTTTGAATTGATTTTTATGTTGACTTGAAGGGCTGGGCGCGGTACTAATAGAAAAAGGCAGCGGGATGGCTAGATTTCCGCAACAAATGACACGAATTTGGTATCAGTAAATGCTTACAAATAAACTATCTCTAATCCTAATTAACGTCGTGGTGATTATTATTACCGCGGGGGCTACTTAGTGCTTAGAGAAAAGTGAAGCATTAAAAAAGCCCCCCGCACTTAACAGTCCGGGGGGCTTTTTGTTTTAACCGCAAAAAATACACAATGTCACTGAGGAATGAGGATTTAAGATGACAGGCGCAGAGTTAACAATCGATTTATTAGCCAAACATGGCGTAAAGGATGTCTTTGGTTACCCGGGTGGTGCCATCATGCCTATTTACGACGCTTTGTATGGCGCGCCAGTCAAACATTATTTGACCCGTCATGAACAAGGCGCTGGCTTTGCCGCTGTAGGTTTTGCACGTAGTACGGGTAAGTTGGGAGTGTGTTTTGCAACGTCAGGCCCGGGTGCGACTAACCTTATCACGGCATTGGCTGATGCGATGATGGATTCGGTGCCATTATTGGCGATAACGGGGCAAGTGCCTACCGCAGCGATTGGCTCAGATGCATTCCAAGAGATTGATGTACTCGGTATGTCGTTGTCTTGTACAAAGCACAGCTACATGGTTGAACGCCCTGAAGATTTAGCTGAAATACTGCAAGAAGCCATCCACCTAGCGCAAACAGGGCGTCCGGGTCCTGTGTTAGTCGATATTCCTAAAGACATTCAAATGGCACAGGTGCCATTCCATCCTTGGTTAGCGGCAGAAGATACGTTGCCAAAACTTGACCCCAACCAAGTTGCCATTGCGAATCAAATATTAAGTGAAGCACAACGACCCGTTGCCTATGTGGGGGGCGGTGTACAAGCCGCAGATGCACAAAACGAGCTTATGCAGTTTTTAGAAAAAACCCACATGCCAGCGGTAACAACGTTAAAAGCGTTGGGGAGTGTGTTACCTGATTACGAGTACGACCTTGGCATGCTAGGTATGCACGGTGGCAAAGCGGCTAATTTAGCAGTACAAGAATGCGATGTTTTAGTGTGTATTGGTGCGCGCTTTGATGACCGAGTTACGGGCAACCTAAGTAAGTTTGCCGCAAAAGCTAAAGTTATTCATTTGGATATCGATGCAGCAGAAATCGGTAAACGAAAGCCTGTAAAAGCGTCTCTCGTCGCTGACTTAAAAACGTCTCTACCGCAACTCGATTGCTTTGTAACCCCAGATGAGTGGCTTTTACATATTGAAAGTATGATGAAAGAGCATGCGTGGCGTTATGACTATCCGGGTGAAAAAGTATTTGCGCCTTACCTGCTAAATCAACTGAGCCAAAAAATGCCGAAGACCGGTGTGGTGTGCTGTGATGTGGGCCAGCATCAAATGTGGGTTGCACAGCATATGAAGTTTTCGCACCCCAGCAATCATTTAAGCAGTGGCGGGGCGGGTACGATGGGCTTTGGTTTGCCTGCGGCAATAGGTGCACAAGTGGCACGCCCAAACGATTTTGTTATTACGGTCTCGGGTGATGGCTCAATCATGATGAACATTCAAGAGCTGGCGACAATTCGCCGTAATAATTTATCAGTAAAAATACTTATCTTAGATAACCAGCGTTTAGGCATGGTACGTCAATGGCAGCAGTTATTTTTCGAGGGGCGTTATTCTGAGACCAATCTTTCAGATAACCCTGATTTTGTTCAACTCGCTGCAGTGTTTGGTATCCCAGGTCAAACTGTGACAAGAGCGGATGAAGTTGACACGGCGATTGATGCACTTGTGAATAGTCAAGGTCCTTACATTTTACATGTGTGTATCGATGACAAAGAAAATGTATGGCCGCTTGTACCACCCGGTGCAGCCAATGATGAGATGATGACGGAGACTGTAAAATGAAACACACCCTAACGATTGCACTCAAAAATCAAAGTGTCGCTGTTGAGCGCTTTTTACGCGTTGCCCGTCATCGCGGTTTTGATCTAACAAAAATGAACTTAGAAATGGCAGAAGATGCATTCAGAGTGACTATGACAGTGGTTAGCGATAAACCCATTCATTTATTAACGTCGCAGTTAAATAAATTGGTCGATGTAAAGCATGTGACGCTTGAGAGTCAGCTGCAACAGCAAGCAATTTAATCACAGACAAATTCAACAGGTAACTAGAGCAGCACAGACTATGCTTTAGTAAGAAATAAATTAGGAATGAGGAAGTCAGTGGCACGCCACTGCAACAACAGAGGTAACTATGGCTAAATTACGAAGTGCAACAACAACAGAAGGTCGTAAACGCGCAGGCGCACGTGCATTGTGGCGTGCAACAGGAATGACAGATAAGGACTTCGGTAAGCCAATTATCGCTGTTGTGAATTCATACACGCAGTTTGTTCCAGGGCATGTTCATTTAAATCAACTCAGTGAGTTAATGGCCGAAACGATTACTGAAGCGGGTGGTGTACCAAAAGAATTTAATACCATTGCGATTGATGATGGGATTGCGATGGGCCACGGCGGTATGCTGTATTCGCTACCTTCTCGCGATCTGATTGCTGACTCAGTAGAGTACATGGTTAACGCGCATTGTGCCGATGCGATGATCTGTATTTCTAACTGCGACAAAATCACCCCAGGTATGATGCTGGCTGCATTACGCTTAAATATTCCGGTTATCTTTGTGTCAGGTGGACCGATGGAAGCAGGTAAAACCCGCCTTGCTGATATCGACATTAAACTCGACTTAGTTGATGCCATGGTGAAAGGTGCCGATAGCTCAGTCAGCGACGAAGACTCAGACAAAGTAGAGCGCTCAGCGTGCCCAACGTGTGGTTCATGTTCGGGGATGTTTACGGCTAACTCAATGAACTGCTTATTAGAAGCAATTGGTTTGGCATTGCCTGGTAACGGCACAACACTTGCCACTCATAAAGACCGTAAACAGTTATATGTTGAAGCAGGCGCACGCATCGTTGATTTATGCCGTGAGTATTATCAAAAAGATAATGCCGACGTATTACCACGTGCCATCGCCAATCGCACCGCTTTTATGAATGCAATGGTGGTGGATATTGCAATGGGTGGCTCATCAAACACGGTGTTACATTTATTAGCCGCAGCCCAAGAAGCGGGTGTCGATTTTGATATGTCACATATTGATGAGCTTTCACGCAAAACGCCTTTTTTATGTAAAGTTGCACCTGCCACAAGCAAATATCATATTGAAGACGTGCACCGCGCTGGTGGCATGATGGCAATTATCCGTGAGCTAGGTAAAGCGGGTTTAGTTGATTTGTCTGTGGATCACGTTGCAGGGATGACGATGGCGGAGTTAGTTGAGAAGTGGAATGCCACAGATCCAAACAATGCCGTTGCACAAAAATTCTATAAAGCAGGCCCAGCGGGTATCCGCACCACGAAGGCGATGAGCCAAGAATGTCGTTGGCCTGAACTGGATAACGATCGTGAAAATGGCTGTATTCGCAGTGTTGAAAATGCGTTTCGTCAAGATGGTGGCTTAGCGGTGCTGTCGGGAAATTTAGCGCTGGATGGTTGTATTGTTAAAAGTGCCGGTGTTGTTGAAGAAATGCTGCATTTTGAAGGCCCAGCAGTGGTTTACGAATCACAGGATGATTCAGTTGAAGGTATATTAAATGGTGAAGTAAAAGCGGGTGATGTTGTGGTGATCCGCTATGAAGGTCCAAAAGGGGGCCCAGGTATGCAAGAGATGTTGTACCCGACCAGCTACTTAAAATCGGTAGGTTTAGGTGAAAAATGTGCATTGATCACTGATGGCCGTTTTTCGGGTGGTACCTCTGGTTTGTCGATTGGTCATGTCTCGCCTGAGGCTGCCAGCGGGGGAGCAATTGCGTATGTAGAGAACGGCGATAAAATTATTATTGATATCGCCACCCGCGAAATCACCTTAGCCCTGAGCGATGAAGAGCTTGAAGCACGTAAGCAAAAGCAATTAGCACGTGGTAAAGAGGCCTTTAAACCACGCGATCGTGAGCGTTATGTATCATCGGCACTAAAAGCGTATGCATTATTGGCAACCAGTGCAGACAAAGGGGCGGTCCGTGATTTAGCTAAGCTTGAGGAGTTAAGTTAATCATGGTTTCACAGGAGCTCGATTATTTTCGCGCTATCATCCAAGCAAATATGGAGCCGCTTGCAAAGGTTACTGAGGTCAGTGAAATGGCCGAACTTAGCGCAAGGCTCGGTAATCATGTGTGGTTGAAGCGTGAAGACCAACAACCCGTTTATTCGTTTAAATTGCGCGGTGCATTCCATAAGTTGAGTAAGTTGCCAAAGGGCTCTGATGTGGTCACTGCATCGGCTGGCAACCATGCTCAAGGCGTTGCGTTAAGTGCATCGTTTTTAGGGCACAAAGCGACAATTGTTATGCCGGTAACCACACCCGAAATTAAAGTGAGTGCAGTGCGCGCGCTAGGTGGTGAGGTTGTATTACATGGTCATCACTTTGATGCAGCAAAAGCCCACGCGTTAGCGCTAACAGAGCAGCGCAATGGCGTATTTGTGCCTCCTTTTGATGACCCCGATGTCATTATTGGCCAAGGCACAGTTGCACGAGAACTGATGCAGCAGCTAAACGACCTTGATGCCGTTTTTATTCCTGTTGGCGGTGGTGGCTTGTTGGCGGGAATGGCTGTGTACATAAAATCATTGCGACCTGATATCAAAGTAATTGGTGTTGAAGCGGATGAAAGTGCGTGTTTAAAAGCAGCATTAGAGGCGGGGAAACCTGTGGAGCTTGACCGCGTTGGTAGTTTTGCTGATGGTGTAGCGGTAAAAATAATCGGCACCGAAACGTTCCGCTTAGCACAAAAGTTTTGTGATGAAGTTGTGACCGTGAGTGGCGATGAGATTTGTGCTGCTATGCAGGATATCTTTGTTTCTACCCGTGCAATTGCTGAGCCTTCAGGGGCTTTATCGACAGCGGGTTTGAAAAAATGGTGTCAGCAAAGCGGTGTAAAAGGCTTAAATGTTGCTGCTATTTTATCGGGCGCGAATTTAAATTTTGACCGTTTACGCTACGTTGCTGAGCGCACTGCGTTGGGTGAAAAGAACGAAGCATTACTCGCCGTCACCATCAAAGAAGAAAAAGGCAGCTTTAAGCAATTTTGTGCTTCGTTAGGTGGCCGAGCTATTACAGAGTTTAATTACCGTTATGCAGGACCGGGTGAAGCACAAATATTTGTGGGTATTGCACTTCGCCAAGGTCAGCAAGAGCTAGATGAGTTAAAAGCAGTACTCACTGAAAATGGCTATACATTTTGTGACCTGTCAGATAACGAATTGGCTAAATTACACATTCGTTATATGGTGGGTGGAAAAGCCCCAGCGCAATTACATGAGCGATTATTACGTTTTGAATTTCCTGAATACCCAGGTGCATTAGCGCGATTTTTAGATACGTTAGGCAGTAACTGGAATATTACGTTATTCCATTATCGCAATCATGGTGGCTCTGTAGGTAATGTACTTGCTGCATTTGCTATCGAACCGAGTGATTACGACGTATTTAACGAGCATTTAAATCGTCTTGGTTATAATGTTCAGGATGAAACCAATAATCCATGTTTCACGCAATTTTTAACGACTCAAGGTCAAAAGTTGAGTGAAGCTAAAGCTGCCAATCAATAAACTGGGCTCCATCGAGGAGCCTTGATTTTTTGCATATTTTTCCTATAGTTATTGCACGATTGTAAAGCAAGGACGATGCGTGCGAGGAATGCGTTATTACTTAGGGTTACTCTGTTTAATGCTAAGCATAAGTGCCAATGGCTCAGACAAGGTGACCTTGCAACTAAAATGGACTCATCAATTCCAGTTCGCTGGCTATTACATGGCAGCAAAAAAAGGCTTTTATAAAGACGCTGGACTTGATGTCACTATTTTACCCGCAGATCCTAACAACCCTAACACGTTTGATCAGGTGTTAAATGGTCAAGCCGACTTTGCTATTACGCATTCTGGTATTTTGCAACAACGTGTGCAAGGTGCCCCCGTTGTTGCCTTAGCGGCTATGCTGCAGTTCTCCCCCTATTGTTGGATGGTTAAAAATAACTCTGATATTTTCCAGCCGCGTGATTTTGCGGGTAAAAAACTCAGTAAAATTAGCTCACTTGAAAACGCAGAGTTGTTAGTCATGCTGCAAAGGGCGGGGCTTGATTATCAAAGTTTAATGGCTGCAAGCCAAAAAGGCGGAATAGAGCAGTGGTTAGCTGGCGAACTTGATGCTGTGCAAGTGTATGTAACTAATGAGCCGTATACTTTAACACTGCGTGGTGTTGGGCACCGATTAATTTGTCCACAAAAATTTGGCCTGAATGTGTATGGCGATATTTTATATACCTCGCAGGCTATGCTTAAAAATAAACCGGATATAGTTGAGCGTTTTTATCAAGCAAGTTTAAAGGGATGGCGTTATGCACTGCATAATATGAATGAGAGTATTAATGTCACTCAGCGTGATTATGCCCCGCACAAAAGTATGCAGGAACTTGCATATGAAGCCGATGTACTCGCTAACTATATTCAGCCTCCGGGCAGCAAGTTGGGGAGCATGTCGATGGCTAAATGGCGACTTATCGCTGACCTTTACAACATCGATCAAGACGAATTTGATCATGCATTTTCAGGGTTTATGTATGATCAACAGCAAAGCGAGGGCATAGAGTTATCTTGGATGCTTATTTTAGCGATAATATTGAGCATTGCATGTGTTCCTTTGTACATTGGTCTAATAAGCAATGGAAGGCGTTAAACCTCTTAAAAGCTGTTATACTCACTTTTATTTTTTGTCGTTTTTGTAGTTATGACACTTGCCCAGCACTTTGCTGCTTTAGATACACTGCTTTATTCAACTCGCCAATACTGGCAATGCACGGCATTTGACTTTGATGATATTCCATGGCCTGAATTAATGTCTTTATTATGGGCGATTGATGACAGCCAAGTGAGTGAACTTGATGCCGACCAGCATGCTTTATATCAATACTTTTGTGATGCTATAGACGGTGTTGATGAACTTAATGCCTTATGCGAACTGCCCACAACAAAGTTGCCAAGGAATGAATTTCCATTTTGGATCAGTAATGGCATCAAAGGACGCAAGTTTGAGCAGTTACAAGATTTTGTTGCAGCGATCAGCCAAAATTCACAGCAACACCCTGTTTTAGAGTGGTGTGCAGGCAAAGGACACTTAGGGCGGATGCTGGCATTTAGTGGCGCACCCTCGGTACACAGTATTGAACTACAAGAGCACCTGTGTGAGCAGGGAGCTCATAGTGCTAAGCAGCAACAATTAGCCATGCAGTTTTCACAAGCGAATGTATTAACGGATAACACCGATGCATTTTTTAAAACAGAGCAACATGCCGTCGCTTTACATGCATGTGGTCGTTTACACCAAACATTTATGCAGCAGGCAAGTCGGGCCAAAACCCAGCAGATAAGCTTTTCACCCTGTTGTTATCACTTATTTACCGACGATGCCTACCAAGCAATGAGTGAGCATGCACAGCATAGTCAATTGACGCTAACCCATCGCGATTTAAAGCTGGCCTTGCAAGAAACCGTGACCGCACCAAGTCGGGTTGATAAAGTGAGAAAAACAGAAGTCGAGTGGCGACTTGGTTTTGATGCATTACGTAAATCAATTACCGGTGTTCAGCACTATGTGAGTGTGCCTTCCGTGAATAAAGCGGTATTTTCTGATTCTTTTAGGTCGTTTTGTTTGTGGGCAGCTGATAAAAAGTCACTACATATACCAGATGATATTGATTACAATGCATTTTTAGAGATAGGTAAGCAGCGTAAAAGGGTCACAGAACGCATTGAACTCATCCGACATGTGTTCAGAAGAGCAATTGAAGTTTGGCTCGTGCTCGATCGTGCTTTATATTTGCAACAACAAGGCTATCAGGTATCAGTAAGTACGTTTTGTGAAAAACAGCTCACACCAAGGAATATCTTGATCCAAGCTAATTATTAAAAATCGTAAAGAGGCGCAATGAGAAAGTTAAAAAATTTATTCGAAAATAATAGACGTTGGGCTGCGCGTACGAGTGAAAGTGATCCTGAGTTTTTTAAAATTCTATCAATGCAACAAAATCCAGAGTACTTGTGGATTGGCTGTTCGGACTCACGTGTACCCGCTAATGAGATAGTTGATTTATTACCGGGTGAGTTATTTGTACACCGTAACGTTGCAAATGTGGTTGTGCATACTGACCATAACTGTTTATCAGTCATGCAGTACGCGGTTGAAGTACTTAAAGTTAAGCACATTATGGTCGTTGGACACTATGGCTGTGGGGGTGTTCAAGCGGTTTTAAATGAAGCACGCTTTGGCTTAATTGATAACTGGCTACGTCATGTTGGTGATGTAAAAGAAAAACACATCGAACAGTTAAACGCATTACCAGAAAAAGAACGTTTAAACAGCCTGATTGAACTCAATGTAATTGAGCAAGTACGTAACGTGTGTCGTACTAATATCGTGCAAGATGCGTGGGCGAAAGGCCAAGAACTTACGATTCATGGTTGGGTGTATGGTTTAGCAAATGGTCATTTAAATGACCTTGAATCCGTGGTGACCTGTGCAGAAGAAGCCACAGAGACATACGGTACTGCGGTAAAACGTGTTTTCGAACGTATTGCAGAGAAAAGTTAAGACTTAACTGGATAGAAAAAAGGTGAGCTAAGTAGCTCACCTTTTTTATTGTTCGTCTTGTTTGCTAGCAAGTTGCTGTTCAAGTAAGGCAACCTTTTCTTCTAGCTCCGTGAGTTTTTCACGAGTTCGAATAAGTACTTGGCTTTGAATATCAAACTCATCACGGCTTACAAAGTCCATCTCAGCAAGTTTGTTTTGAATAGCTTGCTTCGTTTTACCTTCAATGGTGTCGGCAAGGTTTTTCACGCCTTGTGGCATGTTATCAGTGATTTGCTTTGCGATTTCTTCAAGTTTTGCTGGGTTGATCATCTTCGTCCCTTGAGTCACGTAAAAAAACAATCTTACCTTATTGGCTAGGCGTAGTGTAGTGATTACGGTAAAATTGCCGGTTCTGTCTTTGGATAATTTCTTAGGGGCTTATGAAACTCAACCCAAAACAAGATGAAGCGGTAAAGTATATCAGTGGACCGTGTTTGGTATTAGCCGGCGCAGGCTCAGGTAAAACGCGTGTAATTACCAATAAAATCGCTTACTTGGTGCAAAAGTGTGAGTATCAAGCACGTAACATAGCTGCCGTTACCTTTACTAATAAAGCGGCAAAAGAGATGCGCGAGCGTGTTGCACAAACGCTTGGTAAGCAAGAGTCTAAAGGGTTATGGGTTTCGACATTTCATACCTTAGGTCTTGAGATCATCAAAAAAGAATTAACCACATTAGGCTTTAAGCCAGGATTCTCATTGTTTGATGATCAAGATACCAATCAATTATTAACCGAGCTTACAGAAGACGAACTAAAAAAAGACAAAGACTTATTAAACCTGTTAAAAATGCAGATAGGCAGTTGGAAGAACGAGCTTATTTTACCCGAACGGGCGATTCGTGAAGCGCGTGAGCCACAAAAAGCACTGTTTGCCCAGTTGTATGCCCGCTATCAAAATCAACTACGAGCTTATAATGCCCTCGATTTTGATGATCTGATCATGATCCCCACCTTGCTACTGGGACAAAATGCGACAGCACGTGAGCGTTGGCAACAGCGTTTTCGTTATTTGCTGGTGGATGAGTATCAAGATACGAATACGAGCCAGTATCAATTGGTTAAATTATTAGTGGGTGAACGTGCTCGCTTTACGGTGGTGGGAGATGATGACCAATCAATTTATTCGTGGCGTGGTGCTAAACCACAAAATCTGGTGTTATTGAGCAAAGACTTTCCGGGTTTGCGTTTAATTAAACTTGAACAAAACTACCGAAGTGCAGGGCGTATTCTTAAAGCAGCCAATATTCTTATTGCTAATAATCCGCATGAGTTTGATAAAAAACTGTTCAGTGAACTAGGTTATGGTGAACCGATTAAAGTCATTGGCTGTCGTGACGAAGAGCATGAATCTGAACGCGTTGTTGCAGAGATCATTTCGCATAAGTTCATGAAGCGGACCAGCTATAAAGATTACGCCATTTTATATCGGGGGAATCACCAAGCGCGCGTATTCGAAAAAGCGCTGATGAGTAACCGTATCCCATATAAAATTAGTGGCGGAATGTCGTTTTTCTCACGTTCAGAAATTAAAGATATCATGGCGTATTTACGCTTGTTGGTTAATCAAGACGACGACAATGCATTTTTACGTATCGTGAATACCCCACGACGAGAAATAGGTACCGTCACTCTCGAAAAATTAGGCACACTTGCCAACGAAAAGCACATTAGTTTATTTGCTGCCTGCTTTGAGCCTGAGCTTGCGCATCGTTTAAAAGGGCGGGGCTTTAATGCGTTAGCAGGGTTTGCTCGTTGGGTGGTTGAACTGTCTGATAATGCAGTGCGGGGTGACACGCTCGAAGCGGTAAAAGAGCTGGTCAGGCAAATTAATTACGAAGCGTATCTTTACGAGTCATCGCCTAGCGCAAAAGCCGCAGAAATGCGTATGAAGAATGTGTCGGAGTTATATCGTTGGATCACCGATATGCTGACCGGTGATGCCGATAACCCCCCGTTGAATTTAGCAGAAGTGGTGAGCAAGTTAACGCTGCGCGATATGCTTGAGCGCAATGAAGAAGAAGATGAATCTGATGCGGTACAGCTTTTGACTTTGCATGCTTCAAAAGGCTTGGAATACCCGTATGTATTTATGGTGGGAATGGAAGAAGGGTTATTACCTCATCAAGTGAGCATCGACGAAGATAACGTTGAAGAAGAACGTCGTCTTGCTTACGTAGGTATCACACGAGCCCAGCAAGAGTTGGTTATGACATACGCTAAGCTGCGCCGTCAGTTTGGTGAAACATCGGATACAGAGCTGAGTCGTTTTGTGCAGGAGTTACCACAGGATGATTTGGCCTTTGAAGCAAAGAAACCGCCTTCTTCTCAAGCAGAGCGAATGGAGAAAGGTCAAGCACGTGTTGCTAACTTGCGTGCTATGCTTAAAAAGTAACGCCGTTATGCTCAATGCACATGTTTAAATATTTATATCAAGTGGTATTGTCGAGTGTGTGCTTGTTGTCTCTTTATTGAAGGGCGCAAGTGCATGCTGTTTGCCAATAAACAGCGATAAGCCGTGTTTATCTAACAGGGTACGGTAGTTAAAAATCGATGGGCCTTTGGCTATGACTTGGATATTTTGAATATGGGTAATAGCCAGTACACCTTGAAGCTGTAAATGATAGTTTTCTTGTTGTAGCACACGCTTACTGAAAGTTGAGCTTAATAATAAGTAATCGAACTTAAATTCGGTCAGTAAGTTCAATTCACAGCGATCTTTTGCAAACTCATTCAAACCTATCGAGAATCCTTGTGCCACAAGACTTTTTAGGTTTTCTATTTGTACAGCCGATGCATAACGAATTTCTTGTTCATTAAATAATAAACATATCTTTTTAGCATCATGCGCTTTGAGAAGGTGACATAGCGCTTTAAAGTTGATGCGTTCAAGCACTAATCCTGAGCATGGAAATAACACCTTTTGTAACTTTGTTTGGACGGCTAATGAAAAAGCTTGTTTGAGTAAACTCAGCTCAACTTCGAAATGCTGAATACGATCAGTGGCAAACTTCTTGAGTACTTCAAAGCTGGTACTGCCAAGTACAGGGTGTTCTCCAAACGCCTCTAATAGCGACTCAGCATGTGCTGACTCGTCAAGCGTAATGATTTCTGAGCTTCTAAAATGCATTGGTAAATCATCAAGGTGATGCATATTTTCAGCTTCATGCTGTGAGGTCGTCGCATTGAGTAAAGGATGAAAACACTCAAAGCGGTTGCGCCCTGCGTTTTTAGCATAATACATGGCCGCATCAGCATCACGAATAATCTCATCGGTGTGCTTGTAACTCGTTTTTGAGTAGGTAATCCCTATACTTGCACCGCTTTGAATACATTGACCTTTCATGCAGAAAGGTTTCTTCATGATTTCAATAATGCGTTTTGCAACATCTTCTGCTTGCTGCGGCTCTGTTAAATGGGTGAGCAAAACAACAAACTCATCGCCGCCTAATCGTGCAAGTAAATCATGTTCTCGAATACAGTGAGAAAATGATTCTGCGACACTAATTAAAAACTGATCCCCAGCTTGGTGACCTAATTGATCGTTAATATCTTTAAATTTATCTAAGTCGATAAACAGCACTGCAAATTGTTGCTCTGGATAGCGTTGATAATGCTGCAGCGTTTTTTCAAGCTGTGTTAAGAACAAGCTTCGATTCGGTAAGCTGGTGAGCGAGTCATGATGTGCATCGTGATATAACTGTTGTTCAATTTTTTTACGCTCTTCCATTTGCATTTGTAAGTGCATATTGGCTTGGCGCAATTCTTTGGTCTTTTCAGCAACGCGATGTTCAAGCTTTTGGTGGCTTTGCTTAAGTTCTTGGTTAGCTAAATGGGCTTGGATTACATTGGCGATTTGGTGTGAAACGAAGGTGATGAGTTCACAATCATCTTGGCTAAATTCATGTTTATTGTTATATGCTTGGCAAACAATTAAGCCAATTACCCCTTGTGATGTCTTTAGTGGCGCTCCTAACCAGCTGGTGGCAGATTCTTCGGGCGGAATATCTCTAGGCCTTTCTATGACACCCTGTTTTATGAGGCTTTTCGCGCGCTTTGCATCAATCACTTGGCATTTTTCGGTACTCAGTACCAACTCACTGTAACCTTTAGCAAATGGCCGAGGTTCGGCATTATCGCTGTATTCATCAACGCAGTAAGGAAAGCTTAGCCAGTGAGATTGTTGGTCATACAGCGCAATATATAAGTTATCTGCGTACGTAATGGTTTTTATTATTTTGTGTACATGCTGATATACGTCTTCTAGATTTTCACTCAGTGTTGCAAGCTCAGAGATCTTAAACAGTATTTGCTGTCGTTCTAATGCTTTTTTTCGGTGTAATATTTCTTCATTGAGTGCCTGGTTACTTTGCGTCAGTGCGCGGGTGCGAATTTTGACTTCGGACTCAAGAAGTTCGCGCTTTTTAACGCGTTCTATAGCAGTTGCAAGGTAAAGTGACATCACTTCTAACAGTTCAATTTGCTGCTCAGAATAGCTTTGCGCTTTATCGTAGCTCTGCGCCACCATCACGCCAATGATGGTTTTGTCACGATAGACCGGTACGCCAACCCAGTGCTCTGCGGGGGTCCCTAAAGCTTTAAATTGACCCTTTTCAACAGCTTGTTGGGTTTGTTCTTTAGTAAAGTAGCTGGTTTTACCATGTTTGAATACATGACCAGTTAACCCCTCTTTGAAGTGTTGATCGTATTTTAAGGGCACAGAAAGGCCATCTTTTTCGTCTGCAAAATACGACAGTTCTAAAAGATCGTTCACAGGGTTGTGCAGCACAACGTAAAAGCTTTTACTTGGGATAAAGCTTTGCAATATATCGTGAATAGCGGGGTAAAGAAGGGTTAATTCGGCAACCGTGCTTGCTTGCTCTGATAACTGTAATAGAGCATGTTGCAAGTGATGAGATTGCTTATATTTTTGTATAAGCGATTTTAAGCGAGCATTTCTACGGACTAGCTTATCAATGTGTGTTGCTGAATCTTCCAATGATTTAGAACCAGTTTTTATTATTGTTTAAATATTGTTCTTTATAGTTCCACTTTTTTCGTAGATCGTCAAGTAGCAGATAGGCTAATTAAGGGGTTATACAGACAAGGTTGCTAGTACTAAATTATTATTTTTGTGCGTATTTCAGGCATAAAAAAAAGGGCCTAATAAATTAAGCCCTTCGTATTATGTTTATAACTGTTATTTGCTTGTCATAAAGTCGATAGCAGCACTGATTTCTTCATCAGAACAGTCCATACACGTACCTTTAGGAGGCATTGCATTGAAACCATTTAAGGCGTGATTAAGTAAAGTGTCTTTGCCTTTAGCGATACGAGGAGCCCAATCATCAGCTGATTTAGGTGCGCCTAATGCGCCAGTACCGTGACAAGCGAAACATGATGCTTGATACACCTGCTCGCCAGAACGAGGACCAGTAGGTTCAGCAGCCGCAGCAGCTTTATCACCTTCTAGATATACAGAACCAATTGGCGCTAGACGCTTCTTAATTGCGTCTTCAGTCAAAGAGTTGTCATACGCTTGTGCGTATGCCGTTGTTGCTAGCAGTAATAATGCAGCTGATAGTTTTTTCATTTTGCCTTGCTCACTTCGATTTGAACGTGATCAATCACGATATCTGACGGAAATTAGAACGATTATAACGCTAAGCCACAATTTATAAAATGATCTGAAAGGCTTTTTCTTGATAAAAAAAGCCATTTTTTGCTCCAGCGCAATAAAAATCAGCTTTATGTGCTGAATCGCTACAGTGTTATTATGCCAGTTCTAATACTTTACTGACTAATTTTTCAATCCCAGCATCAGCCTCTAAAATGCTTTGCGCAAGCATATATGCAGGGGTTGTAACCACTTTATGTTGTTCATCTACAACAATGTCGTCAACGGCACAGTATTGGTGATCGCCGCCTAATTGTTGAATAGCCGCTGCGGTATCTTGGTCGTTACCAATGGTTGTTTTTACGCCTTGGCCATAAATAAGTGGCAGCATGGCAGGTGCAATACACATATATCCCGCTGCTTTATTTGCTTTAACAAACGCAGTACACGCATGGAGTACATCATCTTGTACTTGAGCATCTGCGCCTTTTACAGCAAAGTCAGATAAGTTTTTTGCCGCACCAAAGCCGCCGGGTATGATGAGTGCGTCAAATTCATTCACGTTTAGTTCTGTGATAGCTTTTATTTCGCCACGCGCAATACGTGCTGCTTCCACTAAAACATTACGATTTGGCGTCATCTCTTCACCGGTTAAGTGGTTAATGGTATGCAGTTGCTCAATGTCAGGAGCAAAACATTGATAGCGTGCACCTGCTTTGGCTATGTGTAGCAAAGTTAATACTGCTTCATTGATTTCTGCGCCATCGTAAACACCGCAACCCGCTAAAATTACAGCCACTTTTTTCATTAGATATTCCTCCTTAATGCAACTTTGGTTAGTGTATCAATTATGCGTGTCAGTCGACAAAATAAAAAAGTTTTCTGGGTCGACTGCTCGAGACGCTTGGTAAATTGCTGTTTATGCCTTTTTATAAAATACAAACGTACAAAAAAGTATAAAGGAGCGCTATGATCTTTGATCCATTGTGCTAGAATACTCCTCCGGTTATGAAAAGGGATATTTATTCATCGTTAAGCAAGCAATGGACATGAGTAGCTAAAACCGTTTTCCACATCGGATAAAAATAATAAAAAAAGAACCTCGTATTATCTTTTTTAAATCAAAACATGTGCTTACAGAAAATTCCTAAATGTTTTTACATTTTGGGAGAATTGCTCGTGGGTTTTATCTACAAAGTTATCCACAGCTTGCTATTTATGAATGTGTTACTGCTCAATAATTCACAGTCGTTTTCTTCATAGCCTTATGGCATGCTTACAATCAATTTATTGTTATTCATTTAGGATCCAATTTCACCATGGCTCAGATCCCTGAAAATCCACTTATTCTTGTTGATGGTTCTTCCTATTTATTCCGCGCATATCATTCACCTCCTCACCTAACAAACTCGAAAGGAGAGGCTACAGGGGCTATTTATGGCGTCGTTAATATGCTTAAGAGTCTAATCAGACAATATGATCCGTCGCATATGGTGGTGGTGTTTGATGCCAAAGGTAAAACCTTTAGAAATGACATGTACAGTGAATATAAAGCGAATCGTCCACCTATGCCGGATGACTTACGCACACAAATAGCACCACTTCACAATATTATTAAGGCGATGGGTTTTCCGCTTATTAGTATTGAAGGGGTCGAGGCTGACGATGTTATTGGTACATTTGCACGCATTGCTTCTGAGCAACAACGCCATGTGTTGATCTCTACAGGTGATAAAGATATGGCGCAGCTTGTGAATGAGCACGTCACACTTATTAACACCATGACCGATAGTATTTCAGACCCTGATACGGTGGTTGAAAAGTTTGGTGTAGGCCCTGAATTGATCATCGACTACTTAGCGCTGATGGGCGACAAGGTTGATAACATTCCTGGCGTTGATGGTTGCGGCCCTAAAACTGCGGTGAAATGGTTACAAAAGTATGGCTCGTTACAAGGTGTAATCGATCATGCCGGTGAGATCAAAGGCAAAATAGGCGAAAAGCTGGCAGCTGCGCTTGAACATTTACCACTGAGTTACGAACTGGCAACGATAAAATGTGATGTAGAGGTTGAATCTGACCTAGAAAGCTTCAAGTTACAAGAGCCTAATCGAGATGAGTTAATTGCTTTATACGGTGAGTGCGAGTTCCGTCGCTGGTTAGCTGAATTACTCGATAACCCGAAAGACGCAGATACACATTTAGATGTACCAACCGAAGAAAATGAATTGCCCCAAGTGAGTGATGCTCATTACGAAACCATTCTTACTGAGCAACAACTTGATACGCTAGTTAAGCAGTTAAATGAGGCTGAGTTATTTGCCTTTGATACCGAAACAACCAGCCTTGATTACATGCAGGCACAATTAGTTGGTATGAGCTTTGCGGTTAAGGCCGGCGAAGCGGCGTATATTCCGGTTGCTCACGATTATCCCGATGCGCCAGAACAATTAACACTCGACACGGTAATGGCAAAAATTGGCCCAATTTTAGCCGACGAGCGCAAAGCGAAAGTGGGGCAAAACCTAAAATACGATAAAAGTGTACTGGCTAATGCTGGGTTTGAATTAAACGGTATAAAATACGACACGATGTTGGAGTCGTATGTATTTAATAGTGTGGGCAGTCGTCATGATATGGACTCGTTAGCACTTAAATACCTAGGGCATAAAAATATCAGTTTTGAAGAGATTGCTGGAAAAGGCAAAAAGCAGCTGACTTTTAATCAAATTGAACTTGAAAAAGCAGCGCCATATGCTGCTGAAGACGCTGATATTACATTACGCTTACACGAGGTGTTGTGGCCGAAGATTGAAGCTGATAGCCAACTTAAATCAGTATTTGAAGAGATTGAGTTACCGCTTGTCTCTGTACTTTCAGATATTGAGCGTACTGGTGTCGCGATTGACAGTACCATGTTAGCTGCCCATAGCCAGCGATTGGGTGAACGTTTACTCGAGCTTGAACAAGAAGCATATGACATGGCGGGTGAAAAGTTTAACTTAGGCTCACCTAAACAACTACAAGCAATTTTATTTGAGAAGCTTGAACTGCCAGTAATTAAAAAAACGCCAAAAGGGGCGCCATCTACAGCTGAAGAAGTATTGCAAGAGCTGGCGCATGATTATCCTTTGCCTAAAGTAATCATTGAGCATCGTGGTTTATCAAAGTTGAAATCAACTTACACAGATAAGCTGCCATTAATGGTGAATGAGCGTACCAAACGCGTACATACCTCGTATCATCAAGCGGTAACGGCAACAGGGCGTTTAAGTTCAACAGATCCTAACTTACAAAATATTCCGATCCGCTCGGAAGAAGGGCGTCGTATCCGTGAAGCATTTATTGCGGCTGCGGGCCATAAAATTGTGGCTGCCGATTACAGCCAAATTGAATTACGTATTATGGCGCATTTATCGCAAGATAAAGGCTTACTGACCGCCTTTGCCAATGGCTTAGACGTACACAGTGCAACAGCGGCAGAGGTCTTTGGTGTTAGTCTTGAGGACGTCACCAGCGATATGCGTCGTAAAGCGAAAGCTGTCAATTTTGGCTTAATTTACGGTATGTCGGCATTTGGTTTATCTCGTCAATTAGATGTGCCTCGCCACGAAGCACAGCACTATATTGATAAGTACTTTGAGCGTTTCCCAGGTGTACTTGAATACATGGAAACGACGCGTCAAAAAGCGGCGGATAAAGGGTATGTAGAAACCATTTTTGGTCGACGCTTGCATTTACCTGAGATCAATGCGCGTAATGGCGCACGACGTAAAGCGGCAGAACGTGCTGCTATTAACGCGCCAATGCAAGGCACTGCCGCCGATATTATTAAAAAAGCAATGCTTAAAGTGCATCAGTGGGTAAATGCCCAAGCCGAAGGCGCAGTGAAGCTACTTATGCAAGTACACGATGAATTAGTGTTTGAAATTAAAGAAGAGTGTGTTGATGAGTTCAAAGCTGAAATCTGTAAGCTGATGTCAGAAGCTGCGACCCTTGATGTCCCCCTTATTGTTGAAGCAGACAGTGGGGATAACTGGCAGCAAGCTCACTAGTTTTGCTGATTTTATGCCGAATATCTTGCTTAATGCTGGGTATTCGGCAATGAGGATAACCTGCACATTAATACCGCCCATGTTTTAACCCGCCAAAACGTAAAACGAGCACTTTGAATCTTCACCACACAGTTATTTTGATCATACAAAGTGAGCGTGTGATCCATTAAAAATGACCTCTTATGCCAGTTGAACGAGCACTTGTTTTGTAAACTTATGGTTAACAAGAAAAGACGGTTTTAGAGTTTCGTTATATGTTTATCAATTAATGGTCTTTTGCTGCATATTTAATTTATTTTTAGGTGGGTATTTGCTAAAGTCCGCGCCGTCCTCATCCTGTAGGACATCCTGTTGATGATGCATCTGAAAAGATGCAACGTATTGATAGCTTCTCCCCAGTTTGCTATACCGGCTCACTCTTTATTGAGTGAGCCGTTTTTTCTTGTTCTTATCATACAATTCATTGCACAAATTAGCGCAGGTGATACCATCAAAGTGATTCTTAATTACTTTCGAAGGAATGCGTTATGTTTAAATCTTTGGCTATTACAGCCTTATCATTATCAAGTTTATTTGTTGCCCCATTGGCGAGTGCTAATTGGCAAGTTAATAATGAACAAAGCAATGTAAGCTTTGTTTCAATAAAGAAAAACGCAATCGCTGAAGCTCATCATTTTAAAAACGTATCAGGAACCTTAAACGAGCAAGGTCAATTTAAGTTAGTGATCGACCTGACGTCTGTTGAAACGCTGATCCCCATCCGTAACGAGCGCATGACTAAGCTACTGTTTGAAACAGCCCAGTTTCCTAATGCCGTATTAACAGCTGATTTAAGCCAAGCTTTATCAAAGCTCGTGCCTGGGCAGCATGTATTAAAAGGTCTTAAAGCTGAACTTGATTTTCATGGTAATAAGAAAGAACTAACACTTGATGTACTTGCTAATATGTCGCCAACGGGTGATGTAACTGTGTCATCGTTTACGCCCGTGATTATTAATGCTGCTGATTTTAAAGTGACTGAAGGTATTGCTGAATTACAAAAACTGGCTGGTTTACCGTCAATTGCCACTGCCGTTCCGGTTACATTTTCACTGACTCTTGATAAAGAAAAGTAATGCAGTCACTTGCTGAGCTAGAAACCGCACTTGCACAGCCAGACAAACCATTTGATAAGTGGCAACCGACCCATTGTGGTCAGTTGCCAATTAGCATTGATGTGCATGGCGTGTGGTTCTTCGCGGGCAGTGAAATAAAACGAGAAGCGATGGTTAAGCTGTTTGCCTCTGTTCTTTGCAAAGAAGCAGACAGCTATTATCTAAAAACGCCTGTCGAGAAAATGGCTATCACCGTGGCCGATGTGCCTTTTATTATCGTAGATTGGCGCTTTGAAGAAACAGAGCAAGGAAACGCGTTGTGTTGTATTGATAATTTACAGCGCACTTGGTTAGTCACTGCGTGTCAGCCACTGCAACTGCGTGAATTTGAAAACGTGACGGTACCATACCTTAAATTGCCGCATGGACTGGCTGCCAGAGTATCGAGGAATGTGTATTATCAGTGGGCTGAAATAGCCAGCTCTGATGAGGATGGCTATTTCATTGAGTCATTGTCCAAGCACTACTACTTGGCTTAATAACTTAAGCGTCTGGTTGTTGATCCGATTCTGATTCAGACTCTGCTTCTTGCATTTCAATAGGCCCTAAGAACCATTCGTCTAGCTTTTTAGCAACTTCAGGTAAGCCTGTCCCTTTCAATGATGAAAAGGCATGAACTGTAATATCGCCCTCTAAGCTGCTTAGTTCACGACGAACTTGTAAAACTTGCGCTTTGCGTGCACCTTGCTTTAGTTTGTCGGCTTTAGTGAGTAACGCAAGAACCGGAATTTCACTCCCGACCGCCCAGTCGATTAAGTCGCGGTCTAAATCTTTAAGTGGGTGACGAATATCCATTAACACAACAATGCCTTTAAGGCTTTGGCGTTTTTGTAAATATTCACCTAATGATTTTTGCCATTTCTTTTTCATTTCAATGGGGACTTTCGCAAAACCGTATCCCGGTAAATCGATTAGGCGCTTGTCGGCATCGAGCTCAAAGGTGTTTATAAGTTGCGTACGACCAGGTGTTTTTGAGGTACGTGCTAACTTTTGGTCTGTTAAGGTGTTAAGAGCACTTGATTTACCGGCGTTTGAACGACCGGCGAACGCGACTTCAATCCCCGTATCAGCAGGTAAACGAGAGATATCAGGTGCGCTGGTAACAAAGGACGCAGTATTGTATTTGATACGAGATTTGAGCACAGGCTCTCCTAATCTTTTATAAATAATAACAGTCAGTGGTCGAAAACCACTCAAGGCACGTATTTTATACTATTAAAGCAGCATTCAAAAGCGTATTTAAGCGTGCTAACTTGGCTTTGAACAAGGAAAATTGCTAGGTAGAAACTTAATCTAAGTCAAATCCCTATAAATTATAAGCTTAATGTGGGCAGAAAACGTGCCAGAGAATTTATTATCGTGTAGAATATAGAAATCACAACATCCATATTGTAGATGATACAGGGTCGGAAACAGAGAATTCACCATGAAAAAAATAGCACTATCTTTAACTATATTGCTTGGTGCGTTGTCAGCAAGCAACGCAACAGCATTTGATGGCGATGTAAACGCAGGTAAAGAAAAATCGGCAACGTGTGCGGCCTGTCACGGCCCAGACGGTAATGCGCCGGTTAATATCTACCCTAAGATTGCAGGTCAACACGCAGATTATATCTATAAACAACTACAAGAGTTTAAACTAGGTATGACATCGGGTGGCAAAGAGGGCCGTATGGACCCTGTAATGAGTGGTATGGCTATGTCGCTTAGCGATCAAGATATGAAAGACCTAGCAGCTTACTTCTCTTCATTAAACATGTCTGAGGGTGTAACACCTAAAGATGTTGTTGAAGTTGGTCAACAGCTTTATAAAGCCGGTGATGCCGAGCGTGGAATCCCAGCTTGTGCAGCGTGTCACGGTCCGCGTGGTAACGGCACATCGCTTGCTAAATTCCCTAAAGTTTCGTTTCAGCATCCTGAATACATTAAGTCGCAACTTGAAAAGTTCCGTGATGGTACGCGCAATAACGACTTAAATGGCATGATGCAAGACATTGCTAAAAAACTAACAGACAAAGACATCGAAGTACTTTCAAAATACTTAGGTGGCTTACACTAAAGTCTGATTGCTAGCTTAAATTACTAGCATTATAATTTAGACAGTTTACAAAAAAGCAGCGCAAGCTGCTTTTTTTACATTTGCAGCATGCCGTAATTTCCTACTTTCTTGTGAGACATTGACCATATCCAACTGTAAGCTAAGTCTTATTTTTATTTCTTCATTTTATGTAAGTCTTTGTTATTATTTAAGATGATATTGTTACAAACTCTTCGTTGTAAGAAAAATTATATAAATTAGTTGTAACAAAATTATTAATGGGTAAATTAACCACTGTCGCTGAGACAGCAAAACAACATGGACAATGTGATAAGGAAAGTGACTGCGGCAAATCTTTAGGGGAAGACACTGATTAGTGTCCTAAAGGAAATAACAAAAAAGTGTCAGGATTGACCGAGAATAATAAAAGCTCATGGAAGTTTAATAATAAAAACAAAATGGAATGCTACATGGAAGGTAAAAATAACAACAAAATGGAAAAACAATAATAATAAAAATAATAAAGACTAAAAAGTCGAAGGGAGAAGTGTCCAGTTAATTGGCGCTCAGATTAGTAGGCGGTAGAGATGTTTTCTCTACCGCCTTTTTATTTGTCCTGTTACAATAGCCACCGTTTGTACTATAAGTATGAAAAGTGCGCAGTTCGTCAAGTTGACCAACCTCATCCGCACACCGAATTCTTCTGGTTATGCCAGCATTACAATGCCATTCAGGTGTTGTGCACAACCTCTTAAGTGAGATGATCAATATATGAGTAGAAAGAAAAAGTCGCGTAAAATTCCATCAAATGGTCCAGTACGTCTAAGTAAGGAAAAGCTTAGAGAGATGCGCGCACTAAAAGAGCAGCGAGTTAAGAAAACCAAAGGGGCTAAGCCTGGTTCACGTAATGCGCCAGATGCTCAAAAGGGTGATAAAGCTGCTACAAACAATCAATCGCAAGATAAGCGTGTTGGTAGTAAAAAACCGGTTTCATTAGTGGCGGTCAAGGCTGATCCTAAAGTCGAAATGAAACGTAATTTACAACCAATGGTTGAATTGAAAAAAGTGTCAGAGCCAGAGCTAACACCAGAGCAAGAGCTTGAAGCGTTAGAAAATGATGAGCGTTTATTAAAGTTGGTTGAACGCCATGAGCGTGGCGAGTTATTGACTGGCAAAGATGCGAAGTACTTCAATAGCCGTATCGCTCGTCACCAAGCATTGTGTGAGCTGCTAGGAATCGAAGACGAAGATGATGACTACGAAGACGACTTTGAAGATGACTTTGATGTTGAAGGCGGCTCTGATTTCGATAAGTACCTATCTGATGACTTAGCAAATGAATGGTACGATGACGAAGATGAGGATGATAGATGAGCACAACCTTGATTATTGCCATTGTTATTGGGGCGGCAATTATCGCAGGACTGGCTTTTTATGCAGGGCAATTACTATACAAGGTAAATGCTCAAAATAAGCTTATCGCAAAAAAACAAGCTGAGCATGAGCAAAAGCTTGCCGCGTCAAAAGCGACTCGAAATGCTAGGTTAGCGGACAGCATTCATTTAATTGCGCGTGCAATGAATGAAGAGCAGTGTGAATTTTCAGAAGGTTGCTTACGTATTTGGGTTCTTATTTCTCAATACAGCTTCGCAGAAGAGTTTGATTTACGCGAACGCTACCCTGGCATTTATAAAATGTATAATGTCGTAAAAGACATGCCAACGCATGATGCACGTAAGAAGTACTCAAAAAAAGAGGTCTTCAAGATGGATTCCACGCGTTGGCGTGCTGAAGAGCAACACAGCGATGAAATTAAAGCTGACTGTGTTAAGTTAATAGACGAGTTTAAAGCCGCGCCAGGCAGTGAAAACGTCGTATTTAACTAGCTTTCAACATAAAAAAGCAGAGCCTTGAAGCTCTGCTTTTTTGTATGAGCATGATTGATATATCAAATAACCCGCGAAAAACGTGTTTGTTTGATTTGTTGTTGTAAGTGCGCATCAAAGCACATACAAATAATACGAATAAACAAATTGCCTCTCGCTGTAACCGTAATTTTATTGTCGCTTACTTTTACTAAGCCATCAGCAAGTAGGGGGGCAAGAGCATGTAACGCATCACTAAAATACTCGTTAAAGTCGATATTAAATTGCTGTTCAACAGCCGGCATATCAAGTTCAAACTGACAAATTAACTGTTTAATAACCGCGGCACGTAAAATGTCATCATCGCTGAGCATAATGCCTTTACACAACGCACTACCAGCGTTTTCTTGAACTGCTTTGTAATAATGCTTCAGTTCTTTTTCATTCTGTAAAATAGCATTACCAATCTGCGAAATAGACGACACGCCTAAACCAAGTAAATCACATTGACCATGCGTGGTATAGCCTTGAAAATTGCGATGTAATTTGCTCTCATTTTGCGCAATAGCGAGTTCATTATCTTTACGAGCAAAGTGGTCCATACCAATAAATTGATAGCCAGCCGCTAACATTTGTTCGAGCGTATTTTTAAACATCGTGAGCTTATCGCCCGCAGAAGGTAAATCCGCATCCTTAATTTTCCGCTGAGCCGCAAATCGTTCTGGTAAGTGTGCGTAATTAAATACCGATACGCGGTCAGGATTCAATGCTATAAGTTGATCAATCGTTTCTTTAAAGCTCTCAGGCGTTTGTAGCGGTAAGCCATAAATCATGTCGGCGTTTATTGATTTAAAGCCAAGCTCACGCGCTTCACTAATTAAACCTTTTACAGAGTCCACACTCTGCGGGCGATTAACCGCAAGCTGCACTTCGTCGTTAAAATCTTGGATACCAAACGATACGCGATTAAAACCAAGTTGGCGCAAGTGCGGAAGCATGCCATCCGCCAGCGAACGTGGATCAATTTCGATACCGCGCTCAGCGTCATCGGCAAAATTAAAATGTTGTTCAACTAAAGCCATTAAACGGCTCATTTGCTGCGCAGATAAAAAGGTAGGGGTTCCGCCGCCTAAATGAAGTTGTTCAACATGGTAATCAGCAAATAAGGTGGCTTGTTCAGCAATTTCAATTGCCAAGTTATCTAAATAGATATCCGCTTTTGATTGGTGACGTGTAATAACCTTATTACAGCCACAGTAATAACAAAGCTGGCTGCAAAAAGGGATATGGATATACAGTGATAAAGAGCGGCTTTTAGATGCCGTAATCGCGTCAATCATACTTTGTTGGTTGTAACCATCAACAAGAGACAATGCCGTCGGGTAAGAGGTATATCGTGGTCCAGAAATATTGTACTTGTTGATCAGAGATTGATCCCAGCTAGGTAAATTTATCACAGTCAGCACTCCGCAATTGATTAAGAGGCCATTTTAGCGAGTTTAGGCATTTTGCTATTTGATCTAGAACAATGTCGGAGGCTACAAACTAAGTGGCATGCTTTAAGGTAACTGAAAAACCGAAAAGTTTACTATTTGAGCAGTTAGTTTACTGATTGTTAAAATAAAGAGTTTTGCTAGTGACAAGGTTAAAAAAAGTTTTTATACTGCAACCCGCTTTAGAGACTTAACATCCTAAACGCATCACAAAAAATTAGCTTCGGCTAATACAATGGCCCCTTAGCTCAGTTGGTTAGAGCACACGACTCATAATCGTTAGGTCCCCAGTTCAAGTCTGGGAGGGGCCACCATTTTTACAAGCTTCCCAAGTAAACACCTACTAACCGAAATTACCCTGTGCTACCTCTGTGCTACTTTTAGTATAGCGGAAAACATCTCTATATGCTTGATATGATTAATCCCTTACCTTTTACTGAGCTTCACTTCTAAGCAGGAAAGCTTGTTGCTATATGATTGGACATTGTTTTGCTTGATAGTGGTCAACATTTAGGTAAATCATTTTCCCATCAAGTCAATGCTATAATATTTATCGTTCTAAGCAATAGGAAGGGAATGATGGATACTAACGAATACTACTTTCTAAAGAGCTTTTTAAAACCTAAAAGCTTATCGAAAGTGTTGAGTATGAGAGATTGGACTAGTTACTTAGGTCGTGATGCAGAGCTCGCTTTAATTAAATATGAAAAAGAGGGGGTTTTACAGTCAGCTAATACTCAGGAAGTTGTCACAGCGACTTATTCTGCTCCAAAGTTAAAAAATATTTCTCAAAACCTTAACCTGCCAACTTCTGGTACAAAACCTGTTTTAGTTCGTAGGATTTTGGAAGCAGCACCAAATTATTTTAATGGTAATTCATTAGAACATGATTTTTTGGTTTGTTCCTGTGAGGGAGCGAAACAAATTGAAGCTAAAGAACAAATCATTAAAAATGAAATGTTTGCTGCAATTGAGCTATCAGTAAATCAAGCTCAAAATAGAAACTTTGAAGATGCTTTTGAGCCAGTTAGGAAACATCAACTGAGTTTACCATTTCCATCAGGCTTAGGAGTTGACTGGTCTAATTTTGGTGGTTCAAGAGAGGTTTTTATAATTAATAATATTCTTGATGATTGGCCACTCATTCTTTCTGAGATACATCCTGATTTAAAGCCTATAGTGCGTCAAGGAGCAATCAGTATGTTTCTTTGGGGGTTAAAGCTGGGTGATGAATTAAGAAAGAAATTAGCTAGCAATGGAACTCACTTGGACCCTGATGGCGTATGTCGCATGATGTTATTCTTTGCACAAAACAAGTTTCGTATCTTTGATGCTAAATTAAAGTCTCAAGAACTTGGTATGCCGTATATCATGAAAACTATGCGGTTCGAAGGGGACTTTTGCTCTGCATGTGAAAAGCATAGGGTTGGGGATTATAGTCTAAGCGAAGTTCCGGAAATTCCGTTAGCTGACTGTCGGTGTAAAGGTGGTTGTACCATATCACTATCTGAGGCTCTTGATATAAACAAAATCACTACAACGTGAAAGACCTCGAAGGTGAGTAGTTCATATTTAATCCGGCAGTGCTAGTGAATTGGTTTGACTGTATCTGACAGACTGCGTTGAGCGAGATATAATCATCCAGGAGATTTGCGTCAGTTAAGTAAGGCTAAGCTAAGAGAATATTTTCCCCTTTTCTATATGACGTAATCCCCATCCCTAAGAATATAATATAACTAGCAATGACTTATGCTTTTTGCTATTAATAAAAGCTCATAAAATAAGGATGTTTTCGCGCTAAAATAGGGAAAAATCCTCCGATAAAGCGGTTATGTGGCTATTGTAATTTCAAGGATGTGTCGTGATCAAAATTTGGAGTGATATCGAAAACCTTAATTGGGAAAACCTGTTATTGGGTAATGGATTTAGCATAGGAGTGAGCCCAAACTTTAAGTATGACTCATTGCTCAATGTTGCTGATGTCCAAAATGTAGGAATGTACCCTCATGCTCGAGGCTTATTCGATGAAGAAAGAATTGGAACAACAAATTTTGAAGAGGTTTTAAGAGTTATTTATCATGCTTATCTAGTGAATTTCTGGAATGTTGATGCGATTAAATCCCTGTATTTAAATGTCCGAAGATCTCTTATAAGGGCAGTAAAAGTTTCTCATGTAGACTATGAAGATGTAAATGTAGAACAAATTGAAAAGGTTTTATCTGGTTATAGGAAAATATTTACAACTAATTATGACCTAATACCTTATTGGTCAATAATGAGTAATTCCTTCAATGGATATTGTGATTACTTCTGGAATGAAGGATGCTCGTTCAATCCAAATAATACAGATATATGGAGGCGTCTTACGGCAATTTATTATTTGCACGGTGCGATCCATTTAAGAACGGAACCAGACGGAACGATTACAAAAGTCAGAGCGACGGGCGAGACGTCAATTAAAAAAATTATTGGTGAGAATGATCTAAAAAATATTCCTTTATTTATATCTGAAGGCAAGTCTGAAATAAAATTAAGGCGAATACGTGAAAATGACTACCTAAGCTTTTGTTATAATCAGTTGATGAAATTGAATGATAGCTTACTGGTTTATGGGCATGGTTTAGATAAAGAGTATGATGAACATGTTTTGAAAGCCATAAGATCAAGTTCAGTGAGAAAACTAGCAATAAGTGTTTTTTCAGGTATGCGACAAGAAGATAAAATTGTTTTTGTTAGCAATATAGATGCTTTTTTTGCAGATTCTGGTATTGAGCTTCATTTCTTTGAATCTGAGACACACCCTTTATCATTGAATCTGGCAGCATAACAAGTTGCAGCAACGGACTCGTCAACCTGTAACCTGTTTTGCATACTGCTAAGCAAGCCTTAGCTGTCTTTCAGGGCATAGCTTCACCAAAGGACTTGGAAAAATAATGAAGTATATCTATTTCCCCACAAGATTTGATCGGGATACATTATCACCATTTTTTGATGAACTAGATCAAAATTTGAAAGTCGATGATATATGTATCGATTGCACAACTTTAAAATACTCTTGTCCTACAGCTATGTTAGTTGCGGGTTCAAAAATTAGAGAGTGGATTACATATCGGCGAGAGAATAAATTGAATACTCGTAAATATGGTCATGAAGCTAACTCCAATGTTCATTCATATTTAAGGCACTTAGGCTTTTTTGATTTCATTACTATGGGAGGCGGAAATAAAGTTGGTGAGGCACAGGGTTCATCTTCATATTTGCCTATAACTAAAATACCCAAACCAAAATTTGATGAGTCGACTCAAGATATTGAAGAATGGTATAGCAGCATTATGTCTGTTGTAAGAGGGTTGGCCAGAGTTGTTTCTGGAACTGTTGAAGATACACAGGAAAATAGATTATATAATTATGCTTTTCGTGAAGTTATTCGTAATGTATTTGAACATTCAGGTGCAAATGAGTGTTATGTTTGTGGTCAGCGCTGGTATAACGGGCATGTAGAAATTGCTGTAATAGATGAGGGAGTAGGAATACCTGATTCACTTAGAAGTTCATTTGATGTTACAACTGATTCTGAAGCATTATTACAGGCTATTAAACCAGGTATATCTCGTACTAGTAATATAGATGACTCCTTAAATACATACGATAATTCGGGCTTTGGTTTGTATATATTAAGTGAAATAGCATCTTCATTTGGCTGGTTTGTTCTAGGTAGTGGTCAATCTCGTATTATTGGCTACCAGGGAAATACAGACGTCGAAGACTTGTGCTTTAAAGGAACATACTTTGGAATGAGGTTAAATAAAGCTCCAAGCCAATTCAGCTCTTTACTTGATGATATAATTTTAGTTGGTGAGGAAGAAGCTAAAGCAAGTGGTATAACTAAAAAAGCTTCTGGTATGTCTAAGTTAGCACTATAGAAAGCAAACAATTCCGCGCTACTTTTTAAGGCGGAACGGATGTCTATTCATGGCACAAACAGCTCTTTACCGTCAGATTTAATATAACTCTAAAAATCAAACCTGACAGATTGAGTTAAGATTTATTCAGTTAATGCTTATAGTAATTTTATATTCGGTAAAGCTTTATGCTCCTGATAAACTTAATAGCTTTTAACTATAATTTATAGCAACGGAAACAGGGTTACCTTAAATAAATTTCAGTAATTTCAGCCCTGAAATGACCTAGCTCTTGCGATACAGTTTCGAGAGCAGTTGCTCTACTTAAACCTAAACTTTTTAGCTCAGCCATTCTCTCTTGCGCATAGCTATGCCTAAGGCCATGACCGCCATTAGAAAAAAAGAGTGTGCGGCTAGATGCTTTCGAGAATGAGCATGACCATTTATGACCACCACCAATATCATAACGTTGCAAATAGTTAATTTCCCTATCACGAACCGTTATAGGCTGTGCTAAGCGCCTTTGTTCCAGCTGTATAGCTAATGCGTTAGGTATTAATACCTCTCGGATTAGGCCGCCTTTGCCTTTCACTGTATAAATACAACCTTCTCGACCAAGCCATTTGCTGTCTAGCGCTGGACGGCTATCAGCTTTTCGCTCTGATACTCTGGCAATTGTTAAAAGTTCATGAGCTCTTAACCCTGCTGCGTAGGCTATTTGTGTAGATAAATTATATTTTCTAGTTTGATGTTCACTGATTGCGTGAGCTTGAGCAGGAGTATATGCGCGAGACTTTTCGATTATCTCTTTTTCGGATTTTATTACGGTCAGCGTTTCTTTAGGGCCAAGTTTGCCACTGAGCTTAAACATAGCTTGAATTGCTTGCCGTTCCATATCCAACGTTTTTTGACCAGCAAACTCACTGCGGTAATCAAGATATTTATAAGCATCTTGAAGGCTCATACCCTGTACACCATTAATTCCAATATCTTTTGACCACCGAGCTATTTTTATAAGTGCAGCTTTATAACTTCGAGCAGTACCTAGAGATTTAATAATTTTGTGCTTAAATAAGTTTTTAGCTAGCTTTTCCGCTTGCGTTTCTGGTTTTGCGAACTTAGGCATTTTTATCAACCCACCGTTTTACAGTTGTCCAATGTGCTCTCACTCCTTTACGCAAGAGCCATCTTTGTAGGTTGGCTATATTCGTATCTTCTTCGTAAAGAGCCAGAAGTCGTTGTTTATGTTTATCGAGCTTGGATGGCTTAAATCGTTTTTTACTGATCAATTTTTTCTCATTTTTTAGGCGTAATGCTTCTGCTTTAGCATTAAAGGTCATAGTTATTCTCCGGTGTGATTGTAAGAAAAACTGGCTGATTAAGCTCAGCGGCTAACGCCTATTCGCCCCTGTTTTACGCATGCGTAAGGCTCGGACTGATCGCGCCTAAAAATCAAAAGACTTGGTTTTATAATGAAGCTGAAAGCTTCTGAAGTGGGGGTTACAGAGAATGTAACAACGTGTTGAAGGCAGCAGGAAAGCGCCTGTTTTTTTCTTGCCCGTAGGGCTTGATTAACATTTAGATTAGCAGCTTTAATTAATATTTCAATCTGCAAATAAAAATCTGCGTATAAGATGCTCTAGAGCCCATACCCCGCTATGTTCAAGCCTATTTTAGGCTACTACATAGCGGGGTATGGGCGAAGTCCAGAAAAGAGGAGGCAATTGCTCATGATGCCTCATTTATATTTTATTGAATTATAGTAATATTTTTGATATTTTCGAAACGCTTACGGGCAGATTTGGACTGCGCATCGCAGTTTTTGATTTATATGTTACTTTGTGTTTGCTACCTTATCGGCTCGTCCGGGTATGTTGACGATTCATCCTATCATCATTTCGCAAAAGAGTGCCCGTAAGCCCTCTATATTTAATAACTAGCCTAAAGGATTAAATGGTTGTCACAGCTCGAAGCTCTTCGAAAAAGTAAATCAATTAATGATTTAGCCCCTATTCTAGGTTATAAGCCAAAGTCTCTCGCGTTTATCTTATTCAAAATACCCGATCAAGATAAATATACCTGCTTTAATGTTGCAAAAAAGTCAGGGGGTAAAAGAACGATATCGAAGCCGTGTGATAAATTAAAAGCGCTTCAAAGAAAGTTAGCCGATCTATTATACTCATGCTCGGATGAGTTAAAGCCTATAAACCAGAGTATAAAATCCTTCAAAGGAGGTAATAAGCAAATACCTCTGTCTGAAAGAGCTAAAAAATCAATTTCTCACGGCTACGAAAAAGGATTGTCTATAGCATCAAATGCTTCTATGCATACAAATAAACGTTATGTTTATAACATAGACATTAAGTCATTTTTTCCTTCTTTTAATTTTGGTCGTGTAAGAGGTTTTTTTATAAAAAATAAAAACTTTAGGTTACATCCAAAAGTTGCAACTCTGATTGCGCAAATAGCTTGTTTTGAAAATGAGTTGCCTCAAGGTAGTCCTGCCTCGCCAGTTATTTCAAATCTCATTTGTAAAAGTTTAGATATTGAGTTGTTGAGCATAGCCAAGAGGTATAGCTGTATTTACACTAGATATGTTGATGATTTAACATTTTCAACAAATCAGAAATTGTTCCCTAAAGAAATAGCAATAAAGCCTCGTTTTGGATTTGGGAGAGAGAATTGGCGACTAGGTAAGGAAGTAGAAGCGACAATAATCAAATCTGGATTTCAGATAAATACTAAAAAATGTCGAATGCAATACAAAACTTCTTCTCAGGAAGTTACTGGGCTTACTGTTAACAAAAAAGTAAATGTGCGTAATTTGTACTACAGAAATGTTAGGGCAATGGCTAATAGTCTGTTTAAATATGGTTTCTATTATCGACCAGCCCCTAGCACATCTAAAATTAGGGATGAGTCAAAAAAAAGCTTGTATCAACGTATTTACTCAATCTTCTTTCGACGGGTAGTCAGAGCGGCACCAACTAAAAAGAAAGTAAAACAAATAGAGTCAGCAGATCCGTTAATTGGAATGCTTGCTTATATTTTCAATATAAAGTCTTATCGTAATAAATTTGTACGTAGAGGTTTTAGACCTGATATTCATAATGGTATTAGGACAAAATCAAATGGAAGTATAACGTTTCCAACAGTTGATAGATCAGAGTCTTATGAAGATGATAACCACGTTATTGCTTTAGATGGCATTAAAAACCTTTATGGCAAAGTGCTGTTCTATAAGTATTTTTATGCTTTGGAAAAACCGCTGATCATAGGTGAGGGTAAGACAGATAATATTTATTTAAAATGTGCAATAGAGGGGCTTGCCAATACATTTCCTCAATTAGCTAAAAATAGCTCAGGCTCTCAGCAAGTTTCTTTCTTTAATAGAACGCCAACTAATACTGATATGTTAAGGCTTGCGGAAGGTACTCCAGGATTGGAGTATTTAATTAGTATTTATAAACGTTTTATGAGCTTTTATAAATGTGAAGGAAAACAACACCCTGTTATTTTTATAGTGGATAACGATGATGCGGGGCGTGGTTTTATTAATAAGGCTAGCAAAATTCGAGATCAAATTAGAAGTGCAAAAAAGGTTAAGACGCAAAGACACAAATACTATTATTTTGAAAACGTTTATATCGTCCCTATCCCCAAACAAAAGTTTAATGGAAATAAGGTAAAAGATATAGAAGATCTATTTGATGATTCAGTATTAGCAGAGAAGTTAGAAGGTAAATCTTTTTACAATAATAATAAAGGATTAGATACAAGTAAGCATTATGGTAAGGCCTACCTTTCTGAATATGTTATCAAACCCAATAAAAATAAAATAAACTTTAATGAATTTCAACCAATATTAGCAGATATAGCTGATATTATAAAAAGCTATGATAACAACAATCTTGACTAAGATTTGTCAAACTTTGCTAGTGAAAATAAAAAGTTCAAACCAGATAAAGTACAAGCCTGTAAGAAATATTAGTGCTACTCACTAAGCCAAATTAAAATTTTCACCGCTAAGTCATCCTCAATACAGTACAAGTAAGCCGTTGGCACTTCTAAAATATCAGACAGTGCTTTCACTGTTTTAAAGTCTGGAGAATGTACACCTTTTTCGTATTGGTTCATTCTTGCTGATGCCGCAAACTCATCCATTCCAGCTAAAATCCCTAACTGTTTTTGTGATAGCCCTTTGGCTTTTCTTGCTTCTTTTAATCGTTTTGGAAATGGTGATTCGTCATTAGTTTTCATTATTTATTATTCTTAACTTGAAAACTAAGAGTTTCTTAGCTTTAATTGAATCTAGATACTAAGGAATACTTAGTTTTATGCTTGTGTTGCAAATTGAGTTAAGAGGAATGAATATGCTTGAAACGTTTGTGTGTGTACTGGTCGGGGCTATCTACTTGCTGGTAAGTATATTTATAAGCGATGAGCAGTCGTCGAAAGAAAGCGAGCAACTAGATCAATTGAATGATGGTATGGGCAATATTATCGCTGATGGTGAATTTATGTCGCGTGAAGAAGCTGAAGATGCTCAATCACGTGGTGAGCTTTACGACACCTATTACTAATCACTTAAAGAATAGGGGAGCAAAATTAGGCATGCCTAATTTTAAGGAGCAATTTATGCTACTTTTAGATCTATACAAAAATGTTGAGCTAAGGCCATTCATCCCAGTAGTCGTTGAGTTTCAAAGCCGCTTGGCTGGTATCGAAGCTGAATGTGAACCATTAGGGCTATCATTTGAGAAAGAAGTGCAATCAGAGCAAGAAATGTTTTTTGCTTTGATTTCTCAAAAAGCGCTGGCTTTCGATGTAACAAATGAAATGGGCGAGGTTTGGGATATTAAATTAGAGCCTTTCAGTCATTTTAAATCTCGAAGCAAAAAAATTACTTTCCCCTTCATGGGTTGTAATGAGCAGAAGCAACAAAATATTAGTGAGTGGATTATTGCTTTGTGTAATTGGGAGGGATCTTTTCTATACTCAAGTGCAAGGCATTAGCAGAGATTGCAGTTATGACAATATACGAATGGTTTCAAATGTGGATTTTAATGGTGTTAGCGATTCGCGCTACTCGACGTTACGACAAGCTGAAAAATGATCTTTTTGCAGCAATTAAAGAAGGCAGGGTTTAAACATGGCTCCTTTGTTAGTTGGTTGCGCTTTGATTCTAAGTCTTGTGATCTTCTTCGCTGTTTTGTTTTATCTTAAAAATAATAGTTAGTGCACCTACCCAAAGATGCACAGTTAATTACTATTAATTATTCACTTTACAATACACCTAAAGAAGAAATGGTTTGAGAAATATGCTCAATTTTAGAGCTAACAAGGTGACTGGGGAAAACTAAAAATATCAGCATTAGCCAGTATCTTCGAGTTAAATTTATTTGTAGCTTATAAACATTATCTTCTTTGTTCAGTTCTATAATCTTACAGTAATTCTTATTTTTTTCTTTGTTCTTAATTGGCACTTCGTCGGCTCCTTAGTTTTAACCGACTTCTTAACTTAATAATATTTTTTCGGAATACAACAGTTTTTTCTTCTAATACTGTTTTTATATACATGCTGTATATAAAAAAGGGTATTGCATGTTGGGGTAGCTTTTTTGAGAAATTAGTAACTTTATTCCCATAATAGTAAGGCATTCCATAAATTAGTAACCGGAGTGCTTTATGCCAAAAATCAAACCTCAATTTTATACAGCAGATGAAGTTGCTATAGCTTTATGCTGCTCTAAGCAGACCTTATACAACAAGCTAAGTGAGAACAGGCAAGCAAAAGCGCGTCACTCACTGCCTCCTTATATCAAGCAAGGTGGTAAAACACTCTTTCCTATATCAGAGTTCCACCACTGGATTGAAACGCAGCCTTTAATTCGCTGCGAGGAGGTTCATTACTAATGGCCCTTTCTCATAACAGCATAGAAATAATCACCAACTGTCCTATCGAAGAGCGAACTTTTGGTTCATACCCCGCCTTTTTGATTGATCCATGTATTTTGCCCCTTAAAAAGCTTGAGCAATCCACTGTCAAAGGCTTTGGCAAATACAAAACTGTAATGTTGAGCAGTCCTCAAATTTTGCCGCATGGTCACTATGCAAGGTTGATCATTGCTCACCTAACAACACAAATCAGTAGAAGGCCAGAGCTTCCCTCATACGTCATAGCCAAATCTGTAAGTGAGCTATTTCAGCAAATAACAGGACAAGACAGTATATCAGGTGGCACATACGCTAATTTTTTACTCTCTCTCGAAAGAGTATTTGATACGACATTTACAGTTGTCCCGACTAATAAATCAAAAGACAGAATGCGAAGAAGGGGATTTTTCGCTGAGGCGGATAATTTGATCAACGATGAGTATGGTATTGGCTATTTCAATGCTAAATATAAACAGGTTCTCTATACCCCCTCGAACAGCTTTAAGGCGCTGATAGCAGATGATAAAAGCATTATTCCCATTGATTTAAGGTTCCTTCAACTTGCTCGAGCTAAAGACATTGTTCTCGCCCATGATCTCTACTTGTATCTCATACGACGAGGTTATGGACGTGAAAAAATTGTTTTTGTCCCTTGGGGGACCCTCCACAAAGATGTTTTTCCCTACCTAGACAGGCTTGCTCTGAGTAGGTTCAAGCGGCGATTTTTGTGCGCTTTAGACTTCATTCTTGAATGCCATCCTCACTCAGGCATCCGTTTAGATAAAAAGGATAAAGGTATAGTCATTCCACCTAACAACTATCTACTTCGCGGTAGAGGAGGCTAGTGTATAGCTGCTTACAAATTATGTATAAGTAGTTGCTAGTAATGTCACTGGCGGACAAAAGTTTGTCACTGGCGAACAGTTTTATGTCACTGAGAACCAAATGTTTGTCACTGGCGTGCAAAAGTTTGTCACTGAAGGACAGTAGTACCAGTGCAGCCCTTTATTATCAAGGCCTCTAGCTCTCAGCTTAATACCTTAAATTCTCAATATCCAAAAATCTTATTATTAAGGACACTTAACTGTGAATAACAAAGCATATAAGTACGAAAAGTACATGAAGAAGCTGCCTTACATTAAAGACCTTCAGTTATACAAGGCTGTGGGGATGACTCTTTATCTTATCATTGATAAAAAAAGAACTTTAAAGTTTGCACTCTCTTCTGCAAGCATAAAGCATAATTTTAAGCCAAAAAAGCGAATTGAAGACCTTGTTCGAATCGCTCTCCCTGATGACTTCTTCGACAAAAGGCAAAGAGCTAATGCACCAAAAGAAAAGCGGGAAGAGGCTGCCGTGAGGCACCAAATGTTCAAAGAAATGGACATTTTGGCACAGCTCCATCTAAAAGGTATATTTGGTCAAAGTTAGCAGTGGATAAATTATTGAATTGCATTTTACTTAAAATATAAGTACGAAAAGATAGTCTGAAGCTTGTACATGTTGTATTGAGCTGCTATTTTTTATTTGAAAGTAAAATTTTTTACTTTCTTCTAGTTGGCGATTACAAAAAAATAATCCGCAGATATTGATAGAAAATACTTTGTCTGTATAATATTCGACCCAATTGAATCACAGAATAGGTTCTTAATATGACTTTTGAGAAGTTAGCAAAACTTGCAGGAAGCAAAGAGGCTGATAAAGAGATAGCCCGTGGTTTTAATAGCCGTCAAAACAAACGCGATAAAGCTTACTCAGAAAAAGCTCGTAATCAGACCCCTACAGATAAATTTTTTTCTCGTAGTTATAACCTTTAATCATCTCTGTGGATGAGAAGGCAGCTGCTAGGCTGCCTTTTTTGATGGAACAAAAATGCAGTCAGACTTCCTTCTATGTGAATTTGCCAAAGAAACTTTAAGTAATTTGGTAAAAGAGAGATTCGGTTCTGAATTTCCCGACATCAACTCTAAGTATCAAATAAAGTATTTATACCGTTATCTTTCAGACTTTAATGCTCAAACGATATTGCTTGAGCCAGATTATGTCGATCGGGACTTTTTAGAGGATTATTCAAGGTATTATGTAAAGTGCTTTAATCAGTATGGTGATCGATGTGCTAGGCTGCATTTTTTTTCTAAAGAAATAAACCACCCTGAGTTCCAATCTTATCTTCGTGAATATAATGAAGAAGAGCATGAACAATTACAGAAGGCTTACCTTGGGTTCATAGTCGTAAAACCATTACCCAAAACTTTTATTGGTAAATCTTGTTTAAGACTGTATGAAAGCTTTGTTGGTAGTGACAATAAAAAAGCTCTGAACCATAGATACAAAGTTAATTTATTTGGCCTAAATTTACATGTAGATACAGTAGCATTCCAAGAACAAGATAAAGTCGTATCAGCATGTGCAACTACTTCAATTTGGACTGCACTTCAAGCATTAGATAAGAATGACTTAAGAACAGTACCATCATCAAGCGAAATAACACTATCAGCAATCAACCACGTTGCCGATTCTCACAACAGTTTTCCTAATAATGGTTTAACTAATAAGCAAATCCTTCGTTCTTTAGATATACAAAAGCTAAGAAATCATAAGTTTAATATTGATACCTCAAAAGCTGAATCTGATAATTTTTTTAATATAGTTAAAAGTTATTTAAATAGTGACCTTCCTATTATTCTTGGTGTTGATGTGTACTGGAAAGAGGAGCAGGCTCAACTTGTAAGTGAGGGGCGAGGCCATGCAGTCACAGTTTTAGGATACAAGGAACATAACGATAAAAACTATCTATATATTCACGATGATAGGATTGGTCCTTTTGCAAGAGTACGAATAGTTAATGCTCCAAATCAAATTGCTTCAATAACAAAGAGTAAAGCTGAGTCGCCAATTGAATGGGGCCTTATTTTAGAAGAAAAAGATGATAATGGTAATTGGCAAGATGCAGATCAAGTTCTTATTCCAGATAGTTTGATAGTCCCAAACTATAGAAAAATTAGAATTCCATCTGAATATATTTCAAATACTTGTAATTCTCTAATTGAAGAGTACTTGGTTTACTATAAAAAACAAAAAAAAGATTGCCCTGAGGTCACTCATGAAATAGAGCTGGTTAGCTCAGCAGACTACAAAAGCAGTCTAATTCAACAGCCGGAAGTTGCCAATAAAGAAGCAATCTTGTGTAAGCCTCTAGCAAAATATATTTGGTGTGCCAAGTTCAAGAGCGGAAGCTTACATTTGTTTGATATATTATTCGACTCAACTGAAATCCCTCAGGGGGATGCCGTAGCTGGCATTTCCATATATAACCAAGCAGGTTTTGATGCTATTTCACGACCACTTAAAAATATCCTTGAGCATCAACCGTTACATGAGGATTACTCAGGCAAAGATTTCCTTGTCCCATTAATTCGTTCGTTTAAAGAAGAAAAAGATAACTACTTTGCTTACCTAGATAAGCAATTCGGTAAACCTAGGGCTCCAATACGAATTAATAGAGAGGAAATATCAGGCGGTCAATTACATAACCAAGCAGGGCTTAGTTATTATGGAAAGCAAGAAAAGTGCTTAGCTGATGATTTCGCTGAGCTGCTTAATACCTCTGATGAGGAATTTAGAATTTGGGTAATATCTATTGATGGTGCTTTATTGCTGGGTAAGGAAGTTGAAAGGCGAGGGCACCCAACTTTAACAGGATTTAAGTCTGCGCGTATCGGTGGTGAGCTGCATTATAAAGGTGGTAAATGGGTTATTAATTCAAAGTCTGGTCGGTATAGCTCAGGCTATGATAACGGCAATGAATTATTAGCAAATGCGAGGAATAAGTTTTTAGAAATATATTCGAGGCTTAATCCTGAAAATATTGAGATTGATGAATATCACCCAAAGTAAGTAACAGCCTTAGATGTCAGGTTTGGTAAAATCGCCAAACCTGACATTCAATTCAAACAAGCAAAGCGCTCATCAGTTCAACTTTTTGTTCCTTAGTTAAGCTTGCTAACAGACTTTTCATTTCACTCATTTTATTTTCTGGCTCTTGCTCAATCAAACCTGCATATTTGGCTATTGTTTCTGTTACTTTTTCTGCAGGTTCTTTAAGTTCCTCAGCGGTTAAAATTAAATAGCCAGCAGTTACGTCACTTTTATCTGTAATATGGTTTAGAAGGCGTTTCAGGAGGTATCCTGATACTCCGCTACTCTCAGCCATTGATGTAAATGTACGGCGCAAATCATGCGAAGTAATTTTTACTCCTGCAATTTGGCATACATGTTTCAACGTTTTTTTAGGATCAGTTAGGTACCCCTTTTTACTGTTTGTGCCAAACACATAGTCAGATACTTTGTATTCTTTTCGTCGATTAAATATCTCAGCTAATCGATCTGTAATAGGAAACTCAACGTCCAAGCCATTTTTTGTATCCTCTAAAATGAATATCCTATCTTTAAGGTGTACTTGTGACCATGGGAGTTGCAGTAGCTCAGACCTTCTCAGGCCTGAAAAGGTTAAAAACTCCAGATAATCACAAAAACCGACACGACTATTTTGACGGTATTTAGCAGCTTCATTTCTTACTTCATATAATGCGTCTATGAATGGTTTTAGTTGTGAACGACGCAGTCTTGTTGTTTTACGCTTTACATTATTCCAGCTTCGTTTTTCAGAAAGTGTATCTACAGGGTTTTCTGGAAATAATGAGCGACCTTCTGAAGACTTGTATTCAGCTTTAGCAAAGTTAAATAAAGCACGCATTAGGCGCATGGTATAATTTGCCTGAGCAGGGCTTCTAGAGGTTATTTCTCGTTGGCGCTTTAAAATCATTGTTTGATTTATATCGGCTAGGCGTTTGTTATGCCAATCTGATAGGTAGCAATCTATTTTTTGTTGATACCCCCTTTCGGTTATAGGCTTTAGATCTCTAGATTCGATGTATGAATCAAAGGCTTCTTTCAGGGTAATAGAAGCGGCTCTAAATTGGCGCTTAAGGTCGTTAGGGTTTATACCCTCTGCGATATCTGCCATTACTTTTTTAGCCATTCGCCTTGCATCATCAAGTGCAATTGATGGAAAGTAACCAAGGGTGACATTAATCGGGGTGTCTCGCCCTGGTATCTTTTTATAAACTCTAAATGATTTTTTACCAGCTACGCTCACATCTAAAATGAGTCCTGACAATAGATTGTCATAATAACGAGTGCGTTTACCGTTTGATTCTATCTTTTCAAGCGACAATTCTGTGAAGCGAAATTTTGTGTCTGACATATGGTGCTACCTCTGTGCTACTTTGAACGTAAAATTTAACGTTCTGAAATACATAATGATTTATGCATCAGAGGTAGGGTTTATTCAATAACCCTATGATATAGCTATGAAAATTAGTAAATAGTTTTATCAAAAAGTAACTCGTAGTAAGTCCTTGTTTTGCAACTCATAATCGTTAGGTCCCCAGTTCAAGTCTGGGAGGGGCCACCATTTTCTTTTTCAAGTTATTTAAAATCAATGCGTGATAGCTATTCTATACGAAGCTGTTCCACTCTTATTTTGATACATCAAATTTTTCTTCAATTAAAAAATAATAATTTACATACTCTCTTGGGAAAGTGTCGTCATTGTTTTTATAATATAAACTAATAGATACAATGACTTATTGAGCTAACACCTACTCGCAATTATACCTAGTTAATTTTAAGGACTAACCCCGACCTTGAGGGTGTTTGAAGTTTCTCATTTACGAGTGTATGGATTCGGAACGTGGGTGATAAAGGAAAAATGACCTAACTCAACTAAATAAAATACAGCCTTGTTATTGATGTATCTTCCTTATCTCAAAATAGATTATTTAATTAAGCGTGTGGATACAAAAAGCCGATGTGTAACATCGGCTTTTTGAACATGTATGATTAAGTCACTTTACTTATTTGTAACCATTAGGGTTGTTGCTTTGCCAACGCCACGTATCTTGCATCATTTCATCAATACCACGTTCGGCTCGCCAACCTAATTCGTTAAGCGCTTTCTCTGGCGCTGCGTAACACGCTGCAATGTCACCTGCTCGACGAGGTGAGATTTGATAGGGCACAGCCTGACCACTGGCTTTTTCAAAGGCTGTGACCATTTGCAGCACTGAATAACCATTCCCTGTGCCAAGGTTAAATACATGAGCACCAGTATCGTTTTTAATGCGGTTGAGTGCTTTTAAATGGCCAAGTGCTAAATCGACAACGTGGATGTAATCGCGCACACCTGTGCCATCAACAGTGTCGTAGTCATCACCAAAAACACCCAGCTTTTCTAACTTACCAACGGCTACTTGTGAAATATAAGGCAGTAAGTTATTTGGAATACCATTCGGGTCTTCGCCAATTAAGCCTGATTCGTGAGCCCCTACAGGGTTAAAGTAACGTAAAATAACAAATGCAAAGCGCTCGTCTGATTTGGCGATATCTTGCAGCATCATCTCTACCATTAATTTAGAGGTGCCATAAGGGTTCGTTGTGCCACCAACGGGGAAGTCTTCGCGAATTGGCAAGCTGGCTGGGTCACCATACACTGTAGCAGAGGAGCTAAATACTAACTTGAAAACACCTGCATCGCGCATTGCATCAACGAGTGTTAACGTGCCTTGTACGTTGTTTTGGTAGTACTCAATAGGTTTAATAACCGATTCACCAACCGCTTTTAAGCCTGCAAAGTGAATGACGCTATCGATCGTATGTTCACGGAAAATGTTATCTAGGCAGTCTCTATCAAGAATATCGCCTTCATAAAAAGTAACGTCTTTACCTGTGATTTGCTTAACGCGAGTCAACGACTCATTTGATGAATTGCTTAAGTTATCAAGCACAACAACCTCTGTGCCTTGCTTTAATAACTCTAAAACGGTGTGAGAACCGATGTATCCGGCTCCGCCGGTGACTAAAATGGTCATAAAATTTCCATGAACTAATACCTGGTTGAATTAGTCTTATTTCATCATATTCCGTGCAAAATTTCATAAATAAATTGTTATTTTTGAAAATTAAGCAAAAGCGGGGTAGCTTGTTTTTGGTTACATTTTGCACCATATTGGTAACACGAAAGTGAGGGAGTATTAAGCTATAGTTAATCCTCTACTGCTAGTTTTTAACTATTGGCTCAACCTGTAACGTGGAGAGAAAGATGAATACAGTAAAAAAAATTGCCTTGGCTATGGTTGTTGTTCTACCTGCTTTTGCTCACGCAGGTGAAGCAAAAGTAAAGTGGCATGATTTTAATGACTACAGAGATGTGCGCCCAGGAAATAACTCACCGAAAGGGGCGTTTCATAAAAATGTAGCGAAAAACTTTGAGAAACATTTTAATAAATTAGCTGAGAAGCTTCCTGAAGGATACACTTTTAATGTTGAGGTAACTGACCTTGATTTAGCGGGAGATGTTCAGTTTGGTGGTATGAATGAACTTCGAATCATTAAACCAATTTATTTTCCACGTATTGATTTTAATTACTCAGTCACAGATAAAGACGGCAAGGTGGTTAGCGAAGCGAGTGATGTAAAACTCAAAGATATGGGCTTTATGGATCGCATTAAAATGGGCCGTGACGAAGCGTATTATTACGATAAACGTTTAATTACTGATTGGTTTGAAGATGCGTTATTACCTTCATTAAATAGTGCACAGTCGTGATGTTTGTAGATGTGGAACTTGGTTAGCACGTTGTACGCGTTTTTGAACCACTGAGGCACAGAGAAATAGTGTAATCTGTTTTGTCACGTGAAGTGACTTGGTGTCCTCGGTGGTTCAAGTATGTATTTATAACGCGTGTTAATCTACTTAAACGTCGCTAACAGCTGTAATAACTGTTGAAGTTTAATAACGGTTTTTTTCAGCTTTTCTTCATCTAAGCCATCATTACTTAGGCTCTCAACATCGGCTGCAACGTCGAGTACATATGGCTTAAAGCGTTTTGCTTCAAAATCAAAGCCGGCATCTTTTGCAAATAAGGCTTTGAACTTGCCATGCCCTTGCTGCTGTAAGTCATCTAATTTTTTATCAGCATCAAGTGCCTGACGGTAAACGATTTTTAAGTTAGCATTGAGCTGTTCAATGATTGAATCCATTTTTTTCCTAAAGCTTTAGACTGCAATGCCGATATAGTACGTGGATTGTAATAAAAAGTCAGGTAGTGAACTATGAATATATCAGGATCAAGCTTACCGGCGATGAGTGGCGGCGGCGAAAGCGCTGAAGTTTACAGCGCATCACTTGCTAAAAAACAGCAAAAAGCTGATGGTGCTGCGGCACTTGCACTTATCGAAGGCGCAGCGATGAACACAAGCGCTGCACAGACACCCGCTAAATCGGTGACTGCGACACTCGGTAATAACGTAAACGTTTACGTTTAAGCATTAAACCAGGTTGAGATCGATAGGCGTTTTACTTTTCTCGCCGCCGATCTCACGAACTAGTTTGGGTACTAAAAACCCTGGCAATGCTTCGAGCATGTGTGCCACTATTTCGCGTGCGCGCTGCTCAGTAATATCAAAATGGCTCGCACCTTCTACTTTATCAAGTAAATGTAGGTAGTAGGGTAAGATATCAGCCTCGAACAATGCTTCACTCAAGGCTATTTGAGCATGGCTCGAGTCGTTAACATCCTTTAATAATACAGCTTGGTTTAATAACGTGACGTTAGCGGCTTTTAATTTTTGCATCGCAGCTTTAAAGTCAGCATCAATTTCGTTCGCGTGATTAATGTGATTCACTAACACCACTTTTAAAGGCGAACTTGCAAATCGTGCGCACAGCTCATCGGTAATTCTTGCTGGGATCACCACTGGCAAACGACTATGAATACGCAAACGTTTTATTTGTGGTAATTGTTCAAGTTCATCCATAAACCAGTTAACAGCATCATCTTTGGCCATTAATGGGTCGCCACCACTTAAAATGACCTCATTGATATTTTTATCGGCTTTTATGTAGGCTAAAGCGTCAATTAAGCTGCGTTTATTTAATTGGTTTTCTTGATACGGAAAATGGCGTCTAAAACAATAGCGGCAATTCACGGCACAGCCGGTTTTAAACATGACCAAAACACGAGAGCGGTACTTATGTAATAACCCCGGCTGGTTATTATCTTGCTCTTTTAACGGGTCTTTATCGTAGCCTGTTTGCGCTAAAAATTCTTGGTGACGTGGCATCACTTGTAGCAAAAGTGGATCGTTTATATCACCAAAACGCATTTTTTTGATAAAAGGCAGAGGCACACGTACAGGAAAAAGACTACGAGCTTGGAGGTCTTTTTCGTCTACTACACTTGATAAACCTAGCATTTCTAGCAAACGTTCAGGGCAGGTGACAACATTTGCTAATTCTTTTTGCCAGTTTTTATGCAAATTTACTTCATTTCTTTGTATCATTGACACGTAGATTACTCGAAATTATTTAGACAGAGGAAACGATGGCGAATTATAGCACCAATGAGTTCAAGGGCGGCCTAAAAATTATGTTAGACGGCGAGCCTTGTAGCATCCTAGAAAATGAAATGGTAAAGCCAGGTAAAGGTCAGGCGTTTAACCGTGTTCGTATTCGTAAACTTATCACAGGTAAAGTACTAGAAAAAACATTTAAGTCGGGTGAAACGGTAGAAGGTGCTGACGTAATGGATACCGATCTAGCGTATCTATACACTGACGGTGAATTCTGGCATTTCATGAACAACGAAACATTTGAGCAAATCGCTGCTGACGAAAAAGCACTAGGCGACAATGCTAAATGGTTAGTTGAAAACGATGTATGTACTATCACGCTTTGGAACGGTAACCCAATTGCTGTTACTCCACCGAACTTTGTTGAACTAGAAATCACAGAAACGGATCCAGGTCTTAAAGGTGACACAGCCGGTACGGGCGGTAAACCAGCAACATTAAGCACGGGTGCGGTTGTACGCGTTCCTCTATTTGTACAAATTGGCGAAGTGATCAAAGTTGATACTCGCAGCGGTGAGTACGTAAGCCGCGTTAAGTAATAGGCTTTAAAAAGTTTAATTGATAAAATCCCAGCTTCTGCTGGGATTTTTTTTGGAGACTGTATGTCCACTGCTGTTTGGCAACCAAGCGCTGATATTGCTACTTTACGCGAGCGAGCTGCGATCATTCGCCGTATTCGCGAATTTTTCTATGAGCGTGAGGTGATGGAAGTTGAAACACCGACTCTTAGTGCGGCCAGTGTTACCGATGTACACCTAGCCAGTTTTAGTACCGAGTTTGTGGGCCCAGGTCATGCAGGTGGTTTGCCGTTATATTTACAAACCTCGCCTGAGTTTGCGATGAAACGATTATTGGCGGCAGGATCGGGTGCTATCTTTCAATTGTGTAAAGCGTATCGCAACGAAGAAGCGGGTAGTCATCATAACCCTGAATTTACCATGCTTGAATGGTATCGCCCAGGTTTCGACGAATTTGCGCTTATGGATGAAATGGACGAGCTTATGCAGCTTGTACTGGGTGTTGACGCGGCTGAGCGTTTAACTTACCAACATGCGTTTATAAATGCATTAGGTATAGATCCATTAACTGCTGACATGAGTACGTTACAGCACGTAGCAAGCGAACAAGGGTTTGCTGATATTGCCGCGCATGAAATGCATCGCGATACGTTGTTGCAGCTGTTATTTTGCATGAAGGTTGAGCCAACTATCGGCCAAGAAAAGCCATGTTTTGTTTACCATTTTCCAGCTTCGCAAGCGGCACTTGCGCAAATTTGTCAGCATGACAATCGCGTTGCTGGGCGTTTTGAGCTGTATTTCAAAAATATGGAGTTGGCTAACGGTTTCAATGAACTTACCGATGGAAAAGAGCAAGCCGCGCGTTTTAATGAAGATAATCAATATCGCCAAGCAAATGGTTTAAAACAGGTACCGATGGATACGCGCTTGATTGCAGCGCTTGAGCATGGCTTACCACAATGTGCAGGTGTGGCGCTGGGGGTTGACCGTTTAATTATGCTTGCAACGAACAAGCAAAAGATTAAAGACGTGATCACCTTTGATGTGGAACGAGCTTAAATGCAGGAACCTTTAACTCACACCGAATAATTCATTGAGTCGTGATATTCGCGGTTGAACCCCTTGTTACATGATTATGTAGAAGCAGATTCATCCGCGAAAATCAGGTGATAATAAGCGCTGGTTAAAACCAGCGCCTTCACGACTTACAGTTCGTAAATAAATGTCACACCGGCCACCATCGGTTCACCCAATTGTGTGTATGTGTGAGTGGTGTAACCATCCAGTGGGTCGTTACCAAACTCAAAACCACGGGTTGGTACATCTTCATCAAATAAGTTTCGTGCCCAGGCATTGATGCTCCAGTTTTCACTTTCATAACCTAACGATGCGTTCACTAAGTTAGAGCTCGGTGCTTTTGAGTTATGGCTATCTGAGAAGTAATAATCATCTTTGCCTTCAACACCAATCGATGCATAAAGTGCAGGGGTAAAGTTATAGCGTGCCGTAAATGCATATTGATACTTCGGTGCTTGTGCTTGGTCGCGGCCATCTTGATCAATTGGCTCTTGCCATAAACTCGGACGAGCAACGTAATCATTTATTTCAGAGTGCAGGTAACCGGCGCTACCAGAGATAAATAAATTATCTGTTAGCTGATAACTACCTTCAATTTCCAGACCATAGTTTTCACCTGAGCCTGCATTATCAAAGAAACCTGTAAAGTTTTGCCCCTCGACTTGCCATGATTTCAACTGCATATCTTCACGGTACATGTAAAATGCTGCCAAGCGCAGGACGAATTTATCGTCAAGTGAGCTGCCTTTTACACCAAACTCACCACTCCAAAGGTATTCAGGGGCGAATGAGGTGTGGTTAGCAAAAAAGTCAGCGTCAAGATTTAAGCCTTCATCTTTCGCTTTTGCTAACGCCTCAGAGTTAATGCCGCCAGCTTTGTAGCCACGAGTAATACTGGTGTAAATCATGGTGCGGTCAATGACTTGATATTCAAGAGCAAGCTTACCACCGATCATTACATCGTCGGTGCTTTCTATGAAACCATTACTATCGGTGTAATCTCCTTGATATTGTTCAATACGTAAGCCTGTAACTAACGTCGTTTTATTATTTATAGGAGTAGATAATTGCCCATATGCAGCAATATTGTTTACATCATAAGTTGAGTTAAATAGTTCGTATTCAGAAAACTTTCTTCGGTGTCTGTTTAGCTCTACGTTGCGGTCTTGATAATAAATTCCAGCGACCCAATCTCCTGCTTTACCATTAAACTGTAGCTCTCCAGATTTATCTTTTCGATCACGATAGTAGGCATCAAAATAGCTATATCCATCAGGGTGTAACCCAGCTGCACACAATTGTGGCTGTGTTTCATCGTTACAAACCCAGTCTTCGTCATAGCTGTATAACAGTTCGCTGTCGATGCCAGATACGTTCAGACTGACATCAAACCAATCAAAACCGGTATAAATATTTGCAAGACCCACCGCAATGCTTTCTTGATTATCTTCACCAGGCTCATCGGCTACACTGTAGCGGCTGTTATCAAGGGTGAAAGCATCATAGCCATTATTAATATCGATATAATGCACACTTAGCTCTGTGCGTAAGTTATTTGTAAGTTGGCTGTGCAGTTTAAAGCGAGAAACAAGTTCATCTTGCTGTTGCGTATCTTTATTTAAATATATATTTTCAACATAGCCATCAGACTCGCGTTGATAAAGACTTGCGCGTACGCTTGTATCGTCAGTAATACCTGTACCTGCTGCAATGCCTGCTTCGTAGCTATTATAATTACCTGCACCGAGTTGCACTTTTACACTCGGATTGAGCGTTGGCGCAGCTGATTCCATTTGAATCATGCCTGCTAAAGCATCTGCACCAAAACGTGTCCCCTGTGGGCCACGGTATATTTCGACTTGGTCTATATCAAATAACAGTGAGCTACCCCCTAGGCCAGAGTAGTTTATGCCGTCAATCACTAAGCCAACAGATGGATTAATGGGATCAACAAATTGTGAGCGTAAACCCACACCACGAATTTGCACAAAACGACCGCGTGATGCACCCGAAGTAAAGTTTACATTGGCTGCACTGGCTAGCATTTCATCTAAAAATTTCGCTCCACGCTGATTAATTTCATGGTCTGAAAAAAGGCTTGCGCTGGCACTTAACGTTTGAATACTTTCTTTTTTGAAATCGCCCGTAACTAAAATAGTTTCAAGCTCTGTGTCTTCAGCGTAAGCAATCGATGAAGCTGCAAATAATGGCAAAATAGCAGCTGATAATAATGATAAACGTCGTTTCATGCGGTTCTTAACTCCATTTTAGGGACTGCTATTCTAGCAAGCCTACTGGCCAAATGAGTATTTATACCTAAAAAAGTGAATCTTTAGCTTGTTTAGGTATTTATGATATAAACGCAGGCAATTATACGTAAATTGATTAGGAATACGACTATGACCTTTAAAGTTGACTTTAAAGTGCGAGACTATGAGTGCGATCTGCAAGGAATTGTTAATAACAGTGTTTACTTTAATTATTTAGAGCATGCCCGCCATGAGTTCCTACATGCTAAAGGGGTCGACTTTGCAAAGCTTGCGCGAGAAAAAATTAACCTGGTGGTGCTTCGCAGTGAAATGGATTACAAAGCATCTTTAGTGCCGGGCGATGAATTTTATGTGGCCGTTGAGCCGCAGAGAGTGAGTCGTTTAAAGTTTGCTTTTAAGCAGACCGTTTACCGTAAACATGATGATAAAGTGATGCTAAGCGCTTTAGTAATAGGCACCTCTGTTAATGAAAAAGGGCGTCCTTTTTTACCAGAAGAAGTCGATAACTTATTTAAATAACACCCGTTGTTCTATTAAGAGCTAGCTTAGAACATTTTTTTACAGATAAAACATGTTTTTTTAACGATCAAAGTCGTTAAATGTTGTTATTATTATCGCATTGAAATTTTGGTCGTAAAAAATATGAAGTTAGTAGCCTTGCCTATTCTTTTTGTACTATTTTGCATGGGCTGCTCATCGACAGGGAAGGTCACCAGTGAGCAATTAAAATATACACAGTGGCAATTATCAAAAGTTAACGGGTTAGCCATTAGCGTATCGCAAAAAGCGTCAATGCGTTTTATTGAAGCGATGCAAGTTAATGGGTTTGCTGGTTGTAACAAGTTTTTTGGTGAAGGTCAGCTTGTTGAAGATACCTTAACAGTGAAAAAGCTAGGTATGACACGTAAATCGTGCGGTGATCAACTTGATGAACTTGAAAAGAAACTGCTGTCGACGCTAAAACAAGGCGCGGTCATTTCGCTAAATGGCGAGCAGCTTACTTTGCAAGGGGCGCACCATTTTACTTTCATTAATACGGCTCCCTAATAAGGCGAATTAGTATTAAAACTAAAGCGCTTGCAGCGAATTTTTAACTAACGTACACTGATTACGTTTTTATAAAACAACGAATTTATACTTGTCGGAGTGCCTTTAATAAGGCTGAGATCGCGAAAGCGGGATCCGTGAACCTGATCAGGCTAACACCTGCGTAGGGAACAAGCTGCCTCATAGGGCGCTTGTGCGCCAAAAAATGGGGCATAAGTTGCTAAGCTTAGGCTGCAATTGTAAGTGAAATAACTTACTAACGATCCAATGGCGTTTGCCACTCTCTATTGCACCTGCAATATCTGACAAGACAATCCTTAAAGCAATGAGGTAAGTCATGTCAAACACTACAACTAAACCGTCTCGCCGCGAAATTCGTGCGGCTGCATCTGATTATATTTATAACTTAACAGGGCAACCTTTCCCTAATTCGCACAAAGTATATGTTGAAGGCACGCAAGAAAACGTGCGTGTCGGAATGCGCGAAATAACCCTCAGTGATACCTTTATAGGTGGAACCGAAGAAAACCCCGTGTTCGAGCCGAATGCGCCAATTCGTGTGTATGATACATCGGGTCCATATACCGATCCTGATTTTAAACTCGACGTGCGCAAAGGGCTAGAAAAGTACCGCGAACAGTGGATAGAAAAACGTGGTGACACGGAAATTCTTGATTCAGTTACCTCGCAGTTTTCGCAGCAACGAATGGCTGACGAAGGTTTAGACCATATTCGCTTTGAGCACCTCCCAAAAATACGCCGTGCGAAAGCAGGTAAAAATGTGACGCAAATGCATTATGCACGCCAAGGCATTGTAACGCCTGAAATGGAATACGTGGCTATTCGTGAAAATATGGGCCGTGCAAAAATTCGTGAAGAGCTCCTTGCTGCACAGCATAAGGGAGAGTCATTCGGAGCCAGTATCCCCGATTTTATAACCCCTGAATTTGTGCGCGATGAAATTGCCCGTGGCAGAGCCGTGTTACCTAACAATATTAACCACCCTGAAACCGAACCAATGATCATTGGCCGTAATTTCCTTGTAAAAGTGAACGCGAATATTGGTAATTCATCGGTCACTTCGTCTATTGAAGAAGAGGTCGAAAAAATGGTTTGGTCGACTCGTTGGGGCGCAGATACGGTGATGGACTTATCAACGGGTCGTTATATTCATGAAACCCGTGAATGGGTCGTACGTAATTCACCCGTGCCAATTGGTACCGTACCAATCTATCAAGCACTTGAAAAAGTAAATGGGGTTGCCGAAGACCTCACTTGGGAGATTTTCCGCGATACTTTGATTGAACAAGCGGAGCAAGGTGTCGACTATTTTACTATCCATGCTGGTGTGTTACTTCGTTATGTGCCAATGACTGCAAAGCGTGTCACGGGTATTGTATCGCGCGGCGGCTCAATCATGGCAAAGTGGTGTTTAGCACATCACAAAGAAAACTTCTTATACACGCACTTTGAAGAAATTTGTGAAATTTTAAAACAATATGATGTGTGTTTTTCATTGGGCGATGGTTTGCGTCCAGGTTCAATTGCCGATGCCAACGACGAAGCACAGTTTAGCGAATTACGTACACTAGGTGAGCTGACTAAGCTTGCATGGAAGCATGATGTACAAGTGTTTATTGAAGGCCCAGGTCATGTGCCAATGCATATGATTAAAGAAAACATGGAAGAGCAACTAAAGCATTGTGAAGAAGCACCTTTTTATACGCTTGGCCCATTAACGACTGATATTGCACCGGGTTACGACCATTTCACCTCGGGTATTGGGGCTGCACAAATTGCGTGGTATGGCTGTGCCATGTTGTGTTATGTCACCCCTAAAGAGCACTTAGGCTTACCGAATAAAGAAGATGTAAAGGAAGGTCTCATCACCTACAAAATTGCCGCACACGCAGCCGATTTAGCCAAAGGTCATCCAGGGGCACAAGAGCGTGATAACGCGTTATCGAAGGCGCGCTTCGAGTTCCGTTGGCACGACCAATTTAACCTAGGTTTAGACCCTGAACGTGCCCGTGAGTATCATGATGAAACTCTGCCACAAGAGTCTGGCAAAATAGCCCATTTTTGCTCTATGTGCGGTCCTAAATTCTGCTCGATGAAAATAACCCAAGAAGTACGTGATTACGCGAAAGATCTAGAAGCGCGAGGTATCGACCCTAACAATGTAGGCGATGCTATCGAAATTAAGATGGTCGATGTTGAAGCAGAGATGAAAGCGAAATCCGACGAGTTCAAAAAAACGGGTTCTGAAATTTATCATAAAGCAATTTAACCAAGGAGCTAGGTGCTAGAAAACGAGGCGCTAGAATGATTATCTCGCGCGAATTATCTAGCACCTAGAACGTTTATGTCTTTAAAAATAGCAATTTTGGGATTTGGTTTAACAGGACGACTTACTGCTTTAGCACTCTCTAAAGTGCATCAAGTCAGCGTGTATGAGCAAGATGATCAACACGCAGCAAACAGTGCCGGAAATGTTGCGGCGGCTATGCTCGCACCGCTGGCTGAGTCGGTATTATGTGAGCAAGATATAGCGCTGCAGGGGCTGGCGAGCATTCAACGCTGGCAGCAGATTATTAGTGAACTGGATGAGTCTGTGTATTTTCAGCAAGCGGGCAGTTTGGTGGTTGCTCATCAGCAAGATAAAGGCGATTTACACAGTTTTATTAGCCGCTTAAAACCATTAGCCGAGCATACAGCTGACACAGTGAGCAGCGCGCAAATAGCAGATCTTGAGCCTGAGCTTGCTGGACGCTTTCACCAAGGGGTGTATTTACCTTGCGAAGGCCAGCTCGATAACCAGGCCTTCTATGCTGCGAGCTATAACCAATTAGTTGCTCGTCAAGTCAGCTTTAATTGGCACTCACACATTACTTTAACAGGTCATAAGGTGAATGGACAAAGTTATGACTTTGTTTTTGATTGTCGGGGATTAGGGGCAAAAACAGCTTTACCTAGCCTTCGTGGTGTGAGGGGGGAAGTGGCACGCTTATATGCACCAGAAGTAAACCTGTCTCGGCCAGTACGCCTTATGCATCCGCGCTACCCCATTTATATTGCACCTAAACTGAATCATCAGTTTGTGATTGGCGCGACTGAAATTGAATCGCACGACACAGGTAAAGTCACCGTGCGCTCAGCACTTGAGTTATTGTCGGCGGCTTATACGGTTCACAGTGGTTTTGCTGAAGCGCGTATTGAAAGTTTGCAATCAGGGCTTCGTCCTGCATTTGCAGATAACCGTCCACAGGTGACCCGAGAAGGGAGAGTTATAAGCCTTAATGGCTTGTATCGTCATGGTTATTTGTTAGCGCCTTATGTTGTCGATGAAGCAATTAGCTTAATGACTTAGGGGGTCATAATGAAAATAGTAATAAATGGCCAATCAGCTGTTGTGGCTGAGCAAATATCGCTTAGCGAGGCGTTGGCAAACTATGGGGCTAGGCCGCCATTTGCTGTGGCTGTAAACGGCGACTTTGTACCACGCAGCCAATGCGAAATAAAAACTCTTAACGAGGGTGACAGCATTGAGCTTTTGTCACCCATTCAAGGAGGTTAGCATGGATAGTTTTACTATTTATGGTGAACAAATACGCAGCCGCTTACTCATTGGTTCTGCATTGTATCCTTCGCCCAGTATAATGACAGAATCAATTGTGGCCTCTGGGGCTGACATTGTTACCGTGTCATTAAGGCGTCAACAAAGTGCGCAAGCCGGCGATGATTTTTGGCAGTTAATAAAAAACACCGGGCTTAAAGTGCTCCCAAATACAGCAGGGTGTCACAGTGTGAAAGAGGCAGTTACTCTGGCTCAAATGTGCCGTGAGGTTTTTGCCACTGATTGGATCAAGCTTGAGCTGATTGGTGATGAATATAATTTGCAGCCCGATCCTTTTGCGTTACTCGAAGCAACAAAAATACTATTAGATGAGGGCTTTAAAGTACTGCCTTACTGCACCGATGACTTAGTGTTATGCCAGCGTCTTGCTGATTTAGGCTGTGAAGTGCTGATGCCTTGGGGTGCGCCTATTGGAACAGGTAAAGGGTTACTGAACCCCTATAACCTAAGAATGATCCGAGAGCGTTTACCTAGTCATACCTTAATCGTTGATGCTGGATTAGGGTTACCTTCGCATGCCTGCCAAGCCCTTGAATTAGGGTATGATGCGGTATTATTAAATTCGGCAATCGCTGGAGCTGGGTGCCCAGTTACAATGAGCCATGCATTTCGCAGTGCCGTTGAGGCAGGCAGATACAGCTATTTAGCCAAAGCGATGCCCGAAAAAGACGTAGCCAGCCCATCAACACCTACTATGGGCATGCCATTTTGGCATCAAAATTAAAGATGAGGAAAACATGAATCAGGTTGTATGGAGCATAGCGGGATCTGATTCCGGCGGCGGGGCTGGAATTCAAGCCGATATTAAAGCGATGCAAAGCTTTTCAGTGCATTGCTGCACCGTGATCACAGCTTTAACAGCACAAAATAGTTTAGGTGTTGAGGCCTTAAATCCCATTTCAACTGAGGTGATTGAATCTCAATTACAAGCTTTAGTAACCGATATGCCCGCCACAGTGATAAAAATCGGCATGTTGGCGAATGTGCAGCAAATTCAGTTAATAAGTGAACATTTAAAACATTATAAAAACACCTGGGAAGTGCCGCCTTTGGTTGTCTATGACCCAGTGGCGATAGCCTCCAGTGGCGATTTACTCACAGAAGAAGATACCGTGAGTGCAATTAAAGAGTGTTTATTACCGTGGGTAGATGTTGTTACACCCAATACCCACGAAACGCAGTTACTGACCGGAGTGTATTTAATTGGCCCAAGTGCAGTAAAAGAAGCTGCGCAAAAGCTGCAAAGTTATGGCGCAAAATCGGTCATCATCAAAGGTGGTCATTGGGACTACCCAAGTGGTTATTGCATCGATTACTGCCTGCAAGATACACACGAGTACTGGCTTGGAAATGAAAAAATTCAAACACCGCATAGCCATGGCACCGGGTGTAGTATGGCCTCAGTGATTGCTGCTTGCCTAGCAAAGCGTTATCCACTGAAAGACGCTTTTATTCTCGCAAAAGCGTATATAAACCAAGGTTTAAAAGCGGCAGTGCGTTACGGTGAAGGAATTGGCCCTGTTGCACATACTCATTTTCCGGTTAATTTAGCAGATTACCCACAAGTGATTGAAGCGGGGAGTTGGCTTGGTGATGAACTCGACTTTGATCACCCTAGCAATTTTACTATGGCGGCTGGTTTTGCTGAGTGTCAGTCTAAAAAGCTCGGCTTATATGCAGTAGTCGACAGTGTTGATTGGTTAGAAAAGTGTTTAGCTGAAGGCGTTAAAACCGTACAGCTACGAATGAAAAATACAGATGATGCAACCCTAGATGAGGCCATTGCCAGTGTTGTTATGCTTGGTCAAAAATACGATGCGCAGGTGTATATTAATGACTATTGGCAACTGGCGATTAAGCACGGTGCTTATGGAGTTCATTTAGGCCAAGAAGACCTACAAACGGCTAATTTAATTGAAATAAAAGAGGCTGGCTTGCGTTTAGGCGTCTCGACCCATGGTTTTTATGAAATGCTGCGCGCCCATAATTATCGCCCGAGCTACATGGCATTTGGTGCAATTTACCCAACCACCACAAAAGACATGACAGGGCAAATTCAAGGCCTAGAAAAGCTTGAAAAATTTGTCCCGTTAATGGCCGACTACCCAACAGTTGCCATTGGTGGCATTGATGTGTCACGTGCAGAGCAAGTGGCAAATACCGGGGTAGGCAGTGTGGCTGTGGTGCGAGCAATTACCGAAGCCGAAGATTACCCCTCAGCGATTGCTAAACTCAAACAATGTGTTGAAGGCGACTCAGAAGCATGAGTGCGTTAAGCGATAAAGAGCGCATACGTTACAGCCGCCATTTAATGCTTAAAGAAGTGGGATTGGAGGGGCAGCAAATATTAAAGACCGCACATATTGCGGTGGTAGGTGCTGGTGGGCTTGGCTCACCTGCGCTACTTTATTTAGCTGCGGCTGGTGTGGGTAAGCTCACGTTGGTTGATAATGACAATGTCGAGCTTTCAAATTTACAGCGACAAATTTTGTATAAAGTTAATCACTTAGGGCAAGCAAAAACACAGGCAGCCTCGAAAGTGTTAGCAAGCTTAAATAACCAAATTAGTATTGAGCCCATTTGCCAAAGACTTGATGAAAAAAACCTTGCAGACGTTTTACAAGGGGCCGACATCGTACTCGATTGCAGTGATAACTTTGCCACTCGTTACTTAATTAATCGCTATTGTTTAGCGCACACAATCCCGCTCATTTCAGCCGCTGCGATTGCCACACAAGGGCAACTAATGTGCTTTGACTTTCGCAATTCCGACAGCCCCTGTTATGGCTGCGTATTCCCGCAAACAGATGATCAACCAGTATTAAATTGTGATAACGCGGGTGTAATAAGCCCATTACTGGGAGTCATGGGCAGTATGCAAAGCTTACTGGCGGTTAATATACTGTTAGGCCATAAAACGGGCAGCGAGTTTATTCAATTTGATGGGCTGACTTTACAGCAGCTACGTTTTACACCTCACAAAGATAGCGAATGCGCAGAATGCAAAAAGCAGGCTTGAAGCCTGCTTTTTAATTTTTGTATAACTAAGATGGTTAGTCTTTGATTGTCGCAAATGGTGTGCCCATGCGAGTGATTGTTTCTGGGTGTTGGTCAGATAAAAACTCAGCTTGGTTTGCACCCCAGGCTAAAATCACGGTAGACCCTAACTTAAAGCGACCCATTTCTTCGCCTTTTTTCAAAGTGATTGCGTTATCACCTTTGGTAGGGTAGTTCCAGCTGAATACATCTTTACCGGCAGGTGGTGTAACGGTACCTGCCCATATGGTTTCGATGCTGGCTACAATCGTTGCACCTACCAGTACCATCGCAAGTGGGCCTATGTCAGTTTCGAAAATTGCAACCACACGTTCATTACGCGCAAATAAGTTAGGGACGTTTTGCGCCGTAAGCGGATTCACTGAGAATAAATCACCTGGTACATAAATCATTTTACTCAGCGTACCATCAATCGGCATGTGAATACGGTGATAGTCTTTCGGTGCTAAATAGATTGTTGCGAACTTACCACCCAAAAATGGCACGGTATCGTCTTCGTTACCACCTAGTAATGCCTGTAAGCTGTAGTCGTGCCCTTTAGCTTGAATTATTTGACCATCTACCACATCACCTAATTGGCTAATCGCACCATCAACTGGGTGAGCAATAATGTCTTTTTCTTCTGCAAGTGGGCGAATACCTTCCTTTAAAGGGCGAGTAAAAAATTCATTAAAGGTTTTGTAATGAGCTGGATCGGGGTATTTAGCCTCACTCATATCAATTTTATATTGTTTGATGAATAGCTTGATTAACGCCGTGGTTAAGCCACCCGCTTTCGCTGCTGCTAACTTGCCGACCATGCGCGAAATGAAATGTTTTGGCATGGCATACTGCATGGCAATTTTGAATTTATCTAAACTCACTTGTTATTTCCTAAATAGTTATACGCGAGGAGCGCGTGCACCCGCACGGCCATCGGCCATAGTTTCTAAAATTCGGTGGTAACTGTCAAAACGAAGTTCTGAAATATCTCCATCATCAACCGCTTGGCGAATGATACAGCCCGGATCATTTAGATGTTTACAGTCACGAAAACGACAGCCGCCAATAAAGTCACGGAACTCTTTAAAGCACCAAGTTACGCGTTCAACATCTAAATGCCATAGGCCAAACTCACGGATCCCTGGTGAATCAATAAGGTTACCGCCAGAGGGTAAGTGATGTAAACGTGATACGGTTGTTGTGTGTTGCCCAAGACCACTATTTTCAGAGACTTCCTGAGTTAAAATAGCGGCGTCGGGTAAAACAGTATTAACTAATGTTGATTTACCCACACCACTTTGACCCACAAAGATGCTGTTTTTATCTATTAACGTTTGTTTAAGCTCATCAATACCTTGGCCCGTTTTATTACTGACGAGTAATACTTGATAGCCCAGTTCACGATAAATATCGAGAATTTCATTAATATAGGCGAGTCCTTCATCGTCAATTAAATCGATTTTGTTGAGCACTAAAATCGGCTCTATGCCCATGTCTTCACAGGCAACTAAATAACGGTCGATAATGTTAGGAGTAAACTCAGGTAATACCGCTGACACCATTAAAATTTGGTCGATATTAGCTGCAACGACTTTCACTCCGTCATAAAAATCTGGACGTGTAAGCTGCGAGCGACGTTCGTGAGTTGCTTCGATGACACCGGCTAAGTCACCCTCACTCACTTTGGCGCGACGAAATATCACTTCATCCCCGCAAACAAGGCTTGATACAGTGCGACGAATGTTACAGCGCAGCACATCACCAGAGTCCGTTTCGATATCTGCATGTTGTCCAAAACGGCTTAATACAACGGCATTTTCAGCAGGGCCTAAATTGTCGTTTTGCCATTGCACGGCTGCGCCCTTGTCTTGCTTTTTATCAGCATTAGACAAACGTTTTTGATGATTGGCCTTAATCCGACGAGACTGGCCTTTACTTAATTTCTTTTGTTTTGCCACTTTTGGCCTATAACTTGATTAAATGTCGGGCTTTTTGAAAAAAAAGCTTTAGGTCGACTGATGATACTAATATGATATATCTAAATGCGTTGGATCTAAAGGAAAGCACCGCTAAGGTAACTATGTCTTTTCATAAATCAAATCTTATCTGGCTCGACCTGGAAATGACTGGCCTCGAACCAGCAACAGATAAAATACTCGAAATTGCCACTGTTGTCACCGACAGTGAGTTAAACATCTTGGCTGAAGGCCCTGTTATTGCTATTCATCAAAGCGATGAATTACTTGATGGCATGGACGAGTGGTGTACGACCCAACATGGTCAATCAGGTTTAACAGCCCGCTGCAAAGCCAGTTCTTTCACTGAGCAAGATGCCATTGAGCAAACATTGGCGTTTTTGAAACAGTGGGTACCTGCTGGCGCATCGCCTATGTGCGGAAATTCAATCGGCCAAGATCGTCGATTCATGAATAAGTACATGCCGGAATTGGAAGACTATTTTCATTATCGCAACCTTGATGTAAGCACTATTAAAGAGCTTGCGCGCCGCTGGAAGCCTGAGGTTCTTGCTCAAGTGAACAAAAAAGGTTCACACCTTGCCCTTGATGATATAAAAGATTCAATTATGGAATTAAAGGTTTACCAAGAAAAATTCTTTAATTTGTAAAAAACATTTGCAAACACATCGGATTATTGTAGAATCTTGCCCCGCTTAAGACGTTAACCCTCGCGGGGTTAGTGTGTCTTTAGCTAAACTTTATAGTTGAAATTTGTGGCACTAGCTCAGTTGCCAGAACGTTTTACCGCAACCTTTAGGTTGTGCAGCAACGGACAAATTACTGACTATTTTGAATTAAATGCGGCACTAGCTCAGTTGGTAGAGCGCAACCTTGCCAAGGTTGAGGTCACGAGTTCGAGCCTCGTGTGCCGCTCCAATTTCTCACCAAAAGAAATTGTTATAAAAAATTCAAATTATACGGCACTAGCTCAGTTGCCAGAACGTTTTACCGCAACCTTTGGTTGTGCATCAACGGACAAATCACTGACTATTTGAATGCGGCACTAGCTCAGTTGGTAGAGCGCAACCTTGCCAAGGTTGAGGTCACGAGTTCGAGCCTCGTGTGCCGCTCCAATTTCTCAGCAAAAGAAATTGTTATAAAAAATTCAAATTATACGGCACTAGCTCAGTTGCCAGAACGTTTTACCACAACCTTTAGGTTGTGCAGCAACGGACAAATTACTGACTATTTGAATGCGGCACTAGCTCAGTTGGTAGAGCGCAACCTTGCCAAGGTTGAGGTCACGAGTTCGAGCCTCGTGTGCCGCTCCAATTTCTCACCAAAAGAAATTGTTATAAAAAATTCAAATTATGCGGCACTAGTTCAGTTGCCAGAACGTTTTACCGCAACCTTTGGTTGTGCATCAACGGACAAATCACTGACTATTTGAATGCGGCACTAGCTCAGTTGGTAGAGCGCAACCTTGCCAAGGTTGAGGTCACGAGTTCGAGCCTCGTGTGCCGCTCCAAATTCTAAATTATTCTTTATAAATAATACCATTCCGCAAAAATACTTAATCATTTTGAGTGATTAAACCAGTCGCTACCTGCGTTAAAAATTTCTGATTTAGAACAACTAAATAACTAAATTTTTGCCTTGTTATCAACGCGGTTTTATTGCCTCAAAATAGACCACTTAATTAAGCGTAATGGTATAACTCCCATTTAAAAACATTTCAGCTACGTCACGCCTGTTTATTTATTTGTTTTATAGTTGACCTTGGATTGTGGCAACAATGCGTCTTGAACCGCCTTGGTCGCGATGCTCACCTAAATAAATACCTTGCCAAGTACCGAGTTGAAGGCGTCCTTGATGGATTGGAATTGTCAGTTCGCAGCCTAATGTACTGCTTTTTATGTGTGCAGGCATGTCATCGTCACCTTCATAATCGTGGCGATAATAACTCTGCCTTTCTGGGACAAAGTGGTTGAAGTGGCTTTCCATGTCCATACGCACTGTCGGATCTGCATTCTCGTTAATAGTTAAACTGGCAGAAGTGTGCTGAATAAACAAATGCAATAAACCGACTTTGTACTGGCTGATTTCAGGTAGTTGACGAAGTAACTCGTCATCAATGATGTGAAAGCCTCGTGTGCGAGGCTTTAGCTGAATGGTTTTTTGTTGCCAACTCATAGCTTATCAAAACTAACTTCTATATTGGCATTCCCGTCCTCTGAGGTGAACGGAATGAGTACTTTAGCACCTTCACACTTATGTGTAATGGTGTGTCCTTTACCTGATACAACAATCGGTGTTGCCATATCAAATTCATAGCCCTTTTCGCCCAGAAGGTTTTTAGCGCCCCCGGTGACCATGTTGGTTATTTCGCCTACCATATCAGTCACTTCTTCGTTAACTGAATCTGGTCGCTCTCCCAGCATTCTTTCCATAATAGTTAAGGCCAAACTTTCATCAAAGGTGATTGAAAGTGAACCTTTAGTTTGTGGGCCAACCATACCGATTAAACCAGAGACATCACCGCGCGCAATCTCATCTTTTTTGAGGCTAGGTTTACCGGGTTTTAATTCTGTTTGAGCCATGGTGCTCAATACATTGAGTAAAGACGATAAAAAAGGGTTGATGAACTCCACATTCATTGTTTATTTTCCCTTAGGTTATTGCAGCGAGGCTGCTGTTCTAACTTTAATTGTAGTGGCTGTATAAAACAGTGCACTTAATCTTTGCAATTTTCACATTTTCCGTGTGCTTCAATTGTTTGTCCTGAGACAATAAAGCCGCTTTCAGCTGCTAAGTTATTAAGCTCGTGCGAAATAACAGTAGAATGCAGCTCTTTTACATAACCGCAGCTATCACAAATTAATAATTGTACTGGATGAATGTGATCAAAATGATGGCACAACATAAATGAGTTTGTGCTTTCTATTTTGTGAATAAAGCCCAGTTCCGACAAAAAGTCTAAGGCGCGATAAATTGTTGCTGGTTTTGCTCCTGACTCAGTTAATTTGAGTTGTTCTAATAAGTCATAAGCACCAACACCACCTTGCGCGCTCGCTAGCAGGCGGAATACTTTTTCACGGATAGGTGTAAAACGTGCACCACGATTATCACATACTTGTTTTGCTTTACTGACGAGTGATTCTGTATTCATCTTCTCTTATCCTTACGCTACCGTGATATACTATCATACTGTATTGTAGTTGCAGCGTTTTTATTCGCTAGCAGGTTTTCTTGGGAGTTTTCGGTATGAGTGAATTGCTTGCAGCGTTCATTTTCTTTTTTGCTGTCATTGATCCAATTGGTACTGTGCCAGTCTTTATCGCGGTTACACGAGGCGAAGACGCTAAGTTTAAACGTAAAGTAGCATTAAAAGCGGTGGGTGTGTCGGCACTGGTTTTATTGTTTTTTGTACTCGCGGGTGAACTACTTTTAAACGCAATTAAGATTCCTTTGTCTGCTTTTCAAATTGCCGGCGGAATTGTGTTACTGATATTTGCCTTGTCGATGATTTTTGGTGAAAGTAAGCCTGAAAGTGAAATAAAAAGTGTCCGCAATAGTACCGAAACGGCTATTTTTCCACTCGCTATTCCGTCAATAGCAAGCCCCGGAGCAATGCTTGCTGCAGTGCTTATGACCCGAAACAATGAATACACATGGCTGGAGCAGTTAATCACGTCATCAGTGATGTTATCGGTGTTGATTATAGTGCTGGTATTACTGTTACTTGCAACGCATGTACATAAACTCATCGGTGATAGTGGTGCGAGCATCATAAGCCGTGTGATGGGATTAATTTTATCTTCGGTTGCGGTAACAAATATTCTGGGTGGCATTGCTCATTATTTTGGCTTAACGGTTGCGGTATAGTAAAAATTAAAGCGCATTTTCAGTCATTTAAACTTTGAATTATTGCCTTCTATTATCTAACTTAAAAGGAGGCAATATAATTTAAGGAACAAAGAATGCGACTCAAACATGTTGTTTTATCTGTTTTTCTGCTTTTTAGTTTAGCTGCTTGCATGGAGCCGACCTATGATAGTGGCAAATTAAAAGTGATCGAAGTGACAGATCATGACTTTAAAATCAATGATGAAAGTGCAGTAACCTTGATCATCGGTCATGCCAATGTAGCTGAATATAGCTTTTCACTTCGCAAGAGCGATCTTAAAAAAGGTACTCTGTTGCAGTCGGTGTCTGACAGTAACCCGAATGTGCGCGCTGATGGTACATTCTTCAGTGAATATTATGTGCAATCAAAAGATCATGACACGCACGCATCAATTGAAATTGTAGAAATCGATCCTGTTGAGAAAGTGGCACGCATTGCTGTGGGTGCTAAGCTCGTTAATCTAAAAAATGAAGATTATAAAGAACTCGAAATTACACTATTTGAACTTACCGGCCAAAATTTAGAAAATCTCTTAAATAAAGTAGAGATTTAGTCATTACTTTATTTCCTCCCAGATGAAGTGTGTTAGTTACACACTTCTTCATTATCTGATCTACGATTAAGTCATGCCGTCAGCTTTGTTAAGTGGTATAATCACGCAAACTTTATTTTTATTGTGATGGCTAATTATCTTAGCCGTTACTGCTTTAATAAGCGTTAATGTATTAGGTAATCAAGTTGCAAGTGAACGCATTGATATTTAAAGGGGCCATACTATGAGCACGACGACATTAAATCGCCGTTTGTCGGTGGCACCCATGCTTGATTGGACTGATCGTCATTGTCGAACATTCCATCGTAAAATGACAAAACATGCTGTGCTTTACACCGAAATGGTGACAACAGGTGCTATTTTATTTGGTAAGGGTGATTACTTACACTTTAATCAACATGAAGGTCCTGTTGCGTTGCAGCTGGGTGGGTCTGACCCTGACGCACTTGCTAAATGTGCTAAGTTAGCGGCAGAGCGCGGTTATGACGAGGTTAACCTTAATGTAGGATGCCCATCTGATCGCGTGCAAAACGGTCGTTTTGGTGCGTGTTTAATGGCTGAGCCAAAGCTTGTTGCTGAGTGTGTCGCGGCGATGAAGGCTGAAGTATCGATTCCAGTGACCGTTAAAACACGGATCGGAATTGACGAGCAAGATTCGTATGAGTTTTTATGTGCTCTGATTGAAGCAAGCCACGATGTAGGCTGTGATGACTTTATTATTCATGCCCGTAAGGCATGGCTAAATGGGTTAAGCCCGAAAGAAAACCGTGAAATTCCGCCGCTTGATTATCCGCGAGTTTATCAACTCAAAAAAGACTATCCGCAACTGCACTTGAGTCTAAATGGTGGCGTGAAAACGATTGCTGATACAATTACGCACCTTGATTATGTTGATGGCATTATGATTGGTCGTGAGGCATACAGTAATCCATTCATATTAAGTGAAGTTGACGAAAAAATTTACGGTGATACCCCGTTTACTCTTAATCGTCATCAGGTTGTGCGAGCTATGTATGATTACATTGAAGATGAGATGAGCCAAGGCGCGAATTTTTGGCATATTGCTCGCCATATGTTGGGTATTTTCCAAGGCCAGCCGGGCGCGCGAGGCTTTAGACGCCACCTTTCAGAAAATGGTCATGGCAAAACGGCCGATTTAAGTGTTATGGATAAAGCATTGAGCTTTGTACCAGAAATTTAATGTTCAAATTGGAACAGAAAAAAAGCCACTATTTTGTGGCTTTTTTTGATCCTAAAATTTGGTTTAAAAGTTAGTTTTTTAGTCAAATTAGTTATTTTCCATTCAGCTTAAAGTCAGTGTTTAGTTACGTGAAAACTAATTAACCTTATGTATTTTAATGGTTATTTTAAAATTTTTTGTAGTTGGCATAAGAATTGGAATCTCCTCGGTGTATTAACCCAATTATCAACAGGAGAATCACATGGGTGTATTAAATCGCGTAAACGACATTATTCAGGCTAATTTATCTGCTGCACTCGATAAAGCAGAAGATCCTGAAAAGCTGCTTAATTTACTCGTGCAAGAAATGCAGGATGCACTTAATGAGTGTCGTGCAACTGCTGCAACATTCTTAACTCAAGAAAAGCAAATAAAGCGTGAAATTGCAGCAAAACAAGCAAAGCAAGCTGATTGGCAAGCGAAAGCTGAAAAAGCACTTAGTAAAGACAGAGATGATCTTGCTAAAGCAGCATTAATTGAAAAACAGCGTTTAAACGCAGAGATTGAAGCGCAGCAACGTGAAATGGATAAAGTGGCTGACTCATTAGCGAAGTTAACAGACGACTGTCAGCGTTTGCAAAATAAGCTTGCAGATGCCAAAGCAAAGCAACTGACTTACATGCAAAAAGAGCGCGTGGTTACGGCACGCTTAAAAGTCAAAGAGCAGCTTCATAGTAACAAAGTTGCGGATGCGTTAGCGCGATTTGATTATTTAGAGCAGCGCGTTGAAAACATCGAGTCGCAAGTTGAAGCCTATGAGCTTACACACAGTGATGCTGCAAATTCGACAGCGGCGCAAATTGCTGCGTTAGAAAAAAATGATGCTATAGACAAAGAGCTGGCCGATTTAAAAGCCACAATGAAACAGTCGGCTTAGGAGGAAAACGATGAATACTTATCATACATCATCACGTTGGTTTAGAGATTTAACTAATAAGAAAATCTCTGGAGTGTGCAGCGGTTTAGCTGCTCGATTGGGCTTCCCTGTATGGTCAACGCGTTTGCTCATGATCATACTGTTTTTACATATGCCCTTCATTGTTGGGGTGGGTTACCTTGTTGCACATTGTAGCTTGCCAGTAAAAGGTTATTAGGAGCTGGTCATGAAAACGTTAGCTATTATTGTCTTAGCAATTTTACTACTGTGCACAGATACATTTGCATTTGTATCCTTTGATTCATGGCAGCTGCCTTTATCAATAGCCGATATGAGCTGGGCTGGGCTTGAGGTGGTTGGTGCACTTGTCGCTGTTATTGCTCTAGTTGCTGGGGTTGCTTTATTTACCATAGGCTTAATTGGTGCAGGTGTGGTTGCTTTAGTCGGGGTAGTGCTTGCGTTTTTATTTGGTTCTGTGGTGATTGCATGGCCCTTGTTATTAATTGCAGCTTTGTGTTGGCTGATTGCTGATAACAAGAAATCACCAGCTTAAGGTACGAATAAACTGCCTTAATAAATAAAGTATGCTAAATTTAGCGGGTAAGTTGATGTCTTAACAAGGATTAAAACATAATGAAACTGTTGCCCGCATTCTCTTTTCTTATCACAAGTTTATTTTATAGTACTTTTTCATCTGCCCACAGCGGTCATGACCATAACGATGTTGCAGAAGTAACCGTGAGCAATGCCCAAGTTCGCGAATTTTTACCTGCCAGTAAGGCCAGTGTCGCTTATTTTACGATTACCAATCCGAGTCAGCAGGCTACAACATTAACAAAGGCAACACTGGATGGTTTAGGGCGCGTTGAAATTCATCAACATACCCATGTTGATGGCATGATGAAAATGGAACAGGTTATTTCGTTAGAGATAGATGCTCACAGCAGCATTGAATTCAAACCCGGTGGTTATCATTTGATGGTGTTTGACCCTGAAGATGAGTTAAAAGCAGGGCAAGAACGAAAACTCACGCTATATTTTAAAGATGGCAACCGAGTATTTACTCAAGCCAAAGTTGTCTCTTTACATGATATGTCTAAAGAGGCATCACAAAAAAGTAAAGAGCACTCACATCACTAGGAGGTACCATGTCTGAGCATAAAGGAAAAATAGCCAGTGCATTACTTATTATCTTAATTATTTTTTACGCGGTTTCGGTTTACTGGAGTAGTGAACCTGACCGTATGGATGTTGTAGGTAAGGCAAAGCAAGAAGCACAAATGCGTGGCGAAAAGTTTGTCACGGGGTACACCACTACGACAACGTTAATTAATGTAGCTAGTACATTATTGAATAAGCCCGGTGGTTACTTGTCTAACGATATTATGCCACCCAGTGTCATGATGGATAATATGCCTGCATGGGAATATGGGGCGCTTGAAATGACGCGTGACCTTGTATTATCAATGCGTAAGGACTTTAGTCGTTCTCAGTCTCAATCAACAGAGCATGAAGCACTTAAAAAAGCGCAGCCGCAGTTTAACATCAGCTCCGAAGCATGGGCGTGGCCAAGCGCTGAAGCTGAATATCAAAAAGGCATTGATTTACTTGTTGTTTATCGTAGCCAAATTGCCGACCAAAATGACAGAGACAGCCAATTTTATGCACGCGCTGATAATTTACGTGGTTGGCTAAAAGAAGCCGAAAAGCGCTTAGGCAGTTTAAGTCAGCGTTTAAGTGCAAGTGTTGGTCAAGAACGCCTAAACACTGACTTGGCCGGTGATACGGCTGCCCACCAAGCAACTTATGCACCATTGCAAAACCAAGTGAAAACGTCGTGGTGGGAAATTGATGATGTATTTTACGAATCACGGGGAGCCACGTGGGCGCTGTTACACTTTTTACAGGCTGTTGAATACGATTTCGCAGATGTCTTAGAAAAGAAAAATGCCCGTGTTAGCCTACAACAAATTATTCGTGAATTAGAAGCCACACAAGAAACGGTGTGGAGCCCAATGATTTTAAATGGCAGTGGTTTTGGTTTTGTTGCCAATCATTCACTGGTAATGGCAAATTATATTTCTCGAGCCAATGCGGCTCTAATTGAACTTAGCGAACTTTTAGCGCAAGGATAAAATGATGAAAAAGTACTGTTTAGCGGCCGCGCTTTCGATGGCCTGTTTAGCTCCTACAGCTCAAGCTGACACTCTATTAGGTTTATACCTTGGGGTCGATGGCTGGCAATCAGATAATAGCGGTAGCTTTGCTCAAGACGGTAATTTACAAAGTTTTAATTTTGAAGATGAGACTTTCACAAGCTACTATGCAGCACTAGAGCACCCAGTGCCTTTAGTACCTAACATTAAATTAAAATACACCGAGCTTGAGCTGAATGGCTCAACAATATTGGATGATGACCGTTCATTTAGTTTTGGTGGTTCAGATTATGTTGTTGGTACACAAGTAGGCACTGTCAGTGACCTTTCTCACGTTGATTACATTCTTTACTACGAAATTTTCGATAATGATTTAGTGTCGATTGATTTAGGTGTGAACGCCAAGCAATTTGACGGTGATATTGTTGTGACAGGCACCTCGCAAGACGGTGGCCCAAACACAACAGAACGTGTTGATTTCTCTGGTTTTGTTCCTCTTGTATACGGCCGCGCAGAAGTGGGTTTACCGTTTACAGGTTTAAGTGTTTTCTTTGAAGGCAGCTTATTAGCGATTGATGACAGCAAAGTACAAGACTACCAAGCCGGTATTGCGTATGCGTTGCTTGATAATCTTGCTATCGATTTAGATGTTAAAGCGGGCTACCGTTCAATGACATTAGAATTGGATGATATTGATGATATCTATACGGATTTAGATGCGTCAGGCCCATTTGCGGGTATCCAAATTCACTTTTAATTGAGTATGCTGGCAGGTTATTTTGTAGCTTGCCAGCTTATTTCAAACTCATCGTCTAATGAGGTTGTTAGTATTTGCTTATAAGCCTTATTGATAGGTGAGACGATCAGTTTTCTTAATTCATCCCCCGTTTGTGTAAACTTATAATAGCTCAATACAAGGTCATTACTTTTTGCTTTTAAAATGAGTCGTTGATTCATAAAGCTTAGTGAGAGTTCTTGGCCAGCTTTCAATACTGCTGACTCTATTTCTTTACGATACAATAAGTTAATATCCATCAACGTTAAAATGTCAGGAAAACTAACAGGGGTTTTACCCAAATTAAGGGAGACTTTGTTACCTTTTCTGAGTAAATCAAACAAGGATGGCTTTTTATAAAAGCCTAACAAAATTAGGTGACTGTTGTCTTTTTCGTTGTAGCCACATAGCGACGTGCTGCGTTGCAGTGCATCTGCTTCACGTTGTGTCATGTACTTAAGCGTTTGCAAACTCTTGATTGAAAATGTGCCAGGTGAGACGGTTTCACCGGCCAGTATTTTAGCCCATAGTTTTTGCATCGAGATGTTTGCGGTGTCTTCACATAAGCTAATAAATCGTTCTATCCAGTCTGAATCAGGCTGTTGTTGGCCTGTAACATCTGGGCAAAATGCCATCGCCATTGCCATGATGGTTTCAATATTCTCTTGGCGCTTAATAAATTGAATTTCTTGGCGTGTTTGCGCTCGTTGCAGTAAGCTGGCTTCTGCATTTATTTTATACGCTAACTGCTGCTGCCCTTGTGAAGAGTAGCTGTCATCGCTGGGACTGTTGATTTTGACAGTCGATGACTTATGAATGGGATAACCAAGCTGGTTTTCAATGATATTAGCAAGATTAACTCTTGCCTGAGCCGCTTTGACTGTCATCGGGAGCAATGGCCTTGTTGTTAGTAGCTAACTGCGCAGTGGTCTTAATATTATTGAGCGCCAGTTTAACCGTGTTGTTAAGAATATATTGGCTTAGCAAAGCGAGGTAGCCGCCAATAATAGGGGTATTTACTTCACCATGTAGGGTGCAGATAATCTCAACTTCACTGCCTTTACCAACATAGCTTATCGAACCTTGGGCGATATGTTCCTGATTAAACAAAATATTGAAAGTCATTTTATCTGGACTTAACTGGGTGATTGTCATTTCACCTGAGCCAAACTTACTTTGCCAAAATTGATGAGCTCCAACGCCTTTACTTGGCTCAGCGACAGTAAACTTAATACTGGGATCAACTGCTTGCCATGGTTGCCAACGTGGCCATTGTGTGAAATCGCTCACTAAGCTGGCTATTTCATCCGGCGCTGCTGTGACGTTAACCGACTTATTAACGGTGTATTTTTGTGACAGCATTAGGCCAATTACCAAGGCGATTAGCGCACTGATAAACAGCGTTTTTAGGCATAAAATGAATAATTTAATGATCCCACCTCAGGCAATAATTTGATAGCTTTCATAACATTATACGTATCATAGACTATAATCTACACAGTATAAGTTATCACTAATGTATCATAGCCGAATAAGTGATAGAATTTTAAGCAACACTGTAAACCGGAATTGAGCCATCGTTACTGTTTTACGCTGATTTGTCTAAGGAATTATTAATGGCATCAGAATCTAACGACTTTTTGTTTAGTGACCAAGATGATGAGCCGCTATTGAGCGAAACAGCCTCAGAGTTTTGGGATGTCTTAATTGTTGACGATGATCCAGAAATACATTCAGTAACAAAATTGGCGCTCTCAGGCGTTGAGTTTTGGGATAAAGGTCTGCGTTTTCATCATGCGTATTCCGGAGCAGAAGCACTTTCTGTGCTTAAAGATAATCATTCAATTTCCGTTGTATTACTGGATGTAGTTATGGAATCTGATGATGCGGGCTTGCAAGTTGTGAAGCAAGTTAGAGAGTCTCTCAATAATCATAATGTGCGCATTATTTTGCGCACGGGTCAACCAGGCTACGCACCAGAAGAAAAAGTAATTCGTGAATACGACATAAACGACTATAAAACAAAAACAGAGCTTACCCGCAGTAAGCTTATTACTGCGCTCGTGACGGCGATTCGTTCTTATGAGCAGGTCTGTCAGCTGGAGTTTCAAAGTCGAGCACTCAATAACATCCTCTATGCCTCAAAAGCTATTTTAGGTTTCACAGATATCAAAGCGTTTACCATGGCGGTAATAAAGCAGCTTTCATTTATTTTAGAGTGTGAGCCACAAGGGTTGCTATGCGGATCATTAGACGATGATAACCAAGTCTGTGTGCTTGGTGGTTGTGTCGAATACAACGAGTTTATTGGCCAAGGTGTTGAGCAGTTAGACAATGGGCGTATCATTTTACAGGTGAAAAACTGTTTAGAGCAGGGCACACATCAACACACTGAAATTGATAGCACTTACCTACTAAAAAGTAAAAATCGCCAAGCCGCTATATACTTAGAGACCGCACATATCCCGAGTGAGTCGCAGTTACAATTTGCAGAAATATTTCTCACCAATGTGAGTGTGGGACTTGATAATGTGCGTTTGTTTAACCGTTTACGTGATGCGGCTTATAAAGATACGTTAACCGGCCTTTCTAATCGCAATGATTTTATGAACAAGGTTGAGCGTTTTTATCATCCTGGTAAAAATGATTATGTTTTTTTACTGATCGACGTTGCGCAGTTTTCAGATATTAACAATGGGTTAGGCCAAGAAATTGGCAATTTAATACTCGTTGCTATCGTTGACAGGTTACGTCAAGAGTACCCTCAAGCTGAGTTGATATCGCGAATTGGTGCCGATGTATTTGGCTTATTACTGCCAAAAGAGCAATGTGACATTGAGATGTTATATGAGCATTTAAGCTTGCCATTCAATGCGGGTGAGCACATTTTGCCGATCAATTTTAAAATTGGTATGTGCTGCCAAGGGGATTTCAAGCCATCAGGTATCGAAACCCTAAAGCTCGGTTATATTGCATTAAACCAAGCAAAAAAACAGTCAATGGAGGCTGTTATTACTTATACGCCTGACATGGAAGAGCAAATGGCATGGCGGTTAGGCATTATCAGACAGCTTCGCCAAGATTTTGAACAGCGTAAACTCGAAGTGTGGTTTCAGCCACAACTCGATTTGAAAACATTAGACATCATAGGATGTGAAGCTTTATTGCGATGGCCCTCAGGTAATGGCCAGTACATTTCACCCGCCATATTTGTGCCGATGGCTGAAGATGCGGGTTTAATTGTCGAAATAGGTCAATGGGTATTAGAGCAAGCATGCATGCAGCAAAAGCGTTTGGAGCAACTCGGTTTTGCAATTAGCATTGCAGTTAATGTCTCGGTGCCGCAATTTAAAGTGAAAGGTTATGCGCAGCGTGTAAAAGACACCTTAATTAATTACCAAGTTGAACCAAAGTTTATTGAGCTTGAAGTAACCGAGAGCGTTGTAATGGACGAACTTAGTAATGTTATTACGACGTTGCAGGAGCTTAAAGACTTTGGGATCGAAATTGCTATCGATGACTTTGGCACAGGCTTTTCATCGTTAAGTTATTTACAACGCTTACCACTCGATCGACTAAAAATAGACAGGGCATTTATCAAAGACCTTCCAGGTGAAGATTGTGAAGCCATTGCGGCGTTAATTATTTCTTTAGGCGCAAGATTAGGGTTGAAAACGATTGCTGAAGGAGTTGAAACACAAGCCCAAGCAGACTATTTAAGTGAACTTGGTTGCGATGAAGTGCAAGGCTTTATGTACGCTAAACCTATGCCAGAGAAAGAGTTAATTACGTATTTACAAGCTAAGCACTAATTGGCTTTGATAAAACTCAACGATTTAAAAGCGCCCTTCCATTTGAAGGGCGTTTTGTTTTCTATAATAATCCTTAAGAGTGGGGTATAATTCGCCCCTTTTTGGTAGCAGAGTACATTTTATGAGCGCATTAAAAGCCGAGCGTGGCCTGTTTTCTTACCCTAAGTATTGGGCCGAATGCTATGGCACAGCGCCATTTTTACCAACCACCCGAGCAGAGATGGATGCGCTAGGCTGGGACAGCTGTGATGTCATTATTGTCAGTGGTGATGCCTATGTAGACCACCCAAGCTTTGGAATGGCTGTTATCGGGCGCATGCTTGAATCACAAGGTTTTCGCGTTGGTATTATTGCCCAGCCAGATTGGAATTCTAAAGATGCTTTTATGACACTTGGAAAACCAAACCTCTTTTTTGGGGTGACTGCGGGCAATATGGACTCAATGATCAATCGTTATACTGCCGAAAAACGTATGCGTCATGACGATGCTTACACACCTGGTAATGTTGGGGGAAAGCGTCCTGACCGTGCAGTTGTTGTTTATAGTCAGCGTTGTCGTGAAGCGTATAAAGATGTGCCATTAGTGATTGGTGGTATTGAAGCGAGTTTACGCCGTATTGCGCATTATGATTACTGGCAAGAAAAAGTGCGCCGAAGCATATTGTTCGACGCCAAAGCTGATATTTTGATCTACGGTAATGCTGAGCGTCCATTGGTCGAGGTTGCTCATCGTATTGCAGCCGGTGAGAGTGTCGATTCAATTCAAGACATTCGTGGTACCGCGGTTATTCGTAAAGAGCCATTACCAGGGTGGCGCGGCAGCGATTCAACAGCCATCGATAAAATTGGCAAAATTGACCCGATCCCTAATCCGTATGGTGCGGATGATGTTGGCTGCAGTAAATCTGAATTTAAACAAGCCGGTATTGATTTAAGTGCTGAGGCGGCAAAGCCGATAACAATTCAGCCTGCGCGTCCTAAGCCTTGGGAAAAAACCTATGTTAAGTTGCCAGCTTATGAGCAAGTAAGTGTAAACAAGCCTTTGTATGCGCATGCATCGCGTATTTTACACCAAGAAACAAATCCCGGATGTGCACGTGCATTATTTCAGCGCCATGGCGATCGCTCTATTTGGGTCAATCCGCCGGCTTTTCCGCTTGAAACAGAAGAGATGGATGGCGTTTTTGGTTTGCCATATCAACGTATTCCACATCCAAGTTATGGTGATGAAAAAATTCCTGCTTACGAGATGATCAAAACGTCCGTGAATATCATGCGAGGCTGTTTTGGTGGGTGTTCATTTTGTTCGATTACTGAACATGAAGGACGTATTATCCAAAGTCGCTCAGAGCAATCTATCATTGACGAAATTGAACAAATTCGTGACAAGGTGCCAGGGTTTACAGGGGTTATCTCTGACTTAGGCGGCCCAACAGCGAACATGTATAAATTACGTTGTAAGAGTAAAAAAGCAGAAAGTACATGCCGTCGTTTATCGTGTGTTTACCCTGATATTTGTAAACATATGGACACCGACCACACGCCGACGATTGAGTTATATAAAAAAGCACGTGATGTAAAAGGGATTAAAAAGATCTTAATTGCATCGGGTGTGCGTTACGATTTAGCCGTTGAAGACCCTCGCTATGTTAAAGAGCTGGTCACTCACCATGTTGGTGGTTACTTGAAAATAGCACCGGAACACACCGAAGATGGCCCGTTATCGAAAATGATGAAGCCAGGTATGGGCGCTTACGACAAGTTTAAAGAGTTGTTTGATAAATACTCGAAAGAGGCAGGTAAAAAGCAGTATTTGATCCCGTATTTCATCTCAGCTCACCCTGGCACCAAAGATGAAGACATGGTGAATATGGCGCTGTGGTTAAAATCGAATGACTTTAAGCTTGATCAAGTTCAGAACTTTTATCCTTCACCCATGGCGAATGCGACGACAATTTATCATACCGAGATGAACTCGTTGCGTAATATTAAAAATAACACGGAGCAAGTACCTGTTCCAAAAGGGGCACGTCAGCGTCGTCTGCATAAGGCAATTTTGCGTTACCATGATCCGGCTGGTTGGCCGATGATCCGTGAAGCTCTTAAAAAAATGGGTAAAGCGAATCTCATTGGTAAAGGCCCTCATTGTTTAGTTCCTGAGGAAGGGCGCAATGAAAAGGCTGCTAAAGGGAAAGGGCGCACAGGCCGAGCTGCACTAACCCGCCACACAGGTTTTAGCCAATTTAAGAAGGCGAACACCAAACCGCGTGTTGGTAAAAATAAGCAACGAGCAACATAGATTATAAAAAGCAAAACGGCCCACATGGGCCGTTTTTAGTTTAAATAAGTAACCAAGTCGCAGTGCCTAAAAAGGCAAAAATACCCACTATATCTGTCACCGTCGTAAGCACTACGCTGCCTGCTAATGCAGGGTCAATTTTCATTCTCTTTAAAATAAGCGGAATACTGGCCCCTGCAATACCTGCTGCCACTAAGTTCATGAACATAGCAAAGGCAAGCACCGCACCGAGTTTAAAGTCCCACTGCCACAGCGCGACAACACCCGCAATTAAAATAGACCAAATTACCCCGTTTAGCGCGCCGATAGCGAGCTCTTTGAGTAATAAAAAGCGTTGGTTAGTTTGGTTTATATGGCCAACAGCAATACCACGAATAACAAGTGTAAGCGTTTGGCTGCCTGCTACGCCTCCCATTGAGGGAACAATACCATTTAGTACAGCAAGAATAGGTAAGATAGCTAATGTATTCTCGAAAAAACTAGCGACTATTGCAGCGAGTAAAGCAGTTAATAAGTTGACTCCTAGCCAAATAGAGCGGCGCTGCGAGCTTTTCAATACGGGAGCAAAAGTATCTTCTTCATCATCAAGACCCGCTAAGCTTAATAAGCTATGTTCGGCATCTTCACGGATAACGTCAACGATATCATCGATGGTAATACGCCCTAGTAAGTGCGCGTTATCATCTACAACGGGGGCTGAAATCCAGTTATGGCGTTCGAATAATTGTGCCACGTCGCTTTCATCCATCGATATTAAGATAGATTCACAGTCTTCATCCATCAGGTCGCGAACCACTTTATCTGAGGGATTGGTCAACAACGTCGTTAAAGATAATGCCCCTAAAAAGCAATTATGTTTATCAACGACGTATAAATCATCGGTGCCTTCAGGTAAATCGCCGCGTAAACGCAGATAGCGTAAAACAACATCTAGTGTGACGTCTGGGCGAATGGTTACCGTATCGCTGTTCATCAAGGCACCAGCTGAGCGCTCTTGATAAGACAGGGCTTGGGTGGCTCTTTCTCTATCTTGCGAGTCCATGGCGCCGACAACGTCTTGGTAGACTGTATCAGGTAGGCTACGAAGAACCTCACCTAAATCATCGTCGTCCATGTCTTCGGTTGCGGCAGCAATGTGCTCAGGTTCCATTTGGGCAATAATGCCTAAACGTACATCTTCTGAGAGCTCTTCTAATACGTCACCACGCACATCAGGGTCTACCAGCTGCCAAAGCATACGGCGAATTTTATGCGGAGATGATTCTAAAAGGAGTGCGGTATCACACGGTGCTGTTTTTGCTAACATGCCGCGCACTTGAACAAATTGACCACTATTGAGTGACTTGGTCACCTGTTTTAGTTGTTGTAGCGGGTAATCTTGTTCAAAGGCTTCTGGCATTGGCGTCCTTACAACTGAAAAAATAGCTTAAAATCTGACTCAGCAAATACAGCATAGTTGCTAAATTTAGTATTTGCAGGGATATCGCCGCACTGAGATAAATTTACTAAGAAAAATGTATTTTAGAGAAGCGAGCGATATAAAAGTAGGATATTTAACAGGAATTTTAAATACCCAATGCAAGTTTAACGTAAACAGTCAAGGCTTAGCAAATGCTATTCTTGTTCATGAAAGCGTTGTGCAATTAATTCGCCTATTGCATTGAGTGCTGCGTCAGCATCGGGGCCTTCACACACCACACGGACTTCTTTGCCTTGGCTGCTTTCGAGTAACATTAAGGCTAATACACTATCGCCTTCGGCTTCTTTATCGTCTTGGTAAAGCGTTATTTTAGCATCGAATTGCAGTGCAAGTTGTGCCAAAACCGTGGCTGCTCGTGCATGTAAACCAAGCTTATTTTGGATTAAAAAAGTGTCTTCAGCATGCATCGTCGTTGCCTATTGGGTATCTTGCTCGCGGTGGCGTATTTTCACGTTTGCGTGACTTTTCGAAAAGCTCTCACCAATGGTTTGCGCTAAGTAAACCGAGCGATGTTGTCCACCTGTGCAGCCAATCGCAATGGTTAAATAACTGCGATTATTTCGCTCTAAGTGAGGGAGCCATGTTTGTACAAAGGTTTGAATTTGCCATGTAAACTTTTGCACTATGCTGTGACTAGCAAGGTAATCTTTTACTGGTTGGTCTAAGCCTGTCAGTGGTTTTAGATCCGGTTCCCAGTGTGGATTCGGTAAAAAGCGAGCATCAAATACGTAATCAGCTTCTTTTGGAATGCCGTGCTTAAAGCCAAACGACATAAAAGTAATAATGAGCTTTTTGTCTTTTTTACCCAGTATTTTTTCGCGAATAGATTCGGCAAGCTGATGCACGCTGAGATCGGTCGTATCAATCATAAAATCGGCACGGGTGATCAAAACATCCAGTAATACTTTTTCTTGTTTAATCGCTAAATCAAGCGGCAGCGAGTCAATCGATAATGGGTGTAAGCGGCGAGTTTCAGAGAACCGTTTGATTAGTGTTTGATCATCACTATCTAAATAAAACAACGTGGGTTTTGCAAAGCCCGGTAAATACTCAAGAATATCGTTAAATTCTTGCTGTTCTTTCGGCAGGTTACGCACATCGATACTTACAGCAATTTTGTCGTAATTATCTGACACACTGCGTACTAACGAAGGAAGCAGGTTTACAGGAATATTATCAACGCAGTAATAGCCTAAGTCTTCAAGTACTCGTAAAGCGACTGATTTACCTGAACCAGAGCGACCGCTGATAATAATTAATTCCATTTATGCCTCTGATGCAATGACTTTAAACAGATCACTATCTGTTTTAGCACTGCGTAGCTGTTTACAAAATTCTTTGTCTTTAAGTCTATCAGCAATTGTTGATAAGGTCTTTAGATGAAGCTGACAGTCACCATCTGGTACGATGAGTGCGACAAAAATATCCACTGGACGATTATCAATTGCATCAAAATTTATAGGTGACTCACTCACAATTACAAATGCGTGTGGCTGATCTGCACCGCTCATACGACCATGTGGAATCGCAATACCTCGGCCAATACCCGTGCTGCCCAATTTTTCTCTGTTCAATAGGGCATTGAGTATATCTTGCTGAGATAAATGAGGGAGCTGCTCATGAGCCAGTTCGCTGATAAATTCGAGAATTCTTTTTTTGCTATTAAAAAGGACCGCAGCTTTGCTGCAGTCCTGGTTAGTAAGTGAACTAAGTTTCATAATTTAGTGTCGAGCTAATTTCTCTTTGTGTTTAATTACTTGACGATCAAGTTTATCGATTAACGAGTCGATGGCTGCATACATATCTTGGTGTTCAGTAGAGGCAAATAACTCGCCTCCGTTTACATGTAAAGTTGCTTCTGCTTTTTGGCTTAGTTTTTCTACATCTAGAATGACATGAACATTATTAATGTGGTCAAAATGCCTTTCTAGTTTCGCAAACTTGGTGTTTACATAGTCTCTTAATGAATCTGTGATTTCTACATGACGACCAGTTAAATTTAGTTGCATAAGCATTTTCCTTCTATGTAAAACGTCTAAATCAGACTCTTACGCTGATTCGACGGAGGTATTGCTAGAGACTCTCGATATTTTGCTATTGTCCGTCTAGCTACTTTAATTCCTTGCTCAGCCAATATATCTGCAATTTTGCTATCACTCAATGGTTTAGCTGTGTTTTCTGCGGCGATTAGCTTTTTGATTAAAGCGCGAATTGCCGTAGATGAACACTCACCCCCATTTTCAGTGCTTACATGGCTGGAGAAGAAATATTTCAACTCAAAAATTCCCCGCGGGGTATGCATGTATTTTTGTGTTGTTACTCGCGAAATTGTTGATTCATGCATTTCGACCATTTCTGCGACATCATTTAATACCATGGGTTTCATGGCCTCAGGACCATGTTCAAAGAAAGCCTGTTGTTGTTGAACAATACAGTTAGTCACTTTTAATAACGTGTCATTACGGCTTTCTAAGCTTTTAATAAACCATTTTGCTTCTTGTAAATGAGAGCGAATAAATTGGCTATCACTGCTTGATTTTACAGAACGTGACATCGCCGCATAGTGGCTATTCACTCTGATTTTCGGCATGCAGTCTGGGTTTAGTTCAACTACCCAACGGCCTTTTATTTTTTTTACGGATACATCGGGTATCACGTATTCAGACTCTTCTCTAACAATTGTATCCGCAGGCTTTGGATTTAAGCTGTGGATCAATGTCATGACTTCTTTCAGCTCACTTTCTTTAAGCTTAGTCTTTTTCATCAAAGTGCGATAGTCACGACTCGCTAATAATTCAATATGTTCTGATAACACCATTTTAGTTTCAGCTAAATAGGGGGTGTCAGCATCGAATTGGCGTAATTGAATACACAAACATTCTTGTAAACTACGGGCGCCAATACCGACAGGATCGAATAATTGGATTCTTTTTAAGACAGCTTCGACTTCATCAAGTTCGATTTCTTCTTCATCGTTATTTTGATTGAAGCTTTCAACAATGTCTTCGCAGCTTACGGTTAAAATACCCGAATCATCAATTGCCTCAACAATCGCAACGGCAATCGCTTCGTCTGTTGGGCTGAATGGAGTTAGTTGTAACTGCCACATTAGGTATTCGTGGAGAGTTTCGGTTGATGCGCCTTGGTAAATTGATTCATCTTCAGGCATTGGACCTGAGGAACTTGATGGGGCAGCACTCATGTACTCATCCCACGTAACATCCATTGCTAAGTCGTCACTTACGGTGTCTTTGTTGAGGGCATCACTGCTTTCTTGCTCGTACTCGCTCGCAGCTTCGTCAGCCGACGCGCTTAGTTGGGTATCGTCAGATTCGGCTTTTTGCTCGTTCTTGCCAATACTCTCTTCTGCATAATCTGCTTCTTCAACTTCAAGCAAAGGGTTAGAGTCTAACGCTTCTTGAATTTCTTGCTGGAGATCCAATGTACTGAGCTGCAACAAACGGATAGCCTGTTGCAGTTGTGGAGTCATTGTAAGTTGCTGGCCCATGCGCAGCTGTAATGATTGCCTCATGTATCCCTAACAATCCTTTTTAGTCTTATCAAACAATAGCACGATGCCGTTAACTATTTATTTGATTTATTGTCATTGTTATAAGTCTAGCAGATGCTCTAGTCGGTGGCGTATTTAAAGCCTGAATTGCTCGCCTAGATACACATCGCGTACAGTTTGGTCGGCTAACACATGTTCAGGTGTACCTGATGCAATTAGCTCCCCATGAGAAACAATGTAGGCTTTTTCACAAACATCAAGGGTTTCTCTCACATTGTGGTCAGTAATTAATACACCAATACCACGATTTTTTAAGTGCTCAATAATTTTCTTTATATCTAACACTGAAATAGGATCAACACCAGCAAAAGGCTCATCGAGCAAAATAAATTTAGGGTCAGCGGCCAGTGCGCGTGCTATTTCAACACGACGGCGTTCACCCCCTGACAATGCCATACCTTGGCTGTCACGAATGTGTTGAATGCTAAATTCATCAAGTAAGCTGTTAAGTGTTTCTTCGCGGCCTTGTTTATTGAGATCTTTACGGGTCTCTAAAATGGCCATTAAGTTTTGATAAACAGTCAGTTTTCTAAAAATCGATGATTCTTGTGGCAAATAGCCAATACCTAAGCGAGCGCGGCTGTGCATTGGCAATAAGGTGATGTCGTTATCATCAATGCTTATTTTACCTTTGTCACTGGGCACTAATCCCACAATCATGTAAAAGGTGGTTGTTTTACCTGCGCCATTTGGCCCAAGTAAACCGACAATGCTGCCAGCTTCTACCTCAAGGCCTACATTTTTTACAACTTGGCGACCCTTATAGCTTTTAGCTAATAGCTCTGCTTTTAGTGTGCTCATGGCTGGCCTTCATCGTTCTTTTTGTTATCAACAGGCACTAAAATAGTGTGTACACGATCGGTCGAGTTTTCATCTTTCTCGGCACTTATCAGTTGCTGTTCCATATCGTATGTAATGCTCTTGGCACTGACTTTTTGGCCTGCTTGAGTCACTTGTGCATTGCCAACGAGTGTTAATAAGCGTTTAGCAACATCGTAACGAACTTCTTCAGCACTGGCGCTCATAATAGTGCCGTCAGCTTGTTTTTCTTCAAAGTAAGCGGGCTTTCCTGTGGCAATAATTAATTCAACCGTGCCTTCAACTTCACCTGCATGTGCTTCGAGTCGATCCGCTGTAATACGACGGTTACCATGTATGATCTCGACATTATCTTCGAAGATACCAATGCCATTTTTTAGCTGACCTTCTTGGCGATCAGAGCTAATGCTGATTGGTGTGCCAGCCTGCTCAGCAGCTGCGCCAGAAAACGCAATCAATAAGCTTGGGATCAGGAGTAATTTCTTAAGTTTATTGGTCATAGTATATGGTTCGTGTATGGTTAGTTAACTCAACAATTTCGGCTTTTAAATCGGCTTTTAAACCTTTACCGGTAATTTTTAAATTCGGTCCTGTCAGCGTGACAGGTTGCTTAGAAAACATGGTCATTTTGTCAATGTCGATGTTAATGTTCTCAGCTTTAATATCTTCGATCATGCCATTATGGGTAAGGTTTTTAGCAACTACATCCCCTTCGAATACAAGCTGATCGTTTTCATATAACGTGGCTTCTTTGGCTTTTACTTGCCAAACTTGCTGATCACCGTAAATGGTGAAAATGGGTTGCTCAAAAAAGGTGAACCCGAGCTGTTGATACAGCTCCATTTTAGCAGCGGCCACTTTATGACTGATTTTACCTTGATCATCATAGGCTGTTTGCTTTAATGCGATTGCGGTATAATCAGGTGTAGCGATAATCTCGTCTTCACTGAGCACTGTGTTTGTCGGTTGATTAAAGTACGGATACCATAACCAAACCATGCTACAAACAAAAACAACACTTAGTAAAATACGGGCTATATTCATGCGCTCGTTCCATCGCTAGTTAGCGGTTTGCCATTTTCTAGCATTAATAAATCAGTTAGTTCACGCACAGCTCCAAAGCCACCAGGTAACAGGGTGGTGTAATGAGCCAGTTTTTTGATTAATGGATGAGCATCATTAACAGCAACGGCAAATCCGACTTTTTCCATAACCGGTAAGTCTGGACCATCGTCACCAATATAGGCAATTTGCTCATCTGTTAAGCTAAGTTTATCTTTTAACTCTTGATAAGCAATGAGCTTATTTTCTTGGCCCTGATAAATATGTTGTACCGTAAGGCTAGTCATTCGCTGCTGAACTATTTGTGAATGGCGTCCCGTGATAACGGCCACCTGAAAACCACTATTGATAAGGGCTTTAATGCCGAATCCATCTTTTGTATTGAAAGCTTTAAGCTCTTCGCCTTGATTGCCTAAATAAATACGGCCATCTGAAAAAACACCATCAATATCACAAATAAGCAGTTTTATTTTTTGAGCACGTTGACTCACGTCTGTGCTTACTGGTTGGTAAAGCTCAGCAAATGTCATGCTTAAAGTACTCCTGCTTTTAAAAGGTCTTGCATGTTAAGCGCGCCAATGGGGGTGTTGCTTTTGTCGATTACAATCAAACCATTAATACGTTTACGTTCCATAATATTAAGCGCTTCTGCGGCCAGCATATCAGCGTGTGCAGTTGTGCATGAGCGAGTCATTACTTGGCTAATTGCGGTGCTGTGAATATCAACCCGTTGCTCTAAAATACGTCGTAAATCACCATCAGTAAAAAGTCCCGATAGTGTGTTGTCATCACCAACAATTGCAGTCATACCGAGGCCTTTTGCCGACATTTCAATTAATGCATCTTTGATACTTTGCGATTCATTAACAATGGGAGTGGCCTCACCTGCGTGCATAACATCACTAAGACAAAGCAATAAACGTTTTCCTAAGCTTCCGCCTGGGTGAGAAAGTGCAAAATCGTCTGCTGTAAAGCCTCTTGCCTCAAGCAGTGCTACAGCCATTGCATCGCCCATGACTAGCGTTGCCGTTGTGCTGGCTGTTGGCGCAAGGCCCAGTGGGCACGCTTCTTTGCTTACTTTAATACACACATGTACGTCAGAAAGCGTGGCCATTGTTGAGTCTGGGTTGCCTGTTAGCGAAATCATTTTTGCGCCAATGCGCTTAATGACAGGAATAATACTGACAACTTCGCTCGTTTCCCCTGAATTTGAAATGCACATAACCACGTCATCACGGGTAATCATACCAAGGTCACCGTGGCTTGCTTCACCTGGGTGAACAAAAAATGCAGGTGTTCCTGTGCTGGCGAGTGTGGCAGCAATTTTATTACCTACGTGGCCTGACTTGCCCATGCCAATAACGATAATTCGCCCAGTACATTGGAACATTAATTGACAGGCATTATTGAAATGCTGGTCAATGTATTGATCAATTTCTTTTAATGCTTGCGCTTCAATTTCGAGTACGCGCTTGCCTTGCGCGATAAAGCTATGTTGCGTCATTGATTATCCTATTTGGCTGAAAATATAGCCTTGATATGCAATAAATGCGACTAACAAAAAGCCACCTTCAATTCTATTGATACGACGTGCACCTTTTAAGTTCAATGACATGGCAATTAACACAATGGTGGCCGCTATCATAATAAGTGCATCGCGGTTAGCGGCTGATGGGTCGATAACCGATGGATTAATAATACCTGCCAGTGGCAGTACAGCCAGCAAATTAAAAATATTTGAGCCAACAATGTTGCCCAGTGCTAAATCGTCTTCATTTTTTAAGACACCTGCAATACAGGCAGCAAGCTCAGGTAAACTGGTACCAATAGCAATAATTGTTAAACCAATAACCAGATCAGAAAGACCAAAATATTTGGCAATATCAACCGCCGAACCCACTAGAAAGTGTGAGCTAATTGGTAGCAAAATCATGCCGACCACAAGCCATAATACTGCCGAACGCGTGCTGACATTATCGGGCACATCTTCACAGGCTTCACTAACAAAAGGGTCATCTTGATTTTTTGCTCGCAATGAAATGATCACTAATCCGGCAATAAATACGGCAAAAGCAAGTATTAAAGCAATCCCTTCGGCGAATGAAAAATAGTTGTCTGAAAATACATACCACGCGCCAATCGATACGATTAACACAAGTGGCATTTCGCGTTTTAGCGTCATTGAAGAAACAGACAGAGGACGTAATAGGGCCGTGACTCCCAGTACAAGCAGAATGTTGGTAATATTAGAGCCAATAGCGTTTCCGACAGCGGTATCCGTTTTGTTTGCAAGTGCTGCAGATGCCGACACCATCATTTCAGGTGCTGATGACCCCATAGCCACAACCGTTAAACCGATAATTAGGGTGGGGATCCCCATATTTTTTGCCAGCGCGGCTGCCCCATAAACAAAACGATCGGCACTCCAAACGAGTGCTGCAAAACCAATAATTAAAATGACAAAAGAAGTCACCATTGTGATACGCCAATATTACTTAAACAGATGACTGCAAATAGTAACAAAACCGAACCTGAAAGTATAAGTAAAAGAATGAGCTGGCAATGATTAAGGGCGGTGTTGTTACAATCTTAATTTAAGCGGGGGTTAAGCCATACGTTATTAGTCTTAGATTCATTTGATAGTAAATATTACAAAATTTTACGATTTGTTTTTTCCATCTTGACTAAAAAACCCTTAAAATGGCAGAACTAGTGAAAAAAGTTATGGAGAGCGACTTGTCGCAATCAATAGTAGAAATCAAGGATGTAACCTTTTCACGGGGCGATAGAATCATATATAAAAATATGAGTTTTAACATTCCGAAAGGCAAAATAACCGCTATCATGGGACCCAGCGGCATTGGTAAAACCACCATGTTGCGTTTAATTGGCGGTCAACTTAAGCCTGATTCTGGTGACATTTTATTTGAGGGCAACAGTATTCCAAGCATGTCGCGCAAGGAGCTGTACGCTGCCCGAACCAAAATGAGTATGCTGTTTCAAAGCGGCGCTTTATTTACCGATATGTCTGTATTTGACAATATCGCTTTTCCTTTGCGTGAACATACTCAACTTAGTGAAGATCTTATTCGCCTTGTCGTGCTCATGAAATTACAAGCGGTTGGTTTGCGTGGTGCGCAAGACTTAATGCCTTCAGAGTTATCTGGAGGAATGGCACGCCGTGCGGCGTTAGCGCGCTCTATTGCGCTTGACCCCGAACTTATCATGTATGATGAGCCATTCGCTGGCCAAGACCCAATTTCAATGGGGGTGTTGGTTAAATTAATAAAGTCATTAAACCAAGTGTTAGGTTTATCTTCATTAATTGTGACGCACGATGTGACAGAGGTACTCAGTATTGCTGATCATGTCATTATTATTGCCGATCAAGGCGTGATTGGTGAAGGCTCGCCTGAGCAAATGCTAAATCATCAATCAGAGCTTGTTCAGCAGTTCTTAAAAGGGTTGTCGGATGGTCCTGTCCCATTTCATTATCCTGCTCCTGCGTATGAAGAAGAGTTGTTAGGGGTACACCATGCTTGATCTATTACAGAGGTTAGGTCACAAAACGCTAGGGCGTTTTGCTGCGCTTGGTCGCTCTACGCAAATGCTGTTTGGTGCTTTGGTGAGTGTGCCAAACGTTAAAAAAGGCACGCCATTACTGATCCGCCAATTGTATATGGTCGGGTCACAGTCATTACTCATTATCATGGTATCTGGCTTATTTATCGGTATGGTGCTCGCGCTGCAGGGCTTCACCGTATTAGTTGGCTATGGCGCCGAAGACAGTTTAGGTCCCTTAGTGGCGCTGAGTTTGCTTCGTGAGTTAGGGCCTGTTGTCACCGCTTTGTTATTTGCAGGTCGAGCAGGCAGTGCGCTGACCGCTGAAATTGGTTTAATGAAAGCCACAGAACAATTATCAAGCTTAGAAATGATGGCGATAGACCCACTGAAACGCATTATTGCACCGCGTTTTTGGGCGGGTTTTATAAGCATGCCATTGTTGGCTCTTATTTTTTCTGCCGTCGCTATTATTGGGGCGCATTTAGTGGGGGTTGATTGGCTAGGTGTTGACTCAGGTAGTTTCTGGTCGATTATGCAATCACAAGTGTCATTTCAAGAAGACATTGTAAATGGCATGATTAAAAGTTTTGTTTTTGCCATGATTGTGACGTGGATTGCGCTTTACAAAGGCTATGACTGTATTCCTACTTCTGAGGGGATCAGCAAAGCGACAACAGAAACCGTTGTGCACTCGTCACTGGCAGTTTTAGGTTTTGACTTTATTTTAACAGCGGTAATGTTTACCAGCTAATTAGGGTATAAAGATGAATTCACGGAAATTAGAAATTTTAGTTGGCTTTTTTGTAGCCCTTGGTATTGCTGCGTTTGCTTTATTAGCATTTAAAGTGGCTAACGCTGGCATTAGTGGTAACGGTGAAACTTACCAACTGAATGCAAAGTTTGAAAATATTGGCTCTTTAAAAGCCCGTGCCCCAATTAAAGTCGGGGGCGTGGTGATTGGACGTGTTGAGTCTATTTCAATTCACCCAAAAGAGTTTGTGCCAGTGGTTAATATGGCCATTGACGCCAATTATTTATGTAAGTTTTCAGACACAACGTCTATCTCTATCTTAACATCAGGGATTTTGGGTGAGCAGTATTTGGGGATTAATCCTGTTATTGCACCGCAATCTGCTGAACAACGTTGTATGGGTGAAGATGTGACTGTGGATGAGCAAGATGCAGGATTGGATGATTTGTTCGGTGTTGAAAGTAGAGCGCTCGCCGATGGTGACTTTATTACCGATACAAAATCAGCGTTAGTATTAGAAGAGTTGATTGGTCAGTTCTTATTCAACCAGGGTGGTGAATAATTATGTTTAAGAAATTTTTAATCTGTTTGGCTGTGGTATTTGCGTTTAATACACAGGCCGCTGAACCCGCGGTTGATTTAAAAGACCCTTATAAAATGGTGCGTAAAGTGTCTGATAACACTTTTGCAAGAATCACCAACGATCAACCACTAATAGAGAAAGACAAAGAGTATCTTCGTACCATTGTTGAAGAAGAGTTAATGCCCTACATTGATTACAAATACGCGGCATTGCGTGTATTAGGTAATCATGTCTCAAAAGTGCGTGCGATTGAAGATAAAGAAGAAAAAGCCAAAGCGATTAAAGAGCTTCAGCGCTTTATCGATGTATTTCAAAAATATTTGATCGCCACATACGCCGGTGTGTTTACTCAGTACACCAATCAAAGTGTCGAGTTTGCACCTGCGCAGCCGTTTAAAGGCCAAGATGTTGTCGTTGTAAAAACGAAGATTGTTGAACCAGGTAAACCTGATATTAAAATCGATTTTAAAGTACGCGAAGACAGAGATGGAAATTGGCGTGCATACGATATGATTGCTGAAGGCATCAGTTTACTAGATGCTAAGCAAAGCGAAATGCAAGGTATCCTTCGCCAGCAAGGTATTGAGTATGTGAGTGACTTACTTGAGCAAAAGAGCCAGCTTCCTGTTCAGTTTAGAGGCGAAGGTGGTGATGAGTAAAATATCGATTACTCAGCTTGAAGATAACCAGTTTCGAGTCAGTGGTGAACTGACTCGAAATTCAATCGGCCATGAACGCCTTCTTAACGCTAAGCCAGAATCTAAGCATAAAACATGGTATTTTGACCTTTCTGATGTATCGAGGGTTGACACAGCGGGCTTAGCTTGGTTAATTCACTCTTTCGCAGAATTAAAGCAGCAAGGTATTCGCCTTGAACTGCAAAATACACCTGAGCAATTGCAAAAGTTAATGCAGTTGGGGCAGGTCACAAACTTATTTGAGTGAGATTTATGGAAACAAGCCAAGTCGAAACGTTATTACGCGACGAACTAAAATTAGATGAAGTCATTGTTAAAGCAAATGGTAGCCACTATGAAGTGATTGCAGTGGGTGAGTGTTTTGACGGTTTAACTCGCGTTAAAAAACAGCAATTGGTGTATGCCCCGTTAATGTCAACTATCTCAGACGGTACAATTCATGCGGTGTCAATTAAAGCATTCACACCCACTGAATGGAAACGCGAACAAAAATTCATTTTACCTCAATAGTCGTAGGCTCCACTTATGGATCAATTCGTTATTCAAGGTGGTACCTCACTGGCAGGTGAAGTTACTATCTCTGGCGCTAAAAATGCCGCTCTTCCAATTCTTTTTGCTGCGCTTTTAGGGCAGGGTAAAAGTACTTTTAGCAATGTGCCTCGTTTACGCGATATTGGTACCACAGAGGCTTTATTAAAGACCTTAGGTGCTAATGTTGAATGGCAACAAGATACGCTGGTTATCGACGGTGCAACCGTTAATAAAACACTCGCTCCGTATGAGTTAGTAAAGCAAATGCGTGCATCAGTGCTTGCACTTGGCCCGCTTGTGGCACGTTTTGGTGAAGCACAAGTATCGCTGCCTGGCGGCTGTGCGATAGGTGCACGTCCTGTTGATATCCATATCCAAGGCCTTGAGCGTATGGGGGCGGTTATCAAAGTAGAAAACGGCTACATTAACGCCAAAGTAGACGGTCGTTTGAAAGGTGCTGAAATTTTCATGGAAATGGTAAGTGTAGGGGCCACAGAAAATTTATTGATGGCAGCGACACTGGCTGATGGCAAAACGGTGCTTGAGAATGCAGCACGTGAGCCTGAAATCACGGACCTTGCTAACTGTTTAATTGCCATGGGGGCAAAGATAACCGGAGCCGGTACGAGCCGAATTGAAGTTGAAGGTGTCGAATCACTGTCAGGCTGCGAGTACAGTATTTTACCTGACCGTATCGAAACGGGCACTTTTTTGGTTGCTGCTGCGATGGCCGGTGGTGAAGTGCTTTGTAAAAACACCGATCACCATAGCCTTGACCCTGTTATTGAGAAACTGCGTGCGACAAATGCATTCGTAGAAGTAACCGATAACAGTATTTACTTAGATATGCGTGGCCGTGAATTAAAAGCAGTGAATATTAAGACCATGCCACATCCTGGCTTCCCAACAGACATGCAAGCACAATTTACCGCGCTTAATGTCGTAGCGAAGGGCAGTGCAACAATTACCGAAACGATATTTGAAAATCGTTTTATGCATGTCCCTGAGTTACAGCGTATGGGAGCCAATATCCGCTTAGAGGGCAACACGGCGATTTGTGGTGATACCGAAAGGTTATCGGGTGCACAAGTGATGGCAACGGATTTACGTGCGTCAGCCAGTCTTATACTGACGGGGATTGTGGCACAAGGTGAAACAATCGTTGATAGGATCTATCACGTTGACCGTGGTTATCAACGCATAGAAGATAAGCTCAGTGCATTGGGTGCTAATATTAAGCGTCGTTCGAGTTAAGAACAGCACTGCTTGTTTAAAAAAGGCCTATATTATATAGGCCTTTTTTATTGCTATAACTTGGTTTCGAGTTCTGCGACGGTGACCATTATTTTTAGAATCTTGCCATCACGGTACAGCTCAAATTCAATTTCTTTACCCGGCTCTGTATTGCCTATTTTCTCAAGCACTTGCTGTGGGTTTGCAACCGATAATCCGGCAATTTTAATGACAATATCTTGCTCTTTTATACCCGCTTGCCATGCAGGACCAAGGGGATCTAGGTTATTTATACGCATACCCGTTACTGGAGTGTAGCTGTCGCTTACATCTTTTCCGGTGCTGTCCACAGCGGTTCCAGTAAAGCCTAGATAACCACGGACGACACGGCCATGTTTAATTAGCTTTTCCATAATATCTTTTGCAAGAGAGTAGGGAACAGCAAAGAAGATACCTTGAATATCTAAGTTTTCACGGGTTTTAAATTGCGCAGATGTGATACCCACAAGGTCGCCTCGTGAGTTAACTAATGCTCCCCCTGAGTTCCCCACATTTATGGCCGCATCCATTTGTAATAGGTTATTGTAGGGGCTGTCGGTGATCTTTTGTTTGCCGGTTGCGCTAATAATCCCTTGGGTAATTGTTTGACCTAAATTGAGTGGGTTACCAATTGCGAGCACAACATCGCCTACTCGGGGCTTGAAGTTATCGTTGACGGGGATCACAGGTAAATGATCAGAATTTATTTTTAGGAGGGCTAAATCAGTTATGGTATCAAAACCAATTAGTTGAACGTCGTAAAAGCGACGGCCATCGGTTAAGATCACAATAATTTGGTCCGCATTATTGATTACATGGTAATTGGTTAATATGTAGCCATCTTGCGACATGATCACGCCAGATCCTAACTCTTGAATCGTGTTTTGACGTTTGTATCGCGGTTGGTTTGAAATGCTCTCAGAAAAGATGGTCACCACCGAAGGAGCGGCTCTTTGCACAGCGCTAGAAAAGCTCATATGCTCAGACGACATCGCGGCTGGTAAGTTTACATTAGGAAAAAGTGCGCTGCGTAAACTGGGGCTAAATAACACCACCAAAAAAGCAATCCCTAATCCGGTAAAAAGTGGTGGAAGAATAAATTTAAATAGTTTTAGCACAATATTCTTATTATCAGTGAGCAATCCCCTAATGATGGCACAAAAAAAATAACAGCGGCAAGCACCGCTGTTATTTTTTCATGATTTATCAATTAAGTTTACTGGATCAGAACAAAAACAAGCTCTCTGCCGCGTTTCACACCGAGTACGATGTTACCTTGCGTGTTTTCGATAATTTTATTCATGTCACGAATATTCTCAACACGTTGGCGGTTCACTTGCATGATCACGTCACCTTCTTCTAAGCCCACACGTGCGGCAGGTGAACGTGCTTCTACTGAGGCAACTTCAACACCTTTCCCATCGCTCTTTTGCGTGTTTTCAAGCGTTGCGCCTTGGAATGCAGGGTGTGTTTCTTCACCTGCTGAAACAGAAGTCGCGGCGCCATCAAGTGTGACATTTACTATTTTCACTTTGCCATCACGATAGATACCGAGCTTCACTTTTTTGCCTTCACCTAGGGTCGCAATTTTACTGCGTAGTTCGTGGAAGCCACTGATCTCAGTACCATCAACACTAATAATAACATCTCCGGCTTTTATGCCCGCTTTACTCGCTGCGGTGTCATCCATTACCTGCATGACATAGGCACCTTGCTTAACATCAAGCTTTTGCGCTTTTGCAAGCCCTGCATCCAACGGACGGCCTGAAATACCGAGTGAGCCGCGGCGTACTTCACCGTGTTCAATAATTTGATCAACAAGGTTTTTCATCATTGTTGATGGAATGGCAAAGCCAATTCCCACGTTACCGCCAGAGGCACCTAAAATTGCGGTGTTAATACCGATTAACTCGCCGTTTAGATTAACAAGCGCGCCTCCCGAGTTACCTTGATTAATCGCAGCATCGGTTTGGATGAAATCTTCATAGCCCTCTATATTTAGACCACTGCGGCCAAGGGCACTTACGATCCCAGAGGTTACAGTGTGGCTTAAACCAAACGGGTTACCAATCGCGACAGCAAAATCACCGACGCGAAGCTTATCTGAATCTGCAATTTTTAAAGCGGTTAAATCCTCAGCATCGATTTGTAACAAGGCAATATCAGACTCTTTGTCACTGCCAATTTTTGTTGCTTCATACTCACGGCCATCTTCAAGCGTGACCACCATTTTTTCGGCATCTTCAACAACGTGATTATTGGTCACTACATAACCTTCATCGGCATCGATAATCACACCAGAACCAAGACCACTAAATTGACGCTTTTGACTGCCCCCACGCGGCACACCAAAAAAGTCATCGAAAGGGGTTGCTCTACGGCGGACTTCTTTAGACCCTGATACTTGAATACTCACGACGCCTGGGGTGATCTGTTCAAGCATTGGTGCGAGCGTTGGCAGTTGTTGACCATTGACAGCCACCGGAAGTTTGGCCATTGAAATACCAGGGGTTAACAATAAGCTAGTAGATAAAATAGCGGCACTAATAACAGATAATTTCATTTTCATAGTCTGGGTTTACTCCACTTCAGAGATAAAGCAAAAACTAAAAAGGGCTGCATAAGCAGCCCTTTTCTTCGTTTAGATATAAAGCTGTTATATCTAAAGACTATGGGGTCAAAAAAAAGTTCATCAAGAGGCTTTAGAATGTTCTGAAACTTTATTTGAACCAGCAAATAGACCTGTTTCACCTACTACATAGTCGGCTGGCTGCGCTTCTGCGTTTGAGCGATCGCTTTGGCGGTCTTGTAATGAATGTTGTAATTGCTCCGTGGTTTCTTTTGAAAAAAACGGCTCATTAGGGTGCTGCTTTTTATCTGTTAGGAGTAACTTATTTGTTTCTTCAACATGATTGAGCAATTGATCGTAGTTGTCTTTCATTTTTGAAACCAGTTTGCCAGTGCTGGCAAGGTGATCGGCAACGTCTTGACGATATTGTTCAAGTGCATTGTTGGCTTGTTCTACTTGATGCTCTAGCTCGTCTTGTTTAAATTGCTTTTTGGTTACAAATGCACCAATAAAGAATGCTGCGATTGCAACGATGATTAAAATACCTACCCAGGTAATTGTGCCCATAAATCCACCCCTTTGGGAAAAATAACTAAAACTTATGCCTTAAAAGCATTTATAGTCCAATCTTTATTAAAATATGCTTAATTTGATTGTGAAATCATACTGCGGGCTAATATACCCTGAGATACGATGCGTGTTAATATACTGTGCAAATTTAACTGTGTTTTATTGTAACGACCTATGACTCCTTGGCAGAAATACCAACAAGATTTACAACGTGAAGACTTCGTACATGATGCAGCGCAAGAAAATGCGGTTCGTCATTTGCAAAGACTCTATGATGACTTAACTGCTGACAAGCCAGCCGCCAAGGGATGGTTTGCCAAGCTCTTTTCTAAAGATAGCACGCCAGCTATAAAAGGGCTTTATTTTTGGGGCGGTGTTGGTAGAGGTAAGACCTATTTGGTTGATACATTTTACGAAGCACTGCCTACTGAGCGTAAAATGCGTGTGCACTTTCACCGGTTTATGCACCGTGTACATGATGAGCTTAAAAAGTTAAAAAACACCAGTAATCCACTGAACGTCGTTGCTGATATCTTTAAGTCGGAGACAGATATTATTTGTTTCGATGAGTTTTTTGTACAAGATATCACGGATGCAATGTTGCTAGGCGGCCTGATGGAAGCCTTGTTCGAGCGCGGTATTGTGCTTGTGGCAACGTCGAATATTGTTCCGGATGAGCTATATAGAAATGGCTTGCAGCGTGCGCGATTCTTACCAGCAATTGAATTAGTAAAAGCAAATACTGAAATAGTAAATGTTGATTCAGGGGTTGATTACCGTTTACGGACCTTAGAGCAGGCCGAAATTTTTCATAGTCCGCTCGATGCGCAAGCAGACGCAAACTTATTTGAATACTTTGATAAGCTTTCACCTGAGCCTGGCATTTTAGATACCGCTATTGAAATAGAAGGGCGCATGATAAAAACCCGTAAAGTGTCTGATTGTATCGTGATGTTTGATTTTAGCGAGTTGTGTGAAACAGCCCGTAGTCAGGTCGACTATATGGAGATCAGCCGTTTATACAACACCGTCATACTCTCGAATGTAAAAGCATTAGGACAAGCAAATGACGATGCCGCACGTCGTTTTATTGCATTGGTTGATGAGTTTTACGAGCGCAATGTGACGCTTATTATTTCTGCAGAAAAACCGATCACTGAACTTTACAGTGAAGGTAACTTAAACTTTGAATTTAAGCGCTGTATTAGCCGATTACAAGAAATGCAGTCGCTCGAATATTTAGCGCGAGAGCATTTAGCATAGTCATTGTTGAGTTGTTTTTTGTGAGTTTTCAGAAATTAGCCACTTGAGATGACGCTTTCTTTATAAATAAGTTGATAAAAAAGCCATCGCTCACATTAAGTGCGTAAATATTATTTCTGATTTCTGATTTCTGATTTCTGATTTCTGATTTCTGATTTCTGATTTCTGATTTCTTAGAATAAAAAACAACCATCATCTAGCAATGTGGTTTAAGTGCTGGTATACTCCCGCGTCTGCCACGTTGCGTTCTATTGCCAGATATTAGTTTAGCCTCTAATTGATGGCGCAAAGTCTTAAACTCGAAGGGGTTAAAGCATTCAACTTAGAGCGGTAATTAAAAATAATTACCTGTGGTTTTAAATTAAAAAACATTGGATTTTAATAAATGAAAACGTTTGTTGCTAAGCCAGAAACAGTAAAACGTGACTGGTACGTAGTTGACGCTGAAGGTAAAACTTTAGGTCGCATCGCTACTGAAATCGCTCGTCGCCTACGCGGTAAGCATAAAGCTGAGTACACTCCTCACGTAGATACTGGTGATTACATCATCGTTATCAACGCAGAGAAAGTTACTGTTACTGGTAATAAAGCAAAAGACAAAATGTACCACTCACATACTGGTTTCCCAGGTGGTCTTAAGTCTACTACTTTCGACAAGCTTCAAGCTGCAAAGCCTGAAATGATCATCGAAAAAGCTGTTAAAGGCATGTTGCCACGTGGTCCTTTAGGCCGCGCTATGTACCGTAAACTTAAAGTTTACGCGGGTACTGAGCACAACCATGCTGCACAACAGCCTCAGGTTCTAGACATTTAAGGAGCACTATCATGGCAAATCAATACTACGGTACAGGTCGTCGTAAAAGTTCAAGTGCTCGCGTATTCTTACGCCCAGGCACTGGTAACATCGTAATTAACAAGCGCTCTCTAGAAGAGTACTTCGGTCGTGAAACTGCTCGCATGGTTGTTCGTCAAGCATTAGAGCACGTTGAAATGACTGAAAAGTTTGACTTACACATCACTGTTTCAGGTGGTGGTACTACTGGTCAAGCTGGTGCTATCCGTCACGGTATCACTCGTGCACTTATGGAGTTTGACGAGTCATTACGTCCTACACTTCGTAAAGCAGGCTTCGTTACTCGTGATGCGCGTAAAGTTGAACGTAAGAAAGTGGGTCTTAAGAAAGCTCGTAAGCGTCCACAATTCTCAAAACGTTAATATTTACGTTTATCAGAATTTCAAAAACCCAGCTTCGGCTGGGTTTTTTGTTTTTAGCTATTTCTTCTAGAAATTAGACGTTAGAAATTAGAAGTTAGAAATTAGAAGTTAGAAATTAGAAGTTAGAAATTAGAAGTTAGAAATTAGAAGTTAGAAGTTAGAAGTTAGAAGTTAGAAGTTAGAAGTTAGAAGTTAGAAGTTAGAAGTTAGAAGTTAGAAATTAGACGTTAGAAATTAGACGTTAGATCACACACATAAAAAGCGTGTTTGAGGTTAAAGTAATTTATTTTGTTCTAACCACTAACCACTAACCACTAACCACTAACCACTAACCACTAACCACTAACCACTAACCACTAAATTTACGATTACTGATGTGAATAGGGATCAAACAGAGAAAGTTGTAACCTGCGTATGGTCCGTTTTTTTCGTTCGATATTTAACCGGTCTTGGCAATTCCTTCGTATTACATTAAAAAAACTTCACGATTTCGCAAAATAAGCTCAAATCCATCAGTTAATTGATGAATTTTTTTGCTACAATTGGGGGGCAAGTAATGTGAGTGAGTTCAACAACAGCTAATGCAGATTTCTGTTTCCTCTTAGTGAGGTTGATCTTGGTCAGTATATTGTTTTTTATATGCGTTATCATAACCAACGGCTTCATACTCGAGCTTACCCAAATTAATAATTCATTAAATGGGGTTTATTCGAGCATGGGACTGTGAATAACCTTGTTTTAATCAAGGGTTTTAATTATGATCGCGTCTATTTTAAAATTTCTAAAAATTAACCTGCTGTAACTGATGTTCTCAATATGGCAAGTGTTGGGAATCATAGTGGAGATAAGTGGATGAGCAATGCGCCTGTAGACAATGGCCGACGTCGCTTTTTAACCATAGCTACCTCTGTTGTTGGTGGTGTTGGTGCGGCTGGGGCTGCTGTTCCTTTTATTGCGTCTTGGAATCCAAGTGAGCGAGCTAAATCTGCGGGTGCGCCTGTAGAAGTAGATATCAGCAAGCTTGAGCCAGGACAATTAATTCGTGTTGAGTGGCGAGGAAAACCTGTTTGGGTTATCAATCGTACACCAAAAATGCTTGAGCAGATGAAAGCTCACGAGGGGCAACTTCGTGATCCAGCGTCTGAAGAGCCTCAACAACCTGAATCATCAACGAACGAATACCGTTCGCAACGTCCAGAAATTTTCGTTGCTGTTGGTATTTGTACGCACTTAGGTTGTTCACCAAGCTTCTTACAAGGTGGCTTTGGTGAGAAAGTTGAAGGCACAGATGATGGTTTCTTCTGTCCGTGTCACGGTTCTAAATTTGATATGGCGGGTCGTGTATTCCAATCTGTACCTGCACCATTGAATCTAGAGATTCCTCCGTATACCTTCCTTGATGACACGACTATTTTAGTCGGTGAAGAAAAAGGAGCGGCGTAATGTTTGGTAAAATTATTGGTTGGATCGACGATCGTATTCCAATGACTCGTGTTTGGAACATGCACATTGCACAGTATCCAGCACCTAAAAACTTTAACTTCTGGTACTTCTTTGGCTCATTAGCTATGTTAGTGCTTGTTAACCAGATCGTAACAGGCATTTGGTTAACAATGAACTTTGTACCATCAGCTGAAGGTGCATTCGCATCAGTAGAATACATCATGCGTGATGTTGAATACGGTTGGTTACTTCGTTACCTACACTCGACAGGTGCATCAGCGTTCTTTATCGTTGTTTATCTGCACATGTTCCGTGGCATGATCTACGGTTCTTACCAAAAACCACGTGAGTTACTGTGGTTGTTCGGTATGTTCATCTTCTTAGCGCTAATGGCTGAAGCTTTCATGGGTTACTTACTACCTTGGGGACAAATGTCGTTCTGGGGTGCGCAGGTAATCATTTCACTGTTCGGTGCGATTCCGGTTATTGGTGATGATTTAACGCTTTGGATCCGTGGTGACTACGTAATTTCGGGTGCGACGCTTAACCGCTTCTTTGCACTACACGTAATCGCGCTTCCTTTAGTTATCGTTATCTTAGTGTTCTTACACATTGTTGCGTTACACGAAGTGGGTTCAAACAACCCAGACGGTGTTGAAATTAAGCGTAAGAAAGGCTCTGTGGCTGAAGAAGATAAGCCTAAATTTAAATTCCACGAGTATTACACCAACAAGAAAGACATTGTTGATGCAATTCCGTTCCACCCTTACTACACAGTTAAAGATATTGTGGGTGTGGTTGGTTTCTTAATCTTATTCTGTTGGGTTGTATTCTTTATGCCTGCGATGAATGGTTTCTTCTTAGAAGCGCCAAACTTCGAAGCAGCGAACCCACTGAAAACACCTGAGCACATTTTCCCTGTTTGGTACTTCACGCCATTCTATGCGATTCTGCGCGCTATCCCAGATAAACTAATTGGTGTTATCGCGATGGGTGCATCTATCGTAGTGCTTGCGTTACTACCTTGGATTGACCGTGGTTCGGTTCGTTCTATTCGTTATCGTTGTGGCTTACACAAGTTAAACATTGCTCAATTCGTGGTAACGTTTGTTATCTTAGGTTGGGTTGGTGCAACACCACAAACTGATTTCAAAACGCTGTTATCGCAAATCACGACTGTGACATACTTTATGTTCTTCGTATTGTTATTTGTTTACAGCAAGAACGAGAAAACTAAGCCATTACCAACGAGGTTGACGAAATGATGAAAAAGCTAATTATCGGTTTATTCGCATTGTTGCCAACGTTGACGATGGCAGCAGGTCCTTCGGTTCCTTTAATGGACGCGAACATTGACCTAAAAGACAATGCGTCTTTGCAACGTGGTGCTAAATTGTTCATGAACTACTGTCTTGGTTGTCACCAAATGCAGTATCAACGTTATGAGCGTACGTTCCGCGATATCGGTATTCCTACTGAAATTGGTCAAGAGCAACTTATTTTTGACGGTTCAAAAGTAGGTAGCCACATCAAGAATGCAATTGCGAAAGATGACGCAGCTAAATGGTTTGGCGCAGCGCCACCGGACTTAACGCTTGTAGCGCGAGTTCGTGGTACTGACTGGATCTATACGTATCTGAAGTCATTTTATAAAGATGAATCTCGCCCGTTTGGTGTAAACAACATTGTTTTCCCATCGGTAGGTATGCCGCACGTTCTTCAAGAACTACAAGGTTTACCGACACCTATCACTGAAGAAGTCGAGGAACATGGTCACACAGTGACTAAGGTTGTTGGCACTGAAACAGATGGTACAGGTGAAATGAGTGACGACGAGTACGATCGTGCTGCTCGTGACTTAACTAACTTCTTAGCTTACGTAGGCGAACCGTCACGTTTAGAGTCAGAAGCGTTAGGTCTTAAGGTAATTGGTTTCTTAGTGATTCTATTTATCTTGGCATTCATGCTGAAGAAAGAATACTGGAGAGATGTTCACTAATTCTGGACGTTTTGAAAGGTAATTTTGTGATAGGGGCTTAAGCCCCTATTGCTGTTTTTGTAATATAATGGAGGTAGGCATGGCCGTAGCTGCCAATAAGCGCCCTGTAATGACCCTGTTTTCTGGTGCTAACTGTATGTATAGCCATCAAGTACGCATTGTACTTGCTGAAAAAGGTGTAAGTGTTGACATTCACCTGGCTGAAAAGGATAACCTGCCAGAAGCACTTCATGAAATTAACCCTTACGGTACAGTACCCACACTGATCGATCGTGAGCTTGGTTTATATCAGGCAAACATCATCATGGAATACCTTGATGAACGTTTTCCTCATCCTCCACTAATGCCTGTTTATCCGGTTATGCGTGGCCGTAGTCGCTTAATGATGCACCGTATTGATACTGATTGGTACAGCTTAGCGAATAAAATCACAAGCGGTAGCAGTGAAGCAGCACAAGCACGTAAAGAGCTAACTGAAGCATTACTTGCAATTGCACCAATCTTCTCTGAAGCGCCTTATTTCATGAGCGAAGAATTCAGCTTAGTTGATTGTTATTTAGCACCGCTATTATGGCGTTTACCTGAACTGGGCATTGAGCTTTCAGGTTCGGGAGCTAAAGAACTTAAAGAATACATGCTGCGTTTATTTGAGCGTGAATCTTTCCAAGCTTCATTGACTGAAGCAGAGCGTGAGATCCGTTTATAATGACGCCAAATCGTCCTTATTTACTACGCGCTTTCTTTGATTGGATTGTTGATAATCAGTGTACACCGCACCTTGTTGTGAACGCTGATTTTCCTGCTGTACAAGTACCAACGCAATTTGTTCAAGACGGTCAAATTGTCTTAAACATTAGCCCATCGGCAGTTACAAACTTTGCTATGGATAACCAACAGCTAAGCTTTAATGCGCGCTTTGGTGGTCAACCAATGCAAGTGTATGTGCCTATGGGGGCTGTGCTCGCAATTTATGCACGTGAGAATGGTGAAGGGACTGTATTTACTGCAGAAGAATTCATCGAGGACGAAGAAGAGTTTGCTCCGGTATTAGAAAGTGTTGAAACGCCTGACGATATTTCGCCAGATGATGAGCCACCTGCTAAGCCTGAGAAAAAGAAGGGTGCTCACTTACGAGTGATCAAGTAGTCTTTTCAAATGCTCAAAAAAACCCGCTTAAATGCGGGTTTTTTATTAATGACTATTGAGTGATTAACTATAAATACTCAAACACCTTAATGACACGTTCTACACCTGAGATGTTACGGGCAACATCAACCGCTAAATTAGCCTCTGTATCGCTCACTAAGCCCATTAAAAATACCTCGCCATTCTCTGTGACAACTTTAATGTTATTGGCACTGATGTTCTCTGCGGTAATAAGCTGCGTTTTAACTTTTGAGGTTAACCACGAATCGTGAGTTTGCGTACTCATGCCTATATTTGAGCTGATGCGAATTTGATTATGAATTTTACGAATACCGTCAACACCTTCGATTGCTCGTTGCGCTTCGTCTTTCATTTCTTGGTTGGCGACTTGGCCTATCATCAGCACAATGCCATTAACGCTAACAACATTTACATTCGCGTATTTATGTATGCGCTCGTTTTCACTCAGTGCGATAGAGCTTTTTATTTCGATATTATTATCGTCAATTTGCGAGCCAATAGTACGACGGTCATTGGCCGCAGTGACAGCACCTGCGGTACCAGCAACAACTGCAGCTGCACAGCCTTGCAGCAATAAAATGGTACCAAGTACAATAAGAGACTGTTTAAACATTAATTTTCTTCCTGTGGGAATAAGGTTAAATCGATAAGCTCGCTCAGGCAGTGCAAGTTCACTAAATGAGATTCAACAATGCGGCTAGGGCGTTTTGATGGCACGCGGATTTCAACATCGTTAGGGCCAAGCAAGCCAACTAATTCACCCCCATCGTCACCTACTAACACAATCACTTTCATATCGCGAGTTAAGGCCGCTTCTACGGCAGAAATTATTTGCTTTTCATTACCATTGACGGCGATAGCTAGCAGTAAGTCACCTTGTTGTGCGAAAGCACGGATTTGCCTTGCAAAGGTTTCGTGATCATCAATATTGTTGTTGGGACCTAAGTTAACTTGCTCCTGTGCCAAGGCTACTGCAGGTAAACACGGACGCTCAGTTTCGTAAAAGTTAATTAATAAACCAGCCATATGTTGTGCAAGCATATGGCAACTCGCGGTACCACAGCATAACAATTTATTACCATTGATAAGGCTTTGTGCAATGGTAAATGCCGCTGATTCAAGGGCGCTTGGGAGCACCTCGCCAGCCGCAATTTGAACTTGAATATTCTCGGTAAAAATCTTTTTTATTGTATCTTGCATAACCTACCAATTAAGCCGACGCCAAGAGGCGTTAGTACACATTTTTAAACCAGTTTATTTCGCTATTTAGTTCACCTGTTATGGCAACATAATCAATTCGCATAGCCTGATTTGATAATTTATTTTCAGCAAGGTAATGGGCGATCGTTCGTCTAAGCCGTTGCTGTTTTTGCTTACTAAGCGCGTAATTTGCACCACCGCGAAGTTTGTTTTTTCTAAATTTCACTTCAACAAACACCAAGGTTTGCCCTTCGCGCATAATGAGATCAAGCTCACCATATTGGCATAAATAATTACGCCCAATGGCTGTTAGGCCATATTGCTTTAAATACTGCTCAGCCTGTTGTTCATAGTACAGGCCTTTTTCGCGGCTATTGTGCCACAATTGTTTAAACCACGACATGCTTTCATCCTTGTGCTGTCGTTACTTAATCAGCCGAATTGATCCCTGTTGCCGATTGCATAAATAACGGAATCGGTTGCTCTGTTGCTAATTCAACGGCAATGATTTGTTTGTTTTTGTACTGCGCCCAATCTAACGTACGGGTAACATACCCATTCGTTTCAATACTTAATTCGCCACTGATGCCAGCAAAACGTTTTCCTTGAATCATACTTAGTTGCTTAACATCACCTAATAGGCTGGTTGCATCATATGCCATGGCAAATAAGCGCTGACTTATATCTGTATTTTCAGGCCATAAGCGTTCGTATTGCTGACGCAAGTTATGCTGCTTTATCTGACCGTCAAGCATCCAAGGTAGTTCAGTAAAATACAGCCCTTCTAGATCACCTTTATCGGTACTGTCTATTTGTTTGCTATGGCTTTTAGAGCTTGCGTATAGCGGAATACGATCTGCGAAAGTACTTACATTAACATCTAAGTACGGTTTGATGAGGCGAGTTTCAGTTGCATCACCTAAAATATAAATAACATCAATATCGCTACGTGAGCGAGTTTCACTTTCGACTTCTTGCTTAAAGAGCGACTTAACCACTTGGATCCGCTCTTTACTTTGGTCCACTTCTAACAAGCCCGTGATAGTTTTTGGCATGTCATCTTTACCTGCGTAAAAACCAACTTGTGGTTTCACTTCACTGTAACGTTGCCATTGTTGGTTAAAGTACTCAACGAGGCGCTGGCCGTTACTGTTGTTTGGAGCAAGTAGCATTGGCTTTTGGTAACCAGCGGTTAAAAAGCGCTCTAACGCTTGTTGTATTTCGTGTTCAGGGCTTAATGCAAAGAAAAAATGCTGCTGTGAGATACGCTCACCCTCAAAACTATTAAGATGCATAACAGGGTAATCAATCAGCGTTTGTGCTGTGCTTAGCTTTTCAATATTACTTTTAAGCAATGGGCCAATCACAAAGTCAGCTTTAAATTCACTGAGTTTTAAGCTGATTTCAGCGGCAGAAAGTGATTCATCAATAAACAGTGTTTGTTCAAGTGGGTGAGTATCAAGTGCGGCAAGTACACCCGCTTTTAATGCGTCGCCTAAGCGTTCGTTAGCGCCTGATAGTGGAATAAGCACCGCTAAACGATTGACATTAAGAGGCTCAACTTGCACAAGCTCAGTGACTTTCTTAGGTAAAATCTCTGCGGCAGGGTGACCTGGATAGCGTCGCATCCAGTTATTCATCGCTTGATGCAATTCAACCGGCGCCCCTAAATACACTTGGTGATAAAGCGCCAGATTAACCCAACCTTGTTGTACCACTGAGCCGCGATTAAAGCGCTCAAGTGCATACGAAGATAGTTGAGTAAGGCTTGCCCATAAGTCTTTATTTAAATCAGCAACCGTGAAATTATTCTCGTTGCTAATGGTTGATGCTGCAAAGTAATAAGGCATTGCTTGTTTAGGCATGCCTTGTGATGCATAAACGCGGGCCGTTAAATATTGATGCCATGCTTTATGCTCTGGCAAAGTGAGTTGTGATTCGAGCAACTGTAATTGCTCTAATGCGCGATCACTTTTACCTTGTTTCTCTTGTGCTAAAGCGATGTAAAGCTTGTTTTGAATTTGATCCACGCTTGGTGTGCTTTCGAGCTCAAAACAGATTGTTTCAAGCAGTGACCAGCGCTGCTCAGTAATTGCTGCATCGCGAGCGGTGTAAAGTAATTGAATTTTATCGGCACCTTGGCGATTTAACGCTGCTTGGTACATTGATTGCGCATCGGTTAGTTGTGATAGGGCTGTGTTTGCTTGCCCCGACTGATTTTCTGCCGTATTTGATGGTTTTTCGGTTGTGCTACAAGCCGATAACCCCGACAATACAATTAATAGACTAACAAGTTTAAGTCGCACAATGATTTCCCAATACGTTAACGCGATTTGCTTATATTACTGACTGACGCAGGAGACCTCAATGTTAAATGAGGAGAATTCAGATAAAATCGGCACTCTTTACATTGTAGCCACACCAATTGGCAACTTTGATGACATCAGCCAGCGTGCCATACAAACCCTATCTGAGGTTGACTTAATAGCCGCTGAAGATACTCGTCACACAGGAAAGTTGCTAAGCCACTTTAATATCAAAGCAAAAACCTTTGCTTTGCATGATCACAATGAAAAACAAAAAGCCCAGCAAATCGTCGATTGGCTAGAGCAAGGAATGAATATCGCGTTGGTTTCAGATGCAGGCACGCCACTGATCAGTGACCCGGGTTATGCCGTGGTAAACTTGTGTCGTGAGCAAGGTGCACATGTTACACCTGTACCTGGTGCATGTGCAGCCATTACGGCAGTGTGTTGTTCAGGTTTGCCGACCGACCGTTTTCAGTTTATCGGTTTTACACCCGCGAAAAGTAAAGCCAGACAAACTTTTTTTATTGAGGCTGTTAATTCAGGTATCACGAGCATTATGTACGAAAGTACCCACCGCATCATGGCAAGCCTTGATGATTTAGAAGCCGCATTAGGCTCAGACCAACCGGTGGTATTTGCCAAAGAATTGACCAAAACATTCGAAACTTTTTTCAATGGCAGCGTTGCTGAGCTAAAGCAGTTTTTAACGAATGATCCAACAAAGCAGCGCGGCGAAATAGTATTAATGCTGCCGGGTAAAGCGAAGCAAAGCGATGATATCCCAGAAGATGCCCGCCGTATGCTTGGCTTACTCGAAGCCGAAATGCCACTTAAAAAAGCCTGTGGCGTGGTTGCAGAGTATTTCGGTTTAAAGAAAAACGCGCTTTATAAAGCAATTATTGACGAAAAAGACTAATTCTTTACTGCACTCGGCTGCATGCTCAGGTATACTGCGCGCCGAGTCAGCCGAGATAATCGCTGCCTGCAACGAAAATGCGCAGGGGGAGGAAAGTCCGGGCTCCACAGGGCAGGGTGCCAGCTAACGGCTGGGGGGCGCGAGCCTACGACAAGTGCAGCAGAGAGGAGACCGCCAACTTCGGTTGGTAAGGGTGAAAGGGTGCGGTAAGAGCGCACCGGGCCACTGGTAACAGTTGGTTGCAAGGTAAACTCCACCCGGAGCAAGACCAAATAGGGTTCTATCATTTTAAATAATGAACGCGTGGCCCACGTGAGAACCGGGTAGGTTGCTTGAGCCATAGAGCGATTTATGGCCTAGACGAATGATTATCCACGACAGAACCCGGCTTACTGGCTGACTCACCAAATTAATGAAAGCCCACAGTGAAAACTGTGGGCTTTTTGCTTTCTAAATCACAAGCAATTTTTAACCAAGTATAATCATTCCCTAATCGCCATCATTATTGATCTTGAACAAGGTTGCTACGTTGACTCTGTTTCACAGAATGATACAGTGAATTTGAACTTTAATTCTAGCCAAAGGAGCTGCCCATGCTAGGCGAAAAACACTCGTTATTGAATGAATTCCCAGAGTTTAATGAATTAATCCACAACCTTGCCAAAAGCGATGCCCATTTTAAAAATACCATGCAACGATACGATGACATGGATAAAGAAATTAGAGAGCTTGAGCTTAATAGTTCTCCGATTGATGACAGTGAAATGCATGAAAAGAAACACCAAAGAGCTGCGCTGAAAGACGAACTTTATGATTTCTTAAAAGCGAAAGCATAAAACAGAAAATGACACCTAATGCCCCTTGCTCTTATGACTCTCGCTGACAAGGGGTGTTATTTCCCAGTTAACCCTAATTTATACCTTTCTAACGCTTTTAATTCCCTTATTTTCAATAGTTTTATATGTTAGTAACTGTTTATTCAGATTTTTTAAATGGGTGGAATTTATATGTTTGCGAAGGGAGCAATCAAAGCCGTCTCACTGTGTATTATGGCTATGTCTGTCAGCCTGAGTGCCGCAGCAAGTATCAACAATACAGAGACTATGTGGCCAGGCACGGTTTACAACACGGATATACCTACATTTAAGCAGGTTCTTGGTTATGATGTAGGTGAGCGCATTACTAATTACAACGATATGCGTCGTTATTTAACAGCCCTTGAGCAAGCCGCTCCTGAGCGTATTAAAGTTTTTAAGTATGCAAACAGCTGGGAAGGTCGTGAGCTTGTTTATGCGGTTGTTGGCACCGCTGAGCATATTCGCTCATTAGAAACCCTTGCAAACAACACGCAAGCGCTGGCAGACCCGCGAAGTACATCTGCGAAAGATGCAAAGTCACTCATCAAAAACTTACCCACTTCAGTGTGGCTGCAGTATGCAGTACACGGTAATGAAATTAGCTCGACCGATGCGGCACTGTTCACCGCTTACCATTTATTAGCGGCACCGAACGATACCATTAACAGTAAAATATTAGAGAATACCGTTGTATTTATTGATCCCCTACAAAACCCTGATGGCCGTGAGCGCTTTGTTTCTCGCTATTATACCACTGTCGGATTAGAGCACAGCGCAGACCGTTTAAGTGCAGAGCATAATGAGCCTTGGCCTCGAGGTCGAGTTAATCATTATCTGTTCGATATGAATCGTGATTGGTTAGCACTTACTCAGCCTGAAACAAAGGGGAGAGTAGCTGCAATTAATAAATATAAACCTCAAGTGGTGGTTGATATTCATGAAATGGGCGGCGATCAATCATATTATTTTGCGCCGGCTGCTCAGCCATTCAATCCCCATATGACAAAAACGCAAATAGCCAATATGGATGCCATTGGCCAAAATCATGCTAAATATTTTGATGAGTTTGGCTTTGATTATTTTACCCGCGAAATTTTTGATGCTTTTTATCCTGGGTACGGTGATAGTTGGCCTGTATTTTATGGTGCGTCAGCATCAACCTACGAAGTAGGCTCTGCTCGCGGCCATGTTTTTGAAAAAAACACCGGTGAACTTCTTACTTATTTTAATACAGTGAAGCGTCAGTTTGTGGCATCAATTTCTACCGCCGAAGGTGCAGCTAATCAACGTGAGAAGCTACTTAATGACTTTTACCAATATCAAGTTGATGCAATTGATTCAGGTAAGAAGAGTAAAGAACGTGTGTATATTTTACCGAACCAAAGTAACCGTGAAGGAACGCATAAACTTGCTACGTTAATGGCTGAACACGGCGTAGAAGTTCAACAAGCAAATGAAGATTTCAAAGCATGCGGTGTTAAATACAAAGCGGGTAGCTACTTTATTGATACAGCGCAGCCGCGTGGTGTATTTGTTCGTACCACATTTACAGACCAAGTTGATATGGCTGAAGCCTTTGTAAAAGAACAAGAAAGACGCCGTGCTCGTAACCTAGGCGACGAAATTTATGATGTCACAGGCTGGTCGCTGCCAATGATGTTTAATGTTGATAGCGATAGCTGTAGTAAGGCTGTGAGCGCTGACAGTAAAGCGGTTCAGGCTAACGACACACTGATTGGTAAAGTGAATAACCCAGAAGCCTCAGTGGCTTATATTGTTGCTTGGGGCGACACGGCCGCTGCACGCTTTTTAACCGCAGCGCTGCAAGCAGGCGTTAAGCTTAAAAGTGCTGACCAAGCATTTATATTAGGTGATAAAACTAACTACCCAGCGGGCAGTTTAGTGATTGAAAAGCGCTTAAACGATAAAGACTTACTGACTAAAATTAGTCAAATTGCAGAGCAAACAGGTGCCATAGTCGATGGTGTTGATTCAAGCTGGGTGATTGATGGCCCCAGTTTTGGTAGTAATAAAACAGTGCCAATGGTGGCGCCAAAAGTGGCGATTGCATGGGATGTACCTACCAGTGAGCTAAGCGCTGGTAACACCCGTTTTGTTATAGAAAGACAGCTCGGCTATCCGGTAACGGCTATTCGTACACCAATGCTTGCATGGGCTGATTTAAGTGATTACCAAGTGTTGATTTTACCGGAAGGTAATTACGAGCAATCATTAGGTAAATCGGGCGCGGCTAATTTAAAAAGCTGGGTTGAAGCTGGTGGCGTGTTGATTGCACTCGGTAATGCAAACCGCTTTACCACCCATGCTGATTACGGCTTATTAGATGTTAAGCGCGAGCAAGCCTACCGAGAAGAAAAAGCCGACAGCAGCGATGATAAAAGCAGTAAAGTGGCAGGGCAGTTATTCGCTTCTCGTGATGATTTAAAAGCAGCGAGCATCGAACCACACACCTCGCCAGACTATGTAGCCGGTGTACTTGCTAATGTTGAAGTAGACCAAGAGCATTGGTTAACCGCAGGCGTCGATAAAAATTTAGTGGCGGTGGCTTACGGTAATGATATTTACACGCCAATTAAACTTAACTCAGGCAAAAACTTGGCGTGGTTCATAGGTAAAGACGATGTACTGGCGAGTGGTTATTTGTGGCAGCAAAACAAAGCTCAGCTAGCTTACAAGCCGCTCCTTGTTCATCAACCACTAGGTAAAGGCATGGTGATAGGCTTTACACAATCACCGACGTATCGCGCCTACCTTGAAGGCATGAATGTATTGCTCACTAACACGATTTTCCGTGCTGCAGCTCATGCTCAGTAAGGTTTAGAACAAATCGAAATGCCCTGCCAAGTTGCGGGCTTTTTCGTGTTTAAAGCTTCTCTAAACATCTAAAATAAAAAAGCCCGCAGGGCAAAGGGCGGGCTTTTTAGTGTTCCATGGAGAGGAAGTGTTAAGACACAATCCCGAGTGGCTTACCTGTTTGCCAAGCGCCACGGGTAAAGTCTGGTATCGTTTTGCTGTTACTTCTGTCTGCAACCGATGCCATACTTTGTGGGAAGATAGATGACCAGGCTGCAGCATCGTAAACATCTTGGTCCAGTGGTTCATTGTTACGCAAGCAGTAAATCATGCGCCATAACATTATGAAATCCATGCCGCCGTGACCACCGTTGCGAACGGCTTCTTCACCCATACGTTGCCATAATGGATGATCAAACTCTGCACGCCATTTTTCCATATCGTGATCCCAGCGATGGAAATTTTGCATATGTGGTTTACGGCCTTGTGAGCCCGCACTTTCCCATGCTGCTACTTCAGCTTCATATTGCTGCTGGTAGATTTTTGCAATGGCTGGTGGTACATCTTCTAGGGCAATGCGATTAGGAAAACCTGCAAATGTCCCATTAGTACCTTGAATTAGGTTATGGCGGCTGTACGGGCGTGGGCTTGTGGTGTCGTGCTGAACCATAATGCTTCGGCCTTTCACTGTTTTAATAATGCTGGTGTTCATGTCGCCAGCAGTAAATTTCAGTGAACGACGTTCGTGGCCTACAGGAAATTCACGTTCTGCGTAGGCTGCACGGCCAAGTGCAGGTGAGCTGACTGATGTTACGAAATCAAAGCGATCACCCCGGTTGATGTTCATATATTGAGAAACGGGGCCTAAGCCATGAGTGGGGTATAAGTTACCGTTTACTTTTGTATGCCAGTAAGTACGCCACGAGCCGGTACTGCGGTCAATTTCTTTCATTTGCCAACGCAGGTCATGAATATAAGCGGCTTCACCATGCAGTAACTCGCCAAATACGCCTTTACGAACCATGTTTAGAACCATTAACTCGTCACGGCCGTAGTTAACGTTTTCCATCATCATGCAGTTCTTTTGAGTGCGCTCAGCGGTGTTTACTAGTTGCCAGCACTCTTCCATAGTGGTTGCTGCGGGTACTTCAACAAAGGCATGTTTACCACTTTCCATGGTTTCAACACTCATTGGTGTGTGCCAACGCCAAGGTGTTGAAATGATCACGATGTCGATGTCATTGCGAGCCAGCATGTCTAAATAGGCTTTATCAGACCCCGTGTAAGCAGTTGGTTTAGGTAAGCCTTTTTCAACAACATAGTTAATTGATTTCTCGAGCATTAGCTGATCTGTGTCACAGATAGCTTTAATTTCAACACCTTCAATGTGGCAAAGGTGTTTTACATGGCCGCTACCACGTTGACCAACGCCAATAAAACCAACACGTACCACATCCATCGCAGGCACAGCTAAGCCCATTACGCTTTTACCTTGTGACGCAAGTGGTGTGCTTTGATTATCACCTTGTTGGCTTTTCGCACAGCCAGTCACGACTGTCGCGGCGGTAATAGCTGCGGCAGATTTTAAAAAACGTCGTCTATCTATTGTCATAACGATACCTAAATCACTGAGATTATTTTAATAGTGGGTTTCAGTTGTTTCTTTTTATCTTAATTGAAAGACAATTACAAAAGTTAACAGGTAATCAAAATTGCAGCATGTCCGCAATAATATATACAACTAACACAGTTCAATCTTGGTGTAATAGATGTATTTAATTTACAGGATAAGTATTAAATAATATTACTGCCTTGCTCAGGATCGCGAGACTGATCGGCTTGTTCACGAATATCATCTGCATCACTACTTATATCATCCAAGCTATGGTCGTCGAGAGTGTTTGATGTTTGTGGGGGCGAAGTGGTGTGATGACTGGTGTGCTCGGCATCGGTATTTAAAATAATTCGTTCGCGAGCATCATCTGGCATACTAATTTTTTCTGCTAAATAGGTGTTTACTAACATTCGCATTAGCTGAGATGCCACTTTAACCGTGCTATGTTCACTGCTGTTTACCCAAAAATAAATGGTTAAATTAAGTGTGGCAGATCCAAGCGATTCAATCAGAACCTGACTGGGGGGATCATTAATAACAGCAGGGTTTTGACTTACGACTTGCATGGCTAATTGCTGAGCATAGCGAATGTCATTATCGTAGCCAATGCCTACTGTAAAATGGCCGCGCATTTTGGGGTTCGCAGTAAGGTTTTTAATGACATTTTTATAGACGGTAGCATTCGGTATTTGAATATGATTACCATCAAAATCCACCAAAGTAGTGGCGCGAGCTGTGACTTTTTTTACTACCCCTAAGCGGCCATCTACTTCTATTACATCGTCAATCCGAAACGGTCGCTGTACGCTGAGTAGCATACTCGAGATAAAATTTTCGGCGATATCACGAAATGCGAAGCCAAGGATCAAGCCCACCAATCCTGTACCACTCATGATAGCGACGGCAAAACTGGTTAGCCCTGCAAGACGTAAAAATAAGTACACCCCAAACAAAATAATAACGATGCTAAAAAAGCGCCGTGTAACGACATGTAAAAGCTTACTTTCACTCACAAAACCCAGTGGTTTAATCAGTACATATGACAAAGGGCGAGCCAGTAAGTAGCAAATAATAATGGCGACAATACCGAGTGTGAGAGCCGGTAACATTTGCCAAGCAGTGTGTAAAAACTGCGTAACTTGTGAGTTTAAATCGTACCACGTAAGGCTTTCAATTGGCGTCGACGTCGTGGTTGATAGTATGGGTGTGATTAAATTAGTTACTTGATTAGTAAGATATAAATAAAAATTCATTGCACCACTCCATGGATTATAGCCGGGCAGTTATAAGCGTAGCTCAATGCAAGTTAGACGCCATTATTAGTGGCAAGTAGTTTGCAACGACACCTTAAGCTAAGTAGAAAGTGAGGAAGAATATGTCTCATGGCAATCGCGGTTTTCAGGCTCGCTCGCCGCTGGAAATTCCATTACGGGGTTGGTGGGATATAAGCAAACGGGTATATCATAATTTATCACAAGATAATTTATCGTTTGTTGCGGCAGGTGTCGCATTTTATGCACTGCTAGCAATCTTTCCTGCACTGGCTGCCATTGTGTCTATTTATGCCTATTTTGCTTCACCAACGGACATTCATGAGCAGTTATCTAAAGTGATTGCAATTTTACCTGCCAGTAGTCGCGATATTATTTTACTGCAAGTGAGTGAAGTGACGCAGCAATCGCAAAAAGTCTTGAGTATGAGTGCTATAGGCACTTTATTGTTAACAGTCTGGAGTAGCAGTAAGGGCTGCCAAGCGCTGATCACGGCCTGTAATATTACATACCATCAGCATAACAAACGGCAATTTTTTGTGGCGTTACTGGTCCGTTTTTTATTTTCGTTGGGTGCTATAATCGTCGCTCTCGTGGCGTTATTAATTATTGGTATTTTACCTATTGTGCTTAACCTGGTTGGCCTAACAGAGCTAATAGATTTAATGATCACGCTGATAACTTGGCCGCTGCTGGCAATCATTTTTAACGGTGCATTGGCATTTTTATACCGCTACGCACCTCATCGAAACCCCGCTAAGTGGCGTTGGATCACACCGGGTTCAATGCTCGCGACTGTATTATGGATCGGGGCATCGGTTGGTTTTTCATTTTATGTCTCGCAATTTGCACGTTATAACGAAACCTATGGCTCTTTAGGGGGCGTGGTTATTATGCTGATGTGGCTTTATATCAGTGCTTATATCATTATTTTTGGGGCGGCAATTAATGCCAGTGCTGAACAGCAAACGGTCATTGATAGTACTGTCGGCCCCGAAAAAGAAGTCGGAGAGCGCGGAGCAACCGTAGCAGATACATTGATGACACAGCAGACTAAACATTCTTCTGAATAGAACGATTGGCGCTAATTTTACGCATGGTTGTTAGTTAAATTGGCGTCTACAATCATTTCATATAATTTACGGGAGTAACGTTATGAAAGTGATTCAACAATTAAATAGCCATGCCACTCAAGATGGTGATGGTGTCAATATTAGCCGTATCCCAGGCTTTGATGGAAAATACTTAGATCCATTTTTAATGATCGATGAGCTTAAGTCTGACGATCACAGTGATTTTATGGGGGGCTTTCCTGCACACCCTCATCGTGGCATTGAAACCTTCACTTATATTATTAAAGGAGGGTTTGAGCACCAAGATCAAATGGGTAACAAAAAAGCGATTCGTGCAGGTGATGTGCAATGGATGAGTACTGGCTTTGGTGTGATCCACAGTGAAATGCCGTTAGCAGATGCAAAAGAAGGCATGCATGGATTCCAAATCTGGTTAAATATGCCAAGTGCAGAAAAGCTCAGAGCACCGCGTTACCAAGATACAACAGAAGCCCCCGCACCGGTGACTCGTAATGATCAAGGGGTTGAGTTAAAAGCGCTTGCAGGTAGTTGGCAGTTTGCCAGTGAAGAGCAGGTTTCAAGCTTACAAGATTTAGCCGCTAATGGCATGTTAGCTGATGTGACTTTGCCTGCCGGCACTGAATTTAAACACGCGCCTCTTAAGCAAACTAAAGTGATGTTGTATATACACACGGGAGAAATTAATACTGAACAGGGAGGGCCTGTTAAAGCGGGGAGCTTGTTAATTTTAGAGCCTGGCAGTGACATTGAATTTAATTCGCAAACGGGGGCGGGTGTCTTGGTGCTTGCGGGCGAACCACTAAAGCAGCCGATTGCTCATATGGGACCTTTTGTTATGACGACGCAAGCAGAGTTACATCAGGCTGTACGAGATTATCAACAAGGTAAATTTGGCACACTCTAGGAGGTTATCGTGGGATTACTTGTAAACGGCCAATGGCAAGATAAATGGTACGACACAGACAACAACCAAGGTGAATTTAAGCGTGAATCAGCGCAGTTGCGTAACTGGGTAACGGCTGATGGTAGCAAAGGGGCAAGTGGCGATGGGGGATTCAAGGCTGAGAAAGGTCGGTATCACTTGTATGTTTCATTAGCGTGCCCATGGGCTCATCGCACGCTGATTTTTCGCCATTTAAAAGGCCTTGAAGACTACATTAGTGTCTCGGTTGTGAGTCCTGACATGCTAGAGCATGGGTGGACATTCGATAAAGATAATCACAGCACAGGTGATGCTTTATTTGATAGCGACTATATGCATCAAATTTATACACGTAACAAAGCTGATTATTCTGGCAGAGTGACGGTACCTGTACTTTGGGATAAACAGACCCAGCGCATTGTCAGTAATGAGTCTGCAGAGATTATTCGGATGTTTAATAGTGCATTCAATGAACTTACTAACAATGAACGCGATTTTTACCCTGCAGCGCTACGTACTGAAATTGATGAAATAAACGAGTTTGTTTATCACAATATCAATAACGGTGTGTACCGTGCAGGCTTTGCAACAACGCAAGAAGCGTACACCGAAGCGTTTGATGATTTGTTTGCCGCTCTTGATAAAATAGAACAGCGTTTGACTCATAATCGCTACTTAGTGGGCGACACACTCACAGAGGCTGATTGGCGTTTATTCACGACCTTAATTCGCTTTGACAGTGTTTATGTGGGTCATTTTAAATGTAATTTACGCACCATCGAAAGTTACCCTGCAATTAGTCATTATTTACGCGAGTTATACCAAATTGAAAAGGTGAGTGAGACGGTCGATTTTTACCACATAAAACGTCACTATTACTTCAGCCATACGATGATAAATCCGACGCAAGTGGTGCCAAAAGGACCCGATATAGACTATGGCCGAGCGCACAATCGTGACCAATTATAGTACTCAGAGTAGCAGCTCATGTGAGCTGCTACTGATACCCTTTCATTACGTCGCGAATAGTGTCGATACCAAACATGACTTTTTGAATAAACGACTCAGCGCTTTTTACGAGATTAAAATGCGGGTGCTGTGACCATACTGCTTGTAATTTATCATCTAGCAAAATTGCTTGCTGGTCAGACTCGTTACGAACAGGGTTGTTACTGTGGATACTTTGCCCTGACTTGGCCGCGGTTTCAAAAAAAATCACAGCATCATATTGATTAAGTTCAGTGTGAAGATCGGTCCCTAAGCATTGAAAAAACTCCGCCTGATCACCTGGCCAATATGCGAGACCATCTAAGCTACCACGATCGCACAGCATTAAACGATCAGGGTGCATAGTACGTTGAATATGTTCAAGGTGTTTCTGTAAGCTGAAGATAGCTTGCTGGTGGGCTTTTACAAGGTGAGGAGCATTACCCCGTTCTATTCCGCCGCCAAATAACATGGTTGCCGATTCAGGCACTACCACAATTTGTTTCGAGAACTCGCGTCGTAATAAGTCGATTGCTGTTGTTTTACCGCCACCGGGGCCACCGGTTAATACAATCCGTTTTTTCAATTAGGTTATCCTGTTAACACGCAAAACTTATTAACACGGTAAAGAAAAGACTAACAAATGAGAAGTAAAAAGCGTATTTTTTGTGATAAAGATCACAACAGTCGTAACAGCCAGCTAAATTGACTGAGTTGTTTAAGCTTTCCATGCTGATGATCATCATTTTTTAAAGCCCCATAACCTACACCCGCCGAAAAGGCACTCGCAAGCCCGACTTTAGTAACGGCGAATCGCTTTAAGCGATAATTAAATGCTTGGTGATGTTGGCGTTTCAATTCATCGAGTAAATCCATTTGCTGGCTTAAGTTATTAACCTTTTTCTGCGGTTTTTTTATGAAGTAATCAATAAACATCATTTTTCCTTATTGAGGTTTAGTAACTGTCGAATACTTGTTATGGTTTTATCAAAGCCAATTTTGCTGCTGATATAACCAATATTTTTCCACAGCCAAATTAAGCAAAGTATTTGCATGGTAAACAGCGACACCGCTGACAGCCAAATTGATTCACTTAGACTAAATATAGCAAGACCGATGGATGCTAATAGTCCAGCCCAAAGTAACACCAATCCCCCAGCAAAACAGACGATCAATATTATGGTGAGTGCCAGTGAACGCATTGACAAACGCCATTCAGCAGCAGCTAAATCTTTGCAGATCCCCATTTGTTGACGGTAATCAACGTAAAGCTGTTTAGTGTAGTCAGTGAGTTTGGCAAGATGATCTTGCCACTGATCAGCATGGAGATGCTGATCAGTGGTTTCTTGCGTTTTCTCATCAGTAGGGTGAGAGTGCGGCATAATCGTTACTTATTACGACGGATTAGTGCGCTCACTAGCATACCTGCTGCAAATGCAATACCCGCTGTCGCTAATGGGTTTTCAGATGCTAGTTGACGTGTTTTGCCGCTGTATTCATTTATTTTTTCACGCGCAACCGCTTGTTTTTCAGACAATGTTTTTGCCGAATTAGTAGCTCCCTCTCGAACACTGTGTTCAGCGCTTGCTGCACGTGATGATAGAGCATCAACGGCATGATGCGCTGCTTCGGTTGCTTTTTCAGTAAATGGCGCCTCTACTTGAGCCGCTTTCGTATCTGCACTGCTTGTGGTGCTTGAATTCGATTTGTTTGTTGCGGTAGTCATAATCATTCCTTAAAAATTGCCATTAAATTGGTAAGTACACTGTCGCAACCTTCGTACCAACAAATAATATTATTTAATATCAGATTGTTATGTAATTAATGGCTCATGTAAGTCGGTATTACCCGTAACTATTGCAGGGTTATTGCGTAAAAATTACCGAATTCGATTTTATTCTACTAATTTGTAATTATTCATTGGTCATTCATTAGCCATTTTTACCCAATAGCTTGCCAAGAAAACCGCAAAAAAGATTTTTTTCTTTGTTTCCCACTTTTTCCCACGTAATTCAGTAGCTTTGCTTGAAGCCTTATTTTTTCTGGCTTTACAAGCAAGTTATGATGATCTGCTTACTTGACAAAATAGCTTGTCAAGCCCTAAACTGGAGCACTGTGGTAAAAAGTGGTTTTTAGTGGATCAAATTGGATCAGTAATAATCGTTAACGATTTACAACCTAATTTTAAGGCAAGCTATGTTTCGGGGTGCGAGCTCTCTGAGTTTGGATGATAAAGGACGCTTTGCGGTACCGACTAAGTACCGAGATGCGATCTTGTCTGAAGATCAGGGCACCGTTATTTGCACCGTAGCACTTAATGAGCCTTGTTTGTGGTTATATCCGTTGGCTGAGTGGCTTGAAATTGAATCGCGGTTATTAAAAATTTCTAATATGAATCCACGTGCACGCCGAATGCAACGTATGTTGCTTGGTAATGCTACAGAGTATCAACTCGATAAAAATGGCCGAATTTTGCTTGCACCGTCTTTACGTGCACATGCTGAACTTGGAAAAAAAATCATGTTGGTTGGCTTGATGAATAAGTTTGAGATTTGGGATGAAGATCGTTGGCATGAACAAATGCGCCAAGATACTGAGATAGAACGCCTAGGCGATTTTGAGGCGAATCCCGAATTCGATAATTTCTCACTCTAACCACAAATAAAAAAGGCAAAAAATAGCTAATGACAGCGCAATTTGAACATGTCTCTGTACTGATGGAAGAAACCATAAATGCTTTGGACATAAAGCCCGAAGGTATTTACATGGATGGCACATTTGGTCGCGGTGGACACTCAGGACAAATTTTAGCGCGTCTAAATGATCACGGTCGCTTACAAGCAATCGACCAAGATCCGCAAGCTATTAAAGCTGCCGAAAAATTTGCTGATGATGCCCGTTTTTCAATTGCCCATACCCGTTTTTCTAATTTAAAAACGGTGGCGGAAGACAATGACTTAATTGGTAAAGTCGATGGCATTTTATTAGACATTGGTGTGTCATCACCTCAACTAGACGATGCAGAACGCGGTTTTAGTTTCATGAAAGATGGCCCGCTTGATATGCGCATGGACCCAACCAGCGGTCGCAGTGCTGCACAGTGGTTAGCCGAAGCGGAACTTGAAGACATTACCCATGTGATCAAAACCTTTGGTGAAGAAAAATTTGGTCGTCGTATTGCTCATAAAATTATTGAAACTCGCGAGCACACACCGATTACCAGTACCAAACAATTGGCTGATTTAGTTGATCAAGCCGTGCCAGTAAAAGATAAACATAAGCACCCTGCAACACGCACCTTTCAGGCGATTCGAATTTATATCAACAGTGAGCTCGAAGAAATTCAAACGGCACTTCAAGCTGCTGTTGAAGTATTAAAGCCGGGTGGACGGCTGGTGGTTATTTCGTTCCACTCACTCGAAGATCGTATTGTTAAGCAGTTTATTAAGAAACAGAGTAAGGGAGAGGCGATACCCAGAGGTCTGCCTTTAACAGATGCACAAATAAATAAAAACCTGACGTTAAAAGCAGTGGGTAAAGCCATTAAGCCGAGCAAGGAAGAAATTGAATTAAATCCTCGTTCGCGCAGCTCGGTGCTAAGGGTTGCACAGAGGTTGTAATGAAAGCAAAAGCGACACATCGCCAACCAAATTTATTTGTAGAGATTTTCAAAGGCCTAGGAGCTAATAAGCTGACCTTGGCCTTGTTGGTTGTGATTCTCGCATCGAGCTTGAGTGTCGTGCAGGTAACTCACTTAGCTCGTCAACAGTTAATAGAACAAGATAAGTTATTGCAAGAGCGTGATGAACTAGACCTTGAATGGCGCTACTTGTTGGTAGAAGAAGAGTTTTATTCACAGCATGCACGTATCGAAGAAGTTGCAACCATGCAATTAGAAATGAAACGGCCAACCAGCCAAGACGAAAAGGTGGTAATACTGCAATGATAAGCAGAAGGAAAAAGCCAACTAATACCTTGATCACATGGCGCTTTATGCTGGTGTGCTCGGTTGTATTTTTAGTCTTTATGACGCTGGTAGCGCGTGCCGCATTTTTGCAAGTAATTGAACCAGACAAAGCGCGTTCAGAAAGTGATAAACGCACAGTACGTGTTGAAAAACAACATGTACAACGCGGTATGATCTTTGATCGCAATGGCAAAGAGCTGGCGGTAAGTGTGCCTGTGGTTAGTGTGTATGCAGACCCCAAAGCCTTGCATAAATCGTTGGTCAGCAAAGTGCTTCGCCAAGCGCGTAAAAATGGTGAAGATCAAAATGCACTGGCAGAGAACACCGCAGAATTAAATAGACGCATTGCCGCTTATTACAGCAATGATATTCGTTGGCGTGAGCTGGCGGATGTACTGCGTATTGAGCCAACTAAAATCAATGCGCGCCTGCGCGATAATCCGAAACGCCGATTTGTATATTTAAAGCGTCAGGTAACGCCTGCGGTTGCTAATTATATTGGTGATTTACGTTTGCCTGGTATTCATTTACTCGACGAATCAAAACGTTATTATCCTGCTGGCGAAGTGACAGCGCACGTGATTGGTTTTACGAATATCGACGGTCATGGAATCGAAGGAATCGAAAAACTATACGAACAACAACTAACCGGTGTTGAAGGCCAGCGTACTATTCGTAAAGATGCCCAAGGCCGCGAAGTTGAAGTACTTGATGAGCGTGAGCGTGTAGAACCAGAGAATATCCATTTAAGTATTGATCAACGTATTCAAGCCATTGCTTATAAAGCGGTGAAGTCAGCCGTATTATCTTACAAAGCAACATCGGGCTCGGCTATGGTCGTAGATGTAAAAACCGGTGAAGTACTGGCAATGGTTAATAGCCCTTCATTCAACCCGAATAACTTATCAGACGCAGCACCACACAAACGCCGTAACCGTGCCATTACCGATTTGTTTGAACCGGGTTCGACTGTTAAGCCACTAGCCATTTTGGCTGGTTTAGACTACGGCTCAATCCAACCGGATGAAATTATTGATACTTACCCAGGCTGGATGCGCGTGGGCGGGAGCTTAGTACAAGACACGCGTAATCACGGCGAAATGAGCTTAAGAGAAATCTTAAAGTACTCAAGTAATATGGGTGTGACGAAGGTCAGCCAAACCGTACCGAAAGACTATTTTGTGGGCCTTTATGAAAAAGTTGGCTTTGGCAGTGACAGCGGCACCGGAATGGTCGGTGAAAGTAGTGGCTTATTTTATCCACACCGTCGTTGGTCTGATCACGAAATTGCCGCTTTATCGTTTGGTTATAACTTAGCGGTAAGCACGGCACAAATGGCGCGTTTTTATGCCATGTTAGGGTCGGGTGGCGTTATGCGTCCTTTGACTGTGCTGAAGCAAGATTCAATTCCTGAAGGCGAGCGTGTTTTTCAACAAAAGGATGTTGAAGCCGTTGTTCACATGATGGAAAGTGTATTTGAAAAAGGCGGTACGGCACAAAAAGTTCACGTAGATGGCTACCGTGCAGCGGGTAAAACAGGGACCTCTAAAAAGGCCGCTGTGGGTGGTTATGGTGACGAATATGTCGGTTATTTTGCAGGTATAGCGCCAGCCAGCAATCCTCGTTTAGCTGTTGTGGTAATGATAAATGAACCGGGTGGAGATGTTTATTATGGCGGAGCGACGGCAGGTCCTGCATTTGCAGAGATTGTCTCCAATGCCTTAAGAATTTTAAACGTCGCACCGGACAAAGATGCGGTTGCGTACGTGGAAGGCAAAGATAACGATGCGTGATTTAAAACCCATTCTTAATCATATTGACGTGGAGGCTAATTCTTTATTAGTCAATCAACTGCGTCTAGATAGTCGCGATGTTCATCCCGGTGATGTATTTGTGGCAATTAAAGGCCATCAGCTTGATGGCGGCCAGTTTATAAAGAAAGCCATTGAAAGTGGTGCGGTTGCTGTGATTGCTGATCGCTTATGTGAGTTTGAAAGTCATTTCGAACCACTTTACTTAGTGTCTGATTTAGCTAAAAAGCTGCCAGCACTCGCTGCTGCATTCTACCAACAGCCCTCTGCTGAGTTAGATTTAGTGGGCGTAACAGGCACCAATGGCAAATCAACAACGACGGCAATGATCGCGCATTTAGCGCAGCAATGCCATAAATCTGCAGCGGTTATTGGTACGCTGGGTTATGGTCACCCTGAACAGCTAACACCCTTAGCCAATACCACTCCATCAAGTGTTGATTTACAACGTATTTTATCTGAACTACGTGATCAACACATGAATGTGGTTGCAATGGAAGTTTCATCGCATGGTCTGGTGCAACAGCGCGTTGATCATTGTCAGTTTAAAGCCGCCGTTTTTACCAATTTGTCGCGTGATCACTTAGATTATCATGGCACAATGGATGCGTATGGCGATGCCAAATTGATGTTGCTGCGTGATCATAATCCAGAAACTGTTGTGCTTAATCAAGACGATGCACAAGTCGAACAGTGGTTAGAAAAGTACGACTTCAATAACCTAATTTGTTATGGCCATAAAAATTTAGCACCGAAAGGCGCACGCTATGTCTATTTTAGCGATGTCGTTTATAGCAACACCGGTATTTCGGCAACGTTCGAAACAAGCTGGGGTCACGCTGAGGTGCAATCTGCATTATTTGGTGAATTTAACCTCTATAACCTAGCAGCAGCAATGGCCACGCTATTAGGTATGGGTTACCCGCTTTCACAGTTAGTAGACGCATGTAAATCATTGCAACCGGTTGCTGGGCGCATGCAAGCGTTTAGCGCACCGGGTCAACCAACTTGTATTGTTGACTATGCACATACACCAGATGCACTTGCACTGGCATTGCAGGCTTTACAAAAGCATGTCCCCGGGGGCGTGAGCTGTGTGTTTGGCTGTGGCGGTGACCGCGATAAAGGCAAGCGTCCAATGATGGCAAAAGCGGCTGAAGGTAATGCTGATCGTATTATCGTCACCAGCGATAACCCACGCAGTGAAGACCCAAATGCAATTATTGCTGACGTGGTCGCAGGACTTGAGCACCCAGAGCGCGCGCACTGCGAAGCAGACCGTGCTCGTGCAATTAGTTATGCAATAGAGCAAGCAAATGCCGATGATGTGATTCTTATTGCAGGCAAAGGCCATGAAGACTATCAAATTATTGGCGATCAGCGTATCGACTTCTGCGACCGCCAATATGTACAACAACAACTAAAAGAAAAATCGCAAGGGGCGCAGTTATGATCCCGATGGATTTTGATTGGCTAGCACAGGTTCTAGCAACCGATTACCGCGGTGGTAATCACAAAGTGAAAAATATAAATACCGACACACGCACACTGTGCGAGGGTGAAGTATTTTTAGCATTACAAGGGCCTAACTTTGATGGCCATAAATTTGTAGCGCAAGCAAAAGAAAAAGGGGCGATTGCAGCCATTGTTGCGCGCCCTGTTAACGTTGATATTGTGCAGTTTGTTGTCGCAGATACTCGCATTGCGCTGGGTCATATTGGGGCGGCGGTGATGGCAGAAGTCTCACCAAAAACCATCGCAATAACAGGCAGTGTTGGTAAAACGACCGTAAAAGAAATGTGTGCAGCAATTCTGTCAGGCCACGGTGAAGTGCTCTCGACTAAAGGCAACTTTAATAACGATATTGGTGTGCCGCTAACATTGTTGTGCCTTGAGCCTCAGCATGAATATGCCGTGATTGAATTGGGTGCTAATCATATTGGTGAGATTGCTTACACTGTTGCCATGACAAAACCAGATGTGGCTGTTGTGTGTAATGTTGCCGCGTCGCACTTAGAAGGTTTTGGCTCGTTACAAGGCGTAGCGACAGCGAAGGGTGAAATTTACGATGGCTTAAAACCGGATGGGGTTGCCATTGTTAATTGTGATAGCGACTTTGCTGATTATTGGTTAGATAAACTGACTCACCGAACAGTAAAGCGTTTTTCTACCACACAACAGTTAGATTATTGGGCTGAAGATATAGTGCTTGATGAACAAGCGCGCGCTTCATTTATGCTGTGTACAACAGAGCACAAAGTCCCTGTAACGCTTGCTTTGCCTGGTAAGCACAATATTGCTAATGCGCTTATCGCTACCGCGTTAACCACTGAATTAGGTGTGAGTTTAGACAGTATTGCAACTGCGCTTGCATCCATGGGCGAAGTAAAGGGACGTGTTAACGTACTGAAAGTATCAGATAAGCTAACGGTAATTGATGATACTTACAACGCAAATGTGCAGTCAGTTAAAGCAGCCATTGATTTATTGAGCGATATGCCCGGACGCCGTATTTTCGCCTTGGGTGATATGGGCGAACTTGGTGAAGAAGCACGTTTTTATCACCAACAAGTGGGTGAGTATGCTCAGCAAAAGGGCATTGATGAACTTTACAGCCTTGGCGTATTGAGTAAGTCGGCCAGTGATGTTTTTGAAAAGCCAAATCGTCATTTCTCAAGCCGTGAGCAATTATTACAACAATTACAAAGTGTGCTCGCTGAATCTCAGCAAAAGACCACCATTGTAGTGAAAGGATCGCGAAGTTCTCGTATGGAACTTGTGGTAGCAGATTTAGTTAACAGCCAGCAAGATGGCAACAATGGGGTAACGTCATGTTAGTGTGGTTGGCAGAGTATTTAACACAGTATTACAGCGGCTTTAATGTGTTTTCATACCTGACGCTGCGAGCGATTTTAGGTATTTTAACCGCCTTACTTATTTCACTTTATTATGGCCCTAAGCTTATTCGCGGTTTACAAAAAATGCAGATTGGTCAAGTGGTTCGCCATGATGGTCCGGAATCTCATCTGTCTAAAAAAGGCACGCCTACTATGGGCGGAATTTTGATTCTTGGTGCGATTTTTACCAGTACGTTGTTGTGGGCTGATTTATCAAATAAATATGTGTGGGCAACGTTATTTGTTGTGGGATCATTAGGCGTAGTGGGCTTTATTGATGACTATCGCAAAGTAATTCGTAAAGACCCCAAAGGTCTCATCGCTAAGTGGAAGTACTTTTGGCAGTCAGTGATCGCTTTAGTTGTGGCAAGCGCACTTTATTTTACTGCGCAGCAAGGCACTGAAACATCGTTAGTAGTGCCGTTTTTTAAAGATGTACTGCCACAACTTGGCTTGTTTTATATCGTCATGACTTACTTTGTTATTGTCGGCACATCTAACGCGGTAAACCTAACGGATGGGCTTGACGGTTTAGCAATTGTTCCGACTATTTTAGTCGCGTCGGCTCTGGCCATTATTGCTTATTTAACGGGTAACGTGAATTTCTCTAGCTACTTACATATTCCTCATTTACCGCTGGCAAGCGAACTGGTTGTGGTGTGCACCGCGATTGTGGGTGCAGGGCTTGGTTTCTTATGGTTTAACACATACCCAGCACAAGTATTTATGGGCGATGTAGGCTCGCTTGCGCTTGGCGGCGCACTGGGCATTATTGCGGTATTAGTTCGCCAAGAATTAGTGCTCATTATTATGGGCGGTGTGTTTGTGATGGAAGCTTTATCGGTAATTTTACAAGTCGGTTCATATAAGTTACGTGGGCAGCGCATTTTTAGAATGGCGCCTATTCATCACCATTATGAGTTAAAGGGATGGCCAGAACCACGTGTGATTGTGCGCTTTTGGATTATTTCGATTGTGCTCGTGCTTGCGGGCCTTGCGACATTGAAGATCAGGTAAATGACAGTAATTAACGAGATTAAAAATAAACACATAACAGTGCTCGGACTCGGTGTAACCGGTCTGGGCATTGTGCGTTTTTTATTGTCTCAGAATATTCAGCCAAAGGTTGTGGATAGCCGAGAGCAGCCGCCAGGTGCTGATTGGCTAGCTGAGCATGCGAGTGAGCTGGTTACCCACTTTGGTGATTTAGATAATGCAGCGCTTAGCAATACCGACATCATTATTATCAGCCCTGGGCTTAGTTTAACAACGCCGGCAGTCGCAAAAGCAATGGCTGCGGGGGTAGAAGTGATTGGCGATGTTGAGCTCTTCGCGCGCTTAACAGATAAGCCTATTGTGGCAGTGACGGGGTCAAACGGAAAATCAACCGTGGTGACGCTGGCATTTGAGGTACTCAAAGCTGCGGGTTATAAAGTGGGCCTTGGCGGTAATATAGGCACAGCTGTACTTGATTTATTAGCGCATGACTACGATGTTTTTGTGCTTGAGTTATCAAGTTTTCAGCTTGATACCACCCAGAGCTTAAAAGCACACAGTGCGTGTGTACTCAATGTGAGTGAAGATCATTTAGATCGCTACCCAAGCTATCAAGCTTATATCGACTCGAAGCAACGTATCTATAATGGCGCAGCACTTTGTGTTGTGAATGCCATTGATGCGGCAACACACACTGCAAAGCAGCCGCAGTTAAGCTTTGCACTTCGTAATGCCGATTACTCTTTAGTTGATCAACAGGGTGAACAATATTTTGCAGCACAAGGTAAGCCTCTGTTACCTGTAAGCAGCTTAAATGTTGTGGGTTCGCATAATCAACAAAATGCATTGGCAGTGATGGCGTTATTAAGCCCATTTGAAATCACAGCCGAGCACTATCTGCAAGCATTTAGTGCCTTTACTGGACTTGCGCACCGGTGTCAGTTTGTCGCTGAAATTAGTGGTGTAAAGTATTTTAATGACTCAAAAGCAACGAATGTTGGCGCGACTATCGCCGCAATTGAAAGCCTAGCCGATCAAGCAAAGCAATTAGTTGTTATTGCCGGTGGCGATGCGAAGGGGGCTGATTTAGATGCCCTAAAACCGTATTTGAACGACAAAGTAAAAGCCTTGGTCTGCTTTGGTAAAGATGCAAAAGCATTAGTGGCGCTTTCAGATAAAGGCCACCTTACTAACAACATGCATGAAGCAGTGCTACTTGCAAAACAGCTGAGTGATCAGGGCGATATCGTATTACTTGCCCCCGCTTGTGCCAGCATAGATATGTATAACAACTATATGCAGCGTGGGGATGATTTTACCCAGTGCGTATTGGCGGAGGCAGTATGATTGCATTTGCTGATATTCGTGACGCGCTTACACCTAAACAATCTGCACAACTTTATGATGTGCCGTTGATGTATTGCATGTTGATGTTGATTGGGGTTGGCTTTGTGATGGTGACCAGTGCATCGATGCCCACTGCTGAGCGTTTATTTGATAATCCTTATCACATCATTATTCGCCATAGCATGTTCTTAATTATGGGCTTTTTCTTATTCTGGATAGCCACCAATGTCCCAATGGATTGGTGGAAACGCAGCAACCCTTATTTACTCTTGCTGGGCTTAGCTTTACTGGTACTGGTATTGATAGTTGGTCGTGAGGTCAATGGTGCAAAGCGCTGGATACCAGTAGGACCCATTGGTTTTCAGGTGGCAGAAGCCGCTAAGCTGTATTTTTTTAGTTATATTGCTGGCTACTTAGTGCGTAAGCGCGCAGAAGTGCAAGAAAACCTGAAAGGCTTCTTTAAGCCGTTAGCCGTGTTTGGTGTGTATGCTTTATTGATATTGATGCAGCCTGACTTAGGTACCGTAGTGGTTCTGTTTGTTACGACGGTGGGCTTGCTCTTTCTAGCGGGTGCAAAACTATGGCAATTCTTTGGTCTTATATTAACGGGGATTGCTGCGGTAGTCGTGCTGATTATTGCTGAACCTTACCGTATGGCACGTGTTACAGGCTTTCTTGAACCTTGGGAAGACCCGTTCGGAAAAGGTTACCAATTAGTACAGTCGCTAATGGCATACAGTCAAGGTGGTTGGTTTGGTCAAGGCTTAGGTAATAGTGTGCAAAAGCTACAGTACCTTCCCGAAGCACACAATGACTTTATCTTCGCTGTTATAGGTGAAGAGCTAGGGTTTTTTGGGGTGTTAAGTATTTTAGTGGTGCTTGCAATATTTGTTTTTAGAGCCTTGCTTATTGGTCAAAAAGCGTTGAAGTGCGGTAAAGAGTATGAAGGTTATTTTGCCTTTGCGATTGGTATTTGGTTTGCCTTTCAAACCATGGTAAATGTGGGCGCAAGTGCGGGGATCTTACCGACCAAAGGCTTAACCTTGCCGTTTATTTCGTACGGTGGTTCTAGTTTATTAATTATGACCATCGCAACAGGTGTACTTTTGCGAATTGATTTTGAAACCAAAATGGCGACAAAGCAAGCTACCTCACGCGGAGGCAAACGATGAGTAAAAAATTACTTGTAGTTGCTGGTGGCACCGGTGGGCATATTTTCCCTGGCATTGCGGTTGCAGATTTTTTAAAGCAGCAAGGTTGGCAGGTAAGCTGGATTGGAACACCCGATAGAATGGAAGCCAATGTTGTGCCCAAACACAATATTGAAATTGACTTTATTAACGTAAAAGGTGTGCGCGGTAATGGTATAAAGCGCTTGATTAAAGCCCCTTTTATGGTGATAAATGCCATTTTGCAGGCGCGTAAAATTTTAAAAGCGCAAAAGCCTGATGTCGTACTCGCCATGGGCGGCTATGTGACAGGCCCAACAGGAATTGCCGCAAAAAGCTTAGGGATCCCTCTGGTTATTCATGAACAGAATGCAGTGGCAGGTATGAGTAACCGTTGGTTAGCAAAGTGTGCGAATAAGGTTTTGGCTGCTTTTCCTTCGGCTTTTGCTAAAGGGCAGTGTGAAATCGTTGGTAACCCAGTGCGCGCTAGTGTTGCGACGGTAACGGCTAAGCAAACGCAAACGCCGATTAATGTGCTAGTGGTCGGTGGTTCGCTGGGGGCGCAAGTATTGAATCAGACTTTACCGGCTGTATTCAGTGAGCTTTCAGCGCAAACAACGCTTAATATATGGCACCAAACGGGTAAAAATAATGAACCTAATGTCACCGCGAGCTATCAACAGTTAGGGTTAGCTGATTTTAGCAAAGTGACTGAATTTATTGATGATATGGATAGCGCTTATCAATGGGCCGATTTGGTAATTTGCCGTGCTGGTGCATTGACAGTAAGTGAAATCGCTGCGGCGGGTCGAATGGCTCTATTTGTGCCGTTTCCACATGCAGTGGATGACCATCAAACGGCTAATGCAGGGTATTTAGTCGCCGCGCAAGCCGCTTTGCTGATGCCGCAAAGTGAGTTTACAAAAGATGCGGTTGTGAATGTGTTATCACCTTACTTAAACGCACCAGAAAAAATTTCAACTATGGCAAGTAAAGCGAAACAGCTTGCCATTTTAGATGCCACAGCCAATGTTGCGAAGTGCTGTGAGCAGCTAGCAAATAGAAGAGATAAGTAGTGAAAGAAAGCACGATGAAAGAAAACAGCACTCGTCCTGCGATGCGTCGAATTGACACCATCCACTTTATTGGTATTGGTGGCGCAGGGATGGGTGGCATTGCCGAAGTACTTGCTTTTGAAGGCTACCGTATTACCGGCTCAGATATCGCACACAGTGCCATGACAGAACGCTTGATTCATGTCGGCGCAGAAGTGTTTATCGGGCATGATGAAAATAATGTCAAAGATGCCAGCGTGGTCGTGGTATCAAGTGCGATTAACGATCAAAATCCAGAAATTAAAGCAGCAAAAGCGGCGCGTATTCCGATTGTTCGCCGCGCAGAGATGCTTGCAGAATTAATGCGCTTTCGTCATGGCATTGCCGTGGCAGGAACACATGGTAAAACCACGACAACAAGTTTAATTGCGAGCATTTATGCACAAGCAGGGCTTGATCCCACTTTTATTATTGGCGGCCTGCTAAACAGTGCGGGTAGTAATGCAAAGGTTGGGAAAAGTGATTTTTTAATTGCCGAAGCCGATGAGAGTGATGCGTCGTTTTTACACTTACAGCCGATGGTGTCGGTGATCACGAATATCGAAGAAGATCATATGGATACCTATGGTGGCAGTTTTGATAAAATGAAAGACACCTATGTCGACTTTATTCATAACTTGCCATTTTACGGTTTAGCGGTTGTTTGCATAGATTCTGAGGTGGCTGCAGAGCTTATTCCTCGTTTTGGTCGCCCAGTGATCACCTACGGTGAATCGGCCGATGCTGATTACCGCATGGTTGATTTTAGCCAGACAGCCAATACCTGTTCATTCAATGTAGTGAATAAACACGGTGAAAGCTTAGCTGTTAGCTTGAATATGCCAGGCAAGCACAATGCATTAAATGCAACCGCTGCGATTGCGGTGGCAAAAGATCAAAATATTGCAAATAATGCAATTTTAGAAGCGCTGGTAAAATTTGAAGGTGTAGGCCGTCGTTTTCAACATTACGGCACATTTGAAAATGAACGCGGTAATGTGATGTTAGTCGATGATTATGGGCATCACCCATCTGAAGTGGCCGCAACCATTGCTGCTGTACGTGAAGGCTGGCCAGATAAACGGTTAGTCATGGTGTACCAACCGCATCGTTATAGCCGTACTCGAGATTTATACGAAGATTTCGTTAAAGTACTTGCCGATGTCGATCAGTTATTACTGCTTGATGTTTATGCTGCAGGTGAAGAGCCCATAGTCGGTGCCGACAGTAAGAGTTTATGTCGTAGTTTACGCCAACGCGGCAAAGAGCCATTGCATGTAGCAAGCAGTGCAGAGCTTGCAGGTGTGCTTGCTGATGTAATGCAAGATAATGATTTAGTTTTAACGCAAGGCGCTGGTAACATAGGCCAATTAGTGAAAAAGTTAGCAGCAAGCAACTTGTCTATTGAACAACTTAAGCAGGTAAATGTATGAGCCAGACAAGCGACAAATTTGGCAAAGTAGCAGTTCTTTTTGGCGGTACATCAGCTGAACGAGAAGTCTCGCTTAAATCGGGCCAAGCCGTATTGAACGCATTGCAGAGTGTTGGCGTTGATGCCATCGCATTTGATCCTAAAGAACAGCCTCTTTGGCAATTAAAAGAGCGCAATATTGAACGAGTATTTATCGCACTTCATGGCCGAGGCGGTGAAGATGGTACGATTCAAGGTGCGCTTGAATTTATGGGACTTCCTTATACTGGCAGTGATGTATTGGGTTCTGCATTGGCTATGGATAAAGTGCGTTGTAAGCATTTATTTAAAGCAATGGGCTTAAGCACTGCACCTTACACCGTTGTCGATAGCCGCCATGAGTTTGATAGCCAAGCAATCATAAATGAATTTGGTAAGGTGATGGTTAAGCCATCACATGAAGGGTCAAGCATTGGTATGGCTGAAGCGCATACGGCTGAGCAGTTAGATGCCGCTTTAAATGCGGCCTTTAAATTTGACAGCCAAGTACTCGTAGAGCAATGGATTACGGGTCGTGAATTTACCGTTGCTGTTTTAGGTCAAGATGTTCAGCCTGTTATTGAAATGACAACACCGAATGGTTTTTACGACTATCAGGCTAAGTATCAATCAAATACCACGCAGTACCATTGCCCTGCAGATTTATCTCAGCAAGAAACACAATTATTGCAAGATATGGCTCTTAAAGCCTTTGATTTGGTTGGCGCGAGTGGCTGGGGGCGTGTTGATGCAATGCGTGATGAACAGGGGAATTTTTACTTATTAGAAGTGAATACAGTCCCAGGCATGACCGAAAAGTCGTTGGTGCCAATGGCGGCTAAAGCCAATGGTGCAAGTTTTGAACAATTAGTTGTTCGCATTCTGGAGCAAACACTTTAATATGCATCCTTTTTTGAAGAAAGCGCAACAGTTAAAACAGCAACTTAATTGGTCGCTGATTTTTGGTGTGAGCTTTTTTCTGGTGGTCATTTTTTCTTTAGTAAAGATTACCACAGGGGTGTCTGATTGGTTGGTTGAAAACAAAGATGCGCAAATTAAGCATTTATCAGTGCTTGGACAGCCTCAATACACTGATGAAAAAGCAATTATTAGTGCGATAAAAAAAGCCGACTTATCGAGTTTTTTTGAATTGGATGTCAAACATGTGCAACGCTTGGTACAAAGTCTGCCATGGGTCGCAACGGCATCGGTAAGAAAACAGTGGCCAGATACCTTACAAGTGTATGTGGTTGAGCACCAAGCGGTAGCCCATTGGAACAGTGATTTACTCTTGAATCAATCAGGGGAAGTGTTCCAAGCAAGTAGTGATAAATTACCTGATACGCTACCGCAGCTATATGGCCCTGAAGGCAGTGAAATAGAAGCTTGGACGGCTTTTCGTCAGTTTCAAGCAATGCTAAGGGTGAATGATTTAGAGCTGACAAGTTTAGCGCTCTCTGAGCGTTTTTCGTGGCAGTTATGGCTTGATAACGGCATACGCCTGAATTTAGGCCGCAAAGAAAAAGCGAAGCGTGTACAACGTTTTATTGACGTTTATCCGCGCATGGAACAACGTGCAGATGCACAAATTGATGTTGTTGATTTACGGTACGATACCGGTCTTGCAGTGAGCTGGAAGCCACTTCAAGAAGAACAATTAGAAAATAAGAGTAAGGCATGACTAAGTCAGCAGAAAGAAACCTAGTGATTGGATTAGACGTTGGCACCTCAAAAGTAGTGGCCACCGTTGGTGAAATCACCGCAGATAATAAGCTCAGTATTGTGGGGGTAGGCAGCCAGGTATCGCATGGTATGGATAAAGGCGGCGTAAACGACCTTAACCTTGTTTCTGAATCGATTCGTCGTGCTATTGACGAAGCAGAACTGATGGCCGATTGCCGCATTAGTTCAGTGTACTTAGGTATTTCTGGTAAGCATATTCAGTGTCAGAATGAAAGCGGTGTGGTTGCTATTAACAACACCGAGGTGACAGATGAAGACATTGAAAATGTGATTCATATTGCGCGTTCAGTGCCAATTTCGGCAGAGCGCAAAATGCTGCATGCATTACCGCAAGAATACAGCATTGATATGCAAGAAGGCATTAAAAACCCATTGGGTATGAGTGGCGTGAGAATGGAAGCGCGAGCCCACATTATTACTTGCTCAAACGACATGGCAAAAAATATTGAAAAATGTGTAGAGCGATGTGGTCTTGAAGTGGACCAACTTATCTTTACTGCATTAGCGTCATGTTATTCCGTACTGACTGATGATGAAAAAGAGTTAGGGGTAGCGGTGCTGGATATTGGTGGCGGTACAATGGATATCACCATTTATATTAATGGTGCGCTTCGTCACTCAGCCGTTATTCCTGTTGCGGGTAATCAAGTAACGGGTGATATTGCAAAAATATTTAGAACACCTATATCACATGCAGAGTCACTCAAAGTACAATATGCCTGTGCAAGCAGCCAAATGGCGAGCAACGAAGACACGATTGAAGTGCCAAGTGTGGGTGGGCGACCTGCGCGTATTATGTCTCGTCATACCTTATCTGAGGTTGTTGAGCCGCGTTTTAGAGAATTATTTGAGCTGGCTATGGAAGAAATACGCCGCTCAGGTTTAGAAGACCAAATTGCTGCGGGTCTCGTCATCACTGGCGGAACAGCAAAAATGACAGGGGCAATGGAAGTGGCAGAAGACATTTTCCAAATGCCAGTCAGAATTGGCAAACCAATCGGGATTGTTGGTTTGACAGATTATGTGGATGATCCTTCGTACGCGACCGCGGTTGGTTTGTTACAATACGGCCGTACTATGCAATCGATGAATGCACAAAAATCGAAAGCTGAAGGTGATAATAATTGGTGGAACCGTATTACGAAGTGGTTCCAAGGTGAGTTTTAAAGCTCAAGTCGGAGAGTAAAGATGTTTGATATGATGGAACAGCACAGCGAAGAAGCTGTCATTAAAGTAATTGGTGTGGGCGGCGGCGGCGGTAACGCTGTTGAACACATGGTAAAACAACAAATTGAAGGTGTACGTTTTATTGCGGCAAATACGGATGCACAAGCATTACGTAATTCATCTGCCGATGTAACCGTGCAACTAGGTACACAGATCACCTCTGGTTTAGGTGCGGGTGCAAACCCTGAAGTAGGCCGTAATTCAGCAGAAGAAGACGCTGAAACTATCCGTGCTAGCCTTGAAGGCGCTGACATGGTCTTTATCGCAGCCGGTATGGGTGGCGGTACAGGTACGGGGGCTGCGCCTGTGGTTGCAAAAATTGCAAAAGAGTTAGGGATCTTAACGGTTGCAGTGGTTACTCGTCCGTTTGATTTTGAAGGTAAAAAGCGTGCTGCAGCGGCTGAACAAGGCATTAATGAATTGTCAGAAATTGTAGACTCTCTTATTACAATTCCGAACAATAAATTGCTTAAAGTTTTAGGCAAAGGGACTACACTATTAGATGCCTTCGCAAAAGCAAATGACGTGTTATTTGGTGCTGTTCAAGGCATTGCAGAATTAATCACACGCTCAGGTCTAATCAACGTGGATTTCGCCGACGTACGTACTGTAATGTCAGCGATGGGAACTGCGATGATGGGCACAGCGTCAGCATCTGGCCCAGACCGTGCACAAGAAGCAGCAGAAGCCGCTATTTCAAGTCCATTACTTGAAGATGTTGATTTAACAGGTGCTAAAGGCATTCTTGTTAATATCACTGCGGGCATGGATATTGCGATTGAAGAATTTGAAATTGTGGGTAACCACGTTAAAGCATTAGCGTCTGAAAATGCAACCGTGGTTGTTGGTGCGGTAATTGACCCAGAAATGAGCGACGAGTTACGTGTAACTGTTGTTGCAACAGGTTTAGGGGGCGATCGTCGTCCACAGTTTGGCATCGTTGATAATGGCTTTAAGAAAGCATCAGGCTCTGATGTACAAAGCTCAATGAACCAAACGACTAGCAGCATGTATGTACCAAGCTTTGCAAGTCAAGGCAGCAGTGATGATGTGAGCATGTCAGCAACATCTGAAAAGCAAGAGCCTGTAAAGCAAAGCACAACAAGCAGCTCTGTCTCGTCAAAGACAGCTGAGAGCAATAAAAAGTCTGATAAATCAGAGGGTGGCGATTATTTTGACATCCCCGCTTTCTTAAGAAAGCAAGCTGACTAAGGCTTTTTACTGATAATTTGTTCGATAAATAAACAAATTTGGCAGCTGGATGTATTTATGATACAATCCGCCGTCTAACTGTAACTATAAGTGAGCGAACCTATGATTAAACAGCGTACGATTGCAGAAGTAGTCAAAGCCATAGGAATTGGACTTCATAAAGGTGAGAAGGTCACTATTACTCTCCGACCTGCGAGCGCAAATACTGGGATAGTATTTCGTCGTGTGGACCTTGATCCGGTTGTTGATTTTGAAACAACACCTGAAGCCGTTGGTGATACGCAATTGTGTACCTGTTTAACAAACAAAGATGGTGTTCGCTTATCAACGACTGAGCACCTAATTGCTGCGGTAGCGGCAATGGGTATTGATAATCTAATTGTTGAATTAGACAGCTCAGAAGTGCCTATTATGGATGGTAGTGCATTACCATTCATTTACTTGTTACAAAAAGGCGGCATTAAAGAAGTAAATGCAGCTAAGCGTTTTATTCGTATTAAAGAAAAAGTACGTATTGAAGAAGGTGATAAATGGGCTGAGATCGAACCATACGATGGTTTTCACATCGATTTCGAGATCGCATTTGATCATCCTGCTATCAATGAAAGTCGCCAACGTATTGGTTTAGATATTACGGCACAAAGCTTCACTGAAGAAATCAGCCGTGCGCGTACTTTTGGCTTTATGAAAGACATTGAATATATGCATGCAAACAACCTAGCCTTAGGTGGTAGCATGGATAACGCAGTTGTTTTGGATGAATTTAAAGTATTGAATCCAAACGGCTTACGTTACAGTGATGAGTTTGTTAAACACAAAATCTTAGACTGTGTGGGTGACATGTTTATGACGGGCCATAACATTCTAGGTAAAATCACGGCTTATAAGTCAGGCCATGATTTAAACAATAAGTTACTTCGTAAAATTATGGCGACTGAGTCAGCATGGGAATGGGCAACATTCGATACGCCAGTGACGATGCCAGCACCAGGCCTAGAAGTAGCAACAGCTTAATCGCACGCATATTACAGTTATAAAAAATGACGCTTTAAAGCGTCATTTTTTTGCTTTACGATAAGCATAACTTGTATTACCAATCCGCAAAAATACTTATACCATTCCGCAAAAATACTTAATCATTTTGAGTGATTAAACCAGTCGCTACCTGCGTTAAAAATTTCTGATTTAGAACAACTAAATAACTAAATTTTTGCCTTGTTATCAACGCGGTTTTATTGCCTCAAAATAGATCACTAAATTAAGCGGAATGGTATTAATCATTTTGAGTTGCTATAAACCAAGAATAGCTTCCAGTTCATATAACTGATTTATTTGGTAGGTGGGTGTAATCCCTTCAGGTAACTCAACGCCAGGGTGCTGAAGCCAGCAGGTATCAATGCCAACATTATGGCCACCGAGAATGTCACTGGCTGCGGTGTCACCCACCATTAAAATCTGTTCTTTCGGTGGATTATCCATTAACTGAAAAGTGTGTTGAAAAATCTCGGGTGCGGGTTTGGCTTTACCCACTAGCTCAGAAATCACCAGCCAATCAAACATGTCTTGCAGTCCTGTATGCTCTAGGCGCTTTTGCTGAAGTTTGGCAAAACCATTGGTAATGATACCCAATCTTGCGTGAGGCTTTAGCTTATTGAGTAGCTCAACGGCACCGGGCAATGGCACACAAATAGATGCCATCGCTTCTAAAAAGGCATCATTAAGCGTTTGAGCGGGCACATTGAGTTTGTTTGCCCATTCGGTAAAACGGGTTATCTGTAGCTCATTGGCAGTAATTTCATGCTTTTGATAGGCAACCCATAGTGGTTTATTGGTTAATTGATAGTCATGATAATCTGTCTCTGTAAAGTCTACGCCGTAATTGGCGAACATTACTTTAAGACCTGCAAATGCGTTAAAACTAAACAGGGTTTCATCGGCATCAAATAAAACATGTGTATACTTCATGATATTCCAAGTTTATTGGTTATAAAGTGTAGGGTGTAAAAACGGTGCCATAGCCAATGTAAGCGCTTGTATATAGGTGCTTTCGCGTGTTGCATTGTGATTGGTTAATAAGCCAATTGCACCACCTTGCTGTTTGATATTGACGGTATTGAAAGCTTCATCCATCACATCGCCCAACTCTTTACCCGCAAGTAATGCCTTGAAGAAAGGAGGGGGTAAAGGTAAGTTGCTGCTGCGACCGACACTGAATTGTTCGCTATTGGCAATAACGACGAATGCAAACGTTGCTGCGCCGTAACTAAATTGCTCTGCGCCACCTTCCATTGCTGTGTAGAAATCGGCTTCGTAATGCGCTTGGCAGTATTTTACGCGATTTTCTGCCCCTATGCGGGTTTCATCTTCACCTAAAGGTTGGTCGGGGACGCCAGACGGTGCGTGAACACCTTGGCACTGAATGGTGTGCTCAGGAAAGTAAAGGCTAAAAATATGTTTAGCAGCATTCACTTTTACAGGATTTTTAGATCCCACAATTACATTTAATGTCGTTTTCAAGCTGACTACTCCATCATTCCAGGCTGAGTCAGCAGTGTACCCGAGTCATTTAAATCGGCAAGTCAACGGGGGCTAAATTTTCAAGGGCACGTTTTTTTAGAATAATATCTTTAATGAGTGGTGTTAGTACCAGCTCCATGGCTAAGCCCATTTTTCCTCCAGGCACCACTAGCGTATTGATACGTGACATAAAGCTGCCTTCTATCATGCGTAAGTAATAGGGGAAGTCCACATCTTCAATACCTCTAAAGCGAATAACCACAAAGCTTTCATCAAGCGAGGGAATATCTTTTGCACTAAATGGGTTTGAAGTATCTACAGTCGGTACGCGCTGGAAATTGATGTGAGTACGAGAAAACTGAGGGGTGATTTGGTTTATATAGTCATCCATACTACGAATAATAGATCCCATTACCGCTTCACGCGTGTGGCCTCGCTCTGAGGTGTCGCGGATTAGTTTTTGGATCCACTCAAGATTGATAATTGGCACCATACCAATCAATAAATCAACATGCTTCGCGACATCGTGATCTTGGTCTACTGCACCGCCGTGTAAGCCTTCATAAAAGAGTATATCTGTATTCGATTCTAAGTCTTGCCAGGGTGTAAAAGTCCCCGGTAGCTGATTATAAGGAACGGCTTCATCAAAGGTATGTAAGTAACGTCTGATTTTACCTTGGCCTGTTTCGCCGTATTGATAAAACAGTTGCTCAAGCGCACCAAAGTCATTCGCTTCACGACCAAAATAACTGATATGTTTACCTTCTTGCTGTGCTTCTCGCACTTTTTTATCCATTTCTGGTCGTGTATAACGATGAAAGCTATCGCCTTCAATAAAGGCCGCATCTATATTTAAGCTTCTAAAAATATGCTTAATGGCATTGGTGGTGGTGGTGGTGCCAGCGCCAGATGAGCCGGTAATTGCGATGATAGGGTGTTTAGCTGACATAGTTGTTCTCGTTATTTGTTAAGCCGTGCAGTGTTACTTTTACCAATCAGAAAAACTGATAAAAAACGAACACGTCCTAGTTATAAAGGTCGAGCATAGTAAGGTCAAGTGACTGCCTGATTAAATAACGCTATCATGAGCCAATAAAAATTAAAACGAGAGAACATAATGAGATTACTTACCTCTTTCCTTTTTGGCGCATTTGGAGCGTTTTTAAGCAGCCAAGCGGACGCAGCTATGCCTAAAAGCGAAGTGTTACTGGCTGATCTTGAGACCCCTTATGGTATGAAGGTAACAAGAATTACGGATAATAAAAGTTACAATAACCAACCGTTCTTAATTGATGAGGGGCTTTATTACACGCATGAGGTGCTTAGCGATGATGGACAATCGCAAACAGATTTATATTTCTATAATTTTACAACTCAGCAAGCAACAAATTTAACGCACTCTGCGGTTAGCGAATATTCACCCACATTAATGCCTAACAAGCAGGCGTTGTCAGCCATCGTTGTGGAAGAAGATGGTAAGCAAAAGCTCTGGCAATATCCGTTGCAGGGTGAACAATCTGCTGCGCGTATCTTCGAGTGGATTGAGCCTGTAGGTTACCATGCATGGGGCGCCGACAACGACCTTGTTATGTTTATTTTGGGCGAACCACATACCTTACAATATACCACGGTTGCAGCTGCTAAACCGAAGGTCGTTGCGAATGCCATTGGCCGAACCTTACTTTTTGATGCGCAAACGAATAGCTACTTATTTAGCTACCACAAAGATAAGCAACATTGGCTGGCGCGTTTTACACCCCAATTTGAGCAAGTAACAGATATTTTACGTCTACCGGCACAATTACAAGATTTCACTTTGTTGGATGAGCAGACGGTTATTTATGCGATTAATAATCGCGTTTATAAGCGAGATTTAATGAATCCAGAGCCTGTTTCTCAATGGTTAGATTTAACGTCTTATTGTGAAACCAAAATAACACGTTTGAGTTACCATAATAAGAAACTTGCCTTTGTTTGTGATAAATAAGTAACGCTTTTTAAGGGATTACTGTAATGTGGCTACTACTTCTCGTTTTAAAATAGGCGCGCATTTGTCTTTCTCTGCAGAACAACTTACTGAACAACTGATAAAACTTGGCTGTCGTAGTAACTTTAAAATAAAAAATATTAATGAGTTTATGCCCGCTAATTCCAAAGAAGCATTTTATGTGCATGAACAAAGCGGGCAGGCTAAATTAGTCATTAGGCCTGTTTTTGAGGTGTTTAGTGACGACTTTGAAGCATTGGACGGCATCTCTCGCATTAAAGATTATTTCCATAGCAGTGAAATGACACGTTTTCCTACACGTATTTATAAAAGTGCCCAGCCTATTCATTATGGGCTCGCATTTAAAGTTACTTCAGTGTTAGCGGCAGAACAGTTTATTAAGCAATTTAATAAAATTTTAGCGCAATAATTTTAACGCAATAATTTTAACGCAATAATAGTGTCGCTATTTTAATGAACGCAGTTGGTTAATTGCATTATAAGTTAATGACAGACACGGCTATAAGTGCGGACTCGTTAAGAGTTAATAAAAAAGGGTCACAGTGTGACCCTTTTTTACATTGTGCTGTTAACGTTTAAGAAAACTATTCACCGAGGCCAGCTCGCGCTTTTTAAGCGAAAGGCAGTCATTGACGCTTTCTTCAAGCTTGCTGAGTGAGCGCTCATACCCTGGTACTTCAGAGATTTTATCAGTGAAGAAGGTTTTTGTTGTGGCTAAGCTTTGAGCATCACAACTTGCCGTTGTGAAAAACGGTAAGTTCGGTACAAAAAATGGCGGTAAGTTTTTAGTGATGGCATCGTAGTTGTTATAAATCCAATCAATGAACAACGCTTGGCGTTCTTTACCATAACTTAGACCCCCTAATAAAGTACGCATATCTGAGGCCGTTACTTCATCAGTTAGGCTGTACTCAAGGACTGCTTTTTGTAGCTCTGGTTTACCAAAATAACCCATTGCAGCAAGCATTTTTGTGCGTACTTGCGGATCTTTAGTGGTTTTGAACGTTTCTTTGTACTTCGCGAGTAGTTTTTCATCACCATGATAAGCTGCAAGGTTTAAGTAGGTTGATGCTAAATATGGGTCAACATTTTCAGGATTGTTTAAGTAAAGTGCGGCTTGTGCTTTAGCCGTATCAATGACTTTGCGATCTTCACCATCAAAACCTAGTCGGCTGATCACTTGCGCTCGTAGCTGAGATACTGCAGCATCTTCATCAGCTTTGGCTGTTAAGCCATATTGCTTCGCGGCAGGAGCAATGCTCTTACGGATAAACTTAGGCCATAAGTCGCGGTTGCTATCGTCTTCAAAAACACGTTTTTGCGAAGCTAAGTAACCCAATGCTGTATTCGCTACAAGTGGGTGTGCATCGCTCACAAATGTTTCTAGGGTTTGCATTAAGCGGGCAGCAGAAATAACACCGGCATCAAGTAAAGAGTCAGCGGCAGAAAGGAGTGCCAAACGCTCACGGACTGTTAATTTGTCAGCTGCGTTATCTAGCAGGGCATTAAACTGCGCATCGTCTAGTAACCAACGGTAATAGCCCATAGCTCCTTGATCTGGGTAAATCCACTCAGGTTCAAAATCAAGTGTTAGCTGTTGTGTTTCTTTGTTTAGCAGCAAGTTAGCTGTTTTTACTTTGTCACCTGCACCATATTTTATAGCAACAGGCACGTTCCACAGTTGAGCAGGGGCTTCAACACCTGCATTCACAAAACGGCTCTGGCTGATGGTAATTTTCTTACCGTCTTGGGTTACTTTGATAAGTGGAAAAGAAGATTGCTCAATAAATGACTTTAATACACTCGCCACATCTTTATTTGAAGCTTCACCTAATGCTTGCCACAGGTCAGCTGCTTCAGCATTTTTATACGAGAATTTTTTCAAGTAGGCTTGAATACCTTGCTGGAAAGCATCTTCGCCTATCCAGTTTTCAACCATAGACAGTACCGCGCTCCCTTTACTGTAAGCAAGGCCAAGGCCATCCATGATATCAGCTTCAGTTTTAATCGGTTTACGAATGGGTTTCGTGCTTAAGCGTGCATCTAATGCCATCACATAGTTTTGCGGTAAATTTAAGTGTGATTCAAATTCAGGATTAATTTGTGCCGTAATTTTTGCCGCCATCCAGCTTGCAAATGCTTCATTTAGCCATAAATCATTCCACCACTTCATGGTAACAAGGTTACCGTACCATTGGTGTGCAAGTTCGTGTGCAATGATTGATACATTACGTTCTTTTTTGCTACGAGTCGCGGTCGCTAAGTCAACTAATAGAATGTCTTCACGATAAGTTACAAGACCAGCATTTTCCATTGCACCGAATGGAAACTCAGGCACTGCAACCGAGTCTAATTTTTTATAAACGTAAGGGATACCAAAGTAATCTTCCAGTGCTTTGAGAACGCGAGGCATATTTTCTTTGGCGTAATCCGCAAGATGAATCTTACCTTGTGGCGTTAATACTCTGCCAGGAATTGGCATGCCTTTAATTTCTAGCTCTTCAAAAGGACCGACCGCCATTGCTACAAGATAAGAGGGAATAGGAGGCGTTTTATCAAAATAGTGTGTTGTCATATCGCCATTGACCGTGGTTTTTAATACCGGTGTGTTGGCATACACTTTTTGTGTTGTCGGTGCAGTAATCGTTAACTGAAATGGAATTTTATAACTCGGTTCGTCAAAAACAGGGAAGGCACGGCGTGCATCACTCATTTCAAATTGAGTAAATAAATAGGGAGTACCTTGATCAAGCGTTTTATATAAGCCCACACTTTGGCGGTTATAAGGCGCAGTAAAATCAACCGTTAGCGTATACTTTCCAGGTTGGATTTTTTCATCACACGAAAATTTTACTTTGCCTGTTTTCAGCATGTCTGCACTTAGGTCACAATTTTCGTCACCTAGAATTTTTGCCATACTGACCGCGTAATCAATACCGTTTAATTCAATATAGTTCGTTGCTTTGAGTACTTCGATGGCAATTTCAGTGTGGCCAGAAAAAGTGTCTTTAGCAGGATCAAGTGTCAGCTCTACCTGTTGTGAGCTAGGTTTTGCTAGTTTTTCTATTACATATTCATTGGCATGGGCTGAGCTAACCGCAAGTGCAACACTCACAGTTAATAGGCTTTTTAAGAACATAAGTATCCCTGATTTTTTGTTGTTAGAAAGGCACTGACTTTGAGTGCTGTCTTCCATGCTATCAGGTTTTAAATTGAACAGTAATAATTAGTTAGTAACAAAGTTTGTCAATTTAATGATGGCGTTCAATGAAGCGTTGCCAGTGCAACTGTGGATTAATTTGTCTCACATTTTGTAGAATGCCGTTAAGCAACGACATATCGTTAAATAAAGAGCCTGAAAACTCTTTAAAGCCCATTAAATAGTTAAACGCATCTTTACTGTTAGCTTGTATTGCATGAATACGCACTTGTTGTTCAAAGTTGAGTCTTAAACTGCTGATAGCCGTTTTCATCCCTTGTTGATCAACATTGGGAATGGCACATTTTTGTAGATAACCAGCTCGTTCACCTTCACCAGAAAACCAAATACGGACTTTTTCACTGTAACGTCCTGACTTAGAAGGTAAGTCAAACATTAAGCGGGTATGCCCTTGTGCTTTTAAAAAGTCTAGGTATGGGTCAAGCCCTGCTGCGAATAAGGCATCATGAATCGGCACAAAGCGTGACTTTATCTTGCCGTGGGTATGAAAGTGAAAGCAACGCACATCTGATAATGTGACAATATCATCAAGGGTGAGATGGCCAATTTCATCACTGTAAGCGCCAGTATAATAAGCAAAAAGAGGAAGCCAAAAATGCCAGTGTTTTGCTTGTTCACGGGGCAAAAGCTGATCACTAAAGATGTAACCAGTATACAGGGTATGTAACTCCATGGCCGAAAAGGGCCTACGACCGAGATGGGACTTCAACCTAATACCTTGATAATAAAGATGTCTTGAAGAGTATACCTGAGAAATGTAAAGTTTCCAGCAAATGGCACTCTGTAACCACAGTACCATTTGCTGTCAATATAGTTAGTCGCAAAGGGCCTTAGCAAGACCTACAGGCTCTATTTCGACGCATACTTGGTCGTCGTTCCAATTTAGACCAACGAGCGCATCATCCTCGTTTAAGTCTTCAACCCACTCATCTAAAAATTCGTCTAAACCAATTTCTACCGGTGTATAGTCATTCCACTCGTCTTTACATTGTGCTTTTGCAGCGTCTTCTGTGCCCCATAGCAACAACACATCGGTGTCGCTAAATTGGTTTGATTCACACACAACAAAACCACCATCTTCGGCACCAAGTGCCCACATAGACTCGTTTAAACGTACTTTTTCAACAAAGTTAACTAATTCTGATTCTATTTCGATATCGCTCATTTGCTTAACCCTTATCATTAATTTCGTGGATCTGTGTGTTTTACAGCTGCTTTTGCTGAGAATTGTTGATAAAAGTCCGCTAAATTCTCGAGTTGACTCCAATCAGTTAATTCACGAAAGCAAATCCAATCTAGCAAGCAGTATAAACTGATGTTGAGGTATTCACAGCTTTTAAATGCAGGCTCAGATAAATGACTATTTAAATAGCGCAATGTTTCAGCAATTCGTTCATTTTGTAAATTAAAGAACAATTTATCGTCTTTTGTATCAAATCCTGAGCGCTGGCACAGTAGCATTTCAACGAGCGAATCATTGCAGGCGTTAATAATGGTTAAAAGGTTTTCTTGCTGCCAGCTCAATAAAGGTTGATCTGACTTTTCTAATAAGTAGCGAATAATTGAGTTTGAATCGCATACACTAAAACCATTATCAATTAATACCGGAATTTTTCGAGCGGGATTGTGTGCAATCATAGTGTGTCTATCTTGCTGTGAAAAAATATCTAAATTAATAAACTCAAGCGCAATATCATTGTTCAGTGCCCACATTCGTATCCGGCGGACATACGGTGAAGTTGTTGAACCAAGCAGTTTCATAGATTAGTTTCCTATCAAAAAAAAAAGCCGCGAAAGCGGCTTTTAACGATTCATTATGAAGTTAGTCTGTTCGGCTAGTTACTTCAAGTAGATGATAACCAAATTGAGTTTGCACAGGCCCTTGCACTTGATTTATTGGCGCTGAAAAAACAACTTTATCGAATTCTGGAACCATCATGCCCGGACCAAACTCACCTAACGCACCGCCATCTTGGCCTGAAGGACAATTTGAGTGAGTACGCGCGAGTTCTGCAAAGTCTGCGCCTTGTTCAATTTGTTGTTTAAGGTCTAGACATTGTGCTTCACTGTCTACGAGTATATGTCTTGCGCTGGCTACTGCCATAATAACTCCCCATTGTGTGTTTTTCTAAATTAAATAATGAGTTTAGTTCAATATTTGCTGAACGAAAGGTTAAATTTATTTTGCAGCTAACTGCGCTTCAATCGCATCACGCATAGCTTTTGATTCTGGTTTGGTTTTACTGTTAAAACGCTCAACCGTTTTACGGTCTGCCGAAACAATATATTTGTAAAAGTTCCAATTAGGTGAACTTGTTGCTTCGTTTAGGTGCTTAAAAATTGGGTTTGCGTCACTACCACGCACCGCGCTGGTAGCGAACATGGTAAAGGTAACACCGTAATTAATGTAGCATACTTTTGCGGTGTCTTTTTCGTCATCTTCTTCTTGGAAAAAGTCATCAGAAGGGAAACCAAGAACAACGAGACCACGGTCTTTGTATTCTTTATGAATTGCTTCTAAACCCTCAAACTGTGGCGTAAACCCACAGTTACTTGCGGTATTCACTATGAGCAATGGCTTACCTTTAAATTCGCAAAGATTAACACTTTCTTTTGAGCGTAATTTACGCAGCGTTACATTGGTAAAGTCATCACATTGAGTTTCTGCGACTGGGTCTGGAATTGACGGGGGAGATTCTGCTGCAAGATGAGTAGACATAAGGCTTGCACAGAGTAACAAAGCATATTTATTCATAATGATTTCCTGCTAGTTATTTGTGATGAATATACGCTAATATGCGAGAAAGTGATCATTTAATTTCAGTTATTTATGACTATTCGAACAGCAACAGAACACGACTTAACACAGATTGTCGCTATTTATAACGAAACAATTCCTGGGCGTATGGTAACCGCAGATACCGAAGAGGTAACGGTGGCTGAGCGACAAGCATGGTTCGCAGCCCATACAGAACAAAGGCCGATTTTTGTGTATGAGCAAAAATCGAAAGTACTTGCATGGCTCAGCTATAAATCTTTTTATGGGCGTCCAGCGTATGATGGCACAGTCGAAATTAGTATATATATTACCTCAAACGCTCAGGGGCAGGGGTTAGGCAAAACGTTGCTTTCGTTTGCAGAGGAGCATGCCAAAACGCTTAATATAAAAGTTTTGCTAGCGTTTATTTTTAGTCATAACCTGCCGAGCATTAAACTGTTTAATCGTTTTGATTATCAGGTTTGGGGAGAACTGCCTGAAGTTGCAATTATGGATGATAAAGCATATAGCCTCGTTATTTTAGGTAAGCACTTAGATCTTAAAGTAATAAAAAAAGCAGTGTAAATTTAGTGACTTTGTTTTTTTTCGACTACTCTAATTAGGTAATTATCATTAATTTTAGCCTAGTGTACTGTGCGAAGAATATTAATTGTCGATAGTAATAGTGTTTTAGCAATGCGCGTAAAAGTGTTATTGGAACTGATTGGCTGTAAAGTCGAGTTATTGCACTTTTCGATGATAGATGACACTGTTTTAACTCAAGAATTTGATTTAGTTGCGGCTTCTCATAGTGTGCCGACAGAAACTATAAAGAAACTGAGTGGGGTGTTTTCGCAAGAGAATTTTTTATTGCTTGCACCCAAAGCACAGCGTAGTGATTTACTCGAGCACTTCAGTGAAATTAATCGCTTGCTGCCTAATTCAGTGGTTATTTACCCATTTTTTGCAAACAAAGAAATTAGCACTTTATTAGAAGGGGTGTTAGAGCTGGGTAGTGACAACATCTTAAAGCTGCCCACGGTATTGGTTGTTGACCATCTCCCAGAACGATTAGAAAAAATTACTCAAAACTTAAAAGGCGCGCACATTAAAACCTTTAAAGCTGGGAGTAAGCTTTCAGCTATTGAAATAATAAATCAACACAGCATTGATTTATTAATAAGCGACTTTACCTTTGAAGATGGCACTGGACTTGAGTTGTTTAACAAGCTGAAAGGGACGCAGCCTAACAGCCGTTGTTTACTGTATACCTCAAAGCCTGAACAGGTTTCGATGATTGAAGCGATTCGCCAGGGGGTGGAAGATGTGCTGGTTAAGCCCGTTGATGATAATAGCCTATTACAGTCGGTTCATAAATTGTGGCAAACGGAGCTACTTAAACGCCACAACGCAGAGTTAGTTGAGCGTTTACAAAATACTGTTGATGCCCTCATAGAAAAAGACAGCCTGTTAAGGGTTATTTTTAAACACACTCCTGATGCGATTATATTGTTTGATCGCACGGGTAAAATTATTGAAACCAATGATGCCTGTGAACTGTTATTTGAAAAACCGCTTAAAGAGTTTGAAAACTGCTCGGTGTTTGACTTTTTTGATACACCTTCAATAAACCGTATTAAAGATAAAATAAGCACCCTGAATAAAAATCGTCAATTTAGCTGTGACTTAAGACTGCTTAAAGAAAACGGCAATGAGGTTCCTCTGGTAGGCTCGTTTAACGAAATAGATCACCATGGTGAAATTGCGTTGGCGGTTATCTTTAAAAATGTTACCCACCTGAAAGAAAAAGAAGACTTGCTGCTTGAAGCAAAAGACATGCTCGAAGAAGAAGTTAAAGCGCGTACTGCACAACTTGAGCATGCTAAAAACGTTGCCGAGGCCGCAAATCTGAGTAAATCAGAGTTTTTAGCTAATATGTCTCATGAGTTAAGAACTCCCATGCATTCTATTTTAAGTTTTGCACGCTTTGGACTTGAAAAAGTTGCAAATGACGATCTAAATAAAGATAAGTTAAACAAGTATTTATCGCGGATAGATCAAAGTGGAGAGCGGTTGTTATCGCTGCTTAATAACCTACTCGACTTATCTAAATTGGATGTTGGCAAGTTTCCATTTAACCCTCAAAAACACAATCTGATCAACATTATAAAAACCAGTATTGATGATGTGTCTGGCACAGCACTTGAGCGAAATATAATGATTCGTCTACTGGAAACTGGGCAAGATATCGTTCTGGATTGTGATGAAGAACAGATCAATCAAATTATGCGCAATTTATTAGGAAACGCGCTGAAATTCAGTGAACCGTTCAGCGAGATAGATATTCAGTTATCAGTGCAAAATAATATCGCTGAAGTAGCGGTTGTTGACCGTGGTATTGGTATTCCAGAGTGTGAACTTGAAAAAGTATTTGCCAAGTTTGAACAAAGTAGCAAAACCAATAGTGGCGCAGGAGGCACAGGCCTTGGGTTAGCTATTTGTCGGGAGTTTGTGAGCTTACACCAAGGCACTATCTCCGCACATAACAACGAATATGGGGGCGCTACAATTTTAGTGCGATTACCTTTGAATATAGATTTGCCTCAGCATTTAGCGACTGAAGAGCAAACTATGAAGCTTAATTAACAAAACGGAAGAACTAGACATGGCCTTGAAGCGAATTTTAGCCGTCGATGATGAACCATTTAACTTAGAAATAATTGAAGAGATCCTCGAAGAACTCGATTTTGAGCTGAAAATGGTCAACAGCGGTCCAGAATGTTTAGATGTTGTTGAAGCGTTTGATCCACAAGTTATCTTGCTGGATGTTAGCATGCCACAAATGAGTGGTTATGAAGTATGCCGAAAGTTAAAAGAAAACCCGAATACAGAAAAAATAATCGTTATGTTTGTGTCGGCCAGAGGCACGGTTGAAGAGCGTATGGAAGGGTATTCTGTAGGGGCTGAAGATTATATTGTAAAACCTTTTGGGCATGATGAATTAAAGCTCAAGCTACAACACTTAAACCAAGTACTGATCGAAAAAGAAATGCTTGAACAACAAGTGGAAGACGCCACATCAACAGCCTTTAATGCAATGGCTAACAGTAGTGAAATGGGCCAAATTGTTAATTATATCGAGCATATCGGTTTAATTGATGATGAAAAAGAGTTGGGTAAAGCATTACTTCATTGTTTAAGCGCATTTGACTTACAAAGTAATGTTGAATTTCGCTTAGCATCGGGTCTAGAGCACTTTTCAGTGTCAGGTGTTTGTTCGCCCATTGTTGTTGAGCTATTTGAAATGCTTAAAAACAAAGGCCGTTTACATGAATTTTCGAGTCGAATTTTAGTAAATTATGAAATGATTAGCTTACTCATTTTGAATATGCCAGAACAAGATCCCGATAAACATGGCCGTATTCGTGACCACATTTGCTTTTTAGTGAGTGTGACCGAGCAGCAGCTTAAAGCGATAATTACAAAAAAAGAACTGGTTAAACAGCAACAGCAACTGAATGACGCAGTGTCTAAAGTACACAGTAAGTTTAAGGGGCTCATAGAGCTTTTGAATGACAATCGTATTAATAACGAAGCGGTGTTTAAACAGTTACAAGAGGATTTGGAACAACGAATACCCACAATGGGATTAGACGAAGACCAAGAGATCTTTATTTATCAAAAAGTCGATGAAACCATTCAAAACTCAGTAGCACGTGAAGAGTCAGTGCAGGGAGTAAAGGCCGCATTTAAAGAGATTGAAAACGATTTATCGGTCTTATTAAAACAATGACATACTCATTGAGTACGCGCGGTACTGGCCGCGCTTTAAGCATCTCGTGGTAAGCCTTTTTCAACAATACGAATCAAACGTGCGGTTTTACGTAATTTAAGCTGACGCTTGTTCTGTTGTTGTGAAAGCGCCCACTCTATGTGCTCTGCGACCAGTGGCGTTGCACTTTGAAGCGCCTTTTTAAGCGCGATAATAATTGTGTCGCTATAGTCAGCATTACCAAGTCCAACCGCTAGATTTCTTTGCCAGCGCTCATGGCCAATACGACGAATCGGGCTGCCTTCAGTGTTTTTTAGGAATGTGGCTTCATCCCATGCAAAGAGTGTGAGTAAGTCTTGATCTTTTAATTGCGTTCGAGGATGGAAGTCGGCTTCATCGGTTATTTGTCCATAACGATTCCACGGACACACGAGTTGACAGTCATCACAGCCATACACACGGTTACCAAGTAATGAACGGTACTCTTCAGGAATAGGGCCTTGCAGCTCAATCGTGAGATAAGAGATACATTTACGGGCATCGACTACATACGGCTCAACAATCGCACCTGTCGGGCACAGAGTAATACACGCCACACACTTGCCACAGCCTTCAAAGGTATTCTCGTTATCGATAGGCAGTGGAATATCAACAAATAACTCGCCTAAGAAAAACCACGACCCCGCTTCTTTATTTATCAGAAGGCTGTGTTTTCCACGCCAGCCTAACCCTGCTTTTTCTGCTAATTGTCGTTCAAGGACTGGCGCAGAGTCCACAAATGGGCGAAATCCTAGCTGACCTACTTGTTGTTCTATTTTTTGGCCTAATTTTTTGAGGCGATTACGAATGAGCTTATGGTAGTCGCGACCTAGCGCATAGCGACTTATGTACGCTTTTTCGGTTTGCTTGAGGTTTTTAGCAAAACTGGCATCGGGTGGAAGGTAGTTCATTTTAACCGAGATAACACGCTGAGTACCCGGCACTAATTCTGCTGGACGGGCACGTTTCATCCCATGCGCAGCCATGTATTCCATGTCGCCGTGGTAACCCAAATCTAACCAACGTTGAAGCTGGGCTTCGTGCTGAGTGAGATCAATATCGGTGATCCCGACTTCTGCAAAACCAAGGTCTTTACCCCATTGCTTAATTTGCTGCGCGAGTTGCTGGTAATCGATAGGTGTTGTCACGGTGAATAAAAAAGTAGCCAAGGAATGGCTACTTTATCATAGTTAAAGAAAGCTTAGAATTAAAAGCGTTTCAACGCCCATTAAACAAACCGTTTTAGCTGTTGTTGGGTTTGTTGGCTAAGTAAATGTGATTGCTCACAATCAGCAAGGGATTCATCTATTTGCTGTTTCGCTTGCTCACCTAACGCCACAATTTGCTCGACACTTTGGTGTGTTTGAGTTTGTGTTTGTTCTAGTAAATGAACAGCACTAACAATCTGTTGCAGCTGCTGTTGATTTTGCTCAAACTCATTCAGCATGTTGCTAAACCCTGCCGAGGTATTGCTAATGGCTGTTTCAGCTTCACTTGAATGGCTAATTAATAACTCAGACTCTTTATTTGTTTCGTTTACCAAGCTATTCATTTGATTAATAAAGTCGCTAATTTGACGGGTTGCATCGTTCACTTTTACAGAAAGAGTTCTAACCTCATCAGCAACAACCGCAAACCCTCGGCCAGCTTCACCGGCACGTGCAGCTTCAATGGCGGCATTTAAGGCTAACAAATTTGTTTGATCAGAAAACTCTTCAACCATTTTTAAAATAGCACGAATATTTTCACTGTTTTCTTTTAACCCCGACACGGTCGCAGAAAAGTTGCCAAGAATTTGGCTGATCATGGCCACTTTTTTTACCAGAGTAGATAGTTCCGCAGCTGAATGTTGTACAAAACTTAGATGCTCACTGTTAACCGTATGAACACTGTCGGTGTTTGCAGAGATATGCTCTAAACTTGTCGTAATTTGATTACTTGCATCGGTAATTGTATGGCTAAACGTAATTTGTTGATGGCTAAGCTTCGCTGTTTGCTGCATCGATTCTGTCATTTTTGAACTACTATCGGCACTGGCTTGCGCACTTTGGTATGTGGTGGCCAGTAGCTGGCTTAGATGAGATGTAAAAGTATTGTATTGCTCGCTTAAATCGCGAAATTCATCAAAGGTAAAGTGTGGGAGTTTTGCCGATAAGTCAGCATCATGACGATTAATTTGCGCTAAAGTATCGCGCATAGCCTGTACGGGCCGCACAATTAAAAAACGCATATAAAAAAGTGTGAAAATAAAACTGCCAACAATAACGAGTGTCATGAGCCAGAATAGCCCTGTGCTTGCTTGCTGTTCAGATAAGCTACTGTAAAGCCAAATTAAAGTAATGACCTGAAAGGCAAACACAAACCCCAAGTTACCGACAATTTTACGCGTTAAGGTGTAAAAGAAAGTTTGTTCGATAAAATTATAAATGCGCATATAGCTACTCATTGAGGTGTTATGTTGATTCATGTCGGGCGTTTCTTAGTCTTATTTAATTCCACGTTATTCGACACAGTATAGCTTATTCTTTTTGAGTCACAGCGACTGCAGTGTCATTTGTGTATGGCATGGGAAATTAGTAAAAATTCCATCCACGCCATAATCAAGCATTAACTCGATATCTTCTACCTTATCGACCGTATACGCATAGACTTTAAGTCCACGTTGTTTGGCATCGGCAACAAACTCATGGTTTATAAAGTTTTTATCAATATGAATGCTGTAGGCATGCAGCTTTTGCGCAAACTCACTGTAATTGATAGGAATTGATGCGGTTAACGCGCCAATCTTCACCCAGGGTAACTTTTGCTTGAGCCACATGAGTTGATGATGATCAAAGGATGAGACTAAAAGATTATCTCTTGATAACTTTCCAGTGCTAATGTTTGATTCAATAAGCTCTACAAACTTATCAAGTGAAAAGGTATGTTTGAGTTCTAAATTGAGCAGTGTTTTATCATTAACCCAATCAATCGCTTGCTGTAGCGTTGGCACTATTTCGCCATTACCTGCATCGAACTGTTGAATTTGGGCTTTGCTGCAGGCATTCACTTTACCGCGACCTGATGTGGTCCGGTCAAGCCATGTGTCATGAATAATCATATAATCATCAAGGCAGCTTTGTACGTCGATTTCAATACCGTCAACAGCCAAATCTACAGCGGCTAATATGGCACTTTTGGTATTTTCTGGGTAGGTACCACTGGCACCTCTGTGAGCGAATACTTTTATCATTGCGTGTGTTTCCGAGTCACTGACCATGTTTCATAAAAAGCGGCGCTTATAACCAAAACGCCCCCCATAATTGTGCTTATTGTTGGTTGCTCATGCAAAATTAAAAAAGCCAAAAACGTGCCGTATAGCGGTTGCAAGCAAGAAATTAATCCAGCCGTTGAGGCTGATAAGTGTTGTAAACTTGCAGCAAAAAGTGAATGCGGCGCTGCTGTAAAAATAACCCCAGCGGTGATCAATAGCAGCCAATTAATTGTATCAACTTGTAATGGCGGTACTTCAAGGAAGGTGCACAGCATAATACAGGCAATCCACGTTTGATAAAGCATGGTCTGTGGGCCACCGTATTGGCTAAAGTAACGCTTATGAATAATATTTCTAAAAGCAAAAAAGAAGGCTGATAAAATACCGATCGCAATGCCAAGCGTAACATCATTCCCAAGGCTTGCATCTGGGATGAGTAAGTAAATACCGAACATCACCACTACAGCGCTAATAATATCTTTCAGTTGCGGTTTACGACCATGAAAAAGAGGCTCTAAAAATACAGTGATCACGGGGTAAGTAAAAAAGGCAATCATGCCAACAGCAATACCGGCTAATTGCATTCCTGCAAAGTAGGTTAACCAATGAATACCGACTGTCACCCCGAGTAATAGAGCAATAAGATAATCACGGCGAGAGTGGAGTTTAATCGCCTTTTTTTGGATAGAAAGTAAGATCAATAAGGCACAACCGGCAATACCTGTTCTGTATACGGTAATGTCTAATGCACTTAAGTTAATGAGCTTGGCAAACAACGCAGTTCCACCAAATAGCAACACTGCAATGTGTAAGTACATAAGACTTTGTTTGTGCGCCTGCATTGCGACCCTTGTTATTATTATACTTAACTCTCTTTTTAACGGTAATCCTTTGCTTTGTAAACCATCCTATGGGCTAATCCATTGGTTTAGTTCCAGTGTTTCCAGCCTTTTAAATAATAGTGCAGCACATTGGGCTCATCGAGGGTCGAGACTTTTTCGTTATTTGCACTGATATCTGGCGTAAAAATAAATAGCTGTGCATCATTTTCTGGCCGATAGTAACGAGTATCTACATTGAGTGTTTGATGATTAGCACATTGAAGTTTACATGCCATAACAAACCCCCACTCACCAAATGAAGGAACGTTCAAGTGATAAGGCAAAGTATGGGCAAAGCCTGCTGCACTCATCGTATTATTAATTGACCAGAATGCGCGTTTTGCGAAAAACGGGCTGGTAGCTTGCGTTACGACGATTCCATTGTCGGGTAAGCGACGTTTTACTCGTTGGTAAAATTGTTGGCTATATAATCGAGCTAAATTGATTGCTTTAGGATCTGGCAAATCAATAAAAACAATATCAAACAACGTTTTATCTTGTTCTATAAATACATATGCATCCTGATGAACCACCGTGACTTTAGGGTTACTGAGCGAGTGTTGATTAAGCTCTGTAAGATTGTAGTTAGATCGAGCAAGCTCTGCGACGCTAGGGTCTAAATCAACAAGGGTAATGGATTCTAGTTGTGGGTATTTAAGCAGCTCTCTGGCAGCAAGACCATCACCGCCCCCTAAAATTAAAATGCGTTTTGCATTACCGTGCCTCACCATCGCTGGGTGAATAAGCGCTTCGTGATAACGGTATTCATCTATCGAAGAAAATTGTAAACCGCCATTCAAATAGAGGCGAATGTCATCTTTGTGGCGCGTTAGAACGATTTGCTGATAGGGCGTTTGTGCTGAGTGAACCACGCGATCATCATAAATTTGGCTCTGCCAATGATGTGTGAGTTGTTGACTGGCATATAAACTCAATCCTAATACTGCGCTGACTAATACAAGCGTTAGTCTGAGTATTTTCCGTCGGTTGCGGCTTATATGGTCTACAAAATACCACAGTAATAACAGTGCAATACTGAGATTCATTAAGCCAAAGCTAAGTGACGTTTTAAATACACCTAACCACGGCAAAAATAGAAAAGGAAATAACAAGGTCGCCAGTAGGGCGCCAAAGTAGTCTATTGATAATACATTGGCAAGATTGGCTTTTAACGCGTAGTGCTTTTCCATCAAACGGCTTAAAAGCGGAATTTCTAAACCAATTAACACCCCGATTAATGTGGTTAATATGACACTGATTGCCTGTAACGGCAAAGAGTATGCGTAAGCAAAGTAGAGAAGGGGAACACTAAGCCCGCCTAACAATGCGAGCACTAGTTCAAAGGCTATAAAATACACCAATAAGGGGTTATCAGGGACAAAGCGCGAAAAATACGACCCGATGCCCATCGCCGCCATATAAACGCCGATAGTGAGAGAAAATTGGGTGATGCTGTCACCCAAAAAATAAGCCCCTGTTGTGGCAATTAATAGCTCATAAATAATAGAGCACAGACCCGCAACAAAAATACTAAACAGTAAAATATGGCTTTCACGGATTGTTTTACTTTCCACCAGAACCGCCTCGAGAGCGAAAACCTGGGCTGCCAATACTCTGTTCTCGTAATTGTTTATCTACCGTGATGTTGCTGTGATAAAGAGAATACATAAGCCAATCACGTTCATCATTATTTTTGCTGTAAGCATACATAGAGGCAAGACCAATGGGGGTGAAAAAAAGCAGCACGATAGGCCAAACGGCGACACGGGTTTCCATGGCTTTTATGGCTTCGGGGTTTAATTTATTAATTGGCTTATATGTAATATCAGAGCCTTCACGCTCTGCTTCAAAGCGATGTAGAACCACAAAAATGCACATGCCCGCTACTATTCCTGATAGCCACATAAAGGGTAATAATATGTTGCTATTGCCTTTAATCGGAATGATGCGAAACGAATAACTAAAATGCTCTGCACGTGTGTTTGGGCCAAAACTGCTACTAACATAAGCACTGTATTGGCCTTTCTTAGGAAAATGCACCTCGTGATGAACTTTCTCTCGGTACTCGGTCCATTTACCTTCTGAATCTCGACCCGTTTCAGCCCATAGTTCATCAGAATAACTGAATAGGTAATTACCTTCAGGATCAAAAATTTCAATATCGATGGCTTTCCATGAGTTCAAAGGTAAGCGGCCTTTGATCTCGAAACGCATCATTTGGCCATCTTCAGGAACATTAAATAAATAGGGCTTATCTTGGCCATCATATTCTTTGAAGTTGCCATATTGGCCATTTTGCAGAGGCTCTTGAAGGTCTGCGCGTATCAAAAAACAGCTTAAAAAAGCAATCGACGCGATAGTAAAAAGCTTATAGATGCTCATCCTTACTCCAATAAGCTTAAATAGCGATCGTGATAATCACTGCAACACTTATTGCGATGCTGCTTTCGATAACGGCAACAGCGGTATTATTGTCATGCATAGCTTGGTCAAGAGAGATTTTACTGAAGATAATTTTATCAACCAAGTAACGTACGATCGGCAAGATTAAGAAGCCAAACAACGCATCAATAAAAAATAAACTAAGACTTTGTTGCCAAGTATGAAAGCCACCAAGCAGGGCATGGCACAGAATGATTGCTAACGCTAACATGGTGCCTGAGAAGCTCATCGCTACAGCTTTATTGCCTTTTTCAAGCTGTTCATGCAGGTCAAAAGCAGTGAGGTGATCATAGCCTTTAGCAAACATGATCAGCAAAAGCTGTCCGAGTGCGTAAAATACAATGGCTGATAACCACGTCCCTTCACCCGTTAAAGCGCCACCAATGATTAAGGCTGCAGCCATGTAATTAGCAGCTTGTACTAAGCCAACTGCTTCATTTTGTCGATTAATTAACTGTTCTTGGTTGCAGAATAAACGCAGCAGTAACTTATCATTTAGAAAGCGTGAGCATGTTAATAACACCATGCCGAGTACACTATACAGCGATACATTAATTAAGTCGGTCAGTAGGCCTTTGCTTGGTCCTGCTAGTACAAACCCATAAATAATCGTAATAGCGCCCAAATAGCCACCAATTGATAAACCTAATGCTGTATTGGCATTATCTGTTAACTGATTTGTGGTGTTGTAGGGGGTTGCTAAGTTATACGACAGCTTAGCGAGTGCAATTATCGCGATAAAAAGAGCGATGTATGCGCTGTTGTACGCCATTGCTGCAAGGTAGTGGGTTAAATTAATATCCATATAAATTTGTTAGGTTGTTGTTATTTTCAGAAAATATTACCACAGACTCTTTACTGCGAAGAATATCAACGTGTTATTTTTGGCATATTTAGTTAATTTCTTAAAAGTTTCATAGCATTTGCCTGTCTCATTGCGTGGTTATGGGTTAAAATAACAACATAACCAACTAACAAGATAGTGAATGACAAAACAGGATCCCAATCTCAGTCGAGAACAAGAAAAGTACGAAAACCCAGTCCCTAGCCGTGAGTTTATACTTACTCACTTAGAATCTCGCGCTAAACCAGCAAACTTCACACAACTTTGTGACGAATTACACGTGGATGACACTGAACGCCAAATTGCGTTTAAACGTCGTTTGCGCGCTATGGAGCGTGACGGTCAGTTGTATTTCAATAAATTTAAATGCTACGCGTTGATTGATGAATCAGGCCTTGTGAAAGGCAAAGTAGTTGGCCATCGTGATGGGTTCGGCTTTTTAGAAGTTGAAGGCGAAAATAAAGATTGGTTTATCGCAAAACACCAGATGAACATGGTGCTGCATGGCGACATTGTGCTTGCTAAAGGCAATCGCAAAGGCGGCAGTGGTAAATGCGACGCGCGTATCATTAAAGTGTTAACGAATGAGCGCGCCCCGATTGTTGGTCGTTATTTTGTTGAGCATGGCATTGCGGTGGTTGTTGCCGAAGACCCGCGAATCACGCAAGATATCATGATACTGCCTGGCAGTGAGAATGGCGCGCGCCATAATCAAATGGTGCAAGTTCAGATCACGCAAAACCCAAGTCGTCACATGAATGCAGTGGGTAAAGTAACGGAAGTATTGGGTGAGCATTTAGCCCCCGGTATGGAAATTGAAGTAGCACTTCGAAACCATGATATTCCGCATGTATGGCCTGAAGCCGTTGAAAAGCAAGTTGCCCATTTAGGTGAATTTGTTGATGAGCAAGCAAAGCAAGGCCGAGTCGATTTACGTGATTTACCATTAGTAACAATTGATGGTGAAGATGCACGAGACTTTGATGACGCCGTTTACTGTGAGCGAAAACCATCAGGTGGTTGGCGTTTATGGGTCGCGATTGCTGATGTATCACATTATGTTGGTATGAACACGCCACTGAATAAAGAAGCGATAGAACGCGGTAATTCAGTGTACTTTCCTGAGCAAGTGATCCCCATGTTGCCGAAGGTGTTGTCAAATGGTTTGTGTTCATTAAACCCCAATGTTGATCGCTTATGTATGGTTGCCGAGATGACCGTATCTGAGCAGGGCACCTTAGAGAATTATAAGTTTTACGAAGCGGTGATGAATTCACATGCCCGTTTTACTTACACTAAAGTGCATGCAATTTTGCAAGGTGATGAAAGGCTGTGCGAAGAATACGCGCCAATGGTGCCGCATTTAACTGATTTACATCAAATGTACATGGCACTGAAAGCAGCTCGCCAAGAGCGTGGTGCAATTGAGTTTGAAACGCTAGAAACGCGTTTTGTGTTTGATGCTCACCGAAAAATTGAATCAATCGTCCCTGTGGTGCGTAATGATGCGCATAAGCTCATTGAAGAATGCATGATTTTGGCGAATGTATCGGCAGCTCGTTTATTAGAAAAACATGAGGCCAGTGCACTTTATCGTGTGCATGATGAACCTGATGCTGAAAAGCTTGGTTTTTTCAGAAACTTTTTATCTGAACTGGGCATTGAGTCAACATTGTCAGATGAGCCGACACCAAAAGAAATAACACATGTACTTGCAAAACTAGGTGACCGTCCTGAAGCCGAGTTAATTCAAACCATGTTATTACGTTCGATGAAACAGGCTGTGTATCAACCAGACAACATTGGGCACTTTGGTTTGGCGTTACCTGCTTACGCGCATTTTACATCGCCAATTCGCCGTTACCCTGATTTAGTTGTGCACCGTGCGATTAAAGCTGTTTTAAAAGCACAAGGCCAACAAACGTCGGGCGAGTATGCTTACAGTAATGATGAAGTTGATATTTTAGGCGAGCAATGTTCAACCACTGAACGTCGCGCAGATGATGCGACCCGTGAAGTCGCCGATTGGCTTAAATGTGAGTTTATGCAAGACCATGTTGGCGATGAATTTGGCGGGGTTATTTCATCGGTCACTAACTTTGGTTTATTTGTTCGCATAGACGACTTACAAATAGATGGCATGATCCACGTAACGAATCTTGGCAATGAATACTTCCATTATGACAATGCAAAACACTGTCTTATTGGTGAGCAAACTCATACGGTTCATCGCTTAGGCGATAAAGTGACGGTTCAGGTATCGTCTGTCAGCTTAGATGAGCGTCGAATTAATTTAGTGTTTGCTGGTGATGTACCGCAAGACCGCTATGCGCGACGCCGTGCGCAAAGTGCACCTGCAAAACCGAGTATTCGTGCACAGTTAAAAGCAGGGAACATCCCTGGCAAAAAAGGGGATGATAGTCGCTCAGACCCTAAATCTTCAGAAAAAGATAATGCAAAGCGTGGCAAGTCTTCTCATGCAAAAGGGCGTAAAAAACCTAACAGCAAACAAGCGGATGTTGTAAAAGCAGGTAAGAAGAAGAGCAAGAAAAAAGCCACCAAAAAGGCAAAAAGACCGGGCAAGAACGCCCGAAAACGTACTAGCTGAGGAGCAAATAATACGTGAGTAATGAATTAATTTTTGGTTTTCACTCTGTTGAAGCTATTTTAGCAAAAGAGCCTGAGCGCTTTTTAGAAATTTATGCGCTAAAAGGGCGTGAAGATAAGCGTTTAAACCCGATTATTGATGAAGCTCGTAAGTTCGGTATTTCAGTGCAATTTATGCAGCGCAAAGCACTTGATAACAAAGCCAATGGTGAACAGCACCAAGGGATCATTGCTAACGTGAAAGCAGCGCGAATGTACAATGAAAAAGATCTCGACGAAATCATTGCCCGCGAAGACACGCCTTTCTTGTTAGTGTTAGATGGCATAACCGATCCGCATAATTTAGGTGCGTGTTTACGCAGTGCGGATGCAGCAGGCGTACACGCGATTATTGTGCCTAAAGATAAGTCTGCAAAGCTTAATGGCACAGCACGTAAGGTAGCCTGTGGTGCCGCTGAAACAGTGCCTTTAGTACAAGTGACAAACCTTGCACGCACATTACGTGAAATTAAAGACGCAGGTGTGTGGGTTGTTGGCACAGCGGGTGAAACTGACACCGAATTATTTGATGCTAACTTAACAGGTCCTATGGCCATAGTGATGGGAGCCGAAGGTGACGGTATGCGTCGTCTAACTCGCGAGCACTGCGACCTACTCGTTAAAATACCCATGGCAGGCACGGTATCAAGTTTAAATGTATCGGTTGCGACCGGTATTTGCTTATTTGAGGTATTACGTCAGCGTAATGCGACGCAGCTTTAATCTTTGCGTTCGACAATAAAAAAGCCGATATAATATCGGCTTTTACTTATCTATATTCGGCACCGCGAATGACTATTAGATTTTTGCGAATGCGTCTTGTAGTGGCGGTACAACTTGCTTTTTACGGCTTAATACACCATCTAACCATACTTTGCCATTCTCAGATTTAACATCATATGCCGCTTCAATAACAGCAACGTCATCAGAGCTTATCAGCATCTGTGAGCCTTCTTTCATGATATCTGTTAATAGTAGTAATACTGAGTGACGGCCGCCTTCTTCTTTTAGCTTCACGATGTCAGCTTCAAGGTCTGCTTTGATCTCATCAAAAACAGCAAGGTCAATGACTTCTAGTTGACCAATACCGACTAGCTTGCCGTTCATGTTGAAGTCTTTAAAATCACGCATAACTAGGTCGCGAGCTGGCGTGCCTTCTACTGCAGATTTTACTTTGAACATTTCCATGCCAAGTTCTTTGAAATCTTCGATACCGGCAATGTCAGCAAGTGCTTCAACACACTTAATATCAGCAGTGGTGCATGTTGGTGATTTAAAGATAACGGTGTCGCTTAAAATAGCGCATAACATGATGCCCGCGATGTCTTTCGGGATTTCTACATTGTAAAAATCATACATCATTTTAATAATGGTATTTGAGCAACCCACCGGACGAATCCAACACTCAAGAGGTGTTGATGATGTTAAGTCGCCTAATTTGTGGTGATCGACTACACCTACAACGCGTGCTTCATCGATGTCATCAGGTGCTTGTGTTTTTTCTGTATGGTCAACGATATAAACGTCTTCACCTGCGTAGCTAAGTTTAAGCTCAGGTGCTTCGAAGCCAAATTTATCTAAGATAAATTGTGTTTCAGGTGATATTTCACCTAAACGCGTTGGAATGGCCGGTTCATTGATTTGGTTTTTTAAGTAAGCAAGCGCAATTGCACCGCAAATTGAATCTGAATCAGGGATCTTATGGCCCACTACATACATTGACATTGACGGAACTCCTTTAAATTTGGCAGATATTTTAGCAAAGTCTCTACAGATTGATACATAACAGACATGAAATTTTGTTGATCAATTACAACTGCCAATTAACCAGAATTTTAGTTACACTTTAACGTATTGAAAGTAGAGGAAGATACACATGCGATTGAGCAGAAAAGCGTGGAATAATGTGGTCATTATTTCAATGCTATTGATGATTTTTTTCTTCAATGGTTTACATAAAAAGCTCAATACTCAACCTGCAGAGGACGGCATGCACGCGCTGCTACCTGAACAAAGTTTTATTTTGGCGATGGCATTTCCCGAACTTAAAATTGAGCGAATTGGCACTTCTTGGCGTAGTCAAACCTTACAAGAAACAACATGGCACGGGGATGAACAAGCGTTAGAGCAATTAGTTGAGCTGTGGCAGCATCAACAGCTCAATCTTGCAAGTATACCTGTAAGTAAGCTTTCGAAGACATCAGCGAACTATGTTGCTTCAGTGTGGTTAGCGGGTGAGCAATTACCTGCGGTGTATCAACTTTATACCATTGAAGGAAATTACTACCTACTCGATAAGCGGTTACAGCGTGTATTTGCGCTTGAACACGCCGATGCCGCTCAGTTATTTCCGTTATATCCGTTTAAGAGAATGACAGATGCCTGAATTACCAGAAGTTGAAGTAAGTCGGTTGGGGATTACTCCGCATGTGCTCGACCACGTAGTGACTAAAGTGAATATTCATAATGCCAGCATGCGCTGGCCAGTGCCTGATGATGTATATCAGTTACAAGGTCTTAAAGTTACCTCGATTGAACGTAGAGCAAAGTATTTATTACTGGGTTGTGAGCGTGGAAGTGTCATATTACATTTGGGAATGTCAGGCAATTTACGCGTTGTGAATGCCGATGAACCACTTAAAAAACATGACCATATCGAGTTTGTTTTAGAGTCTGGAAAAGCGCTTAGGCTAAATGATGCGCGCCGCTTTGGGGCATGTTTATGGCAAGCACCTGGCGAATGCCATACTTTACTGACCAAGCTAGGCCCAGAACCTCTTACTGATGATTTTTTTGCTGAGCGTGTTTACGAGCAATCAAGAAACAAGAAAGTACCGGTTAAGCAATTTATTATGGATAATGCCGTGGTTGTTGGTGTGGGGAATATCTACGCCAATGAGTCGCTATTTAAAGCGGGGATCCACCCCAAACGTGAAGCGGGAAAGGTATCCTTAAAACGTTATCAACAATTAGTGCCTATAATTAAAGACACACTAGCTGCGGCGATTACTCAAGGCGGCACGACGTTAAAAGATTTTGCGCAAAGTGATGGTAAACCGGGTTATTTTGCTCAGCAATTATTGGTGTATGGCCGCAAAGGTGAGCCGTGCGTTACCTGTAAAGAGCCGTTAAAAGAAATTAGATTAGGCCAAAGAAGTACCGTGTTTTGTGCAAATTGCCAAAAATAAGCGTGTATTAATAAGGCAGTAAAAAGCACGCCCGTTGGCGTGCTTTTTAATTATAGCTCGAACGGGGCAACACCGACGGCTTTCATTTTATAGCCTACTTGGGCTATTTCACCGGACCAAGTCTCAGTGCTTATTACCCCTGTTACCACAATGGCATCATATAGGCTCTCGATTGGTACGCCACCTTTAATGGTTACATGAACAATTTGATTAGGCGGTGGAGGTGGTACATGAATACAAGCACCAAAATACGGCACAAGTAAAAATTCAGTAATTACCTCACTGTCCCCTTCAAGCGGGACGACAAAGCCCGGAAGACTGACTGATTGGCCATCAAGTTCTTTGACTACAGGAGCATCAAGGTCTGGTTGTACCCAGTTTTGCTCGCTGCCTTCATGGTTTGCTTGTGCTTGCGTGTCAATTTGCACGTGCCCTTTAGGGATTAAATCTTCCCAGAAGATTTCCTTTGGTGGTCCAGCATAAGCCCCTGTGCATAGTAATAATGTCGCTAAGACTGCGAACTTTTGAAAAAACTGCATAACATTCCTTAAATTTTAATACTCATACCATCTGCAAGTGAGTAGAAATACGCGCGGGTCGCAGGAATTAACCCAACAATAAAGCCTGCTGCTATTATCGCAGCTAATAGCATGAGTTCATAGGATGACAATAACGCTATATTTAGACTTATTCCTGCATGGCTTTGCAAGTAATCTGCGCTCAGTAGCATTAAGCCATAGAACAGTACAATGCCGAGCAGGCAACCTAACCCAGTGATGAGAATTGATTCAACACTGATCAAGGTGAATATATGCCACGGTCTCGCGCCAACAGAACGCAAAATTGCCAACTCTCTTCGGCGTTGGTTTAGGCTCGATAACAGGCTAGTTAGCATACCAAGTAAACTAATTAAGACCACGACGATGGAAAACAGCAGCAAGATTTTTTCGACAATTGACAGCATCTCCCACAGTTCACGCAATGTGACTCCCGGCATAATCGCTAATAAAGCCTCCGGTTTATATTGGTTGATATTACGGCGAACTTGTAATGTGTAAAGCGGTGAATCGAAGCCAAGCAAAAAAGCGGTAATTTGCTTAGGATTTCCAACCAAATTAATCTCGTCATGCTCATGCTCATGCTCATGCTCATGCTCATGCTCATGAGATTCATCTTCGACATGGTCGGCTTCGTGCGTATGAGATTTACCATGAATCGTGTCAATTGCAGCAAGTGGTATATGGAGAGTTTTATCAACCGGCGTACCTGTTGGCTCTAAAATACCGACTACCGTGAATGGGTTATCATCATGATTATGAAAACTAGTGTTACCCATGCCATGCGCAATAACGACTTTATCGCCCAATTTATAATTAAGCGAACTGGCAACTTCTGAACCCAGCACCACTTCAAATAAGTGATTAAACTGCTGGCCTGATGCAAAACGAAGAGGCTGCTTTTTTCCGAACCGATAATGGTTGAAATAATCTTTATTGGTCCCGAGCACTGCAAGGCCTTTGTGACTATCACCCAACGACAGTGGAATGGCCCATTTTACGCCACGTTGTTGCGTAATGTATTGATAGCTGTGCCAGCTAACCCCGTTATTAGCATGGCCAATACGAAACACCGAAGATAACAATAATTGGATGTCGCCGGTGCGAGCACCAACAATTAAGTCAGTGCCGGAAATCGTGTTACTAAAGCTACTTTTAGCATCGACCCGCACTCGCTCAATTGACATCAAGAGCATGACGCTAATGGCAATCGTAAATAAGGTGAGTAAGGCACTGGCTTTGCGGTTTAGTAAACTTTTAATCGCGAGTTTAAGCAGCGACATGTGTGCCTCCTTGTAACTCTAAAAGGTTAACACTGCGCTTAAAAAGCCCTTGCAAGGTTTCGTCATGGCTTACAAATACCAGTGTACTGTGCGTTGCTTTAGCCTGTTCAAACAGCAATTTAACGAATGCTTGGCGATTTTGTGTATCGAGTGCGGAGGTCGGTTCATCGGCAATAATAATTTCAGGGCTGCCAATGAATGCACGTGCAGCTGCAACACGTTGTTGCTGACCGATGCTCAGTTTAGAGACAGCCTGATGCTGTAACGCATCTGTCAAACCAAGTGCTGTTAAAAGACGACTTGCTTCAAGGTTAATAGAAGGGCTGTTATTAAGCGCCTGCTTTTGCCGTAATTTAGAAAATTGGCAGCCTAAAATTACGTTTTCAATAGGTGATAAATACGGCAATAAATTAAAGTTTTGAAAAATATAACCAATGTGATCGGCTCGAAAACGATCGCGTTTACTATTACTTAATTGGTTAACAGCCTTATCTAAAAGAGTGATAGTCCCTTGGTTGGGAGTGGTGACGCCCGCAAGCAAAGACAATAGCGTCGACTTACCACAACCACTCGGGCCATGTAAAAACACATGCTCACCTTGCTCAATATGCAGCGAAGCAATATTAATGGTGGGCGAAGCTTGTTGTGCGTGCCATTTAAATAGCACATTTGAAAGCGTGATCATAACGACCTATTCGTTGTTACCATCGCCAGTAATTTAACTTTTTACGCATTTTAAAATTACGAATAAAGTTACGTGGTTTTGGCTTAAGTACTGGATTGTTCAATAGTAATTCATTGCTTGCTGCAAGTACACGCTGACTCGATAAGCCATCTTGGTAGGGGTGCAACTGCTGACAAAAGTGCTCAATTTTTGTCATCAGCTCAGTAGGCGTTGTGAGCGCATAATCGATTGCTTCTTCAACTTTATCTGGGTTTGTTACATCAATAAGGTGCTCACCGGGTGCTTGATTACAAAAAGTTACCACGGGCTTTCTTTGCAGTAAAAACATCAGCAGAATAGAGGAGGTATCACATAGCATGACATCTGCCGCTTGTAGTAGCGGTAATACGTTATCGGTTTCTACGAAAGTTAAATTATCGTTTTGTAAGTCTTTATATTGCTCGACTAACTCACTCGGCATTTTTGGGTGGAATTGCACTAAAATACGCCACTTACCTTGCTGACTGTATGCTTTAATGTGTTCGTAAAGTTTAGGGGCTAGCGATAATCGCTTTGAAAACGTTGAGCAGATCAATAAGGTCTTTCTAGGATCATTTGGGTTTTTATAAGGGTTATTTGCGATCTGTGAAAAGAACGGATCGAGCGTTGGCCAACCGGTTTCTTTCACTTCAAAAAAGCCATATTTTGTTGCAAGTGCCTTAAATGGAGCCGTTGTATTCGGTCCTTGAGTACAATATAAGTCAAAACAACCACGAATTTTAAAGTGATCATTCTCGCCTTTTCTGTTTAGCTTTCCGGCATCAAACCCATGAAAAACGCCGACTTTAATTCCTGGAATAAATGTAGGGATAATATTTGAAGGTGCATAAACAACATCAGGTTGCCAGTTGTGAACCTCTTCTATAGTACTCAGAGTCTGTTCACCCTCATTTAAGAATTCATGATTAACGTTGCTACCCTCTAAAAACCACCTAACTTGGCCACCGCGCGCTAAGATTTCTTGCTGTAATGGGCGCAAAATAGCGTACGAATAGTTTTGTGAAATATACATTAAGTATTTTTTTTCTGCGGTAGCTGCTAAGTAATCCAAAAAAACCTCCTATTGCGAGAGGCGTATTATAGCTAAATATTGTTTATGACAGCAAAATTACGGAGATTTTAATTTTTTTTGATTTTATCTGCGGAGCCTCGTAGCGGATCTGAGCGCAATGATTGAGCTTTCACAGCGTCTAGATTATTATAGGCGGCCATAACCCCAATCCCATACATGTGCTTTTAAGAGCATGCCAAATACTATCGGAGATAGCATGACTAGCTATAAAGTTTTAGACGTAAACGATGATTTACCGATCCGTACCAAAGGTGCGGTACACAGTGGTAAAGTGCGTTCAGTTTATTGGTTAACTGATGAGGACAGCGCGCGTTTAATTAGTGAAAAAGGGTATCAGGTTCCAAAGGGGACTGAGCTTGCTATTATGGTTATCTCTGACCGTATTTCAGCATTTGATTGTATTTGGCAAGGTGAGAATGGCTTAAATGGCGTGCCTGGTAAGGGGATCGCGTTAAACTCAGTTGCATCTCATTGGTTTAAATTGTTTGATAAAGCAGGCCTTGCTGGTAACCATATCGTTGATATTCCTCACCCTTATGTGTGGATTGTACGCAAAGCAAGTACAGTCAAAGTGGAAGCAATTGCACGCCAATACATCACGGGCAGCATGTGGCGCGATTACGCAAAGGGTACCCGTAACTTTTGTGGTATCGATTTACCAGAAGGTCTAACAGCAAATCAAAAGCTAGATAACGTACTTATCACTCCTTCAACGAAAGGAATTATTACCGGCGTAGCTGAAATCCCCGAAGTGGATGATGTCAATATCACGCGTGAAAACATCACTAATAACTTGTCAGTGTTTAATTTTAAGTCGGCAGATGATGTTGCGAAGTACGAACAGTTACTGGTTGAAGGCTTTAAATTAATCAGCGAAGAGCTTGCTAAACTTGACCAAATTTTTGTAGATACGAAATTTGAGTTTGGTTACGTTGAAGACGTTGATGGTTCTGACAAACTTATATACATCGACGAAGTGGGTACGCCTGATTCATCACGTATTTGGGATGGGCAAGCGTATCGCGATGGTAAAATTATCGAAAACTCTAAAGAAGGCTTCCGTCAGTTATTAATCAATAATGTGCCTGACAGTGATGTGTTATTAAACAAAGATCGTATGGATGAGCGTGAGCAGCTTGCAAAAGACTACACCTTGCCAGAATCTGTGATGCTTGAGGTATCAGATACTTATGTGGGTATTGCAAGTAAGATCATTGGCCAAGAGATCACTATTCCAAGTGATCCACGCAGTGAAGTGATTGCCATTTTAGATACAGAATACGGCTTAATTAAGCAGGGCTAAGCTGTATTCTTTCGTCAGTGACGCACTGATGTAGCGTATAAAAGCCAAGTTTGCTAAAAGGGCACTTGGCTTTTTTGTTTCGAGGGGGGGGGGAATATCACTCGTTTTATTATCTAGGTAGAGCAGAGAAAGATTAATGCTTCATTGTTTTAAGAACTTTGATACCCTTTGTATTCTAAAAGTCTAATTTAGTTTGATAGGGTGTTATTAGCCTCTTTTTATTTAGGTTAGATGGCTGAAACAAAAAATCTATTTATGTACAATGAGCCCCCTTTTGGTAATTAAGTTGTGAAAAATGCAATTATACTTTGACGTACTGCACCTGTATTACATTCCTCAATATGTGCCAGTTTTACAGGAATTGTTATCAAAAGGTCATAAAGTTTCGATGGTTTTTTACAAGAACCAAGATAGGCGAAGCGTAGATGTTAGCCATAGCTTTATAAATAAAAACTCAATAAATGCTATTTGGTTAGCAAGCAGTGATGATGCATTTAATTTTTATCAAAACTCAAATGCAGATTGGATCGTGTTTGGCAATAGCTTTGAAAAAGTTGAACTTTTAAATAAAAAGACTGTTTTAATGCAGCATGGAATTGGGCCAAAGCAGTGTTATTACGATGTATCTCAAAACAAAACGACAGTGCGTTTTGTAGAAGGTGAGCATAGGTTAGCGCGTTTGAAAAGTCTTTACCCACATAGTAACTTTATCGATGTTGGTTATGCGAAGCTTGATCCCATATTTAATCAAACACTTGAAAAGCTTGATTTAAGTGATTTAGGATTAGATCCTTGTAAAAAAACACTCTTATATGCCCCTACTTTTTACCCCAGCTCTATTGAATGTTTTAGCGATGATTTTCCCTCTCACTACCGTGATTTCAATATAATTATAAAACCTCATCATTTTAGTTTGTTTAAACAAAGGTATAAAAAGCAACGTTTAAAGCTAGAGCAATGGGCAACGTTTAATAATGTGTACGTAGCAAGCGAGTATGATTTTGACCTTACCCCTTTTTTGGACATTGCTGACATTATGATATCGGATGCTTCATCAGCAATTTTTGAATTTGCGGCATTAGGTAAACCTGTTGTTTGGTGTGATTTTTACAAGTTACGTTGGTCTTACAAAGGAATTTTCTCTTTTAGATTGAAAGCAAGGTTGGATGACGATATTGAGTATTTCCATCAGCTTTGTAATCGAGCTAGCTGCTACGAAGAATTACAATCTATCATTGGGTTTGCAGAACAGCAACCTGCTGAATTTGTTGAATTAAGGGAAAACATTATTTATAAGCTTGCAGGGAAGACGGATGGACACTCAGCAAAGAGAATTGTCTCTTATTTAGAGGAGCATAAATGAAACGTGTTATAACGTTTGGTACGTTTGATATTTTTCATGTAGGGCACATTAATATATTAGAACGGGCAAAAGCGCTTGGAGATTATTTAATTGTGGGGGTTTCTTCTGATGACCTTAACTTATATAAAAAAGGACGAAAACCTGTATACAGTGAAGCAGATAGACTAAAAATTATTAGTTCGATGAAATGTGTCGATGAAGTATTTATTGAGCATTCATTGGAGCTTAAAGCTGAATATATCAAAGATCACCAAGCTCAACTTCTTGTTATGGGAGATGATTGGGCGGGCCGTTTTGATCAGTTTAAGCATTTATGCGATGTAGTCTATTTAAAGCGAACACCATCAATCTCAACAACTGAGATAATTGAAGTTGTGCGCGATCCTTCGAGTAAATAACAAAAACTACCACATTATTTTGTGCGAGTGAATTGACCGCCTGATATTTGTTCAACTTAATATTAGGTCTCTTTTTCGGTCATTATTTTCTCTAACTCTGCAGTTTTCACTTTTCGCTGCAAATACATGCAAGTTCTGTATTTGAGGTTCCTAAGGAATGTGGATCGTGATGAGTGCCTTCCAGAATTTGCCATCACTATATCACTTTCAAAACTTCTGTCTTCTGAAATTGGATAGGGTTTGATACCTAGCATTTGCAGCCCTACCTCGCTATGGAATTGCATATCCACATCGACAGGCCGGCAGAAGGGTTTTCGAGTAAGTAATTTTTTTGCTCCAGGTAAACTTATTAAGTATCCCTGTGTGCCATTTGGGGCTTTTCGATAATTACCAAGTGTGAAATTATGTTGAAGGCTTTTGCTATCAATAAACGGAAAATCTCTGTTGTCAGAAAGCTTAATGAGATCCCAACCATGCAGCGAACTTGATAATTCTATGATTGATATTAGGTGCTCTTCAATAAACAGGTCGTCTTCAAGCACTAAACAATGATTAATTTTTTCATCGACCATTTTTTGCCATATACGCATGTGGCTTACATAACAGCCTATTTCGCCTAGCGTTAAGTCACGATGATATTTTTGTTTATTGTTTTGCGGTGAATACCACTCATCTAATTGCTCTTTAGTGAGTTCCTTGCCAATTGTTGCAGGAAACCTCTCGGCGCTGATACCTAAGTTCGCAAGTCTATTATTGAGTGTTTTCCAGCGCTTTTCACTGCCTTGCATGTTAATGACAAATATAGGAACTGACATGACTTCTATTAATTAACCTTTTCTAATTTTTATTCTAACATTTAGAATAAAAGATATATTCAGAATTTGAAAGTTTGATGAATTGCGTTTGCAGCGTTTAAACACTTATGACTAAACAGGAATTAAATGAAAAATATAGTCTCAGCCTCATGGTTAAATAATAACCTGACAGCGAAGGATCTGGTTATTTTTGATGCGGGTATGGTTCGCCCCGGTCAGGAGGGCAGCTACGCTCCAGCCGCTATGCTACCGAATGCACAGCGCTTTGATTTTAAAAATACACTGGCTGATAACTGTAATCCGGTCCCAAGTATGATGTGTAGTAGCGAGCAATTCACCGAACACATGCAAGTCGCGGGAGTTAATCAGAATTCACGTGTTGTTATTTATGAAGACCAAGGTTTATTTAGTTCAGCACGGGCATGGTGGATGTTTAAGGCTATGGGCTTTGATAACGTAAAAGTCTTAAGTGGAGGTTTAGCAAAGTGGTTGGCTCAGGGATTTGATGTTCACTCTGAGTATTATACGCCGACAACAAAAGGTAACTTTGTTGCACAGCCCCGTAAAGATTATTTTATCACGGCAGAACAGGTACTAAATTCACTTTCAGATACGAGTATTATCACGCTAGATGCAAGGCCTACAGCTCGTTTTACTGGCGAGCAAGCAGAGCCACGTGATGGCATGCGCAGTGGTCATATTCCGGGTAGTCGTTCTTTACCTTTGTCAGATTTATTGAATGGCGGGGAGCTTAAGTCTCTTGATGCATTACACACATTGTTCAACTCACATGTAAATGGACACACTCAGCTGCAATTTAGCTGTGGTTCAGGAGTGACGGCCTGTGCCCTTGCTTTGTGTGCGGATGAGTGTGGTTATACTAACCTTCGGGTTTACGATGGTTCATGGAGTGAGTGGGGAGCTTGTCACGATTTACCTATTGAAAAAGGCCCGCATCAATAAATGCAGCGTAGTTATGCCAGCTGCCGATACTATTTTTGTTAAGTGGCTGGCGAATTTGCTTTTTACTCGCTGTCGCAGATGCTGCGTTATTTTTATAAAATGCCAAACAGCTTGCTTGCCAATTTAAGTTACAAAATGCATAAAGCTTTTGGGTTTGTTTAATTGGCTCTTCGACTAACTGCTCGTAACTCTGTAAATACACTTGTTTAGGGTACTTAGTGGCAAAGTGCGTCGCTAAAGCGGTGTAGTCTTGGTGAAAGGCGACAATATCGTAAAATGTAAAGCTGTAATGGTGAAAGACACTTTGCGGGTTATATAACTGCCTGTAATTGGCTACGCTGCAATCATGCCAATTTCGTTGCATACACACTATTTTGGCGTGAGGAAAAGCCGCTAAAATAAAATCAATATAGTAAAAATTAAACGGTTGTTTATCACAACTGCGCAGTGTGTTACTGAGTTTTTCGGCTCGTTGTTGGTAGTGGGTTATTGTTTGGTGAATGTCAGCGCTAGCGTAAGCCTTGGCGAACATTTCACTATCAATAACACGGTTTGATTGTGTGCCATGTTGCATGAGTTGTGCGATATCATTCAGTTCGCCAATCCCTTGTAATTCATCACTTTGGTTAAGTATTTTTTCAACGAGAGTGGTGCCTGAGCGCGGCATCCCTACAACAAACACAGGGGCAAAGTCAGAGTTACTAGGGGATAATTGACTGTGTGTGCTGTGTCTCATTAATGTTTGGCAAAACTGACGATGTTGCTGTGATTGATAGTTAAGTTGTTGCGCAATAGCTTGTTTACTGTGCGTAAAGTACTTAAATGCATTCTCGTAGTCGTTTAAATGCTCATAATTTAAAGCAAGACTATGGAAATACGCCTGTTGATCACTCGCTGTATGTACGCGTTTAGCTTGGGGGTGTAACACGTTTAAGTGCTGCTTAGCTTCTTCGGTATTGTTCAACTCGGCCAGTGAATAATGGGCTTGATAATAGTGCTCGTGTTCAGTAATAAGCTGCTTTAATAGTGTTTTAGCTTCGCCAAACAGGCCGTGAACTTTTAAGGCCACTGCTAAGTTATAGCTTATTTGAGGTGTTTGCTTATCAAGTTGATAGGCTGATTGTTGAAATGTAAGGGCATCATCATAATAGCCTAAGCGAGTTGCAATGTTGGCGAGTGTATCTAACTCCAACGCACTGTAATGCTGTGTTGCCATTGCACTTTTATAATGAACAGTGGCGCGACTTATCTCCCCTCGCAATATAAGGTGCTTAGCGAGGTTTAAATGATAAATATTTAAAGGCTCAATACTGAGGGCTTTTTCAATTAACTTAACCGCTTTATTTAAATCACCGGCAGCTGTATTTACTTCACTGAGTAAAAAGTAGCTAACGTGATCATGCGGGTTTTGCTGCAGGCGTAAAACTAACTGCTGGTGGGCTTCAGCCAGTTGTTTATTCGCTAGAAGTTGATGTATATGTGTGCGAAGCGCGTGTTGAGTACTATTAAGCATGGTTCATCTTAAAAGCCTTGCGGTAAACCAGCAAGGCTTTTATGAGATAGGCTAATTATAGCTCAAAGTTATAACTAAATTTTAAGCCAATAGTACGGGGTGCTGTTGTGTAGTGGCCATATACACGTTGTAACTCAGGTAACTCTTTGTTTAGCTCAGCATATTGAGACTGTCCTGCCCATGACTTATCACGGCGTACAGAGGTAAATGCATACTTATCAAACAGGTTATCGATGTATAAGGTTGCTGACCACATATCGCCTGTAATTTTTGCTGATAAATTGCTAAGAGCGTAACCTGGCAGTATTTCACCGTCGGCTTTTAAACCTACTTTTGTGATTACATCGCTTTGGGCTGTAATCCCGTAGTTTACGCTAAGTAACTTATCACCGAGGATGTCTTGCTCATAACGCAGACCAAATGAGAACTGATGTTCAGGTGCTCCCGGTAAACGGTCTCCTTTTGCGCCGTCATAGTAGCTTTGATAGTGTGCAAGTTTGTCATCAAGAACACCAAATAAGTAAGGTGTATCTTCAGTTAGCTCTGCTTTAGCGTACGCGTAGGTTGCATAAGCAGCCCATCTGTCGCCGATCATGGCACGGGTAGACAGTTCAACACCTTTTGAATTGGCAGAGCCTGCATTTGACGTGATAAGTTCTTGGCCGTTAACAGTACTGCTGCCGACTTGTGCATCTTTCCAATCAACGTTGAATAGCGCGGCATTAAAGTGCAAGCGATTACGCAACCACGATGATTTAAAACCAAGCTCGTAGTTAACGGTGGTATCCGGTTTATAATCTTCTTCGTTTGGAAGTGCACAAACGATTTGTTGCTCTGGTAACACGTCTGGGCATGGTGCAATCCCATTACCACCACCAATACGGAAACCTTCACTGACGGTAAAGTAAGCAAGAATACCATTATCAAACGTGTAATTAGCATTAAACTTAAATAAGTTACCACTATCGCTTGCACTGACATTTTCCATTACTAGGTTATCAAGTGAATCAAAGTCGCCTGAATATAGTGGTGTTGCAGAGCCCGACGTAGTCGATACGTCATATTCATAAAAACGCGCACCTAAGGTGACATCAAACTGATCAGTGATGCTGTAGCCAATTTCACCGAAAATAGCTTTTTCAGTGGTTTCACTATCTGAAATGAGAATGTATTCAAGATCTTCTTCTACATTTAAAATGCCACCCCCCCAGTACTCAGTAAGACCCGGCGTATACTCGCGGTCATCAGAGTGGCTTTCTAGTTTGTTGTAGAAACCGCCGACAATCCAGTTGAGATTACTACTGCTGTTTGATACGAGGCGCAGCTCTTGAGTGAAATTATCGCGCTCTGATGTATCGTGCGTGTAACCAACAAATGCAGGGAAATCAGCATAGCCAGACCAAATATCGTAGAGTAGGTCTGTTTGGTCTCGTTGGCCCGACTGCTCGTAGCTTGACCAGCCAGATGCTGAAACAAGTTCCGCAAAACCAAGATCTGCCTTTATTTCTAAGCTTAATAAATCGTTTTCTTCTTCACCAGGTTCAAGCACTCGCGCGACATTGTCGTATTTACCTGATACGCCTTGCAAAGCACTGCTATCAGCCAACGAGCCGTATTGCGATGTTGAGTTGCCGCCATTTTCTTGTTTTTGATAGAAGTAGTTAAGCGTTGCATCAACTGTTTCTGTTGCTAACCAACGCAGTGATAAGCGGGCAGTGGTAATTTGCTCATCGTTCACGTCACTGACGCTTTTAAGGTTCGCATTAACGTCGCTACTGTCGCTAAAGTCAGGATTTGGGTTAGACACACCCGGCTCTTTAACCACGTGGGTGTAATCAATGTAACCTGGGTTATCGTAATAGTTCAAGCTGGCACGTAATGCGAGTTTATCGTCAATGAGTGGGGTGTTAAATACCACACCAAACTCACCGCCAGTGCCATCACTTTCATTCATGCTGAATACATCACCGGTTACTTTACCTTCAGTGATATCAAGTTCTGGCTGCTTTAATAAATAGCGAATTGCGCCACCTAAAGTACCTGCACCATACAGGGTGCCCTGCGGACCAATGAGGACCTCTACACGGTCAACATCAGTTAAACGCAAATCGATGCTGAGCGGTATTTCACCAACATAAGTTGCAACAGTGCCACTGTCAGAAATACGGTCTGAGGTATTTGTATTAAGACCACGTACAATGATCGGAGACCCTTCACGACCACCTTGGTCAGAAATTGTTAAACCGGGTACCCAGCGTGCAACATCTTCAAGATCGCCAATATTCTGATCGCTAATTACATCACCATTTAAAGCGGTGATATTAAGTGGCGCATCTTGTACTGAACCTGCTCGTCGCGTTGCAGTGATTTGAATAGTTTCAATTGATTTATCAAGTTCAACAGTATCATCAGCAGCGAGTGCGATGTTGCTATTGATTAAAACCGCAGAAATTGCACTGGCAAGTAGAGCAGGCTTAAAGGTATTCATGTTTGATTCCGATAAAGTTACAATAAAATTATGCTTAAAATACACACTAAGTTAATAGTTTAAGCAATAAATAAGGGATATTAAGTGAATTTATATCCAATTATAATGTATTTTTATTCTTTCAGTCATGCGTTATTTGCAATTAAATGCAAAATAACTGAATAAATACTCTACTTTACTGTTGTTTATCGGTAAATGGGCAGTGAGTGCAGCCATTGGAACAGCAATGACCACGCTTTAAAAAGAACCAGCGGCTAAATACCATGTAGTTGTTCTGCATTGTGTAATCGAGATTTTCTATTAAGTTTCCATGATGCGAAAAGGGTTTAGCAAAAGCCAATTGCTGTGCAAGGGGCTGTTCATATAGCGTAGATAAAAATAGATTTATCTTTTTAATTGTACAATCACGGCATAAACAGGATGTTGCGGCGTCATCAAGTGGTAAAATAGCAGGTAATTCATTACACCAGCATGCGTTTATATCGTCGGCACGGCATGTCAGTGTCGCATTACACTGTGAGCAACTAAGGATGGTCATTGGCTAGAAGTAATTTTTTGATATTAATAGGTAAGCATAGCAAATGGATAAATTAGACGCACTAAGTCAGTTTGCGAGTTTTGGTAAGAAACGCGAGCAAGCTGTGGCTGTAATCGTTAATACCGCAGATGATCAAGGCGCTATATATACACTCACAAAAGCAACTTTTTGTAATGTACTAGAGCGTGTGATCAGCAATGAAATTGATATTGATGAGTTAGAATTATGGGCGAGTGTTTTAGAGTCACGCCAAGATATCGATGAAAGTGCTGTTGAAGGGGCTATTTTTGCGTTGAGTAATGCTGAGCAAATGGGCGAGCTGAGTAAAGAGACGCTGATTACGTTATTAGCACTTATTAAGTAACTTTTTTGGCCGCCAACGCGGTGATTGCACAACCGGGAGTGAGTAATAAAAAACCGTGCTGCTTTAACAAACACGGTTTTATTATTTTTTATAGCTGTCGCTACTTATGATAACCCAAGCAAGTTTCTACTTCGTTTTTGGAACCTAAAATCACCGCAACACGTTGGTGAATGGCATTAGGTTGGATATCCATAATGCGCTCAGTGCCGGTAGAAGCAATACCGCCAGCTTGTTCAATTAACATTGCCATAGGGTTTGCTTCGTATAGTAAACGTAATTTGTTTGGTTTATTGGGATCTTTTGTGTCAGTAGGGTAAGTAAAAATCCCCCCTCGACATAACACGCGGTGAACATCTCCGACCATTGCGGCAATCCAGCGCATGTTAAAGTTGCGTCCACGAGGACCTGTATCACCAGCAATCAAGTCAGTAATGTAGTTTTGCATAGCCGGTTGCCAATGACGTTGGTTAGAGGCGTTAATTGCAAACTCACTGGTCTCTTCAGGGATACTGGCAAAGTCTTCTGTTAATAAAAAGGTACCGTGTGTTTTATCTAACGTAAAAAAGCGAGTGCCTTTACCCGTTGTTAATGCCAGTACTGTCGATGGGCCATATAAAACATAACCAGCCGCAACTTGGTTTTTACCTGGTTGCATGAAAATACTTTGGTCAGCTGGGTCTGCACCTTCAGGGGCTTCCATTATTGAAAAAATAGTACCAACTAAGGAGTTTATGTCGGTATTTGATGAACCATCAAGCGGGTCAAACGCCACAATATACTTTGCGTCCGGATTCCCTGCTACAGTGAAATCTTCTTCTTCAGAAGCGATGGCTTTTACGTAGCCCGATTCTAATAAGATATCTTTTAAAAGCTGGTTGGTAAGGACATCAAGCTTCTTTTGTGTTTCACCTTGAATATTTTCATCAAGAGTTGACCCTAATACGCCAGAAAGGGCGCCTTGGCCAACACGGAATGAAATTTCTTTACATGCCGCAAGAACCGTTCTGATCAATGAAATCAGTTCTCGTGGGCAGCCATCTTCTAGCAATACCGGTGGGAGTCTACGCATTCTATTTTCCTGATAACGTTGTAGCTAGACATTTTTTAGTGTGAGAGAGAATGTCTTAGCAAGCGCTGAATTTCGTCTTAAATAGCTGTTTTTTATCGGCGATACTTTATACTGCCTAATACCTGTACAGTATTTAAAACGCGAATAACAAAGATAAGATTATGCAAAAAATACCATTACTACGATACCTGCTCTTAGCTGTGTTACTTACTATGATAACCCAAGCACACGCAGCAATTAAGTCTATAAATGATTTTACTGAAAAAATGACACATTTTTCAGGTTACTTTTCCTTTTATTACGACACTGAAAACGGCAAAGTCTATGTTGAGGTAGATAAACTCACGCAGCCGTTTTTATTACAACAAAGCTTGCCGTATGGCGTTGGCTCGAATGATATTGGTCTAGACCGAGGGCAACTTGGCAATACCCACCTTGTGCAGTTCGAGCGTTTTGGCGATAAAGTCATGTTACGTGCACTCAATACGTATTATCGCGCTAACACTACCAATGTCGCTGAACAACAAAGTATAAAAGAGGCATTTGCGTCAAGTATTCTTGCCGGCTTTGATGTTGTCGCCCAATCCGATTCTGCCACCCTAATTGATTACACTCCTTACTTATTAAGTGATGTACATGGCGTTACTCGCAGCTTAGCAGCTCGGGGGCAGGGTAGTTTTAATGTAGACGCCAATCGAAGTGCGGTGTATTTAACGCGCTCAAACGCATTCCCAGAAAATACTGAGCTTGAAGCGGTTTTAACCTTTCAAGGTAGCAACCCTGGTAAGTATGTTCGTCAAGTTAGTGCGCACCCTTATGCGCTGACAGTGCACATGCATCACTCTTTAATTAAATTACCCGATGACAACTACACGCCGCGTAAATTCCATCCGCAGGCTGGTTTTTGGAGTATTGAACATAAAGATTATGCGGCACCACTGGATGAAACCATGTATGTGCGTTATATCCCGCGTCACCGTTTAGCTAAAAAAGATCCAAGCTTACCAGTTAGTGAGCCCGTTGAGCCGATTGTGTATTATTTAGATCCAGGTGTGCCTGAGCCAGTGAAAACAGCACTGATAGATGGGGCTAAATGGTGGAACGATGCTTTCACAGCAGCAGGCTACAAAAATGCCTTTATTGTGAAGGTGCTGCCTGATGATGCTGACCCTATGGATGTGCGCTACAACGTGATTCAATGGGTGCATAGAGCAACCCGAGGATGGTCATATGGCAGTTCAGTGATTGACCCACGTACGGGTGAAATTATTAAAGGCCACGTGACTCTTGGTTCATTGCGTGTACGTCAAGATATCTTACTAGCAGAAGCATTAGCTGCCCCGTATTTAGAAGGGAATGAAGTGGCAACGCGTTTACATGCGATGGCGCTTGACCGTATTCGCCAACTCAGTGCGCACGAAGTAGGGCACACACTGGGTATTTCTCACAACTTTGCAGCGTCTGTTGCCGACAGAGCCTCTGTCATGGATTACCCGCATCCTTTATTAAGTTTTAATGAGCACGGTAAATTGGATGTTAGTCGCGGCTATGCATCTGGGATGGGCGTTTGGGATACTCAAGTCGTTAAATATGGCTACAGTGATTTTAGCAATCAAGATGAAACAAAGCAGCTTGCTGCTATTCTTGCCGAAAACAAAAGTAAAGGTCTTGAGTTCATCTCAGACAGTGATGCTCGGGCACAAGGTGGGGCACACCCTACGGGACATCTTTGGGATAATGGCAGTTCGCCCAGTGATGAATTAATGCGTGTACTTGCTGTGCGCAAACAAGCACTCGCTAGTTTTGGCATTCATAATATTAAAACGGGTACTGCATTGTCGCAGTTAGAGGAAATGTTAGTGCCGTTATATTTGTTCCACCGCTATCAAGTTGAAGCTGCAGTAAAGCTCGTAGCTGGCGTAAACTACGAATATGAAGTACGAAATGGCTCACAACCTAAAGGTGCACAGGTGGTTGCAAAACAAACGCAACAATTAGCCGTTAATGCGCTTCTTGAAACGCTTAAGGCTGATAATCTTGTCTTGCCTGAATCGATATTATCGCTTATTCCGCCGAAAGCGTACGGAGAGTCAAAATCACGTGAGAGTATTGTTGGTCGTACAGGACTGACCCTTGATGCAATGGCACTTCCCGAAGTGGCGGCGACACATAGTTTAAGCTTACTGTTTAATAGTCAACGTGTTAACCGTTTGGCACAACAACACGCTAGAAGCGATGCGTTTTATGGGTTAGATGCGTTATTAGCACAAACGTATCAGCAAATTTTTGAGCAAAAAATGGGTGACGGCCTAGCGGGTAAAATAACTCAGCGTGTACAACTGTTAACGGCAAAGCAGTTCGCTGATTTAGTTGCCAGTGATGAGGTTGATCCTGAGGTGCAAGCGCAGTTTCGTTATTACTTGGCAAAGCTTGCAAAAAGTTATCAGCAAGAGTCAATGCTAGGCAGTGCCTCGGTAGGGAACAGTGCATTTAAGCAATTTTTGAGCGAGCAGGTGTCGCAATTTTTAGACACGGGGAAATGGCCGGATAACTTTAAGGCATTACCCATGCCTCCGGGCTCGCCAATTTAACTTATTAGTCTAAAAAGTAAAACGCCAAGCCTTACCATGGATGAACGTTTGAGCTATTGCGAAAGCGACGTTAGGCCTTGGCGTTTTACTTGCATAAAATTGGATATTTGCTAATCTAGCGGCCTCTCTTTTTTGTCTTTTTGGGGTGTATATGGCGTTACTCTCTCGCTCGTTATTGGCAGCGGCCATTGCATTCTCTAGCTTTTCTAGTTATGCCTCGTTAGAAAAAAAACAATGTGAGGTCGAGCTAAGTCATGGCTTAATTATTACTGACGATGTCATTCGTATTGTTGATAAAGGCCAAACTCGTGTGCAAATTAATAATAATAACCAGCTGTTTATTCGTGGTTATTGGGTTGATTTAAATCCAGAAGAAACCAAAGTTGTTGAGCAATTTAGTCTTGGTATCCGAGATACGGTGCCAGAATTAGTTGAACTGGCCACTGACGGTGTGAATTTAGGGTTGAGCGCAATTGAACAAGTTGTTGAAGGGATGTCTGATAAAGAGCCTGAAGTATTAAAAACTCAACTACAATATGTAGAACGCGCGTTGATGGATAAATTTAAGCGCGGTGATGACTTTTTCTTTATTGCTCCGCAATCATTATCGAAAATTGATGATTTCTTTACTAAAGAGATCAGTCAAAAAATTCACTCAGCGGTGCATGGTTCATTAGGCGCTATTTTAGTTTCGTTAGGGGATGCCTTTAAATCTCGCGAAGGAAATATTGAAGACCGCATCAACGACATGGGACAGCGTATGGATATTATATCTAAAGAAATAGATAAGTCCCTCCAAAAGAAAGCAGAGCAACTTGAAATGAAAGCTTCTGAGTATTGTGAGTGTTTGAACTCGTTAGATGTTACCGAGTCACGGTTGCAAAAAATAGTACCAGGGATGGCTGACTTTGATTTGGTACAGATTAAATCCTAATACAGTCCAGGTCTTAGTTAAGTTAATCTGTCTCGTCCTAAAATACGTTGACGGTTTTAATTGAAGGCCAGTAGCTTTTGCTCCTGGTCTTTTTTATGCACTTGGTTTGGGGTTTCCATGCCTAAACTCAAATGCGGCCTCATTTCATTGTATATTACTATTGATTCTTCGACGAGTTCACGTAGCTCTTTCAGATTTTGGCATTTATAGAGTAAGAATTCTTGCTTCAATATGCCATTAATGCGCTCCGCCAATGCATTTTGATAGCAATCATAGCCATCGGTCATCGATGGAGTAATGCCATTTTCATTAAGCTTTACTTGATATACCCGTGAGCAATACTGTAACCCTCTATCTGAATGGTGAATCGTACTGCATTGATACTGACGATTAGCGATGGTCATATCTAATGCCTTAACCACATCTGTCGCCTTCATTTCATCACTGAGTTCATATCCCATAATTTTGCGACTATACGCATCAGTTACCAGCGATAGATAGTGAACACCTTGCGTTGATTGAACGTAGGTTATATCACTTACAAATACCTCTTCTGGCCTCGATGGTTGTCTATCTTTAAGCAAGTTAGGATGCTTTTTCATCCAATGTTTACTAAACGTCGTTTTTGTATAACTACGCTTAGGTTTAACCAATAAATGTTCACTTTTTAAGTAACTAAAAAAAGCATCTCGACCTAAACTTATACCTTGCTCTATGAGTTTGGGTTTCAGTAGAAAATATAATTTCCTTCCACCTAAACGCGGCATAAAGCGTCGTATTTCCAATACCATCGCTTTAACTGGTGCAAGTTCAATAGCACGCAATTTAGCTCTGCTCTCTCGTTGATATATTGCTTGTCTCGTTATCCCAAGCAGCTTGCAAGCACGTTCTAAGCTAACTATTTTTTGCTTTTGAAGGCTTCTTGCTCCTTGGCAATATACTTTTTTCTAAGGTTTGTCCCATGCTCAGCGTCAAGAATATTAACCACTTCATTGAGTAACAGGTTACGTAAGTGCTCATCTTCGAGCTCTCGTTCGAGACGCTTGATTTTTTGTGCGGGGCTTTCTTTGGCTTTAGGTGATTTAGGCATAGTCATCTTAGGTGATTGAGTCCAATCCATCTTACCGTGTTTTCTCAACCAAGTAAGCACAGTTGAGCGACCTTGTATGCCATAAATTTTTTGGGCTTGTTTATAAGTCATATCGCCTTTTTCTACAGCGTCGACAACTTGTAATTTAAAGCCTAATGAATAATCTCGTTGTGTTCGTTTGATCGGTGTATTATTTGACTTGGTCATAATAAGTCCTAAATGTGTAAACACATTTCAGGACGAGACAATCAATAATAAAAAGCCCAGTTGTTTACTGGGCTTTTTAGTGTCATGTACTGTGTTGTTTTAAATGTGCTGACACATTGAGAACTCATTATGACAAATGCACATAAATAACACGTTAAGTGTACTCATTAGCTAAACTTAGCTGTTTCGGTTTCTAAGTTTGTGGTGAGGCCTTTAATTAAATCAGTCGCAGTGTGTGCTTGATTTGATACATTGGCTGTTTGTGCTGCGGTATCAGAGATGGTCACAATACGTTTTGCCGTATCTTCACCTGCATCTAGCTGCTCTTTCGCTGCAATTGCAATTTGGTGACTCATTTGAGCAATGGCACTAAGCGAGCTGGCGACGCGATTAAGCGCTTCGTTTGCTTTAGTCGACTTTTCTACCGTTTGTTCACTGGTTGCAATACTTAACGACACGGAAGATTTAGCATCTTGCGTTGCTGATTGCAGTTTCCCAATCATATTACGTATTTCTTCGGTACTGGTTTGAGTACGCTGCGCAAGACCACGCACTTCATCGGCGACAACGGCAAAACCACGACCTTGCTCCCCCGCTCGGGCGGCTTCAATGGCTGCATTCAGAGCAAGTAAATTTGTTTGCTCCGCAATACCTTGAATAACGCTAAGTACGTTAGCGATATTATTTACCTCATCATCAAGTACTTGAATGTTATTGCCCGCATTGTCAATTTGCTTCTCTAACAGGGCAATGGTTTCGGCTGCTTCGTTGGTTAAATGGCTGGCACTTTGCCCTTGATTCTCAGCTTCTTGGACTGAATAAGCGGCTTGCTCGGCATGCTCAACGACGGTTTGCGCTGAGGCGGTTAATTCGGTAATTGCAGAGGCGACTATCTGCGTTTCCTCATTTAAGCTGCGAGTAAGTCTATCAAGTTCAATTGAACGTGATTCATTGTCAACACTTTGATTTTGTAAGCTGTCGGTCACGTCTTTAATACCGCCAACAACGCCTCGCAAACCTTGTTGCATATAATGCATAGCGGCAATAATGCTTTCACTAGGAGCATCTTGGCGAATAGGCGAATGCAAATTACCACGCGATACGTTTTTAACAATGCCAATTACTTCATCAATTTCACCGCCTAAAGCATTGGTGAGTGATGAGCCAAACCGAGCGATAGCAAACGTGAGAGCTATCGCAATGAGCATTGATAAAGCGAGCAACCATTTTGCGGTGCTCCAGTAGCGCTCATCAACTTCTTTTGCGCTGATACCAGTACCAACATACCAACCGAACAGAGGTGTTTTTTGCACGACAGAGGTTAAGTCGACGGTTTCACCGTCACGGACAGAGTCCCAATGATAAGTAATAATTTTATTGGTAGTATTACCCACCAGTTTTTCAACCATGCGACCAATACTGTTACCACTGGCATCTTTAAAGTCATTAAAGCTCGTACCATGCAACTCGGGATCATGCGGTGTGGCAACAAAATCAAGGTTGTTGTCGACCACATACACGTATTCAGAGTCGTGATATTTATTTTCTCTAAGTACTTGGATTGCGAGTTTTTTGGCTTGTACTTCTTCAAGTTGACCGTTTTTAACCATCAACTCAAACTGTTCTACAATGTTGGTAGTACTTTTCATTAGTTGGTTTATGCGAGCGATATTGTCGCTTTCACTGGCATGACGTAATGATTGCAAACCTAGTAAAGCTATCGCTGATAACGCGATAAAAATAGCGATAGCAAAAAAGGTGATTTTTGTTTTTAAAGCTAGTCCTGATAACACAGTCAGCCTCCTTTATTATTTCCCCTTTAATCTTCTACCATGTTTATCAGCATTAATTAAGAAAAAATGACAGCGTTATCATGATTTTTACTCAAGTCCCTATTTAGAGTATCAATTCAGCGTCTGTTAGCGGACGATATTCACCACTCTTTAAGTTTTCATCAAGGTGAATGTCGCCTATTTTTTCACGATGCAATTCAACGACTTTATTGCCAACAGCGGCAAGCATTCGCTTAACTTGATGGTACTTACCTTCGCAGATTGATAAACGTAAACTGTAACTCGCAAGTTGCTCAACAATGGCTGGGCGAGTTAACTCTTTTTCGTTATGTAATTGCACACCTTGCTGCAGAGCTAAAATAGCATCTTCATCGATAGGCTCTTGTGTTTCAACTAAGTACGTTTTGAATTTATTGTGTTTAGGAGCCGTAATTTTGTGTGACCAATCGCCATCGTTAGTGATGATAACAAGACCTGTCGTATCGATATCTAAGCGTCCGGCAACATGAAAATCACTCATGTTTGGTTCGTCTAATAAATCAAACACAGTTGGGTGTAAGTCATCTTTATTTGCGCATACATAGCCTGAGGGCTTATTGAGCATAAAGTAGCGTTTACCTAAAAATACTAACGGTTCGCCTTGCCAACGTACATCGTCTTCTTGAGTTATTGAATAATCAAACGAGGTGATCACCTCACCATTAACGCTAGCGTACTTACGCTTTATACCCGCTCTGGTTTTACTGCGAGGTAACTCTGCAATATGGCTGATAAATTTATCTAAACGGCATGGAAATTTCATTGGGATCACATTTTTAGTCGGCTACAATGGCGGCGAGTATAGCGGATACTAGTGACCTATGACAGTACAGCAAGGACAAATTTTACAGTACTACAATGCGCAAATAGAGCAGGGAGTCTTAAGTGATGATGTTGCTCAGCGCAATGCCATTACTGCGCTTGATAGTTTAGCCTTTGAGTTAACAGCCCCAACATCTTTCTGGAAAAGACGAAAGCCAATTAAAGGCCTTTATCTGCACGGTCCAGTTGGACGCGGTAAGTCGATGCTGATGGATGTGTTTTTCCATCATGTCGATATCAAAGAAAAAGTGCGGTTGCACTTTCACCATTTTATGAAGCAAGTGCATGCACGTTTGGGAGAATTACAAGGACAAAAAAATCCGCTGTCTGTTATTGCCAAAGAGTGGGCCGCGCGAATTAAAATACTTTGTTTTGATGAATTTTTTGTCTCTGATATTGGCGATGCAATGATTTTAGCAGGGCTTTTTGAAGCGCTATTCGAGCATCAAGTTGTACTGGTTACCACCTCAAATTGTCAGCCTGAGAGGCTATATTGGAATGGCCTACAACGTGCACGTTTTTTACCGACTATTGATTTATTACAACAAAATTGCTGTGTGATGAGTATTGCGGGCGAGACTGATCATCGGCTTCGCTTTGGAAAACAAAATAAACACTTTGTTATCAATAATGATGAAGCAATAAAAGAGCGCTTTTATGCGCAAGAGCAAGCAATTACTGAGAATCAGGCTATAACGGTTCACAATCGAAGTATTTGCTTCGTGCTAAAGGCAAAAGAAGCCATTATGTTTGATTTTATGGCGCTGTGCTCAGGAGCACGCAGTACGGCTGATTATATCTATTTAGCTGAGCAGTTTAAACGAGTGTATTTGCTTAACGTCCCCGTTATGGGACGAGGTGCGACAGGTAAGCAGATAGTACACGGTATTGAAGACAGTTATCAGCGTGAGAAACAAGATTTACAAGAACATTTTTTAGATGATGAAGCGCGGCGTTTTATTGCTTTAGTGGATGAATTTTATGATAGAAATAGGCTGTTGATTATATCAGCCGAGGGGAGCATAAGTGAGTTGTATCAAGGCCACAAGTTAGCATTTGAATACGCCCGAGCAGAATCACGCCTTATTGAGGTACAAACATGGTGAAAAAAGACGAAGCCATCACGCTTCGCCTTTACCAGGGATTGCTTGGGAGCATTAAAATATTTTTTTAGAAGCTATATTGCGCTCCAATAAACATATAGCGGCCTTTACCACCACCCCAATCAGAGTTGAAGTTACCTGTTCCATGTGGGAAAAACGCCCCATTGTTATCAAAGATGTTGTTAATACCACCTGATAAACGTAATTCGCTGTTATTATCTAGTTCCATAGTGTATGAAGCTGCTAAGTTGTGTTTTATAAATGAGCCAAACTTTTGAAATGCAAGTGGCTCAGGGTTACTAATACAATCAGCTGATTCATTTGCACACTTTTCAGTATTTTTAGCAATCGCTTTTTCGTAATCTCGATCTAGCTGTTCATCTTCTCGGAAGCTTCCTTGGAACTGAGAGCTCCAACGAATACGTAAGTTTTCATTGCTCCACGAAAGCGAGAATGCAGCTTTATCTTTACCTCGTCCATAGCCAACATAGTTGGTTGTTACGAAATCACCATCTTCACCTAAAAATGTTTGAGAGTGTTCAATGATATGGTTGTAATCAAGTTTGACTGCGATATTACCCATGTCATCTAGGTCAAAGTTATAGGTAGCTACAACGTCATAACCGCGAGTTCTAATTTCATCAAGGTTATATTCACGCTGCTGTATCTTATTGATTTGTCCATCACTACCGCGGGTAATATCATTACAAAATGGGTTAGTCGTACCATAGCCAGTATCTGATGCGTAACATTGATATAGAATATTCTCATTACTTATTTCATCAATTGCATCCTCAATTGCGATATCGTAATAATCAACCGCTAAATTGAAGTCTTTTAGACTCTCTGGTGAATAAGTGAAGCCAGCAGTATAAGTATCTGCGGTTTCTTCTTTTATATTACTGTTACCAGATGATGGAGAATAACCGCTGTTGTCATCATCAAGTTCAAAACTAGCATCCTCTGTAATTAGAGCTGCGATAGCTGGATCTAGACGACAGTTATTGTGACCTATATCGTCAGAAGTTGCTGTCACCCCATCACAGATGTCTTTGTATGAATCGTAATCACCACGTTCAGGTGACATGAATTCGGTAATTGTAGGAGCGCGTTGAGCTCGTGCATAATTTGCACGTAAAGCGAGTGTATCAACAGGTTTCCAAAATAACCCTAACTTATAACTAGCAACAGTGCCTACTTCGTCAATGTCGTAGTTAGAGATACGTATTGATGTTTCAGCGTCTAAACTTTTTGCTAAAGGAGCATCACGTAAAAGGGGAATACCAAACTCTGCGAAGGCCTCAACTACATCAATTTCACCGTAAAATTCTGGCATGTAGTTATAAGTAATACCGCCCGTTTGCATGTCTGTAGATGTTTTAATGTCTTGCGAATCTCTACGGTATTCACCACCAAAAACAGACGACACATAACCCGCTGGTAATTCGAATAAATCACCACTAATGTAACCCATTAAGGTAAGTTGTTCATTGGTTGTTTCAAGTACTGGTGTCGAGCGGATCCAGTCAGCCATTTCAGGTGTGATAGAGCCTTCACCAAATAAATTAACAGCCACACAACCTTCATCACGTGCATCACTGTCAGCACATTGAATAGTGCCATCATTTAGCTTTTCAGCATCAAGGGCTTGTGCTAAACGTACTAAGCTAAGTTCATTGGCGCGTACTTGTTTTTGCTTGTATCGACCATAACCTACAGAAACATCCCAATCCCACATTTCATCAAACATAGTGCCTTGTAAGCCCGCCCATGTTCGAATTGTCTCGCGGTTATTGTCAGTGCTAATATTGCCCACTTCATTGAATCTTCGGTCCCAATATATACGGTCTTTATACGGGTCGCTATCGATAATTCTTTGCGGTACGTAAGGGTTATCAATAGGAATATAACCAGCTGAGAATGGTTCTGCTTCACCAGTCGTTGGGTTAATATAAACGACCTCACTGCCTTCTGATGTGTCTTCTGGTGATTTGTTATTAAATGAACCACTTTTACTAAATTGCACTTGCGCATATGCAGTAGTGCTATCATTGATATCAAAATCAGCTTTTAGAGCAAGTGATAAGTTATCACTCGGTACGTTTAACATTACATACTGAGCTGAGTTGATGCCGTATAATTCTTCGTTTCCAGCCCAATCATCACGTAAATTTGTACCGTCATACCAAAACTGCGTATCATTCTTTGAGCTTTCTAAGAAAACACCGCCAGGAAGACCGTCACTTCTATCTCGCCAGTCAGCACGTGTGGTATCGCGCATACATTGGTCGCCCGTAGTTGTGCCAACACCATTACATAGTTCATCTTCGTTATAGAATACGTCGGCTTCCATCTGGGCACGCTTTCTATCGTAGTAACTAATACCAAAATCGCGGTCCCAGTTTGCACTGACATACATATAACCACGATCTTCTGCAAATGAACTGCCGTAGTTTGCATCTATGGTAAAGGTTTTACCTCCACCTTCATCAGTGCGGCCAGTTTTAGCCGAAAAATCAAAGCCTTCTTTTTTCGACTGGGTAATAATATTAACTACACCGGCTACGGCATCAGCGCCATAAGTAGCAGAGGCACCACCACTAATGATTTCAACACGTTCAACCATACCACTCGGGATAGTGTTAAGGCTTACATAGTTACCACTGTAACTATTTGCTACAACACGACGACCATCTATTAGGGTAAGAGTTCTATTAGCACCTAGATTACGAAGTTCAACAGTTGATAAACCTGTATTAGAGTTATTTGATTGGCTAGTTGTGTTACCAATATCTATACCTAAACCGGGCATATTATCCACAAGTATATCTGATAAATTAGATAAACCAGTGTCTTCAATCGCCGCTTTGTCCATCGTTACTAAGGGGGTTGTTACAGAAAAACTATCACGCTTTAAGCGCGAACCAGTAACAATGATTTGCTCAACGTCTTCTTTGGCTTCGGGTTCAACATTAACAGAGTTAGCAGTTTGTTGACGGTCAATTTTAACTTCTTCAGCTTCATTTGCATAAGCTTGCTGGCATAAAGCGCTCGTTACAGCAAGCGCGATAGCACACGGTTTGATTAGTTGATTTCTCACGGGTGTTCCTACTTATGTTGTGTTTATTTTTAGTTCTAAAAAACCAGAGTGAAGCTCAATTAAGGGCAGTTAAGTATAAATGTACAGCGAGCAACACTCTGGTTGTCAGGTATTGACGTTAAAACTTTTATATAAATGTGAATGCAACTACAACTAACCATGACTCGTTTATGTCTCTATTTAACATCTATTGAATGTCTATTTATTTAAAATCAGTAGGTTAGCTGTGAAGATGCTATTAACTAGTTCTTAACTTTAAAGCTGGTTAAAAGGGAGGATTTAAGATAACTTGAATAAGCTATATACTGCTACATACCAACAATGAGGGTTATTTTGAGTTAATGGAAACAACTAATCGTGCTTATCAATTGGGTCGTTGTGTTATTAACCCGCTAGAAAACAAACTGATCCATGATAATAGCGAGCAAATCTTACAACCAAAGTTTATTGAATTACTCGCTTGTCTTGTTGCGCGTTATCCTGAAGCTATTACCCGAGAAGAGTTAATCAATATTGTATGGGAGGGGAATTTTTATGTTGGTGAAAAAGCATTAACCAATGCAATATGGCATTTACGTAAAGCATTTAAAGAGCTTGACCCTGAACAGACTTATATAGAAACGTTGCGTAAAACAGGGTATCGACTGGTTCAACCTCCCTCTGAATGTGCGTTAAGTGGAAACGAAAAAAACAAAAGTAGGCGCTTATCATTGATTAGGCCGATTCTTGCGGGTGCTTTTGTAGCCGTTTTTGTTATTAGTGTTGTTGCTTTGTATTGGCAGTTTTCTACCCAACCCGATAATCAAGATAATACTGCATTTTCACTCCCCCTTAACAGTATCGAAAGCGTAACGGCAAGTCCCGGGCGAGAAATATACCCTGCGATATCAAACGACCAGCATTATTTAGTGTATTTATGGCGACAGTTAGGCAAACCGACCAACTTATACTTACGTGATTTGCACTTTCCTGAGCACCCAGCAAAACAACTCACTGACTCACCTTACACTAAAGGCCACTCTGTATTCAGTCCTGATGCAAAGACTCTCTATTATTATCGGTATCAAACAAATAAGTTTTGTGAGATTGTTAAACTCTCTTTAGTGAACGCAACCAGTGTGGTACTGACTGAGTGTAGTCGTCAGTTTCGAACTGATTTAGACATTAGTGCTGATGGTCGTACATTAGTTTATATTGATGAACAAATTTCTGAATCTGGTAAGTCTGTTAGTCGCTTAAAACTACTTGATTTACATGCTAATCAATTAAGTGAAACATTTATACCCTGTACAGATCACTGTGACGTAATCGATGAATCAGTGTCATTTTCTCCGGATGCTCAGCAAGTAGTGGTGACTCGAAATGTTGAAAATGATCAAAAAGCATTGTTTTTAATCGATGTGTCTTCTGGGGAAAGCCGCCGCATTACCGATAATTTTGTTGATATTCATGGCGTTGATTGGCATCCACATAAAGATAAACTGGCTTTTACAGCTGTGGAAGCAGGAAAGCGTTATGGGTACTTTTACGACATAAGTGACAACTCTTTAATAAATACACAAATTGCAGGTATGAGTTCACCTAACTTTAGTAGTGATGGCAGTGTGTATTATCATCAGTGGGATCTCGATAGAGTGATCACGCGCTTGAAAATAGACGAGCAAGTTGCAAGTTCACCTTTTTCAATGCTTTCAACTAATTTTAGCTCTCGTTTTCCTGAATATAACGAGCAACAGAATAAACTTTTATATGTATCTGATGAATCTGGTAGTTCACAATTATGGATTGTGAACCCTGATAGTAGTTCTCGCAAACAGCTTACTGATTTTAGTCATGTTACAGGGCAAATACTCGATCCCACGTGGTCACCTGATGGCCGCTATATTTTGTTCTTTTTGGAAAACAAAGGACGCACGTCTTTATATTTTTATGATTTCAAAGTCGAGCAAAGCCAAGCGCTAACGCTGCCATTTAAGCCTGATATTAAGCCGAGATTTTCAGCAGACAGTCAATCGTTTTTGGTGTCGGATGGTGATTATTTATACCGTTATGATTTAAATGGGCAAATTAAAGGCAAGGCTGTAAATACTAAAGCTCGTTATGGTATTGAGACATCGCAAGGCGATATATTATTTAGTAACTCAAATGATGCTATTTGGGTTAAGCATCACGACACAGGTGTAGAAGAATTACTGGTACAGGATATTAATTTAGCGCATCACTATACATGGTTATATGTTGCTGAAAATGCTTTTCATGAAGGGCGTATTTATTACTATAAAGTGCGCTTAGGCGACTACCGTATTAGCTATTATGATTTAGAAACACAACGTCATTTTGATTTAATTGCGTTACCTGAACGAGCATACAGCCGCTCATCAGGTTTAACCTACATACCTAATGAGCGTTGGTTAGTCTATACCGCTTATTTATTGCCTGAGATAGAGATCAAGCGTTTACCTGCCGAGTTTATACCCTAGTTTCTCTAACTCTAGTTTTGCTGCCTCTGTTTTACAGCTTTGCCGGTAAGTATTAAAAGAAAAGGCATGTATATGTAATTACGGTGTCTTTATCTGATAGCCAAGGCAGCGAAATAGGGGACAAATTCTGTGTAAAACAAGAGGGCTTAAGGCTAAGCGCGTACAAGACTAAGTGGGTTTTAACACTGTGGGTTTAAAACTAAATGCCTTAAGTGCAAGTACGTCTTAATCTGTTCAGTTACCTGTTATTCATTACCCATTCTCATTAACGGTGTAGTTAACTGCAACATTAAGCACTCCTTTAAGCATTGGGTGGTTAATGTTGCAGCTTTAAATTGCATTTATTACAGTGGCTTTTTTTCACCGGTAAGCGTTGCTCTAAAAAACTGGTTGTTTTCCCATAGGAGCAATTCACCTTCTTTTCCTCGTTTGATTGAGCTGTCGATCGCGATAACCTTACCATCGAAACGCATTTCGATTGATGGCATTGAAGTATGGCCTACGATTACTTTACTCGCTTGTAACTTTCTTAGCACGCCAGCAACCGCTTCATCTTTAAGTTGCTCATCTCTAAAGTAGCCTCGATACCAGATAGGGCCTGTTTTTCCATGTAAAGTAGCCCATAAAGGATTGGCTTTTAATTCCTTCTTACTTTTAGATATGCTGTCTCTAAACGCTTGGTTTGCACTTTCAAGTGTCATGTTTAGATTCAGAAAGTCCTCATGAATGCCCCCATGTAAAAAAATAAAGTCATTTAATTTTATAATGGTTGATTTACTTCTTAACCAGCGGCCTAACACACTTTGCACGCTGTATTGCTCTGTTAGATTATCGTTAAAAAACGAGACGGTATGTTTATATTTGGGGTGCAGGTAGCGTTGGTCATTTCGCAAAACTAGATATTCATGATTACCGAGAAGGTAATGAACGTGACCTCCGGCAATTGCTGCTTGTTGCTCAAGCTTGAATACTAGCCAAAGTGCTTCTGTAACAGTGTCGCCACGGTCAAAAATATCGCCAGTTATGATTAGGTGCCCAGTACCATACTGCCAATTTAATGCGTCGTTTATTACACCATTGTTGATGAGCAATTTTTTAAATATTGCAAATTGCCCATGGATATCACTGATTGCAGCAAACTTTTTTACATCACTATATTGATCCTTGTCTGTCGCTTTAAACTCCTCAGGAATAGCAAGTGGGCCAGCATAGTTTGTAATTTCTAGCTTGCTGTTAATCACATCAAATTGTTGGATGTGATTGTTATTATAAAATAAATAAGGGCCATCATCATACTTGGTGCTTTTTTCATCGTTATTGTGTGCCAATGCTGTGGTGATAAACAATGAGTTTGTAAGAAGTAATGTGTAAATTAAAAACTTAGAAAAGAGCATGTTAATACCTCGGGTTCTCTTTAATTGCGTATTACAAAGCTTTAAGAGATATAAAGCAAAGTGAGTAAATATATAAAGAGCAGATTAATGTAACGAAAATAATAAACGTAAAATCAAGCATTAAAGCCAGTACACCTTTTTGCTCTTCACGATACTTATGCTTTCGCTTTGCTATGGAGTGATTATTCATTTTTACCTCCTAATTTTCTATGTGCGTTACGTTATTTGTCTCTATCATCAGGTGCTAGGGATGTACTCGAAGGTGTTAATTCATTGCAACATCCATCACTAAGGTAAGGCGAAAAGAGCACCTGTAATGAGTTATCGCAATTACAGAATGAGGTAACAAATCATTTAAACTCTATTTTTGATGGCTTATATGTCTTTTTTACATCTATTTTTAAATATTGTTTAATAAAAACAATTTGTTATGTTTTTGATGATTTTAAAGAGAAGCGAATAAGATTGTAGCTATGTAACTCATTAGTCTAAAGTGAGTACGTTAAAGCCAGTACCTAAAAGCCAGTAACTATGTAATATTCGCTCTCTTTTGATGGTTTATTAGCTTGTTTTATTACTGGGTAACACTTTGAAAAAGCGACTACTAACAGCATTCGGCGCTGAAATAGTGTTAGAGGGAGAGTAAAGCATTGAGTGAGAACCACGACACTAATCTAAGTGTACTGAGGATGTTCGCTTAATGACTAAGCAAGCAAGTTATTATCATTTTTAAACAGCACATTCTTTTGATTTAAAGGGAGAGCTGAATATGCACAGAGTTGCTCATTGGGTTTTGCATTGTCGCCCAATGAGCGTGGTGAGTGCTTACTGCTTATTTGTTGCCTTAAATAGAAATGAAATGCTTATGAATAGAGTTTCTAACTCAGCAAATTGTTTAACACTTGCAGTAAATGTCTGGGTTCATGTCGGAAATGTTGACACTTAAGCTGTACGAACGACGACAGTATGTTCTCAAACAATTCAGCAATTGCTCACTCAAGAGTTGCTTTTGTTCAACGGTACGACCTTGCATTATCGATGCGCTAATGTGAATAAAACCGTCTTTTCCTTCACCTAGCTGGTAGTGTTGATAAGCGATGGCACGCGTTTTTATGGTTGATAGTTCGAATAAACCAGAATCAAAGACTGCCAAGTGTACTTTTTCAACCAGCACTTGCGGAAGAATTGGTAAGTCTTCAGAGTGTTCAATAACAATATGCGGCATGGGGTGTTCCTTAAAAGCGGTAGCTAAAACCGATGTTTGTCTGAAATTGGTTCAACACATCACCGTCGAAATGCCAAAGGCATTGTTCGTTTTCTGATGTGGGCAAGGTACATGACACATTACTTGCATTATTTACAATAGTCGCCAACCAGCGACTTTCAACATAAACACGTACATTGTCGGTAAATAAGTACTCAGCACCGGCATATAAGCCTGTGGTAAAAAAGGTATCAGACTCTGTAAAGTTGGTACTAACATGGTTTGCACCAATTTGTGCACCGACAAAGCCACTGATGTTTTTACCTAGAGGCACTTCAACAGCACTTTGAAATAGTAGGTATTGCATCTCGATTTTCTTATCACTCTGTGCTTCCATATTCAATGTTGTTGCTGAGTAAAATAGCCCATACCGTGCTGATTCAATAGTTCGGTCAATGCTGAATGTAAATTGACTATCATCGTCGAGATCAATTTTTAGGTTTTCTTCGGTTTCTAATGATTGACTGAAATTCTTGCCAAAACCTGCACTGACAGAATACCCAGCAGAGGCGGTGAAACTCGTTAGCATTAAGCACAATACAGTTAGCGACTTTTTCATTGTTTAGGTGCTCGTTGTTGAGGATGTTTTGAGATAGTATTGAAACATAGCAGGCAAATTGTTGTAAATGCATAACGCGCGTTTTTATAAGGATAACTAACATGAAGTTACTGAAATATGTAGCCTGTGCAGCGACTTTGGCGTTGCTCAACGGCTGTTCGGATGAGGCTGCGTCAGTCAGTTTAGGGCTATTTACGACTAAAGATATTAAAGTTGTATCACAACAAGACCCACTTATTAGCGGTGTAACCTGTCATATTAGTCATATTGAGGCGAACCTCGATTTTGCCGATCCATCGGATATGTCGATATCGTGTCGTCAAACGGGACCAATTACGGCTCAGCAGTTACAAAGTATCGATCGTAGTAAATCTGGTGAAGTGGTGTTTAAGTCATCGAAAAGTATTTTATTTAAATCGTTAAAAGTCCGTCGCATTTATGATGCGCCAACGCGTACTTTATTGTATCTATCTTATTCAACCAAAGAGTCAACAGGCAGCCATCATCACGCCTTATCTACGGTGCCTTTGTATAATACCGAAGCATGGCAGTGGGCACTTTCACAAGAGTAAATTATGTTAGCACTATTTAAATCAGCCCCATTAGTTGATGAACAAGAACAACAATGGTTAATAGACACGTTTATGTGGGCTGTTGAGCACTTTGACAGCGATTACTTTTTAAATCAGACACAAATAATTTTGCCGAATAGTCAGTTCTTTCCTGACAGTGTGTCTAGCATTGAAGACATGGCAAAAAAGGTATTTGCCCGCGTTGTTGATTATGCCGGCATGCAAGCGTGGCCAGTTAATTTGGTCTCGCCCTCGCAATTAACACCACAGGTATTTCCTCATTTTGCGTTTCAAGACTCATTAAGAGGGGAAAGTGCAACGCTTATGGTACCTGCCAATCATTTGATTAATGTGTCGTTTAACCAAAATCAAATTAACCAACCACAAGATTTAGTGGCGAGCTTTGCTGGTACGTTGGCAACCATATTGATTCATCATGTTGGCGTGTTACCGCCAGGTGGAAAAGAGTTTTTACCACAGGCCAGTGATGCACTTGCGTGTTATTTAGGGTTTGGGGTTATGATGAGTAACACGGTCTATCAGTTTAAAGGTGGATGTGGGTGTGGTTATAATCCGTATGCAAATCGTCAGGCTGCATTAACAGAGCCTCAAACGTTATTTATGCATGCACTGGTCACGCACTTTAAAACAGACAATCAAACTAAAAAATATTTGAAACCACATTTACGTAGCCAATATAAAAAAGCACAAAAGCAGATAAAAGCCTTTATTAATGATAGCGCTAATCCTTTGCTACTTGCTTTAGATGAACAAAAAGTAGGTTAGTTAGCACGTGCAATATGTTGATGAATTTTTATTAATTGCTGTGGCGCATTTTTTTGCTGTGGCAAGCCCCGGCCCTGATTTTGCTGTTGTGCTTAAACAAAGTATTCAACAAGGGCGTAAAAATGCGCTTTGGACTAGTGCGGGAGTGGGCGCGGCAATACTGCTGCATATTGGCTATTGTGTTTTAGGCGTGGCGCTTATTTTGTCACAATCACCCAGCTTATTTATGGTGCTTAAATACGTGGCAGGTGCATATTTAGCTTATTTAGGCGTACACGCAATTCGCAGTGCTAAGCCCGCTCACACTGATGAACAAACACTCACTGAAACTGCACCTGAATCCTACTTCAAAGCGTTTCGACGTGGCTTTTTTACTAATGCGCTTAATCCTAAAGCGACATTATTTTTTATGTCGTTATTCACACTTGTAATTAGCCCAGATACGCCAGTTGGAGTGCAAGCTAGCTATGGGGTGTATATGGCTGTGGCTACTTGGCTGTGGTTTTCATTTTTATCACTGGTGCTTTCTAAGGCATCGGTTCGCGCATTTTTTTTAAAGCGTGGTTATTGGTTTGATAGAGGCATTGGTGTGGTGCTAATTGCCTTAGCCATTCGTGTAGTCGTGTGAGGTGATTATGACAGTATATAACTTTTCATTTGGGTCAAACATGTCGTCAAGTCGTCTATTAGCTAGGCTGCCTGAAGCAAAGCGTGTCGGGACAGCGGTATTGAAAGGCTACGAACTGACGTTTGATATGGTGAGCACAGATGGCTCAGCTAAATGCAGTATTCGTCAAACCCACGAGCCTGAAGCGTTAGTTTATGGTGTGGTGTATCAGTTAAGTTTAGCTGAAAAAGCGATATTAGATGAAATTGAAGGTCCACGATACGATTGTGTTGATGTGTGTGTAGAATTAGTTGAAGGTGAGCAATTGACAGCGCATTGCTACATTGCCAATACATTAGACAGCGCGTTACTGCCATTCGACTGGTATCTACAGCATGTTCATCGCGGCGCACTTGAAGCTGGCGTGCCAAATCATTACAGTGAAGCTATCCTATCGCGAGATAGTCGCGATGATCCAGATAAAACCCGAGCAGCGAAAGAGTTCGCTATTCATAACAATAAAAATCACCAAGGTACATTATGACATTCCGTAAATTAGCCGTAGCAGCTGCGCTGTTAACTAGCTGTGCATTTAACAGCTATGCCGATATCGACACGAAAAAAATAGAAAAAGTTATTGAAACCTCAATGGCACGTTTTGATGTACCGGGGATGGCTGTTGCGATTGTTGAAAATGACAAGGTAGTGCTAGCTAAAGGTTTTGGTATTGCGAACCTTGATACCGGTAAAAAAGTGAACAAAGACACGTTATTTGGTATCGCCTCTAATACAAAAGCGTTCACGGCAGCCGCGTTAGCAAAATTGATTGATGAAGGTAAGTTAAATTGGGATGACAAGGTGATTGATCACCTACCTGAGTTTCGTTTATACGATTCGTACGTGACCCGAGAAATGACCATACGCGATTTATTAAGCCATCGCAGTGGCCTTGGTTTAGGCCAGGGCGATTTGATGATCTGGCCTGACACGGATAAATCGATTGATGAGATTATCGCAGGTCTAAAATATTTAAAACCGGCAAGTAGTTTTCGCAGTAAGTATGCGTATAACAATTTAATGTTTGTTACGGCAGGCGAAGTCGTTGCACGCGTCTCAGGCATGAGCTGGAATGATTATATCGAAAAAAACATACTACAACCCCTTGCGATGGAAAATTCACGAGCAGGTTTTTCACGTATTCCTAAAAGCAATAAAAACTGGGCAATAGGCCACATTCCGATGGATGGTCAGTTACACCCATTTTTCGTTAATTACTTAGAAGATTTTCGTGGTGCAGGTGCAATAGCATCCAGTGTAAACGATATGAGCCAGTGGCTACGTACACAACTTGCTCACGGAAAAATGCCTAACGGTGAGCAACTATTCACAGAAAAACAACAGCAGCAAATGTGGCATCCACACATTACCTCACTGGCATCAAAAAGTGCCTATGACATGTATCATCAGCAATTTAGAGGTTATGGCTTAGGGTGGAGTATTGAAGACTTTCATGGAATTAAAAAGCTAGGCCATGGTGGTGGGATTCTTGGCATGGTTTCGCAAGTAACGTTACTCCCAGAGAAAAACCTTGGGATTGTCATTTTAAGTAACCAGCAAGCATTCAGTGCATTATCAGCTGTGACTTACGAAGTATTGGAAGATGCCCTTGAACTTGACGATAAAGATTGGGTGGAAGAGTTAGCGAAAAAGCATTTTGAGAACAAAGAAAAGGCCTACGCGAACGCTACGCCAGAAACCCCCGCTGATTATCAACCTAAACTGCCTAATATTAATTACACAGGCACATTGCATGATAACTGGTATGGCGATGTAATAATTGAAGAATTAAATGGTCAACTACGTATTGATTTCACTCATACCAAACGTTTAAAAGGCCAGCTTGAGCATTACACCGGTAATACGTTTATTGTTAAATGGGATGAGAAGCTGCTTGAAGCAGATGCGTATATCGAGTTCCAAATGAACCCCGATAACCGTGTCAGTAGCGCGACAATGCGTGCCGTTTCGACCGAGGTCACTGACTTTAGCTTTGACTTTAGAAACCTCGATTTACAGGCTAAAAAGTAAACCAAAGTCGCAAAGCCGCCACATGGCGGCTTTGTTATAATCGGAGAAAATTGTTCAAGGAGCATGTTATGAGAACGGCTGTTATCTCACACCCAATGTGCCGTAAACACAAAATGATAGAAGATCATCCAGAGTGTCCAGCACGATTAGATATGATCACTGATCGCTTACTGGCAAGCGGTGTTGATATTGCGGTAACTCATTTACAAGCGCCCAAAGCCACCCGGAATGACTTCTTACGCGCTCACGATGAATCCCTTGTTCGGCATGTTGAGCAAACGATTCCAAGCTCAGGCCTTGCTGAACTAGATGGTGATACATGGTTATGTCCCGACTCGATGAAAGCCATTGAGCGAGCTGTAGGGGCGGGCATACTTGCGGTTGATGAAATTCTTGCTGATAACATTGATGCGGCATTTTGTTCTATAAGACCCCCTGGCCATCATGCTAACCGCACCACTTCTGCAGGGTTTTGTGTCTTTAATAATTTAGCAATTGCGGTTAAGTATGCCCAAAGTAAAGGGGTTCAACGCATTGCAATTGTTGATTTTGATGTCCACCATGGTAATGGTACGCAAGACATCTTTTTAGACGATGAAAATGTATTATTTTGCTCTTTGTTCCAACATCCTTTTTATCCGAATACGGCTGTTGAAAATAATCAAACTCTGGTTAATTCTCCCTTGCCAATTGCCAGTGATGGTAATGATTTAAAAGCTGTTTATCTTGAGCAATGGCTTCCTAAACTGACTGAATTTCAGCCTGAGTTATTATTCATAAGTGCGGGATTTGATGCTCATTTAGAAGATGATATGGCAAGCTTAAAGTTTGTAGAAGATGACTATGCATGGCTAACATCTCAGCTCGCTGAGCTGTGTGAGCAACAACACTGCCGGGGTATTGTGTCTTTTTTAGAAGGGGGATACGCTCTTTCTGCATTAGGTCGCAGCGCCGTTGCTCATGTAAAAGCGCTGGTGGATGCGCCCTAAGACTCCAGCAGTGAAAATGCTTGTTGCGTAGTCAGTCTCGTTACCTTACTGAGACAACAAATACCTTCTTGAGTTAAATGTTGCGTTACGCGCTTTGCCAGATCTGTATCACTCAATGGGGCGAGTTGGTTATTATTTAAGTCAAAGTGCTGGCCGTTTTTGGCTATTAAAATGACCTGATTTTTTTGATTTTCATCTAAATTAAATAAGAAACTCTCCAGATCACTCTCATCTTTTAAGTAATCCAACTCCTGCTGTGCGCAGATGATCAAGGGAAATGATTGGTGCATTTATTGTCCTGCATCAAAGCTACATAGGTTGAAATGATTATAATTGCTAACTCCTTTCAAAACTAGGTAAGTTTGCTTATGAATCAACCAAGACGCCATCAAAAGGTCGGTGATGTTTTCTCGCAAAAGCTGGTATCGTGCCCTGCGCATACTCCGCTGGTTGATGCTGTGCGGTTGATGCATGTTCATAATGTAACGGCTATTTTTGTTAAACACGAACAATCAATTGTCGGTATTTGGACCGAAGCTGACTGCTTGCAGGTAGACATTACCAGCCCTGTTTTTAAAGATGTGGCGATTCACGAGGTGATGTCGGCGCCAGTTGTTTCTGTGCCAAGTCAGTGCTTGCTGAGTGATGCGACATTGCGTTTTCAGCAACATGGGATTCGTCACTTGTTGGTATTGGATAACGATAAGCAGCCCGCGGGAATGCTCAGCCTTTCTGATATAGTTCATAATCAAGGGCTTGATCATTATTTACAGTTTAGACCCATTCATGAGCAATACCGCACCGATTTAGAAATTGTGGACTCAGCGATGTCTATCGAAGGCGTGGTTGATATTATGCGCGCGAAGCGCCTTGAAAGCGTTCTTGTTTATAATCAAGCGTTAGACATTCATGGCATTATTACGCAGCGTGATATTGTTGGGTTGATCATTCAAACTGAATGGCTAAATCCTTGTTGGCAGTATGCAAGTTATCCATTGATTGAAATTGATAGTGAAAGCAGCCTATTTGATGCGTACCGATTGATGTCTGATCGAAATGTACGTCATCTTGTTGTGAGAGATACCGATATTTGTGGCGTTATTTCATTTGCCGATTTGATTACTGAAATTGAATCGGCTTATTGCTGTGAATTAGAGCGTGCAATTGAACAACGCGACATTGCACTACAAAAGTCTCAGCGTAACTTATTCCTTGCTAATAAGATTATTGATGCTTCACTCGATGGCATTATGCTGACTCAAAGAGACGGCACGATTATTCAAGTAAACCCCGCGTTCACAAAGCTAACAGGTTTTGCTGAGCATGAAGTCATCGGCAAACGGCCGAGTATTTTAAGTTCTACAAAACACAGTCGTTCTTTTTATCAGAAAATGTGGCATGCCATTGAGTACGACGGAGTTTGGCAGGGAGAAATTTGTAACTGCAAAAAAGGGGGGGAAGAGTTTGTTGAGTGGTTGACCATCATTAAAATTAAAGACCCTAATGTTGATGAAATTCTTTACGCTGCTATTTTCAGTGATATCACGGAGCGTAAGCGCGCAGAAGAAAAGATTTCACAGCTTGCCTATTACGATGAATTGACCGGTCTGCCTAATCGACGCTTATTTAATGACCGGCTTTCAATCGCATTAAGTGCGGCTAAGCGAAACGATGATCTACTCGCTGTGATGTTTATTGATTTAGACCGCTTTAAAGAAGTCAATGACAGCTTAGGGCATGATGCTGGCGATAACTTATTAGCGCAAGTTGCAGATCGTATTTTATCTATTCTCCCCCAAGGAGACACTCTAGCGCGTTTAGGTGGCGATGAGTTTGTATTGCTGTGCGAAGTGAGCCGTGTTGAAACTTTATTGGGCTTCGCAGAGCAAGTATTACAACAAGTCAGTATGCCACTATTAATTAATGAACATGAGGTTGCGATTACTGCTTCAATCGGCGCGGCTGTTTACCCCGATGATGGCATTGATAGTGCAACGTTGCTTAAACATGCCGACATAGCGATGTACCGTGCTAAAGAAGTCGGACGAAACTCATTTCAGCTCTTTAAGCCCGCGATGAATGCACGTTCTTTAGAGCGTTTAGCGATGATGAGTCGTTTACAAAATGCTATCGAAAGCGATGAATTCGAATTGTACTTTCAGCCTAAGCAGCATTTAAATAGCGGTAAAATATTAGGCGTTGAGGCATTATTACGCTGGCAAGAGCCGAGTTTAGGTGTGATATCGCCTGCCAAATTTATCCCCCTTGCAGAAGAGCTTGGTTTAATTGTTAAGCTTGATTTATGGGTGATCGAGCAAGCCTGTAAGGAATTAACCAAATGGCGGCAATATGATATTGAGGCAGGCCGTTTAGCGATTAATATTTCGGCCAATCATTTACGTCAGGGGTTGCTGGCATCTAATGTTGCGCGTTTACTTGAACAATATGATGTAGACCCCCGCAAGTTAGAAATTGAGCTAACAGAAAGCTGCTTTATTAGTCATTTTAGTGAAGCGAAGCAAGAGTTACTTGCACTAAAAAAACTCGGTGTGCATATTACGCTTGATGATTTTGGCACGGGGTATTCTGCGCTAAGTTATTTAACCAAGTTACCCATTGATACATTGAAAATTGATGCCAGTTTTATCGCCAAAGTGCCGGATGAATATGGCAATAGTGAGATTGTAACTGCAATAATTACGCTTGCAAAAAGTCTAAGTATTCATGTGGTTGCTGAAGGCGTGGAGAAAATAGAGCAGCTAAACTATTTGCAAATGCTTAACTGCGATACCATCCAAGGGTATTACTTTTGCCGCCCCATAGCGAAGCAGCAATGGTATGACTTTTATCTTGCTAAAGCCCAGAGTGCTTAACCCAGAGTGACTTCATAAGACGTAAATTTACGAATATTAATGACGCCAGTATCAAAAATGAGGTACTGACCTTTAATACCTTGAAGTACGCCAGATACCTCAGGGTTTTTATCAAAGTTAAAAGAGCTAACCTTTGTCGGATACTCGCTAACAGGGTAGTCTAGTTCAACAACGTCTTCGTTAAGTTTTTCAATGGCTGTTGCACCAAAAAGCGCTGCAAGTTCAGAGAGCTTAGGCTCTATTTGCGGAATAAGTTCTGCAGCAGCAGCTTTTAAATCGATGACTTCTGATTGGCCTTTTAACATGTTTCGCCAGTTCGTTTTATCGGCGATAAACTGTGCTAAAGCAACTTCAACAAGACCCGATTGAAGTCGAGTTTGCACTTTAAAGATAGGAAGTGCTTGGGTCGCGCCTTGGTCAATCCAACGAGTGGGGATTTGCGTGTGACGGGTAATACCGACTTTTAATCCAGAAGTGTTTGCTAAATAGACATAATGAGGGATCATGCAGTTTTCTTCCCCCCATTGTGGCTCGCGGCAAGTCCCTTTATCAAAGTGGCATGTTTCTGGTTTCATAATACACATATCACAGCTAGCGAGCTTACGCATGCATACAAAGCAGTGACCTTGCGAGTAACTTTTTTTGGTTTTCTTGCCGCAGTTGCTACAAAAAATATTGCCTGTAAAAGTCAGTGTCAGTGTTTTGCCAATGTAATCATTTAAAGAAACGAGTTCATCACCAATTGGCAGGTGGTATTGAACGGGTGCAGCGTGCGACGATTTTAATTTGCGAAGTGTGCCTTGCATCTTTACATAGCCCCTAAAGATGTAAAAAAGGCTAGTGTAACATGCTCTATTTAGAATGTGTGGCAATTAACGACAGGTACTCATCGAATGGAATCGCTTTGCTGTAATAAAAACCTTGTCCTTGGTCGGCGCCCATTTTAATTAATAACTGTTCTGTCGTTTGATCCTCAATGCCTTCAACGGTGATATTCATATCCAGGTTATGAGCCATATCAATGGCTGTTTTAACGATAACTTGGTGTGTCTCGTTGTTGGTAAGGTCGAGAATAAATGACTTATCAACTTTAATGGTACTAAATGAATAATTAACTAAATAATTCAATGAAGAGTAGCCTGTACCAAAGTCATCAAGAATCACTTGGCTTCCTAATTTATTTAATTCATTTACGAAACGCACCATATCAGTGTGATTTTTTATCAGTGCAAATTCAGTTAACTCAAATTTTAACTGCGCAGCAGAAACCCCGTGCTTTAAGATACTGTTTTCGATTTTTTCGATTAATTTAGGAATGGCTAAATTTTTAGCACTTAAATTCACACTAATCGTGTGATCGTAATAGCCTTGTTGATTCAGTTTTGCCACTGTCTGACATGCTTTTTCGATAACCCATAAGCTTAGCTCGTTGATAAGGCCTGTGCGTTCAGCAAGTAAAATTAGTTGCTCAATATCAAGGTGCTTATCGGCTGATGGCCAGCGCAATAGCGCCTCAGCACCCACGATAGTTCCGGTGCGTAAATTGACAATGGGTTGCAAGTAAATGGCGAGAGAGTTGCTGCGAATCGCGTGTTGTAATGACACCGCTAAACTTAAATCCATGTCGATATGTGGGGCGGTTGTATCAGTATTTTGGTGCTTTTGTGACAGCCCTAAATAGCCGCGTTGTAACCAAGAGTCAAAACCATCATTTTCCACAGGTTCTGTAATACTGAAGCGGTAATAAAGCTGTAAATCTAGCCCTGATATTTGATACTGCTTTGGCAGTTGTTTGCAAAGCGTATTGAGTTCTTCGTTGAGCTCGTCTTGCGGTTGAATTTTGGTTGAAACAAAAGCCAGTATGCCGTTGCCTAAATCGGCTACCTTTGGGGCGGTATCCAGTGAGGATTCTAAGCTTATAAACTGTCTTTGTTTGCTAAGTTGGTGCTCTAAAGATTTAGCAACTGTGGTAATGATATGACTGCTTTGGGTCGGATTTAAAATGCTCATTAAGGCATTAAACTGCTCGATTTTTAACAAGCATAAGTTGGCGTTTCTATGCTCATTTATCATTCTCATGTAGGCTTGCTTTAACATGGCCTGATTAAGTAATTTTGTTTGCTGCGAATGAGTCGCATGATACAGCGCTTTCTCTCGTTGGTACCGTACACGGTCGGCCAAAGCCATTGCCATTAATACGATCTCGCATAAAATCGCAATTAAAAATAGGTGGCGAGTTGCAAAACTGTAAGGGATAAAACCCGTTAATTCGAGTGGTTGCACAGCAGCACCTATTATTAACGGGACCCATGACATCACATAAAACTTTGCCCAACGAAAGCCACTCACAAGCTTTTTGTAAATCATGCAAATACATAAAATATACAGCGGCACCATTAAGGCAAAGAAAATCTTTGACGAATGGTACTCCAACATAAAGAAGCTAATTAAGCTAAAACTGAACAGTAAGGCTAAAAAGCTAATGCTGAGTTTGTAGAGAAGACAGTTGTCTTTGTGGTAACGCAAAAACATGGTGCAAAATGCGACCGTGAAAAAGGCAATGGCATAGTTACTAAAAACGACGTGTTCATTAAAAAATAGTTGCCATGAAAGAGGCCATAAATAAAAACCAAAACCCAGTACTGAGCCCATAAGTAATAAGGCTGAAATGATATAACCAATGTAAATTAGGTAAACACGGTCACGAATACCAAAAAATAACACTAAGTTATAAAGGGCCGCCATGATAAGCACGCCAATAAATATCCCCCAAATCCCCACTTGTGAGCGAATAAGGTGTTGAAATTCGTTTTTACCATAAATTTTGATGGGGGTTTTGCTGATACCAACCGTATCAATTTTTACAACCAGAGTTGTTTGTTCGTTAGCCTGTAATGTGAGTAACGCATGAGGCGTACTGTACTGAAATAAGTTAAGCCCAGTAACTTTATCGCCTAATCTCGTTTTTTTGATCAGCTTTTGATCAGCATCCAATTCAAACAGGGTTAAATAGTCAACCATGGGATTGTCGAAGTGGATAAATAAATCAATTGCTTTCGATTGTCTATTTTCCAGGTCTAGCTTGAGCCAGTAATCTTTTGCCGCTAAATCCCATTCTATGTACTCGAAGGGTTGCTCAATTAATTTCTTTGGCTCAGAAAGGAGCTCTTTAAGGGTTAATGATTCAGTGTCGTCAATACGGTAAGCTGTGTGGGTGTATACAGGCGCTGTTTTATCAATAGTATAACGAGTAGGGCTTGCAAGATGAGTCGACAAAGTCGTGATGATAAAAAACAAAGTTGCAAGAATAAAAAATGAAACAAAATGATATTTCAGCGTTTTATTATTCAAAATGGGTTCTTTAACAAATTAATACTTTACTACAGTGTAGCATTAAAAAAGCGCAGTTAAACTGCGCTTTTTTCACAAGGGTACAGGTTCGACCTTAATGCTGTTCACGTGCAATAGCACGGTAAGCGATGTCGGTGCGATACTCCATACCATCCCAGCTGATTTGCTCAACTAGCTTATACGCGCGTTGCTGTGCTTCGGTTACCGTATTACCTAGTGCGGTTGCACATAATACGCGACCACCCGCGGTTACAACCGCATCACCATCTTGCTTAGTGCCAGCATGGAATACCTTTTCGCCTTCAGGGTAATTAACAAGTAAACCGTTAATTGCATCACCTTTCGGGTAATCACCAGGATAACCTTTCGCTGCAAGAACAACACCCACTGCTGCACGCGGATCAAATTCAATGCTTGTTTTATCTAATTCTTCACGGTTAGCCGCTTCAATTAATTCAACAAGATCTGATTTCAAACGCAGCATCATTGGTTGTGTTTCAGGATCACCAAAACGACAGTTATACTCGATCACTTTTGGTGTACCGTCTGCAGTGATCATTAAACCTGCGTACAAGAAACCAGTGTAAGGGTGGCCTTCTTGCGCCATACCTTCAACCGTAGGGTTGATCACTTCATTCATAACACGTTGGTGAATTTCATCTGTAACAACGGGGGCAGGTGAGTATGCACCCATACCGCCAGTGTTTGGACCTTTATCGCCATTGTAAGCACGTTTGTGGTCTTGGCTTGTGGCGAATGGCAATACGTTTTTACCATCAACCATGACGATGAAAGACGCTTCTTCACCTTCTAAGAACTCTTCGATAACCACACGGCTACCCGCTTCACCAAAGCTATTACCTGCAAGCATGTCGCGGATAGCTTCTTCAGCTTCGCTCTCAGTCATTGCAACAATAACGCCTTTACCTGCCGCTAAGCCGTCTGCTTTAACAACAATTGGAGCGCCTTTTTCTTTTAAATAAGCAAGAGCAGGGTCGATTTGTTCAAATGTTTGATAATCAGCTGTTGGAATATTGTGTCGTGCTAAAAAGTCTTTCGTGAATGACTTTGAGCCTTCCAGTTGTGCCGCACCAGCTGTAGGGCCGAAGATAGCAAGACCGTGTTCACGGAATGTATCAACAACACCCAGTACCAATGGCACTTCAGGACCTACAATGGTGAGCTCTACAGCGTTTTCTTTTGCAAACGTAACAAGACCTTCAAGGTCTTCAACATTGATTGCAACGTTTTCAAGTTTTGGCTCTAGTGCCGTACCAGCATTACCTGGCGCAACGAATACCGTGTTTACTTTACTATTTTGAGCAGCCTTAAACGCAAGTGCGTGTTCGCGGCCGCCACTGCCGATGACAAGTACATTCATGGCGAAATAATCCTATTTAAAGCGGTTTTTTAAACTTCAGCGTCATGCGGTCACTTTCACCAATCGCTTTATATTTTGCAGCGTCTTGTTCGTCAAGCGCTAAGCGTGGTGGCAATGTCCATACCCCTTTAGGGTGATCTGCTGTGTCGAGTGGGTTTGCATTAATGTCACTAGTTGCTACCAGTTCAAAGCCTGCTTGTTTTGCAATATCAATCACATAGCTTTGTTTCATATAACCTGAAGATTTCTGATCGTCATCACTACGAGATTCAGGAAGGCGATGTTCAACAACGCCTAGTGTGCCACCAGGTTTAAGTGCTTTATAAAATGCTTTAAATGCACTTAAGGTGCCTTCTTTCTCTTTACCCATGTACCAGTTGTGTACATTTCTAAATGTGAGTACTAAGTCAGCACTGCCGGCTGGGGCAATATCAAGGTGAGTAATGGGAGCAAATTCAGTGAGTTTTACTTCACTAAAACGTGCATCATCGCTCATCTTTTTCTTAAAACCCGCTAATGAACGTTGATAATAACCGACTTCTGAATCAGCTGGGAAATGTGCCGCGTAATAGACGCCATGACCTTTTACAGCCGGCGCTAAGATTTCGCTGTACCAACCACCACCAGGGGCAATTTCTACCACTGTCATTGTCGGTTTGAAACCAAAGAATTCAAGGGTTTCAATAGGGTGGCGATATGTATCGCGCGCGCTGTTTTTAGCGTCACGTTCACTTGATTGTACAGCACTTGTAAGCGCTGATTCATGGCTGTGACTGAGTGCGTGTGCAGATGCAAGTGCTAGGCTTGCAACAAGTAGCGATTTTACGGCAAATTTCATCATCTATTCCTTCATTTTTAGGGTTATTAATAATCAGAATACGTGAATTAGTAGCAAACAAAAAGGGTTAAACAATTTGCTTAACCCTTTATGTAATTAGTGGCGGAAATGGCGCATACCAGTAAATACCATTGCCATACCCGCTTCATCAGCTGCCGCGATAACTTCTTCATCGCGCATTGAACCACCAGGTTGAATAACCGCTGTGATACCAGCGTCGCGAGCTGCATCAATACCGTCACGGAATGGGAAGAATGCATCAGATGCCATTACAGAGCCTTTTACTTCAAGGTTTTCATCAGCTGCTTTAATTCCTGCAATTTTCGCTGAGTAAACACGGCTCATTTGGCCGGCGCCTACACCAATAGTCATACCGTCACGAGCGTAAACAATTGCGTTTGACTTAACGAATTTTGCAACCTTCCAGCAGAATAATAAGTCTTTTAATTCTTGCTCAGTAGGCTGACGCTTAGTAACAACTTTAAGGTCACCTTCGGTTACCATACCTAAATCACGGTCTTGAACTAAGATACCACCATTAACACGTTTGATATCGTGACCTGTTGTCTTGGCAGACCATTCACCGCATTCTAATAAACGTACGTTTTGTTTAGCTGAAACGATCTGTGCTGCAGCTTCTGATACTTTAGGAGCAATGATAACTTCTACGAACTGACGAGAAACAATCGCTTCGGCTGTGTCTGCATCTAGCTCTTTATTAAAAGCAATAATGCCACCAAATGCTGATGTAGGGTCAGTTTTGAATGCACGGTCGTAAGCTTCAAGAATATTTTCACCGATAGACACACCACATGGGTTCGCATGTTTTACGATAACACAGGCGGGTACGTCGAATTCTTTAACACACTCTAATGCAGCATCCGTATCTGCGATGTTATTGAATGATAATGCTTTGCCTTGAAGTTGTACTGCAGTTGCAACAGATGCCTCTGCAACGTCATTTTCAACATAGAAAGCAGCATCTTGGTGTGAATTTTCACCGTAGCGCATGTCTTGCTTTTTAGTGAATTGCATGTTGATTGTACGAGGGAATTTAGTTTCTTCAGCAGCTTCCTCTGTATAATCAGGAACCATTTTGCCGAAGTAGTTTGCAATCATACCATCGTATTGTGCTGTGTGCTCATACGCAGCAATCGCTAGGTCAAAACGTGTTTTATACGTTGTTGAGCCATTGTTGCTTTGCATTTCGCTGATTACACGGTCATAGTCTTTCGCATTAACAACGATAGTCACGTCTTTGTGGTTTTTCGCTGCAGCACGCACCATTGTTGGACCGCCGATATCAATGTTTTCAATTGCATCTTCAAGGCTGCAGTCTTCTTTCGCAACTGTATTTGCGAAGGGGTATAAGTTAACTACAACGATATCGATAGCAGAGATATTGTTCTCGCTCATTACATCTTCATCTTGGCCGCGACGCGCAAGAATGCCGCCATGAATTTTTGGATGAAGTGTTTTTACGCGACCATCCATGATCTCAGGGTGACCAGTATGGTCAGATACTTCAGTGACTTTAATGCCATTATCAGCAAGTAATTTGCAAGTACCGCCTGTTGATAAAATATCTACGCCTTGAGCTTCAAGAGCGCGAGCAAATTCAACGATACCGGTTTTATCTGACACACTTAATAGTGCGCGACGAATTGGACGATGTGTATCCATTGTAGTTTTGATTACCTCAATGTTTGAGCTAGCTTAGAAAGGCGGTATTTTAACTGAATATTGCTGAGAAAACGATGTTTTAAGCGTGAGGAATTTGCATAGTTTTTAACGGTTATAAAAAAAGCACCCTAAGGTGCTTTTTTGTCGAGTATGCAGTGACCCACATACTCGCGTTGTATTGGATTGGTAACCTATTAAAACGACAGCGCGTTAGAATGATTACGGTTTCAATACAACTGGTATCAGTTCATGCCATATTTTTTAAGCTTCTTACGTAAAGTACCACGGTTGATACCTAGTAAGATTGCTGCACGAGTTTGGTTACCACGAGTGTACGTCATTACTTCTTCAAGTAATGGTGCTTCTAGCTCAGAAAGAACAAGGTCGTATACGTCTTGTACGTCTTGACCATTAAGTTGCTTCAAGTAGTGATGAACCGCTTTTTTCACTGCATCACGCAACGGCTGTGGTTTCTCGTGTGACTGTACATGAGGGTTTGTGATAAATGGAGAAGTCACGTTTTGTTCGAACATCGTTATATGTCTCTTTCTTTCTTAGTTAGCTGCTAGTGTTTTAAAGTATTGCTCTAATGCGTCGACTTGTGCCTGTGGGTTATCTAACGCATTAAATACTCGCCTAAACTGACCGTCACTGTCATGGGTTTGCAAATACCAAGATACATGCTTACGAGCGATACGCGCTCCCATTGGCTCACCGTAAAACTGATGAAGGTTTGCTAAGTGCTCCATCAAAATGCTACGCACCTCTGCAATTTCAGGTGCTGGCAAATGTTCTCCAGTTCGCAAATAGTGGTCTATCTCCCTAAATATCCAAGGGCGACCTTGGGCGGCTCGACCAATCATAATGGCATCTGCACCCGTATAATCCAAAACCTGTTTTGCTTTTTCTGGTGATGTAATATCACCATTGGCAACGACAGGGATCGACACTGAACGTTTAATATCCCTAATCGTGGCGTACTCTGCTTCACCTTTGTACATACATGCGCGCGTACGCCCATGTACAGCCAAAGAAGCAATGCCATAACGTTCAGCTATTTTCGCAATCTCGACACCATTACGGTTATCCTGATCCCATCCAGTACGGATTTTTAAGGTGACAGGGACATCGACAGCATTAACAACTGCATCGAGTATCTCTTCCACTAATTCAGGAAACTGTAATAAGGCTGAGCCTGCGAGTTTCTTATTCACTTTTTTAGCTGGGCACCCCATATTAATATCTATGATCTGTGCACCGTTGCTAACATTGAATTGTGCTGCCTGTGCCATAAGCTCAGGATCGGCTCCGGCAATCTGCACCGAGCGAATACCCGATTCACCGCTGTGATCCATACGGTTCATCGACTTTTCGGTTTTCCACACTTTTGGGTTTGACGAGAGCATTTCAGATACCGCAAGCCCCGCACCTAAGCGACGGCAAAGTTGTCTAAATGGTCTGTCTGTAATGCCTGCCATTGGCGCGACAATTACGTTGTTCTCAAGTTGGTATGAACCGATACGCACTGTTATTCAATAGGCCTCTTTTCAAGGGGCGCTAAGTTTACGGCTTTTTTTGCAAAAATCAAAGGCTATAAATTGAACAAAAGTGACTTTTTTTTGCCTATTTTGTATTGACTTTTGATAACAGTTTGACGAGCGGGTTGATTTGTTTGTTATTTAACCAGAAAAAAATTCGCGTGAAAATAGATAACAAATTGAAGAGTGTAAAAATAAGGTAAAGCCTGTTAAATACTGGCTTTACCTATTAAATGTTCAGATGTGTATTATGACTTTTTGGTACCACTAACACGTGTCCATTCACCTTCAACAGCAATCTCGTCAAGTGCTAAAAACGGTGCGTAAACATCGGCAACAGATTGTGCTTGTTCCTCTAAAATACCCGACATAGCAATTTTACCGTTGGGCTTTAATAGTCCCAAAATGACTTCATGAAGCTCTTTGAGAGGTTGTGCTAAGATATTCGCAACAACCACATCAGCACTAAAATCAGGTTGATCTTCAGGTAAATACACTTCGAGCTTGTCTGCAACACCATTGCGCTCAGCATTATCGCGACTGGCCTCAATTGCTTGAGGATCAATATCGATGCCGATCATACGTTCAGCACCTAATTTGATCGCTGCAATTCCTAAAATACCTGAGCCACACCCGAAGTCGACGACCGTTTTTCCGGTTAAATCTTGGCTTTCTAGCCACTTTAAGCATAGCGCTGTCGTTGCATGTGTGCCCGTGCCAAAAGCAAGACCAGGATCAAGCAATACATTGACTGCATCCGGTTCTGGAATATCACGCCAGCTTGGACAAATCCATAAGCGCTCACCGAACTTAATCGGGTGGAAGTTATCCATCCACTCACGTTCCCAGTCTTTGTCTTCAAGTTGCTCAATTTTGTATACGAGTTTGTCAGCGAGCGTCGGTTCAGCCTTAAGTACGGCTACGACGCTGTCCATATCATGATTAGCATCGTATAAACCAATCACCGTGGTATCAGCCCACAGTTGTACTGTACCAAGTTTTGGTTCATAAATAGGGGTGTCTTTCGCATCAACATAAGTAACCGATGCGCTGCCAGTGTCCATAAGTAAGTCGCTGATCATCTCGGCATTATTAGCGTTTGCATTTATGCGAATTTGGATCCAAGCCATGGTCGTCTCTCAAATAGAAAAAAGGCCGCAACAGCGGCCTTTTAGTTAATATATTAATAATGCTATTTATTTAGCATCTAAGAAGCTTTTTAGTAAGTCTGAGCGAGAAGGGTGACGTAATTTACGTAACGCTTTCGCTTCAATTTGACGAATACGTTCACGTGTTACGTCAAATTGTTTACCTACTTCTTCTAAAGTATGGTCGGTGTTCATGTCGATACCGAAACGCATACGCAGTACTTTAGCTTCACGTGCTGTTAGACCTGCTAATACGTCATTGGTTGCGCCTCGAAGAGATTCCATTGTTGCAGAATCAATTGGCGAATCAATGGTTGTATCTTCAATGAAGTCACCTAAGTGCGAATCTTCATCATCACCGATAGGAGTTTCCATCGAAATTGGCTCTTTAGCGATTTTAAGTACCTTACGAATTTTATCTTCAGGCATTAACATGCGCTCAGCTAACTCTTCTGGGCTCGGCTCACGGCCCATCTCTTGTAACATTTGACGAGAGATACGATTTAACTTGTTGATCGTCTCAATCATGTGCACAGGAATACGGATGGTACGCGCTTGGTCAGCAATTGAACGCGTAATTGCTTGACGGATCCACCATGTTGCATAAGTAGAGAACTTATAACCACGGCGATATTCGAACTTATCAACCGCTTTCATTAGACCAATGTTACCCTCTTGGATAAGGTCTAAGAATTGTAAACCACGGTTGGTGTATTTTTTAGCAATTGAAATTACAAGACGTAAGTTGGCTTCAACCATTTCTTTCTTTGCACGGCGCGCTTTAGCTTCACCAATGCTCATACGACGGTTGATATCTTTAATACGCTCAATGCTTAAGCCTGTGCTTTCTTCAATTGCAGATAACTTGCTAATACAACGAATTATTTCTGGTTTTACTTCTTCAAGTGCTACTGAGTACTTCTCGTTTGCAGCAATTTCAAGATCAATCCAAGCAGTGTCTGTTTCGTTGTTAGCGAAGTGCTTCACAAAGTTTTTCTTTGGTAGCTTCGCAATTTGTACAGCTTGCTTCATGATAAGACGTTCTTGTACACGAACGCGATCCATCATTTCACGCATGTTGTTTACCATGCGATCAAACTGTTTAGGAACTAGTTTAAATGTTTTAAACAGTTCACCGATTTCAAAAATAGCAGCTTGTGAATCAGGGTGTGAGCGGCCTTTTGCTTCGAATGTATCGCGTGCTTTATTGTAAAGCTCACGCAAATGTTCGAAGTGGACACGTGCTTCTTCAGGATCTGGACCTGTGTCACCATCTGCATCATCATCGCTGTCATCATCGTCGTCGTCGTCGTCATCGTCGTCTTCGTCGTCGAGCTGTTCTTCATTTAGATCTGAACCGATGTGAGTCGCAGAAATTTGTGATTCGTCTTCATTATTAGGATCAAAGAAACCAGAAATAATGTCGCTTAAGCGCATTTCTTCTGCTTCAAACTTGTCCCATTGCTCGAGTAGATATGTAATTGCTTCAGGGTATTCAGCAACAGAAATCTGAACTTGGTTGATACCTTCTTCAATACGCTTGGCGATAACAATTTCGCCTTCACGTGTAAGTAGCTCAACAGTACCCATTTCGCGCATGTACATACGCACAGGGTCAGTCGTTCGACCGATCTCTTTTTCTACAGTCGCAAGTGCAGCGGCCGCGGCTTCTGCTGCGTCTTCGTCTGTCGTTGTTTCTTGCATCATTAATTCATCGGCATCAGGCGCGTTTTCACTTACCTTGATACCCATATCATTAATCATGCTAATGATATCTTCTACCTGATCTGAGTCGATAATGTCTTGTGGAAGGTGATCATTAACTTCTGCAAAAGTTAAATAACCTTGCTCTTTACCTTTTTGAATCAGAAGCTTTAATTGTGACTGAGGAGTTGGATCCATAGAGATTTTTTCTTCCACTCTGAAAGTTGATACAACAGGCGCCAGCTCGCTTAAAAAATAAGCGACACGAAAACTAACTAGACGCAGTGAATAGCACAGTATAACAGCTTTATTCAATTCTGACTAGCTGTTGCTGCCTTTTAACGCTTGCGTCAGTAAGTGGCATTCTAGCCGTTCTTCGCTGCTTAAGCCTTGGGTCTTGTCTTTTATTAATAGGGTCTCTAGTCGATAATTTAAACACTGGTCTTCAATAAATTTAAAAGTATTTTTGAAAACTGTCTCTAAACGATCGTCATTTATTTGATGCTGCCAAGTTGCTAATTTCACTAATGCATCATATTCAGCGCTATCTCGGAACGATTCTAAGATTTGCGCGGTTGTAATACCATGTCGTTCACGTGCTAAATGCTGTATCCGTAAAAATAGCTCAATGCCGGCAATTTTCATTTCAGCAAGTTCAGGCATGTAAGCGATGCTCGTTGCTAGATTCGGATGCTGCAATAAAATACCTATAGCTTGACGCATCGGCGTTATTTTAAATTTACGCTCAATTGCATGTTGCTGCTTCGGGGTTTTAACCCGATTACTCAATTGCTCTCGTGTACGACCAATTAATCGGCCCAAATGTTCCAGTATATTTTCTTGGTAAAATTCACTCGGTATTTTTTCGATTAAAGGTAAGGCATCACTGAGTAACTTTGCTTTGCCAGCGTCTTTCGTTAGGTCAATCTCTTGGCTTAGCTTGCTGAACAACACTTTGCTGAAATCATCGGCCTCTGCTAGGCGTGCTTCGAATGCCTCTTTTCCTTCTTTTTGTACCAATGAGTCGGGGTCTTCACCGTCAGGTAAAAAGACAAATTGAAGTGATTTGCCATCAGCTAAATAAGGCAGGGCATTTTCGAGTGCGCGCCATGCTGCATCACGACCCGCTCTATCACCATCATAGCAGCATATCACTTTATCAGTGGTTCTAAACAAGGTGTGCATGTGCTCAGCTGTGGTTGCTGTGCCAAGTGCTGCTACAGCGTATTCAATGCCTTGCTCTGCTAAGGCAACCACATCCATATACCCTTCAACAATTAAAATATGTTCAAGTTTCTTATGTGCTTGTTTAGCTTCGTATAGACCATAAAGCTCAAAACCTTTGTGGAAAATACGTGTCTCAGGAGAGTTAAGGTATTTTGGACCTTGATCGGCTTGCATCACGCGACCACCAAAGGCAATAACCCGGCCTCGCTTATCACGAATAGGAAACATGAGCCGATCACGAAAAAAGTCAAATTGGCGACCCGGCGACTTTTCAGACGCGAGTTTTAGCTCAATTAATTGCTCTTTTTGCTCTTTATTTCGGCCTAATTGCTGGCACAGTGCTTCCCATTCACTTGGCGCATAACCAATCATGAACTTTTTAGCGGTTTCACCGCTTAGGCCACGGCCTTTTATGTAATCAATTACCGCTTTTGAGTTGCTATGGTGTTTTAATTGGTGCTGATAAAAACGGGCGGCATGAAGCATTAAATCGTAATCGGAACGTTTTTGCTCAGCGGTACGCTGTGGACCTGAACTAGTGCCTTGCTCACGTGGTACGTCTAAATTTAGAATACTAGCCAGCTCTTCAATAGCATCAACAAACTCTAATTTGTCGTATTCCATGACAAACGAAATGGCATTACCATTCGCTCCGCAACCAAAGCAGTGGTAAAACTGTTTATCTTGAGAAACAGTAAATGACGGGGTTTTTTCGTTGTGAAAAGGGCAACATGCTTGGTAGTCTTTCCCGGCTTTTTTTAGGCCAACTTTTGAATCAATTAGCTCAACAATATCTGTTCGTGCGAGCAAATCATCAATAAATTGTCGAGGGATTTTTCCGGCCATAGCTGTTGTTTTTCCTGCGCTATTTTTGCGTTCTAAAGTGAGATTTGAACACAATTACTCTCTTTATGAAAGACTAAAAACAAGAAACCGAGCACTAGGCTCGGTTTGCTTGAATCATACGTCTGTATGTGGGGGTTAGGCAGTTAATCGTTGCTTGATTAAGCCAGAAATCTTACCTAAATCGGCACGACCTTCGGCTTTGCTTTTGATTACTCCCATTACCTTACCCATGTCTTGCATACCTGCTGCGTTTGTATCAGCAATAGCCGAGTCAATAAGAGCAATGATTTCTTCTTCACTCAATTGTTGAGGTAAGAATTCTTCAAGAGCTTTAATCTCATTGGCTTCAATTTCTGCTAAATCTTCACGACCCGCATCAATATACTGGGTGTAAGAGTCGCGACGTTGTTTTACAAGCTTCACTAAAACAGCGGTAATTCCGTCGTCGTCTAGCGTGATTTGCTCGTCAATTTCACGTTGCTTGATTGCAGCAAGTACCATGCGGATTGGCTTAAGACGGTCTTTGTCTTTTGCTCTCATCGCATCTTTTTGCGCATCTTTTAGCGTTAATAAAAGGCTCATTTATACAAGACCAAATACTGATTAGTATAATTTAACGCGACGTGCGTTATCGCGAGAAAGCTTCTTCATGTGACGCTTTACTGCAGCAGCTTTTTTACGCTTACGCTCAGCTGTTGGCTTTTCATAGTGCTCGCGACGACGAACTTCTGAAAGGATACCTGCTTTTTCACATGAACGCTTGAAGCGACGAAGTGCTACGTCAAACGGTTCGTTCTCTCTTACTTTAATTACTGGCATTAAAAATTCACCTACCTAAATAATGAGCGTTGCTCAAGTTGATCGAATAACGATCAAGTGGTTCAAAAATGGTGCGGTATTGTAATCCGAAGCAACACCACATGTAAAGAATAATATTAACAGAAACTGAGGCGGCTAAACAGTATTAATTTGGCTCTCGTTGATACAAACGACAAATTACCTGCCCTGCAGATTTCTCCTTTAAAAGCAGCCAGTTATCTGGGGGAGTGAAGCTGGTTAGCTCACTTTCAACTTCCACATAAATCAACGCTTGCTCAGTTAACCATTGATTTGATTCGAGTAATAAACAACTTTTTTCAGCTAAATTTTGTCGGAATGGCGGATCAACAAAAACAAGATCAAACTGCTCATCTAGCGAATTATTTGCCAATAATGCGAGGCTATCGCCCTGTTTAATTGTGGCATTTTCAAGTTTGAGGGTGCTTATATTTTGTATAAGTTGAGATGCAGCACTTTTATCAAGCTCAAAAAATACAGCACGTTTAGCAAAGCGTGACAACGCTTCGAATCCTAACCCGCCAGAACCTGCGAAGCAGTCAAGGACCGCTGCATCACGCGTATCTTGCATTAACCAGTTAAACACGGTTTCCTTAATGCGATCAGTCGTTGGACGTAAACCTTGTACATCTTTAACAGGAAGTTTTCTGCCACGAAATTGTCCGCTAATAATACGGATAAAGCCATTTGCTGATTTATTATTGCTAGCGTTTACTTGGCGGTTAGCTGTTGATTTTTTTCTCATTTAACTCACTAATTATTGGTAACTGACCCCCAGCTCAGATAATATTGCAAGCAATAGCTGGTGTGTCATTTTTCTACTGCGCTAAAAATGGTAGTATTGCGACCTTAGCGATAGATGGTACCCGTTTCGGTTTGGCTGAGCATAGCTGAACTATCACCAAACTATTATTCATGTAAGTTTATCAGATTTTTATAAGTGGTTATTAGCAAGTATGGCAAAAAAAAGTAAATTCTTGTCTTGGTTTGGTTTTGGCAAATCAGAAAAACAACAAGCAGAGCAAACAGCAAATGAGGCTGATAACCAAAAGCAATTAGAAGAACAACAGTGTATTGAAGCTGAAAAAGCGCAAGCGGCGAGCTTAGAGCAGGAACGTATTGCAGCAGAAAAAGCTGAAGCCGAGCGTGTAGAACAAGAACGCATTGCAGCAGAAAAGGCTGAAGCTGAACGTATCGCAGCAGAACAGCAAGCAGCAGAGCAACGTCGTCAAGAACAACAAGCGCGTCTTGCAGAGCAAGAAGCGGCCATGAAGTTAGAACAAGAACGTATTGCAGCGGAACAGGCACAAGCTGAGCGCATAGAGCAGGAACGCGCTGCGGCAGAAAAGGCTGAAGCTGAACGTATCGCTGCAGAACAGCAAGCAGCAGAGCAACGTCGTCAAGAGCAACAAGCGCGTCTTGCAGAGCAAGAAGCGGCCATGAAGTTAGAGCAAGAGCGTATTGCAGCTGAACAGGTGCAGCGTGAAGCAGAGCAAATTGCAGCACAAAAAGCTGAAGCCGAACGTGTAGAACAAGCACGCGTTGCAGCAGAAAAAGCAGAGGCCGAACGTGTAGAGCAAGCACGTGTTGCAGCCGAGAAAGCTGAAGCCGAACGTGTAGAACAAGAACGCATTGCAGCAGAAAAGGCTGAAGCTGAACGTGTAGAACAAGAACGCGTTGCAGCCGAAAAAGCTGAAGCTGAACGTGTAGAACAAGCACGCATTGCAGCCGAAAAAGCTGAAGCTGAACGTGTAGAACAAGCACGCATTGCAGCAGAAAAAGCTGAAGCTGAACGTTTAGAGCAAGAGCGTATTGCAGCCGAAAAAGCTGAAGCTGAACGTTTAGAACAGGAACGTATTGCAGCAGAAAAAGCTGAAGCTGAACGTGTAGAACAGGAACGTATTGCAGCAGAAAAAGCAGAAGCTGAGCGTATAGAACAAGCTCGTATTGAAAAAGAAAAAACAGAGCAAGTTACTGATAAACCGAAAAAGGAAGGCTTTTTTGCCCGCCTTAAAAAAGGCTTATTAAAAACTCGCGTTAATATTGGCTCGGGCTTTGCCTCTATTTTTAGTGGTAAAAAAATTGATGATGAGCTATTCGAAGAGTTAGAAACACAGCTATTAACGGCTGATTTAGGTGTCGATACAACCATGAAGTTGATTGATAACCTAACAGATGCAGCCGATCGAAAACAACTTAAAGATGGCGATGCACTTTACGAGCTAATGAAGCAAGAAATGGCCGCAATGTTAAAGACAGCTGAGCAGCCATTAACTGTGCCAGAAAATAAAAAACCGTTTGTTATTTTAATGGTGGGTGTAAATGGGGTGGGTAAAACCACGACCATTGGTAAGCTTGCTAAGCAATTCCAAAATGAAGGCAAATCAGTCATGCTGGCTGCGGGGGATACTTTCCGTGCCGCCGCGGTTGAGCAATTACAAGTGTGGGGCGAGCGTAACAGTATACCTGTTATTGCACAGCATACTGGTGCAGACAGTGCATCGGTTGTGTTTGATGCCTTTCAAGCGGCGAAAGCTCGTAATGTAGACGTATTAATCGCGGATACAGCAGGGCGCTTGCAAAATAAAGATAACCTCATGCAAGAGCTTGAAAAAATAGCGCGTGTAATGAAGAAAATCGACCCAGATGCGCCGCATGAAGTCATGCTAACAATTGATGCGGGCACGGGGCAGAATGCTATTAGCCAAGTAAAACTATTTAATGAATGTGTTGGCTTAACGGGTATTACCTTGTCTAAACTGGATGGGACAGCAAAAGGGGGGGTTATCTTTGCTGTGGCAGATAAGTTTAATATTCCAATTCGTTACATAGGCGTTGGCGAGGGAATCGACGACCTGCGTACTTTTAATAGTAATGACTTCATTGATGCGTTGTTTAGCCAAGATGAGGACGACGTATAATTCATAAAAAAGGGAGCATGCTCCCTTTTCAGCTGCAAGATGATTGATAACTAAAATGATAAATTTTCAGCAAGTCAGTAAAACATACCCCGGCGGTCACCGTGCGCTGGAAAAAGTCAGTTTTCATATTAAGTCAGGCGAGTTGGCTTTTTTAACTGGGCATAGTGGCGCAGGTAAAAGTACATTATTAAAGCTGATTAGTTTGATGGAACGTCCATCGGCTGGCAAAGTACTAATTAATGATATTGATTTAAATGCTGTTAAGTCTCGTCAAATTCCTTATGTACGCCGTGATATAGGGATTATTTTTCAAAACCATCGTTTGTTAGAACGCTATTCGGTATTTGATAATGTCGCTTTGCCGTTGATTATTGAAGGCACACACCATAAACAAATTGCAAAGCGTGTGCATGGTGCGCTTGATAAAGTGGGCTTACTTGATAAAGCCAAATGTAACCCTGCGACTTTATCTGGAGGCGAGCAACAACGTGTGGGAATTGCGAGGGCTATCGTAAATTCACCGCCTATTTTGTTAGCTGATGAACCGACCGGTAATTTAGACCCCGAACTTTCAATGGATATTTTACGCTTATTCGAAGACTTTAATAATCATGGTACGACGGTGTTAATTGCCACCCATGATATTGGTTTAATTGCACGGATGCGCTATCGCAGCCTAACCCTTAAAGATGGACGTATGATCCAGGATCCATTAGCTGAGGGAGCGCTATGAGCCTATTATTTAAAAGTAGAGCCAGTCACAATGATCGTCAGCAGAAATCAATTCTAGCGGCGCCGTATTTCTTTTTTATTAACTTAATCCGTCAAGGTGTGCATAGCTTAGGTGAAATGTGGCGCACGCCACTTGCCTCCTTGATGACTATTGCGGTATTAGGGCTAAGCTTAACGTTACCAGCGACCTTGTATTTAGTCGTGAAAAATGTGTCTCAGGTAAGCAGTGGGTTTGAAGATGCCGCTGAAATTTCGTTGTTTGTTAAAGAGTCTATGACAGAGCAACAAACACAAACATTAGTCAAACGTTTAGCGCTTTACCCTGAAATCGATAAAGTTGAGTTTATTTCTAAAGCAGATGCGCTTGTTGAATTTAAGCAGGTGTCAGGATTTGGACAAGCATTAGAATACTTAGATGCGAATCCACTGCCCGATGTTGTTATTGTGACACCGACGGCACGGTATCGTCAGCCAAATGCTGCTGAACAGTTACTAAAAAAACTTGAAGATGAGCGTGAAGTTGATTTTGGTAAACTGGATATTGCATGGCTTGAGCGCTTAAACGCACTGTTAAGCTTATTAAAAGAGAGCGTCATTACCATTGCTTTACTATTATTAACCTCGGTGACTTTGATCATTGGAAACACGATTCGTTTATCTATCATGGATAAAAAGGAAGAGATCCAAGTTATGAAATTAGTGGGGGCAACAAATGCATTTATACATGCGCCATTTTTATGGACGGGTATTTGGTATGGCATTATCGGTGGACTATTTTCATTTATTTGTGTTGCTTTGATGATGTGGTGGCTAGGTGCAGCGGTGAGCGAAGTCGCGGGAGTTTATGGAAGCCGTTTTAATTTAATCGGTTTGACGTTATCTGAATTTGCCATTTTAGTTGCACTTGCAACGGGGCTTGGTTTTGTCGGCTCGTATTTGTCTGTAAATAGATATATAAAAGAAATAGAACCCGATAAAGTATAACAATAAAGTGTAACAATTCGTTGTTACACTGCTTTATTAGCACTAAATAAAAGCAGTAATAAATTTATCGCTCTTTCAATTAAAGCTAGAATTCACCGCATATTCAGCGTGTTAGCGTAGACTAAAAATAGATACAAAAACCACTTGATTTGAACGTTAAAAAAGTTTTTAATTGAAGTTAGCACTCTCGCTTAAAGAGTGCTAAGATGGTTTCAAATGTTTATCACTGAGGTGAAAAATGAGTAAAGATTTATACGCAATGGCACTTACTGCAGGTCAACAAAGCGCGAGTATGGACGGCTATCTTCAAGCTGTCAGTACGATTCCAATGCTTGATGCCGAGCATGAAAAGCAGTTAGCGACACGTCTTCAGGAAGAAGGTGATCTTGATGCTGCGAAGCAACTCATTATGTCGCACCTTCGTTTTGTAGCTCACATTGCAAAAAGCTATTCAGGGTATGGTTTACCGCAAGCTGATTTAATTCAGGAAGGTAACATCGGTCTAATGAAGGCTGTAAAACGCTTTGACCCGAGCGTCGGCGTACGCTTAGTTTCATTCGCTGTACATTGGATTAAAGCGGAGATTCATGAATACGTACTAAAAAACTGGCGTATCGTGAAAGTTGCAACGACAAAAGCGCAACGTAAACTATTCTTCAATCTACGTAAAAACAAAAAACGTTTAGGTTGGTTTAACCAAGCCGAGGTTAGCACTGTTGCTAACGAGCTAGGGGTTAGTGAAAAAGAAGTACGTGAGATGGAATCGCGTATGAGTGGCCAAGATATGGGCTTTGATTTAACGGGTGACGACAATGACGATGCACCTACAAGCACCTACTCGCCAGTACAATATTTAACTGATGGCAGTGCTGACCTTGCTGACGATATTGAAGAGCAGCAATGGCAAGAACAGTCGCATGCACGTTTATTTAGTGCATTAAAAACGCTTGATGAACGCTCGCAAGATATCGTAAGTGCTCGTTGGTTAGCTGATGATAAAGCAACCCTGCAAGAGCTTGCTGAAAAGTATAACGTGTCAGCAGAGCGTGTTCGCCAGCTAGAAAAAACAGCGATGAAAAAACTGCAAACAGCCATGAGCTAATGGAGTCACGAGCTAATTAAGAGCTCGGACTTCAGAGTTATCTCTACTATAAAGCCTCGCAAATGCGGGGTTTTCTGTTTTAAGGATGCAGTATGCCAGATACTGATTACCAACACGTACTTAATGAAATTACCAAAGAAGTTCAGCCATTATTGAGTCAAGGCAAAGTGGCAGACTACATTCCTGCACTTGCGGATGTTGAACCAAACCAATTTGCAATTGCTATTCATACAGTCGATGGTCACACTTTTTGCGCTGGTGATTGCCGTGCTCGCTTTACCATTCAGTCTGTGTCTAAAGTGATGACATTAACGCTTGCACTGCAGCGTTATGGTGATGAACTTTGGCAACGCGTGGGCAAAGAGCCTTCTGGTACTGCATTTAACTCGCTCACTCAGCTAGAGTTTGAGCAGGGTATTCCCCGAAACCCGTTTATTAATGCTGGAGCCATCGTGACTTGCGATGCCTTATACAGCCGACTTTCAGCGCCAATGCACTCGATGCTTGAATCTTTTCGTCAACTGTCAGGCAATCCATCGGTTGTGATAGATAAAAAAGTTGCTAATTCAGAGTATGAGTTTCGTCATCGCAATGCCGCTATGGCACACTTAATGAAATCATTTGGTAATTTTAATAATGAAGTCGATGATGTTTTGTGGGCTTATTTTAATTTTTGTGCCATTGAGCTTAACTGTGTGGAGCTCGCTAAAGCGTATAATTATCTTGCAAACCAAGGCAAAGACACTCGGGGTAATAAAGTACTGAGTACAAGACAAAATAAGCAGCTTAATTCGTTGCTGTTTACCAGTGGTTTATATGATGCGGCGGGAGATTTTGGTTACCGTGTTGGGATGCCCGGAAAATCAGGGGTATCGGGCACAATATTAGCCGTTTTACCTAATCAGTTTACAGTTGCTGTGTGGGCACCACGTTTAAACTCATACGGTAACTCAGTGGCTGGGATAGCCGCCCTTGAGCGTTTATCCCAGAAACTGGATATTTCGATTTTTTAATGAGTATTACTGATCCCAGTATACTTGTTCTAAACAATCTTCACGTTCAGGTAAACCACGCGATAGACGCGGAGAGTGCTGTACGAGAACTTCATAACTCGCACGGTTGGCATACTTGCTAATTTGCGCCAGTGATGAGTAAGTCATCGCTGGTTGCTGGTGTTTCGCCGAATTAGCAACATTAAGCTTGTGGTACACATTTGCAGATAAATCATGTAGCACAGCAGCGAGTGCACAATCACCCGCGCCATTGGTGTTTTTAATGCTATCAGGGCCGCCCATGAATGGGGCAGTGTGGCTGTATGCACGGATTGGGTTTTGACAATCGTCTTTTCTCATTGCACGCGAAAATTCATAGCGATTAAAGTCAGCGATAGCGCCTGGTAGCAGCGGGTACTCTGTTTCGCGTTTAAATTGCTCGTCAACATAACCGGCCATAAACAAGCCTTTTTCACCTGCAGTACAAATCACTAAGTCGGTCCAATCAAGTGCTTTATCTGCCGCAAGAAGTGGGTCTTCGAAGCCTGTAATCGCAAGGCCTTCTTCTTCATTCATTGCTAAGATATCGACATGCTTTTTAACAAAGTCGGCCCACCATAAAGGGTCTTGCTCAATTAAGAATTTAGTGCCTAGAGTCAATACCACTGGCACGTCTGCATCATTGGCATATTTAACTGCCTGCATGGTTGCTTCAGTCATGGTTTCATCACCTTGGGTACGCATTAAGTATGCGCTGATCACAAGTGCTGATGAATTTTCAATTAACTCTTTATCAATTGATTCAGGACGTAGATGATTCATTAAACCTGCGCTTATCGCGAAGGTGCGCTCACCAGTTTCATCAATCAGTGTAAAACAGCGACCAATTGGGCCATCAACAGGTTGTAAATAATCTAGATCAACCCGGCTTGATGTATTACATAAAAAACGGTACGCATAGCTGCCAATTTTAATGTTTTCACTCATTACACCTAACAACACAGAGCGATCATCAGCAAGTGTTGAGTAGTTATGCATCGTGTTACCGATGGTGCCACCTGCGAACTCGTAATCGATCATATCGTCAAGCTTTAGGCGGTCATATAATGCATTGGTAATGTCGCTATCAATTACCTGTGACATGCCACGGCGCAATTGAAATTCATCGAGGAAAGCTTGATCAACTTTCGCTTCAATATCGACAACTATTTGATCGATACCCGTTATATAACTACGTTGTAGCCGCTCGGTTGAGTTCAGTTGATTTGTTAGTGGATCTTTGGCTTCCACTGGAAAATAATGTTTATGCCTGCGGCGTCCAGGAAATTTCATTTGCTACCCGTGTATTGATATCAATTGCAAAGTGTAAATCAACAAATTTACCTAGTTGAATTGCTATTAGCTAAATAAAAAAAGCGCGAGATTATAGCGCAATATAGGTTCATTGAGCCATGATAAAGCCATTAAAATTTACTTTAATTTTTTAGTGTAGTCTTAATTATCGCCCTTTTTATCGACTAACTAGGTATAATTACAGGCAGTTTACAAGTTTTGTGTGATTTATGAGCGAACAATATAGCGACGAATACTGGATGAAAAAAGCCCTCGCTTATGCAAATGAGGCGGGAAACATTAATGAAATTCCTGTGGGGGCGGTATTAGTCAAAGACAATCAATTAATAGCGTATGGGTATAATCGCTCAATTACTGATAACGACCCTTCTGCTCATGCCGAAATGATGGCTATTCGTGAAGCAGGTAAGGCACTTAATAATTATCGGCTTATTGATTGCACTTTATATGTCACTTTAGAGCCTTGCTCTATGTGTGCAGGGCTATTAGTTCATAGCCGAATTAAGCGTCTGGTATTCGGCGCAAAAGACGCTAAAACAGGATCGGCTGGGTCTATTATGAACTTACTGCAAGAACCGCGTCTTAATCATCAGGTTGAAGTAACCGGTGAGATAATGGCTGAGCAATGTGGGGCTGTAATTTCGGCATTTTTTAAACGCCGCAGAGAAGAGAAAAAAGCGGCTAAACTCGCTGCTCGCAACGCCTAGTTAAACAACTGGCGTTGCAGGAGTTTCCTGTGCTTCCATTAATTGCATCGCGAATAAACGACGACGCCAAATAACTTTTTTGTGGGTATTGCGTAACATAATACGACGGCGAGTCGCTGTCGAATAGATAACATTCCGTTTGAACTTATGTGTGGTACGTCTTCTTTTTAACATGTGTGCTCCTTAAGTGAGAGTAAAGCATGACATTGTCCATTCCATCAATACTAGAAGATAATGATCATTTGATGACAAGTAAACAGGTTTCTCTGGCTTTAGGCTAGTTGTTATCTGGCTTTTGCTGTTCAGAGCTGGTTTGTTGTTGAGTGTCAGCTGGTTGAGCCGTATTTTCATCTAACTCAGGCGAAATGACGGGTTGTTCTTCAATGTTTTCTTCGGTGCTTGGATTGGCAATCGCATCATTTTCATCCAACCAAACCAAAGCATCGTAGTAACGGCGAATATTATCAACATACTTCACGGCAACATCGCCACGCGCGTAACCGTATTTAGTTTGACGATAATAACGCTTTTTAATGAGCAGCGGTAAGCGTTTTTTTACATCAGCCCATTTATCAGGGCTCGCGCCTTCTTGTTCTGTGATAATTCTCGCATCATTTACATGCCCCCACCCGACATTGTAAGAGGCTAATGCAAACCAAGTACGATCAGGCTGTGGGATGCGTTCTGGGATCCATGAAATGAGTTGAGCTAAATATTCGGCGCCCCCTTTGATGTTTTGCTCTGGGGCTAAGCGATTTGTTACACCCACTTGTTTCGCAGTCGCTTGTGTAAGCATCATGATACCACGCACTCCGGTGGGCGATTTTGCTTTAGGGTTCCACATCGATTCTTGGTAACTGAGGGCTGCTAACAAGCGCCAATCAATATTGCCTGCATACTGCTCAAACCACGGTTGGTATTTGGGTAAGGTTTCTTTTATGGCCTCAATATATGCCAGTGTATTTACATAATTGAACTGCCTTACATGGCCAAAATACTTTTCTTCGAGGACGTATAACTGATTATTTTGTTTTACCTCGCCGAAAAAAGGCACCATCAAAGCGTATAAAGAATCATCACCATCTTTTCTGAGTAGCCAAGCTATTGGGTCATTTCTTGTTACTGAAAAGCCAATACTCAAATTAGGGTGATAGCGTCTAAACAACGATAACGTGTGTGAATCAGCCAGTGTGTAATCTATTTCATTATCAATCACCGCCTGTAGTAGCTCTTCCTCATCCATGTCTTCTGTTTCGTGCCAAGTTAGATTGGGATGAAGTTGCTTTAGCTGTTGCAGCGCTAAGGAATGGCTGCTTTTGGCGAGTACGGTTAGGTTACCTGTTAAATCTGCAAACTCACGAGGACGAACATGCCCTTGTTTATAAACAAGCTTTTGACTAATTGTGCGGTAAGTCGGGCCGAATCGGTAGTGCTGCGCGCGAATTGTATTGTAGGTAAGACCCGATGCAATCACATCTAAATCGCCACTTTCGAGGCGAGCAAACATGTCGGATAAATTAAAAAATGGCACCATTTCAAGCTCAACACCGACGTAGTCAGCAAACTCTTGCGCCAATTCATATTCGAAACCTTGTACGCCTTGAGGGGCTTGGTAATAATTACTCGCACCCGCTAATGTGCCAATTCTAATTTTATTTTGTGCTTTGATTTGCGCTAATTGCGATGGTTGCTGTTGCATATCACACGCGCACAACATGAGCACTAGGCTAAAAATAGCGAGTAACTTTTGCATAAAAAATAAATGCCCCTTAATACATTACTTTACCGTTATAGCAAAACTTCGTTGCTGCGTCACTTGGCGAATAGTACTAACAAAAATTATGAGCGACCTTATCGTTATTTTATCAACTATAACAAGGGTCTGTATTATGACGACTGGTGAGCCTATCAACGTGAAGATTTATAACAGCTTTCATTGTGTTTAATTCCAACTGAAACTCGCATTTATACGGCGTAATTGATTTTAATAAGGGGGTGACTATTCTTTGCAATCAATACCTTGCCTAAATCGCGTTTAATTCCAACTGAAACTCGCATTTCGAGGTGGTTTGGGTATATAATACGCGCCTAAAATATCGTTCAATCCCTAACCCCGGATGAAAATACCTATGTTGATCCTTCGTGGTGCACCAGCACTTTCCGATTTTAGAGTTCAGAAAATTTTAGCGCGTTGCCAACAGGCGCAACTTCCAGTCACCAATGTTTATGCAGAATTCATGCATTTTGCTGATCTTACTGCTGAGCTTTCAGCTGATGAGCACACTAAACTGGAGAAGCTTCTTACTTATGGTCCAACTATTGCCGAGCATACACCAGCAGGGTCGTTAATTCTTGTAACGCCGCGTCCTGGTACTATTTCGCCTTGGGCATCTAAAGCAACTGACATTGCACACAACTGTGGTTTGAGCCAAGTTCACCGTGTAGAACGTGGTATTGCATATTATGTTGAAGGTCAGTTAAGTGCTGAGCAGCTTGCAGACGTTGCTGCGTTATTGCATGACCGTATGACAGAAGCAACACACGCTGAGATGGCTGATGCTGCTAAGCTGTTCCGTCATGATGAACCACGTCCTATGTCATCAGTTGACATTTTAGGTGGTGGCCGTGAAGCGCTTGCGACAGCTAATGTTGAGCAAGGTTTTGCACTTGCTGATGACGAAATTGATTACCTGGTAGAAAACTTCCAAAAGTTAGGGCGTAATCCGAACGACATCGAATTATTCATGTTTGCACAAGCAAACTCTGAGCACTGTCGTCATAAAATCTTTAATGCTGATTGGACAATTGATGGCATCGAACAGCCAAAATCATTGTTCAAAATGATCAAAAACACCTACGAGCAAAATCCTGAAAACGTACTATCAGCTTATAAAGATAACGCTGCGGTAATGAAAGGCTCGGTAGCGGGTCGCTTCTTCCCGAATAACGAAGGTGAGTACGCGTATCATCAAGAAAACATCGAAATTTTGATGAAAGTTGAAACTCACAACCACCCAACAGCTATTGCGCCATTCTCAGGTGCATCAACAGGCTCTGGTGGTGAAATTCGTGATGAGGGTGCAACAGGCCGTGGTTCTAAACCTAAAGCGGGTTTAGTTGGCTTTACGGTATCTAACTTACGTATTCCTGGTTATGAGCAACCGTGGGAAACTGATTTCGGCAAACCAGGTCGTATCGTTACTGCACTTGATATCATGACAGAAGGTCCATTAGGTGGCGCGGCATTTAACAACGAATTTGGTCGTCCTAATCTACTTGGTTATTTCCGTACATACGAAGAAAAAGTATCAAGCCATAACGGTGAAGAAGTACGTGGTTACCACAAACCTATTATGCTTGCCGGTGGTTTAGGTAATATCCGTTCTGAGCATGTTCAAAAAGGTGAAATCCCAGTTGGTGCAAAACTTATTGCACTAGGTGGTCCTGCAATGAACATCGGTCTTGGTGGTGGTGCTGCGTCAAGTATGACATCTGGCCAATCGAATGAAGATCTTGATTTTGCCTCTGTTCAACGTGAAAACCCTGAAATGGAGCGCCGTTGTCAGGAAGTTATCGACAAATGTTGGCAATTAGGTGATGCAAACCCAATCGCTTTCATTCACGATGTGGGTGCGGGTGGTTTATCAAACGCATTCCCTGAGCTAGTAGACGACGGTGGCCGTGGTGGTAAATTCCAACTACGTGATATCCCGAATGATGAGCCGGGTATGGCACCACACGAAATTTGGTGTAACGAATCACAAGAACGCTATGTACTTGCTGTTGCGCCAGAAGATTTCCCACGTTTCGAGGCAATTTGTAAACGTGAACGTGCAGAATTCGCAGTGATTGGTGAAGCCACTGAAGAGCGTCACTTAACGGTTGAAGACAGCCACTTTGGTAATAATCCTGTAGACCTTCCTCTTGATGTATTACTTGGTAAAGCACCAAAAATGCACCGCGAAGTTGAGTCTAAAAAAGCACAGTCGCAGCCATTAGATGTGACGGCAATTGATGCAGCTGATGCAGCACAGCGCTTATTACGCTTACCAACGATTGCAGAAAAAACTTTCTTAATCACCATTGGTGACCGTACGGTAACGGGCTTAGTTGCACGTGACCAAATGGTCGGTCCTTGGCAGGTGCCAGTTGCAAACTGTGCGGTAACAGCTGCGACGTATGATACTTACCACGGTGAAGCAATGTCATTGGGTGAGCGTACGCCAGCTGCACTTCTAAACTATGGTGCGTCTGCACGTTTAGCGGTGGCTGAGTCATTAACGAACATTGCATGTGCTAACATCGGTGGCCTTGAAAATATCAAGCTATCTGCAAACTGGATGGCCGCAGCGGGTCACCCAGGTGAAGATGCGGGTCTTTACGAAGCGGTTAAAGCGGTAGGTGAAGAGCTGTGTCCGGCACTTGGTTTAACGATCCCTGTGGGTAAAGACTCTATGTCGATGAAGACACAGTGGGATGAAAACGGTGAACAAAAATCAGTAACAGCTCCATTATCACTGATCATCACTGCATTCGGTCGCGTTGAAGACGTACGTAAAACAGTAACGCCACAGCTTCGCACTGATAAAGGTGAGTCATCGCTATTATTAGTCGATTTAGGTGCGGGTCAAAACCGACTGGGCGCATCAAGCCTAGCACAGGTTTACAAGCAATTAGGTGATGTAACCCCAGACGTTGATAACCCTGCGTTATTAAAAGGTTTCTATGAAGCGATGCAAGCGCTTGTTGCTGATAACAAGTTACTTGCTTACCACGACCGTTCTGATGGTGGTTTATTTACCACAATCGCTGAAATGGCGTTTGCTGGCCACACAGGCGTAACGGTTGACCTTGCAGGCTTAACGGGGTCAGACATCGAAGCACTTTATAACGAAGAACTAGGCGCAGTAATTCAAGTTGCTAACGCAGATTTAGACGCAGTTAAAGCGGTACTTGCTGATCACGGCTTAGCGGCTATTAGCCATGAAATTGGTGCATTAAATGCCGATGACCGTGTGGTATTTACTCGCGGTGATGCAGTCGTGCTTAATCACACACGCACAGAGCTTCGTACAATTTGGGCAGAAACCACTTACCAAATGCAAGCACGTCGTGATAACCCAGAGTGTGCTAAGCAAGAGTTTGATGCAAAATTTGATGCCAAAGACCCAGGTCTAAACGTTAAATTAAACTTCGACTTAAACGAAGACGTAGCTGCACCTTACATTGCAACAGGTGCAAAACCGAAAATGGCTATCTTACGTGAGCAAGGTGTTAACTCTCACTTAGAAATGGCTGCGGCATTTAACCGCGCAGGTTTTGCAGCGGTAGACGTACACATGAGCGACATTCTTGAAGGTCGTTTAACACTTGAGCAGTTTAAAGGCTTAGTGGCATGTGGTGGTTTCTCTTACGGTGACGTATTGGGTGCGGGTGAAGGTTGGGCTAAGTCAATCTTATTTAACGAGATGGCTCGCGAGCAGTTCCAAAGCTTCTTCCACCGCGAAGATACATTCAGCTTAGGTGTGTGTAATGGCTGTCAAATGCTTTCAACATTGAAAGAGTTGATCCCCGGCACAGAGCACTGGCCACGTTTTGTAACCAATAAGTCAGAGCGTTTTGAAGCACGTTTTAGCCTTGTAGAAGTACAAGAAAACCCATCGGTATTCTTTAATGGTATGGCGGGTTCTCGTATGCCAATCGCTGTTTCTCACGGTGAAGGTCATGCTGAGTTTGCTAACAGCGATGCAGTAAAAGCCGCGCTTGAGTCAGGCACTGTGGCTGTGAAGTTTGTTGATAACTACGGTAACCCAACAACGCAATACCCAGCTAACCCGAACGGTTCGCCAGAGGGTATCACAGGTATTACGTCTACAGATGGCCGTGCAACGGTTATGATGCCTCACCCTGAGCGTGTATTCCGTACAGTAGCGAACTCATGGCACCCTGATGAGTGGACAGAAGACAGCCCGTGGATGCGTATGTTCCGCAACGCACGCAAAAACGTGGGGTAGAGTTTAAGTAATCTACTTAGGTTCATATAAACCGGTTAAACTAAAAAGGCTGCACTATTAAGTGCAGCCTTTTTGTTTATAATGGGTTGAGAAGCGAGAAGCGAGAAGCGAGAAGCGAGAAGCGAGAAGCGAGAAGCGAGAGCAAAGGCAAGGAGAGTTTTTTGAAGTTTAAACGTGCTATTACAGGCTTGTTAGGTTTAGTGCTCGGGGTTTTTCTGCTTGCCTATATTTTTAGATTACCACTGACCTCATGGTACTTAACGCCTGTGCTGAGTGCTAATGGCATTGAGCTGCATTGTATTGATTGGTCACTAACAAGAAAGCTTGATTTAAAGGTCGAAAAGCTGTGTTTGAGTTATCAAGGTCAGCAATTAGAAGTTGCGGGTATACGTGCTAATAAGCAGCAAATTATCATTTCTCGTGCCAACCTTACGATCAATAGCCCCTTATCAAAAAGCGACAATCAGCGTACAGAATTAAAAAAACTTGCTTTAGACCTTCCAAAGCAAAGACCGCTTATAAATATTGAGCAGCTTGATATTTCGTCGGGTTTTAGCGCCGAGCCGGTTAGAGTCACCGTGCAAGAAAATCGCTTAAATCACTTTACAGTCAGCCGTGATATTAATGCGGATGTCACGGTTACTGGTGGTGAGATAGTCACCAATATAATGCTTAATGATGAACTTGCCGGAAGGTTTATTGCGCTGCCAAAAAATGCCCATTTTTCGACTGACTTACAGATTAAGTTCGATGGCATAACACTCAATGTGGCCAGCTCAGTTACTGCCGATTATCAACATGAACATCAGTATCAGCAAAATAAGCAAAGCATTGAACACTGTGATTTTAGCGCACAGAGCCGTGGCCAAGTAACGGCTGAATTTCAGCTCAATCAACAACAGCTCACTGCTGATTTGAGTGGTTTAAAGAGTCAAGTCGTTGTTTCACCTATTTGTTTAGATAAAATCGAACAGCAGCAATACCAAGAGTTTGCACGAGCACACACCCCCCTTACTTGGCATGTGCAGTTTACACAACCCATTGCGCTGCAACAAAAGCAGCTTTCTTTACCCGAGTTGGAACTGACTTCGAGTAATAAACAAGGCCAATTGGTGTTTAAAAATACCCAATTAGCGCTAGATGCTCCCCTTAAAACGCTTTACTCACACGCTGTAGTAAATTTCACCAGTGACGAGATAGATAAGCTAATGTTGAAGGCTCGTATTGAAGTAGGGCGCGTTAACTCTGAATTTCAACTTTCAATGGCATCACTGCCTGATTTTATTGATGTACTAGCGGATGGCGTGAGTATCAAAGGTGAAGTAGAGCTTGAGAATATACTTACTCGTCCTATAGCGGGTAATCTCAATGCTGATATATCCGTTAAAAGAGCTCAAGTTTTTGATGCGAAAGTGACTGATTTAAAAACTAAAATAAACGTGCATCTCAGTGATTCACAGAACGTAACAGCGAAACTCAATAGTGCTATAAAGTCAGCGACCTATTCAGATATGCAGATGTCGGGACTAACAAATGAGCTCACAGTGAAGAGTGATTTAAGTGTGGGAGAGTTATTTGCTGATATTAGCGCGACCAGTAAATTAGCTAAGCTAGTGACTCCTAAACTGACATTAACGAATTTGTCTGTGGTGTCAAATGCAACCCAAAGTCGCGCATTACAGGCAACGCACCATGTTTTTGTCGACGGTATTGAAGCGCTGATAACACATCATATGTCTAAGGTTGCTCATCCATTTGAGTTGGTGATACCTGAACAAGCTATGTCAAAACTCAACCCTATTTTAAAGCAGTTTGAGCCATTAGCGACGTTAACCGATGGCGTTATCTCGGGCCTTATAAAAGGTGACGTAAACTTACTGCAGGCAAGCGGGGATATTCGCATTGCTAAGCTCAGTGCGCTTTATAATGATTATCTCGCTAATGATTTTAACGTTGAGGTGAAGGGAGAGTTTAATTCAGGTCAGCTTAATATTGCCCCAACTAAATTTACACTTAATGAACTGCGTGCAGGTGCTGTGGTTACAAAATTACAAGGCCTATTACAGGTTGACGCAAATAAGCCATGTACATCAAATGTCACTGGTCTTGTGATGGGGGGAGCATTTGTTGTGAATGAATTTTGCCCGCTTGCAACAAGCCAAACTGCAATGATTAAGTTCGAAAACATCGACGCCAGCAAGTTGGTAACGCTGGATGCGGAGTCTGGTATTAGTTTATCTGGGCGCTTAGCAGGGACCTTGCCTGTCATTATAAATGAGCAGGGCATTGCCGTTAAGCAAGGGCAACTGGTTAATCAAGGCGATGGTAAATTATTGATTACTAACAATGCAGGTTTTGAAGCGGTAAAAGCACAGCAACAAGAACTAAGTACCACGCTTAGCTTGTTAGAGAATTTAGATATTAAACAATTAAAAAGCAGTGTTGATCTTAAACCGGATGGGTGGCTGCACTTAGGTGTTAACTTACAAGGCTTTAATGAAAAACAGCAGCAAGCCGTTAATTTTAACTATAATCACGAGGAAAATGTGTTTACGTTATTAAGAGCACTGCGTTTAAGTGATGAGATTACTCAAAAGGTTGAGAAAGAGTATGCAAAAAAAGGAAGCAATAATGGCTAAATGGTTAGTAATGCTAACAGCCGTCGGTTTGTTAAGTGCTTGCACACACCGCGTTGAGGTAGCAGCAAAAGAACCTATTACAATCAACTTAAATGTGAAAGTTGATCACGAAATCCGCGTTAAAGTGGATAAAGAACTCGACACGTTATTCAGTGACGACAGCGAATTATTCTAAGGAGCAAACATGCGTAAATTCCAACTTAAAAAATTGAATGTGATCACTTTAATCAGTGCTGTTTGTTTATCATTTTCTGCTTGGGCTATTAGCCTAGATGAGGCTAAAAACCAAGGATTAGTGGGTGAAGATAGCTCTGGTTATCTCGGATTAGTCGTCAATAACAGTGAAGCGAAAGCCGTGGTTGATGAAATCAATGCGAAGCGTAAAGAGCAATACTTGAAACTTGCCAAAAAGAACAATTTATCTTTAGCGCAAGTAGAGGCATTGGCGGCCGCGAAAACTATCGAAAAAACAAAACCTGGTCACTATATTGAAGTGAATGGTCAATGGGTAAAAAAATAACCTATTAAAGGTGCTAAAAGCCAGCGAAAGCTGGCTTTAGCCTTTATCAATACAGCTTTTTAACAGCTGCTGCCAAAAGTCGATACCCTTGCGTCTTGCAAGTTTAATATTATGCTCAGGAATAGATTCAGGCTCATCGTAGTTGGCGAGCGCTTCGCTCATACTCGCTTCACGAATTAAATGAAGTGTCGGGTACGGAGCACGGTTTGTATAATTTGCAGCATCTGTCTCATCACTATCTGCAAACACATAATCGGGATGAAAATTAGCGATTTGATATTTCCCTTCAAAGCCTTGTGCAACCAGTAGTGCGTTGGCTAGGTCAACCAAATCTAAAAACTCGTCAAAATCACTAAAGCCTTGCTCAAACATTAGTAAAGTTGTTTCGCGCTGCTCATTGTGGTCAAGTTCCGTGCATTGCTCAAGCATATCCATGACAGCATCATCTAGTGTTACTGACGGACTGACTTGATAGTGAATACAGTTGTTTTCTACTTCTTTACGGGCAAATGGGCAAAAGTTGTATTTCACAATGACACTTGATACCCATTCGCGCATTTGTAGTTCGGGACGGCTTTTTGGCAGGTTATGATTCACGTTGTTTCTCTAAAAATTGCTTAATTAATTGCACTGTTTTACGAATAGCACCTTGATTATTAACAACACATTTTGCGGCTTGTTGACCTAACTTAACGAGGGCCTCGTTATCGGCACTTAAAGCGATAAGTGTTTCGGCAAGGTGCTGTTCATTGTTAACTGTTTTAGCACCTTCAGCGTTTATAAGCTCAGGGTAAATATGGTCAAAATTATACGTGTGAGGACCTGCTAGTACGCCAACTGAAAATGCCGCAGACTCGAGTGGGTTATGGCCACCTCGTTCAATTAAACTGCCGCCAATGTAGCTTATGCGAGCAACGCCATACAGGCATTGTAGTTCACCTAAGGTATCGGCAAGAACGACTTGTTGGCTCGTATAATTATTCTCGCTGCGACGACTAAAAGTCATGTCTGAATGTTTAAGGAGTGATGCTACTTTATCAAATTGTTCAGGATGACGCGGAGCTATAATTAACAGGGCATCGGGTACTACACTGAGCAACTGCTGATGTGCACTTAGAACACGCTCATGTTCAATTGGGTGGGTTGAACCTGCAACCCAAATAAAGCGCGCGTTGTTATATTCGCTTTTAAGAGCGGCGACTTTATCTAATTGCGCGCGCGTGGGGGTTATATCAAACTTAATTGAGCCAAAGACACGCACCTTCTGCGGCGCTAAACCTAACTCAATAAAACGGTTAGCATCATCTTGGTTATGACTGGCAAGGGCGCTAATTGAGTTCATAATCACGTTTGTTAAAGGCATCACTTTTTGATACCCCTGCTGCGACTTAGCTGAAAGCCGCGCATTTAAAACAAGTACTTCAATATTGCGTTTTTTACATTGCGCCATTAAATTGGGCCACAACTCTGTTTCCAGAATGCACAGGACGCGAGGCTTAATTCGCTTTAAAAACCGGCTGGTGGCACACGGGAAATCAATCGGTAAATAACAGCAACTGAGCGTATTTTTAAAGTTGTTCTTTATTTGCTCACGACCAGTGGGTGTATTACAGGTTACTAAAATACTTAGCTGCGAATTTTTCTGTTGCAGCGCCTTGATAAGTGGCGTTGCTGCTAAAACCTCACCAACAGACGCGCAATGTATAACCACGTCATGCTGTTGTAATGATGAAACACCAAAACGATGTGTAAAATGCGCACGGTAGCCTTTATTTTTTTTTCCACGCAAAGCGTAAAGGTAGAAAATAATAAGCGGGCTAAGAATGTATAAAATGAGAGAATATAAAATACGTGCCATTGGTTAGCCTATCAGTGTAAAACATTATGATAGCGTGTTAGCCAATCGAGCTAAATATAAAATGTTAAAAAGGGTTATCTTGCAGAGTTTTAAGTGTTTCGTCGCCGCTAATTTGGTAGTATTTCAGTTACTTTATATTTAGTCTTTATAGTTATGAAATTTAAAATGATAAAAGCCACGGCTATAAGCGTGTTACTCAGTTGCTCTTCTCCTTTATTGGCAACACCCACCGCTTACTTACCGATTGGCATGGATGCACAGCTTGATCATCAATTAGATACTTTATTTGCATTAACCTCAAGCACACCTATGACGAAGCCATATCGTTTGGCTGAGGTAGAATACGCACTTAATAAACTTGAAAATAAAGCGCCAAGTTTGGCTGCAGCGATCCGCGCTAAGATTAAACCCTATCAGCGTGAAGATGCTATTACGCGTGTGGGTCTAAAATTTCAGGTCGATGGTGATACTACGAAGAAAATTGCTAATCAACGTGGTTTAAGCTCAGATGAGTGGGGCCAAGGCTTTTTTGAAGGTATTTGGCGTGCAAACGATTATACCTTAGTACAAGTTGGTGTTGATTACAGAGCCAAGCAAAATAAATTTGTGAATTACAATACTTTTGTAAGTTTTGCTGGAGATGATTTACAACTGAATGTTGGTTATAAAGAACATTGGTTTTCACCGTTTAAACATTCAGCTCAAATTATTTCTACTAATGCAAAAACAGCCCCTTCTATTTCATTAGGTATGGTGCAACCTGCGCATAATTGGTGGAATTTTGACTTTGAGCTGTATTATTCTGAATTAGAGCATGTCGAAAACGGTATTTTATATCAAGGGGAGCTGCATAGCGGCACGCCAAAGCTTGCTGGTACGCATTTCAGTATAGAGCCCCTAAGTGGTTGGAAAATTGGCATCAACCGTATGATGCAATTTGGTGGTGGTCCTCGAGAAGTAAATGCTAGCGATGTTTTTAAGGCTTTTTTTGACCCTGCGGGTAATGATAATGGCGAGCTTGCAGGTGGGCCAGATAGTGAGCTAGGTGATCAGTTTGCATCTATCACTAGTACTATAAATTTTGATTTTGGCCTTCCAACCGAGTTGTATTTTGAGTACGGTGGCGAAGACACAAAAGAGCACCAAAATTACCAATTTGGCAATGTTGCTTACAGCATCGGTGCTTTCTTCCCACAAATAACGGATACCGTTGCGTTACGTTATGAACATACAAATATGCACAGTTTTTGGTATAAAAATTATATTTATCCAACCTCTGGAAATACCGTTGATGGTTTTGTCGTAGGACATTTTGCAGCGGATCAACGCTATTTCGGAGATGGTGTTCCATCTCAAACTCATGTATTAGAGCTGAGCTACTTAGAGTCTTTGAGCTCTTTATGGGTAGCGAAATTATCGAGCATTAAAAATGAGAGTAACTACCATTATGATATTGGCGGTTATAGTAAAGAATACGAAAGTGCCATTGAACTTCAACTGAGCAATACGCGTCAATTGAATGAACATACACTCGAAACCACCCTGACTTATGGCGAAGATGTGTTTGGTGAGAATTATACTTGGCTATCTGTTGCAGTATACTGGTAGGTCTAGCCGTTTTTTTTAAGGAATTTATATGTCTAATCTTGATTCTGTAGCGGCAAGCTACCTAGAAAGTTTAAATCGTCATCAAATGCTGTTTGAGACCATGGAAACTTATCATCCTGAGGTGATGCAATTACTTGAAGCATGCCACAGCGCTTTGCAGGCAGGTGGTAAAGTAATTTGGTTTGGTAATGGTGGCAGTGCCGCCGATGCGCAGCATTTAGCGGCAGAGTTTGTTGTACGTTATAAGTTAGAGCGTGGGCCGCTTGCTTCAATCGCATTGACAACTGACACGTCAATTTTAACGGCGCACAGTAATGACTATCATTTTGATACTGTGTTTGAACGCCAAGTTCAGGCGTTGTGTAAACCTGAAGATTTAGTGATTGGCTTAACGACTTCAGGCACTAGCCCTAATATTAATCTTGCGCTTGCTGCGGCTAATGAAATAGGCGCTTTCACAGTGGCTTTAACTGGCCGTGACGGCGGTAAAGTGAAAGATATCGCGAAGCTGCCAATTATCATTAAAAACGATGAAACAGCACGCATTCAAGAAGCACATATGTTTATCGGTCACTGGTTATGTGAAGCCATTGATATGGTTGTAGCGGAGCAACAGTAATGGATTTAGCGTTACTTAAAAACTTATCTAAAGCGCGAATTTTAGTTGTTGGTGATGTGATGCTAGACCGTTACTGGCATGGTGACTCGGGTCGTATTTCACCAGAAGCCCCGGTGCCCGTAGTTAAAGTCAGTAAGTTTGAAGACAAAGCGGGTGGCGCTGCAAACGTGGCTAAAAATATTGCCCGTTTAGATGGTAAGGTCGGTTTATTAGGGCTTGTTGGTGAAGATGAGAGCGGGCAAATTCTTGAAACTATTTTGAGTTCTGAGAAAATTGATTCGCAGCTTGTTAGCGTCTGTGATTTACCCACCATATCTAAAATGCGCGTGATAAGTCGTCATCAGCAAGTGGTGCGCCTAGATTTAGAAGAAACCTTTACTGAACAACACAGCCAGTTGCTTTTGAATCGTTTAGAGTTAGTGTTAGATGATTATGACTTTGTACTATTTTCTGATTACAACAAAGGCTCACTAAGCTTAATTCAAGCCATGATCCAAGTGGCTAAAAATGCAGGTAAAACGGTTCTTGTTGATCCTAAATCATCGGATCTAAATTTGTATCGTGGTGCCGACTATATTACGCCAAACTTGAATGAATTTAAGCTGGCTGGTGGTAAAACTGAGTCTGAGCAAAGCTTAACCGAGAGTGCGCGCCAGCTTATTGAAGATGCGGGCGTTGCGGCGATGTTATTGACTCGTTCAGAGCAAGGAATGTCGTTAATCAGTCAAACTGAGAAGCATGACTTTGCGGCGCAGCAATTAGAAGTCAGTGATGTTACTGGTGCCGGAGATACTGTAATTGCTACATTAGCGGTGATGTTAGGCGCTGGCATGCAACCTAAAGATGCCGTTGAAATTGCTAATCTTGCAGCGGGTATTGCCGTAAGTAAACTAGGCGCAGCGACGGTATCTCCTGAAGAATTGAGTCGTAAATTGGGTCAGTACTTACAGCAAACCGGCGAGCATTATCAAACGCCATTTGAAGATGTGTTGCAGCATATCGAGTTTGCAAAACAAAATGGCGAGAAAATTGTCTTTACCAATGGCTGCTTCGATATTCTACACGCAGGTCATGTACGCTATTTAGCGCAGGCAAAAGCCAGAGGCGATCGTTTAGTTGTTGGTTTAAATAATGACGAATCAATCACGCGCCTTAAAGGACCTGAACGTCCAATAAACCCGCTTGAAGAGCGGGCTATGGTTCTCAGTGCGCTTGCATCGGTTGACTGGGTAATTCCATTTGGTAGTGCACAAGAGAGTGACACGCCAGCTAAGCTCATCGAGCAAATTAGCCCCGATGTACTGGTGAAAGGGGGTGATTACACGGTTGATCAAATTGCGGGTGCAGACCATGTATTGCGCCATGGCGGTAAAGTTGAAGTGCTTGAGTTCCTTAATGGTTGCTCGACGTCTAACGTCATCAGCAAAATTAAATCTTAAGCAATGCTTGGTAGTCACAATACAGTGACTGCCAATCACTTTGTTGCCAGTGCATTATCTCATTACGGCCTTGTTCTTTGGCAAATGAACGGGCAAGGCGTTTAATATTTTCTTGTTGCCACGCAATTTCGGGCTGTCTTATTTCACCACGGTCAAAATCGATAATAAAGACCTTACCCGCTTCGTCAAATAAAATATTATTGATATTCAAATCAGCGTGATAAACACCGCGGTTATGAAATTCACTGAGCGTTGTGGCCACATTCTTTAATTCGTCATGAGTTAACGGGCGAGTCACCAAAATATCTAAAAGGCTTTGTGCTCCTTTTACTGCCTCGGTGATAATATCGCCTCGATAAATAAAACCACTTCGTGTGACTTTTGCAGCGATAGGTGTGGGCACATTTAAGCCTAACTCAGTTAAGTGCATCATCAACGAAAACTCTTTGTAAACCCGCGTGTGCTCTAAGCCGACATACACATATTGATCTGTTAATAGTTTGCCTATGAGTCCGCCACGCCAATAATGACGCAATACACCAGTCAGTTGTTCATGCTTAAAAAACCAGGCCGTTGCTCGGCCTTTTTTAGCGCCAACTATTTTATTTTGTTGTTGCCAAAAGTGAGCATCAAACCAGTCATATGTAAGCATCTGAGTGTATGCAGGGTGGCACAAAAGGGTCGAATTTTGCAGATGCTGAATGTCGAACATAACAACTTAAAATATAAACAGTGAATAGCTATATAGTACCGCATTTTTAGCTTTTCGCATAAGTGCTTGCAATAGCATCAGGTTAATTTAAGATCGCCTATTATTTGCTGTTGCTAAGGGTGCACGTGACTCAATCAACCTCCTATTCAGATATTTGTATATTAAGGCTTTCGGCTATTGGTGATGTATGTCATGCGGTGTCGGCGGTGCAAGCAATTCAAAAAGCGCATCCTCATGCGAAAATTACTTGGGTTATTGGTAAAGTGGAAGCGATGCTGCTTGCTGATTTACCGGGTGTTGAGTTTGTTGTATTTGATAAAAAGCAGGGTAAGCAAGCATACAAACAACTTAAAGAAACCTTTAAAGGGCGAAAGTTTGATGTGTTACTTCATATGCAGGTAGCGCTCAGAGCTAATCTTGCTGCACGTTGTATACCTGCTAAAGTTAAAGTGGGCTTTGACTGGGCACGTTCAAAAGAATTACATAGCCTATTTATCAATAAGCGAATTGCAGCTCAAGCAGAAGCACATGTTCTTGAAGGGTTCCTAGGTTTTGCAAAAGCAATCGGTGTACCAGAGTATGAGCCTAGCTGGCAGATGCCAATAACAGATGCTCATCAACATACGGCAGATACTTTACTCGGTACAGAGCGGTTAGCAGGACGTATTTTTGTTATTTCACCTGCGGCCAGTAAAAAAGAGCGTAACTGGCTTCCTGAACGTTATGCTGCGCTCGCTGATTACGCTCATAATCAAGGATTCTCAGTTGTGATTACGGGGGGGCCAACACCTCTTGAAAATGAACTGGCTGAGCAAATTATTGCGCACAGTCACGTGCCTGTACTCAACTTAGTTGGTAAAACTCAGCTTAAAGAGTTGTTGTGTGTGCTAAAGCGTGCCTCATTAGTGCTTGCGCCTGATACAGGACCTGCGCATATGGCCGTTACAGTGGGTACACCGGTGATAGGTTTATACGCTCACTCAAATCCAAAACGCACGGGGCCTTATTTATATCAAAATTATGTTGTTGAGGTTTATCACCAAAACTTACTTGAGCAAACAGGTAAAACAGCAGACCAGCTGCCGTGGGGGACACGCGTTAAAGGTGCAGATTTAATGGCGCAGATACGTGTTGAAGAGGTTACTTTAATGTTTGATCTTGTTTTATTAAAAGAGCAATTGTGATGAGTAAAGTGCTATTTTTAGACCGCGATGGTGTTGTAAATATTGACCATGGTTACGTATACAAGCCAGATGATTTTGAGTTTGTGCCAGGGGTCTTTACGGCGTGTAAAAAGTTCACTGATGCAGGTTATGAAATTATCATCGTGACGAATCAATCTGGAATTGGTCGAGGCTATTACTCAGAGCAAGATTTTCACCACTTAAGTGAATGGATGAAAAATGAGTTTTTAAAACACGGCGTACACATTCTAGATGTCTATTTTTGTCCACACCATCCAAGTAAAGCGTTGCCTGCCTATTTACAAGAATGTGAATGCCGTAAGCCAGCGCCTGGCATGTTGTTGCAAGCGATTGAAGAGCACCACATAGATCCCGCTCAAAGTATCATGGTTGGTGACAAACTTGGCGATTTACTCGCTGGCGAAAGAGCCAATGTGGCAACGCGTGTTTTAGTGCGCTCTGGACAAAATTATGCAGAGTCAACGGAGCAGCATGCGCACTATGTATGCGACTCGTTAGCTGAATTACCTAATTTGATTTTACACTTACAGCAGGTATGACCAGTTTTTTCCTATCTACCGCGCCTAATTTAGGTTGTGCGACGAACTACAAACAGTGCAATTGTTCGCCTAAGCTTTTACAATAGGCGCAAATTTCACAGTCACAGCTAATCGGCTCTGATTACTTAAAAGATTATTTGGAGATTTCAGATGAGAGCATCTGCGTTTTTCACTCAGCTTCAGCAACAAATAGATGAAGTAAAAGCTGAGGGTTTATACAAAAGCGAACGTGTTATTACTTCACAGCAACAAGCTCAAATTGAAGTTGCATCAGGTGATAAAGTTATCAATTTCTGTGCAAATAACTACTTAGGTCTTGCAAATAGCCCAGAGCTAATAAAAGCCGCACAACAAGGCCTTGACGATCATGGTTTTGGTGTTGCGTCAGTGCGTTTTATCTGTGGTACTCAAGATATTCATAAAACATTAGAGCACAAAATTTCTGAGTTTCTAGAAACAGAAGACACGATTCTTTACTCATCGTGTTTTGATGCTAATGCAGGCTTATTTGAAACAATTTTAGGCCCAGATGATGCCATCATCTCAGATGCGTTAAACCATGCTTCTATCATTGATGGGGTTCGTTTATGTAAAGCAAAACGTTTCCGCTACGCTAATAATGATATGAGCGACTTAGAGAAGCAATTAATTGCAGCTGATGAAGCCGGGGCAAAAACCAAGCTTATTGCCACTGACGGTGTGTTTTCAATGGATGGCGTTATTTGTAATCTTAAAGCAGTATGCGACCTTGCTGATAAATACGATGCATTAGTTATGGTTGATGATTCTCACGCCGTTGGCTTTGTGGGTGAAAACGGTAAAGGAACACCTGAATACTGTGGCGTATTAGAGCGTGTCGATATCATTACCGGCACATTAGGTAAGGCGTTGGGCGGCGCATCAGGTGGTTATACATCAGGTAAAAAAGAAATTGTTGAGTGGTTACGTCAGCGTTCACGTCCATATCTTTTTTCTAATTCATTAGCTCCATCAATTGTTACAGCATCAATCAAAGTACTTGAAATGTTGAGTAACGGTGGCGAACTTCGCGCTAAATTATGGGATAACGCTCATTACTTCCGTGAGCAAATGGAAGCAGCAGGGTTTACCTGCGCAGGTAAAGACCACGCGATTATTCCAGTAATGCTTGGCGATGCGAAGGTCGCTTCGATGATGGCTGACAAGTTACTTGCTGAAGGTATCTATGTAACAGGTTTCTCATTCCCTGTTGTACCTAAAGGCCAAGCACGTATTCGTACGCAAATTTCTGCGGCGCATACAAAAGAGCAATTAGACACTGCAATTGCTGCCTTTACCCGTATTGGTAAAGAAATGGGTGTTATCTAATTTTATTTTCTAAACCGAAGCACCTGCTTCGGTTTTTTTAATTGAGTGTAAATCATGAAAGCATTATCTAAATTAAAAGCAGAACCAGGGATCTGGATGACCGATGCGCCAAAACCTGAGGTTGGCCATAACGATCTGCTTATTAAAATCCGCAAAACAGCAATTTGTGGAACAGATGTCCATATTTATAAATGGGATGAATGGGCACAAAACACTATTCCAACACCTATGGTTGTTGGCCACGAATACGTGGGTGAAGTGGTTGATATGGGTCAGGAAGTACGTGGTTTCCAAGTGGGTGATCGTGTTTCTGGTGAAGGCCATATTACCTGTGGTCACTGTCGTAACTGTCGCGCTGGTCGCGTGCATTTATGCCGTAACACAACAGGTGTGGGTGTGAACCGTGAAGGTGCATTTGCCGAATACCTCGTGATCCCTGCATTCAATGCATTTAAAATTCCAGATAATATTTCTGATGAATTAGCATCAATCTTTGACCCATTCGGGAATGCGGTACACACAGCGTTGTCGTTTGATCTTGTTGGTGAAGATGTCCTTATCACCGGGGCGGGTCCAATTGGTATTATGGCAGCAGCGGTTGCTAAGCATGTCGGTGCGCGTCATGTAGTGATTACTGATGTAAACGAGTACCGCCTAGATTTAGCGCGTAAAATGGGCGCGACACGCGCTGTAAACGTTACGAATGAAAACCTAGAAGATATTATGAAAGAGCTCGGCATGACCGAGGGCTTTGATATTGGTCTTGAAATGTCAGGTGTACCGGTTGCATTCAACAGCATGTTAAATAACATGAATCATGGTGGTAAAGTTGCCATGCTGGGAATTCCACCATCAGATATGGCAGTTGATTGGAATCAAGTTATTTTCAAAGGCTTAATTATCAAAGGTATTTATGGCCGAGAAATGTTTGAAACGTGGTACAAAATGGCGAGTCTAATTCAGTCTGGTCTTGACCTTAATCCAATTATCACGCATCAATTCTCAGTGGATGATTTCCAAGAAGGCTTTGATACAATGATTTCAGGCCAATCAGGTAAAGTAATCCTAAACTGGGATTAATACCGTAGAGTGTGATAAGGCGGCTTTCGGCCGCCTTTTTAGTTTAGAGAGTGTTATGTCATATAAACATATTTCAGTCAGTGAAACGTTTGCATTATTAGATAAAAATGATGTGGTGATTGCTGATATTCGCGACCCTAACTCATTTCAAGCTGGGCATATCCCTGGTTCTGAGCATTTATCAAATGCTAATATCAGTGAGTTTATGATGAACAAAGAGTTTGATCAGCCTATTATTATCGTTTGCTATCATGGCGTAAGTTCTCAAGGCGCAGCAAGCTATTTAGTAGAGCAAGGCTTTGAAGACGTCTACAGTATGGATGGCGGCTTTACAGCATGGCAGACACAACAACCGGAGCACATTGAACGATGATTGAATTGGGCAGCATTAATAATCCTCGCGCCGCGCAAGGCTTTATCGATTACATTAAAAGTAAAGGCTTGCAGGGTGAACTGCGCTCACACGATGGTAAGACAGTGATTATTTGTGTTGCTCCTGAGCATTTTCATCAAGCTCAGCCACTGTGGCAAGCGTTCACCGCGAATCCAAATGACGAAAAGTACCTTCAAGCATCGTGGCAAGTTGGCAGTACTGAGTCGCCGTTGTTATATCAAGGCCAGTCACTTAACCTAAAAGCACGCTTTAAAGCATTGAGCTGGTTAAACCGTACTGTGACCTTGGTTTCAATCGCTATTTTTGTGGCGTTTTTACTGGGTGGGTTTGAAACTCTTTATGGTATGTTGCAATTTAACCCTGCTAAGCCGCTAACCTGGTTTACCCCTGCGATTGTTCATTTTAGCGCTATCCACCTCATTTTTAACCTGATTTGGTGGATGACACTGGGTAATGACATAGAAAAACGCAGTGGTAAATTAACCTTAGTTGGGCTTTTCTTGGTGACGGCATTTATCAGTAATTGGGCACAGTTTTTAGTAGTTGGTCCGAACTTTGGTGGGCTCAGTGGTGTTGTGTATGGTTTGCTCGGTTTCTGTTGGATTTACAGTGTAATGCGACCTCAACAACCCCCGCTTGTTAGCAACAGTATTGTTGGCTTTATGCTGGTGTGGCTAATTTTAGGCTTTGTGGATATGTTGCCGGTTAGGATGGCGAACTGGGCACATTTAGCAGGGCTTATTGCGGGTATGGCTTACGCCATGTCAGATAAACTATTGTCGCGTAAGTAGTTTTATTAAATGTGACGGCCTTTGCCGTCACGTTTAATGGTATAAATACTTAGTAAACAACACTTCACGTACTATTTCTTGTCCAGTCTCTTGCTTTAACAGTGCTTTGAGTTTTTCTGTACAGCGCTTTCTAATTTCTTCACGGCCCGTGAGCGACTTGATATTTTCTTCAGGTTCTTTTGACAGTATCTCGACAATCGCATCACGCAATAGTGGAGTATGGTGCTCAACCACACCAATATCAGAAATATCATTAAGCATTAGATCAACAGTGATCCGTACATAACCCAGTTTTTTATTTCCTTGGCCAATATAATTAGTGATAATGTCAGGCTCAAAACCGAAGTAACCGACATTTGATTCTGCGCGTGTCGAGAAACTTGTCGTAGCGCCAATAACTAGCATGCTAATCAAGTAAATTGATAACAATGACTTTTTCATAGTTTAAGAATATCCCACCTATTCAATGGTTTTTAGTCTATACCCAAATTAACTTAAGATACAGGTTGTTCTCTGTTTTTTAACCCATGTAGAGATTAAATCATGACTTTTTCGAAACGGGTTGCAGTGATATCATTTACGCGGTTTTTATAATTATTGAGTCGTTGTGATTACATTCCCAGTTTCGTTAGCTGCGCATTGGCAGCCTGCTTCGGCATACCCTTATTTAACGCAACAGCAGCAAGGTTGGTTGCTTGAAGCAGGGTCATTGACGGCCAAGCTTAAGCGTCATTGCCAACACTTTTCGGTTAAAGTGCTCAATGAAGCCCCTTTTGATCTTACAAAGGAGCAACAAGCTTTATTAAATACGTCGTTGAGCCAAGCGCTTAACCGCGAAGTGCTACTATTATGTGATGATAAACCAATGGTTTATGCACAAAGTTGGTTACCCGCAGATGATACCTTAAAAAAGCAGCAGTTGCTAAGTATGGGAACACGGCCATTAGGGGATGTTATTTTTCAAGACCCAAGCTTATCTCGCACAGAGATAGAAGTGGCAGAGTTTAATGAGCAGCACACTATTCAAACTTTATTAGCTGTGCTTGGCAAAGAGTCTAAACCACTGTGGGGAAGACGAAGTGTATTTTCATTGTCAAATGCCCATTTTTTAGTGGCCGAAGTTTTTCTGCCAGAGGCTTATATTTACTTATGAAACTAGCTGCATTAAAAATCGCACACATTCCTTATTACAAACAACTTATGCGAACAGATAAGCCGATTGGTACTTTGCTATTGCTTTGGCCAACGTACTGGGCGTTATGGCTTGCAAATCAGGGAGCACCAAGCTTATTAAATTTTGTGGTGTTTAGTTTAGGGGTGTTTGTAATGCGAAGTGCAGGCTGCGTTATCAATGACTTTGCTGATCGTAAAATTGATGGTTCAGTAAAGCGCACAGCAACGCGTCCCCTAGCCGCAGGGCGAGTGTCCAGTGGTGAGGCGTTGAGCTTATTTGTGTTGTTAATTGCCGTGGCATTTGGATTAGTTTTAATGCTGGGGTGGTCGACGATTTTGCTCTCTTTGGGGGCTCTTGCGTTGGCATTTTGCTATCCGTTTATGAAGCGTTATACCCAATTGCCACAAGTGGTACTAGGAGCCGCATTTAGTTGGGCTATTCCAATGGCATACATGGCCTCAATTGGCTCAGTGCCAATTGAAGCGTGGCTGTTATTTATTGCAAACCTAGTGTGGACTGTGGCTTACGATACCATGTACGCCATGGTTGACCGTGATGATGATTTAAAGATTGGTGTTAAATCAACGGCCATCTTATTTGCACGTTTTGACAGGCATATTATTTTCTTACTGAATGCGCTATTCATTGCGATACTCAGTTACATTGGCATAAGCAATCAGCTTGATATGCCTTATTGGTTAGGCTTAATAGCGGCGATTGGATTTTTACTTTACCAGCAAACGCTTATTCACTATCGCGACAGAGAGCACTGTTTTAAAGCGTTTCTAAATAATCATTACGTCGGGCTGGTTATTTTTATTGGCCTTGTAGCATCCTTGCCATTACCGTTTTGATTATCGCGGTGGGTCGATAATGCCGCTTATTGAGGCATTTTTTCTGAACCAACCAGCAATTGAATAACGCACATCGTCTGCGGGTAATACCTCATGCATAAAGCGTTCGCTTTCAAACATGACTAATGTGCCTGCCTTCGGTTTTATGACCACTTCAATGTCTTTACTTTTAGGTTTATAAATAACCAACTCGCCGCCAGACGCGGGGCTATTTAGGTAGCAAACCGTTGTAAAAATACGGTTTGAGCGTCCTTTAAAGGCATCGTAATGCTTTTTATAAAAGTCACCTTGTTGGTACTTCGCATAGTGGCATTCATAATCAAACAAGCCCAAGAAAAACTCTCTATTTAACTGGGTCTTAATTGCTTCCATGGTCGCGAGATAAGTTATTTGCGCTTGGCTTGAGCTATCAAACCAAAAGGTCTTATCTTTGCGTACCGTTTTATCGATTTGCTGATCGTTTAATCTACCGATACCTGCAACATGAAAATGGGGATTAATTCGGTAACAATCTGCAATTAAATCATTTATCAACTGCTCATCAATTGCGTTTTCAACAATGGCATAACCAGTATGTTCAATTGCATTTAAATAAGTATTGGAAATAAGCTGCGCGGTCATTCATATGCACAATCAAAAAAAGGTGCGTAAGTGTATCTGAAAAAAAATTACATGCACGCTTTTTATGCAGTAAAACAATGAGGATGTATAAGCTGGCCTAACGTAGTCAAGCCAGCTTGATATGTGCATTTAGTTGTGGCTAGATAATGCTGTTTTTTCAATAAGATCTAATAAATAACTCACGTGCGAGTTTTCATTAATTTGTTGATTAGTTTGGATCACTAACTGTTCGTGAGCGATTCCTTTATTGGTTTTTAATACTAGCAATTCAGGGTCTGAAGAAACGCTGTTGGCATGCTCAATACTCGCAATCGCAATATGGTTTGACTTTTTCAAGCCTTCCATAACTTGTTCAATACTACCGACCTTAACGCTGGTTGATTTATTGAATGAATCAATTGCTTCGTTTAGCATCGATTGAACCGGCTTCGATTGTGAAAAACAGCTGTACATTGGGTAGTCTGTTAAGTCTTTCTTGCTAATGTCTGTTTTATTAGCAATTGGATGATTTTTTGATACAAATAAAATTAGCTGATCAGGCAAATGGATATCACTACCAATGCTATTCATGGCTTGTGAGCAAACGCTGATATCAATTTCACCAAGTTGCAGTTTGCGAATTAACTCACTTTGTTCTTGCAACTGCATTTCAATTTTAACATGTGGGTATTGTGCTAAAAATTGCCCACACGACACAGGTACAACTGCACTTGCTTTAGTTGTGTAGCCGATAACGAGCTTTTCGTTTTCACAACCATTTAATGACTCGAATAAACGTTTTTTTGTTTCTTCTAAATTATTAAGTGTTTGTTGTGCGTACTCGAGGAAAAGTTCACCTTCTTTGGTTAGCTTTACAGAACGAGTAGAGCGAGTAACGAGTTCATAGCCCACTTCATCTTCAAGTGTTTGAATACTACGAGTTAACGCTGAAGTGCTTATCTGGGTTTTTTCAGCAGCTTGGCGGAAGTGTCTGAGTACGCCGAGTGCAACGAATTGTTCAAGTTGTTCAAATCTCACTTTATATAGTCCCTTTTTATTAAGTAAGCCCTTACATTGAGTTAAAATAATAATACCTAACATTGAGTATAGTAAATTATTGTACCCATTTTTAAAAGTGTTGTTTTACAGGTAAGTTACAACTAGTCAGGGTAACGGTCTTTAATCTCCAAGAAAAGTGGTAAATTTTCAAGTAATAAGTCGACTAAAGTTGGATCAAAATGTTTCGAACGTTGATTTTTTATTAGTGCAAGTGCTTCATCGAGTGGCCACGCTTTTTTGTAACAACGGTCACTGCATAGAGCGTCAAACACGTCAGCAAGCGCAGTTATACGACCAACGATATGAATATCTTTACCTGCTAAACCGTGTGGATACCCAGAGCCATCCCACTTTTCATGGTGCTGAAGTGAGATCATTGCACCGCAAGTCATGATCTCGTTACTTGAATTTTTTAGAATTTCATAACCTACTTCAGCGTGTGTCTTCATTATTTCCCATTCTGTATCATCTAATTTTCCGGGCTTATTTAAGATGTTGTCAGGGATACTTATTTTTCCTATGTCGTGTAAGGGGGAGGCAAGCTTGATGATTTCACACTGAAAGGGATTAAGTTCTGATAGTTTTGCAAGTAACTCGCTGTATAACGCGACACGTTTAACATGTGAGCCTGTTTCTTTAGAGCGTTTTTCTACTGCTTCACCAAGAATATAGGACAATTCCTTTTGCGATTCTTTTACCATTTCGCGCAATTTAAGATTGTCATAGGCCAGTGCAATATTGTTTGCATAAAACTCAAGAAGTTGATGATCGGTAGCATGTAATTTACTTCCTTTATTTACATACAGCATAGTTTCAAGGCCCGCTTTGGTTGGAAAGTAACCAATGTAGTCGGTACTTGTTTTTAGTGATGACTTACGATCATGAGCATCAATAAATAAACTTTTAACTTCGTCAGGAATATTATTTTGACTGGGGATAGGCCCAACGCCTGAAGCCGCCAATAATTGAAAGTCTGTTGCAGGAGATGATTGTAAATTAACCGCGGCAGCACAATAAATTTGAGTGTCGTTTATACCCATCACATTTGTCACGTGGCTTAAAATAGTGGATGCAAATTCTTGCACACTGTCGCATTTTAAAAAGTTAGCTGAGGCATTTATGATTTGTTCGAGGCCATGTTTATGGCGATCAATAATTTGGATATCACGATGAGATCTCAGTGCAGAATAGAGCAGTGTTTTAATTTTTATGGCTGTTAATTCGGTTTTGTTTTTGTAATCGTTTATATCGTAATCACGGATAATAGATTCTTCAGGTGCTTCACCTGGTTGTCCGGTGCGCAGAATTAGGCGGATATGGTGGTTATCAATGTCGTCCCTAATATACTGAATAAGTTCAAGTCCGGCATGGTTTGTTTCCATGACGACATCAACAAGTGCCACTGAAAAAGGGATATCTTTTTTCAAAAGCTCTTTAGCCTCTGCTGCAGAATAGGCATCGTAGAAGCGTAAGCTTTTATTTTCAAATTGAAAACCAGCTAGTACAAGCTTGGTAACTTGATGAATATCTTCTTCGTCATCAACAACAAGAATATGCCAGTATTCTGGTTCTTCAGTTTGTACGTTATTTTCTTCTAACCGTTCTTCAGAAAATAAAAAATCATCCACACAAGCACCACTTATTGTCGTATCAGGTAACAATAAGTATAGAGGCAGAAATTTACTCTGCCTTATCCACTAAGGGTTTTTTTTCTATATTTCTTAATTCAATTTCTATTGCATCACATGAAATATGAATCTCATATAAAGAGGTAAGAAGCGATAAAGTTAAGCAAGCAAGACTGAGTCCAAATAATATGATGCCTGTTGTATTAAACTCAATAAACAAAGCGAACATTGACAAGGTACACATGAGAAATGATGCCACGCCGTAAACTTGCATTATACGAATCAGTTTAATACGCTTTCTGAGGTTGGCGATTTGTGCAACAACCAAAGGACGAATACTTTCTCCTTCTCGCGCATTCAGTTCTCGAATGAGTTGGGCAAGTACCAAAAAGCGATTGGTGTATGCAAGTAATAGTAAAGAAATGGCCGGGAATAACAGCCCAGGCGTTGTTAATGTCATAAGGCTACCTTCAATATAGGTTGTAGCAGGGTCAATTGCTAGGGTAGCTTAGGTTGCTAAAGCTGCAAAGTAAAAGAGAGTAAATTTGCATAAAAATAATTTAAATCAACCAACTACGTCAGAACCTTTTTCATGGGTACGTATCTACCAAGCCGCTAATGGGCTTGAAGCTAATATTATAAAAGGGCTTTTACATACCGCAGGAATACAATGCCAACTGCAAGGTGAGCTTCTGCAAGGTGCATTGGGAGAGATTCCCTTTGAACAAACGGGGGTTGATATTCTTGTTTACGCATTAAAAGAGCGCCATGCACAAGAAATATTGGTAAACTACCGGCAAGTAAAACAATCGGCTCCAGACTGGGTTTGCCCATCATGCAGCGAACTGAATGGCCCAACATTTGAAATATGTTGGTCTTGTAGGACTGTTAAGAATGACGAAAGCGAATAATTTTCAACGCATTAGAGAATTAAACTATTTGCAAAAAGCGGTATTAGGCGGCGCGCTTCTTGAGCGTATGTTGCCTAATTACAGCTTATTTAGTGAAGCAACTGGCTTTGGTGACGCAGCGGTATTTCGCAGCGCACTGAATGTATGCTGGGAAAAAATATTACTGCCAAAAAGTAAGATAAGCCTTGAAAAGCAAATTGAAAAAATTGAGCCTAATGTACCAGAGCTCAGTGACTTTGATATGTTTGGCACTTACCCCGCTATTGACACTGCAACCGCATTATTGGGAATGTTGCATGGTCTGATGGCTAAAGATGACCAAGAGTTTTTAAACATTAGCAAAATTTCACAAGCCTCTGTTGCACGCTTTATTGAATACCAATTAACGGTTGAAGGTGAAGTGGCTGATAACAAATCAGTCCGCGAACACCCGCTAATGCAGTACGAGATGGATGTGCTTGCAGAGCTAATTGATTTTGTTGAGCAAATGGGCCGAATTACCTCAGAAAACGTAAAAGAGCTCAAGCAGCTTGCTATTTCAGACGGTCAAACCAACATTGGTATTGCAATTTAGTGTTCAGTAATGCGTATTTTAGCTGTAAAATACGCGCTTATTTTTCTTGGCGGAGTAATTGATGCGAATTTTAGGTATTGAATCATCATGTGATGAAACAGGTATTGCCATTTACGATGATGAACAAGGCTTATTAGCACATCAACTATACAGCCAAGTTAAAGTGCACGCAGACTACGGTGGTGTGGTACCTGAGCTTGCATCACGCGACCATGTACGTAAAACTTTGCCATTAATCGACGCAGCTTTTGCGCAAGCCGGTTGTGGTCCTGACGATATTGACGGCATTGCTTACACCGCAGGGCCAGGTTTAGTGGGGGCTTTGTTAGTGGGCACCTCTATCGGTCGCTCTCTTGCTTATGGCTGGAATATTCCTGCTGTCGCTGTGCACCACATGGAAGGGCATTTACTGGCGCCAATGCTTGAAGAAGATAAGCCTGAATTCCCGTTTATTGCGCTACTTGTGTCGGGTGGGCACACAATGATGGTGAAAGTGTCAGGGATTGGTGAGTACGAAGTACTGGGTGAATCTGTCGATGATGCGGCAGGTGAAGCATTTGATAAAACAGCGAAGTTATTAGGACTTGATTACCCAGGGGGTCCTCGTTTAGCAAAACTAGCTGAGCAAGGCACGCCTGAACGGTTTGTGTTTCCACGTCCGATGACAGATAAACCTGGGCTTGATTTCAGCTTCAGTGGTTTAAAAACGGCTGCATCGCTTGCTATTCGTGACAGTGCTGATGATGAGCAGACTAAAGCTGACATAGCCCACGCATTTCAAACTGCAGTAATTGATACGTTGATTATTAAGTGTAAGCGTGCCCTTAAACAAACAGGTATTAAACGCTTAGTGATTGCCGGTGGAGTGAGTGCTAACGTTCAATTACGTGCGCAATTAGAGCGTGTAATGCAAGGCATGAAAGGTCGAGTGTATTATCCTCGCACTGAATTTTGTACAGATAACGGCGCTATGATCGCCTACGCGGGCATGCAACGCCTTAAAGCGGGGCAGTTTGCAAGCCTTGATATGAAAACTAAGCCGCGCTGGCCAATCGACTCATTAGAAGCGCTGTAACTTAGTCGTTGTTATTGTCAGGGGCTTTTTTCTTAGTCCCTACTTTTGGCTCTTCACCACTTAATAAACGGGTTATGTTTGCTCTGTGACGGAAAATAATCAACAGTGTTAAAAACGTGACTGGCAACGTATAAAGTGGTTTTATCCACCATGTATAAAGTGGGGCAAGCGACACTGTAATAAGTGCTGCAAGTGACGAATAGCGCGTTATTGCGATTATTAATAGCCAAGTCGCGATTAATAATCCACCTAAAGATAATCCAATAGGTAGTAAAGTACCAAAGGCCGTAGCAACGGCTTTACCCCCTTTAAAGCTGAAAAATACAGGGTACATATGCCCTAAACACGCTGCGACGCCAATTAAACCTAACATCAGCGGTTCGATTTTTAAGAAATAAGCGCCCCACACAGGGATGGTGCCTTTTAAAATATCAAACACCAGCACTAATACAGCCGGGACTTTTCCACCAAGTCGGTACACATTGGTGGCACCGGGGTTATTCGATCCGTGACTGCGTGGGTCTGGTAGTTTAAATAACCTAGACACGAGGATAGCGGAGGAAACCGACCCCAGTAAATAGGCTAAAACTAACATTAAAACTTCTAACACGCGCTTCCTTATTTTTAATCTGCACTTTTGGGCTATCATTGGCGGCAAAACCATCTGCCGCTACTTTTGAGTAGATAGTACGCTACATTTTGCAGTGCATCTACCCGTTATTGTAGAGGGAATTTTTATATATTTTAAAACTTTATGACAGCTCTGTGCGCATTATTGAAATTAATACGCGTATACGATAGGTATTGGTTTTAATATTTATGTCGCTTGGAGTATCAATGGACAAGGTATACATATCACAACTGCACGTAGACACCATTATAGGCGTGTATGATTTTGAAAAAGAAACGAAACAAAGCCTGTATTTTGATATTGAAATGGTGTGTGATATTTCAGCCGCAGCGGCAACCGATGATATAAACTTAGCGCTTGATTACGCTAAAGTCAGTGAACGCGTTATAGCGCACACGACGGCAAAACCCGTCGAGCTTCTTGAAACCTTAGTTGAACAACTCGCCGCGATTATTTTAACCGAATTTACAACCAGCCAAGTCACAATTCGTGTCAGCAAACCAGCTGCGGTTCCTCAAGCTAAAACGGTGGGAGTCGAAATCACCCGTCACAAGGCAAGTTAATATGGCACAGATTTTTATCAGCTTAGGCTCGAATGTAAATAAAGAGCATTATATTCGCCAAGCATTAAAGACGTTAAAGCCGTATTTCCCTGATAGTGTTCATTCATCGGTATATGAAAGTGAAGCGGTGGGATTTGCGGGTAATAATTTTTATAACTCAGTGCTTGGTGCGAATACTGACATGCCATTGCCTGAGCTGTGTAAATTACTGAAGCAAATAGAGTTAGATAACGGTCGTACTCGTGAAGATAAAAAGTTTAGTCCTAGAACATTAGACCTTGATTTATTGTTTTATGATGACATTATTTGCGATTCGCCAGCGCAATTACCGCGTGATGAAATAACAAAAAATGCGTTTGTTTTAAAACCGCTAGCAGAAATTGCCCCTGATTTTTTTCACCCTGTAGCTAAGCAAACACTGGCTGAGCTATGGGAAAATTATAACAACCCACAACAAAAACTATGGAAGGTGGAGTTTACTAACCCATGAGTATTATTGAGATAATTGTTTTAGCCTTAATTCAAGGATTGACTGAGTTTTTACCTATTTCGAGCTCAGCGCATTTAATTTTACCTTCGCAAGTTTTAGGCTGGCATGATCAAGGTTTAGCATTTGATGTTGCAGTACACGTAGGTACGCTTGGTGCGGTGGTACTGTATTTCCGTAAAGAAGTGGTTGATATTTTGGGGGCTTGGTTTAAGTCGTTTGGCTCACAAGGCGCAACCGATGACAGCCGTTTGGGCTGGTGGATCATTGTTGCCACGATTCCTGCGTTATTAATTGGGTACTTATTTAAAGACTTTGTAGAGAGCTATTCACGAAATGCGTGGGTGATTGCCACTTCAACTATCGTTTTCGGCTTGTTACTTTGGTATGCCGATGTAAAAGCAAAACAAGTAAAAAATATCTACCAAGTAAATTTTTTTAGTGCGTTACTGTTGGGTTTTTCGCAAGTGCTGGCAATGGTCTTTCCTGGCACGTCGCGCTCTGGCATAACGATAACCGTGGGTTTATTGCTGGGTTTAAATAAGCAAAGCGCAGCACGTTTTTCGTTTTTAATGTCGATTCCGGTCATTGCTGCGGCAGGTTCATATTATATATATCAACTTGCAACTGCAGGTGAAGCGATTGATTGGCAAGCTATTTTACTCGGTGCAGGTCTATCGTTTGTTTCGGCTTATGCCTGTATTTTCTTTTTCTTAAAAGTAATTGAGCGCATGGGCATGATGCCATTTGTTATCTATCGCTTGTTACTTGGTGTCGGTTTATTTGCATTTTTAATGCTGTAAAAAACCGTTTTACTCACTTTAAAAAACACCTCGGTCTTGAGGTGTTTTTTTATGTTTGCTATTCGGCAAAAGTCTATTGCCGTCTAATCATGGTAAGTAAAGGTTATATTTGGCATTATAACGCTTTATTTTTTCGTAATTCATTTTGTTCAGGACAGTAGATGCATATTCATATTCTTGGAATTTGTGGCACCTTTATGGGCGGGATTGCCGCAATCGCTAAATCGTTGGGTCACACAGTGACAGGCTCTGATCAAAATGTTTACCCCCCAATGAGTACGCAGCTGGAAGAGCTTGGCATTACGCTAACTCAAGGTTATGACATTACACAATTAGACCCCGCGCCCGATATGGTGGTCATTGGCAATGCGATGAGCCGTGGTAACCCCTGTGTGGAATATGTGCTCGATAAAGGCTTACCTTACACCTCAGGCCCAGAATGGCTTAAGCATAATTTATTGCAAAACTCATGGGTGCTTGCTGTCGCAGGCACGCATGGTAAAACGACAACCGCGAGTATGTTGGCATGGCTGCTAGAATATGCAGGTATGAAACCGGGCTTTTTGATTGGTGGCATTGTGCAAAACTTTGGGGTATCAGCACGAGTTGGTGAGACGCCTTTTTTTGTCATTGAAGCCGATGAATATGACACCGCCTTTTTTGATAAACGCAGTAAGTTTGTGCATTACTTACCACGGACCTTAATCCTCAATAATCTTGAATTTGATCATGCTGATATTTTTGAAGATTTAAATGCGATTAAAAAACAATTTCATCACTTGATGCGTACATTACCCTGTAGTGGCAAAGTTATCTGGCCAAGCCAAGATGAAGCACTGCAGGATGTGATTGAGCGCGGCCTTTGGAGTGATAGCGAAACGCTGTCAGGTGATTGGGATTATCGCTTACTTAAAGCGGATGGCAGCGAGTTTGAAGTGTTGTTAGCGGGAGAAGTACAGGGCGTTGTGTCGTGGCAAGCTATGGGCGAACATAATGTCAAAAATGCGATTATGGCGATTGCAGCTGCGCGTCATGTCGGTATCGCTGTGCCCGTGAGCATTGCAGGTTTAGCTGAGTTTATTTCACCTAAGCGTCGCATGGAACTCAAAGCTGATATAAAGGGCATTAAAGTGTATGACGATTTTGCCCATCACCCAACCGCGATAAAAACGACTTTAGCAGGCCTGCGCGCTAAAGTCGGCAATGAGAAAATTATTGCGATACTAGAGCCCCGTTCGAACACCATGAAAATGGGCGTGCATCAGCAAACGCTTATTGACTCGCTTAGTGCAGCCGATGAGGTGTATTTGTTTGAGCCAGAAAATTTGAGTTGGTCATTAAAAGACTATGCTGACAAAGCGGGTATGCACTGCAGCACGAGTACTGAGGAAATCATTACGTTGGTTGCAAACAGTGCGGCTGCCCATCACCATATTTTGATTATGAGTAATGGTGGTTTTGAAGGTATTCATCAGCGCTTGATCACGGTATTAGAACAAAACTAACCAGTATACGGAGTTAACTGTATGCAATTTAAAGATAAAATAACCCTAGCGTTTAGTGGCGCGTCGGGCGCGCCTTACGGTTTAAGGTTGTTAGAAGTATTATTAGAACAACAGTTTCAAGTGTACGTGTTGATCTCAAGCGCTGCGCGTGTGGTACTTGATACCGAATCAAATATTAAGCTTTCAGGTAATGAAGACAAAGCGACAGAGCAGCTTAGTAAGCTGTTCAATGCAGCCCCAGAGCAGCTAAAAGTATTTGGTAAAGATAATTGGTTTAGCCCCGTAGCATCGGGCTCGGCAGCCCCTAAAAAAATGGTGGTGTGTCCTTGCAGTGCAGGCTCAGTCTCGGCCATTGCCGTTGGCGCATCTGATAACTTATTGGAACGTGCTGCTGATGTGGTTATTAAAGAACGTGGTCAGCTTATTTTGGTGCCACGCGAAACACCTTTTAGTGAAATACACCTAGAAAACATGCTCAAGTTAGCAAAATTGGGTGTCACCATTATGCCTGCAGCACCCGGGTTTTATCATAAACCTGAGCACATTTCTGACTTGGTCGATTTTATGGTGGCACGTATTTTAGATCATTTACATATTGAACATACTCTAACGAAACGTTGGGGTTATGGAGAGGGCAAACAGTGAGCGAACAGACAATCGCATTAAATATTGAAGGCCTTAAAAAGGTTTATAAAAATGGCGTTGAAGCCGTAAAAGGGATTGATTTACAGGTAAAACAAGGCGACTTTTTTGCTTTGTTAGGTCCCAATGGGGCGGGTAAATCAACCACAATTGGCGTGATTTCATCACTTGTGAATAAAAGCGCAGGCCGTGTTGAAGTCTTTGGTCATAATATCGATACAGATCTCGAAGCTGCAAAATCAGAGCTCGGCTTAGTACCGCAAGAGTTTAACTTTAGCCAGTTTGAAACGCTTAACCAAATATTAGTTAATCAAGCTGGCTACTATGGCGTACCAAGAAAGCTTGCTCATGAACGTGCTGAAAAATACCTAAAACAACTTGGTTTATTTGAGAAAAAAGATAAACAAGCTCGCACGTTATCGGGGGGAATGAAGCGCCGTTTAATGATTGCCCGTGCGCTTATGCACGAACCAAAGTTACTTATTCTTGATGAGCCTACGGCGGGGGTTGATATTGAACTGCGTCGCTCTATGTGGGATTTCTTGCGTGAAATCAATAAACAAGGCGTTACCATTATTCTTACCACGCACTATTTAGAAGAAGCGGAATTGTTGTGTAAGAACATCGCTATTATTGATAGTGGTGTGATTGTCGAAAACACCACAATTAAAGCGTTACTTGCCAAGCTTGATAAAGAAACCTTCGTGCTTGACTTAAAACAGCCAGTTAACCCTATCAGCCTTGATGGTTATCAGTTTACTTTAACCGATGATCATACCTTAGAAGTTGAGGTGGCTAAATCGCAGGGGCTAAATCAGGTGTTTACGGCGTTAACCGAGCAAGGCAATACAGTGCTCAGTATGCGTAATAAGGCCAATCGATTAGAAGAGTTGTTTGTGGGTTTATTAGAACAAGGGCGAGGCGAATAATGTTTAAATATGGTGTAGCGCTAAAGAGTATTTGGATTAAAGAGTGTATTCGTTTTTTACGTATTTGGGTGCAAACGCTGGTACCGCCAGCAATTACGATGAGCCTTTATTTTGTTATTTTTGGTAACCTAATTGGCTCACGCATTGGTGATATGGGTGGTTTTTCCTACATGGAATTTATAGTACCTGGCCTCATCATGATGTCGGTGATTACTAACTCTTACTCTAATGTGGCGTCGAGCTTTTATTCCACTAAATTCCAAAAAAGTATCGAAGAGCTACTTGTGGCACCGGTGCCTAATTACATCATTGTACTAGGCTACATGGGTGGAGGTATGACACGAGGCATGTTGGTTGGCTTAATTGTTACGTGCGTGTCTTTGCTATTTGTTGATATTCAAATTCACAATATTTTCGTGATTATGGCGACTGTGATTTTAACCTCAGCCGTATTTGCTCTGGGGGGCTTAATAAATGCAATTTACGCAAATAGCTTTGATGACATCAGCATTATACCTACGTTCATTTTAACGCCATTAACCTACTTAGGTGGGGTGTTTTACTCGATTACCCTGTTACCTGAGTTTTGGCAGGGGGTATCGCAAGTAAACCCAATTATATATATGGTTAATGCATTTAGGTATGGCTTCTTAGGTGTGTCGGATGTCGACTTATCGGTCGCGTTTGGTGTACTAGGATTATTTATTGTGGGGTTATTTACGTTAGCTTTAACGCTAATTAAACGCGGTGTGGGGCTTAGACACTAATGACAGATGCAAATTCGAGAAGTATTGTATCGAATCAACCCGGCTTGCATGACAAGCTAGACGAGATTGTTTTAAAGCACTTAAGTGCAGAGTTTAAAAAACCAATTGCAGCGCACACGCAAGCTGCATTTGACCAAGTGAATGAAAAAGTTCACGCATTCAATGGACCAATTATTCTTGATTCATGCTGTGGGGTGGGAGAGAGTACCGCTAATCTTGCTAAGCGCCACCCAGAGGCACTTGTTATTGGAATTGACAAGTCGTCACATCGTTTAGATAAGCACGATATTGAATATAAACAAACAGACACTGGCCAGTATATTTTGGTACAAGCTGATTTAAATGATTTTTGGCGTTTAGCGGTTGCAGCAAATTGGCAGCCAACTCACCATTATCTGCTTTATCCAAACCCTTGGCCAAAAGCTAAGCACTTACAAAGGCGCTGGCATGGGGCCGCAATTTTTCCATTTATTGTTAAACTTGGCGGCCGATTAGAGCTCAGAAGTAACTGGGATATCTACGTTAAAGAGTTCGCTCGCGCCCTTGAGTTGGCTGGACATCCATGCCAAGTTGAACGCTATGAACACGATGTGCCTATTACGCCGTTCGAGCGAAAGTATTGGGCCAGTGGACAGCAGAGCCACCGCTTGGTCATAAACCTTTAAATTTGCGTGTTAATGTAGGGAGTGGGTGGAGCAAAATAATTACCTTGCATGAGTGTGATACCCGCACGTGAAAGTGCATCGGCAATTTGCTCACTTTCTACTTGCTCAGCAATAACCGCTAAGTTTAATTGCTGAGCATACTTCACTAAATGCTCTATAAACATAAAACTATCGGCATTATTGTGTATTTGGCTTACTAGGTCTTTGTCGAGCTTTAAGCCATCCACTTCAAGCTTTAAAATGTGAGACAAGTTTGAGTACCCCGCACCAAATTCATTGATCATCACTTGCGCCCCTTTATTCTTTAATAAACTAATAAAGGCTTTCACTTGGCTAAAGTATGCAATGGCTTCAGTTTCATGAAACTCAAAAATAATATTGTGTGGTTTTGGGTAACGCCTTAATTGCTGCTCTAGAAATTCACTTAAACTTGGATCGAGAATATCTTGCGCGGTGATATTGATACTCCAGCGCACATTTGTCTTTCTGAATTGTTCAATACATCGTGAAAACATGGTGCGTGTTAACAACCCGTCCATGCGTGAGCGTTTTAATACAGCCATAAAGTAATCAGGGCAATGAATCCGACCTTGTGCAGTTGCCATTCTGGCTAAGCTTTCATAGTGACTTATTTGCTTAAGTTCCGTGTTATAAATTGGCTGAAAGTAGGGCACGATTCGATTGTTATCGAACGCTTCTCTAACTTCTTTAGCGAGAGTGACGTTGTGTCTAAATTGCTCTTCAACTTGTTTAAATACATTCTCATAGCGAACAATACGTTGATTATTTAACTTGGCTTGTTGCAAGGCTATATGTGCATTTTCTATGAGCATGAGTTTGTTACACGAGGCGATTCCAGCATGCAAAGTAATATAAATAAATGGCTCGCTTAGCACAGGAATTGCGTGATTAAAGGTATTGATAATATCGTCAATACGTTGCTCAGCGTTGCGAATATTCAATAATGCGATTTTATTCGTCGCTAAACGAAAGATTGCGCTCTCGCTTGGTATGCGGGATTGAAAATATGTGAGTAGATTAGCCATCACTCTATCGCTGACATCGGTGCCATAAAAACTACTAATATCCTCAAGCTCATTGATACTGATAACAGCAAGTTCCATGCGGTGTCTGGTTGTTCTTTCTATGTAATTCTCGAGCGCAATATGATTGGCAAAGCCGGTGCGAGCATCAGTCAGGAGTGAGCGTTTAAGCTGTAAAAAATAAAGCCACGCGATTAAAGCAACAATAAAGAAAAAGAAGCCGCTTGTAATGGTTGCTTTTGTTATGCTGTGTTGCAGTTGCTCATTGAGATCATCAATAGCAATGTCTGCACCTGTAATATAAGTGTGGCCGTTTTTGTCAACAAAGGTCACAAAGATACTTTTAAAGTTGCCCCAGTGATCTTGTGATATTTCAAAAACGGGTTCTGTCGAAAAAAAAGCTTCTTTATTGATGTCGGTGGCTTCAGGGTACGCATCTAAAAAGTGTGTCACGCGTCCACTGTTGTGATCTTTTTGAGTATAGCTAGAGGCACTAAAGAATACCGTATCATCGCGCAGCACCATCGCATATACATACGCTACCTGCATTTGCTTAGCGTAGTCAGATAAAGCCCTGCTCTTATCTTTATACAGCTCAGGTGAAATAGTTTGGCCTGCATTCACACGGGTATGATAATCATCCCCTAAAATATGCTTAACACTGATTGCCGCATTGAGTAATTTGGCATCAACATTCGCCATTATCTCACTACGTGTTGATTCATAGGTGTAATAAATATAGCCAAATAAGCTAATAAAAAATGCGGCAAAACCATAAATAAGCCAGCGTGTTCTTTGCATTCCATTCGGCATAGGTGTTCCCTTTGCAGTTATGACTTGATTATACTTAAAAAATACGCAGCTGATAGCAGAAAATTACGACAAAATTCACCCATCGATCATTTTTTTGTCACCGAAAGCATGGCTTTTTGGCTTTAAGCGAGACATTTTCATGATATTCCAGTAAAGTTAGCCAATTTCATAGAAACAGTGCCGCAAAATGTAAACCTCAATGTTCCTGCATTGGGTTCATTTTTAAGCTGCTTATAATGGGTATTAGGATGGATCAAAAGCGTTGTGCCGTCGCCTCTAAAGAAAGTTTGATTCGTATTTTTACGGTGCCAGAAGCACCAGACTCGACACTGAGTAAAATTGAATCAGAGATTTCAAGCAACCTTGCAGGATTCTTAAACGAGAATATTGCTGCGATTGAGAAGCCTCTTCATGAGATAGAGAAAGACTTTCAATCGGCAATGATTCCAGAAGAGCCCACATTTGTATCTGACTATGCTCAAGATATTATGGAGCAACTTGTTGCGCATTCAGTTCATACAGCCGCGCCTAGCTTTATTGGCCACATGACTTCTGCTTTACCGCACTTTGTACTGCCGTTATCAAAGTTGATGGTAGGTCTGAATCAAAACTTAGTAAAAATTGAAACCTCAAAAGCGTTCACCCCACTTGAACGACAAGTGCTTGGTATGATGCATCACCTTGTATATGGACAAGATGATGCGTTTTACAGTAAGTGGATGCATAGTGCAAAAACGTCACTCGGTGCATTTTGCTCAGGGGGGACAGTTGCCAACATTACCGCACTGTGGATTGCACGAAACCGTTTATTAAGAGCGGATGGCGATTACAAAGGAATTGCAGCTCAAGGCTTAATTGCGGGTATGTTGCATTATGGCTATAAAGGGCTTGCTGTACTGGTTTCTGAACGAGGTCATTACTCTCTTGGTAAAACAGTCGATTTATTGGGAATTGGTCGCGACAATATCATTGCAATAAAAACCGATAAGAACAATAAAGTAGACATTCAAGCCATGCGTGAAAAAGCGCAAGAACTGGAAGCGGCAGGCATTAAGGTAATGGCGCTGGTAGGTGTTGCGGGTACTACGGAAACAGGCAGTATTGACCCCCTTAATGATATGGCTGATTTAAGTGAAGAATTGGGCTGTCATTTCCATGTTGATGCAGCATGGGGAGGAGCAACCTTATTATCGCAAAACTATCGCCATTTATTGAGTGGTGTTGAGCGAGCCGATTCAATTACAATCGATGCCCACAAACAGATGTATGTGCCAATGGGCGCTGGTTTAGTGTTATTTAAAGACCCAGCAGCAACCGATGCGATTGAGCATCATGCAGAGTATATTTTACGTAAAGGCTCAAAAGATTTGGGGAGTCATACGCTTGAAGGTAGTCGCCCAGGCATGGCAATGTTGGTGCATGCATGCTTACGTGTCATTGGTCGTAAAGGTTACGAGATGCTGATTGATCGCAGTATCGTTAAAGCACGTACCTTTGCTGAATTAATTAGGCAAGACGAAGACTTTGAGCTGATTTCAGAACCTGAATTGTGTTTATTAACCTATCGATATGTCCCTAAACAGATTCAAGAAAAACTTAAAAATGCTGACGAAGAAACTAAACTCGATATTTATGCTTCACTGAACCGTTTTACGGCCAGTATGCAAAAACGTCAGCGTGAAGCTGGGCGTTCTTTTGTATCGCGTACACGTTTAACCCCTGCGCAATACGATTACCAGCCTACCGTGGTGTTTAGAGTTGTGTTAGCGAATCCGCTTACGTCAAAGGCTATATTAAAAGATATTCTTGCAGAGCAAAAAGAACTGTCTAAAACAGATCCTGTATTTAAAAAGTATTTAAGTAAGTACATGGATTAGGTGATATAAATAAGTAAAAAGGAGCTTGAAAGCTCCTTTTTTTATACCAATTTGCGTATTTCAATGAGCAAGGTTGAGGCAATAAAAGCTCGTTGATAACAATGCAAAAATTTCGTTATTTAGGTATTCTCGGCAATTGCTCCTGCATTGCTCCTGCATTGCTCTACCTTCTGCATCTATGCAGTCGTAAATCAGCAATTTTTAACGCAGTTAGCGACTGGTTTAATCCCTCAAAATGATTAAAAATTATTGCAAAATGGTATTATGCCTTTTGAAAACAGCTAGCCTTAATCATTTCACTGATGATCTGTTGCGATGGTTTGATTTTTTCCATGGCTAAAAACTCATCAGGCTGATGTGCTTGGTTGATTGACCCTGGCCCCATAACAATCGTTTCACAGCCTAATTGTTGAATAAACGGCGCTTCGGTGCAGTAGTTAACTGCAACCGCAGGTTGGCCTGACACCTTTTCTGCCAGTTTTACTAAAGCGCTATCTGTGCTGCCGCTGAATGCAGGTATTGGGTCGTGTAAGTCAATAACGCTGACAGCGTTTGGATACTCAGTATTTATTTCATTGGCTGCATTAATCAAAATGGCTTGCAGCTCTTGTACGCTTAAACCGGGTAGTGGGCGCATATCAATGTGCATTTCACAGCAGCCACAAATACGGTTTGCGTTATCGCCGCCATGAATATGACCTAGGTTTAATGTTGGGTACGGTATTACAAAGTGCTCAACTGAATATTTATTCTTTAATTCGTCTTTAATGATTAACAGTTTTGTAATCATTTTATGCATGACTTCGATGGCATTTAAGCCTCGCTCAGGGTCTGAGCTGTGACCCGAACGACCCACAACGCGAATCGCTGAACTCATGTGGCCTTTATGAGTAAACACCGGTGTCATGTCTGTTGGCTCGCCAATAATACAGCGCGCGGGCTTTAAATTAGGGTGGCGACATATTTGCTGAGCACCCGCCATTGTCGTTTCTTCATCGGCTGTGGCTAAAATTAATAAAGGCTCTGTTTGCTGGCTTGCATCAAGCTCACTAATGGCCTGCAGTACAAAAGCAAAAAAACCTTTCATATCAATGCTGCCTAAACCGAATAACTTGTTGTCATGCTCGCTTAATTTAAACGGATCATAATTCCAGCGGCTGTCATCAAATGGCACGGTATCGGTGTGGCCCGCTAACATCAGTCCCCCTTCACCTTCACCCCGTCTCGCTAATAAATTAAAGCGACCTTTGCCATGCTCAAGCTCTGTAATTTCGCAGCTAAAGCCTAAGGTTTCGCACCAATTGGCAAGTAAGGTAATGACCTCTTTATTGCTCATGCATAAAGAGTCTTCAATTGCACTAATTGAAGGCGCAGCAATCAATTGTTGATACATCGATAAAAAAGAGGGAAGCGACATAAAAAAATCCAAAAATAATTATTCAATCTAATTGCATAACAATATAAAAGTATTTATTATGAATATCAATTCACTTTTTGAGCATAAATATACTTTAAAGTAGCGTATGAACACAAAACGACGATAACCTTATTTCATTACTTTAGATAGTGTTTTTATTCGCTAAACAGCGAGTAGTTTTAAATGTGTAAATAGATAAGTTAAATAGGTAAAACCAAGCAATGAATGTAGTGATTATTGGCGCAAGTGGATATAGCGGCGCAGAGCTTGCGAGTTTAGTCGCCAAGCACCCACAACTAACTTTAAAGGCATGTTATGTCTCTGAGGGCAGCTTAGATAAAAATAAGTGTTTAAGTGACTTATATCCTGAGCATTTAGGGCTTTTAGACCATCCATTACAGCCATTAACAGCAGCCGCTTATACCGACATCGAACAGCATGCTGATTACGTGTGTTTATGTACAGATCATGAAGTGAGTGTTGACCTTGCTCCTCGATTTTTAGCAATGGGTAAAAAAGTATTCGATTTATCAGGCGGCTTTCGTTTAGCTGGGAATGAGGATTACCTCACTTACTATGGCTTTGCGCATCAGCATCCAACGCTTTTAACACAAGCAGCCTATGGACTAGCAGAGTGGAATGCGGATGCAATCAGTCAGGCAAATTTGGTTGCGGTTGCAGGCTGTTATCCTACAGCCGCACTTAACTCATTAAAACCATTGAAAGAAGCCGGCTTATTAGCAGAGCAAACAATTATTATTAATGCCGTGTCAGGCGTCACGGGGGCGGGTAGAAAAGCGAGTGTTAATACGCATTTTTGCGAAGTATCACTTGCGCCTTATGGGTTATTTAACCACAGGCACACACCTGAAATTGAACAACATTTAGGCCATCCTGTGTTATTTACCCCGCATTTGGGGAATTTTCCGCGGGGAATTTTAGAAACTATTTATGTGCAATTAAAACCCGGTGTAACACCAGAGCAAGTAACAGAAGCGTATCAGGTGTTAGCCGATGAACCGTTGATTCGTTTACTTGGAAGCAAAATACCCAGTATTAAAGGCGTTGCTAAACAGCCGTATGTTGATATTGCGTGGCAACAAAAAGGCGAACAGCTCATTGTTATGTCGGCCATTGATAACCTGTTAAAAGGGGCGGCTGGGCAAGCATTGCAATGTATTAATTTAGCGATGGGTATACCTCATCATACCGGATTAGTAGGAGCGTTATGATGAAAACATGGGTCATTAAAATTGGCGGTGCGGTATTAAATACTGCCGATGCTGCAAAAGCCCTATTTGATGTTTTAATCTCACAACAGCAAGCTAACTTTGTGATTGTTCATGGTGGGGGTGCATTAGTTGATGCATGGCTTATGGATGCGGGATTCGCCAGTGCTAAGCACCAAGGTTTACGTATCAGTCCAAAAGAACAAATGCCATACATCGTTGGGGCGTTAGCTGGCTGTGCTAATAAACAACTAATGAGTCAAGCCATTGCCTCGGGTCATAAACCTGTGGGTATGAGCCTTTATGAAGCCGGTGTTGTGGTTAAGCAAAAATTAAAAGCGTTGGGGCAAGTTGGGCAATGCTGTGACAGTATCGACAGTATTTTACCCAGCTTAATTGAACAAGGCCGTCTACCATTAGTCAGCTCTATTGGTTTTGATGAAGAGGGACTTTGGTACAACGTAAATGCAGATGAAGCGGCCGCAGCGATTGCGAAAGAGCTTGATGCAGAACTTATTTTTATGACTGATGTAGAAGCGGTACTTGATGCAAATAAGCAACCATTACATCAACTTAATACGCAGCAAATAGATGCATTAATTCTTCAAGGAGTTATTCAGGGCGGGATGGAGGTCAAAGTTAAGACCAGTCTTCTTGCTGCCCAACATTTACGACGTGGTGTGTATATCTCAAGCTGGTTAAAGCCAGAAAATTTAGTCGCTTTATTGCAAGGCGAGCACGTTGGAACAAAGATTACACCATAGGTATTACATGTTAACTCACTTTTTATCGGGTCTTGAATTAGACCAAAAAGGCGCGCTTAAATTATTAGACTTAGCGCAAAAAATTAAAGCAAACCCTGTTGATTTTAGCCAAGCGTTAGCGGGCAAATCAGTGGTGACATTATTCGAAAAACCAAGCTTACGCACGCGTTTATCATTCGATATAGGCATTAATAAATTAGGTGGCCATGCTGTGTATTTAGACTCACAAAATGGGGCTATGGGTGCACGTGAATCGGTGAAAGATTTTGCTTTAAATATTTCTACTTGGGCCGACGGTATTGTGGCTCGTGTATTTGCACATAAAACATTAACTACGCTTGCTGAATTTTCGTCAGTGCCTGTGGTGAATAGTCTGTGTGATTTATACCACCCATGCCAAGCATTAGCGGATTTCTTAACGCTGCAAGAAGTACACGGCGATGTCAGTAAACTGAAGCTTGCTTATTTAGGTGAAGGCAATAACGTGACGCATTCACTTATGTTACTTGCTGCAACGTTAGGGACTGATTTTGTGGCGGTTTGCCCTAAGGGGAGTTCTCCAGATTCACAGATTCTCAAACAAGCAGAGCAAATTGCAGCCATGAATGGTGCATCTGTGATGGTCAGTGACAGAATTGAAGCGGCAGTCGGCGCAAATGCAGTCTATGCTGATACGTGGGTATCTATGGGAGATAAAACCCCACTTGAGCAAGTTAAGGCTAAATATATGCCGTACCAGTTAAATCAAGCGTTGCTTGATCAAACGGGCGCGCAAACAGTGTTGCATTGCCAGCCAGCTCATCGCGAATTTGAAATTACCTCTGAGGTAATGGATGGCCCTGCATCAAAAATTATTCAACAAGCAGAAAATCGTATGCATGCGCAAAACGCACTGCTTGTCACATTATTAAATCCAAATTTTGTTTAAGGAACACCAATGAGTTCAATCAAAAAAGTCGTATTAGCCTATTCTGGTGGTCTAGATACATCGGCAATCGTGCCGTGGTTAAAAGAGAACTACGGCTGTGAAGTTATCGCATTCGTTGCTGATGTAGGCCAAGGTGCTGAAGAGCTTGAAGGCGTTGAGGCCAAAGCAATCGCTTCAGGTGCATCTGAGTGTTATGTGGTTGACCTAAAAGACGAAATGGTCAGTGATTATATTTATCCGACATTAAAAACAGGCTCTATCTACGAAGGTACTTATTTACTGGGTACGTCGATGGCGCGCCCTATTATTGCAAAAGCACAAGTAGAGATTGCGCGTAAAGTGGGGGCTGATGCACTGTCGCATGGCTGCACAGGTAAAGGTAACGACCAAGTGCGTTTTGAATCATGTTTCGCAGCATTAGCGCCTGATCTTAAAGTGATTGCGCCATGGCGTGAATGGGATTTATCAAGCCGTGAATCATTACTAGATTACTTGGCTGAGCGTAATATCCCTTGTTCAGCATCTGCTACAAAAATTTACAGCCGTGATGCAAACGCATGGCACATTTCGCACGAAGGTGGCGAGCTTGAAGATCCATGGTGCCAACCGAGCGATCAAGTGTGGACCTGGACTAACTCTCCAGAGCAAGCACCAAACGAGCCTGAATATGTGACATTAAACGTAGTAGAAGGTGAAGTGGTTGCGGTTAATGGTGAGACATTAAAACCATACGATTGTTTAGTTAAGCTAAATGATATCGCAGCGCCACATGGTGTAGGCCGTGTAGATATTGTTGAAAACCGTTTAGTCGGTATGAAATCGCGTGGTTGTTATGAAACACCAGGGGGCACAGTAATCATGGCTGCACTGCAAGCTGTTGATGAGCTCGTGTTAGATAAATCAAGCCGCAAGTGGAAAGAAGTGCTGGGTGGTGAGTTCTCACACTTAGTGTATGACGGCCGTTGGTTTACGCCGCTTAAAGATTCAATTCTTGCAGCTGCTGAATCACTCTCAAAGCTGGCAACAGGTGAAATTGTTCTTAAACTGTATAAAGGTCAAGTAACTGCAGTGCAGAAGAAGTCACCTAACAGCTTATACAGTGAAGACTTTGCAACCTTTGGTGAAGATGATGTATACGACCAATCACATGCTGAAGGGTTTATTCGTTTATTCTCACTTTCGAGCAGAATCTCTGCATTAACGAAAAAATAATTTTATTTTGCCCCGTTCAGCGGGGCAATATCAGCGTTTGGAGAGAATTCAATGGCATTATGGGGCGGACGTTTTTCTACGGGTCCAGATGAAGCATTTAAGCAATTTAACGATTCACTTCCCTTTGATTATCAGCTTGCAGAGCAAGATATTATTGGCTCAGTTGCGTGGGCCGGTGCGCTTAAACAGGTTGATGTGTTAAATCAACAAGAATACGACGATCTTGTCGCAGCACTTAATACTCTGTTGGATGAGGTTAAAGCTAATCCACAGGCTGTCGCTGTGGCAGGGCATGAAGATATTCATTCTTATGTTGAGTCGGCATTAATTGACAAAGTTGGCGACTTAGCAAAAAAACTTCACACAGGTCGTAGCCGCAACGACCAAGTTGCTACAGATTTCCGTTTATGGTGTCGCGATACAGCGGATCATATTCTTGACGCTATTGCTGATTTAAAGGCCGAATTTATTGCTTTAGCAGAACGTGAGCTGGGTACTATTTTACCGGGTTATACACATTTGCAACGCGCGCAGCCCGTGCTCTTTAGTCATTGGTGCATGGCGTATGTGGAAATGCTTGAGCGTGATGAAAGTCGTTTAACAGATGCGAAAAAGCGTATGAACTTTTGTCCATTAGGCAGTGGCGCACTGGCTGGTACGGCGTACCCAATTGACAGGCAAACGCTTGCCGAGGGGCTAGGTTTTACCGCTGCAACGCGCAACAGTCTTGATGCAGTGTCTGATCGCGACTTTGTGGTGGAGCTATTAAGCTGTGCCTCTATCTCAATGATTCATTTATCTCGTATGGCTGAAGATCTTATTTTCTATAATTCTGGTGAAGCAGGGTTTGTTGAATTGTCGGATGGTGTGACGTCGGGTTCATCATTGATGCCACAAAAGAAAAACCCAGATGCACTTGAGCTAATTCGGGGTAAGACAGGGCGAGTTTTTGGTGCTTTTAGTGCCATGATGATGACCTTAAAGGCCTTACCACTTGCATATAATAAAGATATGCAAGAAGACAAAGAAGGCTTGTTTGATGCGATGCCAACGTGGCTTGCGTGTATTCATATGGCACAAGCTTGCATTAAAGGGATTAAAGTTAATGCTGAAAAGACCCTAGCCGCAGCAAAAGGGGGGCACTCTAACGCCACCGAATTGGCTGACTATTTAGTGGCTAAAGGCATCCCCTTCAGAGAAGGCCACCACATCGTAGGCACCTTAGTGCAAATGGCTATTACCGAAGGGAATAACTTAGAAGATTTAAGTTTAGAGCAATTCAAATCTGTGCATAGCATTTTCGAATCAGATGTATATCCTGTATTAGAAATAGATGCATGTATTAAAGCGCGACAGGCTTTAGGGGGTACTTCGTTAGAACAAGTAACGAGCGCCATCGATAATGCCAAGAAGTCTGCTAATAAAGATGTGTAATGCACATTAAGCTGATGCCGAATTAATGGTTCTGTTATTTCGGCTCAAAGCTATGGATGGCTGAATTCTTGCCGCACCAAAGTGACAGCGTGCACAGACATTTTATAGTGTGGTGCTGATAGTTTATAAACAATAGCCAAAAATTTGGCACGATGTCTATTAACTCAACGCCATAATGTATTACTCGTTATGCAAAAAGTGTGATGAGGCTGTTTGTCTTATACACGATGAAAATAATGTGTGTCGCTCACGTTAAAAGAACGAAATTCATTTTGAAGTCTTGTGATAATGCGGTGATCCCGTGTAAAAACGAGGCTTAACTCCCTGGATAGGAAAAACGCACGGTTACCCCTGTGCGTTTTTTTATGCCTAAAATTTACAAAGATCAGCCGAAATTGATCAAAATGATCGTTGTTTCTAAAAAGTTGGATCACTAATTGCAAAGTTAGAGACAGCAGTTATTTTACTGCAAAAAGCGTCAAAAGAATGAGAACGCTTAACTCAGCTTACAACCTGTTGTAAGCTTATTGTAAACAACTAATAACTTTAAAGGATTTAACTCATGCAAGTTACGAACAATAGCCAACTTCAAATGCAAGCTTACAGCCAAATGCAACAAACAAAGCCCGCTTTGGAACAAACTACTAGTAATAAAACCCTGCAATCTGATACAGTGAGCATATCAAGTGAAGCGCTTTCTTTATCAAGTGGTGCTGAGATTCAACGTGGTGGTGGTGCGATGTTCCCACCAAGTAAGAAAGAGCAATAGGTACTGAATGTTTTTTACTGAGCAACTTGGTTTTTTTTCCCTATCTGCGATGAGTGCATGGGGATTTTTAATGGCGTTTTTCTTTAATATTTTTGTTTATTTTATCGACGAAAATAAGCGTAAGACCACGTTGCTCGTAAGCTCTACTATTATGATGATCTCTTACATGGCGGGAGATTACTTCTTTAGTTGGATTTCTTATACAGCTGCTACTTTTCTTGAATGGGCATTATATGACATTGCAACTCTTACGTTTTTAGTTGTTTCATTTTTTATTATAAAACGTACAACTCCTTCCTTTGCTTACCTCATCACAGGCCTTTTAATTAACACAATTTTATTTCTTGCAGTGTATTTAGATGTGCAGGTATATAAAAATACAACTCATTGGATTTTATGGGATATCTACTCTTTAGGAGTAAATATTGTAGACTTTTGTATGATTGTTGCTTTGATTGTTGATCGTGACTTTCTTGGATTGAATAAGTTTAAAACATTTATACATAATTCTCTCAAAACTCATAAGTTAGCTTAAAAAAGTTAAGCTATGTATATCAGTGATGTAGTAGGAAGCCTGATAGGAGCCTTCATTGAATGGGGGTTTTTAATGGCATTCCTTTTCAATTTAGTAACCCATATTAACAAACCAGATAAACGTCTTGTCGTTTTGTCCTTGATAATGATGCTTTCATACTTCTTGAGTGGAGTATTAAATTTATCAAGCAATATCTATCTGAACTGGTTTTACTTTGATGTTATAACCATCGCGGCCATATTTATTTGGATTTACTGTGGGCGAGCCGACTCTTTCTGTGCCATTTATTATATCGTTGTAGGCTTGTTTTTAAACTCTCTTTTAATGCTTTCTATTTTTGTAGATATCGTACTTGTTGAAAATCGTACTCCTTGGATCCTTTGGAGTATCTATTCGTTCGGCGTAAATATTATTGATCTTATGATGATAGTCGCATTACTCACTAACAAGGATTTTTTTAAGTTTGCAGCAGTAGCGAAACGTTTTAGTTCTAAAGCGACTAGAAGACTGCCCAGTGCTTAAACTCCTGCAAGAAAACTTTGGCCTTTATCTCGCTACTTTCATCATGTGGGGATTTTTAATGGCCTTTTTATATAACATGGTGAAGAAGTCTTCATCGCCAAATGGTGATAAAACAGTGATGTGGATGGCACTGGCTATGTTTATCTCTTACATGGCTAGTGACCCATTACTTAATATAGCGTTTGGCTACAATATGTTAGATTCGAGTTTTGCATACGTCATTTGGGCTGGCTCTGATTTATTGATGTTGGCCGTTATCTGGTTAGTGGCCCACCAAAAAACCTTTCTTGAAGTGCCTGCAAAGCTGTATATTTACACGGGGCTTTTAGTAAATACATCGCTGTTTTTAGGGATGTACTATGATATTAACTACACTTATACGGGTGAGTGGTGGTTTTGGGATTTTTACACTATTACAGTGAATCTCATGGACATGATGATGCTTATAGCGCTGTTTTGTAATAAGGATTTTTTAGGATTAGTAAAGCTTTATAGAAGCATGCGAGGTCAAACCAAATTAGCCTGACCTCACCCGCTCTAGAAACGGTATTCCCAGCTTGTTCTAAGTGCTGTATTCGTGTTTGAGTCGTCGCCCATCTCATCTTTTGAGACCAGCCCTGTTACTTTCCAAAGACCATTGAAGAGTGCTTGTTGGTAGCCAAGTTCAAGTTGCAATTGGCTTACGCTGGTAATGGTTTCGTTATCAAGGCGTTCACTATCAATCCATCGTAGCTTTGCATGTCCACCATAGCCATCTAAAGTATGGTAATAGGCCCCAAGGATAGCCGATTTACTTTGTTGTGGTATTGAGCTTCCTACAAGTCGCTGGCGTTGAGTATAGCTTCCTGAGCCGTACACACACTCGCTATGTAGTTCACATGTTTGTTCTGTGTTTGAGTACTCAAAATACGTTTTTAGTAAACTATCCGATGTACCAAAATAACTTTCAACGCCTAAAGTGTAGAACGGATCGCTGGGTGCTAAACCACTTTTGTTTTGACCCATTACCTCTGCGTAGAATGCCACAGGGTGCGATAACGCACTTGTTGAGTACTTAATATCAAAACTTGTTAAACGGTGAGTCGATTCGTTATTTTCTAATGCAATGACATCACGCTCGGTTGATGTTAAATAGTCAGAGCCGGCAGTATTAAAGGCAACTTCTAGTCCCATAAGTGGTGTACTGGCAAATCTGAGGGCCCAATAATCACCTTTTTCACTGCTGTTTAGATACGGTTTTTGCTTGGCATATATCCCCGTTAACTGCCAATTCCCCACAAACGATAACCAATGTGGGCCAACATACTGGCTATTAGCTCGACTAAAACGCAGTCCTTTCATGGGCGCGGCATTATTAGAGAGTAACAGCGCATTTTCGTTACTAGGCCCCCACCAGTGACTGACTTGTTCAGCACTAATAGACCAGTTACCGACAAGCACAGCTAAATAGCTGTCTTGGTAATTAACATGCTGTGTATCGAGTGCCTCATCGGCGTAATTAACACTGACTTTTGCACTGATACGCTGACCTGTGATTGAGCCGTAACTATTTATACCGCTTTTTTGCTGGTGGCGTTTACCAAAGCTTTGGTGTGTTTCAGGCTCGCTATTGTAATTTAAGCGCACACTCGAGCTGGTTTTTTGCTTCGCATTATCTAACGCATGTTTTACATGCTGATAAGCAAACAAGCTTTGCGCGTTAAGTTGGCTGGTATTTACAGACGCTAAGTCTCGTGCAATTCCTTGCCACATAAGCGGGTAGCTATTAATCGGTTGCTTAATAACGCCTTGATTAAATAGCATTTCGATTGATGCGCGTAGCAGTGGGTCATCGCTTTCTATCCATGGCCCAGCAATACTTGGCGCAGAGATCATTAGTAATGCACTTAAGCTAATGAGCTTCTTTAATTTCATCCGTGTATTTTTTCCTGTAATGCTTTGCCAACTATTGGGTCAACAAATTCACTTACATCGCCATGATGACGTGCTACTTCTTTCACTAGGGTTGAAGAGATAAAAGAATTTTTTTCGGCAGGCGTTAAAAACACGCTCTCTAAATCAGGGTTTAGGCGGCGGTTCATGTTTGCTAATTGAAATTCATAGTCAAAGTCTGACACCGCACGAATACCGCGAATAAGAACTTCTGCTTTATGCTTGCGCGCTAAATCAGCCAGTAAACCAGAAAACCCGATAACACTGACATTATCAAGGTGCGCTAATATTTTATTGGCCAGTTCAACACGCTCATCAAGTGTAAAGCAAGGTTGCTTACTTGGGTTGTGCGCAATTGCAACAATAACGTGATCGAACATTTTTGCAGCGCGATGAATTAGGTCTGTGTGGCCATTTGTTAGCGGGTCGAATGTGCCCGGATATATTGCAGTAACGTTCATAACTATCAGCTATCTATAAATTTGCTTGTTATATTAACAGTGTTTGAGTCTGTATGCAGCTTAGAAAATACGCGTATCTTACTAGTTTTTGTCCCTAAAAAGGAACGGTAAACCGATTGAGGTTAGATTTTTTCAAGGTAGTATTTTATTGCCGCGCATTTGTTTATACTGCTTGGCTTTCAGTACTTAATAATCATAAAAAACAGAGTAATCAGCATATGAGCACTAAGGATAAAATTATACACACCAGCATTGAGTTATTTAACCTCCATGGTGAGCGTGCCATAACAACCAATCATATAGCTGCACATATGGGTATTAGTCCGGGTAATTTGTATTATCACTTTAAAAATAAAGAAGATATCATCCGTCATATATTTGCTTTATATAGTGAGCACTTGCACACTCACTTCAAGCCGTTAACCCCGGATGATGATGCACTCGAAAACTTAGCAGGGTATTTAGACTCTTTGTTTGAATTGATGTGGCGATACCAGTTTTTTTATGACAACTTGGGTGACATTTTGTCGCGAGACGAAGCCCTTAAAAAAGATTACATCGAATTTCAGGCGGCATTACTTGAACAAGTCAAAGAGGTTTTATTAGCGTTGAGAGCGGGTGATATTATCACCATTGAAGATGCTGATGTAACAGAGCTTGCTCATATGTTAAAAATGACAGTGAGTTTCTGGACACCTTATATCAAAGCGCGTCGCTTAAGTGGTGAATTGGCAAGGCAAGATATTTACCACGGTATTTTAAAGGTGTTATTACTATTAAAAGCCCACTGTACTGAGCATAGCCTAGCGCAAGTTAACCAATTACGCGCGAAGTACTTAGCTTTAGCTAACGCTGAACCAACGGCACAATAATCCGTCTAAAGCAGTTTATTTCCTAGACGCTATAATTTTTGTTATAATCGCGCGCCCTTGAGGTTGGTATGTCTCAAGGCGTGTGAATTCCACAGTCTAAGAGTGAACTATGCTTAAATTTATCGTCAAATTACACCCAGAAATCGCTATCAAGAGTAAATCTGTACGTAAGCGTTTTACCAAGTTATTAGAAAATAACATTAAGATCGTTTTACGTCGTGTTGACGAAAAAGTGCAAGTAAGAAACAACTGGGATAATATTTCAGTTGTAAGTCTCTTGGAGTCAGAACAAGTCCGTCTTGATATCATCGATGGCTTAAAGCGTATACCTGGGATCGTACAGTTTATAGAAGTAACCGAGACTGATTTCGAATCGCTTGATGACATTTACCAAAAAGCCAAAGAATTAATCGGCCACACCATTGAAGGCAAAACATTTTGTGTTCGTTGTAAGCGCTCTGGTAAGCACGACTTTACATCAAGTGATGTTGAACGCTATGTAGGGGGTGGGTTAAATCAACATGTAGAGGGCGCGCGCGTTAAGTTATCTCACCCAGAGGTAACAGTACGTTTAGAAGTGCGTGACGAAAAAGCCTACATTGTTACAGAGACTCATTTTGGTATGGCTGGTTTCCCATTACCAACGCAAGAAGATGTGCTATCACTGATGTCAGGTGGTTTTGACTCAGGTGTTGCTAGTTATCAAATGATCAGAAAAGGGGCTCGTACTCACTTTTTGTTCTTTAACTTAGGCGGCGCAGCGCATGAAATTGGCGTGAAGCAAGCAAGTTACTACATTTGGAAACAGTTTAGCTCAACCCATAAAGTGAAATTTGTCACTGTTGATTTTGAACCCGTCGTAGCGGAAATACTCGAAAACATTGAAAACAGCCAAATGGGCGTTGTACTTAAACGTATGATGATGCGTGCTGGCAGCCAAGTGGCTGAAAAACTAGGTGTACAAGCACTTGTTACCGGTGAGAGTATTGGCCAAGTTTCGAGTCAGACGCTGGCAAATTTAAGTGTGATTGACCGTGTCACCGAAACGCTGATCATTCGCCCACTTATTCAACACGACAAGCAAGATATTATTAATATTGCACGTAAAATTGGCACAGCAGAAATGGCAGAGAGTATGCCTGAATACTGTGGTGTAATATCTAAAAAACCAACAGTTAAAGCAAAAATTAAAACCATCTTAGCTGAAGAAGCTAAATTTGATTTTGATGTACTTAATACGGTGGTTGAAAATGCACGTGTTATGGATGTCCGCGACATTGATACCGAAGCAAAACAAGAAGTGAAAGAAGCAGAGTCAGTCTCTGATCTTCCAAAAGACGCAGTGGTTGTTGATATTCGTTCACCAGAAGAAGAAGACGCTAACCCGCTAGAGCTTGAAGGTATCGAAGTAATTCATTTACCATTTTTCCGCTTAGCGACTAAGTTTGGTGATTTACCAAAAGATAAAGAATACTACTTATATTGTGCTAAAGGGGTAATGAGCCAGCTACAAGCGCTTATTTTACACGAAGAAGGCTTTAGCAACGTAAAAGTGTATCGCCCATAAGTAAACGGGTATAGAAAAGCGCGAATTTCGCGCTTTTTTAATGCCTAACGAAAGACGCTGACTTTTCAATTTGCTGTTAATTGGCACACCTTCCAGCCGCCATAATAGAAGAGGGGTGTTGTTAAAGCCCTGCTGATTTGGCTTTTATCATACTAAGCATGGCTTGATTGTAGGGGGTTTTCACTCCAAGCTTAGCGCCTTGCTCACATACATACCCACAAATAGCGTCAATCTCAGACGCTCTATTATGGCTAATATCTTGTTGCATCGACGAAAAGTTTGCGGCGGTTGCACTCATTACACTGTAGGCATTGTTTAGCGCGTCACTTAATGAGAGTGAAATACCTTGTTTGTTAGCAACTAAGCACGCCTCACTGAGTAAATTAATAATTCGTGAGCTAAAGTGCGGCGTACGAAGTTGACCGTTTTTTACATTATGAATAGCGCTCAGCGGATTAATAGCGATATTCACCAACAGTTTTTGCCAACGAAGGGTATGAATATCATCGGTAACACTAAAATTAGGTAAGCTGCTAAAGTGCTGCTCGATCTGCTTTAGCACTTTGCGCGCAGCATCATTACACGTACCTAAAAGACTGGCACCGTCACCAGTATGATTCACGCTGTATTGAGTTGCTTTGAACCCCGCCTGCTGAGTGGTTAAAAATGATAGACCTTGATGGGCCGAAAGCGCGGCGTTAAGTTCATCCACATTGCCCATGCCATTATGAGACAAGATAACTTGGCAGTGCTCAGCTAGATAAGGTTGAAGTTGCTTAAATGCAGCTTCAACCTGAAAGGCTTTCACCGTAAATAACACCCACTCGAATGGGGCAAACTGGTTAAGTTCTTTATGATTAATTAGGCGTGCATTGATAGGTTGTGATTTACCATTTGAAGATTGATAAAAACGGGTGGTCAAAGTGGGCTTGCGCGTTAATAAGGTAACAGTATGTTGAGCTGATAAAAAATGACTGAATAACAAGCCAATAGCACCATCACCTACAATTAAAATATTAGCCATTGCGCTGTTTATTACCTAAATGAAAACCAAGTTTAATAATAAAGTAGCTCGAAGCACCTATAAAATCGGCAACAAAATCGGCAACTGAAGCTTGACGATAAGGCAGCATATCTTGCATAAACTCAATGGCAGCACCGTACCCTGCAAGCAATAATATTTGCACTATAAGGGGTAATTTAAACGCTTTATCCATCACCATAGCCAGTACGAAGAAAATGCCAAAATGCGCGACTTTATCAACATGTGGGAATAGGTTACTTACGCCTTTAATTTCTTTGGCGAAAAGAATAGTGAAGCCAATAATGCTGACTAAAAATATAATTTGGTATATGCGCCTAGTCACAATAAACCTTTAAACTGCCTAAAAAATGAATGGGCAGTATATCAAACAATTTTCGTATCGCACCTGAACGGTGTGCAGAAAAATGTAAAGATTTATAAAATTGACGTTATAATCCTAGGCATATTTATTTTAAAAATCTTGTTAGGAGAACCCCATGCCTTCATTTGATATTGTTTCTGAAGTAGAAATGAACGAAGCGCAGAATGCAGTGGATAATGCTAAGCGTGAATTAGAAACACGTTTTGACTTTCGTGGTGTTGATGCATCAATCGAATTAAACGACAAAGTAATTAAGCTAAAAGCCGAAGCGCCACAGCAAGTTATGCAATTATTCGATATTCTTGCTGCGAAAATTTCAAAGCGCGGTTTAGACGTGTCTAGTTTAGAGCTTAGAGATGAGTCGCGCAGCGGTAAATACGTCATGCGTGATGTGGCACTTAAGCAAGGTATTGAAAAAGACGTTGCAAAGAAAATCGTCAAGTTGATTAAAGACTCAAAAATTAAAGTACAAGCCGCTATTCAAGGTGAAGAGTTACGTGTAACGGGTAAAAAGCGTGATGATTTACAAGAAGCAATGCAAGTTGTTCGTACTGCTGATTTAGGTCAACCATTCCAATTCAAAAACTTCCGCGATTAATTAATTTTATTGCGAAAGCACTGTCTGACTATGAACGCACAGCTCTACTAGAAGAACAGTGAAGTTGTGACTAATCTAAAGCCAAATATAAACGTGTTTGGCTTTTTTATTTTACTTTCTATCTAACTTTATTTAGAAGTTTAGACGTCCATTGACATTTATTCCTAAAATCATCACAATAGCAGCCTATTTTCAAGGTGCTTGCTGTATCTGCTTAGATACATGCTATTTCAAAGGCTGAAATAACAGCAAGATAATCGGGAAGCTGGTGCGTTTTCAAGGAGAAAACAATGCCAACACTGCCCCCGCAACGGTAATGCGTATGCTCAGTATATGCAGAGTCCGGAGACCGGCCTTGAATTAACTTACTATTTGCGTGTGCGGTGGGCACAGGCTAGGGGATATCATGCTAAATAAATCTACGTTAGGCGTAGCGGTTGCTGCTGCGTTGTCTTTTTCTGTGTCTGCGGATGAGCAATCAATCGAGCACATCACAGTGACTGCCAATAAATTCGAACAATCTATTAATGAAGTCTTAGCGAGCGTTACAGTCATTGACCGTGCTGATATCGATGCAAGCTATGTTCGCGACTTACCTAGTTTACTGGCAACACAAGCCGGTTTCCAAATTAATGCTAATGGTGGTTTTGGGCAAAGTTCAGGTGTTTCACTTCGGGGTGCCAGCTCACGTCATACGCTTATTTTAATTGATGGTGTACGCACAGGTTCGGCAACGCTGGGCTATAAAAGTATTAGCAATATTCCGTTAAACAGTATTGAACGCGTTGAGGTCATTAAGGGTTCTCGTGCTGCTGTGTATGGCTCAGATGCGTTAGCGGGTGTGATCAATATTATTACTCGTAAAGCACAAAATACCACTTTGGATGTCACCTTTGGTTCAGATTCTTACCAAGAGTACCAAGTGGCTACTGGTGGTCAGATTGCAGATGTCGATATTTCTGTTAATGCAGGTTACGAAAAAACAGACGGCTTTGATGTATTGCAAGGTGTAGCACCTGATGAAGATGGCTATGAAAATAAAAACCTTGGTTTTAACCTAGGCTATCAAAATGAGCGACTAGGGGAGCTTTTATTACAGGGTCAGTACTCAGAAGGTGAAGCGCAATACGATAGCTCTTTTAGTCCTGCTGATAGTACAGTAGAAAAAGGTGAGTTCGAAAACTACCAAGCTTCATTAGGTTGGAAAAAAGCATTCGAAAAACACGCCCATGCGATTGATATTGCAATCTCTAGCGACAGTTCAGATGACTCGCGTATCGACTACACCGGTGCAACGGTGGTTGATAAGTTTGAGACAGAACGTGAGCAAATCGATTACAACGGCCAATATTTTTTAAATCAAAGTTTAACAATTAGCGGTGGTTTAAACTGGTATAAAGATGAAGTAAATACTAATTCTGGCACTTATCTAAAAGACAGTCGTGAGGTATTCGCTGCGTTTGTTGGGGCTTACTACGATGATGAGCACGTGCTGGCAAATCTGACTGTACGACAAGATGATGACCAACAATTTGGTGACGAAACAACCTATACGGCAGCGGTCGGTTATCATCTAAATGATATCGCGACATTCCGCTTAAGCCAAAGCACCGGCTTTAAGTCACCAACCTTTAATGATCTGTATTATCCCGGCTCTGGTAACCCAGAACTCAATCCTGAAACATCAGATAACCAAGAGTTAGGTTTATCACTTAATGTGAATGATATCAGCCTAGATATCGCTATTTTCCGCAGTGAAATAGATAACAAAATTGCCTGGGCACCAAATGCATCCGGCGCTTGGCAACCAACGAATATCAATCAAGCTCGCCACGAAGGGGTTGAATTTAGCTTTAAAAACCAAGTGCTAGGTTTTGATCACAGCTTCAATTTTACCTACCTATCAGCAGAGGATACTGAAACAGGTAATGCATTGACCTATGTATCTAAACACAGCGTGAATTGGTCATTACATAAAGCATGGGGCGACTTTGATGCTGGTATTGATATGCAATATCGCGGTGATCGAGATGGCAAACTGACACACTTACCTTCATACACGTTATGGAACCTTGTGGGCCATTACCAAGCAACCGATAACCTGACCGTGTCACTTCGCGTAGAAAATCTATTCGATAGAGAATATAACGCCGTTGATGCGTATGGGAAAGATCTCGATGGTGATTTCATCAACGACGAATTTTATTACTACAATACGCCAGAGCGTCGCTTATTTGTAGGTGCCCGTTATCAGTTCTAATAATAAAGGAAATTATTAGTTCTGCGTCTAAAAGCTCGCTACCTACTTAGCGGGCTTTTTTCATTTTAATTTATCGGCGTAATAACGAGCGAACTTTTCAAGTTTAGGGGCAATAAGAATACTGCAATAACCTTGGTTCGGGTTTTCGTTATAGTAATCTTGATGGTATTGCTCTGCTGGGTAAAAGTGTGTAAGCGGGTTCAGCTCGGTGACAATCGGCTCACGAATTTGTTTTTGTAAGGCTGCTATCATCGCCTCTGCTTCATCTTTTTGCTGTTCATCATGATAATAAATGACACTGCGGTATTGTGTGCCAACATCATTACCTTGGCGGTTTAATTGTGTCGCATCGTGCAGCGTAAAAAACATTTCAAGTAAGGTATTGTAGCTAATAATGCTGCTATCAAAGTCCAGTTGTACGACCTCGGCGTGTCCGGTTAACCCCGTACAAATCTGCTGATAACTGGGGTTTTCAATCTCGCCGCCAGCATAACCAGAGCTTACATTTAATACGCCTTTGACGCGTCTGAATGCGGCATCAATACACCAAAAGCAGCCACCACCCAATGTGGCTATTTGTATGTTGTTATTCATGTTTTACTCCCTCACTGTTTTGCTGACTATAGCTGAAAAAACAAAACGCCGTAAAGACGGCGTTTTGTTAAAAGCTACAGAGCGTCTAAATTTCTTCTAACGGTTTGTCTTTCGCTTGCTGTTCCAGTTTACTTTGTAAGTACTCTGGTGACTGTGTATTACGCGCAAAGGCAGTATACGCAGCGGGCACAACAAACAAGGTGAGTAAGGTTGCCACAATTACGCCGGTGAATACCACAACACCAATTACCATACGGCTTTCTGCACCCGGACCACTTGCGAGTACTAGCGGTACAGAGCTCATTACGGTTGTTAATGAGGTCATAATGATGGGACGTAAACGCTGCGTAGCGGCTTGTGTAATGGCTTCGTTAAACTCAACGCCTTTATCTCGTAGCTGGTTTGCAAATTCAACAATCAAGATACCATTTTTAGCACTTAAACCTATTAGCATCACAATACCAATCTGGCTGTAAATATTTAGCGTTAAGTCTGTGTACCATAAACCAAATAAGGCCCCAACTAGACCGAGTGGCACGGTTAGCATGATCACCAGTGGGTGAATAAAACTTTCAAACTGGGCTGCAAGTACTAAGAACGTCACTGTCAGCGCAAGGATGAACACATAGGTCATCGCTGATGCACCTTCGTAAAACAGCTGAGACTCACCTTTGTAATCAATGGCGCCATCAATGTCGTTCTCTTCAGCGGCAACCTGATTTAAAAAGTTCAGTGCTTCTTCTAAGGTGTAGCCATCAGCTAAGTTGGCGCTAAGAGTAATCGCACGCATACGGTTGTAGCGATTTAAACGTGATGCAGTCGCTTCTTCTTTTAGCGTAATGAGGCTATCTAGCGGCACGAGTTCACCACTACGTGATTTTAAGTAGATATTTGAGATATCCGTCGGGTTAGCAAAGTCTTCTTTGGTCCCTTTTAGAATTACGTCGTACTCTTCACCACGGTCGATAAAGGTTGTCACTCGACGTTGACCTAGCATGGTTTCAAGAGTGCGGCCTACATCGGATACAGACACGCCTAAATCAGCGGCTTTGTTTTTATCGATATTGATTAAAAACTGTGGGAATGTCTCTTTATAGTCGTGGTCAATGCGCACAAGGCCTGGGTTTTTCTCAGCACGCTTAATAATGCGGTCACGCCAATCGGCTAATTGGTCGTAATCGTTACCTTGTAATACGAATTCAATTGGGCGTGATGAGCCACCGCCACCAATACCACTGCGCATAATAGCAAAGGCTCGAATGTCGGTCACTTCTTGCATTTTTCCACTAATTTCATCGATCACTTCCCATGTTGAGCGTTTTCGTTTATCCCAATCGGCCATACCAACGATTGCAACACCGCCTTGGCCGCCCCAGCCAGGTACACGAATGAGCACACGGCTCAACTCACCAGACTCTGAATATGGCATTAAACGCTCTTCGATTTTAGCCATATTAGCGGCGTTATTTTCGTAACTTGCCCCTTCAGGGCCGCTCATCATGATAAAGAAAGTACCGCGGTCTTCTTTTGGCGTCAGTTCCGAAGGAATTTGCTGAAATAGCATGAAGCTGGCAACGCCTGTCATGATCATGGTGAGCAACAAGCTCCATTTTCGACTCATGTTTGATGCTAGTGAATTACGATACGCCTGTTCAATTTTGGCAAATGTTTTATCCATCCATTGGCTAAATTTACTTTCTTTTTCAGAGGCTTTAAGTACCTTTGAGCACAACGCTGGTGACAAGGTTAGCGCGGTAATACTTGAGAAAAACACAGCCGCACTCACTGCCATAGCAAATTCTGTGAACAATGCGCCAATACGGCCATCCATAAAGACCAGTGGCACAAACACTGAAATAAGCACCAGCGTGGTGGCAATAATGGCAAAGCCTACTTCACGTGCCCCACGAAAGGCAGCAAGTAAAGGTGGCTCACCAAGCTCTATACGGCGGTGAATGTTTTCAAGCATTACAATGGCATCGTCGACCACTAAACCAATGGCTAACACTAAAGCGAGTAGGGTAAGCAAGTTGATTGAGTATCCCATGGCAAGCAAGAACATAAAGCTACCAACGAGTGCCACAGGGACAGTAACTGCGGGCACTAAAGTCGCGCGAATACTCCCCAAGAATAAGTAGATAACTAAGACAACCAAGGCCATTGAAATAGCGAGTGTGCGGTACACTTCGTTAATCGATTCTTTAATGAACACTGACGAGTCGTAGCTGTCTTGAATCGTGGTGCCTTCAGGTAGGTTACGTTTTATTTTCTCAAGTTCGGCGCGGGCATTGTCTACTACCGTAAGGGTATTCGCTTTTGCTTGTTTTACAATGCCTAAACCAATCATGTTACGGCCATTACCACGGAATAAACTTTCGTCGTCAGCGGCTTCTAAATGCACATCGGCCACTTCACCTAGGCGCACTAAGTAGCCGTCGTCGCCCCGTTTAATAACCAGGTTTCTAAAGTCGCGTTGATCCTTATAGCTGCGTGCTGTACGCACAGTAAAATCACGGTCAATTGATTCAATCTCACCAGCGGGAAGTTCAACGTTTTCTGTGCGTAAGGTATTCTCGATATCGCTGCTGGTAATCCCACGTGCCGCCATGGCTTTGCGGTTTAGCCAAATTTTCATGGCGTACTTACGCTCACCACCGACACGTACATTCGACACACCATCAACTACGGCTAAACGGTCGACAATAAAACGCTGTGCGTAGTCAGAAAGTTGCAACGAATCCATTGTCGAACTATTCAGGACAAACCAAGCGATTGGACTTTCATCGCTGTTCGATTTTGACACCTCAGGTGGGCGTACTTGTTCTGGTAGGCTATCAAGCGCACGTGCTACACGCTCACGCACATCGTTTGATGCGGCATCGATATCGCGACTGATATTAAACTCAATAGTGATGTTTGAGCGGCCATTACGGCTTGACGAATTAATGCTTTTAATCCCTTCAATACCCGAAATACGATTTTCGAGCACTTGGGTTATTTTGGTTTCAATAATTTCTGCACTGGCCCCAGTATACGATGTGCTTACACTCACAATCGGGGTTTCAATATCAGGGTATTCACGCAGTGGTAGCATCGAAAAAGCGACGAGACCAAAGGTAAGTAACAGTAAGTTTATAACGATCGCAAAGACCGGACGTTTAACGCTAGTATCTGTAATTTTCATGGTTTAGCCCTTGATACTAACTTTGCTGCCAGTGCGAATTTTGATAATGCCTTCAGTCACGACTTGTTGACCATCTGTTAGACCCTTATCGATGGCAACCCACCCGTTATGACGTCCCGCTACATGTACTTCAACTTTATTGGCAACCCCGTCTTCAATTTTGAATACATAGTGTTTATCTTGCTGAGGGATTACTGCTTTTTCAGGCACCATGAGTGCTTGGTTTGAACTTAGTTGTAATGCAGTGTTTAACAGCATACCAGGGCGTAATAAACCGCTTGAATTGGTAAAACTGGCCGTCACTTCAACACTGCGAGTAACCGAGTCAATGCGTGAGCTGATGTGCGTGACTTTGCCGTTAAAGGTTTTTCCTGGGTAGGCATCATTTTGAGTCATGACTTTCATGCCTAGCTGCAGTTGTGCAAGGTATTTTTCAGGAACTTTAAAATCCACTTTTATAATACTGATATCATCGAGAGTGGTAATATTGGTGGTGCTATTAACATAAGTACCTATCGAGATTTCACGCTTACCTAATAAGCCTGAAAAAGGCGCTTTAATGGTCATTTCTGCCAGTTTAGTTTTGGCGCTTTCAAGCTGAGCTTCGGTGGCATCTACACGAGACAATTGCTCTTCAAGTAACGATTTAGCGGTTGCTTGCGAACGTGATAGTTCGGTTAAGCGGTCTAGTTGGCGTTTTTCTTCACGTAAATTGATACTCAATTCTTTTACTGCTAATTCTTCTTGTTGTGCTTGTAACTGAACTAGTTTTTGACCTTTACTTACTAAATCGCCATCATTGAAAAATATATCAGTCACATAGTCGTTTTGTGCACTGCGAATGAAGATCGCTTGATTCGCGCGCGCGCTGCCTATCGCTTCGATTAAAACGGCATTTTCTTCAGCCGTGACGGTATGTGCGACAACCTGGGTTGAACGGTCTCCAAAGTTGCTTTGCTCGCCTTGGCTTGAAGGTAAATATAAATAAATACATAACCCTAGCAAAAGGGTAATAATAAAAGGAAAAAGCGCTTTACCAGATTGTGTCGAATACATCATCGTGTTACCAGAAAATTAGTTGAGTGTAGTGTACAAAATTAGTACGTGCCCCGTATGTCAGGTATCTCATATATTTGTGCATTTGGCGTAAAAGTTAAAAGTTCAGCGTATTTGTTCCTTAATTGTTATGAGAAGAGAGGTGTAAGTATGAGTAAACAAACCAAGTGTCCGTATTGTTTAACGCTTAGAAAGATTGTTTTGGTCACAATTGTAATGTTTATTTTTTACTTTTCAGTGTATGGATAACAAAAACGCGATTTTAAAGGTACGGGCACAGGCTTCGCGACATGGTATTGAGTTTTTATTGGTCGGAGGCATTGGGCTTGTATTCATTATGCTGTTTAACCTGCTACGGCCCGGTGAGATTAGTATAGTGGAAATTTTTTTAGTCAGTAGCTGCCTTGCTGCTATATTTGTCGGCTTTTTAAAAACACAAGAGCCTTATTATAGCTTTACCTATACTAATCAATTGCTTATATATCATCATAAAGTTGGGCATTGGCAATTAAAACGAGAAAACTTTTACCACAGTGGTGTCCCAAAAGTGGAACAAGGCTTAGAATACCTTGAGTTAAACGCAGTTGGTATTAAACTCAATAACATAGATGAATTTTTAACTCAGATTCACCCCCGAATTGCAGGGCGATTATTAATAGAACAACGTCATATATTTATGCAAGTTGTTCAAAAACATTGCAAAAATGGCAATTGCCCATCAGAATGGTTAGTTGAAGAGACGGACTACACTGCCCCTAGTGGTCAGCTTTACAAAGGATTGATTGCCATGTTTGCTAATCGTACGCAGCATTTGAGGCAATTGACAGGGTACGATTTATTGTTGCCTGCCAATGCACTTGATACTGATATTTGGCAATTCAGTGCAGATTTGAATCGTTGGAAATTAAACCCTAGTGAATTTATCAATACTCGTTTACAGAAAGATGTAAGTAATTAGGTGGCAGTAAGTAGGAAAAGGCTATGAGTCAAGAACGTTCTTTTATTAAAAGTGGTCGAAACACAATTATTCATAAAGATAAAAAACTCGACTTAGTAATTGTGAATGGCGAAACCCACCCACGTATAAAAGTGACACAAAATGGTCTTGAACCGTTTAAAGAAGATCTGCCAAAAAACCGTCGTGAAGCAAAAGAGCGTTACCTCGAAATGGTTTACATCACCAGCCCTGATGTTTTTGCAGAAGAAAAACGTCTATTGTTCATTCAAGCCCTTGATGGCCGAGAATATAAGATAGATTACAGTAAAATTGGCACTAAATTGTTTGTGCGTATTCATCAAGAAAGTTACTTATAATTTAGGGTGTTCTTGGCACTTTACTTGCTAGTTATCTTCTTATTTGGCAGTTGGTTATAAAGCCAACGTTGCATTTTAAGGTGGTAAACATGAGATTAGTGCCTCTTGTAGTTGTTGCATTAACGACACTCACAGCCTGTGGGGGCGGTGGGTCGAGTGACACAACACCAATCGCTGCGACAGTTAATGCTGGAGCTGATCAGCAAATTATTGAAAAAAGCGAGTTTACATTATTGGCTAAGGGCTCGCCTGCTGATGGAACATTTACGTGGCAACGAGTAAGTGGCCCTGTTGTAGAGGGGTTCCCAGCAGAAGGTGCTGAGCAAACTCTCACTGCCCCTGATATTAAGCGAGACTCAGAGCTCGTACTTAAAGTTAATTATCAAACGGGTGATGGTCAGTTAGTCAGTGATGAAGTAAGCATATTCATTACCTCTAATAACCAGCTGCCTGTTGCCGTGATCACGCAAACTGCACCGCAAGAACTGCCCTCAAAATACAATGATACTATTGTGCTCAGTGGTGAAGAGTCTGTCGATATTGATGAAAATGGTTCGATAGACAGTTACTTATGGACTCAGCTTTCGGGCCCAGATTTAACCGTTGATAGCTTTAATAATCAAACGATTAGCTTTACTCACCCGCTGCTAGAATCAAACACGTCAATGACATGGCGACTAACAGTGACCGATGATGAAGGGGGCTCTGCAAGCTCTGAACAGTCATTTACGCTTAATAAAACCCTTGAAGTAATCATTGCTAACGCTGGGGAAGATCAGCAAGTTATAGAGTTTGATACCGTTACGCTTGATGCAAGTAACAGTGAAATTGTGACTGCAACCAAGCAGTGCTATTGGGAACAACTAACGGGTGAAATAGTCACCCTTGCAAATCAAAATCAATGTATCACCACATTCATTGCCCCTGATGTTGATACCGACACAGAACTTAGTTTTGAGGTTACCGTCACCGACAGTAAATCGCGCAGTGATACAGATACGGTAGTGATTGGTATCAGCCCTAAACCCCTCGGCCTTATAAATGATACGGGCATGAGCGACTGCTATAACAACACGCAAAAAATTAACTGCAAAAGTGATAACTTCCCAGCTCAAGATGCAGATTTAGGGCGTGACAGTGTTGCTAATCAACTTGATAAAGTAGGCCAAGGTGACTTGGCATTTGATTTTACAAAATTAAATGAATTTGCGGATGAGCTGCCAGACGACGCAGCAAACTTTAGTTGTGTACGCGATAACGTGACAGGCTTAATTTGGGAAGTAAAAGCGGCAAGTGCCACACTGCCACCGGCAACCACTAACCGTGCAGCAACAAATCATTACACATGGTATTTAAATAGTAATAACGGGGTACAAACGGGCAGTGTTCAAGGTGCAGCAAACTCAACGTGCCCAAGTAACACCGCGTGTGGTTTACAAACGTATGTGAATGAAGTGAATGCGATTGATTTTTGCGGCGGCACTAATTGGCGTGTTCCTACCTATACCGAACTTCTGGGAATACTGGATTACGCTAAACAAGGTGAAGTAAGCTTACTCAACAGTGAGTTTTTTCCAAATCAGCCAAGCAATATTCAGCTAAGCGATGATGGCAACCCGTTTATGCCGTATTGGACATCACAAACCGCTGTGGATGGTACCAGTTTGTCGCAGGCATATATTATTGATATGAGCAGCGCAAACGACTTGGCCTATCCGAAAGGGAAAACCGCCTTTGTCCGTTTAGTAAGAACACCGGGAGAATAATATGCGTAAACTATCTTTCTATGCATCGGTTGCCTTACTGGCAACACAGCCTACATTTGCTATGGCGCAGGTTTGCTACGATGCGGTAACGCAAACGACCCCAGACAGCCGCTTTGTCATTAACGAAAATGGCACGGTAAGTGATGTAGAAACAGGCTTAATGTGGCAACGTTGTAGCTTTGGACAAACTTACAATAGTGCAACGGCAACATGTGAAGGCACCAGCCAGCAGCTAACCTGGGGTGAAGCATTACGCGGTGCAAAGAATACGCGTCTTGCCGGTTTTTCTGATTGGCATGTGCCTAATGTAAAAGAGTTAGCCAGCATTTTAGAGCATCGATGCGTGCAGCCGAGTATTAACGAAAGTGTCTTTCTTGCTACTAAGCTGCAAAATTACTGGAGCAGTACATCAGGAAAAGAGCGAACAGACCTTGCTTGGGTTTATCAGTTTGATAAAGGCATAAACAGTCTTCACGCTAAAGAATCCGATGTATTTCTGCGACTCGTACGTTATGAAAAATAATTTTTAATGATAGATAGCCGCGCGTTTTCAAGCGCGGTTTTTATGTCGGCCCCTTTAATTCCTTGGGCGATAAATTGCTGTGGATCGACAGCGCTTGCCTGTTCAGTCACTTGGTGTAGTTGTGTTATACATGCCACTGGCTTTTGTTCACTTATTTCTAACGCCTTGAGTACGGCGTTTAAACGCTCAGGACGACGCCATAAATCAAGTCGGTTAAAACAGCCTAGCAGTGCGTCACAATCCGGCTGCTTGTCAGACAATATTGAACGATGAGCAACAGTGTTAAGAGCAACATCACGCACTTCATTTGGTAGACGGATCTGCTGTGCGATTGTGTGAATATCAGATTCTGTTAGCGAGAGTGTCACTTGGCTAAAAAGTAATGCTGTGTCTGTAATAGAGTGCTTGTTGGCATAATCAAAGCGCGCTTGCATCGTTTGATACAATGCATCACTCCACTGCGATTCTAACGTGGGGCTGATCACATGTAAGCCTCCAATTTTAAAGAGAGTATTTAAAAACTCTGCAAATGCGCCATCACTAAGAGATTTTTCGCATTCTAACCAAACTCGTTCCGCTGTGAGTGTTTCAAGCTCGCCTGCTTTTACCATCGCAATAAGCAAACGTTCTGTTTCTGGCGCAATAGAAAAGCCTAAGTAATGATAACGAGCAGCAAATCGGGCGACTCGTAAAATACGTAACGGATCTTCAGAAAACGCATCTGAAACATGGCGTAATAAACGGTTCTCGATATCGCTTTGCCCACCAAAAGGGTCAACTAATGTGCCATCTTCGGCTTGCGCTATCGCATTAACAGTTAGGTCTCGGCGGATTAAGTCTTGTTCTAAAGTGACATCGGGCGTGAAATCGCAGATAAATCCCGTATAACCTTGGCCTTGTTTCCGCTCAGTTCGGGCAAGTGCATATTCTTCTTTTGTTTTTGGGTGCAAAAAAACAGGAAAGTCTTTGCCGACTTGTTGGTAGCCTTGTTTAATTAGTTGCTCGGGAGTTGCACCTACGACAACGTAGTCGCGTTCTTTTACTTCACGACCTAACAGTGCGTCTCTTACAGCGCCACCGACCAAATAAACCTGCATAGTACACCTATTATTTTTACCTTTTCGGTATTTTACGTTATTTGCCAGCGATACCCAAACTCCAAAAAACAGGCGCTTTATTCGGGGCCGTGTTTTTTATCTTAAAGTAATTTTAGTATAACGTACGAACAAGGTTTTAAGTCGCGTAGTTTTTTGCCATTATAGGCCGTGATTTTAAACGCAAGGAACATCACGGTGTATTTAAGCTATTTTGGCTTGTCAGAAAAACCTTTTTCGATTGCCCCTAATCCTGAATATTTATTTCTTAGTGAGCGTCATAAAGAGGCCTTAGCGCACCTTACTTATGGATTAGGTGAAGCCGGCGGTTTTGTACTTTTAACCGGCGAAGTGGGAACAGGTAAAACAACATTAACCAGAAGTCTGCAAGAGCAGTTACCTGAAAACACGCAAGTCGCACAAATTCACAACCCGGCATTGTCTCAACTTGAATTGCTAGCCAGTATTTGCGACGAACTTAAGATTGACTATGACAGCGAAAATGCCACATTAAAAACCTTAACAGATGTGATTAAAAAGCATCTTGAGGCGAATAATTTAGCAGGCGGTCATACCATCTTAATTATCGATGAAGCACAATTGCTGGCTCCCGATGTGCTTGAGCAATTACGCTTATTGACGAATATAGAAACAGATCATAAAAAGTTACTACAAATAGTTTTAGTTGGGCAGCCTGAGCTACAAGAGCTATTAAAACGCACCGAACTTAGACAACTTGCTCAACGTATTACGGCGCGTTACCACTTATTACCGCTTAGCGAAGGCCAAGTATTTGCTTATGTTAAACACCGTTTACTCAAAGCAGGCACTGAACAAGCGCTCTTTTCTGCTGATGCCTTAAAAGCGATTTACCAAGTAACAGAAGGGGTGCCAAGGCTTATTAATTTATTGTGTGAGCGCTGCTTAGTTGGGGCTTTTTCACAGCAAAAGCTGAGCATTGATAGTGAGCTTGTCATGCGCTCAGCAGTTGAAGCTTTACCGCCAAGCAGTGCGCCTATGTCGTCAACTGCGAACAAAGAGCCAAGTTATGTTTGGCTTTATCCTGTTTCATTTTTAGCCGTATTGGGTATGGGTATTGGTTTATCTTACCTAATATAACGAGTGATCATTTATGTCATTACTTTTAGATGCAATTAAACAATCTGGTCAACACGAGCAAACAGCGATTGATCATGACCACGCTGCTCTGCAGCTTAAACAACAACAAGAATTAACCCGTTATCGCCGTCTTGCCTTTTCGTTTGGGTTATTACTAGCGGTTATTTTAACGCTGATGGCAGGCTTCTCTATTGGTAAATGGCTGCAAAAAAATGAACCTTTTGCGCAAAAGCAAGTTACTAGTAACAGTGCTGAAGAGACACAAAATTCTTCACAAGCGACAGAGACTTTAGCGACAACAGATACAAATAATGTACCTGTAAAAGAACAGGCACCCGCAACAGCCGTTCCGCAAGCTGCCAATACACAGGCCAATCTGCCTGTTAACAATACTGCGAATAATGTGGGCCAAGTGCCTGTTACAGTCGCACCTCAGCAGCAAATGATGCAGCAAGTTCCTGTGCAAGGGCAGCAATATCAATGGGTGCAAGTACCCGTTAATACCGTGCCTGTTTATGCTAATCAAGGTTATCAAGGGCAACCTGTTTATCAACAGCCTGTGTATCAAAATCAGCCAATTTATCAGCCTCAGCAACCGCAATTTTCGCAGCCAATGCAAATGCAACAAATGACACCGCAGCAAATGAGCAGTCGAGACATTGACATGAGCAAATACAAGGTGCTGGGTAAGCCGCTAAATGATCAAAGCCCATCGCAAGTCAACCAAACCGTGGTTGATGACGAATTTAACGACGTGCCTAATAACTTAAAAAGTGCCTTCGAGAGAGCAGTCCAAGATGTCGATAATAAGCATGTGGCTGATATAACGCGCAGTACTAAAAACTCATCATACGCAGAGCCTGTCGAACTGCTGCCTGACTCGCTGCAAAGCTTGATCCCAACAATTAAGTATCAGGCGCACATTTATGCCTCTGAAGCCTCTAAACGTTGGATAAAGATAAATGGTCGTGAATTGTATGAAGGCGATAATATTGGCGTACTCAATGTGATAGAAATCACACCTGAGCAAAGTTTATTTAGTTACGACGGTTACGAGTTTACGTTAAAAGCACTGCAAGACTGGCCAGAGTAGCCAGTCTTATATTTAAAAATAGTGGCTATGGCAAAATTGAGTTTTTAAAGAAGCGGATCAGATCGACATTAAAGTCATTGGGTCTGACTGCTGCTTCTAAGCTATCGTGACAACGGTTATTTGCTAAATCAATATCTTGCACTTCGGTATAGTGTGCATGTTTGGCGTTATAAAACACTTTTACCACGGGTTTTAATGGGCTGCTTGGGTTACTTCGTGTAACCACGGCAAGCTTTTGGCTTTCAAGTTTCACCAAGGTGCCGACAGGGTGAATACCGATACATTGAATAAATTTCGTCACAAGGTCGCCATCAAAACTATCTGGGCAGCCATCTTTTAGAATTTTAAATGCTTTAATTGGCTCCATACCGGCTTTATAGACTCGCTCTGCGGTGAGTGCGTCATATACATCAACAATCGACGCCATACGAACGTACAGGCTTAATTCATCACCATGCTTACCGAATGGGTAGCCGCTGCCATCTAATCGCTCATGATGGAAACCCGCAATTTCAACTGCGATGCCACTGAGGCCTGATTGTTCTAATATTTCTTTGCTGAAACGGGCATGGTCTTGAATGATTTGATATTCTTCGTCTGTTAACTTACCTGGCTTATTGAGTATTTCATCAGGTATTTTTATTTTGCCAATATCATGCAGTAGGGCACCTGTCGCTATTTCTTGAATGATGCTTTTATCGATGCCTAAGTGTTTGGCAAAAATACTAATAAGAATTGAAACGTTAATTGAGTGTTCGAGTAAATAGGCGTCTTTTTCGCGCAATCTGGTAATGCAGGCAAGGGCATCTTGATTACGGAAAACAGAGTCCATAAAGCCACTGGCCAATTCTTGAAATGGCGCAATATCAATTTTATTACCAGTACGAATATCATTAAATGCTTTGCTTTGGAGTGACTTTGCTTCGTTGTATAAACTATTCGCTTTGGCCATTTCTGCAGACACGCTATGCGATGTATGCCAAGGGTTATGGGCGACGGTTTGCGGCTCTGGCGGCGAAGTGTTTTGCTGCTCTTCCACTTTATTGTCACTGCTCATTGTGAGCGTTTTATCGGGGTCGATAACGACTTCTAAGATACCCGCTTTAGCTAGTTTATCGATACCTCCCTGAGTCTTCACCCATCCTTGGTTTTTAATGCGGATTTTGCCTGTCTGTTTTGTAACGCTATGTACAAACATACCGGGCTTTAGTTGATCAATAGGGAGAGTTTTCAAGGCCTTTACTTCAAGTTAAATACATTACCTTTAACCTAGCAGATATTTTGTCTTCTAGTAAATAATAATAAAGGTGATAATTTTGAAATTGGAGCAGCTTTTCGTCTATAAAGTGGTTGTTTTTCTTAATGTTAGACTATTTTATCTGGGTATAAAAAAGCCCCTGTTAGGTACAGGGGCTTTTAGATTTTATAACAGCAAAGTTAGTTAACTTTTATGCGCTGTTTACTCATCATCTTCAACAAGCGTCATCAGTGATGTATTACCACCTGACGCTGTTGTATCGATACTGATTGTTTTTTCAGTCAGTAAGCGCTTGATTAACGTATCGTAGTACTCAGAGCTAATCACTGGCAGAATCGCCCCTTTACGTTGTGCTAACTGTTGGCTGAAATAGCCTAAACGTGATGAGCGAGCTGCTACAACCGCACCGGCAAGGTGAGGGTGTGCCAAGATAGCTTGTAACTGGTTAGGCTTAGCAACTTGGAATACACCTTCGGCGATACCTGTTGAAATAAACTTGTCTTTGAAAGCAACCGCTTCTTCGTAGAACAGTTCAGATGCAACGGTGATTACTGTATTACCCGCAGCAAGTGCTGTGATAATTGAAATCGCCCAGAAGTTAAATGAAGTACTCTTATCGGCATAACACACAACACAACCACGAGGCTCAAGGTGAAGCGTATTAGATTCACCTGTTGGTCCAGGTAATACAGTGTGTTTACGCATGTGCTTTTCAAGGCGGTTAAGCTGCGCACGTGCATCGGCTAATGTTAATGCTAAGTCATCAGCAAGCTCGTCGATAATTTCGACAGTAGCGACTTTTGCTAACAACTGACGTACCGCAGAAACGCGGTCGTTTAACGGTGTTGCACGCCAGATTTTTTCATCGCGTAATGAGTTTTCCATTAGCTTAGCAACTTGCTCAGCCGCACCTGAATAATGATGAGTGTCTAGCTCATCAGGTGATAGGTTCGTCATTTGTACGTTATCAGGTGACGCTTTTTCTTTCACAAGACGTTGTAAGTAGTTAGGACCACCTGCTTTAGGGCCAGTACCTGAAAGGCCACGACCACCAAATGGTTGCACACCAACAATTGCACCAATCATGTTACGGTTTACGTACACATTACCTGCACGAGACATTTTTGCTAAGTATTCACAACGCTCTTCAATACGTGAGTGAATACCCATTGTTAGACCGAAGCCAGTGCCATTGATTTGATCAATCACATTATCAAGCTCTGAGCCTTTGAAACGAATAATGTGCACACATGGACCAAATACTTCGCGTTTAAGTACTGAAAGGTCTTTAATTTCATATAAACGCGGTGCGAAGAAATAAGCGCCATTTTCGTTGTTATCAGGAATTGCACACTCGTAATGAAGTGTTGCATTACCTTTTAAGTATTCAACGTGTTCGTTTAAGTTTTTCAGTGCTTTTTCGTCAATTACAGGACCAATGTCAGTCGAAAGTAATGAAGGGTCGCCAACATGAAGCTCTTTTAATGCGCCTTTGATCATCTCAATGATGCCATCAGCAATATCTTCTTGTAAGAATAAAACACGTAATGCAGAACAACGTTGACCCGCACTTTGGAAGCCAGAGCTGATCACATCATCAACAACTTGCTCAGGAAGCGCTGTTGAGTCAACGATCATACAGTTTTGACCACCTGTTTCTGCAATTAACGGCACTTGAATGTCGTTACGTGCAGCCAGTGTTTGCGAGATGATTGTGCCTGTTTCAGTTGAACCTGTGAACATCACAGCTTGAATACGCTCATCAGGTACAATTGTCTTACCTACTTCGCTACCACGTGCAATAACAGGTTGTACAACATGCTCAGGTAAGCCAACAGATAACATAAGGTCAATTGTACGAAGCGCAATTAAACTTGTTTGCTCAGCTGGTTTTGCAATCACCGTGTTACCCGTTACGATAGCAGCAGCAACTTGGCCTAAGAAGATAGCAAGCGGGAAGTTCCATGGGCTGATACATAAGATCACGCCACGCGCTTCAAAACGCTCATCTTCAGATAACTCTTCAGCACGAGCAGCGTAATAACGGCAGAAATCAACGGCTTCACGCACTTCATCAATGCCATCTTGCGCCACTTTACCCGCTTCTTTAATACAAAGAGCGACGAGTTCATCGTGGTGACGCTCTAAAATATCAGCGATGCGGCGAAGTAAGTTAGCACGTTCTTTAACCGGTGTTTGTGACCATGATTCAAACGCTTTTTCAGCATTTTCAAGAAGCGCAGTCATCTCATCAGATGATTGTAGTTTCACATGACCAATGATTTCTTTGTGGTTCGCAGGGTTTTTAACTGCAATTGAACCTTCTGGTACATCATTTAACTCAATGCGATTTTCTGCAAACCAGGTGTCTAGGTTTTCTTTAAATGGTGTAATGGCATTGATGTCAGTTAAATCCATGCCTTTTGAGTTCGCTCGCTCGTCACCGTATAAATCGATAGGCATCTTGATTTGCGTGTTGTACTTATTACGCAACCCTTGCAGTGTTTCAACTGGGTCTGGTAACAGTGCTTCAACTGGTTGAGTGGTATCAACAATCGCGTTAACAAACGATGAGTTAGCGCCGTTTTCTAATAAACGACGTACTAAGTATGCAAGTAAGTCTTCATGCTGACCTACGGGTGCGTATACACGACACTGAATTTTTTCTTGTTCAACGATTTGGTCGAACAGTGATTCACCCATACCGTGTAAACGTTGGAATTCGAAGCCTTCGTGATCGCCTTTTGCAACTTCTAAAATCGTCGCTGCTGTATAAGCATTGTGTGTTGCAAATTGCGGATACAGAACATCGCGTGCTTCAAGCAGTTTAATCGCACAGGCTTTGTATGATACGTCGGTAGTCGCTTTACGGGTAAATACAGGGTAGTGATCTAAACCATCTTGTTGTGTGGTTTTGATTTCGGTATCCCAGTATGCGCCTTTTACAAGACGAACCATTAATTTGCGGCCAACACGGCGTGCAAGGTCTGCAACCCACTCAACAACGAAAATAGCGCGTTTTTGGTAGGCTTGAACTGCTAAACCGAAACCTTGCCAGTTACCCAGTTCTTCATCACTGAATACCGCTTCGATAATATCTAAAGAAATATCTAAACGGTCAGCTTCTTCAGCATCAACCGTAAAGCCGATATCGTAGCTTTTAGCTGCAAGTGCAAGTTCTTTTAGTTTTGGTACGATTTCAGCCATAACACGTTCACGATGCGTGAACTCGTAACGTGGATGAATCGCAGAAATTTTCACTGAAATACCCGGGCTCTTTATTGGACCGCGACCATTTGCAGCTTTACCAATTGCATGAATGGCTGTCATGTAGCTTTGGAAATAACGCTCAGCATCTTTCATGGTGCGCGCGCCTTCACCTAGCATATCGTATGAGTATACGTAGCCTTTTTGTTCTTTATCAGCAGCACGTTCAATTGCTTCGTCAATGGTACGACCCATTACGAACTGCTTACCCATGATCTTCATCGCGAAGTTCACAGATTTACGAATAACCGGTTCACCTAAACGACCAATGGTTTTCTTAAGCACACCAAATTGTTGCTCTTTAGATTTGTCGCTGTAGTTAACCATTTTACCCGTTACTAACAGACCCCAAGATGAGGCGTTTACGAATAAAGAGTCACTGCTACCTAAATGCGAACTCCAATCACCCTTGGCAAGCTTGTCACGGATAAGCGAGTCTTGCGTTGCCTTATCTGGAACACGTAGTAATGCTTCTGCTAAACACATTAAAACAACGCCTTCTTCACTCGATAGTGAGAATTCGTTTAACAGTGCATCGACACCGCTTTGACCATCTTGGTCGCGACGGATATTTAAAACCATTTGACGAGCACGTTCCCACGCTCGGCTACGGGCTTTAACGCCTACTTCAGCCAAAGGCAAAATGTGATCGATAACCGCATTTTCATCTATACGGTAAAAGTCGCGGATCTTTTGTCTAATTGGACATTCAGTTGTCAAATCGCCATTAAATAGCATATGTAACCCTCTGGTATGTGGAGTCTAGAAATAAACTAAAAGTATTTCTTACCATTGATATAATCCGTGCATTCTAATTAAAATCCAGCAGAATATGCTGGTTATATTTTTCGATTTACGATAATTTACAGGGCATACCGTTAACTTAGCCGCATAAAATTCTGTTATGACTAACCCGAATAGATTACGCATGTTAGATCGTATCGATTTAGCAATTTTAGACGCTCTGCAAAAAAATGGCAGAATATCGAACGTTAACCTGGCAAAACAGGTGAATTTGAGTCCGAGTCCATGTCTTGACCGTGTTAAGCGCTTAGAGCAAGAGGGCTACATTGAGGGGTATTATGCAAAGTTAAGCGAAGCCAAGCTTAATCAAAGTTTGTTGGCTCATGTGCAAGTGTCGTTAGTGACCTCAAATACCTCAGTGTTTAAAGTGTTCAGAGAATATATTTTAAATATTCCACAAGTGGTCGAGTGCGACATGGTGGCAGGCGGATACGATTACCTATTAAAAGTGCGAGTCTCTGATATGGACGAATATCGCCAAGTTTTGGGTGATTTGGTTGATATTCCCGGTGTTGGTACGCACCACACCTATATGGTGATCGAAAAGATAAAACAAGATAGCGGTTTAAGATTCGATATCTAAACAAAAAAAGCACCAAACGGTGCTTTTTTTATGAAGATTTTTTGCTGGGTTATACCCACTCGCTTAATCAATCCCTAAAAATGATTAACTATTATTGCGGGTTGCTATTATTACGCCCAACCATCATAACGTTTTCGGCGTGAAAGCATAATCGTTAAAATAATACCAAGTAATAAACCAATAAATGCAATAGCGCCGCCGTAAGTTAATAGTTGGCGTTTTTCTTTGGCACTGGCTAATTGTTTCACGTTGCGCTCAGATTCTATGGTGCTTTTTAGTTTTTCAATTTGTTCGCTTAGCGCTTGGTTTTGCTCAGTGAGGGTTCTGTTTTGTTCTTGTAATTGCGGTAGTTCAATTTCTGCTTGGCGTAATTGCTCTTGCATCAAGGTCATGTCGTTATTCAGAGCTTGAAATTGCTGATGGATACCGGCGTTCTCGCTGATAAACTTCGTTTCTACCCAGCCTTCGCGGTCTTTGTCGTCGCGAATTTTAAAATAACCATTATCTTCTTCTGATAACAAGGTAATTTGAGTACCTGCATCAACTGACCCCAAAATACGGTAGTTTTTACTCGGGCCTGAATGCATAAAGGTATAGAGGTTGTCGACTATGTATGCGGTGTTTCCGTTGTCGCTTGTAGGCGCTTCTTCTGCATAGCTAATGAAAGTGGCGGCTGATAGGAGCAGCCCAAAAATACACTGTTTTAACATCAATCTACCTTGTTAATGTAACCTTGCCCAAAAATGGTCAAATTTTTAAATACGTAATGTATAGAGATAGTAGGGATTTCAACTATTAATAGCAAGGCTGATATTGTAATCCAAGACAGGGTTTGAGGGTAAAAATCAGGAAAAAGTTTGCATTAAGTAGCTGCTTTGTTTATTTTGAGCACTTATTTATTTTAAATGTACTCCGCAAAACGAATGGATACTGAGATAGAACTGAAGTTTTTGGTGTCAGATGCCGTTGTTCCACTGATCCCCGCATTAATTACTCAATTTGCAAAAACCGTTACAAATAAACCGTCACGCAGCTTACAAAATGCTTACTATGATACGCCAAGTCGTGAGTTACGCGCACTGGATATTGGTTTGCGTACCCGCTGCTGTGATAACCAGTGCGAGCAAACGATTAAACTCGCTGGCGAAGTTGTAGGTGGATTACATCAACGCCCAGAATATAACTTACCTTTAGAGGGTGGTCGCCCAGATTTAATGGCTTTTGATGCCACAATTTGGCCGCATGGCATGCAAGTTAATGCGATTGCCGACAACCTGTATCCTATTTTTAGTACTAACTTTATTCGTCGCACGTGGTTAATCGAAACCAACAGTGGGGCTAAAATTGAGGTTGTACTTGATAAAGGTGAAATTGCAGCGTCAGGTAAAGTTGAGCTGATCTCTGAGCTTGAAGTGGAATTAATTGAAGGCAGTCGCCACGAGTTATTTGCCCTTGCAGATAAACTGGTTAGCGAATGTAATGTACGTCTTGGGCTATATTCGAAAGCTGCACGAGGTTATGGCTTAGCCGATAACACCCCACTAAAAGCAAGTAAATCGATTGGGTTTGTGCCTCTTAAAAAAGAGGCCACACAAGAACAAGCTTTGGTCGCAGGGATAAATTACGCGATTCGCTTTGTACAAAAGCATGAAGCCTGTTACTTCATCAAGCCGAGCTTAAAAACCTTAAAACGAGTCACTGATGGCATTCGATTAATTCGCCACACCTTTTGGCTGTTCGATGATATTGTTAGTAAAGATGATACAGAGTCATTACGTACTGAGTTAAAGTGGTTGCTGAGTGAGTTGGCGTGGGTTGAAAACGCCATTCAGTTAAAAACCTATACCTCAAAACGTCACGCCTATTATAAAAAAATTAATAGCGCACCAGAGCTAACTCAAGTGATTAACGACCTAAAAGAGCTTCAGCCGAGTATTGACGATGTAAAAGCGTTATTTCACAGCACCCGTTACAACCGTTTGCTGTTGCAATTGACCACCTGGTTGATTGAAAAGCAATGGCGTAAGTCGTGGGGGCAGGCAGAGTTCCAAGCTGCAGAAAAACCAGTAGCAGATATAGCCAAGCGCTTATTTGCAAAAGATTGGCACGATATGCATGAGCTTATTCCTGAACAACAAGCACTGAGTGATAAAGACTATTTATCGTTGCGTACTCGTCTAGAAAACTCTCTTTTAAGTGGTAACTGTTTGGGGGCATTATTCAATAAAGACGACAGAAGCGAGTTTCGTATTCCTTGGTTAGATATTTCGCATGGTATTTACGAGCTCAGTACTCTTGAGTATTTAAAGCAGTTGTGTGCAGGACAAGACGATCAGGAATTAGCAAAGATTCAAACGTGGCTCGAGCAAAAGTCAGAATTTTTAGTGAGCGCCATGGAACAAAGTCGTCATGCCTCATTCAATACTGATCCCTACTGGTTATAAATCTGTGAATCGTTGGCTATTCATTGGGTTAGCGTGGTTTAGTTGTTCAACTGTCGCGACCCCAATAGAATGGCATACATACAAGCAGCAAGAAGGTATAAAGGTCACGTATCAAAAACATGACAGTGGCATTATCGAAATTAATGCATCTGTGGTTGTTGAAGATACCAAGGCAGATGACTTTATGGCCTTACTTAGCGACACCGACAACGCGCCAAATTGGCTCGAAAATGTTCAAAGTGTAACCCTAATAGAGCGGCTTAGCCCCGCAGAGACGCTTGTTTATACGCGCTTTAACTCGCCTTGGCCGGTTTCTGATCGTGATTTAGTGAGCTACTCTTGCTATCACACCTTAAGCGATAATAAAACCGAGCTTAAAATTACCAGCCAGCCCCACGTTAAACCTTTGGTAAAAGGGGTGGTGCGTATTAAAGAGCTCACCGCTTATTGGCGCTTAGAGCAACAGCAAAATAACTTACTGATTACCCACCAAGCGTATGCAGACCCAAGCGGTGCTATTCCGCATTGGTTAAGTAATAAAGTATCTTTAAAAAGTGTGTTTAAGTCATTACAAGCATTGCGTGAACAGCTAAAAAAGAATGCGTTTTCACGGACAAATCCCCCAAGTGTGCCAGGAAAGTGCTTATCTTAGTAAAGCGAAGATGACATTTTAGGTATTTATGAATATTATCTGCGAAGTTTATTCGTACTAGGAACAGCATGAAAGAACCCAAAATCCCCTTGGTCAATAAACCCAACGGCATTGGTATTGGACGTATTTTAAAAGCCACAAGGTGCTCAATTAAAGGTTTTAAGGCCGCATTTAAAGAAGAGTCAGCTTTTCGCTCAGAAATTTATTTAGGGGTGTGTTTATTACCGTTATCGGTTTTTCTGGCGCAGTCACTGACTCATTGGCTCGTGTTGTTTATTCCGTATTTATTACTGTTGATTGTTGAACTACTCAATTCGGCCATCGAAGCGCTGACTGACAGAGTGGGGATTGAATATCATGTACTGTCTGGGCGCGCAAAGGATATGGCCTCGGCAGCGGTGACCTTGTCATTGGTTATTTTAGCACTGGTTTGGCTGGTGGCGATGTATGAAAAGATAATGACGTTACTGTAATTAATACCAATCGCAATAATACTTAATCATTTTGAGCGATTAAACCAGTCGCTATCTGCGTTAAAAATATCTGATTTACGACAGCATGGATGCAGGAGGTAGAGCAATGCAGGAGCAATTGCTGAGAACAACTAAATAACTAAATTTTTGCCTTGTTATCAACGCGGTTTTATTGCCTCAAAATAGACCACTTAATTAAGCGTAATGGTATAAGCGCAATGGTATAAAAATTTAGAGTAAAAAATTAAACACAAAAAAAGCGCCAAAATGGCGCTTTTTCAGTCTGTATACCCTATTACAGGCCAGCAGCTGCGCGAAGTGCGTCTGCTTTGTCTGTACGCTCCCAAGGGAACTCTTCACGACCGAAGTGACCATAAGCGGCAGTCGGTTGATAGATAGGACGCTCAAGATCAAGCATTTGGATTAAGCCGTAAGGACGTAGGTCGAAGTGTTCACGCACTAATTCGATTAGACGTGCTTCTTCTAATTTACCTGTACCAAATGTCTCGATGCTGATAGATGTTGGCTCTGCAACACCGATAGCGTAAGAAACTTGAAGTTCACACTTGTCAGCAAGACCCGCAGCAACCATGTTTTTAGCAACGTAACGTGCCGCGTATGCAGCGCTACGGTCAACTTTTGATGGATCTTTACCTGAGAAAGCACCACCACCGTGACGCGCCATACCACCGTATGTATCAACGATGATTTTACGGCCAGTCAGACCACAGTCACCCATTGGACCACCGATAACGAAACGGCCAGTTGGGTTGATGAAGAATTTCGTTGCGCTAGAGATAAGCTCTGCTGGAAGAACCGGCTTAATGATGGTTTCCATTACCGCTTCTACTAGGTCGTTTTGTGAGATTGAATCACAGTGTTGCGTTGAAAGAACAACAGCATCAATACCTACCGGCTTACCATTTTCATATGCAAATGTTACTTGTGATTTTGCATCTGGGCGTAACCAGTTAAGCTCACCGCTTTTACGAACTTGCGCTTGACGCTGAACTAAACGGTGTGAATACGTGATTGGTGCAGGCATTAAAACGTCTGTTTCGTTACATGCATAACCAAACATTAAACCTTGGTCACCCGCGCCTTGGTCTTCTGGACGTGCACGGTCAACACCTTGGTTGATGTCTGGAGATTGTTTACCGATAGTGTTTAGGATTGCGCACGAGTCAGCATCAAAACCCATGTCTGAATGCGTGTAACCGATTTCACGTACAGTTTTACGTGTAATTTCTTCGATATCAACCCACGCGCTAGTAGTGATTTCACCACCCACCATAACCATACCAGTTTTAACGTAAGTCTCACATGCAACACGGGCATGAGAATCTTGCTCTAAGATAGCATCTAGAACCGCGTCAGAGATTTGGTCCGCGATTTTATCCGGATGACCTTCAGATACAGATTCAGAAGTAAATAAATGTTTTGCCATTGTATTTCTGCTCACAAATATTGCGCTTCACTAACGTCGGTAATAGCGCTAAAAAATTAAGGGGCGTATTTTATCTAAAACAATTATGTTTGCATAGTTATTTTACGCCTAGACGTCTATTTTAAATTACTAATAACATTTCGTTCTTAATAAACAGTGGTAATAGACCCATTTAATACGGATTTTTAATTGCACTGCACCCATACAATAAGTAAGAATGGGGCTTAACAAACAACCAGCGCAAATACATTAAAGGTAGGAGAATTCATGCCATCTCGCAAAGAACTTGCAAATGCTATTCGCGTCTTATCAATGGACGCAGTACAACAGGCCAACTCTGGCCACCCTGGAGCCCCTATGGGCATGGCAGATATCGCAGAAGTACTATGGCGCGATTATCTAAAGCACAACCCGACGAACCCAGAGTGGGCAGACCGTGATCGCTTTATTCTTTCAAATGGCCACGGTTCGATGCTGATTTATTCTCTACTACATTTAAGTGGTTACGACTTACCACTTGAAGAAATTAAAAACTTCCGTCAAATGCATTCAAAAACACCAGGGCATCCAGAGTATGGCTATGCACCAGGTATTGAGACCACTACGGGCCCATTAGGCCAAGGGATCACAAATGCGGTAGGTATGGCAATTGCTGAAAAAGCGCTTGCTGCTCAATTTAACCGTGAAGGCCACGACATCGTTGATCACTTTACCTACGCGTTTATGGGTGATGGCTGTTTAATGGAGGGTATCTCTCACGAAGCCTGTTCATTAGCGGGCACATTAGGCCTGGGTAAACTTGTTGCGTTTTGGGATGACAACGGCATCTCTATCGACGGTGAAGTAGAAGGTTGGTTCAGCGACGACACACCTGCACGTTTTAAAGCATATGGCTGGCACGTGGTGAGTGATGTTGATGGCCATAACCCAGAGGCCATCCGCGCAGCCATCGAAGAAGCACGTAGTATTACCGACAAGCCATCATTAATTTGTTGTAAAACAGTGATTGGTTACGGTTCACCTAATAAGTCGGGTAGTCATGACTGTCATGGTGCTCCACTTGGTCATGATGAGATCAAAGCGGCACGTGAGTTCTTAGGCTGGACAGGCGAAGCATTTGAAATCCCAGCTGATATCTACAGCGAATGGGACGCAAAAGAAAAGGGCCAACAGCTTGAATCAAACTGGGACGAAAAGTTTGCGGCATACGCAAATGCACACCCAGAGCTAGCAGCAGAATTTAAGCGTCGTACAAATGGCGAATTGCCAGCAGATTGGGCTGAAAAGTCACAAGCGTACATCGAAGAGCTGCAAGCAAACCCTGCAAACCCTGCAACACGTAAAGCTTCACAAAATGCACTGAATGCATTTGGTCCATTATTACCAGAGTTTATGGGCGGCTCAGCTGACCTTGCTGGTTCAAATTTAACAATTTGGGATGGTTCAAAAGGCGTAACAGCAGACGACGCAAGCGGTAACTACATCTACTACGGTGTCCGTGAGTTTGGTATGTCGGCAATTATGAATGGTATTGCACTGCACAAAGGCTTTATTCCTTACGGCGCAACATTCTTAATGTTTATGGAATACGCGCGTAATGCGGTACGCATGGCTGCATTAATGAAGCAACCAAGCATTTTTGTATACACGCACGATTCAATTGGTCTGGGTGAAGATGGCCCTACGCACCAACCAGTAGAGCAAATTGCAAGCATGCGTTTAACGCCTAATCTTGTTAACTGGCGTCCGTGTGACCAAGTTGAGTCTGCAATTGCATGGCAACAAGCGATTGAGCGTAAAGATGGCCCAACGTCATTGATCTTCACACGTCAAGGTCTTGAGCAACAAACGCGTACTGCACAACAGTTAAGCGATGTGAAAAAAGGTGGTTACGTACTGAGTTGCGATGGTGAGCCTGAGCTTATCCTTATTGCAACGGGCTCAGAAGTACAGCTTGCACAAGACGCCGCTGCAGAGCTTCGTTCACAAGGCAAAAAAGTACGTGTGGTTTCTATGCCTTCAACTGACTTGTTTGATGAGCAAGACGCAGCCTACAAAGAAAGCGTATTACCAGCAAGCGTAACACGCCGCGTAGCTATCGAAGCGGGCATTGCAGACTACTGGTACAAATACGTAGGCCTAAATGGCGCAGTAGTAGGTATGACGACATTTGGTGAGTCAGCACCTGCTGGTGAGTTATTCAAGCACTTTGGTTTCACGGTTGAAAACATCGTAAACAAAGCAAACGCTTTGTTCTAAGCTTTAGTCGCTAAAATTTAAAAGCCCGCGCGGTCTTAGCACTGCGCGGGCTTTTTTATGGATTTTTGCTGCCAGTCAAAAGATTCGATACGTACCCGACAGATCAGCAATAATTATCACTGCTACTTGGGTACTTTATACCGTAGGGGCGTTTTTAGTGTTTTGGTGAACACATAGGCACTCTATTTGTTTTTTTAATTGCTCAGTGTATAAAAGATAATAAAAAAATCAGCTCACATATAGAGGTTAATTGAATAATCTTCAGTTGCTGCTTACTTAAAATTCGGGCAGGCTGAAATAAAGAAGATTATAAAACATAACAGGAGTGAGTATGACTCAGTTTGACAGTGTAAGTGTTGTAAAAAAAGCGAATGTCTATTTTGATGGTAAAGTTTCGAGCCGTGTTGTGCTTTTTGCCGATGGCAGTACTAAAACATTAGGTTTTATGCAACCAGGAGAATTTGAGTTTGGCACAAATCAAAAAGAGCACATGGAGTTACTTGCGGGAGAGTGGCAAGTGTTACTGCCAGGCGAAACTGAGTGGCAAGCCATGAAGGCTGGAGATTCGTTTAATGTAGACGCCAATGTTACCTTTCGCGTAAAGGTAACTGACTTTGCTGATTATTGTTGCTCGTACACTTAATGAGCAGTTGATAACTTTTCTATAAAGCCCGTGTAATACGGGCTTTTGCATATTTTATCCGCAGAGCATGATCTAAATCATGTGTGGTTACAATCAATTACTAATTATCTTTGATTTTCGCTTGTGTTAATTCAAATCGCCCCCAATACTAACTATGAGGTAACAAGAAAAAAGGATACCCTATGAAGATTAATATTTCTGGTCATCATGTTGACGTTACTGAGGCTGTTAGAGCTCATATCAACGAGAAATTCTCAAAAATTGCTAGCCATTTTCCATCGTTAATATCTCTCGATATTATTCTTTCAAAAGAACATCACAAGTATCAAGCTGAGATCAGCACTATTTATGAAGGTGCACGTTTATCAGTTAAAGGAGAAGATGAAGTGATGTACCCAGCACTTGCAAATGCAGCTAAAAAACTCGATGCATCGCTAAAACATCGTAAAGGGCAAATGAAAGCTAAACTACATGAAAAACCGGTGAGCACAACGCCGGAAATCGCCCATGAGATTATTCAAGAAATGAATTTAAGCTAATAAATTAGACGCTAAGTGTTAGCCACAAAAATTTAGCGCAAAACCTCGAACAAGAGAAAGCCAAACATAAATATGTTTGGCTTTTTTGGTTTTATAAACTGACAACTTAATCCTAGAACTCAGAAGCGAGGAGTGTCTTCCAATCTCATCTAAAACGCTGTAAGTTGCTTGTAACTAAGAATAAAACACATAAAGCATATGCAATCAGCAGTATCACATTGGCAATCTAAACTTAATGCACTTGGCCCTGGCATATTAATGGCCACAGCGGCGATTGGTGGCTCACATTTGGTGGCGTCGACGCAGGCTGGCTCGTTATTTGGCTGGCAACTATTTTGGCTAATTATTGTTGTGAATGTACTTAAGTACCCATTCTTTCGATTTGGTATGGAATACACCCTTGCAACTAAACAAAGTTTAGTTGAGGGCTACAAGCAAAAAGGGCCGGGTTACTTTTACAGTTTTATTGCGTTAAATATTGTGGCTGCAGTAGTGAATACCGCAGGGGTACTACTTTTAACAGCCAGCCTATTACATTACGCACTGCCGATCACCATTTCGGTGACCTTGTTGTGTTGGATTATTTTGGCTGTTTGTTTACTTATTTTGTTGTTGGGGCATTTTAAGGCGCTCGATAACGTGTCTAAAATCATTATGGGGCTGCTTACTGTTACAACTGTGGCTGCTTTGGTGGTGGCAATTAATAATGGTCTTATGGCTCCAGTTGACTACGTGGGCCCGTCGCCGTATGAGCTTGCAATGCTTGGCTTTATGGTGGCGCTAATGGGCTGGATGCCAGCTCCTATTGAAATCTCAGCGATTAGTTCACTTTGGCTAAAAGAAAAGCAGCAGCAACAAGTTATTACTAAGCAGCAAGGTTTATTTGATTTTAATTTAGGCTACTGGCTTACAGCAGCCCTAGCTTTGGTGTTTTTCTCGCTAGGTGTATTAGTGCAATACGGACAGGTACAAGCCGTGCAATTAGGTGGGGTGGCGTTTGCTAAACAGCTTATTGATATGTACGCCCTTACAATGGGAGAGTGGGCAAGGCCATTGGTGTCGGGTATCGCTTTTTTATGTATGTTTGGCACCACGCTTACCGTGCTTGACGGCTACGCCAGAACCTTAAATGAATCGCACAAATTACTGCCTGTAAAACAGTCTAAACACAGTTTAAATATGTGGCTTTTACTGCAAGCATTTTCTGGTATGGCAATCATTTTATTCTTTAAATCGGCACTTGGCCCCATGCTTACGTTTGCCATGACTCTCGCCTTTGTTACCACCCCAGTATTTGCATGGCTTAACTTTAGTTTAGTGCGCTCAGAGCCAAGTATTGTGCATTCCCCCTTAATTCGGACTCTAAGCTGGCTAGGTTTGGTTTATTTAGTGGGCTTTGCGTTGGTGTTTTTGGTTTGGAAGTTTACCTAATTTGCCTGAACGAAGTGAAATCCAGCATCATTGTGTGTCAGCAGTGGGTTGATCCCAAGTCAATTTTTAGTATTGCGCGATATAAAATCGCGCCTACAATCTAGGCTAACTCAATTCCCTAATCGCATTACTTATGCCATCTAAGGTGAGTGGATACATACGGTTGTTCATTAACTGTTTTATAAAATCAATCGATTGATAGTAACGCCAGTGCTCAACCGGTTGTGGGTTGAGCCAAGCGACTTTATCAAAGTGATTTGTTATGCGGTTTAGCCAGGCGCTGCCGGGTTCCTCATTCCAATGTTCTACACTGCCACCAGGGTAGGCTATTTCGTAAGGACCCATGGTGGCATCGCCAACAAAAATGACCTTGTAGTCACTGGTGAACTTGTTAATCAAGGTCATGGTATCAATCACGTTTGAATGGCGGCGCTCGTTGTCTTGCCAAACATGTTCGTATAAACAATTATGAAAATAGTAAAACTCGAGGTGCTTAAATTCGCTGTGTGCAGCACTAAATAACTCCTCACAGGTATGAATGTAATCATCCATTGAGCCGCCAATATCAAACAACATCAGCACTTTTACAGCATTGTGGCGCTCGGGTGCCATTTTTACATCGAGCATGCCACCTTGCTTTGCAGTAGCACGAATGGTTTCGGTTAAATCGAGAGTGTCGCTAGCCCCGGTGCGGGCAAATTTACGCAGTTTTTTAAGCGCGAGCTTAATGGTGCGAGAGCCAATTTCGCGGTCACTGTCGAGGTTGCGGTATGTCCGTTTATCCCATACTTTTACAGCACGGCGGTTACGATTACCGTCTTGACCAATACGCACGCCTTCTGGGTTAAAGCCATACGCGCCAAACGGCGAGGTGCCGCCAGTGCCAACCCATTTGTTGCCGCCAGCATGGCGTTTTTGCTGTTCTTCAAGGCGCTGTTTCAGGGCTTCCATAAGTTTATCGAGGCCACCCATCGCTTTTAACTGTGCTTTTTCTTCGTCTGTTAAGTGTTTTTCAAACTCTTTGCGCAACCAGTCGTTAGGCAGGTTATGCTGTTGTTTTAAGCTTTCGAGTAAATCAAGGTCAGCAACCCCGCTAAAGTAATCGGCAAAGGCTTTATCAAACCGGTCAAAGTGAGTTTCGTCTTTGACCATGATGGTACGCGCTAAGTAATAAAACGCGTCTACGTCGGCAAAAATGACCCCTTGCTTGAGCGCGTTGATCAAATCAAGTAACTCACGCAGACTCACGGGTAAGCGGTATTCACGTAACTTAAAGAAAAACGCAATTAACATCTTAACGACGACTCATAAAAGCAAGTTTTTCGATGAGGCTAATGTCTTGCTCGTTCTTTAATAGCGCACCAAACATTGGCATTAGGCCGCCTTTTTGGCTTTTATCATGCAGTGTTTTGGCATCGATATCTTCAGCCATCAATAATTTTAACCAATCGAGTAACTCGCTGGTTGAGGGCTTTTTCTTTATGCCATTTACATCGCGCAGGTTAAAGAATACTTCAAGTGCTTCGCGTACCAAGTCTTGCTTAACATGCGGGTGATGTACATCGATAATTTGCGCCATTTCGTCGCTCGATGGAAAGTCGATGTAGTGGAAAAAACAACGACGTAAAAAGGCATCAGGCAGCTCTTTTTCGTTGTTTGAGGTAATAATAACAATAGGGCGGTGCTTGGCAATAACGCGCTCACCGGTTTCATAAACATGAAACTCCATTTTATCGAGTTCTAACAATAAGTCGTTTGGAAACTCGATATCGGCTTTGTCGATTTCGTCAATCAGCAACACGGGGCGTTTATTATGTTGCTCTCCATAGGTGAAGGCTTGCCATAATTTACCTTTTACAATGTAGTTACCAATGTCGTGAACGCGCTCATCACCTAACTGGCTGTCGCGCAACCGTGACACTGCATCATATTCGTATAGGCCTTGCTGTGCTTTGGTGGTCGATTTTATATGCCATTGAATAAGCGTGGTGTCTAAGCTTTTTGCAAGCTCCTCGGCTAACATGGTTTTACCTGTGCCGGGCTCCCCTTTTATAAGCAGAGGTTTTTCGAGCAAGATGGCTGCGTTAACCGCTTGTTTTAATGAGTTACTGGCAATGTAGTTGTCGGTTGAATTAAAAAGCACGATGTCACCTTATCTGGTCTGAGCAGTGATTAATAATGCTATGATGCCATAGTTATTCTGCGTCTGAAAGGTATGCAAAGCGTGGGACTGTTTTGCCGTTTACCTCAACGGTTTCTAAAAACATGCTGAGTGGGCGTGCCCACATACCAAACTCACCATACAGTGCTTGGTAAATAACGAGTGGCTCTTCGGTTTCACTGTGAGTGGCGACATACTCTACTTTGTATTTTGGGCCTTTGTAATGCTGGTATATGCCTGATTTGAGAGGATGAGGTTTTATTGCTGTAGTCATGTTTTGATCTCTTGTATAATTACGTTTTGCACTTTTTAATGCTAAATAAACTGTCAACACTATGAATTATATTTCGTTAGATGAATACAAAAAAGCATGGGTTTTTCGCCATAAAGACATGCCAATTAACGCAGCAGATGCGCAGCAAATTAAACCAATGACCAGCGAACGTGCCGCTGTACTTTGGTCTACCATGGTGAGCCGCGAGCATGATCACCCAGATTTTTTCGATAAAACAGATTGGTGTGGCAAAGAAGACAGCTTTACCGAAACCATTAATTGGGAAAATGCGTGGGAAGCTGGCGAAGAACAACTCCCCGAGGCAATCTTGGCGCACCTTGATTGGGAAGCCAACACCACCGTGTATTTTTGTATGGCGCGCGACAATATTATTGAAACTAGCTTTGCAGTGTTTAAACGTTGCTGGCAAAACTTTATGTTTTTAGCCGATGGCAGTTTGTTAATGGGCAAAAAACGCGATGCAGTTGTGCAGTTTTTAGAAACGGGTAATGCTAAACTGGGTAAAAAAGGCGCAGTAAAGTAGCGCTCAATTAACGCTCTATGCTATAAAACAGTCAAGCAATTGTTTTATAAGAGCGGGCATTGTCTATTTCTAATCCACAGAGCGAACCGTCGCCACAAGCCGAAATTTGGCAAACTGATGCCGAACGGGCTTTGTATGCACAGTTATGTAATGCGTTTTATGCTCGAGAAATCCCGCGTTTGGTCGATGAACCTGATGCGGCAAGGCTTAGACGCTTATTGGCAAGTTTGCCTTATTACATAGAGCGACTAGCAATACGGATAGTCAGTGGTGATGCGCCTTTACAGCTTGATTCACAAAATGGCAGCTGGCTCGAAAAACAAAAAACTACGCCGCCTGTATATAGCAAAAGTGCATCAGAAGACTTTTATAGTCAATATGCTAAGCGTGGGTTAATTGTCCCCGTGCTAATTAATGACGGGCAATGTACCACCGTGCGCATAGACAGCTTAGATCAAGTAAGCGACAATAAGGTACATTGTAATGAGCTTGGTTGGTTTACGTTATCCGGTGAGTCATTAGAACACGCGCCAGCGCAGTTATTAAAACCGTCAAAAGCAGTGATGGCAGCAGCCTGTTGTGGCCATCAATGGCAACTTAATAAACGGATTACACCTAAGCGTTTGTCATTAAGAGAAATGCTACTAGCAAGCAATATAAATTGGCGTAATTTAAAACGCCCTTTGACTTAATTTAACCGCGAAGGAGTGTTCAATGCGGGTGTTTCAATTCGCCTTGTTATGTTTGGCTTTATTTATCCAGTATCGTTTATGGTTTGGCCATAATGGTGTGCAGGATTACACTCGTCTAAAACAAGCGGTCGCCTCTCATCAAGATACAAATGCTAAATTATTAAAACGTAACAAAGTGCTCAAAGCCGATATTAAAGATTTAAAACTCGGCCAAGAAGGCATAGAAGAACGTGCGCGTAATGAATTAGGAATGATTAAACCTGGTGAAACGTTTATTCGTGTATTGCCAGGCCAACAACAAAATGAAAACTAAACAGAAAATCACTGCAATAGTTCCCGCAGCCGGTGTTGGCAGCCGAATGCAACATTCTGCGCCAAAACAGTATATCGAACTGGCGGGTAAAACCATTTTAGAGCATACCCTTAGCAAGCTTGCTGAATTAGATTTTATTCACACGATAAAAGTAGCAATAAGTGACGACGATGGTTACTTTGACGTGATACCTCAAATCGATAGCCGCATAGAACGAGTGTCGGGCGGCACAGAGCGTGCCGACTCAGTCCTTAATGCTTTGCTGTCACTTGCTGATAACCCGCCAGACTGGGTACTGGTGCATGATGCAGCAAGACCGTTAGTGTGTTTAAGCGATATAACTCGTTTGGTCGATGAGTGCCTAGCAGCTAACGAGGGCGGTATTTTAGCCTCTAAAGTCAAAGATACTATTAAACGCGGCCATACTCATAGTGAGCAAACTGTGCCACGTGATGATTTATGGCAGGCGCTTACCCCTCAATTTTTCCCTTATCAGGCGCTTGTAGATGCACTTTCAAATGCCCTAGAGAACGGCGTGACTATCACCGATGAAGCTTCGGCGATTGAGTGGGCAAAGCAGCCAGTAAAATTAGTCGCTGGGCGCAGTGACAACATTAAAATAACCACCCCAGAAGATTTAGATTTAGCAGCGTTTCTACTGCAAAAACAACAAAACGAGAGAACCCCATGATTCGAATTGGCCATGGCTTTGATGTTCACAAATTTGGCGGCGAAGGCCCGTTGGTTATTTGTGGTGAAAAAATTGATTACCCACAAGGTTTTTTAGCGCATTCAGATGGCGATGTGGCTATTCATGCATTATGTGATGCTATATTAGGATCACTGGCAATGGGCGACATTGGTAAGCACTTCCCAGATACTGCGAGTGAATACGAAAACATCGACAGCCGAATATTATTGCGTCATGTGGTTAAGCTTGCAAAAGAGCAAGGCTATGAACTTGGCAATGCAGATGTAACCATTGTAGCTCAAGCACCAAAAATGCTGCCTCATATTCAAGCCATGCGTAAAAATTTAGCTGCTGATTTAGAAGCCGATATTTCGCAAGTGAATGTGAAAGCCACTACCACCGAAAAGCTGGGCTTTGAAGGTCGTAAAGAGGGCATTTCAAGCCACGCAGTGGTTATTATGAGTAAACAAAATTCATGAGTGAATTGAATTATTTATACGGAAAACCACTATCAAAAGCCGACTTTAAAACGTTTGCTGAAGACTTTATGGTTGACGAAGACCTCGGTATTGAATTCACTGGCAGCGGCGAGCATGTGTGCTTGCAGGTCGTCAAAAAAGGTGAAAACACCCAGTTTATAGCCAAGCGAATTGCCGAAAAAGCGGGCGTATCACCGCGTGATGTAAGCTATGCGGGTTTAAAAGATCGCCACGGTGTTTGTACACAATGGTTTAGTGTGCCTGTGCCGATTAAAAAGCACATTGAATTTAGTGAACTGAATAACGAGCAATTCTTTATTATCGCGCAGCAGCGCCACAACCGTAAATTAAGAACAGGCTGCCACAAGGGCAATCGATTTACGATTACCCTGCGTAATGTGACCGAGCCTTTAGATATTTTGTGTCGTATTAATGCAGTGCGTGCTGGGGTGCCAAATTACTTTGGCGAACAGCGATTTGGTCATGGAGGGCATAACCTTGAAATGGCTAAACGGATGTTTGCAGGAGAGCGTATTCGCGATAAAAAGCTGCGTGGTTTAGTGATTTCAGCGGCCCGTTCTTATGTGTTCAATGAAATAGTAAGTATGCGTGTAGCTGAGCATGGTCTTGCGAAAACCATGCACCGCGAAGTGTTTATGCTTAGCGGCAGTAATGCCTTTTTTGAAGACAATATAAGCGATGACAATATTGCACGTTTAGCCTCTGGCGATATTGTTATGTCGGCACCAATGGTGGGCAAAGGCGAAAAAGGCTTAACCGAAACCGAAAAGCAATGGTTGCTCCCTTATCAGTCTTGGATAGAGGGATTAGCTGAGCTTGGGCTTAAGAATGAGCGCAGAATGCTGCGCTTAATTCCCGAGTCTTTAACTGTTGAAACACTTGATGAGACAACTGTAAAACTGAGTTTTGGTTTACCAAAAGGCTGCTTTGCAACCGCGCTTTTGCGAGAGCTGGTGGACTATAAAGACGCCAGCCCAAGAGAACAAAAACAAAAGGATGCGTAAATGAAAATCTTATTAAGCAATGATGATGGAGTGCATGCAAAAGGGATTGCCGTTTTATATCATGCGTTAACGCAAATTGCCGATGTGACGCTGGTTGCCCCTGACCGTAACTGCAGTGGCGCCAGCAATTCATTAACCTTAATGAACCCGTTACGTGCGACCATGTTAGATAATGGCTTTATTTCTATTAATGGCACCCCCACGGATTGTGTTCACCTTGGCGTGAATGAGCTAACCGATGAGCAGCCTGACTTAGTTGTGGCTGGTATTAATCATGGGGCTAACTTAGGTGATGACACGCTCTATTCTGGTACGGTTGCAGCCGCAACCGAAGGCCGCCACTTAGGGCTGCCAGCGATCGCTGTCTCACTCTGTTCTAAAGAAGGGAATCATTTTGAAACGGCAGCAGCAGTGGCTGTCGGTATCATTAAAGAGCTTGCATCACACCCTCTACCGAAAGATCAGATCATTAACTTAAATGTGCCAGATATTCCTCTTTCAGAACTCAAAGGAGTAAAAGTAACACGCCTTGGCGCACGTCATAAAGCTGAAACCATGACCAAACAACAAGACCCGTGGGGGCGTGATATTTTTTGGTATGGCACGCTCGGCGCTGAAAGTGACGCAGGAGAAGGGACTGACTTTTACGCCATTAATAATGGGTATGCCTCAGTAACACCGTTAAGTGTTGATATGACAGCGAAGGAGAGTCTTCAAGCCGTCGATAGCTGGTTAGCGAAGATGGAGATTAATAGTGCTGACTAATTATAATCGCAGTGCGTTGGCATTGGCTGAATTATTAAAGCGGGATGGCGTAGAAGATGCCGCTGTACTTGAGGCGATTGCGACGACCCCGCGGCATGTGTTTGTTGATGATGTTTTACAGCATAAAGCGTATCAGAATACCGCTTTACCTATTGGTCAAGGGCAAACAATTTCGCAGCCTTATATCGTTGCGCGAATGACAGAGTTACTGCGACTTGCAGGAGTACGCGATAAGGTACTTGAAATTGGCACGGGATCAGGGTATCAAACCGCGATTCTTGCAAAAACGTTCACTAAAGTGTGTTCAGTTGAACGCATTAAAGCGTTGCAGTGGCAAGCAAAGCGCCGTTTACATAAGCTTGATTTATACAATGTAACGATGAAACATGGTGATGGATGGCAAGGGTGGCAATCGCAAGCACCATTTGAAGGGATTATCGTGACTGCTGCGGCAGCAACGATGCCGCAAGGGTTACTAGCACAACTTGCTGATGGCGGTGTGATGATAGCCCCCGTGGGCGAGCAAGATCAGCAATTAATGATGGTTGTCAGAAATGGCGACACATTCACAGAACATAAAGTTGCACCAGTACGATTTGTACCTTTAGTACCTGGTGATATTGAATAGGACGTTACACTTTGAAGTTGTTTACTAAGTTATATGATATGGCGCTTGTGTGGGCTAAGCATCGTCACGCAGAGCGTTATTTAGCAGGGATGAGCTTTGCTGAATCTGTTTTTTTCCCTGTTCCGCCAGATGTGATGTTAGCTCCTATGTCACTCGCTCAGCCAGATAAAGCATGGCGATTTGCCAGCTTTACTACTATTGCGTCTGTTATTGGTGGTATTTTAGGTTACTTGCTTGGCTTTTGGCTATTTGAGCCCGTCGTTGAGCCGCTAATTGCTCAAATGGGCTGGCAAGCAAAGTTTGATACTGCGCTAGGCTGGTTTGAAACATACGGCGTGTGGGTTGTATTTCTTGCTGGGTTTTCGCCTATCCCTTATAAAGTTTTTACTATTGGGGCAGGCTTAATGCAGATGGCATTTTTACCTTTCTTAATTGCGTCTGCAATTGGACGTGGGGCTCGGTTCTTTTTAGTGTCGGCTTTAATGAAGTGGGGGGGCGTGAAAATGGAGCAAAAATTACGTCAATATGTTGAAGCGCTTGGCTGGGGATTAGTTATTTTAGTTGTTGTTGCGTACTTTTTACTACGATAACCCCTAAAACTCACAGTTAGTATTATAAGGAGCATTTTACGATGAACAGACAGTTAGCAGTGTATGTTACTTTGTTTATTAGTATTTTGCTCTTTGGTTGCTCCTCCCGTAATGCTCCCGCTCCTGTTAGTAGTTTAGATAATCATACAAAACAAATTACCCGCAAAGTTAATATTTCTGGCTCAAGTTACAAGGTTAACAAAGGCGATACTTTATACTCAATCGCGTTTAGTGCTCAAAAAGACTTTCGTACTTTAGCAAAATTAAACGATATTCCAGCACCTTATACGATTTATCCTGGGCAACGCATTTTGCTCACAAAATCGGCACAAAAACAAAAAAAGACGAAAAAATATACGAATTCGAGTAAAAAGTCTACTGTTTTGATACAAAAAAATAACAAAAAATTAAAAAAAGAGCTTGATCAGCCAAAACAACGAGAGTATGTTCAAAAACAAGCCAACAAGAAAGTTAGTGCAAAAAATAGTAATCCTAATACAAAAGTCATATGGAGCTGGCCCGCTAAGGGTAAGGTCACGCGCCGTTTCTCTACAAAAGAAAATGGCTATAAAGGGTTACAAATCGCTAATAAACAGGGGGCATCTGTTTTAGCTGCTGCACAAGGAACTGTGGTATACGCGGGTAACGCATTGAGGGGCTACGGTAATTTAATCATACTGAAACATAATGATGATTACCTAAGTGCTTATGCACACAACTCAAAGTTGCTTGTAAAGGAAAAACAGGAAGTAAAGGCGGGGCAGAAAATAGCAGAAATTGGCAGTTCAGATTCGTCGGTTACGGCTTTAAGATTTGAAATTCGTTACCGAGGTCAAGCAGTCAATCCTGCTAAGTATCTACCTTAGCCAAAGGTATTGATAAAGTGATTTAGCTCAATCACATATTTGCTCGGGAGGACGCTTATGGGTCACACAGCAAAACTTGAGAAAACAACTGAAACAGTTGATGATAAATTTGATGACACGATGGTTGAAGATGATTCATCTGAGTTACTCGAAGAAGTCGACAACGATGATGAAATTTTTACAAAAGACGAAGTCGTCAAAAACCTAGACGCGACACAGTTATACCTGGGTGAAATTGGTTTTTCTCCTCTTTTAAGTGCAGAAGAAGAAGTATTTTTTGCGCGTAAAGCATTGAAAGGCTGTGAAGCCTCTCGCAAACGAATGATAGAAAGTAATTTACGTTTAGTGGTGAAAATTGCTCGCCGCTATAACAACCGAGGTCTTGCGCTGCTAGATCTTATCGAAGAAGGTAACCTTGGCCTGATTCGCGCTGTTGAAAAATTTGACCCAGAACGTGGTTTTCGTTTTTCAACTTATGCAACCTGGTGGATCCGTCAAACGATTGAACGTGCCATAATGAATCAAACACGAACAATTCGTTTACCTATTCATGTTGTAAAAGAACTGAATGTTTATCTAAGAACAGCTCGCGAACTAACACAAAAACTTGACCACGAACCAACCGCAGAAGAAATTGCAGAGTGTCTGGACAAACCCGTTGAAGACGTGACTAAAATGCTACGTTTAAACGAAAAAATCACGTCGGTTGATACGCCAATTGGAGGCGAAAACGACAAAGCCTTACTCGATATCATTGCTGACGAAAAAGGCTCTGGTCCTGAGGGCGAAGTACAAAATAATGACATCAACAAACACATTGTTGATTGGCTTGGTGAATTAAACCCAAAACAACGCGAAGTACTAGCACGTCGTTTCGGTTTACTTGGCTACGAGCCTTCAACGCTTGAAGATGTCGGTCGTGAAATTGGCTTAACGCGTGAACGTGTAAGACAAATTCAAGTGGAAGCATTACGTCGTTTAAAAGATATTTTGCAACACGAAGGCTTAAGTACAGATAGCCTGTTTGACCAATTTACTTGAGTTGACAACAATATACCTGACTCAGGTATGAGGCCTTCGGGTCTCTAGAACACACAAAAAAGCTGACATACTGTCAGCTTTTTTTATGCACGCAATTAAAGTAAATCTTTTAATTGGTATAACAGCTGGTGTGCTTGTCTTGGTGTTAAACTGTCTGGGTCGAGCTGCTGTAAAGTTAGCTCAAGTTCAGAGGGTTCATTGTCAAACGCCAGTGCTTGCTGTTGTTGCACAGGGGCTGTAACAGGCTGATGATTTTCAAGCATTTTTAGTTTTTGCTTTGCTTGCTGAATAACGGCTTTTGGTACACCGGCAAGCGCGGCAACTTGTAAACCAAAGCTTTTACTTGCTGCACCTTCAAGCACGGTATGCATAAAGGCAATAGTGTCGTTATGCTCAATCGCATCTAGGTGAACATTAACCAATCCTTGCTGCTGCTCGGCCAGTTCAGTTAGCTCAAAATAATGGGTGGCGAATAAGGTTTTTGCGGCAATTTTTGAGGCTAAATAATCGGCCGTAGCATAGGCGAGAGACAGGCCATCATAGGTCGAAGTACCGCGTCCTATTTCATCCATCAAGACCAAAGATTGCGCCGTGGCATTGTTTAAAATGGTCGCTGTCTCTGTCATTTCAACCATAAAGGTTGAACGCCCTGATGCTAAATCATCACTTGCGCCAATACGCGTAAAAATGCGGTCAATATTGCCAATTTCTGCGCTGTCAGCAGGGACATAAGACCCAATATGTGCCATGAGTACAATTAACGCAGTTTGACGCATATAGGTTGATTTACCCCCCATGTTTGGCCCTGTGATGATCAACATCTTACGGTCGTTGCTTAACTCGACAGGGTTGGCAATAAAGGGGTCTTTCATTACTTGCTCAACAACGGGATGACGCCCTTGCTTTATGCTTATATTGTCGTTATCACACAGTGTTGGTTTGGCGTAGTTGAGCGCTTGCGCACGTTCAGCTAAATTATTAAGAACGTCTAAATCAGCCAGTACTGCAGCCATCGTTTGTAGCTGCTCAATATGCGGTGCTATAAATTCAAATAGTTGTTCATAAAGTTGTTTTTCGAGAGCCAACGCCTTTGATTGGCTACCGAGTACTTTGTCTTCATGCTCTTTTAGCTCAGGAATGATATAGCGTTCGTTATTTTTTAATGTTTGACGACGAATATAATCAGCAGGAACTAAGTGTGAATTAGCACGGCTAACTTCAATGAAGAAGCCATGCACCTTATTGTAGCCAATTTTTAAGGTGCTGATGCCTGTGCGTTCACGCTCGCGCTCTTCCAGTTTTTCAAGGATATCGGTTGCGCCTTGGCTAAGCGCACGCCATTCATCTAACTCACTATTATAGCCTGGGGCAATAACTCCCCCATCACGAATAAGTACCGGTGGTGTTTCAATGACTGCGCGTTCTAGGAGATCTTGCAGCGCTGGTAATTCTTGTGACTGTGCGATGATCTGGTTAATGCGTGGATCGCTGGCATCATTAAGTAGCTCATGCAGTGGTGCCAGCGCTTGTAATGCACTACGTAAACGCGTTAAGTCACGAGGTCTGGCTGTGCACAATGCAAGGCGCGCGATAACTCGCTCAATATCACCAATTTGTTTTAATGATTCGTGCAGTTCGCCGCACAGTTGAGCATCGATGATCGCACTAATCGCATTTAGGCGTGAGTTAAGCTCATCTTTACTGCGCACAGGGGTATGAATTCGGCGTTTTAATAAACGAGACCCCATTGCTGTAGCGGTTTTATCAAGCACCTGTGCCAAGGTGTTTTCATAGCCTCCAGAGAGGTTAACCGTGAGCTCTAAGTTTTTACGGGTTGCAGCATCTAAGATCACTGCGTGTTCGTTTTGCTCAAGGGTAATGGCGCGAATATGTGGCAGAGCAATGCGTTGAGTGTCTTTTACATATTGCATTAAACAGCCCGCGGCAATCAGAGCGCAATGGGCTTTATCAACCCCAAAGCCAACTAGATCTTTGGTGCCAAATTGATCGCATAAGAGGTGTTGTGCGGTGTCTAAATCGAACTCCCATTCTGGGCGACGGCGAGCCCCTTTAATATGTTCGATTAAGTGAATATTGGCAAACGTTTCACTGTAAAGCAGTTCTGCTGGCGCAAGGCGTTGCAGTGTTGAGCTAAATGCTTCGTCAGTATTCACTTCAAGTACATTAAAACGGCCTGAGTTAATATCGAGGTAGGCAATGCCGTAAACACCGTGTTTATTTTGCCACACACTTGTGAGTAAGTTATCTTGGCGCTCTTGCAGTAAGGCTTCATCGGAAATAGTACCGGGTGTTACAATGCGCACGACTTTTCGCTCTACCGGACCTTTGCTGGTTGCTGGGTCGCCTATTTGTTCGCAAATAGCAACCGATTCACCCATTTGTACAAGGCGTGCTAGGTAATTTTCTACTGCGTGATAAGGTACGCCGGCCATTGGAATAGGATCGCCACCGGCTTTACCGCGATGAGTTTGAGAAATATCAAGAAGTTGAGCTGCACGTTTAGCATCATCAAAAAAGAGTTCGTAAAAATCACCCATACGATAAAACAATAAAATATCGCGATGCTCGGCTTTTATTTTTAGATACTGCTGCATCATCGGTGTTTGTTGTTTTATAGTGTGTGGAGCATAAAGATCAAACGACATGTATTTACCCAAAGGCTGAATATGGAATTACATCAAGAGATTAAAACACTTGCTGCGAAATTAGGAGCTATTTTAACGGATAAACGCTTATGGATCACTACCGCTGAATCGTGCACGGGTGGGGGCGTGAGTTATGCGCTAACAGATACACCAGGAAGTTCTCATTATATTGACCGTGCTTTTGTTACATACAGCAACCAAGCAAAGCATGAATTAATTGGTGTGAGTAACGAGACTTTACAGAACTTTGGCGCTGTCAGTGAGCAAACTGTTTTAGAAATGGCGTCAGGTGTTGCGAAGGCTGCAAAGGCTGATATTGCGATTGCTATTTCGGGTATTGCGGGTCCCGGTGGGGCAACCCGGGATAAACCGGTTGGTTTGGTGTGGTTTTGCGTGCATTTTGCAGGAAAAAATTACCCAAGCAAACATGTTTTTACCGGTGATAGAGCCAGTGTTAGAGCTCAAGCTATTGTTTATTCAATAGAAAAAGTTATCGAGATAATAAAATCAGAAAATTAGCTTGATACTGTGATTTCATACAGTATACTGTCTGCATTAGCCGGATTTGGAGAACAGAATGAACGATAACAAACAAAAAGCGTTGGACGCTGCTTTATCACAAATTGAACGTCAATTTGGTAAAGGTTCAATTATGAAATTGGGCGACAACAAAGCCCTTGATATTGAAGCTATCTCAACAGGTTCACTGGGGATTGATATCGCATTAGGTATAGGTGGTTTACCAGCAGGACGTATCGTTGAAGTATACGGCCCTGAATCATCAGGTAAAACAACGCTAACGCTACAAGTTATCGCTGAAGCTCAGAAGCAAGGCAAAACGTGTGCATTCGTTGATGCTGAGCATGCTCTCGATCCTGTATACGCACAAAAGCTAGGTGTAAACATTGATGAGTTACTTGTTTCTCAGCCTGATACTGGTGAGCAAGCATTAGAAATCTGTGACATGCTTGTTCGTTCAAGTGCGGTTGACGTGGTTATTGTTGACTCGGTTGCTGCATTAACACCAAAGGCTGAAATTGAAGGCGACATGGGTGACTCACACATGGGTCTTCAAGCTCGTTTAATGTCGCAAGCCCTTCGTAAATTAACGGGTAATATTAAGCGCTCGAACACCTTGTGTATTTTCATCAACCAAATCCGTATGAAAATAGGTGTCATGTTTGGTAACCCAGAAACAACAACGGGTGGTAACGCACTTAAATTCTACGCATCGGTACGTATTGATATTCGTCGTATTGGTTCGGTGAAAGAGGGTGATGAAGTTGTGGGTAACGAAACCCGCGTTAAAATTGTTAAAAACAAAGTTGCACCCCCGTTTAAACAAGCTGAGTTCATCATTATGTATGGTGAAGGTATCTCTAAACACGGTGAATTAATTGACTTAGGTGTTAAACATAAGATTGTTGAAAAGTCAGGTGCTTGGTATAGCTACAACGGTAATAAAGTAGGCCAAGGTAAAGCAAATTCAATTAAGTTCTTAAAAGACAACCCAGAGATCGCAGATGAGATTGAAGGTAAGTTACGTGAAATGCTATTACTTCAAGCAACTATTAAGCCTGAAGACGGTGTAGATGTTGGCCTGATAGCTGAAGACGAGCTATAAAACACCTTTACAGTGTATTGTTAAGCGTGATTTGACCCGCCCTTAACACAAAAAGACCGCTACTTAGTTAGCGGTTTTTTTATGGGTGAATAATAGTCGCACTGAGCCGTTTTTATAGGTGAAAAGTTGCGCTGGGTGTTGCGGCGATTTTACAGGGGCGGGCCTATACCAGTTCACTTAATTAATACCATTTTGCAAAAATACTTAATCATTTTGAGTGATTAAACCAGTCGCTACCTACGTTAAAAATTTCTGATTTAGAATAACTAAATAACTAAATAACTAAATAACTAAATAACTAAATAACTAAATAACTAAATTTTTGCCTTGTTATCAACGCGGTTTTATTGCCTCAAAATAGACCACTTAATTAAGCGTAATGCTATAAGTGACAATTTAAGGGATTAAGGTAAGGGGATAAAAGGGATTCAATCTGTCAACGCGGGATAAACCAGCTGCAACGAGTCGATACATAAAAGCCGCACAGTGTGCGGCTTTTAAATTCTTAACGTTTAGAGCTTATCGTTTCAAACTTGGCACTCATTAAAGCTGCCAGTTGAATGAAACAGCATAGCTACGTGGCGCACCATAGTAACCTTGTGCCCAGAATAGGCTATGAAGGTACTTTTCGTTGGTGACGTTATTAATATTTAAGTTAACACTAACATTGTCGTTAATATCGTAAGTGGCCATTAAGCTTAATAAACCATAGGCATCTTGCTGAGTGGTTATTTGCGGTGCATTAGTATCAGCATCGCGAACCTGTACGCGCTGCGTATCGTCTTGCCATTGGTAATTTAGGCCAAAGGTTAAGCCATCAACTTCAGGCACTTTGTGAGTTAGCGCAAGTTTAAATTGATTTTCTGGCGTGTAGTCTTTTACCAGCTCATCACCATCGATGTTTAAGTTGCTATAGCTAAAACTTGCACTCAATGTTTCATTGATTTGACCGCTAAGTTCTAGTTCAAAACCATCGCTATTAATGCCGTCTGCGCCATAGTAGCGTGTATCATCCGGTAAGGATCCTGGTACTGCTACAGCGAGACCCACTTGCTCTGCATCAAAGTAGGCAACAGTGACAAACAGGTTGTCATCAAGTAATTGTGCTTTTAAACCCACTTCACTACTTTTACCAGTAATAGGGTTGAGATAGTCACCATTTATGTCACGCTCAGTTTGCGGCACAAATGTTTCTGTGTAGCTTGCATAAGTTGAAAAGCGCCCGTTGATATCATAAACAACACCGTAGTAGGGCACGGTTTGATCGCTGTCTTTATCTTTCGCTTTCCCGTATGACTCACCTTCAGTTTCCCAATTTACTTGGCTGACACCTGCTAAGAAGCTAAGTGAATCGGTGGCTCTAATGCGTGTTGAAATATAAGCTGAACGTTGACGGCTAGTCAGATCTGCTCCTGTTAAACCATCAGTGAGTGTTGGAATTGGCGCAACTCCGTCCCAACCACCCAGTTCAGGCATTTTAGGGAAACCATTGCCTGTGGTGCGGTCATAAAGAGATTTATCATTATAATCCATATCTGCTTGGTTAACACCAAATGATAGGTCATGCTCCATACCAAATAAATTAAATTTACCCGTTGCATAGATATCTAAAATATCGTGCTTATCTTTATGATCGTATTCACTTGCGTAACCTGTTAAGCCTAAACCTGTTTCTCTATCAGGCGTGCCATAAACATAGAAAAGCTCAGAGTCTTGCTCATTTTCTAAGTGTGCATAGCTGGCTTTTAAAAACCAAGTATTAGTGATTGCTTGCTCAATGGATAAAAATAACTGCTCGGTGGTGTTGTTCCAGTATGACCAATCGGATGCAGTGCTAGTTGATACATCGAAGTTAGTCGCAGTACCATCGCTATAATAAAGTGGTAACGCACCCCAAAGAGGGCTGTCTGCGTCTTTATTTTGTTTAACATAGTTAGCTGTTACGACTGTGCTGTTAGTAAGTTGGCCTTCATATGCTAAGTAATAAATTGTTTTATCTTGCTCGTAGCGATCAAGATAAGAGTCTGTTTTATGCTTTGTAAATACGGCACGCACAGCGTGGTTATCGTTGATCGCCGTTGATGCGTCAAGTTCAAGACGTTTATTATCCCATGAGCCATATGACACTGATGCATTGACCTGTGTTTGATATGTTGGGCGTTTTAATACCATGTTGACCGTTGCCGATGGATTACCAGCACCAGTCATTAAGCCATTAGCACCACGAACAATTTCGACACTATCGTATATAGAGGTATCAAGTGTGCCTTGAATAGAGCCATTATCTTGGGGTAAACCCATGCCATTAACTTGAAAGTTGGTAATTTCAAAGCCGCGAGCTTTAAAGTAGGTGCGATCGGTTTCAATTTGCTCAACAGTCACACCCGGCGTGCTTTCAAGTACTGAGTTTAAATCATCAAGTGAAAAGTCATTCATCAACGCACGAGAAACAACAGAGATAGACTGAGGTGTTTCTTTTATGGTTAAGCCCAATTTGGTCGCTGATTGAGCTTGTTCGGTAATATAGTTTTTGTGATGTTGACCGTAGACAGCAATTTTTTCGATCGCAGGTTCTTCTTTTGGTTGTTCTGCTAAAGCGTAGCCACTAAGAAGAGCTGAAGTCACTATGCTTAATTGTGACAAGCGCAAAAATTTAGTTGATGACATGCAAATTTCCAAATAGTTCAATGATGATTCAAATTAATGCGTAATTTAATCTAAATGAAAATGATTTGCAATTTGCTTTTGGGGGCTTTAATAAAAAAAGCGGCCGGAGCCGCTCAGGAAGTAAAACTATTTTTATACTTAAAAAACGTATTTTGCAGAAAATTGAAGGCGGTCCATATCACCATCAGCGCCACTTTCTAATTCTCGTTCAGCATGTTTCAGTTCAACACCAAATGTGAGTTTCTTTACTGGCGAGTATAAAATATTCGCGCTGTAGCTTTGACTTGTTTTAGTAGGATCACCCGAAATAGCTAACAGATCTGTGTTGTTATCTGCTGAGAAAAATGAATAAAGGAAAGTTGAACGCCACTGACTATTCCAGTGTTGTTGATAACCAATGAAGCCTGAAGTTGAGTCGATGGCATCTAGTTCATCACCATTAAGTACAGCACCATGTGCTACGTTTAAACCAACATATCGACCTAAGCCTGAACCTTGTGTCAGCATGAATTTGAGGTTGTTTTGACCAAAATTAACTTTACCCGATGCACTAATACCAAAGGATGTTTCGTCTGCATCGACGCCATTCTTTTTATAGGTTAGTTGACGCGCTAAACCTGTAAAGACTAATTCACCCCAGTCTGCTTTATGAGCATAACGCGCGGTAAAATCAGGTAAAGATGCATCATCCGTTGCAACGCGTGCGCCACCTTGGGTCGTAATTGTACTTTCTGGGTTTTCAACAGAGAACGACCAGTTGCCCGTTGAGTAACGAATTTGTGATTGGCGGGCAAAAACGGTCCCTTCTGCAGGGCCTACGAAGTCTAGCGTTTCTGGCAGTGCGCCTACGTTTTGAAAGTTTGACCACGCTTGACCAAATAACCAGCCATCATACGTGATAAAAGCTTGGCGAATACGCGGAGCATAGGAGTTGGTAACACGTTCATTACCACCCGGTGCGGAGGCTAAAAAGTCAATTTCGATTTTAGTGTTAACAGTTTTACCATTGTCTAACTTTGTTGCAGTGCCAAAATTAAAACGCGATTGGCGGGCATGCATATCAAAGACTGCATCGCTGTCAACGTCAGGTCCCACGGGAGTTGTACTCGGTACATAAAAATCACGACCAATGCTGGTACCATCTGGAACACCTGATGAATAGTCACTCCACATCGCATCTAGCTTTACATAACCGCCATAAGTGATATCGGTATTACCTAAAGTGGCAGCACTTGCAGTGCCTGTTAGTGCGCATAACACGGCCGATGCCGTGAGGGTCTTTAAAGCGGTTATTTTTGTTGTTGTCATAATGTCTATTCCTGTTGAAGCTATTTGTGTGTTGTTGTATCACTGTTGTTTAAGAAATGACTTCTCTCAATTATCTATTGGTCTATTAGACTAAGGTGTTACATAGCGATAAATCGCTTACATCAACATATTGGAGTAGATTATAGGTGGCTATTACGAAGTTTTTAGCTATTTGGCGAGATATACAACTAAGGTCTAATACTTTAAGGGGCGTTGCTGAGTGATCCTTGAAGCAGGCCGAAGGCAAGTAATTAAAATGGAGACGACAACAATGTCACAAAGTATCTATCCAGTTCCCGCGCATATCAAGAATGCCGCATTAGTTGATAACGATAAATATAATACACTGTACAAGCAATCTATCGATGACCCTGAAGGATTTTGGCGAGAGCATGGTAAGCGTCTTGATTGGTCAACTCCTTATACTAAAGTTAAAAACACATCATTTGACAAAGGCCATATCAATATTCGTTGGTTTGAAGATGGCCAACTTAATGCCTCATATAACTGTATCGACCGTCATCTCGCTGCTAAAGCAAACAAAACAGCCCTTATCTGGGAAGGAGACAACCCAGAGCAAAGCGAAAATATTACCTACCAACAATTGCACGATGAAGTTGCAAAATTAGCAAATGGTCTTAAAAAGCTGGGTGTTGCAAAAGGTGACCGCGTAGCGATTTATATGCCAATGACTCCGCAGGCTGTTTATGCCATGCAAGCGTGTGCTCGTATTGGCGCGATTCACTCTGTTGTGTTTGGTGGTTTTTCTCCATCAGCAATCGCTGACCGTATTAATGACTCAGGTGCAAAAGTCGTGATCACATCTGATGAAGGTCGTCGCGCTGGTAACTGCGTGCCATTAAAAGCAAATGTTGATGAAGCGGTATCACAAGATTCAGTAACCACAGTTGAGCATGTGATTGTTCACCAGTTAACTGGCGGTGAAGTAGAGTGGAACAGTCACGACGTATGGTGGCATGATTTAGTGGCAGATTTACCGGCAGATTGTGAACCAGAGCCAATGAATGCTGAAGATCCACTTTTCATTCTTTATACATCGGGCTCTACTGGTCAGCCTAAGGGTGTTGTTCACACCACGGGTGGCTACCTTGTTTACGCATCAATGACCCATGAATATGTATTTGATTTAAAAGAAGACGATATTTTCTGGTGTAGTGCAGATGTTGGTTGGATCACGGGTCACAGTTATATTGCGTATGGCCCATTAGTTAACGGCTGTACACAAGTGGTATTTGAAGGTGTACCCACTTACCCAACTGCAGGTCGTATGGGTGAAGTAATCGACAAACACAATGTCACTATTCTTTACACTGCACCAACCGCTATTCGCGCGTTGATGGCAAAAGGTGATGAGCCAACAGCGACATCAAAACGCACAAGTCTGCGTATTATGGGCTCTGTGGGTGAACCTATTAACCCAGAAGCATGGGCATGGTACTACGAGCATATCGGTAATGAGAATTGCCCAATTGTTGATACTTGGTGGCAAACAGAAACGGGTGGCATCATGATCACACCATTGCCGGGTGCAACAGACATGAAGCCTGGTTCTGCAACTCGTCCATTCTTTGGTATTGCACCTGCGCTTTATGATGCAGAAGGCAATACACTTGAAGGTGCGGTTGACGGTAACTTGGTTATTTTAGATAGCTGGCCTTCACAAGCACGTACCGTGTATGGTGACCATGAGCGTTTTGAACAAACTTACTTCTCTGCTTACCCTGGTGTTTATTTCACGGGGGATGGTTGTCGCCGTGATGAAGATGGTTATTATTGGATCACTGGGCGTGTTGATGACGTACTGAATGTATCGGGACACCGCTTAGGTACGGCTGAGATTGAAAGTGCCTTAGTTGCTCATGAAGCCGTTGCTGAGGCTGCCGTGGTGGGTTACCCGCACGACATCAAAGGCCAAGGTATTTACGTGTATATCACGCCAAATGAAGGCGTCACAGTGAGCGATGAATTAACCGCAGAAGTGCGTAACTGGGTTCGTAAAGAGCTAAGTCCTATTGCATCACCAGATATGATTCAATGGTCGCCAGGTTTACCAAAAACACGTTCAGGTAAGATTATGCGTCGAATTTTACGTAAAATTGCCGCTAATGAGCACCAACAGTTGGGTGATACTTCAACACTGGCCGATCCGAGTGTGGTTGATGAGCTAATCGAGAATAGATTAAATCGTTAAAAACGCGTTAAAAACTTGATTAGAAGTTGATTCTAAACGTAGTATATCGGCTGTCACTTAGAAATAGGTGTCAGCCGAATTTATTAGGAGTGAACCATGAGTCAGTTTTTAATAGCGGATGATCATCCGTTATTTCGTGAAGCGCTGAAAGGGGCATTGAGTACTAAGTTTACGGATTTGGAAGTATTTGAATCGGAAAACTTCGATACCACATTGCAAGTGCTAAGCGAACAAGAAGATCTTGATATCTTACTACTAGACCTTCACATGCCAGGAAATGGCGATTTATACGGCCTTATTCGTATTCGCGAAGATTACCCAAGCTTACCGATTGCAGTTGTGTCGGGGAGTGAAGACATTAATATTGTGTCGAAAGTAATGGGATACGGTGCGATGGGATTTATTCCTAAATCATCATCATCGGATGATATCGCAATGGCGATTAATCATATTCTAGAAGGCGATGTGTGGTTACCAGCAGAGCTTAAAGATAAAGTAGCAGCCGTTGATGGCGAAGACAAAGAAATTGCAGCTCAGGTGGCATCACTAACCCCACAACAATATAAAGTGCTGCAGTACCTGCATGAAGGTTTGTTAAATAAGCAAATCGCTTATGAGTTACATATCTCTGAAGCGACAGTAAAAGCACATATTACGGCCATTTTCAGAAAACTTGGCGTATACAACCGTACTCAAGCCGTGCTTATTGCCTCAAAACTTCAACTTGATCCTATTGAATCGAACTAGTCATTAGATAATAAAAATAATAAAGAGGCGAGCAGCCTCTTCATTCATTACTTAAGCAAACACCACGGTTCGATTACCGTTTATAAACAGTTTATGTTCAGAGGCCAACTGTAAGGCTTTGCAAAATACTGTTTTTTCAACATCTTTACCCATTTTTGCCATCATCTCTGCGGTATCCGCATGGCTAACATGCGTCACATCTTGCAAAATAATTGGCCCTTCATCGAGTTCGTTATTAACAAAATGAGCGGTTGCACCAATGATTTTTACCCCACGTTCAAAGGCTTGGTGGTAGGGTTTTGCACCAATAAAGGCAGGTAAAAATGAATGGTGAATATTAATAATTTTACCTTCAAAGCGCGCCACAAACTCAGGGCTTAAAATACGCATGTATTTGGCAAGGCCGATAATATCAGGCTGGTAGCTGGCAATTAAATCACCCACTTTTTGGTCATGCTCAGCACGGCTTAAGCCTTCGTGTGAAACTACATGAAACGGCACGCCAAAACCTGCAGCCAGTGGCGCTAAGTCTGGATAGTTAGCAATTACAGCTAATACCTCTATATTCAACGCTTTTTCAAATTGTTTAAGTAATACTCCCCCTAAACAATGCGCTTCTTTTGTGGCAAGCAATACCACTTTGGTTTTTTCACTGCTGTGCAGCGCAAGCTCTGCGCCATCAGGAAGTAGCTCAGCAAGGCTTGGTAAAAAGTCATCTGAAATAACCCCGCTTAATTCGGTGCGCATGAAAAAGCGTTGGGCATCTTTGTCTACAAATTCGTTATTACGGGTAATATTCAAATTATGTTGATGACAAAGACCGGTGATCTTGGCAATTAGACCCACATCATCATCGCATTGTGTTGTTAAAATCGTGTTCATAGTCCTCATTCTAATCCCATTTGTGTGAACGTCATTATTTGCTAATTTTTTAGCGCTGCATAGCGCAATTTCGACTATCTAATAATTAATTTTAAACAGACTAGTCTGGCTTTATAACAGTCAAAGCGATGAAACTATTGATATTACATGCAATAGTGTTGAGGTTTAACCCGATGAGCCAACAACACGTTGTTGTGAATGAAGTGCACGTATCTTATGTGATACGTGAACACAGCCGAAAGAGCGTCGTTTTTAAGCAACGTAACTCGGTAAGGGCGAAAATAGCGAGGATAGAGCATGATGGTATAACTTAAACTATAAAATGATGTTTGAGCGAATGGGAGCTGACCCTCGCTAATATACGCGAAACGACCATCGCTTTACTCTTACTAAGTGTTTATTGTATAAACAATGAACGCTTTTATGTTGTTAAAGCAGAGACAAGGATTGGGTATGGATGAAGGTATTGCGTTATTAATATTGCTTGTTTTAGTGGTATTCGGCGGTTCTGTTGCTGGAATAATTGCTTTATTTCAGCTGTCTGTTTTAAAAAAAGAAGTCGCGTTATTAAGAGAGAAGCTTGCTGAGCCAAGGCCCGATAAGCCGCAAACGGATACTGAATTTCAACAGCATGTACCAAGAACTTCATCACAATCAACAAACATAGCTTCGCATTCAACAATAACAGCAACGATTGATTCGTTGCACGTTGAGCCAATGCTTACCCAAGAGAAAGCCGCTCCGTTTGAGTTTATCACTTCCCTTATTACAGTGTTTAAAACTAATTGGCTGACCTGGGTTGGGGCTATTGCACTTGCTTTTGGCGGGATCTTTTTAGCCCGTTATTCGCTAGAAGCAGGGCTCTTGTCAGAAACGATGCGATTAACTTTAGGCGCTGTTTTTGGGGTAAGTTTAATTGTGGCAGCAGAGTACTTGCATCGTAAAGGAATAGTGTTTGAAGGCTTTAATAACTATATACCGGCAGCGCTTGCCAGTGGCGGCTTTATCAGTTGTTTTGCTTTAACATTACTTGCTTATACCCACTATGCATTATTAGCGCCTTTGCCTGCCTTCACTATTTTGACATTGGTGTCGTTGGCTGCCAGTTGGATGGCATTGCGCTTTGGTCCTCTGCTTGCGGCTATTGGTATTATTGGTGCTTACAGTGTGCCGGTCTGGGTGAATACAGGGAGTAACGACTTTGTTGGTTTGTTGACCTATGTTGGCTTTGTGAGTGTTTCGGCCTCTTTGGTGGCTCATTATGTGAAACGTCAGTGGCTTTGGTATTTGCTCTGGACTGGACACCTTGGTTGGTATTGGTTAGTGGCAGTAAGCGCTTCACATAATATTCTGTGGTTTATTAACGTATACGCTGTGTTCAGTATCTTGCTACTGATTGCGATTGTGCGTTTGGGTCTCAAGTTTAGTCAAATAGAACACCGTCCTCAGCGTTTCATAAAGCAGCTTAAGCAACTACCCGATAATCCATTGCTTATAGCGATTTTAGCGCCGCTTGGTTTTTTGATGTTTAGCAATAATGCGTTACTCACTTGGCAACTTAGTAGTCTGTTAATGGTCAGTGTGCTGTTGTTTTTAGTGCTTAAAAACAGCGCGTGGGATAGTTGGTTAGCGATTGCAGTTGGCTGTGTTGTGCTGTTATTAATTAGCCAGCGTAATAGCGTTGATTTTACCGAGCAGCTTTTTGTGTTTAGGCAAAACTACGGAGTCGGGCTGTTTTTTATCGCGCTGTTTATTAGTTATGGTTTGCTGTTCGCACGCAAATATCCACAGCGGTTAGGATTCTCGCTGATAGCTTCGCTGTCGAGCTTTGTGATTATTGGTTGCTTGTATGCTATTACGCCAAATAATGCGCTTACAGATGCTTATCCGCTCTGGTGTACGGTGTTATTGGGGGTCAGTGCACTGTTATTTAAATTAGCGGTGCGTAACAAGCAGCCCTTACAGGTTTTTTGTTTTTGGTTAGGTGGCAATGGCAACATCAGCTTAGCGCTCACAATGTTGCTTGAAGGAAGTAGTTTGACGCTTGCATTAGCTATGCAGGTTGTATTAATTAGCTTTTATATTAATAAGCATGCACTGCGTTTACCAATGTGGCCATTAAAAGCGTTAATAGCGTGTTTGTTGGTACGCTTAAGCTTAGCACCTTGGACACCAAGTTACAGTGATGCAGTATTGCTTGGCGTTCATTGGAGTATTGTTGTCTATCCTTTGTGTGCTGGGTTATTCTATTGGGCTGCAAGGTTTTGGCAACAGCAGCCATTGAGGGTTTGGTTAGAAGGCGCAGGCTTACACTGTATTGCTTTATTTGTTACCACAGAGACCAGTTATCAATTGGTTGGGCATTATCCTGACTTTAATAACCTGTCAGTGTACGAGCACATCTTGCTTACGTGTAATTGGGGGGTATTAGGGTGTGTATATTTACTGCGTGCTCGGTATACGCAGCAAATGGTAAAACTTTACCAACTAGCGGGGTTAGGATTACTGGCACTTGCAGGGTTGCTCGCTGCTACTTTATTCATGGAGTTAAATCCTTTCTTTGCACAGATACGCATTGGTCAAATGCCTGTTTTTAACTGGTTACTGCTTGTGTGGTTAGTGCCGGCATTAATATGTGTATGGGCAGGTCAATTAACTAGGTCTATTAATTCCCGTTTACTGAAGCCATTTTATATTTTAGCGGGTGCTTTCACCGCACTGTATATTAATGCAGAAATACGCCATAACTGGCAAGGTGAGTTTATTAACTTAGCGCAGCCTACCTCAGATGCTGAGCTTTATAGCTATTCATTAGTGTGGTTGATCATAGGTGCTTTAGTGGTAGTGATGGGTCATTTAAAGTCATTGGCTACGGTGCAAAAGCTAGGGCTTGGTTTATTAGCGCTGGTGGTATTAAAGGTATTTTTGATTGATATGGCAAATTTAACAGGGCTGTTAAGAGCCGTCTCGTTTATAGGGCTGGGATTATCTTTAGTGGCACTGAGCTGGTTATTTCAAAAGTTTAAGGCAAAGCCCGTTGCTTTGCCTTAATAATGGGGTCATTTAAGTGCTGTGATTAAGCAGCGCTTTTAATTTTGCCGGTTTCACTGGTTTGCTCAAGTAGTGAATATTATCGGCTTTGGTTTGCTGTTTTAGGGCTTCGTCACGCACTGCGGTAATTAAAATGGCAGGAACAGGACTTTGCCAAATCTCTCGAAGTGTTTTTATTAAGGTAATGCCGTCGCAATCATGGCCAAGCTGATAATCCATTAGAATCACGTCGGGTGCGCGATGTTCTTTGGCATACGCAAGTACGGTGTCGACATTTTCAAATAGCTTATAATTTGCTTGCCATTTTTGTAATAAACTTGCCATTGCATGCAGGTTTTCGGGGTCATCATCAACAGCCACAATATTCATGGCTGTACGATTCTCAACGCCTTTTTTCGGTGTCTCTTTTTGTTGTATAAATTGACTGTCTCCGTAGGGTACTTCAATACTAAAGCGACTTCCTTTGCCGGGTGTTGAGCTTACATCGAGACGCAAAGACAAAAGGTCGACCATTCTTTTTACGACCCCAAGACCTAGGCCTACACCTTTATTATCGCCCGCTTCAATGCGGTAAAAGTCATTAAAGATTTTCGCTTGTTCTAGCTCTGAAATGCCAGGGCCCGTATCCCATACCTCGATTCTTAAATGATGTTTTCGTTTGCGACACGCAATCAAAACTTGGCCGCTATTAGTGTATTTAACAGCATTTGAAACAAGATTTTGAACAATACGACGTAAGTAAGTGATGTCGCTATGTACAATAACACCGGTTGATCGCACTTTAAGCTTAAGGCCTTTTTCGCTCGACATGATGGCGTATTCATTTTTCAACGGGGCTAAAATGTCATCAATGCTAAAGTGGCGAGGTGTTGGGGTCATTGCGCCTTGTTCTAACTTGGCTATTTCAAGCAGTGCCGACATTAAGTGGACAGTTGAATCGAGGCTTGCCCCCAGTTTTTCAAAGTTATTTAAATTGTTACTTGAAAGCGTTTTATCATCAATTGCCGCCAAGTACAGGCGGGCAGCATTTAGCGGTTGAAGTATGTCGTGACTTGCGAGTGCTAAAAATCGGGTTTTACTGTCGTTAGCTTGCTCGGCCTCTTTTTTAGCTAAAGTAAGTGCTTGCTCAGTTTGTACACGGCTGTCTATTTGTGCTTGTAGATCTCTATTGATTGTTCGGATTTCTTGCGTGCGTGCTTCAATCCGATTTTCAAGATCCATATTCACTTCTTCAAGGGCATTTTGTGTTTCGATATGCGCTGTAATATCAGAGAAGCTGGTCACAAAGCCGCCATCAGGTAATGGGTTACCTATCATTTCAAATACTTGGCCATTTCGGCGATGACGAATAAAGTGATGTGGACTGCCATTTTTAAGGTGTTGTACACGTTTTTCTACGTGTCGTTCTATTTCACCGGGGCCGCATTCACCGCGTTCGGCGTTGTAGCGAATCACTTCTTCAATGGCTTGACCCACCTCTAAGAACCCTTCGGGGTAGTTAAACATTTCGGCATAACGCTTGTTCCACGCCACTAAATTAAGCTCTTTGTCGACAACCGAAATACCATGGCTGAGGTTTTCAAGTGATGTGAATAATAAGTTTTGATTAAATTGCAGAGCTTGTGTTGTTTCGTCAAAGAAGTTTACCACTTCTTCAAAGGCCATTCGTTTACCAGAAGCGACAGTATGAATAAGCGCTTGCGCCGATGACGCGCCCAATACACCCGTTAAAGCGCGTTCGCAATAGGCGATAAATTCAGGGGCAGGGTGGGCATTATTATCATCTAGCTTGTGCGTTAAAGCGAAATGCGCCAGTACTTGCTGACTGCGTTGAATACCTAAAAAGGTCTGTAGCAGTACTTTAAAGTCGTACACAGTGGCTTTTACATTTTTATTTAAACGCCGTGCAAACACCGCTTGTTCTTTGGGGTTAACAAATGCAGCTGCTTGAATTTTATCAATTAAACGCTCATCAGCCCCTAACGAGAAACTTATATAGCAACCAATATTGGCAAACAACGCAATGAGTGTTCCGCGCGTAATAAGGGTTTGTTGTAGTTCTGCATTTAGGCTATTACCGGCATCTAAAATCGGTAACATGAGGAATAACACCCAACATATAAAGCCTGCAAGTAACCCTGCATATACCCCGTAAGCATGACCTTTACGCCAATATAAGCCACCGACAATGGCAGGGAGTAGTTGAGATACAAGCGAAAATGCAACTAAGCCCATACTGGCGAGGGCTTTGCCATGGCCAAACCATTGTTGATAAAAATAAGACAGGATCAGAATACCGGCAATAGTAAAACGTCTCACTAGTAATATTTGTGATTTGTAGCTACTGGTGATGAGGTTACGTTTAAATTTGCGACGCAACATTAATGGCAACACCACATCATTTGAGATCATAGTACTGAGTGTGAGTGTCGCGACGACAATCATCGCGGTGGCTGCCGATAATCCACCGATAAATACAAAGGTGGTTAAAAATGCATTTTCGTGCATTAAAGGCAGGGCTAACACAAAGCTGTCGGGTGAAAAACCACTGCCGATACCAGGGTGGATTGCTGCTGTGGCAATAGGAAAAATCATTGCAGCGGTAAGCAATAAATAAAGCGGAAAAGCCCAGCGGGCGGTATAAAGATGGCGTTTATCTTGGTTATCAACAACGGTTACATGGAATTGTCTTGGTAAACAGATTATTGCCGCCGCGGCCATTAACGATTGACCGATAAAATTAAAGCTAAAAAAGTCAAAATTATGCCAGTGCTGCCACAATGACCCAGTTAACTGCTCGCTTTGTACGCTGTTTAAGTTAAATAACGTGTATAAGGCAAGCCCAGCCACTGCAGCTAAAGCTAATAGTTTCACCATCGATTCGAACGCAACAGCCAGCATTAACCCAGAGCGATATTCAGTAACATCGACCTTACGGGTCCCAAAAAATATTGCAAACATGGCCATAATTAGCGTCGCTGACAATGCTAACATTGACCCTGAGATACGGTTGTCGTTTTGTAATAATAAAAAGCTACTACTAAGGGCTTTTAATTGCAGCGCGATATAAGGAATGGTCGCCAACAGTGCAATAACTGTGACCATGATTGCTGTTGTTTGTCTTTTTCCATACCGAGCAGAAATAAAATCGGCAATGGTCGTAATATTTTGTTTTTTACTAACAAGTACCAGTTTTCGTAAAAAGCCTTGGCCAAAGAAAAATAACAGCGCAGGACCAATTAAAATAGGAAGGTAATTCCAACTGCTGGTGGCGGCAGTACCGACTGAGCCATAGTAAGTCCACGATGTACAGTAAATCCCTAATGAAAACGAATAAACAAAAGGGTGATGGCTAATGCGTTTAGCCAGAGGCGTGGTTTTATCTCCCCAGTTTGCTAACCAAAACAATACACCAATGTAGGCAAGAGCAACAAAAATAAGCGCAGCAGTCATGTTCAAATTCAGTCATTATTGTAATACCACTACCTTACCAGAATTAAAGCTGATTTCGATGTGTTGATTTTGATTTGTTAAAAATCAATTTTTACAAGTTCATGATATTTAATGCTTAATTTTATTTTGGCCTTTTTATTAGACTAATGTCGCAGATCATTCGTTTTTACTATTTTGGTTATTTCTCTCATTTATATTCATAGGTTAACTTATTGTTAAATATAGTTTTTTACCATTGATTAACAAAAGGTGGTTTACAGTTTACGTAAACGTAAACTGACTGTTACGACTATGGTCTCAATTCCATAATGCCGAACCGTTGCTAACTTAGTTAATGACAACTAATACCACTCATTACTTTTAAGTGATGCATAAGGGGATAAAAATGGCTTTTAAAGACGAAGAACAAGCAAAAGCTTACTGGGCGGAAAACATTTCGCTGCTATTCAAACTGTTAGCAGTGTGGTTTATCGTTTCATTTGGTTTTGGCATTTTATTGGTAGATGTACTGAATGAAGTACGTTTTTTTGGGTTTAAACTCGGCTTCTGGTTCTCCCAGCAAGGCGCAATTTACACCTTTGTAGCTTTGATTTTTGTGTACGTTTTCAAAATGAATACGTTAGATAAAAAATATGGCGTAGACGAATAGGAGCTAAGCAATGGATGTTCAAACACTCACGTTTATTATCGTCGGTTTAAGCTTCGCGCTTTATATCGGCATCGCAATTTGGGCTCGTGCAGGGTCTACTAATGAATTCTATGTTGCAGGTGGTGGCGTTCCTCCTCTTGCAAATGGTATGGCAACAGCAGCTGACTGGATGAGTGCAGCATCGTTTATCTCAATGGCGGGTATTATCTCGTTTGCGGGTTACGATGGGGGTGTTTACCTCATGGGCTGGACGGGTGGTTACGTATTACTGGCGCTGTGTTTAGCACCTTACTTACGTAAGTTTGGTAAGTTCACTGTCCCTGATTTCATTGGTGACCGTTATTACTCACAAACAGCACGTGTGGTTGCAATTTTATGTGCAATCTTTATCTGTTTCACGTACATCGCGGGTCAAATGCGGGGTGTTGGTGTTGTATTCTCTCGCTTCTTAGAAGTGGATATTGAGACCGGTGTTTACATTGGTATGGTGATTGTATTCTTCTATGCTGTTCTTGGCGGCATGAAGGGCATTACTTACACGCAAGTTGCGCAGTACTGCGTACTGGTATTTGCGTACCTTGTTCCAGCAATCTTCATTTCAATGATGATGACAGGTCACTTTTTCCCACAAACTGGTTTTGGTGCCACGCTTGCAGATGGTTCTGGCCAGTACGTGCTTGATAAATTAGATGGACTGAGTACCGAACTCGGTTTTGCGCAGTACACCGAAGGCTCTAAGAGTATGATCGATGTATTCGCAATCACGGGTGCGCTTATGGTGGGTACTGCGGGTCTACCTCATGTTATCGTACGTTTCTTCACGGTTCCACGTGTTAAAGACACGCGTATCTCTGCGGCATGGACATTAGTATTTATTGCTATCGTTTATACAACTGCACCTGCTGTTGCGTCGTTTGCACGTGTAAACATGATTGATACTATTAACGGTAAAGATGGTAACGGTACAGAGTATGCTGAAGCACCTGCATGGGTTAAAAATTGGGAAAGAACAGGCCTAATCACTTTTAACGATAAAAACGGTGATGGCAAAATGTTCTACTCAGCTGGCAAGATTGATGATCCAAATAGCGCCAATGAAGTGAATGTTGACCGCGACATCATGGTACTTGCTAACCCAGAGATTGCCGACTTACCAGCATGGGTAGTAGCCCTTGTTGCAGCAGGTGGTATTGCGGCAGCACTGTCAACCACCGCGGGTTTGTTATTGGTTATTTCGACCTCGGTATCGCATGACTTGTTAAAACGTACCTTGAAACCAGATATTAGTGATAAGCAAGAACTACTTGCAGCGCGACTTGCTGCGATGGTCGCCATTGTTATCTCAGCGTACTTTGGTATTAACCCGCCTGGATTCGTAGCGTCGGTGGTGGCATTTGCATTCGGTTTAGCGGCTGCAAGTTTCTTCCCGGCGATTATCATGGGTATCTTCTCTAAGAAGATGAACAAAGAAGGTGCGATCGCAGGTATGGTTACAGGTATTACATTCACCGCGGCGTACATTATTTACTTCAAGTTTGTTAGCCCTGAATTAAATGGCCCAGCTAACTGGTTATTTGGTATTTCACCTGAGGGGATTGGTTTAGTGGGTATGATTATTAACTTTGCAGTAGCAGGTATCGTACTTAAACTAACAGCTGAAACACCTGTTGAAATTCAAGAAATGGTGGAAGGCATTCGTAACCCTAAAGGGTCAAGTGCAGCGCACGCGCACTAACAAACCGGTACTAAAAGAACACACTTTTGATAAACCCAAAGCCCGACTTAAGTCGGGCTTTTTATTTTTTTAAAACAGGGGTAGTGTAGTTATTAGCCTCACTTAATTTCGAGAATAGCTATGAATGCAGAGCAACAGGAAGTCGCCCAATTTGTAATTAATCAAACACCGTTTAATCAGCTCGATTCGGCGGCAAGCGAGTATTTTGTTAATCACCTCGATATTATTTACCTCACACGAGAAAACCAAAATAAATGGTTATGCTCTGACAATCCGAGATTATTTCTAATTCGCTCAGGAGATTATGACTTAGTCGATGCAAAAGGGGATGTGATCACGAAGCTCTCTGCAGGGGATTATTTTGGCTTTCCCTCTTTGCTAACGGGGGAGGCTATTCAAAATAGTCTCTCGGTGCAAAAAGAAGGCATTGTTTATATGCTGGACCAAGCGTCTTTTGATTATTTACGCCGCGAGTACAAAGTGTTTGAGCAATACTTTGTCCGTGCTCATAAGAATCGTTTGTTGTCATCGCATTATAAGAGTCAAAACGACAGTTGGTCTGAGAAGAAAATAGCAGAGTTAATGAACCGCAAAGCGGTAACTCTTTCGCCTGATGCGAGTATTCGCCAAACAGCCAAAAAAATGAAGCAGCAGGGTGTTTCATCAATAATGTTGACTGAGAACGAGCGCTTAGTAGGGGTGGTTACAGACCGAGATCTTCGTAATCGCGTGCTTGCTGATGAGGTTGACCCACACGAGTCTGTGAGCACGATTATGACTTGTAAGCCAAAGTTTATTTTTGAGAATAATCGGGTGTTCTCAGCGCTGCACTTAATGCTCAAACACAATATTCATCATTTACCTGTGCTCGATGAATATCATAAGCCCTTAGGCATGTTGACCAGTACTGATTTACTGCGTCAGCAAAAAAGCGACCCAGTGCAATTAATTGGGCGCATATATAAAGCCCACTCAGTGGTTGATTTAAAGCGCTATTCGCAAGAGATCCCCAGCTTATTAAAAGGCTTTTCGAATAATATTGATGATATATCGCTTATCGGTAAGTTATTAAGTGGTTTAACCGATGCGTTAACTTCGCGTTTAATTCATTTATTTCAAGAAGATAACGGCGCTGCCCCTAGTCACTTTAGTTTTATTTGTTTTGGCTCACAAGCCCGTGAAGAGCAAACCCTGCATTCTGACCAAGATAATGGTTTACTTTTACCTGATGATTTAACAACAGAGCAGCAAGACTACTTTAAACGTATGGGGGAGTTTGTGTGTGAGCAGTTGGTTGAATGCGGTATTAAACGTTGTCCAGGTAACATTATGGCCAGTAATGCACAGTGTCGAATGGGCATCAGTGAGTGGTGTGAACGCTTTTATAAATGGATTACATCGCCGACTCCAGAAGCCATGTTAAATTGTAAAATCTACTTTGATTTACGCTTTATTGAGGGCTCAACGTCACTGTACACGCGCTTTTATGAGCAATTAAAACGTATCTCTAAAAATGATTTATTTTATGCTGCTATGGCGAGTGATATTAAAAATACTCATGTGCCCATTGGGTTATTTAACCAATTTAAATTAGAAAAAGATGCGAAACAGCACAAGTACCTTGATTTAAAAAAACGCGGCGTGGTGATTATTAACGATATAGTGCGTTTGTATTCACTCAAAGCGGGTATTCAGCGGGCGAATACCCAAGAGCGTTTGGATGCACTGCTGAAGTATTCTTTACTTAATAAAGACGATGTTTATAACTTAAAAGATTGTTGGCGTTTCTTAACGCAACTGCGCTTACGCACACAAATAAATGAAGAAGGCTTACCGAGCAATTGTATTAACCCCAATACCTTGAATTCTTTAGAACGCCATCAATTAAAAGAAGCCTTTTATTTAGTTAAACAAGCTCAGCAAGCCGCCGCTTTTAAGTTTGCGCGTGGCAGCTTATGAGGATAACTGATGGTTAAACGTTGGCTCAGTCGTTATGTGGCTCGCAAACAATTATTGGCAGCTGATGCCTATAAAGAACGTTACGTTGTGATAGATATGGAACTAACGGGGCTTGATCCCCGCCAACATGAAATTGTCTCGGTGGCATGGGTGATGATAGAAGACCAGTGCATTAAAATGAGTGGGGCACAGCACATAATTAATAAAGACGTACAGAGCCTAGAGCAAAGCCCTATTTATCACGGCATTGCCAAGCAAGATATCGATAGCGGTGAAAGCCTTGAAGCAATTCTTGCTAAGCTTCACCAACACGTTGATGACTGTATTTTAGTTTTTCATAACGCGACGCTTGATTGGGGGTTTTTAAAACAAGCGTGCCGTAAACTAGGCTTAGAAGCTAAAGCGCGGTTAATTCTTGATACGTTCGTTATTGAAAAAAAGCGTCTCCATCAGCAAGGCCATGAAATAGGCCACGATGACCTAACATTAAGCGAGTGCCGTAAACGCTATGGCTTACCTCATTACAGCTCTCACCATGCTTTAACCGATGCCATGGCCACCGCCGAGCTTTTTTTAGCGCAGTGTCATCAAATCAGTCGGGGTAAAGCCTTAAAAGTGGGGGAGTTGCTGTAATGTGTTATGCTCATCGCAAAGTTAGACAACAAACGGAATTGGTATGAATAAATTAGAATTAACAGTGCCGCCAATTATTCAAGTCGTGATATTCGCTGCCATAATGTGGGTGTTAGCTGACGTGTTGGCACCTTTTAGTATGACGCTTGCCGTTTTGTTACCTGTGGCAGTGATCACCGCGTTAATTGGGGTCGCTTTCTCTTTATTGGGTGTTTATGAGTTTCACTCTGCTGGCACGACGGTCGATCCGAGATTGCCTGAGGAGTCGGCAAGCCTTGTCACTCATGGAGTCTATAAAGTTAGTCGAAACCCGATGTATGTCGGTTTTTTACTTATATTAATCGGGTGGGGTATTTATTTGGGAAATATCGTAAATATTATGCTGCCTGTGGTGTTTGTCCTTTACATGAATCGATTTCAAATAGTGCCAGAGGAGAGGTACATGCAGCAAAAGTTTGGGCATGAATATAGTGAATATAAAAAAGCAGTTCGTCGATGGATATAACAATTAAAGCTGAATAAGACTAGGGACTGCTGAAGACGGTATTTTTCAATTATCGCCACCACGACTTTACACCACTTTATTTAAGTGCTCCCTCTTATAAAAAAGAGTAAGGTCGATTACCAAAACCAGGGTCATCTAAAACATCTAAAACCACTTTATTTTATCTTGCCCTTTTATAAAAAAGTGTAAGGTCGATTACCAAAACCAGGGTCATCTAAAACACCTAAAACCACTTTATTTAAGCGCACCCTCTTATAAAAAAGTGTAAGGTCGATTACCAAAACTAGGGTCATCTAAAACACCTAAAACCACTTTATTTTAGCTTGCCCTCTTATAAAAAAGTGTAAGGTCGATTACAATACCGTCATCTAAAAGGCAGCTGTCTTTATCTGCAAGCAAATAGAGTGGATTTTCTTCTTCATGGCAATCAAACTTGCAATCAATGGTTTTGGTCGTATTGGGCGTAATATTGTCCGAGCCCTTTATGAATCAGGGCTTGAAGATCAAATCAAAATTGTCGCTATTAACGAATTAGCTGACCCTAAGGGCATTGCCCATCTCCTTAAGTACGATACATCCCACGGTCGTTTTTCGTTTCCTGTTAATTTAGGTGAAGATACGCTAACAGTCGCAGGTGACTCTATTGCGCTATTTGCCGAAGAGAATCCGGCAGAATTGCCCTGGCAAACCCTTGATGTCGATGTTGTACTTGAATGCACGGGTGTTTATCACTCGCGTGAACATGCTAAGTTACATTTAAATGCAGGGGCTAAAAAAGTACTTTTTTCGCAACCTGCAGATGCCGACGTTGATGCAACCATTGTGTATGGTATCAACGACGATGAATTAAAAGCAGCGCATACAATTGTTTCTAATGGCTCATGTACAACTAACTGTATTGTGCCTGTGATTAAAGTATTAGATGATGCATTTTCTATTGAATCTGGGGCAATCACGACAATTCATGCCTCGATGCATGATCAACAAGTGATCGACGCTTATCATCACGATTTACGTCGTACCCGTGCGGCAAGCCAGTCTATTATTCCTGTAGATACAAAACTTGCCCGTGGTATCGAACGTATTTTACCTAAGTTTCATGGCCGCTTTGAAGCCATTGCCGTGCGTGTACCGACGATTAACGTCACCGCGATGGACTTAAGCGTCACGGTAAACACTGATGTTGATTTAGGCGACGTTAATCAAGCACTTAAGTTAGCAGCAAAAGATCGCCTTGAAGGGATTTTAAGTTACACTGAAGAGCCGCTGGTGTCGGTAGATTTTAATCATGACTCACATTCTTGTATCATAGATGGCACTCAGACACGTGTTAGTCATAAACGACTGATAAAGTTGTTAGTGTGGTGCGATAATGAGTGGGGATTTGCGAATCGTATGCTCGATACAGCGCGTGCGATGATGGCTGTAAGCCAATAACTTATAACTATAATTTAGTATCGTTAACAAAGGAGAAGTCCATGTCGGTCATTAAAATGGCAGATTTAGATTTAAACGGCAAACGCGTGTTAATTCGTGAAGATTTAAATGTGCCTGTAAAAGAAGGTAAAGTGACCTCTGATGCACGTATTCGTGCAGCATTACCTACTATTAAATTAGCGTTAGAAAAAGGCGCAAAAGTAATGGTGATGTCACACCTTGGCCGCCCTACGGAAGGGGAATATGATGAAGCGTTTTCACTCGCCCCTGTCGTTAATTATTTAAATGATGCGCTTGAGCAAACGGTTCGTCTTGAAAAAGATTACCTTGATGGCGTTGACGTGGCAGATAATGAAGTGGTTGTTTTTGAAAACGTACGTTTTAACGTAGGTGAAAAGAAAAATGATGAAGCATTATCTAAAAAGCTAGCTGCATTATGTGATGTTTACGTGATGGATGCATTTGGTACGGCTCACCGTGCACAAGCATCAACGCACGGTGTTGGTTTATTTGCCGATGTAGCGTGTGCAGGCCCACTTTTAGCCGCAGAGCTAGACGCTTTGGGTAAAGCGCTTGATAACCCTGCGCGTCCTTTAGTGGCTATCGTTGGTGGCTCTAAAGTGTCGACTAAGTTAACCGTACTTGATTCACTATCAACAGTGGTTGATCAACTTGTTACGGGTGGAGGTATTGCAAATACTTTCATCGCAGCAGCTGGTCACCCTGTAGGCAAGTCTTTATTTGAAGCTGACTTAATTGACGAAGCAAATAAATTAAGTGCCGCTGCAAAAGCAAATAATGGTGAAATTCCAGTGCCAACTGATGTTGTTGTTGGTAATGAGTTCTCAGAATCGGCTGTTGCGACATTGAAAGATGTGAATGAAGTAACCGATGAAGATATGATTTTCGATATTGGCCCAGATACAGCGAAACAGCTTGCAGATATTATTGCAAAAGCAGGCACGGTTGTGTGGAATGGTCCAGTTGGCGTATTTGAATTTGACCAATTTGGTAATGGCACGCGTGCGATTGCTGAAGCTATCGCAAATTCAAGCGCATTCTCAATTGCGGGCGGCGGTGATACGCTTGCTGCGATTGATAAATACGGCATTGCCGATAAAGTGTCTTACATTTCAACAGGTGGTGGTGCTTTCCTTGAATTTTTAGAAGGGAAAAAATTACCAGCAGTTGCTATGCTAGAAGAGCGTGCTAAGTAATTAGTACGAACACCAGCGTGGTTATTTAATTACGCTGGTTTGGCTGTTTATAAAATACCTCTCACCCTTATTTTATAGACAGTTTTTGCGGTAAGCGATGGCTTCTCGTGATGCAGTGATGCATCAAAAAATAATTTATCCGTTCAAACTAGATGGTAGGAAACTACTGTCGATACAATTTGGAGAATACCAAATGGCTTTAATCAGTATGCGACAACTTCTTGATCATGCAGCTGAACATGGTTATGGCGTACCAGCGTTTAACGTTAATAACCAAGAGCAAATGCGTGCAATTATGGAAGCAGCTGACAAAACTAACAGCCCAGTAATCGTACAAGGCTCAGCTGGCGCACGTGCATATGCTGGCGCCCCTTTTATTCGTCATATGATTTTAGCAGCTGTTGAAGAATGGCCACATATCCCTGTCGTTATGCACCAAGACCACGGTACGTCACCTGGTGTGTGTCAACGTTCTATTCAATTAGGCTTTTCATCAGTCATGATGGATGGTTCATTGATGTCTGATGGTAAAACACCTTCAAGCTATGAGTACAACGTAGAAGTTACTCGTCAAACAGTTGAAATGGCGCACGCGTGTGGCGTATCAGTTGAAGGCGAGCTAGGTGTACTCGGTTCTCTTGAAACTGGTGAAGCGGGTGAAGAAGATGGCGTAGGCGCAGAAGGCAAGCTTACAACAGATCAAATGCTAACAGATCCTGAAGAAGCGGCTGACTTCGTTCGTAAAACTCACGTTGATGCACTGGCAATTGCGTGTGGTACATCACATGGTGCATACAAGTTCACGCGTCCACCAACAGACGATATTTTAGCGATTGATCGCATCAAAGAAATTCACGCGCGTATTCCTAACACACACTTAGTTATGCATGGTTCGTCTTCAGTGCCGCAAGAATGGTTAGAAGTAATTAACCAATACGGTGGTGAGATCCCTGAAACTTATGGTGTGCCAGTTGAGCAGATCATCGAAGGTATCAAGTATGGCGTGCGTAAAGTGAATATCGATACCGATTTACGTTTAGCATCAACAGGTGCCATTCGTCGTCACCTTGCACTAAACCCTGCGAATTTCGATCCGCGTAAATATTTAGCTGAAGCAACGAAAGCGATGACAGAAATTTGTGTTGCTCGCTATGAAGCATTTGGCACAGCAGGTCAAGCAGGTAAGATCAAACCTATCTCATTAGATGATATGCACCTGAAATACTTATCAGGTGAACTTGATCCTAAAATCAAGTAATTGATACTAATATAAAAAACCGGCTTTAATTGCCGGTTTTTTATTTTCGGCCCTAAACCACCTACTTCAGTAGGTGGTTATCATCATTTAGGCTTTGCCTGAAAAAATACTCATGTTAATTCCTTACTTGATTTTTAGCGAAGTCATATAAGGAAAAAACATGAGTAGATACGAGAAAGCATCGCATGTGTATTGGCGATGTCAATATCATATAGTCTGGACGCCAAAGTATAGGTTCAGAATATTGAAGAACAAAGTAGGCAGAGATGTTTACAGGTGCATACAAGTTTATTGTGAGCAGTTAGGGTGCAAAGTAGTCGAGTTAAATGTGCAGGTTGACCATGTTCATTTGGTAGTAAAGATACCGCCGAAGTTATCAGTCTCGAAATTAATGGGTGCTTTAAAGGGAAAAATAGCGTTAAAGCTATTTAGCAAATATCCATACTTAAGGAAAAACAAGTTATGGGGAAACCATTTTTGGCAGAGAGGGTACTTCGTAGATACTGTAGGGATAAATGAAGAAATAATAAGGCGGTATGTCAGGCACCAAGAAAAGGAAGAGGTGCAAGAGCAGGCGCAGTTAACACTCCAGTAAACAACGCCCCCTTCTAGGGGGCTAATGCAAAGCCACCTTCTTTAGAAGGTGGATCTTTTACTGCCTCGATCTTAACGGATCAGTGTTTTACTTACTGTTTATTTTAAGATCATTGTTTTACTAACCATAAATAGCCCGGATCATTATTTTACTAGTTTTAGGATGATCATTGCCTATTTTTGTTTAACTTTTAAACAAGCGGGTAACGTGTTGAGCATTAAATCAAAGAGTTAGTAGACTAACTTAGTAAGATCATGATCCGAAATAGATCGGCTTGGTAAAAATCTGATCCTGACTCGCCGAAGTTAGTAGATCAGTGATCTGAAATGTTTATCTTAAATATACTGTTTAGAACTTGACCAATATGGCTTTATGTTCGATTTTTAAGTTATTGCTTACATTAAGGATCGCTACCATGAAAAAAACCGCCATTATGTTCTCGAGCTTTGCAATGTGCCTACTTTCTTTTAATAGTGTTGCTGAAGCCGTTGATATATATGGTCGGGCGCATTTAGGGGTTGCCAATAGTGACACCAATGAAGGAAGTAAAACATCAGTTGAAAGCTACAGCTCGCGGATTGGAATTAAAGGCAGCGGTGAAATAAATGAGGGTCTGAAAGCGGTTTATAAGTTTGAGTTTGCTGTAAATGCAGCAGATCAAGATAGCGATGGTAAAACCGAAGAAAATATCTCTGCGCGTAATCAGTATGTCGGTTTACAAGGCAGTTATGGTCAAATTGTTTTAGGCCGTCATGATACTGCCCTTAAAATATCACAAGGCAAGATTGACCAAATGAATGACTTTAATGGGGACGTTAAAGCATTGTTTAATGGTGAAAATCGTTTAGGTGATGTCGTACATTACAGCTCACCAATTGTCGGAAACTTACAATTTGTTGTGACGTATATTGCTGAAGACAATTCAAAGCAAGATGATGAAACAGGCATCTCTGCTGCCTTTATATACGGTGATAGCAAACTTAAAAACACACCTTATTTTGTAAGTGTTGCACATGACAGTCAGGTTGCGGGTTACGACATCACGCGGTTTACTGCACAAAGCAAAATAGGTGATCTTGTGATTGGGGGCATGTATCAACAAAGTGAAAAAGTATCAGGCTCAGATACTGAAGATGGTTTTTTGCTTAGTGCCTCTTATAAAATTGATAAGTATAAGTTACTTGCTCAATATCAAGACTCAGAAGGAGACTTTGGTAAATTAAAAGACTCTGGCACCGGAACATCGGTCGGCGTTGAGAGAAGCCTTTCGAAACAAGCACGTATGTATATGTGGTATACGCAGTTTTCACTCGATAATAAAGCTGATGAAGATCACCTTGCTGTAACATTAAGGTATGACTTTTAAGGTGTAAAAAAGCATATTTAAGCGGAAAACCATTCATTTTTACTGAGTTTTTTTGGTGCTTTTTGAATTACTCGTTAGACTTTCATAAAAATGTCATACTTAGTCATAATAATGAAACCAGTTCGCTAACGAAAGAGATAAATTGGAATGTCACGTAAAGTACTAGTCGTCGATGACGAAGCGCCTATCAGAGAGATGCTGGTTTTTGTTTTAGAGCAAAATGGTTTTCAAGCAATTGAAGCCGAAGATTATGATTCTGCAATTGAGGCAATGGTTGAGCCATACCCCGATATGGTTTTATTAGACTGGATGCTACCCGGTGGAAGCGGAATTCAGATTGCGAAGAAATTTAAGCAAAGCGAATATACACGTCAAATCCCTATTATTATGCTAACAGCCCGCGGTGAAGAAGAAGATAAAGTACGCGGTCTTGAAGTGGGTGCTGATGATTATGTTACTAAACCATTTTCGCCAAAAGAATTAATGGCCCGTATTAAAGCGGTTATCCGCCGTGTATCGCCGACTTCACTCGAAGAGGCTATTGAAGTACATGGTTTGCGCCTTGACCCTATTTCACATCGTGTCACCTCTGAGGGAAGCGAATTAGATATGGGACCTACTGAATTTAGACTACTGCATTTTTTCATGACTCACCCTGAACGTGTTTACAGCCGTGAACAATTACTTGATCATGTATGGGGAACAAACGTTTACGTTGAAGACCGTACTGTTGATGTACATATTCGTCGTTTACGTAAAGCGATAGCACCCCTTGGACATGACAGGCTCGTACAAACTGTGCGTGGTGCAGGTTATCGTTTTTCAAGTAAATTATAAGTGCGTTGGCTGACTATATTCAGCTAATTTACATTCTTAAGGTAAAGTGAGTGTATGTATCGAGTAGTCAATAAACAGGCGTTAGCAAAACGCCTGTTTATGTATTTCTTACCTTTGTTATTAGTTGGCGTGCTTGTAGGTGCGCCATTTTTGCTTTTATTTTTAGGCTCCTTTGCACTACTGATTTGGCATTATCATCAACTCTATCGCCTTAGTGATTGGCTCCTTAATCAGCGTAGCTTCAACCCACCTGAAGGTGAGGGAGCTTGGGAGCAAGTTTTTGAAGGGATCTACCATTTACAGCATCGTAATCGTAAAAAGCGTAATGAACTGGCTGATTTAATTCGCCGTTTTCGTGATGGTGCAGAGGCGGTACCTGATGCGGTTGTGGTGTTGCAAAAAGATCTGAGTATTATTTGGTGTAATCAACTCGCGCTTAAAGTATTGGGCTTACAATGGCCAACGGATCATGGACAGCGACTCGATAACCTTATTCGTGATCCTAAATTTGCTAAATATATGCACCAAGCCAGTTTTGATGAGCCACTGGAGCTGGATGGTGGTCACAGTTATGAACAAATACTCGAATTTAGGGTCATGCCCTATGCAAGCTCGCAGTTAATGATGGTTGTTCGTGATGTCACGCGACTAAAGCAATTAGAGCAAATGCGTAAAGACTTTGTGGCCAATGTATCACACGAATTGAGAACACCACTTACGGTCGTGACTGGTTATTTAGAAATGCTTGATGGCGATAACATGCCACCGCCAAGTATGTGGAATAAAGCGCAAACAACGATGCTCGAACAATGCAAACGCATGGACAGTCTAGTAAACCAACTCTTGTCATTGTCTCGCATTGAAGGCGCTCGCCGTCAAGACAACGACAAGCCTGTGAATGTGCCAAAGTTACTCACCTATATTCACACAGAAGCACAATCGCTGAATCAAGATAAAGGCCATGAGCTTATTTTTAATGTCGATAGCCATTTAGATATTAAAGGTGCTGAGGATGAGTTACGCAGTGCATTTTCTAATTTGGTATTTAACGCCATTCATTACACTAAGCCTGGCGGTAAAATTGTGGTCGATTGGCAGCTTAAAAATAATCAGGCTGCGTTTAGTGTCACTGATAACGGTGATGGTATTGCCAGCGAACATATCAATCGCCTAACAGAGCGTTTTTATCGAGTAGATAAAGCACGTAGTCGCACAACGGGTGGCTCTGGCTTAGGTTTAGCGATAACAAAACATGTACTTACACGTCACGATAGTCATTTGAATATTAAGAGTAAAGTTGGTGAAGGATCGACATTTTCGTTTGCCTTTAGCAGCGATAAAGTCGTTCGCTTACCAGACTCTTTAGAAATTAATGCAAAGTCATAAAACTGTCATTTTAGGGTAATCTAACTGTCATCTAGTGTCTTTAGAGTAGACTGCAGTTAGGAAATGGGACGAACAAATCGGAGTAACCCCTATGAAATTTAAAAATCTCGTTGCCGCAATGGGTGTGGCTGTAACAACATTTGTATCAGCTCAAGCAGCTGCAGTTGATAAAGATATGCCTGAGTACCAAAAAACAAGTGGTATTTCTGGTAACTTTTCATCTGTGGGCTCTGACACACTTGCCAATATGATGACCTTTTGGGCGGAAGAATATAAACGCTTTTACCCAAATGTAAACATCCAAATCCAAGCAGCGGGTTCTTCAACTGCGCCTCCAGCACTGACAGAGGGGACTGCAAACTTCGGCCCTATGAGCCGACGTATGAAGTCTAAAGAAATTGAAGCTTTCGAGAAACGTTATGGTTACAAGCCTACAGAAGTTCGCGTTGCAATTGATGCGCTAGCGGTTTTTGTACATAAAGATAACCCAATCGAAGGTTTACGTATTGACCAAGTGGATGCTATTTTCTCTTCAACTCGCAAGTGTGGTGCTGATGCTCAAGTAAATCGTTGGAGTGATGTAGGTTTAACAGGTGATTGGGCTGCAAAAGATATCCAACTTTATGGTCGTAACTCAGTATCAGGGACCTACGGTTACTTCAAGAAAAAAGCATTGTGTAAAGGTGACTTCCGTAACAATGTAAATGAGCAACCAGGTTCTGCATCGGTTGTTCAGTCAATCTCTTCGTCAGTGAATGCGATTGGTTACTCAGGTATCGGTTATAAGACATCGGGTGTACGTACTGTGCCACTTGCTAAGAAAGGTGATAACTTTGTTGATGCGACATTAGAAAACGTTGCAACGGGCAAATACCCACTTTCTCGTTTCTTATACGTATACGTTAACAAACACCCTAATAAGCCACTTGCACCTATTGATGCAGAGTTCTTAAAAATGGTGTTATCAGTAGATGGTCAAAAAATTGTTGAGAAAGATGGTTATGTGCCGCTTTCAGGCAAGATGGCAATGGCTGAACTTAAAAAGCTAGATCTTCTGTAACAATCAATACAGACAGTGATAAAAGAACCGCTCAATGAGCGGTTCTTTTCGTTTTAGCTTTTAGCAAAGAGTTTTGCTTTTATGCGTTGCTGAGCAAGGCGAACTTGTTTGCGCTTTTTGCCAGGCTTAGCTTTAAAGCTTTGGATTGGCATCACCGTTGGGGTCTCGGTTGGTAATGCGGGAATGTTAAAATTAGCGTGCTCGTCTTTAGGAAGACCAATCTCTTGCTGATGCACACGAAGTGCTGCCAGAGTGTCATCGTTTTGCACTTCGCTTGGGCATAAGAATAAGCCCAATTTACGCATTTTTATGCCTAATCCTATACTACTTGAGTAACGTACAATCGGGGCTGCTAAAATCAGTCCAACTAAAATAGGTGATAACCACCAAAAGAAAGTCGGGGTATAGTAATAAGCTACACCACCCCAAATAATAGCGGTGATGGTTGAAAATAGAGTATACCCAATTGCTTCTTGCCACGGCACCATGCGTCCTTCACGAGGCTGCGCATCCCAGCTAACTTTCTTACCAAGAAATACACACACTACAAAGTAGCTATGAAACACCATCATGAGTGGCGCGATTACAATAGCAAATACGCTCTCAATGAGTGAGCCTGCGATCAATTTTACACTGCCACCAAAGGCTTTATTGCGATGCACTAAAGTCACTATCAATCCCATAAGTTTTGGTAAAAGTAGTAATACCGCAGTGATAAATAGCAGTGAATCAATTAAATCAGTTTTAGCAATTTGCCAAGTAGGAAATAGCTGGTACGCATGGTTAAAATACACATCACTATTCAGTGCACGCGTAACTGCATCCAAGGTACTTAATGCCAGCATAGATAACCAAATAAGTGATGAGATATACGCTGTGGCACCAAATAAAAAGTGCATTTTACTCATCAGTTTCAAACCTGATTTTGGCAATAAACCGAGATGCTGAATATTACCTTGCACCCATCGTCTGTCGCGAATTGCGTAGTCTAGAATGTTGCTCGGTACTTCTTCATAGCTGCCTTCAATATCGCTGAGTAATAATACATCCCAACCAGAACGGTGTAGCAGTGATGCTTCAACAAAATCGTGACTTAAAATCTCTCCACCAAAAGGGGCATTGCCTTTTAATACAGGAAGACCGCAACATTGCGTGAAGGCTTCAACACGAATAATTGCGTTGTGTCCCCAGTAATTTGCTTGATTGGTTTGCCAAAATGCAGAACCTGTCGCCAGCATAGGGCTGTATAAGATTGAGGCGAATTGTAAAAATCGACCAAAAAAAGTATCTTGGCGAACCGGAATCGGAATCGTTTGAATAAGGCCTGATTTTGGATTACTGATCATGCTTGTGGTTAACTCAAGCATACATTTTCCTGTCATGATGCTGTCAGCATCAAGTACAATCATGTGCTCGTATTGACTTCCCCAGCGTTCACAAAAATCAGTGAGGTTACCCACTTTACGGTGTTTATTATCTTCACGACGACGATAAAAAGTATGCTGAGCTAAGTCACCTAAACGTGCCGTTAATGCATTCCATGCTTTTAGTTCATTGCGCGCAATCTCTGGATCTTGTGTATCACTAAGTAAATAGAAATCGAAGTTCGGCATTTGGCCCGTTTTAGCGAGCGATCGAAGACTCACTTCAAAACCAGCGATCACACGCTCGGTATCTTCGTTATAAATTGGCATCACGACAGCTGTTTTAGTCTGGCTTAGTGCATGTTCGTTAATTTCAATGGGCTTTTGACGTTTAAGCGTCAGTGGGTCAATACGCAGCAGTTGTAAAATAAAGCCCATACAGCCACTACAAAAGGCTGTTACGATCCACGCGAAGGTCACTGAAAATAAAAACAGCAATGCGTACTCAAGCGGTGTCATGCCGTTAGAATTTAAAATATCGAACATGATCCACACACCATATGCAGTAATCGCTAGCGCAAGGCATGAAAATAGCCAAACGCGAGTTTTCTTAAATGGCATTGCGGTTGGTGTTAATGTTTTGCTATTGGACGTCATTTGGATACCAGACATAGCTCCATACCTCGCTGATTTCTTTGTCACGTAGTTTTAACGATAAGCGCATATCGACAGGCTTATCTCCCTCTGGCGCCACTTTAAACGCGACGCGCCATCCTTGATTATTCGGTAACTGCTGAACTGTTTTATCGCTAATCTCACCTGATGACAGTGCTAAATCGGCCTTCATAGCAAAATTTGCAGACAGTTGATTGATGTTTTCACCACTGAAGTCAACAGTAAATTGACGGTGACTTTTTGGTGGTGGATTCTTTTCGCCAGGCAGGGCTGCACTGCCTATGCGTGTTCTTAAAACACTCGCTTTATCCTGAGATGCAAGGGTTGCATTAAAAGTTGATAGCTTATAGCTGAAACTTAAGCTATCGCCTGCTTTCATCGCTTGCTCAGGCACCCAGTAGCTAACAATGTTGTCGTTAGTTTCTGTGTCTGTGGGAATCTCTACCAGCTCAACGCGGCCTTTCCCCCACGAACCCATTGGCTCAATCCACATACTCGGGCGGTTATGGTAATGTGCCTCTGTGTCTAAGTAATTGTTAAAATCACGGTCACGTTGTGCGAGGCCAAATCCCTTCGGATTATCATAACTAAATGATGTAACACTTAATTTTTTAGGGTTGTTAAGTGCTCGCCATACCCATTGACCCTCTGCTGATTGCATTAATAGGCCGTCTGAGTCATGTACTTCTGGACGGTAGTCATCAAAAAACTTGGTGCTGTTTTCACCGTGATAAAACATACTTGTTAGTGGTGCTATACCCAGTTTTTTAATATCTTTGCGGGCAAAAATTTGCATCTGAGTTTTTACTTCAGTGTTTGTCGAAGGTGTTAACTCAAAACGATATGCTCCAGCAACAGATGGGCTATCAAGCAGTGCATAAAGCACGATAGTTGTGTCTTCAGGCGCTGGTTTTACTAACCAAAATTCTTTAAACACGGGAAATTCTTCGCCCGAGCTAAGAGCAGTATCAACCGCAAGTCCGCGGGCTGAAAGGCCATAGACTTGGTGTGGGCCCACTAAACGAAAATAAGAGGCACCTTGGAATACCGCAACTTCATCTTTGTATTCGTTATTATTGAGCGGAAAATGCAGACGAAAACCGGCATGACCCAACTGAGTATTCTTAATTGCAGTGCTTATTTCTGCTTCCAACGGAGCCGCGGTTGCATCGTAACGATAATAATCAGTTTTAAAAGGCAGGCTTTTAACTTCGGCATTTTGCTCTAGGGTATTAATTGCCACCGGTGATTTATATAAAAAGCCAGGATGAAATAATTGCACTTCATATAAGCTTTGATCTTTCCAGATTGCTTGATCTGGGCGAAAGCGAATAGCACGGTAATCTTGATAACCAATGCTGGTTAATGCTTCAAGTTCTAAATCTTTTGGTGCGACATACGGCTCAGAGGCTAACTTTTTAGCGCGAGCAGTGATTACATCAAATAGTTTCTCTTGTGGAATTGTGATCATCGCAGGCTTTTGCTCAACAACGGTGTGCTGTGTTTCAGTTTCTTGTGGCTGAGTTTGGTTTTCAGTTGCGTAAGTATGGCCTGCACTCATGGCTAATAATACGCCCAAGAAGGTCTTCTTTTTAACAGCGCTGAAGAGCTTAGTTCGGGTTTCTGGTTTCATTAATTTTTCCTTTAGCCGTAAATCACGTTTATTCATTCATACCTCTCAGCAAAAAGTGAACCTAAAAAAACACTAATAATCTCAATGACTTTGAGTTGGTACAGCTAAATGCGAAGAGTAAATTTTGAAATTAGTGAGAAACAATTACACGGTAGCAGTTGTTAATTCGTCACCAATATGGAGAAGTTTAATGAACGAAAGCTTGCCCTAATATGAATAGCTTAAAGGATGAACAAAAATATGAACAAAATTAGCAGAGGCTTAATTGAAAAAGTGAAATTGTAATCGAGAAGGAAGGTGCAGGCACTGAACTGACACATACCAATTCGCAATAACACTCAAAATAGAATGTTTAATTAAGTAAATTGATATAATTCAGTGCCTCAGAAAGGCAAATTTATTTAACTTCGCCTAACTTTTCTGCATTCGCTTTACATTGATTGTAAGCTTCGATGCACTTGTTACTACAGACTTTATGAACTAAGCCATCTGCGGTGCTTTGCTGTTCGCAGCTGGCTTCGCATTGATAGTTTTGTTGGGCACATTGTTGCATTTCTGGGTTATCAATCTTGCTTGAGCAAGCTGCTAACAAGGTGAATGCAAACAATGATGCTGCAATAGCTGGTAATTTTTTCATGCTTATCCCTAGTTTATGGCTATTCTTTTAAATCCATCTTACCCAGATTGTTGAAACTTAATCCAGCGTAACTTGCAAATTATCAATTAAACGAACCGATCCTAAGAAGGCTGCGGCCAAAATAACCAGTTGTTTATCCGCTGCTGATGCAGCTTTTAGCGTTGATCGTTCGGCAATCGAGTAATAATCAGGTTTTAGGCCTGCGCCTTCAAGCGTGGCTTTGGCTTTAGCTTCTAATTCAGCGAAATTCGTTTGGCCTTGTTTTAGCTGCTCAGCCGTCTCGTTAAGGGTTGCAAATAATACTTTTGCGGTGTCTTTTTGCTCATCAGACAAATAGCCATTACGTGAGCTCATAGCAAGGCCTGATATTTCACGGCACGTAGGTACACCGACAATCTCGACAGGGATAGAGAGATCGCGTGTCATGGTTTTAATCACTTGCAGTTGCTGAAAATCTTTTTCACCAAAACAGGCAAAGTCAGGTTGCACAAGATTGAATAACTTAGTCACAACGGTAGCGACACCTTTAAAATGGCCGGGACGTGAACCACCGCAATAACCCATCGACACGCCAGGTACATCAACAAAGCTTTGTTCACCAAGGCCATTTGGATAAATGGTTTCAACTGACGGCGTAAACACGATGTCAGTTTCAAGTTCTGCTAGGCCTTGTTTATCTTCGTTGAGCGTGCGCGGGTAGTTGTCGAGATCCTCATTGGCGCCAAATTGCATAGGATTAACAAAAATACTGACGACGACTTTATCGGCTAACGTTTTTGCTTTTTCAACTAATGAAAAATGCCCTTGGTGCAAGTTGCCCATGGTTGGGACGAGTGCAATGCTAAGTCCAGCTTGACGCCAAGCTTTGATTTGACTACGTAACGATTTTATTTCAGTGATTGATTGCATTATTTAAACTCATGTTCGGTACTTGGGAAAGCACCACTTTTTACATCTTCACAATACTTTTGCACGGCTGCTGGCATATTCCCTGTTTCAAGTAAAAAGTTTTTTGAAAACTTAGGGATATAACCAGCTGAAATGCCGACGAGGTCGTGCATAACTAAAATTTGTCCGTCGGTTTGATTGCCAGCACCAATTCCGATTGTAGGGATAGTTAATTCATCGGTAATACGCTTAGCCAATTCACTAGGAATACACTCTAATACCAATAATTGTGCACCTGCAGCTTCAAGCGCTTTAGCATCGCTAAGCATTTTATCAGCTTGTGATTGTTCGCGGCCTTGAATTTTAAAGCCGCCAAATACGTGCACAGACTGAGGTGTTAAACCTAAATGACCACACACAGGTATGCCTTGTTGCGTCATTGCGCGGATGCTGTCGTGTAACCACTCGCCACCTTCAAGTTTGATCATGTTGGCACCAGCACGCATTAACTCGGCTGCATTTTTACACGCATCGGCAGGGTTTGAGTAGGTCATAAAAGGTAAGTCAGCGATGATGAATAGCTCGCGGCTACCGGCGCGGACACACCGTGTATGGTAAGCAATTTCGCTGTTCGTTACTGCTAATGTGTCATCACCACCTTGTAAAACCATGCCCAGTGAGTCACCGACTAAAATCACTTCGACGCCATTATCATGAAACAATTTTGCAAAGCTGGCATCGTAAGCTGTAAGCGCGGTAATTTTTTGTTTTTCGTGTTTCATTTTATTAAGAGTTGAAACGGTGATTTTAGACATAATTTCCTCTAAGGCTTCGCCTAGGTTGATTACTGCTGAGGGAGTTTTTGTAAATCGTTTAAAGGCAACGTTTTTGTTATATCAGCAAGTGATTGGTTATTCGGTAAAACAAGAGAAGGAGCTATCTCTAATAAAGGATAAACAACAAACTCTCTCTCAACGAGGCCATAATGAGGCACGGTGAGGCGAGGCGTGTCGAACACTTGGTCACCAAATAATAGAATATCAATATCAAGGGTGCGAGGTCCCCAACGTTCTTCTTTACGTACACGGCCATGATCACGTTCTACTGCTTGGGTTAAATCGAGTAGTTGCTCTGGTTGCAGAGCCGTTTTAATACACGCAACCGCATTGACATAGTCGGGTTGATCTTGTGGCCCCATTGGCTTACTTGCGTAATCATGCGATACGCAAACCAGCTCAATTTCTGGTAGCCCTTGTAATGCTGCAATAGCATTACGAATTTGTGTACGTGGCGCATTTAAATTTGCGCCTAACCCTAAATACACTATGTTCATGTTTATTCTGCTTTTTTCTTACGAGGTCGACGGCGGCGTTTAGGACCACCTTGATGGCCAAGTGCCTTAACCATCTCTTTTTGGCCATTTATATCTTGGCTTAAATACGCCGTCCACCACGTAGCAAGTTCCTGATGTTGCTGCTCACCAGCTTGAACACGTAATAGTAAAAAGTCGTAGGCAGCTTTAAAACGAGGCTGTTGCGTTAACCGGTATGCGCGTTGACCACCGCGTTTATCAAGGCGTTGTTGAATATGCCAGATATCTCTAGCGCCTAACGTAAACCGTTTAGGTACGGCAACATGTTGTGCGCTTTCACTGAGTACCTTATTCATCGCTTGTGCAAATGCATCAAACTCAGAAAGTTGGTCACGTTGCTGTAATTTTTTAGCGATGTCTAATAACGGGAACCACAATAGTGCAGCGAATATAAACGCAGGGGTTACTTTTTTCTCTGCATTGATACGTTTATCTGTGTTTTTAAACATTTGCAGAATAAATGCGTGCTCGAGTCCATCTGGGTTAGCATTCAAAATTTTATCAAGGGCAGGGAATAGGGCTTTGAAAAGGCCATAATGACGCAACATGATATAGTTTTCTTCTGCTTTACCATTTAAAAACAGCTTAAGTGACTCTTCAAATAGACGTGCAGGAGGAATGTGGTCTAATAAGCTTGCAAGCTCTTTCATTGGCTTTTCTGTCGAAGGCGCAATGGTCATGCCTAACTTTGTTGCAAAACGAACTGCACGCAGCATACGTACAGGGTCTTCACGGTAGCGGGTTTCTGGATCGCCAATTAATTCAACCTGTTTGGCTTTTATTGCACTAATACCGTTGGCGTAGTCATAGATGCAAAAATCATTAATTGAATAATACAGCGCATTAATTGAGAAATCTCGACGTTCGGCGTCTTCTTCAATACTACCGTACACATTATCACGCAGCAGTTGCCCATGTTCGCTTGATTGGCTAACGTGGTTTTTTTCTTCGTCGGCTTCATGATGGCCGCGCATCGTAGCAACTTCAATTATTTCACGGCCAAACACAATGTGCGCTAAACGAAAGCGACGACCAATTAGGCGACAGTTACGAAATAGTTTTTTGATTTGTTCTGGCGTCGCATTTGTAACTACGTCAAAGTCTTTAGGTTGTTGGCCTAACAATATATCTCGAATACAACCACCGACTAAGTAAGCATCGTAGCCACCTTCTTTGAGGCGGTATAATACTTTGATTGCATTTGGGCTAAATTGTTTGCGTGAAATACCATGTTCACTGCGCTCGATCACCAAAGGTAACTCGCTCGTTTGTGCGGCATTTGTTGAAGTCGAGGCATTTGGGCCGATAATTTGCCGACAAAATTGAAAAAGCTTGGAAATAATAATCTGTCTCCTACGACGCGGACTTTGCGACTCATCAAGTATAGCGTGTGTTTTTTCACTTCGTCGATATGAGATTGAGTCAGTAAATGTGTGTTTTATATGACGCTACAGTATGGTGTTAATGATTCGCACACTTTGGGTCGCTATCATATACCAGCGTGGCTCAAAAATTAAGTTACTCTGCCTTTAAAATTGGCAATTTATTTTGTAATGACTTGAAAATCACAAAAAGTGGCGTGTGGATTCTCACTAACTTGTATTTCGAGTGCTGTTGGGATGTTTTCAATACGGTAGGCTGAGATTGCCCAATTAAGCATTTCTTCGACTGTTGAAGACAATAGAGCAGGCTCTGGGTTTAAACCTAAAAAACGAAACGCATCAAATAATGCTGGTTTTGGCGCACGTTTTGATATGGCCGGTGCGTAGTTTTGTTTTGATAATTTAAAACCGGGCTTTGCAACAGCCAATGGTAGATGCGCGTAGTTAGGTGCTGGTTGCCCTAGTTGCTTAAATAAGCTGAGTTGTCTTGCTGTTGGCTCGAGTAAATCGGCTCCACGCACCACGTGGCTTATTCCTTGTGCAATATCATCGACGACGACAACCAGCTGATAAGCAAATAAGCCATCACTTCGTTTTATAAGGTAGTCTTCTTTAGCAAGTCGGCTGTCAATATTCACCTGACCTTGAATAAGGTCGTGATATTCACTCGTCGCAAATTGCTGAGTTAAGCGCAGTGCAGAATCGTTTAATGGGTGATGTTTTGATTTGCAATACCCTTGGTATATTCCGCCCATTGCTTTGATTTCTTTTCGTGTGCAATGACAGGCGTAGACAAGGTTCTTTGAAATGAGTGCGTCAACAACGGCTTGGTATTCAGTATGGCGTTTAGTTTGGTAGATAACGCCTTCGTCCCAGTGCAGACCATACGCTTCTAGAGTGCGTAATATGTCATCGCTTGCGCCGGGTACAACACGGGTTGTGTCAATGTCTTCTATTCGGACTAGCCACTTACCTTGATTTGATTTTGCATCAAGGAAGCTGCCCACAGCCGCTATTAATGAGCCAAAGTGCAATGGCCCAGAAGGTGATGGCGCAAAACGGCCCCTGTATGTGCGCATAGGCGCATTAACGGCTGTGGTAGACATAGGTTAATTAATGTATGTAATTAACCGCGTCCTGATTGTTTTTCTTTAATTTCCGCAAGCGTTTTACAGTCAACACATAAATCAGCTGTTGGACGCGCTTCTAAGCGGCGGATACCAATTTCGATACCACATGATTCACAATAACCAAAGTCATCATCTTTGATTAATTGAATTGTTTTTTCAATTTTCTTGATCAGTTTACGTTCGCGGTCACGAGTGCGAAGCTCTAAAGAGAACTCTTCTTCTTGTGCTGCACGGTCTACTGGATCTGGAAAGTTAGCTGCTTCATCTTGCATGTGCGATTTAGTACGGTCTACTTCGTTACGTAAATCGTTACGCCAAGCTTCTAAAATTGTTTTAAAATGAGCACGTTGTGCATCATTCATATACTCTTCACCCGGCTGTTCCTGATACGGCTCTAACCCGGCCTGAGCCAATAACCCTAGTCTTTTCTGGTCTGGCATAACTTTCTCCTAAATCCTTAATATTTTGCCCAGCATTAGCCGGCGGCTATAAATAGCAGAATCTTCTGTTTGAGGCAAATTTATTTTTTAATTAATCCTGTATGCCCCAACTTATCGACTTTAAAAATAAGAATGGGCGGTTTTATTCGTTTACACGGCCCGTGCAATTTTTAATTTGCTAAGTTATATGGGCAAAAAATCATATTACAACTTAAAACATGTGTTCATTGAGAAACTTTTTGGGGGTTGTGTCGTACCAGCGTTTAAATGCGCGTTGTAAAGCACTCTGCTCTGAAAATCCCAGTTTATTGCTGATCTCAAGCACTGAATAGCCTTGCAGTAACATGCGTTTTGCGTGTTGTTTTCTTTGCTGATCAATTAACTTTGTGAAGCTTAGTTGCTGCCCAGTGAGGTAGCGCTGCAAACTGCGTTTCTTTAAGCCTAATTGTAATGCGGCTTGCTCAACACTTGGAATAACAGGGAATTGGCAGGCAATAAAGGCATTTAATTCATTTATATGATCTGCATACGGCGTTAAATCTCCCGCTTGCGATAACAAGAGTTGTTCAAGCTCTGGGTTTGGCGAGTGTAAACGGCTATTAAGTAGTTTTTCATTAAAAATAAGGCTGTTGGATTTGGCACCAAATTCGATAGGGCAGTTAAAAGTATGCTGATAAATGTGCACACTCGCAGTGCTCGGAATGGGTCTGGTAAGGGTTACTTTTTCAAGCGCAAGTTCAGCGTTCTGCTGGCAGCAGTGGTTTGCAAACGATAACCAACTACTAAACAGTTCATCTACCATGTAATGTCGTATTGGGCTTCGTGCATGCCAGCTCAGTTGGCATTGCTGCTGCACTTTTCTCAGCTCTATTCGACCAATGTTTCTTACCAGTGAATTTAATCTTTGCGCATGCTGCAGCGCTTTCTCAAGATTTTGGCTCACCAAGGCGACATGCCCCAATAGCCCCCAGTTTTGTGCTTTGAGTGATTGACCAAACAAAAGGCCTATATGCTCTTGCTTAAGCTGGGTGTCAGCATAATGCATTAACGATTCGTAATCTGATACAGGAAATCGGTAGCTAGTTTCATTGAGATAACAGCGGCGCTCAGCAAGTAATGCATGCAGCTGTTCTTTTTCAAGCCCTTGTTTTTGTAAGAAATAGACCAAGGAGCGAATGATTTGGCTATTGACATAAAACATAGTCGTTCATTTTTTATTATTATTAGCAACAGTTAAGCTGCATGACTAGGCGCGCAAAGTCAATATTTTGCGTGGAGGGTCAAGATTTAGTCTTTTAATTAAGGCAAGCTGGTTGATGGATATAATACTCATAATAAAGGAAGCACAATGAAACTTCATCCAATAATGTTCAGCATTGCAGCCGCATTTCTTGCTGTAGGTTGTAACTCAGATAACGATAATAAAACCGTTGAGCCCCCCGTTACGACAACACCCGAACCTGAAGATGTTGTAAAGGTCGCAATACCTACTTTTGCAGATAACAAGACGCTTGATGCCAATATTCGTTGGACAAGTTATGGCGTCCCACATATTACAGCATCAAACCTTGAAAGCTTGGCATTTGGCAGTGGCTATGCTTATGCAAAAGATCATGCGTGTTTATTAATGGATCAAATAATTAAAACCCGCGGCGAGCGTGCTAAATACTATGGCCCTGATCAAGTTGCGGGGAGTGGTGATTCAAAACACTTAATCTCTGATTTTGGTTATAAAGCACTAGGTGTAAATGAGTATGCGGCGGAACATTATGCTGAATTAGATGAAACAAGTCGTGCTCATTTTGAAGGGTTTGTGCAGGGCTTCAATAAATATGTGACTGATACGGGGGCTGAAAATTTAGCGCCTGAATGTGCATCTCAGCCTTGGGTTATTAGCTTAACGGCTCAAGATATGCTGGCTTATTCAATGGCGACAGTGCAACTTGCAAGCTCAGCTAACTTTTTAGAATTAGCATTTTTTGCAAACCCAGGTGATGGTGATGAGTATTTGCCTGTGCCAAGTGGTAGTGAACCGAGTGCCGTTTCGAGCCTTGTTAAAAATATAAATCAGCAAGCAAAGCAATTTAAGTTAGAGAAGAAATTTGAGCACTTGGGCTCAAATGGCTGGGGGCTGGGTAAAGAGATGATGGCCAACGGTCAGGGCGGATTATTAGCAAATCCACATTTTCCTCATGAAGGAAATTTGCGTTTTTGGCAGTCACACTTAACAGTCCCTGGTGCCATGAATGTGATGGGTGGGAGCCTGCAAGGCATGCCTGGCGTTATTAATATAGGTTTTAATGAACATGTGGCCTGGACGCACACCTTCTCGACGGCACGTCACTTTTTAATTTATCAGCTCGCATTAAATGAAAATGATCGCATGAGTTATGGTGTTGAGGGGGAGCAACACACTATTACCAGTAAAATGGTAACGGTGGAGGTTGCTGTGGGGCCAAACACAACGATTGAGCTTACAAAACCATTTTATTACAGCCACCATGGTTTGATGCTAGAAACGCCTGCTGAAAGAGGGTTAGGCTGGAATGACACTCAAGCATTTACCATAAAAGATGCCAATGAATTTAATATGGATGTTGTAGCGCAGTGGTCAGCACTCAACCAAGCCGTGAGTCTTGATGATATGAAAGCGTCATTCGCTCAGTTTGATGGGGTGTCGTTTAACAATACGATGGCAACAGATAAAACGGGCACTGTTTTTTACGTTGATGACAGCACAGTGCTTAAATTAGATGACACTGCTAACCTAGCAATTCGTTTGCAGCCTGAGCTCGTTGCTTTGAGGGAATCAACGGGCTTTGATTTGGTGCCTGGCAACATGAAGCTCTTTGAAAGCCAAGGTAAGGTGCCTTTTTCTGAAGCACCCCAGCTTACGCGGACAGACTATGTACAAAACTCGAATGATAGTTATTGGGTGACAAACTTAAAACAGCCTTTACTTGGTTTTGCTGCGCAGTATGGTGATGTACATAAGCCTTTATCACTAAGAACACGAATGGGTCTGAAGTTATTGCAAGAAGGCGGGGGAGAAGACGGTAAATTTACACTTGATGAATTAGAACAGGCATTAATTGGCAATCGTATCTATTTAGGTGAGCTGGTATTTACCGATTTAGCCTCACAATGTATTGCCCAAGGAAATACACCGGTGCAAGTTTCAGCGGGTATTGACGTGGATATTAGTCCTGCCTGCGATATCGTTGCTAACTGGAATGGTGCTATGAACTTAGATACAGAAGGTGCTGCATTGATCCGTGAGTTTGCGCATCTATTTAATCCTTCAGCACACTTATATAACAACTTTGATGTTACAGACCCGGCTAATACGCCTCATACTCTACGCCAAGATAAAGTTGCATTAAAAGCGCTGGCGCACGCTATGTTAAATGTGCAGGCGAATGGGGTGCCATTAACAAGTACTTTAGCTGAGCTTCAGTTCGTAGAAAAATCACTGGCCGGAGGGCATGCTTCAGGTGAGCAGCTTCCATGGGCTGGGCCGATGCATGTTGAGGGAGGCTTTAATGTTTTCAGATACGATAGAAGTAATTTAACACGCTCTACTCTGATACCTTATGCTGATTATCAAACATTACCGGATGCAGTTACAGGCCAACCTTTAGCGTCAAATTTATCAGCGCAAGGCTACCCTGTGAACTATGGTTCAAGCTGGATGTTTGTGATGAATTTTACTGAGGATGGACCGGTTGCTAAAGGATTATTAACCATGTCACAGAGCTCTGATTCACGTTCAGAGCACTTTGATGATCAAAGCCGTTATTATTCTCAAACAGCAAAACTCAGACCGTTATACTACAAAGAAGCAGATATAGAACAAAATCTGATCGATGAAATTGATATCTCAATGACTAAGCAATAAACGGCACTTCTTCAGCCAGTACAATGTGACTGGCTGAAATCTCTGCTTTATAAGCATATACTTCTACACCACAGTCAACGGCGTGTACTAATAGTTCGCTGTATTTAGCATCTATATGTGATGCGCCACTGACTGTATTAATTCCTTGATGTAATACAGCAAAAAGCAAAACAGCTCGGTGCCCCTGTTGCACCATTTCTATTAACTCGCGCAGGTGTTTTTGTCCTCGCACTGTTTTAGCATCGGGAAAGTAACCTTGGCCAGTTTCTGGCTTTTCTTCTGATAGCAAGGTCACTGACTTAACCTCAACATAGCAATGAGCGGCGTTTTCAGCCGTTAATAAAAAATCGATGCGGCTATTCTCTTGACCGTATTTCACTTCAGCTTGCAGTGTATCGTAGCCATCAAGCTGCTTGATAAGATGATTTTCGAGAGCTTCTTGAACGACTTGATTAGCAACTGCAGTATTAACACAAATTAAATGCCCATGTTGATTTTGGGTGAGTTGTAACGATTGCGGGTATTTACGTTTTGGGTTATCACTGGTTGAGTAAAACGCGTTAAAACCTGGCTCGGCACAGCCTGTCATTTTGCCTGTATTGGCGCAGTGTGCTGTAAATTGTTGATTATCTTGCGTGACTAAATCAGCTAAAAATCGCTTATAGCGCTTTAATAAAGTGGCTGATTGTAATGGAGGATTAAATTTCATTATTTTGTTTTTATTTGAGCTTTTCTATATTGTAAGTGAATAACCAAGCAGAGTGCACCTTCGTTGTCATTTAAGGCGTTATTTATCGCAAGCGGTTGGGAACTGACGTAGCCTGTAGTAAACTCAGTGAACAATTTTTAGCGCAAAAAGAGTATTCTAACATGTCGGAAAAATTTTTAGTTCAACTAAGCGAGCAGGCTGCTGCCGCACATTGGGGTGATAAAGCCTCTCTTTCTTTTACTGAACAAGGCGCAACTATTCATTTAACTGAACAAGATACACTTAAAAACGTTCAGAAAGCAGCGCGTACGTTAGCGAATCAAGGTTTAAAAAATATTGCGCTAACGGGTGATGTTTGGTGCACAGAAACACAGTGGGCTTTTTACCAAGGCTTTGTTTCACCAAAGAATTTAGACGCAGTTGAATTTGCCGAGAATGCAAAAACAGACAGCAAAGAGCTGGCTTCTTTAACGCAAGCAGCGACTTGGGCTCGTCAAATGATCAATGGGACCGCTGATGATATTTTCCCTGAAAGCCTTGCTGGTAAAGCGGCTGAGTTTATTCAGTCATTAGCGCCTGAGCATGTTAGCTATCAAATTATTAAAGGGGATGCATTACTTGAGCAGCAATGGATTGGTATTCATGCGGTTGGTCGTGGTAGTGAGCGCCCACCTGTACTACTTGAGCTAGACTATAACCCTACGGGTGACGAAACGGCGCCAGTGGCCGCTGCGCTTGTTGGTAAAGGCATTACATTTGATTCTGGCGGTTACTCTATTAAGCCAAGTGAAGGCATGCTAGGCATGAAGTGTGACATGGGCGGTGCAGCAACCGTAACGGCTGGTTTAGCACTTGCGATTAACCGTGGCGTTAATAAGCGCATTAAATTATTCCTATGTTGTGCTGAAAACTTAATTTCAGGCCATGCATACAAACTAGGTGATATTCTTACCTATAAAAATGGCACCACAGTTGAAATTGTTAATACCGATGCCGAAGGCCGTCTAGTGCTTGCTGATGGCTTAATGGCTGCGGGTGAAACCGGTGCGCCATTAATTATTGATGCGGCAACGCTAACCGGTGCTGCACTGGTGGCTGTTGGTCAAGAGTACAACGCACTATTTGGCCTTGATAAAGAGTTTGTCCGTGAAGTGCAAGACTTTGCAGAGCAAGAAATGGAAGGCGCTTGGCCATTACCGCTTGAGAAGTGGCATCAACAAAATTGCCCTTCACCATATGCTGATACTGCAAACAGCCGCCCACAAAAAGGCGGTGGTTATGGTGGTGCATCGAATGCGGCTGGTTTCTTATCTCGCTTTGTGCCAAATGATGGCAAGGGATGGGTTCATATTGACCTTGCAGCAGCATTTAATATGGGTAGCACAAGCGAGTGGGCTGCAGGTGCAACAACCCAAGGGATGCGCACAGTAGCAAGAACGTTATTAGAGAAAGCGTAATAACCAGTTTGCTAACTAAATAAGTAAAAACGCCCGATGATGGGCGTTTTTCGTTTTTGGTAATTTTACAAACGGATACAAGATTTTTCGCACAATATAGTATAAAATCTCGCCCCACATTTTCTCATCAAGTGGTTAGTTTATATTTCATTAACTACACTTGGATGATCAATTCACACTGGGGTTTCTATTTATGTCAGATAAGTGCTATATCACTGCGCAGCAGCTTCTCGAAGATTCATTTCGTGTTGCGGCACAAGTTTATGACGATGGTTTTCGTCCTGATTTCATCATTGGTATTTGGCGTGGTGGCGCTCCAATTGGTATTGCAGTACAAGAATACTACGATTACAAAGGCATAGAGACAGACCACATTGCTGTTCGTACATCATCGTATTACGGTATCAATCAGCAATCGAAAGAAATTAAAGTACACGGCCTGCATTATATTATTGAAAATGCAAATGCGGGTGACTCTTTGCTTATTGTGGATGATGTTTTTGATTCTGGCCGCAGTATTTTTGCATTAAAAGAAAAGTTATCTGAATTAATGCGCTTAAACTTACCACGCGATATTCGCGTTGCTTGCCCCTACTACAAGCCTAAAAACTCAAAGGTAGACATGGTGCCAGATTATTATATTCATGAGTCTGACGAGTGGCTGGTGTTCCCTCACGAGCTTTCAGGCTTAACACCGGATGAAATTATTGAAGGTAAATCGGATTTAGCCAATATCCACGATTTACTGCTCAAAAAGTAAGTTTTTAAAAAATGCATGAAAAGGCCCTGTTTAGGGTCTTTTTTGTATTCAGTTCTCACACCAATTCGCAATAATACTTAATCATTTTGAGAGATTAAACAGGTCACTACCGGGCTAAAAATTTCTTATTTACGGCTGCATCGAAGCAGGAGGTAGAACAATGCAGGAGCAATTGCTGAGAACAACTAAATACCGAAATTTTGCTTTATTATCAACGAAGTTTTATCGCCTCAAAATTTCTTACTTAATTAAGCGAATTGGTATCATTTGATAGTGCTTGTTGAAGATCGCTTTTTGTTATTTAGCCTTGTTTGCTACTAGTCCCAGTTGCTATTCGTTGTTGTTGATGAGAAAAAAAAGTTAGTGCTCCGGGAGTGTATTTAATACCATTCCGCTTAATTAAGTGGTCTATTTTGAGGCAATAAAACCGCGTTGATAACAAGGCAAAAATTTAGTTATTTAGTTGTTCTAAATCAGAAATTTTTAACGCAGGTAGGACTGGTTTGATCACTCAAAATGATTAAGTATTTTTGCGGATTGGTATAATATATCTCTTGTCTTTTTAGGGTGTATACAGCACCGCTCTGAAACCTCAATCTTACCGTATTATTTTAGGGAACTATTAGAATGTTAAAGATCAGCAAGCACATTTAGCATACTCACATGTTCAAGAGAATAAAACTCATGGTACTGTTGTTCAACATGATAATTTTTATGGGGTTTTATAAAGTAGAGCCTTAGTGTCAAAAGCTTCTTTTCGGCAGGTGATATTGATGTAATAAAAAACCGCGCACAATGCGCGGTTTTATTTAGTCTAATTGGATTAAACTCGTGGATTAGTTACCGCCTGAACCACCTGAACCACCTGAACCACCAGTAATTGGTTGTTCTACAACTTCACATACTGTTGGGATATTAAGCGCAACGGCTGTAGTGTTAACTGCAAGAGCTTGAGATAGCCACGCGTTATTAACATAATCATAGTAACGAATGGTGTAGCTAGCACCTTCTTCAAGTGAAACGTTGAAAGTTGCACCCTCTCCGTAGTATGCATTTACAACTCTATTGCCAGAATACAACAATGATGTTGTTGGTGTAGGCACTGGAGCAGTGTTTACATCAAAGTCTTCTGTATTACTACATACTAGTTGTGTAGTGACAGATTTAGAAACTTTATTAGGTGATGTAGATGTAAGCTTTAACGTTTCGCCGTTCAAGTCACATAAGTTATTTACACTTAATTTAGAGGCTGTGCCATCTGAATTACTGGCTAAACCATCTAACACGTTTTTACCATTCTGACGGATCTTGATATTCACAGGGAACGCAGGAGGGTTAGCGATATTAGCTTGTGAATAATCACCTGTATTGGCTTTTAATTGGCCTACATTGCGGCGATAACCGTTCGTCTCAAGAAGAAGGGTATAGCGGCCTGCATTAGGCTGGTCATTACTATCGACAATGTCAAACTGAAGGCTAGAACATAGATTGTTGTTGAAGTAGTCTAAGTTCCAGTAAGATAAGTGGTTAACATCAACAGTTACGTCAAATGTGTCTGCGCTTCCATTATCTTTAACTTCACCGTAGCTTTCAAATGACCATTTACCTGCATCTTCGTCATAGCTCCACACTGGGAAGATATCACCAACAGCTAATTTTCTAGCGGTTGGGGTAGTTAAAGTACAAGTGCCTTTACTGTAACCATTTGCTTCAGCGTAAGTTGCAACATCAGTTGTGCCTGCTGGTAAAGAGACAGGACATGGGTTAGAAGTGTTTTTATCAACCTGCATTGCTACAGTGATAGAATTTCCAGGACCAAAAGTACTAACTTTATTGCCTTCGTCATCTACTAACTCGATTGCAACAAAGCCACCTGAGGTAAATGAACCATCCACAGTTGAATCAGTGCCATCAGGATTTGCAACTGAAAGAGCTAAACCACCAGGGAAAGCGTCAAGCGAAGAGTTTTCTGTAGCGTCAGCTTCAGTTTCAGTGTCATTTCGAGTTGCTTCATTCGCGAAATAAGCTACGGTCATTTGTGGAGCTGATGTTAGAGCTGTACCGTCTTTAGTTAAGAATTGAGTGCCATTCTTAATTTTTACTGTTGTACCACCAACAGCAACACCAGCTTTATTGATTGACTGCGGTAGTTCAATTTCAGTTTTATCACCCGAAATGCTTAGACCAGTAGTTGGATCGTAAGAAACAGTTGTGTTTTCACCTGCAGGCACAAGTGATTCAAGAGTCTTTGTTTCAGCAACAATTGCAATATCAGAGTTAGCAAGAGTTCGTGGAGTTAAACGAATTTCTTCTGCCGATACATTTTCTGCCGTTGTAACAGTTAAAGAACCTGAGTTGTTTAAGTAACCATCTGCAGAAACAACATAGTCATACGTAATACCATTTGCAGGAATAGAACCAACGGTGAAAGAGAATGTTCCTGCTGTTGTTGATTTATCTGCATCTGCAAGCGCTTCACCAGCTACATTTAAAAGTCCATCTTCAGGTGATGTAAAAGTTATAGTAGCTGTAACAGTGTCTGCTAAAGGTTGACCTGTCGCATCCAGTAAGCTAACTGAGATAGCACCAGCTTGCGTCTCAACTGCAGTCGGTGGAACAGCTACATCTTGCGTTGGTACTGGAGGCTTTGGTACAGTTGTGTTGTCGTCGTTATCACTAAAACAACCGCTTAAGCTTAGAGTGACACCTAACGCTAGCGCTAGCTTTGTTAGTTTAAATTCATTGTTTCCCATAATCGTTACCTTTCTTTCCTTTATCGTAAAGTAATCAGACTTTTATTAGAGCAAATAGTACCGGTTTGTGCACCGAAATACGCCACACATGGTTATCTGTTATTGAAGGATAAGCGTACATTATATATACGTCAAGTGAACATTATATATACTTTCATTAATAGAATAAGAAAGTTTTGTCTCGTCCTTCAAACATTGTGGGCGGCACATTTCGCTTTGCCGAATTATAATACAGAGCCCAGCTATTAAAAAGCTCAACTCTATGAATATTTATAGTTTATGCAACTGAACTCATGCTGACTATTAATTTCAGTTTGCCTGCGTAATTGTAAAGCATAATAACAGATTATGTAACAAGTTTATAACTGCGAAAAACTGTCCACGTAATCACTCAGTTTGTCTATGTCGACCACTTGTAAACCTTGATTGCTGCGTTTTACTAAGCCCTTTTCTACAAGCTCAGTCACAACACGTCGATAGGCACGTTCGGTAGTGGCGAAACGTTCAGCTTCAGCATTCACAGTTGGGTAGGCTCTAAGCAGTGTCGGATTATTATTTTCAGCTCTTAATAAACAATCTTTAGCAATATTATAGCTTAAGGGTAATAGCAATTTGTCTAGGTTGATTTTTTGGTTCTCTTGAAACTTAGCGGCTATTGTTTGTGCTGTGTATAAACTCAGTTCTGGTTTTTCTAAAAGTAGTGCGCGCCAATGTTTAAGCTCAATGAGATTGTAACTAACATCACTGAAACACGTAACTGTGTAGATACAAGGGAGGTTGTTAAGAGCTTCAATCTCACCAATTAATGTATTATTACAGTCAAGCTGACCGAGCAAAAGGCGGCGACCATTACCGACATCGTAACTAAACGAAACGGTACCACTTCTCACTAATACGAGTTTGGAAAGTGGTTGATCTTGATGGATCAGCACTTCTTTTTTGGCTTGTTGAAAACGACTCCCTGCAAAAGTGAGTAATTGATCAACAAGGTAGCTTGAAAAATGATATTGAAACATTAACGCCGCTCTTCGGACAATTGTCCTATTTATTACATCTTAATGACGCTAGCATTAAGATTCTAAGAATTTATGCTAACTTACTAGTAAGGTGTTCACGTTACTCATACCTTCATTTCCCGTGTAATGATTTTAAAGTCGGGTTAATTCTCAGGCTTTACAAGGTTTTTAGTAAGTTAGCTTTTTTATTTTCATTGTCAAAGTGAGCAATGAGTGAGTCTAAAAATGACAAACTCTAATGCTAACCTAAAGCCTAGGAGAGAACAATTGAGTTGGGAATATTTAGGCTATTTAGCATCTGCATTATTGGTCGCTTCTTTAACAATGAGCGATGTTATGAAGCTTCGTTGGTTTAACTTAGCAGGCTGTATCGCATTTACTCTTTATGGTGTAGCAATTGATGCCGTGCCTGTGGCATTTACCAATGGCTTGCTTACCTTCGTAAATATCTACCATATTATAAAATTAAAGCGTCAACCGACAGTTGACGCTAAAAAGTAATTTAATTTTCGTTTTCAAGTGTATATTTAAGCTCACCTGCCAGCCAGGTTTGCTGTACTTTTATAGCGTGAACGTCAGCGAGCGGCACCGTGTAATAATCTTTATTGATTAAAATAAAGTCCGCCCATTTTCCTTGTTCTAAACTTCCTACTTTAAATTCTTGATGGGCAGCGTAAGCGCCTCCCAATGTAAACGCTCTTAGTGCTTCATCACGTGACAGTAACTCTTCAGGACGCCAACCTCCTTCAGGAAGTTGGTTATGGTCCATGCGTGTAATTGCTGAGTATAAGCCATCGAATGGGTCAGCAAGTTCAACGGGGAAATCAGAGCCTGCCGCAATAATGGAGCCTTGTGATAAAAATGTTTTCCACGCATAGGCACCCGTCAACTGTGTTTCGTTCAGACGTTGCTCAGCCATGTGCATATCAGAAGTCGCATGAACAGGCTGCATGGAAGGAATAATTTTTAACGCTTTAAAGCGAGGAATATCGTTTGGCGACACAATTTGCGCGTGTTCAATGCGGTTCCGTAATAAAATGCCTCCCGATTTCTTGAAGACATTCTCATAAGCATCTAAAACGGTTTTATTAGCTTGGTCGCCAATCGCATGGGTATTCGCGCTAAAGCCGTGTGAAAAACTTAAGGTAAAAAGTTGTTCTAGCTTTTCTTGCGTTTCGAGCATTAAGCCATGATGGTTTTTGCGATCAGCGTACTCATTAATTAATGCAGCGCCTCGACTGCCTAATGCACCATCTGCATAGACTTTTACACTGCCAATGGAGAGCATGTCGTTCATATCTTTATAGCGACCAGCTTTAAGCATGGTTTCGAGCTTTGGATCGCCAGCACTGAGCATAGCAACAATTCTAACAGGCAGGTTATTGTGTTCTGCACGCTGTTTATACACTTGCCACGTATCGTAGTCTATACCTGCATCGTGTGCTGATGTAATGCCTAAACTGAGTAGGTGATTACCGGCGTTATCAAGTGCGCGATTGATACTCGCGTGATCTGTCTTGGGGATGTGTTGCGTTACTAATGTTTCTGCTTTATCAATAAACACCCCTGATGGCTGACCCGAAGGAAGTTTAATTATTTCGCCTCCAGAGGGCGTATCTGTTTGCGCCGTTATGCCAGCCAACGCCATTGCTTTTGAATTGACCCACACGGCATGACCATCAACGCGAGACAGCACAACAGGCTTGTCTTTTACGTATTTGTCTAAATCTGCTGCCGTAGGAAATTGACCGCCAGGCCAATGTTCTTGGTTCCAGCCTCGGCCAATTATCCAACCTTGTTTATCTTTAGCGAATTCGGCCAACATTTTACCGACCATATCGACAGATTGGGTATTTCTAACATCCAGTTGTGACAAGTTATTGCCAAGCCCAATTATATGACCATGTGCATCAATAAGCCCGGGCAGCAGTGTTGCCTTTTTTCCATCGATCGTTGTCGCATCAGGAAAACTAGCCTTAAGGGAATCATCGCCTGTTTTGACAACTTTTCCATCTTTAAAGACTAAGGTTGAAAATTGCTGTGTCTGACCTTGATAGGTTGGTGTGTAGCCATTTACGTTATAAATAACGGTGGTGTTAGCGAAGCAAGATATCGATGCAGTTGCAAGTAAGCTGATAATGAGTTTCATACTATTCTTATTTTTATTTATTTATAAAAACAGTATCAGAGTTGCTGTAAACTGCAAATAATTAGGTAATTAAAACGTGCAAAAGGGTGACTCGCACCCTCAGCATTATTTGCTAGCATATTCATTAAATTCAGCAAACGATAACTTATTGTCTTTATCGCTGTCGTAACTTTTAAAACGAGACCACAGAGCGGGGTCTCGTGCAGATTCAGAACGGCTTAAGAAGCCATCTTCATTACGATCGAGTTGTTTAAATTTTTCTCCAATACTTTCTGTTGCAAAAACCATACTGCTATATAAACCACAGATTATAAGACTGGCGAAAGTGTATTTTGACATTGCTTTAACTCTTGTTTGTTAAGTAGTGCTTAAATTCAAGGAGTGATATTTGCTGATCGTTGTCTGTATCCCATTTAGCCATGTGCTTTTGCAAGTGTGGCTGAGATGCAAGCTCTTCAACACTTAAATAACCATTTTTATCTTTGTCTAAATGATCAAATCGCTGCTTAACATCTAATGCTAAGGTATTGAAGCTTATAGTAATTAAAGTGAATGAAGCAAGTGTCGCAATTTTCATAATAAAACTCCTCAGAAAGTAAAATCCTTTTTGGGAAAAGTGCTTGCCATAATTTAAATCCCAAAATTTAAATCCGTTTACACGCTCCCTCTGGGATTATGGCAAGCACTTTAAGAGGTTAAGGTTTGAATTTTTCAAACTCTTGTTCAGATAATCGCTGATCATTATTTGTATCAAGATCAGTAAATTGCTTAATTAGCTCAGGGTGTTCATTGGCTTCAGAAAGTGAAATTGCATTGTCTGCATTGCTATCAAACTTAGTAAAGCGAACATCCATTTGAGATGCCAAAACGGTCGCACTGATAGCCAAAAATATCAGCGAAAAGGCAGCGATAAGTTGTTTCATAACAATCTCCTATTGAATAAACGACTGAAACTCTGGAAATGAAATTTGGCCATCCTCATTACTATCAATTTGAGAAAAATTGCCATGTAACAGTGCGTCCTCAGATGCTTCAGACTCACTTAGCGCGCCATTACTGTCTTTATCAAGTTCATTAAACGTCTCGTTGAGATCAAGCGCGTAAGAGCTTATTGATACTAAGCTGGCAAGCATGATTGAGATACAGGCCATCGTTTTCATTTTGTTTCCTAAAATCTATAACTTATTACGGTATAAGCAAAAACAGTGCCAACTTTAAAATTCATTTAATATCAATAGTTTATATATTCCCCGAGTGATTTGCTCAGCAATACTTACAAAGAGTTGTGTCTTTTTTGCAACGTTTTTTGGGTTCTAAAGGGTTATTCATTTTAAAACAGAGAGTTATATTGTTGCTGATTAGCAACAAAAAAGCATTTATTGGTTAAAAAGTGCTGTTATATAGGCTGGATTCAGCGAGTGTCTAAGTTATTTATCTAATAATCATCTTCTGTCACGTTGAAAAGGATCAGTATGCAAGGTCTCGTTGCGAATAAATTTAAACATGCGCTCGATTGGCGGCCCAGTTTAATTGGCCAGTTTGTCTTTAGCACTTTGTTGTCTTTGCTGCCTTTATCGTTGGTTGTGATCGTGTTTTTAAACGCACTGAATAAACAATTGGCTGTGACACAAAAAATTGTCAGCGATAATTATTTAGTTACAAAGGCGTTTAATAGTTTAAAACAAGATTTAAATAGCCTAGAAAGAGCAACAAGACAAAATTGGGTTTTAAAAAGTGAATCACTCGATACCTTAATTGAAAATAAGTGGCAGTCATCGCTGCAAAGTATTGATGAGCTTATTTTTCTTAGTCCATCGACAGAGTATGTGGCGCAGTGGCAGCAATTGGCAGAAGTACTCAACTTTGCCCAGCAACACTTAGTTGCAGAGCAAAAACAAGATGGTGAATTATTTGCCCCAGCAAGCAAACTTATTGCAGAGCAAACTGTGTGGCTACGTGATCAAAATGAATTACGGATCACCAAGAATCAACAGCAATTAAAGGCGCTTCAAGCGTCGTTTATAAACTGGTTGATTGCATTAATTCCACTCACATTATTAGTAAGTGGTGGGTTTTTATGGCGGATCAGTGGCCGTTTAGGTGAACTAACAAGTGTAATAGATAAACTAGGTCAAGGTCATTGGCAGCAGAAAATTTCTGTACGAGGCTCATCGGAGCTAGTTGAGTTAGGTAATAAATTAGAGTGGGTGCAAGCGCAGCTGCATATGCTTGAGCAACAAAAAGACACCTTTTTACGTCATGTTACTCACGAATTAAAAACACCGCTTGCCTCCATGGTTGAAGGCACTGATTTACTCGCTGATGAAATTGTTGGCCCAATTAATAGCGAGCAGCAAGCTGTCCTTGAGCTAATTACACAGAGTATGGCGCGTTTACGAGTGATGATTGAAAGCTTATTAAATTATAACGCGATTCGTACCAGTAAAGAGAGTGTCACAGAGCTTAACTTCAATAGTATGAAATCGAATATTGAGCGTCATTTTGAACATCGTTTAATTGCGCGAAATCAGTCGTTAATATGGGTAAATGAACTTCCCTCAAAAGCGATGTATATTTCTTCCGAGTTGTTAGAAATGATGCTTGTGCAACTCATTTCCAATGCCTTGAAATTTTCACCTGAACAAGGCGTTGTCACGGTCGAAGCTCGTTATAAACACACTCAGCTTCAAGTGACGGTCAGTGATGTCGGTAAAGGCATTGCTGATTCTGAAAAGACAGCTGTTTTTGGTGCCTTTTATCAGGGGAAAAATGCCAAAGAGCAAACTGAAATGGGCAGTGGTCTTGGCCTCACAATAGTGAAAGAAACGGTTGAGCAACTGAGAGGCACACTTAATATTGCTGATAATGAACCGCAAGGCTGTCGATTTACAGTGACATTACCAATTCAAGTAACCCAAGGAGTTAACTGATATGGGCTTCGTAAATAAAGCCAGTTTTATACCCGCTGTACTCGTTGTATTTTTGACCGGGTGTGCCTTAACACAGCCAACATCATCGACAGCACAAAAAGAGCATAAAACACAGCTAACACCAAAGGAGCAACCTAATCCTAAGCCAAGGCCTAAAAGCGAGCCTGTGTATCCGCCTGCACGTTTGGTTATTGCATGGCATGCAGAGCAATGTGGTGGCTTTAAAAGTACGCCGCAGAAGCAGACGTATGTAGGGCAAAAAGAGTTGATCAGTTTATTTAAATATTTATGTATACACAGTGCCTCAGAACCTAAACAAGCATTAGCATTACTCGAAAGCAGTGATCAAGCTTATTATTGGCCTGATGATATAAAACAGTATTTATGGCTACAAAAACAAAGTGTTCAACATAGTCTAAAGGCCAAGCAAGCCAAGCAGGCCTTAACAGAAAAAATGGAAAAAACGTTGTCGTCACTGGCGGCAATTGAACAACAATTGCTGTTACGCGAAGAAACTAAGGAGCAGTAACCATGGCTGAAATAACAAAACCACGCATATTGTTGGTTGATGACGATGCAAGTTTACTGAAATTACTTGCAATTAGAATCGAATCAAAAGGGTATCAAGTTAGCACGGTTGAGAGTGGTCTGGCTGCGCTTCAGCAATTAAAAATGCAAACCTTTGATGCTGTGATTACCGACTTACGTATGGATGAAATGGACGGTATGGCGTTGCACCGCCAGTTGCAAAGTCGCTATCCGTCTATGCCAGTCATTATGATGACAGCGCATGGCTCTATCCCCGATGCAGTTGAAGCAACTAAGCAGGGGATCTTTGCGTTTATTACCAAGCCAGTTGATAAAGATGAGTTATTTGATAGCCTCGCCAAAGCAATCGAGATCCATGGTGTGCATGGTGATGAAACTCCAACGCAAACAAACATAGTTACGCGCAGCGGTGCCATGTTGCACCTCCTTGAGCAAGTAAAGTTACTTGGGCCAACGCATGTTAATGTATTAATTTCAGGGGCGAGTGGCACAGGTAAGGAGTTATTAGCACAGGCGATTCACCAGCATAGTCACGTTAGTGATGGGCCTTTTGTTGCAATTAACTGTGGGGCTGTACCAGGTGAGTTGTTAGAATCAGAATTATTTGGTCATAAAAAAGGTGCGTTTACTGGGGCGGTAAAAGATCACCAGGGTTTGTTTCAACAGGCTCAAGGTGGTACCCTTTTTCTTGACGAAATAGGTGATATGCCACTGAATTTACAAGTAAAGCTATTACGTGTATTGCAAGAAAAAACAATTCGTCCCGTGGGATTTCAAGAAGAAATTCCTATTGATGTACGGATAGTATCGGCAACGCATAAAAACTTACCTGAAGCGATTAATAACCAATTGTTTCGTGAAGATTTGTATTACCGACTCAATGTGGTGAACTTAAAACTTCCTCCTTTGTGTGAAAGACGGGAAGACATAAGCTTGCTGGCACAGCACTTTGCAAGCGTAATAGCAAAACGTATGAATCAAGATGAAAAGCGTTTTGCTAATGACGCAATGCATGCATTGGTGCGTTATGACTGGCCTGGTAATATTCGTCAGTTACAAAACGTGATTGAACAAGTTGTCGCGCTGACCCCAGGTAATGTAATTGCGGTACAGCTAGTTGAAAGCGCGCTCAATAGCAATGTAAGTAATGCAGAGCCATTATCATTAAACGATGCTAAAAAAGAGTTTGAGCGTGACTATTTAATAAATACGCTAAAAATGGCAGCCGGCAATGTTGCAGAGGCTGCAAAGCTTGCAAAACGCAATCGCTCAGATTTTTATAAGCTAATTAAAAAACACAACATTAATGTAGAAAATTTAATCTAGATACAACAAAACCTAGATGCAAAAAAAGGAAAGCGCATGGGGCTTTATTTAGTTTACCTTGGTGGTCGTATACAAGGCTGTCATATCGAAATGCACGATGTTCGATTTGTTGTTGGTGATAAAATTGAAGACACCTACTCAAAGCTAAAAGCGCAGTGGGTGGGTGACAAAGGCAGTGTGCACATGGATAGCTACATGCATATTCAGCACATTGATGGTTACAAAGTAGAGGTGATAGAAGGGGCTCACGAGCAACCTGAAAAGCTTTATTTTGTTAATTTAGGCGCGTATCGAGCAGACAGTCTTGCCGAACAACATGACTTTGCATTGTATGTTGCGCGCAGCAGTGAGGAAGCAAAGCAACGTGCTAAAGACTCTTTGCTTGCAGGGCTGACACATTTGCACAAAGATGATTTACATGACGTAGATGATTGTTTTGCTATCGATTTACTCGATAGCAACTTGACCCTTAAGCTAACACCAAGTGGGCACTCTCAAGCGATGAAACCCGATTGGTTTGGCTATCACGTTTTATAGTGAATTAATTAGTCATCATTCTCGCTTTTACTGGCAACCTTAAAAGCAATGATGACTAAAGCAAACAGTGCAAAAGGGAGTGCAGCAAGTAAATATTCTACAGTATGGCTATCTTGGTAGTTAGGCTGAAGTAAAAAGTGCCCAGCAACACATAACAAGATTGCCACAAACAAAACAGGCAATAAGATTAACTCTTTTTTTGGCGAGTGATTTTTCATTACATAAGGTCAAATTTCAATGGTGGGGCATTGTAATGAGCTAAGTTAAGCTAGGTCAAATAACTTGGTGACTTATATTGCGCTGTATCAACTTTTTTAGTCGGTATTTTCTTTGATTGCTTTTTAGGCTCTGCGGGTTTATCTGTTACATCATTACAATTATAAAGTGCCATTATGAATTCGATTTCTTCACGTTGTAACCTTGATTGCATGATGCCCCCTCGAGTCAAATTTGCCTTTTATAGTACAATATACTAAGCCCGCCAATCTGAATTATTGGTGAATAACTAAGCATTAAATTGTTATCAAGTGTAACGCTGTCATCGTTGTTTTATAGGCAAACTTACAGTGAACACCACGCCGCAATCATCTGCGAGATTTTCAGCCTTGACCTGTCCCTCATGGTAATCACAAATTAAACGAACAATATACAAGCCTAATCCCAAATGGGGTTGTTGCTGATGCTCCTGAGTTCTCACTGATACCATCGAATCAAATATATGATCTACTAAGCCCTCTGGTAACAAAGGGCCTTGGTTCACAATTTTTAGAATAGCGTGCTGTTCGTTTTTAGCTAAACTCACCGTTACTTGGCTGTCAGGAGATTTAAACTCGAGCGCATTATTAATCAGTTTATCAAGAAGTTGGGCAATAAACTCCGGGGCCCCTCGCAGGGGCAGTGGTGATTCATAAAGTGATAAATTAAATAATTTCTCGCCATAAGTAATTTGGTAACCTTGCATGCAGCCAGTGATAACTTGAGTGAGATCAAACGTCTCAGCTTCCACATTTTGAATGCTTTGTTCTAGGCGTGTTGCTTCACTCATTGTGGTTATTATTTTACCTAGTCGCTCAACGCCTTCACTGGCGCGCGCGAGGTATTTTTGACTAAACTCAGATTGCGGCTGCATTTGTAAGTTTTCAAGCGATGAGCGCACCACCGCAACAGGGGTACGTAATTCATGAGAAAGGCGTGATGACATATTCTCAAGGTAATCGGTATAACCACTTAAGCGGCTGACAATATTGGCAAAACTACGTGAGAGATCACCAATTTCATCATTTGAATCGGTATACGTTATTTTGCCTGTAATTCGGCCTTGTGCATCAATAGCTTGCTCAGCGTTATCACGTAAACGACGAATACGGCTTGAGATCCGTGATGCAAAAAAGAATAAGGTGACAGTACCGACTAGCATGACAGCTAAAATAACGTTAAATAGTTTCTCGAGCGATTTATTACGAAGAGTACGCACACCATTGGTGGTTTCTTCTGCGATAACAGCACCAATGACCTTATCTTGAATCCAAATTGGGTAGGCTGCTGATAAGATCACCGCCTTGCTATCGGGAGTTAAACGCCACGATGAAGCGGGTTTCCCGTTTAATGCACTGGCGATATGCGTGCCTTGCATAGCGGCCACATCATGCAAAGTATCAATAAACTCATTTTCAGGGCGAGTTAGTATTTGGTAATAAAGCGGATGCAAGTAATCACGCTCAAATTGTTGCCACCATGTTGTTGCCGGTTTATCTGTGAGTCCATCTGCCCAGACACCATCAGCGTGATGTATAGACCCCGCTTGTGCGAGTACGCGATGGTGGCTATCGACTACCCAAATTCGACTGCCGCTATGGCCCATCCCTTTTAAAATACGGTTTATCTCTGGTGAAGGCACAAGCACCGAGCCAATGTCGTTGGGATTGAGTAGGTTAGACGTTGACATAAGTTGAGGCTCAACTTTGTCATCATCCCAATCTTCAATTGCAAATCCCAGCTTGTTGCCAAGCATGCTTAATGGAAAGCGCAGTTCAATGTTATAGCCCGTTTCTGTGCTTTGAAAATAGCCTTGAATCTTTGTAACAGGCTCGCGGCTGATAGCGTCAAAGGCATTAACCCAGCCATCTTGGCGAGCAGCAATCACGTAATGCTTAAATTCACCTTCGGGGGTCTTTAACATGATTTGTAAGTGATCATTGCGCGTAATACTGAGCGTATTTTTAGCGCGATACACCAACGAGCTATCACGCACCTCAAAGACTGCATACAAATAGTTTTCGTACTTACCAACCATATGACTAAATGCTAAATCAGCGTCTTCGTGCGCGGGGTTTACACGTTGTAAGTAGCGTTTATCGTAATGCCAAAAAAGTGCCCTATAGGGTTGCCAGTCAGCAAGTTTGCCATCAAGTTGAATCGGGTTACTGAGGTTATAGGCATATAAATCACGGCCTTTAACGACCTGATCTAAAAAATTGGTTTGCGAGTCGAATAAGGCTGGCCGTTCATGTAACGCTGTTGCCAGGGCTCGTGTGGTGCCTACGAGTGTTTTTTCTTGGCCCTGCCTTAAAAACTTTTCCATTTCCCAAACATATTCATAGCCAAGCCAAGGCAGTAAAAACAAAAAGCAAGACAGTAAAATAAACTTACTGCGCAAACCAAATCTGAGCATTAAGCTTGCTCCCAGCGATAACCCATACCGTACACTGTGTCGATACAATCGAAGCTATTATCTAAGGCAATAAACTTTTTTCGGATACGCTTAACGTGGGAAGTAATCGTACTGTCATCGACATAAATTTTTGCATCGCTCATTAATTCATTGCGACTTTTTACATGCCCTGGACGCTGCGCAAGTGAATGCACCATCCAAAACTCAGTCACCGTCAAGTCAACAAGCTGATCGTGCCAAAACACTTGCATACGCTGGCTATCTAATTTTAATAGACCACGATGCAGTAGCGCATCTTGATTAGCCGGTTGTTCAAGTGCATCTAAGCGTCTGAATAAAGCCCCAATTCGTGCGGCAAGGTGCGCCATACTGATATCTTTTGTTAAGTAGTCATCAGCACCCATGCGCAGGCCGCAGACCGTATCAATTTCACTATCACGCGCGGTTAAAAAGATAATAGGCAAGGTTTTCGAGAGCGACCGTAATGTTTGACATAATAAAAACCCTCCATCAATTTCATGCGCTAAGCCAATGTCTACGATGGCCAAATCTGGCAATGACTGGCTAAACGACAGCTCTGCGCTTGCTCGGTCAGCAAACCCAATGACTTGATAGCCTTGTGCGCTCAACATTTCAGTGTAGTTTTCGCGGATGGCTGTTTCATCTTCGACAATGGCTATTTTCTTCATTCTTCCTACTTATTTAGCTTCATAGTCAGCACTATGAATACACTATACCGAAAATTTTACTGTGCGTACTGGCAAAAATGCGATTGCCATTTTTCTGCCACAATTGCTCAGCAGTTTGCCTTTTTTGATCCCCTTTATTGCCATTTCGGCTTGTTTTAATAGCGCTATACCACGTTTGCAACGCCAACCAATAGTTGCCAAACAATTAATGTAAAAGAAAGGATTAAATTATGAAAAAGATCATCATTGCTGCACTTATAACGTCGGCCCTATCAACAAGCCAATTTGTTGAGGCTGCGCCTCAAGCAAAACAAGAAACACCAAAAGAAACAGCTATTGGCCTTAGTGCAGGCGCTGTAGTTGGCGGTTTGATTGGAGGCCCTGTGGGTGCATTTGTTGGCGCATTTGCCGGAGGATTAATCGGTGAAAAAGAAGCCGGTGAGCGTGTTATCGAAGCGCAAAACCAGGCACTTGTTGTTATGCAGCAGCACACCGCAGATTATCAGCAGGTTATTGCTAATAATGCAGTTTTGACTGAGCAACTTGAGAGCTTAAATGATGAGAAAGAGCAATTGCTTCAAGCCCAACTAAATACTTTGCTGGCCATGACCGTTCAATTTAAAACAGGGTCAAGTGAGATAGCCCCGCATTTTGCCAGTCAGCTCGATAAAGTCGCACAGTTACTGATTGAACAACCGCACTTGGCTATCGACTTAAACGGCTTTGCCGACCAACGGGGTGATGAACTCGCTAATTTAATGCTATCTAAGAAACGTGTGAATGCCGTGCAAAGTTATTTAATTAAACAAGGTGTGCCGCACACGCGACTGTCTGCTACAGCATTTGGCGAGAAACAAAGTGTTGCAAGTTCAAATGATTATGAAGATAACGTGTTTGATCGCAGAGTCACACTAACCACACGACCTGTTCAAAACACGCAATTACAGACTGCAAAAAGCAATCGCTAATTCATCTGTCGATGGAGTGACATGTTATGTTGAGTAACCGAACCAAAAGGCTCTTGTCCGTGAGCCTTTTTATCCTACTTTTAGGATATGCTATAAATCCTGCATTAGCCGCTAATGTCAGTGCACAATTACGGTTTTATGATAACTTGCACAGCGAAGTGTCATCAGGCGTTTTAGTCAAAAACGATGTGACGATGACGCTCACAGGTTTAATCAATCATGTGGTTGTTAAGCAGCGTTATCAAAACCCACACCCGTTTGCAGTTAATGCGCGTTATGTATTTCCTTTGCCCGATGAAAGCGCAGTACATGCATTACAAATGCAAATTGGTGAGCGTGTGATTACGGGCAATATTGCACTCAAACAGCAAGCTGAGCAGCAGTTTAAAGAGGCGCAGCAGCAAGGCAAGCGAGCAGCCCTAGTACGTCAGCAACGGGCGAATATTTTCGCAACCGATGTTGCAAATATCGGGGCGGGCGATGAAATTGAAATCACCTTACAGTATCAAGAGATAATTGGTTTTCGTGATGGGGTATTTTCACTGCGTTTCCCAACCATGATTACACCCCGCTATGAACCAAAAACAGCTCAGCTTAAGCCTCATACAAGCGAAAACCCAGAACCTAATTCATCGTCAATGTTGAATCAGAGCGCTCTGGCTTCTGCGTGGTTAAAACCGGTGTACCAAAGCACAAATAGTCAGCAGGTTGATGCACATTTAAACTTGGCTATTAACATAGATATTGGTTTAGAGCTTAGTGATATAAATGCAAACCTGAGCGGTATGCAAATTGATAACCCACATTTTGGGCGCTATATACTTGCCCTTAATCGCGATGTACCGATGACACGTGATTTTGAGCTGACATTTAAGCCGCTCGACAAAGAGAGTTCACAGGCTGCGTTTTTTAAAGAAGTCGTCAATGGCGAAGAATATGGACTATTGATGCTCGTGCCGCCAGCGGATCATTTTACCGCACAGGCACGCCTCCCGCGTGAAATGGTCTTTGTAGTCGACACGTCGGGTTCTATGCATGGTCAGTCCATGGAGCAGGCAAAGCACGCCTTGTTTTATGCTTTATCGTTACTCGATGAAAACGATAGCTTTAATATTATTGGTTTTGATAATGACGTTACGGCTCTCAGTGAGTCTGCAATGATTGCCAATGACTTTAATATTCGCCGTGCAGAGCGTTTTATATATGGCTTGCAAGCTGATGGTGGCACAGAGATAAGTAATGCACTATCGCGGGTATTAGATGGCAAACAACATGATGGTTTTGTGCGTCAAATTGTATTTTTAACCGATGGCAGTGTGGGCAATGAAACACAGTTGTTTTCGCAAATTCAAGCTGACTTAGGTGATAGCCGCTTATTTACCGTTGGTATTGGCAGTGCACCAAATAGTTTCTTTATGACACGCGCTGCTGATATTGGTCGTGGTACGTTTACCTTTATTAGTAGCGCCAGCCAAGTACAGCCTAAAATGCAGCTATTATTCGATAAACTCGCTCACCCAGTTGTAACCGAGCTTGTCTTACATGCAGATAACCAAGAGCTTGAGTACTGGCCATCGCCTTTACCCGATCTTTATTTTTCTGAGCCCGTGTTAGTTGCGGTGAAGTTAGCTGGAAATCAACATGTAACCCTGACCGGGCAGACTCTATCAGGACCCCTTAATATTAACTTATCAGCGAATCACGCGGCGCAAGGTGAGGGCATAGCAAGACTATGGGCAAGGCAGAAAATTAAGTCACTCCTGCTTTATAATGATAAAGACAGCGTAAAGTCAGAAGTCGAAACATTGGCACTTCAGCATCATTTACTCAGTCCATTTACTGCTTTTATTGCTGTTGATAACGTCGCTGGGAACGAAATTGCTGAGCGCTCAGTGCAACTAAGAAATAGGCTGCCGAGTGGAATGACATTGCCACAAACAGATGGGCAAAGTCGTGTATTTATAGTGTTTGGCTTGTTATTGGTATCGTTAGCATGGTTATGGCAATGGCGACGTTAAAAAAGGCCTTACCACTGTGTGTGGGGTTGCTTGGCATTTCACTGCTACTCAATGGCAGTTATATGCAAGCCAAGGCGTGGCTTGCCCAGCATCTGATTGAATCAGCTTGGCAACATGCTTTGCTGACGCCAAATGAAAAAGTCAGGCCGTGGTTTTACGCTGACGGTTATGTCACAGCACAACTAAATTGGCCTACTCAGCAGCAACGTTTAACTATTTTAGCGGGGGCGTCGGGGCGTAACTTAGCCTTTGCTCCCGGGCATTTCTTACCCAGTGGTGAACTTTCGAGTGACAATGGGGTGTTAATTGCAGGCCACAACGATACCCACTTTGCATTTTTAAAAAATGTGAAAGTGGGCGAGTCGTTTTCTATGCAGTTACAAAACGGCCAAGTCGTGCACTACCAAGTACGCAGTGTTCGTGTCATTCATCAACACGAGCAGGCCTTTTTAATGCAACCCGGTTTGTATTTATTAACCTGTTACCCTTTTGATTCTTTGGCATCGGGTACCGAGTTGAGATTATTAGTGTCGGCAGACAAGCTCTCATCATCTACGTCAATTTTAAGTTCTTGATGGCGTTGACTGACAATCACGCCCGCAAATACCACACCGATACTTAACCACTGCCAAGTTGTTAGCACTTCCCCCAGTAAGATAGCGGATAAAATTAACGCAAAAATAGGAATCAAATTAGAGTAAGCCGCGGCAGTTAGAACCGATACTTTACTGATGGCATAGTTATACATACCATAGCCGCCTAAGGTCACGCACGAGCCTAAATATAAAATACTCAATAGGGCACTCAAATCATGTTGATTCTCGCTCGGCAGTTCAATAAAGAATAAAAAGGGTGCAAAGAATAGGCTGCCACTAAAGCCTTGTATGGCTATCAGTGTAAGCGGGGAGTAACGTGTTACTAAGTGTTTAACACTGACAGTATAAAAGGCCGCGCAGACCATGGCCATGAGCTCTAAAAAGTTACCCAGTAAAGGGTTTGGCGCTTGCTCGCTACTTGGCGAAAGCAAGGTTAACAAAATACTGCCACCAATACAGAGTGTAAAGCCAACCACAATGGCTTTACTGATGTACTCTTTTAACATTAAGAAAGCTAAAATAGCGACAATAATCGGTAAGCAAGACACAATAACACCCGCTTGCGATGCTGATGTGTATTCAAGCGCATGACCTTCAAATAAGTAATATAAGCAAGGCTCTGCCAGCGACATGCCTATCAAGTATTTCCAGTCGCCTTTTTTAAATTCAAAGCGGATCACAAATCGCCACAAGCATAAACAAATTAAAAGGGTGGTTAACATCCTTAAAAAAATTACCAACACGGGGTCATAAATTGTGATTGCATGCTTTAACGCAATATAGGAACTTCCCCATAAAAAAGTGGCAATTATTAAGCATAAACTGGCAGGCATAGGTGTCGCTTCGTGTGTTAAAAATGAAAAAACGATCCTAGCATGAATTTTTTTAACTTGTTCAAAAACTGTTTGCTGGTATATATAAATTCTCTATTTTATTTACAGAATTAATAACGCAGATGCAAAGGCCACACGTCGTTGTTGTAAAGCTAGGCACAAGTGTGCTGACAGGCGGTACAGACAAATTAGATAAAGCACATATGGTGGAGCTTGTTCGCCAGTGTTGTGAGTTAAAAAAACAAGGTTATCAGGTTGTTTTAGTATCCAGTGGCGCAGTCGCTGCGGGTCGTGAGCAATTAATAACCCCCTGTGGCCGTTCTTTGATCGAAAAACAAATGCTGGCAGCAATTGGCCAAGGTCATCTTATTCATACTTGGCAGAGTTTATTTGCACTCTATGGTATTAATGTTGGGCAGATGCTGCTTACCCGAGCAGATGTTGAAGACCGCGAACGTTATTTAAATGCCCGCGACACACTCAATGCATTGCTTGCGCATAATGTGGTTCCAATCATTAACGAAAATGATGCCGTAGCCACGACTGAAATAAAAGTCGGCGATAATGATAACTTGTCTGCGTTGGTGGCTATTTTAGCAAATGCAGAAAAACTTTTGCTGCTTACCGACCAAGAGGGGTTGTTTACTGGTGACCCGCGCTCTGATGTTAATGCAACTCTCATAAACGAAGTATCACACATTAACGATGAGCTCAGAGAGCTTGCTGGTGGAAGTGGTACAAGTTTAGGAACTGGCGGAATGGCAACTAAACTTCAAGCTGCTGATATTGCTCGTCGTGCAGGCGTTGAAGTGATTATTGCCAAAGGTGCGGGCAAAAATGTGATTTTAAATTGCATGGCTGACAAACTGCCAGGTACTCGGTTTTTAAAATTAACCGCCCCCAAAGATGGTCGAAAAAAATGGCTATTAGCGGGCCCTAAAAGTTCTGGGCAACTGGTGATCGATGATGGTGCCAGTTTGGCACTTCAAGAGCGCGGAGCCAGTCTTTTAGCAAAAGGGGTCAGAGCTGTTAGAGGCCAATTTGAACGAGGTGATGTAATTGAAGTGATATCGAGTGAAGGTCAATGTATTGCAAAGGGGCTCGTTAACTTTAACCATCAAGAAATCGATACAATAAAAGGCTGCCACTCATCACAAATTGCGCAGTTACTTGTGTTTGCACCAAGCAGTGAAGTAATACACAGAGATGATATGATTTTATTATAGTTTTTTAGTAATTTTTATAAATTTAACTACACTAAAGTTACTTATAGTTCTGGGGACTTTTCAATGCAGGCAAACCCTTGCGGACATGAATGGGTTGTGACGATAACACAGCAAGAAGAAGAGCCAGAGCTTGATCAGGCCCTTATCGATGCGGTGGCAGGGTTAGGTGAGTTTTCGCGGTTTGCTGTTTACGTCAATAAATTTTTTAAACCTGGGCTACCTGCACAATTAATTAATAAAGACACCGTGATAGAGAAGCTCTCTGAACACGAGGTCAATGAATTAATAGAAAAAGTCAGTCGCAATAAAATCCGCATTAGCCTTAATTATGGCTGCATTTATACCTATGTGCCTGTTTATCATACGGGAAATGTAGTAGGGGTTTTAGTGATTGAGTCGAATCAAGAGCTCACCGAACGCTGTAGTATGTTAGCAATTTACATGCTAAATATTTACGCTAACCAACTTTCATTGTTGTATAAGTCCCGCCTTGACCCATTGACAGAATTACTTAATCGTCAAACGTTTGATAAAAAAGTGATTGATATTGCGGCGCAAGCCGCGCATGGAGTTACTCACTCAGATGTAAATCACCGCCACTGGTATTTGGCAATGATCGACATTGATCATTTTAAACGTGTGAATGATAACTACGGCCATGTTATTGGTGATGAAGTCATTTTGCTGGTCGCACAATTACTCAAAAATAACTTCCGATTCGAAGATTATGTATTTCGTTATGGGGGAGAAGAGTTTGCCATTTTATTTCAAGCAACCGACGAATGTGATGCGCGCAACGTGTTAAATCGATTTCGTGCGTGTGTCGCTGAGTATCCATTTCCGCAAGTAGGTAGCCTCACTGTAAGTTGTGGTTTTTTGCCTATTTGTGAGTTTGAAATGGTTGCAAGCTTAGTTCAAAAAGCAGATAACGCCTTGTATCATTCAAAGAACATGGGGCGTAATCGCATAACGGCGTATTGCGAATTGGATATTCAAGATAATAAACACAATGATGACTCGATAGAGTTATTTTGAGCCTGTTGCAGCGTGTAGTGCTGTGTTAAAATTGCCCACCTTATTTTATTCAGTATGAGAATGTGAGATGAAGTTTGTCCGCTGGTTGTTAGGCCGCCTTATTTTACTTTTTGATTTTATTTTTACGCCGCGCAGTAAAAAACGTCCTGCTGCAGAGCAAGCACAGCTTGATTTAGTAACATCACAATTTAAGCTATATCAATTCAAAGCGTGCCCATTTTGCGTAAAAGTACGCCGTGCGATTAAACGCCAGGGCTTATCTGTGGAAACTCGAGACGCCAAAGGTAATGAACTCTTTCGCCAAGAGCTATTAGAGCAGGGCGGAAAAATTAAAGTACCGTGTTTACGTATTGAAGAAAACGGCCAAGTAACGTGGTTGTATGAATCAAACGATATCATTGCTTATTTAGATAAAGTCGCTGCATAAAGCGGCTTTTCACTTCGATAATAGCTCATGCTGTGCTAGCATTTGGGCAAATTTTTAATTGTCTTTTGAGAGATATAACCATGACAATTCGCACCCGTGTTGCTCCTTCACCAACAGGTGATCCGCATCTAGGTACTGCTTACATCGCTTTATTTAACTACTGCTTTGCAAAACAGCAAGGTGGGGAGTTTGTTTTACGTATAGAAGACACTGACCAAGTGCGCAGTACAGCTGAATCAGAGCAAGCTATCATGGATAGCTTACGTTGGTTAGGCTTAAACTGGGATCATGGTCCTGATGTGGGCGGTGAGTTTGGTCCATACCGTCAATCTGAGCGAAGTGATTTATACAAAAAGTTTGCGCATCAGTTAGTTGAGCAAGGCAAAGCATTTTATTGTTTTGCAACTAGCGAAGAGCTAGATCAAATGCGTGAAGAACAAATGGCCGAGGGTTTGCGTCCTAAATATGATGGTCGTGGTTTAAATCTATCAGACGATGAAATCAAAGCGAATCTTGACGCGGGTAAGCCGTACGTTATTCGTATGAAGATCCCAAGCGAAGGCACGTTTAAGTTTAACGACTATCTTCGTGGCGAAATTGAGATCCCGTGGGAAAACGTAGACATGCAAGTGTTGTTGAAAGCCGATGGCTTCCCAACGTATTTCCTTGCTAACGTTGTTGATGATCACCACATGCAAATTAGCCATATTTTCCGTGGTGAAGAGTGGATCAACTCAGCGCCTAAGCTATTAAAATTATACGAAGACTTCGGTTGGGAAGCGCCTGTACTTGGTCACTTGCCGTTACTTCGTAACCCAGATAAATCAAAGTTATCAAAGCGTAAAAATCCAACTTCAATCAATTACTACAAAGAAATGGGTTACCTGCCAGAGGCACTATTGAACTATTTAGGCCGCATGGGTTGGTCAATGCCTGATGAACGTGAAAAGTTCACGCTAGATGAGATGATTGAACACTTTGATATGAAACGTGTTTCTCTGGGTGGGCCAATTTTCGACGTGGATAAGCTTAGCTGGTTAAACGGTATGTGGATCCGTGAAAACTTGTCAGATGCTGAGTTAATGCAACGTTTTGTTGATTGGAAATTTAATACTGAGTTATTCGCTAAAGTATTACCAGAAGCAAAAACACGTATTAATACGTTATCAGACATGGTTGATCTTGCCGGTCATTTCGTGGGCGGTATTCCAAGCTATGATCCTGCGTTGTTAACGGCTGGTAAAGCGGGTGAAGATGCAACACGTCAAGCACTGCAATTCTTCATCTGGCAATTAGAGGGCTTACGTACATGGGAAAAATCAGCGATTTTTGCCATTGCGAAAGAAGTTGCAACGTTCCATGAACTGAAGATTAAAGATTTTCTTGAGCCGATTTTTGTCGCTATTACGGGCAAAACATCATCAACATCGGTACTTGATGCAATGGAAATATTAGGCTCAGACCTGTCGCGTGCGCGATTACGTGTTGCACTTTCGCACATTGGCGTGTCAAAAAAGCAAGCGAAAAATATTGAGCGCGCTTACCGCGATTACCCGCAAGCTTAAAAATTATTACGCTTTAAAAACCGAGCTATATGCTCGGTTTTTTTATATTTAAATCAAAGTTAACGCAGATTTAACTATGTAAATAGGTACTACTCTAATAGTATTAAACATGTACAACTTATCACTTGTAGGAATATCTTAATTAAGCAGTATAAGGTGGCTGCAAGCGAGGGATTTTTTAAGCTGAAGTGAATGCTTCGGTTAATTTTCAAGGAGAAAGTGATGTTCAAATACTTATTGGTCTGTTTGACCTTTTTTGGCATTAGTATGTCGAGTTTCGCTGCTGATAAACCCAATGTGCTTATTATTTGGGGTGATGATGTTGGTATGTGGAATATTAGCGCTTACCATCGTGGCATGATGGGAGGTAGCACACCTAACATAGATAGCATTGCCAATGATGGCATGATATTTATGGATCATTACGCACAGGCCTCGTGTACGGCTGGTCGTGCTGCATTTATTACTGGTCAGTACCCAATGCGTACCGGTCTTAGTACGGTAGGTCTACCTGGAGCACCACAAGGTTTGCAAAAGAAAGATCCAACGTTAGCAACGATGCTTAAATCTAAGGGGTATGTAACAGGGCAGTTTGGTAAAAACCATTTAGGTGACCTTGATGAACACTTACCAACAAATCATGGTTTTGATGAATTTTTTGGTATTTTGTACCACCTCAATGCGGGTGAATACCCAGAACAGCAAGATTATCCACAAGACGCCAAAACACAAGAAAAGTTTGGTCTAAAAATGCGTGGAGTCATTCATTCAAAAGCGCTTGCTAATGGTAAACAAGAGGTTAAAGATCTTGGCCCATTTGGTAAAGAACGTCAGCGTAATTTAGACCAAGAAGTGCTTGTTGAATCAAAACGTTTTATTCGTGAAGCAGTAAAACAAAATAAGCCTTTCTTCGTTTGGCATAACACCACACGGATGCATTATCAAACTAACCTTAATAAAGCGTATGACGGTAAAACAGGGTTTGGTTTATATGCTGATGGTATGGCTGAACTGGATGATGATGTAGGAGAGCTGCTTAACTTACTTGATGAGCTTAAAGTATCTGATAATACAATAGTGATGTTTTCTACCGACAATGGAGCTGCATCAAACTCATGGCCTGATGGTGGCAACCAGCCGTTTCATGGTGAAAAAGGTGTTGGTGGCTGGGAAGGTGGTTTCAGAGTTCCTATGCTTGTTAAATGGCCAGGCCATATTCCAAGTGGTGTAAGCACGGGTGAGTTTATGACCATGGAAGATTGGATACCAACGATTATGTCATGGCTCGGTGATAAAGACCTAAAAGCTAATTTGCTTAAAGGTACAAAAATTAATGGCCAAAAGTATAAAGTTCATTTAGATGGCTTCGATCAAAGTGATATCTTGTTGAATAATGGTAAAACAAACCGTAAAGAGTTTTATTATTTTACCTAAACGACTTTCCACGGTATGCGTTACGGTGATTGGAAGTTAATTTTCACAGAGCAAGAGCATTGGTTCAGATCTTCGCAACAAGCCCTTACTACACCTTATATCATTAACCTAAAAATGGACCCATTTGAGCGCTTCATTGATGCAAGGGGTTACGATGAGTGGGCAGAAAACCGTAGCTGGATTTTAGGCCCTGCAGGTAATCAAATTTCAGAGTTTGTAAAAACCTTTAAGGCTTTCCCGCCTAGCCAAGAGAGCATGTCAGTACAAGTGGATAGTGTCGCTGAAATGATTTCAAAGCAAGCGCTAAACCGCTAACAATATAGGCTTTACCAGGGCACGACGTTGCGACATCGCAGTTTTGTTCGTCACTGGTAAAGCTTTTACAGCTTTCAATCCCGTAGCCATTACCGCCTCTATTTACCCCCTCACGTTTTAACGGCTCAATAGCAATACTCTATTTATCGCTGTTGGATTGTAACCGCTAGATTGCACTGAACGTTGCCCTTGGCAGCTAAGTTCTTCAACATCGCCAAAATAATATGCATCACTTTGAATAGCTTGTTCTTCACTTATAAATTCCTGTATTCGCTACTTTTCGAATTCATAAGTAAACAAATTAGGGGACTGTTAGTCTTAAACCTATGTTGCCGCAGGCAGATAAAGTTGAAAAAGTGGTGAGTAAAACGAGCAGTCGAGTGATGTCTTTTTCACTTTAACTAAGTTCTATTGTTCTATCGCTAAAAGCATGACTTTGTTGTTAAAAATTGAGGCTAATATTGAATCAATACATCTATTTATGCACTTTGGTTAGTCTTAAATGGGGTTGAAAATGTAACTAAGCTTGAATCTTTGTTAACAGTGTCGATTTTTTGCGTCTTAAATAAAAGTAGAAATTTTCACATTTAGAGAGTGTTCATTAAATTTCGATTAGCGTTATGGCTTGTTTTATAAGCTTAAATTTGATTTTGTCGTTATTTTGGTAATTTATTTGTTAAGGTTAAGTACAAAACGCTACAACTAAGTTGATTAATTTGTTTCATGGGTGTGATTGAATAACGGTTAAGTTTTGAAATGGATATTCATAAAACTTAAATAATTATTCAAATAACTATCCAGGAATTACTTATGCAAGTAAAAACACTCTCAATTGCTGTCGCTGCGGCTCTTTACAGTGCCAGCGCAGCCTATGCGACTGGTATTGAAGCTAATAACAACGCAAATAAATTACAAGCACCTAATATTACATTCGATGAAGTAAAAGCACTTTCAAATAAAGTTCATGACGCTAGTTCAGAAACAATGTTGCAAAACAATGGCTTGAACGTAAAAATAAATGCACAAACAAGAAAGTTCGTTGAAGAAGGCATCACAGGCGAAAGTATTTATATTGTAAAACTTCGTGACAATGCCGTTGCATTAGAAGCAAGAGATATTCAGTCTCCACTTGCTCGTAGCTTGCAACAACAAGGTGTAAGCAAGATTTTTGAACACGGTAAGCCGTCTTCTCCTGCTGTAATCGACTATCAAAATAAGTTATTAACTAAGCAGCAATCGGTAATGCAGAGCGTGGCTTCAGTAACAGGCCGTACAGAAATGCGCCGCCAGTTTACTAAAGCAATCAATGGTTTCTCAGTAAAAATGACAGAAGCCGAAGCGCGCAGAGTGTCAGAGCTTGGCTCTGTTTCATCTGTTATGCGTTCAAAGAATTATGACCTTTTATCTGATGAAGGCCCTCGTCATATTGGTGCAGACCAAGTGTGGAATGGTACGAGCGTACCAAGCGGTATCAAAGGCAAAGGTGAAGGGCAAATCGTTGGTATTATCGATACCGGTATTAATTCAGATCACCCGTCTTTTGCAGAAGTTGGCGGCGACGGTTATGTTCACACTAACCCGCTCGGCGATGGTAACTTCTTAGGTGACTGTGTTGACGATGCAGAGTTCATCCAATGTAATAATAAATTAATCGGTGTACGTTCTTATGACATGATCACCGATGTGTTCTCTGAAATTATCCCAGGCTGGCCTGCAATTGGTGAAGATTACCAAGGGCATGGCTCGCACGTTGCGTCAACAGCAGCGGGTAACGTAGTTAAAAACGTACCATTAGTCACTGTTGGTGCTGGTGACCAATCAGATGGCATGGTGATTAAAGAAGATCTCTTCCCAGAAATTTCGGGTGTGGCACCGCATGCAAATATTATTTCTTACCAAGTGTGTTACCCATCAAATGATATCGGTGCGAATGGCTGTCCGGGCGAAATATTACTAGCAGGTATCGAAGATGCGATTTCTGATGGTGTTGATGTTATTAACTTCTCAATTGGTGGTTCAGATTCAAACAGCTGGACAGACCCAGTACAACTTGCATTTTTAGCAGCACGTGAAGCGGGTATTAACGTTGCGGCTGCGGCTGGTAACAGCGGACAAGGGTGTGGCAGCGCAGAGTGTTTCGGCTATTTGGATAACTCATCACCTTGGCTTGCGCAAGTTGCAGCAACGACGCATGGTCGAAGTGTTGTGATTGAAACGCCGGTTGAATATGCAGGCTTTGCTGACGCATCAATGGGCTCTGAAGTGCCAAGCTGGTCAGAAATGGGTCTAACAGGTGGCTCACTTAACCAAACAGACATCACGGGTGTCGTTGTGTGGGCTAAAGACTATGCTGATGTGAATGGTGTTAAAGATGCGAATGGGTATTGTACTGCTGACTACCCAGCTGGCACATTTGACTTTTACAAAGATGGCTCGCCAATTGTGGGTGCTGCAGAGGGTGAAACTAACGTAATCGTTATTTGTCAACGCCATGACCCTCAAGACCCTAATGCTAATGCACGTGGTGCAAAGTCTGATCATATCAAAGCAGGCGGAGCAGATGGTTTCATTATGTTTAACCGTAATAGAGACCAAGGGACAGTTGCTGAAGGCTACTCACTTCCAAGTGTTCACTTTACTTATGATCAGTGGAATGGTGTATACCCAAATGATGGTTTAGAGGATTGGGTTGATAGCTTCTCTGAAAAAGGCCACATGATCACCATTAAAGCAACCAATGTTGAGCGTATAGTTAATGCTGAAGATGCTGATTGGTTAGCGCCATTCTCTTCTCGTGGTCCGTCGTATCCAAACCGTGAAGTATTGGCTCCAGCCCTTGCAGCGCCAGGTGTTGACATTTATGCGGCTTACGCTGATGAACATCCATTTGTTGCCACACCATACGGCACTGATTACTCAAGTTCTAGTGGTACATCAATGGCATCACCGCACGTTGCAGGTGCAATGACATTGCTACGCCAGGTACACCCAGATTGGTCAGCAACTGAAATTCAATCAGCATTATCAATGACTGCTGATAACGTGGTTAAATATCATCGCTTGAACAATGAAAAAGATACCATCGGTGAAGCGTCAGTTTACCGTGCTGGTGCAGGTCGTATTAATGTTGCTAATGCAGCTAAAGCCGGTTTTGTCATGGATGAGTCTGCGGAAAACTTTATTGCAGCAAACCCTGACAGTGGCGGTACACCACATAAGTTGAACATGCCAAATCTTGTTAATTTCTCATGTAAGCCAGAGTGTCAGTGGGTGCGTACCATTACAGCCACCGAAGATGGTACATGGACAGTAAGCAACGAAGAAGTTGTGAACTGGAATTTCGACATGAATAAGCAAATTCCACAAAATGGTATCAACTTTGAAATTACCCCTAATAAGTTCTCTCTAAAAGCGGGTGAAACACAAACCATTATTGTTAAAGCATCAATCATGGAAACACAAGATTGGTCAAGTAACTCAGAAGTAGAGCTGCACAGCAACCTACTGTTTAAAGCAGAAGAAGAGAACATTCCTGATGCGCGTTGGCCTGTTGTATTCAAATATGATCGTGGTGATTTACCAGCGAACCTAACAACCGTTGCACACTCTGATAAAGGCAGCTACGTTGTACAAGGCGTTGAGTTACCAGTTGTTTCATCACCTGTTGCACAAGCATATATGCCAGTTGAAGCAACCATAGATACGTTTGAATTACCAAAAGATAAAGACAATTTCTTCCCGTGGGCTTCTAATCGTACGGTTGAAGTAGACCCCGCTGATATACTTGATGAGGCTACCTATTCTAAGTTCATCACTGTGCCAGCTGATTCTAAACGTTTAGTCGTTGAAGTTGTGGGCGTAGAGTCTGAACTTGAAGGAAACTCTGACCGTGCTAACCCGCTTGTCTACATTGGTAAAGACTACAATGGTGATGGCGAAATTCAGATTGAAGATGAAATCTTGTGTGTCTCTGGTCACGTTGTTTATAACAACTTCTGTAATATCAATAACCCAGAAGAAGGTGAATATTGGGCCGTTATTTATAACCCAGCGAAACAACGTAACCCTGACTTTATCGAAAAAATTCAAATTGCAACAGCCGTTGTTAGTAATGATGTAGCGGATACGCTTGACGTTACACTTCCTGCAAGTGATGGCGTAAACCCAGTTGATATGACAATCAATTGGGATATGAACATGAATGCAGGCGGTATTTACTACAGTGCAATCGACGCTGGCACATCAACCGTAAATCCAGATAATCTAGGGACTATTCCACTTCGCATTGAACGTGGTGTTGATGTTGTTGACGTAGCCGTAGGCACTGAAGCAGCTAAAGTCGGTGACTTAATTCCTGTTAGCTTTAATGTACTTGCGAATAACTCGGGTGCCGACCGTGAGTTCTCATTTGATATTGATGCGCCTGCAGGATTAAATTTCCACTCTGACCGCATTGAAATCTCAAGCACATCAGATGTGGATGCTGAAGTTGTTGACGGTAAACTTGTTATCTCGGGTGTACAACCAGATACACGAGATGTTCAACCTGATTACCTTGTTACTAACAATGTAACCGATGAAATGTGTCGCCTTCCAAGTTTTGGTAATTCAAACCCAGGTGGTTATGTTAACTTATCTGATTTTGGTATTTTCCCAATGTTGTCGGGTTTCCAAGAAAATGGTCAAGCTAACTATGGCCGTGGTTGGATAATTCCAGTTAACACTTTATTCAATGGTGCATACGATAAAGTAAGCCTGTTTAATAATGGTGATGAAGTAAATATGTGGAATAACTTCATCCAAGTTAAAGGGATTGGTACGGTTGATACGCTAGGTGCGCGTTACCTTGTTCCTGCACATTTACGCTTCCCTTACAACAATGTTCCATACGAAAATATGGCACCACTTTGGCGTGGTTGGTCTATCACTGAATCATCTATCACCAAAGATGTTCTCTCTGTAGGTCTATCTGCATCTGAAGGTATCTCACTGGCTTCAACAGCAAATGGTTGGGCTATTATTGAGTGGGATAATGCATCTGACTACGGTAACGAGTTTGGCTTTAGAGGTCAGTACTCTTATGACCGTCGTGATAACTCATTCGATTTCCAATTAATTTTCAATGCTGAAACACGTTTTGGTAAGAATGAGCATGAAATCTACTATGCGTACGATAACATCGACTTTGGCAGTACAGGTACTCACGGTAGTATCGGTGTGCAAGGCTTTAAAGGCCAAGTATCAACATTTGGTCCATTAGGTGATTATTTAGGGGTTGATATTGCGTACGATAACATCGACGAAGTAGTAAAAGATGACTACATCGTGTGTATGGATTACGTTGGCCCTGAAATGTCTCAGTTCGAAGTAACGGCATGGGCTGAAGTACTCCCTTCTGCTGCAGGTCAAACATTGGCACTGAACACGATTGCAAATGTTGATGGCATCGAAGCAATCACTAAGCTTAATGAAATTACAGTACCAAGCAACATCACAGTTGTAGCGCTTGACGATATGGTAACCACAGAAGAAACAGCAATTAGCTTTGATGTTCACTATATTGATGAAACAAACTCGAAAAATGAAATTTCAGTTATTTCAGACAATGTAAGTTTTGAAGTTGATGGCGATACAGTCACCGTAACACCCAATGAGAATTTCTACGGTGAAACAGAAGTGACGGTGGTTGTTTCTGACATTGAGAACCCATCAGATGCTGCAAGCACGACGTTTATGTTGACAGTAACTGGCGTGAGCGATGCACCTGTTGCAAATGTAGCGAATACAGAGATGGTTATCACAGAAGGCGATACGGTCACACTAGATGCATCAGCGTCAATGGACCCAGATGGTGATGAGCTGAGTTATAGCTGGCAAGGTAACGGTGTTATTGCAGATGCAAGCGCAGCGTTAACAACCGTGTCAGGCTTAACTGCGGGTGACCATGTATTTACAGTGACAGTATCAGATGGTGAACTTGAAACATCAGCAACTGTGAATGTGAAAGTAGTTACTGTTGCAGAGCGCTTAGCAATTGATGTTATTTCTAACCAATCAGTTGATGAAGATAACAGCACAGAGATTGCGGTTAACTTTGACAACCAGTTAGGTAAAGAAACCGTTATTACAGCAATGGCTGACAATGCTGAAGTTGAGGTAATGGGCCATGAAACGGGTTCAATGCTAAAACTGACACCAGCAGCAAACTTCAATGGTGAAATTGAAGTAACAGTAATGGTTGCTTATACAGACGAGCCTTCGGCGGTAGCACAAACAACCTTTACACTGACAGTAAACGCAGTGAATGATGCGCCTGTTGTAGAGCTTGCAGAGACTCATTTATATGTACGTGAAGGTCAAGTACCGACACTTAGCGCAACGGCATCAGACCTTGATGGTGATGAGTTAACGTATGAGTGGACGGGTCCAGGTACGATAGAGTCAGCAAACAGTGCGAGCACGAAAGTGTCAGGTCTCGTTGCGGGTGACTATGTTTATACTGTGACAGTAAGTGATGGTACAACAACGGTTGAACAAAGCTTACAGTTATCAGTAACAGAAGCTCCCGAGGTTGATGACTCAGATGACGATGAGGATTCAAGCGGCTCACTTGCGTGGCTAACACTTCTAATGGCAGGTTTTGCAGGCTTAAGACGCCGTAAAGCAAAACGCAGCTAATCACTCCCTAAGTGTGTTATGTGACAAAGGGCCTTCGGGCCCTTTTTTCGTTTTTAGGATTCCTCATACTAATTCGCAGTAATACTCACTCATTTTGAAGGGGAGGAAGCAGAGCGTTAAAAACGTCTTATGAGTAGCTGCAACAATACAGGAATTATCACTGCTACATTGTTTACAAAAAGTAAATAATAAAAACGGTTTTGCTGCTGCCTATGAGTGAACTTACCCTAAAATAGGGTGCTTCTATTTATTAATTGCAAATAAAAATACGATTACAGGAGTTTTAAGTATCTTAAATGTTAATCGTGTGTACAAAGCGCTACACGAATGTAGGTAATTTTTTAATTCTCTGTGGTTATATTATAAGCGCGAGCGGTGGAATGGATATCCACCCAGCTTGAATAATTATACTAATTAACTATCCAGGGGATACTTTATGCAAGTGAAAACTCTCTCGATTGCTGTTGCCGCAGCTATCTATAGTGCCAGCGCTGCTCATGCAGTCGGTGTTGATAGTCAGCTTAAAACACAAAATCAATTAAAAGCACCTAATATTACATTTGAAGAAATCAAAGCATTTAGCAAAGAGTACAATCAAGGCGACTCAACTAGCATGATGCAGAATGATGGTCTAAATGTGCAATTGAGTGGACAAAATAAAAAGTTTACTGAAGAAGGCCTAGACGGTGAGCATATTTATATTGTTCGCTTAAGAGATAACTCTGTTGCACTTGAAGCGCGTGAGTTCGATTCGCCTTTAGCGAAAACAATGCAAACTCAAGGTGTGACAAAGGTTTTCGAAAAAGGTCAGCCGTCGATTTCTGCCGTGACCGAGTACCAAAATAAGCTACTTACAAAACAACGCACTGTTATGCAAAGCGTAACGGCTGTAACAGGCCGTACAGAAATGCGTCGTCAGTTCACTAAAGCATTGAATGGTTTCTCTGTAAAAATGACAGAACGTGAAGCAATGAGTGTTGCTGAACTAGGAGCGGTCGCTTCTGTTATGCGTTCAAAAAATTACGATCTTTTATCTGATGAAGGTCCTCGTCATATTGGTGCAGACCAAGTGTGGGATGGCACAAGTGTTCCCAGCGGTATTAAAGGCAAAGGTGAAGGCCAAATTGTCGGCATTATCGATACAGGTATCAACTCTGATCACCCATCATTTGCTGCAGTAGGTGATGATGGTTATGAGCACATTAATCCATTTGGCAGTGGTAATTATGTGGGTGACTGTGTTGAAGAACCTGAAGAAATCCAATGTAATAGTAAGTTAATCGGTGTGCGTTCTTATGATGTGATCACTGATGCATTTGATGCCATGATCCCAGGTTGGCCTGCAATTGGTGAGGATTATCAAGGTCACGGTTCACACGTTGCATCAACTGCAGCGGGTAACGTCGTTAAAAATGTGCCTTATATGTTACCGAGTTTTGGTGAAAATACAGATGGTAATATCCTTGCAGAAGATTTATTCCCTGAGATTTCAGGTGTTGCACCCCATGCGAATATTATTGCTTATCAAGTATGTTACCCGTCAAGTGACGAATACAGAGGGTGTCCGGGCGAAGCGCTTGTTGCGGGTATTGAAGACGCGATTTCTGATGGTGTTGATGTAATCAACTTTTCAATCGGTGGTGCAGATTCGAACGTGTGGGCTGACCCTGTGCAACTTGCATTTTTAGCCGCGCGTGAAGCGGGCATTAACGTTGCAGCAGCGGCTGGTAATAGCGGACAAGGGTGTGGCAGCGCAGAGTGTTTTGGTTATTTAGATAACTCATCGCCTTGGCTGGCGCAAGTTGCAGCGACTACACACGGCCGTAGTGTTGCTGTTGAAACCGCCGTTGAGTTCGCTGGTTTTGCAGATGCCTCACTTGGATCTGAGGTTCCTAGCTGGTCAGAAACGGGTCTAGTAGGGGGCGCAATCAACAGTGAAGAAATCACCGGGGTTGTTGTTTGGGCTAAAGACTATGAAGATGTTAATGGTTTCAAAGATTACAACGGTTATTGTACAGCTGATTACCCTGAAAATACCTTTAACTTCTATAAGGATGGCACGGAGATAGCGGGTGCGGCTGATGGAACGACTAACGTTATTGTTATTTGTCAGCGTCACTTAGCAGCTGATCCTGCTGCGAATGCACGTACAGCAAAAGTTGATCACGTGAAAGCCGGTGGAGCGGATGGTTTCATCATGTACAACCGTGATGGTGCTCAAGGTACTGTTGCAGAAAGCTATTCTTTACCTGGCGTACACTTTACGTATGATCAATGGAATGGTGTTGATGGTAATGATGGCCTAGAAGACTGGGTCGATAGTTATTCAGAAATGGGCCATATGATCACTATTAAACCAACGGTGATTGAGCGTCGAGTTAACGCTGAAGATGCTGATTGGTTAGCAACGTTCTCATCGCGTGGTCCTTCATTCTCAAATATAGAAGTGCTCGCACCAACACTTGCTGCTCCGGGTGTTGATATCTATGCTGCTTATTCTGATGAGCATCCGTTTGTAACACCACATGGCCAAGATTATGCGGCAATTAGTGGTACTTCAATGGCATCTCCACATGTTGCGGGTTCAATGGCGTTACTTCGTCAAATTCACCCAGATTGGACTGCAGCTGAAGTTCAGTCAGCATTATCAATGACGGCTGAAAATGTGGTTAAATATCACCGCTTAAATAATAAAAATGATGTAGTTGCAGATGCGAAGACTTATCGTTCAGGTGCGGGTCGCATAAATGTTGCGCTAGCAGCAAAAGCGGGCTTTGTCATGGATGAGTCAGCAGATAACTTCTTAGCTGCAGATCCATTCAATGGCGGTACACCGCATAAACTTAACTTGCCTAATTTAGTTAACTTCTCATGTGCACCAGAGTGTCAATGGGTACGAACGATTAAAGCGACAGAAGACGGTACTTGGACCGTTAGTCATGAGGATGTTGAAAACTGGAGTTATGATGTTAATTCACAATCCGCTCAAAATGGTGTGAATATTGATATCTTCCCGAAAACTTTCTCATTGAAAAAAGGTGAGACACAAACCATTATCGTTAAAGCGTCGATTATGGATACGCAAGATTGGTTTAGTAACTCTGAAGTTGAGCTACACACGAACCTAGTATTCCAAGCTGAGGAAGCGGGTATTCCAGATGCGCATTGGCCTGTAGCGTTTAAATATGATCGCGGTAACTTACCTTCAATGCTATCTACAACTGCGCATTCTGACGAAGGAACGTATGTTGCTAAAGGCATTATGTTACCAAACATCGAAGCACCTGTAGCACGTGTCTATGAACCAGTGAAAGCAGAAATTACTTCTGTAACACTGCCAAAAGATGACGATACTACTTTCCCTTGGACAATGAATCGTAAAGATGATGTAGCTGCTGAAGATATCTTAGATGAAGCAACATTCACTAAGTTTGTAACCGTCCCCGCTAATTCTAAACGTTTTATTGCAGAAACTGTCAGTGTTGAATCGGAACTTGATGGTTCACTGAAAAAAGGTAATCCAATCGTTTATGTAGGTAAAGACTACAATGGCGATGGTATTGTTCAGCCTCAAGATGAGATTTTATGCGTATCTAACCATCGAATCTACAACAACTTCTGTAATATTAATAACCCTGAAGAAGGTGAATATTGGGTTGTTTTATATAGCAGTAATAAAACCTCTGTAGGTCCAGTTGAAGAAACCTTTGAACTGGCAACTGCTGTTGTATCAGAGCAAGTTGCAACAGGGATGACTGCACGCCTTCCTGCGAGTGATGGTTTAAACAAAGTTGACATGACTGTTGATTGGAACATGGAATTTGATGCTAATAGTGTTTACTACTCATTATTGGATGTGGGCACATCAGCAGTTAATCCTGGTAACTTAGGTTCTATTCCATTCAAGATTAATCGTGGTAAAGATGTTGCGCACCTAGATGCGCCGAATACAGGTGCTAAAGTCGGTGACTTCGTTCCTTATACTTTTGAAGTATTGGCAAATAACTCAGGTGTTGACCGTGAATTTACTCTTGAACTAGCGATTCCAGAAGGTCTGGATGTTAAAGCTGAAAATGTTGCAATATCAACAACATCAGAAATCAATATTGAAGTTGTTGATGGCAAGGTTATTGTAACAGGAATGCAGGCTGATACGCGCGATGTTGAGCCAGACTACATTGTTACCGATAACATTACTGATGAGATGTGTCGTACACCTGACTTTGGTAATGCAAACCCAGGTGGTTATGTAGATTTATCACAGTTTGGGATTATGCCGCTGCTATCAGGTTTTGATGATCAAAACCTATATAACTATCGTGATGGCTATACTTTACCTATCGCAAGTTTTTACAATGGTGCGTACGATAACTTCAGTTTGTATAATAACACTGGAAATACAAACATTCAGAACCAGGTTATCCAAATTCGCGGCATGGGTACGGTGAATACAAGCGGTAGTCGCTTCTTCTACCCAGTTCACAATCCGTTCCCATATAATTCATTCCCATTTGAAAACATGGGTCCATTATGGCGTGGTTGGGAATTCTCTGAACAAGGCTTACTACGCTCTGTAATGTCTGTTGGCTTATCGTCAAACGAGGGTATTTCACTAGCAAGTACTGCAACGGGATGGGGTATTGTTGAGTGGGATAATGCATCTGATTATGACGATCCTGTTTATGACCGTTCAACAGGCACATACAGTTATACAAAACGTGATAACTCATTCGACTTCCAAGTGCTATTCAATGCAAATACGCGTTTTGGTAAAGGTGAGCACGAAATTTACTATGCATACGATAATCTTGACTTTGGTACGACCCGTCCGCACGGCAGTATTGGTCTTCAAGGTTTCCGTGGCGAAGTATATGAATACGGTCCACTTGATAAATATCGCGGCGTTCAAGTTGCTTATAACAATCTAGATGAAGTTATTAGTGACGACTATGTTGTGTGTATGGATTACGTTGGCCCAGAATCATCACAGTTCGAAGTAACGGCATGGGCAGAAGTATTGCCATCAGCGGCAGGTCAAATGCTAAATATTGATGCGAAAGCAGCTATCTCTGGCCTAAATGACATGACAACGACTGCGACACTCAGTGTACCAAGCAATATCACGGTTGTAGCGCTTGACGATATGGTAACCACAGAAGAAACAGCAATTAGCTTTGATGTTCACTATATTGATGAAACAAACTCGAAAAATGAAATTTCAGTTATTTCAGACAATGTAAGTTTTGAAGTTGATGGCGATACAGTCACCGTAACACCCAATGAGAATTTCTACGGTGAAACAGAAGTGACGGTGGTTGTTTCTGACATTGAGAACCCATCAGATGCTGCAAGCACGACGTTTATGTTGACAGTAACTGGCGTGAGCGATGCACCTGTTGCAAATGTAGCGAATACAGAGATGGTTATCACAGAAGGCGATACGGTCACACTAGATGCATCAGCGTCAATGGACCCAGATGGTGATGAGCTGAGTTATAGCTGGCAAGGTAACGGTGTTATTGCAGATGCAAGCGCAGCGTTAACAACCGTGTCAGGCTTAACTGCGGGTGACCATGTATTTACAGTGACAGTATCAGATGGTGAACTTGAAACATCAGCAACTGTGAATGTGAAAGTAGTTACTGTTGCAGAGCGCTTAGCAATTGATGTTATTTCTAACCAATCAGTTGATGAAGATAACAGCACAGAGATTGCGGTTAACTTTGACAACCAGTTAGGTAAAGAAACCGTTATTACAGCAATGGCTGACAATGCTGAAGTTGAGGTAATGGGCCATGAAACGGGTTCAATGCTAAAACTGACACCAGCAGCAAACTTCAATGGTGAAATTGAAGTAACAGTAATGGTTGCTTATACAGACGAGCCTTCGGCGGTAGCACAAACAACCTTTACACTGACAGTAAACGCAGTGAATGATGCGCCTGTTGTAGAGCTTGCAGAGACTCATTTATATGTACGTGAAGGTCAAGTACCGACACTTAGCGCAACGGCATCAGACCTTGATGGTGATGAGTTAACGTATGAGTGGACGGGTCCAGGTACGATAGAGTCAGCAAACAGTGCGAGCACGAAAGTGTCAGGTCTCGTTGCGGGTGACTATGTTTATACTGTGACAGTAAGTGATGGTACAACAACGGTTGAACAAAGCTTACAGTTATCAGTAACAGAAGCTCCCGAGGTTGATGACTCAGATGACGATGAGGATTCAAGCGGCTCACTTGCATGGCTAACACTTCTAATGGCAGGTTTTGCAGGCTTAAGACGCCGTAAAGCAAAGCGCAGCTAATCACTCCCTAAGTGTGTTATGTGACAAAGGGCCTTCGGGCCCTTTTTTCGTTTGTGTACTCTGCTCGACTTAAAAGGATGTGGCCTATATGTCGTGTTTACTTCGCTTTTTAGTCAGGCTGTTTTATTAACGTTTGCAGTTAATTAAAAATGGGGGCAAAAGCCAGATTGCAAAAAGGGGTGATAGGGAAGGTGAGTGTTTATGTTACTCTTTTATAAGGGAAAATAAGTCATCTTAGAAAGATGGGTTTTTACCTTATAGCTAAAAGTAATAAAGCGATTGAAAATCCTCTGTAGCAAAATGTACAGAGTATTTCATATTTTTTTCAGTGTGTTAGTTTGAAGTAAGTGAGGGATTAGCCCCGCATTAACATAGTTGTTGAGTGAAAAAATTATACAAAAATGTGTGCAAACGCTATGATCGCACCCAGAAGGGTGGAAACCTGTGGGTTATTAATCGTGTTTAGGCATCATTATAATCATTAATAATGCTATTAAGGTGAATTAAGTTGATGAAAAAATTGCTTGGCTTACTGTGTTGTTTAACGACGTCTATCGCTTATGCGCAGGGAGATGTAAAACAACCACAGTTGATAAAAAAGTCGACAATTCATGCCAGTATTACACTAGGATACGGTGGTATAGAGAACCCTGTTCTTGGTGCGGATAACGTCACGTCTCCTGTTTTACCAAGCGTGGCTTATTATGGTGATGATTGGTACTTCGACGACTTTTCGCTCGGTTACAGCTTAATCGAAACCCCAGATTACTATGTCGATTTACTCGGCCGCTTTAACGATGATGGTTTCTTTTTTGAGTTGGATGGTATCGATAAACTGTATGCCACGGGTGTCATTAGAACAGGCACTGATAGACCAACAAGACCCTCAGCTTCACCAATAAACCTGACCCCAATTGAACGTGATTTATCGTATATGGCAGGGGTAGCCTCAGCGGTAAACGTGTACGACTCTGTGTGGTTAAGTGCTGCATATTTTCACGATGTAACGCATGTACATGACGGTTATGAATTACTTTTGACTGGCTCTCGTGAATTTAAATTGTTTTCGGGTATCGCGGGTATAGAGGCCGGCGCGACCTATAAGAATGAAGAATTAATCGATTATTACTACACCGTTTTACCATCAGAAAGTGTGGTTCGCTTACCTAAATATGATTTAGAGAGTGCGGTTAATTATCACTTAAAAGTGAGTTACGTATACCCACTGAGTGACAGTTTTAGTATCGACTTTAAGCTTAAACACACGTGGCTTGATAGCCATTTGGCACGTTCACACATGATCGAAAAAAATGGTTACTTTTCGGGTTTTGCTGGAATTACTTACCACTTTTAGGCCAGCGTATTGCAATTTCAGCCCCACCGGTGTCTGTGTTGTTTGCAAGTGATATGACCCCACCATGCCAGCTGGCAATGCGATGCACAATGTAGAGCCCTAACCCATAGCCGCTTGCGAGTTTATCCCCTTCACCTTGTTTAAAAGGCTCTATGAGTGCGTCAGCATTTATAGGCAGTCCGGGCCCGTCATCAGTCACACTAATGGTATAAAAATCACTTTCTTCCGCGCTGTGTATTAAAATGGTGTGTTTTGCGTACTTAGTGGCATTAATCAGCAAGTTTTGAACGGCAATGGCCATAAAACTTGCTTCGCAATAGGCATTTATTACGTCTAATTTAACGCTAAACTTAAGCTCTTTGTAGAGTTCAAATTTGTGGATCTCAGTCTCAATCAACCTTGTCAGGTTGGTTTTCTCTTGATTAAAGACACTTTGTTGATGCTCTAATCGTGCAAATGACAAATATTGTTCAAGGCGTAATTCAATTTCATCGATATCGCGTTCTATTTGAATACTTTCTTCTGTTTCACATTCAGAAATCGACAGTGCAAAGCGCATTCGTGAGAGTGGGGTACGAATCTCATGGGAAATAATGCGTGATAAATCATTATGAAGTTGTACAAACTGTGTGATGCGATCAGACATATGAGTAAAGGTATTTGCTAAAGGCGCAATGGAGGAGTTTGGTTTGATATCCAGCTCAATACGTTGCGGCTTTTTACTGAAACGGTATGCGGCACGTTGCAATAACCCCAAATCACGAAATACAGGGCGAATAAAGGCTAAGATCATGGCTGCAAGCAAAATGTAAAATGCAAAAAAAGCGAGCCAGTCATTTTTACTTTGTGAAATAAGCGTAATAGGGCCGACTCTTTGTATTGCACCATTATCGCTCTTCAAATAAACAAATTGTTGGCCGTTTTCATTGACACTGATAATGCCATCTCTGTCGAATGATGCCTGTAAAGAGTCAGGTAAAATTAACTCATTTTGATTAAATGCGTTAATACGCGTGTCTTTATGTTGAGCGATGAGTGCTAATTCATCCACACTGAGTTGAATACTAGGGGTTTGCTCTAAGAAAAACTGATTATAGAGTTGGCCAAATGCAAGCACTAAGGCAATTAAACTTACGGTGATGATTAAATAAAGTTTAAAAAACTGCTGCTTCATATTTCTGAAATATCCAAGCTGTATCCTTTACCTCGCACAGACTTGATATCTAAAGATTCTTTATGATCTTTAATGGTTTCTTTTAGTTTTTTCCTGAGTCGACTGATTTTTAAATCGATAGCACGGTCAAGACCGTCGTACTCACGACCGATAATATGTTTGAACAAGACTTCACGTGAAACGGGTTGCGGTGAGTTTTTGGCAAGGTAGGCAATAATTTCAAATTCACTGTCGTTCAGGTTAAGCGCTGTGTTATGGAAAAAGATATCTCTTTTTTTATTATCGATGCGCAAAATATCGTTTTGCTTAGAAAAGTTATCTTGGCCAACAGAGTGGGTAATAATGGTTTTAATTTTGGCCAGTAGTAATTCAGGCTTGATTGGTTTTAAAAGATAGTCATAGGCGCCCAAATCTAACCCTTTAATTTGTGATTGCACTGAATCTAAGGCGGTTAAAAAGATCACCGGACAGCTGAACTTTTCTTTCAGCTGCGAAATTAGTTCAAAACCATTACCATCTGGGAGCATTATGTCGCAGATAATAAGTGATGGAATAAAGGTAATTTCGCTTTGGCGATATGCCTTTGCTGTATTAAAAACATCAATTGTGTAGCCATGCTTCAATAAATACGTTTGAATTAAGCTAGCTAGCTTTACATCATCTTCAATTAAAAAAATATGGTGCATTATAAACTCCAGCCAAAACGCCGTTTAATACGATAATCTTTAGCTTCATAGTTTGCTATTGAAAGTAATTGTTGCTGAACAACTTCATTGTTTATCGGATTTATTAGTTTAACAGTCAGCGGGTGCTCGGTTTTTATTATAAATTTTTCAATAATTAAGCCGTTTTGTGTATAGCACTGTGTGTACTGTGGGCGTTGTGTTACCTCTAAGCAAAGTTCTTTAAATGGGGCTAACCTAAAGTGAACTTGAATATTAAATTCACATACTTTTTGTTTTGTATCTGTTACACACACAATGGGTGATACTTTAAAAAAAGGCTGGTCTGTACTTTCATCGGCCAGCAAATTTGCTGAAAAGCACAAACATAAAAACAGTAATGACCAGCTTAATCGGTTTATCATTTAACCAAGCCCCTGTTTTCTAAAAGTCTTTTTTTCAAAGTAATATTAACCATTGAACGTTGGTGTAACGTACCTATCTCAATATGAGAGCTCATTTTTATGCCGCTTATTATAATTATGATTATGCAGCCTATGAGTGGCAATTACACGATAAAAAACGTGTTCATCATACCTTATTTACCGTTCCCGCCACAAATAGCACTAAGAACTGCCAGCGCTTTCAGACCTATTTGTGTTTTTGTCGCGACTTCTAAGTTAGCGCCTTGTTTTAAAATAGAATCTGAATTTATATTTAGTTAAAATTAATAACTTTTCATTACGCTCTGGCGCTGCTTTAGTGTTCACTATTGTTGTTCATTTGTTAACTGTTGCGTACAAATTGATACAAAGTTCATTTTAGATATAAAAACCAACATTTTAGTAATTGTAGCTAAACTCTCGCTGAGCGTGTGACTTATATTTAACAGATTCGACCTCTCCTATAAATTTTTCTGGTAGTATAGGCAGGTTATAAGCAGTTTAAGCAGTGAACAATTATGTTAAGTCCATTTTATCAGCAACATGCTGATTACGTCTCTATTACTCGTGAGCAAGGTTGTCGTTTTGCTAAGTCCGTGGCAGATGACTTTAATCCGTTACACGACAAAGATGCCAAAAAGTTTTGTGTACCTGGCGATTTACTTTTTTCGCTTGTACTCAGCCGTTACGGGATCAGCGAAAAGATGGAATTCACTTTTGCTGGTATGGTTGATGAGACATCAAAGCTCTCTTTTCCAGAAGGCGCCGATGAATTTGATATCACTGATGGCGATAAAGTAATGCTTAAAGTGAAACGTGAGGGGGCGGTCAGTCAATGTCCAGATTTGATCAATAGCTTAATTAAAAACTACGTTGAGTTTTCTGGTACCACTTTCCCGCATGTGATCATTCCATTAATGGGTAAGCAAGATGTAATGATCAATCCAGCACGACCTATGGTTATCTATGAGTCAATGCTCATTAATTTAGACCGACTTGATATTACGTCACCAGCGCTGCAATTCGCGGAGCCTGATTTCACTTATACAGGTAAGCGAGGAAAAATCACCTTACGTTTCGATTTATTAGAAAAGGGTGAAAAAGTCGGGTCAGGCGAAAAGCACATGGTGGTGTCAGGTATTCGTGAATACTGCCAAGCAACCGTGGATGATTTGATTGCGTTTTATAATCAACGCAAAGAAACACTTAAACCTGCATAACGGCAACGCTTGTAAGAAAAGGCGCTTTAGCGCCTTTTTTGTTTTCGGCCCTAAACCACCTACTTCAGTAGGTGGTTATCATCATTTAGGCTTTGCCTGAAAAAATACTCATGTTAATTCCTTACTTGATTTTTAGCGAAGTCATATAAGGAAAAAACATGAGTAGATACGAGAAAGCATCGCATGTGTATTGGCGATGTCAATATCATATAGTCTGGACGCCAAAGTATAGGTTCAGAATATTGAAGAACAAAGTAGGCAGAGATGTTTACAGGTGCATACAAGTTTATTGTGAGCAGTTAGGGTGCAAAGTAGTCGAGTTAAATGTGCAGGTTGACCATGTTCATTTGGTAGTAAAGATACCGCCGAAGTTATCAGTCTCGAAATTAATGGGTGCTTTAAAGGGAAAAATAGCGTTAAAGCTATTTAGCAAATATCCATACTTAAGGAAAAACAAGTTATGGGGAAACCATTTTTGGCAGAGAGGGTACTTCGTAGATACTGTAGGGATAAATGAAGAAATAATAAGGCGGTATGTCAGGCACCAAGAAAAGGAAGAGGTGCAAGAGCAGGCGCAGTTAACACTCCAGTAAACAACGCCCCCTTCTAGGGGGCTAATGCAAAGCCACCTTCTTTAGAAGGTGGATCTTTTACTTTTAGTGTTGCGCGTACAATAGACGTTTTACAGTAATTGTGCACCCTATCATGTCAGTAACCAGCTTTTCAGAGTTAAACCTTGCGCCTGAACTCCTTTCAGCATTGCAAGCAGAGAATTATCACACCCCAACGGCTATTCAAAGCCAAACTATCCCGCTTATTTTAGCCGGGGTTGATGTTATGGGAAGTGCACAAACAGGCACGGGTAAAACAGCTGCCTTTGTATTACCACTGCTTGATAACTTATTGCGTGAAGAGCCGCTGCCCGAGGCTGTAAAAGTTTTAATCCTGACACCAACGCGAGAGCTTGCACAGCAAGTATTTGCCAGTGTTGAGCGTTATGCAGCTAATACACCTATTAAAGCCGCGCTTGCTTATGGCGGCGCCAGTATTGGCCCACAAATTAAAGCCATTAAAGGTGCGCAAGTTGTGGTGGCTACACCAGGACGATTACTTGATCATGTGATTAAAGGGAGCATTAAATTATCTGCCATTAGTGCCCTTGTTTTTGATGAAGCAGATCGCATGCTTGATATGGGGTTCATTGATGAAATAAAGCGTATTCTTCGTCATGTTCCAAAACAGCGCCAAACCTTACTCTTTTCAGCCACATTTGATGACAGCATTTTTGAGCTAAGTAAACAGTTGTTGAATGATCCTAAGTTAGTTGAGGTTGATAAACGCAATTCGGCTGCTGTTGAAGTTGAGCAGATTGTGTATGCGGTTGATGAGGATCGTAAACGCGAACTCGTTTCACATATGATCGGCATGAAAAATTGGCAACAAGTACTTATATTCACCCGCACTAAACAAACGGCCGATAGTCTGGCAAAAGAAATGTGTAAGGATGGCTTAAAAACAGAGTCTATTCACGGCGATAAAAGCCAAGGGGCGCGAGACAAAGCGCTGCAAAATTTTAAAACGGGTGTCACTCGAGTACTTGTCGCTACAGATGTTGCGGCGCGTGGCCTTGATATCGCCTCATTAAAGTATGTGATTAACTACGAACTACCTTATGTTGCAGAGGACTATGTTCACCGTATAGGGCGGACAGGACGAGCAGGTGAAACTGGGTTGGCCATGTCATTGGTGAGTATTGATGAGCAATGGTTACTGGATGAAATTGATGTTTTATTAGATACACGCTTAACACCACAATGGCTGCCAGGGTACGAGCCTGATTTAACAAAAGAGCCAAAACAAGTCCGAAAAAACACGAATAAGGCACGACGCTCTCGTGACAAAAAACGTATATTAGGGCAAAAAAATCCTAGGCGCCGATAGATTAAGCTGTATCAGTGCTAATTTAAGGGAGCCTAAATTAGCACTAATCAACACGCTAATAGCATAAAGTCGTGTGTACATTAGCTTGGTGAACAAAAGCGTTTAATGAACTGTTATGCTTACCCGCATTTTCTTTGCTAGCGACCACGTTTTCTTGTTTTAAAATCGCTGTTAATTAAACGTATTGGTATAAACGCGCACATTATTTAAGCGATTTGTTTTTCGGCTAGGTTTAATTCCATGGTTGCTTTAAGTAAGCGGTAAAGATTAATTGACGCATCAATTTCTTCTTTACGGTTTGTTAAGCTCTCAATATTTAAACCAAGTGGCACCGCTAAATGTGCGCAGCTTTGTAATATGAGGTCAAGATTTTCACGGCAAATGCGTACTGACTCACTCAATGGATTTGCAGAATCAAGCATGCGCCATTTTGTTGCCTCCGGTACAGAGATACCCAGCCACTCCATAAAATCTAACGTTTTCTCACCACCACAGGGTGTAAACGTTAAAATTATACGCTTAGGTGCGATGCCTAACGCTTTGCAGCTACGTGCATAGCTAGTGATTAAATCAATGGTTGCTTGTGCGTTGTACACAGCTTGTGAAATAAAAAACTTACAACCTTGCTCTGTTTTTTCTAATAGGCGGTCATGCTCGTTACGTTTGCTTGCATGGCGTTCAGCAATGGTCACGCCGCCAAGAAACACATCATTGTCTTGCTTTGCAAGGGTGTTATAAGCATCCGGTAAACTTAGTTTGATATCACCATGCGAAGATGGGCTGCCTACCAAGACTAGATTTTTTAAATCAAACTCATTACGTGTTTCGTGTAGCCAATCGGTAAATTCAGCTTCACCGCGCTGAGCAACACTTTTGTAAGTAATAACATCTAAATGAGACAGGCTACGCAACAAATGGCTGTACTCACGTGGGTCTACGGTTTCTTTAAATGGAAACGGACGCGGCTTTTCTGTACGGCTGCTCTCATCTTGAATGTCGTAGATAATGACACCATCGTATTCAATTTCATGAAGGCGACCCAATAATTTTTGTGCAATGGTTTCAAGCATGGCTTTATCAGTGCCTGATTTAGGCGGTGTGGTACCAATCAGGTATACACCCTGATTGGTGTCTTCAATTTTCTCTTGTAGTGATAAAGCCATAATCCTCATTCCAGCTCGTGCCTGCGTCTATGGGAAATAATATAGCAGCCATTTAGACGTCTAGATAGATTTTTCTGTTGAAAGTTTTTCAATGAGCATGAATTTAATTCAAGTTGGTGGTGAGGTGTTATCTTAAATTGACACACCTGTTTACATTAATTGTGCCCTTGACCCTCATATTTTCCAGTACTTTCATGCATAATCAAACACAACTGATTATGAGAAAAATAACTAACAAGTAAAATTAAAGGATCATTATGACATTTAGATTATTAGCGACCAGTGTTGCTGTAACGCTTGCTCTTAGCGGGTGTGCGACGAATTCACAATCAAATATGGTTAAAGAAGTCGAAATAGAACAGGTTGTCAGCCAAGAAGATAACCGTGTATTTAGCCAAGATTACGTTTTAGAAGAACTAGAAAATGGTCTTCGTGTCATGGTGGTAAAAACGGATTACCCCGATGTTGTTTCATTACAAATTCCCGTGTCGGTAGGTTCTCGTAACGAAGTAGAAGAAGGCAAAACGGGCTTTGCTCACTTTTTTGAGCACATGATGTTTAAAGGCTCAGAAAAATTCCCACAAGACGTGTATTCAGATATTTTAAAAAACTCGGGTGTTGATAACCGCGCGTATACTACTAATGATTACACCAACTATCATTTAAACTTCTCAAAAGAGCACCTTGATAAAGTGCTTGAAATTGAAGCTGATATCTTTCAAAACCTCACGTACAGCGAAGAACAGTTCCGTACAGAAGCCTTAACAGTGAAAGGTGAGTACTTAAAAAATAATGCCAGTCCAATTCGTAAATTGCTTTCAGCAGTGCGTAACGAAGCATTTGAGAAACATACTTATAAACACACCACGATGGGCTTTTTTGAAGACATTGAAGCCATGCCAGATCAAATGGCTTACGGGAAAGAGTTTTTCGCAAAATTTTATAAACCAGAATATGTATCGTTGGTCATTGTTGGTGATGTCGACCCTCAAGAAACCATGGCAATGGTGAAAAAACATTGGGGTAACTGGAAAAAAGGTGATTACCAAGCAGATATTCCAGTAGAGCCAAAGCAACAAGCGCCAAAATATATACATGAGCAGAATGACGGTTTACCAGGCCATTGGTTGCTTGTATCGTATAAAGGCACTGCGTGGGATCCAACGCAAAAAGATCGCGCCGCACTTGATTTAATCTCACAGCTTTATTTCTCAAATAACTCAGCGCTTTATCAAGAATTGGTGGTTGATAAGCAAATCGCAAGTCAAATGTTCACTTATAATCCTGATACAAAAGATCCGGGGTTATTGCATGTCTTTGTAAAAGTAGAAAACGAAGCTGATCTTGCAAAAGCACGTGATGCCATTAATCGCACGTACGTACAAGCACGCACTGAGCTTGTTGATACCCAAAAACTGGCAGACTTAAAATCAAATTTAAAATACAGCTTTATCAATGGGCTTGATTCATCGCAATCAATCGCCTCGACACTTGCAAGCTACATGCATTTTGAGCGTGACCCAGAGGTAATCAATCAGCTCTATGCGACTGCTGATAGCATCACCCCAGAAGACATTAAAGCAATAGCGAATAAGTACTTTGTTGATTCAAGCCGTACTACAGTGACGATGTCGGCTTTAGATAACGTGGCAGGATTTGAGCAAGAAGTTGACCTAAACGCAGCCGTTGCAAGTACAGAACAAGCGCCAACAGAGCGTCATTTTAAAGTGCTCGATAAAACCAACAGTTCACCATTGGTTGATGTTAACTGGTTATTTAATACCGGTGCCGCGGCCGATCCAGCAGGTAAAAAAGGCGTCGCCGCATTAACGGCAGCCATGCTTGCGAAAGGTGGCTCAGAAACGATGAGCTATAAAGACATTCAAAAAGCGTTATACCCACTCGCGGGTAGCTTTGGGTATCAAATCGATAAAGAGATGATTTCGTTGCGCGGTCGTGTACACAAAGACAATGCGGCACAGTGGTATGCGCTTGTGAGTGAACAATTACTCAACCCAGGTTTTAGAGAAGATGACTTCAAGCGCCTGAAAAAAGAGCTTATCGATAGCATTAAAGCGGGGCTTAAAGCATCAAACGATGAAGAGCTCGGTAAAGAAGTGCTTTATCATCAACTGTATAAAGGCCACCCATACGAAAGCTATAACTATGGTGACTTATCTGATCTGGAAGCATTGACGCTTGATGATGTAAAAGCGTTTTACGACAAGCAATTCACACAATCAAAACTAACTGTAGGTTTAATTGGTGCGATTCCAAGCGATGTAAAATCGGCGATGCTAAAAGATTTAACATCGCTGCCACAAGGCAAAGAAAGCCGTTTAGTAATTCCCGATGCGCCAGCACTGAGTGGTCACCATGCCACCATTGTTGAAAAGTCGGCGCAATCAACAGCCGTGTCGTTTGGTTTCCCAATAGAGACGATTCGTAGTAGTGAAGATTGGACTGCATTATGGCTAGTGCGTTCATACTTTGGCGAGCACAGAAGTTCAAATAGCTTCTTGTATCAGCGTATTCGTCAAACCCGTGGTATGAACTATGGTGACTATGCGTATATTGAATACTTCCCACGTGGTATGTTCCAAACTAAGCCTGATGCGAACTTAGGCCGCTCTGAGCAAATTTTCCAAGTATGGCTGCGTCCATTGCGCTCTAATAACGATGCGCACTTTGCAACCCGTACCGCGTTATTCGAGTTAGATAAGCTTATTAAAAACGGCATCAGCAAAGACGATTTTGAAGCAACGCGCAACTTCTTAATTAACTTTGTGCCACAAATGGTGGCAAGCCAAGACCGCCAACTAGGCTACGCGCTAGATAGTGAGTTTTATAATACAGAGAGCTTTGTTGACTATGTACGTGGCAAGCTTGAAAAGCTAACACTTGAGGATGTGAACCGTGTTATTCGCGAGAATCTGCAAACCGACAATATTCACTACGTGTTTATTACAGGTGACGGTAAAGACATGCAAAAGCGCTTAGCGTCAGAGCAAACATCGCCTATGGTTTATAACGCAGAAAAACCAGCAGAACTTGTCGCGGAAGACAACGTGATTGCTGATTATAAGCTCGCTATTCCAGCGAAAAATATATCAGTCGTTGATGTAGAAAAGGTGTTTCAATAACACACAATAGAGTGCTCCTTTAGGGGCACTCTTCTTTATTTGTTTGCGGGTAGTGATCAGCAACAACAAGTTTGTTGCGGCCAGTATCCTTCGCTTGATAAAGTGCATTATCGGCCATTTCGATCAATTGCATGGCATTATCAGCGAGGTTTGGCACAAGTGTTGCCAAACCAATACTGACTGTTAAAGGGTGGCCAGCCAGTTCGGGGAGCTTTAATGCTGTAAGCTCGGCCATAAAACGCGTTAATAGCATTTGAGCCTGTAAACAGTGAGTATTTCCCATCACTAATATAAATTCTTCGCCACCGTATCTTGCACATAAATCGCCAGGTCTACGCGCGTAGTCGGGCAGTATTTTTGCGACTTCTTTTAGGCAGGTGTCACCAACGACATGGCCAAAGTTATCATTGAGAAGTTTGAAGTTATCTAAATCAATCATCGCCAGCGATATGGGAAGTTTGAGTCGCATGCAGCGGCTCCACTCTTGCTCATAAAAGTCATCAAAATGACGTCGATTAGCAATTTGTGTCAGACCATCAATATGCGCTAACTCTTGAACTTGCTGTTCAGCAAGTTTTCGTTCAGTGATGTTTAAATGACTAATCACCACGAAACGCTGCGCATTATACTCCAGTGGCACAGCACGCATCATAAACCAGCGTTTTTCGATGTCGCTATGACAAGGGTACTCTAAGTAAAATTCAGGTTCTTGATTATTGATGACTTTATTGAGACCTGCTAAGGCTTTTATTCCAAAATCATCGCCTTGTATTGCGGCTGACTTGCAGATAGCTAAGTAATTTTGTTTCTGCCATTGAATATCACAGTCACAGTTATTCTCATCGCCAAACGTTTGCCAACTGCGATTAACAAATATGATATCGCCCAGCTCATTGATAACAACGATATGCTCTGAGATGGTATCAAGTATTAATTTCAAAAATTCTTTTGATTCAACCACATTGGTTCCTGACCATGACTACTCAATTAAGATTAGCAATAAATGCTGAGTTTTCACTGTTGTTGATGTAAAAAATAATCCGAAGCACTTAATTTATTGCGCAGTTCATTTTACTGCATTGTGAAGGTGTTACAACAGGGAATAAGTCGATACTTCAAACAACAGTGAAACAGGTTACTCATATTTTTAAGTAACCTGTTTTACGTAATAGAGAGGCTGTTGAGTCGGTTTTAAGGTTTTGCTATTTAGTTTTCTGCCGGAATCACACCAAGGCTCAACTCTGACAGTCAATCTATTTGTTATAACAATGCGCCAACTTTCACACCGATAGCTAACAACAAAGCTGCTGCAATAAAGGCGATGAGTACTACGTGACCACGCTGTTCTTTTTTCATCGTTTACTCCTAAAAAATAACAAATACTGTTGCCATACCCAATGCAAAACTAACACACGATGAAGCTGCAACAATTGCGGCCAAGTTTTGCTTCGATACTGCTTTTGCTTCGCTTTCAATGGCTGGTTCATCGTCTAGTTTGATAAGCTCACCTTGGCGTACTTCAAATACCGCACATAGGCTCATGGTGGTTTCTTTTGATGCCGCACCTTCTTTTTCAACGCGTTGAATTGTTCGTAGGCTCACATCACAGGCGTCGGCCAACTGCTGTTGTGTCCAGTCGAACTTAAGCCTTAATGTTTTAATTGTATTAGGGTTTAATTGCATCACTTACTTCCCAATAAACGGCTCGATAAGTGTGATAAAGGCAAAACCAAAAATAGCCCCCCCAATAAAGCAACCTAAGGTAACCATAGCAACTTGTTTTGGGTTATCAGTCAGTGCGGTTTGCGTGCTTTGCTTTACCAATTTGCCAGCTTTAAAAAACGAACATTCAAGCTTGCCTGTTAGCATATTTTGCATCTTAAATTCGACTGCATACGCATTATCTTGGTAGTTAAAGTCGTGACGACTTTTAAAGCCGAAGCTGCGCTTTTCACTAACCAATTCATCGTTTACATATATTTCTTCTTTGCCGCTCATAATGTGACCAAAGCATGCGATTTGGTTATCACCATCTTGAAAGTAAAGTTTATAACCTAGTTTATGTGAGTTTAGTACGTCGTTTTTCATCATCGTTTCCTTGTTAAGTTGATGATGTAAATTTAATGATTATTTTTGTTTTTTACGCCGTCAGCGATACGCCAGTCCCTATTTTGGCATATGACAGCCAAGATGTCATATTGGTTTTGTTATTGAAATATAAGCGAATTATTTTAAGTGGTTCGATTGATGTTGTATCGGTCACTGTCGTATTGGCTTGCACTAAAATAACCGTTTGATAACAAAAAAGTAGCGATGACACTCTGGTTATTAGATATAACCAGAACAAATAAACAACGGGTTAGTACATCTTGCTACAAATCCGTTAAACTTAGGGCATAGCAGTTAGGTACAACCAGAAAGGCAAAAATATGCGTCATGAAATTTGGCAACAGCTTCGCGAAGAAGCAAACGAAGTCGTTACTCGCGAACCATTATTAGCAAGTCATGTTTACTCGTGTGTGTTAAATCATGAGTGTTTGGGGTCGGCGCTGAGTTTTATTGTTGCTAATAAGCTGGCAGATGCCGTCGTGTCAGCATTTACTATTCGTGAATTATTTGACCAAGCCTTTGTAAAATGTGACTTAATGCTAACGCATGTGGCCCATGACATAAAAGCTGTTAAAGATCGTGACCCCGCAGCCGATAGTTATTTAACTGTGATACTTAACTTAAAGGGCTTCCATGCAATACAAGCACACCGACTCGCACATTGTTTATGGCTGCAAAACAGAAAAGAGCTTGCTCGCTTTATTCAAAGTAGAACCTCAGAAGTATTTGGCGTTGATATCCATCCTGCTTGTAAAGTCGGTCATGGTATTATGTTTGACCATGCAACTGGGATTGTAATTGGTGAAACCGCGGTTATCGAAGATAACGTATCGATTCTACAGTCTGTGACATTAGGCGGTACGGGTAATGAGCAAGGCGATCGCCATCCTAAAATTCGCGCAGGCGTTTTAATTGGCGCGGGTGCAAAAGTACTTGGTAATATAGAAGTCGGTGAGGGTGCGCGTATTGGCGCAAACTCTGTGGTATTGAGTCCTGTTCCTGCCCATACAACGGTGGTTGGGGTGCCAGCTAAAGTAGTCGGTAAACCAAACTGCCCATGCCCCGCAGAAAGCATGAATCAAAACTTTTTAGATGATAGTGCAGCCACCCCTAGCAATGAATCGCATACGAGTGCTATGTTGTAATTTCAATTACATTGTTATTTAAAGGGCAACGGAAGTGTCTAAATTATCTTTAGGGTTAGTCGTTGCAGCGTCTTTTTTATGTGGCGCTGCTGCGATGTCGTTCTATCAATCTTTTTCTGCTACAACAACGTCTGACATTGAGCCAGCAGCGCCGAGTGTTGCTGGTTATGAACCGCATGAAACTTCATCTGTGAGCATTAAAAAACCTGAAACCATGAGCGCTCAAAATGAGCCACTCAACAAGGCGCCTATAGAATCCGCTACGGCAACTGAGCTTGTGCAACAAATTGAAGAGTTACAGCAGCAAGTGGCAAATCAGCAAACAATTATAGCCAGTTACAAAGCGGCGGTTGTCTCACCGCAACAGATTAATTCGCGTACCGAGGCATTGTACAGTTTATTAGAAGAGCAGGCGCGTGATGAAGCATGGGCGTATCAAACAGAAACGGCCATGGCAGACTTTCTTATCATGGCCGATTTACCTGTACAGCCAGATATGACTGTTGCCAACTGTAAAACCTCCGTCTGTGAATTTAAATTGCAACAGCCTGAAGGGGTTGATTCACTTCCTGCACATTATTGGCGAAATATCAGCGATAAGTTGATGGAGCAAGGCTGGTGGAAGCAGTTTAAATACTCTTCTTCCACATCAAGCGACGATACTCTGAGCATCATTGTTAGTACTGAACAGTAAATAACGCACAGCTAGATCACGTTTGATTTTAATTGGCCGTCCGCTAGTTCAGTTATCAATAATTCCCCTGATTTGATATCAGCCACTGACTTCACAACGTGACCGTGCTCATTTTTAGTGATGCTGTAGCCACGTGCTAGCACGCTTAGCGGACTCACCGAGTCTAAACGGCTTGCTTGCAGTGAAAGGGTGTTACGAGAGATTGAGAGCTGTTGTTGCATAGCTTGCGTTAAACGGCCATGTAATTGCACTAATTGATGTTCGCTTCTGGCCAGCTGCTTTTCAGGTGAACGCTGCATTAAACGCGGTGTTAAGTTTGCAAGAACGCGCTCATAATGCTGAATTTTACCGTTAATAGCGCTGTGCAATGCGAGGGTTAACTCATCTAATTTTTGAGTTTGCTGGTTTAACTGGTTACGCGGATGACACAGCTGCAAACGATGTTCAAACTGTGTTGCAGTGCTGCGTTTAACAGACAGTGTATGTTTAAATGCATGGTGTAAATGCTTCACTAACTGACTGACTTTATTGTGTAGCTCCTGCGTGTTAGGGCTAACAAGCTCGGCAGCGGCAGAAGGTGTAGCGGCACGTATATCGGCTACATAATCACTGATTGTGGTGTCGACCTCATGCCCAACTGCGCTGACAATAGGTAATTCACTGGCAAATATAGCGCGGGCGAGTTGTTCATTGTTAAAGCACCATAGATCTTCTAATGAGCCACCGCCACGACCGAGTATTAATACATCAACTTCATGTCGCTGGTTAGCAATATTAATTTTTTCAATAAGTTGGCTGTGGGCATCAGCCCCTTGCACCATGGCAGGGTAAATCACAACTTCAAGCTGCGGTGCGCGACGCTTTAAAACGGTTAAAATATCGCGGATGGCAGCCCCAGTCGCAGAGGTAATGACACCAACGCGGTTTATCGTAGTGGGGAGGGGCTTTTTATGTGCAGAACTAAAAAGGCCTTCAGCGGCAAGGCGCATTTTCAGTGCATCGAATTCTTGTTTTAGTAACCCTTCACCAGCCGGTGCCATATGCTCAACAATGAGTTGATAATCACCGCGCGGTTCGTACAATGAAACCCGAGCACGCACTGTGACTTGCGCGCCATTTGTTGGGCGAAAAGTCTGTCCACGGTTATTGCCTCGCCACATAGCCGCTTTCACTTGAGCTCTGTCGTCTTTTAAAGTGAAATACCAATGGCCTGAAGCCGGGGCAATAAAATTAGAAATCTCGCCCGTTAACACAAGTGATGAAAAGCCTTGCTCTAAAACATGGCGAATTTCCTTATTTAGGCGCGAGACCGTATAAATAGGCTGTGTTGAGTGCGTTAAAGCCATTTAAAACCCCAATAAAATAAACTGCGTCTACTTTATCATAAATAAATGCGGAATTTTATTTACTCATGCGCATAACGCTGATAAAATTTGGCCGCAATTCCTTATACTCAGATCCACATGTGAGAAGTTGCCAAAATGCTTAGAATTGCTAAAGAAGCTCTTACCTTTGACGACGTACTTTTAGTACCAGGTCATTCTACTGTTTTGCCACACACGGCAAATATTTCAACTCGCTTAACGCGTGGTATCAAACTTAACTTGCCGCTAGTTTCAGCATCTATGGATACTGTAACAGAAGCTCGCTTGGCGATTGCGCTAGCGCAAGAAGGCGGTTTAGGTTTTATCCACAAAAACATGACAATCGAAGAGCAAGCTAAAAACGTACGTAAAGTAAAAACGTACGAGGCAGGTATTGTTTCTTTCCCTGTTACTGTGACTGCGGATCTAACAATTGCTGATGCTATCGCGCTTTCAGAAGAAAAAGGTTTTTCAGGTTTCCCTGTAACCGACGCTGACAATAACCTTGTAGGTATTGTTACAAGCCGTGATATGCGTTTTGAAACTAAACTTGAGCAGCCTGTTTCTACAGTGATGACGAAAAAAGAATCGTTAGTGACTGTAAAAGAAGGTGCAGACCGCGATGAAATTTTAGGTCTCATGCACGAGCACCGTATCGAAAAAATTCTTGTAGTTGATGATGCATTTAAACTGAAAGGCATGATCACTGTAAAAGATTATCAAAAAGCACAAGACAAACCTCACGCATGTAAAGACGAACAAGGTCGTTTACGTGTAGGCGCTGCTGTAGGTGTTGGCCCAGGTACTGATGAGCGTATCGCTGCCCTTGTTGAAGCGGGTGTTGACGTATTACTTATCGATACTTCACATGGTCACTCACAAGGTGTTATCGACCGTGTTGCACAAACTCGTCAAACATACCCAGATTTACAAATCGTAGCGGGTAACGTTGCGACAGCTGAAGGTGCAATTGCCCTTGCTGATGCAGGTGTTGATGCCGTTAAAGTGGGCATTGGCCCAGGCTCTATCTGTACTACACGTATCGTTACAGGATGTGGTGTACCACAAATCACCGCTATTTCAGATGCAGTTGAAGGCTTAAAAGGCCGTGACATTCCTGTTATTGCTGACGGTGGTATTCGTTTCTCTGGCGATATCGTAAAAGCACTGGTTGCGGGTGCATCATGTGTCATGGTGGGTTCAATGCTCGCGGGTACAGAAGAAGCACCAGGTGAAGTTGAGCTATATCAAGGCCGTTACTACAAGTCATACCGTGGTATGGGTAGCCTTGGTGCGATGAACCAAAAAGAAGGTTCATCAGACCGTTACTTCCAGAAATCGAACGAAGCAGACAAGCTTGTTCCTGAAGGTATCGAAGGCCGTGTTGCTTATAAAGGACCTATTGCGACAATCATTCACCAACAAGTGGGTGGTCTTCGCAGTGCAATGGGCTTAACTGGCTGTGCGACAATTGAAGAGTTAAATACTAAACCTCAGTTTGTCCGTGTAACGTCGGCTGGTATGGGTGAATCACATGTTCACGATGTGCAAATCACCAAAGAAGCGCCAAACTACCGTTTAGGTTAATAACCGTAACGTATTGAAATTACATGGGCTAGCATATGCTAGCCCTTATTTATTTTTCATCTCCCCTGTGGGAGAGCAGTTCCTGACTAACGAGATACTCCATGAGCAAAGACATTCACGATTCACGAATTCTCATTTTAGATTTTGGTTCGCAATACACGCAATTAATCGCACGTCGTATACGTGAAATTGGTGTTTACTGTGAGCTGTGGGCTTGGGATGTAACAGAAGAGCAAATCCGCGAGTTTAACCCACAAGGTATTATCTTGTCGGGTGGCCCTGAGTCAACAACGCTTGATAACAGCCCACGTGCTCCAGAGTATGTATTTAATGCAGGCGTGCCTGTACTTGGTATTTGTTACGGCATGCAAACAATGGCAATGCAACTTGGCGGAAGTGTACACAGCTCAGATAAGAAAGAGTTTGGTTATGCGCAAGTTGAAAAAGTAGGCAACTGTGCGTTATTCGATGCTATTGAAGATCACATTACAGATGGCGGCGCAGGCGTACTTGATGTATGGATGAGCCACGGCGATAAAGTAATGGAAGTACCTGATACTTTCAAAACGACTGCTAAAACATCAACGTGTCCACATGCTGCTATGTCATGGGAAGAAAAGCGTTTTTACGGCGTACAATTCCACCCAGAAGTGACACATACTCACCAAGGTCTTCGTCTTCTTGAGCGTTTTGCGATTGATATCTGTGGCTGTGAAAAGCTTTGGACACCTGCAAAAATCATCGACGATGCGATTGAGCGAATTAAAGAAACAGTCGGTGACGATGAAGTTATCTTAGGTCTTTCAGGTGGTGTTGATTCATCGGTTGTTGCGATGCTTATTCACCGTGCGATTGGCGACAAGCTGACTTGTGTATTTGTTGATAACGGTTTACTTCGTTTAAACGAAGGCCAACAAGTCATGGATATGTTTGGTAACAAGTTTGGCCTAAACATCATCAAAGTAGATGCTGAAGATCAATTCCTTGCAGATCTTGCCGGTAAATCAGACCCAGAAGACAAGCGTAAAGCAATTGGTCATACATTTATCAAAGTATTTGATTCAGAAGCGAAGAAACTGAAGAATGCACGTTGGTTAGGTCAAGGTACTATCTACCCAGACGTGATCGAATCTGCTGCATCAGCAACAGGTAAAGCACACGTAATCAAGTCTCACCACAACGTAGGTGGTTTACCAGACGACATGGAAATGGGTCTTGTTGAGCCTTTACGTGAGCTATTCAAAGACGAAGTACGTAAAATCGGTCTTGAGTTAGGTTTACCGTACGACATGCTTTACCGTCACCCATTCCCAGGGCCAGGTTTAGGTGTACGTGTACTGGGCGAAATCAAGAAAGAATACTGTGATTTACTTCGCCGTGCAGACGCTATCTTTATCGAAGAGCTACACAAAGCTGAGCTTTACCACAAAGTAAGCCAAGCGTTTACGGTATTCCTACCTGTTAAATCAGTCGGTGTAATGGGTGATGCGCGTAAGTATGATTGGGTTGTATCACTGCGTTGTGTAGAAACAATCGACTTTATGACAGCACGTTGGTCACACTTACCTTATGAGTTCTTGGGGGTGGTGTCTAACCGTATCATTAATGAAATTGATGGTATCTCACGCGTTGTTTACGATATTTCAGGTAAGCCACCTGCAACTATCGAGTGGGAATAATCCTTTTATTTCTGTAACTACCGTATAAAAAACGGCGGATTAGCTTGCTAATTCGCCGTTTTGTTTATTTTGAAAGCAGTTGAACCACAAACTGTGTTTTTTTACTTTACCTTTATAAAAAGCTCTATATAATTCATCGTCATTGCAGGGGCGTAGTTCCAATTGGTAGAACAGCGGTCTCCAAAACCGACGGTTGGGAGTTCGAATCTCTCCGCCCCTGCCATTTCTTCCCGCTTTACTTTAATCGCAAATCTCCCTATATTACTTGCTCTTAATCATGATTGAGTTGTTATGAATCCAAGTTACGCTGCGATATTTTCTGTACAATCTTTAGAGTTAAACCAACACTATCGAACAGTGCCTGATGTTCAAGTAGAACATGCGCCAATGTCTGAGCAAACGCCGCTTACACTCTCGTTACAGTTTCATCATGATCTTGAAAAAGCATGTGCTCCTTTGGTGATTACACACGTTGTCAAAGCGCCAAATATAAGCTGGCAGGATGGCTGTTTAGCCTTACCAAGTGAGAAACTTAACAGTGAGCAAAAAAAACAATTGTGGTCTTTAATTGGTGAACAACTTGATAAGCTTTAAGCCTGTTGATGCAAATTATATAACTCAGCTAATGACAATCGAAAATGCCTGTCACAGTCACCCATGGACCGAAAAAACCATGTTGTCGTGTTTAGCTGGACGTTACTTTAATCTTGCCGCTTTTAAAGGTGATGAGATGCTTGGTTTTTACATTGGTGAGCAAGCTGGGCCTGACTACACGTTAATGGATATTTGTGTGGCGCCAAGTCATCAGGGGCAGGGCATTGCAAAGCAGCTTTTAGATGCTTTTATTCATCATGGTGAGCAACAGCACGCTGAGAATCTATTTTTAGAAGTGCGAGAGTCAAACACGCGTGCCATTGCACTATATGAGCGTGCAGGTTTTTCTCATATGTCGGTGCGAAAAAATTATTATCCGACAGCAACAGGTAACGAAGATGCCATTTTAATGGGCTTAACTTTACGCTTCTAGCGTTTAAGAAGCCTTTTTTAACGCACTGATAAGCATTTCGTAACTTTGTTCTATTTGCTGGGCTTGGTTACTGCGTAGTGCCGTTTCGAGTTGCCCCGCAGTCTCATGGATTTCCTCAAAGCTAAAGCAACCCGCACTGCCTTTTAGACTGTGTGCCAGCGAGCGTAATGCTTCCCACTCTTTAGTTCGGTACAACTGCACGACTTGGTTGAGGTAGTCAGGTAATTTAGAACGGTAGTTGTCGTTAATTTGCTGGAACTTCTCACTCTTGAGTAAATTTTCCCACTTGTTTTGACTGTCTTTTTCAATATTTAAATAACTAACCAGCACTTGCTCAAGGGCATTTTTATCAATCGGTTTTGCAAGTGCTTCATCGCAGCCTGCTTCGAGATAGGTGTCAACATCGGTTTTCATTACATTTGCCGTAAGCGCGATGATTGGGCCATCGTAGGCTGCATGGCGCAGCATTTGCGTCGCCTCTAAACCACCCATAACAGGCATTTGCATGTCCATAATAATGAGTTGGTAGTCATTGACGAGTGCCATTTCAACGGCTTCTGCGCCGTTTTTCGCGATGTCTGGCTCAAGTCCCCAGGTCTGTAATAACAGTTTGATAAGCAATTGGTTATCAGGGTTATCTTCGGCGACCAATATATTTGCATCAAAACTATTTGAGGCAAAAGAAAGCTGTAGATCTTTACTGGGTGACAATTGCTCTAAGTTATGAATAAAGGCGTCATTTTGTTGTTGCTCTGGTTTTAGGTGACACGCAATTTGCACTGTAAAACAGCTGCCTATACCGGGCTCGCTCTTAAGGTAAACATCCCCTCCTAATAGCTGAGCCAAGTTTTTCGAAATACAAAGTCCTAACCCAGTACCGCCAAAGCGGCGAGTTGTTGTGGCATCGGCTTGTTCAAACGGTTTAAACACCCGTTCAACTTCGCGCTCTGACATACCAATACCTGTATCTTGAATCGCAAATTCTAGATATTGTTTTGCACTGTTGTAGCGAATATCAATGGAGATATGCCCTTGTTCGGTAAATTTCACTGCATTACTAGCTATGTTGATTAATATTTGCTTTAAACGGGTCGTATCACTGTTAATACTTTTAGGAATTGGCAGGCTGTAGTTAATTGTAAACTCTAATCGTTTTTCGTTTGCCAGTGGACGAATAATCGAATCAAGATCATGAATTAATTGGACGACTGAGCATGGCCCACACTCTACAGCAAGCTTTTCAGCTTCAATCTTTGATAAGTCGAGAATGTTATTAATGAGCTCAAGCAGGTGTTTTGAGTTTCTTAAAATAGTGCTTAAATGCTGGTCGTCATTCACGGCATCTTTATTGTGAAGTAGCTGTTCGGTAAACCCCATAATGGCAGTAAGAGGCGTGCGAATTTCATGACTCATATTCGCTAAAAAACGACTTTTAAGTTGATTCGCTTGTTCAGCTTGTGCAATGGCTATTTCAAGCTTGCTATTCATTGCTTCAAGTGCTTTTGTACGGCTTTCAACTTTATCTTCTAGGTGGTGTTTATACTCTTTTAACTCATCTTGATAATGACGAATCTGGTTCACCATGTGGTTAAAGTCGTTAAATAATACACCGACTTCATCATTGGTGTGGGCGGGTAAATACACCGATAAGTCACCATCTCCAACGCGATGGCTGGCCGCACCCAATAACTCAACAGGGGTGAGTAGTAAATTGCGTACCACAATATAAATTAAAATGGGTAACGAAATAACCGAGATGATCACAATCAGCGCGGTGATTAAACTAATGGCTTTACCAGATTGGTAAAGTAAATCTTTGGGCGTGGTCGATACATAATAATCGCCATCGGTCATTTGTACCGCATAAATAATACGCTCTTCTTTATCGATACTCGACAGTTCAATGCTAGACAGCTTGCCATAATCGGCCAAGCCTTTAATTTGTTCTAATTCATACTCACTTAAATAGTTGCCCCGTAAATCGTAGTCGGAGCTAAAGAGTATTTGCCCTTTACTGGTCAAAAATAGGTTTAAGGTGTTATTAAAAGGGGCTTCTAAAATACTGGTGTTCAAAATTGATGGCTCAACATGAACAACGATAAAGCCTAACTCTTGGGGTCGTTTTAAGTAATAGTCGATATTGTAAATAGGGTGCACAAAATAAAGACTGGTTGAGCCGTCTTCTTTGGGGATCATAAATTGTTGTTGACGTAAATTAGACTGTAGAACTTGATCAAAAAACGGGTAACTTTTAGGTGCAGGAGTTAATTGGCTCGAATAAAACGCATCACTTTTACCTTGCGAGTCAACATAGTTAATGCTGACAATATCAGGGTACGCTTCTGAGTAACTGGCAAATACATTCATTAACTCGCCGAGGTGTTCTATATACTGATTTTTCGAATTAGGCTCGCGTGCTAAAAAATCGGCAAGTACCGGAGAGGTTGATAAAAGGCGAGTGATGGAATGAAATGAGTCAATATAGTTGAAAATTTTATGCTGTTGCTGCTCAACAAAGCGACTCACAATAAGCTCTGCTTGTTTTTTTGTTGAATTGGTCACATTGGTTAACGTAAAGCCACCTAAAAACAACAAAGGTAAGATCACTAATGGCGTGATATACCATAATAATCGAATACTGAGCTTACTGGTTTTCATGACCTAAATTGATATCCCTCCGTGCAATTTGTCAATAGTATGCGTTACAACTTGATTACACAAGCTTAGCAAAAAAGTGAACAACGAAAATTGCTTATCAAGGGGGAATAATTACTTACAATCGCTGCTTTTTTGGCTAAGACAAACAGGGTATAATGCCCGCAATTCTATTTTATTTTTCAGTGCGCACCGAGGCCTCTCGTTTTTAGAGCCGCTAGGTGTGCTTTGTTATGACTAAAAGCAGCTTACATGTCTAATTTAACTACCGAAATTAATAAACGACGCACCTTTGCGATTATCTCGCACCCGGATGCGGGTAAAACCACCATTACAGAAAAAGTGCTGTTATTCGGACAAGCAATCCAAAAAGCAGGTACCGTAAAAGGTCGTGGCTCAAACCAGCACGCTAAATCTGACTGGATGGAAATGGAAAAAGAACGTGGTATCTCGGTAACTACGTCAGTAATGCAGTTTCCCTATAACCAGCGTTTGGTAAACCTTCTTGATACACCAGGACACGAAGATTTCTCTGAAGATACATACCGTACCTTGACCGCAGTTGACTCGTGTTTAATGGTTATCGATGCGGCAAAAGGTGTTGAGGATCGCACACGTAAATTAATGGAAGTAACGCGCTTACGTACCACGCCAATCGTTACCTTTATGAATAAGTGTGACCGTGATATTCGTGATCCTATGGAGTTATTAGACGAAGTAGAAACCGAACTAAACATTGCATGTGCACCAGTAACATGGCCGATTGGCTGTGGTAAAGAATTCAAAGGTGTTTACCATATTCACCGCGAAGAAACGATTTTATATAGCACCGGCCAAGGCCACACTATTCAGGAAGTTCGTACAATTAAGGGCTTAGATAACCCTGAGCTAGATGCAACCATCGGCAGCGAACTAGCAGAGCAATTACGTGAAGAACTTGAGCTGGTAATTGGTGCATCGCACGAGTTTGACTTAGACCTCTTTTTAGCGGGCGAACTCTCACCTGTTTACTTCGGTACGGCGCTAGGTAACTTTGGTGTTGACCATGTACTTGATGGCTTAACTGAGTGGGCTCCGTCACCATTACCACGCGAAACAGAAGATCGCCAAGTGCTTGCAACAGAAGAAAACTTCACTGGTTTCGTATTCAAAATTCAAGCGAATATGGACCCTAAACACCGTGACCGCATTGCTTTCATGCGTATCGTATCAGGCAAATACAGCCAAGGTATGAAGATGAATCACGTACGTATTGGCAAGCAAGTGAGCATTTCTGATGCGGTAACCTTTATGGCCGGTGACCGCGAACGTGCGCAGGATGCTTATGCGGGCGATATTATTGGTTTACATAACCACGGTACGATTCAAATTGGTGATACTTTTACCCAAGGTGAAAAGTTGAAGTTTAGCGGTATTCCTAACTTCGCGCCTGAATTATTCCGCCGTATTCGTCTAAAAGATCCTCTTAAGCAAAAGCAGTTATTAAAAGGCTTAGTGCAGTTATCAGAAGAAGGGGCGGTGCAAGTATTTAGACCACTTATTAACAACGACCTTATCGTTGGCGCTGTTGGTGTACTACAGTTTGATGTGGTTGTTGCACGCTTAAAAGCAGAATACAACGTAGATGCTATTTATGAAGGGGTCAGTGTTAATACTGCACGCTGGGTAAGTTCAGACGATACTAAAAAGTTTGAAGAGTTTAAACGCAAGTGCGAAAGCAACTTAGCGCTAGATGGGGGGGATAACCTTACTTACATCGCGCCAAGTCGTGTAAACCTAAACTTATCAATGGAACGTTATCCTGATATTAAGTTTAACCATACACGCGAAAACTAAGCTTACACAGGCACATATTTTAAGTGCCCGCATGGCGGGCAATAAAGGTAAAAATTACAATGAATATCCGTACTCTTTTAATTGAAAAAGCCGTTGCAGCCATGGTTGCAGCAGGACTACCCGAAGACACGAACCCCGCGGTAACACAAAGTACACGCCCGCAGTTTGGTGATTACCAAATCAATGGCGCGATGGGAGCGGCTAAAAAGCTAAAATCAAACCCACGCGAACTGGCACAAAAAATTATCGATAACCTAGACCTTGCTGATATCGCAGAAAAAACAGAAATTGCAGGCCCAGGTTTCATCAACATTCACTTAAAGCCTGAATTTTTATCAACAAGCTTAAAAGCAGCGAATGAAGATGAAAAGCTCGCGGTTTCACCGCATGCAACCGCGCAAAAAGTTGTGGTTGATTACTCATCACCCAACCTTGCGAAAGAAATGCACGTTGGCCATTTACGTTCTACGATCATTGGCGATGCTGTTGTTCGTGCGCTTGAGTTCCGTGGTGATGATGTTATTCGTCAAAACCACATGGGAGACTGGGGTACGCAGTTTGGTATGTTGATTGCGCATTTAGAAGACCAAATTAGCCAAGGTGTCGACTTAGACAAAGTGGCTCTGGCAGACTTAGAAACCTTCTACCGCGATGCGAAAAAACGGTTTGATGATGAAGAAGGCTTTGCCGATAAAGCCCGTGACTACGTGGTTAAATTACAAGGTGGCGATGCGCACTGTGAAAAGCTGTGGAAGCTATTCATTGCCACGTCAGTGAAGCACTCTGAAGAAGTGTATAAGCGCTTAAATGTTACGCTTAAACAAGACGATATCATGGCTGAAAGTGCTTACAACAGTGAGCTTGCTAATATCATCGCTTTATTAAAAGACAAGCACATTGCTGTTGAGTCTAATGGCGCACAAGTTGTGTTCCTAGACGAGCTTGCTAATAAAGACGGTGAACCTTCAGTATTTATCGTGCAAAAATCAGGCGGCGGTTTCTTATACGCGACAACTGACTTAGCAGCGTGTGATTACCGCTCAAACAAACTTGGTGCTGACCGTATCTTAATTTTTGTTGATGCGCGTCAAAGCTTACACTTTAACCAAGTTGAGCTAACTGCACGTAAAGCTGGTTTGTTACGTGATGAAACTAGTTACGAGTTTTGCCCATTCGGCACCATGATGGGTGAAGATGGCAAGCCATTCAAAACACGTACGGGTGGCACCGTTAAACTAGCTGACTTACTTGAAGAGTCAATCACGCGTGCAGCAGCAAAGCTTGCAGAGCGTGAGTCTGATCTAAGCGACGAAGAGCGTAGTGAAATTGCCCGTAAAGTAGGGATTGGCGCAGTAAAATATGCGGATCTTTCAAAGCACCGCACCAGCGACTATATCTTCAATTGGGATACGATGTTGAGTTTCGAAGGCGCAACTGCACCTTATCTTCAATATGCGTATACGCGTGTTCGCAGTATTTTCCGCAAGTCAGGTATCGATGCCGCTTCATTAACAGCAGACGTTGCTATCAACGAGCCGCAAGAAAAAGCACTTGCGCTAAAACTTCTCCAATTAGAAGAAGTACTCGACCTGATGATCAGCGAAGCAACACCACACGTACTATGTGGATACCTATACGAACTTGCAAGCCTATACATGACGTTCTACGAAGCGTGCCCAGTACTTAAAGACGGTGTAGAACCAAGTGTACGTGATAGCCGTTTAGTACTGTGTAATTTGGTTGCGAAGACGCTTGAAAAAGGGTTGGATTTGTTAGGTATCGAAGTTATGGAGCAAATGTAATCTGCTTCGTGTAGTTCGCTTTAGCTGCGTTAATGAGTTTATTTAGCCTAAGTCACATACAAAAACGTATGCTCCATGGCATAAATAAGCTCATTGCCTTGCTAGCACTCCTACACTTGCAGATAACGTATGTTACCGCCTTCGTAGGTTGGGTAGAGCGCAGCGACACCCAACAAAAATTGACAAGATATAAATGTTGCTTAATTTTTAGCTGATAGCTTACTGTGATAGAAGGAATTTTTAAATGAAACTTGAAGATATTCGCCGTGAATATTTACAGGATGGTTTATCTGAAGACATGCTTGATGCATCGCCTATTAAGCAGTTTGAAAAATGGCTTGAGCAGGCTGTGGCAACTAACTTGCCAGATCCGACGGCAATGGTGGTGGCAACGGTTGATGAGCATGGTCAGCCTTCGCAGCGCATCGTTTTGCTAAAGCACCTTGATGAAAACGGCTTCGTGTTTTTTACCAATACGGGCTCACGCAAAGCGCAAGAGCTTAAAGGGAACAACAAAATTTCCTTACACTTTCCTTGGCACCATATGGAGCGTCAAGTAATTGTGTATGGCGAAGCAAAACCATTACCAACCACAGCAGTGGCAAAGTACTTTTTATCGCGTCCTAAGGAAAGCCAGCTTGCAGCTTGGGCGTCTGCGCAAAGTCGCCCTGTCTCGTCTCGTAAAGTGCTAATGGAAACCTTTGCTAAAATGAAGCAGAAGTTTTCTAATGGTGAAATTCCTCTCCCTGATTTTTGGGGAGGGTACTGTGTAGAGCCGACTAAAGTTGAATTTTGGCAAGGCGGTGCACACCGTTTGCATGACCGCTTTATGTATCAGCGCAACGCTGACGGCAGTTGGCAATTCGGTCGTTTAAATCCATAAATGCGTTTTATTGATTCCCATTGTCACCTCGATTTTAGCGAGTTTGATGAGAATCGCGACGCGCTTATCGACGCGTGTCAAAACGCAGGGATCGCGCACTTTGTTGTGCCGGGTATTAGCTTGGCACAATCGACCCAATTGCTTTGCTTTTCAAAATCGTATCCAAGCGTATCAATTGCACTAGGCTTACACCCTTATTTTTTATCACAGCATCAACCTCATCATCTAAGCGAGCTAGAGCAGCTTGCTAAAACCCATGCGAATGAACTTGTTGCGATTGGTGAATGCGGGCTTGATCGCAGTATTGATAATCTTGATAAACAAATTGCGTTATTTGAAGGGCAGATTGAGCTTGCTAACCAATTGGCACTCCCGCTGATAGTTCACCACCGACAAAGCCATGATCTCATTGCGCGTTCATTCAAGCGATGCAAGCCTAAATATGGCGGGGTAATTCATGCATTTTCCGGGTCGCAGCAACAAGCAAACAGCTATATTAAGCAAGGTTTTAAACTCGGGGTGGGTGGGGTGATAAGTTACCCTCGAGCTGAAAAAACACGCCAAGTGATAAGTAATATTGCCCCCCAGCATTTAGTGCTTGAGACCGATGCGCCCTCAATGCCACTTGCAGGCTCTCAAGGGCAAATCAATACGCCACTAAAAATACGAGAGGTGTTTACTCACCTATGTGAGCTAAAAGGTGTCTCGGGTACTGAAAAGCAATTGTTAGCTGATGCGCTTTATGACTCTTGCTCAGCACTTTTTTTGATATAACGATTTACCTGCCAGCGCTTTAATCCTCGGCCTAGTTGCCATGTAAAAATACAGGTAATAACCAACATGAGTAAGACCTGTCTGCCTAAATCATGAAAACTGCTGTGACTGGTTGCAATTGACGCTTGTGTTAAATAAGTGATGGTTACAAAGCCTATCGGACGCTCATCATCGCTTATTACAGGCTCGACAAAGGGGGTTTTGAGTTTACTTATTCCCGGGGTCGAGTCTGGTAAAAGTCCAAATGTGTGGTGGCTTTGCCAGTTATCACTGGCGGCAATTTGGATCCCTTGTTGGTCATAAACGATGGCTGCTAAAACATACTCGTCTTCTGCTATGTTATTACACAGTGCATTTAATGCGGGCTTATTTTTTTCTTCGAGCGGGGTCTGCGCATTAAGCGCCATAAATTTTGTTAGGCTTGTCGCGGTACTGTTAGCACTGTCATAAAGTAGTTGATGGCTTTGAAAGCTACTATTAACGGCAACCCAACTAAGCAACACAAAACAGGCCGCAGCTAGGCTTAATCGCACGATGCGTTGGCGATAAGTAGCCGAAAATGGAGTTTTAAGTTGGTTATTTTTCATAGTCACCGTATACGCTGCTGACAGCTTTTACAATTGATGGTACAACTAAACCAGTATAATAACCTTATTAGTTCATTGATTGCGAGTAGCAAATACACGCACAACAACAGACATAAGTCTAACGTGGAGCCACTATGTCACAGCTTAGCTTAGCTGCTACACCTACAGCAAATTTAACAGGTCAAATAACACTAAATTGCTGGTATAAAATTGAAAATAAACACCTAATTGCGACAGATATTTTACCCAAAGCACACCAAGGCGTACTGAGCGTGGCGTTTGGCGGTGAACTCAGTGCTGACCATTTACTGGCTCTGACAGCGTTTTTAAGCTCGCACGGCTTCACAAATTTAACCGTGTGTTGTTATCAGCCTATTGAATCTATGCCCTCAGCGTGGTGTGTTCATAGCGACTCAACATCACCACTCAGTCCATCCGTATTAACCGCCTTTGCCAATCAGCATGGCTTGCAATTGGTGCAGTTAACGAATCCACCCACCGTGAATGAGCCTGGTTTATTACTCATGGACATGGATTCAACAGCGATTACGATAGAATGTATTGATGAAATTGCACGTTTAGCCGATGTGTATGATGAAGTGGCCGCTGTCACTGCGCAAGCCATGGCTGGGCAGCTTGATTTTGCACAAAGCTTAAAACAGCGTGTTGCAAAGCTTGAAGGCATTGATGTTGATTTAATCGATGATTTAAAATCGCGTTTACCCTTGATGCCTGGTGTGAATGAGCTCTGCCAATACCTTAAAAAGTATGACTGGCATCTTGCCATTGCCTCGGGTGGTTTTGTGCCATTTGCTGAGCAAGTACAATCGCTTATTGGTTTAGATGAAGTACATGCTAATACACTTGAGTTTAAAGATAACCGGCTAACGGGTAAGGTCATAGGCACGATTGTTGATGCAGAAGAAAAAGCGCGAGTGCTTAAGCGAATCGCAGAAAAACTGGCGCTTAATACCCGTCAAACTGTTGCCATGGGTGATGGGGCTAATGACTTAAAAATGATGGCTGCAGCAGGGCTTGGCGTGGCTGTTCATGGAAAACCGAAAGTTGTTGAGCAAGCACAAACAGCCATTAATGAAGGCTCGTTACTTCAAGTCAGTTACTTGCTCACAATTCCATTAGATTACACGCTTTAACCACGTTTTCTTGCGCTTATTCATTTCGATTTTGAGTGTTTCATCAATATCAAAATGCGTAAGCGCTTCATCACTAATATCAATTAAATCACCCACACCTGCCACGGCCCACAGCGCTTCTTCAAGATCTTTCGCTTTATGTAAGGCATACTGACTTATATATTTGAGTTCGTTTGATAAATAATCAATATCAGGGCGCCCTGTACGTGATACATATAAACGAAACACAAACATGAGGTCATTTCTCAGCGCTTTTTTTACAAACAAAGTCTGGGGTTTGTAGTCATCTTCACTAATGCACCGACTCGTAATCGCGTCGCTGATTGAAGGTTGGCGAGGGTCAAAACGAATAAATAAGGTAAAAGCAAGCGGCGGGTCTTGGCGGCTACGATCTTTTATGAGTGGTGTAATGACTTCGGTGATTTGCTGCGTTGATAAAATCCCTTCAATACTGGTGTTTTCGTTTAAGAGCGCAAAGTTTTGCAGTAATACATGTAATGGGCTCGGATATAAACCCTGACCAATTGCACCGGCTTTAAAATGCGCTGCTTCTTTGTGTAAATAAAACGGAAATTGGCAAACACTTTTGGTTACCATATTTCTGAGTGCCGTTGAAAGACCCGGTATTTTAGGCGACTCTTCACACACCCTTAACTTATCTTTATTGTTTTCAATCAGTACCGTAAAGAACTTAATCGCCATATGTGGTAAGTCTGTAATACGGTGAACTTTTAGATTAACCGTGGTGAGTGACTTACTAATCGCCATGACTTCGTAAGCAAGGCTCGATAAATCATGTTTTTTGGTAATTTTTTGTAAATCAGGCAAGCTAATATTAATTATGTCGCCTTTTTTAAACTCAACAGGTTTATCACACTCGATTTGTAATCCCATAACTGACAAGTCGCGGGTATGACCTGTGATAATCTGCTCGTGATGATTTATGGCGATAGCTGTCTTGTACAAATAGCGCTTGTGCGCCCTTAAATTGACATACTCAAGGGCTACGGGCTCAAGGTGTGGCGGTGTTTTATGTTTGCTATGGCCAAATTGTTTTAGTTGATTAACCGCGCTTTTATCAAACGTTAATTGTTTATAAGAGAGCTGCTCATAGGGCGTACCAACGGCCGTTAAGATCAGTAAATATTTAACATCTTTGATCAACCCTTGCACGCGAGGTGAGGGCGGTTTGTTCAACTTTTCAATGTCTTTCCCTGCACTACTGGGCAGTGACAACGGAATATACGAATCTTCAGGGTGACTTGGCATCAATTGCAACTTAAAACATTGCCAGCTGTCTTTTTGACTACCAAACCCTAAAAATAAATTTTTGAGCTGAGGCTGGCTTTCAAGCTCACTACGCGTGGCAGAGTAGTAATACACTTTACCAGCAACAACATGCGTGAAAGTATAAAGGTACTCTTCTTTTACTGCCTCTGGTGAGCTTAATAAGTGGCCTATACGTTGTTGGTTAATAATACTGTATAAGCAAGACAGCTTGCGCTCGTCACAAAAATAACGCTGAATAAAAATATTATTTTCAGTTGTTAAGGCAAGGCTTGGGTATAGCTTGTCACCTTGTAAGCTTAAAAAGGTATAAAGAGAGGTCACACGCGGAATGTAGTATTGTTCATAGCCTTTTGACACAACCGCATCGAGCGTATTGTCTAGGTTAACTTTATAGCGACGCTTATTGCCGTGGATAAAGCTTTCTAAAAACTCATCAAACTTTTCGTTGTTTTCAATAAAGGTGCGTTTTAGGCGAACATGATTGTATTCGCGTGATACTTTTTCAATCGCGACGACTTCGTACTGAATTCCGTTTTTTAAACCTAACTCAAAATCTTGTTCAAGGCCGACTAGGCGCAGGCCTATAAGTTGACCTTTTTTTAACTTATAGCGTGGCGCGAGCTTTATCTTTGCACCACTGAGTGAGATATCAGATGTTGTTGCGGCTACTTTGCTGTCTTTATCAAACTCAACAGTGATTTTGATAGAGTAATTCATCCGCTCTTCACGACGGCTTTCGTAGGAGGCAAATTTTATCACTTTGGCTGATAACTGACTGTCGTTATCGTCTTCAGTAAGAGCTTGTTCGGCCGCTTTCTTTTGCATGACACGATGGTTGTTTTCAGTGTTCATCACCGCTTCATAGACAGCAAGGGTGTAACCGCCATGGCGTTTAATAGCCTGTTCAAACACTTCGATGGCAGTATCGTCCATAAAGTGCTGTTTACCTTCGTATTCGTATGGTTTTACTTGACCCGTTACTTGCCCACGTAAATCAATAAACCGTGCAACAGGCTGAGATAAACGCGACATCTCCATTTTGATCAAGAACTGCTCAGGCTTAGTTAAGCCCGCTGTTTTTGATTTAAACAGTTTGTCGAATTTTGGGGTGCCTAAATACGCCTTTAGCTCTTCAACTAGGCTTTCATATTTAAGCAGAATGTCTTCAGCCATTTATAAAACCATCAACGTCTATTAAAAAAAGTAGGTATACTAGTCGGCAATTACGCAGTAAAAACACAAACAGTAGTCACTTTTTTATTTTATTAATTATTGTTATAAGTATTTGCCAAATAAATGGCAAGCACTGTTAAGTTTTATTTGTAAGCAAAAACTATGCCCTAAAGCGGTTCTTTATTTAACAGTGTGTTGAATAAAGAGCTGGAGTAAGAGGTTTTAGTTACAACGAGTTATCTTTTTGTGATTATAAACTTACTATACATTAATTGTGATAAGTGTCAGTTTTTAATAACAAGTTAGTCACAAATTAGCGACCTAAATAGGTAAGGCCGAATGGCAAAATCAGCAAAAATCGAATTTGTCTGCACAGAGTGCGGCATGAACTATCAGCGCTGGCAAGGACAGTGTAAGTGCGGTGCATGGAACACGCTAGCAGAATTTAAGCCCTCAGCCGGACAGTCAAAACAAGCGGCAAGCCGTGCCGTGGTTGCAGGCTACGCAGGCGGTGTTGGCGGCGGCTCAAAAAAAATTAATGAAGTCGAAACCGCCGAAGCAGAAAAACGCTTAACCGACATTGGTGAGTTAGACCGTGTATTAAGTGGCGGTGTGACCACCGGTTCCGTAAATATTATTTCGGGCGATCCAGGGGCTGGAAAAACGACATTATTGTCAGATTTAATTGCTCGCATGTCGAAAGTGATGCCGTCACTTTATTGTACGGCAGAAGAGTCATTATCGCAGTTTAAAAACCGTGTAAACCGACTGCGTTTAGATTATAACCCTGATGAGCTTTATTTACTGTCAGAAACCAGCGTTGAAGCAATTATTGAAGAGCTTGATAAGAACAAGATTAAGTTTGCGGTGATCGATTCAATTCAAGCGGTTGTGACAGAAGCCGCTAATGGCAGCCCAGGCTCTCCTTCACAAGTTAAAAGTGCAGCACAAGCACTCACTCAATATTGTAAGCAAAATGACGTCACCATGTTCATTATTGCTCACGTAAATAAAAACAACGAAATCGCAGGCCCGCAAACCTTAGTGCATATTGTTGATGCGCTGCTGCATATTGATACCAACGATGGGCAAATTCGTACCTTACGTGCCAATAAAAACCGTTTTGGCGATATTGATACCGTCGGTATTTTTAGAATGTGTGAGCGCGGTATGCTCAGTGTTGACAACCCAAGCGAAATATTTTTATCGGGGTCAAGCACCGAATCGCCGGGATCGGCTATTACATGTATTCGTAAAGGTAATCGTAATTTATTGTTAGAGATTCAGTGCTTAACCACAGAAACCGAGGCTGAGTTTCCGCAACGAGTGTGTGTTGGCTTAAATATGAATCGTATCAAAATGCTCACAGGGATTTTGCGTAAACACACCAAGACTAAAATCTTTCATGACACGTTTTTTAATATTGTCGGTGGCCTAAAAATTGATGAGTCTGAAACCTGTATCGACTTAGCATTAGTTACGGCATTGTTGAGTAGTTTGAATGAATTTGTTGTGCCAAGAACCACCTGTATTATGGGCGAATTAAGCTTAAATGGTGACGTTAGGCCCATCGACAGTGGGGTGCCGCGAGTAAAAGAAGCCGCTCAGCATGGTTTCACTGAAATTTTTATTCCATATCGTAACTACCATAAATCAATGGAAGGATTGGGCGCAAAAATTACACCTGTTAAAACAGTGCATGAGTTACTGTCTTTAATAAACTAGTTGTAATTTGATAGACTATAAAAAACACCAATCAAAGGAAATAAAATGAAAAAGTTAGTAATTGCAGCCGTTGTTGCTGCAGCTGTAGGTGGCGTCGTTTACGCAAACTATACAGCAACACAGGAAGTGAAAAAGGTTGTTGATAAGCAACTAAGCGCTTTATCAAGCCAAAGTGGTGTAGATATCACTTACAGCGATATTTCAGCAAGCGTGTTCAGTAGCAGCATGCAGTTGTCTGGTATAAATGTGCAAAGCATTGAAGGCGATGAAACCATTGCCACTATCGACAATATTGAAGTGACGGGTTACGAAGTTGATGCGATCCCACCCCACACGGGCTTCGTGATGACAAATTTCCGCTTTAGTGATGAGTTTTTATCGCAACTTCCAGACAGTGCGAATAATAAGCTTGCCGCAACGAGTTACAACGTGAATTCATCGCTTGATTACAACAAAGAGTCAGGTGATAGCAAGTTTGCGCTTAACGTGAAGGCAAACGAAGTGGCTGATGTACGTTTTAATCTTGGTTTAGCAAATTCAACGGCGTTGATGGAAGCATCTTTATCAATCAGCCAAGCACAAAATGCTGCGAATGGGGCTGAGCTCACTTTAGAGCAACAACTACAGCAACAATCAAAAATGATGGCGGCAATGAGCCAATTAGAGCCGCGCAGTATCGAGCTTGAAATCAACGACGACGGTGAACTTAAAACTGTTGTCGAAAGCTTCTTAAAAGCGCAAGGCATGACACTTGATGACTTTGAGCAAGTTGTGGCAATGCAATTACAACAAGCTCCTGTAAGTGCGGAGTTAGACACTGCGATTAAAAACTTTGCCAGTGGTTTATCAAAATTGTCTTTATCGGCACGCCTACCTGAAGGCAAGTCGATGATGCAAATCAACCAGCAAATCATGATGCTGGTTGGTCAGCCTGAAGAGCTTGCGAAATTTATTAATTTAAAAGCCAGTGGTGAATAACCCGCTGACCGCAGCCGTGCGTTAGCTGCAATAACCTTAAAGTGTTCAACTCTCTAGTTTACTCACTTTAAGGTTATTTTTTACATGCCTTACACCCTGACTGTGTTCTAAGAACTTTTGTGCCAGCGCACGTTGAAACCCCGTTTCCGTTGAACCTAATAATTCAATCGTATCGCCACTTACAATAACCTGTAAGTTTTCAATTTTAAAATTGCGGTTATTCGTTAGTTTCTTTAAAGCCACTTGCTGTAATCGCGGTTGCGCCGAAGTACTGGTTGTTAAAACATGGGTGTTGGCACTGGCTTGTGTGGCGCAAGCCAATAAAAAAAGACAGCTAAATAAGGTTACGACAACAGATAATTTGAAACGGCTCATACAATTCCCTCGCAATAATGACAGATTGAACTCTGTATGAACAATTACAAATTCTGTTCCAATTTTAGTTTGTTGATTTTTATAGGTTTTATTTTTTTGAAGAAACTGTATGTGAAGTAATTACACATAGTTCAGTAAAAAAGACACGGCAAATAACAGCGATAAAAATGCCGAGACAGGCTCGGCATTTTTATTAACAAGGCTTATTAAGCACGCACTACTTTTTCTTTTTTGGTTTTGCCTTTTTCTTCGCTTTGATCTTTGCTGGATCTTTTTTCTTTTTAGAAGGGATTTTTGCTTCTTTGTGTTGCGGCTCTATCCCTTTGATTACTCGACGCTTTAGTTTTTGTTCGATGTAACGCTCAACTTTGCCTAAAATGGCAACGTCATGCGCTTCGATAAATGAAATCGCGATTCCTTTTTTGCCTGCACGACCAGTACGTCCAATACGGTGAACGTATATGTCTGCGGTGCGAGGCATATCAAAGTTAATCACATGGCTGATATCTGCCACGTCAATACCACGGGCAGCCACATCGGTTGCTACCAATATTTTATTGCGGCCAGAATGGAAGTTCTCCATTGCTTTCATGCGTTTATCTTGTGGCATTTCACCACGTAACCAAGCAACGCGCAGTCCTTCGTTATTTAACGCACCAATTAATGATTCTAGGCGTTCACGGGTCTTAACGAACACTATCGCTTTATGGATATCATCGCCGTTTAAGATATCGACTAACATTTTAAGCTTATGGTTGTAGTCGTCGGCTAAGTGAACCCACTGGTGGATCTTTGCTTTTTCTTTACGCGACGATTCTGCTTCTAGTAGCGCAGGATCATTTAAAATACGCTCAGCGAAAAGCTCAACACTGTCACCTTCAAGTGTGGCTGAAAATAGAAAACATTGACGACGATTTCTGGCTTCATCACAAATACGCAGCATTTCTTTACGAAAGCCCATATCGAGCATGCGGTCGGCTTCGTCTAAAATAAGCATTTCGACATTTTCAGCATGGAAGTTCTCGGTTTCGAGGTATTCCATTAAGCGCCCAGGTGTCGCGATAAGAATGTCGTTATTGTTCTCAAAAATTTCTTTGTGCGTTCCATAGTTAATGCCGCCCGTCACAACACCTATTTTAAGGTGTGTTTGCTCAGCAAGCTGTTCACAATGCTCATGGATTTGATAAGCAAGCTCGCGAGTAGGAGTCATGATAAGTACGCGGGCAAAACCAGGGTCACGACGAGGGAAATCAAGCAAGTATTGAATAGCTGGGATCAAAAACGCGGCTGTTTTACCGGTACCTGTGGGTGCAGATGCCAAAATATCGCGCCCTTGTAATGCTTCAGGGATCGCTTGTTGTTGAATGCTGGTTGGCGTATCAAAACCCATTTTATTAATGGCATTTAACAGTTTGTTATCGATATCAAATTCAGAAAATTGCATAGAGTGACATAAATAGAGGACAATTGGCGTTAATTATACGCGCTATCCAGCTGTTGGTGAATGAAAAGGTGAAAAAATGTCAGGTTTTGTGTTTAAACAGTTTTCGATAGGGCAAACTCACACTGCAATGAAAGTTTCAACAGATGGGATTTTGTTGGGGGCATGGGCACATGTAAGCGATGCTGCACGAATTGTTGATATTGGCACAGGCACCGGGTTGCTTGCTTTAATGGCAAAACAACGTGCGCCGAAGGCGGTTGTTAACGCTATCGAAATAGAGGTTAACGCGTGTATTGATGCTCGCGCTAATTTTGCTAATAGCCCTTGGCCTGACATTATGCTTTATCAAGGGGCTGTGCAGTCTTTTAAAGCAGCAACCCCCTTTGATGCAATTATCACTAATCCACCTTATTTCAATGCCAGCCTTAAAGGCGATAATGCAGCACGCAATACAGCGCGCCACACCGATGGATTGAGTTTTAGCGAATTAATCAAAGCGTGTAGTGCGCTGAGTCATGCACATACTCTGCTCAATGTGATACTGCCTTGTCCTGAGGCCGAGCAATTTATTGCCATTGCAGAGCAAGAAGGCTGGTATTTAAACCACCTGTGTTTAGTTAAAACAACCGAGAAAAAAGCACCCAGTCGCAGTTTAATGTTATTTAGTCAGGTTGCAGCCCCTTTAACGACAACACATTTAACGATTCATGCAAACAGTGGCGCGTACAGTGCTGAATATAGTGCGCTATGCAAGGACTTTTATTTGAAAATGTGACGCATACCAGCCATTAATAGTCCGTTATCACTTTACTCTAAAAGGTCGTATTTGCTATTCACTGATGCTCGATTGTAGGCCATCTTCGCTTACTAATAATGTATAAGAGTGTCCATATGAGGCATGACAAATGGCAACTGATTCATCAACACGCTTACCTTCATCATTCAGTCGAGAGACTTTAATATCATCTGCGCAGTCATCAGTGTGATACCACGTACTTAATTGATTTTGATATAGGTTAACTATTTGATTCTCTATTTTTAAGCGAATGTTTTCGGTGGCAAGAAAGCGGACCGCAAAAAAGCCCTCTTTGTTACTTTGAGTCTGTTTTATGAGCGTTAAACGCAGCTTTTCTCCACTTTGCCAGGCGACAAAATGGTAAGGCTGGTCGTTGTCCACTTGATACATTTGCTCTGCGAAGTTGCTCGCTTCACTGTGATCTTCTACATAAAATGAAATACGGCGTCGTTCATTGTGAAGGTGTGTTATATCAACAGGTAATGAACCTGATGTGAGCGTGTCTACATAATATTGCGCATCACTGACTTCTCTTGCGTTACCAAACAGGTCGGTATTTGCCATGGAGTAGTCAACCTCTAAGGCGGTGGTGTTTATCAGTGTATACTTGTTCTCATACATCTGGTTGCCAAAATCATGACTTTCCTCGACTTCTAACTCATCACACCCTACAAGCAGCGTTGTTGCAAAGAGTAAAAATAGCGCATTTTTCATTGTTTATCCTTTTACTAATGAAGCTGCCGTATGGTTCCAATTCGCAAAAAATGCTTAATTATTTTGAGGGATTAAACCGGTTGCGACCTGTGTTAAAGATTGCTGATTTACGACTGCATGGATGCAGAGCAATGCAGGAGCAATCTAGGAGCAGTTACCGAGAGCAACTAAATAACGAAACCTTTGCCTTGTTTTCAACGAGGTTTTATCGCCCCAAAATAGCGCACTTAATTAAGCGAATTGGTATGGCATATTTATGCGTTGATTGTACCTCTATTTTACACTTAATTGCACGGGGGGTTGCAGCTGCATTACTTCATCAAGTTGAATTTGTTGAACATGCTCAAGCTCAAGTAAGGTGTCTAAGACTGCTTTTGTGTGCTGTTTTTCTATTTCAGCACTGCAAAAATCAATGATACTAAAACGGCGTTTTATCAATAAGCCATCGATATCAGGTAAAGGGTCTTTGGTTTCAATTAGCACGCGTGTGGCAGGGCAGGGGTCGGCATACCCAGAGCGCATTAATTTGTTTAAGTTAAATAAATTATCGTCGAGTTTACCAAGCTCTACGGCGGTTTTAGCGCTATGCGGAATAAATAATGACTCACCAAAGCGGTTTGTTTTAATCTCGCCATCTGCTTTAATTGGGGTGACTTGATTATTGTCGAAGCTGACAATATCTCCGGTAAGTAACGTATATTGACTCATTGTGTTCCCTCGCAATGTGTTGTCTTTTTCTGATCATAGCAAAATGGTGTGTTTTACCAAGCCCTGATATAGTAATAAGGCCTTAAATTTTATGCGAGTATTTTATGTTACGACTCACAATCGCTTTATCAGCCCTTTTATTTTCTCAATTAAGCGTCGCTGCAATGAGCCCTGTCGGGCTTTGGAAAACCATTGACGAAGAAACCAATGAAGCTAAATCTTTGGTACGCATTCGTGAGCAAAACGGTGTACTTATTGGTGAAGTTGAAAAAATTCTTAACCCAGCCAAACAAGATGCAATATGTGATGCATGTAAAGGCGATAAAAAAAATAAGCCAATTTTGGGAATGGCCATTATCGATGGCGCGAAAGAAGCGGGCGATGGCAGTTGGCAAGACGGTGAAATTCTTGACCCTAATAATGGCAAAACCTACACCTTAAAGCTCACCCCTAAAGAACAGGGAAAAGTGCTTGAAGTACGCGGTTATATCGCCTTTTTCTACCGCAACCAATACTGGCAGCGTGTTGAATAGCCTGACATTAAAACGCCAAGCAATGCTTGGCGTTTTAATAAATAAATGGGTTATGCAGCAATTCACTTAATTAGGGAGTGAATATTACAGGGTCTCGCTGTATTCAGTCATCACTTGCTCAACCCAATTAGCAATACGTTCATCGCTGAGTTCATATTGGCTGTCTTCATCAAGTGCCAATCCAACAAAGTGTTTACCCTCATTTGTGAGAGCTTTTGACGCTTCAAATTCATAGCTTTCATCGTTAGGCCATAGACCTAAGAAGGTAATATCTTGATGGCAAATTTCGTCGTGTAGCATACCCAAAGCATCTTGAAACCACTGGCCATAACCTTGCTGATCGCCCATGCCAAAAAGGGCCACGGTTTTACCGTTTAGATTCACCTCTTTGATGTCGTCCCAAATTGATTCCCAATCTTCTTGTAACTCACCAAAGTCCCACGTTGAAATGCCGAAGATAACGAAATCGAATTGTTCTGCATTTTTTAATGGCTCATCTTTGATATTGTGTAAGCTGACAACATCTTGCCCGATAATATCGCGAATTTTCTCTGCCGCTATTTCTGTATAGCAAGTAGTAGAACCATAAAATAAACCAATCTGCATCGTATTTATCACCGTCTATTTGCTTGATATGATAGTTACTCAAGCTGCTTTTAGTATCTATCTTCCTGTAGTTTGATACTATTTTACCGTAAGGCTTTTTTAATTGATACCTTGATAAGGATGACAATACGCGTGGCTGAAAATAATTTCACAGCTGAAAAAGTAGCAATAACGTCAAACAATGCCGAACATTTAGAGCTGTTTTTAGATATTTTGTACCTTGAGCAAGGGGTCAGTGAAAACACATTGATGGCATATCGCAGCGATCTTGATAAGTTTTGTCAGTTTTTAAAAGACAAAGATCTACTGGCTGTCAGCAGTGAAGATATTGAAGCATACTTGGCATACCGAGTTGATTTAGGGCTTAAATCACGCAGCACTGCGCGCAGCATCAGTGCGCTTAAACGTTTTTACCAATACTTTGTACGTGAAAAAGCCATTGCTGATTCGCCAATGCTGAATATTGCACAGCCAAAAGCAGGGCAGTCATTACCCAAAACTCTGTCTGAGGCTGAGGTTGAAGCACTACTCGCTGCGCCTAATATTGAAGAGCCTATGGGGCTGCGCGATAAAGCGATGTTGGAGCTTTTATACGCAACGGGTCTGCGCGTCACTGAGCTGGTAGGGCTTAGGATGGAGCAAATTAACTTGCGCCAAGCAGTTGTGTTCGTCAAAGGTAAGGGAAATAAAGAGCGTTTAGTGCCGCTTGGTGAAGAAGCGATGTATTGGCTTGAGCGCTTTTTAAAAGTTGGCCGCGCGCAGATGATCAAGCATGCAACTGACTTTGTGTTCCCATCTAAGAGAGGGATTGGCATGACGCGACAAACTTTTTGGCATCGTATCAAACACTATGCTATTTTGGCATCAGTTGAATCGCCGTTATCACCGCATACGCTTCGACATGCGTTTGCAACGCATTTGCTGAATCATGGGGCTGATCTTCGTGTCGTGCAAATGATGTTAGGTCACAGTGACTTATCAACAACACAGATTTATACCCATGTAGCGAATGAGAGATTGAAGTCGGTACACGAGCAACATCATCCACGTGCTTAGTGCAAGATTTTTAAAGATGTACCGGTCTATATAATAAATGATCAGGATATAGGATAGTTATGAAAAAGTTAGTTTTAGCCACGGCACTGCTTGGTACGAGTTTAAGTGTGTTTGCAAATGGTGTGTCGACCACCGACGCTGCAGATGCGCCAATTATTGCTAAATTTGCTGAGTTAGGTGTTACGGTTAAAAAAGTAAACCCAAGCCCTGTTGCTGGCCTTAAAGAGCTAATTACTGACAAGGGGGTACTTTACGCAAGCCCTGACGGTCAATTTTTAATGCAAGGTACACTGATTGATCTTCAAAATCGTGTCAATCTCACTGAGCACGCATTAAGTGATGTACGTAAGGCGGGTGTGGCTGAATACGAAGATTCAATGATTGTTTATAAAGCAAAAAATGAAAAACATTCAATTACTGTATTCACCGATATTACATGCGGTTACTGTCGTAAATTACACCGCGAATTAGACGATTTCTTAGAAGCGGGCATCACCGTAAAATACCTAGCTTTCCCTCGTGGCGGTTTACGCGGTAAAGGTTACGAAGACTTAATGAATGTGTGGTGTGCAAAAGACCCAGCAGAAGCACTAACTGAAGCCAAAGCCGGTGCAGAGGTTGCCAAGGTAGAAGGATGCAGTGCCCCTATTGCTGAGCATTATCAATTAGGCCAAAGCTTTGGTATGTCGGGTACACCTGCAATTATTTTAGAAGATGGAACGATGATCCCAGGTTATCAATCAGCAGCACAAATTAGCCAAGCGCTTGATGCCTTACCAAAAACATCTTCATAATCTTTTTATAAATAGGCCTACCTTAGGTAGGCCTTTTATTCGCTTTAAGCTAACTAAAGTAATACTTCCAACATGGAAAAAATAATCCAAGTTCGTCCCCGTGTCGATGACTCATACCTTCCTCAACACTTACATCCCGTTATTAAGCAAATTTATGCCTCGCGCCAGGTAAAAGATGCCAATGAATTAGATAACAGTGCAGCGACCCTGCATGACTTTAAATTATTTAAAGACATAGACAAAGCCGTATTATTACTGCAACAGGCACTCGCAGAACAACAGCGAGTATTAATTGTCGGTGACTTCGACGCCGATGGTGCAACCAGTACGGCCACTTTAATGCAAGGCTTGGCCATGTTTGGGTTTAACAACCTTGACTATTTAGTGCCTGATAGGTTTAGCCTTGGTTATGGCTTAAGCCCCGCACTGGCGGCGCAAATTGTTGAAATGAAGCCTGAGCTGGTTATTACAGTGGATAATGGTATTTCGTGCATTGATGGCATTGCGATTGTGAAGCGCGCCGGTATTAAGGTACTGGTTACAGATCATCATTTACAAGGGGATACGCTGCCTAATGCAGATGCTATCGTGAACCCTAACCGCCATGATTGTCAGTTCCCATCTAAATCGATTGCCGGTGTAGGCGTGGCATTTTATTTATTAATTGCGCTGCGCAGCCACTTACGCGAACAAGGGGCCTTTGAGCATAGTACAATGCCAAACCTTGCTGAGTTACTTGATATTGTCGCCCTTGGTACGGTGGCTGATGTCGTTGCGCTTGATGCTAATAATCGTACGTTGGTTCACCAAGGATTAGCACGTATTCGCAGTGGTAAAACTCGTCCGGGAATAAGCGCTTTAATTGAAGTGGCTAATCGAAATGCGGCACGTTTAAGTGCCAGTGACTTTGGCTTTTCATTGGCTCCTCGCTTAAACGCTGCAGGGCGTTTAGATGACATGAGCTTAGGCATCGCGTGCTTGTTATCAAACGACATAAATCAAGCTCGCCGTATTGCCAGTGAACTCGACAGCCTTAATCATGAGCGCCGCGAAATAGAGCAGGGCATGCAGGTTGAGGCGCAGGCCGTGCTCGATCGCCTTGCCTTTAAAACCGACGCTATCCCCGATGCGATTTGCTTGTATCAAGCTGACTGGCATCAAGGGGTAATTGGTATATTAGCGGGGCGTTTAAAAGAGAAATATCACCGGCCTACGATTATTTTTGCCGCGGGCGATAACGGTGAAATAAAAGGCTCATGTCGTTCAATTGAAGGTCTGCATATGCGTGACTTACTTGAACGAGTGAATACTCTACACCCACACTTAATCAGTAAGTTTGGGGGGCATGCAATGGCAGCCGGCTTGAGCATTAATGAGCAGAGTTTTCCCGAGTTTAAAGCTGTGTTTGAGCGTATGGTCACCGACACACTGACCGATGAGCATAAACAAAGTATTTTGTTGACCGACGGCGAGTTGCCAAATGAGTGTTTTTCGATGGAGTTTGCCAACCTGTTAAAAAATGCAGGGCCATGGGGACAGCAATTTCCCGAGCCGGTATTCGAGCACCTATTCGAGATTATTCAACAACGTATTGTAGGTGAAAAGCACTTAAAACTCGTGTTAAAGCATCAATCTGGACGTTTGGTTGATGGTATTGCATTTGGTGTCGATGTGCGTGCCTGGCCCGATACCGAAGCACGCTATGTTAAAGCTGCCTACCAACTCGATATAAATGAATTCCGTGGCAAATTCTCGTTACAACTGATTATTCGAGAGCTACAAAAAGCGACATAAAAATATCGCTATAATCGACATAAAAGGCTAATAAAACGCTCGGTTTTTTGTTAAAATCGGGCGTTTTTAATATTTGTAGATATTTTACCGTAATTCATCTTGAGAGCTGTGCGCGGTAAATCAGCCATTTTGGAGTAATGTACATGTTTGAAGTGAATCCTGTGATTAATCAAATCAAGGAAATTCGCGAACGTACTGAACTGCTTCGGGGGTACCTTTGACTACCCTCTTAAAAAAGAGCGGTTAGAAGAAGTTAACGCAGAACTTGAAGATTCAGCAGTGTGGAATGAGCCTGAGCGTGCTCAAGCCCTTGGCCGTGAAAAGTCGGCATTAGAAGCTATCGTTGAGACCATTGATAATTTAGTGGCCGGTACTGAAGATGTTGAAGGCTTAGTTGAACTTGCTGTTGAAGCCGAAGATGAGGAAACCTTTGCTGAAGCCGAGGCTGAATTAGCCGATTTAAATGCGCAACTAGAAAAGCTTGAGTTCCGTCGTATGTTCTCAGGTGCCCATGACCAAAACGACGCGTACTTAGATTTACAATCGGGTTCTGGCGGTACTGAAGCGCAAGACTGGTGTAATATGCTACTGCGCATGTATTTACGTTGGGGTGAAGCGAAAGGCTTTAAAGTTGAGCTTGTTGAAGCAACCGACGGTGATGTGGCTGGTATTAAAGGGGCGACAGTTCGCTTTGTTGGCGAATATGCATATGGCTGGTTACGAACTGAAACGGGTGTGCACCGTTTAGTGCGTAAAAGCCCGTTTGATTCAAGCGGTCGTCGTCATACCTCGTTTGCGTCTGCTTTCGTGTACCCAGAAATTGACGATAATATTGAAATTGATATTAACCCCGCCGACTTACGTATTGACGTATATCGCGCGTCGGGTGCGGGTGGTCAGCACGTAAATACCACCGAATCAGCAGTACGTATTACGCATTTACCAACCAATACGGTTGTGCAGTGCCAAAATGAGCGTTCGCAGCATAAAAATAAAGACCAAGCAATGAAGCAGTTAAAAGCGAAATTGTTTGAGCTTGAGTTGCAAAAACAAAATGCCGAGAAGCAAAGCCAAGAAGATGCAAAATCAGACATTGGCTGGGGAAGTCAAATTCGTTCATACGTGCTTGATGACTCGCGCATTAAAGACTTACGAACGGGCGTTGAAAACCGCAATACTCAAGCGGTTCTTGACGGCGATTTAGATAAATTTATTGAAGCCAGCCTTAAATCTGGCCTATAACCACCAAGCTAAAAAAGAGCTAAAAAATGACTGATCAAATCCAAGACGAAAATAAGTTAATCGCTGAGCGTCGCGGCAAATTAGACGCTATTCGCGAAAATTGCCCAGCCAACGGTCATCCAAACCAATTCCGTCGTGAACATTACACGGCTGATTTGCAAGCTGAGTTTGGTGATAAATCGAAAGAAGAATTAGTTGCTGAGCAACATGTAGTTTCAGTAGCAGGTCGTATCCTTGCTAAACGTGGTCCTTTCCTTGCGTTACAAGACATGAAAGGTCAAATTCAAGCATACGCATCAAAAGACGTACAAAAAGAATTAAAAGCAAAATACGGCCAACTTGATATCGGTGACATCATCGGTGTTAAAGGTGCGCTAAATAAATCAGGCAAAGGCGATTTATACGTCGAAATGACTGAGTATGAGCTACTGACTAAGTCACTGCGTCCATTACCAGAGAAATTTCATGGTCTATCAGACCAAGAAACAAAATACCGTCAACGTTATGTTGATTTAATCACCAATGAAGCGACGCGTGAGACATTCCGTATTCGTTCAAAAGTGGTAGAAGGTATTCGTCGTTTCTTAGCAGACCGTGATTTCATGGAAGTTGAAACGCCTATGCTACAGGTTATCCCTGGTGGTGCGTCTGCACGCCCATTCGTAACGCATCACAATGCACTTGATATCGATATGTATTTACGTATTGCGCCAGAGCTTTACTTAAAACGTTTAGTTGTGGGTGGCTTTGAGCGTGTATTCGAAATCAACCGTAACTTCCGTAACGAAGGTTTATCGACGCGTCATAATCCAGAATTCACGATGATTGAGTTCTACCAAGCATACGCTGATTACATCGACTTAATGAACATCACTGAAGATATGCTACGTACAGTTGCAACAGATGTATTGGGTTCACCAATCGTTGTTAACACAACGAAAAACGAGCATGGCGACGTAGTTGACTCTGTAGAGTATGACTTTGGTAAGCCTTTCGCACGTTTAACAATGAGCGAAGCTATCCTTAAGTACAACCCTGACTTTGATGCGGCTGTATTTAATGACCCAGAAAATCATTTTGAAGAGCTTAAAGCGTATGCGAAGCAAGTTCACGTTAAAGTACCTGAAAACTGTGTATGGGGCCCAGGTAAGTTCTTGTGTGAAATCTTCGAAGAGACTGCAGAGCATAAGTTAATTCAACCTACATTTATTACGGCATACCCTTGGGAAGTGTCGCCACTGGCTCGTCGTAACGATGAAAACCCATTTGTTACTGACCGTTTTGAGTTCTTTGTAGGGGGTCGTGAGCTTGCAAATGGTTTCTCTGAGCTAAATGATGCACAAGACCAAGCAGAACGTTTCTCTCGTCAAGTTGAAGAGAAAGACGCGGGTGATGATGAAGCAATGCACTACGACGAAGACTACATTCGTGCATTAGAGTACGGCTTACCGCCAACAGCAGGCGAGGGCATTGGTATTGACCGTTTGGTGATGCTATTTACAGACTCATCAACGATTAAAGACGTTATTTTATTCCCTCATATGCGTCCGCAAGCTGATTAATCAGTACTAAGACTCTAATAAACGCCGCTTTTTAGCGGCGTTTTTATTATCGGAAATTTCTGATTTTAAACGTTGAGCTCTGTGACTACTGATTTATAATTAATTGATAAAAAAAGAAATACTGATTAAGTCTGCGTTGTTGTTGTAGTAAAAGTGTTAAACATCGCCTTTTGTTCGTAATTACAGTGGTGTTTTTTTAATACGAGTATGAGAACATTGTACAAATGTCGTTCAACGTATTAGTGGACTTAATTATAATGACAAAAAAGCCTGTGCAGTTGCAGACAGACACCAGTAAAAGCGATGAGCAACGTGAAGCTTTTTATCGTGCCTGCATCGCCGAGTTTCAACAACTAGGCTATCAGGATCAATATTTAGCAGAAATAACCGATGAGCATATCCCATTAACGGGCATCGATTCGTTCAGACAAAAAGCAAAACCGGTCAAAGGCTGAGCAAAAGTTTGTTGTTTTTACCCGTAGTGGACAATCTATAACCATCTGTGCGATTTTCCTTGAAAAGTGTTTGACATATTTTCTGAAATCTTTATTATACGCCCCACAAGACGGAGAGGTGGCCGAGTGGCCGAAGGCGCTCCCCTGCTAAGGGAGTATAGGGTTTGTAGCTCTATCGAGGGTTCGAATCCCTCCTTCTCCACCATTTTTTAAATGGTTATCTTGTAAAGTAAAGAATGGGCGCATAGCTCAGCTGGATAGAGTACCTGGCTACGAACCAGGCGGTCGGAGGTTCGAATCCTCCTGCGCCCACCATCCTTTACTAACATCAAAATGTGGGCGCATAGCTCAGCTGGATAGAGTACCTGGCTACGAACCAGGCGGTCGGAGGTTCGAATCCTCCTGCGCCCACCACTTTTGAAAAGTCTTAGTGAGACTTAAACTAACTAGAATAGAATGTGGGCGCATAGCTCAGCTGGATAGAGTACCTGGCTACGAACCAGGCGGTCGGAGGTTCGAATCCTCCTGCGCCCACCACTTTCTATACATTCATACAGCAATGTAAGAAAGCATAAACCGACAAACTGTCGGTTTTTTTGTGTTTAAACGACACCGTCATTGCAAGACGTAAATAAGCAGAACTATTGCGGACGCGTAGCTCAGCTGGATAGAGTACCTGGCTACGAACCAGGCGGTCGGAGGTTCGAATCCTCCCGCGTCCGCCACTTTCACTCTGAAAGTGACATAAACCGACGAAAGTCGGTTTTTTTGTGCCCGAAATCCGCAGCCGCAGTATTACAGTATATTTATTCTTCTTAACAATATGCTGCTTCACCTTTTAATCAATATTGACCTATTATTTACATTTAGCATGTAAAGGGTACAATTTGCTAATACAATAATAATTAAATTAATTTCCTTTGCGTTTACTCCACTTTTTATATATCTGTTGCTTTGCTGTTTTTTCTGTTGCTGCGCAAAGTGAGTCAACGGCGGCTCGTTCAATACAATTAAGCTCACAGCAGATCCAAGCTCTCAATTTTGAGTTTCTTCCTAAAGACGACTGGCAATTTAGTACCTTTAGAGAGTCTGTGTTTAATTCATCGATGTTGGTGTTAGAGGTGGGTGATAAGCAGGCTCCTCCGCTATTATTAGTGCATGGATTGGGCGTATTGGGTATGCAAGACTGGTTTAGTATTATTCCTGAGCTTAGTAAAAACTACTATATAGTTGCTATTGATTTGCCAGGGTTTGCGCATTCACAAAGCCCTGATGGTCGATACTCACCACGCAATTATGCGAAAGTTTTGGCTGAGGTTGTCGATTATTACATGACAAAACCTCCCTCGGTTGTCGGCCATTCTATGGGGGGCGCTGTGAGTTTATATTTTGCTGGTAAGTATTCTGAAAAGCTCAATAAATTGGTGTTGGTCGATGCTGCAGGTATCCTACATAAAGTCGCCTTTATTAAGCCTATTTCTAATGTGCCTAAACCCAATAGTAAGCTACCCGCATTTATCTCAACGAAATTAGCACAGCTAAACGACTTTACAACAGGGCTTATCGAAGAAGGCGCGATTGACTCTTACCTTAGTGAGTTATTACAGCGCAGCGACGGAGCTTGGAAGCTAGTGATGGGTGATACGCCTAATATGAATGCTGCGCTAAGTTTAGTAGAAGAAAATTTTAGCTATATTGTCGCAAACCTCACAACCGAAACCCATATAATATGGGGGGAAAGCGATGCGATTGCTCCGCTGCGTACCGCAAAAGTATTAAATAGCCAGCTTGCAAACAGTGAATTAGCAGTTTTGCCCGGTGTCGGTCATGTTCCTATGAAACAAACGCCCTTGGCATTTTTGGCCTTGTTAGATAAAGCATTAACAGGTGCTATTCAGGATGTCACATCCGGAAAGGTTACTGATAAACAAATCGCGACCTTTCACTGTGAAGATCAACATAGTCGAGAATTTACGGGACATTATCGTCATATGATTATTGAAGATTGTCACAACGTGCTGCTTAAAGATGTGGTTGCTGAATCAATTCGTATTAAGGATTCATTGGTTAGGCTTGAAAATGTCACACTGGCGGGCGCTGAGCTTGCGTTAAATATTAAGCGCTCCGTGGTTGAGTTAACCAATGTATCAATCGATGCTGAACGAGCGATAAAACTTAACGAAAGCCGTTTTGATGGTGCTGGGGTCATGATTAACGCATCTAAGCATGCTATGAGCGTCGTTGATGATAGTAATATCATTTTTTCGTTAAGTACGATTAATAGCCCGCTTTATCAAGGTTTGGCACATGATGCCATCGAAGCAGAAAAAGGAATTGTCGATGCACGTTTTAAATCGAGTCACACTCACTAAACTCGTAACTTGCTCTGTATTAAGTATCGCTTTATTAAGTGCATGTAAGTCAACAAAATCAGAGCATCAACAATATACTGAGCTGCAACGTAGTTTTAGTTATGAAGCCTACTCGGGTGTATCTGATACCAGTGTAGATACCATTGCTTATGGTTATAAGACTCTACAAAAAGAGCGATTAAAACAGGTTGGCGAAATTGAACCAACACTGACCCATGCTATGATGAGCTATATTCTTAGCATGGGATTAAGCAATGACTTTGCCATCGCCGAGAGCGATCTAGCGCTAGCAAAAGCCATTGATATACGGGGAAAGTATTTAGCTTATAGTGCTCAGTCACTGGCATTTTATAATAAAGGTTGGCGAAAAATGGCGAAGCAGAAAGCCGATTTCATTCGTACCGACCCACTTTTTAAAACGGTTAGTCAAAGTTACCCGAAAGAGCAGCTGATTTCATATCTGATCATAGGTAGTGTTGCTGTTCGTGATGGTGACTTGGCAACGGTGCAAAATATGTTTTATGTGATTGGTGAGCAAATTGAGAAGCCGTGGTTGCCCAGTTTAGCGAAGGCGATCACTGTGACACTAAACGGTTCTATGCTTGAATCACTGGTTATGCTAAAAGATATCAGTACTGATCCGTCTTTAAATGCGTATGAACAAGCGAAAATTTCTGAACTAATAGGAATTGCTGGCAGTAAGTTAAGTGATAAGAACAAGCGCCAGCAAATAACTCGCATTACTGACGACTTTTTCCTCGACCGCATCAAAGATAACAGTGTATCGCTTTACCGTGACCTAATCACTAACTTGCAAAAGTACACAGACCAGGTTCTCTAAAAGAGTAAACTGACGTTGAATCTAAGCGTACGTGGCTCTATGGGGTGGTAGTGATTATCTTCTATTCCCCCTGCGGGCTCAGTCGGTAAGCGTGATGCATAATAGTAATCGATATCATGATCACTGCTATCGAATAGATTAAGTAGCTCTAAGCCGACTTTCCAGTGAGTATGTTGGTAACTAACTAAACCGTTAACGACGGTCAAAGGCTCTGAACGTTGACTGCCATCATCATTGAGCATGCGTTTACCTATATGGCGAAGACGCAACGATGTTTGCCATTGCTCTGTTATGTGCCAGTTTACCCCAGCACTGGCAACTACTGGCACAGCCCCTTCAATGCGGTCGTTCTGGCTATCTATGTCTAGGCGTGAATGTGTAAACGATGCTTCAGCATCAAGGCTAAGTGTCTCGGCTAGCCAATAGTAAGCGCTTAGTTCTAATCCGTAACGTGTTGATGCATCACTGGCTTCAGTATTGCCTGCATCACCAACAAAGAGGAGTTCTGAGTCAAGTGAAAGCCACCACAGTGCCGCTGAAAAGTTAAAGTGCTTTTCATCAAAGTAGCGCATGCCCAACTCAGCACCATTACTTTTAACCAGCAAATCAACGGTATCAGTGGCTGCAAGGGTTACAGGGTCTTGTTGAATTGTTGCGCCGCGTGCATCGTTAGAATGAAACGATTGCCCCCAGTTGGCATAACCCGCTACGTTCTCGTTGAATAAATAAGTTAGGCTTGCTTTGAAACCGAGTAAATCGTCATTTGCATCGCCTGAATTTAGGTGATTATCGCTGTTAACGCTCGCATCAATATAGTCATAGCGTACGCCTACAGTGGCCTCTAATTGAGGGCTCATAGTAAGTTGGGTTTGCCAATAAGCAGCGTAACTTGTTTCGTCAACACGGTCTTCACGTACGGTTGATAAGTAATTTCTCGACTGTGTGTTATACAGTCCTACGTTATCAATGTTATCGTTACGAAGTTCAACACCTACATCATGATTCAGTAAAATAGAGCCTAAAACATCCGAAAATTGATAACTGATTGCCCCGCCAGACACCGTACGATTATCACGTTGATTAAATTGGTCGCCATTAACAGGATCATTAAGAAAATACGAGAAATTAGAATACAAGTTCAGTTTGTAATCAATTACATAGGCATTAGCTGTGAGGTGTTCGTTTTGCCAATTAGCCGATAAGCTATAGCGACTAGAGCTGCCACCTAATGTGGTGTCCAAAGAGCCCAGCGATGAAATGATACCTTGATCAACGGCGCGTTGCGGAATTTGGTCAGCCGAATTCCACGTATTATCATATGCCATAGCACTGATGGATAGGTTACCGTGCTTAGACTCATTAACGAAACGAAGGAGGGCGTTCTTTTTATTTACACTTTCTTTAATGTCTTGCCATGGCCCGTCGTAACCTTGCCATTCTGTGGCGCCAATAAGTTTACTATTACCAAGTGGAATGCTGCCTAAAGCAACCGCGCGTAAATAGTTATCCTCACCAATAGTGAAATCTAACTGTTGATGCTTTGGGTTATCTGTCAGGTGAAAGTAGGCGCTGCCCGCAGTTGAAAAGTCACCTTGCTTTGCATCGTAACTGCCTTTTTGATAACTGACTGTGGCAATCGTTTCGGGAATAATAAAGTTCAAGTCTGTATAGCCTTGACCATGTCCATGGCTGCGCATATTGATTGGCATACCATCAATATTGGTTGAAAAGTCTGTACCATGGTCAAGGTTAAAACCACGAATAAAGTATTGATTTGCTTTACCTGAACCACTGTGTTGAGTAACGGCCATACCAGGGATTAACTCAAGTAGCTCTGTGCTTCTGAGCATGGGTCTATTTTCAATCTCACCTTGGCCAATAATGCCACTTGAGGCGCTGATTGATTCACCGATTAAGCCAGAGCGGTGGCCATATACGGTAATTTTTTCAATATTAGCAAATGCGCCACCAGAACAGCTTAGACAGCCCGCAATAAAGCATAACTTTTTCATTTTATAAATCCCTTTTCTATTTGGTATTAAAAGTATATACGCGTAAGTCATTTTTTTGGATGCAGAATAGATGAATCGTAATAAAGCTGAGTTAATTTGCTTCATGGGAAATTTGTGTTAAATTTAATAAAATATTCCAAAAATAAAAATAAGTGGGAATTTTATTTTATGCACACCATGCGTTTACGCTCTCTCAATTTTACGCTGTGTAGTAGCCTTTTTCTGTTAGTTGGCTGTCACGCGAATAACCCCGTGGACACAATGATTGACGAGCAGTTTTTTGCCGAAGTGATGATGGCACCTGCAATCATGCCACGTGATTTAAATAATACCGGTTGTTTAAGTCTCGCTAATAATGGGACTGGAAAAGGCTATAAAAGTGCTGACCAAGTGGCTTATCAGCAACCTGATTGGCAGTCTCGAATTGCCGCGGATTGGCAATATTTTTCTCCGTCTCAACAGCAAGGAAAATTGCTTGTTATTGATTATCAGGTAAGAGGCGGGGCACTTGCTTACCGTTACTTAAGTGATGGCACGCACAATGAGCTTTATGAGCCATGGAGCTCATCAAAGATTCAAGCCTTCACAGGTGCTGTCGCTACCGTGAGAAAAGATCAGCCTAAATTAGGTGCGCACGCACTGGCTGGTGATACTCCCTTGGCTGATTTAATTAGTAGCGTAAATAGCTATGAGCCATTTGGAAAAGCGGATGGCAATTCAAATGCAATCGCGAGTTATTTTATTAATGTTGCTGGGCGCAATACATTACAAAGCTTCTTTTATAATGACTGGTTAAAGCTCAAAACCCCTGGTTTATTATTTAATGGTGCCTATGGCGGTGAGCAGTTTATGCCATCTGATGAATATTGGCATGACCCTGCACACCCAGAACATGATGCAAAGATCAGCCATTACAAAGCAAATCGTGATGATCCTGGTTATTTAAGTTACCGTTGTGATAACTGCGGTTTAACGGGTAATAAGGCAATGACTACCTTGGCACAAGCTGAATGGTTAAAACGCCTTGTTAGTCACGACCGTGAACCCAGTACCCGTATGCCGTATTTGCAAAGTAGCGATGTAGATGTACTCCTTAATGGCACAGGTCATAGCGAACAACAGGCTGGCGGAGGTGGTATGATGATTGGCATCAGTCATCTTGTGACTAATGCACTTGCAAAAGCGATTGCACCCAATGATACACGCTCGGCAAAAGAAGTACTTGATACCGCGACAAATGGGCAGTGGCGAGTGTGGCAAAAAATCGGCTGGGGCCCAAGTGAAACTCGCTCTGCGACCGAAACGGTTATGCTCGCTCATGTTTGCTTGGGGCAAATTAATGGCGGTCGCGAGTTTACCTTGAGTATTCAGCAAGCAACCCCTGGTGCAGAGGAAGCCCACTTGCCAAAAGTCGGCAAGCTAATGCAGCAAAATTTGCAGGCAGCTTTTACAAAACTATTAGATTCACGCGCTCAATAAGTATTAAGGAACACACATGCGTCGTTCAATTATCGCTTTATCAATTAGCCTAGGTGTTGCCTTTAGCTCACCTATGCATGCCGAAGGGTGGCAGTCAGATGTGATAGCCGTCACTCAGTCACAGTTGTCACCTAGTTATTGGTTGCAGCAAGGCGCATCAGCAAAAATGCTCATGACAAATGCGCAAATTCAGGCGTTTAACGATAAGTTAATCAAAGAAAATAAGTACATTGTTGATCCACTGTCATTTCAAAAATCGCTGTCTAAAGCCGAACTCATTAGCTTAATTAATCAAGCCAGCTCAGTGCCAAAAAGCCCACGCTTTTTTACTGACGGACGTCAATTAACAGCGAAAGATTTTGCTAAATATCAGGCAAATTTAAATATTAATAAGGTCGCGAGTACTAACTTAGTTCGCTTTGGTGTGGTGGTGAAACGTACGTCATTACGGACCTTTCCAACGTGGGATCGGGTGCTCAACAGTGGCTTAGATCACGACCTAGATCGCTTTCAAGAAAGTGGCATGTTTCCGGGAGAGAGTGTCGCTGTCTTGCATCAAAGCGCGGATAAAAAGTGGCTTTTAGTGCGTGCTTATAACTATTTAGCGTGGACGCCCGCTGAGGATATTGCTTTTGCCGATGCTGATAAAATTAAAGCGTACCGAGACCAAGAAAACTTTTTAGTCATCACTGGCGCTAAAGTGCACACTGCTTATGTGCCTAATGATGATGCACGCTCAGAAGTTCAGCTTGATATGGGGGTGCGTTTACCCCTTGTTGATAACGAGCAAGTTCCTTACTTACTGAATGGGCAAAATACTTATGCCAGCCATATTGTGCAATTACCAACGCGCGATGAAAATGGCCAATTAGCCATAAAGCCAGCAATGATCAGTAAAACCGCAGATGTAAATATCGGTTACCTCGCCTACACCGAACAAAACCTGATTAAGCAAGGCTTTAAGTTTTTAGGTGAGCGGTATGGATGGGGGCACGATTACAATGGCCGAGATTGCACTGGTTTTGTGGGAGAAATTTATAAAAGTTTTGGTTTACTCATGCCACGTAACTCCGGTCAGCAAGGGAGCAGTGAATACGGTAAAAATAGCCGCTTTGATAAAAATGCCAATGAAGCGTCTAAATTATCTGTGGTTAAGAATATGGCAATTGGTGATTTAATTTATATTCCAGGTCATGTGATGATGTATTTAGGTGAACACCAAGGTGAGCCGTACGTAATTCACGACGTGAAAGGGCTTGGCTACAACAAAGGCGATGGTAGTTTTTACAGCAGTGCTCTAAATGGGGTATCGGTTACTCCATTATTGCCGTTAAGACTCTCGCAAGAAACCAGCTATTTAGACCGTGTGTACAACATTAAACGTATTCGCTAGAGGCCTGTATGAAAATTAAAGCAATTCGTTTTGCAAAGCTCAAAGTGCCATTAGTGACCCCATTCAAAACGGCGTTGAGAGAAGTTAGTTTTATAGAAGATTTAGTGGTGATCATCGAGACTCACTGCGGCCAGATTGGTTATGGTTCAGCAGCATCAACCCCAGTTATTACAGGGGATACTCACCAAGGCATGATAAGCGTTATTAAGCAGTTTATTGCGCCGAAATTATTGGGCCTAGAAATAGAAAATATTAATCAGCTCACCCATATTATACAAACGACAGTAGTCGGTAATAGTAGCGCAAAAGCGGCGCTAGAAATTGCTGTTTATGATTTATGGGGCAAGCTTTATAAAGCGCCGTTGTATAAATTACTCGGTGGCGGGCAGTCAGAGCTTAAAACAGATATCACTATCAGTGTTGATAATATCGATAAGATGCTCAGCGACTGCCAGCTCGCAGTTGATCAAGGTTTCGATGTATTAAAAGTTAAAATCGGCAATAACCTGAACCAAGACATTGAGCGTGTTAAAGCAATTTATGCGGGCTTTGCAAGCAAAGCACTCTTGCGTCTTGATGTTAATCAAGGCTGGAGTGCTAAGCAAACAGTGCAGGCCTTACAGCAACTAGAACACGCCGGAGTCGTGCTTGAGCTTGTAGAGCAGCCTGTTAAAAGTAACGACATCCAAGGACTAAAATACATTACTGATCGTGTTAATACACCGATTATGGCCGACGAGAGTGCTTTTTCTCCTCAGCAGGTTATTCAGCTTTTAGAGCTTGGCGCCGTTGATATTATTAATATTAAGCTGATGAAAACCGGTGGGTTGAGCCGTGCGATTGAAATAGCCAATATCACTGCGCAGTATCAAGCGCAGTGTATGATTGGCTGTATGCTTGAGGGCAGTATTGCTGTGGCGGGAGCTGCACATTTAGCATCCGCAAAAGCCCAACAAATTAGTAAAATTGATTTAGATGGTCCTGCCCTTGGCCAGTATGATCCGGTGCAAGGTGGGGTTGAATTTAATGGCCCGCAGATCACGCTTTCGGATGCCCCAGGTCTTGGTATTGAATCAATCAACGGTCTTGAACTGATAACAAATGGAGTGTGGCCAGAATGAAAAAAATCTTTAGTTTTGTTGCAGCAATGAGTTTAACCGCCTGTGCAAGCTCGCAGCAGTACACGCCTGTGATTGATAATACACATCAACAATTAGTTGTGGTTGTAGCCAATGACAGTGACGCAATTGATGCGACGCTTTATCGCTTTGAAAAAAAAGGACGACAATGGCAACAACAAGGTGATCAACACGCTGTTGTGCTTGGGCGTACTGGGCTTGCTTGGGGTGTTGGCTTACATCCAGCGCAAGCTGGTTTGCAAAAACAAGAGGGGGATGGCAAAGCGCCAGCGGGTATCTTTGAACTAGGTACTGCATTTGGTTACTTAGACACATTACAAACGAATCTTAGCTATCAAGCTATGACTGCTAACGATTACTGCATTGATGTAAAAGGGTCTCCTTTTTACAACCAACTCGTTGATAAGTCAGAAGTGGGAGACGCTGCGGTAAAAAGCTCATCTGAATGGATGCGCCGTGATATTTATAGCCAAGACGACTTATATAAAAAGGGGATCGTGGTAAAGCACAATCCTTACAATGTCGATGGGGCGGGCAGTTGTATTTTTATGCATTTATGGCGTGCGCCCAGTAAACCAACGGCAGGATGTACAGCGATGACCGAAACCGATATGGATACCTTATTAGCTTGGCTTGATGAGCGTAAAAAACCATTATTGGTGAGTTTAACTAAGCAGCAATATCAGCAAAAACAAAGTCAGTGGCAATTGCCGGTACTGGAAAATTAAAAATAATAAAATAAAAGTATTTTATTATTGTCGTAAAGATGGAATAATATATTCCATTAAGGTTTGAGTTAGGATAATAAATGAGTGCAAATTACGCATTACTCGATTGGTTAGTATTCGCAAGTTATGGCGCAATTTTATTGCTCAGTGGCTGGTGGTTTAATCGCAAACGTGCCAACTCAAGCCAAGATTTTTTCTTGGGTGGAAATAGCATGCCGACCTGGATGGTGGCTATTTCCGTTTTGGCGACGTCGCAATCTGCGGCAACCTTTATTGGTGGCCCTGATCAAGGTTATCAAGGTGATTTCTCTTATATCGCAACAAATATAGGGGCGTTTATTGCGGCATTTGTGGTGTCGGCATTTTTAATTCCTAAGTTTTACCAACAAAAAGTGTACACAGTGTATGAGCTGTTAGAAAAGCGTATAGGCCCAAAAGCTAAACGCCGTAGCGGTTTAATGTATTTATTTGGTCGTGTGTTTGCCAGTGGTGCGCGTCTTTATATGGCAGCCATCGCGGTGGCTATGATTTTATATGGCAATATACATGCCGACAGTGTGGTGATAGCGACCTTAGTACTGGCGCTGGCGGGTTTACTTTATACCTTTTTAGGCGGGATCCGCAGCGTTATCTATTCTGATGTTTTACAGAGTGTTGTTTATGTTAGTGCAGCGATCGCGGTTATTTGGTGTTTGCTGAATATTATTCCTGCCGATTTCTCGACCATTATAGCCACCTTAAATGAACCCGCTCCTGGTGCTGACTCGAAACTTGCTTTGTTTAAGTTTGATTTAGACTTTACGCCATCAGGGGTATTCAATATGGCCTCTGTATTAACCGGGTTTGTATTGTTAAATATTGCAGCATTTGGCCTTGATCAAGACATGACACAGCGTTTATTAACCTGTAAGAGTCCAAAAGAAGGCAGTAAGGCATTATTGCTATCGGTGCTGATGGTAATACCGGTTATGGCTATTTTTATCTTCATTGGCATGCTGCTTTATATTGTTTATCAGCAACCAACACTTATGAATAATCAGGCTGGAGAGGCGGTTGTACAAGAGTTTAATGGCGAAAAAATTACTATTTTTATGTATTACGTATTAAATGAAGTACCAGCAGGAATTAAAGGCTTGGTTAGTGTGGGCATAATCGCTGCGGCGATATCAACATTAAATTCGGGGCTGAGCTCAATGTCATCAGTGATAGTGCAAGATTTATATCGCCCGTATCTAGAAAAAGCCAATAAACACGTGAGTGACCACCACTTTGTTAAAGCCGGTAGAGTGGGGATGGCAGTGGTTAGTTTAGCGTTGGCGTTGATGGCAATACTTTGCTATTTCTGGCAGCAATACAGTGATATGCCGTTATTAAAGTTTGCCTTAAGCGTTATGGTGTTTTCGTACAGCGGTTTATTGGGTGTTTATTTCACAACGTTATTTACAAAACGCGGCAGTGAAGGTTCTGTGCTCGCTGCATTAATTGTTGGTTTTGTTGTTACGCTATTAATGCAACCCTATATGGTTGACTGGTTATTGCCTGAGTCGATGCGCTTTTATTTAGGTTTTACTTGGCAGTTATGTATTGGCACCTTGTTATCAACATTAGTGTGTTGTGTTGGCAAACCCAAAGCAAGTAATGAGGCATTTGCATAAATGACAGTGCGTTATGTTCTAGCCATTGATGGTGGCGGTACTAAAGTTTTAGCTGAACTGACAGAGCAATCCTCACAATTGACGTTTCGCTCACAAGGCGGGCCCGCGTCTATTTCGAATGATCTTGATTTAGCAGTTGAGAATATTGTGAAGGTTGTTCGAGACGTTTGCGAACAAAGTGGTGCAAAGGCCAGTGATATCGTTGCTGTAATGGGCCTCGCCGGAGGTGCATCAACCACATTAGCTGAGCAAGTTAAAGTAATGCTCAAGCTAATTTACGAGATTGAGTTTGCAAGTCTTCGCATAGAGAGTGATGCCATTACATCGCTTTATGGTGCAAATTTGGGGGAACCTTGTGTTGTTGTTGCCCTTGGTACAGGTGCTGTCGGAGCGCGTTTACAATCAAACAACCAAGCTAAATTAGTCGGTGGTTGGGGTTTTACTGTGGATGACTTTGGTGGCGGCGCGCGTATTGGTCTAATGGCTGTACAGTATTTATTAAACGATATAGATTGTTACGATTTACCAAAAAGCCGATTAACGATTCGCTTGAGTGAGCAGCTAGGATGCACTCGTCAAGCAATTAGTCATTGGCTTAAACAAGCCAAACCCGCGGATTATGCACGTTTTAGTCCGCTTGTGTTTAGCTTACAAAACGAATGTAAAGTAGCCAATAAGGTATTAACTGAGCACACGACGTCAGTGGTTGAGTTAATTAATAAAAGTCGCGGTACATCGCCGTTACCCGTAATTTTAATTGGGGGGCTTGCTAAGGTGAGCCAAGACTTATTGCCACTTACATTGCAAAACGAATTATCTCCTTGTAAAGGGGATTCATTAACTGGTGCCGCTATACTAGCGGTAAAGCATTACCATGACATTATTGAAAAAGGACAACGTAATGAGCCCTGAGCACGTCTTTAAGCATCAAAGTGAGTTACTTGAAGAATTAAACGGTATTGTCTCTGAAGGACAAAACCCTGACACTTTGGATATCGATCTGCTCAGCACCACTGAGATCCTCACAAAAATCAATAATGAAGATCACAAGGTTGCAGCAGCCGTTAAGCTGGTTATCCCGCAAATAAGCTTAGCAGTAGATCATATTGTTGAAGCATTTCAACAAGGTGGCAGACTTATTTACATAGGCGCAGGCACTAGCGGCCGTTTAGGTATTCTTGATGCTGTTGAGTGTGCCCCGACCTACAGTGTGAGCGAACAGCAGGTATTAGGCATTATTGCTGGCGGTGACACCGCGTTTAAAAAAGCTGTTGAGGGTGCCGAAGATAGCACCACACTTGGTGTGGAAGATTTAAAAAATGCGAACCTTACAGGAAAAGATATCGTTGTGGGTATCGCTGCCAGTGGACGTACTCCATACGTGTGTGCTGCAATTGAGTATGCTAAGTCGTTAGGGTGTGTCACGGTGGGCATTACGTGTAACCCTGATTCAGCGGTGATGCGTTTACCGCAAATTGGTATTTGCCCTGTGGTAGGGGCAGAAGCTGTGACAGGCTCAACACGAATGAAGTCGGGTACGGCACAAAAGCTTGTACTTAATATGTTAAGCACTGCCAGTATGATCCGCACCGGTAAAGTGTATAAAAACCTGATGGTTGATGTAAATGCAAGTAACGAAAAGCTCCATGCACGTGCTATTCGTATTGTGATGCAGGCAACTAGTTGCTCACAGCAGCAAGCTGTCGATGCTTTAAAGCAAGCCGAGCAAAGTGCCAAATTAGCTATTTTGATTGTATTAACGGGTAAGCCTGCAGATGAAGCAAAACAGCTGCTTTGCCAAACGAATGGGTTTTTACGTAAAGCGGTGGAGGAATAATGCGTTTTTTAGCCATTTTAATTGTGAGCTGTTTAGCATTACTTGGTTGTAAGGAAACGCCAGTTAATGTGCCAGAAAAAGCACAACCATTACAAGTGGGGGCTGTTAACTATCAAGCCTATGTGCCAGAACTTAAAGGCAAGCGCGTTGGTTTAGTTGTCAATCAAACGTCAGAAATTAATGGTCAACATTTAGTCGACTTTTTACTCGAGAAAGGCGTTGTGGTGCGTAAAATATTTGCCCCGGAACATGGTTTTCGAGGCGATCATGATGCGGGTGCCCATGTAAAAAGTACTGTAGATGCCAAAACGGGTATCGATGTTGTTTCTATATACGGCAGCAATAAAAAACCGAACCCAGAAGCACTGGCTGATCTAGATGTTATTATTTTTGATATCCAAGATGTCGGTGTGCGCTTTTATACATACATCAGTTCAATGCATTATATGATGGAAGCGGCTGCTGAAAACGGTAAAGCGTTTATTGTTCTTGATAGACCCAATCCGAACATTGCTTATGTCGATGGGCCAATTTTAGATCCCAAATTCCGTTCGTTCGTGGGGATGCATGAAATTCCCGTTTTACATGGTATGACGGTTGCTGAGCTTGCACAGATGATTAAAGGCGAAGGGTGGATAAATAACGCAGCTGAACTTCAGCTATCAGTGGTACCGGTGGCGAATTATAAGCGCACCATGACTTACGACTTGCCAGTAAAACCAAGCCCTAATTTGCCAAATGCTCAATCTATTCAGCTTTATCCATCATTATGCTTCTTTGAAGCGACACCCATAACCATTGGTCGTGGAACTGATTTTCCGTTCCAAGTCGTCGGCTATTCACCTGTAAAACTAGGAGAGTTTAGTTTTACGCCACGTGCGATTAAAGGGGCATCAATGAACCCTAAATTCAAAGACGTTGAGGTTTTTGGTCAAGATTTACGTGATTCAAACATGCATGGCTTAGATTTAAGTTTATTTATTGCTGCTTATCAACAACTAACCGATTCACAGCAGTTATTTTTTGAACGTGCTGAGTTTATGGATAAGTTAGCGGGTACAGATAAGCTTCGTTTAGCGATTGAGGCGGGACAAACCGAGCAACAAATAAAACAGAGTTGGCAAACTGAGCTTGCGGCATTTAAACGTAAGCGACAGCCCTATTTACTGTATCAATAACAAAACATATTTCAAAAAGAGGCACTTGCCTCTTTTTTATTATCACTTTTTGACGGCTGTGGTAAATTCAGGCCCTGAATAATTAAAAGGATGTATTATGAAGGTCTATTTTTGTGCGGCAGTATTTTCCTTCCTCTCTGGCTGCTCACATGCCTCTAGCAAGGCCGCACGTATACTTGACTTAAGCGCCGATAAAAGCGCTGCAGATCGAGCTATGGGCGTTAAAATGCGTAACTAAACCTAGCTATCCTAAAGTGGCACTGATGACCAAAAAAGCGGGCTGTGCACGCTTCATTATTACGATTGATCAACACGGGAATAGCAAAGATATTACCTTTCTAGAAAGTTTCCCCGCAGGCATGTTTATTAATGAATCGCGTGAAGCACTTAGTGACTGGCACTGGCAAGCAACATTAAAAAACAGCCAGCAACACGCTATTAAACGTACGGTACAGATTGATTATTTTATTAAGCAGGCCATTAATTTAGATGAAGCAAGAACGTTTTGTACAATTTAGATTAAAAGGGATGAAAAAGGGCCGCATATGCGGCCCCCAACAGGATTGATTGGTTTAAAACTTGAAGTTAACTGAAAGCTGTAAACTACGTGGATTATAGTAACTGCGTGATTCACCATAGTTTTCATCAAGTACATACGGGTTTTTGTTGTAACCTGTTTGACGGTTAAAGACATTAAATAAGTCAGCACGGAATTGTAGTTCCATGTCACCTGAGAACGTAAAGTCTTGCGTGTAGTTCAAGTCAAGTTGCCAGTGGCTTGCTGTTCTACGAGAACCAGCAGGTTCTGCATAACGACTAACATGGCTTGTCGGATAACCATACATAGTCCCATCCCAGTTTTCCCAAGCTTGACCAGACTGGAATACAAAGTACGCACCAATGTTTGCTTCCCACGGCACAGTGTAGTAACCATAGACTTTAACCTTATGCGGCTTATCTCCTGAAAGTGTGCCGTAACGGTTATCCCATGAGTAACGGCCGCGGCCATCACCATAGTATGATGAGCCAATAAAGTTATTTGCATCGTTACTTGTCGTGGTATTGTCTTGGTCGAAATTACCGTAGTAATGGCTCCACACATAAGAGGCATTGATATAGCTGTTTTCACCTAGGTATTCAGCTTCGATACTGGCTTCCCAGTATTTCGTTTCGCCGCCATCAACCTCAGCGATTACATACGATGAGCCACCGATTTCATCGATAATATCGGCAAGGTTTTCAACATAAAGGCCTTTATCTGCGATATGTTGTGGCACACCTTCGGCATCAACGCCTGAGTAATCAGTTAAGCGTGCATTGTTAGGCATATCTTCCCAAAAATGCATACCTTTACGGTGACGTACGTGAGCACGTAATACTAAATCAGAGCCCACATATTTCGTTGTGCCAAGCGTGAATTCATTGATACGACGAGGTTTCATGCCTTCTTGGAATGCTTTACCTGATGAACCACGTTGAGGTGATGCAGAAAGAATGTTGCCAGACTCATCTAGAAGTAGCTCAATTTCTGAGCGCGTATTACGGTCCCACGAGGCTGCACGAGCGAGTGAACTTGCTTCAGGATTATAAATTGCGAAATTTGCAAAGACTGAGTCTTCATCTGAGTACGTCCAAGTTGCACCTAAACGAGGTTGCAGCATATCACTCCAGTCTGTTTTATACATTTCGTACTTCTGTCCTGGAGCCAACTCATAACCTGAAACGGTGCCTGACTTCGCTTTTAAACCTTGCCCGTACCACGTATCTTGGCTTACGAGTAAACCGATATTATAAGTCCAGTCACCATGTTCTATGGTATCGTTTATTTCAAAATTGATACTACGCATTTCTGAGTTTATGCCAGAAACAGTTGTACCATCTTCAGTTGCCAGACTCATTTGTTGCACATGTGCACGATATATAGCATCTGCAGGGTCAAAGCCTGCCGTATCTGCATCAGCATCAACTAAACCGCCAAGGTAAGAGATGCGCCCCCAGCCATTTGATAAACGGGTAAGTTGTTCTTCACTTTCTTCCCATTTGGCACCAAAGTGGAGTGTATGGTACGTGTCACCCCAATCAAATTCATGTTCTAAGTTGAGTTCAAATGAATCACGATAGAAGTTTATATTGTCATATTGTGAATAAGCGCCAACACCACCGCTGCCTTTCATTACACCATCTTCAAGATAGCCATAAGTATTAATTAATGCGGTAGCTCCGGCATTATAAATAGCGATTTGCTCTTCTGTGAAACCTTCTTTAGAGACATATTCTCTTGGTTTTGGCACCGAAAAATAGCCCATCTGAGTAAGGTTGTTAACATCAAGCTGACTATTTAACGAAGGTACGACACTCAACTCAGTATCTGGTTTCGAACCTGTTTCTAATTCAAACTTACTGTATTGGAATGACAGGGTGGTTGCAGAGCCTAAAATCCAAGAGCCATCTAACGTAAAGATATCTTGGTCGGCTTTGCTACCAACAGATACACTGTCAGTTTCGTAAGCGCCTATTGAATCGCCTTTTACCTCTTTATCAGAGGTACGTTGTGAAATATTAATTAAAATATCGTCGGTCGGTGCCCATGTAAGCTTACCGAAGTATTCGTCACGGATACTTTCATAGTCTTTTACTTCGCCATAAGCTGTATTCTTGTTAGCCTTCGTTTCTTCAGGGCGATAATACGAGGTATAAAAGTACAGTGTATCTTCAATCAGCGGTCCACCTAGGCTTGCAGTTAACCAGCTTTTATCCATCTCATAACTTTCTTCGCCTATAGGGGTCGCAACAAAACTCTTCGGTTGTGCTTTGTATTCAACGTTACCGTGAAATTCATCAGTGCCAGATTTTGATACTGTATTGATTGAGAAGCCACCTGAACGGTTAAAGCCTACCGCTTTAGCACCACCGCGGTCCATGGTGACATACGCCACATCATGGGTCGAAGGCTCTGACGCTAAATTACCAAACATTGGCATAGAAACATTTACGCCATCAAAACCGTATGAGTTATCAACCCCTGAACCACCTGCTGACGGACCTAAAACTGTGTTCGCCGAAAGCTCCACACCTGGTACAAGTTTTAATAGGTCTCGGTAGTCTTGACCCACTGGCACGTTGTTGATTGCCTCTTCGCCTAGTGAGTTGGTCAGAGCTGACTTACCCTGACGGTATAATTTACTACCAGTAATGGTGATGACCTCAACATTTTCATTTGCGCCGCCGAAGGTAACGTTAAGGCTCGATGTTTGCTCAAGCAAAACATCGACGGTCATCGTTTGAGTGACCCCGTTTTTATCGGTGAAAGTGAGTTCATAAGTCCCCGGTTTTAGTTGGGGTAAGTCGTAGCTTCCGTCTTCACGAGTCACAACAGTGCGTGGTTTCGGCATTACGTTACTTTTTGCCGTTACCGTGATCCCCGCCAGAGACTGCTGTGCCTCTGGTGTTGATACTTTACCCTTGATTCCACCGGTTAAATTAGCAAAGGCTGGTGCGCTGGCTAAAGCCGCGGCCATTACAACACCTGTTAGAGCTGTTTTCTTTGCGCGAAGTGCATTATGTGTCGCTTTAGCTATGGAGCTTATTACGAGTGAGGATGCATGTTGTTTCATTGTTTCCCGTCCTTATATTTATATGCTTTGTTGGACTGCTTACCCAATTGAGACTTATGAACTTTAAAATTATGTTGCCTATACATTAAACAGCTGTTAGAAGAATCGGTCAAGAATATTTTTTTGTTACTCATGTTTGTTTGTGGAATAAAATATATTACCTTTATTGGGTAAGTGTTTGTGTTCATTTGCTTTTAAGAGCATACGGAATGTGAGGGGCTTTTTTGTAAGAAATTATGATCGCTTTATTTTTTATTAGCTTATACAAATCAATACATAACAAGATAGGTGAGGTGCAAATTTAGTTGCTAAATAAAGGCATAAAAAAAGCAGCTTTCGCTGCTTTTTTAGGTTTATAGTCAGTATTTAAAAATTAGTTATTCTTAAATTCGCCTACAACTTCATTAGAATGTTCTAGTAATTTCCTGCCTTGTCGACTCGATTGAGTCAGTGCAATGAACAGAATATCAATGACAAAATCTTGTGCAGTTCGGGCTAAAATTGATGACAGCCTTACTGATTCACCTTCAGCAACAGAGTAGAGTTTTACATCTGCTGAGTCTGCGACGGGGCTACTACCAAACTTAGTGACTGAGATCACTGCGCTGTCGTTTTTCTTAGCTTGTTTAACGACCTCAGCAATTTCACGGGTCATCCCCGATTCACTAATTGCAATAACCAAGTCACCTTTTGAAAACGTAGCAACGTAGGCAAGTTGGGCGTGGCCGTCTGGTTCAGCGATAGCTGGCATTCCTAGTTTTTGTAATTTATAAGAGAAATCTTTGGCAACCAGCGCCGAGCCACCTAAACCGCAAATAAGAATACGTTTAGCTGATTTTAATAATTCAACCGCTTTTTCGATTGCAGGCGCTTCGTTAAGGTTTTTGGTTTCAGTTAAAACGGCCAGTTTACTGCTGAGTAATTTTTCGGCAATTTGTTCAAGAGAGTCGTTTAAGGTAATTTTACCGTGTAACTTGGGCTCGCTGCTTTCATCGTTTAGTGCATCGATAACGGCTAGCTTAAAAGCAGGAAACCCTTTGTAACCTAATTTTTGTGAAAACTTAACCACGCTTGATTGGCTAACACCAACCACTTTTGCTAATTCAACAGAGGATAAATTACGAATCGCATTGGCCGAGTTTAATGTGAAATCTGCTAGTTTTGCTTCGCTGCTCGACAAAGACTGGCGTAAGGCTTTAATTTTTACAAAAGTAGACATTCGGGCTCACTTTGTTAGTTAACTTATTCTTTGTGTAATACAAACTTTTCAATCGAAAATATTAAGCGCCAAGACGCAAAATTAAGTATAAACGACGAATTATTTTTGTTTTACTCGAATTAACTTTGGAATATTTTTCTTAATTTAGATGGAATAATATAGTTTTATTCCATAATAGATACAACATTATTTGTTGAGATAGCACCATTTTTAGTGAGGTAGCGATAATGTATGCTTTTTATTCTTAGATCTTAAAATAAAATATTTTACATGTTAAGTCGGTGTTGCTACTGTATTGCAGTGAATCGTCAATGCTTAAAACTTCAGGTATGAAACTGTTATGAGTTTTCCCTCTTTAAAAACATTACTTAAACAGCTGTGTTATCTCAGTGGCGCTGCGCTTTTAGTCAGTTGTGCCAGTAATCAATATACGTTTACCCAGTCAGCTAACTACAGTCATCGCGTTAAGTTTTTAGTGATGCACTACACCGCGATTGATTACGAAAAGTCGATGCGAGCTTTAGTGGATGAAGGGGGCTTAAGCTCACATTACTTATTACCGGAGTCGGGCGATTCAAGTTATCCGCACGATAAATTAGAAATTATTCAACTTGTTGATGAGAACGATCGCGCGTGGCATGCTGGACGAAGTTACTGGCAAGGACGTGAAGATTTAAACGATCACTCCATTGGCATTGAAATAGTGAATGTGCCTACATGTCATATTCCTGAGCATAGTTCGCCTGCAATGCAAAATGATGCAAGCAAGCTGTGTATTTATCCTGATTATGATGCCAAGCAAATTGAATTATTAATTACGTTAAGCAAAGATATTCTTAAACGCAATCCAGATATTGGGCCAACTCAAATTGTAGGGCATTCAGACATTGCGCCAAGTCGTAAAAATGATCCTGGTCCGCGTTTTCCTTGGTATCAATTATATAAAGCGGGTATTGGCGCGTGGTACGACAGCGACACGGTCGATAAGTATTGGCAGTTATTTAGTGCATCGAAACCTTCGACAGAGTTAATGCAAAAAGCCATGCGCAGCTACGGTTACGAGGTGATTGCAACAGGGCAACTTGATTCACAAACATTAGATGCGTTGAGCGCCTTTCAAATGCACTTTTTACCTTGGCATGTTAGCGGTAATAACGATGCCAGAAGTGCAGCTGTGCTGTTTGCTTTATTAGAAAAGTATTTTCCTAAAAAGAGCGAGAGACTGTTTAAAGAGTATCAGCAACAGCAACTGGCAACGGAGCCTGAGACAACGGTGCTTGCGAATGCACAAGTTGTCGTACGTATTCCATCGCTCGACCCTAGTAGCCGTGAGTTAGTAAATAACCGAGGCACGTTTCAAGCGTATAAGGGACGTGGTGAAATAATCATTGAAAATCACGATGCCCGCAGTGCTGATATTTATATTAATGGTGAAAAAATTAATATCGCATCACCATTAACAGCTGAAAAAGTATATCAATACAGCTTAGCGAAACGCACTCATAACGGTATTAACACCTTTAAAGTTGACAATGTTCAACCCGAGGGGGCGAGCTTAACATTGCGGTTTCCTTACCCAACGTTGATTAAAAACACACATAAAGACCGTTTTAAGGCTGTTGATGAGCTGATAAATCAAGAAGTCGCCGCAGGATTTCCTGGCGCTGTGCTTGGCGTTATTAAAGAGGGTGAGTTAATTAAATTAAGCCACTATGGCGCTGCTAAAAAGTACCATGCAGATGGCACATTACTCGCATCGCCTGAAGCGATGAAAAACGATACCTTATTCGACATTGCCTCGAATTCAAAAATGTTTGCTACTAACTTTGCGTTAATGAAACTTGCAAGCGAAGGTAAGTTAGATGTAGAAAAACCATTATTTTATTACCTGCCAGAATTTAGAGGCAGCGGTCGAGAGCAGCGTTTAGTAAAGGATTTGCTCACGCATAGCGCAGGTTACCCTGCAGTGGTTGATTTTCACCGTAAAGATAATAAATTTGGCGAACGGTTTTTCTCGCAAAACAGTTTACGTACCAAAAATTTACTGCTTACAGGAGTGCCTTTTGTGGCGGGGCGTAATGTAAAGCACCTCTATTCAGATATTGATTACATGTTGCTAGGCGTATTGATTGAGCGCATTAGCGGTATGCCTCTCGACAGCTATGTTGAAAGCCAACTCTATCAGCCGCTAGGGTTAACACACACAGTGTACAACCCTTTGCAAAAGGGATTTTTAGCGTCGCAGATTGCTGCAACTGAAATAAATGGTAACACCCGTGGCGGGCGTATTGAGTTTGACAATATTCGTACCGATGTATTGCAAGGTGAAGTACATGACGAAAAAGCCTTTTATGCTTTAGGGGGCGTAGCAGGGCATGCAGGCCTCTTTAGTACGGCTGGCGATATAATGGTATTGATGCAGGTGCTGCTTAACGGCGGTGGCTACGACAATAAACAGTTATTTACCCCACAAGTACTCGCGCAATTTACTCAGCCTCAAGCCAGCGACGAAACCTATGGCTTAGGCTGGCGAAGAGCAGGGCACCAAGCACGCACATGGCATTTTGGCCCGTATGCCAGCCCAAGAGCCTATGGTCATACTGGCTGGACCGGCACCGTTACTGTGATTGACCCCGAGTATGACCTTGCCATCGTGTTACTTACCAATGCCCGTCACACACCTATTGAGGGCAACGATAAAAGTTATGAATTTGTCGGAAAGCGTTTTGAAACAGGTAAGTATGGTTCAATTATCTCACTGATTTATGAGAGTATATTAAATCACTAGTCGATTTAAGTTGAGTTTAGCGGCAAAGCCATTAAGCTTAGCGAGTTTTTGCATAATAAAAATAAAATATTGGTCTTAATTTAAAAGGGTTTTTATGTCTTGGTATTCAATTTTACCACCCTTGATTGCTATCTTAATTGTGTTTTGGCGCAAAGAAGTGATCATGGCTTTATTGGTCGCCGTTGCGTCGTCTGAGTTTTTGCTAGCCCTCAATGGTGAAGGCAATAGTGTGTTTTACACTTTTATCAATACCATTGAACGGGTAATCGAAGTCGCGAGCTCAGCGGGTAACAGCCGTATTCTTATTTTTAGTATTTTGATTGGTGCACTGCTTGCCTATATTCGTGAATCTGGCGGTGTGGCAGCAACCGTAAACCTATTAATGAACAAAGGTGTTGCTAAAAGTAAGCGCCAAGTGGGTTATTTAACCATGTTCTCGGGCATTGCGGTGTTTATTGAATCGAACTTGAGCGTATTAACTTCGGGTATTTTATCGCGAGGTTTATTTGATAAATTTAAAATGAGCCGGGCGCGTCTTGCCTATATTATTGATAGTACCAGTGCACCCGTGTGTATTTTAATTTTACTTAACGGCTGGGGTGCGTATGTGCTTGGCCTACTTGGTAACTACGAGATGGAAGAGTCTGCTGTTTCGGTACTGTGGGGCAGTATTGGTTATAATTTTTATGCGATTATCACCTTGCTCATCGTGTTTTATACCATTACTTTCGACAAAGTACATGGGCCATTAAAACAAGCCGAAGAGAACTTTGAGCAGCAAGAAACCGAATTAGCAGAAGAAGTTAAAGGCTCAAAAGCGCGTTACATGCTTATTCCACTTATTACCTTAATTGGCAGCATGGTTGGCTTTATGTTCTGGACTGGCGATGGCGATATTGCTAGTGGCAGTGGCTCAAAATCAGTGTTGTATGCAACCATTTTAGCCTGTGTAGTCGCTTACTTTTTAATGATTAGCTCTCGTGATTTTACTCACCATAAGCTTGTTGATATTGGGTTTAAAGGCATGGGTGAATTATTACCGCTGGTTGCAATTGTCTTGTTATCACTCACACTTGGTGCGAGCTTAAAAGACTTAGGCACCGGTGTGTTTGTAGCGGGGCTTGTGGGTGATTTCTTACCTATTTACCTTGTTGTGCCAGTGCTATTTTTAACCGGAGCGGTTATTTCATTCACAACGGGCACCTCGTGGGGCACATTTGCCATTCTTATTCCAATTGGTGTGCCGCTTATTCAAGCGCTAGGTTTACCGCCTTCACTGGTTATTGCTGCCATTCTAGGTGGCGGTGTGTTTGGCGATCACTGCTCGCCAATTTCAGATACCAGTGCGGTATCGGCGATTGCCTCTGGGTGTGACTTATTAACCCACGTTAAAACTCAAATGCCTTACGCCTTATTCGGCGGCGCATTAACCTTTATCGCTTATTTGGTAACCAGTATTTTGGTTTTGTAACTTTAAGCCCTTAAGCAAACAATAAAAAACCACAGAGAAATCTGTGGTTTTTTATTGTCCGTACCTCGTATTTCTAGGCTCGCTTCTCAAATCTCGATAGCCAGCACGTTCAAATCTGATATCTGACGACTGAAAACTAGCTTCTTCGAGGTGACAGCTTAAGGCTTGGAGCTAGGCTTTAGGCACAACTTTATAAATACCTACACCATCAACCCCAAGGTATAAATCTCCATTTGGATGGGTCGCAATACTGCGCACTCTGCCAACACCCTCAAATACTTTGCTGTGGCCAGTGACTTTATTACCATCGAGTTTAACAAGCACAAGGTGAGCAAACTTCATTGAGCCCACGGCTATTTGCCCTTGCCACTGCGGGTATTTATCGCTATTTATAAACGCCATACCAGAGGGCGCAATTGAAGGTACCCAGTACCAATCAGGTTGCTCCATGCCTTCGCGGCTTGTTTCATCAGTGATTTTTGTACCAATGTAGTTAATGCCGTAGGTGATCTCAGGCCAACCATAATTAGCCCCAGCTTTAATAATATTAATTTCATCTCCCCCACGAGGGCCATGTTCATGACTCCAAATTACCCCAGTTTCTGGGTGCATAGCCATACCTTGAGGATTACGGTGACCATATGAGTAAATGCTTTTACGCGCGCTCTTATGGTTATAAAAAGGGTTTGATTCAGGAATAGAGCCATCACTGTTGATACGGTGAATTTTACCCGCATCGTAATCAAGGCTTTGTGGGTGAACATCTCTGTCGCCACGGTCGCCAATCGAAAAATACAAATAACCGTCTTTATCAAACTCAATACGCGAACCATAGTGTTTAGTTGTTGTGGTATTTGGTTCACCATTAAATAAGAGTTGCTGGTCTACAAGCGTCATGTCCTTTAAACGTGCACGCATTATTGAGGTGTTATAGCCTTCATCATCACCTTCATAACCTGAGTAAGAAAGGTAAATCCAGCCATTGTCGGCAAAATTTGGGTCGAGCTCTATATCAAGTAATCCCCCTTGGCCTTCTGCGTGAAGCTTAGGAGTTCCTTTGATTATTTGTTTATCAAGCTGACCATCGCGGATCAGCCTTAACTCACCACGCCTATCGGTCACTAATAAATCACGCTCGTTTAGCCACGCCATACCCCAAGGGATCTGAATCCCTTTACTCACTAATTCAAGCTCATACTTATTGGCACTGGCATCTAACGGAATTGTTTGCTCTGGCTGCGCACATGCCTGAAAGCTGGTTAAACTGATAGAAGCGACGACGAGGCTGCTAAATAAAGACTTTTTCATGGTTACTCCAAATTATTAAGCACAATACTATTAGCCTAGCTTGTTCGTAGGTAAATTGTTATTAACTTTCAGCAAAGTGCGACTATTGGTAGAAAAAGCGGGATAGAACAAAAGCGGTTGTAAGTTAGCCGTAGGCGTGAAATTTATTTCGCGCGAAAAATGAAATGTATGAATGTAGTTGGCTTTTTAATCTCGAATATTAGGCATTACAGTCATGAAAAAACCTGCCAAGTTGATTAACTCGAACCTTCGTCCCTAGATAGCTTTGTTTTAAGTTTACTGGTAGCTTAGAGATATCAGTTACTTAAATGGATTTAATCTACGTATGAAATCAGAAAAGTTTTTCAAATGGGTGTGGAATATTAATGGCCTTGTGTTACTTATTGGCTTAATTATCACAATATTGGTTGTTGGCTATAATCTTGCGAGCTTTTTGTTTAAATCTAATACTCAAATGGATCATCAGGCGCTCAATTTAGCTGAAGATGAAAAGCAGCAAGAAAAGTGGAAGTTAGGGTACCCACGAAAAGTCGCTGATAGCGATTATTATTACATCCCGTTAGAGTCAGAAAAAAGATCGGTTGATATAAAACCTGAATCAGCAGTTTACGAAAGCTTTGGTAGCGGCAGCTACAAATATAATCCCACGCGCTCAAAGAATATCTTATTTATTAATGACAAAACCAATCAAGCAAAGTGGCTATTTAACACAACTGATCAGTTAATCATAGAGTTTGGTGCTTTAAGCAATTACAAAGAGTTTGATACTCGAGCCTACATGGAGCAACAAGTCGATACTCCTCGTGGGGTTTCTTATGAGGTTATCAAAAACGATAGCAATAATGATAAACGGCTTGATGGCAAAGACAAGCGCACCTTTGCGCTTAGCAAGATTGATGGCTCAAACTACACCGAAGTCATTTCAGGTTACAACCGCATTGTAGAGTCTAATCTCAACGCCGAAGGCAATCTATTTGTGGTATTCATCAACAACAACGAAGTTTATTCGATGTTGATAGATCTAGATACATTCAAAGTGATTAGTAAGAGTATGCTGCCGAAGGTCGGGGCATGACCCAAAAATTAATGCTATTTAAAATAATTTGATATTTGGATACATGGTATGGAAAGAAAGGAAAGCGAAGTAATAAGTCAAGACTATCATAAAGAGCTAACTTTATGGAAAAGTCGTTTTAAGATTTCTTTTTATGCTACTCCAATAATAACTATAGTATTTTTCTTATTACAAGCACTATTCACTAGTGAACAGCTATCTACAGATTTTAAACTAATTGAAAACTGGGTTGGCTTTTCTAGTACCTTCAAGTTACCTATAGGTGTCTTTACTTCTATGGTTGCTATTACCTCATTAATAGGGATGTATTTCAGAAGCATTCAAGTTTCACATCAGCTAAATAAAATAGAAAAGCAGTTAGATATTTCTCAACAGCAATTTAATTTGGCCAATAAGAAAGAAAATTTTGTTCTGTTCATAGAACATAGGAAAGCACTGTCTGAGTTAGTAAAATTAGAGCTAAAAGAGCAAATTTCTTATCAGAGCAACATTTTTCAAAGTAGAGATTTTAAATCAGCTTTATGTATTGATAGTCAAAAGCTATATAAAAAATTATTTCCAGAAAATAGCCCCGAAGAAATGGTTTGCTTTGATTTATGGGTGCCTAAAAGTAAAGAGATCATAAATATTGAAGTATTGAGTGAAAAACTATATTCACTAAGTAACCTCGATTTATTAAAAGTTAATTTAATATCTTTGTACTCTTTCTACGAAATGTTTTTAGATTTTGGCGTTGTGTTTCAAATAAACTCTTATGGCTCATGCCAGAACAAAGGAGGGATTGAAATTGCGTATTTTTTCATTGATTTTTATATTGTAATCAATGTGTTGTCTAAACTGGGTCTAATTGAAGAAACTGATACTCAAAGACTTAGAGGAAAAATTATAAGCTTAGCACTTGATATTAATGATTCTCTTATTCCGGAGTAGTTGTTATTCAATCTAAATATCTCGGCGTTAAATCGCCTCTTAGGCTCGAAAAATTGGCTTAAGCTTTTTATGCTTCACATTTCACGGCCTCATGCGTTAACTGTTTAAGTGCGATGATTTGCCCTTGTTGGTTTTGGTCAAGGGCCAGCAGGTCGCCTTGGTGAATGTGGGTATCGAGTGTGCCGTGTTTTTGTAGCTCTTCAAGTAGTGACTGTTTTATTTGTACGAGTATATTTTGCTCGCAGTCTGCGATATACCAATCGTTATCAACACTGACTAAGCGGCCAGTGAAGCGGGTACGGGTTTGATGAGCAGCAAGGGCGTGTTGGTAGTCGGCATCTAGGGTTTGTTTTTGTTGTTTTAGGTTGCTGACATAGCTGCCTTTTGCGTCAAGTTCATGAACTTCAAGCCAGTGGTAATCTGATAAATCTACAGCATATACGTCAGTCAGTTCGCGGTTATTGTATTGCAACATAATAAAGCCCAAAATGGCCAGCGCAGCAAAAACACCTGTCATTTGAAGTCCTAAAAAGCGTTGCTGTTTTGAGCGAGCTTGTTGTGGCTTTTGCATTTGCGTCAGCTGCTCAGGGCTTAAAGTATGCTGTGCTTTGCGTTTTTGATAATGCGCTTTTAAATCGGCATCAAATTGCTCGTCGTTACGCTTCATGATTGCCTCCAAGTTGTTGTTTTAGGTTTTGACGGGCGTATCGCAGCCGAGTTTTTATGGTCTCATGGTTGCTTTGTGTAATGGCAACAATGTCATCGAGGCTAAAGCCTTCTTGCTGCAGGGTCAGTGCTTCTCGCTGCACAAAGCTAAGCGCCATTAGTGCTTTATCAAATGCGTCATAATCGTAGTGATAACTTGCATCGTGTGGCTCAGACACTAGCTGGTTGTCTTCTAGTTCAACAAATTTTTGTTGTTTTCGAAACTCATCAATTAGCACGTTACGCGCTAAACGAAATAGCCACGCTTTTGGGTTGTTTTGCGCGTGATAAAAGTCACGTTTATCAATGACTTTTAACCAGGTTTGCTGGCAAATATCGAATGCTAAATCTTTATCACTTTGTGTTACTAGGTAGTGATAAAGGTCGTTACCGTATTGAGCAACAAGTTGGTTGAGATAACGGTTGTCGCCTGTTTTGGCATACAGCGCCAAACAATCGCTGTTTGGCGTGTCAAATAACCATGTCTTGATGCTCATTAGCATAGGCCGTTATCCATCTATTTTAAAATCAAGTTGAACGCTTTGGTTTGTTTGTAATTGTGCCACACCTTCAACTACTTTGGGGCGGTATTTCCAACGTTTTATAGCGCGAATAGCTTCTCGATCAAATACTCGTTTTGGCTCAGCGTCAATAATGACTGGGTCGATAACTTCGCCGGTGGGTGAAATGCTGAAACTAATTTGCACCCATCCTTCAATACCATCACGTGCAGCAACAGGGGGATACTTAGGGTTAATACGCACGATAGGGGTCGCATCACCGGTTGGTTGATTAATTGCTTTACTGAGTGAGTCGCCAATGCCATCAAATGTCATAGTAGGTGTTGCATCGGAAATGATTATTGTATCTGGGTTTTCAGCAGCTGGCCGCGGGGGCGTTTTCGGTGGCACCTGAGCAACGGGCGGTGGCGGCAAAGTTTGCTTTACTTGCACTTTTGAGTCTTCGGGCACTTGGTAAATTTCAACGGTGATATCGGGGCCCATTTTTATATCTGCGCGTTGCTCTGCTGAAATTAGGTATTGCATAAAGGCAAATGCAGCAAAGGTCATTACCCCGCCACCTATAATTGCGACGGTTGTCTTTAAAGCGCCATTGCTGTTATTCAAGCTTGCTGAGTTTAGTGGTAAAGTATGCATAGCCGTTCCTTTTTGGATAATTGCTTTCATAGCTAAAACGGCTGGCAAATAAAAAAGGGGTGAAACTATTTTCACTTTTTATTTTTTCACTTTAATTAGTGTGATTCTTTAGGTAGTTATGAAACTCATTCAAATAGATAAAGCCCGTTACCGTAAGCATTTAAACCACGTTATTGTAGCGTGTGTTATTGCTTTAGCCGTTGGTAGTTTAGCCATTTCACAAACCTTGATTGCGTTATTCCCAGACCCAAGTGGGAGTCATTTTCACTGGAATCTATTGGGGGTTGTTGTGTGCAGTTTGCTGGTGGGCTTTGTACTCAATAAATACCGCAACCATGATTATATGACCGAGATTGTGTATGTGTGGGAGCTTAAAAAAGCGCTGAATAAGATTACCCGTAAAATGCCAAAGCTAAAAGCGGCTGGGCGTGAGGGCAATGCCGATGCTTTATTAGCGATTCATTACAGCTATGCTGGCTCGCGTTTGTTATGGCAGCTCGACGACAACACCATCACTATGGATGAGCTGGCAATTAAACAAGCTGAGCTTGATAGTGTCGCCGAGAAATATAATTTAAGCCTGGATGCCGAGCGCTATGATGAGGCTATTTTAAAGAACTTTTAAGGACGAGTAATGAAGAAGGTTTTGGTTGTATGTTTGGGTAATATTTGCCGCTCACCAACTGCTGAAGCGGTGCTCAGAAGTCGTGCAAATACGCTTAATGTTAATGTAAAAGTCGACTCAGCAGGCACGATTGGCTATCACCAAGGTAATCCACCTGATTCACGTTCAAAAGCAGCAGGCGAAAAACGAGGCTACAGCTTTAAAGGGATTTATTCGCGCCCGGTTACGCAGGCTGATTTTTATGAGTTTGATTTTATTTTAGCGGCTGACAAGCAAAACCTTGCTGATTTACACGCGCAATGCCCTGAGCATTTGCAATATAAATTGTCGTTATTTTTAAGCCATGGTGATGCGGGCGAGCAAGAAATTCCCGATCCTTATTATGGTGGCGATCAAGGTTTTGAAAAGGTCCTAGATTTAATCGAAAACGCGGCGGATAACTTGCTCAAAAAGCTTTAATTTTTTTAAAAGGTCGCACTGCGACCTTTTAGTTTATTTTGATTAGTTTATTTTAAAGTCGAGCTGAACTTGGGTTGTTGATGCAACGGCATGCCCATCTTCAAATTTTGGGGCATAACGCCACTTTTTCATTGCTTTTATAGCTTCTACTTCGAATGCTTTACCGCCTTTAGACTCAAGTACGGCAACGTTATCTACAAAGCCTGTGGGAGTCACTTCGAACTCCATAATAACAGAACCACTTTGTCTAAGCTGTGCCTTTGACATGGGGTACTTAGGATGCACGCGATACAAGGGCTCTTGCTCTTGGTTGTCTTTCCACGGCACCATTTTTGCGATAGCAATACAGTGCTTGGTTGCTTCATCGCTTTTGCCTATTTTTTCGTATAAATGAACTAGCTTAGAGTGGGCGTCCAGTTCGGCTTTGTGATCAAAACTGAGTGCGTCATCAAATACTTTAACAACATGGTTAAGGCGCTCAATTGCGTAGTCATAATCGTGCCTGCTTTGAGCAAAAGCGGCGGCTAAAAAGTCTGCTTGAATACGCTCTAGCGAGTTACTTGGCACATTATCTTTGTAATATTCATCGGCTTCTTCTAGGTAACGTTTAGCTGTTAAGTAACGTTCACCACTGTTTTTAAGGGCCAAAATACGTGCTGCACTGAGCTTACTGTCGGCAACCAGTTTGTCATTCTTTTGTTGCTCAGCAATGCTAATTAAGTCGCTTAAGTAAGCACTTGCTTTTCTTGCTGATTGAGTCGATTCAGCCATGCCGAGCAGTGCATCATAGACTTCGGTACTGTGTTCACCATGTCTTTTTTCTAAAATAGTGTATGCCGTTTTGTATAACTCGTATTGTTTTTCGTGCTGGTAAGTGGCAAGACTATTTGCGTAGTTAATGGCTAAATTCGCTGTATTATCGGTGTTTTCGCCATACACTTTTTGACCGAGTTGATAGGCTTTTTGCGCAAGTTCGGTAGTGTCTTGTTGGTTTTCAAGCGCAGCTAAATAGGCGCGGTAAGTTTCATTAAACTCACTGTTTATATCTTGATTAGCTAAACAAGGCTGGCTTAATAGTATGCCTAAACATATGGCTAAAGAGGCTTTTTTCATAATAATCCTTATTATATTTCGCAAGTTAGCTTTTAAATAAACCACAAACGAGGGTTACTCATATTTATTAGTCGAGATTAGCAAAAGGTATTATAAATGTCACTTAATTGGGTAATTTCTAGTTAAAAATGCGGAGGAAGTGTTGATGAATACGGCTGTAAAATTAAGCTTGAAAGATGTGCAAAGCTCGTATCTTCGTCTGGTTTGAGTGTATAATACTTGAATTGCTGGTAACTGCCTCAATATTAGTTATCACTCGTCGTATGTTGCATTCTTACAACCTCAAACTGTTGTAATCACATTTGCAGTATTGCATTTATTTTTTTAATTTGGATTTGTCGTGGCGCAAGTAAGAGCAAGAGTCCAGCTAAATGTTGGCAAAAACAGTGATATCCCTGCAGAAATCGTCTCGTTTAGTGGTTTAAATGATGGTCAAGAGCATATTGCTTTAGTATTTAATCAAGCCGACACCGAGCAAGACATCCCCTTAATTCGTATGCATTCAGAGTGCTTAACGGGTGATGTATTTCATTCTTCGCGTTGTGACTGTGGTGAGCAGTTAAATGAGTGCATTGAAATGATGCATGAGCAAGGTGGAATTTTATTATATTTGCGCCAAGAAGGGCGTGGCATAGGTTTATACAATAAGATTGATGCTTATGTATTGCAATCGCAAGGTATGAATACTTACGAAGCGAATAACCACCTAGGTTTTGCCGATGATTTGCGTGATTTTTCTGACGCTGTTTTAATGCTCGAGGCACTTAATCAAAAGCATGTTAAGTTAATGACTAACAACCCAAATAAGCTCAAAGCTCTGCGTGATGCTGGCATTGAAGTTGATTCAGTTGTCGGCACGCATGCACACATTAAAGCAGGTGTTGTTGGTAATCGCGCTTACTTAGAAACAAAAATCAAACATGGTTCACACATGCTTGACATCAAAAAAATTAAAAAGCCTGAATAATTTTCACAGCAGGTGACTATAAACAAATAGCGCACCCAGTTATACTCGGTGCGTTTTGTCGTTATTGAATGAGAAGCTATGTCGATCGAAGTGCGTATTTTTAAAGCCGATGCAGGCGTAAAATGGTTTAAAGCAGGTTGGGAAATCTTTAAGCTGCAACCGTTTACGTTTATTTTAATGCACCTATTAATAGGTGTGATTGGTTTCTTATCGTTAGTGTTACCCCTGCTGCAAGTTGTCGGTGCATTTGTTGCCCCATTTTTAATGGCGGGCTTTTATCAAGCCGTGCTAACTAAACAACAAGGTGGCACGATTAGTCAGGCAGATATCTTTAAACCGTTTACCAATAAAGGGAATCGTATTGGTTTAGTGCGAGTTGCTGTGTATCAAATGGCGGCGGGCATTTTATTAGCGGTGTTATCTAATTTTATCTTTGCTGATGCCTATGCAGTTATTTCAAGTCAAACGTTCGACCCACAAAACCAAACACACATAGCGGATTTACTGGCAACCATTTCTATGGGGCAAGTGGCCGTTTTTTTACTGGCAATCTGTGTGTATTTAACGGCGTTTGCTTATGCAGTCCCCTTGGTTTATTTTCAAAAGCAAACCAACATGTTCCAGGTATTAAAAACCTCGTTCATGGTGTTTTATCATAATATGGCTCCGTTAGGTGTTTACGGTTTGATTTGTGCTGTATTAATGCTGATCTGTATACCTTTATCGTTTATTCCACTATTGGTTTTAATGCCAATTTGTTACATTAGCTTCTTCGTGTCTTTTCAGGCTATTTTTATGCCAGTTGTGCCAAAAAGTGATGACCAACCAAAGACACCAGAAACATCGTCACAATCAGGACGCTTTGACGCGTAATGGATGATAAAGAAAAAAAGTTAAAAAATTACGTACTTTGGTTACTTTCACGACAAGATTACTCGCGTCGCGATTTAACCCGAAAGCTACAACAAAAAGAAGCGACGCCCGAGTTTACAGAGCGTTTGTTAGATTGGTGTGAGTCACACAACTTTATTAACGAGCAGCGCTACTGCGAAGGGTTTGTACGCCGCCATTTAGCGAAGTATCATGGGGCTAAACGCATCCAAAGCGAAGCAATGGCAAAAGGGATAGATCGGGCTTTGTTAGACAAGACGCTCGAAGAGTTCGAAATCGATTGGTTTGAGCTCGCACAGGACGCATATTTAAAAAAGTTTTCAAATTCACGTAAAGAACTCGATCAGAAAGAAAAAGCGAAACGTGTACGCTACTTGATGTATCGAGGCTTTAATTACGAACAAATTGATTTTGCAATGCAAGCACAGCAATAAACGGGTGAGACTTTCACATGCAGCATATGACTACCGCACAGATCAGGCAACAGTTCTTAGACTTTTTTGCCTCTAAACAACACCAAATTGTTCCTTCAAGCTCGCTGATCCCGGGCAACGATGCCACATTATTATTCAATAACGCCGGCATGGTGCAATTTAAAGATGTATTTTTAGGTGCGGAAAGCCGCCCTTATTCACGTGCAACCAGCTCACAGCGTTGTGTGCGCGCAGGTGGTAAACATAACGACCTTGAAAACGTGGGTTACACTGCACGTCACCATACATTCTTCGAAATGTTAGGTAACTTCAGCTTTGGCGATTACTTCAAACAAGACGCGATTAAGTTTGCGTGGCAGTTTTTAACAGAGACTGTAAAGTTACCGCAAGAAAAGTTATTGGTTACTATTTACCACGATGACGAAGAAGCGTTTAACATTTGGCACAAAGAAGTGGGTCTAAGTGAAGACCGCATCATTCGTATTGCAACGAGCGATAACTTCTGGTCAATGGGTGACACGGGTCCGTGTGGTCCATGTTCAGAAATCTTTTATGATCACGGTGAAGAAATTTGGGGGGGGCCTCCAGGTTCACCTGAAGAAGATGGCGACCGTTTCATTGAAATTTGGAACCTCGTATTCATGCAATACAACCGCCATGCCGACGGTACAATGGAGCCGCTTCCTAAGCAATCTGTTGATACTGGTATGGGTCTTGAGCGTATCGCGGCTATTTTACAAGGCGTTCACTCAAACTACGAAATCGATTTGTTCCAAGCACTCATTGCTGCGGCGGCTAAAGTAACCAACGCGCAAGATTTAAATGATAAATCATTACGCGTAGTGGCTGACCACATTCGTTCGTGTGCATTCTTAGTGTCTGACGGCGTTATGCCATCAAACGAAGGCCGCGGTTACGTATTACGTCGTATTATTCGTCGTGCAGTACGTCACGGTAACAAACTTGGCGCAAAAGGCGCGTTCTTCTATAAGCTTGTTGCTGCACTAATCGAGCAAATGGGTCAAGCGTACCCTGAGCTTGCTAAGCAACAAGAAATTATCGAAAAAGTATTACGCATCGAAGAAGAGCAGTTTGGTAAAACACTTGAGCGTGGTCTAGCAATTCTTGAAGAAAGCCTTACTGACATCGAAGGTGATGTAATCCCGGGTGATTTAGTCTTCAAGCTTTACGATACTTACGGTTTCCCTGCTGATTTAACGGCTGACGTTGCGCGTGAGCGTTTCATGACTATTGATGAGCAAGGTTTTCAAGAGTGCATGGCTGTTCAGCGTAAGCAAGCACAGCAAGCGGGTAAATTTGGTGCTGATTATAACCAGCAACTTAAATCTGAAAAACACACAGACTTTAAAGGGTACGATTCAGAGCACTACACTGGCACCGTGGTTGAATTATTTGCTGAGGGCCAATCTGTTTCTGTACTTGAAGATGGCCAAGAAGGTATTGCAATTCTTGACCGTACACCATTCTACGCCGAGTCAGGTGGTCAGGTTGGTGACACGGGTGTGTTAAAAGTGGCGGGTGGTGAGTTTGTTGTTACTAACACTACCAAGCTGGGTAATGCATTTGCGCACCATGGTCGTGTACAAGGCCGCATTGGTACAAACGACAAAGCAGAAGCAACAATTGATGCTGCACGTCGCGATAGCATCAAGAAAAACCATACTGCCACGCATATTTTACATGAAACGCTTCGCCAAATTTTAGGTGATCACGTAAGTCAAAAAGGTTCACTGGTTGACCCTGAGCGTTTACGTTTTGATTTCTCTCACTTTGAAGCCGTAACAAAAGATGAGTTACGTCAAATTGAGCGTGCAGTGAACGACGAAATCCGTCGTAACTTTGCGCTTGAGACTGAGCTTATGGCAATTGATGAGGCCAAGGCAAAAGGGGCGATGGCGTTATTCGGAGAGAAATACGACGACGAAGTGCGCGTAGTCACGATTGGTGATTACTCAATCGAGCTGTGTGGTGGTACTCACGTTAAGCGTGCTGGTGATATTGGTTTATTCAAAATCGTATCAGAAAGCGGCATTGCAGCTGGTATTCGTCGTATCGAAGCGGTAACAGGTGCTGAAGCTGTTGCGTATGTCAGTGAGCAAGAGCAACAGTTAAACGATGTTGCAGCTCTAGTAAAAGGTGATAGCAGCACGGTACTTGAAAAAGTAACAGCACTCCTTGAAAAGTCAAAAGGGCTTGAGAAGCAAATTGCTCAGCTTAACGATAAGCTAGCAAGTGCGGCGGGTGCATCGCTACTTGACTCAGTTGTTGAAGTGAATGGTATTAAACTTCTAGTTGCTGATGTAGCTGGTACAGAGTCGAAAGCATTACGTGGCATGGTTGATGACCTGAAAACGAAGATTGGTTCAGGCGTGATTGCACTTGGTGTAGCAAACGGCGACAAAGTTAGCTTAATTGCCGGTGTAACTAAAGACCTGACAGGCAAAGTGAAAGCGGGTGAACTTGTTAATCACATGGCTGCACAAGTGGGCGGTAAAGGCGGTGGTCGTCCTGATATGGCGCAAGCGGGTGGTACTCAGCCAGAGAACCTAAGCGCAGCTTTAGAAAGCGTAACTAGTTGGTTATCTGAACGTTCTTAATCACTAGTGGCACTTATCGTCCAAAAGTTCGGCGGCACTTCAGTGGGCTCCATTGAGCGTATTGAGGCCGTCGCCGACCTTGTTGTTAAAACAAAACAACAAGGCCATCAAGTTGTGGTGGTGCTCTCGGCTATGTCGGGAGAAACTAACCGTCTGATTGACCTCGCTAAACAAATAGATTCTCGGCCTAGTGCCCGTGAACTCGATGTGTTGCTTACCACTGGTGAGCAAGTGTCGGTATCGTTGTTGGCAATGGCAATAATTAAGCGTGGACACTCAGCTGTTAGCTTACTTGCCGATCAGGTAAATATTCGTACTGACAATATGTTCGGTAAAGCCCGTATTGAAGAAATTGCAGCGACACGGCTAAAGCATGAGCTTGAGCATAACCGGATTGCAATTATTGCTGGTTTTCAAGGCCGTGATATCGAGGGCAATATCACCACGTTAGGTCGCGGCGGCACTGATACCTCAGCAGTTGAAATTGCGGGGGCAATTAATGCCGATGAATGCCAAATTTATACTGATGTTGACGGCGTTTATACGACCGATCCACGCATTGAACCAAATGCGCGTCGTATGAGCCATGTTACCTTTGAAGAAATGCTCGAAATGGCGAGTTTAGGCGCAAAGGTCTTACATATTCGCAGTGTCGAAGCAGCAGGAAAGTATAATATACCGCTCAGGGTGTTATCGAGTTTTAATCCCGATCAAGGGACCTTGATCAGTTTTGAGGAGCCGGATGTGCAAGCAAATATTGTGTCGGGTATTGCGTTTAATCGAGATGAAAGTCTTATTTATGTCAACGCAGTGCCACAAGGAATGGAAAACCTTGCAAAAATTTTGCAACTTTTTGCAGAATTCGGTATCGAAATAGATATGATTAATCAAGTTAATCATAACTTTGAAAAAATAGACTATGCTTTTACTGTGCACACAAATGATTTTGAGCAGGCGCTTGAAATTTTAACCAGTAACCAAAGTGCTATCAAAGCTGAATCTATAAATGGAGTAAGCAATGTTGCCAAGGTATCTGCTGTTGGCGTAGGGATGAAATCTCACTCAGGTGTCGCAAGTTTATTTTTTAATGCACTTGCACAAGAAAGCATCAAAGTGATACTTATATCAACATCAGAAATAAAGATATCAGTTTTAATTGATGAAAAGTATTTAGAACTGGCTGTACGTGCACTACACAAAGTTTTTTTAACTGAAAATGAGTAAGATATAGAGTTTTTACTTACTTTTAGGTCTAGTTTTCATTAAAATGATTTTGACGCGGAATCTTTTAATTTTTTGGAACATGGGAGCAAGAGAATGCTAATACTAACTCGAAGAGTAGGTGAAACCCTAATGATCGGTGACGAAGTAACAGTTACTGTTCTTGGTGTTAAAGGAAATCAGGTTCGCATTGGTGTAAATGCACCTAAAGATGTCTCTGTACATCGTGAAGAAATTTACATGCGAATCCAAGCAGAGAAATCTAACCCTAATCCGGGTAATGTTTAATCAGCAACAAGATTTTTTAAGAGCCACTCATTGAGTGGCTCTTTTATTTAGCACGGTGGTCATTGCTTCGTTTAGCGCTTGCTTTGATAAATACTGCATACCTTTGTCTGCTTTTAAAATATAACCCCGCTCTGTTTCAATAATCTCATTGATTTGCTGCCAACTTAATTGGTAGCTTTTGTAAGGGTTTTCGGCTTTTACACCCCCATCATCAAAACTAACGGTTACTTCACTGCCTGATGCGCGACTCAGCATTTGTCTAGTGACCCACCAAGGGCGTTTGTAGTAAAACGATAAACACTCAACGATAGCCAGCATAAACATAAAGCTGCCAAGGTAATGGTTTTCAAGCATATAAAAGGCAAGTAACCCTAGGCTTATTAGCAATAATAATAATGGATATTTTGGTTTTGCCTGTGAAGAGTAGGGCAATGACTCATCAAAGCACTCATAGTAATAAGGTTTATCTAGTGTGTAAGTTATACTTAGCGACATTCATAGTACTCACATTATTTGATACATGAAGTTTATCATTTTTAGAAAAAAACTACCGTAGTTGGTTTTCATTTTGTTGTCATTATGAGAGCTTATACCAACCTGCAATATTACTTAATCATTCAGAGGGGTTAAACCTGACGCAAGCTGCGTTAAAAGTTTCTATCTAGAACAACGTAATGATGAAGCTTTTCGCCTTGCTATTGCCCGTTTTATCTGTCTCTAAACAGCTTAATTAAGCTACCTAGAGTTTAAGTGAATGCGTTTTTAGGCGAAAATATTATGCTCGTTAGCTCATTATCTTTAGCTCTTACAGTGGCCACTAACTCGTTTTTAGTTATGGCAGACATGCCTTATACACCGATTGATGAAATTAACCTTGCTAAGCCCAATGGCAAGTTAGCAAAAGCTGTTGCGACTACACCTCATGGCTTTTTGATGCATTTAGGTGATATGAAATCTGGCTCTCTTGCATGTACCAATGAACTCTTAACAAGCAATAAACAACTACTTACTTCTCTTTCTTCTCAGCCATTTATTTACACGCCTGGCGACAATGAATGGACCGACTGTGACCGTGCTACGCTAAATCCCCGTTTTGATGAACTTGAGCGATTAAACTACGTTAAAGGATTAATGTATGACGAAGCATACGTTAAAAAAGCGAAGCAGCTCGAGGGCTTTACACAGCAGGCCGATATGCTTGAAAACGCTCGCTGGCAGTTTGACGGAATAGAGTTTCGCACTTTGCATATACCAGGTACGTTTAATGGCCGCTCTCAAATACTAAAAACTGATAAACATGTTGCACTCGATGCGGCCGATACACGAGACAAGCTCAATGTAAATTGGTTAAATCAGGCGTTAGTTAATCAGAGTGCGAAGGCATATGTGTTTGGCTTTCAAGCCGATATCTATCGTTCAACTAAAAAGCAGCCATGCGCTGATTCACGCCGAAGCGACTGCGACGCCTTTAAAGTATATCGAGATGCAATCAATGACTTTGCAAAGCGCACTGATAAGCCGGTGTTGGTAATGCATGGTGATACACCCCCATACTGTCAGCAGCAACTGGCTGATAATTTAACCCGTTTGAATGTACCCGGCGACTTTGAAGTAAGTGATATAGCGAAGGTGAGTTTAGTCGATGGTAATTGGCAAATTAACAGTATGGCGTCAGGGAAGGTATTAACTGTTCAATGTAAGTAAAAAATTAAGTAAAAAAAGAGCGGCTTTATAAGCCGCTCTGGTTTTAAGTTATTAAAACTTTAACTTCACACCCATTTTAAATTGACGACCTAAAACGTCATAGTTACTTGGGAATGTGTTACCTGAGTTTGAGCTTGTATCACCAGCTTCACCACCCACTACAGGTGGCTCTTTTTCAAACATGTTATCAATACCGAATGTAACATTCATGTATTCGGTAACATGATAGCTGGCAAATAAATCGAAGTAATCGTAGCTTTCAATACTTCTGAATTCTTCAAAAACATTAGGTGCTTCGATTGGCTCAACATCAACACCATCTATATGGCGCCATTGTAATGAAACCGTAAAGTCTTCCCAAATCCAGCTAGTACGTTGTACCCAGCGTAATTCAGAAACAGGATCACAGCTTGTGCTGAAATACCCTTTACAGTCAATAATGCGGGCAGTGCTGGAACTTTGTGATTCTTGAGTTAGGTATTTGTTTACATTACCAGAGAACTGCAATTCGCCCATATCATCAAGCAAAATACCAAAATTAAACCCAAGCTCTACACCCTCGGCGCGTTGGTTTTTTAAGTTGGTCGTAAATTGCTCAATACCCGCGCCAGCAATTGTTAAATCACCCCCAATGCGGTTGATTTTTGCACACTCGTTTGCATCGCCAAGTACATAACATGCATCTAGAATTTCCTGAGCTGAGAAGTTACCAATAATATTATCAATATCAATATCGTAGTAATCGAGTGTAATTGTAAAGTTTTCAACTGCACTGAACTCAGGCGTCCAGACAATACCCGCAGTAAATGTTTCTGCTTCTTCAGCACCAGGTGGGTTTAAAGGATCGCTCCCGCTGATAACTTGCACTTGACCAGATATTACATCTTGTACATTACCTACTTGCGCGTCAGTCATGCCAGTTGAAATACAAAGTTGTCTCAACGTTGCATCAATATTAGCGGCATTTGCGACAGAGCAAGGATCTTGTTGTGCATTGTCTAAGCCTGTGACTACAGGTGATGCAATCTCACCAACATTAGGTGCACGTGTTGCTTGTTGTTGCATTACACGAACAAGTACATCACTTACAGGGCGCCAGTTAAAACCGAGCTTCCAAGTTTCGTTACTACCAACAGTGTCATAGTCTGCCCAGCGGAAACCAAATTCAACATCAAGTGTTTCAGCACCAGGTAACCCATCTAACACAGGTAGGTAACCTTCTAAAAATACCTCATCAACTTTAAAGCCACCCGAAATTGGTAGCTGGTTACCACCGGCTCCCCCTTGGCAGCTTGCAGGGGCAAGTTTTAAACATTCATCCGGTTCAAAAAGGCCTTTTTCGCGACGATTTTCGTAACCAAAGCTCATCGAAAGTGGCGCACCTGCACCTGGAATTTCGATAAAATTAATGGCGCCATTAACCGTTGCGGTGAAAATTTCTTGGCTGTATTTTTGCTGTTGCAGGGCGATTGCTTGAGCGTATCCTGCCATTTCTTCAGTGATTGTACCGAAACCACCAAATAAATTGATTGGCACACAGCTAGAATCACCATTTTTACAAGTGACACCATCTGTTGTATCAAGAGCATTTTGAATATTAGTTAGGTTAGTATAGCCGCCACGCACTGTGGTTCTGTTAGATTCACCATATTGGTAGCTAACATCGTATTCCCAGTCATCAAGGAAGAAACCTGTCACACCAGTTACAAGTTGGAATTGCGCACTGTCATAACGTTCTGTTCTTGCGCCAAGTTCTAACGTTCTACGACGAAGTTGAACTTTTAAATAGTCTTCACTATCAACGATACCATTGCCATTGACGTCTTGCCAGTTGCTATCATCTAAGCTTCCAGCTGCCAGAGCTGCTGTTGCTCCGTCAATCATAAATTGTCTAGCTTGGTCACCAATTAGTGGATTAGCAAGCGGTAAGTTGAAGCTTGAACCAAATGTTCCAGATGGTGCGACCTGAGTATCAACACTGGTATTTGTGTAGTTGAAGCTTGAATATACTTTATGCTCATCAGTTAAGTTATATTTAGCAATGGCTGTAGCAGAATAACGCTCTGAAGGTGTTTGGTAGAAGTTATAAGGGTTAAAGTTAAATACACTACAGGTGTCTGGTTGCAATGTTCCGTCATTTCTAAATTGCCCAGAACCTGTTGTACCCGCACCTACAATCGCAAATCTCGTAGGGAATGCTGTTGTTGAACCGCCACTTTCAACAGAGTTTGGACCGCTACAATCTGCTGGTGCTGGAATTGGGGGTTCACCATTGAGGAATTGCTCGTAGTTAGCACCTGTTTTAGTTTCTATACCGAGTAGGCCCAACGGACGGTCACCCAGTAAGATTTGATCACGTTGGCTCCAGCCTAAAGAGAGAACCACATTGCCTTTATCATCTTCTAAATTAGAGCCGATTGTAAGAGCTATGCTGTCTTTATCGCCATCACCATCACCTGTTTCAGAGTGCTTAAAGTCTAAATCAACGCCTTGGAAGTCATCTTTTAAGACTACATTCACAGCACCTGCAATCGCATCTGAGCCGTATACCGCAGAAGCACCACCGGTAATAATGTCAATTCTTTCAATGAGGGCTGTGGGGATTGTTGAGCTATCAACAGACCCATTATAGTTGTATGGAATCATCCGGCGACCATTCATTAACACTAAAGAGCGTTGTGAACCTAAGCCCCTTAAGTTAATGGTTGCTGCACCGCCAGAGCCATTATTTACGTTACTACCGTCTCCAGGGATTGTAGAGGGAAGGGTTCTAAGGATTTGCTCTACTTCAGGTTCTTGTTGATAACCTAGTTCTTTTTCTCCAATTGAAACAATAGGGCTTGCAGAGACCGCACCAGGTTGTCTAATCCGACTACCGGTGACTGATATCACTTCGAGATCTTTTTTTGCTTCAGTTTCTTCTTCGGCTGAACTTGTTGGTGCATACAGTAAAACTGATGACACGAAGCCTGTACTAATTGCTAATCTTATAGCATTAGATAGTTTGCTGGTTAACATTGTTATCTCCCAATAAATTATAGTTGGCTAGAAAACAATGGAATACTGCTGATAGTCCATTCTTAGCAATATCAGCTTAGTATACATATTAGGTAAAAGTAAAAAAATACTTCGTTATTTTGTATATGTTTTTCAAAAATACCAATGCTTTACGAAAAAAAGCGACTTATAAAGCCGCTTTTTTTCGTAAAGTCTCTATTTTTAGCAGTTAGTTTCTTCTGCTTTTACACCTTCTTTAACTTCTTCGCATGCATCTTCTACTGCATTTTGAGCGTCGGTTACTGCCTCATCAATGCGCTCACCAGCTTCTTCTGCTGTGTTGTCTTCACACCCCATAATAAATAAAGCTGAAAATAGGGCGATAGTAGCTGCTTTTAAAGTTGAATTTTTCATAATGAAATTCCTTGTAAATAAATTAGTAAAGTAAATTGCTGTTGGTTTGTTATTACTTAGGTACATTGCCTCTAAGAGCACCTGATATAAGTGAAATAACAAGTAAAACTAAGAATATAAAAAATATGATTTTAGCTATGCCTGCTGCGGCCCCTGCAATACCGCCAAAACCTAACACTGCAGCGATTAGCGCTATAACTAAAAAAGTAACTGTCCAGCGTAACATAATGTTCTCCTTGGTTATTTAATTTCGTTTCGGTTGATTAGACTGAAGCGAGTTCCATACCAAAGTTTTAAAGTCCTTATTTTTCAATTTGTTAGTTTTTTTTCGGTTTTTTTTGTGGCGTGTCGTTTGGTAATTATTACGAGTGATCATGTAACTTATTCATAGTGATAATTTTTCAACTTCTATGCTGAAAGTGGACGCCTGTGAGTATGTTTTCTTGGTAAGACCAATTTAACCTGTATGGCATACAAGTTACCAAACCCCTTGCTTTAGCTGATTTTTACGCTGCTACGTTACACAGTTAACTATTTTTACATATAACTTTTGACTATATTGAGTATTTTTATCGTCTATATTGGGTAGTTAATTGCCGTAATGGCTTGGTGTTAATTAATTGTTTGATGTGTTACCCTGTAATTAATTGGTTTTACCAATTGACAATAAAGCTTTAAAAATAAGTTTTGTTTGTTATTATGAGTGTATAAATATTCGATTTAAGTGTTTTTTTATTCTGAGTAGCGAGGGGAGCAGTATGGATATTGGTGGCTTACTTACAACCGCAGCCAGCTTAATGCTAACGGGTATGGTGGGTGTATTTATCTTTCTCAGTATTTTGATTTCAGCCGTACTGCTGATGTCGAAATTGTTGGGGCGATTTGAAAACTCTGCGAGCTCAGTTCCAGTCCGAACCGCAAAATTACAGCCTCAGCAAGGGGTACCACCGGCACATATTGCAGCTATCAGCGCTGCTATCGCTCAATTTAGAAATAAACAACAATAACGGAGCAGCTTGAACATGGCTAAATTAAAACTAACCGAATTAGTATTGCGTGATGCGCATCAATCTCTCTTAGCAACGCGTATGCGCCTAGATGATATGCTGCCTATTGCCGAAAAGCTTGATCATGCAGGTTATTGGTCTATTGAATCATGGGGGGGAGCTACTTTTGACTCCTGTATCCGTTATTTAGGTGAAGACCCTTGGCAGCGTATCCGTGAGCTAAAGGCGGCAATGCCAAACACTAAACAGCAAATGTTATTACGCGGTCAAAACCTTTTAGGTTATCGCCACTATGCTGATGACGTTGTTGAAAAATTTGTTGAACGCGCCCATAAAAATGGTGTTGATGTATTCCGTATTTTCGATGCGATGAATGATGTACGTAACTTAGAAACGGCGATTAAAGCGGCTGTTAAAGTGGGAGCGCACGCGCAAGGGACTATTTCGTATACGGTAAGCCCTGTTCATACGCTTGATATGTGGTTAAAACTTGCTAAACAATTAGAAGAGCTTGGTTGTCACTCTATTTGTATTAAAGATATGGCGGGTTTATTAAAACCGTATGAGTGTGAGCAACTCATTAAAGGGTTGAAAGAGACAGTTTCAATTCCGATTGCTATGCAATGTCATGCGACTACAGGGCTTAGCACTGCAACATATCAAAAAGCAATTGATGCAGGTATTGATATGCTTGATACCGCAATATCGTCAATGAGTATGACGTATGGCCACAGTGCCACTGAAACAATTGTGTCAATTGTTGAAGGCACAGAGCGCGATACTGAACTCGATTTAAATCAACTTGAAGAAATTGCTGCGTACTTCCGTGATGTTCGCAAAAAGTATGCGGCATTTGAAGGCAGCTTAAAAGGGGTTGATGGTCGAATTTTACTCGCACAAGTGCCTGGCGGCATGTTAACTAACATGGAAAACCAGCTTAAAGAGCAAGGTGCAGCAGATAAATTAGACCAAGTATTACTTGAGATCCCGCGTGTTCGTGAAGACTTAGGGTTCATTCCGCTTGTTACACCCACCTCACAAATAGTAGGAACACAAGCGGTACTTAATGTATTAACTGGTGAGCGTTATAAAACAATCACTAAAGAAACTGCCGGTGTACTTAAAGGTGAATATGGTGCGACACCAGCGCCAATGAATAAAGAGCTGCAAGAACGCGTCCTTGATGGTGCTGAACCGATTACTTGTCGCCCTGCTGATAAACTTGAGCCTGAACTTGAGAAATTAGAAGCCGAGCTTTTAAAAGAAGCCAAAGAGCAAGGCTTAGAGCTTGCTGATGAAGTAATTGATGATGTGCTTACTTATGCATTATTCCCGCAAATTGGCTTGAAGTTTATTAAAAACCGCCATAACCCTGATGCATTTGAAGCAGTTCCAACAGCTGAAACTGCCCAGACTGAAAGTAAACAACCTACGTCAGGCAAAAATGCCGTTAAAGCTGAGCAGTATAGCGTAAAAGTTGATGGGAAAGTTTACGATGTCGTAGTAGCGCAAGGTGGTGAGCTTAAAGAAGTTACTCTTAAAGACAGCGAATTAATTCCACAATCGGCATCAGCGTCAGCGGGTGAAACGCTCAATGCGCCATTGGCGGGTAATATCTTTAAAATTAAGGTAAAGCCGGGCCAAACGGTAAATCAAGGCGATGTGGTTATCATTATGGAAGCAATGAAAATGGAAACCGAAGTCCGTGCTGCACATACAGGCACTGTCGCTGAAATCTTAGTAGCCGAAGGTGACTCAGTTACCACTGGCGATGCTATGATTTCGTTAGCGTAGGGGATAGAAGATGGATGGTCTTTTAAACCTTTGGCATGCAACGGGTATAGCAAACTTTACCTTTCCTGCTTTGATTATGATTGCCGTAGGGTGTTTATTGCTGTATTTGGCAATTGCACGTAATTTTGAGCCGTTGCTGCTTTTACCCATTGGCTTCGGCGCTATTTTGACAAACATTCCAGTTGCTGGGTTATCTGACCCAGGTGGGCTTTTATATTATGTTTATCACATTGGTATCGACTCAGGTGTTTTTCCACTGTTGATCTTTATGGGGGTGGGTGCATTAACAGATTTTAGTGCTTTAATTGCAAACCCTCGCATGTTGTTATTGGGGGCTGCTGCTCAGTTTGGTATTTTTGCAACCTTATTTGGTGCCATTTTACTTAACTTTATTCCAGGTTTTGAGTTTACCCTGCAAGATGCATCCGCTATCGCTATTATCGGTGGTGCAGATGGTCCAACGGCAATATTTTTAGCGTCGAAATTGGCTCCTGATTTATTAGGTGCCATTGCAGTAGCTGCTTATTCGTACATGGCATTGGTTCCTATAATTCAACCGCCCATCATGCGAGCTTTAACAACGCCTGAAGAGCGCCAAATTCAAATGCCACAATTACGTGCTGTGTCGAAAACTGAGAAGATTATTTTCCCGCTTATGGTATTGAGCCTAACTATTTTGTTCTTACCAGCGGCAACCCCTCTTGTTGGCATGTTTTGTTTAGGTAATTTAATGCGAGAGTCTGGTGTTGTTGACCGTTTAAGTAATAGTGCGCAAAACGAGATCATTAACATTACCACTATTTTCTTAGGTCTTGCTGTTGGCTCAAAACTGGCTGCCGATAAGTTCTTAACTGTCGAAACGATAGGTATTTTAGTACTTGGTGCATTGGCTTTTGCCATTGGTACAGCGTCTGGTGTCTTTATGGCAAAAGGCCTCAATAAGATTTCTAAATCACCTATTAACCCGCTAGTAGGGGCTGCTGGAGTGTCAGCCGTTCCAATGGCTGCGCGTGTTGTTAATAAAGTAGGCCTTGAAAGTAACCCGCATAATTTCTTGTTAATGCATGCAATGGGGCCAAATGTTGCAGGGGTACTAGGCAGTGCTGTTGCAGCTGGTATTTTGTTAGCGATTGTAGGTTAATAAATCGATTACACATTTTACTTCCAACCGACTGGCGCAGTAATTTTACTGCGCTTTTTTTTGCCTATAGACTGGTTACATTACCGTCTACATTAGGAAGCCACCATGAATATATTTGTTATCTTACTTTGCTTGTTTATTGCCTTGGTTATTCTGGTGCCGTTACTTGAAAAGTACCATTCAAAACTGGGCCTTGATGGCGCAACTAAATACGCTAAGTACATTTGGCCTCTGGTGATGATCTCAATGGTTATTCAGCTTATTTATTTACTCGTAAGGTAATTTAGGGCCAAGCACAAAAAAGCCGCTACAACGTGCAGCGGCTTTGTCATTATTAATTTTGTCTCGTCCTGAAATGTGTTTACACATTTAGGACTTATTATGACCAAGTCAAATAATACACCGATCAAACGAACACAACGAGATTATTCATTAGGCTTTAAATTACAAGTTGTCGACGCTGTAGAAAAAGGCGATATGACTTATAAACAAGCCCAAAAAATTTATGGCATACAAGGTCGCTCAACTGTGCTTACTTGGTTGAGAAAACACGGTAAGATGGATTGGACTCAATCACCTAAGATGACTATGCCTAAATCACCTAAAGCCAAAGAAAGCCCCGCACAAAAAATCAAGCGTCTCGAACGAGAGCTCGAAGATGAGCACTTACGTAACCTGTTACTCAATGAAGTGGTTAATATTCTTGACGCTGAGCATGGGACAAACCTTAGAAAAAAGTATATTGCCAAGGAGCAAGAAGCCTTCAAAAGCAAAAAATAGTTAGCTTAGAACGTGCTTGCAAGCTGCTTGGGATAACGAGACAAGCAATATATCAACGAGAGAGCAGAGCTAAATTGCGTGCTATTGAACTTGCACCAGTTAAAGCGATGGTATTGGAAATACGACGCTTTATGCCGCGTTTAGGTGGAAGGAAATTATATTTTCTACTGAAACCCAAACTCATAGAGCAAGGTATAAGTTTAGGTCGAGATGCTTTTTTTAGTTACTTAAAAAGTGAACATTTATTGGTTAAACCTAAGCGTAGTTATACAAAAACGACGTTTAGTAAACATTGGATGAAAAAGCATCCTAACTTGCTTAAAGATAGACAACCATCGAGGCCAGAAGAGGTATTTGTAAGTGATATAACCTACGTTCAATCAACGCAAGGTGTTCACTATCTATCGCTGGTAACTGATGCGTATAGTCGCAAAATTATGGGATATGAACTCAGTGATGAAATGAAGGCGACAGATGTGGTTAAGGCATTAGATATGACCATCGCTAATCGTCAGTATCAATGCAGTACGATTCACCATTCAGATAGAGGGTTACAGTATTGCTCACGGGTATATCAAGTAAAGCTTAATGAAAATGGCATTACTCCATCGATGACCGATGGCTATGATTGCTATCAAAATGCATTGGCGGAGCGCATTAATGGCATATTGAAGCAAGAATTCTTACTCTATAAATGCCAAAATCTGAAAGAGCTACGTGAACTCGTCGAAGAATCAATAGTAATATACAATGAAATGAGGCCGCATTTGAGTTTAGGCATGGAAACCCCAAACCAAGTGCATAAAAAAGACCAGGAGCAAAAGCTACTGGCCTTCAATTAAAACCGTCAACGTATTTTAGGACGAGACATTTAGCTTATTTGTTTAAGGCTAATTGCATTTCACGGTTACGCTGTAATTGCGCTAAGAAGTTATCTGCAATAGGTTTAAACTTGGCTAACTCATCACGAGGCAAGGGTTCTGATTTAGGTAGTTTTACCGTTTTAGGGTTACGGTGTACACCATTTACCAAAAACTCATAATGTAAGTGTGGGCCTGTTACACGACCAGTGGCACCGACAGTACCAATTTTTTGGCCTTGCTTCACTTTCTGACCCGTTTTAACCATTTTTTTGTTTAAGTGTAAGTACTTAGTTACATACTGAGTGCCATGGCTAATAAAAACATAGTTACCGTTGTACTTACTGTAGCCTGCCTTAAGTACTTTACCATTACCAGCTGAAACAACCGGTGTGCCAGTGCGCGCGGCATAATCGATACCGTTGTGTGGCTTAACTGTCTTTGTTACAGGGTGTAAACGGCGTGGGTTAAAGCTAGAGCTAATATATTTAAAGTTAACTGGTGCACGCAAGAAGGCTTTTTTCATGCTACGGCCTTCAGGAGTGTAAAAGTTACCATCTGTATGACGAATTGCTGTGTAGCGCTCGCCTTGGTTAATAAATTCTGCGGCAATAATTTTACCGTCGCCAATGTATTCACCATCAACATAATGTGCTTCGTAAATTAAACCGAATTGGTCGCCATTACGAATATCATTGGCAAAATCGACATCCCAACCAAAAATATCAGCAAAGTTCATAATTTGACGTTCGCTAAGGCCTGCGGCAATACCTGATGTCCAAAAGCTGCTATTAATCTCTCCACCGGCTGATTTACTCAGCGTTTCTATCTCTTTACTATCGATAGAGGTGTCGTAGTTACCTTCTTCGTTTAAGGTAACGTATAAGGTATCTGTTTTTGAGATAACATAGCGAAGCTGTGCTAATGAGCCATCTTCTGCGGTTGCAAAGCTTAATACTTCGCCTGGATGAATTTTTGTCAGTTTACGCGTTTCAGCGTTTGTATTGATTAGCTTGTGTAATGTTTGTGCTGAAAAGCCTGCACGTTTAAAAATAAGTGCTAAATTATCGCCATTGCGAACTTCATGGTCGATAAGGTCGTATTCTGGAAGTTTAGCTGCTGCTTGCTCAGAATTTAATTCAGTTAGTTTTTCGTTATCGTCAACTTTAACTTGTAATTCGTAGCGCTTGCCAATCTCAAGTGCATTCGCACTGTTATCCTTTGATGCGGTGGCTTTTTCCGAAGGTAATAATGCTAAGCCAGCAATAGCAGAAACCAAACCGAGAATAAGCAGTTTGTGTTTTTTGGGGAGTTTGTGCACAACGTGAACCATAACGTGCCTTTTTCTGCTGTCAAGAAAATTAATTACTAATATTGCAGGATATACCTAAAATAGAGCAAATACCAGAGTTTTGTAGATTTAAACTGGCGCTATTTTACGCTAGAATTAGTAGGCGCGTTAAACTTTTTTGATTAAATTTGCAGCAGATGCCAAGAGTTAAACTAATTATGCATTAGTTAACTAAAGTACCTTCATTAAAATGCAATAACGCGGTATAAAGAACAATCACGCGCGCTGCCTTCGGGGCTTTTACTTAACACGGTTAAGTTAGCTTTATTTTTGTGCAGTATTTCTGGCGCTAACTAGCTAAATTTTAATGTTTTAGTTCTATTTTAACCCTAATAGGCCACCACGCCCGGTAAGCTGAATTTTTGGAGTAATACACAGTGGATTTACAAACCGCTCTAGCTGAGATAAAACGCGGTGCAGAAGAGATATTAATTGAAGACGAATTAGTTGAAAAATTAAAGTCTGGTAAGAAGTTAAAGATCAAAGCGGGTTTCGATCCAACTGCGCCTGATCTACATTTAGGTCACACAGTACTTATCAATAAAATGAAAACCTTCCAAGACCTAGGTCATGAAGTGATTTTCTTGATTGGTGATTTCACAGGTATGATTGGTGATCCAACGGGTAAAAACGTGACACGTAAACCGTTAACCCGTGATGACGTGCTTGCAAATGCCGAAACATATAAAGAGCAAGTATTTAAGATTCTTGATCCTGCTAAAACAACGGTTGCATTTAACTCTACGTGGATGGAGACATTAGGTGCTGCGGGCATGATCAAACTGGCTGCGCGTCAAACAGTAGCACGTATGCTAGAACGTGATGACTTTAAAAAGCGTTATGCCGGTGGCCAATCTATTGCAATCCACGAATTTTTATATCCACTTGTTCAAGGTTGGGACTCAGTTGCATTAGAAGCAGACGTTGAACTAGGTGGTACTGATCAACGTTTTAATTTACTAATGGGTCGTGAGTTACAAAAAGACGAAGGTCAAAAGCCACAAACAGTGCTAATGATGCCGCTGCTTGAAGGGACTGACGGCGTACAAAAAATGTCTAAATCATTAGGCAACTACATTGGTATTACTGATGAACCAAACGATATGTTTGGTAAAGTGATGTCAATTAGTGATGAGCTAATGTGGCGTTACTATGACTTACTAAGTGCGTTATCTATTGAAGAAATTGCTGCGCTTAAGCAACGCGTTGCAGAGGGTGTTAATCCGCGTGATATTAAGATTGAACTGGCTAAAGAATTAATTGCGCGTTTCCACAGCGCAGATGCAGCCGAAGGTGCACACCAAGATTTTATCAAACGATTCCAAAAAAATGCTTTACCAGATGAAATCCCTGAAGTGACTGTAACCATCGCTGAAGAGTCGGTCTTTATCACTAATTTGCTAAAAGAAGCAAACTTAGTAGCGAGTACGTCTGAAGCAATGCGAATGATCAAGCAAGGCGCAGTTAAAATTAATGGTGAAGAAAAAGTAACAGATACTAAGCTTGAAGTTGCAAAAGGCACCACTGAGATTTACCAAGTAGGTAAACGTAAGTTTGCAAAGATCACGGTTGCTTAATACTTCCATACTAAGCAAAACAAAAAACCAGCTTCGGCTGGTTTTTTTGTCGCAATTAGTTAACGAGCAATAGTGTGGCTATTTCGATTGCAACGATTGATAGCAGCCAGAATGCTTTTGCTTGATTTAAACGGTTTACAAGCACAGGAATATCATCGGCAGTGGGTAATCGTTCGGTGCCCACGCGCATTTTATTGTAACGTTCGCCTTGATAAAGTGCGGGGCCGCCAAGTTGTACGTGTAAGGCTGCTGAGGTCACACTTAATAACCAGCCTGTATTCGTTTGATAAAAATGTCTACCGTAGTATTTAATATAATGAATACTGTGTTTACTGGCATTGGTTGCCGCAATCGTGATGGCAACTAATCGAGTGGGTAGCCACTCAAGGACAAATAACAGCTTTGCGATAGGTTTTAAAAATGGACTATTTGGCTGTTGCTTTTTACGCCATGATTGGTGAATAAGCGTTAATAAACGATAAACGATTGCGCTAATAGGGCCGCCGATTAAATAAAAGAATATAACGGCAAAATAATGCCTCGCACTTTGCAGCACCAATGACTCCATGGTGGCTTTACAGATACCTGGCGATGAAAGTCGTGACACATCACGTGCAACCAAACTCGATAGTAGCTCTTTTGCGATAGCTTTTTGATTTTGTTTTATGAGTCTAGCAATACGCAGCGACTTCTTTTCTTGTAAGCGGCTACTTAGCAGTAAATATAAGATTAAGCCATTCAGTAACTCGGGGTAGAAAGCAAACTCTAAGAACAACACAACGAGAATGACAATCACTAAAACGGTCAAAGTAAAGGCAAGGGTAGAGGCAAGATATTGATAACTCGTGGGGTTTGAACGGTTATATAAACGCTCTCCCAAGGCTGCGAATATAATGCTTAAAAAAGTGTTGGGGTGATACCAGCTAACTAAGGGGGAAAAGCGCTCAGCAAGGAGCGCTATAAAAAATACAATAATGTCCAAATGGGTTTGAACAAAATGTGTAATCACCTTATAAACTCACCGAGGTCAGTTTTTCTAATAGGGCCACAACCATTTTTGATGAATTAATTGATGCTGTTTCAATGTACTCTTCAAATGACTGCGGTGATTCTTTACCCGCTATATCTGACATAGAACGAATAACCACAAATGGAGTTTCAAGTACGTGGCAAGCTTGAGCAATTGCAGCGCCTTCCATTTCTACGGCAAGCATTGTAGGAAATTCAGCACGTGTTTTTTCTATACGTACCGGGTCACACATAAACGAGTCGCCAGTACAAATTAGACCAATCATGGTCTTAACATCACTGATTTGGCTAACGCTTTGTTCTGCAGCTTCAATCAGTTTTGGGTGAGCTGCAAAACCAGCAGGCATTTGTGGTACTTGACCGATTTCGTAACCAAACGCAGTAACATCAACATCGTGGTGACGCACTTCAGATGAAATAACCACATCACCCACATTTAATGACGGTTCAAAGCCACCCGCAGAACCGGTGTTGATCACACAATCAGGTGTAAAGTTATCAATGAGTAACGTGGTCGCTACCGCAGACGCCACTTTACCGATACCAGACTGAACAAGTGTTACTTTATTACCTGCTAATTCGCCTGTGTAGAATGTAAACCCTGCTTTTGTCATCGTGCTTGGGTTTGCCATTGCCTCGCGTAAGATTTTTACTTCTGGCTCCATCGCGCCAATAATACCAACGTGCATAATATTTGATTCCTTAGATTGAATAGGATGATTATACCTAAAAATGTATAAAACAAACAAAAAAGCAGACCCGAAAGTCTGCTTTTGCCACTATTATGACAACTTATATTTCAGCAAGTGCGGTAGAGCTCGTATGAGCTTTTGCTTGAGATGGCGACAATACTGCAGGCTTTGTAACACGGTTGCGTGTTGGTCTTATCGGCGCTGCTGCAGGTTTCCCTAGCTTAAACATAATCGCATCACGGACTTCCCTTGGTTGATAACCCGATTTCACCTTCATACGAATATGAGGAATGCCAGCCGCTTCTAATGCGCCACTAACAAACCAATCTCGCTGTGCTTTATGACCGTCTTTGTTGGTATTATTTACTAAATCAACCGCTGCAACGATTGTTAGCTTTTCTTTATCGATAAGCACATAATCTAATTGCTTACCTTTTGCCTTCGTCATGGCTGCTCGCTTTGCTTTAACAGATAAGCCTTGCTTGCAGTCAATTAAATCGATTAGTTTTACGCGGCTTACAATTTTGTATTGATCGCCAACGGCACGTTCAAGAAGGTTTAAAAAAGCACTTTCAACTTGAGTAAAAACACTTTGTTTACGAGTGAAAGGGTACGGGTTTCCGCCATCATCGCTGAACTTTGACGCAACAACAGAAGCCACTACGACTAAAACTAAAATTGATAATAAAGCGAATTCCATAAGGTAACTCCACAACAACAAATTGACACTGAAATATAAAAGCAATATGTGTGCCTAAGTGTCGGGAGTTACCAAATTATTTAAGCAGTATAACCGCCAGCAACTCCTTTTACGGCAATTGCAACAGCATCATGCGCATGAAGTGATTCGTAGTGGTTGATTTGCAACCAGTAATCGGCATACTCTTGCTCTTCTAACAGCCCTTTGATTTTACGAGCGGCGTCTTCACAGAACATCAGGTTTTGGCCATTTAAACGTGCAAATTCTTGCTCGTCTTCACGTTTAACTGCCGCTTGCACAGGGGTTTTTAATTCACCTTCTAATGCATCTATTAAGCCAACCACATCAAAGCTGGTGAGAGCGTTATCAAGCTTCACTTTCACATTTGCAATTGATCGCTGAGAGTGGGGTGTGGCGACAATCCCTTCTGTTGTGCCCAGCCAGTTTAAAACCATTTGTTTATCAATTTGTTGCTCTGCAAATTTTTCATCAAATGCATGTTGAATTAATTGCCTTGCGAGTGCAGCTGAGCATGGGCAAGTCGATGAGTAAGTGACATCAACCATTAGCTCAAAGCTTAATACACCTTGATTAATTTTGGCTATTAGGTGGATTGGGTAGTTTTTCCAACCCACTTTGCCACTCAACAAAGACTCACGACGCAATGGAAGCTCAAACTTAAATTCAATTTGTGCTTGGTCACTTAAATCATCATGGCTACTAATAAAGGTATCAAGTGCCTGAGCAAGTGTTTGTGGGTTCACTTGCTGTTCAGTTGATAAGGTATCGAGTGCTAAAAATAAGCGCGACATGTGAATGCCTTTCGCATCTTCTTTATGTAAATTTACAAATGCGCGTGCTTTAGCAACTACATTTACAGGGGCAATATTGCGAGATTCAAAAATGAAAGGAAGTTCAATTTCGCCCATGCCAACCCAGTCTAATTTTCCTGTTCGTAAGGCGGGAGCCGTATCAGCAATATCTGGCATCGTGGTCTGCATGGTAATACTCATTCTTTGCAATTATTAAAGCGCGGTATTTTACATGAAAAAATATAAAAAACGCGGCGTTGATGAAAAAATTCTGTGTTTATCGCACAATATGAATATTTCATAAGGAATAGTGATAAAATTAGCTATGCTGTTTTTTTTAGATTATGTGCCTAAGCTTTATCTATGATTGATTCTTCTTTGAGTCCGTGGGCTCGCACACTCTCAAGCTTTATATCAAAATACGGTGAATTCAAAACCGCCGCAGCTTGCTATGCCCTGTTATTGGTTATGTCTTTAATATTGTCGTGTATGTTTTACTACGTGGCAGTTGGAACCGTAACCTTAGTTGATGTATTGGCTGTAATGTTTTTTACGGCTGTCGTATCGCCAATTTTAATTTCTGTATTGTTAAATTCTATTCGTCAGTTAGAAGCGTCATACAGTTACTTAGACAGTGCAACCAAACAAGAAAAGCTCTTAAACCAAACGTTAAAAGACAATATTAGTCGCCTTAATGAAGAAATTGACGAACGTAAAATGGCGTTTCATGCCAAGCACCGAGCAATTGAAGAGTTAAGACGAGAAATTGCCGAGCGTAAGAAAACACAACAAGAGTTAGCACAACAGGGCATGTTACTTCGCTCTATTGTCGACTCCTCACCCGATTTATTCTACTACCGTGATAACAATGGTGTGTTCGCTGGGTGTAATAAAATGTTTGAAGAGGTGATTGGTAAAAGTAGCGAAGACCTGATTGGCAAAAGTGTCGAAGAAATTTACCCAAGCGATTATCTACCTGAAGTATTACGCACCGACAAAAAAGTGTCGCAGACTCATCAAGCACTCACTTTAGACGTTGAATACCCTGTAGCAGGGGAGAAACGTTGGTTTGAAATGCGTAAATTGCCGTTTATTAATGAAAAAGGTGAATACATAGGCTTACTTGCGTTCGGTCGTGATATCACCAGCCGTAAAGAAGCTGCTCAAGCGCTAGAGGCAGCCTACAAAGATAAAGGGAAATTCATTGCTACTCTGAGCCATGAATTAAGAACCCCACTTAATGGCATTGTTGGTTTAACCCGCATGCTACTCGATACTGAGCTCGATAAGCAGCAACGAAGCTGGTGTAATACGGTGTTCTCAAGTGCTGAAACGCTGGGTAATATCTTCAATGATATTATAGATTTAGATAAAATTGACCGTGAGCAACTTGATATTGTAGCCGATTCAGTGAATGTTGCAGACTTTATTAATGATGTTGTGAACTTTGCGGGTTTAATTGCTGAACAAAAAGGCCTCGACTTTAATATCAAGCGTAAAGGCACGCTTGATGTGTATGCGTCTTTAGATCCGACCCGCCTTCGCCAAGTTGTTTGGAACCTTATTAATAATGCGGTGAAATTTACCCAGCAAGGTCATGTAGAACTCGAATGCCGCCGTGAAAATCGCCCTGATGGGCCTTGGTTAGTAATGCGAGTGAGTGATACAGGACAAGGGATCCCTCAAGAGCAGCTACACCGTATTTTTGACATGTATTATAAAGCGCCAGATATAAATGGCACCAACGCAATTGGCTCGGGAATTGGTTTAGCCGTAACTAAAGCGTTGGTTAGTGCCATGAAAGGTGAAATACATGTTAGCAGCACAGAGGGCGAGGGCAGTGTATTCGTGGTAGAAATCCCCCTTAAACTTTGTATTGCGCCAACCGAGCAAAGCTATGCAGTTCGCAGCTTAAACATTTTGTTAGTTGAAGATGTGCCATTAAATGCTGAAATAGCAACTAACCTGTTAGAGCAGCGTGGTCACGAAGTTATTTGGGCTGAAACCGGTGAAGATGCGCTGTCGTTTGTTTACACCGAGGATGATTTAGACTTAGTGCTATTAGATATGCAATTACCCGACATTAATGGTGATGAAGTAGCAAGGCAAATTCGTTATGATGAGCATTTTGATAACTTACCGATAGTCGCCCTTACCGCCAACGTAAGAAGCGCCGAAGAGGAGCTCGCAGGTATAAGTATTCAAGGTGCATTAGCAAAACCAATTAACACCACGAAGCTTGATAAAATGCTGGGTGAGCTATTTGATATTAAACAGCAAAAAGTACCTGACTCTGCATCTGTTAAAGCCGCTAAGCCGAAAGATCTTTCCGGTATCAAAGTAGAATTACTCGACATTGAAACCATTGAAGATTTTGTTGGCTCTATGGGGTTAGAGGTGTTTAAACGCAGCGCTGCGTTATTTGCTAAGCTTAACCCGCAGTATCAAACAGAATTAGCCGATGCTCTGGCTATAGACGACAGAGAAGAATATAAATCGGTAGCCCATAAGCTAAAAGGTGCTGCAGGTTCTGTTGGTTTAAACGATGTGCAATTACATGCTAAAAAGATGGAACACGGTGCGCTTGATGAGAGTGCAGAAGAACTGCAAGAGTGGTTAAGTGTTTTAGCAGATAAAATAAATGAAGGGCATGAAGCCCTCCAATTATTTTTACAACAGTTAGAAGATTAGTTCTAATTAGTTGTCAATTTTACCAATGAAGCGGTAGCCTTCACCATGGATGGTGCTGATAAGCTCAGATGTGCTGTTATCGCTTTCAAAGTGTTTTCTAATACGACGAATTGTTACATCAACTGTACGGTCGTTAGCACGTAGCTCGCGGCCAGTCATATGCTTAATAAGTTGCTCACGGCTAAAGATACGGCCAGGAGAATCAAGCATTAAGCGTAACGCACGGTATTCACCTTTAGGCAGACGTTTAGCATCGCCACTTGGTGATGTTAAACAACGGCTGTTTTCATCAAGTTCCCAACCGTTAAATGTAATAACACCATTTGTTTCGATATTAGCTTCTTCGCCACCTAACGCTGTACGAGAGATTAGGTTGCGCGCACGAATCGTTAGTTCGCGAGGGTTGAACGGCTTAGTGATGTAATCATCTGCACCAATTTCAAGACCTAGAATACGGTCAACGTCGTTGTCACGACCTGTTAAGAAAATCAGGCCAACATTGCGTTTTTGACGTAATTCACGAGCTAAGATTAACCCGTTTTTACCTGGTAGGTTGATGTCCATAACTACAAGGTTCACATCATCATTATTTGTAAGCTTGTCATGCATATCATCGCCATCAATGGCTTCAATAACTTTGTAACCTTCAGCTTCAAATAAACTAACGAGGTTTAGTCGAGTTACGTCTTCATCCTCTACGATCAGAATGACTGGCGTTTGCATTGTATATTAACCTTTTCGGAAATTTTATTTACAAAAATTCGGTATTATCAAGCAAAACCGAATACTAGAGATTATAGGAGTAGATCCAATTGTTAACAAGTAAAATCAATTTGGATAAAACTTAGCCATAGCTAACAATCGAGATTGCACTTTAAAGTTCTGCTGCAATACGTGCTGCTTATTGATATACAGTCGGATTTTATTCCCTTCTTGAACCAGAGAGGCTATGCCGCCGTTTTCTAAAAAACTGATACTTTCACCTATTGTTAAAGTATCCAATGAAATTGTATCGGTCCAAAGTGGAAGTATATCATTTTCTAATGTTTCATCAATGTATGTGATATCACAAAGTTGAGAAAGTTCAGAAATTTGCTGAGTTTTTTTAACTAATATCACATTAATTGGTTTGTTGTTAATTTGCAGTTCATCTCGGTCCTTCATAAATGCACCAGGACCACTATTTAAACTGTAAAAACAAAATGACACAGGGCGTGCAGTGTCATCATGTGTGAACTCAACAAACTTCGCAATTTGAAATAAAAATGCCGATTTTACTTGGTCAGGTGACTTAGCCTGCGCGGGGTATGTTATAAGCACTAATACAAATAGATAAAAGAGCGCTCTCATTAAACTGCACCTTCGTTCAATGGCAGAGTAATAATAAAGTGAGCGCCTTCATTACTTAGCTCATCGTAAATAATGCTGCCCCCTAATGCTTGGGTAACTAAATTATAAACGAGGTGCATGCCTAGACCACTTCCACCTTCGCCACGTTTGGTGGTAACAAAGGGATCAAAAATTCGTTTTTTAATCGATTTGTCTACCCCAACGCCATTGTCGAAATAATGAATGACTAAGCTGCTCTCATTACGCTCAACGTCAAAGGTTATTTCGTTATTTTGATTGTCAGTAAAAGCGTGTATCACGGAGTTACTTAACAGTTGTTGTAAGATCTGTTGCAGCGGCCCTGACTTTGTTTCGATGCTAATGTCGTGACTGCAATTAATGTTTACTTTAGGGCTGCGGTATTCAATTTCTGAACGCATTGAGAGCACAACATCACTTAATAGGTTATGTAAGTTAACCAGAGAAGTCATTTCGCCATCTTGGTTTACAGCCACCTTTTTGAAGCTCGACACCAGTTCGGCAGCGCGGTTGAGGTTACGATAAATTAAGTCGAGGTTTTCAATGCCATCATCTATAAAGCGTTTTAAATGTGCCGATGTTAAGGTTTTTTGTTCAAACAGCGTATTGATTTCAGCCAGCTTGTCACGCAACAGCGTCGACCCGGTTATCCCCAGACCAATTGGGGTGTTAACTTCGTGTGCGACCCCTGCAACCATTTGGCCCAACGAAGCCATTTTTTCGTTTTCAACGATTTGGTTTTGATATTGATGCATTCGCTCAAGGGTGTTGAGTAGCTCTTGGTTTGCTTCACGAAGGGCAATGGTTCGCTGATTTACTTTTTCTTCAAGGCTTTGGTTGAGTTGTTTTATCTCTTGTTTGTCTTTTTCATGGCGCTCAATTTGTTTTTGAGTGCGCGCAAGCATGATGTTTAAGCTGCCCGCGAGTTGATTTATTTCATCAATATTGGTTTTTTGCGCGCGCGTTTCATAATTATGATTTTTAGAAACGTCTTGCAGTAACACACTCAGCTCATCAATGGGGTTTGCAATACGCTTTTGAATACTTCGCGCAACAAAAAACACTAATACCAATACGAACAGCGTCAGTAGGATATCAATCATAATTTTATGATTAATGTATTCATTTAATCGGTCTAGACCACCGCGAATATACACATAGCCAATGGTGTTCCCCTCGTAAACGATAGGGGTAACAAGCTCAATAACCTTATCTTTAACATTAGGTACTAATAAGTCATTAATACTACCTACTTTAATTGGAACGGGCGGTGTTTTGCTGGCGTTAAAGCTACTGAAAAAAACCGGTTCATTAGAAAGCTCGTCAATAGAGTAAATATGAATGTTTTTTATTAAAGGCACTGACTCAAATGATTTTAAGCGCTCAGTTTCTGTTTCGTTATCGTCGAATAGCACGGTAACTTGTGCGTTGTATGCGACAATTTTAGATAAAATAGTAATCTTATCGATGATGAGTGATTTTTGCTCTTTTACATCAAGGTAGGTCGAAATAGAAATAGATAGCGACAAACAGAGTGCGGTAACTAACATTACTGCGTTAGTTAAAGCTTTGCGAATACTTGTTTGTGCAGAGAATATTGACATGCGCTGTCTAAAGCCAATCTTTTTAGTATTATTAGTAACTTCTTAGTCTAGCAAAGACAACAAAAAGTAACTAAATAATAAGAAAAATATTTCAACAACCAATATTAATTAACGAAAACTAAGCCGCTGAGTAAACTGAAAACTTAGTATTTTTGAAGTCAGTTGTGTATTGACCAAATTGTGCTTCAAGAATAGGAGGGTATTTCAAAAAGCTGTTCGCGACGATTGTAAGCTTACCCTGTTTAGTAAGGTGTTGTTTTGCATTAGCTAAAAACGCTTCAGCAATTGTGTAGTCGGTCGCAATGCCGGTATGAAAAGGTGGATTACTGATTATTAAATCAAATTTACCATCAATACTTTCAAGACCATCACTTAATATTGCGTCACCTTGTAAATTGTTTAACGCAAGAGTCTGTGTGGTTGCATAGGTTGCAAGTGCGCTGACATCACTGCAAGTAAACACAAGGTCAGGGTGTTTAATTCCTAGATAGGCGGCAATTACACCGGCCCCACAAGCAAAATCGAGTACTTTACCTTTACTGATATTAGGGGCGTTATTTAATAACACAGCGGTCCCTACATCGAGTGCGCCATGGTTAAATACTCCCGGTACACTGATAGCGGTAAATTCAAGATCGCCCGCTTTAACTTGAAATGGCTTGTGGTAACGGCTGATATCAAAACTATCGTTTAATGTCAGCTCAGAAAAAAGGTATAGAATACAGTGTTTGGCGCTATCGATTTTGTTACTAAAACCACATAAATCCTTAAGCTGCTTTTCTGCTGACTTAACGCCACCTTTGTTTTCACCAACAATAAGAAGCTGTGCATCTTCTTTACAAATAGCGCGAATATTATCAAGACACATTAAAGCTTCAGGCTTCGCTTTAGGGTAGTAATAGATAACTAAGTCGTAATTCCCTTCAGGAATAGTGTGATCAACCACCGCGCGTATGCCATTAATTTTACTGGCATACTGTGCATTTGCGTGGTTATAGCTAAATGCAGTTATGGCCGCATTTGGGTTTAATGCTTTTAGCTCTCGTAAAAAGCCATCTTGTTCAAAGTTAACCACTAAAATGGATTGCCCAACTAACTCTTCGTCGTTGCGAAGTAATAATAAACTGGGGTTGGTTAACTTACTCATTCTGGCTTTACCTTATGTTACTTCGTACGTTCAAACATTAAATCCCATACACCGTGACCTAGACGGTGACCGCGTTGCTCAAATTTAGTCAACGGGCGAGAATCAGGGCGAGGAACATAATCGTTTGTTTCAGATTGGTTTTTGTAACCTTCTGCAACTTGCATAACTTCTAGCATGTGTTCTGCGTAATTTTCCCAGTCTGTTGCCATATGGAAAACCCCACCTATTTTCAACTTGCTACGTAGTTTTTGTGCAAATTCAGGTTGCACGATACGACGCTTGTGGTGACGCTTTTTATGCCATGGATCAGGGAAAAACAGTTGCAGCTTAGATAAGCTTTCATCGGCAATACAGTCAGCCAACACTTCAATAGCATCGTGCTCAAATACACGTAGATTGGTAATACCCGCTTCATCGGCATCCATTAAACATGCACCCACACCTGGGCGATGTACTTCGATACCAATAAAGTTTAACTCAGGGGCATTTTTGGCCATTTCAACAAGTGATTTACCCATACCAAAGCCGATTTCTAATACGATATCGTTATCGTTACCAAAGACGTCTTTCAGGTCGAGCATGCCGTTTTTATGCTCAAGGCCCATTGTTGGCCAACACTTTTCGATGGCGGCTGCTTGGCCTTTAGTTAGGCGACCTTCGCGCTTAACGAAACTACGAATAGTGCGGATATATTTACCCTCTTGCTTTGCTTGCTCGAGGTTAGGGTTACTTGAGTCATTCATATAATTTGGCCTGATAAAAACACGGACTATAGAAAAAGGGTGCGTATTATCCCTGACCAGCGCCTTGAGTACAATAGTTAGGACCTGTTTATCTTTCGAGATTAATTTTGCTGTAGTGAATTTGATATTGAGGCATGGCGGAGTTTATGACGTGGAGAGGGGGCATAATTGGCAAAAGCGCTGTGTCGCTGTTAATTACGCGAATAAATATGCGAAGCGCTTTTGCTCTATTTAAGGACGGATTAACACTTATATTAACTCTTATTTAATCCTGTAAGGGTAACACGCCTCGATGCTGGGTTTTCACTTGCTTGGCCTAACTAACTGCAATAGACTGAGCCGCAATGAGCTTCAGCAAGTAAAGATGTTATTTTGAATTTAAGCAATAAGGAGTCAACTTGGTTTGCTAACCAAGTGGTTGACTGGTATCACCTTCATGGTCGTAAGACACTGCCATGGCAGTTAAATAAAACCCCTTACAAAGTATGGATCTCCGAAGTGATGTTGCAACAGACGCAAGTGATCACTGTTATCCCATACTTTGAGAAGTTTATGCAAAGCTTCCCTGATATTATCGCGCTCGCTAATGCTGATGAAGATCAGGTATTACATCACTGGACTGGGCTTGGTTATTACGCCCGTGCCCGTAATTTACATAAAACAGCAAAAATAGTCCGTGATAAATACCAAGGCAAGTTTCCTACAACCCTCGAAGAAGTCATGGATTTACCTGGCATTGGCCGCTCGACTGCAGGCGCTATTTTATCGTTATCGCTGGGTCAACATCACCCTATTTTAGATGGTAATGTTAAGCGGGTTCTTGCGCGGTTCTTTATGGTTGAGGGCTGGTACGGGGTTAAAAAAGTTGAAAACCAGCTTTGGTCGTTATCGTCTCAGTTAACCCCCAAAGAGTCGGTTACTGAATTTAACCAAGCCATGATGGACTTAGGAGCAAGTCTTTGCTCTCGCAGTAAGTTTGATTGTCAGCCATGCCCGTTAAAGAGTAAATGTCAGGCATTTAATCAAGGTAAAGTGAAAGAGTTTCCACACTCAAAACCTAAAAAAGCGGTGCCTAAAAAAGCGTGTCATCAACTTATTTTAGCCTGTGACAATAAAGTATTAATGGAAAAGCGGCCAAGTAGCGGTATTTGGGGAGGTTTATTTGGCTTTTTTGAATTTACCGAGTACAGCGAGTTAGAACACTTTTTAGCACAACATGGTTTAACTGGTAACACGCAAGCACTTGAGGCATTTACCCATGTATTCTCGCATTTTGAATTAACCATTAACCCACATGTGCTAACCTTACCGGCAATTCCTGATTTTATTAACGAGCACCAACTTGTTTGGTATCCGCTTGACGAATCGGTTGAAGTTGGGTTGGCTGCACCCACTAAAAAGCTGGTTAAACAATTAAGCACAATAGATTACAATAGCATCACGCAATAAGAGTAGAGAGCAATTATGGCACGTACAGTATTTTGTCAAAAGTTACAAAAAGAAGCTGAAGGCTTAGGCTTCCAACTATACCCAGGTGAGCTTGGTGAAAAGATTTTCAACAACATCAGCAAAGAAGCGTGGGGCCAATGGCAGCATAAGCAAACAATGCTGATCAATGAAAAACATTTAAATATGATGGACCCAGAGCACCGTGCTTTTTTAGAAGAGCAAATGGTAGGGTTTTTATTTGAAGGTAAAGACGTAGAAATTGAAGGCTACCGTCCACCTGAAAAATAATAGAAAAGGGCCAAAAGGCCCTTTTTTATTGCTCGGTTTCAGCTTTTTTAATTTGCTCTTTGAGAAACTGCGCTACCTTAGAGTACTCAATTTCAAAACCATCACGCAGCTCAATTAGCTCATCGCTGGTTGGCTCTTCGTTTTTGCAAAAGTGCTCAAATTCAGCGGCAAGCTCGGCGACTTTCATCGCACCAATCGTTTTCGAAATTGATTTTAGCTGGTGGCACGACGAAATAATGCTGTCGATGTCATGTTCAATGACACCCGCATTAATATTTTTAGTCAATTGATTACTTTGCTCTAAATACATTTTAAAGAAGCGCAGTTTTTTAGCCTCATCGTTATTAATATATTTAGCGAGCATGTTCATATCGATAGGCATAGCTGATTTTTTGGCTTCAACCGATGTGCTTTGTGGATTTCTTTTGTTAGACCACTTTAATAAGGTGGATTCAAGCACATTTAATTCAACAGGCTTAGTGATGTAATCATTCATACCAATGCTCAAGCAACGATCTTTTTCACCTTTAAGCGCATTTGCTGTGATTGCTACTATATACGGTTGTGCATTAATGTCTTCTAGCTGAGAAGCTTCTTCGCGAATACTTTTTACCATGTCGTAACCTGACATTTTTGGCATGTGTAAGTCGGTGAGAATAATCGCATAGTGATTTTTTCGCCACAGCTCTAAACCTTGTTGGCCATTTTCTGCCAACTCGACCCCGTAACCGAGTAAATGAAGTTGGTCAGTTAACACTTGCTGGTTTAAAACATTATCTTCCACTAACAGAATAAGCTTATTTTCCTCGCGCGCTTGTTCAACGCTTAAGTAGTTGTTAAATGTTTTTGCAGAAGTAATTTGCTTTGGCTGATGTAAGCCCGCAGCAACAAGTAGCGACATCATAAAGTTAGACTTACACAGTGGGGCAGCATTTAAATAGAAAATATTTTTATGATTAACGGCTGCTTCATCTAATTTACTGAGAACGATTACTTGTTGGTGGTTATCTTCTAGCGTGTAAAGCAGGCGGCGCAATATATAATTAATGTCCTCCATGCTTTCGATCCCATCGAGAACCCAAATAATATCTTTACTGTCTTGTTCTGCTTCTATTTTTTCGTTGCTGTCGGCAATGACGGCGGTGGCCCCCATAAACGAGAGATAGCGCGTTAATAGTTTTTTACGGCCATCATGATTCGTAACAACCACAACGCGCTGATCTTTAATGACGTGTTTATGTGCAAAATCGACTTTACCTTGCGTGCTAAAAGGAAGTTCTACAATAAATTCACTGCCGATACCCAAGTCACTGGTGACAGAAATAGTGCCCAGCATAAGCTCTGTTAAGCTTTTACAAATGGATAACCCTAGGCCTGTTCCACCGTATTCACGCGTAATTGAGCTTTCGGCTTGTATAAAGGGATTAAATATTTCGCCAAGTTGTGCGCGTGTCATCCCTTTGCCATTATCAGAAACACCAAAGCGTAAGGTGTAGTGATCGGTGGTATTTTGCACCACTTCTACTGATATTTTTACGCAGCCTTTACGGTTATCATCGGTGGTGGTGAACTTAATGGCGTTACTACATAGGTTGTACAGTACTTGGCGTACGCGAACAGTATCTCCAATCAGGTTGGTTGGAATGTCGGGGGCAATGGCAAGCTCAAGGTCAAGATCGCGCTTTCTCGCGACAGATGACAACACCCGCGCGACCTCTTCAATGGTGTCTGACACTGAAAATGGCGTATTATCTATATTAAGTTTACCCGCCTCGATTTTAGAAAAATCAAGAATATCATCCAAAATTCCCAATAATGAAAACGCTGAGTCTCTAATAATGGTGCTTAGTCTATGTTGCGCTCCATCAAGTTCTGTTTGACGCAGTAAATCAATTGTACCAATCACGCCATTCATGGGAGTGCGAATTTCATGACTCATGGTTGCTAAAAAGGTCGTTTTGGTTTCGTTTGCTTGTTCTGCTTTTAAGGTGGCTTGTTCAAGGGCCAGTGTTCTGCTTTGTACCTCTGCTTCAAGACCGCTTTGTAGTTTTTCTAAGTCTTGCTGAGCGGCTTTGTTTTCGGTAATAACCGACAACACTTTATTAAGTAATTGATTAATATTTTTAGCGACTTTATCTAAGCCAAAATCGAGCTCTTCTGACACCTGCGTTTGATAATCGGCATTTTGTGTTATTACCATTAATTCGTTGCTGAGTGATTCGCTGTTTTTCATAAAACGTTTATTAATTAATACACTCAAGGCAAATGATAAAATAACTAAAGCTAAAAGCGTTAAACCCGCGAGGGCATACGAGAGCGCGGCTGATTCTATGATTGGTTGCTGCTGTGGATGTTGTTTTACTATAAGCTCACCAACGGGTTGATCATTCAGCTCAAGCACCGTATGAATAATTGTGCCTTGAGCAAGTTGCTGGTCCACTTTACTTGAAGCGATAAGCGCCTCTTTGTTATTAGCGTAGACAAGCGATGCATCGCCATTAATTTCGTATCTATATAAGTAGTAATCAAAATCTTTATTAAGCAATAGGCTTAAATCGAGTACTTCTTTAACTTTATCTTGTCCAGGCATAGTGAGTGCGCTGATAAGTGGTGCAGATAATAACTCTGAAACTTCTATTGCAGTTAAGCGAGGGGGCTCTGTTTGCTTCGGCGCGTTACTGGTTGGGTAAAAGGAGTAAGCAACCACCGCTAATAGGGTGATAACTACGTTTGTTATTATAAAAAGAGGTAATAGGCCTTTTACAGTAGAGGTCGATTTACTCGGCATGGGTCTTATCCAATAATTTTACAGCAAAATTAAGCAGTTCCTTGATGGTAGAACAATCCTACCATCAACGAAGAAAAATTCACCACGTTTTTACCTAAGGAAACCAAATAACAATTAGAGTAAACTATCAGAAAGCGTCAGTTTGATGCTTAAATAACCGTAAAAGTATTAAAAATAGCAATCTTGATGGAAAACTGTTCAAACAGTTATAAAGCTCAAAAAAAAAGTTGACTTGCGAAGGCAAAACCCGTTTAATACGCCGCACGCCCAGATAGCTCAGTCGGTAGAGCAGAGGATTGAAAATCCTCGTGTCGGTGGTTCGATTCCGCCTCTGGGCACCATTATTAAAAATATTGGTGTTTTAAATCAAAAGATTATAACATTAATATAGTGCAGCAGCACACAGCTTTAGTGTGCCGACTTAGCTCAGTTGGTAGAGCAACTGACTTGTAATCAGTAGGTCATCCGTTCAACTCGGATAGTCGGCACCATTTATTAAAAGTCTAGTTAATTAACTAGTTTTTAAGCCCAGATAGCTCAGTCGGTAGAGCAGAGGATTGAAAATCCTCGTGTCGGTGGTTCGATTCCGCCTCTGGGCACCATTATTTGATAATTACTTTTAAAGTGATTATAGTGCACAACGCACACAGTTTTAGTGTGCCGACTTAGCTCAGTTGGTAGAGCAACTGACTTGTAATCAGTAGGTCATCCGTTCAACTCGGATAGTCGGCACCATTTATTAAACAATTAGTAAATTGTTATGCCCAGATAGCTCAGTCGGTAGAGCAGAGGATTGAAAATCCTCGTGTCGGTGGTTCGATTCCGCCTCTGGGCACCATTATTTAAAAGCCTCGCTATTGCGGGGCTTTTTTGTTTCTGTTGCAAAAAATAGTAACAAGTAATGGTCATAGGCTTTGAGTGTTAAACCGGTCGCTCCTAATACAGTTTCACTCATGGTTGCTTTTTCTCCTCAAATTGCTCCCAGCTTACGTTTGAACGTTGTAACTCTAATCTCATCGCTAAATACCTGCCGTTTATCGTACTACAACGTCAACGAGTGTAATTTTATGTAAAGTCAGTTGAGCAAAACTTAATGCAATGCTTGAATTACACTCATAAATAGTTATTTTTCAGGTTTTTATGATGAATTGGCAATGTAGGCCAAGTTTAGTTGCCTTAAGTGTGGTTTTGCTAAGTGCATGCGCAAGCCAGCCAACGAATAGTGAACGAGTACCAGAACTTGAAGCTATACCAAACGCTTGGCAACAACTAGACAGTGCTTCAAAAGTATTAGCTGTGAAGGGTAATTGGTTACAGCAGTTACAAGATCCACAGGTGCTGAGCTTAGTTGAACAGGCTTTAGCGAATAATCAGGGGATTTTACAAGCGGGTTATGATGTTGCAATTAAAGAGCAACAACTCGTTGCTGCGGGTGCGGCTTTGTGGCCAAGCTTAGACTTATCAACACGAACTAGCCGCAGTAAAGATAACCGCCCGGTAAATTACAATAATGCAAGTTCAGCATCACTTGAGCTCGGATACGAAGTTGATCTATGGGGTAAGTTGTCGGCGTCAGAGCGCCAAGCTAACTTAGAATACTTAGCAGAGAAAGCGTCGTTTGAGCAAGCTAAGCAGCAGTTAGTTGCTGATGTTGTTTCGGGTTGGTTTAATGTGATCAGCAATCATAAATTGCTCGAACTTTTTAAGCAGCGCGAACAAAATGCAGAACAAAACTTATCAATCATTGAATCTGGTTACCGCCAAGGTCTAAACGAAGCACTGGATGTTTACCTTGCTCGCAATGAGCTAAATACAGAGCGTTCAAGCATTGCAGAGCAGCAAGCTACGTTAACAAAATCAATTCGTGATTTAGAGCGTTTAACAGGGCAATACCCCAGAGGAGCGCTTACGGTTAGCGCAGACTTACCTTTACTTGATAATGCCATACCACTTGGTTTGCCGTCTGAGCTTATTACCCGTAAACCTGATTTAATGGCCAGTTGGTATCAATTACTCAGCACCGATGCCGGTCTTGCGTATGCGCACAAACAGCGTTTTCCAAGCTTGAACTTATCAGCCTCAATCAGTGATAGCACTGATCGAATGAGTGATTTATTTTCGCCTTCAAGCCTTGCTTGGTCTTTACTTGGCAGCATTTCGATGCCGTTATTTGAAGGCGGACGTTTAAAAGCGAACGAAGAGCAAGCTAGGCTCAATGTTAAACGCCAAGAACAAGTTTACTTAGCGACTCTTTATGATGCATTTAACGATGTTGAAACAGCAATAAGCCAAGAGCAAGCGCTAAAAGTGCGTTACGAAAAAACACTTGAAGCACAAAAAAATGCCATCGCGGCAGAGCAACTTGCTTTTGAGCAATATCAAAGTGGTTTGGTAACGTACACCACGGTTCTGGATGCACAAGACCGCTCTTTTAACGCACAAAGTTCAGTTATTCAAATTAAAAACCAACTTATCATCAACAGAATCAACTTACATATTGCCCTCGGGGGTGATTTTAGTGAAGCAAACACCGAAGTAGCAGAGCAATAATCATGAAAAGCAAAACTCGTAAAATATTAATTCCACTCGTAGTGATAATCGTGACGGTACTTTTAGTGATGTTTATAAAAGGGAATCCGCCGCAAGCTAATCGCTTTTCATCACCTCCTAAAGCAAAAGTGAATGTTGCTGTTGAGAGCCTCACACCGCAAAGCTTTCAAATTATGATCGACAGTTTTGGTACAGTTAAACCGCGCACACAGAGTAAGTTGGTTGCGCAGGCCTCAGGACAAATCATTAAAATAAGTGAGCAATTCCGTGAAGGGGGCTTTTTTGAAAAAGGCGATGTACTTGTACAGCTTGATGATAGAGATCACCGCGCTGAAGTTAAATCAGCGCAAGCCGCACTATTAACCGCTGAACAAAGTTTACTTGAAGAGCAAGCGCGTGGCCGACAAGCAATGACAGATTGGCAGCGCTTAGGTAAAGGCGAAGAAGCGAGTAGCTTAGTACTTCGCAAACCTCAACTGGCAGCCGCAGAGGCGAGTGTATTATCGGCACAAGCCAACCTTGAAAAAGCAAAACTTGATTTAGAGCGAACTAAAATAACCGCGCCTTATGCAGGACGAGTGTTAAGCCGTAGTGTTGATTTAGGCCAAGTTGTTAGCAATAACATGGAAATAGCCATTATTTATGCTGTAGATAGTGTTGAAATTAGGCTACCGATTAAAAATAAAGACTTACCGTTTATTAATTTGCCGGAGCAATTCCGCGATGGTGCTAAAAATAGTGCGGGTTCACTTGTCGAGTTCAGCTCAAACCTAGTAGGCAAACAGCATTGGCAAGGCCAAGTGATTCGTACCGAAGGTGCGATTGATGAAAGTGCTCAGCAACTTTATGTTGTGGCGCAAATTCACGACCCGTATAAAGCCACAAGCGATAACCAGTACCCCATTAAAATTGGTCAATATATTAAAGCGCAGATTAAAGGTAAAACCGTTGAGAATGCTTTAGTTATTCCAAACAGTGCAATTTACCAAGGCAGCTATGTGTACACCGAGGAAAAAGGGGTTTTACGTCGAAAAGACATTACTTTGGCTTGGCAAAATGCAACTCAGGCAATCGTGGCTGATGGTTTATCGGCTGGAGATAATTTAGTGCTTACACCACTTGGGCAAGTAAGTTCAGGTACGCAAGTAACGGTAATGGGCAGCGAAGCTTATCAAGCTACGCGCGCCGATACACCGCGACTAAGCCGCGAAGAGCTTGAAAAAAAAGCAAAAGAGCAAGGCATTACGGTTAAAAAATTGATTGAGCAACGCCGCGCCGCTCGTGAGCAAGGAGCGCAATAATGATAGCTTGGTTCACAAAAAATCATGTTGCAGCTAACTTATTGCTGATCAGCATTTTATTAGCGGGGTTATTTAGCGTTTCAACGCAAATACCGCTTGAGGTGTTCCCATCATTTGAATCTGATCGCATCAGCGTCAGCGTCTCATTACGTGGCTCTACACCTGAAGATGTCGAAAAAGGGGTCACGATCCGAATCGAAGAAGCGGTGCAAGATTTAGAAGGTGTAAAACGCATAACGAGCCGTTCAGCTGAAGGCTCGGCTTCTGTCACAATTGAAGTCGAAACAGGTTATGACCCGCGAGAGTTATTAGCGGATATAAAAAGCCGAGTCGATGCGATTAATACCTTTCCGGTTGATGCTGAAAAGCCAATAGTGTCGCTCGCTGAATGGAAACGTGAAGTAATAGCGGTCACCGTTTCAAGCATTTATGGTGAAAAAGAAACCTTAGAATATGCAGAAACAGTGCGCGATGAATTGTTGCGCCTACCTAGCGTGACTCAGGTTGAGCTAAGTGGGGTGCGCAATTATGAAATTGCTATTGAGGTAAGCAAAGATACCTTGCGTCAATACGATTTAAGTTTGTCGGATATCTCTTCTGCTATTCGTAATTCAAGTACCGATGTCTCAGCAGGTAACTTAAAAACAGAAGGGGGCGATGTGCTTATTCGCTCTAAAGGGCAGGCATATCGTAAAGATGAGTTTTCAAAGATTGTAATTAAGCATCAAGCAGATGGCACGATCATTCGCTTGGGAGACATTGCTAGCATTAAAGACGATTTTGAAGAAACCCCGGTACGCACGCGTTTTAATGGTAAACAAGCCGCCTTTATTGATGTTTATCGTATTGGCCCACAAAGTGCGATTGAAGTCGCTGATGCCGTGAAAAACTTTATTGTCGCACAGCAAGATAACCTGCCTGAAGGCTTCGAATTAAGCTACTGGGATGATGACTCAGAAGTGGTAAAAAGTCGTATTGCAACCCTCACCAGCAATGCGATTCAAGGTGGTATTCTGGTGCTTGCTTTGCTGACACTGTTTTTACGTCCCGCTATCGCATTTTGGGTGTTTATTGGTATACCGGTATCGTTTATGGGGGCATTTTTAGTGATGCCACTATTTGGTATCACATTAAATGTTATTAGTTTATTTGGCTTTATTTTAGTGCTGGGTATTGTTGTGGATGATGCGATTGTCACCGGCGAGAATGTCTATACCCACTTAAAAACAGCCGAAACAGGCGAGCAGGCTGCAATTCGTGGTACACAAGAAGTAGCGACCCCAGTGACATTTGGGGTATTGACTACGGTGGCAGCATTTTTACCGCTTGCCTTTATTGAAGGTGCGCGTGGTGCTATTTTCGCGCAAATCCCCGTGGTGGTTATTCCTGTATTACTGTTCTCGTTAATTGAGTCTAAGTTTGTATTACCGGCACATTTAAAGTATTTAAAGCTGCGCCACGAAAAGGGTGAGCCTACTAAGCTGGAGCGCTTACAACAGCGTTTTGCCGATGGCTTTGAGCATGCCATTATGAAATATTACCAACCGCTGCTTAATCACGCTCTTAAGAATAAACTGGCAACAGTCAGCTTGTTTGTGGGTATTTTCGTTATTATTTTAACGTTAATTACCAGTGGCTGGACAAAGTTTGTGTTCTTCCCGCGCATTCCAAGTGAAACAGTGAGGGCATCAGTAACATTTCCTGCGGGTACACCGTTTGAAGTCACTAATAAATACGTGATTAAAATGTCTGATAAAGCAAAAGAGCTGCAAGATAAGTACCGTGACGAAGACGGTCAAAGTGTTATTTTAAACATTTTGGCTACTACAGGTGGCCGTGGTGGCGCGTCTAATTCGGGGAGTGTTCGGTTTGAAATTATGCCAGCAGAAAAACGCGAATCAGACATTGGCTCTCGAGAACTTGCGAGTGAATGGCGCGATTTAATTGGTATTATCCCCGGTGCGGAAAGCGTAACCTTTCGTGCTGAATTTGGTCGAACATCGAGCCCTATCGACGTACAGCTAACAGGCAATTCAATATCGACACTTGAGCAAGTTGCAGAAAAAGTAAAGCAACGTTTGGCAACATACCCAACAGTGTACGAAATTGCCGACAGCATGTCCGATGGTAAAGAAGAGCTGCAAATTGAGCTAACAGAGCAAGGTTTAGCGCTTGGTTTGAATCGCGTTGATGTGTCGCAGCAAATACGTAACTCGTTTTTTGGTGCGCAAGTACAGCGCATTCAGCGTGGTCGTGACGATGTACGTGTTATGGTGCGCTTACCCATTGATGAGCGTCGTTCAGTAGCCGATTTAAAAGATATTCTTATAAATACACCTAGCGGTGGTACGGTGCCATTGTCGCATGTTGCCACTTTAGTGCCGGGACAAAGCCCGTCATCAATTTACCGTATTGACCGATACCGTACGCTTAATGTGACTGCCGATGTTGAAAAGTCAAACACCAACATGACAGTGCTGCAGGCAGACCTAAAATCGTACCTTGATGAACTAATGCAGCAATTCCCAGGTGCAGACTATTCGCTTGAAGGTGAAGCTAAAGAGCAGCGCGAGTCATTTGGGTCGCTTGCTTGGGGGCTGGTGTTTGTGTTTTTCATTATTTATGCGCTGTTGGCAATACCGTTTAAATCGTATATGCAGCCATTGATTGTCATGAGTGTTATCCCCTTTGGCATGATAGGTGCGGTAATGGGGCATTGGATCATGGGGATGGAGCTTACCATTATGAGCTTGCTCGGTATGCTGGCCTTGATTGGCGTGGTTGTGAATGACTCACTGGTGCTGGTTGATTTTATCAATAAAAAGCGCGAGGAGGGCGGTGACCTTCTCGAAACAGTTAAAATGGCGGGAGCATCGCGTTTTCGCCCAGTAATGCTTACCAGTTTAACCACTTTTATTGGTTTAATGCCGTTGTTATTTGAAAAAGCCACACAAGCACAATTCTTAATTCCGATGGCGGTAAGCCTTGGGTTTGGGATTATTTTTGCAACCCTTATCACCTTATTACTTGTTCCGGTTAATTACTTATTGATGGAACGTTTTCAGGGGTGGTTTAAATAGGCTTGAGACTAGGTACTCGTTATTAGATTCTAAATACAAGTACTCAGTGCTATAACGCGGGGTAAACCTGCTGCTACAGGTAAAAAGGTGGCGGCGGGTTTATTCCGCGTTTTTATTCGTAGGTAGATTCGAGCGTAGCGAAATCAAGTAAGTTAGCAAATTCTAAAGATTAAAGATAAACCGAAGAAGACCTTTAAACGCCAAAAAATTAAATGCCAAATGGTCTAGGTGAGAATTTATTCTGCGTGCAAAAAATACAGTTTAGAAAAATATAAAATGAAAGTATTGATAGCTCGTAGCTCGTAGCTCGTAGCTCGTAGCTTGAAGTAATGAAGGTGTTCCCCAAGTATGCGGTGCCCGGTGTCAGTCCTGAAACCTTGAGGTTTCAGGGCGGGAATCTGCGGTCTACCGTAGGCTTCTCGGTACATGCCGAGCTTGCACAATAGTAAACGAACAGAAACCCTAACATAAAATTTATCGGCTCAGGGACTTAACCAAGCTCCAACACCCTAGGGAACATATTCAGTATATAAGACAAGTTTCAATCATTAAACCATAGAAACCAAAAAAGCGGATCGTTCGGGTAGTTTTTCCCCACCTTTAACGAGGCATTTACTTTTCAGATTGCTTTTTGACCTCAATCATACAATTAATTGGAGTTGCGATTTATCGAGTGGTAGCATGACGTTACTGAGACGAACAAAGAAAAAGTTATGAGCACGTTACCTGATTACCAGCAAGCGCAATTGCTATTAGAAAAAAATGAAATTTTTGTCGCACCCGCCGAAGCCCATGGCGTAATAAGTGGCTTACTTGCTTGTGGCATTAATATTGAAGCCGACGAGTATTTAGGCTTATTAAGCGATGTTTTCAATGATGGTTTAGCATTCAATACCGATCTAAAAGCGTTTTTTGCCACTATATATACACAGGTTGTGGCGAGTTTTGGTGACGATGAATTTCAGTTCGATTTATTCTTGCCAAGTGATGACGAGACCCTAGTTGACGTAGCAAACGGCCTAGTGTCTTGGGTATCGGGTTTTATGCTTGGTTTCGGTTTAAAGCAAAAAGACTATGGCAAATTGTCTGCGGACGTAAAAGAAGTTATTAGCGATTTTAGCGAAATTACTCGCTTGGATACTTTATTCGAAGAAACCGAAGAAGACAGCCAAGCACTACACGAAGTGATCGAGTACGTGCGCGTTTCTGCCTTATTATGTTTTGCTGAACTCGGTAAAGAGCAAACAGATAAAAGCACTAAAAAGACCCTTCACTAATTAAATTACAGAGGTTTAGCATGTTGTCTATTGCTATCGATAAAGCTGAATTTAAAGCCCGTCGCGAGCGTTTACTTGCGATGATGGACAAAAATAGCATCGCGATTATTCCTGCAGCTGCTGAAGTTACACGCAGTCGTGATACCGAATACGCATTTCGCCAAGACAGTGACTTTTTCTACTTAACGGGTTTTAACGAACCCGATGCAGTGTTAGTGCTTTGCCCATCAAGTGACACGCCAAGTACGCTTATTTGTCGCAATAAAGATAAATTAGCTGAAATTTGGCATGGCCGTCGAATTGGCTTCGAAAAAGCGAAATCTGAGTACTTATTCGACGCAACCTGTCCACTTAGTGAACTAGATGAACAATTATTAGATTTGGTGAACGGCCAGCAGATTTTATTTTATGCACAAGGCACTTACCCACATTTCGATACGAAAATTTGGGACTTATTAAGCACGCTTCGTGGTGCACCAAAAAAAGGTTACAAAGCGCCTCACACTATTAAAGATATTCGTGGCCTAGTACACGAAATGCGTTTATTTAAATCTGACGCTGAACTAAACATTATGCGCACTGCTTGTGAAATTAGTGCGCAAGGCCATATTCGTGCGATGCAATTTGCAAAACCAGGCGCAACTGAATATCAGCTAGAAGCAGAACTGCACCATCACTACGCAATGAATGGTGCTCGCCACCCAGCATATGGCACCATTGTTGGCAGTGGTGATAACGCCAATATACTGCATTACACACAAAACGACGCCGAACTAAAAGAGGGCGACCTAGTACTGATTGATTCAGGGTGTGAGCTTGAGGGTTATGCAGCAGACATTACTCGAACATTCCCTGTGAATGGCAAGTTTAGTGAGCCACAAGCCGCGCTTTATAATATTGTACTTGCGGCGCAAGAGGCTGCATTTAGCCAAGTGAAACCCGGTGGTAGTTTATCTAAAGCCAATGAACTGGCTTCAACGGTATTAACGCAAGGCTTAATTGACTTGGGTATTTTAACGGGTGAGCTTGATGAGCTAATGGCAAACCAAGCCTGTAAAGCGTTTTATATGCATGGCCTTGGCCATTGGTTAGGCCTTGATGTGCATGATGTAGGCGAATACAAGCTTGACGAAAAAGAGCGCGTATTTGAGCCAGGAATGGTCTTAACTATCGAACCCGGTTTATACATCAGCGAAGATACCAAAGCACCTGCGCAATACAAAGGTATTGGTATTCGTATAGAAGATAACTTACTTGTCACAAAAGAGGGTCATGAAAACCTGACACTCTCAGTACCTAAAACTATCAGTGACATTGAAGCAGTGATGCAAGGCAAATAAAGGCTAGGAGCAAACGTGGCAGAGCAGTTTGATGTTGTCATTATCGGCGGTGGTTTGGCTGGCGCAAGTTGTGCATTAGGCCTAAAACACAGCAATAAACAGTTATCAATCGCTGTGATTGAAGCAAATGAAGTAAGTGCAAACTATCACCCAAGCTTTGATGATAGAAGTATTGCACTGGCTCAGCAATCGGTTCAATACTTACAATCCATTAATGCATTTGATTGCCAAGCGCAATTTGCTGCTGCAATTGAAAAAGTAACGGTTTCTGACCGTGGTCACTTTGGTAAAACCCACATTGATTGCCATGAATATGCGCAAGATGCACTTGGGTATGTCGTTGAGGTGAATCCATTTGGTCGCAGCTTGCACCAGCAGTTAACTCGCACAGATGTGAGCCTGTTTTGTCCTGACACGGTTGCTAAAATTGAGTACCAAGCCGATGCTGCGAACGTTACTTTAAGTTCGGGCGAACAGCTGAGTGCAAAACTGGTGGTTATAGCCGACGGTGCTAATTCGAGTAGTCGAAAGCTGGCTAATATTGAGTTTAATACGCGCCCTTATCAGCAAGGCGCGATCATTGCCAATATTGAAGTGGCGGGTGGTCATCATCACCACGCATTTGAACGCTTTACCGAGCATGGCCCGATGGCGCTTTTGCCCATGAGCAATAACCGTTACTCGTTAGTATGGTGCATGGAGCTTGAGCATATAGATGCGCACATGGCGCTTTCAGATGATGCATTTTTAGCTGCCTTGCAAAAGTCGTTTGGCTATCGTGCCGGCACGTTCAGTAAAGTTGGTATGCGTGCCAGCTACCCGCTGGTGTATGGAAAAGTAGACGCGCTAAGCAGCCATCGCACTGTACTTATAGGTAATGCTGGTCATGCTATTCATCCCATTGCGGGGCAGGGCTTTAATTTAGGTTTACGTGATGTGCAACTACTTTGTGATATGGCGCACCGCAGCGATTTAGGTGATTACGCTTTTACCCGCTACTATAGCCAAGTGCGCAGTCAAGATATTGCCACGGTTATGACTTTAACTGACAGCTTGGTGCGGCTATTTTCAAATTCATCGCGAATGCTTGCGCTTGGTCGTAGCATTGGTCTTTTCTCTATGGATTTATTCTCCTCGTTAAAAACCCCGTTAGCCAAACAGTTAATGGGTCAAGTTAAGCAAGGTAAACGGATATGAAACAAGCACAGGTTTGTATTGTTGGCGGTGGCTGTGTAGGCCTTACGCTTGCACTTGGTTTAGCTAAAGCCAATATTAGTGTGGTGGTGATTGATGCCAGTGAAAAGCAGGCGCTTCCGGGGGATGAGTATGGCCTTCGCGTTAGTGCGCTGAGTCTGGCGAGCCAAAGTTTGTTTGAGTCACTGAATGTGTGGCCTGAAATTATTAAGCAACGCGCCACGCCTTATACCTCGATGGATGTACGCGATAAAGACAGCTTTGGCAAAATTCATTTTGATCACAATGATCTCGACTTACCGCAGCTTGGTCATATCGTTGAAAACGACATTATTCGCTACGCTTTAATTAGTGAACTTGAAAAGCAAAGTAATGCCAGCTTATTATTCGAAACCCGTTATCAACAAATACATCAAACAGAATCCGATGTCTTTATTACACTTGAAAGCGGTGAGCCTGTGATTGCTAAATTGCTGGTAGCAGCCGACGGAGCAAACTCGGCGATTCGAAAGCAGTTCAATATGCCAATTACGTTTAAAGATTATGATCATCATGCCATTGTTGCGACTGTAAAAACCGATGATGAGCATAATCACACAGCACGCCAAGTGTTTTTACCAACCGGCCCTTTAGCGTTTTTGCCGCTGCCTGATAAACACACGCATTCGATTGTGTGGTCAACCAGCCCTGTGCACTGCGAGCAGTTACTAGCACTTGACGATACCGAGTTTAATAAAGCACTACTGGCTGCACTGGATGGCCAATGCGGTTTATGCGAAGTTCAAAGTGAGCGCATGGCGTTTCCACTTAAAATGCGTTATGCACAGCAGTGGGTGTCGGGCAAAGTCGTGTTAATGGGCGATGCAGCGCATACTATTCACCCACTTGCCGGGCTTGGCATGAACTTAGGCTTAAAAGATGCCGCTTACCTAATTGAGTTATTAACCAATGAGCAGGGTGAGTTTGCAAGTACACGCACGCTGCGTGATTATGAACGTACCCGTAAGCTTGATGCGCAAAAACACATTGCCATGATGCAAGGACTAAAAGAGTTATTTGCCGGTGCTAATCCGCTTAAAAAGCTCGTGCGCGGTGTGGGGCTTAGCCTTGTTGATAACCTGGGACCAATTAAACACTTGTTCGCAAAAGAAGCGATTGGTAAGTAATAACTAAGCCGTTGTAAATATTTAAATAAAGCCGTAACTAGCCAGCTAGTTACGGCTTTTTTACGTTTAGCTGAATGCAAAATGATAGCGCTGTCATTTTTGTTAGTGTATGATTAAATTTTTGTGATTGGTATGGAAATTAAACAGCACAATGATGTTTTAAAGCCAGCCAAATAAAAATAATTAATTAAAATAACTAGTTGAGAAAAATTATGGAAGCAACGGTTGAGTGTGACAACAACACAAAACAAAGCATTTGGCTGCCAATGGTATTGGCAGGATCAATGTTTTTTATTCTGGGGTGTATAACGTGGCTTAATGGTGCAATTACACCATTTTTGCAGCAAATGCTTGAGCTGTCGCCGTTACAAGCTTCGTTTATTATTTCTTCGTTTTATATTGCGGTTACTGTTGCAGGTATTCCCTCAGCGATGCTCATAAGACGCGTTGGTTATAAAAATGGAATGGCGATTGGCTGTGCTGTCATGGCACTGTCGGCGTTAATGTATATTCCTGCCGCGAAACTGCAAATGATCGAAATATTTTTATTTGCACAGCTTATGATAGGTGTCGGTCAAACAATTCTTCAAACGGCTGTTAACCCCTATGTAGTAAAAATGGGCTCTGAAAAATCAGCCGCGGTGCGTGTATGTATTATGGGCTTATTGAATAAGTTTGCTGGAGTTATCGTACCGGTGATCTTTGCTGCGGTCGTTGTAAGCGGTGTAGTCGATGGTGCGGGTAAACTGTCGCAAGAGCAAAAAGACATTATGGCCAATAGCTTAATTATGCCGTATGTATTAATTGCGGGTCTTATTATGTTATTTGCTGCGTTCGCAAAATTTGCACCTCTTCCTGATTTAGTGTTTGACGAAGGCGAGTCATCAAATGGTAAAGGTGAGTTAAAAGAAACACTTGCTCATCCGCACCTTGTTCTAGGTGTTGTGGGCATTGCTTTGTATGTCGCAGTTGAAGTGATTGCTGCCGATACGATTGGCTCTTACGCTTTGCAAATTGGCGTTGCTGATTACTCCGTTATGACTTCGTACACAATGGCGTGTATGTTGATTGGCTACGCGATAGGTATTGCAACTATCCCACGTTTTATGAGCCAGCAAACAGCACTATTAATGTCGGGTATCGCTGGCATAATCACCGTGCTACTGGTGGTATTTGGTAGTAATGACTCGTTTATTATTTCTAATCTATTACTTGTGCCATTTGGAGGCCCTGAACTCCCCGATCCTTTATTGTGTATCGCGCTACTTGGTTTTGCGAATGCGATGGTGTGGCCTGCAATTTGGCCATTAGCATTGGCGGGGTTAGGCCGCTTAACTGGCACTGCATCGGGGTTGTTGATCATGGGTATTGCTGGTGGTGCTTTAGGTCCGCTGCTGATTGGTTTAGGTAACGTAGCAGGGCTGGGCGCGCAAGGTGCGTATATTGTTATGATCCCAAGTTATCTATTCATTTTATTTTATGCTCTTAAAGGCCATAAGATGAAAAGTTGGAAATAACAATACGTTAAGAATTCAAGTTAGAACAAAGCCGCGACGACCATCATCGCGGCTTTTTTACGAGTTAGCACGACAAACCGCTTATAAATACAAAGAGTTGCGACCCTTACAGCTGAAATTGGCGTTTTAAAATCTCGCCGGTAAAGCTTGTTTTTAAATAAAAGCCGCGAGGCAGGGTTTGGATCACATGCCCATTTGGCCCAATAGCATCAGTAAGCGCTTTACTGTTAGCCGCTTTTGGTCTTATTTGCATGACATCACCCAAGTGTCCCGAAATTTCATCGATACGACCCAGCGCGATAAGTTCCATTTGCTCTTCCCAGTCACGTTGCAGCTGTGCATCTTGCTCGGCACTGGGTTGCCATAAAAAACCACTGCCAATGGTACGATTAAATGGCAGAATTTCGCGTTCTCCCAAAATCGGTAACCACAACACATGATTGAGCTTTTTACGCACCGTACTTTGCTGCCATGTAAGACCTGTTACGTTCAATAACGGCGTAACAGAGACAAAAGTTGTCTCTAAGGGTTTACCCTTAAACGAAATAGGCAAGGTTTTTAACTCAATACCAAGCTCTTCAAAATCAGGAGTGGGTTTCGAGCCCGCGGTTGCCCCTAATACATATTCAATAAGCTGACCGGTCCAGCCTTTTTCACGCAGCAAGTCATCGGGTGTTTTAAATTGGTACTGCTCTGCAAGCTGGCCGAGTGTAAGCCCCGCTATTGCATTCACGCGTTGCATTAATTCGTTGATTGAGCTTGGTTTTAGTGGTCGCATACGGCGTTTATTTGATTGTGTTATTAACCTTAACATGATAGCAAATGCGCATTGCCGTGGATATCTTTGTATTTGGGTGTTTTTTGCGCATGTTGAAAGTGAGTTAAAAACAGTCAATTTGTTTTGTGGGAATAACATCTTAATATATTGAAATTTAATGACTTTTGTCGATGTTTGATTTTTGGCTGTTGTATTAATTAGACAGTTGTTTGTATAAATACAGATATATGAACATGTTTATCCACAGTTTCTGTGGAGAAAGTGCTTTTTTGAACTGACTATTGTGGATTTGTTTGCAAAATAAGCATGATTTACAAAAGTTATGCACAAGCTGTGGGTAAGGTGAGAAAAATACGGTTGTAAACTACTATTTTATTAAAAGCGCGTATTTTCGTAATAATTGCTTTCTAACATATTGATTAAAAGCGCTTGTTAAAATGCTAATTTCAAATCTGGTTTCGGCGAAGGTGTAAAGTGTTTGCTGTATCGCAGGTTATGTGGAACAATCAATAAAAATCGACTTACAAATGAGGCACTAAGGTGATTGATGCCGAAGGTTTTCGTGCCAATGTCGGAATTGTAATTTGCAATAATCAGGGACAAGTATTTTGGGCTCGACGTTATGGTCAGCACTCTTGGCAATTTCCCCAAGGTGGTGTCGATGATGGTGAAACAGCAGAGCAAACCATGTACCGAGAATTACACGAAGAAGTGGGCTTGCTTCCTGAAGACGTCGAGATCGTCGCAAGTTCAAAACATTGGTTACGCTACAAATTACCCAAGCGTTTAATTCGCAGAGACTCAAGTCCTGTGTGCATTGGGCAAAAACAAAAATGGTTTTTACTGAAATTACGTTGTAAAGACGAAGATGTAAACTTACTTAAAACTCATCATCCAGAGTTTGATGACTGGCGATGGGTGAGCTATTGGTATCCGGTGAGGCAAGTTGTGTCATTCAAGCGCGATGTTTACCGTCGTGTAATGAAAGAGTTTGCCCCGTTTGCAATGCCGTTTAATAAACGAGAACAACATAAAGATAATTGGCGACAAAAGCGATAAGGGCAACTTTATCAACTAAATGAAAGGAGCAGCATCATGTTAGCCACGCTCAGATCAATTGCTGAGGCTGTGTCGCAACAAGCGGACTTAAACAGTGCCTTAGCGTGTTTTGTGCAAATGGTAAAAGATGCCATGCAAACACAGTGCTGCTCAATTTACTTTGCTGATTATAGCCAAGACAACTTTGTATTAATGGCCACGCAAGGACTTAACCCAGATGCTGTGGGTAAGTTTAGAATTGGTTTTACCGAAGGCTTAGTTGGCTTAGTGGCGCAACGCGAAGAGCCAATTAATATAGCGTTCGCTAAATCACACCCTCGCTTTAAACTCTCTCCAGAAGTTAATGAAGAAGGCTATAACGCGTTTTTATCTGTGCCTGTGGTGCATCAAAAAAAAGTGCTGGGCGTTATTGTAGTTCAGCAAAAGTTAGCGCGTGTTTTTAGTCCCGATGAAGAATCTTTTTTAATTACTCTTTCGGCACAACTTGCATCGCAGCTTGCGCATGCCGAGATCAAAGAGATTTTAAGGCTTGATGAATTCTCGCATCAGACTTCGGTACTCAAAGGGGTATCGAGCGCGCCGGGTATTGCCATTGGTGAAGCTTTTGTGGTGTTGCCTAAACTCGATTTTAAATCGATTGAGTTGCAAAAAGACGATGACATAAGTACGCAACGTAAATTATTTACGCAGGCTGTTGCGGCAACACGCAACGAGTTTAATACGTTATCAATGACATTAAGTGATTCGATTCCGCAAGAAGCGCTTGCGGTATTCGATGTGTATCAGCAACTACTTGATGCAAAAAGCCTAGGCAAAAATGTTGAAGAGCAACTTCAACAAGGCTGGAGTGCAAAAAGCGCATTAAAAATAGTTATCGAAAAGCTGGTGGCGCAGTTTAACGCCATGCAAGATCCATACATAAAAGAGCGCGCAGTAGATGTTAAAGACATTGGTTTGCGTGTTTTACACCACTTAGTTAATACCGAGCATGCGGCAAAACCTTACCCTAAAGACACCATTTTAATTGCCAGTACGCTAACACCTGCCATGCTTGCCGAAGTGCCCAAAGGGCATTTAGCGGGGGTGGTGAGTGTAAATGGGGCAGCAAACAGCCATGCGTCAATATTAACGCGAGCAATGGGGATACCCGCTATTTGGGGTATTGAAGACGTTCCCTTACTGCAATTTGAAGGTAAGCCGATGATTTTAGATGCCTACGCAGGGCGTTTATATATCTCACCTTCGCAAATGCTCCACGATGAATACAGCCAATTAAAATACCAAGAAACATTACTGAATGATCGTTTCGTCGCAGAGCAGAACCTAGATGCGGTCACCTTAGATGGCGAGCACATTAGCTTATTGTTAAATGCAGGCCTTGAATTAAACACAGAGCAAGACAACAAACTGTTTTGTGATGGAGTGGGTTTGTATCGTACCGAAGCCTGGTTTATGCAAAAGGGGCAATTTCCTTCGCAGTCGGAGCAAGAAAAGTGGTACCGAGAAGTGCTTACCAGCTATCACCCGAATCCTGTGGTAATGCGCACCTTAGATATCGGCGGTGATAAAGTATTAGACTACTTTAATATCACAGAAGAGAATCCTTTCTTAGGGTGGCGGGGTATTCGCGTCACCTTGGATCATCCTGAACTATTTTTAGATCAACTCAGAGCGATGTTAAAGGCCAATATCGGTTTAGGTAACCTTAGAATAATGTTACCCATGATCAGTGGCTCTGAAGAAGTCGACGAGTCAATTAAGTTAGTTGAACAAGCGCTGTTCGAACTAGAAGAACAATACCCAGAGCAAGCCATTGACCGCCCAGAAATTGGCATTATGTTAGAGGTCCCTTCAAGTATATTCATGCTTGAAGAGTGGTCACAAAAAGTCGACTTTTGCTCTGTGGGTAGCAATGATTTAACTCAATATATGCTGGCCGTTGATCGCTCTAATGCGCGTGTTGCAGAGCTCTTTAACCCCTATCATCCTAGTGTGCTGCGAGTGCTACTTAAAGTTGCTCAAGAGTGCCAAAACCATGAATTACCCTTTAGTTTATGTGGTGAGCTTGGTGGTGACCCAGAAGGGGCATTATTACTAATCGCCATGGGATATCGTCGCTTAAGTATGAACCTTTCATCAATCAGTAAAATTAAATTTGTACTGCGTCGCTTAAAAGTAAGCGATATGGAGGAGCTGCTTAGCGAATGTTTATTGCAGCCTACCGCTAAGCAAGTATTGAGGCTCACACGTAACTTTATGATAGAGCACCAATTGGGTGAGTTATTTTACACCCCTAGCCAAGGGCAAGCATGAGAGTAAATTGTACTGTGAAGCGTTTATATATTCGTTTAGTATATACATATAACAAACTGAATATATGAGTGTGCTATGCATGACGTAATACTTTTAATGGTGTACTGCGCTATTTTAGGCAGTGTAGTAGGGTTTTTAGCCGGTCTGCTTGGCATTGGTGGTGGCTTAATTATTGTGCCTGTACTGAGCGCCATGTTGGTATCATTTAATGTTGCTGACTCAAGCCATGTATTAGTTATTGCCATAGCCACCTCACTTGCTTCCATTATTTTTACGTCTACCTCTTCAGCGTTGGCTCATCATCGTAATGCTAATGTGCCGTGGGAAATTGCTCCTTGGGTCATGACCGGTGTAGGTATTGGTGCACTCGTGAGTGGCTTTGCGGCGAGTTTTATTCCTGAGCAGTTATTACGTTTAGTTTTTGCCACGAGTGTGGTGTTTATCGCGTTACGCATGGTGTTATCTACACGTACCAAGGCTGCAAGTGAAAAACCATTGCCCTCAGGTCCCGTAATTGGCTTTTTATGTGCAATAATGGGGGCGTTATCAGGACTGATTGGTATTGGTGGCGGTGCACTTATTGTGCCTTTGCTGCATTATTTCTCTGTCGATATTAAAAAGGCCATTGGTTGTGCCGCAGCATGTGGTATTGTCATTGCGCTGTTTGGCTCGGTTGGTTATGTGTCTGCAGGTTGGCAAGTAACCTCCTTTAGTGATGGTTTTGCCGGATTTGTTTATTTACCCGCATTAGTCGGCATCGTTATCACGTCGTCATTAATTGCTCCTTATGGTGCAAAAGCGACGCATTATTTACCTGTGGCAACAATAAAAAAAGTATTCGCGCTATTACTTGTCATAATTGCGCTTAAAATGGTGTTTAGTTAAAGGTTTTTATTTTTATGGCTCTTCAATTTCCAGAGATAGATCCGGTTATTTTTTCGGTAGGACCGCTCAGCGTACGTTGGTACGGTTTAATGTATTTAATTGGTTTTGCTTTAGCTATGTGGCTGGCAAACCGTCAAGCTGCAAAACCTAATTCTGGGTGGACGAAAGAGCAAGTAAGCGACTTATTATTTTACGGTATGCTCGGGGTAATACTCGGTGGGCGTATTGGCTATGTGTTGTTTTATCAGTTTAGTTATTTTATTGAAAACCCGTTTTATTTATTCAGAATCGACCAAGGTGGCATGTCATTCCATGGCGGCACACTGGGGGTTATTACCGCAATTATGGTCTTTGCCTGGACACGTAAAAAATCATTGTTAGAGGTCGGCGATTTTGTGGTGCCATTAGTGCCTTTGGGCCTACTAGCCGGCCGCATAGGTAACTTTATTAATGGTGAGTTATGGGGACGCGTAACCGATGTACCTTGGGCGTTTATTTTCCCTACCGGTGGGCCAGAACCACGCCATCCGTCACAACTATACGAAGCATTTTTAGAAGGCTTGGTGCTATTTTTAATTTTGCAATGGTTTATTAAAAAGCCACGCCCAGCAGGGAGTGTCGCCGGTTTATTTTTATTAGGCTACGGCGTATTTAGATTTGTTGTTGAGTATTTCCGTGAGCCAGACGCGCATTTAGGCCTATTTGCAGGTGTGATTTCAATGGGACAAATACTCTCGCTGCCAATGGTATTTGGGGGCCTTGGTTTGTTAATATGGGCCTACATGAAGCCGCAACGACGCGTTGCAAGCAAAGCATAATTAGAGCAAGTCAATGAAACAGTATTTAGATTTATGTCAACGCATTGTTGATGAAGGCGTGTGGGTCGAAAATAAGCGTACAGGCACCAAATGTTTAACCGTTATTAATGCTGACCTTGAGTACGATGTAGCAAACAATAAGTTTCCGCTTATAACAACACGTAAAAGCTTTTATAAAGCAGCCATTGCAGAGTTGTTAGGCTACCTTCGTGGTTACGACAGTGCGGCACAGTTTCGTGATATCGGTTGCATGACATGGAATGCCAACGCGAACGAAAATAAAGCTTGGCTCGAAAACCCGCATCGACGTGGTGAAGATGATATGGGCCGTGTGTACGGCGTACAAGGCCGTAGCTGGCAGCGCCCAGATGGTACACACCTTGATCAACTTAAAAAGGTAATTACTAACTTATCTAACGGCATTGATGACCGAGGTGAAATTGTCACGTTTTATAATCCGGGCGAGTTTGAACTAGGTTGTTTACGTCCGTGTATGCATACGCACACTTTTTCATTACTGGGTGATACTCTATACTTAACCTCGTATCAACGTAGTTGTGATGTCCCACTGGGTTTGAATTTTAATCAAATTCAATGTTTTGTGTTATTAGCGTTGGTTGCACAAATCACCGGACACAAGCCCGGAAAGGCGTATCATAAAATAGCAAATGCACATATTTACGAAAATCAGTTAGAGTTAATGCGTGATGTACAGCTTAAGCGTGAGCCATTTGCATCACCTACACTTAAAATAAATCCAAATATTAAATCACTTGAAGACATTGAAACTTGGGTCACAAAAGACGATTTTGAAGTAGAAGGTTATCAGTGTCACGATGCAATTAAGTATCCGTTTTCAGTGTAAAAAGAAAAAAGTTTAAGGAGAAATCAATGAAAGCAGTGATCCCAGTTGCTGGTCTTGGCACGCGTATGTTGCCTGCAACAAAAGCGATTCCAAAGGAAATGTTACCTATCGTTGACCGCCCTTTGATTCAATATGTGGTTAATGAGGCGATTTCAGCGGGAATTAAAGAAATCGTATTAGTGACGCATTCAAGTAAGAACTCTATTGAAAACCACTTTGATACGAGCTTTGAGTTAGAAGCAACATTAGAAAAGCGTGTTAAACGTCAACTACTTGCAGAAGTACAGTCTATTTGTCCTAAAGATGTCACTATTATTCAAGTACGCCAAGGTGAAGCGAAGGGGTTAGGCCACGCAATTAACTGTGCTGCGCCAATCATTGGTAATGAACCGTTTGTGGTTATTTTACCCGATGTGATTATTGACGATGTGGCGAGCGATCTAAAAAAAGACAACCTTGCAGAGATGATTGGACGCTTTGAAAGTACTGGTCAAAGCCAAATTATGGTTGAGCCTGTGCCACTTAACGAAGTTGATAAGTTTGGTGTGGTTGACCTAGGTGATGCGAAAATTAAACAAGGTGAAAGTGCCGCTATTTTAAATATGGTTGAAAAGCCGCCAATTGATCAAGCGCCTTCAAACCTCGCCGTGGTTGGTCGTTATGTATTAAGTAAAAACATTTGGCCACTTCTTGCAAAAACCCCAGCAGGGGCAGGCGATGAAATTCAGTTAACAGACGCGATTGCAATGTTAATGGAAAAAGAAACCGTTGATGCCTACTCAATGAAAGGGAAAAGCCATGACTGTGGTAGCAAAATAGGCTATTTAAAAGCGATTGTTGAGTTTTCATTACGACGCGATGAATTTAAAGATGAGCTCACCGACTTCATAAAAATGCTGGTTAAATAATCAATTCTATTTGATTAGTTAAAAATGATGTAAAAAAAGTGCCTATATGGCACTTTTTTGTTATTTACATGTCATCCACAATTGTCGATTATTACCTAATTAAGGACTTTTCTGATATACCTTTGTATTAGCAGATTGCTAAGATAGTTATTACAGAAAAGTGCTTAGTTACCCACTGTAGAATAGCTAATTAAGCTATACTCATAAAAATACCTATAATGAAACGGATTTTTACTGCTTTAGGTTGTCGTATATGAAAACTTAAGCTGAGGGTGCTACTAAGTTTTTATTGCAGTTAGTAGAAGCACTGTACTGAAAATATAATAATAAAAAAGCAATTTGTTAGTGTTTTCTTGTTTAATATCTAAACGATATTTCAGGCTTTTTACAGGCAGGTAAGTACTAACAAACGGTCTTCTCAGATTAAGAAGCAAATATAATGGTACGTTTAAGAATCCTGCTTATGAAATATTGCTTAAAACCGTTGCGTTACAGCGCGTGCCTAATGGTGCCGTTTGTTGTATCGGGTTGTAGTAACCATTCATTACCTACCACATTATTTAATTTTTTGTCGTTTAGTCATCTATTTCAGTCAATGAATGTTCAGGCCAATGAGCAAAGCCTATTAGCAAACGTGCAATCGCTGCCTGAGCTAAGCACAGATGGCGCAGAGAGCACAGATAGCGCGTTACCTGCAGCTGGGCTGCCTACTAAAGAAGAGCCAGATTCTATGGCTAAATCAGACGAGCGTAAGAGCAGCGAACAGGTTAAACCTGAATACAGTTTTGCATTACAGCTTGTTGCAGTAAATTCAGAAAAAAACTTAGCCATTACATTTAAAAAAATGAAGGCCTTAGCCCCCGAGGTTTTTCAGGGCAAACCGCTATTAAATGTTGAAGTGGCTGATGTTAATCAAAACACCTATTACCGTTTAAAATTTGGTGGCTATAAATACCTTAAAAACGCAACCGCTGATTGTGAAGCCATTAAGCGCCAAGGGCTTGATTGTTGGGTAAGTAATTATACCGATAATCGCATTTACCTATAGCGTGCTGATATAAAGGCTAAAAGCTGGCATTTTATTTGCTGTGCTTAAGTTCTGTTTTTTTTAGCTGATGATAAATATGCCAATTTCAACGTTGTTCAAACACTTATTAATTACTGCCAGTGTGAGCCTGTTGCCTGCATGTATGATGCTGCAACAGCAACCAGAGCCGCTATATACAGAGCAACAAATACAGCAATTTGCGGCTCAATATCAATCACAGCAGCAAAGTATTGCCCGTTTAACCGAAATGGAAAATGATTTACGCATTATGACGGCCGAACTCAATAGTAAGCCAGACGTGCAAACGCTCTCTAAAGCATCTGAGAGTGATCAAACTCATTCCGATAACGCGCCAATAACCTACAATGATGCCGTAGCGCGAAATGCTCAGGCGCCTGCTGGGGCTCAGCTTGGAGTGTATTTAGACCCAAGCCAAATTAAGCGCCAAGTGTTAATAATGAAAAAACAGTATCCCGGTGCATTTGATAAACTAGAGTTTGTGTTTTTAGAACGCCCCACAAAATCACAAACACGGTATGCACTGCGTGTTGGCCCGTTTGCCAACTACAACGAAGCAACCGTGTTTTGTTACCTTGCTAAACAGCTACAACAGCACTGTTTAACCGCGCCTTTTTTAGGCGAACCACTCGACTTATCACGTCGCTAAAACGATTTATACTAAGTAGGCACAGTTATTGCTTTTAATTAACCATGTTCGATATGGGATGGCAATTATGCGTCTACTAGTGTCATTAATATTTTTAAGCTTAGCGGGTTGTAAGCTCTCTGAAGAGCCAAAACCTGTGGTAAGTACAGCAGCACCAAAAGCCGTAATGGCGCCTTATACGGTACACCAGTATGTGGCTGATTTAAGTTCGCAATTAAGCCGAATTCAAGGGGCTTTTAAAAGTAATGCACGCATTGCTGTAACCAGCTTTTACTTGGCTGATGCACTTGATTCGGGCCTTGCAGAAGGTCAGGGGGCAGGGCTTAGTCAACAAATTCAAGAAAGCTTAATGACGCAATTTGCTCAGCTTGGTTACCATACCATTGAGTACCGATTAGAAAATAATTTAAATTTACAATCATCTGCCGATAGTATGTTAAGCAGAAATACAAAAAATTTGCGCCAACGTCAGAATATTGACTTTGTGATCACCGGCACCTTAACGCGGCAACAACATGCCTATATTGTTAATGCCCGTTTAGTGGATGCAGCCGATCAGCGGATCGTGTCTGCAGCCAGTACCGAGATCCCCATTAATGTAATGTGGGGAAGTGAAAAAGTTCAGCAGCGCGGTGGCATGATCTACCGCAGTGAATACTAATTAGGAGTCCACTCATGAGACGTTTACTACTCAGCTTATGTTTACCATTAGGGTTCGGCTGCGCACAAATGATGTCACCCTCACAAACGATAGACACCAAAGAGCCACAGCTTACCCGCAGTGAGCGCGCGGTTGCCGCACCACAAACAAATGTGTCGGTTTATCAAAGTAGTCAGGCCGTTAAAAATAACACCACCTTTACCGCAGCCCCTACGCGCAAAAATATAAATCATTATGTACGTGGATTAATGCAAGACATGGCACAAAATCTTCAATACGTTAGTGATAAAACACCCCTTGCCGTATCGAGTTTCATCTTTTTAGATGATCAATACAACACATCGAGCTTACTAGGTAATCAAATTGCCGAAAGCTTCATGCACGAACTGCATACGTTTGGTGTGCCTGTTGTTGATTTTAAAACCACAGACTACATTCGTGTAACCCCAAGCGGTGATTTTGTGTTTAGCCGTGATTATTTAGAGTTGAGTCAAGATCAAAACTTTAATTACGTACTTGCAGGCACGTTAGTAAACCACCAAGGTGGTGTGTTGGTAAATGCACGTATTATTGGGCTTGCCAGCAAAGCTGTGGTTGGCTCGGCACAAGGCTTTATTCCGCAGTCAGTGGTTGATGCTCTTGATAGTAGCAACCGTACCGACGGTATTATGCTTAAACAAGCGAGTGAGTGAGGTAAGCTATGAGCAAGTTTAAACTTGTTGCATTAACCGCCGCTATCACACTCAGTTTATCTGGGTGTGAGTTACTTAGCCAAGCGCCTGAGCCAAGCAACCAGACTGCGAGCAACGCACCAACTAACTATGATATAAACACCATGATGCTACTTGCTCAGCAGCAAAATGAATCAGAGTTACAAACCAATAGTCGCCAATTTAAGCCTTATCAGCATTATAAAACGTTAGGTAATTACGTTGAACAAATGGCGCTTGATATAGCCGACACCATGCAACAAGAGTCCGAGCTTGGCATAGCCGTGACCTCGTTTGTCGATTTAAATGAAAGCCTACAACAAAGTAACCAACTTGGTAATCAAGTGGCAGAAACCTTGTATCATCAACTGCAAAAATTTGGCTACGGTGTTATTGATTTTAAGACGCGCGATAGTGTGGTTATTGATAAAACAGGTGATTTTGTTTTTTCACGCGATATCAACGAATTAACCAAGCGCCGAATTGCAAGTCATGTGCTAGCGGGCACCTTAATTTATCGCCCGAGTGGCGTTGAAGTGAATGCCCGCGTGATCAACTTAACCACCAAGCAAGTTGTCGCCACCTCAAACAAAGTAATCCCATACTTTGTGCTGCAAAATGAGTCGATACAGTCGGCAACAGCCCAGCTAAACTAACAAAAATTAATACCAACCGGCTAAAACCGTAGTCGGTTGGTATAATCTCTTGATTACCAAAGCCTTAGCCCGTTATAATTTTACGAGTTGCATACCGCTAGTGACCGTCACTAGAAAACCCAGTGCAAGTGTGGCCTCTTAGTTAAATGGATATAACGGCCCCCTCCTAAGGGGCAGTTACAGGTTCGATTCCTGTAGGGGCTACCAACAAAATCAATAAGTTATGCTTTTTTGTTTTCTCTTCTCTATCTCTGTGTAGCGTATTTGTAGCTCAAAATTTTCTAGAATTTTTTTTGATTGCATCGTTAAAACTTATTTTTAAGGCTAATCTAAAAACTTACAAACAGTCTTAATATCTAGCAAGTCAATAAAATCTTTTGCTATTATTTTTTTCTTAAGACCAACTTTAAAGGTCGCATTACTTGAGTAAAACATGTCGTAGTGATGTAAAGGGTGAATATTGGATTTACCATGTTTTTCGTAATTTTTTGGATCATGATCATATCTAAGATATCCACTTTCCATTAATAATAAATCACGAATTAGATCCCAATAACTATCGCACTTGTCTTCTTGATAATCTGAAATAGGGGTAGCAAATTCATAACTACAACTACTGTAAAATTCTTTGTTGTTAATTAATGAGATAACATCAGAGGTTAATTTTGCATCTAAATTTAGTGTGCCTTTATAATTAAAGAAATAAGCGTCATCAAAAAAAGTAACAGTAAAAGGGAACGCAATTGAAAAAATTTTATCATTTTTTACGAAAAGTAATCGTTGCATTTTATCAATAATTAATATTATGTTTCCTTTTGCATTGTCTTTATTTATCTTTGGATTTATTAGCATATATTTAATTGCATTCATAAGAAGTTCAATTAATTGAGCTTTGTTTTTTATTGGACGAAAGAACTTATCCATGTAAGACTCGTCTATGTCAAATTCATATTTTGTCATTTGCAATAGTACTTTCTATTTGCTTCGATAAACTCTTTGATATTTTCTTCATCAAAGTCAACTTTATAGTCTTCAGGCATAGCTTGGATGAATTTCTTCCTATATCTTTGCTGGATTTCTAATTCTTTGAAAATCTTTTTCATGAAATCATAGAATGATATATTTTTTTCATCTTTAATTTTAACAATTTTTCTTCTAATTGCTGCTTTCTCTTCGGGATTAGGCTCAGTAGATACTATACAGTTAAATTTGTTTATATTATTTAGTCCATTAATTTGGCAATCAAGATTTTCTAGATTGTTTACTAATAAATAAGATTGGAGGAAGGATCTAGTTAACATCGTATATAGGCTATTTCTATAGGTATAACTACTTCTTATAAACGAAGTAATACAAATAACAAATGGGAACTCTAAACCTTTTACATTATTAATATTACTTAAAAACAACTCATTAGGCGCTTTCTTCTTGGTTTCATATGATTTGTTTACTTCCCAGCCTAACTCTGATCTAACCTTAAATTGCAAAACATCAAGGTAATTATAGATATAACTGTCAGTGTCTATCATTATTATTGCGATATCATCAGGCTTTACAGTTGGATTTTTGGCTACGATTTCTTTTATTAGTCCAATGACTTGATCTTGACCATGATGTTGGACAATATTCATATTCATTAATTGCTTTTCTTCTATGTCTTCAAACCGTCTTACGCTTTCTCTAGATAAAGTTACATTTTCACCATCTCTATTAATTTGATATCCACTAGCTTTCCATTCACTATCTTCTAGCCAGTTTAATTTAGACTTTTCAAATAATCCCATGCCAATCGCATGTGCAAACATTAAAATATTTGGTGCTGTTCGATAGCACTTATTTAGTACATAATCGACATTTTCCACTTCTTGTTTAATATTATTTTCAAAAATATCTTGAAAAATATCTCCTGCTACATAAACTTTTTTCTTCGCTATTTTTTCACATAATGTAAAAAATACATCAGGGAAATCTTGCTTCTCATCGATCAAAATATAATCAAAGGCATATTCATAGCTTTCTAATTGGTTAATTTCTTCTAAAGCCTTTGTAAATATCATTTCATAAGTTGTATTACGAGACCATGGATGAAAAGTAAGTCCATAAAAATCACATATATAAGCATATAAGCCATCCTTATCTCTTTTAGAGCCCCAAGCTCTCTCTACCCAAAGTTGACTATTCCATTGGATCTGTTTGTCGACTTTCATGAAATCAAAGAACTTAGGTACCCTCTGTTTAAGATGGTCTGCAAGAACATTATTGTGGCAAGTGAAAAATATTTTTGTCTCTTTTTCTGATGAATATAACTCTTTAAGTTTATGCATTAACAATTCTGTTTTACCTGTACCTGATAACCCTTGAATCGAAACTCTTTTTTGATCAAGACTTTTATAGATAAATCGAGTCTGCTCTCCATCAAATAGCATGATACTATTTTTTACTTTATCTAATAAGTTGTCAGGTGTATCGACACCCACCTTTTCAATATCATTTATACTCCCAGTAATTAATGATATTAAAAGCTCATTTTTTCTTTGTAACTCGATAGGTAGTATATTTTGCGCAAGTAAGTACGAAAAGTTATTATCATAAGAATCAATCTCAATAGTTAGGTCATGCCTCCATTTTCTTGGCCTACCCAGATGATCTTGGTATTTGTATCTATTAGATGTTGAGTTCAAATCAAGGATGAAGTCGTCACAGTATTCTTCAAAGGACTCAAGGTCATTCCCCAAGTTGATGAACATGATTTTATGTTTAGGAGATAACACCACTACAACATTATCCTCATATTCGTATTCATTTTTACCCTCGCCCAATATTGAGCTAACTAAATATAATTGCGCTGAGGGGTTGTTAATTGCGTAATTCTCTATTTCTTCCAACAAATCATTGTTTAAGTCGGTTCTAGATATGTGGTTATAGAATAAGCTGTTCTTCATGGTAAACGTCCATTTATGTATGACCTATCCTTTCGAAATTTAAGGAAGGTACGACTTTGTAGTTTAAGTATGACACCCCATTGATAAAAAAGAAAATGTTAGACAATGCATCAATAACAAACCAATCAGTACAGTTATTTACAGAACTCCAAGTAAGAGCTTTCTTGCCATTCTGGCAAATGGGTAGCTAAAGGTTGTTTTTGAAGTTAGGTAGAGGACTTTAACTATCTAAAGCTCGTTTTATAGCTTTAGGTCTTCTGAAAAGCATCAAAACAATGCTTTGAGTATGACTTGATAGCTAAAGGTCATAATATGGCTTTATCTATTTAAAGTGATTGAGTTAGGTTTTTCTAACTGCCATGGGTAAAAGCGGGTAACGAAGGTTTTTACTTATCGGTTTTTTAGAATATCTGTTTGCTGGTTTTAGGGGCTACCAAGTTGCATATCAACCCGAATAACCCCCGTTTTAGTCATTGTGATGACTAATCTGTTACCTTTTCTAATGCACCTGTGCGCCATGGTTCGATGATAATTTTAATGTGGTCGTTTGGTTTAAATAAGGTGTCGAATGCGCCTTGTACACCGTCGATGCCGACTTTGCCGGTGCGCATTTTTTGCCACGCTATTTTGCCTGAGGCGATATTCTCAAGTGATTGTGCGAACTCTTCAGGTTGATAGTAATAAGAGAAAATAAGGTCGAGCTCTTTTACGGTTGCATACGCAAAGTTCACTTCGAGTGGTGCGGTATGAATGCCTGTTACAATAATTTTTGCTTTGGCTGGCGCACGCAAAATATAGTCGTTTAGTAGGCGGCTTACACCTGCACATTCAAAAATTACTACCTTGTGATCGCCTGCGAGTGTGGCCGCTGTTGTTACTTCGTCATCGGCCATGGGGTTTACGTAGTGTGTTGCACCAAACTCAAGGGCGATTTGTTTTTTACTCTCTTGCGGGTCAGAGGCAACAATATGTTTTACGCCTTGCAGTTTTAGAGCGGCAATAGCGGCAAGACCGATAGGTCCGCAACCTACGACAACGGCGACATCATCTTTATTCATGTTTGCGCGATTAACGGCATGCAAGCCCACAGCAAGAGGCTCGGTAATGGCGGCGGCTTCTGATGGCACGCCATCAGGAATAGGTAATAATAGCGCTTCATCAACAATAAAGTACTCAGAGTAAGCACCATATATACCGGGTGTTACTCCAACTCCAGCACCGCCTGCCGACATTAAAATAGGCACCGATGTTACGCGTGTGCCTGCAGCAAGCTCGCCTTTTGTATCTGGACCATAGCTAACAATTTCAGCGGCATATTCGTGGCCGAGTAATACTTCTTGATCGTTTCCTGCGCTTTTATCCATGATGCCAAGGTTCTTATAAATATCAAATACATCGCTCGTATGGCGAGTAATATGAATGTCTGATCCGCAAATTCCACACGCAAGACTTTTTACAAGTACTTGTCCAGGCCCAGGTGTTGGAATGGCTATTTGTTTTACATGTAGTTGGCCATTTTGCATAGCGACCGAATTCATTTGGCTCATATGTGTATCCTCAATTGAACGGGAAAGGTTTTCACCTTGTGTGCTATCTACACTAAGTAAACTGGCAGGGTATATCTTGACTTTTTACGACAAAAACATGATAAATTGCGACATAACAAAGCAATAAGAGCATTAACATGGACTATTGTGTACGTGCTGGTTCGTTAGCTGGGTATCAAGAGTTGGTGAATGAGCTGGGTGCAAACCCTATAAGCTTATTAAAACAAGCGGGTTTTTTACCTAGCCACTTGCGTGACGCTGATAACATGATTGTATACGAAAAAGTATCGCACTTATTAGAGCTAACGGCGCTGCAGCTGGCCGACCCTTTATTTGGTTTTAAGTTGGGATTACGCCAAGGGATCCGCGCGTTAGGATTAATTGGCGCACATATGGCGCAGCAAGAAAATATTGCGACAGCCCTGAGTATTGCACGTAAATATTCATTTATGCATGTGCAAGGGGCGCAGCTAGCGCTAACACATTTGACGGCAAAACAATGCGAGCTGCAAATAAGTTTAGTGATAAATGAGTTAAGCCGCAGCACTCAAGTCGTGCAATTGAGCATTGCGCTTATTTACCGTATTTTACGTGATATGGCGGGGGCTGATTTTGAGCTTCAGTGTATTTGTTTACAGCAGGCTATTAGCCACGAACAGCAAAAAATACTCCGTAAGATGTTTCAATGTGAAGTTGTGCCACAGGCTCAAAATAATGCCTTATTGTTTTCGTCGCATATTTTGATGAAAAAACCAATTCGTCCAGATAATTTAATTACCGACATTATTAATCAGCAATTTCAACTAAACAGTGCATCTGTAGTGCTACCTATTAGCGATTTAGTTAAGCACAGCATTACAATGTTATTACCGACAGGTGAATGCAATAAAGACAGCGTGGCTTTAAACCTTGGTATGCACCCTAAAAAGTTAGAGCGGTCGCTCAAAGAAGCCGGAACAAGCTTTCGGGAAGTGTTAAATGAAACACGAAAATCAATTACGTTACGTACTCTCGAAATGAGTAATATGTCGATGACCACCTTGGCATTGAACCTTGGTTATGCAGAGTTCTCGGTGTTTAGTCGCAGTTTTAAACACTGGTTCGGGCTGTCGCCTCGTGCTTTTAAGCGGCAAATAAAGAAGTAAGCCCTCGGCGCTTTACCGAGGGCGTATTACTGAGTTAGTTAAAATAACCTGTATTTAGGTATAAATGTGTGACCACCCCTGCAAAATAGCCGAGCAAAATAACCGGTGTCCATTTTAAATGGCTATTAAAGGTGTATATACCACGCGCTTGCCCCATAAGAGCCACACCCGCAGCCGAACCAATTGACAATAGACTGCCGCCAATGCCAGCGGTGAGGGTAATTAATAGCCATTGACCATGAGACATATCTGGCATCATTTGCAGTACTGCAAACATCACAGGTATGTTATCTACCACAGCCGACATTAAACCTAAGATTATATTTGCACCTGTTGCTGACCAGTTGTTATAAAGCAAATCAGACAATAAGCTTAAGTATCCGATAAACCCTAAACCACCCACACAAATCACAATGCCATAGAAGAACAGTAGGGTATCCCATTCTGCGCGAGATACGCGGCTAAATACATCAAATGGCACCACATTTCCTAAGCGCTCTAAACGTTGTTTATCACCTTCACGCTCTGCCATGGCACGTTTTCTTGCCAGTGAACCCGGTAGGGTTACACGTAAGAAATAACCAAAGAATTGTAAGTAACCAAGCCCCATCATCATACCTACAACAGGGGGTAAACCAAACGCTGTTTTAAGTACCACAGCCGTAAGAATGGTAAGTAAAAATAGGCATAAAATACGGATAGCACCGCGTTTTAGTTCCACATCTTCATCGGCTGTTTGTGGGTGTTTATTGTTAATAAAGAAAGACATCACTAAAGCAGGAATAATATAGCTGACTAACGCGGGTAAAAATAAAACGAAGAACTCAGAAAAGGCAACAACATCGGCCTGCCAGACCATAAGTGTGGTTATATCACCAAATGGGCTAAATGCACCGCCCGCGTTGGCGGCAATAACAATATTAACGCACGACATTGCAATAAAGCGGTTATCATCGGTTGCTACTTTCATTACCACGGCACATAGCAGCAATGCGGTGGTTAAGTTATCTGCCACAGGCGAAATACAAAAAGCGAGTACGCCACTGATCCAAAATAATTGTTTATAACTAAAACCGCGTGCGACTAACCAGCTACGTAGGCCGTCAAATAGGCGGCGCTCTTCAAGCGCGTTAATGTACGTCATGGCGACCAGTAAAAAGAGCATTAACTCAGAAAACTCAAGCAACGCATGACGAAATGCATTGGTGCTTAAGTCAGACATGTTTTGGGCGCTGTATTGCCACGCAATTAAGGTCCAAATAATACCGGCAGCGACAAGAACCGGTTTTGATTTTCGTAAATGGATTTTTTCTTCAAGAATAACGAGTACATAGGCAAAAATAAAAATAGCGACACAGATAATGCCGACGGGGTGGTTAAGTAGGTCAATAGCGGCTGTTGTTTCAGCGTAAGCTTGGCTACTGAATCCTACCAAGGAGAGCAGGAGTCCTAGTATCAGTTTGTTCATTGTGTGTTCCATTTAGTCATATTTAGAGTCGACGGTGTTTACTGTGTGAAGCGGTGGCTATTTTAGATTTTTTTTGTACTTTTTGTAACAAAGAAGTAATAAAAATGTAGGTATATCCAATATAAATATGAGTAATGTTTAGGTATGAAGGTGCTAAAAATAGCAGGGGAAAAGTTCGTAAGGTAAATAGGCCGCGATTTCTAATGGGCAGAATCGTTAAAGGTTTTATTTAAGGTTTATTCAGCGCGGTTTATAACGATTAAATAGCGTAAATACAAAAGGGCTACAAAGTAGCCCTTAAAGGAAGTTTTGCGTTGCTTATGCAAAATGTTTTTCTAAGTCGTCTGAGCCGCCAATGTGCTGACCACCAATAAATACTTGTGGAACAGTTTCACGACCAGACAAGGCTTTTAAGCTCGTAAGTGACGCATGTTGCCCCAATACAATTTCTTCGTACACAAGGCCCTTGCTGTCTAGCAATGCTTTTGCTTTTATACAAAATGGGCAATTAGGTTTAGTAATAATGCTCACAGGCTCTGGTTTAACTTGCGCTGGGTTAATGTAATCAAGCATGGTATCAGCATCAGAGACTTCAAATGGGTCACCTGGCTTTTGTGGCTCAATAAACATTTTTTCAATCACGCCATCTTTAACAAGCATTGAATAGCGCCAGCTACGTTTACCAAAACCTAAGTCGTTTTTATCTACTAACATACCCATGCCGTCAGTAAATTCGCCATTACCATCTGGAAGCAGGGTAATATTTTGTGCTTCTTGGTTTTGTGCCCATGCGTTCATTACAAATGTATCGTTTACCGAAATACATACGATGTCATCTACCCCATTTTTCTTAAATACGGCTGCAAGCTCGTTATAGCGAGGCAAGTGAGTTGATGAGCAAGTGGGTGTAAACGCACCTGGTAAGGCAAATAACACCACGGTTTTACCTTTAAAAATGTCGTCAGTGGTGATTGACTGCCATTGCTCACCTACACGTGTTGCAAATGTAACGTTTGGTACTTTTTGACCTTCGATATTGTTTAACATTGTTTTTAATTCCTCTTGATTTGTTGAGTGCTATTGTGACGGTTTGCTCTTAATAGTTCCAATCGTTTGTTTGTATTGATACGATAGGTAATACCAATCAGTAATAATGCTTAATCATTTTGAGACGGATATGAATTTAAAAGACTTTGAATATGTTAAAGCCGTTGCCCAATTTCAGCACTTTCGTAAAGCGGCCGATGCATGTTATGTCAGCCAGCCTACGTTAAGTGGGCAAATAAAAAAGCTTGAAGAAGCGCTTGGCGTGACTATTTTTGACCGCTCAACCAAGCACGTTACTATAACAGCGCAAGGGCAGCGGCTAGTTGACCAAATTATTGTAATACTTGAGCAAACTCAAGTGTTAAAAGAACTGGCCGCGAGTTCACATGACCCCCTTCAAGGTAAAATTAATGTGGGTATTATTCCTACCATAGCGCCTTATTTATTACCTACTTTACTGACCTCAATGAAGCATGCATTCGCTAAAACGCAGTTTTCGTTTATAGAAATGCAAACAGCACAAATATTAAGCGCCCTCGACAAGGGCGAAATAGACATTGCGATTGTTGCAGATGTGCCAGACTTAGAGAGTTATCACAAATCGGCTTTGTACAAAGAAGACTTTTTACTTGCGGTATCTGAGCAGCACGCGCTGGCAAGCCATAATGAGGTTGCATTAAAACAGTTAAATGGCGGCGAGTTACTAATGCTTAATGAAGGGCACTGTTTTAAAGAGCAAGCTGAGCAGTTTTGCTTTTCGGCAGGGGTTGAAGTGTCTAATCAATATAAAGGAAACAGTTTAGAAACCTTGCTTGCGCTGGTGGCGATGGATGATGGCGTGACCTTTGTGCCAAAATTGGCGTGTTCACCCAGAGCGGGTATAAACTATGTATCTATTGCGCCTAATCAGCAGCGTCAAATTGTGATTGCAACCCGAAAACATTACCCACATATCGCTGGGGTAGAGCAATTAGCCGCATGGCTAAATGCTCATAAGGGCTTACACGAACGCTTACTCAGCGCCCGCTAGTTCTATAATGTCGTTAATTTGAATCGCGGGCAAAGGTTGTTTATCGATACTGGTAGCAACCGCAGACTGCTGATACAGCTGTGTTACTTTCACTTGGTTTAAAGTGGTAATTTTGTGTGGCAGCTTATTACCTTGTGCATCTGTAATGTAGTTGTGATGCGCAATATTTAAAATTTGGCCTTGTTGCAGGCCATGAGCTTTGCCCAAGTTAATAATGAGCGTGTCGTTTTCAATATGTAAGATCTTGCCTTGAGTGGGCAAACACGCCATGGCTGCTTGCAAGTCGTAGGTCAGAGTTTGGTTTACATCACTGATTGCACGGCCATAATCGGTTGCCCAAAATCTATCGCTGTAAACATCGATGATATCGGTTTTTTTGTACGGCCAGACCCCTTCTGCTTGATAGCTTTTCTCCCACAGTTTTTCATAGGTTGTGCCATCAAATAAAACATAATCGACTTTGTAAGCACGTTTAAAGCTGTCGTCTTGCCAAAATGCATAGTCGTTGTTGAGCTTTTGATTAACCGACAGGTCGCGAATACGGCTAAGCAACACGTATTGCGAATTACTGCGACTGGTTATTTCTTCAAGTAGGGCATTACTGTAATCGTATTGTTGGGTAAAAAAGTGATCAACCCTAAGAGGCACGTTGTAATAGGCTGTTGGCTTGGCTGCCATTTGCGTATTACTTAAACTGGCATACAGTTGCTCACTGATCGCTTTATTAACGTCAAAAATTTGGCCCATTCTTGCTTGTTCACGATTTACTAATTGGCTTTGTGTAACCGCGATAAACTTAGTGTATTGATTTGCAGGGCATTCTTCGGCTTGAGGGAATATATCTAAGCGAAGTGTAATGGCATAGGTGTCGTTATGACGGTCTTCGCTGATTAACTCTATTTTTTGGATCTCGCCATGACTGCTGATCTTCAACTGATCTTGTGTCAAAACCCCGTCAACAAGGGTTTGAACAGACGTTACACGGGCCCCTGAAAACACCAATGCTTGGGTGATCGCATCTTTAATGGCGGCTGATTTTGCCTGACTCGTGTCGCCATTTTTCACTACGGCATGCCCTGTAGACTCAAACCATTGAGCTAAGCTATTGTTTGAAAACACAATTGTGAAGGCTAATCCGATACCTTGTAAACTGGCTATAATTTTACGTTTCATGCTGACACCTAGCACCGATAACTATTGATTAGCCTAAACGAGCAAGGAATGTACCAGAAGTGGCATTAAACGTGCATATTTGTGACAAATGAGTTTTAAGCGGAAGCAAATTATGCGAGCACTTCTATTTATTGGGCTTGTTACCTGCGCAGCATTAACGGGCTGTAGCAGTATTTTTGATAAGCATGTTGAGTATACTTACATTGAACCAGATGACTACCCAATACTAAAAGCAGTGGGTTACGCGCCTATTAGTGCGCAGCCAGGCAGCAGTGAATCGCAACGAGCGCTGCTTGCAATTAAAGCCTCTAAGCTTGAAGCCTACCGAGAGCTGGCTGAGCAAGTTTATGGGCAAAAAATTTCCGCCGGCACCACGGTGCAAAATAGTGTTGCGCACAACGATCAATTGCAAAGCCAAGTGCAAGGGGTGATCAAAGGCGCTCAGGTGATCAAAAGCTACGCTGTAGGCGATACGTATGCAACCGAATTACAGCTAGATATGAAACGCGTTCACGACCTTTATATTGGTGAAATTAAGCCGCGTGAAGTAAAAAAAGTGACTTATTATTAACCGTTAAATTCTCATAGTTGCAGCTTGGGTGCTATGCTTTTAAGACTGTCGGTTTTAATAAAAGCATACTGGTGATAACACGTTACTTAAACCAAGCTGTTCTGTTCTTTGGCATGGCCTATGCTCAGTAAAGGCATTGTGAGTGCATGCCGCTTTGCTTGGCGCTATCGCTTTTTTTCGATCCTCTTTTTTTTGGTTTTATGCTTAACAAGCGTCGCGCTTGCTGAGCGTTTGGTGATTGAGTTTTCAACCTTTATCCAACAAATGCAACAGCGTTATGGTGCTAACCGAGTGACTGTCGCCAGACAGTGGCAGGGCATGCTGCAACATGCTGCAGGCTTACCCGAGCAGCAACAAATTTTAGTTGTGAATGACTTTTTTGCCCGCACACTTCGTTATCAAACTGATATAGAACTTTGGAAGCAAAACGACTATTGGGCGACCCCTCTCGAGACCATGGGCAAAGGGTTGGGGGATTGTGAAGATTATGCGATTGCCAAGTATGTGAGTTTACGTGCGCTGGGTATCAGTGACGACAAACTTAGGCTTATTTATGTTAAAGCCCAACTCCCCGGTACTCGGCAAACCCAAGCGCATATGGTGCTCGGTTATTTTACTCAGCCTAATGCCCAACCCCTTATTTTAGACAGTTTGATTGTTAAGGTGCTGCCAGCAGCCAAACGCACAGATCTTAGTCCCGTTTTTAGTTTTAATAGTAAAGGCCTTTGGGCAAATAATTCGACGCAAAGTGTGGCAGATCCAACCGCGAGACTATCGCGTTGGCGTCATATTTTAGAGCAAACGCGTAAAGAAGGAGTTAAATGGTGAGCGTATTTAAAGTGTTAAAACGCAAAAGAAATAAAACCATTACCTTAAAACAGGAATTGTGGATTGCCATTTTAACGGTGATCATTATTGGTTTTGTAAGTAGTTTGCTGATTAGTACCAGCTCGGCGAAAGAATACTTTACCACTGAGCTTAGAATGAAAAATGTCGATAATGCTAACTCGTTGGCATTAATGCTGAGTCAAATGAATAAAGATCCGGTGGAAATAGAGTTACTTATTTCGGCTACTTTTGATACCGGGTACTACCATCGTATTGAGCTCAAAGACCCCCAAGGCGACACCATAATAAAACGCATTTACCGTGGTGAGCTAACCCTAAATGCACCCCGTTGGTTTCGTCATTTATATTCGCTAAATGTGGCGCCGGGCATCGCACAAGTCAGCGATGGCTGGCAACAATTTGGTACGTTATATGTAGAAAGCCACAGCGAATATACGCAAGATGCACTGTGGCAAAGCGCCGTACATTTATTTTATAGCTTTTTAGCGGTTGCGGTGTTTGCATGTATTGCTGGTGCTTATTTCTTATCAAAAATATTAAGCCCATTGAGCGATGTAATGAAACAAGCGGTGGCGCTGGGTGAAAAGCGCTTTATTAAATCAAAAGTGCCAAGAACCTACGAGTTTGCCAAGCTTGTCACGTCAATGAACCAATTATCATCTCGCTTTAGTCGCACAGTCAAAGAAGACCGCCGACGCCTAGAAGAAATGCGCTTTAAAAGTCAGCACGACGATTTAACGGGGCTTGCTAATCGTGAGTATTTTAATGCAACGCTCGATACCTTTTTACAAAACTCACAATCACACGGTGCTTTATTTCTGTTTAGAGTGATTAATCTTGATGCATTATCTGACCAAGTGGGACGGGTTGAAATGGTGTCATTTTTACGCCGTTTTTCAGAGTCGTTAGTGGCGTTTTTAGAATCAAATGAAGACAGTTTTCGTGAGAGCCAAATTGCACGTATGTCGCATGTCGATTTTTTAGTGTTATTTAGCGATGTCAGCGAGCTAAAAACACTCAGCGATAATGTGCTAAATATACACAAACAGTTAGTGGCAGAGTTTGCTCAAGTTGAGCTTGGGGTGTCTCATAGTTGTAGCCTTATTAAAGCCGATGATACTCGAGGAGAGTTACTAACACGCGTTGATCAGCTATTAAAAATTGCTATTGCCCAGCCAGGATGTAATGCATGCATTAACGACAATGTGCCGGTCCATCAAGAACATATTGATGCCGACCAATGGCGCACAACAATCGAAACTGCACTTAAAGAGAATCAACTTGAAATTGCCTTATACCCGGTCAGTAGCTTTAGTGGCTCGTTACTCCAGCAGCAAATTTCATTGAGTTTACTGTTAAACGGTGAAAAATACCGCTTTGGATTTTACTACCAATGGGCACATCGCTTGCACTTATTAGCAAGGCTTGATTGGAGTTTAATGAAACTGATGATCCTTGAATATGGTGATAGTGAGGATGAATCAATACTTGCCATAGAGCTGAGCGCCGATACTTTGCGAGATGACATGGCTGTGGCCTCTATTTTAACAGGGCTTTCTGCTTACCCGAATTTAGCTAACCGCTTATGTTTTGAGGTAAGAGCGGGTTTTGCAGTGAAAGAGTTTAGTTTGTTTAGAAGCTTTTGTTCGCAAGTACACTGTATTGGCGCCAAAGTTGCGCTTAAAAGAGTGGGGGCTGAGTTTACTAAGCTCACTAAAATACAAGAACTTGGCCTTGAGATGATTAAAATTGACGCGGTTTATTGCCACAATATTAGTTTTAGTGAAGACAACCAAACGTTCTTACGTGGCGTATGCTCTTTAGCTCATTCTTTAGGTATTAAAGTGGTTGCAGAGGGAGTTAAAAACCCGAGTGACCAAGCCATACTGCACAGTTTAGGATTTGATGGCTTAGTCGCAATTGAGGAACGTGTTGGTTAATGGCCTTTTACGGCCAACATTAATTGCATACGATCGCGTACTTTTAATTTATTAAAAATAGAGCTCATGTGCTCTTTTACAGTCCGCTCTGTAATATGTAAGGTTTGCGCAACCTGTTTATTGGTTGCGCCAGTGACAACGTGATCAACAACTTGTTTTTCACGTTTAGTTAAACAGCTCAAATCGCATTGATGTTGGTAGCTAATAGGTTGATTTGACAAAACACCGACCAGATTCGACAGTAACTGCCCCGGTAACCAAATACCGCCTGAACACACGGTTTCTGCTACTTGCTCGATAATCACCTTACTCGCAAATGCCTCTATGTAACCACGTGCACCAAGTTGAAGTGCTTGACACAACTGGGCTATATCAAGTTGTGTGGTCATTACGATAACGGGTATGCGTTGGGCGCTGTACTTCTCAACGAGAGACGGCCACTCAGGTCCATCGGCTAACAACCAAATTAATGTGTCTGCAATTAATTGCTTGGGCGACGAGGTATGAACGGCACAATCTGGAAACGCACTTTGCCAATGAGGCGATTGCAATTTATCTTGTGTAATAAAAATACTGCGGCGCATGAATACTCCGTAAAAATGCTGTAATTATCTCGTCTTACCTTTCGGTCATCGCTAAAGACGTTGCACGTAAAATGGGTTTGAAAAGGTATTCTAGTACGGTTTTTTTGCCGGTTATTATATCTACCTGAGTGGTCATGCCCGGAATAATGGTCAGGTTTTCTGAAAAATGATTACGGTTCGTTTTTAACTGCACAATGTAAAACGTATTATCTCTTTCATCGGTGACGGTATCAGCACTGATATGTGTTACTTCGGCTTCTAAGCCGCCATAAATAGCAAAGTCATAGGCACTGAATTTGATCATCGCAGTTTGGCCTGGACGTAAAAAAGCGATGTCTTTCGGTAAAATTTTTGCTTCGACAACGAGCTGATCATCAAGTGGAATAATTTCAAGAGCATCACTGCCCGGTTGTAAAATGCCCCCGACGGTATTAACCAGTAAACGTTGAACCGTGCCATTCACGGGGGAGCGAATTTCGGTTTGTGTTACTTTGTCGGCAAGCCCTGATTCGGTTTCTTTTACAGCATCAAGACGAAGCAAAGCTTCTGATAACTCGTTGCTCCAGCGGTTGATCATGGCAAGCTCAACTTCGGTCACTTTGTTTTTAGCTTCGTTAATGGCTGACATGGTGCGGTTTATGGCGGCTTTGGTTCTGTTTATTTCGCCTGTGTGTTCTACTATTTGGCGCTCTAGGCGAATAATATCAATATCAGAAACGGCACCAGAGCGTAATAATGGGCGTGTGACAGACAACTCACGATTGGCCAAACTTAACGAGTTAGTGTGTTGCTGAAGTGCTGCTTTTGCTTCGGCATAATCTTGACGGCGTTGCTCTAGTTGCCGCTTGTGTATAGTAACTTGCTGTTCGAGTTCTTGATTACTGCTCTCAAACATGGCTTGTTCGTGGGCGATTGCCTCAGGGGCTTTTTCCATAATTTCTGGATCAAACGCGAGAGGTCTTTTTTGGGTTAACGCTTTAAGGCGTTCTACCTTTGCTGTTAACGACAGTATTTTTGCTTGGTTTTCTCTAAATGAAGAAATAAAGCGTGTTGGATCTATCTTTATTAATACATCGCCTTCGTTAACTATTTGGCCTTCTCTGACATAGATTTGCTCAATCATGCCGCCATCATAAGACTGCACGACTTGCAGTTTATGCGACGGGATAACGCGTCCTTCGCCCCGAGCTACTTCGTCGAGGTGCGCAAATGCGGCCCACATAATTAAGGCTAACAGGCTGAAACAAATAATATAAAGCAGTACTTTAGCGCTAGCAGGTTGCTGTTGCATTTTTTCCCATTGTGCATCTACAACCCAGTCTTGACTGGTTGGGGGTGATAACCAACCTGAAAATAACTTTGAAAAGATCGAAGGGCGTTTTGTTTTTTGTTTTTCAAGTGCTTTGTTTAAGCGCTCAAACGAGCGCTGTTCAATAGGTAGGTTATTATCGCTCATGATACTTTTCCTACTGTTTGATGATTTAACGCTGATAACACTTGAGATTTAGGGCCATCGGCAACCACTTTACCGTTATCGAGCACAATGACACGGTCGACCAGTTCGAGTAACGAGGTTCTGTGAGTTACAACGATTAAGGTTTTTTCTTGGCAACTGCGTTTGATGTTATTAATGATCTTAGTTTCGCTGTTGTGATCAAGCGCCGAAGTTGGTTCATCCATCAACAGTATTGGCGGGTTATTTAACAGTGCTCGGGCAATACCAACCGCCTGACGTTGACCCCCAGAGAGTAATCGGCCTTGCTCACCAACTTGCATGTCGAACCCATCGGGGTGAGAGTTTATAAGTTCAAATAACTGACTTTGCTGGCATGCCGAAAGTATTTGCTCATCTTTAGCGTGCCACGCACTGAGGGTGATGTTGTCTTTTAACGAACCAAAAAATAATGAAATGGTTTGGGGCACATACCCAATGTTGTGCCTAAGCTCTGCGGGGTCTATTTGGTGGATGTCGTTATTATCAATTGAAATCGTGCCCGCTGTTGGCTCATACAAACCTAAAATTAGTTTTTCTATGGTGCTTTTCCCTGAGCCATTGCGCCCTAAAATAGCCACTTTTTCACCGGCTTTTATTTTAAAGCTAACCCCACTGAGCGCTTCGTTGCTTTCATCGGTATATTTAAAGCGTACGTCGTTAAATTCTATGTCGCCAAGCAACACTGGATGACTTAACCAATGTTTGCCTGCGGGGCGTTCAACGTCTTTTTCCATGATTTCATTTAACGAGTGCATTGCAATTGCGGCATGATGAAATTGCGCGAGCACGGCCGCAGATTGACTAATAGGAGCCATGGTACGTGACGACAATAAGTAGGCGGCAATTAGCCCCCCTTGGGTTAAATCACCTTCGATAATTAGGTGTACACCTACTAACATAATCACCACACCAACACACTGCTGAACCCACGAGCCAGCATTGGCTATAGAAGATGATATTAAGCGACTTTGGGCATTGACTCGGGCTATAAAAATCGTTGATTTTTCCCAGTTTGACTGGGTTTTACATTCACTGTGAAAGCTTTTGACATCTTCAATGTTTGTTAAGCTTTCAACCAAAACAGCATTGCGCATAGAGCTTGCTTTCATGGTTTGTTCTGACAGGCTCTCGAGTTTTCGATGGGCAGCCAGCGCGTAACTCATTAATAGTAGTGCCCCAACGATAATAGGTAAGCTTAATTCAACGCCAATAATCGCGATGACTGTGAGGTAAAGCAGTACGAAAGGTAAATCGACAAGGGCAATTAAAGTAATGGAGCTAAAAAAGCTGCGCACTGCCTCAAATGATTGAATATTACTGGCAAACGAGCCTGCTGACGCAGGACGGTTTTTTAACTTCATACCCAACACGCGTTCCATGATCACTGCCGACACTTTGACATCAATACGACTGGCTGCCAGCTCTACAAAATAACTGCGCACGAGTCTGAGAATAAAGTCTGCGGTAAGGGCAATTAGTACGCCTGTGGCAAGCACCCATAACGTTTCAGTGGCATGGTTAGGCACAACGCGGTCATAAACATTCATGACAAACAATGGCATTGCAATGGAAAGAATGCCCAAAGCAATGGCAGAAATAATGACATCTTTGTATAAGCTTCGACACTCTTTAATGACACCCCAAAACCAGCCGTCTTTCGACAGTTTTTGCAGTACGGGGGAGCGCGCATCAAAGGCAAACTCGGGTTGTGCATAAATGATCATCGATGTACTGGTTTTATAAAGCTCTTCAAGGCTTAATGTCACAGCAGAGTCTGGCATCTCGGGGTAGATCACTTCGACTTTATCATTTTGAGTGTCGAGTTTTGTAATGACGCAAGCCTCATTGCCTTGCAAAATTAATACGGCGGGTAACAAAGCAACGTTTAAGTCGCAAAGTGCTTTACGCACAACCTTGGTTTTAAAACCAATACGTTTTGCTGCTCGCGAGAAACCCGATGGCGTTAATAAGCCATCCTCAAGGGGAAGCCCACTAAGCAGTGTTTCACGAGAAAACTCTCGATCATGATAGCGGCATAAAATTTCTAGGCAGTCTACAAGACTGCCGCCGTGGTCGAGTACATCGTTCTCTTGCATAAAATGTCCATTATTAATAAACCTAAAGTTTAAGACCAGCCGTCTTTCATGGCGGGTGGCCGATTACCTTTTTCGGTTATTACCGCTTCAATGCGACGATTTGCTGCGTTTGCGCGAACAGAAATCTCATTTATTCTTGGCTGATCAATTCCATAGCCTAATGACTTCACTCTTGTTGGTGATATACCGTATTGTTGAATGAGTATTTCAGCGACCGAAAAAGCACGTTTTTCTGACAGTTTTTTATTGTAAAGAGCAGGGCCTTCTAATGAAGCATGGCCTTGGATTTCGACATTTTTACTGGGGTGTTCTTTTAAGAAGTCTGCCAGTCTTGCAATTTCTTGCATATATTCAGGGCGTACAACACTAGAGTCGGCAAGAAAGGGAATACCTATTTCGACATTGCTAGTGTTGCTACGGTACTTTGTACAGCCTCTTTCATCGACCTCCGTAAAAGCAGGAGTTGATGGGCAATCATCATTTTCGTTAGCAACGCCGTCGTTGTCATCGTCAACGAAGGTGCTTGCGGGTGTTGTTGGAATGGTGAGATAACTCGGCATGGCTGTCACACTCATATACGCGTTATCTTGTTGCTTCTTTTTTTGTAAAAAGGCTTGTCGACTCAGGGTCGCTGCAACATCAAATTTAGGGCAAATACTGTCAGCACTGAGTGCGATAGGGTCGTCGGTTAGCTCACTGATTGCAGGGAATTTATCTGATTTTACATTGAGGGTTTCAAGTAATTTCCCCATTTCGGCTAGCATCGTTAGTATGGCTGCTTGTCTATCGTAAAGGGCTGCAGTGTAAGAGCGATTAGATTGAAATGATTCATTCTCTGCATCAAGTACATCGAGCAATGTGCGCTGACCGATATCGAATTGGTCTTTGTAGGCGTATTTAACTTTTTGCGACGATTCTTTATGGTTAGCGAGCGAAGGTATTTTGCTTTGTAGGACTTGTACACTGTTGTAGGCGATTTGTAAGTTCTGCCTTATTTCTATACATGTTTGATCGCGTTGATATTTAGCAACGTTCACTTCTTGATAGGCTTGGTCTAGATTTGCGCTATCGAGTCCGCCGTTATAGAGGTTGTATCTCACGTCAATACCAACACGTGCCTCAGAGCGGGTTTCGTTTAACCCTAACTCGTCTCGGTCTTGCATGCCGTAGCGTGCTGATAAATCAACATTCGGATGAAAGGCCGATTTTTGCGAGTCTGCATTAGCTTTTTGTGCTTCGATATTGTAAAGCGATGCATAAAAATTTGGGCTGTTTTTATAGGCGATATCAAGGGCTTGATTTATTGTGATGGGGATTGCGTCATCACTCAACTTTGCCTTTACCGTACCTTGAGTCGGAAGCTCGCCAATAATACGCAAATAGCGTGCACTGACATCATGCAAGTTTTCATATTCTGTCATCACGTTTGACTGCGCTAATGACAGACGACCACTAATTTGTTCAAGATCGGCTGCACGCGCAACGCCAGCTCCCACACTTTGTTCAATCTGCTGATAAACCGATTCATGTTCTTTAAGGTTAATTTCAGCAAGTTCAACAAGCTCAGTAAACTTTTGTACGTCTAAATAAGCGATACTTGCAGCGAGTGCTGTTTTTTCGGCTTGATCTAATAATTCGAAATAACGTATTAATTGGATTCGTTCAAAACGTTTTACGTTATTTGAGGTTCTGAAACCATCGTAAAGCATTTGCCCGAGCGTTAATTCGGCAGTGTTACGGTTATATTCTTCTTCAATACCGTAATTGCGCTTTTCGTACCCAGCACTGGCCGACACATCCACTGTGGGTAAATAGCCAGAACGTGCCGCATCAATACCATGCATAGATGCTTTAAATGCATGCCAAGCTTGTTGCACTTCAGGGTTGGTTGAAATTGCTTTATCTGCCACATAATTTAGAGGCATCACTGAAACTTGTTCTGCATTAGCATTAAAAAAGCTGCCGTTTGCAGCAAATAATAAAGTGAAAAATACAGAGAGTTTCTTGGTAGTGAACTTTTCGCTAATAGTCATATCATCCTCTTTTATCGACTAAATTTAATTCACGCTAAGTTAGTTTTAGTCAACAAATTTAGATACTGCAAATACTTCTTTTGTATTATTTTTCGGATGTTTGATCCTATTTTACGTGTACCTGTACTTTAGTCCTATAGTATTAGCTTTGTGTAAAACCTGTACCATAGTCCAGTAACTAAGTGCTGTTTCTCTACTAGATTTACGTTATACGCGTGCAATTTAAATATGTTGAGGAATAGCAAATGGATGCGAACCAATTATTAGTTATTGATGTACAAGGCTCTGCCGGTATTATTCAAGCCGATGGGTCAATTAAAGCACTGAGTGTGGGTGATGTTATCACTGTGGGTGATACCGTTATCACCGCGGATAAGTCAACATTGTTAATTGACGTGCAAGGTGAGTCTTTATCTATTCCTGCTAATAAAAAGGTCACCATTACGCCGGACCTACTCGCAAAAGAGGTCAAAGATAGCTCTGAAAATACGGTGTTTGATGACAGTATTGACGACGCCATTGCAAGCTTGAATCAACCAAATCAAGCAGCCCCAGACCCGCAGCAAGGTGGTGACATAAGCGACTTTTTAGATGCGCTTGAAGGCGGTGGCGATATTCTCGATAGTTTAGAAGCCACTGCCGCTGGTGGTACAGGGGGAGCGACCTCAGGTGGCGGTACTTCATTTGTAGAATTAGCACGTATTGCAGAGGGCATTGACCCTTCAAGTCTCGCATTTGATGATAGTTTTAATAGCGATAGCAGTGGTATTTTTTCGCCGCGTGATACAACCGATGGTGTTGTCCCAACAGACACCTTAACGGCAACGGTTAGTATTGATGACCCAGGTGTTATAAATAACTCTCAACCTGTGATCACAGGAACCACTGAAAATCTTGTTGGTGAAACAGTCACTGTGACTGTCACCGATGTGAATGGTAATAACCAAGTGGTTACGGTTGTTGTTCAACCCGATGGTACCTTTACGACTCCACCTTTGGATCCACTGCCTGACGGCCCTATTGTGATTGAAGTGGTTGCTATTGACCCAAATGGCGACCCTGTTAGTGACACGATTGGTGCGAATATCGATACCATCGCGCCTGTTGTTACCATTAATGAATTGCCCGACTCTGCGTCACAAACGATGGTGATTAATGGCTCTGTATCAGGCATTAGCGCAGGTGATGATGTCACAATTACGGTGACAGACAGCGCAGGCCAAGTACAAACATTTGTCACCCAAGTTGATGAGCAAGGTAATTGGAGTATTACCACTGAAGCGCTTGCTGAAGGTTTATATACCGTATTGGCTTCGGCTGTAGATGCGGCAGGTAACGAAGGCACCGATACAGAAAATGGACTCGTTGATTTAACGGCACCGGTGATAAACATAGACCCAATTGGTGAAACTAATGACACAACCCCCACGATTTCAGGCAATGTGAGTGGGGTGACTGTTGGCAGTGAGATCACGGTGGTGATTACTGCAGCCGATGGCGCTATTCAAACCGTGATAGCGATTGTTGCTGACGACGGTAGCTGGGCAATTGATGTGCCAGTTGCGTTGGTTGAAGGCGAGTTTACTGTGACAGCCACTGTTTTAGACGCAGCGGGTAACGAAGCACAAGCAAGCACCACTGGTATTATTGATGTAACCGCCCCGATAATAAATATTACCCCAATTGATGATACGCAAGACACCACGCCAACCATAACCGGTAATGTAGTCGGTGTGGTTGAAGGTAGCGTTGTGACGGTTGTGGTAACCGATATAAATGGCCAAGTACAGACTTTAACCGCCCTCACCGATGCTAATGGTAATTGGATTCTCGATGTTCCAAGTGAACTGGCTGAAGGGCCGTTTGAGGTGACTGCAACTGTCAGCGACTTGGCAGGAAACCAAGCACAGGATAGCGCAACAGGGGTGATTGACTTAACGGCACCAGACATCACCTTAACTGCCATTGCCAATACGAATGACACCACGCCTGTGTTTGTTGGTCGTGTTGAGGGTGTGCCAGAAGGCACACAAGTGACTATTCAAGTTGTGGGTAGTGATGGCCAATCACAATCGCTTACAGCGTTTGTGTTAGCTGATGGCAGCTATAGTGTGGAGGCGAGCACAGCATTACCTGAAGGCGGTTTTACTGCGATTGCAACAGTATCAGATCCGGCGGGAAATTCTGCGACGGCTAATACTTCTGGGACAGTGGCGTTTTCGCCTATTTCAATCACGATCGATTCTATTGCAGATAGCAACGACACCACGCCATTACTAAGTGGTCAAACTGAGGGAGTTGCGCCGGGCACAACTATCATGCTGTCTGTTACAGCAAGTGATGGTAGCGTATTTAATTTATTAGCAATTACACAAGCTGACGGAAGTTGGTCTATTCAAATGACTCAACCTCTTCCTGAGGGGGATTTTACGGTTGTAGCAACCGTGCTAGACCCACAAGGTAACGAAGCGCAAGCTACTGCAATCGGTAATGTTGACCTAACAGTCAGTATTAACTTTATTATTGATACCAATGACACAACCCCCAGCGTATCGGGTTCGACCCAAGATGTTGCCCCGGGCGCAGTGGTTACCGTGACCTTTATAGGCAGTGATGGCGCGACAGAAACAATACAGGTTATTACCGATGCAAATGGTGATTGGTCTGTAGAGGCCACCATTCCTCTGGTCGAAGGCCAATTTACCGTCACGGCAACCGTTACGGATGAGGTGGGTAACACGGCCACAGCCAGTGAAATTGGTGAAATTGACTTAACCGATCCAACTATTTTCATTGATCCCCTTAATGATACCAATGACACAACGCCAACAATTTCAGGGTCAGTACTTGATGTACCCGCAGGTACTACCGTTTCATTGCTTGTGACAGACAGCAATGGAGTAACGCAAACACTAACAGCTACAACCGATGCGCAAGGTAACTGGCAGGTCGATGTTGCCAGCGAATTAGCCGAAGGCGATTACACTGTCACAGCAAGTGTCAGTGATGAAGCTGGGAATACCAGCACCGCCACTGCAACAGGTACTATCGATTTGACCGCGCCTATTATCAACATTGATACAATGGCTGATAGTAACGACACAACCCCGACAATATCAGGCACGACGCAAGGACTTGATGCAGCAACGACAGTCACGGTAAGTGTGACAGACAGTGCAGGCAGTGCACAAACATTCACAACAATTACTAATGCCGATGGTAGCTGGTCAGTTACAGTCACTGATGAATTAGCGGAAGGTGAATTTACGGTTGTTGCACAAACACAGGACAAAGCGGGTAATAGTGCTGAAGATACTGAAACAGGTGTTATTGATTTAACCGCTCCGAGCATTGCGATAAACGAATTTACGGATTCAAATGATGTTACACCCGTTATATCGGGTGTTGTTTCGGGCGTTGAGCCCGGCACTTTAGTCACTATTACGCTTGTTGATAGCAATGGCAATCAACAGGTCTTAACTGCGGTTGTAAATGCTGACAACACGTGGCAAGTCGGTGCAAATCAGGTCTTAGCAGAAGGTGAGTTTACAATCACCGCCACGGTGAGTGACCCTGCTGGTAATCAAGCAATTGATACAGCAACAGGCGTTATTGATTTAACGGCTCCTATTATTGCTCTTGACTTCCTTGGAAGCAGTGCAGACAACACCCCGACTATCACGGGGACGGTGCAAGGCGTTAATGCGGGTACAACCGTCACGCTTGTGGTCACTGACTCTAATGGCAATAGCCAAACGTTCACGGCCTTAACCAACAGCGCAGGTGGCTTTAGTGCGGATGTACCAAACGGCCTAGCAGAGGGTGAATACACGGTAACTGCTTCGGTGGCAGACGAAGCTGGCAATCAAGCGCTTGATACCGCAACGGGTAATATCGATTTAACCGCGCCAATTATTGATCTTGACCCCTTAGGGAGCAGTGCCGACAACACCCCGACCATTACAGGTACGGTACAAGGTGTTAATGCTGGAACAACAGTCACGCTCGTGGTCACTGACTCCAACGGTAATAGTCAAACATTTACAGCGGTAACCAACAGTAATGGTGGCTTTAGTGCAGATGTGCCTACAAGCCTTGCTGAAGGTGAGTATACCGTAACAGCCTTGGTGGCAGATGATGCAGGCAACCAAGCCTCTGACACTGAAACAGGTCAAATCGATAGTTCTTCACTGACTATTTTAATAGACGCTGTCGGTGAGACAAATGATATAACCCCCACTATTTCAGGGTCTACATTAAACGCGACAGCGGGAGATCAAATCACCGTGGTGATTACGCCTGAATCTGGCGTGGCTCAAACCTTTACCACACAGGTTGATGCAAATGGTAATTGGACCATTACAGTATCGCAAGCGTTAGCTGAGGGTGAGTTTACCGTTGATGCAACGCTGACAGATCAATTTGGTAATACAGCAAGCGACTCAATTACAGGGGTGATTGATATTACGGCTCCTAGCGTGACAATTGATACGATAGGCTCAATAAACGACAGCACACCAGTGATTTCGGGTACATCACAAGGTGCCGTGAATGGCAGTACAGTGACTGTGACAGTGGTTGATTCGCAAAATAATAGCCAAGTGTATACCACCACAGTAGATGCCAATGGAAATTGGTCTGTGCCTGTAACCAGTGCAGTCGCGCAAGGGCAATTTACAGTGACGGCCAGTATCACTGATAATGCGGGTAATACAGGCACAGATACCGAAATTGGTAACTTTGATGGTGTGGGTCCGCTATTAACGCTTGATTTCGATCCGCTTACAAATGATACAACCCCACTTATTTCGGGTACTACAGATGCAGTTGCTGGCACGGTTGTGTCGGTTGTTGTTACAGATAGCAATGGAACGACGCAAACTCTTTCGGCTGTTGTAGCTGCTGATGGTACGTGGTCTATCAGCCCTGATACGCCTTTGGCTGAGGGCGCATTTACAGTCACAGCCAGTGTCGCGGATGAGTCAGGTAATCAAACTCAAGTAACGGATACTGGGGTGATTGATATCACTGCGCCGACCATTTCGATTGATAATCTGGGCACAGTGAATGACACCACGCCAACGATCAGTGGTCAAACAAATGAACCTGCGGGCAGCATCGTAACTGTGGTGGTCACTGATGGTGTCGCAAGTTATGAATTTACAGCAATTGTGAATGCCGATGGCAGCTGGTCAGGCGATGTACCTGCTCAGTTAGAAGATGGTAATATTAGTGTTACTGCTACTGTGACCGATGCGGCGGGTAATTCAGCGCAAGCTAACAGCGCCTTTATTCTTAATAGCTCTGCACCGAGTATTGCGATTGATGCCATTAATGATACCAATGATACAACACCGACAATTAGCGGTACGTCTGATGCCCCTGATGGCACGCTAATAACAGTCATCATTGAAGACAGTGATAACAATAGCCAGTCTGTTACTGCGACAGTGCAAAATGGCGTATGGAGTGTAGAACCAACACAAGCACTTAGTGAGGGGAGTTTCACTGTGTCGGCGTCGGTCACTGTGGATGGCTTAACCAGCGATGCCAGTGCACAGGGTTTAATTGATATAACCCCTCCGACAGTCACTATTGATGCACTTGCAGATACCAGTGATGTTACGCCATTAATTTCAGGCCAAACATCGGGTTTAGTGTCGGGTAGTATTGTAACCGTGACCATTACAGACAGTAATGGGGATTCGCAGGTTGTTTCAGCGACGGTGGCACAAGATGGTTCGTGGTCTGTGGCGGCAAGTACAGACTTAGCCGAGGGTCAATATACAGTAACCGCGGTGGTTGCCGACAGTGCAGGTAATCAAGCAACAGACACCGAAACAGGCATTATTGATTTAACAGCCCCAACAATCAGCATTGATAATATTGCCGACACAAATGATGTAACGCCCGTGTTGTCTGGTCAAACAACGGGCGTACCCGCAGGCTCACAAATTACCCTCTTGGTGACAGATAGTAACGGTAATACGCAAACCCTGATTACGACTACCTTAGCAGATGGTTCATGGTCAGTTGAGGCTGATGTGATTATTGCCGAAGGCGCATTCACCGTTGAAGCAACAGTAAGTGACGCGGCAGGTAATACAGCCACTGATACCGCGACTGGTGTTGTGGATACTACCGCACCTACTATCACGGTGGATGCACTTGCACCAAGTTCAGATGTAACACCTGTGATCAGTGGTATGGCAGAAGGAGTTCCTGCGGGCACTGTTGTCAGTATAGTGATCACAGACAGCCAAGGCGTACAGCAATCACTCTTTGCAACCGTTAACAACGATGGTAGTTGGTCTGTAGAGGCGTTAGATGCGGTAGCTGAAGGTGAATACACCGTTGTTGCAACAGTGCAAGACGCAGCCGGAAATCAAGGTACAGACACCGAAACAGGTCTTATTGATATCACAGCACCGACAGTGGTCATCGACCCACAAGCTGTGACAAATGACACAACCCCCGTCATTAGCGGACAAACCTCAGGTGTGCCAACCGGCACCGAAGTTAGGCTGACAATTACAGACAGTGCGGGCAATGTGCAAACGCTGGTGGCAACAACGGGAGCCGACGGTAGTTGGTCAGTTGCTGTATCTCAAGCATTAGCGCAAGGCAGTTATACCATTGACGCTGAGGTGTCAGATGCTGCTGGTAACACAGGAAACGACACGGCCTCAGGCGAAGTAGATATCACCGCGCCAGTTGTCAGTATTGATGCGATTGCCGACAGCAACGATGTAACACCAGCAATTAGTGGCCAAAGTACAGGCGTGCCTGCGGGGACGCTTGTTACGTTAACCATCACCGACAGTGCGGGTAATGTTCAAACAGTAACAACAACTGTACAAGCCGATGGTAGTTGGTCAGCTGAAGCAGCAACGGCACTCGCCGAAGGTGATTACACCGTTGTTGCAACCATTGTGGATGCCGCAGGTAATACAGGCTCCGACACCGAAACCGGCACAATTGATGTGACCGCGCCAACCATCACCATTGATGCGCCAGCGCTGACTAATGACAACACGCCCACAGTCACTGGCTCATCCGATTTAGCCAATACGAATCTTGATGTGACCTTTACTGATGCCAATGGCACCAGCCACACAGTGACAGTGACCACCGATGCGTCAGGTAATTGGAGTGTCGATGCAGCGCAAGCATTGGCCGATGGCAACTACAGTGTGACAGCGAGTATTAGCGATTCAGCGGGTAATAACAGCAGCGCCACAGACAGTGGTGTAGTTGATACAATTCCACCAGAGCTTGCCTTTGTGCCAACCTTCTTACTGGGTCAATTGGTTACTTTAAGTGGTACCTCTGATTTACCGGCTGGTAGCACGGTCACTATTACCCAAAACTTGGTTGGCGGTGGCGTAGTGACATACACTGCGACAACTGATGCCAATGGTGATTGGTCATTGACCGGCTTAACTGTACCACTGCTCAGTTTAGCGTCTATCACCGCAAGTGCGTCTGATGAAGCCGGCAATGTACGCACGATTACCTCAACCGATTTTGATGGTACACCGCCGACTTTAACCGTGAGCGTGGATGCACTGACAAACGACAACACCCCACTTATTAGCGGGACCACCGATGCCGGTGAAGGGGCACAAGTCAGCGTGGTTGTGACCGATGCCAATGGTGCAACAGAAACACTGACCGCCATTGTTGATGCTAATGGTAATTGGAGTGTGAGCCCAACCACCGCCTTAGCCGATGGTCAGTTTAGCGTTGAAGCCAGTGTCCGCGATGGGGTTGGTAACTTAAGCGAAGAAACCGTGACCGGTGTTATCGACACCCTTGCGCCAACACTGACCTTAACTGGTGTGGGTGAGGGCAGTGATGTCACTCCGGTGTTAAGTGGTACCAGTAATGAAATTGGTGCGACGGTTACTATTTCTGTCACGGATAGCAACGGCACAGTACAAACTTTTACTGCCATTGTTGGCAGCAACGGAACCTGGAGTAGAGAAGTTCCTAATGGTCTTGCTGAGGGGGATTATACCGTCACGGTGACAGTAAGTGATGATGCAGGTAACACCAGCAGCGTGACTGCAACAGGTAATATTGATACCACCAACCCGGTTGTTACTGTGAATGATAATGGCCTAGGTAATGACGATACACCAACCTTAAGTGGTACCTCAACCGAGCCTGCGGGAACACTGGTCAGTATTATTGTTATTGACAGTAATGGGGATACACATAACTTTACCGCGACTGTAGCTGCCAATGGGTCGTGGCAAACAGATGCCTCTGTATTACCTGACGGCGATTATACTATTACTGCAACGATCACCGATGCAGCAGGCAATGTTGGCACAGACTCAGGCACGGGTCGTATTGATACAACGCCACCATTATTAACCATTAATAATCTAGGGACGGTCAATACAGATACGCCAACAATCAGTGGGACTTCGTCAGAACCGGCTGGCACAGTTATTTCTTTAGTTGTAACTGATTCAAGCGGAAATACGCTGAACTTATCAGCGGTGGTTGATGGAAATGGCGACTGGTCTGTTACTTCATCGTCACTAACAAACGATGATTACACGGTTGTGGCAACGGTTGAAGATGCTGCGGGTAATACCGCAACAGCCTCTGAAAGCTTTACACTCGATACCTCTGCGCCAAGCATTGCGATAGATGTTATTGGTGAAACTAACGATCCAACTCCTACGATTACGGGCACAACTGATGCCGCTGATGGCAGCACGGTGACAGTTGTGATTGATGATGGTGTCAATCCGGTAGAAACATTAACCACAACGGTCACTGGCGGGGTTTGGTTTGTGACAGCAAACAATGCGTTACCAGAAGGAAGTTTTACAGTTACCGCAACGGTGACGGTTAATACTATTGATGGCACGGCAACACGCACAGGAACAGTCGATCTTACTGCGCCTAGTATCACCATAAATGATATTAACGACACCAATGATACCACTCCAACGATTAGCGGTACGACAGACGCAAGTGCAGGCAGTTTAGTCACCTTGACTATTACTGACTCTCTTGGAAATACACAAACAGTTGTCGCGACAGTATTAGCCAATGGTAGTTGGTCTGTTGCCGCTTCGACTATATTAGCCGAAGGTACATTTACAGTCACAGCTTCTGTTACAGACGCTGCTGGTAACACAGGCACAGACAATGCGACAGGTAATGTAGATATCACCGCACCTGTTGTCAGTATTGATGCGATTGCCGACAGCAACGATGTAACACCTGCAATTAGTGGCCAAAGTACAGGCGTGCCTGCGGGGACGCTTGTTACGTTAACCATCACCGACAGTGCGGGTAATGTTCAAACAGTAACAACAACTGTACAAGCCGATGGTAGTTGGTCAGTTGAAGCAGCAACGGCACTCGCCGAAGGTGATTACACCGTTGTTGCAACCATTGTGGATGCCGCAGGTAATACAGGCACCGACACCGAAACTGGCACAATTGATGTGACCGCGCCAACCATCACCATTGATGCGCCAGCGCTGACTAATGACAACACGCCCACAGTCACTGGCTCATCCGATTTAGCCAATACTAATTTAGATGTGACCTTTACCGATGCCAATGGCACCAGCCACACAGTGACAGTGACCACCGATGCCTCAGGTAATTGGAGTGTCGATGCGACGCAAGCATTGGCCGATGGTAACTACAGTGTGACAGCGAGTATCAGCGATTCAGCGGGTAATAACAGCAGCGTCACAGACAGCGGCGTGGTTGATACAATTCCACCAGAGCTTGCCTTTGTGCCAACCTTCTTACTAGGTCAATTGGTTACTTTAAGCGGTACCTCTGATTTACCGGCTGGTAGTACGGTCACTATTACCCAAAACTTGGTTGGCGGTGGCGTAGTGACATACACTGCGACAACCGATGCCAATGGTAATTGGTCATTGACTGGGTTAACTGTACCACTGGCCAGTTTAGCGTCTATCACCGCAAGTGCGTCTGATGAAGCCGGCAATGTACGCACGATTACCTCAACCGATTTTGATGGTACACCGCCGACCTTAACCGTGAGCGTGGATGCACTGACAAACGACAACACCCCACTTATTAGCGGGACCACCGATGCCGGTGAAGGGGCACAAGTCAGCGTGGTTGTCACCGATGCCAACGGTGCAACAGAAACACTGACCGCCATTGTTGATGCTAATGGTAATTGGAGTGTGAGCCCAACCACCGCCTTAGCCGATGGTCAGTTTAGCGTTGAAGCCAGTGTCCGCGATGGGGTTGGTAACTTAAGCGAAGAAACCGTGACCGGTGTTATCGACACCCTTGCGCCAACACTAACCTTAACCGGTGTGGGTGAGGGCAGTGATGTCACGCCGGTACTCAGTGGTCGTAGTAATGAAGTGGGCGGCACCGTCACTGTGACAGTCACCGACAGCAATGGGGCAGAGCAAACACTCACCGCCACCGTAAATAGCAGTGGTGATTGGAGCGTTGAAGTACCGACAGCCCTAGCCGAAGGCAGCTACACGGTTGCCGTGACCATCAGTGATGATGCAGGCAACACCAGCAACGTTACCGCCACAGGCAATATCGATACCACCAACCCTGTTGTTACTGTGAATGATAATGGCCTAGGTAATGACAGTACACCCACCTTAAGCGGTACCTCAACCGAGCCTGCTGGCACGGTCGTGAACCTCAGCATTGTTGATAGCAATGGTGATTCACACAGCTTGACCGCGACAGTCTTAGCTGATGGGTCATGGCAAGCCACATCAAGCAGCTTGCCAGATGGTGCATACACTGTGACGGCAACCATCACCGATGCTGCGGGCAATGTTGGCACAGACACAGGCACCGGCAGCATTGATACCTTACCGCCTAGCTTAGCAATTGATAGCTTGGGAACAGTGAATGATACCACCCCAACCATTAGCGGTACGTCTAACGAGCCTGCGGGCAGTGTGGTGAACTTAAGTGTCTCTGATGGCACCAACACCTACACCTTCACCGCGACAGTATTAGCGGATGGCACTTGGAGCGCCGATGTCCCTAGCCCACTGGATAATGGCACCTTCACGATTGATGCCAGCATTACCGATGCGGCAGGCAACGCCACCACCGCAAGCGACAGTGCACTGCTTGACACCACTGCTCCGAGTATCACGATTAATGTGATTGGTGAAACAAATGACACCACACCGACCATCAACGGCACCAGTGATGCAGAGAATGGCAGTGTGGTGACGGTTGTGATTGATGATGGGATAAACCCTGTCGAAACAATTACCACCACCGTCAGTGGGGGTACGTGGAGTGTCACAGCGATGACCGCATTACCAGAAGGTGAGTTTACCGTGACCGCCTCAGTGCTCGAAAATGGTAACACTGGCACCGCCACACGCACCGGTATTATTGATACCACCATGCCAGCGATTGACATTAACGAACTGGGTATTACAAACGACACCACCCCGACGATTAGCGGCACAGCCAGTGCGCCACAAGGCAGCACAGTCACCGTGGTGATCACCGATGCAAACAACAACAGTCACACCGTGACCACCACCATGCAAAGTGATGGTAGTTGGTCAGTGGCAGCCAGCACGATTATAGCGGAAGGCGAATACACCGTTACCGCGACAGTCAGCGATCAAGCTGGTAACCCAGCATCAGCAAGTGCCACCGGTGAAGTGGATATCACCGCGCCTGTTGTTAGTATTGATGCGATTGCCGACAGCAACGATGTAACCCCTGTTATTAGTGGCCAAAGCAGTGGTGCGGCAGCAGGCTCTCAAGTCTTGTTAACCGTGACTGACAGTGACGGGGCGACACAAAGCGCCACAGCCATTGTGCAGGCTGATGGCAGTTGGTCAGTTGAGCTGAGCTCAGCACTGGCGGAAGGAAACTACACCGTTGTTGCGACACTGAGTGATGCCGCCGGTAATACGGGCACCGACACTGAAACCGGCACAATTGATGTGACCGCGCCAACCATCACCATTGATGCGCCAGCGCTGACCAATGACAACACGCCAACGGTGACAGGTTCATCAGACTTAGCCAATACTAATTTAGATGTGACCTTTACCGATGCCAATGGCACCAGCCACACAGTGACAGTGACCACCGATGCGTCAGGTAATTGGAGTGTCGATGCAGCGCAAGCATTGGCCGATGGTAACTACAGTGTGACAGCGAGTATCAGCGATTCAGCCGGTAATAACAGCAGCGCCACAGACAGTGGTGTAGTTGATACAATTGCACCAGATATCCGTATTATTCCTTCATTCTTATTAGGAAATTTAGTTGGCTTATCGGGCACATCAGATTTGCCAGAAGGCAGTGTGATCACAATTACTGAACATTTAGTAGGGGGCTTAATAGGTGCGAATTATACCGCCACGACTGATGCAAATGGTAATTGGACGCTTGCCAACATTACTGTCCCACTTATTAGCCTGGCTTATGTTACGGCAAGTGGCACAGATGCGGCGGGTAACACTGCTACTGTGAGCACATTAGAATTTGATAATGTGGCGCCTGAGCTGACGGTTACTGTTGATGCATTAACAAATGATACAACCCCAACCATTTCGGGCACAACGGATATGGGAGAAGGCACGGTGATCAACATCACCGTTCAAGATGCCAATGGTGATTCACAAACCTTTACTGCAACTGTGCAAAGTAACCAAACTTGGTCTGTCGATGTGCCCACAGCGCTAGCTGAAGGGACCTTTACAGTAACGGCATCGGTAAGGGATCAGGTCGGTAATTTAACTACAGAGCAAACATCGGGTGTGTTAGACAGCATTGCGCCAACCTTAGTTGTTAACGCGGTTGATGGCACCTCTGACGCGCGTCCAACTATTTCAGGTAGTAGTAACGAAATAGGCGGCTTAGTTATCGTTGAGGTTGCAGGACAAACCATTACCACCACAGTAGCATCAGATGGTACTTGGCAGTTTATAGTACCGGTTGATATTACCGATGGCAGTTACACTATTACGGCGACCATAACGGATGATGCTAATAATACGCAAACTGCAACGGCATCTATAACGGTTGATACCGTCGCCCCCGTTGTGGCGATAGATACACTGGGACTTGGTAACTCAAGTACGCCTGTTATTTCGGGCACATCGACAGAAGCCACAGGTACTCAGGTTTCTGTTACGGTGACAGATAGCAACAACGATATACAAACATTATCGGCAACCGTCCAAAGTGATGGGTCATGGCAAGTAACACCGAGTACTATGCCAGATGGCAATTATAGTGTCACAGCGACTATCACAGATGTTGCAGGTAATGTTGGTACTGACACCGAAACGGGGTCAATTGATACTCTTACACCTGAGTTGGTTCTTGATGGTTTAGGGACTATTAATGATTCAACACCAACAATTAGTGGTAGCACCAATGAGCCTGCAGGCAGCACCGTAAATATTAGTGTGGTAAATGATGGGAATACATACAGCTTTACTGCAACTGTTCAGGCTGATGGGTCATGGTCAGCAGATGTTCCAACAGCATTGGCTGATGGCTTACTGACTATTACAGCGACAATTACCGATGCTGCAAACAACACGGCAACGGTAACAGACACGGCAACGCTAGATACCAATGCACCTACAATTTCGATTGATGCTCTTGCAGTCACTAACGACACCACACCGACCATTTCGGGAACAAGTGATGCAGCTGACGGTATTCAAGTGACCATTACTGTTGTCGATGCACTTGGTAATAGCCAAACAGCTATCGCCACTATTAGCAGCGGTACATGGACTGTAGACTTAACAACGCCACTCAGCGAAGGAAACTATACTGTTACAGCAAGTGTATCTGAAGATGGACTCACTGGTACGGCAAGTCGTCAAGGTGGCATCGATCTCACTCCGCCAGCGTTAACAGTTGACTCTCCAGCAATCACGAATGACACCACACCAACAATCAGTGGTACAAGTGATGCACCACAGGGTAGCGTGGTGACGATAAGTGTCACCGACAGTGCGGGCGATATTGTGACAGCATCTGCGGTTGTTGGCACATCAGGTGCTTGGTCTGTTGCATTAGGTACAGCATTAGCTGAAGGTGCCTACACGATTTCAGCAAGCGTTTCTGACACTGCTGGTAACACCAGCTCAGCCTCTGCATCGGGTGTGATTGATATTACACCTGCGAATGTGGTCATTGACACTGTGGCTGTTTCAACCGATTTAACGCCAGTGATAATGGGCAGTGCAACTGGCGCAGTGGCAGGCAATCGAGTAGTCGTTACGTTTGTAGACTCTGCCGGCGTAAGTCACAGTGTCGAAACGACACTAGATGCAAGTTTAAATTGGCAAGTTGAAGCGACTCAAGCACTCGCTGAGGGAGCGTATACAGTAACCGCAGTCGTGACAGATACCGCAGGAAACAATGGCAGCGCTTCAACGACATCTGCGGTTGATACCACAGCACCTGTCGTTAGCATTGATCAAAGTAGTTTAACTTTAACGAACGACTCAACCCCTCTTATTAGTGGTACGTCTGATGCGGCCAATAGCACTATTACAGTCACCTTTATCGCAGCCGGTGGAGCACAGCACAGTGTTACAACGACCACCGATGCGAACGGTGACTGGCAAGCAGCAGCAGATCAAGTGTTGGCCGATGGAGTTTATTCTGTTACTGCAAGTATCACGGATACTGCGGGTAATACCGGAACAGACAGTAAAACAGGTGGCGAAGTTGATACCGTAGCCCCAGAGCTCACCATTGTGCCATCGTTCCTATTAGGTCTGTTGGTCTCTTTATCTGGTACATCTGACTTACCTGAAGGCAGTGTTATTACGATAACAAACTACCTCGTCGGTGGAGTGGCTGGTGTGCCATATACAGCAACCGTTGATGCCAATGGTGATTGGCAAGTATTGAACTTGTCGGTGTCATTATTGAACTTAGCTTATGTAGAGGCAACAGCGACAGATGCCGCCGGTAATACCACGACTATTAGTACAGACACTTTTGACAATTCTGCCCCTGAATTGACATTAGATGTACCCGCTATCTCAGCAGACACAACGCCAGTGATAAGCGGCACAAGTACTGTGGGAACAGGGCAAACTGTGACACTGATTGTGCAAGGTGCCGATGGTGCTTCACAAACGCTAACGACCTTAGTGAACAGTAATGGCACTTGGTCAGTGGAAGTATTATCTGAACTTGTTGATGGCACTTACACCGTAACGGCAAGTGTCACAGATGCTGAAGACCGCACTACAGAGCAAACAGCCTCAGGTATTATTGATGCTGGATTGACTATAACCATTGATGATGGGTTACAGCTAACCAACGATGACACCCCGCTCATTACGGGTAAATCAATTGCACCAAACAGTGAAATAGAAGTGGTGTTTGATAATGGCACTACGCAACAAACGAAAACGGTTACCTCATTAAGTGATGGCACTTGGAGTGTAACACCAGACAGTGCGTTAGTGGATGGCACTTACACGGTAACCGCAACGATTGTTAGTAGTGGCGTAACAACAGGTGCAATTTCAGGATTAGAAATTGATACGATTCCGCCGACACTTGAAAATATAGATGTTAACTCTTTACTAAACTTAGGGCTTGTCATTACTGGCTTTGACGGCACAACGGATGCAGAAGATGGGGCTATCGTGCAATTAGATAACGCCCTTGCTTTAGGGATCACCTTATTAAGTGAAGGCGGCTCGGTTGTACAAAATGGACAGTGGTCAATAGGTATCGTTGATATTAACCTGCTTGATATATTGGGTTTAGGCCTAGCAGATGCACGCTTTAGCATTACAGATTCAATTGGTAATGTGCGCGTTGTTGATATTAACGGCAATGATATTGAAATTAATGGAGAGCCCGCAAGCACTGGTGGTGCGGGGCCTGAAGAAATGGCCTTAGGAGCTGACAGCATTGAGGCTGACGAGCAAACTGCAGAAAGTATTGATCTCAGCCTTGTTCTATTAGATGCAAGCCCAGAGCCAACCTCAAGTGGTGGCATTGCTGCGCTTGACGTGACTATCGAAGATGTCTTAAGTGATAGTGAGCAAAGTAATTTACTTGCCCTTGATAGCAACAGTGAAAGTCAGAGCTTAGCATTTACAGGCAATTCAGAAGTCACGTCAGAGCCTGCCAGTAATATCCAAAGTGAGTCAGATGAGCTAATCAAAAAACTCATTGAGGGAGGCAATAACTCAATTGATATTTAGATAAATAGTTAAGCTTAAATAAGAAAAGCGCGATAATTATCGCGCTTTCTTTTTGAATTGGGTAGTTTGTAAAACGAGAAACGAGAAACGAGAAACGAGAAACGAGAAACGAGAAACGAGAAACGAGTAACGAGCAACGGGTAACGGGTAACGAGCAACGGGTAACGGGTAACGAGCAACGGGTAACGAGCAACGGGTAACGAGCAACGGGTAACGAGAAACGAGTAACTAGAAACGAGTAACGGGCATTATGCTTTAAGGTTATGCACTATTTTTTTATCGCCTTGAATCACACTGCCACCTTGATCGTAGGTCATCGATGAAGGTGCGCCAATCAAGATATCTTTGAGCTGCTTAACACTAAGCTGGGCTTGATGAGCTGCATGTGCATTCACATCATTTTTCTTTTTACAGGCTGCAAGAAGAGAGTTTACTTTAGAAATGAGTTCGTTTACTTCATCATCTGGCGAGTCATTTTTGCTAACCAGCGTTTGCACTTCTTTATCTATTGACTGAATTTGCTGTAGTAGAGAGACTTTTTGTTGGGCAATACTTTTTAGCCCCTCACCACGTTTTGCAGCAATGGCTGTTAATTCATCATCCAAAAGCACAGCAATAGACTCTAAACAAGTGACTTGTTGTGTTAATTTGCTGGCGATTAAATGATTATGATCAGCCATACACATCAAACTCAAATGCGGCGATATTTTTAGCTAACTTTTCAGCATCAATTTGGTATTTACCTTCGCTGATTGCTTTTTTTAACTCAGCCACTTTATTGCTATCAAAGCCAGACGACTGTTCAGCTTTATCTTGTAAAGATTTAAGTTGTTTAGCCTGAGGCGTTAAGCTTACCGAATCTGCACTTGCTTTTGGCGCTGTCGATTTTGCCGCTGCCGCGTTAGCGTTATCTTTTTGTAAATCAAGATTTTTTTGCTTGGTATTCGTCAACACAGAAGTTTGTTGTTGACCATTATTGACATTGCTTACCATAATTTTTGACCTATACATTACCCAACATATGCCTATATATCGGCGGGCACAGCGGATACTTTAGCATAAATATAAAAAATTAAATATTCACTTGCACAGACTCAACACCATCCACACGTGCATTTAATACTTTACCTGATTTTTTGTTTTTTACACGTACTAATTCGTCTAATGTGCCATCTTCAAGCGCAATACCTGTTGTTTTGATCCTCAAGCCACGCAGTGAAGCATAAATAGTCACATTGTCGCCTTTACACACCATGCAAACATGGCTCATTACAATAGGCACACCACTGCGAATATTGCGCTTGCTACGACTGCCGACAAGCATTGATTTTTCTTGAACATATTGCGTTCTTACAAACTGCTTAGGTTTCATCTCTAAGCGCAAATGCTCTGCTCTAATTACTTCACCGCGTGCTAAATTGGTTGTTACGACAACAACGGGTTCCAGCTCAATAATGCGAACATGCACATATTGAGTCCAACTATTTATGTCATCGCATTTAAGTTGTACGGTAACCTGCCGATTAAAAGGAGGTTCTGTCGGTAATGTTTTATTTAATGGCGATTCACACAATCTTTCTGGAATACGGCTATCAAGTGGTAATGCACTTACTTGCGGTGCCGTATCGAGATCGGGGATCTGCTCGCTGACAAAATCAATAGCGATTTGTTGAAGTTGCTCGTTATTATACACTTCAGCTTGTAGATGCGTGGCAAATAACAAGCTAGAAAGAAAATAAAAAACACTGTATCTTCGGCTTTTTTTTAACAAACTCATATTGTTTCGACTATGCTTATTGTTGAAAACAAGGTATAAATATTTTGCGTCAAAAAACAGACGCTTCGTAACCTTATGTAGCTTTAACACAAAGTAAGCAATTATTGTTCCGGCTCTGGTTGTTTATCTTTAGGAGATTGAAATGGCAGGCATTTTAGACTCAGTAAACCAGCGTACACAGTTGGTTGGGCAAAACCGCCTTGAATTACTATTATTCAAACTCAGAGGGCGACAACGCTTTGGTATTAACGTGTTTAAAGTAAGAGAGGTTCTACAATGTCCACCGCTTACAAACATGCCAAAATCGAATGCTTATATTCGTGGTGTTGCACACATTCGTGGTCAAACCATTTCTGTTATCGATTTATCAATGGCTGTTGGCGGTCCTGCCATTGAAAATATCAAAGATAGTTTTATTATCATTGCGGAATACAATCGTTCAGTGCAAGGGTTCTTAGTCGGTGGCGTAGAGCGCATCGTTAATATGAACTGGGAAAAAATTATGCCGCCACCTTCAGGTGCAGGGCGTTACTCTTATTTAACCGCGGTCACTGAAATAGAAAACGAACTGGTAGAAATCTTAGACGTCGAGAAGATCCTTAACGAAATTTGCCCTGTTAACACTGAAGTAAGTGCGGATGTGATTGGTGAGGGAGAAATCCAAAAAGATTTAGGGGAGCGAATCGTTTTTATTGCTGATGACTCGGCCGTTGCGCGTAATCAGGTAAAACGTGCGTTAGAACCTCTCGGTGTACAAACTGAACTCGCTAAAAATGGTAAAGAAGCTTTAATACGCTTACGTGAAATAGCAGAACTTGATTGTGTAAATAATATTACTGAGCGAGTTGGCTTGTTAATTTCAGACGTTGAAATGCCAGAAATGGATGGCTACACCTTAACCGCAGAAATTAAGGCCGATCCAAAATTATCACCTTTGCATGTAATCTTGCATACATCACTCAGTGGTGTTTTTAATCAAGCGATGATAGAAAAAGTGGGTGCCGATGATTTTATTGCAAAATTTAACCCAGACGAATTAGCGACTGCCGTTAAAAAGTGGGTTCATTGTGATTAATTATTTATAGGTGGTATTACTTTGGAAAATAAGCACTTACAACAAAGCGAATACGATCAGTTCCGCTCTTTTTTAGAGCAACAATGTGGCATTGTACTAGGCGATAACAAACTTTATTTAGTGAAAAGTCGCTTGGCGCCATTGATGGCGCGTTTTAATGTTGAGTCATTGTCACAGTTGGTAAGTAAAACCTTGAGTCCTCACGAGAGGCAGCTTCGTGCCGCAGTGGTTGATGCAATGACAACAAACGAAACTTTGTGGTTTCGTGATCAATACCCATTTGAATTGCTTAAAACTAAACTTTTCCCTGAATTCAAAGAATTGCGTCGTCCAATTAAAATTTGGTCAGCGGCAAGTTCATCAGGTCAAGAACCGTATTCTATTGCCATGTCGGTTGCTGAGTTTCAATCTAAGCAACCTGGCGTTTTAAAAATGGGCGCACAAATTATCGGCACAGATATTTCTAATACTATGCTTGATATGTGCAAAAACGCAGAATATGACTCACTGGCTTTGGCACGTGGCCTGTCTGTTGAAAGACGTCAAAAGTTTTTTAAAGACAGTGGTAACGGTATGGCTCAAGTAGTTGATCCAATAAAGAAAATGGTCAGTTTTAGGCATTTAAACTTATTGGATTCGTATGCCTTGATGGGTAAATTTGATATTATTTTTTGCCGTAATGTATTGATCTACTTTGCACCCGAAGTAAAAGCAAAAATTATCGCGCAATTTGCGCAAGCACTTAATCCAAAAGGGTACCTGTTTTTAGGCGCTTCAGAGTCAATGGCTGGCCTTAGTGACAGTTTTGATATGGTGCGATGTAATCCGGGTATCATCTACCAGAAAAAGTAATCTTTCCTTAGCAACCTAGTTCTTAGGTTGCTAATTTCATTATATATCAACACCTTAATTATAAAATAATCATGCTTAATTTTTGGCTTACCTTTTGCATTAGCTAAGGAGAGTCAAATTTTTGGAGATGGTTATGGCTATCAGTTTTGATAAAGCATTCGGTGTGCATCCTCATGCCATGTTGATCCGTTCACAACGCGCTGAGTTATTAGCGACAAATATCGCTAATGCTGATACGCCGGGCTATAAAGCGAAAGATGTCGATTTTGCATCCGCATTAAAAGCGGCAAAAAGCAACCAGCACGGCGGCAATAGCATGGTAAGAACGGATGAGAAACACCTTGCCGGTGGCAGTCGATTTGTTGGTAATTCAGAAATGTTTCGTACGCCAAATCAAGCAGATACAGGTGATGGTAACTCTGTTGATATACAAGTGGAACGAAACTTGTATGTACAAAACTCATTAGAGTATCAGGCAAGCCTGCAATTTATGAGTAGTAAAATTAAAGGCCTTAAAAAAGCCCTCGGTAGTCAAGGAGCTTAATCATGAGTTTATATAATGTTTTTGATATTTCGGGCACGGGTATGAGCGCACAAAATGTTCGCTTAAATACCACAGCAAGTAATATTTCGAATGCAAATACAATTAGCTCAAGCCAAGACCAGACATACCGAGCGCGCCATCCTGTGTTTGCTGCTGAACTTACAAAAGCGTCAGCATCGCAAAGTAATCCGCAGGGCTCTTCTGTTGGCGTTAAAGTATTAGGCATTGTAGAGAGCGATAAGCCGCTACAAATAGAATACAACCCGAATCACCCCAGCGCGGATGAAAATGGGTATATCTATAAACCAAATGTCAACGTTGTAGAAGAAATGGCTAATATGATTTCTGCCTCTCGCTCTTACCAAACAAATGTGCAAGTTGCTGATGCAGCTAAGCAAATGTTAAGTAAAACACTGTTGTTAGGACAACGGTAATCGAGGATAAGTTATGAGTAACGACATCAGCTCTGCATCATCATCCTATATGGATAGCTTGCGTTGGAATGAGACAAACACGCCAACAGCAAAAGAAGACAGTAATACACTGTCTCAAGAAGATTTCTTTTCGTTGTTAACGCAGCAGTTGTCGTTTCAAGATCCGAGCAATCCTGCTGATAACGATCAAATGATTGCGCAAATGACGAACTTTACCATGGCAGAAGGTATTTCAAATTTAAACACAAAATTTGAGTCACTCACTGCATCCATGACATCAAATTCGGCATTACAAGCGTCAACGTTAGTGGGTAAGCAAGCATTGCTTGAGTCAGAGACTATTGACTTTGATGGCGAAAATTTAGCTAAAGGTTCCGTTGTGGCAGAAACAACTGTTGAATCTCTTACGTTAAGAATCACTGATTCGACGGGACAATTAGTTCGCACTATTGATTTAGGATCGAAATCTGCCGGTGCTCACCGTTTCGAGTGGGATGGTAAAGATGGTGAGGGCAATGTTCTTCCTGAAGGCGAATACAATATTAGCGCTGAAGGCTTCGTAAATGGAGACTACAGCAGCATGCCTCTGGCAACCTTTAAGAACATTGAAAGTGTCAATATTAATGGCAGCAGCGGCATTATCGTAAATACAAAAGAGGGTGCGGTTAGGCTAACTGATATAGCTGAAATCGCATAATTAAAAAGGTTTGGGTTAGCTTAGGCTAAGAGATAGGTTAGAGGTGAGTTATGAGCTTCAATATTGCATTAACAGGTTTAGCAGCCGCACAAAAAGATTTAGACGTAACGGCAAATAATATTGCCAACGTAAACACAACGGGCTTTAAAGAGTCGCGTGCTGAGTTTGCTGATGTGTACGCATCGTCAGTATTTAGTTCTGGTAAAACAAAAAACGGCGACGGTGTTAAAACAGCAACGGTTGCACAACAGTTTCACCAAGGGTCGTTATCATTCACAAATAACTCACTTGATTTAGCAATCACAGGGGAAGGTTATTTTGCGATGAGTGATGACATCGCATCACAAGACTTTACATATACGCGTGCGGGTGCATTTAAATTAAATGCAGATAACTTTGTTGTTGATGCCAATGGTAACTACTTGCAAGGTTTCCCTGTTGACCCATCAACGGGTAATACGACGTCGGTAAGTTTAAGTACTACTTCACCGATTCAAATTCCTGATGCTTCAGGTTCGCCTCGTCATACGAGTAATATCTACAGCTCAATGAATTTAGACGCACGTGTCGATACGCCAACAACGACAACCTTTGATCCAACTGATAGCACGAGCTATAACTCGTCTACTTCAACAACTGTTTATGACTCATTAGGTGAGCCGCATGTTGTACAGTTATTTTTTGTAAAGCAAGACCCTACAGCAACGCCAAATACGTGGGAAGTGTACGCCACAATGGATGGTCAAGCGTTTGATGCTTCAGGTGCTGCAACGGGCACAGGTGCACACACGCCAATTGATACACTTGAGTTCACGGCGGCGGGTTTACCGAACGTAACCGCTCCAGAAACCACATTTGATGACATTATTTTGCCTTCAGATGCTTCGACAGGTTTATCGACACTACTTGGTAATGGCGCACAGTTCCCGAATGAAATCACGGTTAATTGGCGTGATGAAGCAGGCACCGCTAATAAAGTGCCTACGCAATACGCTAGTAACTTTGAAGTAAAAGCACTTGAGCAAGATGGTGCGACAGTCGGTCGTTTAGCGGGCATTGATATTGGTGCAGATGGAAAAGTAGTTGCTTCATACAGCAATGGCGATACTTCATTCTTAGGCCAAGTGGCTATGGTGCGCTTTTCAAACTCTCAAGGCTTACAACAAGCAGGTGACACTTCTTGGAAGAAAAGCCTAACCTCGGGCGAGCCTATTGCGGGTGAGCCCAACTCAGGCACATTGGGTTCAATTAACTCATCAGCACTTGAGCAATCAAACGTTAACTTAACGAATGAGCTGGTTGACCTTATCAGCGCACAGCGTAATTTCCAGGCGAACTCACGTGCCTTAGAAGTTAACTCAACATTACAACAAAATATCTTACAGATCCGTTAATTTTAGCGGCTCTAAGCTTAATCCGACACGAAAGGCTGCCCCCTCTATTGGCAGCCTTTTTTTATTTTCCTTTTCTTATTTCCGCGTCAATTTTACTTTGGCACTTTTATTGCATTTCATAGTTATCGTATTTTTAGTGAGTCAATGTTATGGACAAAATGGTCTACATTGCCATGTCTGGTGCAAAGCAAAGCTTGCGTGGCCTTGAATTAAAGGCAAACAACTTAGCAAATGCAAACACCACTGGCTTTAAAGCTGATTTTGCACAAGCACGCTCAATGCAAGCATTTGGCGAAGGCTTGCCATCGCGTGTATTCGCAATGCAAGAGCGCCCAGGTTCTAACATGGAGTCGGGTGGTTTTGTTGAAACAGGCCGAGAACTTGATATTGCCATGAGTGATCGGGGTTGGTTAAGCGTACAAGATGCATCGGGCAATGAAGCCTATACCAAAACAGGCACGCTGAATATTACTCCCGATGGCGCATTGATGACCAGTCATGGTCGTCAAGTTATTGGCGAAGGTGGCCCCATTATTTTGCCTTTACCAATCGAGAAGATTGAATTTAGTTCTGATGGGTCAATTCAGGTGCGTCCACAAGGGGCACCTGCAAACTTTTTAGAAGTGGTTGATCGTTTAAAGGTAATCGAAGCCGATAACAATCAACTAGAAAAAGGCAATGATGGCTTATTTAGGCCAAAGCCAGACATGTTGGTAAATGATTTATGTGGGTTTTGCGACATTTCAAATAATGTAAAAGTGCTTTCGGGCACCCTTGAAATGTCGAACGTGAACCCCGTACATGAAATGGTCGATATGATCAGCAATCAACGCCAATTTGAATTACAAGTTAAATTGATGAAAACAGCGGAAGAAATTGATGAACGTCAAGATCAGCTGTTACGCATTGTTTAAGATGACTGAGAGGGTAGAGTTATGAATCCTGCATTGTGGATCAGTAAAACCGGGCTTGACGCCCAACAAACCGATATTTCGGTGATCTCAAATAATCTCGCGAATGCCAGCACGGTCGGTTACAAAAAAAGCCGCGCCGTATTTGAAGATTTACTGTATCAAAATATTAATCAGCCAGGTGGTCGTTCCTCACAAGACACTGAAATGCCATCAGGTTTGATGTTAGGCGCGGGTGCGAAAGTGGTTGCTAACCAAAAGAACTTTTCACAAGGTAACATGCTTACCACTGAAAATTCATTGGATTGGATGATTTCAGGACCGGGCTTTTTTGAGGTCTTACTCCCAGATGGCAATATCGCTTATTCGCGTAATGGTCAATTTACCACCGATGAAGATGGCCGCATTGTTACCGCGGGAGCCGGTTTTCCTGTGCAACCAGAGATGAATGTGCCAGACGATGCACAATCAATTACGGTATCACAAGATGGTGAAGTGTCGGTGCGTATCTCAGGCCAAGCTGACAATGTTGTTATTGGTCAGCTAACTATCAGTGATTTCATCAATCCATCTGGCCTTGAGCCTATGGGTCAAAACCTTTACACCGAAACGGCTGTAAGTGGGGCTCCTGTGCAAGGTAATCCCGGTATTGATGGTTTAGGAACTGTTGTACAAGGTTCACTTGAAACTTCAAATGTGAATGTAACAGAAGAGCTCGTTAACCTCATTGAAACACAGCGAATTTATGAAATGAATTCAAAAGTGATTTCGGCTGTTGATGAAATGCTTAGTTACATTAACCAACAGTTATAATGGGTAGGAGGCAGCATGCGTAACATTATCTTAGTCACATCAACAGCGTTATTGCTCGGTGGTTGTATGGCAACACAAAATAACCATGTGGTTCAGGATGACCCTTACTATGCGCCAATGTACCCAGAGCCTGCAGCAGAGCAAATGGTACCCACTGGTTCATTATTTGATAGTTATTTATCAAATGACCTGTATTCAGATAAAAAAGCGTTGCGGGCAGGCGATATCATCACGGTTAAACTGCAAGAATCGACTCAGGCAACCAAAGCGGCGAAAACCGAAACCGATAAAGAAACCGACGCAAGCCTTGACCCAGTCATTGGTTTAGGCGGCAATCCTGTGAATATAGGTGGTGATAGTATCCAATTTGGTATTGGTTCAGATTCATCATTTAAAGGTGATTCTAAATCGAATCAATCGAACAGCTTATTTGGTGATATTTCAGTTAATGTTATGCGAGTTTTGCCGAACGGTAACTTAGTGATCCGTGGCGAAAAGTGGCTTACTTTAAATACCGGTGAAGAGTTTATTCGTCTTGAAGGTTTAGTGCGTCCCCAAGATGTGACAGCAGATAATACGGTGACTTCAAACCGAGTTGCGAATGCGCGCATTCAATACTCAGGTAAAGGTCAACTTCAAGAAGCGCAAAGTGCGGGTTGGTTAACTCGCTTCTTTAGCAGTTCTATTTTCCCATTTTAGAGGATACAAATCATGAATGGGTTTAAATACATTATTGCTCTTTGCTTAATTAGCGTACAGTTTTCTGTTCAGGCTGAGCGAGTTAAAGATGTGTCTATGGTTGAGGGTGTACGCTCAAATCAATTAGTCGGTTATGGTTTAGTGGTGGGTTTACCTGGCACGGGCGAGCAAAGTCGTTTTACAGAGCAGAGCTTTAAAGCGATGTTAAATAGCTTCGGTATCACGCTTCCTGCGAACTTAAAACCAAAGATTAAAAATGTTGCAGCCGTTGCTGTACATGCCGAGTTACCCGCGTTTAGAAAACCAGGTCAAACCATTGATATTACCGTGTCTTCAATTGGCAGTGCAGGAAGCTTACGCGGTGGTACGTTATTACAAACCTTTTTGAAAGGGGTTGATGGTAATACGTATGCCATTGCACAGGGCAGTTTGGTCGTGGGGGGCTTAGGCGCAGAAGGTGCTGATGGCAGCCGAGTGATTATAAACACTCCCACCGTTGGCCGAATTCCGAATGGGGCAACGGTTGAGCGCGCTGTTAAAAGCCCGTTTATGCAAGGTGACTACATCACCTTTAATTTGAATCGTCCAGATTTCACAACGGCAAAGCGCCTAGAGCAAACTATTAATGATTTAGTTGGGCCAAACAGTGCTCAAGCAATTGATGCAGCGTCTGTACGTGTCATTGCACCGCGCGATGCATCGCAGCGCGTATCGTATTTATCAACGCTTGAAAACTTAGAGTTCACACCGGCTGATACTGCGGCAAAAATTATTGTCAATTCACGTACGGGCACCATTGTTATTGGTAAAAACGTAAAATTACAGCCAGCTGCAATTACCCACGGTGGATTAACCGTGACCATTGCTGAGCAGCAAAACGTATCGCAGCCGAATGCACTGAGCGAAGGCGAGACGGTGGTGACAAACCAAAGTATTATCGATGTTAATGAAGATGACTCTCGTGCTTTTGTGTTTAATCCAGGTATTAGCCTTGATGATTTAGTGAGAGCGATAAACGAAGTTGGTGCCGCCCCAGGTGACTTAATGGCTATCCTTGAAGCGTTGAAAGAGGCGGGAGCCATAAACGGGCAACTTGTTATTATATAATCAATTAAAAACGCGCTGAGCTCAGCGCGTTTTTTCATTTCTACCTCCCCTCAATCTGATAAATCCTCTTTTGGCGTAATTATTGCATTTGATTATGCATTATTAATTATTGTGTCAAAAAGCTGATGGATACGAATCATCTCGACAAGCAAAACTTTTTTGATTTAGGCAACTTAGACTCATTGCGTCAAAGTGCTCTAAAAAGTGATGCCTCTAGCGATGCGTCAAAAGAGGCGCTGAAAAAAGCGGCGGCACAATTTGAATCTATCTTTACGCAAATGCTGCTTAAAAGCATGCGTAAGGCTAATGAAGCCTTTGAAGACAAAGACAGTCCGTTTAACTCGAGTGGCGTAAAATTCTTTGAAGAAATGCATGATCAACAGCTTTCTGTTGAGTTGTCTTCTAACGGCTCACTGGGTTTGGCTGATCTTATTGTGCAGCAGCTATCGCCCGACGGTAAGAAATTTACTCCTGGTTCCGTGTTAAGAACAACCGCGGAGTTTGATAGCGATAAGCGTGTTCGCGGTAATCAAGAAGCTAAGCCAGAAACACACTCAATGGCTGAAGTTGCCACTGATGAGCAATCAGAAAACCGCTTTGAAGATGCTGAGTCTTTCATTAGCTCTGTTTGGGAGCACGCAAAAAATGCGGCTGAAAAAATTGGTTTAAACCCTGCTGTTATGGTTGCTCAAGCTGCGCTTGAGACAGGGTGGGGTAAGCATATTATTAGTAAAGCGGATGGCACCAGTAGTAATAACCTTTTTAACATTAAATCTGATAAGAGCTGGCAAGGTGACAAAGCAAGTAAAGTTACGCTTGAGTTTGAGCAAGGTGTGCCTGTTAAAAAGCATGCAAGCTTCCGTTCTTATCAGTCAATTAAAGACAGTGTGAATGATTTTGTTGATTTCTTAAATGAAAACCCACGTTATCAAGACGCACTAAAAAACACCGCAGAACCTGCAGCCTTTTTAGATTCGTTACAAAAAGCAGGTTATGCAACTGATCCAAATTATGCCAACAAAATTAAGCAGGTATTGAAGCGTGTTGAGCTTCAAAGCGTCGCTGCTTCATTGGTACGTTAAGGAGTAAGTCCTCATGTCATTCAGCTTATATGACATAGCAAATTCAGGTGTAAGAGCGAATTCTGAGCTTTTACAAACGACCAGTAAAAACATAGCCAATGTAAATACAGCGGGTTATGTTCGTGAGCGCACTGAGTTCAGCACCATGATCGACAACCAAGTTGGTCGGGGTGAAACGTATCGTTTACTCAATGAGTTTGCTCAAAAACAGCTAAATCGTGATACGTCAAATAAAGCATTTTTTGATCAGTTTGTAACAGAAGCAAGCCGAGTCGATAGCTTGTTTTCTGAAGAGTCGAATAGCTTATCAACCAGCATTAACTCGTTTTTTAATAATGTTCAAGAAAGCTTAAATCAGCCTTCATCGACGGTGGCGCGTTCGCTGGTTATGACAGATGCACAAAACCTCATTGATCAAATGGACAGGCTTTCAAGCATCGTGGTTGACCAGCAGACTGTTGTGAATGAGCAATTAGAAATTTTCTCGGACGAAGCAAATAACTTAATCCAAAGTATTAGCGAATTGAACTCTAAAATTGCCGCGGTGCATGGCACTGATCGTGAGTCAGCGTCTAGCGGACTGTACAACGAGCGCGACAAAGCAATTCGTGACTTATCAGAACTCATTGATGTAGAAACTCTCAACGGTAATAACGGTGAGAAACAAGTCTATTTGGGATCTGGTCAAGCATTAGTGATGGAAAGCGGTACATTTAACCTGTTTTCATTTACTGGCGATCCCGATCCTAGCTTCAAAGAGCTACATTTAGATGTTAATGGTGGCAAAGCCGTGCCGCTTGAGGTTGATGTAAGTAAACTTAAAGGCAAAATAGGCGGCTTACTGTCATTTCGTGATGACATTTTAGTGCCAGCCCAGAATCAATTAGGCCAAATGGGCTTAGCCCTTGCTGATGCCTTTAATCAGCAAAACCGTCTTGGTATGGACGCAAATGGTGAAATTGGTGGTGATATTTTTGCCATTCCAACGGTGAATGGTTTTGGTTATCAAGCTAATACCGGTTCATCGACCATGACGGCAACACTTGAACCTGGTAAGGGCAGTGAGTTGCCTGCCAGTGATTTTATAGTTACTTACACCAGCGCATCGACAGTTGAAATTCAGGCAATCGATAATAAAGGTGAACCGGTAGGCACCGCATCAACAGCAAATGTGGTTGGCGGTGTGATTGATTCATCAACGATCACCGGTGGCGAAGCCTTCGGTTTACAGCTAAATGTGTCTGGTACCGCAAACGCAGGCGATCAATTTCAAATTAAATTAAATTCACAGGCAGCAACAAGCTTAGAATTGGCAACAGAGCGTCCAGAAGATTTAGCGCTGGCTTCACCCATTCGCACCGCAAATGATATTAATAATAACAGCGACGCGAGTATTTCAGCTGGAACTGTATCAGATATTGCCAATTCAAGTGGAATTGCGGTAGGTCCACCACCGAGCTTAGCAAACGGTGATATTACCCTGGTAAAAACCGCCAATGCTAACGAATATCAAATTACCGACGGCAATGGCACCAGTACTTTTACGATTACGCCACCTGCAGAAAATATTCTTGCGCAAGCGGGAGCACCTTACGATACTTACGGGTTTGATTTTAATATCGAAGGTACACCTGCAATAGGTGATACGTTTACTGTTGAGTTCAATGAGGGTGGTTTCGATGATAACCGTAATGGTTTATTACTTGCCGACCTACAAAATGGTGAGTTAGTGCGTCAAAACGTTGAAGCGAGTAGCACGGCTGATAATCATCAAACATTTAATCAGGCTTATTCGGGGATCGTAACCGATATTGGTGTTATTACTAGTCAAGCGCAAACGAACGGCGCAGCATTTAATGCGCTCGCAGAGCAGTCAGAAGCGTGGTACGAATCTCTGTCAGGTGTAAACCTCGATGAAGAAGCAGCCAATTTACTGCGGTTCCAACAATCGTATGCAGCATCAGCACAAGTACTTGCAACAGCGCGTACTATTTTTGATACCTTATTAAGTGCGGCGAGGTAATTATGCGTATTTCAAATAACATGATGTATAAGAATAACCTTAACTCTATTCTTAACAGTCAACAAAATGTCAGTAAAGCACAAGAGCAAGTCAATACGCAAAAGCGCGTATTAACAGCCGCAGATGATCCTTCTGCTACAGCACGTGCATTGCTTTACAGTGACCGCATTCAGGGTAACGAGCAGTACAGCAAAAACATTACAATGCTAACGAGTCGATTAACCACAGAAGAAAGTGTACTGCAGAATATTAAAGGTGCACTTGAATCTGCCTATACCTTATCAATCCAAGCAGGTAATGGCGCTTATAGTGATATTGACCGCGAAGGCATTGCTGAAGAAGTAAAAGCACTGCAAAGTACCGTGCTTGATTTAATGAATGCGAAAACAGAAGACGGTAAGTATATTTTTTCTGGTTATCAAGATAATACCCCTGCTTATTCTTATGATAGTACATCGGGTAGTTATCAATATGGTGGCGACCAAGGCCAACATAAGATAAAGGTCGCAGAAGGTGTTGAAATAAAATCAAGTGACAATGGCTATGATACTTTTGAAAAAGTCGATGCACGTTTAAATGTGGTGTCGAACGATGGTACAGTTTCAGGCGGCATAACCAGTTCTAAAATATATGTCACTGAGCAAGCTGAGTTTGATAAATTTCACAAAGCCAATTACAACGCAGATCCGACGGCAGCAGCCAATGCGAATACCCTGAGCTTTATTACCACAACTGGCACCCCAAATACTTTTGTGGTCGAGCTTGGCGGAACCGCTATTGACAGTGGTAGTTTTGAAAACGGTAAAATAATCTACCAAGGTATGGAAATTTCTGTTGAGCCAGTTGCTAATGGGCAGATTGACGTTCAATTAGAAGCCCCACAAAAAGAAAACGCCCTCAATACTTTAAATAGCTTAATTGCGGGGCTCACCAATCCTGATTTAACTCAGGATGAGTTTGACCAAGTATTGGCTGATGCAATAGTGCAATTAGAGAATGCTAAAAATAAGGTGTCGTTGGTTCAAGCTGGCCTGGGTGGCAGGTTAAATACGGCAGAAAAAATAGAGCAATCAAATAGTGATTTAGATATTAGCAATAAAGCAGCGAAAGCAGAGCTTGTTGAACTTGATATGGCAGAAGCTATTACTGAACTCACTAAGCAAGAAACGGCGTTGCAAGCATCCCAAGCAACTTTTGGTCGTTTAGCAAACCTTTCGCTATTTGATTATTTATAATTTCCCCCAAGCTAAGCTCATTTTTTGAGCTTAGCTTTTAAAAACCACTTTTAAAATATCCCTTTCTACGTCATTTAAGTATTCGTTTTTATTTCTTTAGACTTAATGTCACCCAATTTTTTACTGCTTGTTTGCTGTGGTTTAATTTTGAACAGTAAAAAGTTGATGTTTTTTACTGTTTAAATTCATAGTATTAGAAATATTTTTAAATTTTTTATAAAAATAGCTAAAGGATTTTTTGAGCGGACCGATAACTTAATTAACCAAGCAGCGTAGCAAATAACCGCTACCGCTTAATTAGAGTAAGTTTGAGAGTAAATGATAAGTTTACTTCGGGAGAAATATCATGGCACTTTATGTAAATACAAATGTTAGTTCATTAAACGCTCAAAGACAATTAATGAATTCAGGTAACTCACTTGATACTTCGTTTAAACGTTTATCATCAGGTTTTCGTATCAACAGCGCAGCTGATGATGCAGCAGGTCTACAAATTTCTGACCGTTTAACATCACAGATTAATGGTCTAAACCAAGGAAATCGTAACGCGAATGATGGTATCTCTCTAGCGCAAACAGCTGAAGGTGCGCTTGACGAAGTAACATCAATGTTCCAACGAATTCGTACTTTGGCGCAACAAGCATCAAACGGTTCAAACACAGATGAAGACCGTTTGGCTATTCAAGAAGAAATTCGTTCACTATCTTCTGAGGTTAATCGTGTTGCTGCTGATACAACGTTTGGTGGTCAAAACCTACTAGATGGTAGCTACGAAGCAAACTTCCAAGTGGGTGCTGATGCGGTGCAAACTATCGGTTTTAGTATGCAAAATGTAGGCGGAACTGCTAACACAATGTCTGCAAACGGCGGTTTCACATTATCAGGTATCGCAGGTATTGCATCTGCAATTTCAGGTAGCGTGCTTGCTTCAAGTGTTGCAGGTGTGAGTGATGCAGGTGGTACGGCAGCTGCTTCAACATACACTTATTCAGGTGTATTTACTGAGACAGGTATTAGTGTATCTACTCAAGGTAATGCGCAAGCTGTGTTAGCAGGTATGGATGCAATGATTGCGGTCGTAGATAAGAAGCGTGCGGAATTGGGTGCTGTACAAAACCGTTTTCAGTCAACAATTCGTAACCAATCGAATATCTCTGAAAACCTAAGCGCTGCACAGTCTCGCATTAAAGATACAGACTTTGCTCAAGAGACAGCTAACTTAACGAAGATGCAAATCTTACAACAAGCTAGCCAAACAATCTTAAGCCAAGCAAATCAACGTCCACAAGCGGCATTAAGTCTTCTAGGTTAATAGTTAGCTTAAAGAATATGAAGTCAAAATATTGACTTAAAGAAAAAGCGCCTTTGTCTAATGGGGTATTAACAAAGGCGCCAAGATAGGATTATAAAGCGGAGGCGCTCAAAATCCTGACAGTAGTGTTCTAACATTTGTAAGAACATAAATTACTAAGCACAGATTATGCCATAGTTTGTGTTGATTTAACCCACTCTTAAACTTATCTCTTTATAAGGCTCCTTTGGAGCCTTTTTTCGTTCTCTTTATTATCTTTTTAAATAATTGGCCTACTAATTGCTCTACTTATCTCAAGTTAACTAACTAACCCGCAAAGTGGCAGTTTTTTGCCCCAGGCGACTTAGGTTTGCCGCTGTAACGAGTCACTTTGTCAAAATCACTTTTGAAGTGACTAAACTTTGACAGATAAGAAGAGAGTTTATTATGGCTTTATATGTAAATACTAATGTTAGTGCGTTAAACGCACAAAGACAATTGGACAGAACAGGTACTGATTTAGATACTTCATTTAAACGTCTATCTTCAGGCTTACGTATTAATAGTGCTGCTGATGATGCAGCAGGTTTACAAATTTCTGACCGTTTACAATCGCAAATTCTAGGCCTTAATCAAGGTAACCGAAATGCGAATGATGGTATTTCACTTGCGCAAACAGCTGAAGGCGCGATGGATGAAATTACATCTACATTTCAGCGTATTAGGACGCTTGCTCAACAAGCTGCGAATGGTTCAAATACGGATGAAGATCGTTTGGCAATTCAAGAAGAAATTCGCCAGTTATCTGATGAAGTTAATCGTATTGCTACAGATACAACTTTTGGTGGTCAAAACTTACTTGATGGTAGTTATGAGGCTAACTTTCAAGTGGGTGCTGATGCAGTACAAACTATCGGCTTTAGTATGCAAAATGTCGGTGGAACAGATAATTCATTATCTACGAATGGTGGTTTTACATTATCAGGCATCGCCGGAATAGCATCAGCAGTATCTGGTAGTGTTTTAGCTTCAAGTCTTGCAGGAGTCAGTGATGCAGGTGGTACAGCAGCTGCTTCAACGTATTCTTATGCTGGTGTGTTTACAGCGTCAGGTATTAGTGTGTCAACGCAAGGTAATGCACAAGCTGTATTAGCTGGTATGGATGCGATGATTGCTGTTGTTGATAAAAAGCGAGCTGAACTTGGTGCGGTACAAAACCGTTTCCAATCAACGATTCGTAACCAAGCTAATATTTCAGAGAATTTATCAGCTGCAAAATCGCGTATTAAAGATGCAGACTTTGCTGCAGAAACTGCGAATTTGACGAAAAATCAGATTCTTCAACAGGCAAGTCAAACAATCTTGGGTCAAGCAAATCAGCGACCTCAGGCTGCGTTGAGCTTACTTCAAGGATAAAAAATTAAATAATATTTAAAATATTTACAAATAAAGCTAAAGCTTTCGCTTTATCAGACGATAAATGAGTTAGAGAACTATCAATCTAGGACTCTAAGTCGGTTGAATAGCAGGGTAGGGGTATCCCGCTATTCTTCTATAAAATGATAAAGCGGAGGCTAATATGGCTTTATACGTAAATACTAATGTGAGTTCATTGAACGCACAGCGCCAGTTAATGAATTCTGGCAACTCATTAGATACATCATTCAAACGTTTATCATCTGGTTTACGCATCAATAGTGCGAAAGATGATGCGGCTGGTATGCAAATTGCCAACCGTTTAACAGGCCAAGTTAATGGCTTAACTCAAGGTAACCGTAATGCCAATGATGGTATTTCACTTGCGCAAACTGCTGAAGGTGCGCTTGATGAAGTAACATCAATGTTTCAACGTATACGTACACTTGCTCAACAAGCAACAAACGGTTCAAATACTGATGAAGACCGTTTAGCGCTTCAAGAAGAAATTCGTTCTTTATCTTCAGAAGTAAACCGTGTTGCAGAAGATACAACTTTTGGTGGCCAAAACCTTCTGGATGGTTCTTATGAAGCAAACTTCCAAGTCGGCGCAGATGCAGTTCAAACAATTGGTTTTAGCATGCAGAATGTTGGTGGAACAGCCAACACGATGTCTGCAAACGGTGGTTTCACGCTATCAGGTATCGCTGGTATTGCATCTGCAATCTCTGGCAGTGTATTAGCGTCATCGGTAGCTGGTGTGAGTGATGCAGGTGGTACTGCTGCCGCTTCAACTTATACTTTCGCTGGTGTATTTACAGAAACAGGTATCAGTGTATCGACACAAGGTAATGCTCAAGCTGTTATGGCTGGTATGGATGCGATGATCGCGGTTGTTGATAAGAAGCGTGCTGAACTTGGTGCGGTACAAAACCGTTTCCAATCAACCATTCGTAATCAATCAAACATCGCTGAAAACTTATCTGCGGCACGTTCTCGTATTCAAGATACAGACTTCGCAACAGAAACAGCTAACTTAACTAAGATGCAAATCTTACAGCAAGCTAGCCAGTCAATCTTAAGTCAAGCAAATCAACGTCCTCAAGTAGCGCTTTCTCTACTAGGCTAATTTACTTGATTTATAAGCCACTTTAGACAGAGGTATTTTTTCCTGAAGTGGCTTATACTTGATATGAGTTAACATTTTGAGGTGTTATGATGATAGATCTTAATTCAACTCAAAGGTCTAATGAAAACCTTTCAACAACGAATAGTGCCAACAACACAAAAGCAGAGTTAGATAACGCAAAACTCGCGAAAGGCACGGAACTTGCTGGAAGAGAACCAATAGACATAGAAAGACAGTCTAAGACTGAGCAAAAAGATAAAAAAGATCTGATTGCTGAAGTGAAGCAAAACTTAGAAAAGCTGAATGAGTATATTCCCGTTACTTCGACAAATTTGATTTTTGAATTTGATGAATTGGGTGACCCCCCAGTAATCAAAGTTCTTGATAAACAGAACGATGAAGTAATTCGAGAAATCCCTACCGAGGAATTTCGAGAAGTGGCTAAAGCTTTGGAAGAATTTGCCGATAAATTAAGCAATAAAGGTTTGCTCTTCGATAGAACTGCATAGAGATTTAGATATTTTAGGAGTATTAGTATGGCTTTAATTACATCAGCAGGGGTTGGTTCTGGCCTTGATCTAGAAAGTATTATTAGTGCAACACTGTCAGCTGAAAATACCCCTAAATTACAAGCTTTTGCTAGAAAAGAACAATCTTTGCAGGTCGAGCTTTCTTCACTTGGTGAAGTAAAGTCAGCAATGTCTACGCTTCAAGATACAATTGAAAAGCTAGCAGACATTGATAATTTCAACAAGCGTATTGCTAACATCAAACAGCCTACGAGTGATGATGGCGATTTAATTTCGGTTACACCTACTTCTGACATATCACCCGGTGATTTTAATATTGAAGTGGTTGAACTTGCTCAAGGTAGTAGAGCAACATCTAATGCTGGTCTATTTACGTCAACAGATGATGTAGTGACAGCATCAGGCGGTACATTATCATTTGCCGCTGGCGATAAGAGCTTTGATCTTACACTTGATGCGGGCGCCACGCTTGCTGATTTACGAGACGCAATTAACAGTTCTGATAATAATTTTGGTGTGACTGCTAATATTATAAATACTGGAACAGAATCAAAGTTAGTGCTTAGCTCTAGTGTGTCTGGAACTGGCAATGATTTAGTTATTACTAACGATAATGCTGAACTCGATAATGTTTCAACAGTTGCAAACGCTGGAGGAGCTGGTGGTATCGCTATTGCTGCGGGTAATGAAGCACGCGATGCAACAATAAAAGTTGATGGTATCACTATAACTAACGACACCAATACTTTTAAAGATGCTGTACAGGATATGACAATTGTTGCTAAACGTCAGAGTGTTGATGGCGAAACAGCGAAACTATCCGTTGAGACTGATAGAGAAAGCGTAACAGCTCTAGTTGATGAGTTTATAAAAAACTATAACAATTTAATCGGTCAAATAGGTTTACAGACTCGAATTGGCAAACCATTAAACTCAGATTCTACAATTCGTTCTTTTGATTCTCAGTTAGTAAATGCACTATCAACTCCCTTGACCGATGCAGGTCCATTTTCAAGCATATTTGATATAGGCTTAGGAATAGATAAAGAAGGCTATCTTGAGAAGTCTAGTTTAGTTCGCAGCCTAAATGAAGCGATGGATGAGAATTATGATGATATTGGCAAGGCTTTTGCAGGTGAAAATGGAATAGCAAAACAACTAGAGTCATTGTTTGATAACTATCTAGATTCTAAAGGGATCATGAATCAGCGAGAAACTAACTTAAACTCGCAACTTGATGACTTAGAAGATGATATTATTAATCATGAATACAGAATGGAAGAGTTAGAGGCTAGACTTCGTCAGCAATATGCGGGTTTAGACGTATTGTTAGCGCAAATGCAGTCAACACAAAGCTATTTGAGCGCTCAATTATCAAGCCTTCCAGGGTTTAAGAAGTCATCTTCGTAAACGCTGCTTTTCTCTTTTTTAGATATAAAGGTGTACCATGTATAACGCTAAAGTTAAAAATTACCAAAAAGAGGCACTTAAGACTCGTGTGGCGGGTGCTGATCGCTATGAAATAATCCAGATGTTAATGGCTGGTGCTTTAGAAAAAATGGTACTAGCTAAAGTTGCTATAGAGAAAAAAAATCTAGAAGCTAAGAGTGAGCACTTATCTAAAGCCTCAGCAATTTTTGAAGCATTACGTGGATGTTTAGATTTTGAAGTGGGTGGAGAGGTTACTGAAAACTTATACGCACTTTATTCATACATGATTGACAGACTCATTGATGCATCAATTAAAAATGATATAGAAATTATTGATGAAGTATCTGGGTTATTAAAAGAAATTAAATCTGCATGGGATGCGATCCCAGTTGAAGTTCGCAATAAAACGTTTTCAGAAAACAGTGCTCATGCAAGCTAATATTCATGATTTGCAAGCTCAACTTGAAAAGGTTGAGTCAGCGTTGAGCGAAGAAAACATTGAAAGCTGTGTTGAATTAGTCAATGAGTTACATTTGATGCTCGAGAGTTTTTTTAACTCAGATAGTGACATCCCATCTGAAGTTCATCCTCAATTAAATCAGTTGTTACAGAAGTTAGATGGATACAGTTCTGATATTCTTTTAAAGAAGAACGAAGCTAAAAGCCAACTAACGAGTATCGTTAAAAATAAAAAGAAAGTAGGCCTTTATAACCAAATAAAGTAGGAACAGATGAAAAGCACTTTGGGTTTAGATAAAGAATTAGATCACCTTGCAGATAAATTGACAGAGGTAAGGGCGCATGAAGAGCGTGAGCAAAAGTTTGCTTCAGAAGCAAATGAAAGATTTGTACTAAACCTAGAAGTCTTTAGGAAATATTATCCTGATATTTTTAACGTTGTAAGTAGCTATAAACCCAGAGAAGATTTCTGCCTTCATGTCACTAAGTCAGGCCATGGTAACTTTAAACCAAAAGACTCTGAAGTTGTATTATATAGTGATAATCCAAAAGCCCAAGCTAAAGAACAAGTAGATAAATACACCTCGCAAGCAAACTTTGGTCGTGCAGACTATTTTTCAACTCAGAAATGGGATACAAGTCCTGATGACGATCGTCTGCACATGAAATATATGTCTAAATTAAGTGGTATTTTAAGTGAGCGGAAGAAAGAGCGTTCGCATAAATTAGCATTTAGTCTCCCTACTCATTATCCTACGGCACTCATCTTTGGCATTGGTTTGGGGTATCACATTCCTGAATTAATGAAAAAGCACAGTTTTGACTATGTTTTTATTTGTGAGCCTGACTTTGAGCTATTTTTTGCGAGTTTGTTTTGTATTGATTGGCAAAAAGTCATTCATGATTTAGATAATGCGGGAAGCTCACTTTTTTTAAGTATTGGCGTTGATTATGAGTCGTTTTTTGAAGAGGTATACAGGATATCTCTCGAAGTAGGTTCTACTGCTGTAGTAAATAGCTTTTGTTTCCAACATTACCCTTCAAAAGAAATTAATGAGTTAATTAAATCTTTTTTCAAAAACTACTACCAGCTTCACCAAGGCTTTGGTTTTTACAATGATGGAATTACAGGGCTAGCCCACAGTATTTACAATGTTGAAAACGGAATAGAATTTTACTTTAAGAATGAAAAAGAAAATCAGTTTTTAGATGATGTTCCAGTATTTGTAGTAGGGAATGGTCCTTCTTTAGACCAATCTATTGATCTAATAAGAGAAAATCAAGATAAAGCCATCATATTTGCTGCCGGAACTGCACTCCAAAGTTTATTAAAAGTAGGCATAACACCAGATTTTCATGTGATTGTTGAAAGGCCTAAATCTCAATATGATGTGTTAGTAGATATACTGCCAAGAGAAGAGTACAAAAAGCTAAATCTTTTATCAGTAGATGTTATTTATCCTGAATTACCAAAGCTTTATAAATGGGCAGGTTTAGGTCTAAAAGGGCCTGAAGCATCTACCGCATTTTTGACACTACATAGTTTTTTAAAATACAGACAACCAATTACAGAACTACCAGCAAGTGGACCTTTTGTTTCTAATACCGCTTTTTCTTTTGCAACTACGTTAGGGTTTAAAAATATTTACCTAATAGGTGTCGATAATGGTTATTCGTTAAGTGGTCAAACGCACTCGAAGCTAAGTATTTACTCTGATACAGGCCTTAAATCAAAATACAGTGCCCCAGCTGGTGCTGATATTGATTTTGAAGCGAATTTAAATTATGCCGTTAAAGCAACACCTTTAATGGCCATGTCGAAAAACAGTCTTGAAAGATTAGCAAGGCAGTTACCTAAATCCGTGGCCGTGTACAATGTAGGTGAGGGTGCTCGAATTTCAGGAACTCAACCGTTATCTGAGGATGATGTAATTTTATCAAAAGTGATCGATGATAAAGATATGATTATCGAAAAGATAAAGTCATCAAACTTCCAAAAAGTAAGTTTTGATGATTTTGAAGGTAAACTTAACTTTGATGAGTTTGAGTCTCTTTGTGATCATTTAATTGAATTAGCGAGTAGTCATTACTCATCTCGTGAAGAAGCGAGTAATTTAGTTAATCGGCAGCAACGCGTAATATACGCTTATAAACGCTCAGCCCACCCCCATATTTTTAATTTGCTGAAAGGGACTATGCTGTACTTTTTCTGCCCCCTTCTGACTACTTTGTATTATTTTGAAGATGAAAAAATATCAAAAGATTACTTTTCTCGGATTAATAAACTTTGGATTGCTTTCTTAATTGAAGTGAAAGGTGATTTTAGAGTGAACTGGAAAACCAAATGTAAAACAGTGCACGAAGCACATAAGTAGAGAAATTATAAGTAATATGCTTTTCTTAAATTAACTTATTGCTTCAAGAGTGCACAGTTAAAGTCTTTAAGATCGTTACTATGATCTATCAATAGGCTATAACTTATTTTCAATAAAGTTTGTCGTTAAATACACGTGGTATAGCTTTTTAACAATTAGCTTTACTGATTTGCTCGAACTTTAGCAATGCGACTTTCTTTTACTTAGGAGGATGTTCATAGCTAGCCTGGAATTAGTCTCGATCGCCTATCTGATATCAATCTGTAAAAATCCAAAATCATTTTGCGGTTTTCTTACCTCAAAATACCTCTCTTAGTTAAACGATTTGGTATAAATTCCAATTTGCCACTTTTTTGCTTATAATTTAAGCAATCGGTTTGTCGGAGGCCGCTATGAAAATTCAATCACCCAATACCGGGTTACTCAATCAAACTCAGCAAGCAAATAACAAGCTTGCTGAACAATTAGCGACAGGTAAAAAAGTAAATTCTGCGACGGACGATGCCGCTGCACTGCAAATTATTGATAGGCTAACCTCTCAGCAAAATGGTTATAGCCAAGCTATTAGCAATGCTTATGATGGTATTTCTTACTCGCAAGTGACTGAGTCTAACTTGTCGGGCGTTAACGATGCGGTGTCGCGAATCCGCGAGCTGTCTATCCAAGCAGGCAATGGTGCACTGACAGACAATGACAGAGCAGCATTGCAAGAAGAAGTAACGCAGTTGCAAACGCAGATCACAGAAACATTTGAAAATGCCACTTTTGGTGGTAAGCCATTGTTTGATGGTGAGCAAGTATCATTTCAAGTGGGACCAGATGCCAATACCACCCAGTCAATTACGCCGAGTAACGGCAGTATCGCCTCAGTGATTACGGGTATTGATATCTCGACACAAGCAGGAGCACAAGCTGCGATTGACATAAGCGACCAAGCGAGCGAAGAAATTAACACGCAACGTACTGAGCTAGGTGCATTTCAAAACACTTTAGAAAGTACCATAAAAGGACTGGGTAACCAACGCGAAAACATCGCAGCAAGTCAAAGTCGAATTGAAGACACTGATTATGCAAAAGCGGTGTCTGATCAAATTGCTAATGATATTTTATCGCAGGCATCCGTTGCACTGCGTGGACAAGCAAACCGTTCTGCGGAATCAATTTTGGGTTTGCTTTAACCCTTTAGTATTGGTTATAGCTGCTAAGTGACTATTTTTTGGCGTTGATGTCAAAAAGTTGCCGCTTAGCGCTTGCATCCCTCTTAAACTCGCTTACAATTTAGAAACTAACTAACCCGTAGTCACTGTGGTTCGCCAATAATGATCTTAATTTTAGACAATAATAATAATCGTGCGATTGGTTTAAATGCAGCCCTCACTTTTATCGGAGAAGCTGTACAACTCGTTGATGAGTCAACACTTCAATCATTTTGTGAAAAGCATCAACAACAAGAGTGCATGGTTATTCTTGGTGCACTTCAGCAATTAGATCATGAGTCTGTCATTAAGCAGTTTCCTGCGATCCCTTTTCTTTTGATTGGTGAAACATTAAAGCCACTTTTAAGCATTGCGAATGTTGTAGGCTTAATTTGTGAGCCATTTAATCATGATGTGACTACGCAGCTTTTACATGATTGTCAGCAATATCAACGTATGTTGCCGGGCGATCATAAACAGTCAAAATCGAATAAATTGTTTGATGGTTTGGTTGGTGAAACAGATGCCGTTAAAGATGTGCGTTTTTTAATTGAGCAAGTTGCTAAAACCGATGCCAATGTGCTGATACTCGGTGAATCTGGAACGGGTAAAGAAGTGGTTGCGCGAAATGTTCATTTGCTATCTAAGCGCAGCTCTGGCCCATTCGTACCCGTTAACTGTGGTGCCATTCCGGGTGAGTTATTAGAAAGTGAATTATTTGGCCATGAGAAAGGTGCATTTACAGGTGCAATTTCGGCGCGAAAAGGGCGTTTTGAATTAGCCCAAGGTGGTACGCTCTTTCTTGATGAAATAGGTGATATGCCGCTACAGATGCAAGTAAAGTTGCTGCGCGTTTTACAAGAGCGAAGCTATGAGCGGGTCGGTGGTACGAAACCAATTCAAGCCGATGTGCGTATTATTGCAGCGACCCATCGCAATTTAGAAGAGATGATAGAAAAAGGCGATTTTCGTGAAGATTTATTCTACCGTTTAAATGTATTTCCTATTGAGAACCCGTCGTTAAGCGAACGCGCTGATGATATTCCGCTCCTGCTTAAAGAGTTAATGCGTCGTGTTAACGAGCAAAGTGGCACGACGGCGAAGTTTACAGAGCGAGCAATTCAAAGCTTAAAAGAGCATGCGTGGCCTGGGAATATTCGTGAACTGGCAAACTTGGTTGAGCGTATGGTGATCATGTTCCCTGATAAAGTGGTTGATGTGCCAGATTTACCTGCAAAGTATCGTTACATAGAAGTTGAAGCCTATCAGCCTGAGTACCCTGAAGAGTTGATGGAACGAGATGCATTTAACGATATATTCAGCACTGGCTTTAGTGATTATGAAGATGAAGAGCCGCAAACGCCCGCTACACATGTTGACTCGGGTTTATTACCAGATGATGGCATTGAGCTTAAAGAATACTTAGCAGAACTTGAAATTAGCCTAATTAGTCAAGCGCTTGAGCGTTATGACTATGTTGTAGCGCGTGCTGCCGAAATTTTGGGCGTGCGCCGCACGACACTTGTCGAAAAAATGAAAAAATATAACTTATCGCGAGACTAGCGCTTGTTTGTATTATGTAGGTCGATGTTTACGGGAATACCTGAATTAACAGGCTAAAGTACGACCTACTTGATATCGCAATACCTTCCTTTATTTAAATCAAGCGCTTAATATTGCTCGATTATCTGGGCTTTTCTAAAACAATCATTACAGTGATCGTTAACCATGCCACAGGCCTGCATATGGGCATAAACGGTTGTTGGACCTAAAAATTTAAAACCACGTTTTTTTAAATCTTTTGCAAAGGCTGTCGAGGCTTCAGTAATGGCTGGGTAATCTTCAAGTTTATCGACATTATTCACCAAAGGTTTCCCCCCAACGAACTGCCATTGGTAATTTGAGAAGCTACCAAACTCTTTTTGTATCTCAATAAATCGCTTGGCATTATTAATCGTGGCGGCAATTTTTAAGCGATTGCGAATAATGCCGTCATCTTGCATTAGGCGTTCAATGTCGCTGTCATCCATTTGTGCAACGTCGTCAACAACAAAATTTTTAAAGGCGCGACGGTAGCCATCACGCTTTTTTAAAATTGTGTACCAGCTGAGTCCTGCTTGTGCAGATTCTAAAGTAATGAATTCAAAAAGGCGGTGGTCATCATAAATTGGCACCCCCCATTCTTCGTCATGATAGGCGACATAATCATCTTTGCTGGTATCGAGCCATGGGCAGCGGTTGTGGTGATGGTGTTGCATCGTTCCCTCGCGATTGTCATTTTTTTGTCGTTATAAAATTAACGCTAAACTGCTGAAATAAAACAATAATAATTATGGTACGGATTGTGCATTTACACAGCTAGACACGATTTTTTGAGTATCGATTATGGCCTTAGCACATGTACTAAAACCACAATTTATCACAGCTAATCAATATAACCCATGTTTACAGCAAGAAGAGTATGTGGGTGAGTTGAGTGAACTTCGTCAGCAAGCAAGTTGGTTGAGCCATTTGGTTGATACCATGCCTGCGGGGGTTGTGGTATTGGATGGCCGCGGCATGATTGCAAAAGCGAATCAAATCGCTATCGATATGCTTGGTGAGCCTCTGGAGGGGGAAAAGTGGTTCAGCGTTATTCAGCGCTCTTTTCGTCCTAAACAAGATGATGGTCACGAAGTCTCACTCAAAGATGGTCGCTTGATTAAGCTTGATATAACGGCTCTGACGCCAGAACCGGGGCAATTAATTTTAATGACCGATTTGACCGAAACACGCCGACTGCAAAAGCGTGTTGCACACATGCAGCGCCTGAGTGCGCTGGGTAAGATGGTCGCATCGCTTGCGCATCAAGTAAGAACACCGCTTTCGGCTGCTATGTTATATGCGGCTAATTTAGGCTCTAAACGCTTACCTGAAAGCTCGCGTGGTAATTTTCATAACAAGTTAATGTCACGATTAAAAGATTTAGAAACCCAAGTGAATGATATGTTGTTGTTTGCTAAAAGTGGCGAACAGCAAGTAGTTGAGCGTGTATCAATGCAGCAATTACTTAATGAAGTAAAAGCGGGGGCTGATGCTATGGTGGCGCAAAACCACAGTAAATTAACCGTTAGTTTGCCAGAGCCCGATATTGAAATTGTGGGCAATAAAACAGCGTTAGCCAGTGCTGTTCAAAATCTTATTCATAACAGTATTCAAATTATTGGCCAGCACGCAAAAGTGTCACTCAGCGCTCAGCGTGATGAGAGGAGTGAACACTGTGTTCGTATCAGCGTCAGCGATAATGGCCCTGGAGTCGATATTAGCCAAGCCGAAAAATTATTTGAACCCTTTTACACAACGAAAAGCCAAGGTACAGGGCTTGGGCTTGCAGTCGTAAGCTCAGTCGCTAATGCGCATCAAGGACGGGTCGAAGTGGCTAATAATGCCCATGGGGGGGCATGTTTTAGTTTAATCCTGCCCATTAGTGCAGAAACTACGTCAGTGGAGGCAAGATGAATACGAACTCTATTTTAGTCGTTGAAGACGACGCAGGCTTACGCGAAGCCTTAATTGATACATTGGAAATGTCAGGTATTGATTGCATCGCTGCCGACAGTGCCGAGCAAGCAATGGTATTGCTAAAACAAGGAACGTATTCATTGGTGGTAAGCGATGTACAAATGGGCGCGATGAGCGGCCTTGATTTATTGCGTAGCATTAAACTTAATTACCCTGAACTACCAGTATTAATGATGACAGCATACGCCACCATTGATGATGCGGTTGAGGCAATGCGTTTAGGGGCCATTGATTATATGGCTAAACCATTTGCACCCGAAGTTTTACTGAATATGGTGAGTCGTTATTTACCCGAGAAAGAAAAAGAAACCGATGGGCCGATTGTCGCGGATCCATCCAGTATTAAATTACTTGAGCTGGCCAGTAAAGTGGCACGTTCAGATGCCAGTGTCATGGTGCTCGGACCCAGTGGTTCGGGTAAAGAAGTGCTGGCGCGCTTTATTCACGATAAATCAAGTCGCGCAGATGCCCCTTTTGTAGCGATTAACTGTGCCGCTATTCCTGAGAACATGTTAGAAGCGACCTTGTTTGGTTATGAAAAAGGTGCATTTACTGGGGCGATTCAAGCGTGTCCGGGCAAATTTGAACAAGCACAAGGTGGCACTATCTTGCTTGACGAAATCACCGAAATGGATTTAGGTCTGCAAGCTAAGTTACTGCGTGTTTTGCAAGAGCGTGAAGTTGAGCGTTTGGGTGGTCGTAAAACCATTGAGCTCGATGTTAGAGTACTCGCAACCAGTAACCGTGATTTAAAAGAAGCTGTTAGCGAAAATTTATTCAGAGAAGATTTGTATTATCGCTTAAATGTTTTTCCTTTAATGTGGCGTCCGCTGTGTGAGCGCCCAGGTGATATTATTGTCCTTGCAGAGCATTTAATTGAGCGTCATTGCATCAGAAGTAAAGAGCCTATCGCATTATTAACTGAGCAAGCTAAGCAAAAACTGCTATCGCATGCTTGGCCGGGAAATGTCCGAGAACTTGATAATGTGATTCAGCGTGCACTGATACTATGTGATGGTAATAGCATTCATGAAGACGATATATTTATTGAAGAGCTCTTAGTGGTTAAAGCACAGACTGTAAAAAGTGCACCGGTGCAAAATGCCCCGGTTTATAAAGAGCAAGTGGTTAACCCCACGCATGACGAAATTCCATCTGTGAACGAGCAGGGAAATTATAAAGATGAGCTTAAAGACAAAGAGCATCGCATTATTTTAGAAACCCTAGCTAGGTGCCAAGGAAAGCGCAAAGAGGTTGCTGAAACATTAGGGATTAGTCCACGAACACTTAGATATAAACTAGCTCAAATGCGCGACTTAGGTATTGCATTACCCGCTTAAAAGCATCCCCCCTTAACTGACAAGCTCACTCCGTGTGGGCTTGTTTGCTGTCAAAACTCTGACAAACAAAATAACCATCTAACACATTGATTTATAGTGTTTTATTTTGTGGCACGTTTTGTGCTTTATCTGTATATAAGTAAACTGCATTGTCAGAGAGTATTATGAAAGTTCAAAACAGCGCATTATTTCAAGAAATGCAATCTATGGCACTTGAAGCTAGCCGTAGTCAATCCGTTAATAATTTACCAACTCAGGCTCAGCCAACATCATCGGCGCAATTTGGTGACTTACTTACAAGCGCGCTAGATACCGTTAATGGCCTGCAGCAAGAAGCAAAACAAAAAGTAACAGCACTTGAGATGGGAGACCGCAGTGTATCCCTTGCTGAAGTAATGATTGCTTCGCAAAAGTCTTCGGTTGCTTTTGAAGCAACGGTGCAAGTTCGCAACAAACTTGTCGAAGCATATAAAGAAATCATGAACATGCCTGTTTAACTAGGTAGTGGAGAATTATTGTGGCGCAATCTAATCAATCAACTGATCTAGCCCTCGCAGGCGGCGGTGTCGATACTTCAGACACGGATGATCAACAAGAGCAAAAGTCAGGCTACCTCAGTGCCCTCAATGGCGTTGATGTATTACGTCAGGTGACGTTGGTCATTGCACTGGCTATTTGTTTGGCAATCGCAATTTTTATTATTATCTGGGCTCGTCAACCAGATATGCGACCGCTGGGTAAAATGCCAACCGAAGAGCTTATCCAAACGCTGGACTTTTTAGACGCACAGAAGATTGATTATGAACTTGATGGTAATGTCATCTCAGTTGAAGAAGGCGAATACCAAAATATTAAATTATTGATGGCCCGTGAAGGTCTTGAGCAAGCGCCAAGCTCAGGCACCGACATCATCATGCAAGATATGGGCTTTGGTGTTAGCCAACGCTTAGAACGTGAACGTTTAAAACATGGTCGTGAGCAGCAACTTGCTCGCACAATCGAAGAGCTAAAAAATGTCACTCGCGCCAAAGTGCTTTTAGCAATTCCAAAAGAAAACGTATTTGCTCGTCGTGAAAAATTACCATCAGCTACCGTTGTACTGACTCTTAAACGTGGCCGTATGTTAGATGGTGAAGAAATCGACTCAGTTGTTGATATTGTTGCCTCTGCAGTACAAGGTCTTTCACCTGAGCGTGTTACGGTGACAGATCAAAACGGTCGCTTACTTAATTCGGGTTCACAAAATTCACTGGCAGCGCGTTCTCGCAAAGAATATGAAATTGAGCGCAAGCGTGAAGAAGAATACTTAAATAAAATCGACAGCATCTTAATTCCTGTCGTAGGCTTAGGTAATTACACTGCGCAAGTTGATTTAAATATGGACTTTAGTGCGGTAGAAGAAACACAAAAGCGCTACAACCCAGACTTACCTGCAGTGCGCAGTGAAACAACATTTGAAGAAAATAACATTGGTGGTCTTGCTGTGGGGATCCCAGGTGCCTTGACTAATCAACCGCCTGTTAATTCAAATATTCCTGAAGTTGCAGGACAAGGGGGCGCTGGTAGTGCAATGAACCCAAGTCGTTCGCACAAAGAAGCAACCCGTAATTACGAGCTAGATACCACTATTTCTCATAAGCGTCAGCAAACAGGTGTTATTCGTCGTATTAGTGTATCTGTTGCGGTTGACTATGTGCCACAAGTGGGTGAAAACGGCGAGACAACAATGGTTCCTCGTTCTGTTGAAGCGCTGTCAAATATCCGTCGCTTGCTACAAGGCGGAGTGGGGTTTGATATGCAACGTGGTGATGCGCTTGAAGTTGTTACTGTTCCGTTTGTACGTGAAGACACCGCTGCGGCCATAGAAGTGCCTATTTGGGAACGAGACTGGTTTATGAAGATATTACGTTTATCATTAGGTGCATTAGTGATTATCGTACTTATCATGGCGGTTGTGAAACCTATGCTGAAACGCTTAATTTACCCAGATGATACACTTGAAGAGTATGATGAAGATGCACTTAGCTCTGGTGTAGATATTGGTGATAGTACGCTAGATATGCTAAATAAAGACTTTGACTCTGCTGCTGTAGGATTCTCAAGTGATGGTACACTACAGCTGCCAGATTTACATGGTGATGAAGATTTACTCAAAGCAGTTCGTGCATTGGTTGCTAATGAACCAGAACTGTCTTCTCAAGTAGTGAAAGCGTGGTTAACTGAAGATGACTGATCAAGAACAAAAACAACTCCCACCGGCGTTTGATGTTGATAAATTAGACGGTGTTGATAAAGCAGCGATTTTATTGCTGAGTTTATCGGAAGAAGATGCTGCGCAAATTCTAAAACACTTAGAGCCTAAGCAAGTGCAAAAAGTGGGCATGGCGATGGCTGCATTAGACGATTTATCGCAAGCGAAAATCAGCGCCGTTCATAACTTGTTTATTGAGCAAATTCAAAGCTTCAGTACCATAGGTTTCCAATCTGAAGACTTTATTAAAAAAGCGCTTACGGCCGCACTTGGTGAAGATAAGGCCGCCAGCCTAATCGACCAAATTGTGATGGGTTCGGGAGCGAAAGGTCTTGATTCACTTAAGTGGATGGACTCGAAACAGGTGGCTAATATTATTCGTAATGAGCATCCGCAGATTCAAACCATTGTGCTTTCTTACTTAGAGCCTGAGCAATCAGCCGAGATTCTGTCGCAATTCCCAGAGAAAGTGCGTCTTGATTTAACGATGCGTATTGCGAACCTTGAAGAAGTTCAACCAGCTGCATTGCAAGAGTTAAACGAGATCATGGAGAAACAGTTCGCCGGCCAAGCAGGTGCACAGGCAGCGAAAATGGGCGGCTTAAAAGCAGCGGCAGATATCATGAACTACCTTGATACCAATATTGAAGGTCAGTTAATGGATTCGATTCGTGAGCATGACGAAGAAATGTCGCAACAAATTCAAGACTTGATGTTCGTATTCGAAAACTTAATGGATGTAGAAGATCGAGGTATTCAAGCGATTCTGCGCGAAGTACAGCAAGATGTCTTAATGAAAGCGATTAAAGGCACAGATGAGGCACTGAAAGAGAAGATCTTAAGTAATATGTCTAAACGTGCAGCGGAATTACTGGCCGACGACTTAGAAGCTATGGGCCCTGTGCGTATTAGTGAAGTAGAAGCGGCACAAAAAGAAATTTTGTCTACAGCACGTCGTTTAGCTGACTCAGGCGAAATTATGCTTGGCGGTGGCGGTGGTGAGGAGTTCCTGTAAACCATGACAAAGCCTTCCTTTCATCCCGGACGCCCAGTTCATGCAAGTGACGCAGTCGATGAACTACTCGAGAACTGGCCGATTCCTGATGTAGCGCAAGATACCCGAAAGTTTGCTGGGCGCTCAACAGCTTACGGTACCCCTTTGGCTGATCTGTACCGTAAAGAGCAAGAAAAAAAAGACGTTGAAGAAGAGCCAGAAGAACCTGAATTTCCACCTTTGACGATGGCTGAGCTTGAAAAAATTCGTCAAGATGCTTTCGACGAAGGCTTAAAGCAAGGCCATGAGCAAGGTTACATTGATGGCTTTGAAAAAGGCGTGGGTGAAGGAAAAGAAGCGGGCTACAAAGAGGGTGTTGAGCTGGGTAAAGCACAAGGCCAAGAAGACATAAAACCGATTTTAGAAGAGCAACTGACTACGCTAAGAAGTTTGCTTGATAGCCTAACTCAGCCCTTATCAAAAGTGGATGAAAGTGCTGAAAAGCAACTTGTTCAACTGGCCGTTATGCTTAGCGAATCGCTTATTTATCAAGAAATAAAAACATCACCAGATGTTATTTTGCACGCACTTAAACACGCTATTGATGCACTAGCAGACGAGCAAACAAGAGTGCGTATTCATCTACACCCAGATGACATTGCGCTGATCACTGAAAGTTACGGTGAGCAAACTATTACAGATAATCACTGGCAATTAGTAGCAGAACCGACACTTGAACGCGGCGGCTGCGAAATAAAAACCCCGCAATCATCCATCGATATGACCGTAAAAACACGCGTCAAAGAAACATTGGAAAACTTCTTGCATAATAGTGGTATCTAACTCTTTTTAGGCTCACTATGAGTAGTCAATCAATGACCCTTAGCGACCGTTTAAAACGGTACGAAAAGCATATTAAAGTTTCTAAACCGGCCGTTGCGGGTATGTTGACGCGCGTAGTCGGTTTGACGCTTGAAGCAAGAGGTTTGAGAGCGCCAGTAGGCAGCCAATGTAAAATAGAAACTATCAATGGGTTTGTCGATGCTGAAGTGGTTGGTTTTAACGACCAAACGCTTTATTTGATGCCAAACGACCATATTTCTGGAGTACTCCCCGGTGCAAGAGTGATCCCACAAGTTAATGAAACGGGTTTACCTGTAGGGATGGGCTTATTAGGTCGGGTTGTTGACGGCTTAGGTCGACCGTTGGATGGGCTGGGTGCTGTTAATGCTGAGCACTACCTCAAGTTTGCGCAAAATACGATTAACCCCCTTTCAAGAAGACCAATTAGTCAGCCGATGGATGTGGGTGTTCGTGCGATAAACTCTGTGATTACGGTGGGTCAAGGCCAGCGTATGGGCTTGTTTGCAGGCTCTGGTGTTGGTAAGTCGGTGCTGCTAGGAATGATGACTCGTGGTTCAGAGGCTGACGTCATTGTTGTTGGTCTTGTGGGTGAGCGTGGCCGTGAGGTCAAAGAGTTTATTGAAGAAATACTAGGAGTAGAAGGGCGTAAACGTTCAGTGGTCGTTGCTGCTCCTGCTGATGCATCTCCCTTGATGCGTTTAAAAGGCTGCGAAAGTGCAGTAACCATTGCAGAATATTTTCGTGACCAAGGGCTTAATGTGCTGTTACTGCTCGACTCTGTAACCCGTTATGCTATGGCACAGCGTGAAATAGCGCTGGCAGTGGGTGAGCCACCGGCAACAAAAGGCTACCCACCCTCGGTGTTTGCTAAGTTACCAGCATTGGTAGAACGCGCGGGGAATGGCGGCGAAGGGCAAGGATCTATCACAGCCTTTTTTACGGTACTGAGTGAGGGGGATGATATGCAAGACCCTATTGCTGACTCGGCTCGAGCTATTCTTGATGGACATATTGTGCTCTCTCGAGAGCTTGCTGATAGCGGCCATTATCCCGCAATAGACATTGAAAAGTCGATCTCGCGGGTGATGCCGCAAGTGGTGTCAGAGGCGCATATGCAGCAAGCACGTGTGCTTAAACAGGTTTATTCAATGTATCAGCAGAATAAAGATATGATCACGCTTGGAGCATATCAAAAAGGCACTGACCCGATGCTCGATCAGGCCATTAATATGATGCCAAGAGTCAATCAATTCCTACAGCAAGGCATGAAAGATGTGATCAGTTATGATGATGGCCTTCAAGGCCTTGCGCAGTTATTAGGGCAAGCATAATGGCAAACAGTAAACTTGATTTATTATTAAAGCTTGAAAACGATAAAGAAGAATCATTGCGCATGGATTACTTAAAAGCACAGCAGCACTTGCAAAGTAATCAACAAAAACTGCAAGGTTTAAACAACTTTCGATTAGAGTACTCACAGCAATTGCACTTAAAAGGCCGTTCTGGTTTATCAAGTGCAGGGTTTAGTCAGTACCATTCGTTTATAGCAAAAATCGAAGAAGCCATTCGCCAACAAGCCAGTACTGTTAATACGGCAAAACAAGTTGTATCGCAAAGAAAAACACTGTGGCTAAAACAGCAAGTTAAAGCAAAAGCAGTCGCTAAATTAATTGAGAAACACGCGTTAAAACAGGCTGCGATAGTGGCTAAAAATGAACAAAAAATGTTGGACGAGTTTGCCTCTAATCAGTTCTTCCAGCGTCAACTGAAAAACCCAACCTTATAATACTGATTTTTAGGCATGTAATTTGCAGTTATCTGCTTAACAGCGTTAATTTTGGCACTTGCGGCGGCAAATTGCCTCTTTATATTTAGGTGAATTATGGCGATCAGTGATATTAATTTGCAGGTTAAAACTGAGCACGATACTGGTTTTTTAAGCAAAGAATCAGAGGCAAATGATCACGCATCAGGCCTAAGCTTTTTAACTGAATTGTCTGAAGCAAGCGAAGCGGTACACTCTAAAACTGTCGCTAATAAACAGAGCGACAATAGTAACGTAATGCAAAGTGAGGCTGAACAAGCAGGCGGTGTCGTCGCGAATAATACACAGAGCAAACAGGTTTCTGATAAGCAGACGCATGATGATGAAGCCACAGACGTTGCCTTCATCGAAGGGGAAGACAACCCACTGCTCTCACAAATTAATGCATCACACGCAATGAGCACGCGTGTAAACGTGCTCGCAGACAAATATGAATTTAGTGGGATTGTGGTTGATAAAAAGCCCACCCCAATTGATGATATTACGCCCGTTATTCCTTCGCCTTTAAGTGCGTCTTTAGCAGATGATGACGCGTTGTCGGACAGCGAAAACTCAGTTGCCAATCTATTAACTAAGTCTAAAGTTGCTACCGCGATTGACAATCAATTGAAACCGATTGGCGAATTGCCACCGAAAGATTCAGTCACGCCAATTATTGATAGCCCGTCTGTACTCGATGACACTGAAAATGCGGCAACAGTAAACACTGCCAAGCAGTCTCAAGTTATCACGGCAAATACTACTGAGCAAAATGCAGCGATGAAACAGGCCGCACAGGCTACAGAACTGTTGAGCAGTGTTAGTAATGATACGAAGGCCGCATCGTTAGGTTCAGTGGTGACTCCCAGTGGCGAAGTGCAAGAATCGCCGATTGTAGATGCTAAGTTAGCACCGACTAACAACGCTGCTGAAAATGCGAAAAATATCGCTAGTAAGCCAGCGATAGATACTGACAATACTGTTACTAAAATGGCGGCGACAAATTCAGCTGATAGCGTGATGAGTGAGAAAGCGGCAAACGAGTCAGTCACGAATCAATCAATCGTCAGTTTGTTGGCAAAAGTACAAAGTGGTGATGGTCAAGCGGTCAGTCAATTTGCCAAAGAATTGACTTTAACGTCAACGCAGCAGGTAAAACTTGAGCAGCAAATTAATCAATTAAAGGCGGCAGGTGAGCTAACCTCAAATGACGTTGATAAGATTAAAGCGCTACTTAGCGAAGCGATGAATACTCATAGTGAAAAAACACAGACACCGCAGCCGGCATTAGTCGCAGACGCAGCGAAAGCTGCACTAAGTAATGCTACAGAAAGCAAAGTGTCTGGCAGTAAAGTCCCTGACAGTAAAGTTCCGGCTGTAATAGAAAAACAAATTGCCACATTAACGAAAGATGAGCAGCAAGCATTGCTTAATAAAGTAAACGCACAGTTGCAATCTTTAACACCAGGCACTCAACAATATGAAAAATTAGTGGCGGTGCAGACTCTTTTATCTGACGCGGTTACCCCCGTGAAAGCGGATGCTGTAACACCCACATTAACGGCGACAACAGAGCCTGACAGTAAAAGCCCTAAAGCTGAGCGCAGTGAGCAATTATCAGTGCTAAAAAATGCCAGCGCTGTAAACACAGACACTGAAGCAACATCAAAGCTTGATACTTTACTCGACACTGAGCGCCCAAAAGAGGTGTCGACAGCACGAGTCGTGCAGCTTTTCAATCAATTGACGGCACCGCTTAATCCCTCTCAAACAGGGGCTTATGAGGCGGCCTATCAACAATATGAACAAGCCTTAGATGTGCATAGTTTTCAAACACAGGCTCAACAGCAGCCACAAAGTAAAACAGTGAGCCTTGACCCTGGGGTGATGCAAGCAATTAATATTATAAAAAGTGATGCGGCAAAAATGCTCCAAGAGCGAGTCAGTGCCCTGTTAAATATTAATAACAAAGAAGCTGAAATACGTCTTGATCCGCCTGAAATGGGCAGCATGCAAATTCGTATCCGCAGTGATGCTGAGCAAGCACAAATTAACTTTGTTGTGCAAAATCAACAAGCCAAAGAAGCTTTAGAGCAATCGATGCCACGTCTGCGAGAAATGTTAGCGCAACAGGGGATTGAGCTAGGCGAAAGTAGTATTCAGCAAGGTAACCCTGAACAACAAGGCAGCCAGTCAGAGCAAGGGCAGCTTGCAGGGCATCATAATGACGAAGAGGTTCAGCAAGACGTCACGACGCAAAGCGTAGAAACTTCTCGACAACAATCGTCATCATCAATAGATTACTATGCATAAGTCCTGCTATTATAAGAAATAATACAGTTACAGAGAATGAGTTTACTGTAACGCTTAAGGAAGTGATTATGGCCGAAGACGCAAATTTAGAAATAGAAGATACCGGTAAAAGTAAAAAAAAGCTGATTATAATCATTGCTGCAGTTGTTGTGATTTTAGCCGCAGGTGCAGGGTATTTTTTATTTATGGGCGATGATGCCCCACAAGAAAGCCTTGCTGATGAAACAACGGTTTCTGAAACGGCTGCTCCATCAAGCTCTGCGAAGGTCGGTTCGGCGTTATATGTCGCGATGCCGCGTCCTTTTGTGTTTAATGTGCCAGGTGCCAGTCGTGATCGAATTGTACAAATTAAAGTGCAGTTATTAGTACGCGGTGAAGTAAACGAAGAAACGGCAAAGAAACATATTCCACTTATCGAAAGTACTTTATTAGGGGTGTTGTCTACGACCACAGCTGATGAACTTGGCACCAGTGAAGGTAAAGAGTCAGTGCGTGTGGCGGCACTAGAAAAAGTTCAAACTGCCTTAAATGATGTTGAAGGCAGTAAAGTGATTGAGCGGGTGTTGTTCACCGGCTTTGTGATGCAATAAGGGGTCAGCGTGAGCGATTTATTATCCCAAGACGAAATTGATGCGCTCTTACACGGCGTTGATGAAGTCGAAGAGGAAGATATTCACGACGGTGGTGATTCAGACGGTAATACACTTCAGTATGACTTCTCATCACAAGATCGTATTGTCCGTGGTCGCATGCCGACCTTGGAAATCGTGAATGAACGTTTTGCCCGTCATATGCGGATCAGCTTATTTAACATGATGCGCCGTACCGCAGAGGTATCAATAAACGGCGTACAAATGATTAAGTTTGGCGAGTACATCCATACCTTATTTGTACCAACAAGTTTAAACATGGTGCGTTTTCGTCCTTTAAAAGGCACTGGCCTGATCACCATGGAAGCACGCTTAGTGTTTATTTTGGTCGATAACTTTTTTGGTGGTGACGGGCGTTATCATGCAAAAATAGAAGGCCGTGAATTTACGCCAACAGAGCGTCGTATTGTGCAAATGCTACTCAAAATAATCTTTGAAGATTATAAAGAAGCATGGGCACCGGTTATGGATGTGTCGTTTGAGTACCTCGACTCTGAAGTTAACCCTGCGATGGCAAATATTGTTAGCCCAACAGAAGTGGTGGTTATTAGCTCGTTCCATATTGAACTTGATGGCGGTGGCGGTGACTTTCATATTGCCTTGCCGTATTCAATGCTTGAGCCAATTCGTGAATTACTTGATGCCGGTGTTCAATCAGATACTGAAGACACTGATTTGCGTTGGAGTAAAGCTCTCCGTGATGAAATTATGGATGTCGAAGTCGATTTATCAACTCAGTTATTAGAGGTTGATTTAACGCTTGCGCAAATTATGGAATTAAAAGCGGGTGATATTATTCCCGTTGAAATGCCTGAACACATTACGGTCTTTGTTGAAGAGCTGCCGACCTTTAGAGCTAAAATGGGCCGCTCTCGAGACAATGTGGCATTACAAATTAGTGAAAAAATTAAACGCCCTGAATCAGTTAAGTCTGAACTCCATGTGTTCACTAAAGGTGGCAAAAAACTGGATTCGGATGCAGAATTAGCAGAACTAGAAGAAGATCTTCACCTCTCTGAAGGTGTCGATTTAGACTGGTAGTCGATTTATAAGGTTAAATATAATGAGTGATGATCAAGATACAATGGACGAATGGGCAGCGGCATTAGCCGAGGCCGAGGAAGCCGAAAGTGCAACAAGTAATGCCTCAGTTGCTGAGCTTGACGAGCTGAAAGATGAGAAGCATGAACTCTCAGGTGATGAAAAGCGCAAACTTGACACCATTTTAGATATTCCAGTCACCATTTCGATGGAAGTTGGTCGTTCTAAAATCAATATTCGCAACTTATTACAATTAAACCAAGGCTCTGTTGTTGAGCTTGATCGTGTCGCTGGTGAGCCACTTGATGTGTTAGTTAATGGCACCTTGATTGCGCACGGCGAGGTGGTGGTTGTTAATGACAAGTTTGGTATTCGTCTTACAGATGTGATTAGCCAAGTTGAGCGAATTAAAAAGTTACGATGAGCGCATTTATAGCTTTATCTAGTGCCAGTAGCACTGTTTTTCCTACAGCATCACCTACGGCAGATTTGCTGTCTATGGTGATGTCTTTGCTTTTAGTGTTAGTGGTTATTGTGGTATTGGCGTTTTTTGTCAAGAAGCTCAACCCTAATTTAGCAAACAGTGAAGAGTTTAAAGTTGTTTGCAGTTTACCGCTTGGTTCGCGTGAACGCTTGATGGTTATTGAAATTGATAATGCTCAGCATTTAATAGGTGTTACGCCGCACAGTATTAACTACTTGCATAAGCTAGAAACTCCCTTAAAAGAAAAAGAATTACCGGAACTTGCCAAGCGCTTTGGCAAGTTGTTGAACCCACAATCACCCCCTAATAAAAAGAATTAACGCTATGATCAAGTGGATACTTATTTTAGCTACCGTGTTATTCCTGCCATCTGTTAATGCAGAAGGCATCGATGCACTCACTATCACGACCAACCCCGATGGCTCGCAAGACTACTCGGTAACTTTGCAAGTACTTGCAATAATGACTGCGCTGAGCTTTATTCCTGCGGCAGTGATTATGATGACTTCATTTACGCGTATTATTGTAGTGCTGGCAATTTTGCGCCAAGCAATCGGTTTACAACAAACTCCTTCGAATCAAATATTGCTTGGTATGTCATTGTTTTTAAGTATCTTTATTATGGCGCCAATTTACCAGCAAGTGAATGAGCGTGCGATAGAGCCATACCTAAATGAACAAGTCACCTCAGTGCAAGCGTTAGAATTGGCAAAAGAACCAATGAAAGCCTTTATGCTTTCGCAAGTGCGCCTTAAAGATTTAGAAACATTTGCAAAAATAGCGGGTTACGATAAGTTGGATTCTCCTGAAGACACGCCTTTAATCGTGCTGATCCCCGCATTTGTGACCAGTGAGCTACAAACCGCTTTTATCATAGGTTTTATGTTCTTTATTCCATTTTTGATTGTCGATCTCGTGGTTGCATCGGTCTTGATGGCCATGGGTATGATGATGTTATCGCCGATGATCGTCTCCTTACCATTTAAAATTATGTTGTTCGTACTGGTTGACGGGTGGAGCTTAGTAATGGGGACGCTTGCGAAGAGCTTTGGGCTTGGTGTGTAGCAATGCGTAACATAGCGTGTAACAGTTAGGAGTCATACGATGGAACCGGAAATTTTTGTCGATATTCTCAGCGACGCTTTATTTTTAGTGATCAAGCTGGTGTCAGCGATTGTTGTGCCTGGCTTGCTGGTGGGGCTTGTCGTTGCGGTGTTTCAAGCTGCAACATCAATTAACGAGCAAACACTCAGTTTCTTGCCTCGTCTACTCATTACAATCAGTGCGCTTATATTGGGTGGTCATTGGTTCACTCAAGAACTCATGGATTATTTTACGCGGCTTGTTATGTCGATTCCGGAGATTGCGGGGTAAATGGAGTTTCCATTTGCGGTCATCTTACAGTGGCTCAGTGACTTTTTACTGCCATTTGTACGCATTAGCTCCATGATTATGATCATGGCAGGCTTAGGTGCGAAGAATGTGCCAACGCGTATTAAGCTGGGTTTAGCGGTCGTGGTGACCTTTGTGGCTGTGCCTATGCTGCCGCAGAGCACGTTTACAAACCTGTTTTCGTTTGAAATGGTACTGGTTGTTATCCAACAATTATTGATTGGTGTGGCAATTGGCTTTGCTTCGGTATTATTGCTGAATACTTTTGTACTTGCTGGTCAAATATTGGCGATGCAAACAGGCTTAGGTTTTGCCTCTGTTGTTGATCCCTCGAATGGCTTGAGTGTACCCGCGGTGGGCCAGTTTTACCTGATTCTAGCCACGTTACTATTTTTTGTCTTTAATGGGCATTTGATGATGATTCAAATGGTCATACACAGTTTTGAAGTCTTGCCTATTGATGGTACTTGGTGGTCGGTTGACCACTACTGGGATATCGTTACATGGGGTGGGTGGATGTTTACCACCGCGTTAGTTCTGGCTCTTGCTCCATTGACAGCGATGCTTGTGATCAATATGTCATTTGGGGTCATGACACGTGCTGCTCCGCAATTAAACATTTTTTCGATAGGCTTCCCTTTTACTCTTGTCGCAGGGCTTGTGATTATTTGGGCTACGTTAGGCAATTTTATGACTCAGTTTGAGTTTCAGTGGTTAAAAATGGTTGAGTTAATGTGCAGCCTTGTTGGCTGTACACCTTAGGAGCGCGCCATGGCTGAAGATTCAGGTCAAGAGAAAACCGAAGAACCCACCGGGAAAAAAATAGAAGACGCCAAGAAAAAAGGCCAAGTTGCCCGCTCTAAAGAGTTGGGAACGATGTTCGTATTAATTTTTTCGGCTATTTCATTGCTGTTGTATGGCCCTGAAATTGGCAAGGGCTTATATAATGTGATGGGACGATTATTAAGCCTTAATCGTAATGAAACTTACGACACCACCAAAATGTTTTCAGTGTGGAGCATTGTCTCTGATGCCTTGTTGTTCCCGATGGCGATGTTTGTTCTCATTATTGTAATAGCGGCATTTATCGGTAACACGTTACTGGGCGGCTTTAACTTTAGTTGGCAAGCTGCAGCGCCTAAAGCCAGCAAAATGTCACCGGCTAAAGGGATTAAACGTATGCTTGGTCCCCAAGCAGGCGTTGAGCTGGTTAAGTCGATATTGAAGTTTGCGGTGGTTGCAGGCTTTGCAGTATTTTTAATTAATACCTTTTTTGATGAAATATTACATCTAAGTATTGAAAGTGCGCCGGGGAATTTCATTCATGCCCTTGAGATTCTAGCTTGGATGTTTTTAGGCCTGACTTGCACGCTAATTATTATTGCAGCGATAGATGCGCCTTATCAAAGCCACAAGCATCACAAAGAGCTTAAAATGACCTTGCAAGAGGTAAAAGACGAATATAAGAACTCAGAGGGTGATCCACAAATTAAAGCCCGTATTCGTCGTACTCAGCGTGAAATGTCGCAAAGGCGTATGATGCAAGACGTGCCAGATGCCGATGTTATCGTGACCAACCCGACTCACTATTCGGTTGCCCTAAAGTACGATACCGCCAAAGCAGGTGCGCCAATTGTACTTGCTAAAGGGGTCGATGAGCTTGCTATGCAAATTCGTAAAGTGGGTAAGGGTAACGATGTGCCTATTGTTGAATCACCCATGCTTACCCGTGCGCTTTATCACACCACCGAGGTGGGCCAGCAAATACCTGATCAACTGTTTACCGCAGTAGCGCAAGTGCTTGCCTATGTATTTCAATTAAAACGCTTCCAAAAAGGGCGTGGTAAACGTCCTGTTCCACTTAATAAAAAGCTCCCTATCCCAGAGGCTTATAAATATTAATTAGCCGTTTAATAACTTGGAATAGTTATTGCAAATTCCGTGTAGTGTCAATTTTTTGAAATTGTTGAATTATGGAATTTAAAGCGGTATTACAACAACTTAATAAAGATAAAAAAGAGTATGCGAAGGGGCTTGGAACACCATTACTGGTGCTTGCAGCCCTTGGCATGGTTATTTTACCTCTGCCTCCTTTTCTTTTAGATATTCTTTTTTCGTTTAATATCGCGCTTGCGCTGGTGGTGTTACTCGTTACGGTTTACACCATGAAGCCCCTTGAGTTTGGTATGTTTCCGGCCGTGCTGCTAATAGCCACAATTATGCGTCTTGCATTGAATGTTGCCAGTACTCGGGTGGTACTCCTTGAAGGTCATAATGGCGGGGATGCTGCTGGTAAAGTAATTGAAGCGTTCGGCTCGGTGGTTATCGGCGGTAACTATGCCGTTGGTCTTGTTGTGTTCCTTATTCTCATTATTATCAACTTTGTGGTTATCACCAAAGGTGCAGGGCGTATTTCAGAGGTGTCAGCGCGTTTTACACTTGACGCTATGCCAGGTAAACAAATGGCGATTGATGCTGACTTAAACGCAGGTTTTATTAGTGCAGAGCAAGCTCGTGAGCGCCGTGAAGAAGTAACCCGTGAAGCCGACTTTTATGGCTCAATGGACGGTGCCAGTAAATTCGTAAAAGGTGATGCTATTGCCGGTATTGTGATCCTTGTGATTAATATCGTGGGTGGTTTATTTGTCGGCATGATTCAACATGACTTAAGCTTCAGCCGTGCAATGGAAGTATATACGTTATTAACCATTGGTGATGGTCTCGTTGCGCAATTACCTTCATTACTTCTTTCAATTGGTACTGCGATTGTTGTGACGCGTCAAAATGAGTCGCATAACATGGGCGATCAGTTTAAGTCGCAGCTAGGAAACGAAAAGTCGTTATTTATCGCTTCAGGTATTTTGATCACCATGGGCCTTGTGCCAGGCATGCCTCATCTTGCATTTTTAAGCTTGGGCGCATTGTTAGGTTACCTTGCTTACTTTACCCAACAACAAAAAATTAAAGCAGAAGCAGAAAAAGCTGAATTGGAAGCAAATGGTGGCGCGCCAGGCACCGGTGTTGCTAACAAGCAAGAGCAAAAAGAATTGGGTTGGGACGATGTACAGCAAGTAGATGTGATTGGTTTAGAAGTCGGTTATCGCTTAATTCCACTGGTTGATCAGTCGCAAGGGGGAGAGCTACTTAACCGTATTAAAGGTGTGCGTAAGAAACTCTCGCAAGAACTCGGTTTCTTGGTACCGCCCGTGCATATCCGTGACAACTTAGAGTTAGACCCTAACGCCTACCGTATCACAATGATGGGTGTATCCAGTGGTGAAGGTGAGCTTAAGCATGGTGACGAACTTGCTATAAACCCAGGGCAAGTATTTGGCCCAATCAAAGGTGTTGAAACAAAAGATCCTGCTTTTGGACTCGATGCAGTATGGATTAAGCCAGACCAGAAAGATGAAGCCCAATCATTGGGTTACACCGTGGTTGATGCAGCTACTGTCGTGGCAACCCATATTAGCCAGCTATTAACAAACAGCGCAGCATTACTATTAGGTCATGAAGAAGTACAGAACCTACTTGATATGTTAGCGAAAAGTCATCCTCGTCTTGTCGAGGGACTGGTTCCTGACGTATTACCATTGACCACGGTTGTAAAAGTGCTGCAAAACTTACTTAACGAAGGGGTCGCAATTCGTGATATGCGTTCAATTGTTCAGACCCTTGTTGAATATGGCCCACGTAGCCAAGACCCAGATGTACTAACGGCTGCAGTGCGAATTTCACTGCGCAGATTGATTGTTCAAGATGCGGTTGGTATGTCATCTGAAATCCCTGTCATAACCTTGGCGCCTGAGTTGGAACAGATGTTGCATCAGTCACTTCAAAATGCAGGTGACGAAGGTGCCGGAATAGAGCCAGGACTTGCAGAGCGACTTCAGCAATCATTAAATGAAGCGCATCAAAACCAAGAAATGGCCGGCGAACCTTCGATATTACTAACGTCAGGAATGTTACGCACTGTGTTATCTCGTTTTGTTAAGTACACCATCCCAGGTTTAAGGGTAATGTCTTACCAAGAGGTACCAGACGAAAGACAGATTAAGATTGTCAGCTCAGTAGGCCAACAATAGGATAGTAAAGGGGTTGTACCATGAAAATTAAACGTTTTTTTGCTAAAGATATGCGCACCGCACTAAAAGAAGTGAAAGATGAATTAGGTGTTGATGCGGTTATTATGTCTAACAAAAAGTTAGCGAATGGTGTTGAAATTGTCGCCGCTGTTGATTATGACAAAGCAGCCCCAAAAGCCGAAGCGAAACCGGTGCCTGCACACACAGCGCCACAACAGTCGCATAATTTCGTAAAACCAGAACCTATGCGCGCTAAACCTGAGCCACAAGCCCAAGTTGCAGACAGCCTACAAGCGTTACTAGAGCGTCAAGCCCCACGCCCTCGTTCGCCAGAGCTTGCTTCAATGTTTAATCAATCTGGTATTGAAACGAGTGAACATTATCAGCCAAAAGCACACAGTTTTGCGCCGCAAGAGCAGCCGCAATATTCAGCAAAACCTCGCTATCAAGAGCAAGCTGCACCGCGAGTGCAAACACAAGCACATAGCCTAGGTTTTGATGATGATTTAGACACAGGCTTCGACGATTTAGATTCACCAGCAGAACACAAAACGGCCGCACCCGCAAACCACTCAGAAATGGCGACGATGCGTGAAGAAATGAATGCCATTCGTCAATTACTTGAACATCAAGTATCTGGTTTGATGCAGCAAGACATGGCGCGTCGCGATCCTACCCGTGCTTGTATGATTGATCGCCTAGCCGGTATGGGCATTGAGCGTGATGTTGCGGAGCAAATGGCGTGTTTTATTCCTGATGACGTTTCGCGTCAACAAGCGTGGCAAGCTTTGTTGCAAATGGTTGAAAACCAAATGCATACAACAAATAATGAAATTTTACGTCAAGGCGGTGTGTACGCTTTAGTGGGTCCTACGGGGGTGGGCAAAACCACCACCGTGGCGAAATTGGCAGCCCTTGGTGCACAAAAATATGGTGCAGATAAAGTCGCGCTTATTACAACAGACACTTACCGTATTGGAGCGTATGAGCAGCTAGCCACTTATGGCCGCATTATTGGCTGTGGTGTGAAACAAGTTAAAGACGCAAATGAATTAGCTGAAGTGTTATACCATTTACGCAATAAGCGTCTAGTATTAATAGACACTGCGGGTATGAGTCAACGCGACTTACGCTTAACTGAACAACTTAATACATTAATGCGCAATCAGCGTGTCGACATTCGCAGTTATTTAGTGTTAAGTGCAACAGCGCAAATTAATGTGCTACAAGAAACCGTTCGCCACTTTAAAAAAGTGCAACTAAGTGGTTGTATCTTCACTAAGTTAGATGAATCACTTAGTTTAGGTGAGATTATTAGTATTGCGATTCAAAATCGCTTGCCAATAGGGTATCTTACTAATGGTCAGCGTGTTCCTGAAGATATTCGCGTTGCGAATGCAGAAAAACTAGTAAAAAAAGCTGAGCAATTATATTTAAAACGAGCAAAAGCACAACATTCACGACGTCAAGCAGTAGCGTCGAACACAGTAGGGATGTATGATTAACACAGTATTAGATCAAGCAAGCGGCCTGCGCAAAATGAATCAAAATAATAATAGTGGCGTTAAAGTTATCGCTGTCACTGGCGGCAAAGGTGGTGTGGGTAAAACGAATGTGTCACTCAATACCGCGATCGCATTAGGTCAGCTGGGAAATCGTGTATTAGTATTAGATGCCGATTTAGGGTTGGCAAATTGTGACGTAATGCTTGGTTTACGTGTCGAGAGAAACTTATCTCATGTTTTATCTGGTGAGTGTGAACTGGATGAAATTCTTGTCGAAGGCCCAGCAGGTATAAAAATTGTGCCAGCGACTTCGGGCTCGCAAAGTATGGTTGAGTTAACACCGTCAGAACATGCGGGGCTTATCCGCGCATTTAGCGAGCTAAATACTGAGTTTGATATTTTAATTGTCGATACCGCTGCGGGTATTTCAGACATGGTATTAAGCTTTTCGCGTGCAGCGCAAGATGTTGTTGTTGTTGTATGCGATGAACCTACCTCAATTACCGACGCTTACGCCCTAATTAAAGTGTTAAGTCGTGAGCATGGCGTTTACAAATTTAAAATAGTTGCCAATATGGTGCGCAGTATGCGTGAAGGGCAAGAATTATTTGCTAAACTCTCAAAAGTAACGGATCGATTCTTAGATGTGTCTATGGAACTTGTCGCAACCATTCCGTATGACGAGAATATGCGCAAATCGACCCGCCGCCAAAAAGTGATTGTGGAGTTATTTCCAAACTCACCAGCCGCTGTGGCATTTAAAACATTAGCAACGAAAGCAGTTAAGTGGCCAATTCCAAATCAACCGTCAGGTCATTTAGAATTTTTTATTGAAAAACTAGTAAACGGTTAACTATGACAACATCGGTGAATAAAGCGATGGGATATCAATCAGCACAGAATTTAAATGCGATTGTTGAAAAACATGCCTCTTTAGTCAAAAAAGTGGCGTGTCATCTAATTGCTCGTTTACCTGCCAGTGTGCAACTCGATGATTTGATTCAGTCAGGTATGATTGGCCTTATAGAAGCGTCGAAAAATTTTGATGCGAGTAAAGGGGCCAGTTTTGAAACATTTGCGGGTATTCGAATTCGAGGGGCTATGCTCGATGAAATCCGTCGAGGTGATTGGGCTCCCCGTTCAGTTCACCGTAATGCACGCCTTGTCGCTGAAACGATTTCGGATTTAGAGAGTATTTTAAACCGCGAGCCAAAAGACACAGAAGTTGCTGAAAAACTTGATATTACACTGGATGAGTACCATCATATTCTACATGATGTAAATTCCAGTAAGGTACTGGGTATAGAGGATTTAGGCGTTGATGAAGACGTCATCACACCTATGGGGCATGATTTAGCACTAGACAAACCGTTTAATAATGTTAAAAATGAACGGTTTAACCAGTCTCTATTGACGGCTATCCAATCGTTACCAGAAAGAGATGCACTCGTTTTGTCTTTGTATTACAACGATGAAATGAACTTAAAAGAAATAGGGCACATACTCGATGTTAGCGAATCGCGTGTGAGTCAAATACATGGTCAGGCGATGATTAAGCTCAAAGCAAAAATCAATGACTGGATTAATTAGTAGTAAGTAAATAAGGTTCAAACCTCACCGGAGGATGTTTTGGATAAAAACATGAAAATTCTTGTTGTTGATGATTTTTCTACAATGAGACGTATCATTAAAAACCTGTTAAGGGATTTAGGTTTTACCAATGTGCAGGAAGCTGATGATGGTTCAACAGCATTGCCGATGTTGCAAAATCAAGAGTTTGATTTTGTTGTAACAGATTGGAATATGCCTGGAATGCAAGGTATTGATCTATTACGCGCAATTCGTGCTGATGATAGCCTTAAACATATCCCCGTGTTAATGGTGACAGCTGAAGCGAAAAAAGAACAAATTGTTGCTGCTGCTCAAGCGGGTGTTAATGGCTATATCGTCAAACCATTCACTGCTGCGACACTGAAAACCAAATTGGAAAAAGTGTTTGAACGTTTAGGTTAATCTAAGGGGAGAGGCTTATGTCAGCACTTGCTGCGCCTCAAATAAGTTTAGAGCAAGCTCGTCAACTTGTTGAGTATCTTGAAAATGGTGAACAAGAGAAAGCTGATAAGCTGATACTTGAAACAGCATCAAAAGAACAATCAGAGTTGTTTGCTGAAGTCGGTAAATTGACACGACAACTTCATGAAGCACTAAAAAACTTCGATCTTGATACTCGACTCACAGATTTAACAACAGAAGCAATCCCGGATGCAAAGCAGCGCTTGAATTATGTCATGGAAATGACTGAAAGCGCGGCCAATAAAACGATGGATGCCGTGGAAGCGAGTTTGCCTATAGCACAACAGCTCGCTGATGAAATTGCCACGATTAAACCAACGTGGGATCGTTTAATGAATCGAGAAATTGAACTCGGTGAATTTAAAACGTTATGCCACAGCTTAGATAAGTTCATGAATAACTCGCACACCAAAACAGATGAGTTACAAGGCTTGATGACCAACGTGCTAATGGCGCAAGATTATCAAGACTTGACGGGGCAGGTAATACGCCGTGTTATCGAATTAGTGCGCGAAGTAGAAGACAGTTTAATCAATCTCTTAACTGTATTCGGCAGTCAAGACGATGGTCAAATAAAACAAGAAAAACAGGCCATAGACAAAGCACCTGCACAAAGCGATACGCTGGCAGGTCCAGAAGGGCCAATTATTGATAAAGAGTCACGCGATGATGTTGTTTCAGGACAAGATGAAGTTGATGACCTATTATCAAGTCTGGGCTTCTAAGAGGAGAGTAGCTGCATGAGCTTTGAAGTCGATGAAGATATTTTACAGGATTTCCTTGTTGAAGCAGGGGAAATTTTAGAGCTTTTGTCAGAGCAATTGGTCGAGCTTGAAAATAATCCAGATGATAAAGACTTACTAAACGCTATTTTTAGAGGCTTTCACACCGTAAAAGGTGGCGCAGGCTTTTTAAGCATGACTGAACTTGTTGATGCGTGTCATGGTGCTGAAAATGTGTTTGATTTGTTGCGCCAAGGCGTGCGCAGTGTCACACCAGAACTTATGGATGTTATTTTACAAGCCCTCGATACAATCAATGAAATGTTCGCGACAATTCAAAATCGTGAACAACCAGAGCCAGCAGATCAAGCCCTCTTAGACGTCCTACATAAATTAAGTCAACCACCAACAGCAGAAGAGCTCGCTGGTGAAGACACAACCGTAACAGACGAAGTAGCAGAAGAAGTCACTGTTGAGCCTGAACCGGTTGTTGATACACCCGAAGTTACTGCTGATGTCTCTAGTAATATTGATGACGACGATCCGTTTGCATTTGATATGTTATTTGATGGGGGATTGGGTGATACCCAAGCTCAACCACAAAACATAGATGAAATTACTGAAGATGAATTCGAAAGCTTGCTCGATGAGTTGCACGGTAAAGGCCAAGGGCCTGCATCAATCACATCAGACACCATGAGCAGTGACAGCGATGATATTACCGATGATGAGTTTGACAGCTTATTAGATGAGCTTCACGGCGTTGGCAGTTTTGGTGAAGTAAAAGCCGACAAAATTACCAGCCAAGCTCCCGCTGAGCCAAGCGCTGTGGTCGAGCAAAGCCCCCCTGCAGTCAGTAATGAAGGCTCTGATGATGAAATTAGTGATGATGAGTTTGAAGCATTACTTGATGAATTACATGGCAAAGGCAGTGCGCCGCAATCATTAGAGACAGATAAGCCGCAAACGCCAGAAACAACCAAAGTTGAGCCAACAAAACCTGCGGCCCCAGTGGCTGCAAAGGTTGAGCCTGCTAAATCTGCGCCACAACCTGCAACGAGTAAGCCTGCGCCAACTGAAAAAGCGCCCGAGAAACAGGCTGCTGCGGCGGCGAAAAAAGCGCCGCCTCCCCAAGCTGAAACAACCGTGCGTGTCGACACTAAACGGTTAGACCAAATTATGAACATGGTTGGTGAGTTGGTGTTGGTGCGCAATCGCTTAGTGAGCCTTGCAAATAACACCAACAGTGAGGCGATGGGGAAAGCCATTTCGAACCTAGATGTCGTCACGGCAGACTTGCAAGGTGCGGTAATGAAAACCCGCATGCAGCCAATTAAGAAAGTATTTGGTCGTTTCCCGCGTGTTGTTCGTGATTTAGCACGTAGCTTGAAAAAAGACATCAACTTGCTATTAGTCGGTGAAGAAACCGACTTAGATAAAAACTTAGTTGAAGCCCTTGCTGATCCACTTGTTCACTTAGTGCGTAACTCTGTTGACCATGGTATCGAGATGCCTGCGGTGCGCGAAGCGGCCGGTAAGCCTCGTACAGGGACAGTTACGCTTTCAGCATCGCAAGAAGGCGATCATATTCTGCTAACCATTCGTGATGATGGTGCAGGTATGGATCCTGAGAAGCTGAAAAAAATAGCAATAAACAAAGGGGTTATCGATCACGACCAAGCGAGTCGTTTATCGGACACTGAAGCGTATAATTTAATATTTGCACCTGGTTTTTCAACCAAAGAGGAAATCTCAGATATTTCAGGTCGTGGTGTGGGTATGGATGTGGTGAAAACCAAAATCACCCAACTAAATGGCTCTGTGAACATTCAATCTGAGCTAGGTGTTGGAACCATACTTGAGATCAAAGTACCTTTAACACTGGCAATCTTGCCGACTCTGATGGTTATTGTGGGTGAGCAAACTTTTGCTTTACCACTGGCTGGGGTGAGTGAAATTTTCCATCTTGATTTAACAAAGACCAACGTTGTCGATGGGCAACTGACAATTATTGTCCGTAAAAAAGCGATTCCATTATTTTATTTACAACATTGGTTAGTGAAAGGAGCCAATCGCCAAGAGCGTAAAGCAGAAGGTCATGTGGTTATCGTACAGATTGGTACTAAGCAAGTGGGCTTTGTCGTTGACTCATTAATTGGTCAAGAAGAGGTGGTGATAAAACCTCTCGATGCTTTACTGCAAGGTACACCAGGTATGGCAGGCGCAACAATCACTTCTGATGGTGGCATTGCACTGATTTTAGATGTACCAAGTATGCTAAAACATTACGTTGGCTAATAATAGTTAGGCTCAATAATTTTAAAGTGCAGCTAATATGCTGCACTTTATGGCATAAATAACAAGAGAGTGCTAATGGCAGTCAAAGTATTAGTTGTTGATGATTCAAGCTTTTTTCGTCGCAGAGTAAGCGAAATATTAGAGCAAGACAGCGACATTCAGGTAATAGGGTTTGCTGTAAATGGCCGCGAAGCAGTTGATAAAGCGCGTGAGCTAAAACCAGACGTTATTACAATGGATGTTGAAATGCCGGTACTTGACGGCATTAGTGCTGTTAAAGAAATTATGGCAGCAACGCCTACGCCAATATTAATGTTTTCTTCGTTAACCCGAGATGGTGCAACAGCCACGCTAGATGCACTGGACGCGGGGGCGCTTGATTTCTTGCCTAAAAAGTTTGAAGACATTGCAAGAAACAATGAAGAAGCGATTGCCTTACTACAAAATAAAGTAAAGGAAATAGGGCGTCGCCGTATTTCTCGTTTTACACGTCCTTTGACTTCACCTCGTCCGGCGTCCCCGACACCTGCAACTAGCACGCGAACTGGCGGCATTGTTCAGCCAGATCGTAGTTTTAGCCGTTCAACTCCCGCAGCGCCTTCGCCGTCGAGTAATGTTAGAGCGTCAGGGAAGCAGTACCAAGTTGTTGCAATTGGCACCTCGACAGGTGGCCCCGTTGCGCTGCAAACAATATTAACGCAACTACCTGCTAATTTTCCGCACCCCATATTACTTATTCAACATATGCCGGCTGCATTCACGCCAGCGTTTGCTGCACGTTTAAATGGCCTGTGTAAAATCAATGTGAAAGAAGCACAGCAGGGTGACAGACTGATGCCTGGCACTGCGTATTTAGCACCGGGTGGTCAGCAAATGCTGATAGAGGGACGTGGCTCTGCACGCACACTGCGTGTGTTTGAAGATGACAGTCCGCGTATTACCTATAAACCCAGTGTCGATGTGACATTTGCCAGTGCTGCAAAAGCATTTGGTGGTGATGTATTAGCGGTGGTGCTGACTGGTATGGGGGCTGATGGTCGTGATGGTGCTCGCATGCTGAAGCAAGTGGGAGCCACTATTTGGGCACAAGATGAAAAAACCAGTGTGGTTTATGGTATGCCACAGGCCGTTGCTAATGCGGGTTTAGCCAGTGAAAACCTAGCTCTTAATGATGTTGCTACACGCTTAATACGTGAGACTGGCTGTGGATAAGCTGTCTTTTCTTGGATTAATCGTTGCTATTTGTGCCATAACCTTCGGCTACGCGCTTGAGGGAGGGGTTGTCAGTGCTTTGTTCAATGGTCCTGCCTTAATTATTGTACTTGGCGGAACTTTAGGTGCGGTCATGCTGCAAACACCAGGCAGTGTGTTTACTAAAACGCTGAAAATTAGTCACTGGGTGTTTTTTCCGCCTTACCATGACGTGGACGCCGCGATTGAACAAGTGAAGCGGTGGTCACAAAAAGCGCGTCAAGAAGGGTATTTAGTTTTAGAGTCTGAAGCGCTTGCGCACCCAGACCCCTATGCTGCAAAAGGTTTAAGCTTGCTTGTTGATGGCGCCGGCGAAAATAAGCTCAGAGATACGCTAGAGATTGATTTAATGCTTGAACGCGAACGTCTGTTAGAAGTCAGTCGCGTGTATGAAGCAATGGGCGGCTATAGCCCCACAATTGGCATATTAGGGGCCGTGCTTGGCCTTATTCAGGCAATGCAATTTATTACTGACCCAGAAAAGTTAGGCGCAGGCGTTGCAACGGCGTTTATTGCGACGATTTACGGCGTCGGTTTAGCTAATTTATTGTTCCTGCCAATGGCAAATAAGCTAAAACAACAGATTGAACAAAAAATGCTGTATCACGAATTACTTGCTGAAGGCATTATTGCGATTGCTCAAGGCGAGAGCCCACTCAATATTGAACTTAAACTTGAGGCGTACCGTGTTGAACGTCCAAGCTTAGTCAGTGAGTAAGTTTTTATGATGCGCCGTCGTATGCGTCATACCACTCAAAAAAGCCAGCACACAGAGCGCTGGTTAGTCTCTTATGCGGACTACATGACTATCATGTTCGCTTTTTTTGTTGTTATGTACGCTATCGCTATTAGCAAGAATGAAGATTTTCAGATTTTGTCTGATTCGCTTGAGCAGGTGTTTGAAAAGTCAGCTCGCAAACAGGAGCAGGCAGGCACAGGCGTCAATGGGACGGGTATTTTAACTGACCGTGTGACCCCTGAAAACGACATTTTGTACGGTGAAAGTATACGTAAAGATGAGCAAGGCCCCGAGTTACTCGACGGTCAAAGTGAAACCAGCAATATAGATAAAAAGCACTTAGGTAAACCCCTTGATAGCTTGCTTACCAAGTTACAATCGGCATTAATCGATGAAATTCGGGATGGTGAGGCTAGTTTAGAGCTTCATCAAGATTGGCTTATCATAGAATTGAGCTCAGGCATGTTATTTTCATCGGGTAGTGCAGTTGCACAACAACGAGCAAAGGAAGTGGTTGCTCTAGTTAAAGAGATTATTGCCCCTGTTGATAACTATATTCGCGTTAGAGGCTACACGGATAACGAAGGTATCCGTAATGAAATGTTTCGTTCTAACTGGGAATTATCTGTTGCACGTGCCACGTCTATACTTGTTGAGCTTGAAAGTTTAGGAATAAACCCTGCACGAATGGCAATTGAAGGGTATGGCCAGTATTCACCGTTTGCCAGTAATGATACAGCACAAGGTCGAGCCGAAAATCGTAAAGTCGTGGTGGCATTATCTAAATACGGTTTACCGCCAGAGCCAAAGCAGAATAATGATCAACCAATGGATGTCGCACCTGAAGAGCCTGCTGAAATTGAGTTGCCAAGCAATGATAACACCATTAAAGTGATTCAATTACCCCATGGTGGGATTCGAATTACCACGCGCAATGAACAATAATAAGGTGTGATGTGAAAATTTGGACAGTAGCGAATCAAAAAGGTGGAGTAGGGAAGACAACAACAGCTGTTAGTCTTGCTGGTATTCTAGCATTACAAGGAAAGCGCGTTTTACTCATAGACACCGATCCGCATGCGTCACTTACTTATTATTTTGGCATTGATTCAGAAGAGCTGGAAGTCAGTGTTTATGATATTTTTGCCCGCGGCAATAGTATGGCAAGTGAAGAAATTTTACAGGCGCTGTGCCCTTCAACGCTTGAAAACCTTGATATAATGCCCGCGACCATGGCCATAGCAACGCTTGATAGAAGCATGGGCAACAAAAATGGCATGGGCCTTATTTTAAAAAAAGCACTGGCTAAAATTAGTGAGCATTATGACTACGCTATCATTGACTGCCCGCCAGTCCTTGGGGTGCTAATGGTTAATGCATTAGCTGCCAGTGAGCGAATTTTGGTTCCTGTGCAAACTGAATTCTTGGCATTGAAAGGGCTTGATAGAATGATGCGTACTATGGAGTTAATGCAAACTTCACAGTCGAAACAATACCAATATACAATTATCCCTACTATGTACGACAAGCGGACTAAAGCATCACTTGAAGCCTATAAAACGTTGCAGGATAATTACAAAGACAAAGTGTGGTCTGGTGTAGTGCCGGTGGATACAAAATTTAGAGATGCGAGTTTGGCACAACAAGTGCCGATTCAATTTTGCCCTCGTTCACGCGGGGTTTTTGCATATCGCGCGTTACTTGATTTCTTAATTGCACAAGGTTAACGATGAGTAAGCATTTATTTGCCAATGAAAAAGTGATGACCCAATACTTGGGTGCCTTGCTGTGCGAAGATGAACCTGCTGAACAAAATCTAGAGCCTGTTGCAAAATTACTGGAGCAAGTAAAACAACCAAAAGTAGATATTGCTCCGCCAGAAGCGGCACCTGAACCCGAAATACCCCTAGTTGAACCGACTAAAGAGCTTGAGAAAACCGAGAACCAAGCTAATATCAAAGATATAGTCGAGAAATCTAGCAATGACATTGCAGCTAAAACGTCATCTGAACGTCAAGAAGACTATTTTGATGGTGAGTTTCAGGCTTTATTTTTTGAGGTGGCAGGGTTAACCCTTGCAGTGCCGTTAAAAGCATTAGGCGGTATCCATCAGCTTGCAGAGGTAAACCAATTATTTGGTAAGCCTAAGTGGTTTAAAGGGGTCATGCTTAACCGCGATGAAAAACTGAATGTGGTAGACACCGCTCGCTGGGTTATGCCAGAAAAGTATAATGAAAAGCTAGAACAATCACTAGATTATCAGTATTTAATCACCTTAGGTGATAGCCAATGGGGATTGTTGGCTGAAAAGCTCGTAAATAATATTACGCTTCGCAAAGAAGATGTAAAATGGCGAGCAAAATCAGGTAAGCGGCCTTGGCTTGCTGGGGTTATCAAAGAAAAAATGTGTGCCTTGATTGATGTTGAAAATTTATATCAATTGCTAGAGCAAGGCTTAGACAGCCGTGAGCAGTAACTATTATTACGGAGTAATAGCATGAGTGAAGAAAGACTACTGTCAGCGAATAAAAATGCTGATAGCAACGATGAAGTGTTACAGTGGGTAACCTTTAAACTTGAAGCAGAAACGTACGGCATTAACGTAATGCAAGTACAAGAAGTACTTCGCTATACCGAAATTGCTCCTGTACCAGGTGCGCCTTCTTATGTACTGGGCATTATTAACTTGCGTGGTAATGTTGTCACGGTTATCGATACGCGTGCACGTTTTGGCTTAATGGGTGCAGAAGTAACAGACAATTCGCGCATTGTTATTATTGAAGCAGAAAAACAAGTTATTGGTATTTTAGTCGACAGTGTGGCTGAAGTTGTTTATTTACGCAGCTCTGAAATCGACAGTGCGCCAAATATTGGCACTGAAGAGAGCGCTAAGTTTATCCAAGGCGTTTCAAACCGTGATGGTGAGTTATTGATCTTGGTTGATCTGAATAAGCTATTAAATGACGATGAGTGGGACGAGCTGAGCGCACTATAAAGCGTTTGGAAATTATATGCTGTTATACTCCTTGTTTGGTGCCTCAATCCTACTTGTATTAGTGTGTTTGGGGCTTATTTTTGTTAATAACAATAAACAATCCGCGGCTATTCAAGCAAAGCAAAAACAACTGCAAGAAACTCAACAACAACTGAGTATTCTGCGTAGTGAAGTGGCTGAAATGCGCGCAGGAATGCTAAGTATTGGCAAACGTGTTGTCGCAGTGGAAGAAAAAAGCCAAGAGCTTGAGCAACTGCAAGACGCACAAAAATATGATGATCCTAATGCGAAAATCTATTCGCGCGCGGTCAAAATGGTTGAACTGGGTGCTGATCTCGAAGAGATTATTCACGAATGTGAACTACCCAGAGCTGAAGCTGAGTTACTTATGTCGCTTCATAAACAAAAAGGTGCTTAAGAGCACCTTTTTGCCAACTTGCACTAATGCTTAATCATTTTGAGGGATTAAACCTATCGCTAGCTGCGTTAAAAATGTCTGATTTACGACTGCATGGGTGCAGGAGGTAGGGCAGGAGCAATTGCCGAGAACAACTAAATAACGACATTTTTGCCTTGCCATCGACACCATTTTTTACCTGATATAGATTATACCATTCCGCAAAAATACTTAATCATTTTGAGTGATTAAACCAGTCGCTACCTGCGTTAAAAATTTCTGATTTAGAACAACTAAATAACTAAATTTTTGCCTTGTTATCAACGCGGTTTTATTGCCTCAAAATAGACCACTTAATTAAGCGTAATGGTATTACTTAATGATGTGAAAGGACGTTCCTTTTTAAGCCTGAATATTTAACTTGCCTTGAAAATCTTGCCAACCAGGGGGGAATTTACCGCGTAAAACATACGAAAAGGCAATAAGCTCAGCAATCACATAATAAAGCTCCTTCGGTATCTCTTCACCTAACTCAAGATGTGACAGTGTTTTTGCTAAATCAGCATCTTGATGAACTAAAATGCCTTTTTGTTCGCCAAGCTTCACAATTTCTTCTGCCAGCTCACCAAATCCTTTACAGGTTACTTTTGGCGAGTTTCCAGCTTCGTAGAGAAGACCAATGGCTGACTTATGTGTGTATTGTTCGCTCATTGAATATTAAACCTTAATGTTGATGATGGCATGCGATTTATAAAATGCCTGATGAGTCGTTGCACCTTGTTTTAAACTTAACTCTCCTACATTTAAACCATGACTAGCGAGCTTATGGCGCAGTGTATCTAAATGCGGGTGCGCTAGAGCGGTTACCTCTTGCGACGATGCAAGCAATTGGCAATCGACCGCGGTATCCATAACCTCAGCCGTTACTTGCAGTTTACCAAGCGTTGCAAAGTCAAAGTTTAACCTAACAAACCACACATTCTTGCTCTCGAGTTTATTTTTACTGGGTTTTTTGTATTGCCCAAGACTTATCTCTGTTTGCCCTGTTTCTGGGGGGAGTTTCATGGGTAAGAAAAATTGCGCGAGGGCGCTGGCATCTTGTTGCTGGTTAATCGGTGTTGCTTGCACTTGAGTGAGCGCTGTTTTTACTTGGCTTAGTTCTGCGGCCATGGCTTGCAAGCTAGGTTGTTGAAGCTGTTCGAGTAACTTATTACTGTTCACGGCTTTAAAGTTAGGTACTAACACTTGTAAAAGTGCATCAAGCCCTGTTTGATTATTAAAACTAAGGTTTGTAGGGGCTTGGCTTACGATGGGGGCCGCGAGTGTGGTTATAGCTAATTGTTCAAGCCCTTGAGTAAAACTGGCTTGTTGGCTTTGAGGTGTCAAACTTGAGGGCCTTATAATGCTCAGTAACTCACGCTCAATGGTTGAAGGGTGTACATTTTGATTTGATATCATTCTATTAAATGCTTGATTCACCAATCTATTTAAATCGACTGAGGGGGATTTGTTCTGCTCACTTAGTGCATTGATTTTTTGACTCAGCTGTACAGGAAGATCACTGACTGCGCTACTTTTGGTGTTAGGTAAAGGCAGTAACTTTGCAATTAACGCCGCCTCTAAAGGCCTAATGGGTTGTAATGGTTGCGCTAAGTTAGGCTCTTTCAACGCTAAATAAGGTGGCTGCATTTTTAATGTATTACCCGCATCTGTCAGCAGTTTGTCTAACTTGGGGTGTATCAGCGTTGGTTGCGTTTTGAGACTTGCTACATTACTTGGCGGCTGGGTTAGTGTCACATGGTTTGCTGCAACAGATTTAGCGTGAGGCTTTATTAATGGCGACTCTGTCCCCTGAGTTTTATTAGCCTCAGCGGGGATTAGTTTTTGTAATTCAATTGCTTGTTGACTATTGATGCGTGGAAAAACACTTGCTTTAATCAATTGAAATAGCTGAACAAGTGGCGCCGATTTAGTAAAGCTAACAGGCAGCATCGGGTTTTCGGCCAGCGCTTGTATTGTAGCTGTTGTCCCTGAAGTGTTGGCTAAGGGGGCATGAGTCTTTGGTGCATCAGCCACAGCGGTTGCTGATGTTGACTGATGGAATCGTGTTTCGGTTGGCCTGTTATTTTCAAAAGCCGCGAGTTTGACAATATCGAGTCGTTTAGCATTAAAGCCAAGCTGACTGATTGAGTCGGTTTTAGTATTCAATGCAGCATCAAGTGAATTATTTGTGGCTTTATTTGCAGCGGGTAGTTTTTCGAAATAACGAACAGCATCGGTTATGCGCGTTTTTAGGTCGGCAAAACTGCCTTTTAACCATGAGCGAATCGGTGAGTCTGTGGTGCTTAGTGGCGTTAATTCAACATGCTGTTTAGGGGAAGCATTGCGGTGGCTTTGCAGTGCTTGAATAAAGGTCTCTGCGAGAGAATTTTTAAGTGTTATTTGCTGTGCAGGCGCTTGGTTAATAAGCGTGATAGTGTCTTTAATTGCCTTAGGTGTCATTATTAAACTAAGCGGGCTTAACTGCCATTGAGCTTGAATATTTTTTACTTGCTTAGAGGGCAGTGTATTTAATGGCACCGTTAAGGAGGACGTTGGCTTTTCAGGTAAGTTCAACTGCACTTTTTGCCCAGATAGCTTTAGGTTTAGCTCAGGTGTGAGTTTTGCCAAAAGTTCAGCGACCTTTTGCTGGCTAATGCTTTGTTGGTGAAGTGAATCACCAAAACGGTTAATGATTGTCAGCGAAAATTCGTTGTGTTTATTGCTGGCAGGCACTATCACAGCCTTGAGTGGGGTTTCTGTTTTTAAGAGTGCTGCAAGGGTGTTATTGAGTACAAATTCAGTGTTGAGTACGGGTAATTGCAAAGCCGGCTTTGTTGCAGCAAGGTTTGCAGGTAAGGGGGCGGTTGTACGTGAGTCACCCTGTGTTAACAGATTAAGTAAAGCGTGTAACTGAGGCGCTTTACTCAGCGTCATTGTTACGGGTAAGGGTGATATTGTCAGTTGTTTACCATCGCTGCTTAATTGAATGGTTGCGGCTAAAAATTTCTCAAGTTGTGGGTTCGCTTGTTCTGTCGATAAGCGTAAGGTTTGCCAGCTGTTATTAATTAATACATCCATTTGCACAGTATGTTTAGTTACAACAATATTGCGTGCTGTTAAGTGCTGATCTGTGAGTGCTTTTAACGCGTCGTTGGGGGGTTGTTGACCAGCCGAATGTATGCCTTTTGGATCAAGGTTTAGGTGAGTGGTGAGAGTCAACTGGCTTTGTTTATTCATTATTTTAGATCAAATATAAGTTAATCGTTATAAAGCAATATTCGTATTACCCTATCATTATGGTAGACTAACGCCTAATTTTGGGTATAGAGAATCATCATCTTGTTACACATTAAGGCCGTCACCTGCATCAAGCAAGATCGTTGTTTGTTTGCGGATCTTAATTTCAGCTTGAAATCGGGGCAAATTATGCAGTTAGCTGGTCCGAATGGGGCTGGTAAAACATCATTATTGCGTATTATTGCTGGTTTCGCTATGCCAGATGAGGGCGATGTTTTATGGCAAGACCGTTCGATTGCAAAATACTACGATGAGTATGCGCAATCGCTTTTATTTATCGGTCATAAAACAGGTGTGAATAGCCAACTGACGGCGCTTGAGAATGTGGCATTTTGGCTAAAGATTAATGGTTACGATACACAGCAAGATCTCTATCCTATCTTAGCCAAAATTGGTTTAGTAGGACTTGAAGATGTGCCAGTACGCATGCTCTCCGCAGGACAGCAACGTCGTGTGGCTTTAGTGCGACTATGGCTAAACAGTGCAAAGTTATGGATTTTAGATGAGCCATTTACAGCACTTGATAAAAGCGGTGTGGCATTTTTACAAGCACGATTCGTTGAACACTTAAATGCTGGTGGGGCTATTCTTCTCACTACGCACCAAGATTTAACGACACAGTTTAGTGACCTTAAAACGGTGACTTTGGAGTATCGCCACTGATGGTAAAGCAGCACTCTTATTGGCAACTGTTCTCTGCGGTTTTTTCAAAAGATCTTAAATTAGCGTTTCGTCAGCGTGCTGAAATCGTTAATCCTATTCTATTTTTTCTGATTGTTATCACTCTTTTCCCTCTGGCGATTGGACCTGAACCGGGTTTATTAGCACGAATGGCACCGGGTATTATTTGGGTCGCCGCATTACTTTCAACCATGCTTGGTTTAGACAAACTTTTTCGTGATGATTACCACGATGGCACATTAGAGCAGCTTATAGCTTCGTCATACCCGTTACCTTTGACAGTATTGGCTAAAGTGGCTGCTCATTGGGTGATTACGGGGCTGCCTTTGGTATTAATGACGCCAGTTTTCGCTTTGTTATTAAATTTAGAAAGTTCAGCACTTCTTGCTACAGTGCTAACCCTGTTATTGGGCACACCTTTGCTAAGCTTTATAGGCGCAATCGGTGCTGGACTCACGGTGGGTTTACAAAAAGGCGGCATTTTAATGAGTTTACTTGTGTTGCCTTTGTATATCCCAGTATTAATTTTTGCAACATCTGCTATCGACACCAGTTCAATGGAGCTTGCGTATAGTGGACAGCTTGCAATCCTTGGCGCCATGCTAATCGTTGCGATTTTAGCTGCGCCAATTGCCATATCGTCAGCATTGAAAGTGAGTGTAAGTTAATATGTGGAAGTGGTTACATCCCTACGCAAAAGCAGATCGTGCTTACCAATTGTGTAACACCTTACTGCCTTATTTCGCCGTCGTGACGGTGGTGTGTATGATTGTTGGATGGGTCTGGGGGCTGGCTTATGCACCTGCAGATTACCAACAAAAAGACAGCTACCGAATTATTTTTATCCATGTCCCATCTGCAATCTTATCGATGGGTGCTTATTCTTCTATGGCGATTGCCGCAGTGATCGCATTAGTATGGCAACTACGTAATGCTGAACTTGCAGTGATTGCAATTGCGCCTGTTGGAGCGTGTGTAACAGCAATCGCATTAATCACTGGAGCAGCTTGGGGTAAACCTATGTGGGGCGCTTGGTGGGTGTGGGATGCACGCTTAACGTCAGAGCTTATTCTGTTATTTTTATACTTAGGTGTGTTGTCGCTATACCATGCTTTTGAAGATAAGAAAGCCGCAGGGCGAGCCGCGTGTATTTTGGCCATTGTTGGGGTAATAAACCTCCCTATCATTCACTTTTCAGTTGAGTGGTGGAACACCCTTCACCAAGGTGCCACAATCACAAAGTTTGATACAAAAGCGATTGACCCAAGCATGTTTTGGCCATTAATGGTGAATATTGTTGCGTTTGCTGCCTTTGTCGGGACTGTGACGTTGATCCGTCTTAAAAATGAAATATTACAGCGTGAAAAGCACCGTCCGTGGGTGCGTCAAATGCTTGAGCGAGGTTAATCATGCAGTTTGATTCTTTTGCAGATTTTATTGCCATGGGAGGCTATGGCTTTTATGTGTGGTTGTCATTTGGCAGTTGTGCATTAATTTTACTTGGTATTTTAGTGAGTTCGTTAAACGATACGAAACGTATTTTCTCTTCAGTTAAGCAACAAGCACAACGAGAAGAGCGCATTAAAAAAGCGAAGCAAGAGGCAGGGCAATGAATCCAAGACGTAAAAAACGCTTATTAGCTGTTGTCGCCATCATTTTCGGTGTGGGCGCAACGATTGGTTTGGTGCTATATGCACTACAAGAAAACATTAATTTATTTTATACGCCGAGTGAGCTTGTTGATGGTAAAGGCCCTAACAAAGAAAAGCCGCACATAGGTCAAAAATTGCGTATTGGCGGTATGGTTGTGCCAGGCTCTGTTGTGCGTGATGAATCAAGCCTTAAAGTCAGTTTTAAACTGATTGATACAGGCCCAATGGTGACAATTAATTACCAAGGCATCTTGCCAGACTTATTTCGTGAAGGCCAAGGGATTGTAGCCCAAGGGGTGCTTGTGAATGCCAACGAAATTGATGCGTTTGAAGTACTCGCTAAGCATGATGAAGAATACATGCCTGCGGAAGTTGCTGAAGCAGTGAAAGGTATCAAGCACGAAAAACCGACCTATAACTTAGAAAGCGGTAATTAATATGATCCCAGAACTCGGTTATTTTTCACTCACACTGGCCATGGTGCTCAGTGTCTTATTGTGTATTTTTCCATTGTGGGGGGCTCATACTGGTAATTTACGCCTGATGCGTGCGGCGCCCTCACTGGCAGTGGGCCAGTTTGTGTTTGTACTGCTCTCTTTTGCTGCGCTTATTTATGCCAGTTTAACTGATGATTTTACCGTTTCTTACGTAGCCTACCACTCAAGTAGCACCTTACCTTGGTATTACAAAATTACCTCGACGTGGGGGGGCCATGAAGGCGCTATTTTGTTGTGGTTAGTGATGCAAGCAGGGTGGACTGCGGTTGTTGCAATGCGTTCTAAATCATTGCCTTGGGTATTACGTGCGCGTGTACTGGGTGTTTTAGGCTTTTTAGGCGTGGGCTTTATGCTTTACACCTTGTTAATGTCGAGTCCATTTGAACGATTACTGCCTTATTTCCCTGTTGAAGGGCGAGATTTGAATCCACTTCTTCAAGACCCTGGCATGATTATCCACCCGCCATTACTTTACATGGGCTATGTGGGTTTATCAGTGTCATTCGCGTTTGCGATTGCTGCACTCCTTACCGGCAAGCTTGATAATACGTGGGCAAAATGGTCTCGACCTTGGACTATGACAGCGTGGGGCTTTTTAACGTTTGGTATTACTATCGGCAGTTGGTGGGCATACTCAGAACTAGGCTGGGGTGGCTGGTGGTTCTGGGATCCAGTGGAAAATGCCTCGTTAATGCCGTGGCTTGTTGCCACCGCGTTATTGCATTCATTATCGACCACAGAAAAGCGTGGTGTATTTAAGTCGTGGACAGTACTACTGGCAATAGCTGCGTTTTCATTGAGCCTATTAGGCACCTTTATTGTGCGTTCAGGCATTATTGTTTCGGTGCATGCGTTTGCCTCAGACCCTAATCGCGGTATGTTCATATTGGCCTTTTTAGCGATTGTTGTTGGTGGCGGGTTGAGCCTGTATGCACTGCGCGTTTCTCAAGTGAAAAGTGAAGGGCGATATAAGTTTGCATCACGCGAAGTGGCACTGTGGCTTAATAATATCTTTCTCGTTGTAGCGACTTTAATCGTTCTGTTAGGTACGTTGTTACCTATGATCCATAAAGAGCTTGGTTTAGGCAGTATCTCTATTGGTGAACCATTCTTTAACAAGATGTTTGCTATTTTACTTGTTCCATTCGCTATTTTAATGGGAATTGGGCCGCTACTACGATGGAAACAAAATAAGTGGTCAATGCTACAAAATAAGCTTGCGTTATCAGCAGTAGTCAGTGTTGTTGCAACTGCTGCATGGCTGTACTCAAGCTATGATGTAGTGGCGCCAATCACGTTTATAGCCACAACGCTGGCGATATGGATTTTTGTCACAACGTTTGTCGATTTAGTGTCAAAAGTGACTATTCACATGACATTGTCTGAGGGCTTTAAACGTCTAGGTTTGAGTTATTGGGCGATGGTATTGGGTCATGTTGGTTTAGCATTTGTAATTGCAGGCGTTACCTTAACCTCTGCGTACTCAGTTGAGCGCGATGTATCGATGAAGCCGGGTGATAAAGTCGCGCTTAATGAATACCAGTATCGTTTTGACGGTGTTAAAGCAATCCGTGGTGCGAATTACAGTGGTCATGCAGGTGTGGTGACCGTGTTTAAAAACGACAAGCAAGTAACCGTCTTACATGCAGAAAAGCGTCGTTACGACATTGGCATGCAATTTATGACAGAAGCTGCGGTTGATGCAGGGTTTACTCGTGACTTGTATTTAGCGCTTGGTGAGCAACTTAGCCAAGGCGCGTGGTCGTTGCGTATTTACCACAAACCGTTTGTTCGTTGGATGTGGCTTGGTGGTATTTTAATTTCACTCGCGGGTTTCTTAGTCTTAGGCGATAAGCGTTACCGTCAAAAATCATTGAATGGGGAGGCCGCAGCATGAACCGAAAGTTGTTAGCATTAGCGCCTTTGCTGGTTTTTGTTTTACTGTGCGTATTTTTGTACCAAGGCTTATTTGCTAATCCACGTGAATTGCAAACAGGGCGTATTGGTCAAGCGATGCCTACTTTTAATTTGCCTGATTTAATGGATGAGTCTAAACGTTGGACAGACACTGATTTAAAAGGTGAAGTGTATCTTCTTAACGTATGGGGCACATGGTGCCCAACCTGTTTGGCTGAATTAGGCTACTTAACTGAGCTCAGAGAACAAGGCGTTAAAATTATCGGCTTGTACTATGAGCAAGGTTATGACCCTGACTTTGACGGTCAATTTGATATTAATGCGTTACGTGACGATGTCACGAGTATGCTCAATCGTGCTGGCGACCCATACCAGTTTAATATTTTAGACTTAAAACGCACCTTGGCTCTCGACTTAGGTGTATCGGGTGCCCCCGAAACCTTTTTAGTTGATAAACAAGGTACTATTTTACTTCACCATACTGGCGATATTAACCCGCGTGTATGGCGAGCTAAGTTTGCACCGTTAATGCAGGAGCTACAGCAATGAGGTGGGTGATTTTTTTAGTAAGCTTGCTGATCACGGTGAGTGCTTTTGCAGAGCAAGATAAATATCAATTTGATAATAACGAACAAGCAGCGCGTTTTAGTGAGTTAACGAAAGAGCTGCGTTGTCCTAAGTGCCAAAATCAAAATATTGCCGATTCAGATGCCGTTGTCGCAAAGGATCTCCGTGATAAAGTGTTGGCGCTCGTTAAAGATGGCAAAACCAAAGAGGAAGTGATTGATTACATGATTGATCGCTATGGCTATTTTGTTCACTACGATCCACCTGTTACACCAGCAACTTTAGTGTTGTGGGTGTTACCTGTATTGATTGTGGTGCTGGGTTTTGGCTTTATTGTTTTGCGTCAACGTAAAGCGTCGGTTAAACAAACTTGGACAACAGAAGACGAAGCGTTACTCGCTAAGTTAATTGAACAAAATCAACGTCAGGAGCAAAACTAAATGGCATTAATGTGGGCTTCTTTTGTTTTACTCACACTGATTGCATTGCTGTTTGTTGTGGTGCCGTTTTTTAAACGCGAACGTATTCAACGCCTTGATCACAATGCAAACTCGGAATTGATCCGAATTTATTACCAACGTTTAGAAGAATTGAAAGCTGATTTAGACAACCAGCGTATTGATAAAAATATGCACAGTGAATCGGTTATTGAGTTAAAGCGTCGTTTATTAAACGAGCTTTCGCCAGAAAAAGCACTGAATAGTAAAGGTAATAATCGTATTTTTGCACTAACCGGAACCGTGTTTTTAATTACATTAACGGTTATTTTCTACAGCTACACCGGCAGTCAGCAACAGATTAAAGGCTGGCACGATGCCATGGCAAACTTAAAGTCATATGGTGAGCGTGCAGTAATGCAAAGTGGTGAGCCTTTGACAGCAAATGAGCTACAAGCGTTTGCGTTAGCACTGCGTACTAAGCTTGATCAAAGCGGTGACGATGAAGTGGCTTGGATGCTGCTTGGACGTGTTGCTATGTCGTTGAATGAGTTCGACATGGCGATGCAGTCATTTGATAAAGTGTTGAAAATGAATCCTGATAACAAACAAGTGCTGATCAGTTACTCTCAGGTACTTTTAATGGAAGGCAGTGACGCAAACATGTCACGTGCTGCAACAATGTTATCTCGCGTGCTCAAGGCTGAGCCCACCAATATCGATGCTATTTCATTGTTAGCACTTATTGCTTATGAGCGTAAGGATTGGTTGCAAGCTAAAACTGCATTCGAAGTGTTACTTGCTAGTATGGAGCAAAATGATCCCCGTTATCCAATGATTGCACAGCGTATTGCTGAAATTGATGCACATTTAAATAATGAGCAACAAGTCGCAAGCGCTGGTGCAGTCAATGATAGCAACAGTGAGATTAAAATCACGGTCAATTTAGATGAATCACTTAGCAATAAACAACCTGAAAATGGCACTTTGTTTATTTTCGCAAAAGCAGCCAGTGGTCCACAAATGCCATTAGCCGTTGTGAAAATGACCGAGTATAGCTTTCCACTTGAGGTGACCCTCAGTGATAGTAATGCCATGGTTGATGGTTTAAATTTATCGAGTGTCGATAAAATTATTTTAACCGCGCGTTTATCAAAAGATGAGACTGTGGTAACTTCTAGCGGCGAGTTGGAAGGTAATTCGGATGTCTTAGAGCGTAAAAACGTTAAAGAATACGCGTTGCTAATTAATGAGTTAATACCGTAAGGATAGCCGATGTTTAGGCACAGTATATTTTTTATCTTTTTTGTAGTGCTAGCAGGATGCGCACAAATTCCTGAAGAAAAAGTTGATGAGCGTGACCCGTTACAGTCATTTAACCGTCCAATGTACGATTTTAATATGGACGTACTCGACGCGTACATTCTTCGCCCTGCAGCGGTTGGTTATGTGGCCGTTACGCCTATGCCTGTTAGACGCAGTATTGTGAATTTTACCGATAATATCACTGCACCAACAGACATGGTAAATGCGGGTCTTCAAGGTAAGCCTGGTAATATGGGAATTAGTCTGGCACGCTTTTTAGTCAATTCAACGGTCGGTTTGTTGGGTCTCTTCGATGTTGCTTCATCACTGGGGTTAGAGATAGTGGATGAAGATTTTGGCCAAACACTGGGTGTTTGGGGAGTTGGTGATGGTGCCTACTTAATGATCCCAGGCATGGGACCAAGTACAGCCCGTAATTTAACTGGTGATGTTGTCGATAACGTCGTATTACCAGAAATAGCCCTGACTACACCGCAAACCGTCTTGGTTTTTGTTTTAAAAGCAGTGGAGGCCCGTGCCTCATTGATAAACCAAGAAAGTTTATTAAATGAGTCGCTCGATCCGTATATCTTCGTAAAAGATGTCTATTTTCAGCGCCAGCTCTATGAGCTTCACGATGGCAATCCCCCCATCGAAAAAGAGCCTGATGACTTTGATGAAGACTTCTTAGAAAATCTTTAAAAAGTATCCTATAAAAAATGCCAGCATGAATGCTGGCATTTTTTATGGAGATGAAGCGGGGTGGTATTAGTCGCCAAACACAGCCATTTGTTCATTCGCCCAGTTAACAGCGTCATGGTATGCATCGGGAACTTCTTCAGGCTTCAGACCAAGTGCTTGCTGTATTTCATTGGCATTTTGCCAATTAGCTTGCTCATATTGTTTTACCAAGCGTAAATAACTGGCTAAAAGGCCTTCGTCTTTAAGAAGCGCAACTTTAATGTCGTTTGCCAACGGCAACTTATTCATTACGCTAGACATCTCTTCATCTAAAATAGCGTCCATTAAGGACATCATACCGGTTAAAAATGCCATTCCTGTATCACGGAATTTTCCGTGACTGATTGCCAATAACTCTGCAAATCGAGCACGAGTGAGTGATAATCGAATAAGCTCTGCAGGCTTATCAGCAGCCACTTGTGCAGCAAAAAGTAGCGATAAGAAGCGTTTAATTTCTTCACTTCCCAATACAATAAGTGCTTGTTTAATAGTGCTTATTTCTGCACGGCGTTTAAACGCGGCTGAATTTGAGTAACGTAATAATTTATAAGATAAATTAACATCACGCTCAAAGACTTCAGTGATTTTCTTAAGGTTTAGATCAACACTCGATGTTTCGTATAAAAGCTCAGCAAGTGCCATCTCTGACGGAGGCAGCGTTTTACTTTGTACCATTTCAGGTTTTGAAAAAAAGAAACCTTGGAAATAACTAAACCCTAGGTCGAGAGCAAGTTGATACTTTTCGTGGGTTTCTACTTTCTCAGCAAGTAATTTTATATGAGGGAAAGGCTTTATTGCCTCAATTACCTCTTTAATTGACTCGGCCTCGGAGCTTAAAAAGTCGATTTTAATAATATCGATAAACGGATAAAAATGACGCCAAACAGGTTGATGAATATAGTCATCAAGGGCAAGTGTATAGCCTTTTTCTTTTAAATCTTTGACTAAAGCAAGCAGGCGTTTTCCCGGTTGAATTGTTTCAAGGATTTCGACAACAACGTGGTCTTTACCTAATAACAGCGGATAGCCTTTTTGTAAGGTGTCTAAAGTAAAGTTAATAAAAGCGGGTTTATTGTCGGTTAAATCTTCTAAGCCGAAATTAAACTGGCTCCCTTCAATAAGCCGTGAAGTTGCTTCATCGCCATCGATGTCTGGAAACACATTATCTACACCATCCCGAAAGAGGAGCTCGTAGCCTATGAGTTTCTTTTCCTTATCTAAAATCGGTTGGCGCGCAGCGTAAAAATACATAATTGAAGCAAGTCCACATCTGTTAATTCATTTCCTTCCCGCAATATATTGCATTGAGCTTAAAATAGCATTAGTTAAATAAATTTTATGCGGGAAACGTAATTTTATTCTCTTGTTCAAGACCTTAAGACTAAGATAAATTGTGCTTAAATTCTATAACTTGAATTAAATATCAGAAAAATTGTTAGCAAACCGTTGTTATTGTAAATTATACAGCTCATCGGCTTAATTGGAGTTGTGGGGCACAAGCATGATATAGTCGTGTGTGATACCGGCTTTTATCCCAATAATGTCTTAAAACTAAGTAACTTGCGAGTCATTATTTGGATTAGAAGCCTACATTGATTAATTTTTGGAGGCTGATTTGGAAACAGGAATGATAATTTCGTTAGCATTGTACTTCATTGTTATGTTGGGAATAGGGCTTTATGCCTATAAGCAATCAACTGACGATGTATCGGGTTATATGCTAGGTGGGCGTAATTTATCACCCAGTGTAGCTGCGTTATCGGCAGGTGCGTCTGACATGAGTGGTTGGCTGTTAATGGGCCTGCCAGGTGCAATGTATTTATTTGGTTTAAGTAAAGTTTGGATTGCAATAGGACTCGTATTAGGTGCTTGGGCAAACTATTTCCTCGTAGCGCCGCGATTACGTGTGTATACCGAAAAGGCGAATGACTCGATTACTATCCCAGACTACTTCGCTAATCGATTCGATGATAATAAGAATATTCTTCGCGTTATTTCTGCCATTGTGATCATTGTCTTCTTTACTCTTTATACCTCATCAGGTGTTGTTGCCGGTGGTAAATTATTCGAAAACTCATTTAATATGAGCTACGAAATGGGGCTCTATATCACCACGGGTGTTGTGGTTGTGTATACCTTGTTTGGTGGATTTCTTGCAGTAAGTTTAACAGACTTTGTGCAAGGCTGTATTATGTTTATCTCGTTATTAGCTGTGCCAATTGCGACTTTTACAATGCTTGATCAGCCTTTCATGGACACCTTGGCTAATGCTCGCTATGACCTATTATTAAGCTCACCCAAAGAAACAGAAATTCATGCACTTAACATGATGGATTGGTTTGCAGGTGGCTCGACAATTGCGATTATTTCGGCAATGGCTTGGGGCTTAGGTTATTTTGGTCAGCCACATATTATTGTCCGCTTTATGTCAGTGCGCTCTGTCAAAGATATGCCTACCATGCGTCGTATTGGTATGTCTTGGATGACATTGTCTGCAATTGGTGCTGTATTTACTGGTTTATTCGGTGCGGCTTATATGCTTGAAAACCAAATGCCAATCGACGATAAAGAAACAATTTTCTTAGTTTTATCTGAACTCATTTTCCACCCACTGATCGCAGGTTTTCTCCTAGCCGCAATTTTAGCAGCGATCATGAGTACTATTTCTTCGCAGTTATTAGTGTGTTCGAGCTCTTTGACTGAGGATTTTTATAAAATTTACCTGAATCGCGACGCGTCTCAAAAAGAGTTGGTATTAATTGGTCGTGTTAGTGTGATGTTGGTTGCCGTTTTTGCTATCTACTTAGCTTATGACCGTGATAACTCTATATTAGATTTAGTGAGCAATGCATGGGCAGGGTTTGGTGCTGCATTTGGACCGTTAGTGTTGCTTAGCCTTTATTGGAGACGAATGAACCTACAAGGGGCAATAGCGGGAATGGTTGTGGGCGCTGCGACAGTGCTGTTTTGGATTTATGCACCGATTACGATTGATGGTGAAAAGTTAAGTGCCATTATTTATGAAATTGTACCGGGCTTTATCTTATCAAGTATTGCCATTGTGGTCGTTAGCTTGAACACATCAGAGCCAAAACAAGAAATTACACAATTATTTGATGAAGTTGAATCGTCACTTTAGGACGCTAAGTGTCATTCTTTAGAATGTAATTAAAAAGGGCAACATAAGTTGCCCTTTTTTGTGTTAATTTTTTAACTCTACTTTAAGAGTGACCGGTTACTTTGATGAATAATATCCGCTGCTAAAGTAAGGGATATTAACTGGCTGCTTTTTCTTTTATATCAGCGACTTTATCTGTGTCTGCTGATTTGGCTTTTTTCGGTTTGCTAGGCAGTTCTTTAGCGCCTTTTAGGACAGCCATAAATTGGTCTTTTTCTTTTGCTATTTCAAGGGCTAGAGATTCAATTTGTTGCTCACTTAATGGTACATCTACCTTCTCAAGCATGAGCTCTAACGACTCAGCGATGTCGAGCATTTTATCGTACGCATCAGCTTCTTTTTTGGTAGTAAACGTCATGCGCTCGACTCCGTTTCTTTCTACAACATATTTAACAACAACAGCCATGATTTCTCCTGCATTCAAGCGTGGCATTTGCAGCGTGTAATCGCTACTTTGATTACTGTTTTTATATACAGTAATCGTTTGGGGCCGAATTTGCAAGCTGCGTGTGTGTATTTTTTATGACATTAATTTGACAAAAAGGCATAAATTGACTTTATTTAGTTTGTCACCAAATTAGTGACGAATGTAATGGAATTAGTGTTCGGTGACGAGACTATTTAACAGTCCACGTAAGGACATCATGGAGGAAACAATGAAGTTATTATCAAGTTTACTATTTGCAGCAAGTCTTGCATTACTGCCGGCGACTCAGGCACTCGCTGAAAAACCAGCTGAGTCAGTGCAAACAAAAATTCAAAAAGTGAGTATCAATAAAGCCACTGTAGAGCAACTTTCTCAGTTACCTGGCATTGGTAAATCGAAGGCTCAAGCCATTGTTGAGCATCGTAAGAATCAAGGCCCATTTAAATCAGTTAAGCAACTGAAAGAGGTTAAGGGGATTGGTGATAAATTATTCGCTAAAATAGAAGGAAAAATTTCGCTTTAACTAAATAGTAATTTAAACAGGGCGTCTATTCGCCCTGTTTAAACTCTTGTATCGCTTTTCGCAGGTGAGGTTGAGCGAACATATTTTCAACCGGCGTTGTGATTAATGGGTAGCTTAATCCCGCTAATAATAACCAAGGTAAAAGCATCCAACCTTCAAAGTAGGCAAGGCCTAGAAACAAGGGCGCTAAAAATGCCAGTTTGCACACAGATAAAACGATTTTATGCATTGGGCTTAAGTGGCTCAGTGCAATTGCTATTATCTGCTGACGCTGCCTTACTTTAAAGGTCTTTAATTCAGGAATTTGACTGCTAAAAAAGTAAATCATTACAGTGACTTTTTGACTAGTAAGCGGCTTGCTAAAACCCCGACAAAAACAATTGAATATGCGGCAAAGATGACTTCCATCCATGCGGGCATACTCATTGACGCAAATTGCCAATCAATGTTGCCACAGTCTCCTGTTGCTGCGAAAAAGTGCGGGATCCATTCATGTAGGGGCATGAAACTAGGAAAATTTGGCTCAAACGCACAGCTAAATGCAAATGGATCTGTGTTGTTTTGCATAGCAATGTGCTCTTTTGCGATAAAGTAGCCCCAAATGGCAGAGACTCCCCACGTTGCAAAGGCGATTAATCGGTAGGTTACAGCGTGTGGGTTTATTGCTCCAATGATACCCGCGGCTAAGAGACCAAGCATCGCTGTGCGTTGGTATATGCACATAATACAGGGTTCTAGACCCATATTATATTGAAAAAACAGGGCTGTTATTTCAAATGCGAGTGCCGTTAAGGCTAATAATACCCAAGGGGTTCTTTTGTTTGCTAACTCAGCTAACCAACTCATGAAAAATCTCATTTCTAATTGTTTTCAAGATTATGCTTAGGGACTGCGCAGGGTGCAAGTGCCTGCGATGAATATTCGTAAAAACAACGCAGATAAATAGTAAAGGAGCCAACGGCTCCTTTACTTAATGTGTATGAATGAAGGTTAAACACTCACAGCTTGTAGAGATTCACTTTGATAACAACCCAGTACGCGTGTGTATTGGGTATGCTCTTTTAGCTCTTCTAGCGCTTGTTTTACATGTGCATCATCTAGGTTTGCTTCTAAATCAACGTAAAACACTTCTTCCCATGGATTTCCTGGCACTGGTCGAGACTCTAGTTTTACAAGGTTAATTTGATGGTGTTTAAATATCATTAAGGCATCTGCAAGCGAACCTGCTTGCTGTTTAGTTGCCATAATCAAACTTGTTTTAGTGGGGATTTGTTTAGAGACTTGCAATGGTTTACGTGCAACAACAATAAAGCGGCTGTGGTTTTCACTTTGGTTTGCAAGTCCAGACTTAACAACCTCGAGGCCAACATTTTTACCCGCTTGAGCAGAGCCAATGGCCGCACTATTCGGGTTCTCAACTGCGGATTGTAGCGCGTGAAATGTCGAATCACAGGTTTCATGTTGGATATCACCGAGCCCTTGCACAAAACGACTGCACTGTGCGAAAGGTTGTGGATGCGCATATATTTTATTGATGTGTGAAAGCTCAGTGCCCGGTATTGCAAGTAAACAATGCTCAACACTGTGAGTGACTTCACCTACAATAGAAACTTGGGCGTGTTGTAATAAATCAAAGACTTCATTGATACTGCCCGAACTTGTGTTTTCAATTGGTAACAAGCCAAAGTCGGCTTGGCCATTTTCAACTTTCCCCGTGATTTGCTCAAAGCTCGAGCAGCCTATTTCTATGACCTTACCCGGGCGGCGGCTAAAGTATTTATGACACGCTAATTGGCTGTATGAGCCCTGACCACCTAAATATGCCACACGATGCGTTTCGCTCATTGCATCTGGGTTCAGGCTTTTTTGTAACATGGCCTGTTGATTTAATACGGAGTCTTCCAAAATAGTCTGGAACACATTATTAATGTAGTAGGCGTCTAACCCCAGCGACTTTCCATAGCTTATTAGCTTTTCAAGCAATGCTTGTTCGCGGGCTTCATCGCGAATCGGTTTATTGTTGGCAATTTTATATTCAACAACACTGTGACTAATACGTCGTCGTTTTGCGAGTAATACTAATAAATCGGAATCTATTTCATTGATATCGTGTCGTAACGCATTTAATGCATCGTTGCTCATGTTGGTTTCCTCATTCCAAAACAGTGCACAAACAAAAAAGCCTCCCAAGAGGGAGGCTTTAGCTATTCGGTGAATTTATCTCGCAAACAGTTAAGCCTCCTCTATCTAAAGAAGCTAAAAAACGAAAAATAAGTGCGAGAAATAATGTGTTTCATCCAGTTAATGTAAGAAGTGTCGTTTATAAAGTCAACAGCATATCGAAGGAATTTGCAAAACACATGGATTAGTTATGAAAATTCATCAATCTTCATAAAAAATTTATAAATCTAAAAATGAATCTGGTATATTTGTTTTTGGATAATAAATAATAACAATTATTAATAAGGTAGTCCTGTGGTGTATCGACGCCCGCCATCTCGTTTTGGTGTGAATTCGTTAAGTATGAAGCTATCGCTGCTGATTTCTGCAATTTGTTTAATTGCGGGTATTTGTGCAGCGGCATTAATGCTTAAATCAGAAGAAAAGCAGCTCGTTTTTGAAGAACACGAACTTTTAAAGCATTCGAGTGAACGCTTAAGTCGTCAATTTAACGGCTTGATAAAAACAAAAACAAATATTGCTGAACAAGCGAATAATGTCGTTACTAGCCAGTTATTACTTAACGAGTCTCACTTGCAAAGTAATCACAATGCCGATATTAAATTTGCTGTTGATGGCAGCATACGCAGTACGTCTGCAGATGGACTCTCCGCCGCTTTTATTCCTCAAGATAACTATTCCGCTTTTTATAAAAGGCTGATTAACGATTCCGAGTCATTATGGAAAATAGTGTCACCGACACTTATTCAAGATTTCTTTAATTTTTATTTAGTCAGTAAAGATAATTTTATACGTATCGCGCCACCAAACTGGGCACTCAATGTACCTGCTGAGTTTGATTTTACAAAAGGCGAAACATTTAACTACGCACAAGAAGCATTAAACCCAAGCCGAGAAGCAGTCTGGTCAAAAGTTTACTACGACACCATTTGGCATAAATGGGTGGTGAGTGTATTGGTTCCGGTTTACCACAATAATGAATTTTTTGGTGTCACAGGCAGTGATATTGCGCTAGAAACCTTACTTGCTCAATTACCAATTGGTGATCGCGAGCAACATTTATTTGTGTTTGATGCAAAAGGACAGTTACTTGCGCATCCCGACTTAGATAAATCGACATTAGAAGAATATGGTCGCGAAGGTAAAAAACTACTGACAAAAGACTTTGTTAATGCGGATTTACAAACGCTCGTCTCAGAGACTATTCGTTCTAAATTACCTGAATCTGCAAATTCATTTGTGCAAGGCGGCGAAACACACATTATCAATATTCGTAAAGTAGAAGGCCTTAACTGGTACATTGGTATTTATAAAAAGCGTTCTTCGGCGTTGTCTGCCTTAGAAGAGTTAAAAGTTAAGTTTTTTGGACTGTTTATTTTATATGCCATCTTAGTCGCACTGTTGTTACATCAAGCGCTTTACCAGCTTGTTCTGCGCCGTATCCACTCGTTAGTTAATGCCGTTGTCAGCTTTGGCAAAGGGCAATTGCAAACAGAGTTTCCGTACGCAAATAAAGATGAGATTGGCACCCTCAATGGCTCATTTAAAGATATGGCGATAGAAATCAGAAAGCTAATTGATGGTTTAAATCAGCGTATCAGTGAAAAAGAAATTGCCGAAAAAGCGGCTAACCGATTATCAAAAGCGGTGGCATTCTCTGGAACCGGTGTTGTCATCACCAACCAAGATTTTGAAATTGAGTACGTCAATCCGAAAATGGTTGAGATGACTGGGTTTGAAGAGCGCTACTTTATTGGCTCGCCTTTAATGAGCATCATATCGCAAGAAATGGCCATTTTGGTTGACGACATAGATGTTGATTTAAGAAGCCGAAATTATTGGCGTGGCGATACACTGTTACAAGCCAATGAGCGCCAATCTGTATGGGTGTCATTAAGTATTTCGCCGATTCGTGAAGATGGCGGAAAAATTACCAGTTATGTTGCATCAGCGCAGGATATTTCGTTTGTAAAAGAAAGCCAACGTAAGATGGAGCAGTTAGCTTATTTCGATACACTAACCGGACTTGCCAACCGAACGTTCTTTAGAATGCAACTACGTAAATCGATGGCGCTTGCAGAGCGTGGACATTATGCGTTTGCGTTATTTTATTTTGACCTAGATGAATTTAAGCGAATTAACGACACTTTAGGTCACGATGCTGGTGATCGGTTATTGGTCGAAGTGGCTAACCGTTTGAAAAAACGTTTACGCACAGAAGATACGATTGCCCGACTCGGAGGCGATGAATTTGCCGTACTGTTAAGTGGTATTGAGCATCAAACACATGCAATGGAAGTGGCAAATACGATTCAAAGAACGCTCAATGAGCCAATCAAACTTGGTAATAATGAAGTGATTATCAGTGCGAGTATAGGCATTACAATGGCACCATTTGATAGCCAAGAAGAAGATCAATTACTTAAACATGCCGATTTGGCTATGTATGAGGCGAAAGCAAAAGGACGAAATACTTTCCACTTCTACAGCCAAGAATTAAACGCCGCTGCGAATGAGCGGTTGTTCATTGAAAATGAGCTACGTAATGGCATTCGTGAGCGTCAGTTTGAGGTTTATTATCAACCTCAAGTTGATAGCCGAAATCAGCAAGTGGTTGGCTATGAAGCGCTTATTCGTTGGTTCCACCCTAAAGAAGGCATGATCCCACCGACTAAGTTTATTCCGATTGCAGAGGCAACCGGTTTAATTGTTGAATTAGGGGCGTGGGTTCTTCAAGAAGCGTGTGAGTTTGCTGCGCGTTTAGCGAGTAAAAACCTAAAAAATAATATTTCAATCAACTTATCGGCACGCCAGTTTAAAGACGCTAATTTGGTTTCGACACTCGATAAGATCATTAAACAAACAGGGGTTGAGCCTAAGCGACTTCATTTAGAATTAACTGAAAGTATGTTGATGGGGCATGTTGAAGCGGCAATTTTGCAGTTGCATCAGCTTAAAGCATTGGGCGTATCAATCTCTATTGACGATTTTGGCACAGGTTATTCATCGCTGAGTTACTTGAAACGTTTTCCTGTTGATATTCTCAAAGTCGACCGCTCATTTGTAAAAGATATCCCTGAGGATACCAATGACATGGAAATCACCGCGGCGATTATTGCTATGGCGCAAAAGTTAAAGCTTAATGTTGTTGCTGAAGGTGTCGAAACGATAGAGCAAGTTGAGTTTTTACAAAACAACAACTGCTATATTGTACAGGGTTACTATTACAGTAAGCCGGTGTCCGAAGCGCAGCTGCCAGCACTTTTTGAGCGCTTGAGCCATATAGAAGACGTTAATTAAAAGGGGGCTTTTTAGCCCCCTGCGATTTTAACTTTAAATTTGAGCGCTTCGAGAATCGCTTTAAGCTTTTCTCGGTCGTCGCCTTGAACCTCAATAATACCGTCTTTTACTGCACCGCCTTGGCCCATTTTACTTTTAATGGTTTTGGCGAGCTTTTTAAGATCATGTTGTTCAGCGTCAATGCCAACAACAAGCATGACACCTTTGCCTTTACGTCCTTTGGTTTGACGTTCAATGCGAAGGAAGCCATCTTTAAACACCTTACTTTGCAAAGGCTTTGTTTCTTTAGGTTGCTCAATGCGTCCAGTGGCTGTTGAATAAACTAGATTATTATCGCTCATAGTGATACTCGTTATAAAAGCTTGCCTAAATGATAACAAATTTCCTCTTAAGTGTTTTAATTTTTGGCTTATTTCTTCTAAGCAGTTATATTTAGATATGTCTTAGAAAAGATTTGTTTATTAGGAGTTTATTATGAGTTTGACGCGCAGCACTTCTGCTGATGGCGCTATTTTAACTGTACAAATCAAAGGAAAGTTTGATTTTAATCTGGTGCAATCTTTTCGTCAGGCATACGCTGACTTAAGCGATAACATAAATAAGATTGTAATCGATTTAAGAGAAACTGATTACATGGATAGCTCTGCGCTGGGTATGTTACTAAATATGAAAAAAAACCTTACGGGAAAAGTTGATAATATTCAAATTAGTAATTGTCAGCCGCAGCTAAAAAAGATTCTGCAAATTTCTCGTTTCGATAAAAAGTTCGACATTGATTAATGCTTAATATCCTGGTTGTTGACGATCTTGCTCTAAATCGTCGCATGTTAACCGTGATGTTAGAGCAACAAGGCTATCGAGTTTATAACGCTGAAAATGGCTTGATGGCGCTAAAATTACTGGCAGAGCACAGTATTGATATTGTGCTACTTGATGTCATTATGCCGGTTATGGATGGCTTTGAAACAGCTGCAATAATAAAAGAGCGTTTTAGCCAAGTTTATCTCCCCATTATTTTTATTACGTCGCTTGAAGACGAAGCCAGTTTTGAACGTTGTTTAGCGGTAGGCGGAGATGATTTTCTTCATAAGCCGTTTCAAGAAGTGATTTTAAACGCAAAAATTAAGGCGCACAGCCGAATAAGAAACTTAAGCCAAAAGGCGCGAGAACAAAATTTACAACTTGAGTATCACCAAAATCAAGTTGAACGCGAACACGAAATCGTTGAGCATATCTTTAATAATGCGTTAGAAAATCAAAAGCTATTTACGCAACACCTCGATTTTCATCTTTCACCCGCTGCCATGTTTAATGGTGACATGTTTCTCGTCGCGCAAAGTCCCATAGGCAGTTTATATTGCATGCTTGGGGATTTTACCGGCCATGGCTTAGCGGCTGCAGTTGGGGCCCTGCCAGTATCACGAGTGTTTTATACCATGGTGAGTAAAGGCATGTCAGTGAGTGATATTGCTGCTGAAATTAATGCTGTTTTGGCTAATTTATTACCTGGGCACATGTTCTGTGCTGCGACAATATTAGAGCTTAGCCATTCTGGACGCAGTTTATCTGCGTGGCTTGGCGGCTTACCTGACACCTATATCATTAACGATAAAGGCGAAATTACACGTACCTTAGAGTCCCAGCATATGGCACTGGGAATACTTGAGGGAGATGAATTTGAACGCGGTCTAATACATATCGAAGTCGAGCCAACCTCACGCGTTGTGATGGCTACCGATGGCATTATTGAAACGGCCAATCCTCAAGGTGATTTTTTTAGCGAGACGCGTTTTAAAGAAGCCTTGTGTTCAAAAGAAAACATTACAACAGCGCAGGTGTTAGAGCGGGTAAATAAATTTGCGCAAGGTAACGAACAACAAGACGATTTGAGTTTAGTGCTATTAAATTGTTTACCTGTTCCTGAACCAGAACAAGCGGCAGAGCCTTTTTCTCCTTTACCGTTTAACTTTTCTTTGAGCCTGAATTCAAAGCAAATAAAAAGCACAGATCCGGTGTTAGAGGTTGTGGATGTGCTCACCCAAGTAGCGGGCTTGAACGCGCATCGCGCAAATATATTTTTAATATTGTCTGAGGCATACAATAATGCTTTAGATCATGGGGTGTTAGGTTTAGATTCTGAGATTAAAAATCAAGAAGATGGTTTTTTAGTTTATTACCAAGAAAGAGACACCGCACTTGCCACTCTAAGCGACGCTTTAATTATTATTGATATTCGTTATTGCCCAGATAACTTAGCGTTGTATTTTACGGTGTGTGATTCTGGAAATGGCTTTGCTAAGGCACATGCCTCAGATCAAAGCTTAATGCGAGAGCATGGTAGGGGGTTAAGTTTACTAGGTGAAATAGCCTCTCATATTTCATTTAATGCCGCTGGGAACCAAGTCGAAATTTGTTATCAATTATCCTCATCAAGCACTAGCTCACACTAACAACGCATGTTATGATTCTGCCATTATAGATGTTTGGATGGCTAAATGATTTCAACTTACTTATCAATTGCGCAGCTTGATTTACCAGAAAACCTTGTTGCTGAGCAATTATCGTATCTAGAACAATACCTAGCAGATGCAGAGTTACCAGAAGTACGCTGGCAGTATCAAATCCCTGAATTAGGTGAAGGTGGTGCCTGTAGTCTGTTTGGTTATTTACAGGATGAGCCATTCAAGCTGAGTGATTATGTCGCTAATAACGCAGAGAACACTGCTAAGCTGGCAAAACTACAACAAATTATTGATTTTGTTGTTGAAAAAACTCAGGTGGACTGGTTTGGTATTTATCAAGCGACAGCAACGGATGAAGGTAAGCAGTTATTAAAATTAGTTTACCATGGTGCCCCAAGTCGTCCTTTGTTTCCTATAACAGAGGCCTTTGCTAAAGGCAGTAACAATGTGCAAGTCGCGTTATCTAAGCGTGGCCGAGTTATTAACAATGTTGCTGATTACCTTGCCAAGGGCGGTGAATATTATACGTGTGATCCCAACGTGAAAGCAGAGACATGTTTGCCGCTACTTTCACAACAAAATGAGTGCTTAGGTATTATTGATGCTGAAGCATTTAATAATGATTTCTTTGATAAGCAAACCCTTGCTTTACTGGTGGCTTGCTGTATCAAAATTCCTCAACTCTTGGTCTAATTTAACTAGTAATTAGGCTGGGTTTTTATGTTAAGCTAGTGGCAACGCTAACCCCTATAAAAAGAGATAGTCAATGTTCTCAGAATTAAAACCATTACCAACAGACCCTATTCTTGGCCTAATGGCGGCCTTTAAACAAGACACAAATCCAAATAAAATTGATTTGGGTGTCGGTGTTTATAAGGATGAGCAAGGCAATACGCCTGTACTTAAAGCGGTTAAAAAAGCGGAAGCGTTTCGTTTAGAAAACGAAACCAGTAAATCGTACATTGGCTTGGCGGGTAACTTAGATTACTGCCAAAAAATGGAAAACTTATTACTGGGCGAGCATCCAGCACTATTAGCAAACCGTGTACGCACAGCACAAGCACCCGGTGGTACAGGTGCGCTTCGCGTTGCGGCTGAATTTATCAAGCGTTGTAACAAAGACGCGACAGTGTGGGTAACAACACCAACATGGGCAAACCACATTAGCCTATTTGAAGCGGCTGGTTTAACAGTTAAAGAATACCCTTATTACGATTACGAGAATAAAGACCTGTTATTCGATGAGATGATCAATACCTTAAAGCAAGTGCCAAAGGGTGATGTTGTGTTATTCCATGCATGTTGTCATAACCCAAGTGGTATGGATTTAAATGCAGAACAATGGAGCACGGTTGCAGACCTTGCTGTCGAAGTTGGTTTTACACCTCTTATCGATATCGCTTACCAAGGGTTTGGTTCAAGCTTAGAAGAAGATGCTGCAGGCTTACGTAAGTTAGCAGCAGCCGTCGATGAGATGATCATTTGTTCTTCTTGCTCGAAAAACTTTGGCTTATACCGTGAGCGTATTGGTGCATGTTCTATCATCGCCAAAGATGCGGCAACGGCCGATGTGTCAAATTCTGTGCTATTAAGCGTTGTGCGTAGTATTTACTCAATGCCTCCTGCTCACGGTGCTGATATTGTAAGCACTATTTTAAGCAGCACTGAACTGACACAAATGTGGCATGATGAGCTTGATGAAATGCGTAACCGTATTAATGGTTTACGTACTCTAATTAAAGAAAGCCTCGCAGCGAAAGGCATTGCGCAAGACTTCTCATTTATTGACCGTCAAAACGGGATGTTCTCTTTCTTAGGCATCAATAAAGAGCAAATTGATCGTTTACAAAAAGACTATTCAATTTACATTGTTGGCTCTAGCCGAGTAAATGTTGCTGGTATCAGTGATACAAACATTGACTACTTTGCTAACGCAGTTGCTGATGTATGCAAATAAGACATTAATGTATGTCAAAAAAAAACCGCACGACGTGCGGTTTTTTTCTATCTGCTGTTTCGCTAATGTAGCCAGCGAATGGCACTGTTGAGCATACTGTTATAGCTATCAAGCGGTGCGCCGATACTGGCAATGAGTATTGTATCTGCTCGCTCACCTCGGTTTATATGTCCAGCAAAGCGTTCGTCGCTGAAATCTTCAGCGCCAGTGCCAAAGGGCTGTTCATCAGATGGGACAATAAAAACTGTCATTGGGCCAAAATCAGATTCAAATACTAAATGCAGGCCTTTTTTACCTTGGAAATCACAAAACGTAAGGTACGTTACTTTACCTGGTAGCTCATCTAAGTGCCCGCCGATCGTGGCAAACTTTTTGTTCACATAGGCAAGATCAATTGCCTCGTGTTTATCAAGCGATCCAATCTCATGGTATAAATGTGCAAAAGCATGTTCACCGACACTGTAGAGAGTATGTTGTTTGTTGGTGACAAAGAAAATACTTACGGCAATCAAAAACGACGCTGCTGCGACTAAATAAAGGCGCTTAAAGGCGAATCGAGATTTTGCCTCAATAATTGTGTCAAGTGGTTGCTCAGCCGTTTGCTCCTCAGCCGTTTGCTCTTCAGCACGCTGCTCCTCAGCGGCATAGGTGTTTTCAATAATGCGTGCGGCAAGGTTTTCGGGCACGGGTACATTTAATGCGCTGTGAATTTCATCATCAAGTGCTCGCACATCATTAATAAATGCGTGTTTTTCTGTGTCCTGCTCGGCAAACGTTTCAAGGTCCTTATCAATCGTGCTTGGTTCGGCGAGGATGCGGCGGCGAAACTCGAGTTCATCCATTACTTTGATGCTCCTCTAAGTTGGTCATCATCACTGCTTAAAGCCTCTTTAAGCTGGTTTCTGGCACGAAAAAGACGTGTCATAACGGTATTTTTATTTAAATCGAGGATCTCGGCAATCTCATCGCCAGAACACCCCATTACAACTTGTAAGAGTAATGGTTCTCGATATTCATCTGCTAACTTTCCGATCTGTCGTTGGATCACTGTTTGTTCCATTTCAGCGTCTAAGGTTGTGCTTCTTTCATCTACTAGCGTCTCGTTTTCAACGTCGGCGTAGTCAAATTGTTTACGCTCAAAACGACGGGCGTTTTCGCGCCTTAGTATGGTTAAAAGCCAGGGTTTAACCGCGTGCTGATCTTGAAGCGAATCCAAGGCACGCCAAGCTCTCAGGAAGGTTTCCTGCACTAAGTCTTCGGCAACACTTTGATCACGACACAACCAATATGCAAAGCGAAAAAGCTCACTGTGGTAGATATGAACCAGCGCTTCATATCGCTTCTGTTTTTCTGTCATAGTAATTAAGACCTGCCTATCAGAAAAAAAATTTCTGATATTATTCATTATTTTTAATAACAGCTAACCTCAAGATTAGCTGTTATTTTTCATTATTTTATTACTATTAATTGATTTTAATCGTAAAGATTTTTCAATGTCTGATTTTGCGCCGCCGATTTAGGGTGTTTTTCAGCCTGGTTAAGCTGATTAACAATCAGCACTAAATCAGGTTTTTCATGCGATGAACTATAGAGTTTTGCACGTAATTTGGCAATTTCAGAGTTTAATGATTCATCGTTTAGTGTGGCTAGCAGTGAGTCTAAAGCCCCCGTTGTTTTTCCTGTGTGGTGTTTTGCATAGCGACTTAATGCACTATAAAACGCAGTGTATTTACCTTGCTTAGCTAACTTTTTAAGCTCGGGTAATGAGGATGAAGTCGTCGCTGAAGTGTGCGTTGACTCTCCTGTTGATTGAGGGCGTTTTTTAAAATACAGCACCAGTGTCACTAACCACAGTATGTAACCGGCAACGGCAATAATTATCAGCCAAGTTGGCGTACTTAACTGAGTAACGACAGCAGGTGTGCTGTTATTTAAGCTAGGCGTGGCTGCTTGCTCTGTAGGCGCTGTAACAGCTGCTTGAGGTGGCGTGAGCGGGTTAGTGCTTGGTACGACGGTAATCGAGCGTGCTGGGATTGTTGCATAGCTTATACGATTAATTTTAGTGTTGAACCAAGGCAGCTTGATTTCGGGCAGTGTATACGTTCCCGGGGTTTGCGGTAATAAAGCATAAGAGGCTGTTTGCTGAGAAATGACGCGGCCATCGCGAACAAGGTGATTGTTCTCTTTTTCGTCAGGGTAGCTTCTAAAACCTTGCACTTGCGGCATATCGATATCAGGAAGTTGCTCTTTAGTCACGCCCAGTGCCGTTAAAGTAATGGTCCGCGTAATCGGGGTGCCAACTTCTACAGTGTCATCTTTTGGTTGCCATTGCTCATCAAGGTTAACCAGCTCACTTGGCAACCAAGCACCAGAGTAGTTATCAGGAATCGGTTTGATTTCTGCGTCAATATCTTCGCCCATCGCAGAGATTTCCATTTGGCGATAGTTTTGACGAATACGGCCATTAAACACAGGGGCTGTTATGGTGTGAATGCCACTTTTTTGTGGTTGCACTAAGTATTCTCGGGTGATCACTAAATACCGTTTACCGTCAATCAGTTCATAGCTTTCTGATTGTTTGTTAATAGGGGTTAGTTCAGCATCTGCCATGACTGGTGTCGTTAAGTTACCATCGAGCAGTTCTTTGTTATTGTCTAAATACAGTTTAACTGTGTAAACACCCGCTTCTTGTACATATAAGTTGTTTGGCTTGAGACTGGTTTTTATAAACGCATCTTTATTTTGCTCTGACGATTGGCTGCGTTTAGAAACGCTAAGTTGAATTGGTTTTGAACTTACACCTGCCACCGTAAAAGCAGGAATAGTGTAGGTGCCTTCCTTACGCGTCATGAGTTTTACAGACCAATTAGTTTGTTTACTAATTTCGCCGTTAATAATGTTTGTGCGTGAGCTCACACTGGTTGGCCCAACGACAAAGTCTTTTAATAATACAGACGTGTCGGGTTGTTCACTGTTAATCGTGTCGTCTGCAGAAATAGTGAGGATAAAAAATTCGCCCGCAAGGACGGGGTTTTTATCAACACTGGCCTGTAGTTGGGTGGCGGCCCAAAGCGGCGCTGCCGCGATTAGCAATAAACAACATAATAATCGCATTACCATGATTTTTCGGCTCCTCGTGGACGACGTTGATAGTTTCGTTTTTGTGCTTCTAACTGCATTTTATTTCTTAATAAGATAGCGGGATCATCGGGAACTTTACGCAGCAACTGATTCAGTTGCTGGGCTTTCTCTTTTTCTTCATTTGTTAGTTCAGCCGCTTGTGCCTGCATAGCTTGTTGTTCAGCTTCTTTTTTAGCTTGTTCATCACTTTGCATTGGCTCTGGCTGCGCGTCTTTTTGCTCGGGTGTTTGCTCAGGCTTTTGTTCACCAGAGTCGGATGGTTGCGCTGATTCAGATTGCATTTCAGGTTTATTTTTTTGCTCGCTGTTTGACTCGCTTTGCTCACCTTTCTGATCCGATTGTTTATCTTGCTCAGAGGGTTGTTCACCTTCTTGTTGCTCGCTCTGTTCGCTGTTTTCACCTTGCTGCGAATTATCGCCTTGTTGCTTTTGCTGGTCGTCTTGCTGACCATCCTTGTTTTGTTGGTCAGAATTTTGCTGTTGATCTTGTTGTTGCTGTTGTTGATTTAATAACTGCTCAACAAGTGCTTGATTTTCTTGTGCCTCAGTAAAATCATCTTGTAACTGTTGAGCTTGCTTATAGGCATCAATGGCTTGTTCTAGCTGCCCAGCTTTAGCCAGAGCATTACCGTAGTTATAAAGGCCTGTTGCAGACTTATCTTGGCTAAAAGCATCAACCGCAGCTTGGTAATTACCTTGCTGATAAAGTGCGGCTCCTTTTAGCTGGGTGTTATCTGTATTAACGGCCTGATCAAACTGCTTTTGCTGATAAGCATCCAAAGCGCGTTGATCTTGGTTTTTAAACACTGCTGGTAACTCTGCGGCGTGTATTTGCTGTTGTGGTAGTAGCATAATAAACATAAAACCAAGCACTAGGCTGCTGCCCCGGATTAAAAAGAGTGCCAGTGGCATTAAAATCAGTAAGCCATAAATACCTGCATCGATACGCCATAACGTTTGGCTTTGTTTTTCGTCTTTGAGACGCTCTGCGTTGGCGCTGGGGGCGAAGGCTTTTATGTCTTGGTTACTGGTTTGATATAACGCAAATTTGCCGCCACTGTTACGAGCAATTGCTGTTAAGCGGCTGATATTAAGAGTGGGAATGACGATTTGCCCCTGTGAGTCTTTCAAAAAGCCGCCTTCAGGTAACTTAATGGGGGCGCCTTGTTCAGTGCCAACGCCGTAGACATTTAAGCGGTAGCTCGATTGAGCAGTAAAGCGACTAATGTCATCGTGATCGAGTTGATCAATGCCATCGGTTACCAAAATAATGTCACCGTCTAAATACCCGGCTTGCTTTAGTAAATCATCGGCTTTTTCAAGGCCATCAATCACGTTTGACCCTTTGCTTGGCATAATATCTGGACTCAAACTTGGAATTAGATTCGCTAGCGTGCTGGCATCATTAGTTAAAGGCGAAATAGTAAATGCTGACCCCGCATAGGCCACAAGTGCAGTATCACCCTCTTTAAATAGCTCAATCATATCAAGTGCTTTAAAACGCGCTTGTACTAATCGGCTGGGGGCTATGTCGGTACTGAACATTGAGTACGACATATCCATGACGATAACGCGTGCATTTTTTGCTTGAAACACGGGCACCTGTTTTTTCTCAAAGCTTGGGCCGGCCGAAAAAACAATCGCAAGCAGGCTAAATAACGCCACCAACCAGAGTGGTTGTTTTTGTTTGTTGTGACTTTCGCTCATAACAAATTGTGCAAGGTGCGGTGCAATTAAATCAGCTGGAGCATGCTTTTTATTTCGTACAAATAGCACGCTAAAAATAATCAATGCAGGCAGCAATAACCAAAGTAGGGTAGGGCGAATAAACTCAAAATCCATGCTTAGACCTCCCGTTTAAATTGGCGAATAAAATTAACAAGCAAGGCAAGTGCAATAATGCCCAACGCTGCAAGTAAGGGTAAATAAAACAAGGAGACTTGCGGGCGGAATGTTTGTTCATCACTGCTGATAGGCTCCAGTTTATCGAGCTCTTTATAGATTTGCTGAAGCCCTGCGACATCCTTCGCTCTAAAGTAGAGACCACCGGTTTGTTCTGCAATGCGTTTTAGTAAGCCCTCATCTAGATTACCGCCACTCATTCCGCCCATGTTAAATAAGCTAAAACCGCGAGGGTTATCGGAACCTACGCCTATGGTGTACACTTTTATTCCCTCTTCACGGGCAAGTAACAGCGCGTCATCAGGGTCAAGGTTGCCTGCAGTGTTTTGGCCATCTGTTAACAACACCACAATACGGTTACTTTCGTCTTTGTTGGCAAACCGTTTTACCGACAGCCCTAAAGCATCACCAATCGCTGTGGCACGGCCAACTAACCCAATTTGGGCTTCGCTGAGCATTTGGCTTACTGTTTTTACATCGCGGGTTAGTGGGGTTTGTAAAAAGGCGGTATCACCAAATAAGATCAGTCCTAAGCGGTCGCCTTGGCGTTGCTCTATAAAGTCACTGAGTACCGCTTTTACCATGGTCAGCCGGTCAACATATTGTCCTTGATACGCCATATCTTGCTCTGTCATCGAACCTGATAAATCAACTGCCAGCATGATATCGCGGCCTTCATTTGGTAAGGTAATTGGTTCATCAAGCCATGTTGGATTGGCAATAGCGATAACCAATAGCGCCCAAATTATCCACTCGACTATCGATACCTTGCGGCCGTGGTCTTGTGCGGCTTGATTATTAAGGCCTAACTTAGCAAATCCAGGGATACGCAAACGCAAGTTACCTTGTTGCTTTAGCGGCTTTAAGCGGCTTAATAACCAAGGTAAAGGTAATAAAATAAAGCACCATGGCCAGCTAAACTCAAACATTAATAGACTCCTTGAGTTTAAAATTATTGATGGCATGGCGTAATTTTACACCCAGCTCGGCATGGTTATTGTCTGGTTGATAAAGTTGCATTAATTCATCATAGCTAAAGGTGTCGCCGCTAAGCTGTGACAAACTCTGTGACCATTGTGCCACAGGCTGAGCAGCTAATTGTTCTGTGTAGTAGTGACGTGTTAAGCGTTTTAAAATGATATGCAGCGCCTGCACGTCGTCATCTGCGAGTGTGCGACTTAGTTCAATAGCCTGTTTTTTGGCTTTTTTAAATTGGTTATTTTTATATAACTGCACCAAGCCAATAATCAAAAGCACACAGACTATTGAGATTATTAGCCACCAAATAGGCGCAAGTGGCCACCACGCAACCTCTGCGGGTGCAATGACATCATGTAAGCCATCGAGCGGATTTGTTTGCATTATTACTTTCTCACTAATTGCAGCTCAAGCGGTGTGGCTGCACTGAATGAAATTAAACTCAGCCCCGATTTCTGTAAGCGTTTTAGTCTTTGAGTAAAAGAGTGCTCGGCTGATTTTGCGAAGCGTTCACGGAATTGTTTGTCCATTAAGGGTAGGGCTAAATCTTGGCCATTAGCAGACACAGTGACGGTTTGCTTAAATGCCGGCAGCTGATGCTCAAACGGGTCACTGATATGACAACCAATTAGTTCGCAGTGTCTACTGAGCATTTCAAGCTGTTTAAAGCTTGCTTCATCAAGAGCATTAAAGTCTGAGACAATATACACAAGGCTTCCTGGCTTTGCTAAGTGATTTAATCGTTTGAGATTATCGCTGAATAAGCTGGAAGCTGTTTTGTCGATATTGTTAAGTGCGTTGCTGTGAATATCGCATAAATTATGGCAAAGCTTTAATACTGCTTTTTCACGTGATGTAGGTTTTAGCTCATGATGGCTGTGTTGGTTGAACACCAAACCACCTATGCGGTCACCTCGTTGGCAGGCCGACCATGCTACCAGCGCACTGATATGCGCAGCTTGCACCGACTTTAATAATAACCGAGAGCCAAATAGCATCGAGTTTGAAAAGTCAGTAAAGACAAAAACAGGACGCTCTTTTTCTTCTTGAAACAGCTTTGTGTGGGTTTCGCCAGTACGTGCTGTTACACGCCAGTCGATAGAGCGTATATCATCACCAGCTTGGTAATGGCGCACTTCGGCAAATTCCATCCCACGCCCCTTATGAGGCGCAAGATATTGCCCAGCTAAGCTGTTTTTGATTTTTACTTTGGGCGCAAGTTCAAGCAAGCGAGCCTTAGCTTTGTAATACATCAACTCTTTGAGTGATAAATTAACGCCTTGACTATGACTTGCAGCTAACCACGCCGCTGTATCAAATTGGCTCGACATAGTTTATGGCACTGCAACCAATTCTAGGATGCGACTGATAACGTCATCCTTACTAATACCATCGGCTTGGGCTTCGTAGCTCAAAATGATGCGATGACGTAACACATTGTGAAGAACCGCTTGGATATCATCGGGGGCAACAAAGTCGCGACCTTCAAGCCATGCATGTGCACGGGCACATTTATCAAGCGCGATTGTGGCACGCGGACTGGCACCGTATTCAATCCAGCGGCCAAGTTGTTCATCAAGTTCTGATGCTTCACGGGTTGCAACAATTAATTGCACTAAGTACTTTTCAAGCGGTTCAGCAAGGTATAAGCCTAAAATTGCTTTTCGGGCGGCAAATAATTCGCTTTGGCTAATTTGCTCTGTACTCGCTTGTTGTTCAGAAATTGCTTCGCCACGCGTCAGACGCAAAATATCAAGCTCATGCTCAGCGCCCGGGTAATCAATGCTTAAGTGTAATAAAAAGCGGTCTAGTTGTGCTTCTGGCAGAGGGTAAGTCCCTTCTTGCTCTAATGGGTTTTGCGTTGCCATCACCATAAACAAGTCTGACAACGGGTAAGTGTTTTTGCCAACGGTTACTTGGCGTTCTGCCATCGCTTCGAGCAATGCAGACTGCACTTTTGCAGGAGCACGGTTAATTTCATCAGCCAAAATCAGGTTATGGAATAACGGCCCTTTTTCAAAGACGAATTCGCTTGTTTGCTGACGATAGATATCGGTGCCTGTGACATCTGCTGGCAACAAGTCAGGGGTAAATTGAACCCGTTGGAAACTGCCTTCAACGCCTTTAGCTAGCGCGTTAACAGCACGCGTTTTAGCAAGTCCTGGCGGGCCCTCAACCAATAAATGACCATCCGCTAAAATAGCGATTAACAGTGCTTGAGTTAATTGGGGTTGGCCGATAATTTGCGTGTCTAAGTATGATTTTAATTGTGAAAATGCGTTAACTGCCATAATAAAAAGACTGTCCTAAAAGCGTGAGTCAAAGTTCATTTTTGTGAAGCGCCAATAAACACTATTCAGTGCCGATAAATTATCCAAGCGATACTGTGATTGGGGCGCTATCAACAAGTTATAAGGATTCAAAAGTCATAACACAAGTGTTAGACAGAAAATCCTAAAATAGTTCGTTATTTTTTAAGGATTTTTAGCCTAGCATATAAATGGTGCTATTTTTTGTAAATAGGTCGAAAAAAGCCTATGGTTGGTAACTTACTATTGGCATTCATACACGGGTTGTTTTAGAATCAGGAAAAACAAACAGGTCAGACCTGTCAGCGGGAGAGCATAAATGTCTGAGCAAAACATACTTAAAACAGCAAAGGGCGATCGTATCGCTATCGTTAGCGGCTTACGAACGCCATTCGCAAAACAAGCCACAGCATTCCATCATGTACCAGCCCTTGATATGGGCAAGTTAGTTGTCAACGAAATGCTTGAGCGCCTTAACTTCGATAAATCTGAAATTGATCAATTGGTATTTGGGCAAGTAGTGCAAATGCCAGAAGCCCCGAATATTGCCCGCGAAATAGTGCTTGGCACCGGTATGCCTGTCTCTGTTGATGCGTATTCGGTATCACGTGCGTGTGCAACAAGTTTCCAAGCAATTGCCAACGTAGCCGAGTCAATTATGGCGGGGTCTGTGCAGGTTGGTATTGCTGGTGGTGCTGATTCATCGTCTGTATTACCAATCGGTGTGAGCAAAAAATTAGCGGGCAGCTTAGTTGATTTAAACAAGGCGCGTACGTTCGGGCAGCGTTTAAAAATATTCTCTAAATTGCGTTTAAAAGACTTAATGCCGGTACCGCCAGCCGTTGCGGAATACTCTACAGGTTTATCTATGGGTCAAACAGCTGAGCAAATGGCTAAAACGCATAACATTAGCCGTGCTGACCAAGATGCACTTGCACACCGTTCACACACGCTTGCGAGCCAAGCATGGGCCGACGGTAAATTAAAAGACGAAGTGATGACGGCACACGTTGCACCGTATAAGAGCTTCATCGAGCAAGATAACAATATTCGTCATAACTCAAGTATTGAAGGTTACGCTAAATTAAAACCAGCCTTCGACCGTCAACACGGTTCAGTGACGGCGGCAAACTCAACGCCATTAACTGATGGGGCCGCTGCGGTGCTTATGATGAGCGAAAGCAAAGCAAAAGCACTGGGTTACAATATTTTAGGCTATGTCCGTAGTTTTGCGTTTTCGGCAATCGGTGTGCACGAAGACATGCTTATGGGCCCAGCCCATTCAACACCCATCGCGCTTGACCGTGCGGGCATCACATTAGCTGATTTAGATTTAATTGAAATGCACGAAGCATTTGCAGCGCAAACACTGGCAAATATGAAAATGTTTGCATCAGATAAGTTTGCCCAAGAAAAGCTGGGTCGCAGCAAAGCGATCGGCGAAATTAACATGGACAAGTTCAATGTGTTAGGTGGCTCACTTGCTTACGGTCACCCATTTGCGGCAACAGGTGCGCGCCTGATCACGCAAAGCTTACATGAACTTAATCGTCGCGGTGGCGGCCTTGCTTTAACGACTGCCTGTGCAGCGGGTGGCTTAGGTGCAGCCTTTGTATTGGAGAGTGCGTAATGACAGATTCAGTATTTAGTTTATCGGTAGGTGATGACGGTGTTGGCGTTGTGACAATTGATGTGCCGGGTGAAAAAATGAACACCCTGCGCAGTAGTTTCGCAGAAGATTTAAAAACACTCTTAAAAGACGCACAACAACAAGCTGTTAAAGGCATGGTATTTATTAGTGGTAAAAGCGATAACTTTATTGCCGGTGCCGACATTAAAATGCTTGATAGTGCAAACAGTCGTGAAGATGCATTAGCGCTGAGCGAGATGTGTCAGCAAGCGTTTTTCGATATGAAAAAACTACCATTCCCAACAGTCAGTGCCATTCATGGTGCGGCGCTTGGTGGGGGATTAGAGTTTGCATTAGCGTGTGATTATCGTGTCTGTTCAGACAGCGACATCACGAAGCTGGGTTTACCCGAAGTACAACTAGGCTTATTACCTGGGGGTGGGGGTACTCAGCGCTTACCTAAATTAGTTGGCCTGCAAAAAGCGCTCGAATGGATGCTAACAGGTAAACAAGTACGTGCAAAACAAGCGAAAAAAACAGGCTTGGTAAATGATTGTGTTCCGCACAGTGTATTACTTGAAGTTGCAAAAGAGTTTGCCCTTAAAGGGAAAGCGAAAGTAAGCAAGCCTAAATTAGACCGTTTGAGCCAATTGTTAGAGTCAAACCCGTTTGGCCGCAATATTATTTTCAAAAAAGCCCAAGAAAATGTGCTTAAGAAAACAGGCGGTCATTACCCTGCGCCTTTAGCAATTATTAAAGCCGTGCGTGCGAGTGTTGAACTTGATCAATTAAAAGCATACAAAACAGAAGCAGAAGGCTTTGCAACGCTTGTTATGAGCGACGAGTCTAAAGCGTTGCGTGGTATTTTCTTTGCAACCACTGAAATGAAAAAAGAGTGGCGTAATGATGACGCACCAGCCATTAGTAAAGCCGCAGTTCTTGGCGGCGGATTGATGGGCGCGGGTATTGCCCACGTAAGTGCTGTTAAAGCGGGTGTGCCTGTGCGTATTAAAGATGTGGCTGAAAAGGGCATTAGTAATGCAATGAACTACAGCTACAAGATTTTAGACAAAAAGCAAAAGCGCCGTATTTTATCAAAAGCCGAGCTGCAACAAACCATGAGCCGTATTACAGGCACGACAGATTACAGCGGCTTTAAACACATTGATATTGTTATTGAAGCTGTGTTTGAAGATTTGGCACTTAAGCAAGGTATGGTGGCCGATGTTGAGCGTGAGTGCCAAGACACCACGATTTTTGCAAGTAATACATCGTCATTACCGATTGCACACATTGCCGCTAATGCTGCACGCCCAGAGAATGTAATAGGATTGCACTACTTCTCACCTGTAGAAAAAATGCCATTGGTTGAAATAATTCCTCACGCTGGCACGTCTGAAGACACCATTGCGCGCGTTGTTAATTTTGCTCGTAAGCAAGGTAAAACGCCGATTGTGGTGAAAGACATGGCGGGTTTTTACGTAAACCGTATTTTAGCGCCGTATGTAAACGAAGCGGCTAATTTACTGCTTGCGGGTGAACCTATTGAGAAGATTGACCAAGCGCTTGTTGAGTTTGGTTTCCCTGTGGGTCCATTAGCTTTACTTGATGAAGTTGGCATTGATATTGGCTCTAAAATTGCGCCAATTTTAGAAAAAGAATTGGGTGAGCGTTTTAAAGCCCCTGATGCCTTTAATCGTTTAATTGATTCTAAACGTTTAGGTCGTAAAACGGGACGTGGTTTTTATCTTTACGACAAGAAAGATAAAAAAGTGGATGAGTCAGTTTACGAGTTATTGGGTGTGACTCCTTCGCCACGTCTAAATAAAAGCGAAATAGCCAAACGCTGTGTGGCACAAATGCTAAATGAAGCGGTACGTTGTTTAGATGATGGCATTATTGCCAGCCCACGTGACGGGGATATTGGGGCTATTTTTGGTATCGGCTTCCCACCGTTCTTAGGCGGCCCATTTAGCTATATGGATAAGCTAGGGGCGGCGCAAGTGAGCTCTGAAATGGCAACATTTGCAAACTATAACCCTATTTTTACGCCATGCGATACATTAAAGGCAATGGCTGAGAATAAGGGGCGTTTTTATCAAAGTGCTGAAGAGTCTGTTGTTGAACAACAGGAATCACACCTAGACCCTGTCGAAGTAACGAAAGAAGTGGTTGAAGATGAGCAAGCCTTAGAAGAGCCAAATGCTGAAACAACTAAAAGTTAAGCTGCGTAGTTAACGAGTGACTTTATACTAAAAGCCCTGTTCCTATTGAACAGGGCTTTTTTGTTGCTGTATTGGCTATAAGTTGTATTTAAAGTAGGGGAGTGATTTGCTATAACAGACTTTATTTAGCAAACGACTAATCACCATGACTCTCACCACTGCGCGATTAACTTTAAGACCTTTAAATGCCGATGACTGGCCATTATTTTATGCATTACACAACGATATTGATGTGATTGAAAAGTGCTTTGATAAACCCTCTGAAGCACACGTACGCGCTAAGTTTAATGAACGCTTAAAGCCTTGGTCACCAGGTGGCAATACGCCGTTGTGTTTGGTGATAGTCGAAACCTGCACGGGCAAAGAAGTCGGGGTGACAGGGTTTACGTCATCCACTGTGCCAAATAGCCAAGAAGTAGGCTATTTGCTACTGCCAAACTTTCATGGCCGTGGTTATGCTACTGAGTCATTAAAAGCGGTGCTTGATTATGCTATTCGCGAACACCGCGTTTGTGAATTTAAAGCCGTGGTCACTGAGGGCAATGTCGGTTCAGAAAAAGTGCTGGAGAAATGTGGTTTTCAGTTAATTGAAAAACAGCCTGATGCTTATATGATAGGGGGTATTTTGTATACCGATCATCATTTTTATTTGAATCGCACTGATCACACCCTGTGATCAGTGCTGATGTAACTAGCGAAGAGGTTAAAGGTGCATCTCAATCGCTTTTCTGTCTTTTTCAGGCATGTTTGCGACCACTAGATTAAACGAATTATCAATCATACGTTCAATCTCCCCTTGTGGTACTGTGCCATCTAAAATAACGGTATTCCATAAACGTTTATTCATGTGATAACCCGGGACCACGGAAGGGAAAATATCTCGCAATGCTTGGGCTTCATCAGGATCGCATTTTAAATTTAACCACCAAACAAGGTTACCTTCATCGTCAATTTGGCCTTCTTTTCCCTCTACGAGAGTGGCAAACATTTTATGGTTAACCTTATAAACATCGACATCTTGGCCAAATGGTTGGGTGATCATCACCAATGGCTTTTTCATTAAATATTCGTGTACTGTGTGTTGATTCATGATCCAATCCTTGAAGTCATTTTTCGTAGTTATAAACATAGCAGAATTTTTAAGTTTGGAGATATCTATTTTTATAATTTGCTGAAAACTAGGATAAATAATGCGGGTGATGGAAAACTGCAAATTTTTATTGAACAAAAGCCATTACGTGGTAAATTTCTGTCATCAAAAAACGATAGGAATACACCCATGCCTAAGGCAAGTGAAGTAAAAAAAGGCGCAGCGATTGAATACAATGGCCGTGTTTTAGTAGTAAAAGATATCCAGCGTTCTGTGCCGCAAGGTCGAGCTGGTGGTAGCTTATACCGTATGCGTTTATACGATGTTGTTACTGGCGGTAAAGTCGATGAGACGTTTAAAGACAGTGACATGTTAAAGCTTGCTGATTTGACGCGTCGTGAAGCAATGTTTTCTTATATTGATGGCGAAGAATATGTGTTCATGGACAATGAAGATTACACGCCTTACAACCTTAATAAAGACGCAATTAGCGAAGAAATTTTATTCGTTAACGAAGAAACACAAGGTGTGCATGTCATTGTGATTGATGGCGCGCCTGTTGGTATCGATTTACCTTCAAGTGTAGAACTTGTTGTTGAAGAAACTGACCCTTCGATTAAAGGTGCCTCTGCGAGTGCACGCTCGAAGCCTGCGCGTTTAACTACTGGGTTAACGATTCAAGTACCAGAGCACATTTCAACGGGCGATCGTATTCGTATTAATACTGCTGAACATAAGTTTATGGGTCGAGCAGAAAAATAATTATCAGATCATCTGTAAAAGCCGACGTTATGTCGGCTTTTTTGTTAAGTTAAAATTAGGGCTAAGTTCACTTTAAACATCAGCCTATGTTCCTTTTTTTAGGCTAAAAGGCATTGAAAAAAGACTGGAAAACGCGCATCATGGTTTACTTAACTTATTGCTTTTTAAGGTTCTGCCCTAATAAGCAAAGACGATAATAACGACTAGTAGTAGATTGCATGTTAAACCACGGATTGGAAAACAGAGAGTACATTAAACTCCCAGAAGGTGTTGATATTGCTATAACACCAGCAGGTGTTGTGGCGCGTAGTTACGCTTATATTATCGATCTTATTATTCGTGGCTTGATCCTGCTTGCCATATCAACGCTCTTTTCTTTTTTTGGAGACGCAGGCGAAGGCCTTGTTCTTATTGCCTACTTTCTTATATCTTGGGGATACAACATCCTTTTTGAAATGGAAAATGGTCAGACCCCCGGTAAAAAACGCCTCAAAATACGTGTAGTACAAGACAACGGTTTGCCAGCGAGCTTTTCGCAAATAGTGGTACGCAACTTATTACGTCCTGCAGATATGCTGCCTATTGGTTATTTTTTAGGACTCATCGTGATGATGTTTAATACGCGATTCAAACGGATCGGCGATTGGGCAGCAGGCACCTTAGTTATTTATGATGATGAGCTGCAAGAGCGCCCATTACTGCCTAAAGGTGATGTAAGCATTCCTGCGGTCAGCTTGACGACCGAAGAGCAATTAGCGGTGCTTGCTTTTGCTGAACGACACAATGAGTTATCCGCTGCCAGACACCTAGAGATTGCCACTATACTTGCTGAGCCTTTAGCCAGTAATGAAACCGATATTGAGGAGCAATTAGCCAGTTATGCCCGTTATTTTGCTGGGCAACTACACGATAATCATGACCACCCACACGTGGAGAGTCAGCAATGAAACAAACCCAATTTGTAAAATCGAACACACAAAGCTGGGATGAATTCAAAGCGTTATGTGAAATGGAACGTTCAGAGTCGTTGCCCATTCATTTTCCAAATCTGTATCGCAAGATCTGTAATGATTTAGCCATCGCTCAAAGCCGTCAATACAGCCCCATACTCGTTGAACAAATAAATCGTTTAGTGCAGTTAGGCCAAAAACGTTTGTATTTGTCTCGTAGCAATCAGTTTTCTGAGCTATGGCATGTCGCACGAACAGCGTTTCCTCGGGCTCTGTATGAAAACCGTGTGATGTTAGCTGTTAATTTGCTGGCTTTTTGGAGCTTAGCTTTAATTGCCTTTATTTGGGTAAGACTGGACCCAGATGCAGCGTATACTTTTCTAGGGCAAGGTACGTTGCTAAACATAGAAAAAATGTATGACCCAAGTGGAAGTGTGCAATCTGCTGAGCGGGGAGCATCACAAGATTTATTAATGTTTGGGGTGTATATCTACAACAATATAGGGATCGCATTTCAAATGTTTGCAGGGGGAGTGTTGTTTTGTGTAGGAGCTGCATTTTTCTTGTTATTCAACAGTTTTTATTTCGGGGCCATTGCCGCACATATTGTAAATGTTGGGTTTGAAGGACCGTTTTTCTCGTTTGTTATCACCCATGGCTCTTTTGAACTGACAGCGATTATCATTGCCTCTGCAGCAGGGTGCCGAATTGGCTACGCACTCCTTAACCCTGGCCAATTCACGCGTGCTTATGCCATAAAACAAGCCGCACAAAAAGCTTTGCCCTTAATTGTAGGGGCCTTTTTAATGCTGGTGATAGCTGCTTTCATAGAAGCGTTTTGGTCTCCGCGCGATATTGCGAATGAAATAAAATATACAGTGGGCAGTGGGTGTTGGGCGTATGTGCTGTATCGTCTCTATAAGGGAATGCGTTATGGAGCTTAATCGCCTGAGTTTTAACCCTCGTAAACGTGATGCTTACGAAACCTTTGATTTAACAGTGTTATTAGTTAAATCGCACTTTTTTTCTTTGTTTTTTATGTATTTATGCATGGCCTTACCACTATTTATAATTGTGGGCGTGTTACTTAATTGGAGCTGGAGTGCTTTTTTAATATGGTGGCTTAAACCTTTATTCGAGCGCCCGATACTCGATTACATGTCAAAAGCGGTTTTTAATCAACCGGTCTCGATTACCCACAGTTTAAAGTCGTTAAAGCAATTAAAGTTGGCAGAGATGCTAGTGCATTTAAGTGTCTTAAGGTTCAGTCCTAATCGTGCTTTCTTGGCGCCAGTTGAACAACTAGAGCAACTGTCTAAAGAGCGAAAAGCGAAGCGTAAACAGCTGTTGTTCGCTTCAACAAAACCCAAACAAACACTTTGGATGCTATTTTGTGTCCACTTTGAATTTATTTTGTTGATGGGGTTTTCTGTATTAACGATTGCATTAGTGCCGTATTCATTTACAGCTGAAGAAGCGATGTATCAGATTTTTGAGGCCCCTGAATGGTTAGAAATTGCCTTTAATGCTTTATATATAGTAAGTATTGCACTCGTTGCGCCTTTATTTGTCACGGGGGGCTTTTTAGCTTATTTACACCGTCGAGTTGAGCTTGAAGGGTGGGATATTGAGCTTGCTTTTAAAAATATTCGCGCACGTCTAAGCGGTGTATTGTGTTCACTGGCACTGCTTTTCTTATCCAGTGTTACTATTGCTCCGTCTGCCAGTTACGCCGATGAAATTGATAAACAACAGGTAAAAGAGCAAGTCACAGCGCTTTATAATGAACCTAATGTGATAGAGACAGAAACAACGTGGACGCCTATTTTTGAACCCAAAAAAGCCTCATCGAGTGACTTATCATGGTTATTTAATATTTTTGAAGCCATAGGGCAGGTTTTTGGTGTATTGGGATGGGTGTTAGTGGCGTTATTAGTCATTTGGTTAGTCTATTACTTAATGAAAAAACGCGGTTTTTTTGCCAATTTAAGCCTGCCTGAACGTGCCAGACATAAAGAAGAGCCCGTGATCCCCAGTTTGTTTGCTGAAATTAAAGCACAGGATTTACCTACAGATTTAATTGCCTCGGCATTGCGTTGTTTTAATGCAGGGCAACACCGTTTAGCGCTGGCTTATTTGTTACATTACTCGCTTAGTTGGGCGCAGCAGCAACATCAAGTGAGATTACATCGCTCAATGACTGAGCGTGAATGTAAGCGTGCGATAGATGCCAAAGTACCGACGCATATACACGATATTTTTACGCGCTTGTTTACAGCGTGGGTGAGTGTTGCTTGGGGGCACCAAACACCCGATCTTGATTTTATTGCTCTTACAGAGGAAATAAAAGCAATGACAGCCAGCAAGGAGGAAAGTACTCATGAAGCTTAAATATGTACTGATTGCTGGTTTGGTATTGCTTGGTTTTATTATTGTTGCGGGGGTTGCGTCGCTGGAGTGGGAGAAAAAAGAATTCGAAATAGGTTTTCACTCTGATGTGGCTAAAGATAATTTCACCATGGCGCAGCGATTGTTAAACGCAAATGGCATTAAATGGCTTAAAGATAAACACCTTGCTGCACATGCCGATAGCGAACAAATACGCATTGACCCACACACTATTTTAATTGTCGATGAAGCGGTGCTTGCCGATTCGTATCAATTAGTTCAGCAGCTCGCTGAATGGGTGGCTGAAGGTGGGCGATTGGTGTATGTATTAAATCGACAGCGCGATGAGTTGGCACTTGATAATACATTGTTTTTTAATCAACTAGGGATCACCGTTTCAGCGAAAGACAGTGCCTTTGACTATGACTTTGCAATGCTTAAAGAAGGGTCTAAAAACAGCACCTTGGCTATAAATGAAGACACCGTGTTAGCGCTTGAACTAAGCCGTGCATTTACGATTGAACATTGCCCAGGTGTCAGCACAAACACAGAACAGGGCGATACTGTTATGTGTGACCTCGCTTTTGGGCAAGGCCGCGTTATTGTAATGCCGTCATTGGCACCATTTACAAACTATCGATTACGCCACCTTGACCATGGCAGCCTCCTACTTTGGCTTAGCAAAGGGGCTGATAAAGTGACGTATGTTCCTTATTTAACATACCCTAATTGGCTGGCAAAAATATGGCACTGGAGCTGGCAGTTTGTTGTGAGCCTTTTATTATTGGTTGTGTTTACAGTGTGGCATATCAGTAGTCGAATTGGTCGAGCCTATGCCCCTGACTTCGATATTAAAACCAGTTTTAATGCGCATATTCGTGCAGTGGCTAATTTCTACATGCAACACGGACACGAAGCGTATTTATGGACAGCGCTTCGTAAAGACTTTAATGCCAAAGTAGAGATGCGAGTCCCTAATTTTAAAATGTTAAGTGATGATAAACAGGCACAAATTATTGCTAATTTAACGCACTTCGACAAACAACAAGTGACCCAGCTGCTTGTAAGTGAATTACCCACATCACGCGAGCAACGATTAGAATATATCAAACGATTTAAACAATTAAGGAATGCATTATGAGCACGGAACTGGAAAATAAACGCATGAGCTTGATAGATGCAGCGGAGGCTGTAAAACAAGTAAAGCAAAACATTTCACGTGTCCTCGTTGGTCAAGATGCCATTGTTGAAGATGTGCTAACCGTTTTATTTGCAGGTGGTCACGTACTGCTTGAAGGTGTGCCAGGGCTTGGCAAAACGTTACTGGTTAGGGCATTGGCAAAAAGCTTAAACGTGGATTTTTCGCGCGTACAGTTTACGCCTGATTTAATGCCATCAGATGTTGTTGGTCATAGCTTATATGATATGAAGTCGGGTGAATTCAATATTAAAAAAGGACCCGCCTTTACCAATATTTTATTGGCAGACGAAATTAACCGTGCACCCGCAAAAACCCAGTCCTCATTACTTGAAGTGATGCAGGAGCAACAAATAACGATTGATGGTGAATCGCTTTCTATCGATTCTCCTTTTATGGTTTTAGCAACACAAAACCCGCTCGATCAAGAAGGGACTTACCCGTTGCCTGAAGCGGAATTAGACCGATTTATGATGAAAGTTGAATTGGGTTTTCCTTCGCATGAAGCGGAAGTTGAGTTGTTAAAACTTAACACCAAAGTGGTGTCGAATGAATCAACGGTTGAGCAACTGCCAGCAGTACTTGATGCCGCGCGTATTAGTGAAATTAAGCAGCTATGTGCAGATAGGCTAGTTGACGAAAAAATTCTTAATTATGCTGTCGATATTGTTCGTAATTCACGAACTTGGCAAGGTGTATTGCACGGCGCAGGTTTACGAGCATCAATAAACCTGATTAAGGCTGCAAAAGTAATCGCATTGATGAATGGGCGCGATTTTGTGATCCCAGATGATGTAAAATCAGTCGCCCCTAATATTTTAAGACACCGTTTGATCTTATCGGCTGATTTAGAGTTAGAAGGGGTGTCGTACGACGAAGTTATCAATGCCATATTAGCCAGTGTTGAAGCACCTCGCTCATGATTCGAATTAAGCTTAGACCTGCCAAACGCCTTGTTTTACTGCTATGTGCAGTCGTGCTGATGGTGCTTGTCTGTGCTATAGCTGAGCTTGGTAGCGTAATAATGACGGCGTTATTATTGGTGCCTGTCGTGATTACATGGATTGACTTAATGTTGTCAAAGTCGCAGCCGCTGTTATCAACAGAATTGTCGACGAGCCAAAATATGGCATTGTATCGTTGGCAGCCAGTTCAGCTTACTATCAATAACACCGCTAAGCAGCCTCTGCTTCTCGATGCCAGTCTGCATTTAAGTCAGGCCATAGAGCTTGCTGAGCCGCAACAGACGGTATTTTTAACAGCGATGCAGCAAGCACAGCTGAGCTTTAATATTCGTGCTCATAAACGCGGTGACGCTGACATAACCGCTATTGAACTCAGAGTTGGCTCGTCTTTTGGGCTGTGGCAATCTAGCTGGTTAGTCAAGCAAGAGACTCGGTTAAAAGTGTACCCTGATTTTAGTCGTGTAACCTCAAAGCAACACCTTAATGGCGTAACCAATAAGCCAATTAATGGCTTAAAGTTAACCAAAAAGCGGGGTGAAGGTATTGAGTTTCATCAATTAAGGGAATACCGGCAAGGTGATAGTGTTAGGCAAATTGACTGGCAAGCGACCAGTAAACGTCGTAAATTAATTTCTCGTGAATACCAAGAAGAGCAGAATCAGCATGTGATTGTGATGCTTGATGCATCTAAAAAAATGGCGATTGAAGCAAACGAAGGCACTCACTTTGATCATGCATTAAATGCACTTTTATTGCTCGCTCACACTGTGTTAAAACAAGGTGACTGGTTTAGTATGCAAAGTTTCAATCAAGCCTTGCGTTGGTTACCAGATGTTAAAGGGGCGCAGAATGTCTCGCGGGTGATGAATCATTTTTATGATTTATACCCCGATAATAGCAGCAGTGACTATTTAGTTGCGGTTAATCAACTTATTGCTAAGCGAACTAAACGCTCTTTAGTGCTCTTGGTGACAACGTTAGATGAGCAGAGTATTGATGAATTGCTCCCAGCCATAAAAATGCTGCAAAAGCACCACCTTGTAGCGCTTATCAATATAAATAACCGTGCAGTGGCTGAGGTACTCGATGAGCCAATCGAGAAGTATGAAGATGCAACTAGTTATTGTGCGGCACTTGCTTTACTTAATGCACACAAAGCCAATATGGCAAAGCTTAAAAAGCAAGGTGTCATCGCTATTGATTGTAAGCCTGTGCAACTACTGCCACATGTGTTGAATACGTATTTAAATGTGAAGCACTCAGGTGCTCTCTAGCAGGAATAAAAAAGGCATTGAATTCAATGCCTTTTTTACGTTTGTAACGATTATTTTTGCTTGTCTATTGCTTCGTTGATTTTATATTGAAAGTAAATCACGTTGAAGAAAAAGGTTAAAATACCATTTAGTTTGACAGGTTCATCACTGCTTTCGTTGATTAACTCAGTTAAAGAAGTACGCAGTGAAAAGATAAGAATGATCGCGACAACAAAAGAAATAAGCGACACAACACCCCCAAGTTCGGGGCTAACTCCCGCAATCGATAAAATAATATTCACCGCGTATAAACCAACATAGCCGTAAATTATACCTTGGCTAACTTGATGTTTAGCGAGTGAATTTGCAAGATTTGTGCGATTTACTAGCCAATAAACACTGTAAATGCCCAGTGTAAAAACACTTAAAAAGAACACGCCCCAGGCAGAGAAACGATCAAAGTTTAAGATTGGTTTATTACCACTGCTGTTTGCATCTGTTAGGGTAGCTTCGGGCGCTTGGTATAGATTGCTGGTTTCATTAGACATAATATATCCTCATATTTTATTGTTTTTTCCTTAGGTGCCACAGGCACGTTCCTATATTATATCCTCGACTTTATTCTGTATATCATTTCACGCATTTTTTAACGCTTTGCAATTGATAGTAATAGAATATAACCCGTCTTTATAGTGGCTATTACAGCTTCATGGTTTAAACCTGTGCTTAAATTATATACACTGCGCGCTGTTTTTAATGAGGTGCTGTGTGCTGCTAATTCTACTGAGTTGTTTATTTGTATTGGTGATGTATTTAGAGTCGCTTTCGAAGGGAATGCCTGTAAAACGTTGGATGTTTTTAGGGGGCGTGCTTGGGCCCATTGCTTGGTGTTTGTTTAATGTGCACTACCGCCGTGCTTTTGTTCGCCATGTTGGCCGTCAGGCATGTGGTTGGCGCCCTTAATTAACGTTTACACTCCTGATTAAACTTGGAGCTGATTTAGTGAGTTGGCTTTTCAAAAATGCGGTAAATTCAGGGTGTGACAATGGTTTTGAGTAATAATAACCTTGCACCGTTTGACACTTTAATTCTTTTAACATCTCTACTTGTTTAGCTTGTTCAACCCCTTCGGCAACAACATGTAACTCTAGGTTGTGTGCGATGGTAACGATTGAGTCAACCATGTTCCGGCCCCGCTCAGTCTGCATATCATCAATAAATGCTTTATCAACTTTAAGCGTGTTTAGTGGAAACTGTTTTAGATAGGCGAGGGATGAATAACCGGTGCCAAAGTCATCCATCGCTAAGTGAATGCCTCTAGCACTTAATGAGCGCATGACTGCAATGGCTTCTTGCGGGTCATCCATTACGGTGCCTTCGGTAATTTCGAGTTCGAGAAAATAAGAGGGCAACTCGTTCTTTTGTAATATTAAATCAATGCGAGTGGTTAAGTCGGGTAAACTAAATTGCTTAGCGGATAAGTTCACCGCAACACGGCCATTAAAGAGGCCTTGATCTATCCAGTTTTTCACATCGCGACAGGCTTTATTTAAGACCACTTCACCAATTTCAATAATTTGCCCTGTTTCTTCGGCAATCGGAATAAAGACGCCCGGGCTTATAATCCCCTTTTTAGGAGTGATAAAGCGGACGAGTGCTTCCATGCCATCGAGTTTACCGGTGTGAATATTCATTTTCGGTTGGTAATAGACTTCGAAATGATCCTCTTTTAATCCGTAGCGCATTAAGTTTTCAATTTGTAAGCGCTTTACCGCCTCACGGTTCATTGTGTCATTAAAGAATAAGTAGCTGTTGCCTTTTTTCTTTGCGTGATACATCGCAGTATCGGCATTTTTTAGCAATAGCTCGGGGGTATTACCGTCTTCTGGAAACAGCACGATTCCGACACTTGAGGTAATTACCAGCTCATGGCCTGCCATATTAAAAGGGGTGGCAATTGCGGCTAAAAATAGTTTAGCCATCCGTGTGATGGTATGAATGTCGTTAGTGCCCGACATAACCAGTGCAAATTCATCACCACCCAATCGATAAAACACATCTTTCTCGCGAGTGAGTTTATTTAAACGCATTGCCAGTTTAGCTAGGAGACTGTCACCTAGTTGATGACCTAATGAGTCATTAATTTTTTTAAAGTTGTCTAGGTCAAACACTAAAAGAGCATGGTGATTGTCTTGCTTTGCGAGTTTTTTTAAATTGGTGAAAAATAAGTTTCGGTTAGGCAAGCCGGTCGTCCGGTCTCTGTTTGATAGGTTATGTAATTGAGACTCCGCTTTTTTACGCTCGGTTTGATCAGAATAGACAACCACGTAATTACAAATTTGATTATGCTCATTTTTAATTTCATCAATTGAAATTTCAATGGGTAATAATTGACGTTGAGCATTTTTAAGTTTGACTTCTTGTTGCCAATGTTCGGTGGCTTTTACGGTGGCTTTAATTTCGTCGACATAACTTTGGTCGTAGCCAAGCAGTGCAAAATCTTTCTTTAAATACTGTTCACGGCTGCCGCCAAACAGAGTTAAAAAGCTCGGGTTTAAATCAACAAGCTTAAAGTTTTTGTCGTAGATAGCAATTGCATCAGTCAGCGATTCAACACATTTAGCAAATAGGTTTAAACGGGCTTCTGTTGATTTTAGCTGTGAAATATCTCTGACAGTGCCTGTCATTCGTAAGGGGTTTAGGTTGGTATCTTTTTCGATAATTTTTCCACGGTCTAATACCCAGTGCCAGCGATCAAAACTATCTTTAATTCGGTAACTTGCTTCGAAAAATGCAGTGTGTTCTGCAAAATGTCTTTTGAGTGCATTTTCAACGTGTGGTAAATCATGTGGGTGAATAAGGTCTCGATTAGGAGGGAAGCCGTTGGCGTTATTCGTATCTGTGGTGTATTTATCGTTGATACGTATTACTTCGCCCGTTTTTATGTTCCAGTCCCATAGGGTATCACCACTGCCTTCTACGGTACTTTTTAGTCGATGTTCAGAGATTCGCAGCTGATGTCGAGAACGCTTTAGTTTGTAAATGACAAATAGCAAATATGGCAGCAAGAGCATCATAATTGTGCTTGGGATCAGCAACAGTGTACTTTGCTCAAGCTCTATCGGGCTTGCAGAAGCAGAAAAAACATCCGCCATACTCATTATTAAAAAAGTAGAAATCATTTTTATTATTTTTATCATTAATGAAATACCTTAATTCGCACCAGATAATTTAATCTAAGCTCACGAACGAGTCAAAGAGAATGAGAAGAAAGGTTGGCTTTTGCTGGTTTTTTGAGCTTTGGCTCACTTAAAAGTTCGATTCTAGGCCGGTTTTCAGAAAAGATCTCAATAATATATTGCTGCATATCCTCAAGACTCAGCGCATCAAGCTCAGCGATCAGTTGTTGTTGCATATTAAACTCAGTATCGCGGTTACCAATTGCCAGCCATAAACGTTGTGAGCGAAGTCGTAAGTTTTTGTCTTTTTCTGCAATATGTGTGACGAGTCCCGCTTTTGTTTGAAGCCATTGCTGCTCATCAACAGTGGGGATCTGTGCGACAAAATTACTAATAAATTGCTGGTGGCGTTTGAGTATCTCATCAGCGTTGTGTTTAGGCGATTGCACATAAAACGCAATGCCAGCGCGTGTGTTGAATGGGGCATAACCAGCACCCACTAAATAGCCAAGCTGCTGTTTTGTTCTTAGCTCGTTAAAGTAGTCTTGATTGATAAGGTGATTAAGCACCATCATTTTAACTTTTTCTGTGGTGTCATCGGTTAATGCTTGGTAATAAAGCACCATCGCGTGGTCGTTGCAATTGAGTGTGATACGTTGGTGTTCTACTTCGGTAACATCGTTTAGTGGCCGTGTTAAATCGATAATAGTGGTACTGCCAGCGAGGTGATCAACGATTTGCTTTTGAAATTTAAGTGCATCGCTGCGCTGCCAATTGCCATGTAAAAATGACTCAACATGCAAGGCTTTAAAAAACTCAGTTCTAAAGCAGTTGAATTGGTGGAAACTGGTATCTTTTAGCGCCTGAGCAAGTGCATTGGGCTCAGGGTTCCACGGCATAATTTGCGCCCCTAAAATACTGAATAGCTCACTGACGGGTTTGTTTTGATTACTGTTACGCCAATGCCTAACAAGCTGTTTTTTATACTCGGCAAAGCGCTTTGCGCAAATATCGACATTAAACAGTGCTTCGAGTAATTCGTTGACTAAAGTGAGCTGACTTGAAGATAAACCGGCTGTGTGCAGTGTAAGCCCTCCCTGATGCGAGGTTAAATGATAGCTCAGCCCAGCCAGTTCGGCTGGATAAAACTGCTCTGCCACACTGTCCATAAAAAGGTCTGCAAACAGGCGCGTTAGCGCCATGTGTTTTACGTCTTTAATTGCGTAGTGAGAATCCATCGCTAAATAAAAATGCCCTTTAGCAACGCGGAAAGTCGCGTCTTGCTTAAACCAAAAATCAAACCCTTCTTGTTTCACAAGTAGTTCAGGCGCTTTTTTGGGAGTGTCTAGCGGTAACAGTTCAACCTCTTTGGTTAAATAAGGGTTAGCGCAAGGCAGACACATTTCAGGTAAGGGCGTGTTTATTTCACTTAATGCTTCTAACCAGCATGGCGATATATCTTCGATTTTATAAGGTGTATTGTACCAAGCGGTAGTATGTTCTGGCTCAACATCGGGGTGAATGAGCACCAATCGCATATTATCTGGGGTTAACCATTGCATCGCAATTTCATGGGCGCAACGATTAAAGCCTTCCATTAAATAATCGCCTTGTACGTAATTTTCTTCATCGTAATGCTGCATGTTAATGCTTAAATTACTAACCCAGTCGATGAGGCGTGCTTTTTCTTGGTTATCAAAGGCAATTTGTAACAGGTTCTTTTTATCTTGATAAAGCCTGGGAAGTTTGGCGCAGTTTTGATTAATTAAACAGATATACTCGAATACCATTTCGACAATATCTTCATAGTATTCAATACCTTCATCTGTAAGAGCTACGCTGATATTAAAATCTTTAAAGTTACTGCCATTAATACCGCCACCAGCAGAAAGAGCATTGATCCAACCTTGTTCTTTTAAAATTGAATACAACGAGCCCTTGCCCTCATAGCCAAGCAAGTGAGCAATAAAACTAACCGTTTTATGGCGATAAAAATCGTCAATGTTGGGCATAGCAAAACTGATGATGAGCTTTTGCATATGTTTGTGCGGTTCAATGTGTAAAACTTTGCCCAAATCTTGTTTGCGATAAAGGGGAGGCTCGATGATCTCTTTACTCTTTGCTTGCCCTTTAATATCGCTAAAATACTGCTTAACCCAGTCAGTCATCGTGGCAATATCGGCGTTACTGCAAATAACTAAAGTCATCCATTGTGCTTGGTAATGACGGTTGAAAAATGCGCGCAGTTCTTCGCTAATACAGCCCTCACGGTCTGCTAATGTGTGTTGATTACCCACCGAAAACTTAGCAAAAGGGTGTGCTGGGTTTACCGTTTCTTTATGCGCTTGATAAATACGGCGTCCGTCGTCTTTAATTTTTAATTTAAATTCAGCGTCAATTGCATTGCGCTCTTTGGTGGTTTCTTTTGGACTGAGTAAGGGGGCAATAAAAAAACGACTAAATTGCGCGAGTGCATCTGAAAACTGTTGATTATTGATGTCAAAAAAGTAGCAAGAATGCTCGGTGCCAGTCCAGGCGTTCGTGCTGCCACCTGATTGTGAAACAAAGTTCGAAAAGGCACCAGACTCGGGATATAAATCAGTCCCTAAAAAAAGCATATGCTCTAAAAAATGAGCCAGACCTTGTCTATCAAGGGGATCGTCGAAGTGACCCGCATTAACAGCCATAGAAGCCGCTGATTTTGTTGACTCTAGGTCTTGCACTAAAAGCACTTTTAGACCATTGTCCAGTGTTAGGGGCTGGTATGTTCTGTTATCATTGCGGCTGATATTCAAAAGATTCTCCTGAAAGAATGCGTTAATGTCCTAACAACAGATGATAATCTCAGGAACGCTAAAGGCACAGCAACGAAAATCTACCTGAATATCATAAGCGGATGTTTAATCTATCTTGTGATGATATTCTAATATAGCTAACAATCAAGCAAACTGGCTACTGTTTTATATTCTTTAATTGGTTGATTTTTTATGAAAACAATCTTAATCATGCGCCATGGCGAAGCAACGCCTATGCAAGCAGATGATGCAGCAAGACAATTGACGCCAACGGGTCAACAAGAAGCCAGTAGGATGGGGAAGTGGTTAGCATGTCATTATAAACCAGACGCTTTGTTGGTAAGTCCGTACTTACGTGCCCAGCAAACGGCTGAGAATGCAACACACAATATTCCGTTACTCTACAAAGAAACGTGTCGCGACATTACTCCCGACGGTGTACCACAAGTGGCTACTGATTATTTAGAAACGTTAATCGCGATGCATCCACAGTGTAATACTTGGCTAGTCGTCGCTCATATGCCGATCGTGAGTTATTTAGTTGATCAATTGAGCCCTGGTAATATGCCTATTTTTAATACGGGTGCTGTAGCAGTCATTGAATATGATGAAACGAAACAGCGAAGCCACTACTTAAGTATTCACTCGCCAAATAACGTCGAAATATAGCAGTATGTCTGTTAAATTACTGTCACTGTTAACTATTTAATACATACTATGACAATTGAACGATTACAAACAGGTGCGCGAATGAGCCGCATCGTTAAGCATAACGGCACGGTGTACTTATGTGGGCAGGTGTGCGCTGATGCAGAAAAAGGCATTGCTGAACAAACGCAAACTATGCTCGATAAAGTTGAAACTCTGCTAATTGAAGCCGGTAGCAGCAAAGAGCATATGTTAAGCGCCACCCTCTATCTTAAAAGCATGGAATACTTTGCCGATATGAATGCAGTGTGGGATGCATGGGTACCTGAAGGCCATGCCCCCGCGCGTGCCTGTGTTGAAGCTAAAATGGCGCGTGACGCGCTACTTGTTGAGATTTCAGTTGTTGCAGCCGTTAAGTAACGAGCAACGAATTAACAAGATGATTGCTGATTTTAACCAGCAGTCATCTCGTCAAATTAGTACTTTGCCTGCTTGGCATTTTTGCGATAATGAGGTGGATGCCAATGAATGCGCTGACCTTGTTCTGCAAGGAGTCAAGCGAGCGACCACCTCATCACTGTATTGGTTTGAAGCTAATAACGAGGCGCTCCCTCGGGTTGGTGACTTGGCTATTTTTACGAACTGGCAAGGGCGGCCGCTTGGCATTATTGAAACCACCTCTGTTGTTATCACCCCTTATAATCAAATTACCGAAGCGTATGCCGCGTTAGAAGGCGAGGGCGATAAAAGTCTTCGTTATTGGCAACAAGTGCATTGGCCATACTACCAGCGAGAATTACACGGCACAGCTTATTCACGTCATCCTGAGATGCCCTTAGTGTGCGAGCAATTTCAGTTAGTTTTTAAGGAGTCATCATGAGTTCAAATCCCGTTGTGCTTATTACTGGTGGTGGGCGTGGTATTGGCGCAGCAACAGCTAAACTATTTGCCAAGCATGGCTATGATGTGTGCATTAACTATAAATCAGACCAACAAAGCGCCGAACAAGTTGCCAAAGAAATCGAAAAGCAAGGGGTTAAAGCGCACACCTTTCAGGCAGATGTGGCTGATGAGCAACAAGTAATGGCTATGTTTGCTGCACTTGATAGCACGGTGTCACGCTTAGATATACTGGTTAACAATGCTGCGATGATGAAGCCACAAATGTCACTTTTAGAAATGGACGCGGCGCGTATTAATGCTATTTTGAGCTGTAATGTGACAGGGGCATTTTTATGTGCGCGAGAAGCTATAAAGCGAATGCACAAAGGCAGTATTGTTAATGTGTCATCGGGGGCTTCACGGACAGGTTCAGCGAATGAGTATTTAGATTATGCTGCCTCAAAAGGCGCACTTGATACCTTTACCATAGGCCTTGCAAAAGAAATCGCCAGTATGGGAATTCGTGTTAATGCTGTAAGGCCCGGCTTAATTTATACCGACATGCACCGTGATGGTGGTGAAGCTAATCGCGTAGACCGCTTAAAAAGTAAATTACCACTCGGGCGAGGCGGTGAGGCTGATGAGGTCGCCAAAGCCATTTATTTTTTGGCCTCAGAGCATGCATCGTTTACCACAGGCAGTTTTGTGGATGTATCTGGTGGGCTGTAAGACTTAAAGTAAAATGCTTAACCAAACAGTAAAACTTATAACGCTCAGTGTGGTTGATATGACGACAGCACTTGCGAGCGTTGCTTGATGTTGTTTTATTTGGTTCGCTATTAAATACGCATTCACTCCTAATGGCGACGCACTGAGCAATACCAGTACAGTCATCAAAGAGTGTTCAAGGTTGAAAACCTGAGTTGCAAAAAAGTACACACTACATGGTAAGACTACGAGCTTAATGATGGTTGCGATAAGGGATGCTTGCCAGTTATCTGCCACCTTATAAAACGCTAAATTTGCGCCTAACACAAACAGTGCGCAGGCAATAGCTGGCTTGGCAAGTAAGCTCAAACCATTCACCAAATCGTGATAAAGCGTTACACCCAATAAGTTAATCGCAAGGCCGCTGCTTATACTTAGAACCACAGGATTCAGTAACATATTTTTCGCGAAGGCTCGCCATGAAAAGGTTTGCTGCGATTTTGCACTCAATAGAAAAGTCAGTGTAAACAGTAAAGCGCTGTGAAAGGTAATGATCATAAACACAATCCCAACCATTTGCTGCCCAAGTGCGGCGATAATAATTGGTAGCCCGACTAGTACGGTATTAGAGTAGCTACTACCCAGCGCAAACACGGCATGGCGAGATGCGGCTGATTGCTTATAAATTACATAGCGATCAAGTAAATACCCGAGTGCGTAGATTGCTAATACCGGAATATAAAAGCTTAAAAATCCAGCAATACTAACGCTACTATGTAAATCTGCTTGCGCCATATTGACAAATAAAAATGCCGGAACGCTAATATAAAAAGTAAATTTACTGAGGCCTGCGATGTGTTCTTTCGATAAAAATCGGCTACGACTACTAATGTAGCCACTTAGCACGATAAAAATCAGTGGAAAGATGATCGAAAAAATATGCACTTGTGGCCTTATTAAAGTGACGTTAACGTCGGAATTCGTCACTTTGCGGAAGGTTAATTAAAATAAGTACTGCGCCTTTACCGCCAAATTCAAGCGGGGCTTGGTGCATAGCAATAACATCGGGATGTTGCACTAAATACTGCGGTACTTTGTGTTTTAAAATACGCTCACCAATCCCATGCACGATACACGCGCAGTAGTAATGTTGTTTTTTACATTCGTGAATCAGTCCTGCAAGCTCATCTTTGGCAAGTTCTTTATTTAACCCATGTAAATCAAGGGTTAGCTCAGGTACGTAGTCACCACGACGCAGTTGTTTTGCCAAGTAGGAATCATGCCCTGGTTTGACATAGCTTACAGTGCCGTGCGTATCAATATCTGGCACATATTCGTCTGAAAAGAAAAATTCTGACTGATGTTGCTTTTTTTGCTGGGAAAATTGCTTCGCTTGTGACACTTTAGGCTTGTTAGTAAATCGGATAGTGTCTTGTTTAAATGCTTTGGCACCACTGATACTCTGACGAAATAAGTCTATATCGTCAGTGCTGATGTGATTGTTGTCGTGGGGATCTTTTTTCATGGCGGCAGTCTAAACAAAAAAACGCTAAAAATCGAGTAAAAAGCAATTGAAAAGACGGTACAATACGCGTCAGAACAGACTTTGAAAGTTAAGGAACATACATGAACCATTTCCAAATAGAAGACGCAATTTTAGACGAGGCAATTGCTGAACTTTCAACGTTGCACGATTGGTTACGTTGGACAACCAGTCAATTCGCGAGCAGTGGTATTTTCTTTGGCCACGGCACAGATAACGCATGGGATGAAGCGGTCAGCTTATTGCTACCAGCACTAAGTTTACCTGTTGATGCACCTAAAGAGCTAATGCATGCGCGTTTAACGAGCACTGAAAAAAATCGTTTAGCAGCATTAATCGCTGAACGTATTAACGATTGCACGCCAGTGCCTTATTTAACAAATATTGCCTGGTTTGCCGGCATGCCATTTTATGTTGATGAGCGTGTATTGATTCCGCGTTCACCTTTTGCTGAGCTAATTAACAACCGGTTTGCTCCTTGGCTTGAAGAGCCTGAGTCGGTAACCCGCATTCTTGATTTATGCACAGGCTCTGCATGTATCGCCATTGCGCTTGCACAAGCTTTTGAAGACGCGCAAGTTGATGCAGTCGATATTTCGTATGAAGCCTTAGAAGTTGCTGATATTAATATTAGTGATTACATGCTTAATGAGCGTGTATTACCTATTCAGTCAGACGTATTTAGCGGTGTGCCAGGACAAAAATATGACCTGATCGTTGCTAACCCGCCTTATGTTGATGCTGAAGACATGGCCGACTTACCGCGCGAATTCCACCATGAGCCAGAGCTTGGTTTAGCATCGGGCCATGATGGACTTGACGTCACTCGTACCATTTTAGCTGAAGCAGCAGAGCATCTAACTGATAACGGTTTGTTATTTGTCGAAGTTGGTAACTCTATGGTACATATGGATGCACTGTACCCAGGCGCGCCGTTTGAATGGATTGAATTCGAACAAGGTGGCTTAGGCGTATTTGTGATAAGCAAACAACAGCTTGTTAATTATTTCGCCGATTAATAGCGAATTTAAAAGCCGAGCCTTAGGGCTCGGTCTCAGTAGCCAGGAATGAGGAAAGTTAATGGCAGGTAATAGCATAGGGCAGTTATTTAAGGTGTCCACCTTTGGTGAGAGCCACGGCGTTGCATTAGGCGGCGTTGTTGATGGCACACCAGCAGGCCTTGAAATTAGTGAGGCCGATTTACAAATTGACTTAGATCGTCGTAAACCAGGGCAAAGTCGTTATACAACACAGCGCCGTGAAAGTGACGAAGTCAAAATTCTTTCAGGTGTATTTGAAGGTAAAACCACAGGCACAAGTATTGGTTTACTGATTGAAAACACCGATCAACGTTCAAAAGACTACGGTAAAATCGCTGACGTATTTCGCCCAGGTCATGGTGATTACACCTACTGGCATAAATACGGTATCCGCGATTATCGTGGCGGTGGTCGCTCATCAGCTCGAGAAACCGCGATTCGTGTGGCGGCAGGAGCGATTGCTAAAAAATATTTAAAGCAATTTCATGGTATTGAAGTACGTGCATGTTTAAGTCAGCTTGGGCCTATTAAAGCCGAAAACTATAACTGGGATGAAGTAGAAAACAATGCGTTTTTCTTCCCCGATACCAGTAAATTAGACGCGCTTGATGAGTACATGCGTGAGCTTAAAAAGCAGGGTGATTCGGTAGGCGCTAAAGTGAAAGTAGTCGCTAAGAATGTGCCTGTTGGCTTAGGTGAGCCAGTATTTGATCGTCTTGATGCTGAGCTTGCGCACTCACTTATGAGCATCAACGCGGTAAAAGGTGTTGAGATTGGTGATGGCTTTGATGTCGTTGAGCAAAAAGGCTCAGAGCACCGTGATGAGCTGACCCCAGATGGTTTTACATCAAATCACGCGGGGGGAGTGCTTGCGGGTATCTCGACAGGACAAGATATTATTGCGTCTATCGCGCTAAAACCAACGTCAAGCATTACGATTCCGGGTAACAGTATAAATACCAGCAACGAAGCCGTTGAAATGATCACCAAAGGTCGTCACGACCCGTGTGTGGGTATTCGTGCAATCCCCATCGCCGAGGCGATGATGGCGATTACCTTAATGGACCATTTATTACGCCAGCGTGGCCAAAACCCCCATGTTAGCCACGAGCATGGGCCAATCAAAGGCTCAATCTAAAAGTATCTATTTAGAAAAAGTAATGAGCGCGATAGCTTTCAAGCCATCGCGCTTTTTTGTGTTTTAATTTAAAATTTTAACAGAGGCAACAAGCTGTTTTTTTGATCAGTCCATTCTGCAAGTTGATAATTCCCGTAGTGCTTTATAGGCGATAAGTCACTAATAGAAACATCATTTAAAAAAGTGTGATTACTGGTTAATACCACCCAGTCAGAGCCCAGAGATTTTAAGCCACGCCCTTGATAACTGTACTTTATTAACGTTTTATCAAAATGCTGGCTGTGTGCTTGTAATACGGGCAATAAATCGATGTGGTTATTGGAAATATGCACGATCAGCACGCCATTTTCATTGAGTCTTTGCCAATAGAGCGACATAGCTTCTCGAGTGAGTAAGTGCGCGGGAATAACATCACTTGAAAAAGCATCAATGATTAACACATCAAATGTTTCTTGATGATTTTTTTGAAGCGCAATTCGACCATCACCTATGGTTACTCTCACATTGGCTTTACTGCTATTTAAATAAGAAAAATAATTCTTTGCCATGTCATGCACTGCAGGATTGAGTTCAAAAAAATGGAGGCGGTCACCTTGACCCACAAACTTTGCGAGTACACCAGCTCCTAAACCAATGACACCTATGTTTAATGCGCCCTGTTGTTTTAAAATCGTGAGAGATTTAGCAACACCCGTATGTTGATGATAATAACTTTGACCAAGGAATTGATTATTATCAAGTGGCTCTGCGCCATGGATGGTTGTGCCATCTATTAAGCGCCTTTCTTTTATTGTATTGGTATTAATATCTTTTACTGTGAGGTAACCGTAAAAATTGCGGCTCGTAGCAACATTATACTGATTAAAGTTTACGGCTAAGAAACAATAGCATGAGAGCCATACAACAGCGGTTGCAACGAGGGTGTACTTAATGTGTTTATTACCTGTTTGGGTTTTAAATTGGCAATAGCAAATAAAGCTAAAAATAACAGCTAACCCCAGTAGATACTCATCAAGTTGCACGAAAAGTAAAGGAGCAATCATGGTACTGCTAAGTGAACCTAGCACACCTCCTAGGGCAATATAAAAGTAAAAAGTGGTTAATTGAGCGTTATCAGGGGCTGTACTTCTTAGTTCACCATGACACACCATGCAGGCGGTTAATAAGATAGCGCAATACATAATGAGTTGAGCTAGTGCGCTAAATTGGCTGCCAAAATAAAACATTAACAGTCCAGCAAACACTGCAAATACAAACGTATACGCCCACACATAACGCTGATAATTTACTTTATTGGCAAACGTATAACTAAAAGTGAGTAGGTAAATCACCAGTGGCAAGGACCAAAGTAATGGCATTGGTGGAATATTAGTACTGATCATATGTGTTGTTGACACTAACATCGCGGTACTTAAGGCACTCAAAATAATCCAGATTGATTTTCCTTGTGATAGCTTTGCACTATTCGCTAACTGAGGTTTTCGGGCTACTTTAAGGTCTTTTTTTAGCAAAAACGCCATTATTAATAGTAATAAGGCACAGTAGCAGAGTAGCCCAAAAAGCCAATATGACTTTTGCTGCTCTAGCGAAAACAGTAATTCAAATATAAATGGGTAACTCATTAACGCCATTAAAGAGCCTAGGTTTGAAATAGAATACCAATGGTACGGAACATGTCTTGCAAAGACTTGGATATACCAACGCTGTAAAAGCACACTGGTTGCGCTAAGTAGCATAAAAATAGGGCCTATTTCTCGCAATAAATGCACAAATACAGCGAGAGTTGGAGGCCAATCAGTGAAGTGAAAAATTTCGTTTTGTAAGTAAATAACCAGTGTTGCAATGATAACCAATAACAGGTGAGTAACTACTTGTAATGTAATCGTGTACCGACTGATATAGTGTGCATAAAAATAACCAAGCAATAGCATTGTTTGATAAAACACTAAGCTGGCTGACCAGACAGAGGCACCTCCACCAAAGTGAGGTAAAAGTTGCTTTGAGAGCAGAGGCTGAATTTGAAAAAGTAAAAAAGCACTGATGAAAATAGTGGCGATTGATAAAAGTTTATACATTGTTTTTGTTACCTATTGAAAGATGAAAAAACAATCTACGAGTTTGAGTAAAGCCACAATGGAGTAATGCTTGAGTTTCTCTTAAGAAAACCTTAACCTTTGATTCGTCAATATTTATTGGAGCAGTAAGTGGCGAGTTATCGAATCGGTAAATTTGTGATTGATGAAAGCAGATGTTTAATTTCATCGCAAGAATATGAGCAAGTTGTCGAGCCCAAAGTCATGGATGTATTACATACCCTTTATATTCATCAGGGGAAGGTCGTAAGCCAAGAAATGATCTTCGCTGCGGTTTGGCCTAATTCAATATTTAATCCAAGCTCAGTACAGCGTTGTATTGCGTTATTACGAAAAGCCTTAAAAGAAGATGCCAAGAACCCTCAATTTATAATTACTCATCCAAAACGGGGTTATAGCTTGGAGCAGGTTGAATTGAGCCAATCAACTAAAGCAACTAAAGCAAAAACGCAATGGTTGCCGTTGCTACTCGTGGTACTCGTTTTTACAGGCGTTGTAGTTTGGCAAATGATTGCTGATAAGCAAGCGCATCCAAGTTTTAGTCAATTAATGCCACTGACGTCAAGCGAACTGAATGAATCTAATTTATCTTTATCGCATAATGGTAACCACTTAGCCTTTGTTCGAGGTGATAAAGGCAACCAACATATCTGGTTAAAGGAATTAGCCACAGGTCGAGAAGCTAGGCTCACGAAGTTTGCTGCAAGTTATTTTGCCTTAGGGTGGTCTTCACAAGACAATGCGTTGGCGTTTGTCGAAGCGAGTGAGCATAATCAGTCACTCCAAACTTTATCGCTTGATTTATCGTCATTTGTGGCACGTGAGAAAACGACTGTCAATCGCTTTACCGAGACGACACTGACGAGCCATCATATTTATTGGGGAGCTGGAGAAGTACTCTATTTTATCGAGAAAAATAAACAAAGTAATGACACCCAACTGGTTTCACTGGATATAAACAGTAAACAAAAAAAGCGATTACTAGCGGCTTCTGAGCAAGATTGGTTACTTGTTCATGCGTTATCAAATGATGGTAGTAAAGTCGCGTTAGGTTTTGAAGCAGGACAAAATAAATACCGTATCGATGTGCTTGAGCTTGCTAGTAATACAGTGAAAACCATTGCAGTAATAGAAAACGGTATTCAAGGTTTGAGTTGGCATCCAAACAATCAAGCGTTATTAATAAGCCAACGTAACCAACTTATAAGTTTAGATCTTGAAGGTGAGCTGCAGCTTATTCCGTTTAATAATTATCAAATAATTCGCGATGCCCAGTACACTTCATCTGCTGAGTCAATTTTAATGGAATTAGTGAATGTGGATGTTGATATTGTCAGTCAAACACGAACAGATCCAAATACACTTACAAAGCGGGTGGATACTTCCTCGGTTGACTTTCTGCCAGTGTTTTCACCGGATTCAACAAAATTTGTATTTGAGTCACATCGCTTTGGACTAAAACAATTATTTTTGTATGAAAATGAAAAACAGAAATTAGTCTTCGCAAATCCAGATAACGAAGAGCTGTTTGGTACTGTATGGCATAAAAATGGTCAGCAAGTATTCACTGCAAGCAAAGATACCTTATATAAAATTGATATTGTCAGTGGGACCTATGAAGCTATTCCACATCCTCATCACTCATTTTATTTACGCGAAATGTATCATAATGAAGAATCCATTTTAGTCTCTTACCGCGCAAAAGATGGGGTTACATTTCACCCAGCTAAATTTGATTTAAATGATCTATCGCTGACGCCATTTTCTGGTTCTGGTAAACGCTTGAGTTGCTACGGTATGGACTTAGATGATAAAGACCAGATTTATTTTTCAAATAGTAATGAAGTTTTTCGCGTAAATTCTGACGGTGATATTGAGTTAATATGGCAGTCTCAACAAGATGAAATTATTGGAATTGCAGTTGAAAAGCAGCAATTAGCTATCACCTTAGAACAGCCGCATAGTATCAAATATCAAACGATTGATTTAGTTTCATCTGATAGCGAAAGTTGGCAATTAACAGCCCCAAAACAGCATATGCTGATTAATGCGTCACACGATTTGAATGAGTTTTTATACTTAACCGACCCTAAACGTACGCGCAAATTAGTCAAACTACTTTAATATGTTCTATCAGAGACTTAAGTTGCTCAAGGCTGACGGGGTTATGAGCATGATTACCATGCAAAAGCACTATATCAATCACTGGTAAGAGGGGGAGTGTTTCATCGGTAATTTCTTCTACGCTCTTTTGCATACTAATGCGTGCCATGCTCCCTATTGCGAGATTTTGCTCAATTAAACCATGTAAAGCCCCCACAGAGCCGCAGCAGGCGATAATATTAAAGTGTCGCTCTGCTTTCAGTAGACCTTCGATGCTGGCTTGGTGAAATTTACAGTCGCGTTGAAATAAGGCCAGTGGCAAGGGGGTTGCAGGGTTTAATTTAAAAGACGGACTTTTCACCCACACTCCTTGGCTTGATTGTATTAGGTAACCTTCCTCTGAGTTTGGTGAACGGGTCGCAATCACTAAATCAAGTTGACCTTGGTCAAGCTTAGCCCTTAATTCACTGCTAGGTGCGCAGCTAATTTGTATATCCAGCGCAGTATTTAACATGCGCAGTGAATTCACGAGTCGCGGTAAAATTGAATGGGCGTAATCATCAGGGCAGCCAATACGAATTCGACGGTTTCCAGTGCCTGCTTGAAGTTGCTTAAAGGCCTCATCGTGAAGATTGATTAACTGCTTTGCATAACTTGCTAATTGATGACCTTGTTGGGTAAGCACTAACTGTCGTCCTTGCTTCTCAAATAAAGAACTCCCTGTGTCTTGTTCTAGTTTTTTCATCTGCATACTTACCGCAGATTGGGTTCGGCAAATCTGTGCGGCTGCGCGGGTAAAACTGCCCGTGTCTACAAAAGCACAAAAAGTTCGTAAGGCATCAATATCCATGATGTATCAGTTTCTCTTATGGGTTGTATAAAAACAATTGGCGAGTAATTCGCCTTTTGCTGCTCTATAGTGGTATTAATCTAATCGTTAAGGGATGAAAAATGCAATTATTTATTGGTAATAAAAATTATTCGAGTTGGTCATTAAGAACGTGGTATTTATTAAGTAAATTCAATATATCATTTACCGAGCAGCAACTTGTTTTAGATACCCCAGACTTTTATGACAGATTAAAAACGAAATTTCCTGTACAAAAAGTCCCTGCATTAATCGACGGTGATTTAGCAGTGTGGGATTCACTCGCGATTTGTGAATACATCAACGATGCTTATCTAAATGGCAGAGCATGGCCTGAAAACTTAAATAAAAGAGCTCACGCAAGAAGTGTGGCTGCAGAAATGCATAGTGGCTTTCTCGCACTCAGAAATGAAATGCCCATGAATATTCGAGCTAAAAGACATGTTGAGCTGTCAGAACACGCAAAGAAAGACATTGCGCGCATTGATGAGATATTTTCGATGCGACCACAATCGTCGTCCAATACATGGCTGTATGGTGAGTTTTCAATTGTTGATGCGATGTTTGCGCCCGTGGTACTGCGCTTTAAAACTTACCAAGTAACATTATCAAGCCCTGCACAAGCTTATTGTGACCAGGTACTATCGTGTCCTGTTTTGAATAATTGGATTGCACATGCACTGCAAGAAACAGATATTGTTACAAGTGATGAGGCAGGAGAGGATATTATTTAATCACCGCGCACAAAGCGATAATTTTATGCTTTGTGCCATTTTCGCAACTTTGTGTTGGTGCATGTGTGTAATTTATATACAAAAGAACGAGTTTAATTGTAAGCTCTTCACTCTATAATGGAACGGTTGCTCTTTATTTAAACACCTCATTACTCGCCTTTTTCCGTTCCTGCGTAGGTATATAATTATGAGCACATTCGGTGCAAAGTTATTAAATCAAGATATGTCAATTGCACGCTACTTTTGTCGGTTCAACTCTATGCAAGTTGAGCAAGCATTTACTCAAAGTAAGCTTGAGCAAGATAAAAAAACTGCACAGTTTCTTGCCTGTATCACCGCCATTATGATTATGCTGGTGACCTATTCCGATAAAATGATAATTCAACCCAGCTTTTGGCCCGGTATTGCATTATTTAGCCGGACTATTTCTGTTGCAGTTTGTGTGATCACTGCACTTGGGGTGTGCTATATCCGGATGCCACAGCAATTATCGCAGGCGGTGGCTGCGTTTATGACATTCTTATTTTTTAGTATGCAATTTATGGTGTTCACCTTTGAGCGCCATTATGTCCTGCATATGTTTTTTGATGTGATTATTTTGATCACTATGTATTTCTCTACTTTATTGTCATTAAAGAATGCCACCTTAATCGGTGTGTCTTACAGTGCATTTGCAATTACCGTTATTTATTTTAATAAAGATGTAAGTAGCCATACTTTTTATATGGTTGGGTTGGCACATGTATCCGCTAATTTTGCAGGGGTCGTTATGTCGGCTCATGAGCATTTAATCCGTCGGCAGCTTTTTGTTCGTAACACTCAGCTAAGTCAACTTGCAGATGAAATGAAAAGACAGGCATTTAAAGATGCACTCACACAGCTGCCTAACCGGCGTGCGTTTGATAACAATTATGAGGGATATCAAAAATTAATTAAGCAGCAAAATAAAACGAAACATGTGTGTGTCGTTTTAGCTGATATTGATTACTTTAAACGCGTAAACGATACCCATGGACATGAAATGGGGGATACCGTGCTTAAGCACTTTTCGACTTTTTTAACGAACTCTCTGCGCAGTGCTGATGATGTCTATCGATTTGGTGGTGAAGAGTTTGTCATTGTACTGCCGCTTTGTTCATTAAAAGATGCCACTGCGCTTATAAACGGCATGATAGCAAGGTTAAATGCCGAGGAGTTTAAATTAGGTAGTTGCTCTTTATCGATACAAGCAAGTTTTGGTATGACCATCATGCGTGAGGAGCAGCAAAAATCAGTGATATCACGAGCTGATTTGGCTTTGTATCAAGCTAAGGAAGGCGGAAGAAATCAATTGGTTATTAAAATTTAATCGATACCAAGGTGCGTTTAATTTAGTCAATAAATTGTAATTATCCAAAGATACTTGTATATATTATCTGTACTTCTTTTTTCTTATATTCATTCAATAAAGAGAGCATGCAAGGAGATGCATAATGCTATCACGCCATAAAAAAGGCTATAAAATATCAATTAGAGCGAGTGTTCTCTTAGTCTTTGCGCTTGCCAGTCTTTTAACGGGAATTGTGGCGATTAGCTTGCATTATTACTTCAGCGAAAAGTTAGTATTGCACACCAAAGCTCAGCAATTTAAGCAAACAAGCCAGCAGATTGCTGATCATATCACACGTATAAATCAGCGTGCAGATAACACCCTCAGCGTGATGGTTCATGACACACGCCTATTTTCACAAAGCCAAGGTAACTATGAGATTTTTCGAAATGTACTCATAGAGGTGCTTAGTCGCCACACAGATTTTTATTCACTTATTTTAGGGCGTGCGAATGGTGATTTTCTCCAAGTTATTAATCTAAAAGGGTATGCAAATTTACCCGCCAGCTTGAATATAAAAGATGAGTATAAATGGCTGGTCATTAAAGTATCGGGGGAAGGTGAAGAGCGTCGTAAGTCGATGTTATTTTTAGACTCACAACTGACAGTCCGTAAAGCAGAAGAACAACAAACCGATTTTGATCCACGAACGCGAATATGGTTTCAAGACGCAGAAAGTGGGGTTGTTACCAAATCTGAACCGTACATGTTTAATGTTTACCACGTACCGGGTTATACCTATTCGATTAAGTCAGATGATACCGGCGATGTGCTTGCGGTGGATATAGCAAGTTCGAGTTTAAGTGCGTATTTAACTGAGCAACAGACTAAAATGCAGTTTTTGGTTTCCGCCGAAATGTATGTCTATCAGGGTAGTGGTGACATTATTGCCAGCAGTAGAACGCAAAGCCATCAGCATACCTTTGACGATTTATCAGCGCTTATTAAGCTTGATGACCAAAGAACAGGCCTTGCAAATAAGCGTCATCAGTTTGGCAAAATGCTGGATGTACATGAAAATGGGATAGAAAAATACATGTTTGTCGTGCCCTTACCATTAAGCGGTGACATGCAAGCTGACAATGACGATTTCTTCACTGTATTGGTAGCAAAAGAAGATGTACTTGCGGTCATTCGTGAAAAAATTCGGATTTCTATTTTAATAACGAGTTTATGTTTATTACTGCTACTGCCAGTATCGTGGTTTTTTGCATCATCAATTGTGAATCCAATTTTAAAGCTTGTTGGTGAGAACAAAAAAATTCAGCAGCGCGAGTATAAAAATGTGTCTACTCTGTCAAGTAGCATTCTCGAAATTCATTATTTAGCCAATTCAATGGTTGATATGAGCCGTTCTATAGAGAAACACGAAAACTCACAAAAAGCACTTATGGAATCGTTTGTTGAACTTATAGCCCAAGCGATTGATGATAAATCACCTTATACAGCAGGGCATTGTGAGCGTGTTCCTGAGCTTGGCATTTGGCTTGCAAATGCTGCATCTGATTCAACAGATCCCGCCTTTGCAGAGTTTGCATTTAAAAACGAAGATGAAAAACGTGAGTTTAGACTGGCAGCGTGGTTACATGACTGTGGTAAAATTACCACGCCAGAACACATTGTAGACAAAGGCACCAAACTAGAAACCATTTATAATCGTATTCATGAAATCCGTACACGTTTTGAAGTGTTGCTGCGCGACGCTAAAATAAACTACTACGAAAAGCTGCTTGAAAACCCAACACACAGGGAGACACTGCAACAGCAGTTAGACGCTGAAACAGACAAATTACATGCTGACTTTGCTTTCATTGCTACTTGCAATGTGGGAAGTGAGTTTATGGATGATGAGCAACTTGCACGCTTAAAAGACGTTGCGTGTATTAAGTGGCATCGGCATTTCGATGCAACGCTTGGTTTATCGCCTCTAGAAGAAATGCGCTTTGCAGATTTAAAGGGGCAATCTTTACCTGTTGAAGAAACGCTGTTAAGTGATAAACCCAGTGACCTAATTACGCACCACAAGGCTGTGGAATACGATGCTAATTTAGGTATAAAAATGTCGGTTCCTGAATACAAGTATAATTTAGGTGAGTTATATAACTTACAAATTAGAAGTGGAACACTTACCGCAGAGGACCGATTTAAAATTAATGAACACGTTATCAGCACGATTCGTATGCTTAATAATGTGCCATTCCCCGAAGAGCTAGCCCGTGTGCCGCGCTATGCATCGACCCACCACGAAACCTTAAAAGGCACGGGGTATCCGCGTAAATTATCAGCGGATGACTTATCGATACCTGAACGAGTGTTAGTACTTGCTGATATTTTTGAAGCACTCACTGCAGCAGATAGGCCATATAAAAAGGCCAAACCATTGAGTGTTGCTATTGATATTTTAGCTAAAATGGTCGATGACGATCATATTGATCGTGACGTATTTAAACTGTTTTTAAGTTCAGGTATTTACCTTGAATACGCAAAACGCTATTTGAGCCCTGAACAAATAGATAACGTCGATATCGCAAAATACCTCTAACCGAGAGGGGTTGTTTTTACTTTAGGCTGAAAAGTCCGTACAATTCGCCTCGTTTTTGGTGCGTTGTTGTAACGCTTTTAACGAGATGAATGTAAGCCAGTATGCATCAGATTGCCGATTTAATCGCTATTTTTGACAGCACTTTTTATCAAAGCCATAACACGCGCTTAATTAAAGGTGCTGACGAGCCTATTTACCTGCCTGCAGATGAGCAAACGACTTATCATCAAATTGTCTTTGCGCATGGTTTTTACGCCAGTGCACTCCACGAAATTGCCCATTGGCTGGTGGCAGGTGAAAAACGCCGCTTACTTGAAGATTATGGCTATTGGTATTGTCCAGATGGTCGTGATAAACATCAGCAAGCTGAGTTTGAAGCGGTAGAAGTTAAACCCCAAGCAATAGAATGGGCGCTTAGCGCTGCGGCAGGGTTTGACTTTAATGTTTCGGTCGATAATTTAAATGGCGAACAAACGTGTCGTTTTGCTTTTCAGCAGCGTGTTCACCAGCACCTATTAAGTTTACTAGCGTCTGGTTTTAATCAACGAACTTACGCACTACTAAAAGCACTCAGTGATTTTTATAAGACCCCGTGGCCACTGACAAGTGCACAATTTGTATGGCAACATCCAGGAGAGTTATCTGATGCAGTTTAAGTTAGGTTTAATTGTAAACCCTGTTGCAGGGCTTGGTGGCAGTGTAGCTCTTAAAGGCAGTGATGGTGCAGATACAGCAGCGAAAGCCATGGCACTCGGCGCAGAACCCAAAGCAAATTTACGCACCCGTGCAGCACTTGAAGCATTACTTGCGTATCAAGACTCGCTCATTATATACACCGTTAATGGTGAAATGGGGGAGCGAACAGCCACCCAATTAGGCTTTAATACCCAGGTTATTTATCACAGTGGCGACGTTACGACGCCGGATGACACCGAGCAAGCTGCAAAGCGTCTCGTAGAACAAGGCGTAGACCTTATTTTATTTGCAGGCGGTGACGGAACAGCCCGAAATATTTGTCATGCTGTTGGCGACACTACACCCGTGTTGGGCATTCCCGCAGGCTGTAAAATTCATTCAGGTGTGTATGCTATTACCCCAAAAGCTGCGGGCCGAGTGGTTGAAATGCTTGTAAAAGGTGAGTTGGTGAGCTTAGGCGATGCAGACGTGATGGATATCGACGAAGCCGCATTTCGCGAAGGCACAGTAAAAGCAAAACGGTATGGTGAAATGCAAGTGCCGAGCGAAGTACGTTACGTGCAAGCGGTTAAAAATGGTGGTAAAGAAACCGACGAGTTAGTGCTTGCTGATATTGCAGCTTATGTGGTGTCTGACATGGATGAAGATACTTTATACGTCATGGGCAGTGGCTCAACAGTTGCTGCCATTATGGAAGAAATGGGCCTAGAGAATACCTTACTCGGTGTTGATTTAGTGGCAGACCAAGCGCTGATTGCTCAGGATTTAACTGCACAGCAATTACTGGAGCTAACACACGGTAAACCGACTAAATTAGTGATCACCCTGATCGGTGGTCAGGGCCATATTTTTGGTCGTGGAAATCAACAGCTCAGTCCAGCACTTATTCGTGCTATCGGCCGCGATAATATTATTGTGGTCGCAACCAAAACAAAATTACAGGCCTTGAATGGCCGCCCATTGATTGCCGATACTGGCGACAGTGAGTTAGACGATGAATTAAGTGGTTATATTAGAGTAACCACAGGTTTCAATGACCATATAATGTATGCAGTAGGTCATCAAGATGGGCTGCACCCAGAGGAGAGATAACCATGAGTTTAGTAAATTATATTGATGCAGCGCAGCAATATTTTGATGATTTAGTTGATAAAGCAACCGATGATGAGTTATTTGCTGGTGGCTATTTACGAGGCCATTTTGATTTGGCGGTAGGGTATGCGCAAGTTGAAGAATTAAACTTATCAACCGACGAGCTTAATAATCAAGTCGAGTCGAGCCTGGTTAAAGCATACCGTAATGGTGAGCTTAACGAAGATGATAAAGCATTAGTGGTTCGTTTATGGGATGAAGTAAAAGCATTAGCCTAATCGGTGTTGATGTTATTTAAATAAGCGGCTTTGGCCGCTTTTTTTATATAGTTGAAGTACCCAAATCGGATAGCTTAGTTAACTTAAAATTTACCTCTTAACGCGGATGCGATAAGGTAAGCAAGAAATTTTTCTAGGGAATTCGAAAATGAATAATAACAATGATGTGCAGGCACCAAGCGGAGCAATCGCACGTTTTTTAAATACCATTGAAAGGGTAGGCAATAAGCTTCCTGATCCGGCCATTATCTTTTTAGTGGCCATGTTACTTATTTGGCTGCTGTCGTGGCTTTTTTCGGGCATGACATTTGACGCCATAGACCCACGAACAGGCGAGGCCATTGTTGTCCATAATTTGTTGGCGGGTGATTCCTTAGCCACCTTTTTATCGTCGATGGTAAAAACCTTTACAGGCTTTGCTCCTTTAGGTGTTGTGCTTGTTGCAATGTTAGGTGTTGGGGTTGCTGAGCATTCAGGCTTTATCAATACGGGCTTAAAGCTAATGCTAAAAGTCACTCCTAAGCAGCTATTGACCCCGTCTATTATTTTAGTGGCGATTGTTAGCCACACCGCAACTGATGCTGGCTACGTGTTAGTTATCCCGCTTGCGGGGGTTATTTTTTATGCGATGGGTCGTCATCCTCTTGCGGGTATTGCTGCGGCTTTTGCGGGCGTGAGTGGGGGCTTTAGTGCTAATTTCATTCCATCAGGTATCGATCCATTACTGCAAAGCTTTACCCAAAGTGCAGCACAAATTATTAATCCTGATATGGCGATTAACCCATTAAATAACTGGTTTTTCACCTCAGCTTCAAGCTTATTCATTATTCTATTAGGCTGGTACATTACCGATAAAATTATTGAACCACGCTTACAAAATACCCCACTTGATGGTGACACCGAAGACTTACCCGCTTTTGATGAAGCGCGTAGCGATGAAAAGCGTGCGTTTTATATTGCAAGCACAGTGATGGTAGCAGGCCTTGCTTTACTTTGGTTTGTATCCGCTCCCGCAGACTCAGCTATGCGCAGCCCCGATGGCTCGCTGACTAACTTCCGTTCACCTTTGATGCAGTCTATCGTGCCACTAATTTTCCTACTGTTCTGGATACCTGGTGCAGTTTATGGCTTTGTGGTTGGCACGTTCAAAAGCTCTAAAGACATGATTGATGCCATGAGTAAAGCAATGGGCGGCATGGCGTATTACATAGTAATGGCGTTTTTCTGTGCGTTATTTATCGCGGCATTTAGTAAATCAAACCTTGGGGCATTACTGGCTATTGAAGGTGCACAGCTGTTAAAAGCCATGCAATTACCCAGTTCTGTAACCGTGATTGGTATTATTTTCTTAACTGCGTTCGTAAACTTGTTTGTGGGTTCAAGCTCGGCAAAATGGGCATTACTTGGGCCTATTTTTGTGCCTATGTTAATGCAATTAGGCATATCGCCAGACTTAACCCAAGCAGCGTACCGTGTGGGTGATTCAAGCTCAAACATTATCACCCCGTTAATGCCTTACTTCCCATTGGTTGTCGTGTACTGCCAGAAGTATGTTAAAGGCACAGGTATCGGCACCTTAATTGCCATGATGCTGCCGTACTCTATCGCGTTCCTAATCGGCTGGAGTATCTTCTTACTAGCATATTGGGGCTTAGGCATCCCACTCGGCCTACAGTCAAGCTACGTGTACCCAGCGGGTTCATAACCATAAAAATAACAAAGCCTCAGCCATCCAACTGAGGCTTTTTTGATGTAACCTATTAGTAGAGGAAATCGTGTGAAATTTAATGTTGAGTGGCAATAGCTTTGGAAAAAACTTACTAAGACTTTTTAATTTTAATACCTGTTATTTTTATGTTTATCATCCGCTACTTCCAAAGTGGGATGAGTCTTGAGAGCACATTTGAACACATTACTGTTTATCAATTACCCTTTTTCTTCTTTTGCATTTTTTTAGGTTCGCTTTTCTTGGCATTTTTAGTATCAATCTTAATTAAATATACAGCGGTTGAAATCGGTGATGGTTATCTCAAAGGAAGGAATTATTGGTTTATTAAAAAACGTATTCCAATCAAGTTTATATCGAAGCTTTACTTATTTCGAGACAACGGTATTGAAGCCGTCGTGGCAGATGCAGGGCAGTATGGCAAAGTTTATATTCTACCCATACCGAAAATTAGATGAATTGATGGCAGGTAGTTAAGCCGTGACTTTAAAAACTGAATGGTGATAGCTGACAGCTTTACTTCAGACACAAAAAAACCTTGTCACTCTCATGACAAGGTTTTTTTAGTCGTTAGCTTTAAACGCTTAGTTTGCTGTGAAGCTTACTGGACGACGCTCTTTACGAGGGCCGCTACGTTTTTCACCACGGTCTTTGTCTTTGAAGCTACGCTTTTTATCACTGCGCTCACCTGCTGGGCGTTCGCTGCGCTCTGGGCGCTCAGAAGCGGCTTCAGCTTTGGTGAGTGTCATTCCCATTGGGCGTTTACAAATAAACACTTTTTGGAAGTGATCAAGCACATCTTTAGGCATGTTTTGCGGTAATTGTACCGTACTGTGACTGTCGTGCAGACGAATGTCACCAATAAACTTGCTTGAGATATCTGCTTCGTTAGCAATCGCACCAACGATATTTTTAACTTGTACACCGTGCTCACGACCTACTTCGATACGGTATGTATCCATAGGGCCCATGCTGCGGCTGTTACGTTCACGCGGCTCACGTGGTTTACGTTCGCGAGCAGGGCGATCACCACGGTCAGCACGTTCGTTACGACGGCGATCACCACCGCGTTCTGTACGTTCGCCACGCGGTTGAACTTTAACTTCTTCAACCTTGATTGGTGATTGTTGCTGCGCTAAACACAGTAAGGCACCTGCTAAGTCTTCGAAGCTTAGTTCAAGCTTTTCAGCCATGTTGGCCGCTACTTGGTTAAAGAACGTGATGTCTTTATTTTCAAGTGCAATAGTCAACTTGTCTTGCAATGCTTTGATGCGTTTTTCTTCAACAACTTTCGCTGTTGGTAAATCTACTTGTGCAATTTCAGACTTCGTATGACGAATGATATTTTTAAGTAAATAACGCTCGTTGTGTTTTACGAAAAGAATCGCTTTACCTGAACGACCCGCACGACCTGTACGGCCAATACGGTGAACGTAGGCTTCAGAGTCTTGTGGAATATCGTAGTTAATTACCAAGCTTAAACGGTCAACATCTAGACCACGCGCTGCAACGTCGGTTGCAATTACGATATCAAGTAAACCACTTTTCAAACGCTCTACAGTGCGTTCACGTGCTTGTTGGTTCATGTCACCATTAAGTGGTGCGGCAGAGAAACCTTCGCGCTCAAGTAATTCAGCTAATTGTACTGTGTCATTACGTGTACGTACGAAAACAATCGCACCATCGTATTCTTCAGCTTCTAAGAAGCGCACGATCGCTTTGTTTTTGTGTACGTGTGCATTCCAAAATACTTGCTCAACAGTCGATACTGTTGAGTTACGCGCTGAAATATGAACTTGCTCAGGCTCGTTCATGTATTTGCTGCTGATATTTTGGATTTGCTTAGGCATGGTTGCAGAGAAAAGACATGTTTGCTTTTCACGCGGTGTTTTTTCCATGATGCTTTCTACATCATCAATGAAACCCATGCGTAACATTTCGTCCGCTTCATCAAGAACAAGGGCTTGTAAGCTCTCGAATTTGATTGTGCCACGGTTAATGTGGTCGATTAAGCGGCCTGGCGTTGCAACAATGATTTGCGCGCCACGACGAAGTGCACTTAATTGGATGCTGTAGCTTTGGCCACCATAAAGGGCTAAAACTTCTACACCACGAGTATGCTTAGCATATTGTTCGAATGCCTCAGCTACTTGGATCGCAAGTTCACGCGTAGGCGTTAGAACAAGGATCTGTGGCTGTTTCACAGACGGGTCAATATTATTTAGTAATGGCAGTGCAAATGCTGCTGTTTTACCTGTACCCGTTTGCGCTAGTCCCAGTACGTCCTTTCTTTCTAGCAATAACGGTATACATTGAGCTTGGATTTCAGATGGAGTCTTGTAACCTAGCTCTTCAACTGCTTTTAAAATTGCAGGAGAAAGATTTAAAGATTCAAACGTGACTGGTTCTGACATTAATACGCCTCAACGAATTTAAAGAGGCGCGCATTGTATAGGAAATACAATGCAATTGCTTGTATAAATTACAACTAATTTGTATGTGGTTGATGTTGGTCATAATTTAATCAGTTGTAATTTACCAAAATCAACCATGTTTACAATTTATTGATATAACCCTAAATTTTCTTTAGCGTATGCTTCGAATTCTGTGAAGCCACCAATGTGAGTTTGGTCAATAAAAATTTGTGGAACGGTTGGGCAAGGTTTGCCAGCAGACTTTTCTAAATCTGCTTTGCTGATACCTTCTTTAATGATATCGATATAGCGAAATTTAAAATCCTCACGCTCGTTCGCTAGTTTTTCTGCTACGTCTTTTGCGCGTACACAGTATGGACAGCCCTCACGGCCAAAAATTACAGTCAACATATCGCTCTCCTCGATGTAAGTGTGTTGGTCTAGTTATCATATTAACGAATTAGATTCATAAAAACAGTGCATAAAATCGATTACTCTATTCTGTTTTTTCTCTGAGTGCCTCTTAAGTCACTTTCGTGTTCGTATGCGCAGCCCAAATTCTGTGGAATACCCCATAGAATGAGCTGTAATCGCGAGTTGCTCATTAATAACATAATACGTTGGGTAGGCACTGACTTTGTAATCTTGTCCTGTATACCGTGTCCCTAATAAAACGGGCATCGTTAAGTCTAGTGAATCTGTAAACTGCGTTATCTCGTCAATATTTTTATAATCAAGGGCAATGGCAACCGCATTCAGCTCGCCTTGTTGATAGGCTTTTTCGAGATTAGGCATACTGTAGCGACAAATACTGCACCAAGGGGCAAAAAAATACAGCACTGTGTTTGTGCCTTTTAAATCGGCAATGGTGACGCGTTGCTGTGGGTTGTCGAGTGTCGCTAAATTGAAATAGGGGGCGGGAGTGTGGTCTGTTGGTAATAAATTTCGTTGCCGAAATAGCGTAACGGCATACAAGATGATAGCCATCAACAGCAGGTTTTTAGTCAAAGCGACTATTTTTTTTAAAACTGAGGGTATTTTTTTCATTTTTATTTTGTACGTGCTTAGCCCTTTAAAATCAACTTATTCAGACCAGAATAAGCCTCAATAAATTTCAAAAAGAGAAAAAAATTGCAATTTTTTTTGTAAAAAATCTTGAAAAGATTTTGCTTGCCCATAAATCGTTTAGTGAGGACGCCTGATGGGTCCCAAACAAACCAAAGTAATTGAAATTTATATAATTAATTTAACTTTGTTAGCACTTGTTCAAAAGAAGAGGACTAACAAAATATCGCTTAAATATGAGGATATTATTATGCGTACAGTAGACTTATCACCACTTTATCGTTCATTCATTGGCTTCGATCATTTAGCATCATTAATGGATGCGGCAGCACGCACAGACAAGCAGCCAAGTTTTCCTCCATACAACATCGAAGCATTAGATAAAGACAAATACCGTATCACTATGGCCGTTGCCGGTTTTAGTGAAAGTGAACTGACCATTGAGTCAGAAAACAATACATTAAAAGTCAGCGGCACAAAAGCTGACAAAGAAGACAATGCAGAGCGTAAGTTTATCCATCAAGGAATTGCTGAGCGCAACTTTGAACGTAAGTTCCAACTAGGTGACCACGTTAAAGTACTCGGTGCAGACCTTGAAAATGGACTTTTAAGCATTGATTTACAGCGTGAAATTCCTGAAGCACTCAAACCACGTAAAATTGAAATTGGCAGTGGTAAATTGCTTGAGAATAAGTAATTAAGCTGTAATCAGCATTGTTTCCCCTTGTTATTTGTTAGAAGTAGGCCGCCTCATTTGAGGCGGCCTTTTTTATAATTTCTCTAAATTATCGACGCACCACTTTGCGCGTTTGAGAGTGGCTTGTTGCTGCGATTCGTCTTGTTTATACCAGGTGTTATAAATCATGCCTATACGCGGATTTTTGCTAAGCAATTGTTCGTGCTCTAACATGAAGTTCCAATATAAACTATTGAAAGGGCACGCATCATCGGTGGCTTTTTCTTTCACGTTGTAATGGCAATCCTTACAATAGTCACTCATTTTATTAATGTAATTACCACTTGCGGCATACGGTTTAGTGGCAATTAAGCCGCCGTCTGCAAATTGACTCATGCCGCGAGTGTTGGGCATTTCAACCCATTCGATAGCATCAATGTAAATACCTAAATACCAAGCATCGACTTCATTTGGGTTTATGGCTGTAAGCAAACAAAAGTTACCCGTTATCATCAAACGTTGAATATGATGAGCATAGGCGGTGTCTAAACTTTGCTTAATTGCATGGTGCATACATTTCATTTTAGTGTTTGCGTGCCAAAAATAGTCGGGCAGGGCACGCTTTGCTTCAAGGGCATTTTTGTTGGCGTAGTCAGGCATATTTTGCCAGTAAATACCACGCACATATTCGCGCCAGCCCAGAATTTGTCTAATGAATCCTTCAACTTGGGCAATATCAATTTTTTGCTGCTGTTTTTCAAAAGCCTCAATCACGCGCTTAATAACCTGCATTGGGTGCAGCATTTTAGTGTTGAGAGCAAACGACAAGCGGCTGTGATATAGCGACCATTGGTGCTCAGATTGACAGGTCATCGCATCTTGAAATTGCCCAAAGTGAACTAACAAATGATCGCAAAAAAAATCAAGAAGCTGCTTTGCTTCATAACGTGTTGTTGGCCAAAGTATCGAATGATTGCACTCTCCAAATGTCGTTATGTTATGTTTTTTTATGCGTGAAAGAATGTCCTTAACATCGTGCCCAAAGCACAGTGGTTCAGGAATTGCGTTGAGATCATGTTGTTTTAACTTGTTTCTATTTTGTTGATCAAAGTTCCACTTGCCTCCGACCGGTTCATTGTTTTCGTCCATTAATATATTGAATCGTTTACGCATTGTGCGATAAAAGAATTCCATTTTTACATGCTTGTCTTTTTTAAAGTGTTGGCATATATCATTAAAGGGAAGTAAAAAATGCTCTGTGTCGTATGCGTTAATCGCACACTCACTGTTTTCTGAGAATGCCTGTAATTGCTGTTTGAGTCGGTATTCATCGGGATACTGGTATTCAATGCGTTTACATTGGTAGTGTTTCGCTAAACGAGTAAGAAGGGCGGGTAATGATTCGTCATCTTTTGTGTCATCTAAGGTAAGATGTAGCACATTAAACCCCGCGCTTTTGAGCGCCTTTGCAAAGTGTTCCATTGCTAAGAAAAAGGCGGCAATTTTTTGTGTATGATGTTTTACGTAATCGGTTTCTTGTTTTAGCTCAGCGATGACATAAAGAGTGGTGTGCTGATCTTCATCTTTATACCAGCTGTGGCTAGCATTGAGTTGATCGCCAAAAATAAATCGCAAAGTAGAGTAATGCACAATAGTAAACCCATGATAATTGATTTAAATTACTACGTAATACCGCTGAATTTAGATCGTGTTGGCCCACAACATGCTTACAGAAACACAGGATAAACAACAGGGACGATATTATGAAACCACGCTTCTTTACTTTATTTACACTGGTTTGTTTAGGGGTCACTTTGAGCAAGGCGGCCAACGCGGCAATTTATCAATGTGAAAAAAATGGCATTGTTGAGTTTAGCCAACAACCTTGCGGCAAAGATGCAAAGTTGATCACCGTTAAAGAGCAAAACCCCACATTATTAGGCTCGCCAAAACCTGTTTCTGAATCAAGCGATGTAACAGCAGAGATTGATAACTATATTCGATTAAAGCAAATAGACGCCAAAATTGCAGAACACAATAATAAAATAGACTCTTACTCAGAACGGATGAACAATGAAATTGCGGCATTAAGCAGTCAAGCCGATGCGCAACTGCACAATTTGGTCGGAGCAAAAAAAGAAGCCGCCATAGCTAAACAGATGTCTGCCGTTTCAGAACGTTATAATTTATTGATCAACAATGAGCAGCGTAATATAGACAGGTTAAGCACAGAAAAAAGCCAGTTAGTTTTGCAAAGTAACGATACAGAACAGAATGAAATTGACCATTTTATTCGTAGTGAACAGATTAAACGTGAAATCGCAGAGCACAAAGACAAAATTGACCGTTATCATGTTGAGCTAAATCAACAGATTAAGCGCCTTGAGCAACAAGCCTCTACCAGACCGACTAATCTAGTCGATGCGAGTAGCGACCAGGCTTTATCAGACAAAATGTCTGCGGTGACCAGTAAATTTAATACTCTCATTGCTGTTGAGCAGCGCCAAATCGATAGATTGAATAATGAACTTACTCAACATTAATTAGTGTCAGCCCTCAACTACGAACTAAGTCGAGTAGCGCAACGTGTATTGATTGAAATCACATTACTGTAAGCAAACAAATAGCTTTTAACAATGTTGGAAAATATACGAATTGCCTGTGACCACGCTTGTTTTAGGTGGCTGTTTAAGCCTCTTTGCTGGGACTCCAGCGTGTCGAAAAATGCGTCACACAAATGGTCTATATCGTGACTTGATACATTCAAAAAGCTTAGGTTGTTTGCTATATATTGAATGAAAGGCATCACCAAAGGTAAGTCATCAAGGTGTGACACAACCTTATTAAGCGCACAAAATAGTATATAGCTTCGTTTGCTTACACTCTCTTCGCTTGGCATCGTCATTGTTAGATTACGCTGGCTCAAATTGTGGTAAAAGGTGTGCGTAAATTGATGGAAATCAGGTTTTAGCAGTTCAACATTCTGTTGTAAAAGCCTTTTTTGAAAAATAGATAGACTCATAGGAAAATCGCTTAATAGCCAACACTATAGTTTGTTCTTCTTATAGTGTTAACTATAGACCTATTTTTCCGGAAATAGGAAATTTTATGACAAGGTTGTCATTATTTTTTTTCGTAAAAAATTGTCCAACTAATTCATGCCCGAAGGTTGCTAATTGAGCGCTACATGCTTATAATAGCCGCCATTGACTTGATGTGCTTGCCACTCAAGCAAACGATATTAAGTAATTTACTTGATATCCATTGGCGCGGGATGGAGCAGCCTGGTAGCTCGTCGGGCTCATAACCCGAAGGTCGTCGGTTCAAATCCGGCTCCCGCAACCAAATTCATGTTAAAACATCGTAAGTTGTCTTTAACATGCACAGTAATTTTTTACTGTATGAAGTCGCGCATTCTGGGTAATGCGCGTTTTGCGTTTAGGCTATTTAGTTTAATTTAGTCAGGTAATTGACCGCAACCAAGCTTGGCCCTAGGCCACACAGTTTTATGCTTTAGGTGTGACGCCCCGCTTGGTTCGGGGCGTTGTTGTATCTGATCTAGCATGATTTTATGAATCATTATTAAACTCAGTATTTCAGGGCTATATGCCCTTTTTTTGTTTGTATGGAGGATTTTCGTGACAAAACTTGAGCAAGATTTAGTAGCCATGCTCTCACCAGCCGTTGAAATGTTAGGCTTTGAGTTACATGGTCTTGAGTTTGTGCAAGCTGGTCGCCACTCTACATTACGTGTTTACATCGATCATGATGCAGGGATCACGGTAGACAATTGTGCCGACGTAAGTCGTCAAGTTAGCGCAATCTTAGATGTCGAAGACCCAATTACAAACGAATACGATTTGGAAGTGTCGTCTCCTGGTGTTGATCGTCCATTATTCAAACAAGATCACTACGAGAAGGCACAAGGAGAAGAAGTACGCGTGCGTACTAAGCTTCCACAAGATGGTCGCCGTAATTTTAAAGGCGATTTAGTATCAGTTAGCAGTGATATGATCACACTTTCAGCAGATGGGACTGAGCATATGATTATGCTAAGTAACATTGAACGTGCGAACATCATCGCAAAGTTTTAATTCGAGTGCGAAGGAATAGGGCAAGCGAGGCATAACCCATGGCAAAAGAAATATTATTGGTTGCTGAAGCCGTCTCCAATGAGAAAGCGGTTCCAAAAGAAAAGATTTTTGAAGCGTTAGAGTTCGCATTAGCGACTGCAACAAAGAAAAAACACGATGGTGAAATTGACGTTCGCGTATCAATTGACCGTAAAACAGGTAATTACGATACATTCCGTCGCTGGAAAATCGCTCCTGTGCAAGAAGATGGTTCACTTGAGCACCCGTATAGCGAAATCACGCTTGAAGCGGCACAAGTTGAAGACCCTGAATTGCAAATGGGTGATTACGTAGAAGAACAAATTGAGTCAATTAAGTTTGACCGTATTACAACACAAATGGCTAAGCAAGTTATCGTACAAAAAGTACGTGAAGCTGAGCGTGCACTTGTTGTTGAAGAATACAAAGACCAACAAGGTGAGTTAGTAACGGGTGTTGTTAAAAAAGCAACGCGTGATGCTATCGTACTTGACCTTGGTAACAATGCAGAAGCGGTTATTTACCGTGACGACATGCTACCGCGTGAAAACTTCCGTCCGGGCGACCGTATTCGTGGTCTTCTTTACGAAGTTAAACCTGAAGCGCGTGGCGCACAGTTATTCGTAACGCGTTCTAAGCCTGAAATGCTCATGGAGCTATTCCGCATTGAGGTGCCAGAAATTGGCGAAGAAATGATTGAATTACGTGCAGCAGCGCGTGATCCAGGTTCACGTGCGAAAATCGCTGTTAAGTCAAATGACAAACGTATTGACCCAGTAGGTGCCTGTGTAGGTATGCGTGGTGCGCGTGTTCAAGCGGTGTCTACTGAACTTGGTGGCGAGCGTGTTGATATCGTACTTTACGATGATAACCCAGCGCAATTCGTTATTAACGCGATGGCACCTGCTGAGGTAGCATCTATCGTGATGGACGAAGACACGCACTCAATGGATATCGCTGTTGAAGCTGATAACCTAGCGCAAGCAATTGGTCGAAATGGTCAAAACGTTCGTCTTGCTAGCCAGTTAACTGGCTGGGAATTAAACGTAATGACGGTTGATGAAATGCGTGCGAAAAATGAAGCTGAGTCAGACAAGTTAATCAACTTATTTACTGAGTACCTAGATATCGATGATGAGTTTGCAACATTACTAATCAACGAAGGTTTCTCAACCCTTGAAGAAGTTGCTTACGTACCAGCATCAGAGTTTTTAGAAATTGATGGCTTAGACGAAGAAACAGTTGATGTTTTACGTTCACGTGCGAAAGACGCACTGACAACCAAAGCACTTAAAACTGAAGAAAGCCTAGAAGGTGCAGAACCTGCAGAGGACTTATTAGCCCTTGAAGGTTTAGAGCGTCACCTTGCATTCGTTATGGCAAGTAAAGGTGTTATAACATTAGAAGATTTAGCCGAGCAAGGTATCGACGAGTTAGTTGATATCACTGAGCTTTCAGAAGAAGAAGCTGGCAAACTAATTATGGCTGCGCGTAACATTTGTTGGTTCGCAGACGAGTAATTTATTAACGGAGGTATTACACACTATGGCAGAAGTAAATGTTGAAAAACTAGCCGGAGATATTGGTACAACTGTTGATAAGTTACTACAGCAGCTTGAGCAAGCCGGTATTTCTAAAAAAGCAGGTGATATGGTGAGCGAGGCTGAAAAGTCAACGTTACTTGACCACCTTAGCAAGCAGCATGGCGGCACGGGCTCGGAAGGCCCTGCTCGCATGACTTTGCAACGTAAAAGCAAGAGCACACTGAGTGTGACTGGCTCTACAGGTAAAGCAAAGTCTGTACAAGTAGAAGTACGTAAAACACGTACTTATGTTAAGAAAAGCGCCATTGAGCAACAGCAAGAAGAAGAGCGTTTAGCTGCAGAAGAAGCTGCACGTAAAGCAGCAGAGCTTAAAGCCCAGCAAGAAGCTGAGGAGCTAAAAGCGAAACAAGAGGCAGAACGTAAAGCGAAAGAAGAAGCTGAGCGTAAAGCCAAAGAAGAGGCTAAACGCAAAGCTGAAGCTGAGCGTAAAGCGAAACAGAAGCAGATGACCCCAGAACAAAGTGCTAAGTCTGAAAAAGATCGCGCCGAAGCTGAGCGTCTGCAAAAAGAAGCAGAAGAGGCCGCATTGAGAAAAGCTGAAGAAGAAGCGAAACGTCAAGCAGAAGAGGCAAGAAAGCTAGCTGAAGAAAATGAAGCTCGCTGGAAGAAAGAAGAAGAAGAGCGTAAGCAGCGTGAAGAAAGCGCTGATCACCACCTTACGACTTCAACTTATGCACGTGAAGCAGAAGATGAGTCTGATGCTCGTGAAGAGCAAACTGCTCGCCGTGCTAAGAAAAAGAAAAAAGGTCCAGCAAAAGAAAAATTTGTTGCACCTAAAGGTAAAAAAGGCAAGCTTAAAGCGCCTACATCGTTACAGCATGGTTTCCAAAAACCAACCGCAGACGTTAAAAATGAAGTTCGTATCAGTGAAACTATCACTGTTGCTGAACTTGCATCGCGTATGGCTGTTAAAGGTGCCGAAGTTGTTAAAACAATGATGAAAATGGGTGACATGGTTACCATCAACCAAGTGATCGACCAAGAAACAGCACAGCTTGTTGCTGAAGAAATGGGACATAAGGTTATCATTGTTAAAGAAAATGAATTAGAAGAGAAAGTGCTAAACGACCGTAACGAAGAAGGCAAAGCGCTTCCTCGTGCGCCGGTTGTGACAGTAATGGGTCACGTTGACCATGGTAAAACGTCAACACTTGACTACATTCGTTCAGCGAAAGTGGCATCAGGTGAAGCGGGTGGTATCACTCAGCACATTGGTGCTTATCATGTTGAAACAAATGGCAACATGATCACGTTCTTAGACACACCAGGTCACGCCGCATTTACCTCAATGCGTGCTCGTGGTGCAAAAGCCACTGATATCGTAATCCTTGTTGTTGCAGCAGATGATGGTGTAATGCCACAAACTAAAGAAGCGGTTCAGCATGCGCGTGCAGCTGGTGTGCCTCTAATCATTGCTGTAAACAAAATGGACAAAGAAGGCGCAGATCCAGATCGCGTTAAAAACGAATTAGCACAGCTAGACGTTATTCCTGAAGAGTGGGGTGGCGACACGCAATTCGTCCATATCTCTGCAAAAACAGGTTTAGGCATTGATGACTTACTTGAAGCGGTATTAATGCAAGCTGAGATCTTAGAACTAACTGCACCATCAGAAGGGATGGCTGCGGGTGTTGTAATCGAATCACGCTTAGATAAAGGCCGTGGTCCAGTTGCATCTATCTTAGTTCAGTCTGGTACGCTTAACCAAGGCGATATCGTACTATGTGGCCTTGAATACGGCCGTGTACGTGCAATGAAAGATGAGAACGGTAAAGACATTAAGTCTGCTGGCCCATCTATTCCTGTAGAGATTCTAGGTCTTTCTGGTATCCCTGCTGCAGGTGATGAAGCAACGGTGGTTAAAGACGAGCGTAAAGCCCGTGAAGTTGCTTTATATCGTCAAGGTAAGTTCCGTGAAGTGAAACTAGCGCGTCAACAAAAAGCGAAGCTTGAAAACATGTTTACTAACATGACTGAAGGCGATGTTTCTGAAGTTAACGTGGTACTTAAAGCGGACGTACAAGGTTCAATTGAAGCAATTGCTGATTCATTAACTAAACTATCTACTGATGAAGTTAAAGTGAAGATTGTTGGTTCAGGCGTAGGTGGTATCACCGAAACTGACGCAACACTTGCAGCAGCCTCTAATGCAATCGTTGTAGGCTTTAACGTTCGTGCCGATGCATCAGCACGTAAAGTGATTGAATCAGAAAACCTAGACCTACGTTACTACAGCGTAATCTACAGCCTGATCGAAGAAGTTAAACAAGCCATGTCTGGTATGCTTGCACCAGAATTTAAGCAAGAGATCATTGGTCTTGCTGAAGTTCGTGACGTGTTTAAGTCACCTAAGATTGGTGCTATCGCAGGTTGTATGGTGACCGAAGGTATCGTTAAGCGTAGCGCACCTATCCGTGTACTTCGTGATAACGTGGTTATCTATGAAGGTGAGCTTGAATCATTACGTCGCTTTAAAGATGACGTAGCTGAAGTTCGTAACGGTATGGAATGTGGTATCGGCGTTAAGAACTATAACGATGTTAAAGTTGGCGACCAAATCGAGGTGTTCGAGACGGTTGAAGTACAACGTTCACTTTAATTTCGTCTAAGTCACTATTATAAATGGGGGCTAAGCCCCCATTTGTGTATTCGTAATTAAATTAACTTATTTATATACATCAATAAGTTATAATTTTAGAGTGAAGTATAATGAGAGAATTTTCTCGCACTGATCGTGTTGCACAGCAAATTCAAAAAGAGATTGCTGTTATTCTTCAACGCGAAATTAAAGACCCGCGCTTAGGTATGGTAACGGTGTCTGCAGTTGAGGTATCTCGCGATCTTTCGTACGCAAAAGTATTTATTACAGTATTCAATACTGATGATGAAGATAAAGCCAAGCAGAGCGCTAAAATCCTGAATGAAGCAACGGGTTATATTCGTTCTTTATTAGGTAAACGCATTCGTGCGCGCATTATGCCAGAGTTACGTTTTGTCATTGATAACTCACTGATGGAAGGTATGCGTATTTCAAATTTAGTGGACTCGGTTATTCGTGAAGATAATGCAAAGCATGTCAACGAAGATGATAGCGAAGAAGGCACTAAAGACTAATGGCTAGACGCAGTAAAGGCCGTGCAATTGACGGCATTTTATTACTTAACAAGCCGAAAGGTATCTCGTCTAATAAAGCATTGCAGCAAGCAAAGGGCATTTACTTTGCACAGAAGGCCGGGCACACCGGCGCGCTCGATCCGCTTGCAACAGGCATGCTGCCGATTTGTTTTGGTGAAGCAACTAAGTTTACCCAGTTTTTGTTAGACACGGACAAAACGTATGTCGTACGCGCTAAACTTGGGGAACGTACAACCACCTCAGATTCGGATGGCGAAGTTGTTGAAACGCGTCCAGTAGCGGTAACTCGTGCTCAACTCGAGCAAAAGATCGCAAGTTTTTTAGGTGAGTCGGACCAATACCCATCAATGTACTCAGCATTAAAATATCAAGGCCAGCCTTTATATAAATATGCACGCGAGGGCATTGAGGTACCGCGTAAATGCCGAAAAATTAATGTGTTTAGTTTAACGCTTGATGAGTTTGATGAAGCAAATAACGAAGTGCAAATGACCGCCCATGTATCGAAAGGGACGTATATTCGCACTATTGTGGATGACCTTGGTGAAAAGTTAGGGTGTGGCGCACACGTTATTATGTTGCACCGAAGTGCTGTTGGTCATTATCCGAGTGATAAAATGGTGACGCTTGAGCAACTTGAAGAAAAATTGCAACAAGCTAAAGCCGATGACGTTGCACCGTCTACTTATTTAGATGCGCTTTTGTTACCCATGGATACCGCGTTGGTTGACTTACCTGTGATTGAAATTAGTAAAGAACAAGGTATGGCATTTAGCCATGGTCAAACCGTGGTGATTGGTAAGCCCGTGCCTGATGGTGTGGTGAAAGTAATGGCTGATGGTATATTCATTGGCACAGGCGAGCGTCATAAAGACGGTCACCTAAAATCAAAGCGTGGTTTATCGAATCAACTGCCTGAGTAAAGATTACCTTGTAGTTATTGCTAAAGCTGGTAGAATACGCCCGCTCAATCGTTTTGGCTGAATTAGTGATCGGCTAAGACACAATTTAAATTAATTTTTGGAGTTACTATGTCACTAAGCAATCAAGAAAAAGTTGAAATCATTGCTAAATTTGCACGCGCTGAAGGCGACACTGGTTCACCTGAAGTACAAGTTGCACTTCTAACGTTCGATATCAACAAGCTTCAAGGTCACTTTGCTGATCACAAGCACGATTTCCACTCACGTCGTGGTCTTCTTCGCAAAGTAAGCCAACGCCGTAAACTGCTTGATTACCTTAAAGGTAAAGACATTGCACGTTACACTGCGTTAATCCAAGAGCTTGGCCTACGTCGCTAAGAACTAGATTACGAGAAAAGGGGCTATATAGCCCCTTTTTTTGTGCGCGTATGAAAGGTATACTAGCGCACAACTTAGTAGCACAGGTTGCTAAGTGTTTGAAAAATCATCATTGCCAATTGTAGTACTTAATTGATTTTACTTAAGGTTAATTAAGTACTGTAATTGGTACTTTGATGGACTATTTTTACCAATTCAGAGATGCAGCCTACGGGCTAATTTTTCTGAGTTGCTTCTACATTTAAAGGACATTTTTAAGTGCAAGCAATTATTAAAGAATTTCAACTAGGTCAACACACTGTGACACTAGAAACAGGTGCTATCGCTCGTCAAGCTGACGGCGCTGTACTTGCAAGCATTGGCGACACTTCAGTACTTGTTACTGTTGTTGGTAAGCGTGATGCACAACCAGGCCAAGACTTTTTCCCACTAACAGTTAACTACCAAGAGCGTATGTACGCAGCGGGTCGTATCCCAGGTGGTTTCCTTAAGCGTGAAGGTCGCCCTAACGATGGCGAAACACTTATTGCACGTTTAATTGACCGTCCAATTCGTCCACTTTTCCCGAATGGCTTCGTAAATGAAGTACAAGTTATCGCGACAGTTGTTTCTGTAAACCCTGAAATCCAACCTGATATGGTTGCAATGATTGGTACATCAGCAGCGCTTGCAATTTCTGGTATTCCATTTAATGGTCCTATCGGTGCATCACGTGTTGGTTTCATCAACGGCGAATACGTTCTAAACCCAACGTTAAAAGAACTTGAAGAAAGCCAACTTGATTTAGTGGTTGCGGGCACAGACAACGCGGTATTAATGGTTGAGTCTGAAGCGAACGTGCTATCTGAAGATGTTATGTTAGGCGCTGTTGTATATGGTCATGAGCAATCTCAGGCTATCATCAACGCAATCAATGAGTTCAAAGCAGAAGCGGGCAAGCCTACATGGGATTGGACTGCACCAGAAAAGAACGTTGCACTTGAAGAGAAAGTAGCTGAACTTGCTGCTGATAAAGTGGGTGAAGCATACCGCATCACTGACAAAGTAGCGCGTAAAGAAGCGTTAGGCGCAGCTAAAGACGCTGTTATTGAAGCGCTTTCTGCTGAGCTTGCTGAAGACGAAACACTTGATACTCAAGAAGTAAGTAAAGTATTTGGTTCTTTAGAGAAGAAAATTGTTCGTGGCCGTATCACTGCCGGTGAAAAACGTATCGATGGTCGTGAACCAGATATGATCCGTGCACTAGACGTAATGACGGGTGTATTACCGCGTACTCACGGTTCTGCTATCTTCACACGTGGTGAAACACAAGCACTTGTTACTGCAACGCTTGGTACAGAACGTGATTCACAGTTAATTGATGATTTAACGGGCACGCACAAAAACCACTTCATGCTTAACTACAATTTCCCTCCGTTCTGCGTAGGTGAAACAGGTTTTGTTGGTTCACCTAAGCGTCGTGAAATCGGCCACGGTAACTTAGCTAAGCGTGGTATCCAAGCTGTAATGCCAACACTAACTGAGTTCCCTTACTCAATCCGTGTTGTATCTGAGATCACCGAGTCTAACGGTTCATCTTCAATGGCGTCTGTATGTGGTACTTCTCTTGCGTTAATGAACGCGGGTGTGCCTATTAAAGCCTCTGTTGCAGGTATTGCGATGGGTCTTGTTAAAGAAGAAGAAAACTTTGTTGTTCTTTCTGACATCTTAGGTGATGAAGATCACTTAGGTGACATGGACTTTAAAGTTGCGGGTACTTCAGACGGTATCACTGCACTTCAAATGGATATCAAAATCGAAGGTATCACACAAGAAATCATGCAAATCGCGCTTAAACAAGCAAAAGCTGCACGTTTACACATCTTAGGTGTAATGGACGAAGCGATTTCTGCTCCTTCTGAAGAGTTATCTCAGTTCGCTCCACGTATCTACACGATGCAAATTCCGGCGAAGAAAATTGCTGAAGTAATTGGTAAAGGTGGCGCAACGATTCGTCAACTTACTGAAGAAACAGGCACAACGATTGAAATCGAAGACGATGGTACAATCAAAATTGCAGCAACTGACGGCATTAGCGCAAATAATGCAATCAAGCGCATTGAGCAATTAACAGCAGAACTTGAAGTAGGCACAATCTACACAGGTAAAGTTGTTCGTATCGTTGATTTTGGTGCATTCGTTAATATCCTTCCGGGTAAAGATGGCCTAGTGCATATTTCTCAAATCAGCACTGAGCGCGTAAACAACGTTACTGATCACTTAAGCGAAGGCCAAGAAGTACAAGTAAAAGTACTTGAGGTTGACCGCCAAGGTCGCGTACGTTTAAGTATCAAAGAAGCGATGGCACCGGCTGCTGAAGAAACAGCAGAAGCGCCTAAAGACGCTGAATAAGGTTTGATTTTCCAGTAATTTACTGGATACAAGAAAAAGGGGCTGTTTAGCCCCTTTTTTTATGCTTTAATGAAACTCAATCGCTTCAACTTTGTCTACAGAGAATTCAGGTATTAAGGACTTTAATGATTTTTAAACACTTAGCATTGACAGCTGTGGCTATTTTTTCTTTAAGTGCATGTCAAACAACTTCTCAGCCTGAGTCAGTCCCTATTGTTAATGTGCCGTTCACCGCACCATTAGCGTCTGATTTTCGAAATGAAATTACCATAGCCCGTTATTCAGAGCTGCTTAATCGCACCGATTTAAGTGCAGAACAACAAGCAAAACTTTATTATGATCGCGGTGTGTTATTTGACAGTTTGGGCATGTCGACATTAGCGCGTATAGACTTTAATCGGGCCATTAAACTAAAGCCTGATTTAGCAGAAGTGTATAACTTTTTAGGTATTCATCACACGCTTATGCAACAGTATGAGCAGGCGTATGAGCTTTTTGACTCGGCGCTGGAACTCAATGAACAGCATGAATATGCTTATTTAAACCGCGGGATAGCGTTGTATTATGGAAATCGTCCATTATTAGCGCAAGACGACTTACAGCAGTTTTTAGACCGCTCACCCAGTGACCCTTATCGTGTTTTATGGCTTTACCTAGCACAAGCAGACGCTGACAAGCAGCAAGCGCTGATTGATTTAAAAGCCAATTCACAAGGGGTTGACGAATCCCAATGGGGTTATCAATTACTTGCATTGTATTTAGGCGAAATCAGTGAGTTTGAATTCTTATCAGGTATTATTGAAGGGGTTACTTCTGAGCAAGAGTATGCGCATCGTTTATGCGAGGCGTATTTCTATCTAGCTAAATTACATCAAGCAGCAGGTAATGATTACATTGCGGCTGATTATTTTAGGCTTGCTCTTGCAACAAATGTGCATGAGTTTGTTGAATATAAATATGCGCGTCTAGAGCTTGAGTTAATGGCTGGTGAAGACGCGAGCTAATGTTTACCTGATAGGCGGGTTATTACTGAGCTTGAGCACTCTCTCAAGCTCGGTATCTGACTTCACGCCTTCGTATCTTTATTATTTTAATAAAACCCCAACACGTGCTGTGGCCATTTTCTATTTGGCTCCCACTGTTGTGAGTTCAAACCTTACCCTTGTTGATAATGTTCAATTACGGCAACTCGCTGAACTAGGTGAGTTAGATGCTCATTACCAACTCGCATTACGCTTTCTACAACAAGGTAACCCTGCGGCAGCTAAGCTGTGGTGGCAATCCGAGTTTGATAATTATGCTGTGGACCAGCAACAAGCCTTAGCAGACAACTTGATTGCTCAGCAGCAGTGGCAGTCAATTGAATGGTTGTGGCAAACGAATCGTTTGCCACAAGGCGATGCGAGGCAAGCTTGGTTGTTACGCCAGCGCTCGGATGCAGAGTATATAAAGGCCGATTTTGCAAAACGTCACAATTTTTCATTGTCATTACACACAGTGAGTGTCATGCCACAGTGTAAATTTAATGTGTTGATGTTGACTGATCATCATGCAGGAATTAATGCACTGAAATCATTTAAACGTTTTTACCAAGCTAAACCAGAGCCAGAGAAGAATAGTTTTTGCTTTAGTGAAATTGTCTACGTTGGCGATCAGTTTTCTTGCCGTAATCATGATATGGCAGTTCAGTGTAATTGGGAAAACGCTGTTGCATACAATTGGCCTGCAGGCTTTGACTTTATCGTAATGATGTCAGAGTCGGGCGCGGCAAATGTGGTTGGGGGGATTATGCATATTAATTCTCAACAGAGCTATCAAGTGTTTTTGCATGAGCTAATGCACTTTAATGGTTTTGAGGATGAATACCCACTTCCAGAGAAAAAACAGCAGTGGTTGTGTAAACAGCAGGGTAAAGTGGCGCCTAATTTATTCATTGCCAATGATGTATTGCCACCAAGTGGTTGGCAGAAGAGCCGCGCATGCAAGAATTCAATGGCGTATAAACCCAGTCCTAATTGGTCAATTATGCAATACCAAACAATGGCGTTATCACAGCAATACAGACAACTTTGGCAAAAACAAATTAACCAGCCCTTAACAAAGCCGATAAGGTTTATTGATTACTTCACGTTTTTAGGTGTAAAGCCAACGATAACAACAACTTCAAGCTTGGATAAATTTTCTGACTAATCGTAGAATTATTGCTATTTTAACACACAAAGCGGTTAAAAAATGTGCAAATAGGCTGCTCTCCTATAGACAAAATAGCACCTGATCAGTATAACTATACGCACTGTAAGCTTTTTTTGAAGCCAACTTTTAACCATCCAAATGAACAGTACGCACCTAACTATAACTAGCAGCGGTATTGATATTCTTATGACACAAAAAGGCTCCTTATTATGACTTTGCTCTGGATACCCCTGTTATCCTTAATCGGCAGTGTTATTTCATCCTGCACTTCAAAACTAACGCGAAATCAAAGTACGGCTTTGACCATGTTAGCGCCTTTGATTGCCCTTGGAATTGTATTCTCGTTTACGCCTGCGGTTTTTTCTGGCGAAATAATCCGTTATAGCGCGGACTGGATCCCGCTACTCAACATGCAAGTTTCATTTAGGCTTGACGGCCTAACCTTGCTGTTTCTGTATATGATATTAGGCATTGGTGTCTTGGTCATATTCTATGCTCGCTATTACCTGAGCAAAGATGACTCTTTACCGAAGTTGTACTGCTATCTAATGCTATTCATGACAGCCATGGTTGGCATTGTTATGTCAAATAACGTGATTCAATTATGGCTATTTTGGGAGCTAACCAGCATTAGCTCGTTTTTACTAATTAGCTATTGGTGGGATAAGTCAGAAGCACGTAAAGGTGCGCGCATGGCATTGGCAATTACTGGTGCAGGTGGTTTAGCGTTATTAGCGGGTTTATTACTCATCGGCGATATTGTTGGTAGTTATAATTTAGATGTTATTTTAGCCAGTAAGACACTGATTCAATCGCATGATTTATATGAAGTGGCATTGGTACTTGTGCTGTTGGGGGCGTTTACTAAATCGGCGCAATTCCCATTCCATTTTTGGTTACCGCATGCCATGGCAGCGCCAACACCTGTGAGTGCGTATTTACACTCGGCAACCATGGTTAAAGCAGGGATCTTTTTACTCGCCCGTTTTTATCCTGCCTTATCAGGAACCGATACGTGGTTTATTTTGGTTGCTATGACAGGGTTATCAACGTTGCTTGTTGGTGCTTACGTTGCGCTCTTTAAGCATGATCTAAAAGGGCTGCTTGCCTACTCAACAATTAGTCATTTGGGCCTTATTACCTTATTGCTTGGTTTAGATACAGAGCTTGCGACTGTGGCCGCTATTTTTCATATTATTAACCATGCGACATTTAAAGCGTCTTTATTTATGGCCACCGGTATTATTGACCATGAAACGGGCACACGCGATATGCGTAAACTCAATGGTATGTGGCATTTTATGCCATATACCGCCACATTAGCAATGGTCGCAGCAGCGGCAATGGCGGGTGTGCCACTACTGAACGGCTTTTTATCGAAAGAGATGTTTTTTGCAGAAACACTGCATCAACAAGTGCTTGGTTCAATGTCATGGTTAATCCCTGTTTTAGCGACCGTTGCAGGTGCGCTCTCAGTCGCTTATTCGGCGCGATTTATTCATGATGTCTTTTTTAATGGTGACCCAATTGATTTGCCAAAAACGCCTCATGAACCGCCGCGCTATATGCGAGTACCAATCGAAATATTAGTCGTAGTGTGCATATTAGTCGGTATGTTCCCGCATTTTGCGGTCAGCGATATTTTGGCTTCAGCGTCATTTGCCGTTTTAGGTGATGCGGCGCCAGCCTATAAGTTGTCTGTTTGGCATGGTTTAAACCTTCCGCTGTTAATGAGCTTTATTGCGACCTGTTGCGGTATCATCATTTATGTGCAGCGCAAACACCTGTTCCATTTCCAAGCATCGCTCCCCACGCTGAATGCTAAAAAAGGATTCGACCTTGGCTTGTACAGTGTTATTAAGTGGTCGCAACAGAAAGTTAATCGTATCGAAAATGGCTCGCTGCAACGCTATGCTTTTGTGATGATTGCGGTGGTTCTTTTATGTGCAGGTTGGCCACTGTTTGAAATGCGCCAACTAGCAGGGGCAAGTGAACTAACGCCGATTGATTTTCATAATGCGATAGGGGCTGGCTTATTAATTATTGGTGCGCTGGCAACTGTTATTTGGCATCGCTCTCGTATGATTTCACTGATCATGATTTCAATCGTGGGCTTAATGGTATCGGTCGCATTTACTCGATTCTCGGCACCTGACTTAGCATTAACTCAATTAACGGTTGAAGTAGTGACTGTTATTCTACTGATGCTTGCGCTGTTTTTCTTACCACAGCGCACACCAAAAGAATCAAGCTCATTACGCATGTTACGTGACCTAGGTATATCCTCTGCATTTGGTGTTGTTATAGCAAGTATCTGTTATGCACTCCTAACTAGACCGCTTGAGTCTATTTCAGACTTTTTTGTGGCAAATGCAAAAACAGGCGGTGGGGGAACCAACGTTGTAAATGTGATCCTTGTTGATTTTAGGGGATTCGATACATTAGGTGAAATCACCGTGTTAGGTATCGCTGCACTGGGTATTTATAAACTATTAATTAACTTGCCATTATTTATGCCAGCAAGTGACAGTGAAGGGCGACCTTGGGCACGTGAACGATACCCCATTTTACTTGCCAGTATTTCACAAAGCTTATTACCGCTTGCGTTATTGGTGTCTGCGTACATTTTCTTGCGTGGTCATAACTTACCAGGAGGCGGTTTTATAGCGGGGTTAGTGACTGCGATTGCCTTTATTTTGCAATATATGGCTAACGGTTCTAACTGGATTGCGGCACGTTTTGATGTGAATTACCGTAAGATTATCGCTTCCGGTATTGCCATAGCCTTATTCACGGGGTTAGGAAGTTGGGTGTTTGGGCGTCCATTCTTAACAACATGGTTTGATTATTTTGATATACCGCTAGTCGGCAAGACAGAACTTGCCAGTGCTATCATGTTTGATTTAGGTGTGTATTTAACTGTTGTAGGTGCAACGCTGATGATTTTAGCAAGTTTAGGAAAACTCACTGCTGATACACCCAAGCAAGAGGTAAATATTTAATGGAAGTATTGTACGCATCATGCGTGGGCGTGCTTGTCGCGTGTGGAATTTACTTAATTTTAAGAGCACGAACCTTTCCGGTGGTGCTTGGTTTAACCATGTTATCGTACGCGGTAAACCTATTTTTATTCTCATCAGGCCGTTTAACAATCAATAAAGCGGCTGTGCTTGGCAGTGGCAGTGAATATGCCGATCCGTTACCGCAAGCGTTAGTATTAACGGCCATTGTTATTGGCTTTGCAATGACGGCATTTGTGGTGATTTTATCTATTCGTGGTCGCGCAGATTTAGGTAACGACCATGTAGACGGACACCTGGTTAAATCGTCGAAGGAGCAAAAATGATCCAGCATTTAGCTTCATTGCCTATTTTAATCCCTATGCTAACAGGCGTTATACTTTTAATGCCGCCCTGTGGGAAAAACCTCTATATTCGCCGTGTTATGTCGGTGATTATGGCTGTGATCACCGTGCTCATTAGCGCTGGTTTATTAGTGTATGTGAATGATACTACGCCACTTGTGTATGCTATTGGCGATTGGTCAGCACCGTTTGGCATTGTATTAGTGGCCGACAGATTAGCGACATTGTTAGTGCTTTTAACCAGTTTACTGGGGGCTGTTGTTGTACTTTATAGCTGTGCCGGAGATGACAAAAAAGGCAGTTTTTTCCACCCATTAGTGCACTTTTTGATCTTAGGTGTGAATGGCGCGTTCTTAACGGGAGATGTCTTTAACCTGTTCGTCTTTTTTGAAGTATTGCTCATCGCTTCATACTCATTATTAATGCATGCTGGCGACAAACACAACACCCGAGCTGCGTTGCAATATGTGATTTTAAATTTAATTGGTTCAAGCGTGTTCCTGATAGCATTAGGCGTGCTCTACGGTGTACTAGGCACATTGAATATTGCTGATTTAGCCCAAAAAGTGCCTTTGCTTACAGGGGATGATGTTTATTTAGCAAAAGTAGGTGGTTTGTTGCTTATTGTCGTGTTTGCGTTAAAAGGTGCGTTATTACCGCTGCACCTATGGCTGCCGAACACCTACGCAAGCGCATTACCGGTTGTGGCTGCACTCTTTGCTATTATGACTAAAGTGGGTGTATACGCCATGCTGCGTGTATACACCGTTATTTTTGGTGATAATGCAGGCGAGCTTGCGCACATGGCTCAACCGTGGTTATGGGGTTTAGCACTTGCTACCATTGTAATGGGGGCCATTGGTGTCCTTGCCAGCCAAGACTTTAGAAAACTGGTGGCCAACTTAGTCATCGTATCAGTCGGTACGTTAGTGGCACTTGTTGCGCTTCAAAATGTAGCGGCAACTGCGGCATTACTCTATTACTTAGTGCATTCGACTATCGTGTGCGCCGTGTTGTTTTTACTTGCTGACTTGGTCGCGCTTCAGCGTGGTAAAGTTGCAGACCGTTTAGTTGCAGGACGCGCTGTCGCTCAGCCGTTTTTGTTGGGGATTAGTTTTGTGATAGCCGCACTTACAGTTGTGGGTATGCCACCGCTGTCGGGCTTTGTGGGTAAAATTTGGATTTTAAAGAGTACCCTAGATAGCGAAAAAGCCATGTTATTTTGGCCTATTTACCTTTTAGCGAGTTTGGCTGTTTTGGTGGCTATTTCTCGTGCAGGTACAAGCTTGTTTTGGGATCATAAACACAAAGACAGCGATGCAATAAAAGGCGTCAATGCACACCCACTGAAAGTAATTGCATTAATGACGCTATTAATTTGCTCGCCGTTGATGGTTATTTTTGCTGGGCCAGTGTCTGAATTTATGTTGGCGACCTCAGAGCAACTGTTCGACATAAACAGTGGTATCAATGATGTTTTACATGGAGGCCAGTAAATGCGGTTAGAAGCTCGTTTTCGTTGGCTACCTACGCCATTTCGCAGCGTATTATTATTTATTGTGTGGCTGCTATTAAATAATAGCGTGTCACCTGGGCACCTATTGTTGGCTGCTTTCTTTGCTATCACGATCCCGTGGATTACTTTTCCATTTCGTGACCCGCAACCGTTAATTGTAAGACCGGGGCTGGCATTTAGACATTTATTGTTAGTTTTATACGATATTGTCACAGCCAATTTGCAAGTTGCACTTTTAATTTTGGGACCAACTAAAAAGTTGCGTCCGGGGTTTGTTAAAGTGCCTCTCGATTTAAGTCATGAAATGCCAATCACAATTTTGGCAAGCACCGTGTCGCTAACCCCAGGTACGGTAAGTGCTGAGGTGTATCCTATTCCTGAATCACTTGCGGAAGGGGAAGAAGTACAGCAACGCTATTTGTTAATTCATGTCTTGGACTTAGCAGATGAACAGGTGTTAATTAATACGATTAAGCAGCGCTACGAAGCACCGCTTAAGGAGATTTTTCGATGCTAGACACGGTTTTTTTAATTGTTTACGCCATGATCGCAATATCGTTATTGCTTAACTTGTGGCGTTTGATTGCAGGGCCATCAGTGCCTGATCGCATTTTGGCTCTTGATACTATGTTTATCAACACCATCGCATTGATTATTCTGTATGGGATGAGCATGGATACAGGGCTTTATTTTGAAGCGGCTTTACTTATCGCCATGTTGGGCTTTGTGAGCACCGTCGCTGTATGTAAGTACCTGCTACGCGGCGATATTATTGAATAAGGTAACAGATGATGAGTGAGTGGATTGTATCAATCTTATTATTAATTGGTGGTTGCTTTATTTTAATAGGCTCAATAGGGTTAGTTAAAATGCCTGATTTTTTCATGCGTTTACATGGGCCAACGAAAGCAACAACATTAGGTATGGCATCGTTACTCATTGCTGCCATGGTTTATTTTACTTACACCCACGATGGCGTGAGCGTAAAAGAAATTTTAATTTCTATCTTTTTATTAATTACCGCACCTATCAGTGGCTACATGCTCATTAAGTCGGCAATACATCATAAGCTACGGGCTAAAGAAGGCACGAAGGGCTTAGATAATATTGAAGACGATTAATATCTGAGCACACAGCATTGTGTGATCTGCGATGGTGGCTTTTATTGCGCTCGTAGATCGCATAAAATGCCCCGTCATTAAGCACACTAGGTAAATATGTCATTATGCGAGTAGCACTTGGAGTAGAGTACAACGGCGCACGTTATAGTGGTTGGCAGCGCCAGTCACATGTTAATAGCGTACAACAAGAAGTAGAAACTGCGTTGTCGCGCATTTGTAATCACCCCGTTGAAATAGTCTGTGCTGGCCGAACTGATGCTGGAGTGCATGGCACTGGGCAAGTCGTGCACTTTGATACACACGCAGAACGTGAAATGGTCGCGTTTACGATGGGCATGAATACCTTACTGCCTAAAGATATTTCGATACGTTTTGCAAAGCCTGTTGATGAAGATTTTCATGCTCGCTTTAGTGCGACGGCGCGTCGATATCGTTACGTGATTTACAATTACACTTATCGTGGCGCAATTATGAGCGAAGGGGTGACGCACTTTCATCACCCACTAGATGAAACTAAAATGCAAGCAGCCTGTCAGTATTTAATAGGTGAGCATGACTTTACTTCGTTTCGCGCACTGCATTGCCAAGCGAATACGGCAAATAGAACGATTCATCACTTGTCTGTAAAACGTCAGGGTGACTATGTCGTTATTGACATTAAAGCCAATGCATTTTTGCACCATATGGTGAGAAATATCACGGGCTGTTTAATGGATATTGGCTTACATAAGCATGAGCCAGTGTGGTTAAAAGAATTACTTGATTTAAAAGAGCGTGCAAAGGCAAGTGCCACTGCAAAAGCGGCGGGACTGTATTTAGTGGACGTGGATTACCCTGAGCATTTTGGTATTCCTAAAACCCCATTAGGACCTTTGTTCTTACCTGATTCAGATAGTTAACTGCGAAAGGCTCACTACTAAGACCAGTTTTTTATATCGTCTGCGGGTAATTCATGTTTTAATTGAAAAAATCTGTCTGCTTATTTCTTGTGTAAATTACTAAGTGGTATTTCACTTTAGCAGACTGCGACACAGAACAGTATTAAGAGAGTTGCAAATGAGTTGGTTAGAAAAAATCTTACCTAAAACGACTAAATCGTCAGGTCGTAAAGAAATCCCTGAAGGGGTTTGGGCTAAGTGTACAGACTGTGATTCAATTTTATATAAAGCAGAATTAGAAAAAGCACTCAATGTATGCCCTAAATGCGATCACCACATGCGTTTAAGTGGTCGTAAGCGTCTTGAAAACTTTTTAGATGACGCTGACCGCCAAGAAATTGGTGCACAGCATGAGCCAAAGGACGTTTTAAAGTTTAAAGACTCTAAAAAGTATTCAGATCGTATCACGCAGGCGCAAAAAGTAAGCGGTGAAAAAGACGCACTTGTTGCAATGAAAGGCCGTTTAAAAGGTATTCCAGTCGCTGCTGTTGCATTTGAGTTCTCATTTATGGGTGGTTCAATGGCGTCGGTTGTAGGTGCACGCTTTGTTGATGCTGTTGACCAATGTTTAGAGCACAACATGCCGCTTATCTGTTTCTCTGCATCGGGCGGTGCGCGTATGCAAGAAGCATTAATGTCATTAATGCAAATGGCTAAAACAAGTGCAGCTTTAGCTAAAATGAGCGAAAAAGGCTTGCCATTTATTTCAGTATTAACAGACCCAACGATGGGCGGTGTATCTGCATCACTTGCCATGTTAGGTGACGTTAATGTCGCTGAGCCAAAAGCATTAATTGGTTTTGCAGGCCCACGCGTTATTGAGCAAACAGTACGTGAAACGCTTCCAGAAGGTTTCCAACGCAGTGAATTCTTGTTAGAGCACGGTGCAATTGACATGATCGTTGACCGTCGTGAAATGCGTGACACCCTTGCTCGCATCCTCGCAAAATTTATGAACTTGCCTTCTACCGAACAAGAGCATAGAGTAGCGTAAATTTCAGCTTAACTGATTACACGCTATGACAGAAATCCTTCCTAGCCAATCATCGAGCCTTGATGATTGGCTTTGTTATTTAGAAAGTATCCACCCTGCAAATATTGAGATGGGCTTAGAGCGCGTTGCACGCGTTGCTAATCAAGTCGATTTACTCAATAGCCCTAGCAAAATTATCCTTATCGCAGGTACGAATGGTAAAGGCACGACTGCGCGTTGTCTTGAAAGCCTTCTTCTGGCGCAAGGCTTTAGTGTTGGTACGTATGCTTCTCCTCATTTAATTCGATATAACGAGCGAGTGCGTATTAACGGACAAGAGCTGGACGATCAATTTCATGTTGATGCGTTTGATATGCTCGAAAAAGGCCGAGGTGACACGTCACTGACTTATTTTGAATATGGCACCTTAGGCGCGTTAGCTATCTTTAAACGCCATGCTGTTGATTACGTGCTGTTAGAAGTCGGGTTAGGTGGACGATACGATGCAACAAATATTGTTACACCGCATGCCTGTGTGATTACTACCATCGACCTTGATCATAAAGAATACCTAGGTGATACACGTGAGCTTGTCGGTTACGATAAAGCCGGTATTTTTCGTAACAATACTCCCGCAGTTGTTGGCGATTTAAATATTCCTCATACGGTTACCGATTACGGTAATGAAATTAACGCGGATATGGTGTTATCTGGCCGTGATTTTACTTTTGCCGAGGACGCTGACGGGTTTAATTGGCAGTATCAGGGAAATAACTGGCGCTTTGCAAAGCCTGCCATCCCTTGTCAAAACGCTGCAACTGCACTGACGTTATTAAGCAAGCTTGCACTTTTACCACGTGAGCAGCAGGTGCGTGAGTGCTTGGCAAATTTAACGGTAGAAGGGCGCTTTCAACAATTAAGCGACACACCACGTGTTTTTACCGATGTTGCACATAATCCTGAGTCAGCACGTTATTTAGCGCGCAAATTAAGCGTGTATAAAGATCAAGGGTTTAAAATTCATGCATTAGTCGCTATGCTTGCAGATAAAGATAAAGTGGCTGCGATGTCGGCCGTGGCAGATGTGGTTGATGAGTGGTCATTAGCGAGCTTAGATTGTTTTCGTGGAGACACAGTTGAAAATCTAGCGAAGGCACTGGCTGAGACACCATCGACAGCACCCAGCACGCATTACCCTAATGTAGAAGCTGCGTTGGATAAAATAGTGCAAACAGTCGATGCGAATACCTTAGTGATTGTGTTTGGTTCGTTTATCACTGTGGCTGCAGCCATTAACTACTTTAAAAAATAGAGAGGAATTCGGTGAACGCAGGGTTTATTAATCGCTTAGTAGGGACCACCATTGTGGTTGTAGCGGCTATTGTCTTTATTCCAAATATTTTGGATGGAGAGAAGGTTCATTACACAGACGGCTTTAAAGCGATCCCTGAACGCCCAGAGTTCACGACGATTGACTTACAAGAGGCGATTGATAATAAGGTCGCCTCAACAGAGCAGCCCTTAGCAGCGCAGGTAGAAGATATTCAGGCTGATGACGCAAAGCTTGCTTCAGACCACGTTAAACAAATCGATGAACCCGCCAAAATGGTCGAAGCATCGACAGACGACACCGTGACTATTGCTAAAATAGAGCCTAAAGCGGAAGTTAAAACGCAAGTTAAAGCGCAGCCTAAGCCTGCTGAAAAAACAGCAGAACCGGCACGCAAAGCCGAAGAAAACTTGACGCAAATGGCTTATGTGATTCAACTCGGTAGCTTTTCGCACGCTCCAAACGTTAAATCACTGCAAGAAAAGCTAAAAGCAAACGGCTTTAAAACCTTCACTCGTCCAATTAAGACCCCTAATGGCACTTTAACAAAAGTCTTTGTGGGTCCGTCACTGAATAAGAAAGAGCTTGAGAGTAAACTGCCCGAGTTAAAACAGCTAACCAAGTTAAATGGCAAAGTTACTCAGTTTGAAGTAACAAAGTGATCTAACCTAAGTTGCACGCTTTCATACCAATGCGCTTATTTAGTTCCTTAAAGTGATTTAGTCTAATTGCGGATTGGTATAACCCCTTAACCCCTTAACCCCCTAACGAATCCTGTAACAGCGACAAGGGGGCTTTCACCGAACGGGTGGCGATACAGCTCAAGTATCATTTAAGTTGCCACAACACCGTATAGCCCCCCTTGTAACGTGCCAAAGGGCATGGCTAAAACATGTTTTTACTGCCTTGTTGATTTAGCCAAGATATCACTATTGCCTGCAATCAATGCCTTGTCTAAATACGTTTTATATCATGCTGAAATCTTGCATCTACAGGTGGTTTGGGTATAGAATGCGCCCCAAATTAACGACTAGTTGGTTATTATGATCTGGGTTGATTACGCCATACTTGGCATCATTGCACTGTCTACCATCATTGGCTTAATACGTGGCTTTGTAAAAGAAGCAATGTCATTGGCTGTATGGGCTGGCGCATTTATCATCTCTAGCTTGTTTTACCAATATTTAGCATCCTTCCTAACAAGTATTTCAGAACCCCTTTTAAGAAATGCTGCCGCAATAGCCATATTATTTTTTGCGACACTCCTGTTAGGTGGATTACTAAACTATATTTTAGGTGAGCTTGTACAACGTACTGGTTTATCTGGCACCGACCGTGTTTTTGGCATAGTGTTTGGTGCGCTTCGAGGCGTGTTGGTCGTGAGCGCGTTACTCTTCTTTCTTGATGCTTTTACCGGTGCACCTAATACGCATTGGTGGGGCAACTCTATTTTGATTCCAGAATTTGGCTTTGTTGTTGAGTGGTTCTTTTCGTACCTCGAAAACAACTCAAGTTTTTTAAATTCTGTAAACCGTTAATCGGCGAGGATAAATTTAATGTGTGGTATCGTTGGCATAGTCGGAACTTCTCCTGTTAATCAGGCGATATATGATGGCTTAACTGTTTTGCAACACCGCGGTCAAGATGCAGCTGGCATCATTACCATTGAAAACAACACGTTTAGCTTACGTAAAGCCAATGGCCTAGTTAAAGATGTATTTCATACCCGTCATATGAAGCGTCTACAAGGAACGATTGGTATTGGCCATGTTCGCTACCCGACAGCTGGTTCATCTAGCTCGTCTGAAGCGCAACCTTTCTATGTTAACTCGCCATTTGGTATTGCACTTGCGCACAATGGTAACTTAACAAATGCAGAAGCATTAAAGCAGCAATTATTTTCAGAAGCTCGCCGTCATGTTAATACAACATCAGACTCTGAGATCTTACTTAATATCATGGCGCATGAGTTAAGTAAGCCAAATAAATTAAAGCTTGAAGCACAAGACATTTTTGATGCTGTCACTGAAGTAATCAATAAAGTAAATGGTGGCTATGCAACAATTGCAATGATCATCGGCCACGGTATTGTTGCTTTTCGTGACCCGAATGGTATTCGTCCGTTAGTATTTGGTAAGCGTGAAACGGCAAACGGCACAGAATATATGTTTGCATCAGAAAGCGTCGCATTAAAAACAGACGGTTTTGAGTTTGTACGTGATGTTGCGCCAGGCGAAGCGATTTATGTGACTGAAGACGGTCAGCTTTTCTCTCAACCTTGTGCTGAAAAAACGAGTTACTCGCCTTGTATTTTTGAGTTTGTTTACTTTGCACGCCCAGATTCAAACATTGACCGTATGTCAGTGTATGCAACGCGTGTCAACATGGGTACCAAGCTCGGTGAAAAAATTGCACGTGAATGGGCCGATAAAGACATTGACGTTGTTATCCCTATTCCTGAAACATCATGTGATGTCGCACTGGAAATTGCCTCTGTACTTAACTTGCCATACCGCCAAGGTTTCGTTAAAAACCGTTATATTGGTCGTACATTTATCATGCCTGGCCAAGAAATGCGTAAAAAGTCAGTTCGCCAGAAATTAAATGCGATTGACCGTGAGTTCAAAGGTAAGAATGTACTGCTTGTAGATGATTCAATTGTACGTGGTACTACCTCAGCGCAAATCGTTGAGATGGCACGTGAGTCAGGTGCTAAAAATGTATACTTTGCTTCAGCAGCGCCTGAAATACGCTTCCCGAACGTGTATGGTATTGACATGCCTTCGGCTGCTGAGCTGATTGCGCATGGCCGTGAAGTAGAAGACATTAATGCAAGTATTGGTGCAGATGGCCTAATCTATCAGTCACTTGATGACTTAATCTCGGCAGTAAGCCAAGAGAACCCTGAAATCACACGTTTTGAAACATCGGTATTTGATGGTCAGTATATTACGGGTGATATTGATCAGGATTATTTAAACCGCATTGACCGCTTACGTAATGATTCAGCGAAATCAACGCGTGAAAATGCAATGTCGTCAGGTTTAGAGTTACACAATCAAGAAGAGAATGGTGCTGATTAATTAGCAACTCGCTTGAATAATAAAAAAGGAGCTTGCGAGCTCCTTTTTTGTTTGTGGAAAGAAAGGATTTAATTCTCGTTAGGTAAACATAGGATGGACAATGCCGTTAGTCCACAAAATAGCGGTTGCAGCTAAAATAATGACCAATAAAATCAGTCCGCATGTGACCACTGAACTGGCATAAATAAAACCTCGCTCCTCAGGGATATGCATTAAAATGGGCACCCCTGTGTAGAGTAAATATACCGAGTAAGCAAGCGCGACCAAGCCTACACACACGACAAACCACAGCTCGGGTAGAAATGCAGCAAGCGATGACATAAACACCGGTGTTGCCGTATACGCAGCAAGTTCCAAAGTTTGTGTAAAGGTCGGTTTTGCACCAAACGTAACGGCCATCCAATGCGCAAGGTAGGCCAGCGCAAATACGCCTACTATTAGTGCAAAATACATCGCAACCGCGATAAGCAATGCACTATCATGGGTCAAAAAGACTGCCTCACCTGAGCCAATGCTCCAACCCAAATGAACTGAAGAGTAATACCCCATAATAGAGGGGATACACGCGATAAGTAAGATATGTGATAAGCTGTAACGCAAGCTTTCATGCCGGTTATCAATGGTTTGCCACTCTTCGAGTGGATGAGCATATAAGCCCCATAGATGGTTTAGAATCATAATTGTTGCCCCTGTAAAAAAGGAATATGAGCTGTTTTATTTTTGTACAGCTTTGATTAAGTTATGGTTCACTTATTAAATCTTGTCAAGAAGCTGAAATAATCGAATACTCAGTTAAGATGTAACTCTTTAGTGCATATAAGAAATTACTTTTGCCCTGATTTGGGTCATGGAGTGAAACGATATTTATGTGGTAAAATGCACGCTTGTTTGACGATGAGAATAGAATCAGTGCCTTACTCTGCATTATTAGCCCCGATACAGTCATTTTTGCAATGCGAAACACCCGATGAGTGGATTGTTGCGGCAACCAAAAAAGAAAACTTAGATATCGTATTAATCGATCACTTAATTTGTGAATTAAAAGCGGCACAGAGTGCGATGTTTTTAATTCGTAAGTATGCGGTTGATAAAGAAAGTGCGGATGCGTTACTTGAGTGGTTAAAGCCCTTTGAAACACTTATTTATAAGCGCGACGGCGATTGGCGTGAGCTTGCAGATAAAAACAAGCTGACTAAGTCGATGATCCCAAAGTCGGATTCACCTTATGGGCAAGATCTCATTGATAAAATGGTCATGCTTATTAAAGAAGAGCTGCATCATTTTTATCAAGTGCTTGAGATTATGGATGAATATGGCATTGAGTATAAAAGTATTACCCCATGTCGTTATGCCAAAGGGATGCTGCGCCACGTAAAAACTTACGAGCCAGATGCCTTAGTTGATAAGTTAATTATTGGTGCCTACATTGAAGCACGCTCGTGTGAACGTTTTGCCAAATTAGCGCCGCATGTTGATAAACGCTTAGGTGATTTTTATATTTCATTGCTGCGCTCAGAAGCGCGTCATTACCAAGACTATTTAACACTTGCGCAAGAGATCAGTGAGTTCGATATCAGCGAGCGTGTCGAATTTTTTGCGCACATTGAAGCTGAGTTAATTTCAACGCCTGATGACGATTTTAAATTTCACAGTGGGGTGCCTGCTTAAGGCATCTCAGTGCGAATAAATGGTGAGTAGAAGGCTTGTTTTTCTTTGTCACTTAGATGATAACGATTAAGGATTATTTCTGCTTGGCCATTGTTAATTATTTCGACCAAGCCTTTTTCTAATTCGTTTTGAAATTCAATTGATTGAGGATGGCTTTTAGCTGAAATGATATAAAGTTGATGAGTCGCAATATTGGGTTTTAACGCGGTAATAACCACATCGCTGTTTTGTAATTTACTATTATGTGCGAGCCAGTATTCAGCCACTTCTTTCGTACCTGCTACGAGGTCAATCCGCTCTTGCTGAAGCAAGTAAAGGCTTTCAACTAAATCACGTGTGGTTGTAATACCTAATGTTGTGTTGTTCGTAAATTCTTCACTACTTACATAATCTTCTCCTTTACTTATCGTGTAAGGCAGGAGAGATTCGAGAGAGCCATCGTATCGAATTACGGCATCTTGGCGCTTAAACAAGACAACATTGGCAAAGCCGAGAGGTTTTGAATAATAAAATACTTTGGCTCGCTCTTCTGAGTAAAAAGCACCTAGAACAGCAATGTGCTTATGTCGTTTGGCTAATTTAAGTGCCCGAGCCCACTGTGTATATTCAATGACGGCTTTTTTATTTTGACTTTTTAAAGCGGCAATAACCACCTCATGAACCCAACCCGGTTTTTCACTATTATCGATTAGAAAAGGTGGGAAAGGCTCTGTGACTAACCGCCAAGTTTGGCTATTGAGTGTAAAGCAAACTAGTAAGCAGCACAGGCATGTTAATCGTGTAATCATAAAACGGCACGCTTTAAACGGAGACTCTGTTCAAGCATAGCTAAAATTCTTACGATTTAAAGGGGGTGTGGACGAGTTCTTGATTGTTGGGGGTTACTCTTAAATATGAGCCTTGTTCATACCAGTCACCTAACACAGTACGAATTAACGTTTTACCATTAACAGTGTAATGATGAACATTTGGGCGGTGTGTATGACCGTGGATCATATTGGCAACGTGGTGCTTTTTGAACATGGCAAGAACAGCTTCTTCGGTTACATCAAGAATTTCGAGTGCTTTACCTGCTTGGCTTTGTTTTGACTTTTCGCGGGCGTTACGGGCAATTTTCTTTCTGTACCATAGTGGCATTGCTAACATGAGCTTAGGCCACCACCAACCACGACTTTTTTTACGAAACTTTTGATATTCAATATCTTGAGTACACATTTCATCGCCATGCAGTAGCACCGTCGGCGTGCCATATAAATCAATAACAACCTGTTCAGGCAGCAACGTCATATTGGCGCTGTTGGCATAGCCGTCACGCATAATAAAGTCTCGATTGCCGTGTATGAAAAAAAGCTCAGTACCACTTTCAGCTGCTTGTCTTAAGTGTGCAGCCACACGTTCTGAAAGTGTCGTTTGATAGTCATCACCAACCCAAACTTCAAAAAAATCACCCAGAATATATAACGCATCTACGTCATCATTAATAATCTTGTCATCAAGAAAATCAAAAAATGCCGTGGTGATATCAGGGCGGTTTTCTGTTAAATGGAGGTCGGCAATAAAATAGCTCTGTTTCATAGTCACTCGCAAAAAAGCGGGCTTAAGCCCGCTTATAAAGACTCACCGTTAGCTTAGCTAACAGTTACTTTTTCGATAATTACATCTTCAAGTGGTACGTCTTGGTGGAAGCCTGCGCTGCCAGTCGCAACACCTTTGATTTTGTTTACGATGTCCATACCTTCAACTACTTCTGCAAACACACAATAGCCCCAGCCTTGTGAAGTTTCGCTGCTGAAGTTTAAGAAATCATTGTCGTTCACGTTAATAAAGAACTGTGCAGTCGCTGAATGTGGATCAGGCGTACGTGCCATAGCTAATGTACCAACTTTGTTTGCTAGGCCATTGTTTGCTTCATTTTGAATAGGGTTATTAACTTCTTTTTGAACCATTCCTGGCTCAAAACCACCGCCTTGAACCATGAAACCATCAATTACACGGTGGAAAATAGTGCCGTTGTAAAAGCCTGCGTTTGCATACTCTAAAAAGTTTTTAACAGTGTTTGGTGCATCGCTTTCGTGCATTTTGATGGTGATATCACCAAAGTTTGTGTGTAGAACAACCATGAGGTTTCCTATATCTGGTTTAATAATGCCGTTATTTTATAGCACTTAGCTAAGATTAACAAAGTGCTTGTTGAGAAGATTAACAAAGTGCTTGTTCAATTGATAAAGCGCTAGAGCAGTGGCTTTGCAAGTGTTACCATAGAGAATCTCGAAACACCGTTAAGGACATTTTATAAATGGTACAAATTTACAACACACTTACACGACAAAAAGAACAGTTTAAACCCCTTGTTGATGGCAAAATCGACATGTATGTGTGTGGTATCACTATTTATGATTACTGTCACATTGGACATGCGCGTACTTTTGTTGGCTTCGACGTTATTGTCCGTTACCTGCGCCATATTGGTTACGACTTAAAATATGTCCGCAATATTACGGACGTTGATGACAAAATAATCAAGCGTGCTCATGAAAACGGTGAGTCTATAAATGACTTAACAGTCCGTATGACTAAAGCGATGCACGAAGACTTTGATAGTTTAAACATGCTTCGTCCTGATGTTGAGCCAACGGTAACCAACCACATGGATGAAATCATCGCCATGGTTGAGTGTTTAATAGCGAAAGGTCATGCTTACGTAGCAGCTGACGGCGATGTATTGTTTGATGTATCAACATTTGAGCAATACGGCGCACTTTCACAGCAAGACTTAACTATGTTGCAAGCGGGTTCGCGTGTTGAAGTTGCGCAAGATAAGCAAGATCCGCTTGATTTCGTACTTTGGAAAAGAGCCAAGCCAGGTGAGCCTTCGTGGTCATCGCCATGGGGTGAGGGTCGTCCTGGTTGGCATATTGAGTGTTCGGCAATGAGCTCTAAACATTTAGGTGAGCATTTTGATATTCATGGGGGAGGATCAGATTTACAGTTCCCTCACCACGAAAACGAAATTGCTCAATCATGCTGTGCAAACAACGGTAAGTACGTAAATACCTGGATCCACACAGGCATGGTGCAGGTAAATAAAGAGAAGATGTCTAAGTCATTGAACAACTTCTTTACCGTACGTGACGTACTAACAGAGTACGATGCTGAGTCGGTTCGTTATTTCTTAATTTCGGGTCATTACCGCAGCCAACTTAATTACTCGCAAGAGAACCTTGAGCAAGCACGCTCTTCATTAGAGCGCATTTACACGGCATTACGCGGTGTAACACCTGTTGAGTGTGAATTAGCCGACAATGAATACGTTACAAAATTCAGAAAAGCAATGGACGATGACTTCAATACACCTGAAGCATTACCTGTGTTATTTGAATTAGCAAAAGAGCTTAACCGTGTGAAAGACAGCGATGCAGAGCAAGCTGGAAAATTAGCTTTTGTGCTTCGTAGTATTGCCGAAGTATTAGGTGTTGCGCAGCAAGACCCAGAAGCTTTCCTGCAAGGCGGTCAAGACGATGACGAAGTAGCACAGATTGAGGCCTTAATCATGCAACGTAATGAAGCCCGCGCTAACAAAGATTGGGCCGCTGCTGATGAAGCACGTGATGCGCTAAATGCGTTAGGTGTGGTGCTTGAAGACTCTGCTGGAAAAACAACGTGGCGTAAAGCGTAAACACTAAGCTAAAATTGAAACCGACAAAAGGTTGCCATATTGGCAGCCTTTTTTGTTTTTAGTTTTTTATTTTTAAGTATTGACCTCAATAAAGGTTGAGGTTTTATTCTATCGCTATTGTGCATTTACAAGGACTTACATTGAATATTTTTCTTGCCATGATCCCCGCTTTTTTATGGGGTACAACTTATGCGGTGACAAAATATGCGACCCCTGATTGGCCGCCGTTATTATTAGGTGCGTTACGCGCATTACCCGCAGGGTTACTTTTATTATTAATAAAACCAAGCTTTCCTCGCGCGCGTCAATGGCCCAGCTTACTCGTTTTAGGCGCCATAAACATCGCCCTGTTTTTTGCGTTTATCTTTATTATGGCGATTAATCTTCCTGCAGCAATTGCTGGTGTTGGCATGGTGTCGGTCCCCGTGGTCGCACTTTTATATGCATGGATAGCAAAAGGACAGCGACCCGCAAAGCCTCAAGCTATTAGTGCAGCCGTATTAGTCGTGCTTGCATGGTTATTGTTCGACCCCGCTTATGTCGCTTTAAATGCACTGGGTGTCGGTGCTTTATTGGGGGCATTACTGACGATTGTGATTGGCAGTACCCTTGTACAAACCTTATCAGTCAGTATTCATTGGTGGGTGGTGCTTACATGGCAGTTAATTATTGGCGGTACTATTTTATTACTCGCTGCGGTTATAGACGGCAGCTTCATTAATCCAACAAATTACCACAGCGTTTTTGAGCCTATTTCAACGCTACAATACAGTGCATTATTTTGGCTTATTGTGCCCAATACAGCGATTGCCTATATTTTATATGTATGGTTACTTGGGCGTATGAGTGTGGCTGAATTTTCGTTTGGCACGATTGCGAATCCAATTGCAGGGATCATCTGTGCAATTATTTTATTAAATGAGCAATACCAACCATGGCAGTATCTGATTATGTTTACGATGATTATTTTTTCGGTGTTGCCGCAAATGCTAAAACTTAAACGCGTGTAAACGTATTCGTTTCACAATAAAAAAGGGTTGCCATGTGGCAACCCTTTTTACAATCAATCATTATTAGCTGTGATATTTTTCACATGCTTCAAGGGTGTTCTCAATGAGGCTTGCAACAGTCATCGGGCCGACACCACCTGGCACAGGCGTGATGAAGTGCGCTTTTTGTTCGGCAATATCATATTGAACATCACCCACAAGTTTGCCAGATTCAAGGCGGTTAATACCTACATCAATGACGATAGCGCCTTCTTTAACCCAGTCACCAGGAATAAATTCGGGTTTACCTACAGCCACCACCAATAAGTCTGCACGACGCACATGAGTTTCTAAATCCTGCGTGAATTTATGACACACCGTTGTTGTACAACCGGCAAGCAGTAACTCAAGTGACATAGGACGACCAACAATGTTCGATGCACCAACCACAACCGCATGCATGCCTTTATAACGCACACCCGTAGAGTCGAGTAGGGTAATAATCCCTTTAGGTGTACAGGGGCGAAGTGCTGGCATACGCTGTGCTAAACGGCCAATGTTATAAGGATGGAAACCATCAACATCTTTATGAGGGGTAATACGTTCAAGAATCTTCTCTGCATCAAGACCTTGCGGCAAAGGAAGTTGAACTAAAATGCCGTCTACTTCTTTGTCTTCATTAAGTTGATCAATTAATGCGAGTAAGTCTTGCTCTGTCGTGTCGCCAGGTAAATCGTAAGATTTAGAAACAAAGCCGACTTCTTCACAGGCTTTGCGTTTTGAACCTACATATACTTGGCTTGCTGGATCTTGACCAACTAACACGACTGCGAGTCCTGGAGCACGTAAACCGTTTGCAACACGCGCTGCAACTCGTTCTGCCACATTACTGCGTACTTGTTTAGCTATTGCCTTACCATCGATGATGTTTGCCGTCATGGGTGACCTTTCATTGGGGTTAGTTAACTTGATACTGATACATCAAAATATGATCATCCGAATAAGGGGCATGGATATAACAAACACGTTTGTTTGATCATATTTTATTATGCTGCGTATTTTCGCAGAAAAGCTGCATAGCGCCAAGATGCAATATGATATAAAGCGTCTATTTATAAAAAAGAGTTCAAATTTTAGCTTATATTTGCAATATTTAACCATTATGAACTAAAAGTGACCGATTGAATTATTTTCTTAAAAAAATGTTTGACCTGACTCGGCCAAATCACTATTATGCACCCCGTTGTTAACGAGGTCACTCGCAAACAATAGTAAGCATCGGCGATTAGCGCAGTTTGGTAGCGCACTTGGTTTGGGTCCAAGGGGTCGCAGGTTCAAATCCTGCATCGCCGACCACTTCTTCTTCAAGAAGCGGTTGCTTACAGGCAAACTTTTGAAGTTTTCGATGCGCCCGTAGCTCAGCTGGATAGAGCAACGCCCTTCTAAGGCGTTGGTCGAAGGTTCGAATCCTTCCGGGTGCGCCATTTGAAAATATGTAAATGCCGTGGTGATTGTAGCTCAGTTGGTAGAGCCCCGGATTGTGATTCCGGTTGTCGTGGGTTCGAGCCCCATCAGTCACCCCAATTTACACACAGTATCGGCGATTAGCGCAGTTTGGTAGCGCACTTGGTTTGGGTCCAAGGGGTCGCAGGTTCAAATCCTGCATCGCCGACCACTTTCACTGTGGTTGTATTTTCAAAACTTTTCTTTATATCGGCGATTAGCGCAGTTTGGTAGCGCACTTGGTTTGGGTCCAAGGGGTCGCAGGTTCAAATCCTGCATCGCCGACCACTTTCTACTAGTATATTCATCTTGGTAATCTGAGCGTTTCATGCGCTAAATTAATACCGCTTAGTCATTCCCTTTTTAAACATTCTGATTTAATTAATCACCTTACTTTGCTGATAATTTTACGTTCGTTTTTTGTTCGTTTAAACGCAGATTGCCGCTATATAGACCAAATAATTGCCCCCTAGACTCGACTATCAAAAATATTAGGTTATAATGCCGCGTCTATTGTTTAACATAGTGCCCATAGGGGCAGAGCAGCAATGGTATCTCATGGTTACAATGCGCCGTTTTAAGTTGAATTTTTCAGCGTTAAAACTTGCTATCACTCATGGAGATCACCTTGTTTGTAAGGAAGGCGAACAGTCGCCAAAATTGAAGATTGAGGTAAATCATGCAAGTTTCTGTTGAGACGACTCAAGGCCTTGAGCGCCGTCTGACCATCACCGTTCCTGCAGAGAACGTTGAGACTGAAGTAAAAAAACGCTTACAACAACTGTCTAAAACCCAGCGTATCGATGGTTTCCGTCCTGGTAAAGTTCCAGCGTCTATCATCAACAAACGTTACGGTGCTGCAGTACGTCAAGAAGTTGCGGGCGAATTAATGCAACGCAACTACATCGAAGCAATCGTTTCTGAAAAAATCAACCCAGCGGGTGCACCAACTTTCGCACCAAAAGCGTTAGAAGCAGGTAAAGATTTAGAATTCGATGCAACGTTTGAAGTGTACCCTGAAGTTGAAATTCAAGGTCTAGATAAAATTAACGTTGAAAAACCAGCTGTTTCTGTTACTGACGAAGACCTAGCTAACATGCTAGAAACGTTACGTAAGCAACACGCATCGTGGACTGAAGTTGACGCTGCTGCGGGTGAAAAAGATCGTGTAACTATCGACTTCGTTGGTTCTATCGATGGTGAAGAGTTTGAAGGCGGTAAAGCTGAAGACTTCCCTCTAGAACTTGGTCAAGGTCGTATGATCCCAGGTTTCGAAGACAACATCGTTGGCAAAAAAGCGGGCGAAGAAGTTGTTGCTGAAGTAACATTCCCTGAAGAATATCACGCTGAAAACCTAAAAGGTAAAGCGGCTTCTTTCACTATTACTGTGAAGAAAGTTGAAACTCAAGAGCTTCCTGAGCTTAACGAAGAGTTCGCAACTAAATTCGGTGTTGCTGAAGGCGGCGTTGATGCACTGAAAGAAGAAGTTAAGAAAAACATGTCACGTGAGCTTGACCAAGCGGTTAAAGCTAACGTGAAAGACCAAGCTATCAAAGGTCTTTTAGCGAACAACGAAATCGACGTGCCAAAAGCACTAGTGGATCAAGAAATTGATGCTCTACGTCAACAAGCGGCACAACGTTTTGGCGGCAACGCTCAAAACATGCCTGAGCTTCCAGCTGAGTTATTCCATGAGCAAGCTGTAACTCGCGTTAAAACTGGCCTATTACTAGGTGAAGTGATTAAAGCGAACGAGCTTAAAGTTGATGACGCAAAAGTTGAAGAGTTAATTGCAACAGTGGCTTCTGCATACGAAGATCCAACTGAAGTAGTAGAATACTACAAAGCAAATGATCAACTAATGCAGCAAATGCGCAACGTAGCGATGGAAGAGCAAGCAGTTGAAGCTATCCTAGCTAAAGCAAACGTGACTGACGTTGAAAAAGCATTCGACGACATCATGAATCCACAGCAAGGTGCTTAATAAGTCATTGACTTAAGCTCTCGCTAGCGATTAAATGGCTCGTGTTACACTGTATTTATACAGCGTACTCGGGCCATTTTAGTTTGTGGTGGCCAGTTTCACCAAAACCAACAATACTTATGTTAATGCGCAACATTAAACATAAAGGATTGAAAATACATCTTTGTGTTCGCATATACTTAAATAGATTGAAAATACGCGTAAATTAACATTAGTATAAATGTGCTTTCCTTATAGTAAGGATGAGTCGCAGCGGATAAGGAATTAAATAAGAATGAACAGCGGTATGATAGACCCTCTAAACGCATTAGTCCCTATGGTTGTTGAGCAAACAGCAAAGGGTGAGCGCTCATATGATATTTACTCACGTCTTTTAAAAGAGCGCATTATTTTCTTAACAGGCCAAGTTGAAGATAACATGGCAAACTTGATTCTTGCGCAAATGCTGTTTTTAGAGTCAGAAAATCCAGAAAAAGATATTTATCTTTATATCAACTCGCCAGGTGGCTCGGTCACTGCAGGCATGGCGATTTACGATACAATGAATTTCATTAAGCCTGATGTCAGTACTATTTGTGTTGGCCAAGCGGCGAGCATGGGAGCCTTCTTGCTATCAGGTGGCGCTAAAGGCAAACGTTTTTGTTTACCTAACTCGCGTGTGATGATTCACCAACCACTTGGTGGTTTCCAAGGGCAGGCGTCTGATTTTGAAATTCATGCCCGTGAAATTTTATCAATTAAAGATAAACTAAATCGCTTGATGGCTGAGCATACGGGTCAGCCGTTAGACGTGGTATCGCGCGATACCGACCGTGACAACTTTATGAGTGCAAGCGAAGCGGTTGAATACGGTCTCGTTGATTCAGTATTTTCTAGTCGCGAAACAAAGTAATCTGAATAGCTAATGATATCGTATTATTAGCTATCACCCTTTACTATGCGAAAACTTATATTCTTTGATATAGTTAACCATAGTGAATTAGCAGCAGTTGCGTGCTGCTGCCAACGTAAAAAATGAGGTAGCTGAATGTCTGACACTCCTACAGACGGCGACAAAAGTAATAAATTGTTATACTGCTCTTTTTGTGGCAAAAGCCAGCATGAAGTTCGCAAATTAATTGCAGGCCCTTCAGTATACATTTGTGATGAATGTGTTGAGCTGTGTAACGATATAATCAGGGAAGAGATCAAAGACATTGCGCCGAAACATAGCGCGTCTGATAAACTGCCTGTGCCGAAAGAAATTCGTAATCACTTAGATGATTATGTGATTGGCCAAGACCACGCGAAAAAAGTACTGTCGGTTGCGGTATACAATCATTATAAACGTCTTCGTAATCAAACCATCAACGCTGATATTGAACTTGGTAAAAGTAATATCTTGTTAATTGGTCCTACAGGTAGTGGTAAAACATTACTTGCAGAAACGATGGCTCGTTTACTTGATGTGCCATTCACTATGGCTGATGCCACAACACTAACCGAAGCCGGTTATGTGGGTGAAGACGTCGAAAATATTATTCAAAAATTACTGCAAAAATGTGATTACGACGTCGAAAAAGCGCAACGTGGTATTGTTTATATTGATGAAATTGACAAGATTTCTCGTAAATCAGACAACCCGTCAATCACCCGCGATGTATCAGGCGAAGGTGTACAACAAGCACTTTTAAAACTGATTGAAGGCACGGTTGCCTCTGTACCACCGCAAGGCGGTCGTAAGCATCCGCAGCAAGAGTTTTTACAAGTTGATACGTCGAAAATCTTATTTATCTGTGGGGGTGCATTCGCAGGCCTAGATAAAGTGATTGAGCAGCGTAGTCACAAAAATACGGGTATTGGCTTTGGTGCTGAAGTTAAACAATCATCTGGCAGCCGCAGCTTAAGTGAGACATTTAAAGATGTTGAGCCTGAAGATCTGGTGAAGTACGGTTTAATTCCTGAGTTCATTGGTCGTCTACCGGTTGTTGCAACGTTAACAGAGCTGGATGAAGCCGCACTGATTCAAATTCTAAGTGAACCTAAAAATGCTTTAACTAAACAGTTCTCTGCATTGTTCGCAATGGAAGACGTTGAGCTTGAGTTCCGTGAAGATGCTTTATCAGCGATTGCGCACAAAGCAATGGAGCGTAAAACAGGTGCACGTGGCTTACGTTCAATCGTAGAAGGTGTATTACTTGATACCATGTATGAACTTCCTTCGATGGATGATGTAAGCAAAGTGGTAATTGACGAAACGGTTATTAAAGGTGAGTCAGACCCAATTTTGATTTACCAAAGTGGTAATCAAGACAAAGCGGCATCTGAATAAATTTGAAATAGTTCAAAATTTAAGCGGTTAAACATAAAAAAGGAGCCAATGGCTCCTTTTTTTATAAATATGTTGAACTTTCCCTTACATATCCCCATATACTTGAGTAATCTTTAAAATAAATGAAGTGCGAAGAGAATATAATGACGCTTGAGAGAACAGATCGAGTTGAAATCCCCGTGTTGGCACTGCGCGATGTAGTGGTATACCCGCACATGGTGATCCCGCTATTTGTTGGTCGTGAAAAATCAATAAAATGCTTAGAAGCGGCGATGGACAAAGACAAACAAATTTTCCTAGTGGCGCAAAAAGACGCCTCTGTTGATGATCCGCAACAAGATGATATCTACCGTGTTGGTACCATAGCCACAGTACTTCAGTTATTAAAGCTACCTGATGGCACCGTTAAAGTGCTTGTAGAAGGCACGCAGCGTGCGAGCGTCGAAACGTTTTTAGATAACGATGATTTCTTCGTTGCTGAGGCGCAGTTCATTGAATCAAGCCACATTGATGAGCAAGAACAAGATATCTTTATTCGTAGCGCTATTAGCCAATTTGAAGGCTATGTGAAACTCAATAAGAAAATCCCACCTGAAGTACTTACTTCTGTGTCGGGAATCGATGAGGCTGCACGTTTAGCGGATACAATGGCAGCGCATATGCCACTTAAAGTGCCAGAAAAACAAAAAGTACTTGAGATTTCTAATGTAACAGAACGTCTTGAGTACTTAATGGCCTTGATGGAAGGTGAGATAGACTTACTGCAAGTTGAGAAGAAAATTCGTACTCGCGTTAAAAAGCAGATGGAAAAATCGCAGCGTGAGTACTACCTCAACGAGCAAATGAAAGCGATTCAAAAAGAGCTTGGCGAGCTGGATGATGTACCAGATGAATTCGAAGCAATTAAAAAGCGTATCGAAGAATCGGGCATGCCAAAAGAAGCGCAAGAGAAAGCAAGTGCTGAACTTGCGAAGCTGAAAATGATGTCGCCTATGTCGGCAGAAGCCACCGTGGTTCGTTCATATATTGATACGCTTATCAATGTGCCATGGAAAAAACGCTCTAAAGTGAAAAAAGACTTAGCGGGTGCGCAAAAAATTCTTGATACCGACCATTACGGTTTAGACAAAGTCAAAGAACGTATTATTGAGTATCTTGCAGTCCAACAGCGTACTAATAAATTAAAAGGCCCAATTTTGTGCCTAGTGGGTCCACCGGGTGTGGGTAAAACATCACTAGGGCAGTCTATTGCGCGCTCTACGGGTCGTAAATATGTTCGTATGGCTTTAGGTGGCGTACGCGATGAAGCTGAAATACGTGGTCATCGTCGTACTTACATTGGTTCAATGCCAGGTAAGTTGATTCAGAACATGACCAAAGTTGGGGTTAAAAACCCACTGTTCTTATTAGACGAAATCGACAAGATGTCTTCTGATATGCGTGGTGACCCAGCTTCAGCATTGCTTGAGGTATTAGACCCAGAACAAAACAGCCATTTTGCTGATCACTATTTAGAAGTCGATTACGATTTATCTGATGTAATGTTTGTTGCTACATCAAATAGCTTTAATATTCCGGGTCCATTATTAGACCGTATGGAAGTAATTCGTTTATCGGGCTACACCGAAGATGAGAAGCTAAATATTGCCAAGCAGCATTTAATTCCAAAGCAAGTTAAGCGTAATGGTCTTAAAGATAGCGAAGTTGAGATTGAAGATAGCGCCATCATTGGTATTATTCGCTACTACACCCGCGAAGCTGGTGTGCGTAATCTTGAACGTGAAGTGTCTAAGCTGTGTCGTAAAGCAGTGAAAAATATTTTGCTTAATAAAGACATTAAGAAAGTCACCATTGACGAAGACAACCTAGAAGAATTCCTAGGTGTGCAGCGCTTTGATTACGGTAAAGCAGAAGATGGTGATCGTATAGGCCAAGTAACGGGTTTAGCGTGGACTGAAGTAGGCGGTGACTTATTAACGATTGAGTCAGCCGCAGTGCCTGGTAAAGGCAAACTAACGTACACGGGATCGCTGGGCGATGTGATGCAAGAGTCAATTCAAGCAGCAATGACTGTGGTGCGTAATCGCGCGGATAAATTGCGTATCAATAGTGACTTTTACGAAAAACGTGACATACATGTCCACGTGCCTGAAGGTGCAACACCCAAAGATGGCCCAAGTGCGGGTATTGCCATGGTGACAGGTTTAGTATCGAGCTTAACGGGTAACCCGGTACGTTCTGATGTTGCCATGACGGGTGAAATCACTTTACGTGGTGAAGTACTTCCAATTGGTGGCTTAAAAGAGAAACTTTTAGCTGCCCACCGTGGCGGTATTAAAACCGTTATTATTCCAAAAATTAACGAACGTGACTTAAAAGAGATCCCTGATAACGTTTTAGAGGGTCTTGAAATTCACCCAGTTACATGGATTGATGACGTTTTAAAGATAGCTTTGAAGCACCCAGTAGAGAGTTTTTCAGTCGAAACTGAAAAAAACCAGTAAAAAACAGCAAAAAAGTGCTTTTAGGGGCTTTTCAAATACAAAGGGTATGATAAGTTAAGCACTAGTTTTCAAGCCTAGGCCTTATGTGGCCTAGGGTTGAGAAAAATATAATAACCTGAGCATAAACTTAACTTGCTCATAAATTTTCAAAACAGTGATGTTAATTAAAAAAACAATCGCTCTTGATAATAACAATGAAAGAGGATGATATTGTGAATAAATCTCAATTAATCGATCAAATCGCAGCTGATGCTGACATTTCTAAAGCGGCTGCTGGTCGTGCACTAGATTCATTCATCGAGGCTGTTTCAGGCGCTCTTAAAGATGGCGATTCAGTGGCGCTAGTTGGCTTTGGTACTTTCTCAGTACGTGAGCGTGCAGCGCGTTCAGGTCGTAACCCACAAACTGGTGAAGCTATCCAGATTGCAGCAGCAAACATTCCTTCTTTCAAAGCAGGTAAAGCGCTGAAAGACGCAGTAAACTAATCAATAAAAGATTAGTAAGGTGAGAGATACCTAATCACACTTAAATTGAATTAGGTAACTTAGCACCAGTTACTTCAAGTGAAAAAGCGTATCTGGTAAGATACGCTTTTTTTACATGAGCAGGGTTAATTTGTACCTGATCAGAATAGAGATAGATAAATGCTTGAGAAAATCAGAGAAGGTTCGCAGGGACCTGCAGCCAAAATTATTTTAGGCGCGGTGATTTTATCTTTTGCTTTAGCTGGGATCGGTGGTTATTTAGGACAAACCACAGAGCAACCCGTTGCAGAAGTAAATGGAGTTAAAATTAGCCAAACCGAATTCAGCCGTGCTTATCAAAATGAGCGTAATCGTTTAGAGCAACAATTTGGTGAATATTTTGCGCAAATCGCAGCCGATCCAAATTACATGGCACAAATCCGCCAAGGCGTAATTGACCGTTTAGTACAACAAGAATTGCAAACTCAACTAGCGGCAGAATTAGGTCTTCGTGTTAGTGACGAAAGTGTTCGTAAAGCTATTTTAGAAATGCCTTACTTCCAAGTGGGTGGCCAGTTTAATAACGACCGCTATCTACAAGTACTTCGTCAAATGAACTTTCAACCAGATACTTTTAGAGAGTATCTACGTGAAGATATGACGCGTAGCCAACTTGTGGGTGCTGTTGCAGGAACTGATTTCGTATTAGAAAACGAATTAAACAACAGTGTTGCACTTCAACAACAAACGCGCAGTATCGATTACCTTGTTGTTACTAAAGAGTCGTTACAAGAAGGCGTTGAAGTAAGCGAACAAGAAATTGCTGATTACTATGACCTAAATCAACCGCAGTTTTTAGCACCTGAGCAAGTATCAGTGAGCTACATTGATTTAAATGCGGCGAATCTGAGCCTAGATTCAAGCGTGTCAGAAGAAGATGTAAAAGCGTATTACGATCAAAATAGCGCGCAATATATTGAGCCAGAAAAACGCCGTGTTTCACATATCTTAATTGATAATAGTGAAGACGATGATGCTGCAAAAGCGAAAGCAGAAGAGTTACTTGCACAACTTAAAAATGGTGCAGACTTTGCGCAGCTTGCTGAGTCGTCATCAGACGATGTCGTGAGTGCTGAGATGGGCGGTGATCTTGATTGGATAGAACGCGACATGATGGACCCTGCGTTTGAAGAGGCAACATATGCACTTGCAAACGAAGGTGACATTTCTGATGTTGTAGAATCTGAGTTTGGTTATCACATCATCAAACTGACAGATATTCAAACACAGCAAGTAAAACCTTATGCTGACGTAAAAGGCGAGTTAAGTGCTGAGCTGGAGCGTTCTAAGAAAGTGAATGCTTTCTATGAGAAGCAAACAGAAATGGGTGAATTAGCGTTTGAAATCTCTGACACATTAAACGATGCAGCAGAAGCGGCAGGTGTTGAAGTTCAAAAAACAGAGCTAGTAACGCGTAACGCATTACCAGAGCCACTTAATAACCCACAAGTTATTGCGGCAATTTTCTCTCCAGAAGTGTTAGAAGATCGCATGAACTCAGAAGTGATTGAAGTGGGTGATGAGCATGCTGTTGTTGTTCGAGTGAATGATCACAAACCAGCAACGACGAAGCCACTTGCAGATGTTTCAGAGCAAATCAAAGCGACGTTAGTTGCGCAGAAAGCATCTGAACTTGCTAAAGATAAAGCACGTACTCTGTATGCAGATATTGAAGCAGGTAAAAGCTTAAGTGATATTGCGGCAGCTGAAGGCTTAGAAGTTCGCCAAGAAGCGGCGTTAGCACGTCAAGCGTACACCGTTTCACCCGCTATTGTTCAACAGGCATTTAGAATGGCACACCCACAAGGTGCACCCGTGACAGATGTTGTTGATTTAAATAATGGTGACTCTGCGATTGTTGCGCTTAAAGCGGTGAATGAAGCTCAAAGCAGTGATATTAATGAGCAACAAAAACAAAACATCACGATGGCGCAAGTAAATAAAAACTATATGGTATTTATTGCTGCACTTAAAGCGCAAGCTGATGTAAAAGTACCTAAAGCTGCTCAACCTACAGAGTAAGCTATTAGTTAGTTAAATGAAGAGGCGCCTCATGGCGCCTTTTTTGTCGTTTAAAAATACCAATGGTTTACATCTCAGCGCAGGCAAAGTTCATCAATTAAGTAATCAAGGCTCTGAAGCGCTTCATTTTATTGTCACTTCAACACCCCCAGTCACGGTGATAGAGTCGAAGTGTCGCTCAGATGAGGCTTGTGCTGTTACTTAGCCTTGATGGGCCAAGATTGCGCGCTTTCTTTATACCAAAGTGCATTAGCGAATGCTGCATTCATGGCTAAAGCCATTCCTACCTCGATTTGAAATCGTGCCGAGTGTAGGAGGCGTTTTAACGCCGAATAGCAACTTCTTCATGGCTCACGCCATTCCTACCTCGATTTGAATCGTGCCGAGTGTAGGAGGCGTTTTAACGCTGAATAGCAACTTCTTCATGGCTCACGCCATTCCTACCCCGATTTGAAATCGTGCAGGAGGCGTTTTAACGCCGAATAGCAACTTCTTCATGGCTCACGCCATTCCTACCTCGATTTGAATCGTGCCGAGTGTAGGAGGCGTTTTAACGCTGAATAGCAAGTTCTTCGTGACTAAAGCCATTCCTACCTCGATATGAAATCGTGCAGAGTGTAGGAGGCGTTTTAACGCTGAATAGCAAGTTCTTCGTGACTAAAACCATTCCTACCTCGATATGAAATCGTGCAGAGTGTAGGAGGCGTTTTAACGCTGAATAGCAAGTTCTTCGTGACTAAAACCATTCCTACCTCGATATGGAATCGTGCCGAGTGTAGGAGGCGTTTTAACGCTGAATAGCAACTTCTACGTGGCTCACGCCATTCCTACCTCGATTTGAAATCGTGCCAAGTGTAGGAGGCGTTTTAACGCTGAATAGCAACTTCTTCATGGCTAAAGCCATTCCTACCTCGATTTGAATCGTGCCGAGTGTAGGAGGCGTTTTAACGCTGAATAGCAATCCCTTCGTGACTAAAGCCATTCCTACCTCGATTTGAAATCGTGCCGAGTGTAGGAGGCGTTTTAACGCCGAATAGCAACTTCTTCATGGCTAAAGCCATTCTGACCCCGATTTGAAATCGTGCCGAGTGTAGGAGGCGTTTTAACGCCGAATTAAGCGTAAAGCGTTAAGGTAAATCAACAACTCAGCAATTTCTGTGTTACGGGTGATTGCGGGTTTTGGAAAATCGTTTCAGTTTGGCCGTATTCGACAATCTCGCCGTGATCAAGCACCACAAGTTGATCGCTAATATGGCGCACTAAACTTAAATGGTGAGTGATCAGGACATAGCTAAGGCCCGTTTCTTTTTGTAAACGTAGTAATAAGTTTACCGTTTGAGCACGCACAGAGGGGTCTAGCGACGATAAAGCCTCATCAAGCACCACAACCTTAGGATCTAGAATTAAAGCGCGTGCAAGCGCTATACGTTGCAATTGACCACTACTGAACATATGCGGGTAATAATGACGATGGTCTAACAAGAGCCCGACTTTTGCTAACGTTTGTTTAATTTTCTCTTCGCGAGCGGCTTTGTCTAGATCAGTATTATATTGTAAGCAGTCGTTTAGCATGTCACCAATAGTGAGGCCGGGGTTGAGTGAGGCTTCAGAATCTTGGAATATAAGGCGAATATGACGACAGTCATTATCGCGAAGCCCATCATTTTCAATGATATTACCATCGAGTAAAATTTGCCCTTTATCTGCGTTGTCTGCACCTGCTAATAGTTTTGCAAGGGTGCTTTTACCTGAGCCTGTTTCACCAATAATGGCGATAGTTTCTCCTTGGCCTAAACAAAATGAAATGTCTTTCAGCACCGTAAAACGCTTGCGTGAAAAGAGTCCTGCACGCAAATTAAAACTTTTCGATAGGGCTTGCACTTTTAGCAGAGGTTGCATTATTTCATCGCCTTAATTAATGGGAAGTGACACGCATAACTATGACCATGATGTTTCGTCAATTTAGGCGTTACCACACACGCTTTTTGTGCTTGTGGGCAACGGGGGCCAAGTCGGCAACCTATCGGCAAATGTTGCAAGGTTGGAATCGTGCCTTTGAGCGCATAAAAGGGCTCTTTATGTGCCAAACCTTGCTCGTAGTCAGGTAAGCTCTTTAATAATGCTTGTGTATAAGGGTGGTGTGGCTGACTAAATATGCGGCTTGTAGGGCCTGCTTCAACCATTTGTCCGCAGTATAAAACATGCATCCCATGCGACCAGTCTATGATCTCTTCAAGCTCATGAGAGATCATTAAAATTGACATGTTTTTTAACAGGTTCAAACTTTTTAATAATCTAAAAACTTGTGCACGAGTCGTGCTCTCAAGGGCTGTGGTTGGTTCATCGGCGATAAGTAATTTAGGAGTACGAGCAATCGCCATCGCTATCATCACTTTTTGGCAGATACCTTCTGAAAGCTCATGAGGATAGCTGTCGAGCACTTTTTTGTGATCTTTAATTCCCACTTTATGAATAAGTGCTTTTACGCGGTCTTTACGTTGGCGATTTCGTTTTAAGAAAAAGCCACTGGTTGCTTCAACGGGTAAGGTTTCGGCAATTTGATCAAATATTTTTGCTGTGGGGTCCAAACAGCGGCTTGGATCTTGGTAAATCATAGCAATATCTTGACCAACTAATTTACGGCGTTGCTCATTGGATAGACGCATTAAGTCAACACCGCGCCAGTGCATTCTGTCAGCAGTGATATGCCAGCGCTTATTCAACACCCCAACAATGGCTTTCGCAATTAAGCTTTTGCCAGAGCCTGACTCACCAACCAGCGCATGAACCTCACCTTCTTTAAGGGTTAGGCTCACTTTATCAACCGCACGAATTACCGTATCAGAGGTGCGTAACTCTATCGTGAGATTGCGAATATCGAGTAATTGCATAACTAGTCGGCCTTACGTTCTTTGAGCACTTGGCGTAAACCATCACCCACCAAATTGGTAGACAGCACAGCTAAAAATAATAATACGCCGGGTAAACCCACAGTCCAAGGGGCAAGGTAAATTAAACCAAGGTTTTCGGCCAAAATCGCCCCCCATTCAGTGGTTGGCGGCTGTGCACCGAGCTTTAAAAAGCCCAGTGCTGAGATATCTAATATTGCTGTAGAAAGTGCCATTGTGAATATAACCACAATATGTTCGTAGATATTCGGGAAAATTCCTCGGGCTAATATGTGCCAGTTAGACGCACCATCTAGTTTAAAGGCGGTGATATAATCTTTATTGAGCTCTTCAACAATCAGGTTTCGAACAGAGTGAATAAACTGTGGCAGTAGAGCAAGGATAATTGCCCACACGGTGTTCATTAAGCCAGGACCAAGAATCGCGATAATAATTATGGCTAAAAGTAACGAGGGAATCGACAAGGTAATGTCGAGTAAGTGATTTAAAAAGCTTGAACGAATACCACGACTAATGCCCGCAAAAGTGCCTACCAAAACCCCAATAACCGTGGTGATAAGGGCTGCTACAACAGATAAGCCAAATGTGTAAGTTGCGCCATTCATTAATCGCGACAACACATCGCGACCTAAATCATCGGTGCCTAATAGAAACCGAACATCACCGGCATCATGCCATGACGGCGGCAATAATAACGCATCGCTGTGCTGCTGGTTTACGCCATAAGGGGCAAGTAAAGGGGCTGATGCAGCCAGTAAAGCAAAGGCAATAAATAACCATAAGCCAACAAGTGCAGGGTGGTTGGTTTTAAATTTACGCCAAAATCGCGCCAACGGCGATTTATTCGACTCTTCAGAGAATAAATTAAACTTTGCCATGAGCTTGGTTCCGCGAGAGTGGGTCGAATAGAGTGTAAGTGAGCTCTGCGACAATCGTTGCTAAAATTACGAACATAGACACAGCCAATAAGCCGCCTTGAATAGCGGGGTAATCGCGTTGATAAATACTGTCAATTAACCATCGGCCTATGCCGGGCCATGAGAAAATGACCTCGGTGATCATCGCAAGGGTGATCAGCGTACTAAATTGTAAGCCGATTTGCTTTATCACAGGCAATAACGCATTTCTAAGGGCATGATGAATAATGAGCTGGGCGCGGTTTAACCCTTTAGCACGTGCTGTTTTAATGTAACTTTGATCAAGCACTTTGAGCATTGAATCGCGCGTAAAGCGCACCAACACGGTTGTTGGGTACATAGCCAAAACGATAGTTGGCAATGTTAGGTGGTGCAATGCATCCACAAAAGCCATGCCATGATACGGAAAGTCTCCCGCAATGATATCTATCAAAATGAACCCAGTGACAGGTTCAATCTCGTAAAGTAACCCCATACGGCCCGACATCGGAAACCAGCCTAACTGCAGTGAAAACACCATTATTAACAGCAGTGCTAACCAAAATACGGGCATTGAATAGCCAATGAGTGTGCCTGAGTTAATGAATTTATCGGGCCAACGTCTGTAATAAGCTGCGGCTAAAATACCGCTTGGCACGCCGACGACCACTGACACGATTAGCGCATAGGTACTCAGCTCGAGTGTGGCAGGAAATAGGTCAACAATATGTTGAAATACACTTTCACCAGAGGCGAAAGATACCCCCCAATCTCCTTGGACGATGCGCTCTAAAAACGCGAAGTATTGAACGGCATAATTTTCAGTAAAGTGGAACTTTTCTTCAAGCACGCTGGTTTGCGAAAAAGTGCTGTTAGTAATACCACTTAAATTGGTTAAGGCATCACCGGGGAATAAATAGCTTAACGAAAAAGTAAAAATACTTAATGTCAGCATCATAAACATTAACAGCGCTAAGCGGCGAAGAATATAATCAAGTATCATTATTCTTTCCTCGCGTTAGCCAGTGAAATACCGCCAAACGGGCTTAAACTTATCCCTTTCACATCGCTGCTAGATGCTTGAAAACGCATGCCGTGGGCAATTGGCAGAATCGGCAACTCTTGTACAATAATGCGCTGAGCTTGATTGTAAAATTGCTTCCGTTTTTCTAAATCGGTGGTGTCGAGCGCTTGAGTGAGTAATAAATCAAATTCAGGGTTACACCAGTTTGCCGGATTTTTACCACTAAAAGTTGCTGTGCAACTTAGCAATGGGCTCATAAAGTTGTCGGGGTCGGGCGTATCGGCTGCCCAGCCGAGTAACACGCTATCGTGGCGGTGTTCACCAACGCGTTGTAAAAAGGTATTCCATTCGTATTCCACAATACTCACGTTAACCCCGATTTTGCGCAGATCACTTTGCATCAGCTCCGCCATTTTACGGGCATTTGGGTTATAAATTCGGCTGACTGGCATGGCCCAGATATTCATATCAAAGCCATTTTTATAGCCGGCCTCTGCAAGCAGTGTTTTCGCAAGTTCAGGATTGAATTCAGGCATCGCTTTTTGTGCTTCAAAAGCCCAAGAGGCAGGGGGCAGTAACGATTGTGCCTTAATACCATTACCGTAGTAAACTGCTTGCATGATTTTGTCGACATCAATCGCGCTGGCCAGTGCTTGGCGCACACGAATATCATCAAACGGTGGACGCTCAGTATTAAATGCCCAATAACCAATATTAAGGTTTTGCTCTTTTTGAACGTTAATATCGTCTCGTTCAGCTAAAATACTTAATTGTGCGCTGCTAGGGTGAGCGGTTACATCGCATTCTTTGGTCAGCATTTTGGCAACTCGGGTGGTGCCATTTGGCGTTATGTCGTAAACCAATTGCTCAAGCACCACAGGGTGTTTCCAATAATCAGGATTACGGTAATAGCGAATTAAGCGATCGCGACGGTATTCTCTGTACACATAAGGGCCCGTGCCAACGGGGTACTGGTCAAAGAGGTTTTCTTGCTTTCGCTCTTTTAATTGCATGGCGTATTCTTTTGATAGCACCACGGCAAAATCAGTTGCAAGATTCGCTAAAAAGCTGCTTTCTGCATTATAAAGTTCAAAGCGCACCTGGTAGTCAGAAACACGCACAATGCGGCGAATTAATTGATCAATACCGACACTTTGAAAATACGGGTAATTGGCATCACCCACAAAATGATAGGGATTGTATACATCAAATAAGCGACTAAAGGTAAAAATGACGTCATCGGCATTAAAATCACGGCTCGGTGTAAAGTACTTGGTAGTATGAAACTTCACCCCTTTTCGTAAAGTAAAAGTGATGGACTTGCCGTCTGGACTGATTTTCCAATCGGTGGCAAGTTCCGCCTGAAATTCAGCAGACACAGGGTCGATACTCAATAGGCGGTCATAAAGCTGATTAGCAATAATATCAATGGTTGAGCCCGTGGTCGTTACTTGTGGATTAAACGACACCGGGTTAGCCTCAGCGCAATACACTAAGCCCTGATTTTTTTGTTCAGTGGTTTTTTCTTCGCTATCTAGGCAGCCTACTAAGCATACCAAAGACAAAGCAAGTAACGGTTTATACACCTGATTAGCCTCTAACTATTGCTGCTGGTCTAATAAATTGTATTTTTTCAAATAGCCACGTAATTGATGATACGTTAATTCGAGCTGTTCTGCAGTTTTCTTTTGATTAAATTGACTGTGTTCCAATGCTTTTTTTATGACATCAATTTCAAAGTCATTGGAAAGTTGTTTCAAGTTACAAGGAAACTGAATTTCAGGTTTGCTTAGTGATACTGACTCTTGCGCCTGTGAAGGGGGTGTAACCGCATGTTCTATATGTGCAATTGGTGCACTGTTACTACTGCCTTTAATACGTTGCTTAGGTCTGAATTTGCTGGCAAATGGGTCTAAAATAATCTGGTGAACGGGAATATGTTCATTGCCGTGACGATACAAACTTCGTTCAACAACATTTTTTAATTCACGAATATTACCCGGCCAGTCGTATGACTGCAGTGTTTCGGTAGCGCTGCGAGTAAAGCCACTAAATAGCTCCCACTCAAGATCACGCGCCATATTAATCGCAAACTGTTCTGCAAGTAACATAATATCTTCTTGGCGTTCACGAAGCGGGGGCAGGGTAATAACATCAAAAGCGAGACGATCAAGTAGGTCGCTTCTAAACTCACCTTGCTCTGCAAGACTTGGTAGGTCTTCATTTGTTGCGCACACAAGGCGAGTATCTACTTTAACGGTTTGCTTACCGCCGACACGCTCAAACTCACCATATTCAATAACGCGTAACAGTTTTTCTTGCACCATCGCTGAGGTGTTGGCTAATTCATCTAAAAACAGCGTGCCACTGTTGGCGCGTTCAAAGCGACCTTCATGGCGTTTACTTGCTCCGGTAAAAGCCCCGCTTTCATGGCCAAATAATTCACTTTCGAGTAGGTTCTCGTTAAGCGCCGCACAGTTGAGCTTGATATAGTTCTGTTCCCAGCGTTTCGATAAAAAATGTAAACGCGCTGCAATCAGTTCTTTACCTGTACCGCGTTCACCAATAATAAGCACTGGTTTATCTAAACTAGCCAGCTGTGATACTTGATCCAGCACGCTTAAAAAGCTGTCAGATTGGCCGAGTAAATTATCCTGTTGGCGAAATTGGCTCATATTCCCTAACTCTTAGTCATTTTTACTAAGATCTAGTGTATTTCATTATCTGAGAGAACTAAAGAAATTTATAAATTTAGTTTAACTGTTTGAATATATTAAGTTATTCTAGCTTTATAAAAGTTGGCAAGCATATTGATACTAGATATACCAACTGATTAAGTTAAAACACCAAAGAGGTAAATGTTATGGGAATTTTTTCACGTTTTGCAGACATCGTTAATTCTAATATCAATGCCATCTTAGATAAAGCAGAAGACCCAGAAAAAATGGTTCGTCTGATCATCCAAGAGATGGAAGATACATTAGTAGAAGTACGCTCTACGTCAGCAAAAACACTTGCTGAGAAAAAAGAATTAGTACGTCGCGTTGATACATTAAAAGTACAGGTTGCTGATTGGCAAGAAAAAGCGGAGTTAGCACTAAGCAAAGACCGTGATGACTTAGCGCGTGCAGCACTGATTGAAAAGCAAAAGTCTGCGGATGCTGTGGCTGCCGTTGAGTCTGAGCTTGAGCATGTTGAATCTCATATTGCAAAGCTTCAGCAAGAAGTAAGTACGTTACAAGAGAAGCTGGCTGATGCTAAATCACGTCAAAAAGCGATTATCTTACGTCAACGTTCAGCTGAGTCACGTTTAGAAGTGAAAAAAGCGCTTGATAGCTCAAAAGTGGAAGATGCGCTAAACCGCTTCGAACGTTACGAAAACAAGATCGATGGTCTAGAATCTCAAATAGAGTCTTATGATCTTGGTAAAAAATCATTAGCTGACGAAATTGCGGGTCTACAGCAAGACGAAAAGATTGATGATGAGCTTGCTGAGCTTAAGAAAAAACTGGCAGATAAAAAATAAAAAATGGGGGCAAGTCCCCCAATGCTTAAACACATAACGGATTGACAGGAGAGAATCATGTTCGACGCAGAAGTTTTGATGGCACCCATTATTGTATTTATGGTGGTTGTTGCCCCACTTTGGCTTATTTTACACTACCGTAGTAAAAAGCAAGTGAGTCAAGGTTTAAGTGAACACGAACATCGCCAGCTGTTAGAGCTTGCACAAAAAGCAGACAAAATGGCAGAGCGAGTTGAAACATTAGAAGCCTTACTTGATCAAGAGGCTCCACAGTGGAGACGTAAAGTATGAGTACCAAACGCGAATTATTCAGAGACGCAGAGCGCGGTAAAATAGCCGGTGTGTGCGCGGGTATCAGCGACTACTTTAATATGGAGCTTTGGCTCGTACGCATTCTTGTCGTCACCGCAGTGTTGTTATCGGGTGGGCCATTTATTGTTGTTGCTTACATTGCTGCGTGGTTTATTTTAGATAAGAAACCATCAGAGAAAACAATGAAAACTGGCGACAGTATTCACCAAGACCCGCTTGAAGTGAAATTTAAAGTATGGCAAAAAGGGGAACCACCTCGCCGTGCACTGCAAGATTTAAAAGAGCGTCTTGCGCGAGTTGATGGTCGTTTACAAGAGATGGAACGCTATGTCACCTCAACTGAATTTACGGTTAGCCGTGAAATTAACAAACTTTAAAGGATTTTAAAGCACCTTGTTTGCAATGTGAAACCAAGCGCAAATAGGGTGCTAGACACTGTATGAGCCAATCATTTGCAAAGAACACCTTTAATAAATTAAAAAACAAAGCCGAAAAAGCGCTGCATCGTGGTTTAGATCAACACGTGAAACTTGCTGTAACAGGATTAAGTGGCAGTGGTAAAACGGCGTTTATAACCGCACTTGTTAAGCATTTAACCAGTCAAGCTGATGATAAAAACCTACCATTTTTTAATGTAATGCGTGAAAAACGCCATATTGCAACCAAAGTGGTACCTCAGCAAGCTCTCACCATTCCAACGTTTGAATATAATCAGGCTTTGTCGTCATTATTGCCCCTGGAAGGTGAACCGGCATGGCCGGCATCAACTGAGCGTATCAACACACTGCGACTGGCAATCAAGTATCAAAGTAATGCCGGGCTTCGTGGTCATTTTGCACCGCAATCCACTTTGTATTTAGACATCATTGATTACCCAGGTGAATGGTTACTCGACTTGCCAATGCTTGAGCAGTCATTTGCTGATTGGTGTGAGTTACAATATTCATTGCTTATGCAAACGGCGCGCAATGAAAAAGCTCAGCCATTTTTATCTGCACTTGCAGAGCTCGATTTATCGTCCAGTGTTGATGAAAGTTTACTTGCTGAGGTGGCAGCACTGTATCAGCAGTTACTCATCAGTCTAAAGCAAGATACCAAACTTGCCATGTTACAACCCGGGCGTATGTTGATGCCGGGTGAACTTAAAGGTGCCCCCTTACTGCAGTTTTTCCCGGTCGCAAACGTACCAGAGGAAATTGCTGAAGGGTCAAATTTAGCGCACCTTAAAAAGCGCTATAAGGCCTACGTAAAAGAAGTTGTGAAGCCATTTTATGAGCAACATTTTCGCCATTTTGACCGACAAATTGTGCTGGTGGATGTCTTGAGTGCATTGAACGAAGGGGCCGAAACGTTACATGAGCAAAGTCGTGTAATAAACCAATTGCTTGCACATTTTAATTACGGTGAAGCCAGTTTCTTTAAACGTTTGTTTAAACCTAACATCGACAAGCTGTTGTTTGCTGCAAATAAATCAGACCATATTAGCGCGCAGTATCATAAAGATTTAGCATTATTGCTTGATTCAATCGTGCATGATCAAAGCAACCATTTAAAGTTTGAAGGCGTACAAATTGAAACCATGGCTATGTCGTCAATTTGTGCGACAGAGCCGCGCCAAGTTGTAGAAAAAGGCCAGCAATTAGCCTGTATTTACGGTAAACCATTGGGCGAGCATGAGTGGGTCACTTATTTACCCCCCCAGCCACCTTCACGACTATTGAATAAACACGAGTGGCCAGCACAAGGCTTTGAGTTTTTGTCGTTTTCGCCATTACCATGCCCTGATAAACGGTTAAAGCATATTCGTTTAGATCATGTCATGCAGTATCTGATAGGAGATAAACTAACATGAGTAAACAGCCGAACGAGGTTGATTTTCAAGCTGGGCGCCGTATTGCGAGCTCTGCAGCAAATGAAGCACCGACTGAGGAGCTTACAGCTGCAAAGGTAATTGAAAATGCAGAGTTTATTGAAAACGATGACGAATTAACTGACGACATAGAACTGGCACCGGTATACAGAAAGTCAAAATGGCAAACATTAAAAAGCCTTTTTGTTGTGAGCTTTTTAGTCTTGGTCTTGCTTGAATTTGGTATGTCGCTGTATGTGGCGTTTCAGCAATCGATTATTGTCGGTTCAGTGTATTTAACAGCGGTACTAAGTGGCGTGCTCTTGATTAGCCGTGTTATTTGGCGTGAGTATCGCATGCTGCGTAGCTTAAAGCGCAATCAGCTACATCGTACAGAGGCTGATCGATTACTTAATAGTGAGCAAGTAGGTGAAGCGCTGCCTTGGCTTGAGAAACTCAATAAACATCAAGCACTCACAGGCTTTGATGACTTTAAAACACAAATAGCCAGTCATCATACCGACAAAGAAATCATGACGTTATATGCAGACAGCTTATTAGTCAGCCAAGATCAGCAAGCAAAGAAACTGATTAATCGGTTTGCCACAGAATCGGGCTTATTGGTGGCATTAAGCCCACTTGCACTGGTTGATATGATGGCGGTACTTTGGCGTGGCACTAAATTAATTGAGCAAATTGGTCGTATTTATGGCATTGGTTTTGGTTATGCAAGTCGCATAAAATTGTATCGCTTGTTGATCAAACAAGTGCTTTTTGTAGGCAGTGCTGAACTGGTGTCCGATCTGGCTGCAACGGCACTCAGTGCAGAGCTGTTGGGTAAATTGTCGGGCCGTGCCGCGCAAGGGCTTAGCGCCGGTATTTTTACTGCTCGCATTGGCTATAAAGCCATGGAGTTAAGTAGGCCATTGCCACGTTTAGAGCACAAACGTAGCCTATTAAAAGAAACGGCTAATAGTATTGCGCGAAAAATAGCCTCGCGCAGCAGCGATAAAGACACCGAAAAGACTCAATGACAACATTTGTGTACAGTTAATAAAAACGGTTGAGTGATATTTAGCCATCTGAGCATCCGGCATGCTTGTGGTTAGGCTGTATGTGCGTTTTATTTATGAGTATGAAGTACTGATAATAAAAACGAGAACAGACAATGACTAAGCATCACTTACATACACAATGTATCCATGGTCCAGAAAAGCCAAATGATCCTCACGGCGCACTGAGTGCGCCACTTTATCAAACCTCAACATTTGCGTTCACGAGTGCAGCACAAGGAGCTGCACGTTTTGCTGGTGAAGAGCAGGGGTTTATTTACACTCGCTTAGGTAACCCAACCACGCAAGAGTTAGAGCAAAAAGTTGCACAACTTGAAAATTGTGAAGCGGCTGCAGCAACAGCAACGGGAATGGGCGCAGTATCAGCCTCAGTATTAAGCTTTTTACAGCATGGTGACCACCTTGTGGCATCAAGTGCACTCTACGGTTGTACTTTTGCTTTTTTTGCTCACATGCTGCCTCGCTTCGGTATAGAAGTCAGTTTTGTTGATATGAGCGATGAAGCCGCGTTACGTGCTGCTGTTAAACCAAACAGTAAAATGATTTTTGCTGAGACGCCGATAAATCCAACCATGACGGTGCTTGATTTAAGCTTAATTGCAGAAGTCGCGAAGCAACATAAGTTACTCAGTGTTATTGATAATACTTTTTTAACGCCTTTACTTCAGCAACCCACTTCATATGGCATCGATATTGTTATTCACAGTGCGACTAAATACTTGAACGGACATGGCGATGTGGTTGCTGGGATTGTGTGTGGTTCTAATGAGCACATTAATTTAATAAAAATGACCGTGCTTAAAGATATTGGCGCAACGATTAGTCCACATGATGCCTGGTTAATAAACAGAGGGTTAAAAACGCTTGCAGTACGAATGGAGCGCCATTGTGCGAGTGCCCAAGTGGTTGCTGAGTTTTTAGAGCAGCACCCGTTGGTGAGCAAGGTTTATTATCCTGGCCTTAAATCACATCAAGGTCATAAGTTTATTGGTACACAAATGAAAGCAGCGGGTGGTGTGATCGCGTTCGAAATTAAAGGCACCTTAGAACAAGGTGAAACCTTCATTAATAATACCCAGCTTTGTACGTTAGCAGTGAGTTTAGGTGATGCTGAAACCCTCATTCAGCATCCCGCGTCTATGACTCACTCTCCCTATACACCAGAAGAACGGGCTGCGGCTGGTATTAGTGATGGATTAATTCGCTTATCAGTCGGTTTAGAGGATGTTAACGATATAATTAACGATCTTAAAACTGCATTTACATCTATTGGGTAAGGTGTGAATTTAAGTTTACACCAAAGTGGTGTTTTAGCCCTTATTTAACGGGGTGTGTAAATATTTAGATCTTTAGGTGTAATTTTTTATTTACAGTGGGGGTGTTTCTGCAAACAGTAGAAACACCCAAAACTATTAAAATCTCGCTTACTTTTACATAGTATCGACTTAACAAGTTAAAGTGATTCTTATCGTGCTGATCAAGATTTAACGAAGAAGGTTATTATGGCTAAAGCAAGTAATTACACCTCCAAGCAACCCGATGAAAATGGGGTGATCCATTGGAGCGAAGACGAAAACAAAATATGGTCTGAGCTGGTTGCTCGCCAACTCGCTTGCATTGAAGGCAAAGCCTGCAATGAATACCTTGAGGGTTTAAAAAAAATAAACCTTCCTTCAGATCGTATTCCCCAATTAAGTGAATTAAACGAAGTACTGGAAAAAACCACTGGCTGGCAAGTTGCGCCTGTGCCTGCGTTAATTGATTTTGACGAGTTTTTCCGTTTGTTAGCTAATAAGCAATTCCCCGTGGCCACGTTTATTCGCACCCGTGAAGAGTTTGACTACTTACAAGAGCCAGATATTTTCCACGAAATTTTTGGTCACTGTGCAATGTTAACAAACCCTGCATTTGCTGAGTTTACGCATAAATACGGTCAATTAGGGTATGCAGCAGAGAAAAAAGATCGCGTGTATCTGGCACGTTTATATTGGTTTACTGTTGAGTTTGGTTTAATGCAAACAGACCAAGGCTTGCGTATTTATGGTGGCGGTATTTTATCAAGCCCAGGTGAAACGCAATACGTGTACTCTGATAAACCAGAAATCAATGCAATGAATGTACTGGATGTGCTTCGCACACCGTACCGTATTGATATAATGCAGCCTGTGTACTACACCATTAATTCGATTAATGACTTATTTGATATCTCACAAATGGATATCATGTCATTGGTAAGTAAAGCAAAAGAATTAGGGCTTCATGAGCCAAAGTTTCCACCTAAAGAAAAATTAGCAAGTTAAGGATTTATAATGTCTTCATTAAGCACACAAAAGTGTGAAGCGTGTCGTGCTGATGCGCCGAAAGTATCTGATGCTGAGTTAGCAGAATTAATTAAAATGATCCCTGATTGGGTACCAGAAGTGCGCGACGGCATTATGCAATTAGAGCGTGTGTATAAGTTTAAAAACTTTAAACAAGCACTTGAATTTACAAATAAAGTAGGTGATATGGCTGAAGAAGAAGGCCATCACCCAGGTTTACTTACAGAGTGGGGCAAAGTCACTGTTACGTGGTGGAGCCACTCAATTAAAGGCTTACATAAAAACGATTTTATTTGTGCTGCAAAAACTGACGATGTCTTTGCTGCATTATAAAACGCAATAAGTTCTGCCCAGAAGGCGTGACCCAAGGTCGCGCCTTTTTATTTTTGTTAAAAAGAAAAAGCCTATATAGTGTATTTGCGTTATGAAACAACACGGTAGAAAACAATGAAGAATAAAAGCCTAATCATAGCCTCATTACTTATTTTATTGCCGCTTATCGACAGCCTTTTTGTACCTCCTGTATTTGGCATTCAATGGCATAGCCCAAAAATGATGTATCAAATAGGCGTTGCGTTACTCATTATTAAGCTGTTTATGGTCATAACGGGCATTTATTTATTACTCAAAAATAACAGGTGTGACACAGGCAGAGCAGCGCTAGAGACTCAACCAACCGCTAGACGACATCTTTTATTATTCATTGTCGCAGGGCTTCAACTTGTGGTTATGGTGAGTCTGTGTTTTTGGTACCTTGTTGCAGGGACACAGGCAAAGTATTTTAAGCAGCAACAGCATATTAGTGTATTTACAGCTGACTATGGCGTTTTTACTGATGTTTACCATCATATTTCATATATTTGCTATGACAGTTATGGTTTTTATCGCCAAATCCCGGTTGCTTCATTACCGTGGGCAGGTGAATTTAGTTTTAAAGTTCATCAAGATAGTTTACAGATCTATCAAAAAAGTAATGTCGATGAGCAAACTAAACAGATTTCCTTAGAGGGGTTTAATTGTTTATAAAACTGGAATAATTAGGGCGATTTTTACTTACATATCAGATATTTCTTAAATTCCCCCCTATTTCCCCTCATAACATATCATTCTCACTGTTGTTTCCTATACTTAATGAGATTTTTAGTAAGGAAGCCATCACGCATAGGGTACTGCAATTAAACAGAGAGAACATTATGTTTACGAAGTTCAGGTTAAATACACAGCTGTATCTTGCATTTGGCGCAATGATTGTCCTGCTAGGGGTAGTCAGTATAGTTGCCTTGTTAGCCCTTAACTCAGGCTATGATAATTTTGTTGATTATCGCGTAAATGCACGCGATAGCAATATCACGGGACGAGTCCAATCAAACGTATTAACTTTACGCTTAAATGCACTCAAATATTTGAAAGATCAAGAACCTCAAGCCATTTCCGATTTTAACGAGCGTCATAATTTACTCAGTGAATTAATCACTCAGAGCAAAAAACAGTTTACTGATGCCGAGAAAGTAAAAGCAATGACAGCGATAGAAAAAGGAGCAAGTAATTATAAGAATGCTTTTGAAGACATCGTTAAGTTAGTAGAAAAACGCAATGATGTAGTCGAAAATAAGCTCGATGGAAACGGGCCGTTTATGCGTGAGGCCTTAACAGAAATTATGCTGCTGAGTAAAAACAAAGAAAACAGCGCAGCATTATTTTTAAGTGCACAATTGCAAGAGTCGTTATTACTTGGGCGATTGTATGCTGCAAAGTTTTTAGTCAGCAACTCGCTGGCTGATTTTGACAGAACAATGAAAGAATTTAAGAGCGTTCAAGCTAAAACTCAGCAATTGTCAGCGGGCCTTTTTGATACAAAAGAGCAGACATTATTGTCTGATTTCAAAACCAGAACGAATGACTATATTACAGGGCTTGAGCTAGTAAAGTCCTTGATTACAGAGCGTAATAATATAATTAGCGGGACACTTGATAAAGTAGGCCCGCAAATAGCTGAGGAAATTGAACGTATTAAACTCGCCAGCCAAAACCGCCAAGATGAAATTGGTCCCATGATACAAGCCAGCAGTGAAAATGCGATTACCACCATTTTAGTCTTTGCCATCATAATTATTACTGTGGGCATTTTCTTAAGTATCTTTATCTCGCGTTTAATAAAAGCGCCTATTGGCGGGGAGCCGAGCGAAATAGCGACCATTGTGCAATCGATAGCTGAAGGAGACTTAACCTATCGTTTTAGTCAGCATGGAAATGAAACAGGAATTTACTTAGCGATGCGCGAAATGGTGTCAAAGCTTAACGAAATGCTGACTCAGATCAGTGAATCTACCACGCAAGTTTCGCGCACATCACAAGATTTAACAACGATAACGGCGAGTTCTAAAACAGGTGCAGAGCATCAATCTGACCAATTAACACAAACAGCCACTGCAATGCATGAAATGTCAGCAACCATTAATGAGATTACGCAAAGTGCACAAATGGCTGCTGATGCAGCAACAAAAGCCGATAATGAAGTACTGACGGGCACGCAAGTAGTTTCACAAACGCATCTCGCAATGGGCGAGTTGGTTGAGACCATGATGAACGTGAGCAAAACGATTGAAAACTTAGAAGCAGAAACTGAGTCAGTGGGCTCCATTTTAGATGTGATAAGAGGTATTGCTGACCAAACTAACTTATTAGCATTAAATGCGGCCATCGAAGCTGCCAGAGCTGGAGAGCAAGGACGCGGTTTTGCAGTAGTTGCAGATGAAGTGCGCTCTTTAGCAAGTCGGACACAACAAAGTACTGAAGAAATTCAAGTGATGATTTCTAATTTACAAAATGAAGCGAAGCGCTCAGTCGATTCGATGAAAATGAATATGCAAAATGTGGAGCAAACCGCAGAGAAAACTGAGCAAACCGGTGAAGTCCTCGAGCAAATTTCACAATCGGTGGGCACAATTAAAGATATGAATGTACAAATTGCCAGTGCGTCTGAAGAGCAAAATGTCGTGAGTATGCAAATAAGTGAAAGTGTTCAACATGTTAACGAAAAAGCACATGAAACGATGGATGGTGCAGAGCGCGCAGCAGCGATTGCTGATGGCTTAGCGCAAACAGCGCTTGAGCTAGACCAAATTGTGAAGCAATTTAAAGTCAGTTAAAAGCCTAGGAGTATAAAGCCAGTGACACTGGCTTTATACTTTACTCATTTTTCATTCGGGCTTTATTTGTACATCAACCTTTTGGCCCGTTTGCAATTGTTCAGCCCCCCTTATTGCCACTTTATCGCCCGCACTAAGAGACGCAGGAGTGAGGGGGCTTACCTCAACAAGCTGACCCTTGCCACTGCCAACGATAACGGGAATTTGTGCTGCTGTACTGGCGTTATCAATCTTTACGATATGCGTGCCATTTTTACGCAAAATAAGGGCATCTCGGTTCACTAATAACACATCGCCTTTACTTGTTAATGGAACAGTAACATCGACAAGTTGACCTATCGCCCATACTTGCTCTTGAGATACGTGCAATGCGGCACGTACTTCGACCGTTTGTGAACGCGGGTCTGTGGATGGGATCACTGCTGTAATTTTAGCGGTTGTTGTTTCAGGTGCTGATAAATCGCCTGCTTTGACCGGCAGTGCAATGTCTTTATGTAAAAACTTGAGGTATTTAACAGGGACATATAAACGCACTTCTAAATGAGTGATATCGAGTAAGGTGACTAATTCATCGGCGCGGTTTATTTCACGTCCAGCACGTTTATAGCGCTCGCTGATAACACCTGAAAAGGGGGCGCTGATGGTCGCACGGGATAGTTTATCGTCGATCACCTTTAACTCTACCTCAGCAAGGGCAATATCAGACAAAGCGAGGTCGTGTTTATTTTGCATTCCATCAACTTGGCTTGCCGCTGCACTGCTCGCTTTTGCGAGTTTTTGTAAACGGGCTAACTCTTGCTCGTATAAACGCAGGTTTATTTTTGCACGGTTAAGCATTTCTTGCTGACGGGCTTTTTCAAGTTCCAGTGGTAAAGTGTCCATGCGCACTAGCGTATCACCTTGGTTGACTAAAGTGCCGGGCTCTACCACATAGAGTAAACGTCCACTAATTCCTGCGGTAAGCGTGACATCGTCTTTGCCGTATAAAGTGCCACTTACTTCAATTTCACTGGTTAGCTGTGCTTTACTCACTGTATCGACCGTGACAGGAACGACCGCGAAAGCATGAAAGGCGAAGGCACATAATACCGCGGTTACAATACGTATATTTTTTATCATCGTTTTATCACTCATTGATTCGATACCAAGCTTAAAGGCGTTTTTTCGGGTTGTTGATTATTGTTTATTGGTGGTAATTGCCTGCCAAGCTGCAATAAACTCGGCATTAAAATAAGCGTAAATAGCGCGCTAATAGCCATGCCGCCTACAATGACAGTCGCAAGACCGCGATAAATCTCTGAGCCAACACCTGGCATTAACATCAGCGGTAACATGCCAAATAAACTCGTTAAGGTACTTAAATAAACGGGGCGTGCTCTAAGTAGCACTGCTTGGCGAACTGCAGCCTCTCGGCTAAGCCCTGCAGACATCGCAACACGCGTTTGGTCGACCAATAAAATTGCATTATTGACCACTAATCCCAGCAAAATGATAAAGCCAATCATGGTCAATAAATCGAGTGATTGGAAAGTGAATAAATTCAGCACAAACAAGGCCAGTACCCCGCCAGCTATCGCCAGTGGCATAACTAACAGTACCAAGACACTGTCTTTTGCAGATTTAAATAATGCTGTCATCAGCAGGAATAAAATAAACAAGGCTAGTAAAAAGTTGAGAGTCATCTCTTGCATAGCTGAATTCATTTTTTGTGCGTTGCCAGCCAAAATCGCGCCAGCACTTTCGGGTAAGCTGGCACGTACTTTTGGCATAACGTGTTCGGCTAAAATAGCTTGTGCTTGTTGCAAACTCATATCGGCAGGTGGTGTGACGACAATACTCACTGTGCGACGTCCGTTAACACGGCGTAATTGTGTAGGGCCAACAGTGCGTTTTATTTGGGCAAGCTCGCCCAGAGTTTGAATGCCAGAGAGCGGTGTAACAATGGGCAAGGCTTTTAGTTCTTCAGGGGTTTGCCATGGAGTGCCTCGCAAAATTACATTCATGCGCTCGTTGCCGTCAAAGTATTCGTTAACAAATAAGCCGCCTGTATAAGCCTGTACCGCTTGTGAAACATCACGGCGAGTTAGCCCTGCTTGAGTAATACGGCGGTCGTTAGGTGTAAGCCTGAGCTCTGGTTCGGCCATATCTAAACGCGGTTGTGGTCTTGCTGTGGCATTTGGCATTGCTTCTGTGACTGCTTGCAAGGCGACATTAGCACCTGAAATCAGGTCATCCATGTTCGGACCGGTTAGATCAATATTGATATCTCGGCCATCTCCCCCATTCGCGACTTGGATCATAGAACCTCGAAAGAAGAATACCTGCGTGTCGGGTAAGTCGATGAAAATTTCTTCTCGAGCAACTTTCATCAATTCTTCAACGCGTTGTGGATCAGCCGAATAAATAAATCCGCCAGCGTTGGAACCAAATGCATAAAAGTTAAAGTCTTTTATTCCTGGCTCTTTCTCGCCTGTGTAGTAAGGCATTAAGCGTTTTTTGATACGCATTAATAACTCTTCTTCCATAAATTGCACATTGCCACCCGGTGGGGTATTCAAGTTAAAGAAAAAGCCATCAGTTGGCGCTCTGGGCATAAAGTCAGTTTTTGGCAGCATAGTCATGGTGGCAATTAATGAGCCGCCTAATAACGAGGCAATCCAGAGCAGTTGCTTAGTGCGGGTGTTAGTGAGTGCCATGATGAAGTTAGTTAGTTTTTGCCAATAAGCACGATAAGGATCGGGTTTTAGTTCAGTGTCTGGCCAAACATGGTTCGCTAATGGAATGAGTGTAATGGCACAGACCATTGAGGCAATGACCGCAATAGAGAGGGTGAGTGCAAGGTCTGAAAACAGCTGACCTTCAATGCCTGCCATAAAGAGAATAGGGAGAAAAATAGCAACGCTGGTGGTGGTTGACGCAAATAAGGCACCGGTGACTTGCGCAGCTCCTTTTAATGCCGCTTTTTTAGTATCAAAGCCTTCGCTTCTGAGTCGGGCTATATTTTCTTGGACTATGATAGCAGCATCTAAAACTAAGCCGACAGCAAAGGCTAGGCCGGCAAGGGAAATAACATTTAAGCTGCGTTCAAAAATATTAAGGGCTAAAAACGCCACCATCAACGACACCGGGATTGTAGCGGCAATCACAAACGTGGCTTTTAACCCGCGGAAAAACAACCATAAGATCAAGCATGATAAAAGTACACCTAATCCTAAGTTACTTTTCACTAATGATAAGGCGTTACGAATATGCACTGAGGCATCAAAGCTTAACTCAATCGATAAGCCATTTTCAGCAAGAGGACCTTCGTTTAGCTCTTTAATCGCTAAATTTATGTCATCAAGAAGTGCGACAGTATTGGCTTCGTTGGCGCGCGAAATTCGAATGTAATACGCCGGTTTACCATTTCGGCCACTCATGCCTAAACGGTCAGAAAAAGTGCGTTCTACGCGTGCAATATCGCCAAGGTAAATTGGTCTGTCGCCAGAATAACCAACGCGCATTTGTGCCATGCTCGACAAATCATACTGACCCGTAAAGCGCACGGTATATTGACGGCGTCCGACATTAGCAAGGCCTCCTGAGGTATCGCGTGAACTGGCTAATACGTTACTTATTTGGTCAAGGCTTACGCCAAGGGCAGCGGCTTTGTGAGGATCAAAGGTGATGCGCAACTCTTTTGGTCGTTCACTGGCTAAATCAACGCGGGCAACACCGGGAATACGGGCTAAACGTGGCTCAACAAATTCGTCGATTTGTTTTTGAAACTGTGCCATATCAAGATCTAAGCTATCGGCGTTGTAGTGCGTCGGAGTCACTAATAAAGTGGCAGCGGCTTCGCCATTATTGCCGCCTGCAAATACCACAGGGTCGAATGCATCTAAGGGCAGTGGCGGTGCTTGGTTTAGACTTGTGAGTACATCGAGCATGGCTTGCTGCATATTTTGCCCGACTGCAAAAGTAAGGGTGATAGAGCCATTACCTCGGTTGATATTGGTATTCACCTCTAAAGCGCCTGGCGTGTTTTTTACTGCGTTTTCGAGCGGCTCAATAATCACGGATTCTATTTCTTCTGGTGCGGCTTGGCGCCAACCTGAAAAAATAGTGATTTGCGGTTGTTCAATATCGGGTGTAAGTTGAATTGGCAGCTTGAAAATACTCAACATGCCAAACAACATAATCAGTACTAAGATGACAATAACACTCGCTGGGTTCTTCAGTGAACTGCGCGTCAAATTCATTGTGTGTGTTCCAAAATCAATTTGTGTGCATTGTAATGCGACGTAAAAAAAGTGCCAGTAAGTTTAATGGAATGTATGTCAAAGTAGACGCTGGGTTGCTGTATATACGCGATAAAGTGTGTTTTTGAAATATGATGTAACAATTTAATAAAGTTGATGAAAATTAACAGGTATAAAAAAAGCGCTATTCCTCATTAAGGAAAGCGCTTTTTAGTCATAACAGACTGTGTAAAATCACTGATTACTCATCAATCGAGCGAAGTAGTGCATTAATGCCTACTTTTTCGCGCGTTTGTTGATCTACTTTTTTTACGATGATGGCAGCGTATAGGCTGTGCGAACCATCTTTAGAAGGCAGTGAACCCGGTACAACAACGGCACCCGCTGGTACACGGCCGTAGTGAACCTCGCCGGTTTCACGGTCATAAATGCGCGTACTTTGGCTGATGTATACACCCATTGAAATAACGGCGCCTTCTTCAACAACAACGCCTTCAACAATTTCAGAGCGTGCGCCAATAAAGCAGTTGTCTTCGATAATGGTTGGGTTTGCTTGAAGTGGCTCAAGTACACCACCAATGCCTACGCCCCCTGATAAATGAACGTTTTTACCAATTTGTGCGCACGAGCCAACGGTTGCCCAAGTATCGACCATGGTGCCCTCGTCAACGTAAGCACCAATGTTGACGTAAGAAGGCATAAGCACCACGTTTTTACCAACAAAGCTGCCTTTGCGCGCCACAGCGTTAGGGACTACGCGCATGCCGCCTTGTTGGAATTGCTCTGGCGTATAGTCGCTAAATTTTAGTGGTACTTTATCGTAGAATTGATTAACACCATCGTTCATTGGTTGGTTATCACGAATACGGAATGACAGCAGTACTGCTTTTTTCAACCATTGATGAACAACCCACTCACCACTGATTTTTTCAGCAACACGAGCCGCGCCGCTATCAAGCAGTTCAAGCGCATCAATAATGGCCTGTTTTACTTCGCTTGATACTGTGCTTGGGCTGATACTATCGCGGTTTTCCCAGGCGTTTTCGATCATGGTTTTTAAATCTGACATAAGATCCTCTTATTCGGTTTCTGCGTTGAGTTTTTTACGCAATGCTTGATGAATTTTTGCTTGTTCTTCGTCTGTTAATGCTTGGTATTCATTATTCGATACCACGAAGAAATCTTCTGCGCGTTCGCCCACTGTGGTGATCCGTGCAGCATGAATATGCAGTAAATGTGCTTGGAATACTTCGGCTATTTTGGTGAGTAAGCCCGGAATATCCACTGCTTGAATTTCAATTAGACTGCGGTCTTTTCGTGCATGCGGTCTAAGCACAATTTTTGGTTTAATATTAAAGTCTTTAAAGCGCTGCGAACGATTCTTTTTAAAGCGAATTTTCTTTTTAGGATCATTAATAGCGAGATCCAATGCACGCTTAATCGACTGTGCACGACCACTGGCAATAGGGTCGCCATTCACTTCTAAAATAACAAAGCTAAACAGCACATAACCGTCTTTGGTCGTTAACACTTGCGCATGTTGGATCTGTGCTTTTTTAGAGCCTATAACACTCACAAGGCGTGCAAATAAGCCACCAGAATAGGGGCTGTAAGCAAATACCTGTGTGCCACCATGCATTGCTGTGTCAGACACCATGACACTGGGTTGGCTTAAGTCTGTACTGTTTAACAGGTGCTCTGTGTGCCATGAAATCTGCTGCTCGCTAAAAGCGGTAAAATAATTAGCTTTAAAGCGACTCCAAATTAAATCAATCTGATCCTCGTTACAGCCAAGATTAAGCAAGCGCTGTTTTGCTTGGCGCTTTTTGTCTCGAATTTGATCTCGTTGGTCCATTGGATTTTCAAGCCCCAAGCGCAGTGCGCGCTGGGTGTGTAAATAAAGCTCTCGCAGTAGGGTGTTTTTCCAATCATTCCACAAGTTATCATTTGTAGCACGGATATCAGCCAGTGTTAAACAATATAAATAATCGAGCTGGCGTTCATTTTTCACCTTGCTGGCAAAGTCTTTAATTACATCAGGGTCGTTAATGTCTTTGCGTTGCGCGGTGACCGACATAAGTAAGTGATTGCCAACCAACCACGCAATAAGTTTACCATCTGATGCAGGAAAACGGTGCAGTTTGGCAAACGCTAAGGCATCGACCGAGCCAAGCTCTGAGTGATCGCCACCACGTCCTTTGGCAATATCGTGAAAAATACCGGCTAAATATAACAGTTCAGGTTTATCCATGCGGGTGACGATTTCACTGCACAGAGGAAACTCACTGACTCGAGACTTATCAAAATATTTGTAAATATTATTAATAAGCTTATGCGTGTGCTCATCCACAGTGTAGGCGTGGAATAGGTCAAATTGCATTTGTCCGAATATATTTCGCCACTGCGGTAAGTAAGCCGCAATAATGCCGTGTTTGTGCATGAGCGTGAATGCTCGGCCCATGCCATTAGGGTGTTTAATTAACCGTAAGAATGCTTCACGACACGCAGCGTAATCTTGTAAATCACCTAATAAACGGCGACGTACTTGGCGCATTGTACGAATCGTGCTTGGGTAAATATGCGTAATTTCGGGGTTGTCGGCAATGTGCTCAAACAACACAAAGAGTTGGTCGCGACGGAAAAATACAGAAGGGTTTTTAACCCGAATCTGATGACCAATACGCTCAAAGTTCCGGTCAAGCTCTACAACGGGTAACTCGCCTGCACCTGGCAAAATGCTTTGCTCAAAGTAAGACAGCAACATTTGGTTAAGCTCTCGTACACGGCTCATAATGCGAAATAAACGTTTCATCATGCGCTCGACCGACGCTTTACCGTCGCTACCAAAACCTAAAATTTCGGCAGCATGAGGCTGGTGATCAAACAATAAACGGTTTTCAGAACGTCCCGCAGCGATGTGCAAGGCAAAGCGGATATTCCACAGGTTTTCTAAACACTCTGAGAGTTCTTGGTATTCTTCATGAGTGAGGTAACCATGATTAATGAGTTCTTGTAATGTTTCAGCCCTAAAGTGCTTTTTTGCGACCCAAATAATGGTTTGTAAATCGCGCAAGCCACCTGGGTTTTCTTTAATATTAGGCTCAAGATTATAGGCGGTTCCATGGCATTTTTTATGGCGTAATTGTTGTTCTTGTACTTTTGCCAAAAAGAATTCATCAGAGCGCCAAATTGGCGTGTCGATTAAGTGCATTTTGAGTTTTTCAAACTCAATGTGATTGCCAAATATTAAACGGCTTTCGAGTAAGCTGGTGGCAAAAGTAACGTCTTCACGTTTTTGCTCCAGTGCTTGTTCAATAGTGCGAACACTGTGACCAATTTCGAGATTGAGGTCCCATAGCATCGTCACGAACTGGCCAATTTTTTCGCATACAGCGTCACTTGGTTGTTCACTAACCAGCAGCATAAAGTCAATATCGGAGTAGGGGTGTAGCTCGCCACGCCCATAACCACCGACAGCAATAAGTGCTAAATCACTTTCGTGGGCAAGGTCAAAGTCGTGAAACAGTTTAATCAATAAGCGGTCAATAAACTCAGCGCGGGCATTGATTAAGTTGCTGACGGGTTGTTTAGAAAATTCGTTCTGTAGCCACTTATAAAAATAACCAGAACAGTCGCGATAATCGCTAAGTTGCTCAGCTTGGCTGAGCAACTTTTTTACTTTGTTGGGTAATGCCACAGGGGCTGGCTCCTAGTGTTCGATGATCCTGTCGATAGTATCATCTGATCGGAGCGTTAAAATTTCAACACCATTTTCAGTCACTAACAGTGTGTGTTCCCACTGAGCAGACAATGAACGGTCTTTTGTAACGACAGTCCAGTTATCTTTTAATAACTTACATTGGCGTTTTCCTGCGTTCACCATTGGCTCAATTGTTAAACACATTCCTGCTTTTAACACCTCGCCTGTACCTGGTTTGCCGTAGTGCATTACTTGAGGTTCTTCGTGGAACTCAGCGCCGATACCATGACCACAATATTCACGTACAATCGAATAATTAAAGCTTTCTGCGTACTTTTGAATCGCGGCACCAATGTCACCTAAGCGAACACCTGGTTTTACCATTTTTATGGCAAGGTAAAGGCTTTCTTGGGTTATATCAGCAAGGCGTTTGCCTTGAATATTGGGTGTGCCTACATGGAACATCTTTGAGGTATCACCATGAAAGCCATCTTTAATTACGGTTACATCGATATTAACGCTGTCACCTTCTTTTAGAGGTTTGTCGTTAGGAATACCGTGACAAATAACATGATTCACTGAGGTGCAGATTGATTTAGGGAAACCGTGATAGTTTAGCGGCGCTGGAATCGCGTCTTGCACATTAACGATGTAATCGTGGCAAATTGTATTCAATTCATCTGTGGTTACACCAGGCACCACATGCGGTTCTATCATTTCGAGTACCTCAGCGGCTAAGCGCCCGGCAACACGCATTTTTTCGATTTCTTCAGGGGTCTTGATCACAGCACTCATTGAGGCTCCAAAGTTGTTTTTCAGGTCATTTTTCAGTGCACAATTTTTGCACTGAATGTTGAGTTTTCAATTTTAATATGGTATAAAGCGCGCCGTCTTTTTACAAATAAATTCTTTACTGATTTTTTGTATTTAAGACAAACACAATTTTATTTTAACACACACACGTATCGTCACATACACTTGGGTGCACATAAGTTACAAATTAACTTAGGTGTTGGTGCTATGGGATATGTGGAGGCCTAACCCTAAACTATTAGAGGAATTTACAAATGGCAAACGTTTCAATGCGCGATATGCTTCAAGCTGGTGTTCACTTTGGTCACCAAGCACGTTACTGGAATCCTAAGATGAAGCCTTTCATCTTCGGCGCTCGTAACCGTGTACATATCATCAACCTAGAGCAAACTGTACCAATGTTCAACGAAGCACTTAAGTTCTTATCGAACGCAGCTTCTAACAAAGGTAAAGTACTTTTCGTTGGTACTAAGCGCGCAGCAAGCGAAGCAGTTAAAGAAGCAGCTCTTCAAAGCGATCAGTTCTACGTAAACCACCGTTGGTTAGGTGGTATGTTGACTAACTGGAAAACAGTTCGCCAATCAATCAAGCGTCTTAAAGACCTTGAAGCACAAAGCCAAGACGGTACTTTCGAGAAATTAACTAAGAAAGAAGCGTTAATGCTTACTCGTGAAATGGAAAAGCTTGAAAAGAGCCTTGGTGGTATCAAAGATATGGGCGGTCTTCCTGACGCACTTTTCGTTATCGATGCAGACCACGAGCACATCGCTATCCGTGAAGCTAACAACCTAGGTATTCCAGTTGTTGCTATCGTTGATACTAACTCTAACCCAGACGGTGTTGATTACATCGTACCTGGTAACGACGATGCGATCCGTGCTATCAACCTTTACACAAGTGCTGTTGCAGCTGCGATCACTGAAGGTCGTGAGAACAACATCGTTGCTCAAGCTGAGAAAGACGACTTCGTAGAAGCTGAATAATTAGCTGTCATCAAGTCTTCATCTTACTTAAGGTGAAGACTTGTTATTCTTGTAAAGCGGCCTATACCGCTTCCCTAATAACAGAATTCAATTGAGGATATTCTAATGGCTGTAACTGCTGCCCTAGTTAAAGAATTACGCGAGCGTACTGGCGCTGGCATGATGGATTGTAAAAAAGCGTTAACTGAAACTAACGGTGACATTGAGTTAGCGATCGAAAACATGCGTAAGAGCGGTGCTGCAAAGGCTGCTAAAAAAGCGGGTAACATCGCTGCTGAAGGTACAATCCTTATTAAAGAAGGCAACGGTTTCGCTGCACTTCTTGAAGTTAACTGTCAAACTGACTTCGTTGCTAAAGACTCAAACTTCCTTGGTTTTGCTAACGAAGTTTTAGATGCTGCTGTTGAATCAAAAGCAGACATCGATGCACTTAAAGCACAGTTCGAAGAAACACGTGTTGCACTTGTTGCTAAAATCGGTGAAAACATCAACGTTCGTCGCGTTGAGTACATCGACGGTGAAAAACTATCTGCATACCGCCACGGCGACCGTATCGGTGTTGTTGTAGTAGGTGACGCTGACGAAGAAACACTTAAGCACGTTGCAATGCACGTTGCTGCGTCTAAGCCTGAGTTCGTAAACCCAGAAGACGTTCCAGCTGACGTTGTTGAAAAAGAAAAAGCAGTTCAAATCGACATCGCGATGAACGAAGGCAAGCCTGCTGAAATCGCTGAGAAAATGGTTGTTGGTCGTATGAAGAAATTCACTGGTGAGATCTCTCTTACTGGTCAAGCTTTCATTATGGAACCTAAGAAAACTGTTGGTGAAATTCTTAAAGAGAAAGGCGCAACTGTTACTAACTTCATCCGTTTAGAAGTGGGTGAAGGTATCGAGCGTAAAGAAGAAGATTTCGCTGCTGAAGTTGCTGCACAAATCGCTGCTGCAAAAGGCGAGTAATTTTCAACGTAAGTGACGCAACGATAATTAGATGAAATTAATCTGCTATTAGCTTTTGCGTCACTGACGAAAATTCTTTAAAATAACCGCGTTTTATGTGTAACCATAAGCGCGGTTATTTTTTATCTCATTATTAAGGCTGGCCCAAATACTATGACTATCAATCGTAAACCTATTTTTAGACGTGTTCTTCTTAAACTTAGCGGTGAAGCATTAATGGGAGACGAAGGCTTCGGCATCGACCCGAAAGTACTTGACCGTATGGCGCAAGAAATTAAAGAACTTGTAGAGCTCGACGTAGAAGTAGGTTTAGTTATCGGTGGCGGTAACTTCTTGCGTGGTGGTTCATTAGCCGAAGCGGGTATGAACCGCGTTGTAGGTGACCACATGGGTATGTTAGCGACTGTAATGAATGGTTTAGCGATGCGTGATGCGCTTCACCGTGCATTTGTTAATTGTCGTCTAATGTCTGCTATTCCACTTAATGGTGTGTGTGATGCATACAACTGGGCTGAAGCGATTAGCTTATTAAAATCTGGCCGTGTTGTTATTTTTGCTGCGGGCACAGGTAATCCATTCTTTACAACAGATTCTGCTGCGTGTTTACGTGGTATTGAAATTGAAGCTGACACCGTGATCAAAGCAACGAAAGTAGATGGTGTTTATTCTGATGACCCAGTTAAAAACCCAGAAGCTACACTATATCGCCACTTAAGCTACAATGAGATCATCGAAAAAGAGTTAAAGGTGATGGATTTGGCGGCATTCACACTTGCACGTGACCACAAAATGCCTTTAAGCGTTTTTAATATGAATAAATCAGGCGCGCTTAAGCGTGTTATTATGGGCGAAGATGAAGGAACGCTTATCTCTTCACAAGCCTCAGATGAAATTGTTAAATAGATTAGGATTGAACCGTGATTAACGATATCAAAAAAGATGCGTCAGAGCGCATGCAAAAAAGTGTTGCGGCACTAGGCAGTCAATTATCTAAAATTCGTACAGGTCGTGCTCACCCAGCATTACTAGACGGCATTCAAGTGTCTTACTACGGTGCAGACACGCCATTAAACCAAGTTGCAAATGTGACGATTGAAGATTCTCGTACTCTTGCAATTAGTGTGTTTGATAAGTCGCTTGCACAAGCGGTAGAAAAAGCAATTATGGCATCTGACCTAGGTTTAAACCCTATGTCAGCAGGTACTGTAATCCGTGTACCACTTCCTCCACTCACAGAAGAGCGTCGTAAAGACCTTATCAAAATTGTGCGTGGTGAAGTTGAAGGTGGCCGTGTTGCCATTCGTAATATTCGTCGTGATGCTAATGGCGATATTAAGAGCTTATTGAAAGATAAAGATATTTCTGAAGATGAAGCGCGCCAAGCTGAAGATGAAATTCAAAAGCTAACGGACAAATTCATCAAAGAGATGGATACACAGCTGGCTGCGAAAGAAGCAGAGTTGATGGAAATCTAAGCAACTAAATTTATTAGTTTTGAAACGCCGTCTGGGGTATACTAGACGGCGTTTTTTTATGGAATACTCGATATTTATGGTTCTTAACGCTGATAAAATTTCCCAGCAAAGTTTGCCTAAGCATGTCGCTATAATCATGGATGGCAACGGTCGTTGGGCGCAAGCGAAAAATCGCCCACGTGTATATGGGCATAAAAAGGGCGTTGATGCGGTTCGTCAATCAGTGCAATTTTGTACTCGCTTAGGTATACAGTCGTTAACACTATTCGCATTTAGTAGTGAAAATTGGCGACGTCCAGAAGACGAAGTAAATACACTCATGGAACTGTTTTTATTCGTACTGGGCAAAGAAGTTAAAAAACTTCATAAGAATAATGTAAAGCTCACTATTATTGGTGATTTATCGCGCTTTTCAGAAAGTTTGCGAAACAAAGTTGATGCAGCCCATGAATTAACTCGTAATAATACGGGTCTACAATTAAATGTTGCAGCTAACTATGGCGGTCGTTGGGATATAACCAACGCAGCAACCGCACTTGCGAAAAAAGTCGCTGCGGGTGAATTAGCAGCTGAAGAGATTACAGAAGACCTCATGAATGAACACATGAGTATGGCAGGTCAAGGTGAGCTTGATTTAATGATCCGCACAGGTGGTGATTTACGCATTAGTAATTTTCTTTTATGGCAAGCTGCCTATGCTGAGCTTTACTTTACCGATACGCTTTGGCCAGACTTCAATGAAGCTGCTTTTGCTGATGCTGTCGCATGTTACGTTGCCAGAGAGCGACGATTTGGTTGTACCGGCGAACAAATAAAACAATTACTCGCCGAGACCTAATTACTAGTTGAAGGTACACACATTGCTTAAACAACGAATTTTAACCTCGCTGGTGCTGGCACCGCTTGCACTTGTACTGGTTTTTTATACCCCACTAACATTATTTAGTTATATCGCCGCTGGTATTGTTTTACTTGGTGCGTGGGAATGGTCAGCTTTTATGGGCCTGTGCGATAAAATTAAACGTTTTTCATTTGTGGCAGCCACGGCGGTCATTCTTGCTCTTTTCAATTGGCATTGGCCTATTGAAGCGTTGTGGCAAAATGGTCAGCTTGTTGGTGACGCGAACTATTTATTTACCCTTTCATTTGCATGGTGGATTGTTGCGACGTACTTAGTATGGCGCTACCCAGCCATGGCAAAAGCATGGAATGAAGGCATTCTCATGCGCGCGATTGCAGGATTCCTTACTTTAGTACCGTTGTGGCTTGCGCTCAATACCTTAAGAAGTGCAGGGTATACCGAGTCGACGCATTTTGGATCAGTGCTTATTTTAGTCGTGCTAGGTATTGTATGGAGCGCAGACATCGGCGCTTATTTCACCGGAAAAAACCTAGGTAAACGCAAGCTCATGCCGAAAGTCAGCCCAAATAAGACGATTGAAGGTCTATTGGGGGGCATTGTTGCCGCGGTTATTTTTGTTTTGGCGTTTTGTCACTTTACCAATGTAGACATGGCAGTATGGCCAATCTACGCCGTAATGACCGCGTTTATCGCCTTGTTTTCAGCAGTCGGTGATTTATTAGAAAGTATGTTTAAACGTGAAGTCGGCTTAAAAGACAGTGGCTCATGCCTACCCGGTCATGGCGGCATTTTGGACCGTATTGACAGTTTAACAGCTGCAGCGCCTATTTTTGTGCTTTGTTATGCATGGACGTTAAGTTTATGAGCAAAATAGAACAGCTTGTCGTACTTGGCGCAACTGGCTCAATCGGTTTAAGCACCTTAGACGTTGTTTCTAGAAATACAGATCGTTTTGCTGTTTTTGCATTAACCGCGGGGCAAAATGCAGAAAAAATGGCAGAGTTGTGTATTACGCATCAGCCTAAATTTGCAGTGATGGCGGATGAGAACGCTGCAAATAAATTAAAATCGTTGTTAGCTAATACCGCTTGTACAACAGCTGTGCTCGCGGGTGTCACTGCTATGAGTGAGCTGTCGGCGCATGTTGATGTTGATACAGTTATGTCGGCCATTGTCGGCGCGGCAGGTCTATTACCCACGTTAAGTGCGGTTGAAGCAGGTAAAAAAGTACTGCTTGCCAATAAAGAATCGTTAGTTATGTCGGGTCAGTTGTTTATTGATAAAGTAAAACAACACGGTGCAACCTTGTTGCCGATTGACAGCGAACATAATGCTATTTTTCAATGTATGCCAGCAAAACTGCAAGCCTCAGTGGGGTTACTGTCGGACAACGGCGTGAGTAAAATATTACTGACAGGTTCTGGTGGGCCATTTTTGACACGTGACTTAAAGAGTTTGTCATCGGTCACTGTGGCAGAAGCTGTTGCGCACCCAAATTGGTCTATGGGACAAAAAATCTCAGTCGACTCAGCAACCATGATGAATAAAGGGCTTGAGTTTATCGAGGCTAAATGGCTGTTTAATTGCCATGCCAGCGATATTGAAGTGGTGATCCACCCACAAAGTATCATTCATTCTATGGTGCAATATCAAGATGGTTCGGTGCTTGCGCAAATGGGAAATCCTGATATGCGTACACCGATAGCGCATGCACTGGCGTTTCCTGAACGTGTTGATGCAGGGGTTAAGCCGCTTGATTTTTCTCAGATTGCTGATTTTACATTTACCAAACCTGATTATGCTCGTTACCCTAACCTTAAACTGGCGATTGATGCGTGTGAAATGGGACAGGGTGCAACAACAACAGTCAATGCTGCGAATGAGATTGCCGTTGCTGCATTTTTAAATGGGCAAATCGGTTTCACTGATATTTACCGTATAAACTCACAGACACTCAACGCGACTGAAGATGTGAACGTACACACGCTGGAAGAGATTTTAGCGTGTGATGAAGCTGCACGTATCAAAGCGAGTGAGTTTATAAAAAGGGGTCTGAACTAACATGTTTGATTTTTTCTGGAACCTTGGTTCGTTTATCTTGGCACTGGGTGTTTTAGTGACTGTCCATGAGTATGGGCATTTTTGGGTAGCCCGTAAAGCGGGTGTAAAAGTGCTACGTTTCTCAATAGGTTTCGGTAAACCACTGATTAAGTGGTACGACAAACACAAAACAGAATATGTTATCGCTGCTATTCCCCTTGGTGGCTACGTTAAAATGCTGGATGAGCGTGTCGATGAAGTGCCTGCTGAAGAGCGTCATTTATCATTTAATGCTAAGTCAGTGAAAGCGCGAATTGCGATTGTAGCAGCAGGTCCTATGGCCAATTTTTTGTTTGCTATTTTTGCACTTGCTGTAATGTACATGGTCGGTGTGCAATCATTAAAGCCTGTGGTGGGGTCTGTAACCGAGGGCAGTCGTGCAGCAGGGGCTAAGATCGAACCTAATCAGCAAATTATCAAAATTGGTGAAGATGATATCAGCACTTGGCAAGATGCCACATTCTCATTAATGAGCCGTTTAGGTGAGCAAAGTGTGGTCGTCACATTACGTGATCAGAATTACCAAAAACATGTCCGCACTTTAAATCTAGATGGTTGGAAACTTGATCAGCAAGATGTCCCACCATTGACCTCAATCGGTATTGTGCCCTTTAGACCTGAAGCAACATTAACCGTTGCGCAAATCACTAAAGACTCAGCCGCTGAGCTGGCTGGTTTACAGGTTAATGACACAATTGTGGCTGTAAATGGCGAAAATATCAGCAGTTGGACCCAGTTAGTTTCAGTTATTCAGCAATCACCTAACAAATCCTTACAATTTAGTGTACAAAGGCAAGATAGTATAAGAAAGTTGACTGTGACACCTCAGAGCAGAACCAATGCAGATGGTGTAGCGCAGGGCTTTTTAGGTGTGGCTCCTGTAGTTGAAGCATGGCCAGAAAATTATATTGAAACTAGACATTATGGCCCTGTCGATAGTATTGTGCTGGGCATACAAGAAACATGGCGTTTAATCACCCTAAGTTTTGACATGATTGGTAATTTAATTACAGGTCAAGTCTCGGTTAAAAATTTAAGTGGCCCTGTAGGCATTGCAGTTGGAGCGGGAACTAGCGTAAGCTATGGCTTGGTTGCATTTTTAAGCTTTTTAGCTTTGATCAGTGTAAACCTTGGCGTATTTAACTTATTACCGTTGCCAGTGCTTGATGGTGGGCACTTAATGTATTACATAATTGAACTTTTTCGCAAAAAGCCGGTCTCTGAAAAGACGCAAGAATTTGGTTTTAAAGTGGGTGCCTTGCTACTCATATTTTTAACATGTTTCGCTTTGTTCAATGATGTATCGCGTTTATAACAAATAAGTGAAAAATTCCAATTTGAACACGATTGTAAAACACCGCAAAAGTTTAATTTATAAGGTGTTGAGCGGTAATACAGTTGTAAAGGATAAAGATAACAAAATGGCTATAAAAAAACATTTGGCAGTTTCAAGTTTATTAGGTGCAAGCTTTGCAGCCCTAGGCCAAAACTCCTTTATTGTAGAAGATTTAAAAGTTGAAGGTTTACAACGTGTTGCTCTAGGTGCAGCGCTAACCCATATTCCGATCAACGTGGGCGATAATATTGATGAGTACACAATTTCAAGAACCATAAAGGCTCTCTATCGCTCTGGTCACTTTGACAATATTAAAGCGTTACGTGACGGTAATAACGTCATTTTTCGAGTAACTGAGCGCCCTACGATTAGCCTCATTGAGTTTGATGGTAACAAAGACATCAAAGATGAGCAGTTAAACGAGTCGCTAGACCAGCAAGATATTCGTACTGGTGAGCCGCTTGATAAAACGGTACTTGATAACATTGAAAAAGGCTTAGTTGAGTTTTTCCACAGTATTGGTAAATACAATGCAAAAGTGGAAGTTAGCATCACAAAGCTGCCACGTAACCGTGTAAAATTATTATTTAAGTTTGATGAAGGTGACGCCGCGTCAATTCGTCAAATAAACCTCGTGGGTAACGAATTATTCTCTGACGAAGAATTGCTAAAACTTGCTGAGTCACAACAAGACTTGCCATGGTGGAAGTTTATGTCGAGTGACCGTTATCAAAAGCAAACTATCGAAGGCGATTTAGAGAAAATTCGTAGTTACTACTTAGACCGTGGTTACCTGCGTTTTAATATCGATTCAACACAAGTATCGGTTAGCCCTGAGCGCGATTCTGTTTATGTAACCGCTAATATTAGCGAAGGTGTAAAATACACCGTAAAGGGTTTTGACTTCATCGGTGATTTATTAGGTCGAGAAGAGCTAATTAAGAGTGTTATACCGCTAAAAACTGGTGAGCTTTATAATGGCTCAGTGGTTACGTCATCTGAAGAATTTATCAAAAGCTACTTAGCACGTTTTGGTTATGCAAACGCAGAAGTGCGCACCATTCCTGAGATTGATGATGAAAAGAAAGAAGTGCAACTGACACTGTCTGTTAATCCAGGTAAGCGTGTGTATGTTCGCCGAATCATTGTTGGTGGTAACCAAAATACTGCGGATGAAGTTGTTCGTCGTGAGATGACACAGCTTGAAGGTGCATGGCTTTCAAATCAAAATCTTGAGCGTTCAAAATTACAAATTCAACGTCTTCCATACATGGAAAGTGTTGATTTTAATGTGGTGCCAGTTCCCGGTGTTGACGACCAAGTTGATGTAGACTTTACGGTTAAAGAACAATCTGCTGGTAGCTTTAATGCGGGCCTTGCGTATGGTTCATACTTGGGTTTGCAATTTAATATTGGTGTGAGTGAATCAAACTTCTTAGGCACCGGTAACCAAATTGGCTTTAACATTAATACCTCACGTGGTTCTGAGCGTATCAGCTTGTCGTATACCGACCCTTACTTTACGCCGGACGGTGTATCGCAAGGAAGCAGTATCTTCTATAGCAACTATGATGCGAGCAAATTTAGTCTTATCGACTATAAATCGAAGAGTTATGGTATTGGTACCAATATTGGCTTCCCAATTGATGCGGTGAACCGTATTAACTTTGGCTTCCGTTGGATTCAAGAAGAACTGTCTGATATTGCAGAATATGAGCAAACACGTGTAATGCGTGAAACCTTCTTAGACCCAGAAAATCCAGATGCAGGTTTCGACTTTACCAAGTTTGAGCTGAGTGCAGGGTGGTCGCGTGTTACTGTAAACCGTGGTTTATTCCCAACAGCGGGTTCGCGTCAGTCACTTAACTTAACTGGTACAACGCCGAATTCAGATTTAACCTACTTTAAGTTAAATTATGATTCACGTTTTTACTGGCCAATCAGTAATGACCATCGTTGGGTATTCTCAACGCGTGCAGCCCTTGCTTATGGTAATGGTTATGGCACGACAAATGGCTATGACCAAACGCTGCCTTTCCAAGAGTTCTTCCGTATCACTGAGATGGAACTGCGTGGTTTTGACCGTAATACAATTCTACCGCGCGCGGTATCTCGTGAGCCACAAAGTATTCCGGGCACACCACTGCCAGATGGCACAACAACAGGCAGTATTGGTGGCGCATCAGAATTTGATGTATTAATACCACAAGGCCGAATTGGTGGTAACGCCAAAGCAGTTGCAGGTATGGAGCTTATTGTTCCTACGCCTTTCTTAGATGAAGAAAACACCAGCTCTGTACGTACAAGCTTCTTCGTGGATGCTGCGAACGTATGGGATACAGAGTTTAACATTGACCGTTATCAAAACTTGTTACCTGATCAACGCGCTAAACTAGAGGATTATTCAGATCCTATGCGCTTTAGGGTGTCAACCGGTCTATCACTACAATGGATCTCTCCAATGGGTCCAATGCTGATCAGTTTTGCGTATCCATTGCAAAAAGAAGAAGATGACGATACGAAGACCATCAGCTTTAATATTAGTAATACATTCTAAAGGAGTTTTTTGTGAAAAAATCATTTAAATCAACAGCGTTTGCACTTCTTGCTACATTGTCTATGGGCCTATCTACGAATGCTTTTGCGCACAAGGTAGGGATTGTAGACATGCAAGAAATCTATAAACAAATCCCTCAAATGGCGAAAGTTGAACAAACACTTGAAGCTGAATTCTCAGAGCGTCGTCAGGAGCTTGAAAAGCTGCAAGGTGATATCCGTTTTGAAGCTGAAAAGTTCAAGCGTGAAGCAACGACAATGAGCGACAAGCAAAAAGAAGAATTACGTACTAAGATTCAAGGTATGCAACAACAACTTGCAGAAAAAGGCCGTCCTTTAGAGCAAGAAATCAAAATGCGTCAAAACCAAGAATTAGCGAAAGTACAAAAGCTAATCTTAGATGCAATTGAAGAAGTTGCTAAAGCAGGCAAGTTTGACGAAGTAAAAGTGAAAGAAACCACAATTTACGTTAACTCTAAAACAGTATCTGATTTATCAGATAAAGTAGTTGAAAAAGTAAGTAAGCAATAGAAACCATATATGCAAAACTACACGCTTTCGCAGATTGCGGATCTTCTGGGCGCCGAACTTCAGGGTGATGGCGCTACAGAGATTAAAAAAATATCAACACTTGCAAATGCCCGTACTGGGCATATTGCATTTTTAGCGAACAAGAAATATCGCTCGCAATTAGATGATACACAAGCCAGTGCGGTGATCTTATCACCTGCCGACGCTGAGTATTTTGCGGGTAACAAGATTATTGTTGCTAACCCGTACGTGTGCTACGCCAAGCTAGCTCAATTAATGGACACGACGCCACGCTCTGCTTCGACAGGTGTTCATCCGAGTGCAGTCATTCACGATTCAGCCTCAATTGGTGATAATGCCGCGATTGCTGCTAACGTCGTGATTGAAGCCGGTGCCGTGATTGCAAATGATGTGCAAATTGGCCCAGGTTGTTTCATTGGCGAAAATGCAAAAATAGGTCAAGGCACTAAGCTTTGGGCTAATGTCACTATTTACCACGACGTTGAAATTGGCAGTGACTGCTTATTTCAGGCGAATACCGTGGTCGGCAGTGACGGGTTTGGCTATGCAAATGAGCGTGGCGAGTGGGTGAAAATTCCGCAGCTGGGTCGCGTTATTATAGGTGATAAAGTTGAAGTTGGGGCATCGACCACCATTGACCGTGGTGCACTTGACGACACACTCATCCATAGTAATGTAATTATCGATAATCAATGTCAAATAGCGCATAATGTCGAGATCGGTTCAGGTACAGCCGTTGCTGGTTGCACTGTTTTTGCTGGCAGTACTGTGATTGGTAAGAATTGTCAGATTGGTGGCATGGTCGCAATTAATGGTCACATTAGCGTATGCGATGGTGCTATAATCACGGGCATGAGTATGGTGACAAAGGCAATCACTGAACCTGGGATCTACTCATCTGGTTTACCGCATCTAACCAATAAAGAATGGCGACGCAGTATCGCCCATATCCGTAATTTAGGTGATATGAAAGACCGCATTAAAGCACTTGAGTCACTGACAAAGTCACTCAATATTGAAGACAAATAAGGAAGCTATTTTGGCAAATGAATTAAATAGTCTTGATATCCAAGATATCTTGAGTTTACTTCCGCATCGTTATCCGATGTTGCTTGTTGACCGTGTACTAGATTACACGCCAGGCGAGTCGTTACATGCTATTAAAAATGTAACAGTGAATGAACCTATTTTTACGGGACATTTTCCTAATCAACCAATCTTCCCAGGTGTGTTGATTTTAGAAGCAATGGCTCAAGCGACTGGTTTACTCGGTTTTAAAACAGTTGAAAACCGTAGCGAAAATGAACTTTATTTATTTGCTGCGATTGATAATGCGCGATTCAAGCAACCCGTTTTACCTGGCGATACGATGCATTTGCATGTAGAGTTTGTAAAAGAGCGCCGCAATATATGGAAATTTGCAGCAGAAGCAAAAGTTGACGGCAAAGTAGTGTGTACTGCCGAAATCATGTGTGCGAGAAGAGAGTTTTAACAGTGATCCATCCTACGGCGATAATCGAACCAGGTGCGAAGCTTGGAAATAATGTTTCAGTTGGCCCATACAGCTACATTGGTAATGATGTAGAAATTGGTGATAACTGTATCATTGAGTCTCATGTGGTTGTTAAAGGCCCATCGACAATAGGTTCTGGTAACCATATTTTTCAATTTGCATCGGTTGGTGAAGCTTGCCAAGACAAAAAATATGCTAATGAGCCAACTACGTTAATTATCGGTGATAACAACGTAATTCGTGAATGTGCAACAATCCACCGTGGTACTATCCAAGACCAAGGCGTTACTAAAATTGGTAGCAATAACTTGTTTATGGCGTACACCCATGTTGCGCATGATGCCGTCATTGGCGATAACGTTATTTTTGCTAATAATGCATCTGTTGCAGGCCATGTACACATTGGTGATTGGGTTATCCTTGCTGGTAACTCGGGTATTCATCAATTTTGTAAAGTGGGTGCACATGCATTTGTTGGCATGTATTCAGGCGTTAACAAAGATGTTCCACCGTTTGTTACAACGATTGGTACCCCAGCAGGACCCGTTGCTATCAATACAGAAGGCATGAAACGACGTGGCTTTGAAAGTGATGAAATAATGGCAACACGCCGTGCGTATAAAACACTTTACCGTAAGAGCCTAGGTGTAGAGGAGGCAATCGCTGAACTCAGCGAAGATGCAGCAAAATACCCAGCCGTTCAGCTTATGATCGACTTTGTGAAAAGTTCTGAGCGCGGAATCATTCGCTAATCAATAGCGATAGACGAAAAGCCACCGACAGGTGGCTTTTTTGTATTTGTAGTTCAGGTTTTACTAAGCAATGATTTGCTAAATTTATTGATTAAAAAGGACAATCAATATGAACAAACTCTTTATTTTAGTGTTAGCGACCTTGCTAATGAGTGGCTGTAGTAGCGCACCTTCCGTACCAAAGGGCGCGATAGAAAAAGGTAAAGCGAGTTATTACGCTGACAAGTACCATGGTCGAACGACAGCAAGCGGGGAGGCTTTTAATCAACAAGCCTTGAGTGCTGCTCATAAAACACTTAAGTTTGGCAAACGGGTCAAAGTGACGAACCTTGCCAACAACAAAAGTGTGATTGTTACCATTAACGACCGCGGCCCATTTATTCGCGGTCGCATTATTGATTTATCTAAGCAGGCGTTTTCAGAAATTGCTTCCTTAAAGCACGGTGTGATTGACGTTACGGTTGAGCAGCTCGATTAAAAACGCGTGATCAGCTCAACATAATCAGCTTCGTTTGCAAGCAACTCTGCATGAGTGGCCACTGCTCTTATTTTCCCTTGCTCTAACCAAATGACCTTATCAACCCGGCTAAGCATGGCTGGGTCATGGGTAATAGTGAGCATCGTTTTATCTGCCCAAACTGTCTCAAGTGTATTAAGCAAATGGTATTTAGTGTGGTTATCTAAACTTTCTGTCGGTTCGTCAAGAATGACTAAATTACCGCGCCTTAATATGGCTTGAGCAATTGCAATACGGCGTGATTGACCGTGCGACAGCTTTCTACCTGCTATGCCTAAACGGGTATTGAGCCCGGCCTTTAAATTGTTAAGCCAAGAGCTGAGTTCTGCTTGTTCGCAGGCTTGAATAAGCATTTCATCTGTTGCATCAGGCGCTGCATAGAGTAGGTTTTCACGCAGAGTGCCATCAAAAATATGATGCTGCTGCGCAACAATTGTCAGTTGTTTAAAGCGTGCTGAAGGTGTCATGCTCTCAAGCTCAAAACTGTGCTCGTCTGTGGTCAGCTTTAAAGAGCCTGATTGCAGTGGCCAAAGACCGGTGAGTAAATTAACAAGCGTGGTTTTACCACTGCCACTGGCACCAACCAGCGCAACCTTGCTTGCAGCACAGACAGACACGTTGATGTTATTAAGTGCCTTACGTGTGCTTCCAGCGTATTGATAACTGACATTACTTAACGTAAGACCGAGCGCTGATTGATTGTCTATTTCATTTTGCTGTGTATTGGCTTTGCTGTGATTGTCTTCAAGTACGAACAGGCGCTCTGCGGCGCTTAAGGTCAGAGGTAATTCTATAAACGCTGTAGGCAGGGTGAGTACAGTTTCAAAGCTTGCTAGAACAAATAGCGCCAGCATAGCCAGTTCAACGTTTTTCATGGTGCCCAGAGAAACCAATGGAATAATCATAAACACACTTGCCAGCATAGTCAGTTGAATAACCAAGGTGCTTAAACCATTGCTGTTTGCAACCGCTTTATGGCGGCTATAGAGCTGAGCATTGTATTGTTGGCTTAAAGAATCACAATGCGTGAGTTGAGCGTTTTGTGCTTGATATACAGCAAGCTCTCTTGCCCCTTTTAATGTATCGGCAAGTTCAGCTCTTAATTCTGCACTAAGTTGTGTTTCGACATGCGCTTCTTTATGAAGTTTACGGCTTAGTAAAGCGGGGAGTAGCACCCCTATAACCATTAATGAAATAAAGCATAGCAATGCAACGTCGGCGTTATACGCTGCCATAAACGCCATCACAATTGGGATAGTAAAAAGCGCAACGATGATTGGTAGCAGCACATTTAAGTAAAACTTATCAAGCGCGTCGACATCGTTTTGTAATCGATTGACTAAATCGGCACTGCGGCTCATTGCTAAATCGACATTATTGAGCCGACTCAGTGTTGCGAACATTTTTACGCGAATCTCGCTCAATAATAAAAATGTCGCGTTATGTGTAATCATACGCTCGCCATAACGCGATGCGGTTCGCACAATCGCTAAAAAGCGGATCACGCCTGCTGGAGTAAAATAGTTCATCTGCACACCGGCAATGCCAGCGGCAGCCATCGCGGCCAAAAACCAGCCTGAAATAGCCAGTAAACCCACATTAGCCAGCAAGGTTAAGCTTGCTAAAAAAGCCCCGAGTAACAGCATGCCAGCATGCGGTTTGCATAGTTTAAGTAAGCGTACAAAATTATGCATGGGCTTCACCTCGACTTACCAGTTTTGCAAATAGCCCCGCGTCGTTGACCAGTTGTTTATAACGGCCCGATTCTACAATGCTGCCTTGCTGCATTACGTAAAGGGTATCAGCGTGCTTTACCGTATTAAGTCTGTGAGCAATGACCAAGACTAAATGATTTTTCGCATATTCACAGATTGCTTGGTTGATAAGCTGTTCTGTTTGGCTGTCTAAATGTGCTGTAGGTTCATCGAGTAGTAGAACTGGGGCATCTTTTAAAAATGCACGGGCAAGCGCTATGCGCTGTTTTTGCCCACCGGAGAGGCCTTCACCTTGCTCACCCAGTAAGGTATCAAAGCCATGTGGTAAAGCGTTAATAAATTCAAGTGCGCCCGCTTTACTGGCGGCTTCAATGAGCTCGTCTTGGCATGCATCAGGTTTGGCTAGACGCAGGTTGTCGGCAACACTTCGGTAAAATAAAGTGGCGTGTTGAGGGATCCATGCAAGCTGTGCATGCCAATCACTTAAAGCTGTGTCACTTAAGGGTTGCCCGTTGATGCTAATGGCGTGGTTAGCGTGATGATGAAAACCTAATAGGCAGTCAAATAAAGTACTTTTCCCTGAGCCACTTTCGCCAACAAATGCAATTAAACCCGTGTTAGGTAGTGTTAAATTGATATCTGTCACCCCTTCGTTTGTTTCGGGGTAGTGATAGCTAAGTGCGGTTAATTTTATGTCTTTAAGCGGTAATGGGAGAGGGGATGTACCCGTGTGTTCATCTGCTTCACTGTGATTAATAATCTCGACCATATCAGCAGCAGCGCTGATACCTTCAAGTTTTGCATGGTAGTGGGTGCCCATTTGCCTAAGCGGTAAATAAAACTCAGGAGCCAGTAATAACACCACAAAACCAGTGGCAAAGTCGAGCGTGCCAAAAAACAGCCTAAAGCCAATAATAACGGCAACAAGGGCAACACTAATGGTGGCTAAAAATTCAAGGGCGAAAGATGATAAAAAGGCGACTTTCAACACCCCCATGGTCGCACCACGGTAATCATCAGAAATCTGACTTATGCTATTTAGCTCACGCTTGGTTGCATTAAAGAGCTTGAGTTGAGTCAGTCCTTGTAATCTGTCAAAAAAGTAATTTCCTAGTACCGCTAGCTGTTGCCAACGCTCTTGGTTTAACTGTTCAGCCTTATGGCCCACTAAAATCATAAAAAATGGGATAAGCGGGGCTGTTAATAGGAAAATGAGGCCCGCTTTGTAATCGGTTGGAAAAATCACCACTAATATCGCAAATGGAATAAGTGCACTGTAAGCAACACTTGGAATATAGTTGGCGTAATATTGATGCAGTGCTTCAACACCATTGTGTAAGGTATTAAGTGTAGCGCCGTGACCTTTTTGTTCACTGTAGGCTGGCCCAAGTTTGGTGAGCTTTTCTAGCAATGTATTTCGCATCACGTTTTTTATTTTTAACGCGGCAAGGTTACTCACGCGTTCACTTAGCGCAACCAACAAAGCACGAACTAAAATTAGCCCAGCAAGAGGCCATAATAAAGGGCTTACAGCTTGCAAGTTTGCTTGCTCGAACATGACTTGATGAACTGCATTCGCAAGAAGGTAACAAGAGGCAATCATTAACAGGGCATTGAAAGTGCCCAGACTAATGCTTAATTTAAGCAGCCCAGAAGCGGACTGACTATACTGCTTTAAAAAAGCGCGCAGCGTTTGCTGCTGCGCGCGATTTGGTCGGGGTTTAGTTGTCATCGTTGTTTTTGAGTCTCGCGTACAGCTCTAGCTCATCATCAGCGATAGAATCTTTATGTTGATGAAATTCGTACCACATCACGTTAATTACCCCAAGTGTACAGGCTAATAGAACACCTAATATCCAGGCAAAATACCACATAATTAAATCTCCTTAATAGCTACCGTGAGTGTTGTTTTCGATTTCAGCGATAGTGACTTTTCGCCACATCTTCACATAACACCAGGTCGTGTAAGTTAAAATTAAAGGAACAAAAATAATGGCAACAACAAACATAACATTGAGGGTCATATGGCTCGAAACCGCATCCCACATAGTAAGACTAATATTAGGGTTGTTGCTTGAAGGCATAATAAACGGGAACATTGACATGCCTGCTGTTAAAATAACTCCAGCCAACATGATGCTTGATGAAACAAGTGCTAACGCAGGCTTTTGTAATTTAGATAACACAATAGCCAGTGCCGCCATCACAAATGTTAGCGCTGGGAAAAGCATCGTTAGAGGCATTTTTGTATAGTTATCAAGCCATGCACCTGGTGCCTGCGTTACTGTTTTAGCCAGTGGGTTCGCATAGCCTTGAGTGTCGCCCATGCTGACGATTGTATAACCGTCAATTTGCGATATCCAAACACCTGCTAAGGCAAACAATACAATAAACGCCATAAGTGCATATCGGCCATATTGTGCTGAGCGTTTGGCTACGTCTGCATCGGTACGAAGTTGCAGCCACATACCCGCATGACCAACCAACATAAGCACACTTATTAAGCCAGCAACGATGGCAAATGGATTAAGTAAAGCAAAGAATGAGCCTTGATAGCTTACACGTAATAAATCGTCAATATGATAAGGCACACCTTGTAGCAAGTTACCAAAAGCAACCCCAAATACGAGTGCAGGAATAAAACTGCCTGCAAACAAGCCCCAATCCCAGTTATTTCGCCAACGAGCTGACTCAATTTTTGAGCGATAATCAAACCCAAGTGGTCTGAAAAACAGCGCAAATAAGACCAACATCATTGCAAAATAAAAGCCTGAGAATGCAGCAGCATACACCATAGGCCATGCAGCGAATAATGCACCCCCAGCGGTAATAAACCACACTTGGTTACCATCCCAGTGAGCCCCGATGGTATTGATAACGGTTCGGCGCTCGACATCTGTTTTGCCAACAAGGCGGAGCAAAATAGCCACCCCCATATCCATGCCATCGGTAACAGCAAAGCCAATCAGGAGCACACCGATTAATACCCACCAGATTAATTTTAGTGTTTCGTAATCAAAGATCATGACTGTACTCCTTGGCCTGCTAGCGAGTCTTCTTTAATGAGTTCGTGATGATATTTACCTGTGTGCAAAGAGCTAGGCCCTTGTTTAACAAAGCGCAGCATCAACCAACCTTCAACGGTTGCTAGACCGGTGTAAAATACAATAAAGCCCGTAATGCTGATCAGCAAATCATTTACAGTTAACGAGGAGGTTGCTAAAAATGTGGGTAATATTTCTGAAATAGCCCATGGTTGACGTCCATATTCAGCAACAATCCAACCGAACTCAATAGCAATCCAAGGTAATGGAATACTCCACACGGCGGCCCAGAGTAACCAACGCTTATGCTCTATAACGCGTTTGGCGTTATAGTAAAAGGCCAGTACAAAGACCCCTAACATAATCACACCGCAGCCAACCATTATCCTAAATGACCAAAACATGGGCCCCACTTTCGGAAATGAGTCTTTCACCGCTTTCTGAATTTGCGCTTCTGTGGCATCAACCACATTAGGAGTGTAGCGTTTAAGCAACAGACCATAACCGAGGTCAGCTTTCAGTGTATCGAACTTGGCAATGTTCTCGGCGGAGTCATCACCACCACGCAATTTTTCGAGATACTCGTATGCTTGCATACCGTTACGAATACGTGTTTCGTGTTGTTTTTCTAAATCTTTGATACCCGTGACTTGTTCATCAATCGAACGTGTCGCAATAATGCCCAACGCATAAGGTATTTTAACCGCAGCATGGGTGACTTGCTGTTCAGAGTCAGGAATACCTACCAGTGTAAATGCTGCGGGCGCTTCTTCTGTGTGCCATTCAGCCTCGATTGTAGCCAGTTTAACTTTTTGTACTTCGCCTACTTCATAACCAGACTCATCTCCTAGTAAAATAACGCATAAAATAGAGGCAAGGCCAAAACCTGATGCAACAGAGAATGAACGTTTCGCAAAGGCCAAATCACGACCTTTGAGTATGTACCAACTACTGATGCCGAGTACGAACATTGAAGCCGCGACATAACCGGCAGACACCGTATGAATAAATTTAACCTGTGCGACGGGGTTGAATACTAGCTCCGCAAAGCTGGTCATTTCCATGCGCATGGTTTGATAGTTAAACTCTGCGCCCACAGGGTTCTGCATCCAACCATTGGCAATCAAAATCCACAATGCCGAAAGGTTAGTGCCTAAAGCCATTAAAAAAGTCGCTGCAAGGTGTTGGCGTTTTGTGAGTCGCTCCCAACCAAGGAAAAACATGCCGACAAAGGTCGATTCTAAAAAGAACGCCATCAACCCTTCAATAGCCAGAGGAGCGCCAAAAATATCACCCACATAGTGAGAGTAATAAGACCAGTTAGTACCAAACTCAAACTCCATAGTGAGACCAGTAGCCACACCAATCGCAAAGTTTATACCAAACAACTTACCCCAAAATTTAGTCATATCACGGTAAATTTCACGACCTGTCATCACATAAACGGATTCCATGATCACCAAAATCCACGTCATACCTATAGTGAGTGGTACAAATAGAAAGTGAAAGAGGGCAGTAATTGCAAATTGCAATCGCGATAGATCCACAAATGTTTCATCTATCATTGTTTAGCTCCTTATTAAAGGGTGCGGTAGACACGACAAAAAAAATAGCTTTCAAAGTTTCAGTAATTACTGAAACTTCGTGAATATTAACCTTGTATCTATTTTAGTCAATAGAAAATAGGAAATTAATATGATAGCGATTGTTCGTTAATTCTACAGATTAGAGATAAAAACTAAATATTTCAAATGATTAATCTATAGTTTAAGAAAGTAATTAATTACTAATTCAACCCCTTTGACTTACTCAAAAGTGAGTAGCCCCCTGTGCTGGCATTGTTTTTATCTATTTTATAAACGGCTTTTAGAGCAACTTTTAATCGCAATTTTAATTTCTAGTATTTATTAACTCTGTGACATTTATCCGATTGCTAAAACACGGTAAACTCATTTTTATTAGTGCAGAAAGTTGCGAATTATCAACGAATGAAAGAACAAACAAAGCCGTTACGTATTGCCTTGGTGGCAGGTGAGTTATCAGGTGATATTTTAGGTGAAGGGCTCATTAAAGCACTTAAAGTACGTTTCCCAGATGCTATTTTTGAAGGAATTGCAGGGCCGCGTATGCAAGCTGCGGGTTGTACAACGTTATTCGATATGGATGAGTTGTCGGTAATGGGGCTGGTTGAAGTGTTGGGGCGCTTACCGCGCTTATTAAAAATTCGCAAACAGCTCGTGCAACATTTTATAGATAATCCGCCTGATGTGTTTATTGGTATCGATGCGCCAGACTTTAATTTACGTGTTGAAAAGCCGCTAAAAGAAGCGGGTATCAAAACAATTCAATATGTGAGCCCCTCTGTTTGGGCGTGGCGTGAAAAGCGTATTCATAAAATCAGCGCAGCAACTAATTTAGTGTTGGCTTTATTACCATTCGAAAAAGCATTTTATGACAAACACAACGTGCCTTGCACATTTGTTGGTCATACGCTGGCTGATGATATTGCGCTGGAGCATGATCAGAGCAAAGCGCGTAATGCACTCGGTTTATCAGACTCAGACAAAGTATTGGCGCTTTTACCGGGCAGCCGAGGCTCAGAAGTGGGTCTTTTGAGTGACACTTACATTCAGACCGCCGCTAAACTACAGGCAGAAAACCCAGCACTGAAAATAGTGGTACCACTCGTTAACGAAAAACGAAAAACTCAGTTTTGTGACATTCTAGAAAAAACAGCCCCTCATTTAAAATTACAGTTACTCGATGGCCAGTCAAATCTTGCTATGCAAGCTGCCGATGCGATTTTACTTGCCTCAGGGACCGCGACATTAGAAGGCATGCTCTATAAAAAGCCAATGGTAGTAGGGTATAAAATAAAGCCAATGAGCTATTGGATATTTAAAACGCTGTTTACCTTTAACATCAAGTACTTTTCGCTACCGAATTTACTGGCCGATGAAGAGCTTGTCCCCGAGTACCTACAAACAGAATGTAATGTTGATAATTTAACAAATGCACTCACACCTATGTTAAATTCAGATAATAGTGAACTAAAAGCACGCTTTTTAGCGATTCATAAAGAAATTAGGTTAAATGCCAACGAACAAGCTGCAACAGCAGTCGCGGAGTTACTAAATGCAGATTGATCGACCACATGTAAATTATATTGCCGGTGTTGATGAAGTAGGACGTGGCCCGCTCGTTGGTGACGTAGTAACCGCCGCGGTGATCCTCGACCCTACAAAACCGATTGTGGGACTAGCCGACTCAAAAAAATTGTCGGATAAAAAACGCCAACTTTTAGCCGCAGAGATTAAAGAAAAAGCCCTGTGTTATGCCATTGGTCGTTGTAGCCCAAGCGAGATTGACGAGCTTAATATTTTACATGCCACTATGCTGGCAATGAGCCGTGCGGTTGAAGGACTCAGTGTAAAACCTGAGTTTGTATTTATTGACGGTAATCGCGTTCCTAGCCAATTAACCATACCTGCGCAAGCGGTGGTTAAAGGCGACAGCTTAGTGGAAGAGATTTCGGCTGCATCAATTCTTGCGAAAGTGGCCCGAGACGACGAAATGATTGAACTCGATAAACGCTATCCAGAATACGGCTTCGCAGGACATAAAGGTTACCCAACCAAAGCGCATTTTGCTGCACTAGAACAGTATGGTGCTATTAATGAGCATCGCAAAAGCTTTAAACCTGTGCAGCGCATTTTGGCGTTAAAAGGAGAGCAACGCTAATGCCTGCGCCGCAATTTGTTCATTTACGTGTTCATTCTGATTTTTCAATGGTGGATGGCCTCGCAAAAACAAAACCAATCGTTGCCAAAGCAGAAGAGCTACAAATGCCAGCGCTGGCCATAACAGACCAGATGAACTTATGTGGTTTGGTGCGTTTTTATGGGGCTGCACATGGCGCTGGAATTAAGCCAATTGTAGGAGCTGATTTTTGGTTACGAAGCCCCGAATTCGAAGATGAACCATGCCGAATAACTATTTTAGCCAAAGATAACGAAGGCTATAAAAACCTCACGTTATTAATCTCTAAAGCGTATCAACGCGGGCATGTTTTTCATCGTCCCGTGATTGACCGTGAATGGCTGGTGGGGCTCAAAAATGGCCTCATAATTTTATCAGGCGCAAAAGATGGCGATTTAGGCAAAGCATTACTTAAAGGCAATGCTGGCCTGATTGAGTCGGTGGTGAGTTTTTATAAGCAACACTTTAGTGACCATTATTATATTGAGCTTATTCGGACTGAGCGCCCATTTGAAGAAGATTACCTTCATTTAGCGGTAGAATTAGCAAGCCAAGAACAACTGCCCGTGGTGGCCACTAACGAGGTGGTGTTTTTAAAACCTGAAAACTTCGAAGCCCACGAAATTCGTGTTGCAATTCATGATGGTTACACCCTTGAAGATAAGCGCCGACCAAAACGTTTTTCTGATCAGCAATACCTAAAAACAGCTGAGCAAATGGCTGAGCTCTTTAGTGATATTCCTGAAGCGCTCGAAAACACCGTTGAAATTGCAAAACGCTGTAACGTAACCGTGCAGTTGGGCACCTATTTCTTACCCGATTACCCAACGGGCTCGCTCAAAATCGATGAATTCTTAGTTAAAGTATCGAAAGATGGTCTTGAAGAGCGATTGCAGTTTTTATTCCCCGATGAAGAAGAGCGAAAAGAAAAGCGCGTAGAATACGATGAGCGCTTACAAATAGAGCTCGATGTAATTAACCAAATGGGGTTCCCGGGTTACTTCTTAATCGTAATGGAGTTCATCCAGTGGAGTAAGGATAACAATATTCCAGTGGGACCAGGACGTGGCTCGGGTGCGGGCTCGTTGGTTGCATATGCACTTAAAATTACCGACTTAGACCCGCTTGAATTTGACTTACTATTCGAACGTTTCTTGAACCCTGAACGTGTATCCATGCCCGACTTTGACGTTGACTTCTGCATGGACAGACGTGATGAAGTGATTGATCACGTTTCGGCATTGTATGGCCGCGACGCGGTATCGCAAATTATCACCTTTGGTACCATGGCTGCAAAAGCGGTTATTCGTGATGTGGGGCGTGTACTTGGCCACCCTTATGGGTTTGTCGATCGCATATCAAAACTAGTCCCTGGCGACCCCGGTATGACGCTTGCGAAAGCGTTTGATGTAGAACCGCGTTTACAAGAAGCCTATGACGGTGACGAAGAAGTAAAAGAGCTTATCGACATGTGTCGCATTCTTGAAGGGTGTACACGTAATGCCGGTAAACACGCGGGGGGGGTGGTAATTTCACCCACCACGATCACCGATTTTGCTGCACTTTATTGCGACGATGAAGGCAAGTTCCCGGTAACTCAATTTGACAAGAATGACGTTGAAACCGCAGGCTTGGTTAAGTTCGACTTCTTAGGTTTAAGAACATTAACCATCTTGCAATGGGCGCTCGACATGACCAACGAGCGTTTAGCGCGCGAAGGTAAAGACCCCGTTGATATCAATGCAATCCCGCTTGATGATAAACCCAGCATTGACTTATTGCTCCGCGCTGAGACGACCGCGGTTTTCCAGCTAGAATCGCGCGGCATGAAAGACCTTATTCGTCGTCTAAAACCTGACTGCTTTGAGGATATGATTGCACTCGTGGCATTATTCCGACCGGGTCCACTGCAATCAGGCATGGTAGATAACTTTATCGACCGTAAGCATGGGCGTGAAGAAATATCGTACCCCGATGTACAATGGCAACATGAAAGCTTACAGCCAATATTAGAGCCGACCTACGGCATCATCCTGTATCAAGAGCAGGTAATGCAGATTGCGCAGGTACTGGCAGGTTATACCCTTGGTGGCGCAGACATGCTTCGCCGTGCAATGGGTAAGAAAAAACCTGAAGAAATGGCCAAGCAGCGTTCAACCTTCGAAGAAGGTGCAGAAAAGAACGGTATTGACGGCGAACTAGCGATAAAAATCTTCGACTTGGTCGAAAAGTTCGCAGGTTACGGCTTTAACAAATCTCACTCCGCTGCTTATGCATTGGTGTCGTATCAAACTCTGTGGATGAAAACGCATTATCCGGCCGAGTTTATGGCGGCCGTAATGTCGGCTGATATGGATAACACCGATAAAATTGTTACCTTGGTCGACGAATGTGAAAACATGAAGTTAACCTTGCTACCGCCTGATGTAAATGCGGGTGAGTACAAGTTTACGGTTAACTTAAAAGGCCAAATTGTTTACGGTATTGGTGCGATTAAAGGGGTGGGTGAAGCCCCAGTAGAAGCCATTTTAGAAGCGCGTAAAGAAGGCGGCCCGTTTAAAGACTTATTTGATTTTTGCGCTCGCGTTGATTTAAAACGTTTAAATAAACGCGTAGTAGAAAAACTTATTTATGCGGGGGCGCTGGATCAGTTAGGCCCTGATAAAACCCAGCCTGGTCGTGCAACATTGTTAGCTAGTTTAAAAGATGCCATGCGAGCGGCAGACCAGCACCATAAAGCGGAGTCGCTTGGTCAGGCTGATTTATTTGGTTTATTAGCCACAGAGCCAGACGAAGTTGAACAAGCCTTTATTAAAGCCCCAGACCTTACGGATAACGAATGGTTAGACGGTGAAAAAGAAACGTTAGGGCTGTATTTAACGGGCCACCCGATTAATCAGTACCGAAAAGAGCTTAAATATTATACTTCGGGGCGTTTGGTTGATTTGCAGCCAACGAATCGCGATGTGCAGTCAACCGCTGCAGGCTTAGTCATTGCGGCGCGTACGCTCATAAATAAAAAGGGAAATCGTTGGGGTCTTGTAACTTTAGATGACAAGAGTGCCCGTATTGATGTACGCTTATTCCCAGAACAGTTTGAAATGTACCAAGATATGCTGCAAGTTAACAATATCTTGGTAATATCTGGACAGGTCAGCTTTGATAACTTCTCCGGTGGCATTACAATGACCGCCAGAGACATATGCACCATTGCTCAAGCGCGAGAAAAGCGTATAAAAGCGATTAAAATGACGCTGAATATGGTGCAGATCGAGGCGAACTTCTTCGATAATTTACAAAAAGTGCTTGAACCTTATAAGTTTGGCACGTGTCCTATTAAAGTATTCTATCAACGTCCTGATGCGTTGGCTGAGATTACGTTAGGAACCGAATGGTGTGTTACGCCTAGTGATGACTTAATTCACAAGTTATCACTGATGGCGGCGCAAGATGTAGAACTAGAATTTAATTAATTAGGTAGTTTAGAGCATGAGCCTCAATTATCTTGATTTTGAGCTTCCAATCGCAGAATTAGAAGCAAAAATTGAAGAGTTACAAAATGTAAGCCGCGCTGGCGAATTAGACCTTGGATTAGAAGAGGAAGTCAGTCGATTAAAAGAAAAAAGCGCTGAAATGAAAGAGAAAATTTTCTCTGAGTTAGGTGCTTGGCAGGTTTCACAGTTAGCCCGTCATCCGTTGCGTCCTTATACTCGTGATTACATCGAGCGCATTTTCACGGAATTTGACGAACTAGCAGGTGACCGTACTTTTGCTAACGATCCCGCTATTTTAGGCGGTGTTGCGCGTTTTGAAGGCCAACCAGTCATGGTTATTGGTCAGCAAAAAGGGCGTGATACAGCTGAAAAAATCAAACGTAACTTTGGTATGCCAAAACCAGAAGGCTACCGTAAAGCATTACGTTTAATGGAAATGGCTGAGCGTTTCAAAATGCCTATCATGACATTTATCGACACGCCGGGAGCATACCCAGGTGTTGGTGCAGAAGAACGTGGTCAATCAGAAGCGATTGCACGTAATCTTAAAGTGATGGCTGCATTAAAAGTACCGACTATCTGTACTGTTATTGGTGAAGGGGGTTCGGGTGGTGCATTGGCAATAGGCGTGGGTGACCGCGTAAACATGTTGCAGTACAGCACTTACTCAGTAATTTCACCAGAGGGTTGTGCATCAATCCTTTGGAAGAGTGCAGATAAAGCGCCTATCGCTGCAGAAGCAATGGGTGTAACAGCTGCGCGTGTTAAAGAACTAGATTTAATCAACAACGTGATTGAAGAGCCACTGGGTGGCGCACATCGTAACTACGATGCAATGGCGCGTAACCTTAAAAATCAACTAAAGCGCGATTTAGCTGATTTACAAGGCTTGTCACTTGATGAAATGCTTGATCAGCGTTACAAACGTTTAATGTCGTTTGGTTATTGCTAATTAGCATAATGATGAAAAAGCCGCTTTTGCGGCTTTTTTTGTTTTATAATACAACGCAATTTATTTTAAGCGTGCCAGTCGATGTTAACTTTGCCACTTTATACCGATTTTCGTAAAGAACTTGAGCCTTTAATTACAAAGGGGCACAAGGCGTATACTGTTGCCTTGTCTGGTGGTGTCGACTCTGTGGTGCTTTTGCATTTAATGGCTGAATTACACCGTGAAAATACGGCACTGAGTGTAGATGCTGTGTATGTAAATCATGGCTTGAGTGAATATGCAGGGCAGTGGCAATCATTTTGTGAAACGTTAAGCCGCTCTCTTGCAGTGCCATTTAAAGCAATAAAAGTGAACATTGAAACACAAGCACGAACCAGCCTCGAGGCGCAAGCCCGAGACGCACGCTATGATGCGCTCGATACGCATAGTCCAAAAGGCAGCGTGTTGTTACTAGGTCAGCATTTAAATGATCAGCTTGAAACGTTCTTTTTGCGCCTAAAGCGTGGTTCAGGCTTGCAAGGGTTAAGTGCAATGCAACAACAAAGAGTGTTGTCATCTGGGCGTGTATGCTTCAGACCCTTGCTTAATGTGACACGCCAGCAAATAGAGCTATTTGCTGAACAGCGTGGAATTCAACATATTACAGATCACTCAAACAGCGACGAGCGCTTTGACCGTAATTTTTTACGTCATCAGGTGATCCCCGTTTTAAACGACCGCTTTCAGGGCTTTGAGAAAAGTGCTGCGCGCAGTATTCGCTTATTACAGCAGCAACAATCACTGTTAGATGAATACACAGAAACAGACCTTGCGCACTGTCAAAATAAACACGGCGGTTTAAGCTGTTGTGCGATTGAAGGTTTTTCTGATACGCGTAAAGCAAACCTTGTGCGCGCGTGGCTCAAGCAATTTACACATCAAATGCCCTCTGAAAATCAGCTTAAGCAAATTATTGAACAGGGCTTAAACGCACAGGCCGATGCCCAATTAAAAATCTGTTTAGCGAGCGGACAAGTTCGTCGCCATCAACATTACTGGTATTTCGTTACAGAACAGCCAATACCCAAATCATGCGACATAAATATTGAAACCGTAACCTTATCGGATGGCCGAACTTTAAGACTTAAAACCGGTAAAGGAATTCGATTGCCAACGGCTGATGAGCAGGTGAAAGTGGTGTTTAATTGCCCGCAAGCGCGCATAAAGCCGCTTAAAAAGCCGGGGTCAAATACGCTCAAACATTGGTTTAAAGATGCGAAGGTCGCTCCTTGGGTTCGTGCACAAGTGCCGCTTATTTTTTATAATGATCAGCTTGTTCAAGTGGTTGGCTATTTTATCAGTGCTACGCACAGTTCAGATGAAGGCATTTTTTGGGAGAGTGAAAATGAGTGAACAGGCTCATGTTGGTTTATCGCTAGTTAATAAAGCACCGCTGGGTTTTATTGTGTCGATTATAGTTGCGGTTATTGCCGGTTTTTCGTTTGCTGAGCTTGAAATGAGTACCTTGTTTTATGCGCTAGCGGGGGGCGTTGCGTGCTCGTTATTGCTGTTAGGGTATTGGTCAGGCAAAGGCGGCGTGTTTTTTATTTTAGGGGTGTTAACACCCCTCGCCCTCGTGGTTGTGTCGCCACTAACGACAATGGCTGCTTTACTTTATTTACTGAGCGGTTTTTTTGCAGGTTTTTGGTTGGTATTACTCGGTTATAAATTGGCTACAAAAAAGCCTAGCGGGGGAAGCTAGGCTTTTCGTAACGATATTTGCGAATTGTTTTGCGCTTTAAAAATGTGACTTTTAGTACGCTTTTGCGCAGTTTCTACCCGCGGCTTTAGCACGGTATAGGCCTTTATCTGCGCGGGCAAACACTTCATTTTCGCAGTCTTGGTTATTCGCAAGCGTAAACCCTATGCTCGATGTTACAGCGTATTGGGCCATTATGCTTGATTGCGAGACTAAACGCATAACGCGATCTGCGATGACTTTGTTAGTGGTAAATTCAGGGTCGTCAATTAACAGCGCAAATTCATCGCCACCAAAGCGAAAAATTGAATCTGTGCCTCGTACACAGTTACGTAAAACGTTAGCAAATTCTTGTAGTACGTCGTCGCCAATTTTATGACCGAAATTGTCGTTCACTTGTTTAAAGTTGTCTAAATCGAGCAACATTAAGCTAAATGGACGATGCTGACGGCGACAACGCTCTAGTCTTTGTGCCAAGCTGTCATTAAATTGACTACGGTTATTTAACCCCGTTAGCGCATCTTTTGTTGCCAAGCGTAATACACGTGTATACATAATTGCATTACGAAGCGGGTAAACAAGCGCAGCATGTAATTGCTGTAGTTTGGTTTCGATAGCTTGCCCCATAGGAAATTGGCTAAAATAAATTAGCTGACCTAAACGCTCACTTTCTAAATCTAAATCAAACGAGTAGGGAGTGTGCGTGGTATCGCTGTCGACACTTTCAGACACACCCAAAGCCGATTGAAACTGCAACCCAGACAAATTGATGAGCTGTTTTGCATGCTCGGCAAAAATAGTCAAAATCCCCTCAATAGACAGGGTTGTTTGTAACTTTGTCACTAAGTCATGTGTATTGTGCTGTTCACTTATTCGGTAACGTTCTGCCGAAAACGGCATAAAGTCGCCTCTTGCAGTCACTCGCTGCGTCAAAATATGGACATTTTCCATGATTGTTCTCCCCCCGGAGTGTTAGATACTCCTTAGTAAAGCGAAAGTTGTGCCACTTTTTTAAACTGGCTGAAAAACATATGGTTGCTATATTTAAACGAGGGTTCGGCTTTATCATTAAGTAGAAGGAGGTAATTGCTTGCAAAATGTGCTGATTCAAGCCTTTGGGTTACTCGTAGCTGCGGTCATTTTTGTTTGGTTTTTCAAGCGAATTGGCTTACCTCCTATCCTGGCGTACCTCGCAACGGGTTTATTAGCGGGGAGTCATGGTATTGGCTGGATGGCACAAAGCCACGAAATGCACTTTGTAGCTGAGCTAGGCATTGTTTTTTTACTGTTTAGCTTAGGGCTTGAGTTTTCAGTACCGCGCTTAATGGCAATGCGCAATATTGTATTTGGCTTAGGGTCACTGCAAGTGGTGATCACAAGCCTAGTGTTCATGTTGATTTTACTGTTACTTGAGTACAGCCTACTTAATAGCTTTACGATTGCGAGCTTAATGGCTTTATCATCAACGGCAGTGGTCGTGAAGTTACTCAAAGAATCAGGTGAGTTAAATCAGCGGCGTGGTCAGTTAGCAATTGGCGTATTGTTGTTTCAAGATATCGCTGTCGTGCCCTTACTAATTATTTACCCCTTACTTGCTCAAAGTGGCTCTGATGAAATTGTTGGCGCACTTGCCTTTGCATTAACCAAAGGTGCTTTTGTGTGTATTTTGTTATGGGCAATAGGCAAGTGGGTACTGCCTAAAGTCTTTAGAGAAATAGCGCTTGTTAGAACCGACGAACTCTTTGTGCTCACCACATTGTTAGTGGCATTGTTTGCAGCCGGTTTAACGTATTTGTTTGGTCTTTCTATGGCGCTGGGAGCGTTTTTGGCCGGTATGATGCTCGGTGAAAGCCAGTACCGTCACCAATTAGAAGCCGATATTAGACCGTTTCGCGATATTTTAATGGGGCTGTTTTTTGTTACCGTAGGAATGCAATTAGATATTTTGTATGTGCTGCAAAGTTGGTATTGGATCATTGCGGTATTAGTCGGTTTATTATTTTTTAAAATTGCGGTTCTGGCTATTTCTGCACAGCTTATAGGCGAGCGAAAGCAAGATGCCGTTGCAGCAGGTATTATGCTGTGGCAAATGGGCGAATTTGGCTTTGTGTTGATTGCACTCGCTTCACAGCATTTATTGATAAGCTCAGAGCAAGCCTCATTTTTAATTGCGGTCGGCGTGTTGTCTATGGCACTGACCCCTTACCTTATTGAAAAAACACCTGTTTTACTAAAGCGTTTGGGTTTGCTTTCTCAGCCAGGGCAGTATTGGCAACAGCCTGCTAATAGCAGCCCCTTGTATCATAACCATGTTGTTATATGTGGGTTTTCGCGGGTAGGGCAAACAATCGCTCGCTTTTTAAAGCCCGAAGCCATTGAGTACGTTGCAATAGAAAGCAACCCCATTTTATTGCAAGAAGCAAAAGCCGCAGGTGAGCCAATTATATTTGGTCATGTAAAACAAAAAGATATTTTAAAATCTGCAGGGGTTGAACGCGCTCGTTTAGTGATCATAACGTTTACAGACTTTGAGCAGACGCAAGTCGTGGTAGATGCGATAAAACAAATTGCACCCACCGTTAAGATACTCGTACGTATGCGTGACGACTCTCAGCTCGAAACCCTAAAAGAGTTAGGTGTCACAGAAGTAGTACCAGAAACCCTTGAAGCAAGTTTAATGCTCGTATCACACGTACTGTATATGTCGGGTGTACCAATGACCCGTATTATTCGCAGAGTGAGCAAAGAGCGCCGCAATCGTTATCAGTTTTTAAATGGATTTTTTACCGGTGATAAACTCGACAGCGAAGAAAGCAGCTCAGACCGATTAGAGTACTTACATGTTATCGCTTTACCTGAACACGCATTCGCTGTGAATCACATGATAAGCGAACTTAAGCTTGAGCAGCGCCGAGTATCAGTTCGTGCATTACGTCGTCAAGACCGTGAAATAGAATCGCCCTCAGAGCAAACGGTTTTGCTCGCCGGTGATATTTTGGTATTGCAAGGCAAACCACGCAGGGTAGAGCGCGTTGAACGCTTTTTACTTGATGGATTAGACTAACAGATCAGTTACTCTAATTCTAAAAATTTCCGTATTTCTGGCAGTTTTTTAAGCCCATCTTGATAACCAATCTCGATCAATTTTTGGGTGTAACGTTTTTCGAATAACAAGTAACTCGTTAAACTGGATTGAGAACGTTTTTTCACCCCGATCATGCGCAGCAACACTTTAATAGCTAATGGCATATCATCGTAATACTGCGCAGCAATCATATTAAAGTTTTGTGATGGATTGATAATACAGGTTTCAATTTGTTTCAGTTCTTGGTGCTTGTCACGCGCTGGTAATAACCCAAGCGTACGATTAATACGCTGTAAACGTTCTAAATCAGACTGCAATGTGTCGGTAAAAACACTATCTAACAGGTGACCTGCAATATTAGACAGTCCCGGATAGTGGGGTTGATAACCAGGTGGGTGCAACTCTTTGGGTGCATCGACACCAATAATAAATATTTTTTCAGCCCCTAAATGCACAGAAGGACTTAACGGCGACAATTGGTGAATTGAACCATCGCCAAAGTAATGGTTGTACACATTAACACTTGGAAACACCATTGGAATGGCACTGGATGCCATTAAGTGTTCAACATTAATGCGGGTCGCTTGTCCCTCGCGTTTAGCTCGCTGCCAAGGCTGTTGGGTTAACGACTGAAAAAACGCCACAGAGTCACCCGTTGTATAACTAGAGGCTGTGATTGATACCGCATCAAGGTAGTTTTTGTGAAGATTACGCTCAATGCGTGCTAAATCGAGTATCTCGTTAAGCAGCTTTCTTAACGGTTGATTATTTAACAAGCTTGCGGGTGGGTGGTTAATATGTTCAGACTGAAAGCTCGTTAAAATATTGCGAGTGAGGTGTGAAAATACACTTAAAAAATCACTTTTATAAACTTGCGAGGTAGAAAAATTGCGCCATACCCATTCAAGCTTTTTACTTGCTAAGTGAGCACAAGAAGCATAACAGGCAAGCGCAGCGGAATTAATTGCGCCGGCTGATGTCCCATTAATAATGGTAAAAGGTAAAGGCGCAGTGCGAGGCATACTTTGTGTGATGGCTTTAAGCACACCCACTTGATAAGCCGCTCGGGCACCACCACCTGTTAATAATAAAGCGATTTTTGAGTGTTGTGTTTTTTTTAACTTACTGCTCATGGTTGCATTTAAATCGTTGTGCGTCTTTACTTTATTTATCAACTGTAAGTCTTTAAGCTAGAAGAAGCAAAGTTTACCTTACTGGTAATATTAATTTTGTCGTGTTTTTTTGTCTGTTTTTTTGTCTGTTTTTTATATTAAGGGAGTGTGTATGTCAGAGCATTCGTCAGATACCGAATTAGAAAAGCGTCCTGGGAATAACAATCTCATTTTTGCAGTTGTTATTGTTATTATTGTAGCCTGTGTTGCGGCGTTTATTTTTTTACAGCCAGACGACAAACCGACGCAAGTAGTCGAAGACGTTGTTATCGAAGAAACGCCAATGGCTGAATATAACGAGCCAGCGCCGGAACCCGAAGTAACAGAGCCAACCCCAGAGCCTGTTGCGGTTGAACGCCCAGAGCAACGAGCTGTTGAACCTGAGCCAGAGGTTAAGCCTTTGCCTACATTAAACGACAGTGATGAGGTCGTGGTGGCTCGTATGGATGAATTATTAACAGATCAAGTCATGAGTTTAATGGTGACCGATGATCTTATTCGCCGTGGTGTGGTTTATGTTGATAACCTAGCCAAAGGCAAAGTTGCATTGAGCCATGCGCCCGTTGAGCGCCCTAAAGAGTCATTCATGGTTATCGAAGGGGATATTTTAACGATTGACCCAAATAGTTATGAGCGTTACACCCCGTATGTAAAATTATTTACCAGCTTAAGTGCTGCACAAGCGATTCGTATTTATGACGAATACAAACCGCTTATTAATGAAGCATACGCAGAAATTGGTTATCAAGGTGATGCCTTCACGCAAACACTTGAAGAAGCGATTGATGTACTACTCGATACCCCAGAACCCAAAGGTGATATGCCGTTAGTGCGTAACTCAGTGACTTATCAATATGCTTATTCAGAATGGGAAAACTTACCCGATGCGCAAAAACAATTATTGCGTATGGGCCCAGAAAATATGAAAAAAGTAAAAGCAGCATTGCGTAACATAAAAGCTGAACTTGAAAAGTAAGCATAAAAGCCCCTAAATACAGTGCGATTGTATACCAAGTATGCAATCGCACTTTCTTTTTCGAATACCCCTTGAATAACGAGCCAAAAGTAGAGATAATCCTCCCGCGCCAAACAAGGCCCTCAATGGTAGTCTTATTGGTCCTCTCGCAACACTAGCAGGTGAACCTGGTCAGGCCCGGAAGGGAGCAGCCACAGCGTGTGACGTGTGTGCCGAGATGTGGCTGGTAAGACTGCCACCCAAATTCTTCTTGGGTTGTTGTTTGAAGTATAAGTCTGCAAATTTGTATCAAAACCCTGCATAAAATTTGAATAATAATCCTGCATAGTCTAATTTTAGATCATCTCACATCGTTGGTGATGATTATGATAAGGCGTAAACTAAAGCACTCCAGAGTCAAGAATCTCTATAAGTTTGCAAGTCAAAAGATTAATGCTACTTGTTTAGTTGAGTCATCTTTAGAATTCGATGCATGCTTTCACTTTGAATACTCTCGTGAAATTAAAACCTTTGAAGCACAACCGCTAGGGTTTGAATATGAGTTTGAGGGTAGAATTTGCCGTTACACGCCTGACTTTTTGATTACGCATGATGAGAACTCGCAAAAATTTATTGAAATTAAGCCTTACAGTAAAATAGCGAACCCTGAATTTAGAGCACGTTTTGCGCAAAAACAGTTGATTGCCAAAGAACAAATAGGCATTGAACTAATATTAGTCACCGACAAGCAAATTTGTGTTTATCCCGCCTTAGACAATTTAAAGCTGCTCCATCGTTATTCGGGATTTCAGTCTTTAACCGACCTTCAGCTTTCCATTATTCAGTTACTCAGCCAGTGGCGAAAACTGACTATTCAAGATTTGGTGAGGACCCTGAAAGCCTCCATTGGTGAAGTACTTGCCTCTGTATATCGTTTATTGTCTCTAGGCAGTGTTAATTCAGACTTAAACACAGAACTTACTTTAGAGTCGGTGATTTGGGCTGATGAAGTTTGAAGACGAGTTTAGCTTTGAAGAAGCACCGCAAAAGTTAGCTGAGACCGCTAAACCGGAAGAGCATAAATATCAAGATCGTGATTTAGAATCACTACCCAAGGAAGTGCAGGAAGCTACACTTGCTCGACTTAAATACGTCAAGTGGCTTAAACAGCGTTTAATTGGTGGTTGGACACAAAAAAACTTAGTGCCACTACTTGCTGAAATGCCTGAATTTCAAGGACAAGAAAAACCAAAGTGGCGCACGGTTGCTGGTTGGCACTCGGGCTATATTAAAGCTGAAGAAGACATTCATGCTTTGATCCCAAAGTATCACCGCAAGGGCAACCGCAAACCTCGCACCGATACAGACAAATTTTTTGAACTTGCTCTTACTCGTTACCTTACGAAAGAGATCCCAAATGTTGCATCTGCACACCGTTTTTATTGCGACCAAATTGTTTTAGAAAATGACAAGGTGCTAGGTGAGCCACTAAAACCACTCACCTATAAAGCGTTTAAAAACCGCATTGATAATCTACCTCAGTATGAGGTGATGCTTGAACGCTATGGTAAACGCTTAGCCGATATTGAATATAGTAAAGTGATGAGCCATAAAAGACCCACTAGAGTGCTTGAACGTGTTGAAATAGACCATACACCACTGGATCTCATTCTATTGGACGATGAGCTTGATGTGCCACTGGGGAGACCAACCTTAACCTTGCTCATTGATGTTTATAGCCACTGCGTTGTTGGTTTCTATCTTGGTTTTCAGAGCCCATGCTATGATGCTGTGCGCAGAGCTATCAGTCATGCGATGAAGCCAAAAAGCTATCTTAAAAGTATTTATCCAGAAATCGTAAATGAATGGCTATGTTGTGGAAAAATAGAAACTTTAGTGGTTGATAATGGTGCTGAATTTTGGTGCCAGTCGTTAGAGCTTGCGTGTGAAGAGGTCGGAATAAATATTAGTTATAACCCAGTTGGCAAACCTTGGCTTAAGCCCTTCGTTGAGCAGTTTTTTAAAACCATTAACGAAATGATGCTTTCATCATTTCCCGGTAAAACATTCTCTAACATGCTCGCAAGGCACGATTATAACCCGAAAAAGGATGCCATATTGCGTTTTGGCACCTTTACGATGTTGTTTCATAAGTGGATTGTTGATGTATATCACAAGACCCCTGATGCGAGATTTCGGTACATCCCCTATGAAGACTGGAACAAGGGGTTTGCTTTACTGCCTCCAGCTCAACTAACAGAACAAGATATAGACAAGCTTGATGTTGTTATGTGCATGGCTAAAGAGAAAACATTGCGCAAGGGGGGGATTAAGAATCTACATATTAACTACGACAGTGACGAACTCTCTTTATACCGTAAGCAGTACAGCTCCAAAAAGAGTATAAAGGTTAAAGTTAAAATAAACCCAGATGATCTGTCGTATTTGTACGTCTACTTAGACGCGCTAGAGCACTATATAAAAGTGCCAAGCATTGACCCCGAGGGCTACACAATGGGTTTGTCGCTGATCAGGCATAAAATCCATCTTAAGTTTCATAAAGACTATATTCAAGGCAAAGTTGAGCTATTGGGGCTTGCCAAGGCGCGGCAATTTATAGATGAGCGAGTGAAAGAAGAGGCCCGGCAGCTTAAAAACGTAGGATCAAAAATTAAGGTTACTGGCACCAAAGCAATTGCTCGGGTGCAGGGCATAGATAATACTCAAGTTAAATCCATTGCTAAAACGCCCGAAACAAAGCAAGCAGAACCAACCCCAGCTGACACTAAGCCTAAAGAAGACGAAGGTAGCTGGGATGACTTTATCTCAGATCTTGATGGGTATTGATTATGCTGACCGATCAACAAAAAGAAAGGCTAAATGAATTTCGCAATGTATTTATTGAATACCCAATAATAACCACTGTATTTAACGATTTCGACAGGTTAAGACTTGGTAAAGGGTTAGCAGGTGAAAAGCCTTGCATGCTTTTAAATGGCGATACAGGCACAGGCAAAACAGCACTAATAAAACAGTATAAAGAACGCCATTTACCGCAATTTATTAATGGAGTGGTGAATCATCCTGTATTAGTAAGCCGCATACCCAGCAACCCGACACTAGAATCCACTTTAGCTGAGCTTCTAAAAGACTTAGGGCAAGTAGGCAGCACAGAGCGAAAACTACGAATGAACGGCACAAGGTTAACGTCATCATTAATAAAGTGCCTAAAAACGTGTGGCACAGAGCTTATAATTATTGATGAGTTTCAAGAACTGATTGAGCACAACCAAGGTAAAAAACGCCGAGAGATTGCTAATCGATTAAAATATATTAATGACGAAGCGGGTGTATCAATTGTATTGGTAGGAATGCCGTGGGCAGAAAAAATAGCAGACGAGCCGCAGTGGTCATCGCGTTTATTAGTGAGGCGGCAGCTGCCTTATTTTAAGTTATCAGAAAATCCAAAGCATTTTGTACAACTAATAATTGGCCTAGCCAACCGCATGCCATTTACCGAAAAGCCAAATTTAAGTGAGCAAGCAACAGTATTTGCTTTGTTCTCATTATCAAAAGGCTGTTTTAGAACACTCAAATACTTTTTAGATGATGCCGTACTTTACGCATTAATAGACAACGCGAAAACCCTCACAGCCCAGCATTTAGTTAAAGCATTTGAAGTACTGTTTCCTGATGTATCAAACTTATTTACCTTGCCCGTTTCAGAAATCACAGCCAGTGAAGTCGAGCGCTATTCACTATACAAACCTGAAAGCGACCAAGACGAAGACCCGTTTATAGCGACTAAGTTTACTGATCGAATGCCTATTAGTCAGTTGTTGAAGAAGTGAGCTGCGAAGATGTAAAAGCATTAATGTTTAACTTTAGCTTGTTTAAATAGGATGACATTAAAAATTAATAGCTTTAATTCACATACTAGTTTGCATTTAGCAAATAAGAAGCTGTAAGGAGCCTATGGAAAACTACATAAACTTAAACAGAGCTTAGTTTATTATCTGTGATACATTATTAGTACTAGCGTTTGAATGTTTTATATGGAAATTCTTATGTACATCAAAAAGGTAACAATCAACAACTACCGCAACTTTCGATCTTTTGTAGCCCAGCTTCAGCAGCTAACAGTTGTCATTGGTGAAAACGATACTGGTAAGACGAACTTTTTCACTGCACTTTCATTACCGTTAAGCGGCAACCAAATAGACTTCAACCATAAGCGTTTGAGTGTTTCTGACATTAACAAAGATGCTGTTATTGATTTTTTGACGTCTGTAGTTAATGAAGAGGCAGAAGAGAACCAACTTCAGAAGATCCCTAAAGTATCAGTAACCGTTGAGTTCGCTGATCCGAAAGATGCTTATGAAACAGCACTGTTGGCTAAGTGGATTGTTGCGGGTGATGAAGAAACTTACAAAATCAGATATGACTTTAAGCCTAAAAGTGACAAGGACTTACTTGATCTCGTGAAGAAATCACTCGCTGGTAAGACTTTGGATGATATTAACTGGTTTACTCTACCCGTTGAGATATACGACTACCAAATAGTATCTGTGAACAACGAAAAGCCTATCGCATACAGCGACTTAAAACATGTCAGCGTCCATAGTATCAATGCCGAGCGAGATGACTTCTCAGAAAGCAGCTCAATGAAGTCTAATAGTATCTTCACAAAGCTGCTTATGAACACACTAGACGATGACGACAAAGGTCAGATCAACACAGCCTACTCTGAGTTCTTTAGTGCTATTGAAAAGACTGAAACATTCGATAAAGTCATTGGAACTAATGAAGACTTTGAGAATTACGACAGTATTATCAAACAGCTTGAGTGCACTCCTAACCTGCCTAACTTGAAGAACATTTTATCGAACATCACTTTGAGATATGGTAATGAATTTCTGTACCAAAAAGGCTTGGGACAACGAAACCTGATCTATATACTCATTCTTTTTGCTTACTACAAGTCATGTGGTGATACATTTAACTTATGCTGTATAGAAGAACCAGAAGCACACTTGAGCGTTAACAATCTTCGTTTAGTTAGAGACTTTATTGAGAAAAGCTCAAGTAAAAGTGGATCGCTTGTACAAACTATCATTTCTTCCCATAACCCATCGATTATCAATAAGTTGAAGATCTCTAATGTCTTGGCTTTCACGGGTGAGAAAGCTATTAGTCTGTCCGATACTCCAACTAAACTAGTGAACTACCTAAGAAAGAGACCTAATTTCGACATTCTAAAGTTGCTGTTCGCAAACAAAGTCATTCTCGTAGAGGGGCCGACTGAAGAAATGCTGATCAGCACTTATTTGTCTAAACAGCCAGCCCTCAGCGACATTGATATTATTCCGATCGGTCAACGTGGTTACGCCACTTTCTTAGATATATGGCTCGCCTTGAACAAAGATAACCAGAACAAAAAAATTGGTATTATCCGTGATTATGATAATTCAGATGCAGCTAAAGCCAGACACGATGCTTATGACACTGCGCACGCGAACGTCACTGTTAGAACAACGACAAATTACACACTTGAAATTGATTTAGTCGAAGCAGAAGATAATTTAGCTTTGCTAAATGGTCTATTCAAAATGGATGGCGGCCTAGACGAAGTCTCCGGTCACATGATAGATGGTAAAACAGCAAGAATGCTTGATGTCTGTGATGCGATGGTTGATGAAGAGAAACCACTGGATATCAAGTTGCCGGCCCACATCGCTGAGATTATCAGGGAACTGTCATGATAGAAATACAGATTGCTGGTGCAGGTGCTGGGAAAACTTATGGCTTAGCAAAAACTTTGATAGACCATACCAAAGCTTGTACTAGTCACAAAAAGACATTTGCACTGACATACACCAATACTGCAACAGCAAAGATAGAGCAAGAGATAATCAAACAACATGGCTTTATTCCATCGAATCTCTATATACAGACAGTACATAGCTTTTTGTTGAATGAAATCATCTATCCATTTTCATCATTTACTCTTGGTGACGTCTATAACGATACATCAATAATGAGCTTACCTCCTCCGAAGTACAAAAATAGCCTTTTTGCACGACTAAGAAAGATGAATGTTATTCATGCTGATAATGTATACAATATTGCCAAACAAATAGTTGATGAAACAATTAGCAAGCACAGTAACAAGGCTAAGAAAGCAAAAGTCCGCAGACTATTGGCTATTCTAAAGAGTTGCTTTGATAAGATATTCATCGACGAAGTCCAAGATTTAGATAAAGATGCACTCCGCTTTTTCGAGGTTCTAGGTAGCAACGATATTGACATGTATATGATTGGAGACCCGAAGCAAGCAATCAAGTTCCCCCAAGATCTTGATACTTTTGTCAAAACAGTAGCCCCAAAAGAATACGCGACCATACTACCGATCAACAATCAAACCAGACGAGTACCCACAGAAATTCTAGCAGTTTCAAATAGCTTCTGTTATGAAGAACAGCAACAAGAGTCGTTATCAGAAGTGATTGGGGAGCTTATGTTTATAGAATCAACAGATGAACGCTACGACAAGGTACTAGAGGGTTACATAGCTACAAAACAACTTGTTTGTATCGAAAAAAAGAATGGTCGCTATACAACTTCGTCTAAACACAAACAATCATTTCCACGAGACATTGAGGAAATGATTCGTGAGTCTAATCACAAGAAAGACAAAATGCTGTTTGTGAAAGCTGCTTTTATCGACTTTATGAGTAATGTCACCGAAGTCGGAGCTAGAGTAGCTATTAGCAGGCTAAGATCTCGACACTCATTAACTTTTGATAAATCTCACTTCGCTCAGCTATATGAACTTTGCGACAAGCTCAAAAACGATGATGTGCAGTATACTGTCCAAAGTATTGAGTCTATTAAAGGGTTGGAAGCAGAAACCTGCTTATTAATACTAAGCCCCAATACGCTGAAATATTTAACAAAAGAAAAACTTAGCCAAGCTAGTCACTTCAATAAAGAATGGAAAAAAATCTATGTAGCCCTTACCCGAGCGAAAAAAAGGCTAGTGTTAGCTTTGGATCATGAGCTTTTGGCTGGTTATGATATGGATGCAGTTCGCGATTCTTTGGGCGCATTGGGATTCGTCAATCATGATTAAGCACCAATCTAAATCACTTTATCTAGACGAGTGTTAGAGCTACCGGTCGTCGATCACTCATTTGAGCCTGTCAGGCGAAGTTCAAATCAATTCATCTAATCGTTTTCAGATGGTTCTTTACAATTTATGAATAACTCTCAAAATACTCGAGAGACGCTCTTTTCACTAGCTTTGCTTTTAGTTGAGCTTGTTGTAACTTATGAGAGCTAGGCTCAGGAAATGATAACCACTTATAAGGGTAGCTTCCTTTTCTAAACAACCTGCAAAGTACCGCAGAGTTAGGCACTGGCTTAAAATTACGTAACGCATTGTCACTAAATGGGAAGAGTATGTATAGCTTATTACCTTCTTTTCCTTTTTTGCTCAGTATTTGACACGTCGCCAATATATACTCATTAGTGTCTATAATTACATTGAAGTGGTTGAAGCTCCAAGATTCAGCATTGAGCACTTTCGCTTGTAATTTGTACTCTCTGGCCCCGATAAATGTGGTAAATGGCAGCTCTTTTGCGGGTAAACCAATAGTGTTATTTCTAGTTAAGTTATTAATTGCTTGCTTGGTTACTTTCTTTCTACGTTCAACTTCTTGCTCTAATGCTCGTTGGGCAGCGATCCGTTCAGCTTCTATCTCTTTTTCTATCTCATTTTTGAGTGCATCATCACACCAGCTATAAATCCAATTTGAGTAAAGCTCTATATTACGAAGTGCATCAATGACAGTTTCTATGGGCTGCTCAATGAATTGAGATAGGTCGACTTCTAATGTTGGTACTTTATTGTTTTTTAGAAAACTTACTTTCTCATCGCTACATTCAGCAGTGACTTTAACTTCAATGAATATTCTTCCCAGCGATGTTTCCAGTTCAACATCCATTTTGTATCTATCTAACGGCGACTCTACCGAGCCTCGTAGTATTTTGACGAGTTTTGGAGGTCGTACTTTGGTTTTACTCATGTGTTTACATCTAACGGAAGGAAGTAATATTTGTTCTTGAGCGACTAGATATTCTTGCGCAAACCTGTGTAGAGCTGTCATTAAGCAGGATCGTTTCTCAGGCTTTGAGGTGTGCGCAAATGAGTGTGCTTTTATTTTCCCTCCATTGCGTGCAATTAAAGGGTCATTACATGCGATACAAAAACAGTTACATGCTTTACCATTTTTGACGTTATTTATTGAAACAACCTTTCCAGAAGCATCACTAGCAAAAACAAGCATAAAATCCCTTTTAACTCATAAATATATAGTTTAAGACATTACTAATTAAGTGTACATTTAAAAACTAAAATATCCTTAGTACACTTGTGGGTTGGATACTAAGAGAATCTTAGCAAGATATAACTTATAGCTAAGGTTCTTATGGAAACTCCCACACCTTTACGCCTAAAATCTGCAAGAAAAGCAGTTGGCCTTACTCAGCAACAGCTTGGTATGGCATTAGGAATGGAGCCAAACACGGCAAGTGCTCGCATGAACCAATACGAAAAGGGCAAACACGCTCCTGATTTTTTAACAATGAAACGCATCGCTGGAGAGCTAGATGTACCAGTCGCTTACTTTTATTGTGAAGAAGATGTTTTATCTGAATTAATTTGCGAGCTTGGAAGGTTGAGTAGTACTGACCAAAAAGAATTGTTAATGAAACTTAAGGAAAAGTAAATGTCTACAAAATGTAAACCTAGTAATGAAAACCAAAGTGGTGGTAACCCAAGTGATGGTAAACCAAATAAATCAGATCTATGGGATATAATTAAACGCTATGATTCGTACATTGCCACAATTAATTTTAAAAGCGGTCTAATTACAACGTTTAACTTTGGTGTTTTTGCTGGCTTGTTAGTTAAAGCCTCGGAATTACTACCTGATTCAGGATTCTATTTGTGGGCTATTTCTTTAAACCTAGTTCTAATAGCCTTGTGTAGTATGCTTAGTATTTTCTTTGTAATGAATAGCATAAAACCCAAGCTAGATAGCTCGAATAAACCTAGTTCTGTTATCTTTTTTGGTTCAGTGGCTGACTCTGATCGAGTGGATTACATAGATAAATTTAAAAGCACGGATGCGGATGCCTTTTTAGAGGATATTTCAGGACAAGTTCACGAGGTCGCTGTCATCACTAAGAGTAAATTTAATAGCTTAGGTAGAGCAACGAAAACCACTAAGGCAAATCTGTATCTATTATCAATTCTTTTCATATTAATAGTTTCAGACACATTAGGGATCACATTATGTCAAAGCTAAAAGGAGCCTACGGGTCAGTAGAAGAAATTTTAAAGAAAAGTTTTGATAGAGAGAGAAGCTCATCTAAGCTTTTTGAAAGTGTTCAAAAAGGAAATAGTTTTTCATTAGACTCATTGAGTTCTGAAAGCTATCAAACTGGCCTAGAAGCGGCTTCTTCTATCCTAAGTAGCAACAAGCAACTACCACAAGAGCAACAATTTGGAATACAAGAGAGTATTCGGAAAGCTTTTGGTAAAAAGGGGATAAAAGAATCAAAAATAGGTGGGCATCCTGATTTTGATTATTTAGCTGACACTGATGCACTAAAAAATGGTTTTAATGTCTCGTTATTTATAGATATTAAAGGTTCGACTAAATTAGGAGTGACTTATTCTGCGGAAACAGTTTTTTTAATCAAAAATGCAATTATCAGGGCTGCTATTGAGACAATCCAAGCATTTGATGGTCATGTACACAGAATTATGGGTGATGCCGTACTTGCTTTTTTTAGAAGTAATAAGAAGGCTAGAAATGCTGCTATTGATGCTATTAATTGTGGTACTTATATAGTTCAAGTGATGAATGAAGTTGTAAAGCCATATTTTGAAGATCAAGGTATTGAAGATGACGTTGGCATTCGAATAGGTATAGATTATGGCGAAAAAGAAAATGTTATATGGGGTATGTATGGTTATTCAGGAGCTTCTGAAGTTACAGCCACATCTTTCTATGTTGATATTGCAGCAAAGTTACAGCAAAGAGCTCCTAAAAATAGAGTTCTATTGGGGCAATCAATTAAAGAGTTATTAGATTTACCTGAAGATATTTTGGAAATAAGGCATGTTCAATCTAAAGGCGAAAGGGTAAAAAAAGAGTTTGTTGAACCAAATTATCTAGATGCTGATGGCAATCGAATTAATTACAAGCAATATTTACTCAACCATGAAAAATATGTAGCTTTGTTACCAAGCCCTGCAACAGACAATTTTTTAGAGAATATAAAAATAACTGCATGCTTAAAAGATAATAAGAGCGCTCCAACAAAGTTTACTTACTTTCCATGTGCAGAAGTAATAAAGAAGTCTTTAGGTATAGACTTTAAAGTTAATTTTAAGCTGCCTCAACAAGAATTAAACACTGAAGTCTTTGTAAAATTTAGAGTGAAAAATACTGGTAATGAAGCCAAAGAAGCAGCTGAAAATTCGGGTAATCATGAGACACTTGTCCTAGCTCAGACTCTTGATGGATGTAATTTTAAAGCAAAGCAATGGGAAGATGCGCGTTATCTAGGGCTTCACTTTATGTATGTTTCTGTCTTAGATAAAAATAAAAAAGTTTTATTGGGGGAGGAGTGCTTTGGAATTTACATTGGTGATCCTCTTTTAGAAATTGATTAAGTATTTAATTTTGACTATCGAATTAATTTAACCTAAACCTAAACCTAAACTAAGATTTTCTTAGTTTAGGTTGGCGATGCATTTTTTAGTTCAAACAAAACCTTTCCCAGATGAGGCGCTTGAAAGCTATTTACTAAGACTTGCAAGGAATAACTCATACCATGGCTATAGTGAGCTTGCTGATATTTTGTGGCAATGGCTTGCAGAGCAAGATCATGAGCTCGAAGGTGCATTGCCGTTAGAGCTAAACAAGGTTGATGTTTATCATGCTAGGCAAGCAAGTAGCTTTAGAATAAGAGCACTCAAGTTAGTAGCCCAATTAGCAGATGTTAATGCTGGTGACATTCTTGAGCTTGCATGTCGGCGCAGCAACTTTAAATTTGGCAACCTAGCAGCAGTAAGCCGTAATGAACTGACTATTCCCCTCGAACTACTTCGCACTGAGAACATACCTGTTTGTATTGAATGCTTGTCTGAGTCTTCATATATTCCTTTTTATTGGCATTTAAAGCCCTATAAAGCGTGCCATAAACATAAAACACAATTGACTACACAATGTGGTGAATGCCATAACTTAATTGATTACAGAGCTTCTGAGGCGCTTTTAGAGTGCGGTTGTAGCTGTAAACTAACCTGTAGTGAACAGTTAAACGATGCAGACTTTAAAATTGCATCTGCGCTTGTAAGTAATAACAGCCAAAAAATTGCGGGGTTAATATCGTGGTTTGCGAAAGTTAAACAACTTGATGTAGGCGATGCAGACTTTAATCGAGCTTTTGTTGATTACTTTAGTACTTGGCCTGATGGGTTTACGGCTGAATTAGATTTACTCACAAACAATGCGCGGCTCAAACAACTTAACCCTCTTAATAAAACTAAGCTCAACTCAGTTTATGCCGATTTGATCCGTGATGCTCAAAGAGCCGCAACAAGTAACCGTAAAAACATAGTTCTTGATGAGATTATTAATTACTTTGTCGAATTAGTTGATAGTAACCCTAAATCTAAACATCCAAATATTGCTGATTTACTGCTTTGTACTTTTGATACCGCAGTATTATTAAACACCACCACAGAGCAGGTTTATAGGCTTCATCAAGAAGGCTTTTTAAACTGTGCTTACCCACAAAAAAAGCACGAACAGCTCAGAGCTGATAGCCATGTATTTTATTTACGTCAAGTGTTCGAGCTACAGCAAGCATTCGCAGCTGAAAGACCTCAAACAAAAAAACAATTTATAGCGCCGTGGTAATTTATGAACTTACAAGATGCATTTGCAATTGAATCACCAAAAGAAAAAACCACAACACTTAGAAAATTGTTTGCGCCATATACACCTCATGTTGCGGTAGATGGCCTTGAAGAACAAGCGCTGACAGTGCTCATTAACCTAGTTTATAAGCGAAGTGAGATTGATGATTTAACAAGTGTAAGAGCCGCTAAAAGTGTATTAGGTGATGAAGTACTATTTAGTAAGTGCATTAACGAGGTTAAATGGTTTCATACTCATAATTTAAAATACCCCGATATACGCGTAAGCCATCAGCGTTTAATTAGTAAGGTTGTAAGTGAAGATATTGCAGGTATTTGCAGTCGGTCATTACCGTTGAGTTTTGGTTGGTCGCACAACAGTGCTGAAATTAATCATGCAAAGCTATTTTTAACCTCATTTATTTGGCAAGGTAAAGTGACTTGTTTAGCAAAGTTATTAATTACTGAAGAGCCAGTTTGGATTGATTTAATCAGAGCATACGGGTACACAAAAAAGGTGGTTTTAGACATCGCGGGTAAAATAAAACAACAATTGCCTGTGGCAGAGCTCCCATTGGAAATAAGCTCTTTTTCAATACAATTACAAATGCCATACCTGCAATGCTACCTTGCGGTTACGCCTGTAGTAAGTCACGCAATGCAAGCTAAAATTCAGCAACTCACTACAGAGCGTAAATTAAACTCTGGTCTAGTTGAGCACTCAAGGCCAGCCAATGTAGGCGATTTAGCAAGCTCAGTTGGCGGGAATATAAGAGTGTTGCGCTACTTCCCTAAAACAAATTCTAAGGCTGTTAACCGCTCTAAAGTAGCCAATAATGATATTGAGAAAGCATTTAAAGTTCGTGCGCTATTAAGCAGTCAATTTCAAGAGGCACTTTTGGTGCTGGTAGGTATTAAGCAGTTTAATACGTTAAGGCAAAAGCGATTAGCGCGAGTCGCTGCTATTAGACAAGTACGTGTTAGCTTGCAGTTATGGCTTGATAACATTCTTGAAGCTAAAAATAACGTTCAAGAGCAAGCTTACCCTGAGTGGGCAAAGCATTACTTAGATCAGACTATTACTAACTGTATTAGCCAATTTAGTAACATATTAAATGAAAGCCTCAGTTCTTTGAGCAAACTTAAACGCTTTGCGTATCACCCTAACTTAATGGGGCTGTTTAAAGCGCAATTAAACTATGTATTCACTCACTGTGCAGCTGAAGAAGAAACATTAAATGATGAGCAGATAGTGTATGTACATTGCCAAGATATGCGAGTGTTTGATGCTGAGGCAATGGCTAATCCGTATATTCAAGGTATGCCGTCACTTACTGCTTTAAATGGGCTTGCCCATAACTTTGAGCGTAAGCTAAAAAACTTTATAGACCCTTCAATTAAGTGTATTGGCAGTGCTATTTACATTGAAAACTATCAATTACATACAGGTAAACCATTACCTGAGCCGAGCAAGTTAAAACAAGTTGTAGGGCGTAGTCATGTAATAAGATCAGGAATTATCGATAAACCTAAATGTGACATAACACTCGATTTAGTATTTAGGCTTTTCGTACCAAATGAAGAGATACTTAATAAGTTAAATAGCCAGCTTATAAAGCCCGCACTACCATCTACTTATGCGGGCGGGACTATGCATCCACCTTCGTTATATCAAAATATAGACTGGTGCCGTTTATATACTAAGCCTAGTGAGCTGTTTAAAGATTTAAAGGCAAAACCGTCAAATGGCAGTTGGTTGTACCCTTCAAAAAAAGTAGTCAAAAGTTTTGAACAATTGATAGATGCCCTTAACGGGAACTTTAATTTAAGACCTGCTGCAATTGGCTTTGCTGCGCTTGAAGAGCCCGTAAAGCGAGATGCAACATTACATGAATATCATTGTTATGTAGAGCCCGTAATTGGGCTTTTGGAGTGTGTTATCAATACATCAGTAAAGTACGCAGGCGCTAAGCAGTTTTTTCATGACGCATTTTGGGTTATGGATGTTCAAAAAGAGTCTATGCTTATGAAAAAGTCTAAGTTTGAGTATGAATAATGCAATTACCTCGGCACTTAAGTTACACGCGCTCACTCTCACCCAGTAAAGCGGTTTTTTTTTATAAAACACCGGAGTCTGATTTTGAACCGCTACAAATAGAGCAAAATAAATTAGTTGGGCAAAAGTCAGGGTTTAGCGATGCGTATCAAAAGCAAAGTGTGGCTAAAAATTTAGCGCCACAAGATCTAGCTTTTGGAAACCCTCAAACAATTGATGTGTGCTACGTGCCCCCAACAGTAAATGAGTTATTTTGTCGTTTTTCACTCAGAGTTGAGGCTAATAGTAATGAGCCTCATGTTTGTGATGACCCTAAAGTTATTTATTGGTTAAAACGGTTCTTTGAAACTTACAAAAAGCACAATGGCCTTAATGAAGTTGCGATTCGCTATGCTAAAAATATACTGATGGGCAACTGGCTTTGGCGTAACCGTCAATCACCGAATGTTGATATTGAAATTCTCACAGAACATTCAGCCCCAATTATTGTTGAAGGTGCACAAAAGCTAAAATGGCAAGGCAATTGGCAACATAATCAAACAGCATTAATAACGTTATCAGAGGCTATTCAAGAAGGGCTTAGCAACCCTCAAAATTATTGTTATTTAGACATAACCGCAAAAATTAAAAATGCATTTAGCCAAGAAGTTCACCCTAGTCAAAAGTTTGCAGATAATGTTGAACAGGGCATGTCATCTAAACAGCTTGCTTACACCCAAATGGGTGATAAAAAAGCAGCATGTTTAAACTCACAAAAAGTAGGGGCTGCGATTCAAACTATTGATGATTGGTATGAGGGAGGTTACAAACCTTTACGCACTCACGAGTATGGCGCAGATAAGCAAATATTAGTTGCACATAGAACACCTAAGAGCCATTCAGACTTTTATTCATTACTCCCGCGTATTGCTTTGCATATTAAGCACATGGAAAAGCATGGTTTAGATCAAAGTGAAGAATCAAACGTGATTCACTTTATTGCAGCAGTGTTGATTAAAGGTGGCTTGTTCCAAAGGAGTAAAGTTTGAAGCGCTATTATTTTACTATTACCTATTTACCCAAAAATTGTGATGTAAGCCTTCTTGCAGGCCGTTGCATTGGCATTTTGCATGGGTTTATGAGTTCACGTGAAATTAGTAATATAGGTGTGTGTTTTCCTAAATGGAACGATCAAAACATAGGCGAGCAAATTTCGTTTGTATCGACAGATAAAAAGCAATTAACCAACTTATCTCAGCAAAGCTATTTTGAGATGATGGCTCATGATAAGTTATTTTACTTATCAAAAATATTCGAAGTACCAACAAACCAAAGTGATGTAATGTTTGTTCGCAACCAGTCAATAGCTAAAGCATTTGTTGGCGAAAAGCAAAGGCGGTTAAAACGCGCTAAAAAGCGAGCTGAAGCGAGAGGCGAAGTTTACACTCCTGAATATAAATTTGAGGCAAAGGACATAGGTCACTTTCACTCAATACCTGTATCAAGCAAAGGAAACGGGAATAATTTTATACTTCATATACAAAAAATTGAAAAAGCTGAACCCATGCATAATCACTTTAACAATTATGGCTTTGCTACTAACCAAGAATTCCAAGGAACAGTTCCAAATTTAATCCCCTTTTAATTTTTCAGTTAAGTGAATTGTCTGAAAATCAGAGGGCTAAGATATTTATCTAGAAAGAAGGTAAATTCTAAAAAAGTTAAGTAAGCATTTGGCATAAATAGGAATTATTACTATTGTTTATAGTGTACTGCCGAGTAGGCAGCTGAGAAATCAGTCAGGGTTTTGGATCTGGGAAGATAAAGGTGTACTGCCGAGTAGGCAGCTGAGAAAAGGCCGGGAAGTTAGCAATCACAGCTGATAACAATGAACTGCCGAAAAGGCAGACTTATGAAATTCTTTAGTCAATTTTTACGTAAGTGAGTTCTAGATGAATGTCCTTCAAAGAGCTGAAAATAGATTTGACTTTCTATCTATCGTGTCCGAAGAGAAAGTTACGAAGTCTTCAGATCCACTTTCCGAAATTGATTTTATTCATAATGGTGTTACCAAAGCAGGTGTTTTAGCGCTTGCTGAAACGTTGCATTGGGATAAAAAGCTTATCGCAGAGAATTTAGATATAACTGTGCATTTTTTAATGCGAAACAAATCTAAACGATTAAACAAGCACCTTAGCGAAAATGTACTCGATATAGCAAGGTTAGCACAATTTGGTGTTGAGTATTTTGATAATATTGACAGTTTCAACTACTGGCTAGATAACCCTTCAATAGAGCTAAATGGTGATTCACCTCGCAACTACATGAATTCAATTCTAGGTCGTTTATTAATAAAGAAAACAGTAAATAAACTACGATACGGATATACAGTATAACCAAACGCTCAGAAAGGGAAATGGGTCTCGCGCCTTGCTTTTAGTATTTTACTTTTGAACCTCTGTCAGTAATATTTAGGTCAACCTAAGCGAAGAAAGAACTAAAGACACTAAATACCAAGCGGAAATATTCACTAATTTACGCAGAGTGGCTTATTTGAAATGTTTTTGGATTCAGCACTAAATGTTTGATCTTTAGTGGCTGTATTATATTAAAAATGAACTGATACTTAGTTTGCTACCCTCCAAAAGTTCATCAGAAAGAGAGGTGGCTCTATTTTACCAACTTATAGAGTAGGCTTGTTTTAACTTCGACACTTGCTAAAGAGAAAGCAATGCTCTAACTCATAATTGCCCCATTACGCGTTAACGTAAATACTCTAATGGCAGCTGTGGGGGCGAACAACGGACCTTGCTGCTAACCTCAAGGAAGCAAATCAATCCCAAACTGCTTCAGCAATAAAGAAAACAGCCAAAAGCAAATTACAGTTATTAATGAGCTGATGAGTAACGATAGCCAAAAACTGTAGCGCTGCATCAGCATGGGGAAAAGTAAAAACATGGGCAATGTGGGAAGTACATACCAAAAAGTGTACCAAGCATGATTGGCTATTTTCTCTGACGGCTGCTTTTCAACATATAACCAAATCATGGCTAAAATTGTGACTGTCGGTAACGCCACTATTAGTGCGCCTAGTTTATCATTTCGTTTTGCTAGCTCTGATGCCGCGACAATGACCGTAGCGGTGATCAAATACTTAGTTATTAGCCAACCCATATAATGTCCTTAAATGAAAAAACCGATTGCCTATCGGTTTTTGTTGTGACAATATAGCCAACGAATTAAATAGAGTAAAGTGTTATGCAGTTAGGTGAACTAGAAAAGTTAGTGCTTCAACATTTCTGGAATGTGAAAGAAGCGGATGCAAAGCAAGTACATAAAGTACTGGGGTTAGCTCGTGGTAATTCGTTAAATACTATCCAAAGTACGCTTGATAGGTTATTTAAAAAAGAATTACTTAAACGCACTAAACAAGGCCATGCGTATTGTTATTCAGCCAGAGTCGATCGTGAAGGCTTAATTGCTCAACTTATTTCAAATGTAACCAGTGACTTTGTTGATGATGGTGAAAATAGCTTAATTGCTGCGTTCAGTTCTGCTTCGGCACAGCTTAATGACGAACAACTCGATACATTAGAAAAAATGATCGAGAAACAACGCCAGCTTAGAAAGGAGCGGGCTTAATTATGTTAGTTGGAGATATGGCAATCGTTCTAAATTTGCTCAGTGTTTCAGTGCTTGCATTTGTGATCGGTATTGCAACTGTTGCTGTCGTATCTCGTTTTGTGTTGTTCAGACTCAAACAAGTCAGTTTTAATAGTCAAAAGTTTATATTGTGGTCACTAGTGAGTGCACCTTGGTGGATAGCCTTTTCTTGTATTAGTTACTTTATGCCTTACTCGTTAGGGTTTGATAAAGTTTTTAACATAAGCTGGTTCGAAGATTTTGCCCATTGGCACCATATCGATATTTTTAGCTTTTCAAGTTGGCACGCGTTAACCTTACTTTTAGCACTAATCTATTTAGCTTGGCGCGTAACTAAGACTACCTTTGTTAGAACCAAACAGTCCATCGCATTATCGAGTTTACTAAGCTTTACTGATGCACAAGATGCTAGGACGACTAATGGCAATCAATATTTATTGATGCCTGTTAAAGTGCCTGTTGCCTTTACTACAGGTTTTATATCTCCCAAGATATATGTATCAACCGGACTACAAACCCAAGTTAGCGATGAACAACTTAATATCATCGTTAATCATGAACTGGCCCATGTAACGGCAAGAGATCCGTTATTTAAAGTGCTTTTCACGGCACTTGCCAGCTTCTATCCGCCACGTATAAAACAAACCCTAATCGAGCAATATGTCTTAATGACGGAAAAGATAGCCGACAATGAGGTCACTAAAGAATACGACCATCTTGATATCGCACAGACATTAATTGATGTCGCTAGACTTCAAAAAGCACTTCCTACGGATTGCGATCAGGCGTCTGTTAGCTACTTCGGACATGATTACACGAGTCTTCGTGTTGAGGGGCTATTGAATCCAATTAATAAACCGTCACTTACTACTATCATCATTACTCTAGCATTATTGGCAACTATGCCAGTACTAGCGGCATCCACTGTCGATAGTTTTCATCACTTTATCGAAACTTTTTTCATCCATTAATTAAGGATATGGAATGAGATTTAATCTTTATAAAAGCAACGGAAAAAAACCGATCGGCAATCGGTTTTTGGCTGTTGGTCTAGTTTTAACAACGGGGGTTAGTTTAGTAACATCAACCCCCTCTTTGGCAAACGCGCAAATCCAGCAGCAATCACAGTCATCACATCAGGTTATAAATTTAAGCAAGGCTGTGACCATGACTCTAGAAAGTCATCCTGAGCTAAAAGCCTTGATAGCTCAAGAAGCTGTGTGGCAAGGTAATATCGAGCAAGCAGGCATTGGAGAGCGTCCTCAAATAGGTTTAATGATTGAAGATGCGTTAGGGACTGGTGAGCATAGTGCATTAAAAAGTATGCAATCAACGCTCACATACTCTTGGTTGCTTCAACAAGATCAAATTGATGGCAGAGTTAATGCGGCAAAAAGCCAAGCAAGTGCAGTAATAGTCGAGCAAAAAATAAAAGCCCTTGATTTATCTGCGATTGTTGCTAAACAGTTTGTTGAAATCTTGATAAAGCAAGAGCGCTTGAAACTCAATCAATTAGCGGTATCTCAGGCACAGGAAGTGGTTGACGCTATTGCCAAAAGAGTAAAAGCAGGCAAAAGTTCTAATGTCGAAATGCGCTTGGCTCAAGCTGAGTTGGTTCGAAGAAATCTCGCTGTCGAAGATTTAGAGCACGAATTGAAAGCCAGCCATTATCAACTGTCATCCTTATGGGGTAAGCCTCAGGCAGAGCTTAAGTTAACGGGAAATTTAATGCTTAAGCCAGAAATTCCATCTGTAGAAAGCCAACTAAACAAGCTTAAGCAAATCCCGCAAATACAGCAGTTCGCTAATGAACAACGTATCGCCCAGTCTCAAATGGAACTTGCACGTATTGAAGCCAAACCTCAGTGGCAATTCACTGCTGGACTAAGACGATATGAAACGACCGATGATTTTGGTTTAGTGGCCGGTGTCTCTATTCCTTGGGGAAGTGAAAATAGAAATGCAGGAACAATGGCTGCCTTACGCGCAAAACAAGATGTTCTGGCAAGTCAGCAACAAGCCCTAATGCAGAAACTCGATGCGCAGCTCTATGTGCTATTGCAAGAAATGGCACATTCCCATCATGTCATTGAAACGATTCAATTAGAAATAATTCCCGTACTAGAAAACGCGTTGACGGAAGCCGGTCAAGCATTTGATATCGGTAAGCTTAGCTACAACCAGTGGAGTGATATACGTAGAGAGCTGCTCAGCGCCCAAAATCAGTTACTTGATGCTTATCAATCTTTGCATTTACAACATATTGAAATTCAACGCCTAACTGGCGTGCCCGTTAGTGATAGCGAGTAAAACCATGAGTAAACTTATGAAAAATAAAAATATTCTGTCGTCATTAAGCTTGGCGATTATTATCTCATTCACAGGTGTCGTCGCACCTAATGCTATTGCAGCATCAACACCTGCGGCAGAGCAAGCTGAACCAGAGAAAGGTCCACACCGTGGGCGCATGTTACGAGATGGTGATTTTGCCATTGAACTCTCTATTTTTGAAACTGGTGTGCCACCAGAGTTTCGTGTTTGGGCGACAAATGATGGACAACCTATAGACCCAAAGAATGTCGATTTAAACGTAAAATTAATTCGCCTAGGCGATGGCACTGATGATATTAACTTCAATGCTCAAGGTGACTTTCTTCGCGGTGATATGGTGATTTATGAGCCTCACTCTTTTGTTGTTGCCATTGAAGCAACTTATCAGGGTAAAAAGTACAATTGGCGATATGACAACTTCGAGGGTCGCACCACAATTGAACAGGCAGTTGCCGATGCAATGGAAATCAACACTGAAATCGCAGGCCCTGCGACAATTCATCAAACCATACCCGCTTATGGAAAATTAAGTTTACCTGTGGACGCTAAGCGAAACATTGCTGCGCGTTTCGATGGTGAAATCACCAAATTACACGTCAATTACGGTGAAATTGTTAAAAAAGGGCAAACGCTATTCACAGTAGAAAGTAATGAAAGTCTTAAGCCCTACGTTATTAAAGCGCCCATTAACGGTGTTATTACCCAGTTATTCGCAAACGCGGGTGAGCAAACTAATGGTAAAACCTTACTCACCATTACCAATTTTAATCGCCATATTGCCAAATTAGCGGTTTATCCTTCGGATTATTCCAAGGTTAAACTGGAAACGCCAGTTACGTTAAACATTGAAGGTCATGAGGACCCCCTTGTAGGTGAGGTGTCATTTATTGAACCTAGCGTGAGAGATGATCAGGCAAGAATAGTTTGGGTCGAATTAGAAGGTCGTAACCTCGCCGAAGGCGGCTTCGTAAAAGCTGACATTGAAGTTGCAACCATTGATGTGCCACTGGCTGTAAAGCGTGTTGGCTTACAAGGTTTTAGAGACTTTACTGTTGTTTACGCCAAAGTGGGTGAGCAGTATGAAGTTCGTATGCTTGAGTTGGGCCGCGCTGGAGGCGAATGGATTGAAGTATTAGGTGGCCTAAAAGCGGGAACCGAATACGTGACCAACAATAGCTACATCTTAAAAGCCGACATTGAAAAGTCTGGCGCATCACACGATCACTAGGAGCGTATAAATGTTGGAGTCAATTTTACGCTTTTCAATAAAGCGCAAATTCCTTGTCATGGTGATGGTGTTAGCTGTGTCAGGTTTGGGTATATGGAATTTTACCAAACTACCGATTGATGCAGTGCCCGATATCACCAATGTGCAGGTAATGATCAATACCGAAGCGGCTGGGTTTACGCCATTAGAAGTTGAGCAAAGGGTAACTTTTCCGTTAGAGACCGCGTTGTCGGGTTTACCGGGGTTAACCTATACCCGCTCAGTTTCTCGTTATGGCCTATCTCAAGTGGTTGCAATATTCAGTGATGATACTGATGTCTATTTTGCCCGTCAGCTTGTTAATGAGCGTTTATCAGCGGCACGCGCTGAGTTACCGCTGGGCTTAGAGCCTCAACTTGGGCCAATTGCGACAGGTCTTGGTGAAATATTCATGTTCACCGTTGATGCTGAGCCTGATGCTACGCATGATGATGGCACGCCTATTACACCAACGGATTTACGAACCGTACATGACTGGACAATAAGACCACAGTTAATGCGGGTGCCGGGTGTAGTAGAAGTGAACCCGATAGGCGGATTTGAGCGTGAAATTTTAGTCGCTTTCAAACCTGAAAAGTTACTTGCTTTTGGGCTGTCACAAGCCGATGTGGTTGATGCAATTTCGCAAAACAACCAAAACCAAGGTGCAGGCTTTATTGAGCAAAATGGCGCACAGTGGTTGTTAAGGCTGCCCGGTCAGGTTACTGATATGACTGCCATTGGTAATATTCCGCTTAAGTCGCTTGATGGTTCATCAATTTTTATAAAAGACGTAGCCGATATTGAAAACGGCAAAGGGCTAAGAACTGGTGCTGCTACACAAAATGGTCGTGAAGTGGTGATGAGTACGGTATTTATGCTTATTGGCGAAAACAGCCGCACCGTTGCCCATGCCGTGGGAGAAAAGCTCAAAGAAATTAACGCCACTTTACCAGAAGGGATTGTCGCAACCGCTGTTTATGATCGCACTAAATTAGTTGATAAAACCCTGCAAACGGTTCAGCTTAACCTGACCGAAGGGGCGGTTCTGGTTATCGTTGTACTTTTTGTCTTGTTAGGGAATTTCCGAGCCGCATTCTTAACTGCCTTAGTGATCCCTTTTGCCATGTTGATGACAGTGACAGGTATGGTACAAACTCGCGTGAGTGCAAACCTGATGAGTTTAGGCGCGTTAGATTTTGGCTTGTTAGTCGATGGTGCCATTATCATTGTAGAAAATTGTCTTCGCAGACTAAGTCAAGCAGGAAACAATCCTCTGCCGCTAAAAGAACGCATGGAACTCGTGTTCGAAGCAACAAAAGAAGTCATACGCCCAGCTCTATTTGGCGTGTTTATTATCACCGCTGTTTACTTACCAATTTTTGCCTTAGAAGGCGTTGAAGGCAAAATGTTCCACCCGATGGCGATCACCGTGGTTATCGCGTTACTTAGCGCTATGGTGTTATCGGTTACCTTTGTACCAGCTATGGTTGCCTTGTTATTTAAAAAGCCCGTGAAAGAAAAACATAGCCCAATAATTCGTGGTGCTGCTGTTCTTTACAAGCCCGCTTTGAGCTATGTATTAAAAGCCCGCTGGTTAGTTGTTGTAGTCGCAACAGTATTAGTTGGCTTTACAGGTTATCAGGCAACTAAGTTAGGCAGTGAATTTGCGCCTAATTTGGATGAAGGTGATATTGCCATGCACGCGCTGCGAATTCCGGGTACGTCATTGTCTCAAGCAATCGCGCTTCAGGAATCTTTAGAAGATAAAATTAAACAAATGCCAGAAGTTGAACGCGTCTTTGCCAAAATAGGCACTGCCGACGTTGCAACAGATGCCGTTCCGCCAAGTGTCGCAGATAACTTCATTATCCTGAAACCTCGCGAGTTGTGGCCTGATCCAGATAAGACAAAAACTCAAGTTGTAGAAGAGTTAGCCGCGCTAGTACAGCCAATTCCGGGGAACCGATATGAGTTTTTACAGCCAATACAAATGCGTTTTAACGAATTGTTAGCTGGGGTGAGAGCTGAACTTGCGATAAAAGTGTTTGGTGATGACTTTGGTACGTTGACTACGTTAGGCAGTGAGATAGAGGGTGCAATTTCTCAAGTTGAAGGTGCCGTAGATATACAAGTTGAGCAAACGACAGGGTTACCTATGCTTAATCTTGTGCCAAATCGTGAAAAACTGATGCAGTTTGGTATTAGTATTAGCCAAATACAGTCTCAAGTGGCAACAGCTATGGGTGGTACAGTTGCAGGTAAGTTTTATCAAGGCGATGTGCGCTCAGATATTGTAGTAAGGCTCACAGAGTCCAAACGTAATGATATCGATTCAATACCTTATTTACCGATAACTTTGGCTGATGGACATACAGTACCACTTAAAGAATTGGTTGATATTGAGCTGATATCGGGTGCTAACCAAATAAATCGTGAAAATGGTAAACGTAGAGTGGTAGTAACTGCCAATGTTCGTGGTAGGGACTTAGGTAGTTTTGTTGCAGACATACAAGCAGCTATTAATGAAAACGTTGAAGTACCTGCTGGTTATTGGGTGGAATATGGCGGCACTTACCAAAAGCTGCAATCCGCTTCAGAGCGTCTGAGTATCGTTGTGCCTGTCACTTTAATCATGATTGTTGGTTTGTTAATCCTCGCGCTTAACTCATTTAAAGATGCCATGATCATCTTTACGGGTGTTCCACTTGCTTTAACTGGTGGTATTGCTGCGCTGTTATTACGTGATATTCCATTCTCAATTTCGGCAGCAGTTGGCTTTATTGCCTTATCGGGCATCGCTATCCTTAATGGACTGGTTATGGTGTCGTTTATTAGAGAGCTGCGTAAAGGTGGCTTAGCACTTGATAATGCAATCTTTGATGGTGCGCTGACGCGTCTTCGCCCTGTGTTAACAACCGCACTGGTTGCTTCATTAGGTTTTATCCCTATGGCGTTAAACACAGGCATAGGATCGGAGGTTCAGCGACCTCTGGCAACAGTAGTCATTGGTGGCATTATTTCGTCAACGATTTTGACTCTGTTTGTCATTCCTGCCTTATACAGAATTTTACATAAAGAAAAGGAGTCTATTTTGACTGATGTTGAAGTATTGGAGTCTCAAGATGCCAAGTAACATGATTAAAGTACTGACCTATCTGACGATTGCGCTGTTAGCGCTTCTCAGTATCGAAGCTTTTGCTCACGGAGTCGATGATAAAACCAGAGCATTTTTAGAGCAAAATAATGGAGTACAGTTTATCCCGTTTTTATATATAGGCGCTAAGCATATGATAACGGGCTATGACCACTTGCTGTTTTTAGTCGGTGTTATCTTCTTTTTATATCGTAGCCGTGACGTACTGTTGTACGTCACCATGTTTACTATTGGGCATAGTACAACCCTGTTATTTGGTGTGTTAAGTGACATACAAGTCAACGCTTATTTAATTGATGCCATAATCGGTTTTTCCGTAATTTATAAGGGCTTCGATAATCTAGGAGGCTTTAAGCGTTGCTTTAATTGGCAGCCTAATACCCAGTGGGCGGTGCTGATTTTCGGTCTGTTTCATGGCTTTGGTTTAGCTACCAAATTACAAGAATTTAGCCTAGCTGATGAAGGTCTTATTACCAACCTGATTGCTTTTAACTTAGGTGTTGAACTTGGTCAATTTGCTGCGCTCGCACTTATTTTGATCATGATAAATGCATGGAGAAAACTGCCGTCATTTCAACGTTTTTCGACAGTCACGAATACTGCACTAATGAGTGCTGGTGTGATGTTGATGGGCTTACAACTTACTGGTTACTTTACTATTTAATCGATTTTTAACTTATAGAAATACAGAAATAAAAGAGAATTTTATGCAACATACAGTTAGTACCAAAACACTCGTTAAAGCGAGTATTTCAGCAGTCGTAGTCGCGGCTATTGCACTGGTTACTTTTATCTTACCAGCAGAGTACAACATCGATCCGACAGGTATTGGCAACAAGTTAGGTTTAACAGCACTTGCACAAGCGACTGAAGTGGAAACAACGTCATTAGAGACAACTAAAGGCACGGATGAGTTTCAAACAATAGAAGTGACAGTCCCTGCGGGACGCGGCATCGAATATAAATTTTATATGAAGCAGCATGAAAAAATGACTTATGAATGGTTAACGGATGGTGCTCCATTGTACTTCGATTTACATGGCGAGCCTGAAGGTGACACCACGGGATATTTTGAAAGCTATGCTATTGCTACAACTAATGAAATGAAAGGCAGCTATACCACGCCATTTGCTGGTTCTCATGGTTGGTATTGGAAAAACAAATCAGATAAACCTGTGTCAGTACAGCTACTGGTTAAAGGGCAATACGAAGTTATTGGCCTTAAACAATAACGAATTTAACTTTACGAATTTCATACCAAATGGAGACTAAAATGAACAAACTAATATCAATCGTTGCGCTTTGTGGTGCCTTGCTAACTAGTAATGTACAGGCACATGGAGATCATGGTGTCATCAGCGGTCAGAAAGCTGTTAGCATCGCTGCAACACATATTCAAAAGATGACGTTTAAAGACGCTGGCTTTGAAGTCGGTAAGTTAGATGAGTCATGGAAAAATATTGATAAGTCGCAACTTTCGATTGCTAGCGTTGAAGACAATTTCTATGTAGTTAGTGCATCTAATGCTAGCAACGAAGATAAGCTTTACTTCCAAATTGCAATAAACGGTCAAGTATTAGCGGTTAAAAATAAAAACGACTTTTAATCAATTAAAAGGCACCTTTTGATACATGCATGAGGTGCCTTTGTTTTGTATCAAGTACGCTTATGACACAGAGCCACTGGTCGGCTCTAACTCATTTTTGTCCAAAGGCGTGTTATAAATATAACTCGCCTTTGCCCCATTGCGTGTTTCAGGACAAACCTTACGCTGTAGCTAATAACTCAGTAAGCTATAACTTATCTAATCTCATTTTGAATGGAAATACGAGTTGTGAGCAAAAAACGGTTATCTGAAAAAGAACTGGTCGAGGGGACGATCCCCCATACTACGCATAGTGATGAACTAGCCGAGGTAAAATTGGATGAGTTGGGCCTTGAAATTTCTAAAAGTGATTACAAGGCCGTGTTGAAGCGAATTGAATCACTGTTTGATGCAGCCGAACCCGGAACTCCTGAAGGTGACGAGCTCGAAAGGCTCGTTGCATGGGTTGAAGAATATGAGGAAAAACACTTCCCCATTTAATAACTGCAACGCATTTTTGCAGCAGAACAAATAACAGTTGGCTTTGCTCCTGTGTCGCTATTTTAGCCAACAATTATTTGCCTCTGCTCTGAATGAGGAGTTACTAATGTCTGCTCATGGCACAAAACAGCCCTTCAGCTCTAACGCATTTTTGTCCACAATTTAGTTGCAAAGAATATGGTAAAGATCTCAGCGTGGGTTGATTTGGATTTGATATTTTAATTAATAGAATATTTATTTTTAGTTACGCTTAATCTTTAATCTGTAACTTTATGCAACCTTATACTTCAATCTTATGCAAAGTTATACTTCACTTGCGCCGCTGTGGCTCAATAAAACCGAGTTTGGCTATGTCAACTTATACTTCAAACAACATGGGTGTCGTTTGAAGTAAAAGATGACATAAATTGAAAGTATAAAGTGACATGGCTTTGTACCTAACTAAGTAGTACTTAACTAAATAGAACTTAACTAAGTACTAAATAACTCATTCACATGTACAGAAAAAATAAAACACCGCCCGTTAAATCCTCCAGTAGTTATAAACAAAAAATAAATCTAGCTGTTTAGTTGAATCTGCTTTCGATGAGTATAAAAATCCCCCCTAATTCACCTTATGTGGAGTGGTTTATTAACTCTTTGATGCGGCATAAATAAGAAACAAGCTATCTTGGGTGATCAAAACCACTATACCGCGATAATTGAAAACGGTACTTTTACGAAGCGTATCATAGAGCTAATGTTGATTAAGTTATCGGCTATGTGCAAAATGATAGACCTGATCCTACTTAATTAGCACTTCTAGGCTTATGACGAAGAAAGATAGCATTCCGAGCTATGTTACTCACCCAAGATATGGCGATCGCCCAGTTATATCATCAGATGAAGTGCCTGCATGCGCAATTGAAAGTGCACATTGGCGTTACTCAAGTCTTAATTACTTTGCTGAAACAGCGATTTTTGCAGACACTTCTAAGCAGAATTTTGCTATTTACCCCCGCAAGATTTATGTAGACATTGAAGAAATGTGTGACGTATGTTGCAGGCCTTTCATTTTCTTTGCGCAAGAGCAGAAGCACTGGTTTGAAGAGCTGGGGTTTTGGATCGACGCCCACTGCACAAGGTGTATTGAATGTAGAAAAAAAGATCAAGGCGTCCGATTTATGCATAAGCGATATCAAAAACTTATTACTTTAAAAGCAAGAACGCCACCCCAGAATAGGGAGCTCAAGCAAATAGCTATTGAGCTTTATAAACTGGGGTATATACGAGATAAAAACAAGCTGAATATTGATATAGAAAGCTAACAATGTAAATCACTTGCTCCTAATTGCAGCGTCACACAGCTCAGAGAGCCGCCGTTGATTACCTGTACTTTATGTATTTACTTATGCATTAATGAAAAGTACAAAACCCTCACAACCAAGCATTTAGTTAAAGCATTTGGAGTACTGTTTCCTGATGTACCAAACCTATTTACCTTGCCCGTTGCAGAAATTACAGCAAGCGAAGTTGAGCGCTACTCACTTTATAAACCTGAAAGCGCCCAAGATGAAGACCCATTTATAGCGGGTTTACTGACCGGATGTCTATTAGTCAGTTTTTGAAGAAGTGAGAAAAATTTACATATTAAAATTAAATTTGTAGGAAGTTACTGAATCTCAGATATTTTTTTACATGTTTGCTTTTAAACTGAATAAAAAAAATATATCCTGAACTGTATCTTAACTTCATGGAATTGAAATGAAAAAAATTTTTATATCCTACTCCTGGGATTCTCTGGAGCATAAAGAATGGGTTGCAAAACTAGCAGATGAGTTAGAAAAGTTTGAAGACTTTCACGTTTGTCTCGATCAATTTGATTTAGATAGCAAAATGGACAGACATTTATTTATGGAAAATGCTGTATATGAAAGTGATGTAGTAATCGTTATAAGCACTAAAGAATATGCTAGAAAAGCGAATGCTCGCACAGGTGGAGTAGGTGAAGAAACTTTCTTTAATACAGGTAAATTGTGGAGAGATTTTCCTTCAGAAAAAAGAGCTCATACGCTGAATATCTTACGTGAAAAAGAAGGAACACCTAGGTACCTTGAAAACTTCTTCCATATAGATTTCACTGATGATCTACAGTTTGAGGAAAAGTTATCTGATCTAATTCTCGAGATAAATGATAATACAAAAAGAGTTAGACCAGCGAAAACTAAAGGTCTATCAACAGCAAAAAAAAAAATTATAAGTTAACGAAAGCAGAGGATTTGATATCAATAGCTTTCTCAGCTAGAAAAACTTTAATATCTGAAAATCAAGGCACAGATTATAGCGGAAAGAACAGAATAAAATATGAGGTGTGGGAATCAAAAGCTATCGTGGATATAACCATAGTTATAATCCACCCAAATGCGAATATTGCCCAAACTCTTGAAAGAGCAGCTGATGAAATAAATTTTAAAAAAATAAATATTAGTCAACTATTAGTTTTGAGTGAAACGTCTAAAAGAGAGTCTCTAAAAAGTTACTTAATTAATAAAAATCGTGAACGTTACGGCAGTATGCAGTGCAAAGAGATTACGTTTTCTGAATTTATTTGGGATAGTTGTATTAATAATGACTTTCAATCAGATGAAGACCTACCCGTTGTAAACCATTACACAGATCAAGAGCTAAAAGATACAGAAGGAACTTACCCTTCAGCTTTAGTTGAATTATCAAAAGCATTATCTTCAAATAGTTACTTTAGTATTTTTCTTCTTGTGGGTGATGGTGGCAATGGTAAAAGCTCTTTGTGCTATTCACTTTACTCAGAACTTAAGCAACAGAATAATATCGTTCCTTTTTTGATTAGCTCAGAGGCTATTACAAGTTTTGTTGAAGAAACTAAATATACTCCCGATAGTATTACATCTATTTTCGACTTATATGAAATTCAAGCTAGGTGTGATGAACAAGCAAACATTCTTGATAGGAAGAGGTTTGAAATATCACTTTGTGCAGGAAGTATTGTAATAATAATAGATGGTTTAGATGAATTTCCGTCTATTTTTGGTGATAAATTTGACACAATAAAGCTACTTCAGTCAATAAACGAATCTCATGCTCAGCTAGGAAAGAGTAGAGTGTTAATAACATCTAGAGATACAAAACTGTTCACTGACGACTCATTCCATGATTTAGATATAAAACGATATGAGCTCCTGGGTTTTAAAGAGCGTGACTGTAAAAAATATATAAGAAAACGGTTTAGAGATGAAAGTAATTTAGATAAAACTATTGATACAATATTAGATGTATTTAAAGATAATGACTTCAAATCGAAAGATAGAGTAATACCATTCATTCTTTTGAGTATTTGCAATATATATGAAAAAAGTGATAACACAGATAAATTCAAAGAGTCAGTATCATCCAAGGCATTACCTTTTTTATGCTTGAATACTCTAACGGATAATATAATTTATGCTATTTTCAAAAGAGAAGAGCAACGTCAAAAAGTTCCAATACCTGCGCTAGAGATGCTCTACTTTTTCGCAGAGTTTTCTGCTAGATTTGGCCCAAGCTGGCCGATAGTCGAAGTTGAGTCTGAGCTTAAGTTGTATTATGACGAAAAAGCAGAATCTATATTAAAAGCCTTTCGCTTGAATGATTTAATAAAATTTAGTAATAATGTTCTGACATTAAAATATGATTTTACTTTGTCTTATTTTAAATCGCTCTATTATATGGATCTTTTCTATAACTTTAAGTATGTAAATGAATGTATAACTGCATTGGCAAGGATTAGAGTTAAGTCTAAAGAGGTATCCGATTTATTTAAGTTTATTAATAATTCTGAAAAGGAAGTACTTGACTGCATCCTACCAATTGTAAACGCATTAAAGGCTGAACCACAAAGCTCAGATAAAAAACTAAAACAAAAGATAATGGCATCTATTGAAAATATTTTCTCTATGACACTTTTAGATAAAGGGATTAAAGATAAAGAAAATGCAACTGAATTACTAAAGTCTTTCTTTTCAAATAAACAAAGAAATACTATTGATAATTGCTATATAAAAGGTGATATTCCTCCGTTGGATTTTTCAGGGCTGACTATAATAAATAGTAGATTCAGTAGTATGCAAAGGTTTCTTCAATCTAACTTTATAAATTCTAGCTTTATGTATACAGAGTTCAACCAGTGCAATAATCCACTCATAAATGACAAAAATATATTAGATGCTGAAATTGACAAAAATACTTGCGTATTGGGTGACTTAGTTGATGCGATTAACTCCAAAATAAAATTGAATGAAAATGATTATCTTCACCTAGAAAGTGAAGCAAAGAAGTTTTTATCTAGTTTTAGAAAAGGTCTAGGATTTAAAGATGTTAAAATAGATTATATAAAGTTTTCTACATCAGTTGATGGCTTGTCTAAGACTAATTTCGATAAATTACGAAGAGAAGGTTTTATCAGTATTAAATATGAAAAAGAGAATGAAAAATTTTATATAATTGATCCAAGTTTCAAAGATAGCGTTCAAAGCTTCATGACTAATAATCAACCTGATCATATGATCGATAGGTTTCTAGATTTTGTGGGGACTTAAATAGTTTAAATTTGAAAGCTATAGTTAAATAACAAATACTAATAGTTTTTAAAAAGCTCTAGCAGTGCTTTGACTGTACCCCGATTAACATGTGATAAACTGAAAACTAAAATATCCTTAGTACACTTATGTAGTCGATACTAAGAGAATCTTAGCATAATATAATTTATTGCTAAGGTTCTCATGGAAACTCCAACACCTTCACGCCTAAAATCTGCAAGAAAAGCAGCTTGTCTTACTCAGCAACAGTTAGGTATGGCATTAGGAATGAAGCCAAACACGGCAAGTGCTCGCATGAACCAATACGAAAAGGGCAAACACGCTTCTGATTTTTTAACCATGAAACGCATTGCTAAAGAGTTAGATGTGCCAGTTGCTTACTTTTATTGTGAAGAAGATATTCTCGCTGAACTTATTTTGGAGTTGGGTAAGTTAGATACCCTTCAACTAGAGCGAAAGTTACAAGAATTCAAGTAAGGAAAGTGATCTATGAACACACAGCAACAGAATGCGTTAGTTAATTTAAACGAGATGGATTTAAGTACAAGTGCTGACGATCCAAATTGCTGTAATGATTTAAAAGTCGCAGCTAAGGTATTTGAGACTGAATTTCCTAGTTTGAGCCAACAAGAGATTGAATATGTTATCCATCAGACCTTAGTGCAATGTAGGGGAAAGAGCACTTTTGAGCATGAGAATAGGGTCAAATATGCAGGTAAATTAAAAAGGCTGGTTAACACTGCGCTACAGCACTTCCAATCTGAATCTCCTCAATTTGCATTAATACCAATTCATTCAGCGTTTGGTGATTACAAGCCGGACTCAGAGTTAGTTAAAGTAATTAGCACGGACATATACCCAGAACTTATTGAAGACTATTTTGAGAAAAACCGAATTAACAAGTTTTTAGTTATTCCAAACTTTCATCGACTTGGGGTAGATAAGTTCGCTGATTGGCACAAGCTCTCATTAACATGTTTCAAAGGACTGATAAGAATATTTGCTATAAATATGAATCATTCTGGTTTCAAGCAGGTTATTTTTGAAAACTTGCATGAAGCAGGGTTGGGAACACGAAATAATAATTCATTTATTGTTACGTCAAGGGAAGTGTTACCGTGTTTCGATTTCAGCTGTAACTTGTCTGGAATTCCTTTTTTGGTAAATGAAATTGAGGATCATAACTTTTCACAAATTATCGAGTCGCTCACTTCACAACAGTTTTCTAAAGGAACTATCGGGTTACGTGCTGCCATAGCATTAATACACTTTAATGAAGCTGTAGAAAGCTCTAACAAGTTAACTAAGGTAATCAGTTTGTGTTCTGCAATAGAAACAATGTGTGGCGCTTTTATAAAGACGGAAGAATGTGAGACATGTAAATCTATTAAATTTAGTGAAAAGCTGTATGAATTTTTAGACAATATTGTTTTCAAGGGTTACGGAATCAAAATTTTAAATGATGAGGCCGCAAAGAAGACCTTTAAGGAAATATACAGTTTAAGATCTAAAATTGTACATGGCTCTATTGATAGCAACCAACTTTCTAATCTTGAAGATCAATTTAAACAAGCATTAAAGTTTGTTTCCAAAACTCTATTTGTGCTGTTAGCTAGGCTTTGTACAACAGGCTTTGAGAAAAAAGTTAAGAATAAACGATAAAAGTTTGACTGACAGTAAAAGCTAATCTTAACATAAACTAAGATTTTCTTAGTTTAGGTTGGCGATGCATTTTTTAGTTCAAACAAAACCTTATCCAGATGAGGCGCTTGAAAGCTATTTACCAAGGCTTGCGAGAGAGAATTCATACGATGGCTATAGTGAGCTTGCTGATATTTTATGGCAATAGCTTACAGAGCAAGATCATGAGCCTGAAGGTGGGTTGTTTAGCAAGGTCGATGTTTATCATGCTAGGTAAGCGAGCAGCTTTAGAATATGAGCACTTAAGTTAGCAGCTCAATTAGCAGATACAAACAATGCTAATGTTCTTATGCTTACATGGCGGCGCAATAACTTTAAATTTGGCAACCTAGCAGCAGCGAGCCGAAATGAACTGACAATTCCCCTTGAGCTACTTAGAACTTATAACATACTTGTATGCATTGAATGCTTGTTTGAATCGTCCCCTTTGTTTGCTTCAACCTCAGTCGTTTATAGCTTTTAAACGCACGTTATTTTTTTAAAACGGTCACTTAAGGTTATCGTTTTTATCCTCGATATTTAATTTTAATAACATACATAAGTTTATTTTAAGTTTAATAAATTACAGTTAAGTGCAAGCAAAGTAGTAAGCAAGAAAGTAGTAAGCAAGAAAGTAGTAAACAAAAAAGTTAAAAGTAACTCATTTTATGTTTTAGAACATGAAAACAAGGATGAGTATACGCTAGGCTAATTCTGCACATTTATTACGCATAAAAAGAGCACTTATCTGAATGCGTTTTTTACAAAAGAGGCATTATGAATTTTAAAAATACAACAACTCATTACAATACACTCTCTATTGCCTTGCACTGGCTAATGTTTATATTAATTGTCACTGTTTTTGGCAGTATTGAACTACGTGAGTTATTTGAAAAAGGCACAGAAACCCGTGATGCCTTTAAAATGTGGCATTTTATGTTGGGTTTATCGGTTTTAGTTTTAGTGTGTGTGAGGGTAATTGTGCGCTTGGCGAGTGGCTCGTTACCTGCTATTCAGCCTGAGCCTGCAAAGTGGCAAAGTACACTTGCTAAATGTGTACACGTTTTGCTGTATGTCTTTATGTTTACTATGCCGATAGCGGGTTGGTTAATCTTGAGTATGGCAGGTAAACCTGTGCCATTTTTTGGTGTAGAGCTCCCCCCATTGGCAAGTGAAAACAAAGAGCTTGGTAAAACCATAAAAGAAATACACGAAACAGCAGGTGAGGTTGGGTATTACTTAATAGGCTTACATGCTGCGGCTGCATTATTTCACCATTACGTTTTGGCAGATAACACTTTTAAACGTATGTTGTTTTCTAAAAAATAAACACATTACAAAAGCCAAAATGGTGGAGCTTTAAGGTCTGGTATCACAATTATCAAGGTCTGCTCATGCGTGTGAGCTTAATGTAACGACGCAATAAGTTGTTTAAGTCGGCCTGTTGGCTCGCTCTACATTGCCAACGTTTACAAATTATAGTTGGCCTTTTTAGTCACTTTATCGTTGATTTTATTGCGAAACCGCTGCGCTTTTAATTTATTTTTAGCACGGCTAAATCAGCGATGCATAACAGCCAAGCCATAACAGCTAAGCTATGGCAATCAAGCTTTAAAGAGCGAAACTTATTTTATCAACACCCTGTTTTTGAGCCTTAAAACAGCCCTCTTAATTAAGAGAGCTGTTATGTACCTAAGGTCGTTATTTTTCGAACACCTTAACCCCCCAAGCGGGCAAACTTAACGTTGTGTCGTTGGTAAAGTTAACCGTTTTCCCCGATAGCGCCTCTTTATATTCACCGATAAATAATGGTTCTTTAAAGTTCACTGTTTGCGGTTCTTTGGATAGGTTAAATACTGCAAAGACTTTATCATCGCCTTTTGCGCGTACAAAGCTAAGAACGTGTTTTGGATCCGTGTTTGGTACGTGTACCATACGCCCACCAAATTGGCCATTCCACAGCGCTTCGTTACGATGTTTGAGTGCAAATAGTGATTTATATAAATCACCGATTGGGTGGGGTTGCCACTTAATCGGATCGCGTTCAAAAAAGGCGAGTCGTCTATCGTTTCCTGCTTCTTGACCGTTATAAATCATTGGGAAACCTTCACCTACGACCGATAATGTAATGACCGCTTCAAGTGCGTCACCGTAGGTTTCAAACATAGTTCCTTCCCATGCATTCGAGTCGTGATTGGCAACCCCTACAAGCCTATAAGCCTCTACAGGGAATGCGCTTTCGTTCCAAGAATAGTAAACAAATAGAGCGCTGACATCGGCATGGCCATTAACTATTTTGTGCATGTGTTCTGACCACGACCATGCATAGGTCATATCAAAGGCTTCAGCGTGTAAATCACGAGACTCCCATTCTGCTAGCATTAATACAGGTTTTATTTCATCGAGTTCGCGACGTACATTATTCCAAAAATCAACGGGAACAAAACCGGCTACGTCACAACGATAGCCATCTACACCGACTTCTTTTACCCAGAACTTCATAGACTCTGTCATGTATTCACGCAGCGCAGGTTTTGAGTAATCGAAGTCGATTATGTCCGACCAATCCCACCAAGGTGTTGGTCTAAATTGTCCTTGGTAGTCACGCTCGTACCAATCAGGGTGCTCATAGCGCAGCCAGTTATCCCATGCACTGTGATTCGCCACCCAATCTAAAATAACGTACATGCCCATGTTATGCGCTTCATTTACAAAGGTTTTTAAGTCCTCAAGGGTGCCCAGTTCAGGGTTTACTTTTCTGTAGTCTTTGACTGAATATGGGCTGCCGAGAGTGCCTTTACGGTTTTCTTCGCCAATTGGGTGTACGGGCATTAACCAGATTATGTCGACACCTAACTCTTTTAAACGAGGTAACTGCTTTTTAGCTGCGTTAAAGGTGCCTTCGGGCGTAAATTGACGGGTGTTTAGTTGATACATTACCGCATTTTTTGACCAGTCGGGGTGAGTGATCTTTACATAGGGCTTTGGCTCGTAAACATGGGATGTTGACGTGGTTTGCGTACAGGCAGTGAGCACACACAGTGTGAGTATTAGTAAACTTTTTTGCAGAAATGAATTCATGTGATTCCTTAAACACAGTTGAATAACAGCATGTGATTAAAATATATACTTCAAATCGCGGTGCAACAATAAAGTGCATACGTATTCACTTTTAATTTACATAATCGATTAAGTGATATATTTGCTGTGTATTCGTAGTTATTTTTTGATGTTTTCTGGAATGGTTAAGTTTATTTAGGAGTGCTTTTATCAATAAACAATACGGGTAGTATCAATAAATAAAACGGCTAGCTAACATTAAGCACTGCTAGCCGTTATGTGATCTTGGGAAATTAAGCAGAGATGAAAAATGCAGATTTATTGGGATCCCAGTTGACGAGCTGTTTGATTTCAAGCTCTTTCATAATGGTTAATAATTCAAACTCGCTCAGGTAGCAATCTTGTTTGAGTTTTTCCAGTGAAATTTCTTTGTTACGGCTACGAAGTTTAGAGGCCAACATAATACGGTAAATTAATTTTGATTTACGGCTCATAACATTCTCCCTCCTTATTTTTTTATGCAATGACACTGCTTATTGAGAGTCTTTTACTGTTTTGGATTAAAGCATGGGTTGAATGACTATGGCTCATCATTTTTATCTCGTCAATTTATGTCTAAATGTTAATGCGTCAGTGGTAAAAAACGTTCAAAAACCTGTTTTATATTCGCAAAATAATGCATTGAAAAATAAGCTGTTATTTATCTAAAAACAGTAATAGGTAGGCTGCATATTTAATTGAATTAACTAATAATCTTAGTATCTCATTGTTTTAGTTTAATTTTTTACTAAAAGATTTGTTCAATGCGTTTTGTGTATTTAATGGCTCTGTGTTTAGTGAATGGCATACAGAGTATGCTAGTAAGCGTTTTAAAAGAGGCGGTTGCAACTATGTAATCGGGCGCTTTTTAAGGCTGATAAAACGCTTTTTGTAACCGAACAAAAAGGAGTTTTACCCCAACGTTAAAGCTCAGGTTTAGGTATTTATACATTACGGCGAGCACAAAGAGCGAAAGCCGATAAGTGCCGAAGTAAAGGGGCGGTACTATGGTGACAACGGCCCTTGCAATCAGTTTTCTGTGTACTGTATTTACTGAGTTATGAGTTAAGCATACTCTTTTTAGGAGGTGTGTATACCCACTGTCTCATCAGCACTTTTTGGTTACCCAATAACAGCAACCCGTGCGCGAATTTTTCTGTTATAGGCGTTATAAATGCGCATTCATCAGGGGGCGTTAAGCAATATAGCCTTTTCTCGTTTTCTATAACGTTGATTAATGGATAAAAAATAATGTGGCAAAAATTCAGCTAAACACTTTTAGTCCCTTTTATAGAATTTTATATTTTTAAAAAAATAAATATAAAGAATAAAATATCTTGATTTTAAAGTTTATTACGAATATTGTAGCCGCAATGTAACAATAAAGTTGTTACCGTTTGTTGTTCTAAAGAGCATTTATGTAGTTTGTAGTCACAAAATCTCTCACTTTATAAAAAACGATAGGGTTACAGTTTCATGAATAAAAAATTCTCTGCGTTAGCTATTTGTATTAAAAAAGCGCTCGTTCCATCACTTGTTTTAGGGGCTTCAGCATCGGTTTTCGCAGCCGATGAACAAGCTGATAAAAAGAAAGTCACCAAAGAAGACATTGAACAAATAGAAGTTCGTGGCTATGCGGCTTCCGTTGAAAAAAGTATCAATATGAAGCGCTTTTCAAATAGCGTAGTTGATGCGGTGTCTGCAGAAGACATCGGTAAGTTTCCAGATCAAACGGTCGCAGACGCACTTCAGCGTATTCCAGGTGTTCAGGTTGAAAAAGACTTGGGTGGCGAAAGCGACAGAGTAAGTATCCGTGGTACTGCACCTCATTTAAATATTACGTTGTTGAACGGGCAAAACGTGGCATCAGCGACAGCATCGGCCTCAATTACGCGCCCATCACGAGGTTTTAACTATTCGTTATTACCTGCAGAGCTTGTTGATACGCTTGAAGTATATAAATCGGCTGAAGCTGACATTGACGAAGGCTCAATTGGGGGAACCGTTGTTGTTAAAACACGTAAACCGTTGGACAGCGAGGCAAATTATGCCGCGTTATCAGTAAAGGCGTTCCATTTTGAAAATGCTGATGAAACAAAACCGTATTTATCGGGTTTATACTCGTGGAAAAATGAAGCACAAGACTTTGGCTTCAATGTGGGTTTTATTCACAAAGAAACAGCGACGCAACGTGACAGTAAAGAAGTACGTTTTGGCTACCGTAGTACTGATGCAAACCAAGACGGCAATGCTGAGTTTTATCCGGGTGCTGTGGGTTACAACCGTTATGCTAGTGACAGTGATTTAGACACCGCAACCGTGACGCTGCAATATGCTGCAAATGATAATCTGGATTTTGTATTTAACAATTTATATTCATCGTCGGAGCACAAGTCGTTTGGCACTTACTCCAGTGGTTTTATTTTACAAAACATCAGTAATGTAGAAAATCCTGTTATTGTTGATGGTACGTTAGTGGCGGGTGATTTACCGGCTCATAATAATTTAGGTTATTACGGTAATGCAGGTTACGAGGGCGAATTTAAGACTCAAGCGCATGATTTAAAAGTAACTTACAAAGCTGATAATTACACCGTAACGGGGCAATTAGGTTACAGCAAAGCGGATGGTGAGGTCAGCGATGTGTATTCAGAATATTATGCTAATACAGATGCCTCATTTACACTTGAAAATGGTACACCCGATGTCACTTTATCAGCGGACTTAAGTCCACAAGATTACCGCTTAGACTATAACCATAAAAACGATATTTTTAATGACTCAAAAGAAATTTATGGTCAATTAGACGTTGAATATTTACTTGATGGTGGTTTTTTTACCGCTATCAAAGCGGGTGTTAAGTACAGAGAGCACTCAAAAGCAGCTAGTTTAATGAAAGCTAATTACCCTAAAGTGTCAGCAGATGGTGAAACTTATCACTTGGGTATGTTTGCAAGCGACTCGGCCTCTGACTTTATGGGCGAGGGGGCAAATGCAATTTTATGGCAGTTTGATAACGCTAAGTACGCCGATTGGATTTCATCAACCACGCCGACTAGTGGCCCATACGAGCACTTAGATTACACCTTTGATTTAGAAGAGACCGTGACCGCTGGGTATGTAAAGGCTGTGTTCGATTACAATAAATGGCGCGGTAACATGGGTGTTCGAGCGGTGAAAACTGAGCTTGATTCGCGTTCAGTTGAGTACACAGGTCGCAGCTTTGCACCTGAAAATATTCAAGATGTCGAAAGCACAAATAGTTACGATGACTTTTTACCAAGTGTAAATATTAATTATGATTTAGCCGATGATGTTGTTGTGCGTTTTGCTGCAGCAAAAGTGATGTCTCGCCCTGATTATGACTTTTTATCTGCACGCAAAAGTGGTTACTGTGCAGCTGCCACAGGGTGTAAAGGCACCGAAGGGAATCCTTATTTAAAACCATATCGTGCGACTCAATATGACCTTTCGGCAGAGTGGTACTTTAATGAATCGTCAATTCTATCATTTGCTTACTTCTACAAAGATATCGACTCGTATATTACCAATGCGACTGTTGAAAAACAGTGGACATGGACAGACCCAGATACCGGTATTGAAGAAGTGCGTGATTTCTTAGTGACGCAGCCACAAAATGGTTTAGGTGGCGAAAATGCGGGCTTCGAAGTGAACTATACTCAAAAACTACCGTATGGTTTTGGTATTCAAACAAACTATACCTATTCTGATGCTGAGCTTGAGCAAACCGCTGAGCAAAAAGAAGCAGGTGAAGAAGCCGTATTACCAAATAACTCTGAAGATACGTTTAATGCCACGGTTTATTACGAAAACAGCGCATTCTCTGCACGTGTTTCATACACTTATCGCTCTGAGTACTTCTACACAAACTACTTAGGTTTAAACCAGTATAAAGATGGCTTTGGTCAATATGATTTGAACATGAGTTACAACGTGACAGAAAATCTTAATCTTATTTTCCAAGCGATTAACCTCACAAACGAAGAGCAAAAAGCGACGTCGGGTAACAGCACAGGTATGCCTGATAACAATCGTCCGTTGGCTATTCATGACTACGGTCGCCGTTTCTTACTGGGCGCACAAATGAAATTCTAATCAGATTGATTCGACGTTTACTCATTTAATTAAGGCACAGCATATTTATGCTGTGCCTTTTTAATAATAGGTTAGCTATGCATTTTAAAAATTTACTTATCTTGTTGATGTTTTCTGGTTTGATTGGATGTAGCTTTTTGCCCAGTTCTGAGCCGAGTAGTGCTGAAAAGCAGATGCTTGGCAAAATTCACCAACAGGTCGTCGCGCGAGAATTTCGCGCAGCGTGGGTTGCGACAGTGGCCAATATAAATTGGCCCCTGGAGCCGGGGTTACCTGTTGCAGAGCAAAAAGAACACGCAATTAGAATACTGGATACGCTGCAACAACATAATTTTAATACGGTGATTTTTCAGGTGAGGCCCCAAGCTGATGCCCTTTATCAAAGTAGTTATGAGCCGTGGTCTTACTATTTAACGAAAGAGCAGGGAAAAGCCCCAGAGCCTTATTATGATCCCTTACAATTTTGGATAGAAAACGCGCATAAACGTGGCTTAAAGCTTCACGCATGGATCAATCCATATCGAGCACATCATCATGTAGGCGGGCCATTATCGTCGCAGTCGGTCGTGAATACCCAGCCTGATAAGGTGGTTAAATTAAAAAATGGTACTTTTTGGTTTTTGCCGACAGATAAAGATGTGGTCACTCATACATTAAATACATTAACAGAGCTGGTAACGCGCTATGATTTAGATGGCATTCATTATGATGATTACTTTTACCCGTATCCATCGTATAACGAAGGAGACGATTTTCCAGATGCTGAGCAATATCAGGCATATATTCAAGCAGGTGGGACGCTTAGTGTGTCAGACTGGCGACGCAATGCGGTGAACACATTTGTGCAGCGTCTTTACAGTACGGTGAAAGAAATTAAACCACATGTGTTAGTCGGGATCAGCCCATTCGGTGTATACAGACCAACACAACCTAGTACCATTCGTGGCATGGATCAGTACGAAACGCTTTTTGCAGATGCCAAGTTATGGCTAAACGAAGGGTGGTTAGATTACTTTTCACCTCAGCTTTATTGGCCAATAAACCAATACGCACAAAGCTACCCGCTCTTATTAAGCTGGTGGCAGTCACAAAACACGCAAGGTCGTCATTTATGGCCGGGTATTAATGCGCTGCGATCATTCGACGAAGCAGGTGTTGATGAAGTGGTTAATCAAATAATGATCAACCGTGGATTTTTGACTGCATCGCCAGGGACCGTTTTTTGGAATGTTGCCGCACTAGATGGGAGCCAATTAATGCGTGACGTCATTGCAGATGGCGTATTTCAGCATCAAGCTTTAATTCCTGAAACGCCTTGGATAGACATGCCCGCTCTATCACCGTTTAAACTTGAGTATCAACAACAGGCTGAATCTATAGTGTTACGCTGGCAACATACAACCCCCGAACACGTCGCGCACAGCTTAGTGTACACGCAATATGGTGATGATTGGCACTATCAAATTTACACGCCTGATGTTAATTGGCTTAAGGTCAATAAAACAAAAGAGGGGCAGTCGCTCAATGCTGTAAAAGTGATTGCGGTCGATAGGCTAGGAAATCAAAGCCCTGCCACAGAAATCGCCTTCAAGTAGAGTCTGTACGCTGTATCCCTTTATCTGTTACGCTTATGAAAATCAATAAAATAGGCATCAGAGTGAACGCAATTAAGGTATTTGCAGTATTGCTGCTGGGATGTATTTTTTCGACAAAAAATATGGCCGCAACTCAACATATAAATCTTGTTAAGCCAGTGGTTGCGGCATTTAAAGCGGGTGATAAAGACACCATCGCAGAGCGTGTTCATTATCCGCTAAAGCGTAAAGCCCCCTTAGAAGCTATTAAAAACAAGCACATGCTGATAGCGCGCTTTGATGAGGTTTTTGATAAAGCGTTCGTTGAAAAAATCACGACCTCCAATATTCGCCACGATTGGCAAATGATGGGCTGGCGGGGCATTATGTTTGACTCGGGTAAATTGTGGCTTGATTTTGATGGTTCAATTTGGGCTGTTCCCTATGAATCAGAAGCAGAAAAAACACGGCGTGAAGCGCTTATTGCAAAGCAAAAACAACGCCTGCATGAAAGTCTTCGCGAATTTACACAGCCGATACTAACTTGGAAGACAAAAAAGCATTTAATACGTATTGATGAATTGGCAGAAAATCAATACCGCTATGCAGCATGGGACATCACGCAAACAATGGCGGATGAACCACGCATTGTGATAACAAATGGCACGTTAAGCTTTGATGGCAGTGGCGGTAACCATTTTTATACGTTTATGAATAACGGCTACCGCTATGTGTGTCATGTTATTGTGCTAGGTACTGAGCAATCACCAGCGGGGCAATTAGAAGTATTTAAAAATGGGGCACAGGTTTTGTCTGAGCCTGCTTTGGATTTTTAGGTGTTTTTGCTTATTTTGCACTACGCTTACTCTTTTAAAGGAGTAAGTTATGAGTACAAAATTTTGGATTTTAAGAGCCATTAGAATTTTCACGCTGGTGGCTATTTTATTATTTATGGTAGAAATCCTTAAAGGTCACGACACACAAAGTGCATTAAGTTTTGCGCTACTTTGGTCATTTATTGCAACGGCAATTTTTATCGCAACCCGTTTATATCACTCATCAAAAGGGCGACATTGTGCATTGTGTAATGACACCCCAGATGATAAAAAAGCGAATTAACCTAGGTTGTTAACAAATACACCGCCCCATACCAGCGCACAAATCGTAAGAGCAATAAGTACAGCTGCTGACCCCAAGTCTTTGGCTAGGCCTGATAATGGATGAATTTCAAGGCCTATGCGGTCTATTGCAGCTTCAATTGCCGTATTGACCACTTCAGCAAACATCACAAATAACACAGATACAAGCAGCATGATTTTCTCATACAGGGTAATTTGCCAGACAAAAACCACGGCTATGGCAAGGACTAACAGTATCAGCTCTTGTTTAAAAGCAGACTCATGCTTTGCTAACCACGTGAATGCACGTTGGGAATTTTTAAATGCTAGGCGAATACGTTTAATGCCTATTGGTTTGTTAGTGCTATCAAATTGCATCGTATGAAATCTCTATTTCGTTAGCTTTGTTTTGAGCAAGTATAAAAAATGTCTTGCTCAGGGTTATATTTAGTACTTCCGACATGAGTTAAGCCAAGTAGGGTGTCAAAAATGTTATCGTGCGAAAAAGCATGGTTACGCTGTTGTTCAATACATTGGTTAAAGCGGCTATCGGCTAGTTTATTACTCCAAAATAGCATAGGCACTTGGGTTTGCTCTTTAGGCGCTAATGCGTATGGGAAGCCATGTAAATACAAACCTTTTTCACCTAACGACTCACCATGATCAGAGACATATAACAGTGATTTATCATCCGCCTTACTGTCTTTAAGCAAGTTGATTAGTTTACTCAGCACTAAGTCGGTATAAGCAATGGTATTGTCATAGGTGTTTGTGAGTTGCTCGCTGCTACAATTTTGGATATCGCTACGTGGGCAGTCAGGCAAAAATTTAGTCTCTTTTTCTGGATAGCGGCGATAGTAGGTTGGCCCATGCGAGCCAATCATGTGTAGCACGACTAGTTGGTGCGTCGCATGACTCTTGGCAAGTGTTGCAGCTAACTCTTCAACGAGTACTTCATCAAAACAGTAATGGCCATCACACTGTGTATTTATTTTATTTGGTTCGATAGTCTTAGACTTAACGCGAACACAAACGCCTTTACAGCTGCTGTTATTGTCAATCCAAGTGACTTCAACACCACTTCGCTGGATTAGATCAAGCACATTTTCTTGGCTCTGCGCAAGCCGGGAATCGTATTCATTTCTATCTAAACGCGAGAACATACAAGGCACAGAAATGGCTGTTGCGGTGCCACATGAGCTGACATCGCTGAAGTATTTCACACCGAGTTTTGGTGTATATGGATTCGTTTTCTTGTCATAACCTTGCAGTGAAAAGTTAGCTGCTCTGGCTGTTTCGCCTACCACCATAATGGTGAGTGAGCTTTGCTGCTTAGCCAATAAATGCGGTGTTTTATCTAATACTTTAAATGGTAAAGGCGGGTAAAAATAATTATCGCGCAAGTACTTATAGCTTGCGGTGTAAAATGCAAAAGGAGTTATGTAACTTGTTAGCTGGCGGTTATTACGCCCTACAGAGGCATAATCTTTATAAAATGGCACAGCAATAACGGCTACAGCAATACACGCTGTGACGTTGAGAAACGCAAAGCTTTTTAGGCGAACACGAAAGTTTCCGACAATTTTAAAGCGAGAAAACAAATAGGCTGGGAGCACCCCAAGCACACCAATAAAAGCGATGACTTGTACATTTAGGTATGAAAATGCCTCACCTGAATTTGTTTCTAAGACATTTTGCAACATGCTTTTATCAAAGATAACACCGTAATTTAAGGTTGCATAAAACAACAGTGACGAAACTACGATGCTTGTTAAAAGCACGGGTTTTACAAAGGTGATTAACGATAACCAACTCAATACCATTGCCGTCAGTGCTAATAAGAAAAAAGGTACGCTTGCTATAAATAACCAATTGATATGTTCAGGTTTGCTGGCAGCTTCAAGCATGTTAAATAAAAACAGGCCATTAAATGCTATAACCAAGTAAAACGACACCAGCCAGACAAATTGGCTGTAGCTAACGTGCCATTTTTTAGTAAGGAGTTGTTTAATTTGCATGCTCATAATCATTCCTCATCGCTACGGTTTAATTGGTAAGCGATACAACTGTTCGGTATAAGCTAAATTGCTAAATAAGACGTGAGCTAAGGCTTTTTTGGCAAGCTCAACGCTGCTATCTGCGTTATCGATGGCAACTTGGGTTTTACTAGCAGGGTCATAGCGCCAATAGCTCACTTTTTGGTTTGGCATCAGGATCACGGCTTCACCATTTTCTACGTAAGCAAAGTTGTCGTAGTACTGCATCATGGCGCGCTCTACGGGGTATTGTTTTGTTAAGTCGTAGCCGATCATTGGGGTCGCTTGTTCAACACCTAATAACGATAACAAGGTTACCGGTAAATCCATTTGGCTTACTAAGCGAGTATCACGCTTTGCTTTCATATCACTGTTTAAAATGACAGCAGGAATATGGAAAGATTTAAGCGGCACAGGCTCTGAGCCAAACACGCGCACATCATGATCAGCAACCACTAAAAATACCGTGTCTTGCCAGTAATCTTGTGTTTTGGCTTTTGCGATGAATTTACCTAGCGCGTAGTCAGCGTATTTAATTGCGAGATCGCGTTTGTAGTTTTGAGGGTCGTGGCCTTCAGGCAGTGTTACCTTACCTTCTGGAATATCAAAGGGATCGTGATTACTTGAAGTAAACACAAGGCTGAAAAAAGGTTTGCCCGCTTTATTTAGCTCGTTTAGCTCTTTATCAGCTTGATTGAATAAGTCTTCGTCGCTTACTCCCCAAGATGAGATAAACTCTGGGCTTTGTATGTCATTAATATCTACAATATCGCGAAAGCCATTGCCTAAGAAAAAGCTTTTCATGTTATCGAAGTGACTTTCTCCGCCATAAATAAATTGGGTGGTATAACCTGTGCGTGCCAGTACATCGGCAAGTGAAAAGAAGTTATGCTGTGACTTTGATAGCTTTACTACTGAGCGAGAAGGTGAGGGGATAAAACCGGTTGTTACAGCTTCAATTCCTCGGACAGAACGTGTACCCGTTGCATATAAATTGTTAAATCCCCAACCTTCTTTATACAGCTTATCAAGGTGTGGTGTAACACCAATGCCACCTAACTCCCCGACAAAACGAGCACCTAAGCTCTCTTCTAAAATGATCACTAAGTTCTTTTTACTTTTATGGTTAAACGCTGTGTTAACAGCAAGCGTTGGGATTGCCTCAATGGTGAACTGTGAGCGATATGATGCTTTTTTAACGGTGTCGATAATGTCACTGCGTGGCATGGTGCCATATAGACTAATGGCATTCTTTTCATTACCCATATTTTTTAAAGCAAACGCTACACTGTAGGGTGAGTTGAGCACCAGTGAATTAACCAGCGAGTCACCCGAAAAATACACTAATGCCGGATTTAGAGGGCGATGACTTACAGTACCTCTTGCGCTAATTAAACAAATTATTAAGGTGGTAACGAGTATTACCACTTGGCTAGCCTTTTTAGTGTTTTGTTGTTTACTAAATGCTGCATTTATAAAGCGATACGCAAACACACAACTTAGTGTTGCAATAATTAAGGTGCTTATCATAGCCAGCTGATGGCCATTTAACAGCATAGAGAATACTTCTTGAGGGTAATCTAGGTATTCGACAAACAAGCGATTTGGTCGCACATCGTATTGGTTAATAAATGCGGGTGTCGAAGCCTCAACAACCACGATTACAGTTACGACTAGGCTGCTATAAAGAGTAAAAGCATGTTGAAATAAAGCGGTTTTACTGCGCAAAAACACGTTAGCAAGTAACATCAAAACGGCTAAAGCTGATAGGTAACCTAGGCTACTCAAATCGATTCTCAGGCCACCAATTAGCACAGCTATGCTATCACCATCAACAAGCCGTTGCTGCTGCCATAACAGTAAGCCAATTCTCGACAGCATAAAAACTGTCATTAATAATAAGGTAAAACGAAACAAAGGTTTTAAAACGGAGAGTTTTGCTGTCATAGTCGTACTTTCTTAATCGAAACTACGGCAATAGTAGGAAGCAAAACTTAAGAAATCCTTATGGTAATCTTAATATTTTCTAAACCAGAAAAACTTCAGTAAATCTTAAGTGAATCTTAAGTTTGGTGCTGTAACCTGATGAGGTAGAAGAGTTTTTACTTATTTGAGTAACATATGAAATTGTTAATTATTGAAGATTCAGTGTCATTAAGACGTAGTCTACGAGTTGGCCTTGAAAACTTAGGTTTTACCATTGATGAAACTGGCGATGGCGCTGAAGGACTTAGTATGGCAATGACAGGAGAGTACGAATTAATAGTACTCGACATTATGTTACCCAGTATTGATGGTATTACGTTATTACAAACCATAAGAGCAAAGCAGCTCGATGTGCGTGTGCTCATTTTATCTGCCAAGCAAGAACCTGAAGACAAAGTGAAAGGGCTGCTGACTGGGGCCGATGACTACCTAACAAAACCATTTTCGTTTGATGAGCTTCATGCAAGGTTATTAAACTTGATGCGTCGCGGTGGCTTGAAAACAATCAGTGATGTGATCCGCATCGATAACTTGGCTTTGAACTTACAATTAAAACTGTTGCAAGTCGGTGACACTGTAATCGACCTTACGCCCAACGAATACAAAATTGTTGAGTGCTTATTTAGTAATCAAAATAAAGTGATTACATCAGAAAAGTTAAGTACTTATATTGCAGGGCAATATGACTTAGTTTCGAAAAACTCTATTGAGGCGCATTTATCATCAGCACGTAAAAAGGTCAGAGCGGCAGGTGGTGAGTTACCTATTCAAACCAAGCGTGGTTTTGGTTACATAATTCAAGGAAGGTGATGAAATCAATTCGCAGTAAATTAGTTTTTACTCTATCCATAGCGATAACAGGGCTTGTTTTAGGTATTTTATTAGCCACAGATATTGCAGTCGATAATTGGATTGATAATGAGTTTAACCGTGGCTTACACTCAAAAGCTGGCATGCTGATGACTTTGGTACATGAAGATGAAGAAGGGGTGGCTTTTAATTTCTCGAGTGAATTTATGCCAGAGTTTGATGGGCAGTTTGAGCCTGAGTATTTTCAGATTTGGACTGAGGAGGGAGTGTTTACACGCTCACAAAGCCTTAATTTATTTGCTTTGAAGAACCTTAAGTTTGAAGAGTTAAAATTGGGTGAAGCGAAAATAATGACCACCCAGCTACCGGATGGTCGTGACGGACGAATCATTTATACTCGTTTTCAGCCGCAACTTGACTCGCACTCACATAGGAATTTTTATAATGGAGTGAGTAGACCACATCACAGCACGCTTACTTTGGCCTATGCCGCGTCTTCTGAAGAAGTTGATTTTATTTTGTGGTTAATTGACGTTATTTTTATTGTAACCACAGTGACAGTCATTGTTTTTATTCGGCTCTTTGTACGTAAATCGGTCGACAGTTCTTTAGCGCCACTGAATAAACTCAATCGTGATATTAGTCGGCTTAGTATCGCAGATAAAAATGCAATAATTGTCGTTGAAGAACCAGTTAAAGAGCTGCAGCCGATTGTAAATAGCTTGAATGCCTTTATTAAAGAAAATAGGCAGCTGTACTTTCGCGAAAAACGTTTAACGTCAGACATCGCTCACGAACTAAAAACCCCCATTGCTGAGCTAATCAACATGGCCGAAGTGGCCATTCGTTTTCCTGATGAAAAAGAATTTGAAGCCGATTTTAAACCCGAGGTACTGAAAATTAGCCAACGGTTAAAAAGCATTGTGTCGAACCTATTGCTACTGCATAAATACAGTAATGAAGCCTTACCAAAACAAGATGCTTGCGATTTAAATCAGGTCATAATGCGTACCTTAGAAAGGTGCGATCTAGAGCGAGTTGAATTTGCACTTCAAGAAGATATCCCAGCTATTGTTAGTAACCTATTTGCACTTGAATCAATCATCATCAATCTTGTGAATAACGCTAAACAATACAGCCCAGAAAAGAGTGTAGTGACTGTAAGTACGCTCCTTAATAAAGAGGGTAAGTTGCAATTATCTGTTTCTAATGAATTAAAAATACCCTTAACCGATGAAGATATTAGCCAGTTATTTGATCCACTGTGGCAAAAAGACAGTGCCAGAACATCCAGCGATAATTTTGGTCTTGGATTATCGATTGTCAAAGCGTTAAGCACATCGATAAACGCCGAACTTAACGTTGAGTTAAATAAGGAATTTATTACCTTTAGTTTGAAATTAAAGTGAAATTTTGCAGCGTGTGTATTTATGTGCAACACTGAAAGTGAACAACAATAAGGAATAATAACTATGGGTAAAATTATTGGTATCGCACTTATCGTGATTGGTGTTGCACTTGCTGTATGGGGTTATAACGTTTATGACTCGGCCAGTGCTCAAGTAAGTCGTACGTTTAGTGGCGACACACCAATCGAAGCATGGCTTGGTATGGTGGGTGGGGCAATCTGCGCCATTGTGGGAATTTATAAAGTAAAATAAGCAACCACATGTTGAAATAAGCAAGCTAATACCTGATACTGTATTTATATACAGTTGTGGTGTTAGCTATGCAAAAACAATTACCGCTAAAATATTATTTAAATCACTTTTTTGAATTAGCTGAGTTTATTCAGGCGCAATGCAAAACGTTGCTAACTCCTGAACAACAGCAATTTATCGTTAAGTTAACCCAGCTCGACGAACAAAGCTTGTGCACTTTGTTACGTATCTATTCGCGAAAACCAAGACTTGTCGCGCTTTCATCGCTTAATTACGAAGAAATCCCAAACCTACACGGCGCTATTTTTAAACTGAAGCAGTTCGCGCTGGTGGCTCACCCTAGGGTTGATGATCTTGATTTGGTACTTGCTCATTTAACGAAACCTGAGCTTGTTGCATTGCTTGCCGATGACGCACTTTTTAAAACCCCTGTTACGTTTAAAAAGTCGGCCAGTAAAGGGGTTTTACTGGCACTGTGTAAACAACATATTGACCGAGAGGCGAATGCGCTTGAGCAGTTATGTGGAGAGTTTGTTGTTAATAGCCGAGCAGAATATTACGAGTACTTTGAGTTTTTATACAGCGGTCGCTTAAGTGCAGGTGATATAAACCATCAAAACCGCTTTGTTATGCGTGATTTAGGGATAGCGAAGGTGCGTAATGATGTTGGTGAAACGCGGTCACGTTTTAATACTCTTGAAGAAGCACAGACTCATTACCAATTAAATCAATGCCGCATGCAGTTTAAGGCATGCGAGATGCCTGAACAATATCGTCATTTAGCCAATGAACTGTTACAGATAAACTGTACTGACGATTTAGCGCACAGTATTAAAAATAAACTGCTTATTCGCTTATTTAAGCAATTTAAAGAGGCTGATTTGGCTTATTCATGCACACTTTTAGATAATTGCACTGGTAGCAGTGAAGCACAAGAACTGGCTATTCGTGTACGTTATAAACAAGGTGATACTGAATGGGTACAGCAAACGTTAGAAGCAATTATTAACGACCCCATCGACGACGGCATTTTGTATTTTGCTGAAGATTTCTTACAACGAAAATACAACAAGCAGCAGCGCTCTCGGTTAACGCAAATGCTCAGTAATACTGAGTGTCAGTTAGAGATTGACGATATTTATCGTGGCGATGTTGAGCAAGGAGTCTGTGAGTATTATCAACAGCAGGGACATACGGTATTTTTTACTGAAAATAATCTGTGGTTGAGTTTATTTGCGTTGACGTTTTGGCAAGAACTGTTTGTGGATACACCGTACCCACCGTGCAATGAGTTTGATATTTACCCGCATGTTTTATTAGCCGATTGTTTTTACGCTTCGCAGCAGGCAGATATTGAGCAAAAACTGGCAACGTTCACCCATAATGATTGTATTTATAAGCAGGTTTGCAAAAGTGCAGCGCAGTTTTACGATACGCCAACGGGGTTGTTTCAATGGCACAGTGATATTCTTGAGCCTTTAAAAGTGCTTATTCAGCACAGCGAACTTGAGAGTTTAAAAGCGCATTTATTGCAAATGACAAAAACTTTTAAACAACTCAAAGATGGCTACCCAGACTTAATGGTACTGAAAGACACTGGCTTGTGCTTTGAAGAAGTGAAAGCCCCTGGTGATAAACTCAGACGCAATCAGCTGGTGAGTATTGATATATTAAAACAGCATGGCTTTACCGTGAACATTGTTGCGGTAAATTGGTTTAATGATCCTAACCGTATATACAGTGTGGTTGACATTGAAACCACGGGTGGGGTGCAAGGTAATAATAAAATAACCGAAATTGCCGTGGTGCAGCTACAAGCCGGCGAAGTGATTAAGCAGTGGGCAAGTTTAATTAATCCAGAGCGAAGTATACCGCCATTTATCACCAAGTTGACCGGCATTAATGCCGCCATGGTGCGCGATGCCCCTTGTTTTGCTGATATAGCCGATACGCTCAGAGAGCTCTTAAAAGGGTCGGTATTTGTGGCTCATAATGTGAATTTTGATTACAGTTTTATTCGTAAAGAATACGCCGCAATCGCCCAGACCTTTAAAATGCCTAAATTGTGTACGGTGGTTGAGTCGCGAAAAGCATTTCCGAAACTTCCCTCATACTCGCTTGGTAATTTAGCTGCGCATTTTGAACTGAATTTAACGAATCATCACCGTGCGCTGGCTGATGCTACCGCCACAGCCCAGTTGTTAAAACTTATTCAGCAAACACAATCAAAAAAGGCGAGTTAAACTCGCCTTTTATCATTTTGCGTTTGCGGTTATTCGTACTCAATAGGGTCTGTTACGTTATTAAGTGCGAAGGCTTCTAAACGCTCTTGGCATGCACCACATTTACCACAGGCTTTGTCGCGGCCGTTGTAGCAGGTCCATGTTTGGCTGTAATCAAGGCCCATTTTTAAACCATCTGTCAAAATATCGATTTTCGTATTGTTTAAATAAGGGCTGAAAATTTCAACGGCGTCGTAGTTTGCAATACGGCATACATCATCCATTTTTTTAACGAACTCTGGACGACAATCTGGGTAAATTGCATGGTCACCTGAATGAGCACCGTAATACACTTTGCTGGCTTTTAGCGACACTGCGTAGCCAACAGCCAGTGATAATAAAATCATGTTACGGTTTGGCACGATCGTGCTCTTCATGCTCTCTTCTTCGTAATGACCTTCTGGCACGTCTATATCGTCGGTTAACGACGAGCCGCCAATCAGTTGATTAATCGCAGAAATATCAACGATTTTATGAGGAACACCAAGCTTTTCACACACTTGAGCCGCCACTTTAAGCTCTTTGACATGACGCTGGCCGTAGTCGAACGACAGGGCATACACTTCGTGGCCTTGCTGCAGGGCTTTATTTAATACGGTAAATGAGTCCATACCGCCGGAATAAATAACAACTACTTTTTGCGTCATAACTGTTTTGCTCATACTTTTGATAGAGGTTTACTTCAGGGCGCGATATACTACACGGCTCGGGCCTAAATAACAATTTTTGCCCGCGATTTTGGTTTTTAGGCGGCCAATTTTTACTGTCCGTCGCGTCGTAAGTGAGATGTCTTTTGTACAAAATTAACGAAGTGTTTGAAACAATTCAAGGTGAAGCAAGTTTTACGGGTACACCTTCAATCTTTTTACGTTTGCAAGGCTGCCCTGTGGGCTGTGCTTGGTGTGATACAAAACAAACATGGGACGTTGATAATGTGTATAGGGTGTCGCTTGATGACACGGTCGAAAAAAAAGCGGACTCTGATCATTGGGCCGAAGCCTCTGCAGAGCAAATATTAGCGCTATTTAAAGAACGCGGTTACAACGCAAAGCATGTGGTGATCACCGGTGGTGAACCTTGCATGTATGACTTAAACCCAGTGTGTGAGCTATTACATGCAAACGGTTATTCTACGCAAATAGAAACCAGCGGCACATTCGAGATTTTAGTCCCTGAACAAACGTGGGTGACGGTTTCACCAAAAATTAATATGCGCGGCGGTTACAAAGTACTGCGCAGTGCAATGCAACGCGCCGATGAAATTAAACACCCAGTGGCCATGCAAAAGCATGTCGAAGAGCTTGAAGATTTGTTTTTAAAAACAGGCGTGAATCCGCGTTTAGTTTACCTTCAACCCATCAGCCAAAAAACATCAGCGACTAAACTGGCCATTGAAACCTGTATTGCAAAGAACTGGCGTTTATCAGTGCAAGTGCATAAGTATTTGGGAATTAGTTAAACAGATAATTTTTGTGTAGAAACAAAAAAAGCGTTGCACTGAAGTGACCCCCAATAGTTGGCAACGCTTTTTTACTATGTTCTCGTAACTCGTAACTCGTAACTCGTAACTCGTAACTATTTATTCTGCGCTAAATAATCAAGCACAACCTGATGATGATCTTTGGTTTTAAACTTATCAAACACGTGCTTGATTTTACCATCTTGGCCTACTAAAAAGCTGATGCGGTGAATACCTTCGTACTCTTTACCCATAAACTTTTTATAGCCCCAAATACCGAATGCATCGGCAATGGCGTGATCTTCATCGGCTAATAGATCAAAGTTAAGCTCTTTCTTTGTTTCAAAATTCTTTAGTCGTTTGATTGGATCAGGGCTAATACCAACAACGTGCGTATTGAACTTAGCAAGCTCTGCTTTTTCATCACGAAGGTTTTCAGCTTGCACTGTACAACCAGGAGTTGATGCTTTAGGGTAAAAATAAACCAGTACTTGCTGCTCTTTTAAAAGATCAGCTAAGACAACGGTTTCGTCGTTTTGGTTTTGTAAACTAAAAGCAGGGGCTGTGTCGCCAGCTTGTAGTGGATTAATTTTCTTCATGCTTTGCTCCTTAGCGAATGCGTCTGAATATATAGTCTACGTTCAAACTACGAGAAAGATCTTCAAAGCTCACTTTAAAGTGATCAATATCGACTTCTACAGGGATATTAAACTCTAGTTCGCAGCGCATTTTAAGTTCGTCATTCTCTTCATAGGTATCTGATTTAAGAGAACAAATACTGATATGATTGTCAGCAAAAAAGCGCGTTACTTTGCTTAGTGTTCCCGGTGTGTCAATACCTGTGTATTCGAGGGTGTAACCAGCACAAAATTCACACGCAACATGACTTGCTGTGCGTTTCATCATGGTTAATAAGCCAAGCTCCATGCCTTTTGTAGGCAATGTATGCTCAATGCGGCTAATTGCTGACATATCGCCAGCCAATAACATGATAAAGGTAAATTCGTTGCCCAAAATAGCAATGCGACTGTCAATTATATTGCAATGGCAATCACTCACTAACTGAGTCAATTCGCTAACGATACCGGGTCTATCTTCGCCAATCGCAGTGAGCACTATCTGATGATTTGTAAAAACAGTCATGGAATTTTAAGTACCTAGTAATTAATAATACCAATAGATATAAGCCAGAATAAGCCTTGATTTCACGTGAGTTTAATAACGCACGGCGGCAAAGTTTAACATAATTTACTCAGTTAACGATAGCGACGATTAATTAAGCCGTGAATAAAGTGCGCTCTTTCTTGTTTTTAGGGGCATCAGAAAGTACCATAGTTAAAATTTTGCAAGGTGATAAGCAAACACATACGTTACGCTAACCCAAACCATTCGGGTTTTTTGCATAAAATAAAAAATGTAAAGTTAAAAGTGATTTTACAGTGAACCAAATCGGCATTACCCACTCATATATTTGTTAAAAAAATTAAGGGTTTGCTAAGGAGAAATATCTGTGCAGTATTGGATCTCAAAGGCGCTTGCTGTAAGCGTATTGGTAAGTTTAACTGGGTGCGGTGTATTTACCGATGAAGCACACCATAAACGTAATTATCGTGCTAACGAACCGGTTAAAGCGCCTGAAGGACTTGCGCAACCAGCTCAAGATCCGACTTATAAAATGGAAGTGGCTCAGTACGACAATAATCCTGAAGCGAGAAATTATCGTCCACCGGCGCAAGTGATCACCATTGCACAAGGTAGCTGGGTTGAAGAAGGCGATAAAGACGCACGTGTTTATTTTGATAAAAATGACGGTATCGTTGATTTAGATGAATTTATTTGGGATTCCGTTCACGCGGTACTGAATGAGAGTAATACCCGTGCCGTTAAAGAAGATAAGTTATTAGGCAGCATAGAAACTGATTGGTACACAATCATCAAGCCTGAAGATAGCTGGTTTTGGGAAAGCGAAACGGAAGTGTCACAGCAGCGTTTTCTTTTTACAATTGAAGAGAAATCGCATCAACGTACAGCATCTTTAAATGCAAAACTGGTTGATTATAAAAGTGACTCACAAGAATTAACACCGCTTCTACAACAACAATTAGAAGTGCGTGCTTTAAACCAAGTAATCGCTGAGTTTGACTATCGTTATCGTCAACTTGAGGTTGAAATGCGTAAACAACAAGGCATTATTTCGCTTGAAATGGGCTTTGATAACAAAGGTAACGCCGCATTAGTTACTGAGCAAGATTACTTTGTTGTGTTTGATCGTTTTTCTGGTTTCTTAGAGCGTTTATCTTTCACCATTGTTGAAATTGATCAAGAGCGCGGTTTGATCACGGCTGATTACAAAAAGCCAGAGTCAAGCGTGTGGGATTCTATTTGGGGTGAAGAGCTTGCAGAACTGCCTATTGAAGATGGCCAATACCAAATTCTTGTTAGTCGTACCAATGAAGGTGGCACAAGCCTGACTTGGATGGACTCAGAAGGCAATACACTTGAGCCGGGTACAATGAATGACCTACAACAAGCATTAGAAAATGCGCTGCGCCAACGCGGCATCAATATTTAATAATTAAAAAAGTTAAAACCACCACAAAAAGAGCCTAGCCGCTCTTTTTGTGGTTTTTACAGGTTGAAAATATGTCTAACTTAAACGCTGCAAACCGCAGTAACTTGCGAACTTTGTTTACCTTTTTCGTTCCTTCACTTATAGGTGTCTTCTTGTTTATGACGCCGGTACCCATAGGTGAAGCAATGACAATTCCAATTGCTGTTATGGCAAAAGCTGTGCAGGAGTGGATTGCGCCATTTGCATTGGGGTTAATTACCACAATTGTGTGTATCACAGGTGTTATGTCGTTAATAATAAAGTTTTTTAAGCCAAGAGCGCTGTTAAAAATATTTATTATTAAACATTTGTTTGATGTAAGTTGGCTGTGGTTGACTGTGCGTTTGCTCGGTATGGTATTTATTATATTAACGTACACGAAGCAAGGTCCCGAAATGATTATTTCGGGTGATACAGGGGCATTAGTTTTAAACGACCTCCTGCCGGTACTTTTTTCGGTGTTTATTTTAGCGGGTTTACTGCTGCCATTATTACTCAACTTTGGTTTGTTGGAGCTTGTTGGTACGTTACTGACAAAGGTGATGCGCCCTTTATTTGGTGTACCAGGACGAAGCGCAGTTAACTGCGTAGCGTCGTGGCTTGGTGATGGTAGTGTCGGTATTTTAATGACCGCACGCCAATATGAAGACAAGCATTATACACAACGTGAAGCTGCGATTATTGGTACCACATTTTCTGCGGTATCAATTACTTTTTGTTTGGTTGTTATTGGCCAAGTAAAATTAGAACACTTGTTTGCTCCATTCTATTTGACCGTGTGTTTAGCGGGTTTTGTTGCCGCTTTAATTGTTCCGCGTTTACCGCCTTTACGTTTTAAGAAAGATTTGTATGTTGACGGCACAGAACCCGACAAGCATGCAGAGTCGGTGCCAGAAGGGAAAACTCTTGTTACGCATTCTCTCGATGTTGCTTTAGCTAAAGCACGCACAGCTCCAGGCGTTGTAGGCACGCTTAAAGAAGGCTTACACAACGCATTTGACATGGTTTTTGCTGTATTACCCGTAGTGATGGCTGTGGGTACATTTGCCCTGATTATCGCTGAATACACTGCCATTTTTGAATACATGGGCAAACCATTTGTGCCATTTTTAGAATTACTGCAGGTCCCTGAAGCAGAAGCAGCGGCGCAAACTATTATGGTGGGTTTTGCCGATATGTTTATACCGTCAATATTAGCGGCGGGAAACATTGAGAGCGATGTCACCCGTTTCATTATTGCTGCTATGAGTGTCACGCAGTTAATTTACATGTCAGAAGTAGGGGCATTGTTATTAGGCAGCAAAATCCCGGTGAATATCGTTGAATTGTTTTTAATTTTTATTTTAAGAACATTGGTGACGCTGCCGGTCATTGTATTGATGGCGCATTGGTTAGTGTAAACTCGTTAGCGCATAATCAAAAAGCCCTGATCAATCAGGGCTTTTTTGATCATTTTCGTCTTTTTTTTCGGGCTTTTTAAAGTCCATTTTTGCTGCATGTTTTAATAAAGCAAGGTTGCCAATGACAACCCCAAACACGGCCACGACGATTGCAATTTTTTGCCAGGTTTCCATAGTACACTCAGCTAATTCATCAACCTAGATAGTAGCACTTATATCAATCCGCAAAAATACTTAATCATTTTGAGTGTTCAAACCAGTCGCTACCTGCGTTAAAAATGTCTGATTTACGACTGCATGGATGCAGGAGCAATTGCCGAGAACAACTAAATAACTAAATTTTTGCCTTGTTATCAACGCGGTTTTATTACCTCAAAATAGACCACTTAATTAAGCACAATGGTATTAAAAGCGTTTTGCATAAGAAAGAGAAATAAAATCAAGTCCAGGGTTTGGGCTTTTGAATCCCGCATTAGAGTAATGTAAATAGCGTAATGCTAACGAACGGTTATCACCTAAATCAGCAACCAAGCCTAACCTGTCTTCAAACTGGTAGTGAGTGCTAACATTTTTTCCTGCAAAGTGGGTGTCATCTAAAATTGAGACGCCTATACCAAACTCAACTGACACCGGTATACCTTTAACATTGAACACGGGGTATTGAATCACGGGTGACATTGCTAACACTACGTTAGTTTGATGATTGTTTTCTTTACCGTATTGCCAAATGTTAAAACTCGATTCGAAGTATAAACGGCCGTACTTGAGTGGTAATTTCTCGCTCGGGATATGATATTGGTAGGCTAATTTAATGCCTTTCACGTCGCCTTCACCTTGAATATAATCAATTGCATAACCATGATTTGAAGCTGCATAAAGCGGGCCTGCGACCAAAGCCGTTGCGCAAAGTATGAGGGTTTTTAATTGATGCATTTTTTTCATATCGGTACTTCTCTTTGTGACTGTGAGAATGTAGATAAGGGCAGGGGGGAGCCGTTTTCAATGTGCGAAAATACACAGACGCTGTGCAGGCTCGTGGTTTTAGAAGTAATTATATGAAAATGCTAATAAAAACTGATTGGTGTCATTTTGGCATTAAAAAGGTGTCGTATTGGTTCTTTTTCTTTGGGGTAGTAATCGGTATATTAGCGAAAATTTTTTGATCCAGAAGCACACACAATGACCAGATTAGTTAATTCATTCTTGCTAATTGCAACACTCTTTACGGCCAGTGTAAGCGCCAGTAATGTGAGTTCGCCAAAGCAGTTATTAGAATCAGTAACAGCTGATTTATTTGTTGATATCGCCAATGTGAATGCCAAAGGTGATGCAAGCCCTGAAGCAATGAGCAGTATTGTAGAGCAACGTTTACTGCCACACATGGATATTAAATTTGTATCTTACAAACTGCTAGGTAAGCATATTAAAGGTTTACGCCGCGAACAGGCTGTTGAGTTTATTGCTGCTGTTGAGCATTATTTAACGGTGACTTATGCGGGTGCGCTTATGAAGTACACCGGCCAAAAAGTTATTTTCGATCAATCTCAGTTGGTCGATGGTGATTATGCAACAGTGAAAACGCAAATTGTTGACGATAATGCCCCAGCCATTGATTTACACTTTAAGTTGCGTCAAGGCAAAGACAAGCAATGGAAAGTTTACGATATCGTTGCTGAAGGTATTTCGCTCTTAAGTGCAAAGCAAAAAGAAGTATTGCAACGCATTAGCCAAGTAGGCATCGACCAAGTAACACACGAATTAGCCAGTAAATAAGTTTATATAGTCTCCAACCAAGCAGTGTGTTCCGTGTGTGTGCCACTGCTTTTCTATTTTCTTTAAAAATCACCTACTTTGCGCTAGCACCTCGTACCCTCTGTGGTAGAATCAAGCTACTTTTCTTATTAACCTAAGTATCTGTCAAGATACTCGTTTTTTGGTCGCAATATTAAGCTCAGTGTCAGTTATATTTTGTTATAACTGAGTGCTTAATAAGACCTCGAATAATGTGCAGCGGAGTTGTGTTTTTTTAATGGAAAATGTACTGATTTGGCCGAAGGAATACCCGTTACTGATCAAAGGATTAGCTGAGCAAAACGGGGCTTATATTTTAGATGCTTTAGAAGCTTGGCCTGCATGTCGTTCAACAAATGAAGATGACGGTGTGTGCACGACGGTTCTGCCACCTATTTATTACCTTACTTGGTTAACACCGCTTGAGCCTTTTGAAGAGTGCTACTTTCAGCATATTTCTGAGTTTGATGAATCTGCGCAGCACTATATAAATGCAATGAAAACGCATTTTCTAGACAACGATTACACCCCAGAAAGCCTTGTACTTATGCTCTGCCAGCGTCTTGAAAAATACGCCAGTGCATTTGCGCAATCAGCGGTTAAAACACCGATTACACTTATTCACCAGCTATTCAATCGTCGCTATTTTACGGTGATTGAGCATGTGCTGAATCAAGGTGCAAAAATGTCAGCACAAGACGTGCTTGAGCTGTGGACTGAAGTGGATTTTAGAGACCGTCTTAGTAGCTTTATCCCTGAAACGGTTGCTGACCTGGAACATTTAACCAGCCTTGCAGCAGATAAAGTCGCGCAAGGGGAAGACTACTTTACGTTATTGAAGTTGGTCTCGCCAGACGTTGATTCTGTCGCGTTACTTGAGCAAGCGCTGTTAGCGCATTTAAGTCATGAAAGTGCAAAGCAAACAATGGCAAAGCGCTTTATTGAGCAAGGGGCAACAGGCACACTTGCTGACGAAAACGGTAAAACTGCGTTTATGTGGGCGATAGAAAAAGGCTACGTAAATGTTGTTGAAACGATACTCGAACATCAAGATAAAACGCGACAAGATAACAAAGGTAATACCGCATTACATTATGCCGTGTTTGCCCAAAGTGAACCTTTGTTAGTGTTTTTGTTAAAATCGGGGTTTGATTTTCGTGTCCGTAATAACGAAGGTTTAAGTTGTTATCGCTTAGCCGTCAGTATAAAAGCAGATAACTTGATAAAATGCCTAGAGCGCGATTTTGGGATTAAAGAACTTTCACCAGAAGGGCAGTTCGAACGTGTGAAAAAAGTGCATTTGCTGCATGCCATCGTCACTTTGCTTTTCCCTGTGCAGTTGTTCTTCTTTTTTGATGATAGCATTGCTATAAAAAGTGAATTAACGCTGAGCTTTACCTTGCTTGCCATCATGTGCTTTTTCTTTGCAACGAGCTTAAAGCGTTGCGCGCTTTACCCACATTTACGCCACCCTTGGGGACTCTTTCTACTGCGTATGTTTTCGTTGTTTAGTTTGATCGCACAAGTTGGTTTGGCAAGCATTGTGGCATTAGCGACACTTTCAGAGCTTGTTTAATACCATTAATTCGTAATAATACTTAATCATTTTGAGGGTTTAACCTGTCGCTATCTGCGTTAAAAATTGCTGATTTACGACTGCATGGATGCAGGAGGTAGAGCAATGCAGGAGCCATTGCCGAGAACAACTAAATAACGATTTTTTTGCTTTGTTATCAGCGACGATTTAGCCTCAACACTGCTCATTTAATTAACCGAATTGAATTGGGATAAGTACAGAAGTGTGGAGTTTCCGCTTTTATTTCAATAAAAAAACGGCAACCTTGGTTGCCGTTTTTGCTATTTTTTAGACTCGCTTTCGTGGGCGGCTTTTTCTTCTGCTAATTCTTCTTTGAGCTTACGAATTTTCAATCCTAACTCTTGCCCTCTATGGCGTGCATAATAAGTGCAACCAATAAACATGAGGCTTGCAAAGGTTAACTCAAGTAACACCCAAATAAGCTGATCTTGGGCTACCCAAAGCAAGGTAAAGCCATGTATAAAATAGAACATGACAATAAAGTTAGCCCATGCGTAGGTGTAGGGCTTGTCTTGAATAATTCCTTTTAATGGCAATAGCAATGGCACAATATAAACAACAAATATAAATGCGTTGCTGTGGCCTTCTCGTGGTGCAATTAAAAACAACCAAATTGGCATTAAAATTAATAAACCAATGTAACCAATTAATGCAAAACGTTGAAAACGCTTTGTAATCGGCTTTTTGGCTACAGGGTAGTTTAACTCAGACTCTGAGCTCATTGTAATTTACTCGCAATCAGTGCCAGACGTTTTCCAACACTCTGACAAATTTTTATTTCGTCTTTACTTAGAATATTGCTGTTATTACTACCCGCGACATGTGTTGCGCCATAAGGCGTACCCCCTGTTTCGGTGCCAAGCAGTTCAGGTACGTCATAGGGAACACCAAGCAACATCATACCGTGATGTAACAGTGGTAATGATAAATTAAGCAGTGTGGCTTCGTTTCCGCCATGCATACTACTTGATGACGAGAAGACACAAGCAGGTTTATCAATCAGCTGGCCTTTAAGCCATAAATCGCTGGTTGTTTCCCAAAAGCTTTTTGCTTGTGAGGCCATCATACCAAAGCGTGTAGGAGTGCCAAACGCAAGGCCATCACAGTTAATCAAATCCTCTTTACTGACCACGATGTCGTGCGGTTGACGTTGTACAAACGTACGCAATAAGGCGTTTGCCCCTTGCTGCTCAATGGCATCGCAAATCTCATGGGCCATGGCTTCTAAAGAACCATGGCTTGAGTGGTATAAAACAACAATATTGGTTGTCATTAAAGCACGCTTAATACGTTTTCAGGTGGACGACCTAGGGCTGCTTTGTTGTTATTTACAACAATTGGACGCTCAATTAATTTAGGATTAGCAACCATTGCAGCACGCAGTTTGCTTTCATCTTGCTCGTTCTTTAAATCAAGTTCTTTATAGATATCTTCTTTGGTGCGCATTAATTCTCGCGCAGAAGAAAAACCAAGCTGGTCTACAAGCGTTGCGATTTGCGCTTCATCTAGTGGTGTTTTTAAGTATTCAACCACGGTAGGTTGTACGTTATTGCTTTCGAGTAGGGCAAGTGTCTCACGTGACTTTGAACAACGTGGGTTATGATAAATAGTAACAGACATGGTGTGTTCTCTAAATTTATGAATTTGGTTTATTTTAGGGCAAGCGTGGCGAGACTTAAAGTCTCGCTAGTTCTTTTTGCAGTTGACGATATTGTGTTAGAAGTGCTTTTAAGCGTTGTTGCTTAACGAGCTCTTCAGGCTCAACAAAATTAAGCGCTTTTTGAATTTCGTCAGCGGCTTTTAAATAGGCTCCATACTGGGCAAGTACATCGGCATTTGCTTCATGATATGACGCCATATTTTCTTGTTTTTTATAAACAGAGGCAATTAATTGCTTCCCTAAGTTATGTTCTGGCTTTGCTAATAAAAACGATTTTAAAATACGCTCAGCGAGTTCGTATTGTTCCGCTTCAATTGCTGCATTTGCGTAGTTTAGGGTAATTACTTGATTGTTTGGCCTATCAACATCCAGTTTTGCTAAATACGTCACAGCCTCAGCGGCTTTGCCTTGCGCAATAAGTAAATCAGTGTGGGTGTCGATATAAAATAGGTTTTTAGGGTCTTCCTTCAGTAAAGGCTCAAGAATATTGGCTGCTTCATCCAGCTTTTTTTGATCTAACAAACTAATGCCTAATCCGTATTTCAGTGCGGTGTTGTGTACGGTATTTTCACGCATTAACTTACGAAATAAGTCTTCAGCAGCTTTTGATTTCTGGTAATAGCGAGCAATAACTCGGCTTTTTGCTAAATTGAACTCGAGGCTGTCTTCGAAATGTTTTTTTGGATATTGCTCGGCACGTAGGCGAACATCAGACACCCTGCTTTCAGGTAATGGGTGAGTTAACAAAAACGCCGGTGGCTTATACTTGTAACGAATTTGTGCAGCCAGTTTAGTTAAAAATTCACTCGATTGGCGCGGATCGAAGCCTGCATTATTGAGTGTTTGCATACCAATACGGTCAGCCTCTTGTTCTGCAGCTCGGCTGTGTGTTAGTTGGCTAAATGCCGCTTGTGTTTGGTTAGCTGAAATAATAGCAATACCGGCATCGGGAGCAACGACGGTTGCTAAAATACCAGCAATCATACCGGCAATGGTTAAAGCATTATTGTCTTGTTGTTGTTGAATACGACGCGCTAAGTGGCGTTGTGTTACGTGTGCAATCTCGTGACCTAGTACTGAGGCAAATTGACTTTCATTATCGGCTTGTGCAATGAGACCCGTGTGTACACCAACATGACCACCGTAAAAAGCAAACGCATTTATTTCGGGGTTGTCGATCCAAAAAAATGAAAAGGGGAAACGCACATCATTGGCATTGGCCACCAATCGACGGCCTAAAGTGGTGAGGTATTCATCAAGTACCGGATCAGATACGACAGGGGATGAGCCGCGAATTTGCATCATCATAACTTCGCCGATTGCTTGCTCTTTTTCAATCGGCAATGCTTGCAGTGCTGAGGTACCTAAATCTGGAAGCTTAAAATTTGTTTGTGCCTTCAACGGCTCACTATGCAGTATCGAAAACGTTAATAATGCACTGCATAGTGTAATAAAGGCTGATTTTATTCGCATTTTATTCCTTGTTGATTTGTTCACCTAGCATGACTTTGGCTATATCAATTTCGTCGCTGCATGCACGGCTATCTTTTTCGCACAATTGATAGAAATCTTTTATTGTGACTCCATCTAGCTTAACAACGTTCAACTCCCGTTGTAAAAAAGTTATGATTTTATGCACAACTTTATGAGCATGAAGGATCAGTGCTTTATCTGCTTTATCGCCTCGTTCAAAGTAAAATGCAATAAATTTATGTAGCTGATTGATACGAATCAGATTTTTCATAGTATGTGGATCCCACACACGAAACTCCATAAAGCGATTATCTTTAATATACTGATCGACCGTGACATCTTTTGCATAAGGATAAGCCCACAGCTCGAACCCTCGGTCCGTGAAGCTTTGGTGTAAAGCAAGGCGCGGCTTATTATTACACACTATTTCGCCTAATTCTGTTTCGTGTCCATCAAGTATATCAAGATTCCAATTTCGCGGGTCGATAAGCCGCTTTACTGCATTGTCAAAACCATGGTCTAAAATACCTTCCGATTCGCTGACCGAAGATGCCACCATGTGATAAAATGGAGGCAATTCCCCCCAATTTATTTGTTTTTTAAACCAATTAATCTCTTTAAGAGTTGGATTCGCTGGTAATTGCGCTTTATTATGCGAGCCAGGCATCGTGTTTCCTTTACTATCCGGTATCCGATAAGGATAAACTATTGCTTTGCGTGTTTTAAGAAAAAAATGACTTATTACTCATTATAAAGACTTATTTTTTAATGAGTGCTGTGATCTAATACTTATTATTCATATAAATTACGTAGTTGATTCGTTATGTTGATGTGTGATTTGCGGCCATTAAAATGCCCGCAACAGTTTATTCAGTTTAAATTAGGGTTAAATAAGGCAGTATCTGCCAATCAATCAGTTACTTTTACATTTAATGCTGCTGAGTCGAGTGAGGATATGCAGCGATTTTTAGAAAAGCATCATTACCATTTTAAAATTGACCTAAAATTAGGTGTACTCATTGTGGAGCCAATTCGTGTTTGAATATGTAAAAGCTTGGTACGAAAATAAATTTTCCGACCCCCATTCGGTCACCTTATTGTTGCTTCTAATTGCAACGGTGGCGCTGTTTTACTTTTTTGGCTCTCTTATTGTGCCGGTGCTGGTTGCACTGGTCATTGCATATTTACTTGATTGGCCTGTTGTTCATTTAGAAAAGTTAGGTATGAAGCGCTTTACGGCCTCTATTTTAGTGATGCTGTTATTTAGCGGTTTGATGATCATGATTTTAATTGGGATGGGGCCTGTACTTTGGCAGCAAACCAGTAATTTAGTGCAAGAAACCCCCTACATGATAGAGAAAGGGAAAGCACTGCTGCTACATTTACCTGAAGATTACCCCAGTTTAATTACCTCTGAACAAGTTAAGTCGATAGTCAGTAGCGTTGAAGCAAAAGTGATTGAATTTGGTCAACTTGCGCTGTCGGTTTCGTTAACGTCGTTAAAAGATGTTGCTGCTTGGCTTATTTATCTGATTTTGGTGCCACTGTTAGTTTTCTTTATGCTTAAAGACAAGCAAGAATTAACACAAAGTGCTGAACGATTAATTCCAAAACAACGCCGCCTTATTATCCAAGTATGGCAAGAGATGAATCAGCAAATCATGAATTACATTCGTGGCAAGGTGTTTGAAATTTTAATTGTCGGTACTGCTTCATTTATTGCATTTGCGGTGCTTGATTTACGTTATGCAGCATTACTTGGCGTTTTAGTGGGCTTATCGGTGCTTATTCCATTTGTAGGCGCTGCTTTGGTGACGATTCCGGTTGCGGCTGTTGCGCTATTCCAATTTGGTTTAGAGACCCAGTTTTGGACAATCCTTATTATTTATGGGGTTATTCAGGCGCTTGATGGCAATGTGTTAGTTCCGCTGTTATTTTCGGAAGCTGTTGATCTGAATCCTGTATTTATAATCGTTGCGGTTTTATTTTTTGGTGGCTTATGGGGATTCTGGGGCGTGTTTTTTGCGATACCGCTGGCATCGCTTGTTAAAGCACTAATTAATGCCTGGTCATCGAAGCAGGTCGACCTTACTCCTAGCTAGCTTAGTATTAAAAGCTATATAAAACGCACTTTACTGACTAATTGATTATTATAATTTACACGTGAAAAATGTAAAATATGTTATAAGATATATCTTTTAGTAATATGGTGCGTTTTTCATGGCAAATTTTTTTCTTCCAGACGATGCTAATCAGCAGATTTATTTAGATGCAAACGCAACGACACCGGTACTTCCACAAATTGCAGATGTAGTGTCTCATACTATGCAAGTCTGTTTTGGTAACCCATCGAGTTCACACATCACAGGTATTCAAGCAAAATATCTATTAGAACAAACACGAAGCAAAGCACGTGATGTGATTGGGGCGTCTGATGGCGACATATTGTTTACCTCGGGAGCAACCGAAGGTATTCAGACTGCTGTTGTATCGACATTAATAGCGGCAAAAAATCATCAAATTGAAAATCCAGTGTTGCTTTATGGCGCCACAGAGCACAAAGCGGTTCCAAATACACTAAAGCACTGGAACAATGTGCTGGATATTAATGCGCAAGTGTTGGCTATTCCGGTTGATAAATACGGCATTTTAGATCATGAGTTCATCCGCAAGCATGCTGCAAATGCTCTGATGATCTGCACTATGGCAGTCAATAATGAAACGGGTGTGTTTCAAGACTTAGCGGCTATCGAGCAAGTGATCCGCAGTGAAAACACGCGCGTCGCTTGGATGGTCGATTGTGTTCAAGCTTTAGGTAAAACCCGTTTGGCTTTAAGCCAAACCACAATAGACTATGCGCCTTTTTCTGGCCATAAACTGTATGCACCCAAAGGCATTGGGGTGCTATATATTCGTAAAGGCAGTGCATACACTCCGTTTATTGCCGGTGGTGGTCAAGAAAGCGGCATGCGCTCTGGCACAGAAAACTTACCGGGTATTGCTGGCCTGAACGAGTTGTTTTCGTTATTGCTTGATAAAGATAATCACACCTTTAAACCACTAGAGCAGTTACATGCTTTTCGCAAGCAGCTGCATGAAGCACTGATTGATACGTTTGGCAGTATTACGTTTAATCATGAATTTGAGTATTCAGTGCCAACGACATTAAATTTTGCTGTGAACGAATTAACCAGCAAAGAGGTGATGGACTTATTTGATGCTGCGGGTATTCGTGTTAGTGGTGGATCTGCGTGTAGCTCTGGTGCGAATCGCAGCTTTGTACTTGATGCAATGGGCGCATCTGATTGGCAGAGTGAAAATGCAATTCGGATGTCATTTGGTCCAGCGGTAACCGAGCAAGAAATTAATTATGCCTGCGATAAGATCCGCTCGCTTAAACCTATTCTTGAAGCAAATTGCTTGGTGGTTTCGGACAGCACTTCACCTCAACAAGAGGTCTGTGCAATTGGTTTGACTCAATTACGTCATCAAGCGGCGTGTTGTTGGTTATACGTTGATAGCAATAAGCACGCAGTTGTGATTGATCCAATTATTGAGCTGATACCGCGAATGGCTAAAATTGTCGCAACACAAGGTTTGTTAGTTAAAGCTATTTTAGACACACACAAACATCAAGAACGCTTATCTGCTCGCTGTTTACTTGCTAAAGAATTAGCAGAGCAGTACGTAGGCAATGAAACAGACGAATTAGGCTGGCCTGTTAATGATGAAACAATAGCACTTAATACCGCTCGTTTACGTAAAGTCGCGACACCGGGTCACAGCCAAGACAGTGTGAGCTATTTACTCGAAAATAGCCTTACAAATGATGTTAGCTATTGCTTCTGCGGTGATTTAATTCTTCCTGGTGGGTTAGGTAACACAGTAATTAGTGGCAGTGATACGGCACAAATGGTGCAATCATTAAAATCTCTCGCTACGCTAATTGATGATACTACGCTGATTTGCTCGGGACATGATTACCAGCAATGCTTTGCGATGGATTGGCATGCACAAAAAGCGACGACTCCTTTATTAGCGACGTTGCTTAATGGGCAGTTAAGTGAGGCTGAATTTATTGAATTAAAGCAGCAAGCCGATCAACAAAAGCAGCACACAAGTCACCCATTGTGTGGTTACGTTGATGTGCTTGAAAGCACGCCAATGAAACAGCTTACATCAACGGATGCCAAAGCTATGTTAGGCGATCAAGCAACCTATTTGATTGATACCCGTGAACCTTACGAACATGGTGTGGCTAATCTTGCTGAGGTATTTAATGTTGAGAACGCGAAAGTTATCAATATTCCATTGAGCCGTATGGCAAATGCGATAGTGCAAGGACAACTCGATAAAGCGAAAAATTATATTTTAGTGTGCCGCAGCGGTAATCGCTCAAAGCAGGCTGCAAATAATTTATCGCAATTAGGGTTTGAACATGTTTATAACTTGAATGGCGGACTCGCACTGATCAATTCCAATCAGCAATAATACTTAATTTTTGAGGGATTAAATCTGTCGCGACCTGCGTTAAAAATGCCTGATTTACGACTGCATGGATGCAGAGCAATGCAGAAGCAATTGCCGAGAACATCTAAATAACGACATTTTTGCCTTGTTATCAACGCGGTTTTATTGCCTCAAAATAGGCCACTTAATTAAGCGAATTGGTATTAGCGCGACACAGCACCATTGAGTTATAAAAAACAAAGCCGCTATTTATAGCGGCTTTTGTATAGTTGATGTGTTTTATCAGGAGGTGCTGTTAGGCCCTGAGCTTTCACGTATCACCAACGAAGGGGTGAATGTGGTAATAATGTCTTTATCTTGATTGCGCGCACCACGTGTTTTTCTGAATAACAGGCGCGCTGCATGTTGTGAAATTACATCATTAGCCTGATGCGCGGTTGTTAGTTTAGGCCATGTTTGGCGCGAGAATGGTGAATCCTCGAACCCGGTGATTGATAATTGCTCTGGAATTTCAATTCCCATTAGTCGAGACGCGAACAACGCACCGGCTGCCATTTCATCGTTTCCGCCTAAAAGCGCAGTAATTTTCAGTGGGTTGTTCTCACCAAGTAACACTTTGGCTCCTTCAACGCCTGATTCAAATGAATATTGGCCTTCATAAACCAGTGCATTGTTGAGCGCGATGTTGTGATCTTTTAGCGCAGCTTGATAGCCTTCTAAGCGCTCAGTGGTTGACTTATGCTCTTTGTCGCCGCATAAAAAGCCAATGTTTTTATGACCAAGCGATAATAAATGAGCAGTAATTTCATACGCAGCTGCATAATCGTTCACATAAATACACGTATCTTGGTCTTCGTCTGTAGGGCGGCCAGATAATACACGCACATAGTGGATACCCATTTCATCGAGCATATCAATAATACTATTTTGCTCGGATAGTGGGGGAGTGAGTACTAAACCAGCTAAACGAGAGCGTTTTATCATGGTCTTAAAATCTGCTTCCATATTGCTGTCTGTGTAGCTACATGGGTGGATTACAAGTTCATAGCCCTCTTCTTTACAACGAGATAAAACCCCATTTTGCATATCGATAACGTAATAGGCATTCGGGTTGTCATACACTAAGCCGACAGTGAAAGAAGATGTACCCGCAAGATTTCGAGCTGCAAGATTAGGTTGGTAGTTAAGCGTATTAACAGCGTCCATCACGATGTCATACGTTTTTTTTCTGACCGATGGCTCTTTATTGATCACTCGCGAAACGGTTTTCATAGAAACACCCGCAAGTTTAGCTACATCATTTATGGTTACTTTCATACGGTTACTTTATAGTTCGTTATAATTGTATTATAATATTACTCGAAAGATGTGCTCCTGCACGCTTTTCTTACTTAAGTACATTAATATTTAATATAAGTTGTTTAGTGTATCTAATGTTCTACCAAATTAGCAGTAAAATAATTGAGATAATTTTTATGATACCGGTGTCAAAAGAGAAAAATTGCGCTATTATCTCGACTATAAAATGTAAAAGTAGAACATTGACAGCGTTGTCATTTTAACTTAGTGTTATTTTACTTCGTGTTTTTAGTTGCTGTCTTTATTCTAAATTAATAAAAAGATAGTTTTAAATCAGTTTGTTGCAAGTTTTTAGGGGATTATGTTTATGAGCAGCCGTTCGCAATTAGCTAGTTGGCAAGCACTGTCAGAAAGTGCAAAGAAGATGAAACAAATTCATCTTAAAAATTTATTTGCCGAAGATAGTGCGCGTTTCGAACAATTCTCTACTCAAATCCCAGGCGTATTATTTGATTATTCAAAGCAACATATTGATAAAACGGTTTTTGAGCAGCTCATTTCATTAGCCAAAGAGTGCAATGTGAGTGCATGGCGTGAAAAAATGTTCAGTGGTGAAAAAATTAATATCACTGAAGATCGTGCCGTACTTCATACCGCTCTTCGTAATCGTGCAAACACGGCTATTGTGGTTGATGGTGAGAATGTGACCGATGCAGTCAACGCAGAACTGGCTAAAATGAAGACCTTTGTAAATAAGGTGCGCAGCGGTGAGTGGCGTGGTTACACTGGCAAAGCAGTGAAAGATGTTGTCGCTATTGGTGTCGGGGGTTCTAACTTAGGACCGCAAATGGCAACTGAAGCATTGGCCGCTTACGCTGACGATACGTTAAACGTGCATTATGTATCGAATGTTGATGGTGTACAGATTGCATCTGTTTTAAAAGAATTAGACGCAGAAACCACGCTTTTTGTGATTTCTTCGAAAACATTTACAACGTCTGAAACGATGACGAATGCTAAAACGGCTGTTGAGTGGTTTTTACAAGCGGCAGAGGCACAAGCGCATATCGCTAAGCACTTTGTAGCAGTCAGCACAAATTTAGAAAAAACAGCTGCATTTGGTATTGCTGATGAAAACGTATTCACAATGTGGGATTGGGTCGGTGGTCGCTTTTCTTTATGGAGTGCGATAGGATTACCAATCGCGTTGTACCTAGGCTTCGACGCGTTTGAAGCGATATTAGAAGGTGCGTTTGAAGTTGATGAGCATTTTAAAAATGCTGACTTTGAAACTAATATTCCTTTATTAATGGCACTTTTAAGTGTGTGGAATACAAGCTTTCTAGGTCATACGTCGCACGCTATTTTACCGTATGATCAAGCACTGCATATGCTACCTGCGTACTTACAGCAAGGTGAAATGGAAAGTAACGGTAAGCATGTTAACTTTGCAGGCGACACTGTACCGTATACAACCGTTCCAATCATTTGGGGTATGACAGGTATTAATGGCCAGCACGCATTTTACCAATGTTTACACCAAGGTAATGTGATTGTGCCAGCTGACTTTATTGCGTCAATTGAGCCGCAAGTGAATGTTGGCAAACACCATGATATTTTATTATCAAACTTCTTTGCACAAACAGAAGCCATGATGGCCGGTGTCGATGCAGAGCAAGTAACAGCAGATTTGACCGCGAAAGGTAAATCTGAAGCCGAAATTGCAGAATTACTGAATCATAAGATTCATCAAGGCAATCGCCCAACAACGTCAATGCTACTAGACAAAGTAGATGCAAAAACAGTGGGTCGTTTAATTGCGCTTTATGAGCATAAGATTTTCTGCCAAGGCATTATTTTAGAAATTTGTTCATTTGACCAATGGGGCGTTGAACTAGGTAAAGGACTTGCCTCTAAAATTGAAGCTGAATTATGTGATGACTCAGTGAGCCATCCTCATGACAGCTCAACCAACGGATTGATCGCTTACTACAAAACACATCGTAAGCAGTAACAGATTCGCAGCATTGCTGCAAAAAAAATACCTTTGAACGGGTAGCGCTGGAGTTCTTAGGGCCTGTATTTTTGTGAGAGGATTTACAGAGCCCCTAAGACTCATTTACTTCAGCACACTATAAGAATAATGAGTAAGCTACTTACAAAAAAATTCAACAGGCTTTGTTAAGGGAACCTGCTAACACGGCCAAATCATCCGTATAACAATACGCACTGCCATACAACATGAAGTGAACTAAATGGCATTGCCAATGTAGAGAGTGATATATGCTAAATCCATTTGATATCGTAATTTTTGGGGGCGGTGGTGATCTTGCGTTACGCAAATTACTTCCTGCCATGTATCGCGCTTATCAAGAGGGCAACCTTCCTCAAGGTTCACGTATCCTTCCTACCGTACGTGAGCAAAGCAAATGTGAAGAATACATAGAAACTGCGCACAAAGCATTACAAGACTTCTTAGGAAAAGGCGAGTTTAACGCAAAAGACTGGAAAGCCTTTTCAGCATATTTAGTACCCGTTGTCTCTAATGTGACAGAAGCCGATGATGACTGGGATAAATTAAGAGATATTTTAGATGAACACGATACCGACAAGTCTCGTGTTTTTTATCTTTCGCTTCCTCCTGCCGTGTACGGTAGTTGTTGTGAAATTTTATCTAAAAAAGGGCTTATCACGGAAACTTCACGTGTTGTTGTAGAAAAGCCAATTGGTTATTGCGGTGCGTCTGCAGAAGAAATTAATGCCAAAATCGCTGAGTATTTTACTGAAGAGCAAATTTTCCGTATCGATCATTATTTAGGTAAAGAAACCGTACAAAACTTAATGGCGCTGCGTTTTTCAAATTCATTATTTGAAAATATGTGGGATGCAAAGTCTATCGACAATATTCAAATTAGCTTATCTGAAACTGTGGGTCTTGAAAGCCGAGCTGGTTTTTATGATAAAGCAGGTGCTTTGCGTGACATGGTACAAAACCACTTGTTGCAGTTACTTTGCTTAGTGGCGATGGAGTCACCAAATAAATTAACAGCGAATAGCATTCGTACTGAAAAATTAAAAGTACTTGAATCACTGCGTCCATTGGTTGCAGAAGATGTTGATGCAAATATTGTTCGAGGACAATATGTACCAGGTAACCTTGACGGTAAAATCGTCCCTGGTTATTTAGAAGAGTTAAACGAAGGGGCAAGTAAAACAGAAACTTTCGTTGCTATTCGTGCACACATTGACAACTGGCGTTGGGCGGGTGTGCCATTTTATCTTCGTACAGGTAAACGCATGAAGAAGCGTTGTGCTGAAATTGTCGTTGAATACAAAAAAGTATCGCACAATGTGTACAGCGATAAAGTCGGAAATATTGAGCCGAACCGCTTAGTGATCCGACTACAACCTGAAGAAACAATTCAGTTAACCTTGATGTCGAAGCGTCTTGATAACCTTGAAATGCAATTAGAGCCAGTGACAATGAACATTGAATTATCACAAGCTTACAGCAATGGTTTCCATTCTGATGCCTATAAACGTTTAATGTTAGATGCAGCAGCAAATAATCCATCACTTTTCATCCATCGTGATGAAGTTCGTCAAGCGTGGAAATGGATTGATCCAATTATCGAACGCTGGCAAGAAAAAGGGGCACCATCGTTATACCGTGCAGGTAGCTGGGGCCCAGAAGATGCAGATGAGCTACTCGAAGAAAATAACCATGTATGGTTTAACACTGGCGACAAGGCATAATTAAGATGGCTACAATTGTTGAAAAATTCTTTGCAAGCAAAGACGAATTAACAGCTGAGCTTTCAGCAAGTTTAGAGCAACGTTTAGTTGCAGGCATTAAAGATGATGGCCGTGCTGTATTAATGGTATCGGGTGGTTCTTCACCTGCACCTGCGTATAAGCATTTATCTAACCTTGATCTTGATTGGCAAAATATTGATGTTGCAATGGTCGATGAGCGCTGGGTTGATGCCTCACATGACAAAAGTAACGAAGCATTTATCAACAGCACCTTATTGCAAAACAAAGGCGCAGCCGCTAATTTCATTACAATGAAAAATGATGCGTTAACAGCACATAATGGCGTTACTCAATGTGAAGCTGCTTATCAGACATTAAAGCGCCCATTTGATGTAACCATTTTGGGAATGGGGCCTGATGGCCATACTGCATCGTTGTTTCCACACGCTGATGGATTAGAGCATGGGCTTGCCACTGATGATTTGGTGTGTGCAATAAATGCGATTGAAAGTGATGTGACAGGTAAAATTACTGAAAGAATGACATTAACGCTTGCAGCGATTGCTCATTCAAAAGTGGTTAAGCTATTGATCAGTGGTGAAGAAAAACTGGCTGTATACAAACAAGCGAAAGAGGGTGGTGATGTTGCAGACATGCCACTTAGAGCAGTTCTTAACCATCCAACAATTAATATTGAAGTTTATTGGGCACCTTAGTTTCTAATCAACATCTCTGTATTTAAAGCGAGCTTAGGCTTAATGCCAGTCAGTTAAGCAGTTTTTTGAATAAATATGTGAATATTATTCAGTTAAAGCTGCTTAAAGCAGGTGGGGACAAAATTAGCTAAAGACCATATAGCAAAAGGGCTTCAGTAAGATTTTTATAAATCATCGCTGTAACCCTTTATTTTATTGGTTTTTCCTTAACTGATCTGCATTAAGCTTAGGCTCGCTTTTTTGTTTCAATAACAAAATATAAAAACGATAGACATCGTAAGAATGACTCGTTATACTTAAAAATGACAACGCTGTCATTGATATTGATTTTTATTATCATAACCCTTGACTCTTTCTGCCCTGAAAAAAGTTAACATTTCTTTTCCAGTGACAGTGCTGTTCCAAAATAGTACGTTTTTTTAATTCTAACATATTGTAAAAACAGTGGTTTATTATAACTTTTTGTTATGGTTAATAAGTGGTCACTGGCAAGTTAAGCTTACAAAAAAGTCCAAAAAATGATGTCAATTTCACAAAGTTATCATTTGTGACTTGTCATCAGCCTCATTACTCATGTTATATTTGCGCCGTTTAAATGTAACAATTCTTAAATATCTAATAATTAATTTTCTTCTATATCAATAACTTTGTTTATTTGTTGCCAATTTTTTGCACAAATTCACCAAAAAGATGTAGCACAAATGTAATTTAGAGTGTATGGTTTGTTACTAGATGACAGCGTTGTCATCATCACTGGGCAGAAGTGATATAAAAACCAACAAAATGATTCAAGGGGAATCCTGTGTTAGCTAAAAATTTTAAGAAAAGCTTATTAGCAGTTAATATCGGTCTTGTAATGAGTGCCGGGTTCACTGGTGCTGCATATGCAGCTGATGAAACAAAAGTTCAAGAAGACGTTGAAGTTATTGAAGTACGTGGTATTCGTCGTTCACTTGAAGCGTCAATGAATACTAAGCGCTTTGCTGACAGCGTTGTCGATGCTGTGTCAGCAGAAGACATCGGTAAATTTCCAGATGGTGACGTGGGTGAAGCATTAGGCCGTATTTCGGGTGTTGCCGTAAACCGTCAATTCGGTCAAGGTCAGCAAGTTTCTATTCGTGGTGCGTCTAGTCAATTAACACGTACACTTTTAAACGGTCAAACTGTTGCATCGACAGGTTGGTATGATCAGCAATCAATCGACCGTAGCTTTAACTACACACTTTTACCACCAGAATTAGTTGGTGAAATTCAAGTGTATAAATCATCTCAAGCAGACATTGTTGAAGGTGGTGTTGGTGGTACAGTAATTGTTAATACTCGTAAACCGCTTGACCTTGATGCTGGTACAACTTTCTTAAGTGCGAAAGCAGATTACGGCACAATCTCTGAAGAAACAGATCCACAAGTTTCTGGCTTATTTAGCTGGAAAAATGATGAAGAAACATTTGGTCTATTAGGCTCAGTGTCTTGGGCTGAAACAAACTATCAACGTAACGGTATTGAGTCACTAATCGGTTGGGGTGATATTGTTCCTACAACGTTCCAACAAGAGCGTGAGCGTACTGCATTAAATGCAACTTTCCAGTACCGTCCTACAGAAAACCTAGAATTAGGTTTAAATATTATGAGCCTTGAGTTAGATGCAAACAACGCAAATACCTCAAACTTCGTAATGTTCCCAGACGATAAAGAAGCAGCATGTGAGCAAAAAAATGCATCAGGTACATGTACTTTCTATCGTCGTACAGGCGAAGGCGCTAACCCAGGTTGGGTTCAAACGTGGGCACGTATCGCTAGCATGACGTCTGATACAGCCGATTTCAGCCTTAAATATGAAGGTGAAAACTTTACGCTAAAAGGTCGCTTAGGTACAACTGAGTCTGAAGGTGGTACAGATCTTACTGCAAACTATGGTAACTTTATTGGTGTTCCATCTGATTATGCCGGTACATATGATGCAACGGGCGAAGTAATCAAAATTGATATTAATAACAAATACTTTGAAGCGTCAGACTTTGCTGGTCCATTATCGCCAGCTGGTTGGGCACTTAAAAAGCAACCTAACACAGATGAAGAAACTTACGCACAGTTCGACCTGTCTTTCCCTGTAGAGTTTGGTGCTATTACTGCGATTAAAACAGGTTTCCGCTGGGCTGACCACGAAGTTAAGCAAGAAACTTATTCAACAACGTTAGTTGATACATTACCAAGTGGTGATGGCGAGACATATTACTCTGGTACGATGTCATCAGGCGCTGGTTTTACTTTACCTGAACCAGACTTTGACAAAATGGTTGCAGATGCACGTGCAGCAATTTCAAGTTTTGATAATGATTCAGCAGTATACCGTTCAGGTTACGGCACTATCGAAGAAGAAAACTTTGCAGTTTACGCAATGGCTGAATTCTCTGCGGAATCTATTCGCGGTAACTTCGGTTTACGTTATATCTCGACAGATGCAGAATCAGATTATTATGGCTTTGCAAACGGTGAATACGAAAGCACTCTGAGCACAGATAAAGCAAGCTACAACGATATCTTACCTAGTATCAATATTGCATTCGATATTGCTGAAGATGTTATTTTACGTACTTCTGCTGCACAAGTTATTGCGCGTCCTAATTACACTGATATGTTCTCTGCATCATCATTTGCAGGTTACTCAGATGGCACAGCAAATAACGAAGTACTAACAAAAGGTAACGTTGGTCTTAATCCATTCAAAGCAACACAAGCAGATTTAGGTATCGAGTGGTACTTTGATGGCGACGGTATGGTAAGTGCAACTTACTTCTTTAAAGACATCACTTCATTCGTGACTTCAAGCCAAATCTTGAATCAACAAATTGGTGTTGTTGACCCAGATACTCAAGGCGACAACTGGACTTTATCAACTAAGCTAAATGCAAGTGGCGGTCAAATCGAAGGTATCGAGCTACAAATCCAAGATGGTTTCGACAGTGGCTTTGGTTACTCTGCAAACTATACATTTGTAGATGCACCATCAGAAGCTGAAAATTACCCTGATATGATTCCATTGTTCTCGGATTCGTCTAAGCACACAGTTAACTTAGTAGGTTACTATGAAACAGATACGTACTCAGCTCGTTTAGCTTATAACTGGCGTTCAGAGTATATGATCCGTGAGCTTCCTGGTTTCTACGGTAACCGTGAACACCAATCTTACGGTACACTTGATTTCAGTGCGAACTACAGTGTGACAGATAACATTGACGTAACGTTTGAAGCTGTTAACTTAACTGAAGAAGATAGCGTACAAATTGGTGTTGCGCCTTCAGATGCTGAAGTTGTTCCTGAGCTTCGTAATGGCTACCCAGCATGGAGCTTCGAAGGTGAAGCACGCTATAAGCTAGGTGTATCACTTCGTTTCTAATTTAAGTTAGGTAACGAAACTATAAAGCCCAGCGTGTTCTGGGCTTTTTTGTGTGTAAATGATAGCGAGTTAATAATGATTAAAAGAATCGCAATTGTCGGCGGGGGAACTGCAGGGTGGCTGGCAGCTAATCACTTGGGTCACGCTCTCGTTGGATCTGGTATCGAAATTACCCTAATTGAGTCACCCACAATTCCAACGATAGGTGTAGGTGAGGGCACGGTTCCTTCTATGCGCAATTCACTAAAAAAATTCGGTATAAGTGAAACTGACTTTATAAATGAATGCGATGTGACCTTTAAGCAGTCTATAAAGTTCGTGAATTGGCTCGATAAATCAAAACATGGCAGTAATTTTTATCATCACTTGTTTGATCACCCTCATGTATTCGGTGAGCAATTAACCGACGCATGGCTCAGACAAAGTAGTGATTCAGACTATGCTTCATTTGTTTCAAAGCAACATGCCTGTTGCGAGCATAACCTGGCACCAAAAACAATTGCCACGCCAGAATATGCAGGAGTTAATGGTTATGCTTATCACTTTGATGCGAAGAAGTTTGCTGCTTTTTTAGGGCGTCATGCGCAGAAACAATTTGCAGTTAAGCATCGTTATGCTGAAATTGAAGAAGTAATAACAGACCAAGATGGCTACATTACTCAGCTTATTGATACTGATGGAAACGCCACAGCGTTTGATTTTATTATTGATTGTTCAGGGTTTTCCGCGGCATTTATTGGTCAGAAGCTGGGCGTTGGGTATATCGATAAGTCAGACTACTTATTGACGGATACTGCAATTACGATTCAAGTTCCAACCAATCCTGAACAAGAAATCCCACCTTATACTATTGCCACTGCACACCAAGCCGGGTGGATTTGGGATATTGCTCTCACACAGCGAAGAGGGGTTGGCTTAGTCTATTCATCAAAGTACATGACGGAAGAACAGGCTTTAGTTAAGTTGCATCGCTATTTAGGTAATCAATTTACTCACCTTACTCCTCGTAAAATACCGATTAAAGTGGGACGGCGAGAAAAAATGTGGCATAAAAACTGTGTTGCTATTGGTTTGTCGCAAGGCTTTGTTGAGCCCCTAGAAGCCACGGCGATACTCATCGCTGACTTTTCTGCTAATTTACTATCAAAACGTTTTCCTCGGTGCAGAGCCGATATCGCTTTAATCGCAGATGACTATAATCGCCAAGTAAATTATGTATGGGAACAGACTTTTGATTTTATAAAAATGCACTACTGTGTCTCCGATCGTACTGATTCGGGTTTTTGGCGTGAAAACCGAAATAAAACACAGATATCAGATAAGCTTAAATATAATTTAGCGCGTTGGCAGCGGTTTGCACCGCAACGCGAAGATTTCGAAAGTAAGTTTGATCTGTTTGATCTTGAAAACTATTTATATGTGCTTTTCGGTATGAAATATTTGCCGACGCTAAACACAGGTCACTCTGAAAATAAGGCACATGAACAATTAACTCAGTTAAAGCAACAACGTGTTAATCAGCTACTAGCCGAGTTACCGACGCACCGGGCATTATTAGCCAAAATTAAAATGTTCGGCATGCAAAAATACTAATTTATATCAGGTACATATAACTGGCTGTTAATTTTATGAATTGATGGCCACCTCGGGTTTTAGTCAATTCTAAAAAAAGATGAAATACTTAATCGACAGTTCCCTATTGTGGGCTCATTTGTTGGTGCTTTAATGATGGCAGCGCTATGAAGTAAATTGCTTTTATAGATCACAACACGATTTTCTTTAGCTTCAATATTGACCACTTTTTCAAATAACTCTGTACTGGTATTTAAATAACCTTGATGCGTACTTTCATATTGCTGCATGTCATTGATCATTTCAAAAATTATCTCTTTATTATCGGAGCCCACTTTAATTACGTTTGCAGGTAAATACTTGTAAATACCAGTTCCTCCCCATTCTTTACCTGATAAGTAGTGCACCGCAGCGAATGTTTTGTCATCGGTTGAATCGATATGTGGCATACGTTGTAACGGCGAAAGCTCGTTTGGTTTTTGGGTCACGATAGAGAGTTTACACTTGTGTAAATAAAGGGAGTTTTCGCCACTGACTAATATGCCTTTATCAATTAACTCTGCCATTAATTGTTCAAAAACGCGATAATAAGGGGCGGGCATTTCATCACGCTTACCAGGGTATAATGTACCGTCGCTCCCTGGAGGTTGGAAATAGGCAACCTCTGATGCAAAGTGATAAACAGGTGCTAAGCTGGATAAAAAGTCATCAATAATGATTACATCTTCGTTGATTTCATTAATATGAATGACTTGTGTTTTATAGTGCTTATTTAATTGATAACTTTCCATTATAGGCTCAGTAAACATAGTATTATTTATTGAATATACTAACAAAAATAATTACTTAAGCGTGACAATATTTACTTCATTGATGCTGTTTTTTTAGTCAATTTAAAGTGTAAGTAAAAACAGCTCGGTTTGTTAATTAATAATGTACAAACTGCCACAAAATTTTCACTTCCTTTTTGTTGCCAAAACCTATAGGCTTTGGGCACTAACAGCAAAAAACATATTATAAAATTTAATGGAGCAGTATCATGGCGGAGCAACAAGTACAGCCTTTACATAACGAAAAACATGCCAACACTAAAATTCAAAACGGCATCAACATTGAGTTCATGAAAACTCAGCATTTAGTTCCTGTGGTTGCACACGAATTTGCACGTATCGCAAATGAATTCCCAATGGCATTTGTTAAAAACAACGAGTCAGGTCAATTTCAAGCCGTTGCGTTATTTGGTCTAGAGCCAGGTGAAAACCTTTTCATTCAAGACGACAAGTGGACAGCTGCATTTGCACCAATGGCAATGACTCGCTACCCACTGGGTCTTGTTAAGCACCCAGAAGCTGATCAATTTGGCATCGTTATCGACGAAGCAAGCCCTTTAGTTAGCGAAGAAACTGGTAATGCACTTTTCGAAAATGGTGAAGAAACTGAGTACCTTAAACGTCGTAAAGAAGCGCTTGTTTCTTTCATCGAGTTTTCTCAAGTAACTGAAGCATTCACTAAATACCTTGCAGATAAAGAACTACTTGTAGCACAAACGCTAACAGTAGAAATCAAAGGTGAGAAGAAAGACATTAACGGTATCTACCTGGTTGATGAGAAAAAACTTAACTCATTAAGCGATGAAGAGTTCTTAGACCTTCGTAAACGTGGTTACCTAGCACCTATCTACTCTTTCTTAACGTCTACTCATCAAGTAGCACGTTTAGCGCGTTTAAAAGCGGCTAAAGCTTAATTTTAAACAGCAAACAGAAAAGCGCCGTTAGGCGCTTTTTTTGTTTCTTTCGTCGGTTAAAGCTTGAAAAACAGTCGTAAATTATTCACATTGGGCTTACAAACTACACTCAATTTAAGTGCCCACTATGCTAAGAACATTACTCACTTCAATCGTTGCATTCAGTGCGTTAACGACAAGCACGTTTGCTTACTCAGCAGAGCAACCATTCGCTATTGCCATTCATGGTGGAGCGGGAACCATCGAGAAAAGCCGTTTTACCCCAGAGCAAGAAAAAGCCTACCGTGCAAAATTAAAAGAGGCGGTTGAAACAGGCTATTCTGTGTTAGAAAAAGGCGGAGAAAGCTTAGATGCCATCACTGCGGCAATCAATGTACTTGAGAATTCACCTTATTTTAATGCAGGGCGTGGTGCGGTATATACCTACGACGGGACACACGAATTAGATGCGTCAATTATGGATGGCCGTTCTCGTCAAGCCGGTGCCGTGTCAGGTGTAAAGCATATTGAAAATCCCATTAATCTAGCGCGTTTAGTGATGGAAAAATCGGTGCATGTGATGTTAAGTGGCCAAGGAGCCGAAGAGTTTGCAAAAACTCAGGGCATGCCATTGGTTGAAAATAATTTATTTGATACCGAAAACCGATATGAAGCTTTACTAAAAGCCAAAGAAAAACTCGATAAAGAGAAAGTGACCAGCAAAGATTACCAAGCAGCACATAAAGCGTTACCTGTTAATTACAAAATGGGCACGGTTGGTGCCGTTGCACTAGATAAAAATGGCAACATTGCGGCAGGTACTTCAACGGGGGGAATGACAGCTAAACGCTTTGGACGCGTTGGTGATGCGCCTGTGATTGGTGCGGGCACCTTTGCCGAAAATGCATCGTGTGCTGTGTCGGCAACCGGCCATGGCGAGTACTTTATTCGCTACAACGTTGCCGCAGATATCTGCGCACGTGTGAAATACCAAGGTAAAACGATTGCTGAAGCGGGTAACGAAGTCATCCACGATGTATTAATGCCTGTTGGTGGCACTGGCGGTGTAATTATTATTGATACGAAAGGCAATATTAGTTTGCCGTTTAATACTGCTGGCATGTATCGCGCGAGTAAATCAAATACAACACCAACGTATGTTGCGATCTTCAACGATGAGTAACGAAGCTGGGCTGTTAAAAAAGAAATCGACGCGTTAATCTCTTCTGCAATGCTGCTTAACGATTAGATAAGCAATAAAAAACCGAGTTTTACTCGGTTTTTTATTGCTTGAGTTCTGCTTATTGGCGATTAATTTTCACGTTAAAGGGGGTTGCGTCTTGATTCGTCGAGCGATAAGGATTGATATCTAAACCACCTCGGCGTGTATAGCGAGCATACACTTCAAGCTCATCAATGTTTAAGTGCTGCATTAAGTCACAGTAAATACGCTCAACACATTGTTCGTGGAACTCATTGTGAGTTCTAAACGAAATCAAATACTTTAATAAGGCTTCGTGACTGATTGCTTGGCCTGTGTAACGAATGATCACGCTGGCCCAATCTGGCTGAGAGGTGATTAAACAGTTCGACTTTAAAAGGTGGCTGTGTAAGGTTTCAGATACCTTTTCATCATGGCTATGGCAAAGTGATGTTGCATTAATGTCATAACTTGAGATTTCAATATCGAGATCATCAATACACTCACCCGGTAGCGCACTAAATGGTAAGCAATTATGATCATCTGCACGATACAAAGTAACGTTCACGTTTGCATTCACCGCCGCTGACAAATCGCGTGTAAGTGCTTGGTGCACTTCTTCAGTCGATGCAAAGCGAGTTTGGTTAAAACTATTCAAATAAAGCTTGAATGACTTTGATTCAATAATATGACTACTTTGGCAAGGAAACACGAATGTAGCGACAGCAACCATCGGCTTACCTTTACTATTTAGCCATGATAATTCATAGCCTGTCCAAATATCTTGGCCCTTAAAAGGTAAGTTATCTTCGCTCACACCGAGTGCATCGCGGTTTAGTTTACGGGCAATAGGAAACAACAAGCTAGGTGTATAGGTATCAACATAGTCCGTTGACTTACCAAGCACGCTGTTTTTTAGTTCGGGGGAGTTGCTGTAATCTGTCATCTTTACACTTTTGTGGTTACAATAACGGCATTATACCTAAAGCTAATGAGTTTCGCAGTATGTCTGTTTCTTCAAAACTGGATAAGTTACACCAAGCATTTAGTGAAAAATGCCTAGAGCGTACAGGAAAGCTTCCTGTCATTGAACATGACACCGCTTGGCCAAGTCCTTGTGAACACGGTGAAGTGGACGAGCAAGGTTTAATTCAATGGCGTGCCGTTGCGCAGCAGCCAGCAGGTTCTTTAGATGACCTAGCCAGTGCGCTTGAGCTTCGCTTCCCTGAAGGGTTAAATGCGTTATTTGGCCACCTTTATGCGGGCAACGTGCTGTTAAATATAAACGATCATCATATTGAGTTATTACAAGCATGGAATGAAGACGATTTTAGCCGCCTGCAACAAAATATTACCGGGCATGTGCTTATGAAACGTAAGTTAAAACAGCCTGAGACCGTATTTATTGGCCTCACAGAGCAAGATGATTTGCTGATTACGGTGTTAGTTGAAAACGGTCAGGTGTGTTTAGAATACGTGGGCAAAAAACCGCACCATGTACTTGCTAACAGCATTAGTGAGTTTTTAGATAAGGTAACGGTTTAATACCAACCTGCAATAATACTTAATCATTTTGAGGGATTAAACTTGTCGCTACCTGCGTTAAAAATGTCTGATTTATGACTGCATGGATGCAGAGCAACACCTAAATAACGACATTTTTGCCTTGTTATAAACGCGCTTTTATTGCCTCAAAATAGACCACTTAATTAAGCACAGTGGTATTAATTAAGCGCATTGCATTGGTATAGTTTAATAAACAAAAAGGGGCTGTGTGCCCCTTATGTTTACTGAAAATCCCACGATATATTCGATACAAGGCCACAGGGCTCACATCTAAAATCAAATAAGCCAAACCATGGCTCAGGCAGTTTCCAGTCACCATCACAGCTTGGACAACGTCGTTTGAGTTCTGATTCTTTATCAATACCACCAACACGATATAAGTAATAGTAGACAGGTTTTTTAGTCAAATAACTTATTCGCTTAGTAATGTCTTTACCACGACGATACAAATCACTTTGTGTGCTCGCCATTTCCTCAAGGGCTGGAAACTCGCAACGCGTAGCGCCATTGATCTGGATTTGATCGCATGCTTGCCAGTCTTCTTGCCATTTGATCAGTGTTTTGTAATCACCATTAGCAATGGCTGGAATACGAAACAGGGGGACAGGCAAAAAGTCATCACCACAATAAAGTGGGCTGCAGGTATGCACATAAGTGGTGTATAAAATATAACACGATGGGTCCTGACACGCGTCAGCCCCATTTGAATGTATATCTTGGCCGATCACTTTCACTTTAGGCGCTAACAATCCCGCCGAGTGCAGTTGCTCTATGCTGTGTTTAACAAACGGGCTGTTGTTAAGCGGGTGCATCGCATCTTCGGTTGGGCACATAACACGCGTAATAAAATAGCCATCTTTTAAAACAGTGGGGAATTCATCACCGATTATTTGGCCATTAAATCGCAATGCATTCACAAGGCGGTTTATTGCCTGTTCAGCAAGCTCTAGGGTGGTATCTTGGTAGCAATCAAAAGTCAGATCGACAACAAACATTATTTTTTCTCAAGTAATGCTAATAACCTATCTAGTTTTGCTTCAATACGATCTAATTGACTTTCTTTTGGCGCACTAACATGTTCATTTGACGGGTTATTAATGAAATTTTTAATTGAATCCGGATTGTTTTTATACTGACTAACAGCTGCAATAATTACAGGCATTGGCATCGGTTGTGATAGTTTGCTTTTTGTTAGCGCAACTGTAGGGGTTTTACCTTCATCAAGAAGGGTTTTAATTGCATCAAATACAACGGCATTCATTTTTGTATAAACTCTTATTAAAGAATAAAAAGCACTGTAGCGTATGGGCTGCAATGCGCGCGTATGGTAGCAATAATAGAGGTGATGTGAAATTACTTTCCTTATCCATAACCCAAAATTGGTAGATTTTAGGTTATGGATAACTAATCGTGTGTTTATTGACGCAATCGGGCGTCTAATTCATCAATAACCTCACTCCACGCCCCATCTTCAGCTAAAGATTCTGCTAGAAAATGTTGCTGAGCTTCGTCCCAGAATGGAGCCTCCTGTAGTAGGGTGGTATCAGACAGCTGATGCGAGGCAATAAATGCATCGATTTCACTTTCTTTGCTGGGTAAACCTAATTGTGCAAATAAGGTCGAAATATCATGTTTTGTCGTATCCATAATTCTGCTCCTTGTGTATGGCGGTCTTTATTACTGCTCAACCATAATAATGATGAACAGCAGTTTAACTCACGCTGAATTTGTCTTTAATCGCGCTTGGGTATATACCTTATAGTCTAGTACTAAAAATAATAAAACACAGAAAAGGATGAGTATGACAACTGTTGCTGAACCCGAGACCTTACGTGTGCAATACCTAAGTGCTGAAGATATCAGCACGGCCGCTAGCCTTATTTACCAAGCCTATCATGATGACCCCGTACTTCAGAATGTGCTGGGCTACAAAGAAGATAATCCCAGTAAGTATGAAACCAAACTACGCGCTTTAGTACGTGAAGAGCTCGCGAGCTTTTGGCAAGAAAAACAACCTTTAATTGGTTTGTACTCGCAAAGCCGATTAAAAGCCATTGCATGCGTGTTTGATTCATCCAGTGAGTTACAAGCAGAGCGCTATTGGCACTGGCGTTTAAAGTTAATGCTTAGTGCAGGATATTTACAGACAAATCAACTTATTGAAAAAGAGCGCACAATTCGTGAAATGTTAGCTGAAAAAGGGCAGTATTTGTTTTTAGCATTTATCGCTGTAGACCCTCATTTTCAGGGGCAAGGTTTAGGGCGTTACTTACTTCGAGGACTAGATGATTTAGTAGACAGCCACCAACAAGTATCGGGTTTAGCCGTCTTTGTTACACGTGGTGAGCAGCGTGAATTCTTTAGTTCCGAAGGGTTCGAAGTCTTTAAAGCATTAAGCTTTAATCAGGTCGAAGGTGAGTTAATGTTCAAAGCGGCGAAAGAGTAATTGGGACGTTTTGGAAAGTAGCGTGTGCGATTTCTCTTACATTGCTGTGAGTATTATCACTTTAATACAGTTATTTTTGTACCTAAAATGACTTATTTAAATGATTTATAAGGATTTATTGTTTTTTGCAATTTTGTGACTTAAGAAAAATTACTTTTTATGCCTATCTACATCTCAGGAATTCTCTAAACTTAACCATGTCAAGAAGACACAGGTTCAATGAATGAACTTATGCCAAGGATTAGGATTATGGCACACCAAGCATGATGCTTAAGCAGGAAGCAAAAGGACAAGTTCTAAGGAAGGCAAGGACGAACAAGGACACTGCCAGGACGCAGTACAATTGCGGAGCAATTGAAAAGGATTGACCAAAGGATGATATTAGCAGGAAGCTAAAGGAGCGTTTGGAAACGTAGAGGATAGCCAGTGAAGGCAAGTGGACGACACTAGGATGTGTTAAATGTGACATGATGTTGCATGGTGGGTGTATCGGATGTATACCCGTTCAGGGGATAGATGAAAACGGCAGCTTCGGCAAAAGTACGGATACTTTATCATGGAAGTAGCAAGATTGGGGCGTGGCTTGAAGCTACGCCTTAGTTCTTTATGGGGTTGTATTTTTAGCTGAGCAACTTAGTATTGTTAACTCGCAACTCGCAACTCGCAACTCGCAACTCGCAACTCGCAACTTAGATCTTATGCGGTGGTATCACCACACTTTTCAGCATTTCATTTTCCATAAACAGCACACCTTGATAGACACTTTCCCCATCACTTGAGAATTCAAAAATAAACTCGCTTTTGATGCCGGGTTTGCCATTTTTTAGAATGCCAATACGTCGCTTATTACATGCAACACTCACCAATTGCACATTTAACTGTTCAATTTGCCTTTGTGCATGAAGATTGGCGGCCTCAGCTACTTTTCTGTTTAACCAAAAAAAGTAGATAATGCTGCCAATAATGATGAGTGTCCATAAACCTGCCATTTACGAAAATAACCTTCCTATTGCACGCGCGAGTGTTTCGCTGCGATTTTCTAAACGTAACAAACCTAATAAGTGAGGTCGAATAGTTGGAATTGCAACTAGGTCTGTGAAAATACTCACAAACAACTGTTCGATATCGGTGTGATGCGCACAACAATCCATAAACACATGTAGGCGCGCAGGATCTTCTAAGGTACTAAAGCAACGTCCGGCAATGGTTAAAAGCACATCTGAATGCGTGTTCATTTCAGAGTTCAATACGGCATCAACCAGTTGGGCTGTTAAACCTTGTGCTGATGCTTTTGATATACTGCGAAGTGCAGCGACGAGTGCTATCTCATCTTTTTGCTCTATGGCATTTAAGCCATAAGCTAAAAGTTGCTCCGCAAAAGCGGGAGGAATTGTAACGTGTTCAAGCATAGCGCTGAGTGGTTGTAACACTTCAACAGGTAGTTGCGGCCACGCTGATTGCAAGTTAGTTAGGTTTTTATCGTTGTCTAATCGCATTGCGAAATCAGCAATGCCTTGTACAGCAACACTTTGCCAATTTTCAAAACCTAGGGTGCCAGAAAAATAAAGTTGTGCATATTCATAATATTGCGATGCACTTTGTTTGAGTAAGCACTTAACTTGGGCATTAAATGCGGCCAATTTATTGGCGTTTGGTGTAAATACATACGGGTTATTGTCGAGCTTGCCTTCGGCATTTTCACCGGTAATTTCGGTACCTAATGCTTCGATGACCATGTTCGCAAAATGATCACGGCTAGCACTGACTAAACGGCTTTGTTCATCGAGTGGGAACTTCAAAAACCAGACATAAGGCTCTTTGGATGCTTTGACATCCCAAAACTGAATCGCAAGCCAAGCGTGACCAGCAAGAGGGTAAGGGTAAGGGATTTTAGTTTCTTCAATCGCAAGAAATTGTTTTTTGTCTAACTTAGTGATGTGTCTACCAATATCAAAAGCACGCCATGTAGTGCCCGCAGCATCAAGAAGTTGCCCTAAAGTAGCAATTTGCTCTGTCATAAAATCCCAATCGTCGTTTATAAATCGTTATAAGATGCGAATTATACGCCATACCATGGCGCCTTGGAACAGGGTATAATAAGTCCAAAGGTTTTAAGAGTTATATAATGTATCAACAGACTTTGGCGCTGCTGCGCGAATTACAAACGACACTCCAACGTCATGAACTATGGCAAACAGCTGCAATTGATCCTGCAGCATTAAATTCATCTGTTCCGTTTTGTCATGACACCATGGCGTTTGAGCAGTGGTTACAATTTGTATTTATTGAAAAAATGCAGGTGTTAATCACCAATAACCAGCCATTGCCTCGAAACTTTGCTATTGCGCCTATGGCTGAAATGATGCTGGCACAACATGCCGGTGGCCATGATGTTATTAGCGTTTTACTAAAGCTTGATCAGCATTTGAGTGATAACCAAGATGGATGAAATTGTTAAACCGCACTATGAAGAGTTAACGGTTTTATATCGCGACGAAAATTATATCGCAATAGACAAACCGTCTGGTTTACTGGTGCATCGCTCATTTTTAGATAAACACGAAACACAATTTGCCATGCAAATGCTACGTGATCAAATTGGTCAACATGTGTTTCCGGTGCACCGTTTAGATAGACCCACCTCAGGTGTTTTATTGTTTGCATTGAGCTCAGAAGCGGCTCGAGACATGAATCAATTGTTTATTGATGGGCAAATAGAAAAGCGTTACTTAGCCTTGGTTAGGGGCTTTTTAAATGAGTCAATCTTCCTTGATAAGCCTTTAAAAGAAGAACTCGATAAAATAGCCGATAAGTTTGCTGATCAAAATAAGGCTGCACAAGAGGCGCAAACTCACTTTAACTGCTTGCACCAAGCTGCTTTGCCGATCCCAATTGGTAAATACCCCACTGTGCGTTATTCGCTAGTGGAGTGTTTTCCTAAAACGGGGCGAAAGCACCAAATTAGACGGCATTTAAAACATTTATCGCTACCGATCATTGGTGATGTAAACCACGGTGATAACCAACATAACCAATTTTTTAGAGAGCACTTTCAGCTGCGTCGTCTGATGTTATTTGCGTCTGAGCTAAAGTTTGTGCACCCTTATAATAAACAAGTAATAACGATTAGAGCCCCCCTTGGAGAGGCGATGTTAACGATTTGCCAGCAACTAGGCTGGCCAACAGAAGAAAAGGATTATTATGGCAACCATTAGTATTTTTGTCGGCAGTGTGTACGGCGGTGCAGAGCGTTTAAGTGAGCAAGTAATTGAGGTGATTGAAAAGTCACCGCACCAAGCACAGCTTATTGAAAATGGCACAGTAGAAGACATGCTGGCTGCATCACATATATTGGTGATTACCTCGACCACAGGCCAAGGTGATATTCCTGATAATTTAGTGACATTGTACAGCCAATTAAATGATCAATTCCCCATGTTAACAGGCAAGCAGTATGGCATTATCGCTATGGGTGACCGCAGCTATGGTGATACATTTTGTGGGGCAGGGCGCAGTTTTGATGAACTATTTCGTGATTTACAGGCAAAGCCTGTTGGTCATCGCCTTGAAATTGATGCCTGTGAAGACTTTGAACCGTGGCCGGTAACTGAGCCATGGTTAAATGAATGGCTAACAAAAATTAGCTAATAGCTTATAGCCTATTCACACGTGCCGATTGGGGAAAGCAATTGGCACGGTCTGCGACTTTAAGTGCGCTCTTACTGTGCGATACATCATTCACCGCGAGACACCCCCTGTAGTCGGTTTAACGGTGATTTTTATGATTTAAAGATTTAAATATCGGAATAATCACACTTTGCAATTAATGCCTGCCTAAATCGCGTTTAATTCTAACTGAAACTCGCATCTTTAGGTGGTTTGGGTATACTAACGGCTTCATTTTATGAGGCTGTTATGATTTCAAAAAACCAACTGAAACTTATTCGAGCATTAGGTCAGAAGAAATACCGCAAGCAATACAACCAGTATTTAGTTCAAGGTGAAAAAAATGTCCTTGAGTTATTAAACAGTGGTTTGAGTATCGCAAATATATTCGCAACCCCCGCGTTTATTGCCGCGCATCGCTCAGCACTTGCAGCCCATCAAATTATCGAAGCCGATGAAGACAGTCTAACGAAAGCCAGCACCTTGGTGACCAATAACGCAGCCATTGCTGTTGTTGATATGCCAAAGCAGCAAGCATTACCCACCTCGGGCCTTATTTTAGCGCTAGACGGCGTATCAGACCCCGGTAACTTAGGCACAATTATTCGCGTGGCGGACTGGTATGGAATTAACCATATAGTGACAAGCCAAGACAGTGCCGATGCATATAATCCAAAAACCATTAGTGCAACCATGGGGTCATTTGCCCGTGTGACAGTGTCGCAAACCGATTTAACGTGCTATTTACCGAGCTTAAACCTGCCCGTTTATGGGGCTTTTTTAGCGGGTGATAATATTCATCAAGCAAAGCTTAAACAAGATGCTGTTCTTTTAATGGGCAGTGAGTCGCACGGTATTCGCCCAGATTGTGAAAAGCTGGTCACTGATAAAATAACCATACCTGCTTATGGTCAGGCTGAATCGCTGAACGTAGCCATGGCAACAGGCATTATTTTAGATAATTTTAAACGTCACGCTTAACCTTTTGTTATAAAATGAGTTAAATTGCAGAATAATAATAAAAATCGGTAAAACAACTAGATGCGCTTAAGCACCATAAAGTTAGCGGGTTTCAAATCGTTTGTTGAACCCACTAAAATCCCATTTCCTGATCAAATGACTTGTGTTGTCGGGCCTAACGGCTGTGGCAAATCAAATGTTATTGATGCGGTGCGCTGGGTGCTTGGTGAAAGTTCAGCGAAGAACTTACGTGGCGATGCCATGACCGATGTTATTTTTAATGGCTCAACCAATCGTAAGCCGATTTCACAGGCCTCTGTTGAGCTAATTTTTGATAATACCAGTGGTCATTTACCGAATACGTTTGCTGACAGGAACCAAGTTGCTATTAAGCGTTTGGTAACGCGTGATGGGCAATCTATTTATTTTCTTAATGGCAGCAAATGTCGTAAGCGCGACATTACTGATATTTTCTTGGGAACAGGGCTTGGGCCGCGAAGCTATGCCATTATAGAACAAGGCATGATATCGCGACTAATCGAGAGTAAGCCTGCCGATTTGCGTGTGTTTTTAGAAGAAGCCGCGGGGGTGTCTAAATACAAAGAGCGCCGACGCGAAACACAAACCCGTATTAAAAGTACTCGCGAAAACCTTGAGCGCTTACTGGATGTTCGTAAAGAGTTACAAACGCAACTCGATAAACTTGCTGTACAGTCAGTCGACGCGAAAAAATACCGTGAGTTAAAAGCCACAGAGCGGACTCTAAAAGGGCAAATTGCGGTTTTAAAGTGGCAAAAGCTGCATCAACAGCAAGTTGATAAGGCTGCTGAAATAGATAAGCTTAAAGAACAAATACAGTTTTTTAAAGAAGCCCACTCTGGTCATGATGATGTTTTAGCGAGCCTTGAGAATCAAGTACAGCTTGAGCAGCAAAAATTACAAGATGCACAACACGCGCAGCACCAAACTCACACTGAGTTAACGCGTAAAGAGCAGCAACAAATCAGCTTAAAGCAACAGCAGCAAAATATTAGTCAAAACTTGATTAAGCAGCAGCAACTGCAATTGCAAAACAAAGAGTTGCAGGCTGAGCAACACGCTGCGGCTTCTTTACTGCAAGAGCAGTTACAAGAAGCGATAGAGCAAAGTTTATTATGTGCAGAGCACGTGGCCGAAGTTGAACTTCACGCATCAGAACAACATCAGCACAGACATACTGCTTCACAGGAATACCAGCGTGCATTAGAGCAAAGTCAAACGCTCAGTAGTGAGGTGACAGTAGCCAAAAATCAGCTGGCGCATTTTTCGCAATCCATCGACCAACTAGAGACACAGCTTAAACAGCTTACGGACGAAATCAGTGAGCTTGAAGCGACTCCTGTTGCGACGCAGATTACTGAGCAGCAAACTCATATCCAAGCGCTCACCAAGGAACTTGCTCAACAGCAAACGGCTCTGAATCGGCTGACACAAAATCTAGTGCAAACAGAGACAGAGCAAGCACAGTTAGCGCAAGCACTACAACGGGTGCAACAACACAGCAATGAAAATAAAGCCAGTATTGCGGCACTGAGTTCAGTCCTGAGTGAGCATGCTGACAGTGACCGCACTTCTTTATTATCACAATTAAAAGTAACGCCAGGTTTTGAGCCTCTCGTTGAGCAAGCTTTACTGGGTCTTGAGCATTTACAGGTCAGCAAAAATGCGCAGCCTAATAGTGTTTGGTCACAGACCCTTGCTGTGCCTGATCATTCATTAGCACAATACATTGAACAGGGGATTTACCCTGAATTGCTGACACGATTTGCATTTCAAGCAACGTTTGATGAAGCGATTCTAGCGGATCCATATTGGCTCGCCGTGATTGATGAAAAGGGCTGTATTTATGGTCGTAATTTTCAAGCTGATGCAAAAAAAGACACGGACAACTCACTGCTGTTAAAACATGCCCAGTTGAGTGATGCAGAGGAACTTGATGAAGAGCTCAATGAGCAAATCGCAGACAAGCAACAGCAGCTCGACAGTCACCTTACCAAAAAGAACACGCTCATCGCTGAAAAAGAGCAACACAGAGAGCGTATTCATCACGTTGCGCAGCAAATTGCCTCAGCAAGTACTCGCAGAGACATGCTCCTTGAGCAGCAAACGCAGTGGCAAAATCAACTGGCTAAATTACAGCTGCGCAAAACGTCGCTTAAAGAGCAAATGCAAGGTGTCGTTCAGCAACAAGAAAACCAACAATTGCGCCTAGAAGATTTGCTAGAACACCACGCAACGCTTGAAAGTAACCTTGAACAGGCTAAGCAAGTGCAAATGGATGCTGACAATCAGTATCGCCAAGTTGCGTCTCAATTAGAGCATTACAAGACACTTGCCCATCAAGCGAATTTAGCGGAACAAAAAGCCCGTAGTGAGTGTCAACTCAGTGAAACAAAATTACAACATGCTGATGCAGCACATACAGCCGCAAGTGACGCTGTTTTAGAATTAACAGCGCAGTTAGAAGAGTTAGTGATCCCGCTTGAAGAGACGGCAGAGCATATTGTGTTATTGCTTGAAAAACATCAACAAAGTGACGTTGAGCTAAAAAACTTGCAAGCGTCACTGACTCACGCTAAAAAGGAACTAGCGGATAAGCAGGCATCGCTTAAATCATCGCAATCAGAGCTAGTTACGTTGCAAGAACAACTGCAATCACTGGCGTTAGATGAACAAAGTTTGCTTGTAAAAGCGCAAGCGGCGCTGGAGCCACTTGAAGAGTTGGATCAACACTTAAAAACAGTGCTTGAATCACTGCCAGACAATGCCAACTTAAATAGTATGCAAAGCATGCTATCTAAAACGACGCAGGGCTTACATGAACTAGGGGCAGTTAACTTAGCCGCGATCGATGAGTTTGAGCAGGCTAAGCAGCGAAGTGACTATTTAGATCAGCAACTTGATGATTTAACTCAAGCACTTAATACGCTTGAGGGCGCGATTCAAAAAATCGACCGCGAAACGAAAAATCGATTTAAGGCGACGTTTGAACAAGTAAATAGTGATTTTGGTGAGTTATTTCCAAAAGTATTTGGCGGCGGAAGCGCTTACTTAGAATTAACCAGTGATGACTTGCTTGAAAGTGGTGTTAGTATAATGGCACGGCCTCCTGGCAAGAAAAATTCGACAATTCACCTGCTTAGTGGTGGAGAAAAAGCGCTGACCGCATTATCATTGGTGTTTTCAATATTCAGGCTCAATCCAGCTCCATTCTGTATGCTAGATGAAGTGGATGCGCCATTGGATGATGCAAATGTGGGTCGTTTTTGCCGTTTGGTAGAAGAGATGTCACAATCAGTGCAATTTATTTATATCAGTCATAATAAGATTGCTATGGAAATGGCAGGCAGATTGACGGGTGTAACTATGGCTGAACCAGGCGTTTCACGTATGGTTGCCGTAGATATCGAACAAGCTGTGCAAATGGCACATGCATAAATTTAGTTTGGCATATCAAATAATAAAGGTGAGGGGATGGCCGAAGAATTAAGATGGGCTTTAATCGTAATCAGTGTATTTGTCATTGGTGGTTTATTAATTCATGGTTTATGGTCTGTGCGCAAAAAGGATAATCCTGATGTTGAGCAGCAAGAACGGGTTGAGCCAAATGAAGCAAGTGCAGAAACGAGTGAATCTTCACAGCCTTATGCGCAAGAGCGTGATGAGCCTGAGTTTGGTGATTTAAGCTTTACTGCTGAAAACACCGAAGAGCCAGACGTTGAAGTCGAAGAAGCGGCTGACACTGAAGAGCAACCAGAATCGCCTGCACCGACAGACTTTATAATTGTGCACTTACAGATGCCTGAAGGCTTAGCAATGGAGGGCAGTCAATTACTGCCAGCTGTTAATATGCTAGGTTTCAAATACTCGGATGAAGGCTTCTTTAATCGCCATCTAGACCCCGCTGGAACAGGCCCTGTGTTATTCCGTTTGGTGAATATGTACAATCCTGGAACGTTTGATATTGATAATATGGAACAGTTCAGCACAGCGGGTGTCAGTTTGTTTATGACATTACCATGCGATGGTGATGGCCTAAGTGCCTTCAATATGTTGCACAGCGCTGCTAAAAAGTTAGCGGATGAGTTTGGTGCGACTATTTTAGATAGCAACCGTGAAGAAATGACGGTTGATAGCGTACGTGAATATGTTGAAAAGGTAAGAAGCTTTTCAGCGTAATCCATATTCGCAAGTAAATGATTGTTAGGCCACTTGGCGTTAAGTCGTCTAAGTGGCTTTTTTATGTAGATTTTTGAGGTTTTCATGTCCAGCCCTATCTTTGAGCAAATTAGTCAACTACGTGCCCAGTTAGAAGAGCATAACCATAATTATTATGTGCTGGATGCACCCAGTATTCCCGATGCTGAATATGACCGCTTAATGCGAGAACTAAGTAGCTTAGAGCAAGCAAATCCTGAGTTTCAGAGCCCTGATTCACCCAGCCAAAAAGTGGGTGGAGCCGCGCTTGATAAATTTGAACAAGTAACCCACCAAGTTCCTATGTTGTCGCTTGATAATGCTTTTTCACAAGAAGAGTTTGCGGCGTTTAATCGCCGAATTAAAGAGCGCGTGATGGATTCCCGCGAACTCACATTTTGCTGCGAACCAAAGCTTGACGGTTTAGCTGTGTCGATTATTTATCGTAATGGTGTGCTGGTTCAAGCTGCAACACGTGGCGATGGTATGGTGGGTGAGAACATTACACAAAACGTGAAAACGATTCGTAATGTGCCATTAAAACTTCGCGGCAATGACTTTCCTGCTGAACTTGAAGTACGCGGCGAAGTATTTATGGACAGTGCAGGCTTTGCAAAACTGAACAGCGACGCTGAAAAGCGAGGCGAAAAGGTATTTGTTAACCCTCGTAATGCTGCGGCTGGGAGTTTACGTCAGCTCGATTCTAAGGTAACGGCAAAACGCCCATTAATGTTTTATGCATACAGCACAGGGCTGGTGGCTGATGGGCAATTGCCAGAAGATCATTACCAACAACTGGCAAAATTGACTGATTGGGGATTACCACTTTGCCCTGAAACTAAGTTAGTTGAAGGTCAACAGGCGGCGCTTGATTATTACCAAGACATCTTAGCGCGCCGAAGTGAGCTTGCCTATGAAATTGACGGAGTGGTTATTAAGGTCAACGACAAAAAGCTCCAAGAGCGCTTGGGCTTTGTTGCCCGCGCCCCCCGTTGGGCTATTGCGTTTAAGTTTCCAGCTCAAGAAGAAATTACACAACTTTTAGATGTTGAATTCCAAGTAGGCCGAACGGGTGCAATTACACCGGTAGCACGTTTGGAGCCCGTATTTGTTGGCGGAGTGACTGTATCGAATGCCACTTTGCATAATGGGGATGAAATAGCCCGTTTAGGCGTTAAAATTGGCGATACGGTGATTATTCGCCGCGCAGGCGATGTAATCCCTCAAATTACCCAAGTGGTACTGGAGCGTCGTCCTGAGAGTGCAAGAGAGATTGTATTCCCAACCACTTGTCCAATTTGTGACTCGCATGTAGAGCGTATCGAGGGTGAAGCAGTTGCACGATGCACCGGTGGGTTGGTGTGCCAAGCACAACGTAAACAAGCAATTAAGCATTTTGCTTCACGTAAAGCGCTTGATATTGACGGGTTAGGAGACAAAATTGTTGACCAATTAGTCGATCGTGAGCTTATCAAAACGCCTGCTGATTTATTTATTTTAAAACAAGGTCACTTTGAGTCACTTGAACGAATGGGGCCAAAGTCTGCTAAAAATTTGGTGAATGCGCTGCAAGAGGCAAAGCAAACTACGTTAGCTAAATTTCTTTACTCTTTGGGTATTCGTGAAGTCGGTGAAGCAACAGCTCAAAACCTCGCTAATCACTTTTTAACCTTAGAGAAAATTACACAAGCCAGTGTTGATGCACTAACAGAAGTGAGCGATGTGGGTGAAATTGTTGCTAAGCATGTGCGCGGGTTCTTTAGTGAAGAGCACAACATGGCTGTTGTTAATGCGTTAATAGAGCAGGGAATTCATTGGCCAGCTTTAAATGCACCAAGCGCTGAGAAGCAACCTTTAGCTGGTCTGACGTATGTTTTAACAGGCACCTTAAGTGAGCTTAATCGAAACGATGCGAAAGCGCGTCTGCAAGCTCTCGGTGCAAAAGTATCGGGGAGTGTGTCGGCTAAAACAAATGCCCTTATTGCAGGTGAAAAAGCAGGCTCTAAACTAACAAAAGCACAAGAGTTGGGTATTGAGGTGCTTACTGAAGCCGATTTAATTACTTTATTAAGTGAACACAATGGATAGTTTTCAGCAAGCTGTCTCGTCAGTCGCTTTAACGATAGGGCAGTGGATTCAACCCCATTTGTATAATATTTCTTTATTGTTAGTGGTGTGTTTTATCTCATTATATGCCAACGATATTATTAAAGTGACTAAGCGCTTTGTTGCCAGACGTCACTTTATTATTCGCGTGTTATGCTTTGTTGCCGTGACAGGCTTTGGTATGGGGCTTTTGGTGGTGTTTGTGACGCCATTTTTAAGTAAGCTACTGATGTTATTAGGTATAAAGTGGTTAGGTTTAACGTTAACCGGTGCATTCTTGGTATTGGGTGTTATCGCAGATAAGAAGAATCAGCTATGATGCGTTACGGGCCAGAATATTGGGATAAACATGGCGCTTATCGAACCCCCATAGCGTTTCATTTAACCTTGTTAGTACTGCTTCGTAGTTATTTTATCTGGTTAATGGCCGCGCTAAGTCGGCGCCCTGATTTAGATATTATGTCGTTGTTTTTTAGCTCTAAATCAGAATTTTTTATGGCGATAGGCATTGCAGCAATTGCGCTGTTACCCGCGGTTGTTTTTTGTTTTAGAAGGCCACAAGAAAACCCTGAAACCGCTAAGCGGTGGGCAACTGTGTGGCGTTTTATGCGATGGCCTTTGATTGTGTGTGCTGTGATAGATTTAGGCTGGCTGACCTACCAAGCCGCGCACAGTTATTATCAATTCTCATTTTTTTTGGCGTGCCAAATGGTATTGGTGCTTTGGGTGCTACTTTATCTGGTAAAAAGTCGCTATTTATCCGTGTTTTTCAATGATTGGCCCGATCCAATCGTAAAAAAAGGAAACTAACCATGCTGGCTATTAATCAATTACTAGCAAAAATTTCAGCATTGATTGCAGTGGTATTGATTGCCCTGTGGTTTTTTACACCACTTTGGCACAGTGTCGCGTTTTCTTTTTTTGTTCTTTTGTGGGCTTTTATTACAGTATCAAGTCTGTACCGTGTGACACCTTTATTCGTGTCACGCAATCCAATTGAAGATTCATTAAAGCGCGATGTTAACCAGTTAGCATTGATTAGCCTTTCCGGTTTGTTTGATTTTAAACGCAAAGCGGAATTTGTATTAATAGGGCAGATTAAAAAGATAAAAATTGGCGATGGCATTATTCATGTTACCGATATCAATGAACAGACATTGACCGCAGTTTTAAGCGTTGCAGAGTCGAAAATTGACGCTTATTTACATACCTTACTGTCTGAACGAGAACGCGAAAATATAAAAATAATTAAGCAGTCTAGTACCGACTAGCCATAATACAGAATCATTTGATGGACTTAGCCTGTTGCTATCTGCGTTAAAAATTGCTCATGAACGACAGTTTCGTTGTGGGCGTTAGAGCAAGGCAGGAGCAATGGCCGATAGCAACTAAATATCATCGTTTATGCCTTGCGACCACACGGTTTTTTTTGCATCAAAATAGATCATTTAAGTAAGTAAATTGGTATAAGGTTTAATTTGCTTAACTATTTTTTAAGCAGTATTTTGAACGTGGGTTTATCAATCCTAGGAGAACACAATGTTAACTTGGCAAGATATTTTAGAGTTTGCCCACAACGGCAATCCAACACCTCCCCGTAGAGTTGAAAAAACGCCATTAGAGTGGCAGCGTGAGCTTGCGCAAGATACTTTCTATGTAACACGCCAAAAAGGCACAGAGCGTCCGCACAGCTCTGATTCATGCACACTCTTTGAGCCTGGGAAATATGCGTGTGTATGTTGCGATAATTTATTGTTTGATGCCGATGAAAAGTTTGACAGTGGCACTGGTTGGCCTTCATTTACCCAACCAAGCAGCGTCGATAGCATTGCGTACATAGCCGATACAAGTCACGGTATGCAACGTATTGAGGCTATTTGTAATGTCTGCGATGCCCATTTAGGTCATGTTTTTCCTGATGGTCCGCCGCCAAGTGGTTTGCGCTACTGCATGAATGCGGTTGCAATGAAAAAATGCGATTAGGTAAACTAATCTAAATATTGCGCAATAATAAAAATAAGGTGCTCTCGGTAAATTGGCTTACTGATAGTGTAGTCTGTCAAGATACTTGATTGTGCCTTATCATCCTTTAAAGCCGAGGCTGTTACAGCAATAATCGGGATATGTTTAAAACGATCATCACTGCGAATTAACTGGCTGGCTTCAAGCCCTCCCATTACAGGCATCTTCAAATCCATTATGATTAGGTCAGGCTGATGTTGCTCTATTTTTTTCAGTGCATCTTCACCATTAATTGCCGTATCGATAGTAAAACTCCAGCGCGATAAGAATGATTCTAAATAATCACGGTTATAGGGAATGTCGTCTACGATTAAAATGCGCGCAGGATTAAAGTGATAACTAGTGATTGCAGGGTAATTACGGTGCTCAATTTCTGTTATTGATTCAGCTAACTCGACGTTGGGAATTGAAACAATAAACTCACTGCCTTTGCCTTTTTCACTGATAACCGATAACTCGCCGCCCATTAATTTTATAAAGCGTAATGAAATAGCAAGGCCTAAGCCTGTACCACCAAACTCAGAACTGCGTTGTCCTTGAACTTGTTCAAAGTCATTAAAGATTAAATCTTGTTGATCTTTTGGAATGCCTTTACCGGTATCTTTCACATGAATTTTTATATCAAGGTGGCTGTCGTCATCATGTGGTTTAAAGTCAAAGTATACGCTTACACTGCCTTGTGACGTAAACTTAATAGCATTACTTATTAAGTTGGTAAGTACTTGACGAAGCTTGTTACTGTCGAGCAATACGGGGGGAGTGAGATCAGGGTGTGCGGTTACTTTAAAATTGAGATCTTTTTGTGCGCTGAGCTGTAAAAACATCATATTTAATTCATGGCACATGGTGGGAATTTCAACCCGCTCAATATCGAGCTGCATTTTACCTGCATCGACTTTTGATAAATCAAGAATATCGTTTAGTACGTTTAATAACGAATTGCCTGAGATGGAAATCGCTTCAAGGTAGCGGCGTTTGTTTTTGTCGGTTTCGCTGTCTTGCAATAATTGGCTGAAGCCTAACACGGCATTTAAAGGTGTTCTTAACTCGTGAGACATATTGGCTAAAAAGCGACTTTTTGCTTGGTTTGATTGTTCTGCTTGTTCTTTTGCATCCAAGTATTCTTGAGTGCGCTTAGCCACGGTTTCTTCGAGTTGGCTGTGCTGTTCATGCATGCTGTTAATTTGTTGTCTAACCGCGGCTCGCATCATTTTAAAGCCACTGGCAAGTGTGCCTATTTCATCTTGGCTTTTAATATTAATAGGGCAATTTAAATCGCCTGTGGTCACTGCATGGGAGAACTCAACAAGTTGATCAATGGGTTGCAAAATTATGCGCCTAATAATGATATAAGCAATAATGAGTGCAGTTAGCAGATAGATTGCAAATAAAGAGACGGCGTTACTGATAATAGATTTGGTTTTTTGGGATAAATCGATGTCAGAAAACGTGACAATAACGTAACCAATATTTTCACCGTAATGATTTTTTACTGGCACTGTTACAGCGTACTGGTGATCAAGCGCGATAATATTATTTCGTCTCGGATTGAGTTGCTGCAATATCGTTTGATTCGTCTCTAAGGTATCGACTTTGCTGTTATCGGGGTGAGCCGCAATAAAGTTATTTTGATCAATAAAATAAATGGTTTTGAGGTCATCAAAGGTATTATGTTTGAGAATATTTTTTAATGTTATCCCCTGAATTTTTAAGACCCAACTGCCAGCGGTGTTATCTGATGTTAATGAGTTTATTTCAGACAGCATCGGCGAAACAATCGCGTCTGCTTTTTCACTCATATTAAGCAAGGTTTGCTCTTTTAATTCCAAGACATGTATAGCCGTGCTCACGCCTAAAATTAGCGTGATAGTAAAACCGATGATTATCAGAATTTTATGCGCAATACTGATTCTCATTGGCTGCTCTTAGTTTGTGTTTTTAAAGCGTGCATGTTTGCATTAATTTTTGCATCAGTACTTTTAATTAATTGTTTAATGTCGGCACCATAAAATATTTGGCTAAATGTTTGCGAAATAATTTCACCAATGACTGGAAATTCAACCATACCGGCTTGCAGTCGATCAGGCGTGGCATGCTCAAATACCCATAGCATTGCGTTGTTAAAGCCGGGTTTATTGACTAAAGTAAATAGCTTTTCGTGCCATACCTTTTGTCTTGGTGGCGACCCCCCGGTGCTGAGTAAAGCGGCCGTTTGCTCACTCGTCGCCCATTGAATAAATAACCAGGCTGCAATTTTTTTATTAGAATGACTATTAATCGCAAATGCCCATGCCCATGGTGATGTTTCTCTGGCAACAGGTCCTTTTGGAAGGGGAGCGGCTTCCCATTTATTCCAAATATCGGATTCTTCAGCCGTGTCTATTTCATTGTAAAAGTGAGACGCAAGGATTGCCGAAGCCAGTTTGCCGTGTTTAAACAATTGACGTATCTCATAAAAATGCAGTAAGCGGCTATTTTCCGGATTACCGTAACCTGTGACTAAGTTCCGATACATTTTAAGGCTTTGTGCCGTCTGTGGACTATCAAATGTTGATATACCTTGTTCATTGAGCACTTCTGCGCCATAGGCACGCATTACGGGTAACACCGTCCATGTATTAAGCCCTGCACCGGGTAGTGTGCGTGAAGCAAACGCGTGCATGCCGGCGAGTTTAGAGTCGGCATCAATCGCGCGCTGTAATTTTATTTTAGTTGCGTGTAACTGCTCGTAAGTATCTGGCACTTCAAGATTAAAGCGCTCAAATAAATCTTTGCGATAAAAATAAATAGGGGCTGAAAAATCAAAAGGTAAAGAATAAAGTTTGTTATCTATTTTGCAAAGAGTGAGGCTTCTTTCGCTAATATCTTCAAGTTGATACCACGTTTTATCAGTTATGAGTGGGTTATCTAGATAAGGTTGTAGGGGCTCTATCCAGCCTTGATTTTGTGCTTCACCTAAAAATGTAATGCCCATAGGCAATACATCGTATAGGCCTAAACCTTCGCTTAAATCTTGATGACGACGAGAGCGCATTTGAGATTGTTCCAGCGCATGAAAACCAACAGAAATCCCGGTAAGTTGCTCAAACAGGGGGATATAAGGTTTAAGGGCCAAAAATGCGGGCTGCTCGTCAGCCAGTATATTTATATGACTGCCTGCTTCACTTTGCCAATTTATATTAGCTTGCTGCCAATACTGCAAAGTAGCAGAAGCAATACTGACTGGACTGAAGAGTGCTATTGCAGCTAAAAGAAGCTTAATAGATTTCAAAAAAGGGCGCTCCATAATGAGAACATTTACTCAGATAGCTGAAGATTCATTTTTGCAGCTTGCGCTTTTATTTTTTCGAAGCGAGTGGCTTGCTCATCGTGTAATGTGTATTCATTAAGTAAAGCGTAGCATTTTTTTGCTAGCAATAAGTTAAATGATTGCCCTTGCGCATTAGAGTCGAATAAACATTGTAAAAGATTCAATGCAATACTGGCGTTTTTAGGCATAATTCTAAAGGCCTGTGTAAACGCTTCGAGCGCAATATTTAGCTGGCCTTTATTAAATTGCGTAACAGCATGGTTATTGAGTTCTTTCGGCCCCATTTTGATATCACGACGTTCAGTTTGCTGTTGTTGAATGTAGCGAAGAAACACAGGATCACTTACCGAAGGATGGCGCTCACAATGGCTTATAATTTGATTAAAGAGTGTTTGCGCTTTGTTGTGAAAACCGAGCTCGTGGAATGCCTTTGCTTTATCAAGCGCACCATCAACAGAACGAATTTGACTGTCACTCTCATCAAGTTGCTCGATTAGGGCCTTTGCTTTTTTATGCTCGTCTTTCAAATAATGTAAACGTGCGTTGAGTACATCAATTTGGGTTTGATTGTTACTATTTGGAAACTGTTGTTTTAAATCATTTAAATATTGATTTGTTTGTCTCGCAATACGATTAACTTGGTCTGTTTGATCTGTTGTCAGAGCAAAATCGATACCTGCCCGTGCTGCATTTAAGTATATATCAGGGTGATCGTGTATGGAGTGCTTTGCATAACTGGCGATATCTTTTTGCGTTAAGTAGCTTTTCTCGTAGTCATGATTTAACAGTGATACATGGCTGAGTGCTTTTTGTCGCTCAATGTTTCTTGGTGCTATATCAACAGCTTGACTAAAAAATAGTTGAGCGTCATCAAACTTATTAAGTTTAATGTCTAAACGACCTAACAAATCAAGGGCCACAAGGCGAGTTTCACTGCGCTGTAGCATGGTTTTTAACATGCGTTGAGCAAGAATATGCTCATTATTGGCAATAAGCGCCTCTACTAACCCGACTTTAGCCCACGTAAACTTTTGTATATCGAGTACGGATTTAAAAAATGTTTTTGCATCTTCATTTCGATTTAAACGAAGTAGGGCATCACCTTTTAATCGTAATAAAATGGCACTGTAGGTATTACTTTTATTTTGTAGTAATTCATCGATTTTCTTTATTGCTTTCGAGTCATTTTCATCATCAATTAGCTGATAAACACTGTAAAGGTGGTGCTTACGTAGTAGTACTTTCTCAATACGGCTTTTTAATTCATAAATGGTAAATGGCTTTACTAAAAAATCGTCAGGCTGGAGCTCTAACACACTGTGAACTAGAGAACCGCTTGTTTCGGCTGAAATGAAAATAAACCCTGTGGAGTTTTTAATTAAGCGTTTAACTTTAAGTTCTTCGTAAAGTTGGTAGCCATCTTGGTGCTTACTTAAATTGAATGAGCAAACGATGAGATCAAATTGTTCGTCCTGACATTGTTCTTTGGCTGAAATGGCATGGTCAGCAAAGCGCAGTTGTCGAAAACCTAATCCTTCGAGGGATTGTTTCATGTAGCTTTGAGCGAGTGGTTGCTCTTCAACTATTAAAATTTTGGCTTTCGAAAAAATCTTTGCAGGCATTGGACTTGCGATCGAGTGATATTAACAGTGACTATAATAAACAGTCTAGCTGCTGACAAGGCAAATTACAGGTTTTCAGTTAATTTAAAAACCTGACTCATGCTATAGCATGACTTATGTCGTATTTTTTATTTCCTTTTTATCTCAAAGAATTAGCTTAACAATCAGCTACAAACGTGATGATATTTATATTAGTGAATATCAAAAATGGCACAACGACTAGACGTGTTTTACAGGTGGTGGGTCGTACTGGACTAGCACCATCGAGCCGAGTCTTTGTAGAGAGTAACGATGCTTTTAGAAAATTTTTAATATGGAGCATAGAAAAGAGTGTTTTATAGCTGGTGGGTCGTACTGGACTTGCACCATCGAGCCTAGTCTTTGTAGAGAGTGGCGATGCTTTTAGAAAATTTTTAATATGGAGTATGGAAAAGAGTGTTTTATAGGGGTGGGTTGTACTGAACTTGAATCATCGAGCTTAGTCTTTGTAAAGAGTGGCGATGCTTTTAGAAAGTTTAGAATATAAAGTATGGAGTATGAAAAGAGAGTTTTATATGTGGTGGGTCGTACTGGACTTGAACCAGTGACCCTCGCCTTGTAAGGGCGATGCTCTCCCAACTGAGCTAACGACCCACATATAATTGCCGAAAGGCTAATTTGTAAAGATTAAATGGTGGGTCGTACTGGACTTGAACCAGTGACCCTCGCCTTGTAAGGGCGATGCTCTCCCAACTGAGCTAACGACCCAAATAATCTTTTTCTTCGCGATACCATTTTTAAAATGGTGGGTCGTACTGGACTTGAACCAGTGACCCTCGCCTTGTAAGGGCGATGCTCTCCCAACTGAGCTAACGACCCGCGAAGAATAATCTAAATGAGAACACCATTAAACTTGGATTAATGGTGGGTCGTACTGGACTTGAACCAGTGACCCTCGCCTTGTAAGGGCGATGCTCTCCCAACTGAGCTAACGACCCATTTAGATTGTGTAATATGAAGTACCATTAAAAGATAATGGTGGGTCGTACTGGACTTGAACCAGTGACCCTCGCCTTGTAAGGGCGATGCTCTCCCAACTGAGCTAACGACCCATATTACATGCAATAAATTCTTAATGTTGAGTTTACACCATTTAAATGGTGGGTCGTACTGGACTTGAACCAGTGACCCTCGCCTTGTAAGGGCGATGCTCTCCCAACTGAGCTAACGACCCATTAAGAACTTTAGATATGAACACCATTTAATAATGGTGGGTCGTACTGGACTTGAACCAGTGACCCTCGCCTTGTAAGGGCGATGCTCTCCCAACTGAGCTAACGACCCATATCTAAAAAACAACTCATTGCTGCGTTGTTGTGGGGCGCTATTATAGATAGAGTTGTAAATGTGTCAACACTTGAATGAGTAAAAATGTGCTAGATGCAGCTTTTATAAACAACGACATGGCTTTTTTACATTTTTTGATGAACAATTATGCAATTCAGTGCTTTTCCTTCTATACGCAAGCTGACTTTTAGGCTGTTTGGGGTCAATTACTTTAGCGAGGATGAGCTGTGTTAGTTTTGTTTATATGTAAATGCATTTGTCGGTTGTATAAATAAGTACAACGCAGTGCTCTTTTTTAACGTTAATTAAAAGGGCGTGGGGGAGGGGAAGAATGATCAATTTAGTTATAAAATTAAGATATCGCCGTTTTCCATATAAATGTATACCTTTTAGTAAGCGAAACCTCCTTTCATTGAGGCACAATAAAATCTAAACAGCACGCTAATATGTAAAATTCAGCTATTTATTAGTGGATTGTATAAAATAGCTTCTCCTCGGGGTGTTATTTAGTCAGCTTGTTGAAATTTAAATCATTTAAATAAAGTTAGATAAAAAACTGTTGACTTTATTTGGGGGGCTGCATAGAATGCGCCCCGCACTCAGCGATACACGTCAGCATTAGTTGGTAGTGTGTATGCAAAGTCGGGGCTATAGCTCAGCTGGGAGAGCGCTTCGCTGGCAGCGAAGAGGTCTGCGGTTCGATCCCGCATAGCTCCACCAATTTTGCATAGTGTTTGTCCTAGGGTAGCAGTTTCTGCGTCCCCATCGTCTAGAGGCCTAGGACACCGCCCTTTCACGGCGGTAACAGGGGTTCGAATCCCCTTGGGGACGCCACTTATTTATGTAAGTGAGCTAATACTAAGGCGCTAAACATGTCAATCTCGAGTATTTACATGTTAATTTAGCAACCTTACTCTGATATGAGTCAAACTATCATTTAATGTCCTAGTGACACATTTTTGTGTCCCCATCGTCTAGAGGCCTAGGACACCGCCCTTTCACGGCGGTAACAGGGGTTCGAATCCCCTTGGGGACGCCACTTACTTTAACCGTGTTAAAGAAGGTGTTGTGTTATTAAACAGCTCGCCTGAATCGAGCTTAACTATTCAGTTGTCCTAGTGACACATTCTTGTGTCCCCATCGTCTAGAGGCCTAGGACACCGCCCTTTCACGGCGGTAACAGGGGTTCGAATCCCCTTGGGGACGCCACTTACTTTAACCATGTTAAAGAGGGTGTTGTGTTATTAAACAGCTCGTCTGAATCGAGTTTAACTATTCAGTTGTCCTAGTGACACATTTTTGTGTCCCCATCGTCTAGAGGCCTAGGACACCGCCCTTTCACGGCGGTAACAGGGGTTCGAATCCCCTTGGGGACGCCACTTACTTTAACCGTGTTAAAGAGGGTGTTGTGTTATTAAACAGCTCGCCTGAATCGAGTTTAACTATTCAGTTGTCCTAGTGACACATTCTTGTGTCCCCATCGTCTAGAGGCCTAGGACACCGCCCTTTCACGGCGGTAACAGGGGTTCGAATCCCCTTGGGGACGCCACTTACTTTAACCGTGTTAAAGAGGGTGTTGTGTTATTAAACAGCTCGCCTGAATCGAGCTTAACTATTCAGTTGTCCTAGTGACACATTCTTGTGTCCCCATCGTCTAGAGGCCTAGGACACCGCCCTTTCACGGCGGTAACAGGGGTTCGAATCCCCTTGGGGACGCCACTTACTTTAACCGTGTTAAAGAGGGTGTTGTGTTATTAAACAGCTCGCCTGAATCGAGTTTAACTATTCAGTTGTCCTAGTGACACAGAAACTTTCTGTTTAAGCTAAGGCCATTCGCCTAACAGGCTCGGTCTCATCTTACGCAGAAATAGCAAATCAGTGATTTGCAAACCAATTTCTGCGTCCCCATCGTCTAGAGGCCTAGGACACCGCCCTTTCACGGCGGTAACAGGGGTTCGAATCCCCTTGGGGACGCCACTTACTTGCGTAATTTACATTTATTGCACAGTGAATACTGTAAGATTCAATTCAAAAACTCCTATTTATACATCCCATACTTATCTTATAAAAATCAATTATCTACGCTATTTAATTTCGACTTTTCTCTGATATTTTTAAAAATCACAGTACAGATCTTTACTTCTCACTGCGACAGACCGTTTTAATCTATTTCTAATGCTTCCTGCGACACATCATTTATGTCTAATTTGAGGCATTGTTTTTAAAAGGTGTGACGTTAACGAGTATGAGTGGAGACCTTATACCAATCCGCAAAAATACTTATACCAATCCGCAAAAATACTTAATCATTTTGAGTGATTAAACCAGTCGCTACCTGCGTTAAAAATTTCTGATTTACGACTGCATGGATGCAGGAGGTAGAGCAATGCAGGAGCAATTGCCGAGAACAACTAAATAACTAAATTTTTGCCTTGTTATCAACGCGGTTTTATTGCCTCAAAATAGACCACTTAATTAAGCGGAATGGTATTATTTGGTTAATTTGTTTTGCAATTGTTGGTTTAGTGATCACAAAGTTGAGATGTAAGAAAACCCCTGATTAAGCTAGGCAATTGTAAACAAGTGTGCTTAACTAAATTTATAATTTTCTGTTTATTAAGTAGATACGAGTGTGTGGCGAGTATTTGGGTTGGTAGTGCTGTTGGCAATGTTCCCGTGTTATGCCACGACAATTAAGCTGGCCTATACAATGAAGCATGATAACTTCAATCAACTGTTAAGTGAGCTGGCTGAGCAAACAGAATTAACGGTTGATTCTGTGTTGGTTGACCAAAAAGCGTTAAAAGTACGGCTTGTTCAAGCCAATAGTGCGACAACCACCGATGCCGTAATTTTTCCTGCTGACCATCTGGGTCTGAACAAATACGCTAATTTTAGTGTTATTCCCGAATCACTAATAGCTGAAACAACAGATAAACGCACTTTAGATACAACAAGAGTAAATGGCCAATTACTCGGCATTCCCATTATTCAAGGTAATCATCTACTGCTTTTTTATAACACTCGGTACGTAAAGAAAAAAATAAATGACTGGCAGGATATTATTAAACTAAAACCTATGCTGCCTGAACAGGTGAAACTAATCACCTGGAGTTTTATGGAAATGTATTGGTTTATTCCATTTTTAAGCGCATTTGAAGGCGACCTGATTGTTGATGACAAAGTACTGTTGAATACATCTGCAATGCAATTAGCTCTGCGATATGTATGGGATTTAAATCAGCAAGGTATCGTGGACAGAGAGTGTGATTACAGCTGTTCACATGCCGCATTTCAAAACCAACAGGCTGCATTTATTATAAACGGTGCTTGGGCCCTCAATACTTACAAAGAAGCACTGGGGGAGCAGTTGGCCGTACAACCACTACCAAAACTGAATGGTCACTTCATGCAGCCGTACTACTCAACGTTTGTTTTAGCTTTTCCGAATAATAGTTTACAGGGCCCTAATAAAGACAACTTAATTAAGTTTGCAAAGGCTGTGCAACATGCACCATTTCAGCATTTAATTTGGCAAAAACTTCACGATATCCCAGTGAACACGCAAGTTTTAACGCAGCTTTTAGAGCAAAACGATGATACGTTACTTACCTTGCTTGCTGCTTTGCAACACACCAAACCAATGCCATCATCGGCTGCGATGATAATTGCATGGGAAGTGTTAACAAAAGGCTTTTCTCGTTATGGCAGTGGTGCGCTGACTGCCGAACAAGCAGGTTTATTTATGCAGGGACTCGCAGAGCGCTCAATTGCGAATGAAGAGGTGCAATGAACAGCCCACGGTTTAGCCAAGCATTATTCGCAAGTGTATTATTGCTGGTTATTATTCCGCTTTTGGTGCTGGCAGGCTTGATGATCGGGCGTTTTTATTTAAACTCGATTGAACAAGCTAAAACAAGCTTACAATGGCAGGCAAGAAATAACGCGGCAAGCTTGGAACAACTGATCTTCAAATTAGAAAAAAATAGTCAGTTATTAAGTAGTACAAAAGCGATAGCTGAGCTTCCAGATACCGTGGTGTATTCGCAATTTGCATTGGTTCAATTACAGCAATTTGTAACAGATAACCCACAAATAATTGCATCAATTGTTTTAGATAATCAAGGCTTTATTGTTGAAGGTTACCCAATAACATCGTTAACGCTAAATTACGCACTAACAAAAAGTATTCTCGATAGTGTGCAGATCTCGAACAATCAAAATAGCATTCAAGTAATTAATAAGCCGCAGTTGAATGAATTGCTCTTTCAAACAGAAGCCAAACAAAATGCATTAATAGCAATTACTTCAACGCTGTTACACGAGCAAGACTCGTTAAGTGAACCAATCCGAAAAACGGGGTTATTAGTGTCGTTCATTCCGTTATCTGAAGCATTAAAGTGGCTTGCTGTTCACAATGAGCAGCCTACTTACCAATCAGGTAAACAAGTACAAATTACCGTGCAAGATCATGTTTTATACAGTTTAGGGGTCGTTGAAAGTACGGCGTTACTAACAGGAAGTGCGTCGATTAGTAACGTGCTGTTTAATAATGAACGAACAGCATTACACTTTAGAATTAATGAAGCTGAAACTGCATATACCAATGCGGTAAAGGAAACAGCGATAGCTGGAGGTTTGTTAATTATAGGCCTTTCAGTTGTGTCATTGTTTTTGGTTCATTGGTTAACGCAACGTTTGCATAATCCACTTAATCGTATTACTGCACTGAGTCGGGAGTTTGCATGTGGTAATTACAAAAAAATAACCGATGATTTCCATTATCAAGAGTTTAAAGATATAGCTCAGTCACTTAATAGCATGGCAGAAACAATTGATATTCAGATCACTTCTTTACAGCTAGAGAAGGTTAGGGCGGAGCATTCTGAGCAAGTTAAAAGCCAGTTTTTAGCAAATATGAGCCATGAAATTAGAACACCAATGAATGGGATTGTTGGTTTCTTACAGTTGTTGAAAAAAAGCCAATTAAATCCAGAACAAGCTGATTTTGTGAGACAAATTAATAACTGCAGCGATGTGTTACTCACAGTGATTAATGACATACTCGACTTTTCAAAAATTGAAGCAAATAAAATAGAACTCGATACGCGAGAATGTAATTTAATCGCGCTATGCCAAGATCTCATTGTGTTATTTAAACCCAGCTGCGATGCTAAGGGGATTGCTTGCCAACTTAATATTAATCAACTCAAAGCAGTCAACGTCGAGTGTGATGAAATTCGCGTTAAGCAAGTGCTCATAAACCTGCTGTCAAACGCGATTAAATTCACAAAAGAAGGGGAAATTACTCTATCAATTAATGTCATTGACAAAGATGCTCACACGACAACAGTTGAATTTACAGTGACTGATACAGGTATTGGTATAGCAGAAGATAAATTAACCGCTTTGTTTAACCCCTTTGTACAAGCGCAAAGTAATATCATGCGTGAATATGGCGGCACAGGTTTAGGGCTTGCCATAAGTAAAGGCTTAGTGGATTTAATGGGCGGCGAAATTACGCTTAAAAGTGAGCTTGGTGAAGGCACTACATTTACTATTATGGTGAGTTTTAAAACCCACTCACACGTGCTTAGCAAAGCAAAAACAAGTCAACTCGACACAGCGATAACGGTCGACTTTTCAAGCATAAAAACACCGTTGTTAGTCGCAGAAGATAACCCAATTAACCAAATTGTTATTACGAAATACTTATCGCAATTAGGTTTGAGCTATGAACTTGCTGAAAATGGCCAAATAGCCTGTGATAAGGCATCAATGAATAACTACGCGTTAATTTTAATGGATATTCAAATGCCTGTGATGGATGGTTTAACGGCCAGTAAAACACTGCTGAAGCAAGAAGGGTTTAATACACCCATTATCGCAGTGAGTGCGAATGCAATGAGAGAAGATATCGAAAAAAGTATGGAAATAGGTATACACGATCACATTGCGAAGCCAATCGATTTCACAGAGCTTGAACGGGCGCTTGCAAAGTGGCTATTTCAGTCAATTTAATGACTGAAATAGCCAAAACAATTAAAATTGACTGTAGTCTTTTTTCTGAATTAGCTCAATTGCATAACCATCAGGGTCTTTAACAAAAGCGATTTCAGTGGTGCCGCCCTTTACTGGGCCTGGCTCACGGCTTACATTACCGCCTGCGGCTTTAATATCTTCGCAGGCTTTATAAATGTCATCAAACTCAATTGCAATGTGGCCATACGCATTGCCTAAGTCGTAGCTGTCAGTATCCCAGTTATAGGTGAGCTCGAGTACGGTAGCGTCTTTTTCTTCACCGTAACCAACAAAAGCAAGTGTGTAACGGTATTCTTCATTATCTGCACGACGCAGTTCTTTCATGCCTAATACTTGCGTGTAAAATTCGATAGATTTGTCTAAATCAGCAACGCGAAGCATTGTGTGTAATAAACGCATTTAAATCCTCTTTAAAATTCACAAATTTTTGATAACGCAGCTACTGCTGCGCTGTTAAAATATCAATAATTCGATTATAAATTATTTCTGCTAGCATCACAGTATCATCGCCATTAGTATTTATAAACTGCACAACGACTGTATCGATATCTTTATAATAACGAGCAATGCTTGAATACCCTAATACCCAACCTGTGTGTTCATACTTATAAAGTGATGCATACAAAATTTGCTCTTGTTGGTTGAAAAAAGTGCCTTTGTTTAAAGCAAGAATAAAGTCGCCTACATCTTGTGCTGTCGCCACATAGCCTTGATCGAGTGCTTTAAAATCATTCTCATAACCCACGTAATAACCACTCATCAAATCTACTAAATTGATTTCATGTACTGATGAAAACGTATGCGTTAGGCCCAATGGCGTTAAAATTTCATCTTTAATAAATTGGTTATGATCATAACCCAGCACAGTAGACATTATTTTTCGCAGTAGCAGGTAATTTGTGTTGGAATAACCATAATCTGTATCTGGATCAAAGTCAGCAGGGGTGTCTAGCACCAAAGCTAGCGGATCGGGGTAGGCGATTGACCAATCAAAGTTATTAGTATCTGTGTAATTGGGAATGCCACTTCTGTGCTGTACCATCATTCGTAAGGTGATTTTATCTGCGTTTTGAATGCGTCCAACTAACGATGGAAGATAATCAGCCAGTGTTTTATCGATATCAATCAGCCCTGCAGACACAAGCTTTGTTAAAGCTGATGCGTCATACAGCTTACGGATACTCCCAATTTTAAACAACGCAGTCGCATAAGCGGGGATTTTTTGCTCTCGATTATGCCAACCTTGTGCAAAATATTCAGGTTGGTTTCCTTGTTTATGAACATACACAATAATGCCATCAACTCCTTGTTCAATAGCCTCTTGTGTTTGTGCTTGAATGTTGGCGGGAAGTGGCTGAAAGTAATATATGGCAAACTGCCAGGGGGCAAAAATGTATATGCTAGTGAGAGTAACAATAAGAGCTGCAACGCGCATAAGTCTGAGCGCTTTTTTGTTCTTCAATTGTATCATTGCATTCTCGCTTCGTTTATTTTGTAGTGTGTGGGGCTGTTTTTAATCTACTATTGAGCAATACTGTGTGGCATTGCTGAATAGTGATAAGGTACTTGACGGTATTAATAGCCTTTTTTACTTTTTCACCTTACCTTTAAGAACATAGATCTCGCCATCAAAACTCCCTTGAATTGTCAGTCCTTGTCCTGCTAATTCTTTTAGATATTCTATATGCTCATCAGTGATATGCTGGCCTGGCACTAAAAGTGGAATACCAGGCGGGTAAGGAGTCACTAATCCGGCACAAATGCGGTTGTTACTCTTACTAATAGGCACAGACTCGCGTTCGCCGTAAAACGCATCGCTTGGAATACATGCTAAGTCTATGGCTGGTAAGTTCTCTGGTAAGCGTGTACGTCTCATCGATGTAGCCAGTTTTACTTTTCCGCTGTCTAGTTTCTTTAATGCATTGTAAAGACGAATGATCTTAGAACGCGTTCCGCCAAGTGTCAGTAAAACCAATATTGTACTGTGCGTGTATTTTTCTATTTCTAGGCCAATTTCATCCAATAGGAATTTATGAATATCCTTTAATGAATAAGGCAATTCGCTAATATCAATAAGAATTTTTAGTGGATCGTGACCCATGTTATCGCCACTAAAATGCGGGAAAATTTCCATAAAATCTTCTTTTCCAAGCACTTTTATATACTTGAGTGACGCCATCTGTTGCTTGAACTCTGCGACATGATTCAACAAGGCATTCAGTAGCTTATAGCCTTCCATCTCTAGTTGTTTTTGGCACACATCAAGCGAGGCAATAAGTTGATACTTAGGTGATGTACTGGCGTAAATACTGTAGATCTCGCGGAAGAAATCGGCGTCGAAATCAGGATCGTTTACGTGAATATAAGACGCCTGAGAAAATGCCGACACGACTTTATGTGCAGAGTGGGTTACATAGTCAGCGCCTGCATGAATGGCAGAGTAGTAGCGTAAACTTGGATGAAAAAGCGAGTACGCAAACCACGCTTCGTCGATAAACACTTTAATCCCATGTTGATGGGCAAACTCAACCACTTGTTTCAAGTCACTAAGAAGGCCATCGTAGGTACAACCGGTGAGAACAAGCAGTTTTGCGTCAGTATTCTGTTCAATCGCTTGCTTAATATCTGCTAATGAGGGGGGCGCGAAGATGCCATATTTAGGGTTTAAAATACTCGACAAATAAATGGGTAAACTAGCTGATTGCAAAATGCCATAATGTACTGATTTATGACAATTGCGATCGATGATCACTTTATCGCCTTTACGCAGCAACGTTTGCAAAATAATTTTATTCGAGGTGGATGAACCGTTGGTGACAAAATAAGTATGCTTAACTTCAAATGTCGCAGCAGCTGACTCTTGTGAGCGGCCAATGGTATTGGTGCTGTCTGACAATGAACCAAGCGAATCAACAGAAACCGACAGGTCGCCAACAAATACATTACGGCCATAAAACTGATAAAAATCTTTGATGTAGGGAGAATTTCTAAAGCTAGAACCACCACTGTGCCCGGGTGTGTGCCATGAATCATTCGCTTCGCCGACATAACGACGGTAGGCTGTCCAAAATGGGGTTTCTGATCTGTCATCAAAGTCGTTGATCATATAACCTAAGATTGCTTCGGGGTCCGAAATTACTTCATCTTTAAAGAAGAAAGATTCAATTTCTTCTGACTCGTTAACGATCTCTAACCCTTTAGTATCGTCGCCAATAACATACACTGGCAGCTCAAGACGGATCCCTTTTAACTGCTCTATAAAGCGACTATAGGTTCGTTCGCTATTGTTCAGTACATCCCAACTGAGTACCACAGCTTGAATATCACCATCTTCTTCTACACATGTTAATGCCTGCTTGAGCTCATTACATTCAATAATATCGATATCAACATCACTCCGCTCAAAATTAGGGATTGTTCGTGCAAGATTCGTTGACAGCTCTTGCAAAGTGGCAGGGTCTTGCTCAATTAACAAGATACGAAGTAAAGGTAACATAGCAATTCTCATAAAAATTTTCACAATACTCAACAGCATAACGAAAGGATGGTGGCTTGTGAAATTAATACTTTGATTATTGTGCTATTAGTTTCGAGTCTTTTGAGATGACAGTTTGTGCATTTTTAATGTTTTTAATTCGAGTACAAGTTGGAATCACTCACAATCATTCGATACTAGTAATACCTTAGCAAGGAGACTGTTTTATGTATTAGCAAACAGAATAGTGAGTTTGAACACATATATTTTATTTTCTGGCGAGATTGCTGTAATTATATACAACTAAACGCAGGCAACTTATATCGCCGCACTTGAGTTAGGAAGGCAGAAAAATATATTTTCCTTAGAGGGGGAGGCTTAATTATACCTAATTCGAAAATTAAGCTTATTAAGAATAGGGAGCAGAAAATGAAGTGGATGTATTATTTGATTTGTGTACTTTTCGTTGGAAATATTGCATCAAATCGTATTTGAGAAGGGGACGGGACCAAAAGGTGTGGTTTTTCATCCTGATGATCGTACTTTGTTTTTGTTTGCTTATGAAAAAAATAAGGTGCTTGTTATTGATATAGTCTCTGGCAAAACGTTATTTGAACTGCCCACAGGAAATGGACCCGATGGCATAGGGTATTCACCACAGAGGCGACCCTGAGTGAGCAACACGATAATGCAACTTTTTACATCATTGCCAAGTGTAAACAGAGGGGACTTACACGCTTCTAAGTTTGACTCGTGGGAGGATGACTGCCTAATTGAAAAATGCTCAGCGATAAAGAACGAGTGACAAAAGCACTCCCACTCGATAAAGATAAAAATAAAAGTAAACAACCAAGAGAGTAAAGAATGGCGTATTTTAAAAATTTCAAAACAGTGGTCATATTTACATTAAGCGCGTTGAGTATAAACGTGGCATATGCAGAGGAAGTATCAGCTTCAAACAACAGTAAGAAACTGATACCAGAAGCCACTCAATTTGTTACACAGCACAAAGGCACCTTTAATGGCAAAAAACTGAAATACAAAGTTGTAGCCGGTGAAACTTATTTATTGAACAAAGACGAAGGACCTACCGCCTCTGTCTTTTCATTTGATTACATTGTCGCAGACGACAAAGAAAACAGGCCGGTTACGTTTATATGGAATGGTGGCCCTGGTTCGTCTTCTAATTGGTTACACATGGGCGCTTACGGGCCTAAACGCGTTGTTGTGCCAAGTGACGCAGCGCATCCAGGGGCTGCTCCTTATGAATTAAAAGAAGCGCCAGAAACGATTCTCGATGTGACTGATATGGTGTTTGTTGATCCCGTTGGCACAGGGTACTCTCGCGCATTAGGTGAAACTGAAAGCAAAGCCTTTTGGGGGTTGAATGAAGACACATCCGCCATTGCTGATTTTATCGCGCAGTGGCTGACGAAAGAAAATCGCTGGAATGCGCCAATATTTTTATTAGGAGAAAGCTATGGTACGACTAGAGCGGCAGCTGTTTCTAAAGTGCTCATGGACAAACACCTTATTAATGTAAATGGCATCATTTTTGTGTCCCAAGCTTTGGATTACCAAGGCTCAAGCCCTTATGTAGACGACAACATTATATCTTACATTACTTACATACCAACATTAGCTGCGACAGCTTGGTACCATAAAAAAGTTGATACATCAGGAAGTTTTGAAGCGTTTATTGATGCGAGTCGACAATTTGCCGTTGATGAATTGCTGCCCGCATTATTTAAAGGTAATACCCTTAGCACAGCTGAAAGAGCGCGAATTGTTGAGGGATTACAACGTTATACAGGCCTTAGCAAACAATACATAGAGCGAACTGATTTGCGCATCAACGCGTTTAGATTTGCTAAAGAGTTGTTGCGTGACGAGGGCGTCGCCGTTGGGTTGCTCGATGGACGTTATAAGCTTGATGAAAGAGACGACCTATCCGCTGATCCTACGCAAGATGCGTCGAAAGCCATAGCACCGGCCTACAAAGCAGCACTCATGAAATATATGTACACGGATTTAAACGTACAGTGGAAAAGAAAATACTTAAATCCCTCTGACCCTGAATTATCTGATAATTGGCGCTGGCGTACGGCTCCTGATGGACAAAGCTGGGAGCCAAAATACGTGAATACTGCGCCAGATTTATCGTATGCCCTTCGCAGTAATCCACAGATGAAAGTTATGGTTGCCTCTGGATATTACGATATGGTCACACCATTTTTTGATGCTGAATACACCTTAAGCAGACACGGTATAAACGCTGATAAAATTGATTACTACTATTATCACGGTGGTCACATGATGTATATTCACGAACCAGCAAGAGTGTCGCTTTTAAAAGATACGCGAGACTTTATTAAAAAACAGTTGAGCCAAAACCCTTAATAATAGGCCTAGCTAATTGTGTCAAAGCCTGTGTTTGGCACAATTAGCGAATGAACTCAGGATGGAAAATAGCAGTGGTGAGTTTGCAATACCGATAGATTCTCACAATTTAGCGATTATACTGACACATTAGCGACATTATCCGCGCATTCAGCGCGACCACTTTTTAAATTAGCAAAGCAAACTTTATTAGTCTGTTTTTTCTTTAAACTCACACAAGTCTTCGATAATACAGCTGCCGCATTTAGGTTTACGTGCAGTACACACGTAGCGCCCATGAAGTATTAACCAGTGGTGTACATCGACTTTAAATTCTTTAGGTACGACTTTTTCTAGTTTTTGCTCAACTGCAACGACGTCTTTACCCATGGCAAACTTAGTGCGGTTAGAAACACGGAAAATATGCGTGTCTACGGCAATGGTAGGCCAGCCAAAAGCGGTATTTAAAACAACGTTAGCCGTTTTTCTACCCACGCCCGGTAGGGCTTCAAGGGCTTCGCGGTTTTCTGGTACTTCAGCGTTGTGTTTATTGACCAGAATTTCACACATTTTATAGACATTATTGGCTTTAGAATTAAACAAACCAATTGTTTTTATGTAATCACGCAGGCCTTCAAGACCTAAATCAAGAATAGCTTGGGGCGTGTTTGCGACAGGAAAAAGCTTACGGGTCGCTTTATTTACACCAACATCCGTTGCTTGAGCTGATAGGGTAACCGCAACCAACAACTCGAAAGGGCTTGAGTATTCAAGCTCAGTTTCTGGGTGAGGGTTTTCTGCGCGGAGGCGAGACAGGATCTCGTAGCGTTTTTCTTTATTCATGGTGAGTGTTAAGCACGCAGTGACGGTGCGTGCTCTCCTTTAAGTTAAACTCGTTACTCGGGCTCGAGGGCCTTTTTCTACTTCTGGAGTAACAACTTGCTTAGATTTTATTTGTGTATCAATCACATTCTTTGCCGCAATCAATAATCCAAGTCCTAAAAAAGCGCCAGGAGGTAAAATTGCTAATAAGAACTGATTGTCAAAGCTAAAGACTTCAATGCGCAGTACTTCTGCCCATGGTCCAAGTAATAAGTCGGCACCATCAAACAGCGTGCCTTGGCCTATTAATTCTCGAATAGCGCCAAGCACAACAAGCACCAACATAAAGCCAAGTCCCATCATTAAGCCATCGAATGCAGAAAGAGGCACGGTATTTTTAGAGGCAAATGCCTCTGCTCGGCCAATAATTGCGCAGTTGGTTACAATCAGTGGAATAAAAATACCTAATGATTGATACAGACCAAATGTGTAGGCGTTCATAAGCAGCTGAACGATGGTAACAAACCCTGCAATGATCATCACGAAAACGGGAATACGTATATCTTTCGGCACCCAGTTACGCACAATAGAGACAGTGATGTTTGAACCAACCAATACCAGTAAGGTTGCTAAACCAAGGCCTAACGCATTTGTAATGGTTGATGTTACGGCCAGCAGAGGACACAAGCCCAGTAATTGCACAAGGGCGGGGTTGTTTGCCCACATACCCTCTTTAAATAAGGTTTTGATTTCGCTCATTACTGTGCTCCTTGGCATGAATTTGGCGCAGCAAATAGGTTATCAAACTCAGCTTTTGCGAACAGCACCGCATTTTTGACTGAGCCAACGACCGCTCGAGGGGTAATTGTTGCCCCAGTAAACTGATCAAACTGACCGCCATCTTTTTTAACGGCCCAACGTGTGTCATCGTCACCTAGCACATTTTGGCCTTTAAAGAGGGTGATCCAATCCGATTTTTTTATTTCGACTTTATCGCCGAGACCGGGCGTTTCTTCGTGCTTTGTGACACGCACGCCAGCAATGTCGCCATTAGCAAATACGGCTGTTAGTAAGTTGATATCGCCGCTGTAGCCACTAGGTGTGACATGGCGCATCACTAAAGCATAGGGTTCGTTATTTTTGTAAGCACGGTAAATAACCTGATCAGGACGAGGTCCTAAACGTTCATCTGTAATGATCACACAATCTTTATATAGTTGATTGTCATAGTGATGGGCATCAAGCACTTGCTGTAATTGCTCTGCAAGTTGCTTTTTTTCTTGCTCGCTTATACGCTCAGCCGTCAGGCTATGTGTCAGTGCAACAGCCCCCGTGGTAAGCAGTGCAAAAACAGTAAGGATGCCACCATTTTTAGTCATTGAGGAAAGGATCATTATTTCACTCCATGGCCGTAAGTACGTGGTTGTGTATAGTAATCAATTAACGGCACAGCCATATTTAATAACAAAACACTAAATGCCACCGCATCTGGATAACCACCAAAGGTACGAATTAAGTAAATAAGTAAACCAATTAAGGCTCCGTAAATTAAGCGGCCCTTATTGGTGGTTGATGCCGAAACAGGATCAGTCGCGATAAAAAATGCACCTAACATGGTTGCACCACTGAATAGATGAAATACCACGCCTGGCTCTGTGCCTGGCGCTGCAATATAACCAATACCACTGCACAGTATGAGAGATGCTAAAAAGCCGACAGGAATATGCCAGTTTATTATCTTTGCTTTTAATAAGTATAAACCACCTAATAAGAAACCAAAGTTTACCCAGCCCCAGCCAAGTCCAAACCAATCATTAAACAGTGGTTTGCTCATACTTTCTGACACTGTTAGGTGGTGAGCCACATCGGTTTTAACCGTATCTAAAGGGGTTGCCATTGTTGTGCCATCAATTGCAACACGCAGCTGATCAACACTAAATCCAGCAGAGGTAAAGCCGTTAAAAATAACGGATAGTTGTTGTGTAAAGCTAATTGGATTTGCGAGCAGTTCGTTTACTGGCAGCCAGCTTGTCATTTGCACAGGGAATGACACAAGCAATAATACATATGCCGCCATTGCAGGGTTAAACAAGTTAAAACCAAGCCCGCCATAAAGTTGTTTAACAATGACAATAGCAAATAGGCAACCAATTACGATAATCCACCATGGGGCAAGAGGTGGGATACTAAGCGCCAATAGCACAGCTGTAAGCCAAGCACTACCATCACTTAATGTTGGCCATACTTTGCGTTTACGAAGTAACAGAACAGCCGCTTCACAGGCACTGACAGTCAGTAATGCGAGCACAAGCTGAATTAATACCGCAGTGCCAAAAAAGTAAACTTGGGCTATTAAACCTGGAATACACGCAGCAATCACGGTGATCATTAAACGGCTTAATGATTTGGTACTATGATTATGCGGCGAACTGGCCATGGTTAGTTTCATGACTTATCGGTTCCTTCTTGTTGTAACTTTTTAGCTTTAGCGCGAGCAATTGCACGTGCAATCGCCGCTTTCTTTTTGTCTTCGCTTGATTCAGGCGTGTTATCTATTTGCTGTGCTTCAGATTCATCTGTACTTGAATCATCAGAGTGAGCGTCAGTACCGTGGGTGTCTGCGCTTTCGCTTTCGTTTTTTGCTTGTTGCTCAGCGTGCTCTTTCGCTGCTTTTTTCGCTTTTGCACGGGCAACTGCCGCTGCTACGGCCGCTTTTTTATCGTCAACGGCTGCAGGTTCTGCATCGGTTGCGCTCTCAGTTTCGGCTTGCTCTTTCGCTGATTTTTTTGCTTTTTCACGGGCAATCGCCGCGGCTACGGCCGCTTTTTTATCGTCAACGGCTGCAGGCTCTGCATCGGTTGCGTTCTCAGCTTCTGTGGCTTGCGCTGCTTTTTTCGCTTTAGCACGGGCAATCGCCGCTGCAACAGCCGCTTTTTTATCGTCAACGGCTGCAGACTCTGCATCGGTTGCGTTATCAGCTTCAGTGGCTTGCGCTGCTTTTTTCGCTTTAGCACGGGCAATCGCCGCCGCTACGGCCGCTTTTTTATCGTCAACGGCTGCAGGCTCTGCATCGGTTGCGTTATCAGCTTCAGTGGCTTGCGCTGCTTTTTTCGCTTTAGCACGGGCAATCGCCGCAGCTACGGCCGCTTTTTTATCGTCAACGGCTGCAGGCTCTGCATCGGTTGCGTTATCAGCTTCAGTGGCTTGTGCTGCTTTTTTCGCTTTAGCACGGGCAATAGCCGCTGCAACAGCTGACTTCTTATCGTCTTTATCGACGGTTTCTTCACTTTGCTCTAGCGCTTTTTGCTCTTTGTACTTACGCGCTTGCTCTTTACGTGCAGCACGCTCTTTAGCTACTTCAGAATTATCAGGTTCCAGTTCTGCGCCTTGTTTTTTCGCTTTGGCACGGGCAATAGCGGCTGCAACAGCTGATTTACTGTCTTTATCGTCAGATTTTGGTTTAACACGGGCGAGGGCATCAGCCACTTTTTGTTTTTCATCGCTCGACTTCGTCGCGGGCTTGCGTTTATGACGGTTTTGTCGCTCTTCTTGCTCGCGCTCTAAACGCTCTTTGCGTGCTTCAAAGCGCTCTCTGGCGCGCTCAGCTTTTATTTGTTCTGCTTGTTGCTCTTTGATTTCGGCTTTAGCAACTCGGTAGTATTGCACAAGTGGAATTTCACTCGGGCAGACATAGGCGCAGGCTCCACATTCGATGCAATCGAATAGGTTATGCTCATTTAACTTGTCGTATTCTTTTGACTTAGCAAACCACTGCAGCTGTTGGGGTAATAGCGAAGCAGGGCAGGCATCAGCACAGGCACTACAACGAATACAGGCTTTTTCGTCTCCTGGTTCAGCCAGCTCTTGATGATCAGGGGCTAAAATACAGTTTGTGGTTTTTACAATGCCGATTCTTACCGTTGGTAAGGTAAAGCCCATCATAGGGCCGCCCATGACAACTCGTTGTTGTGGCACCGGTGAAAAGCCTTGGCAATCTAGTAAGTGTTTTATTTCAGTGCCAAGTAACGCCCATACATTTCCTTGTTTATGGATTGTATTGCCAGTCACTGTGACCACGCGTTCAATTAATGGCTTGCCTTCATAAACCGCTTGGTTAATTGCAAACAGGGTGCCTACATTGTGCACTAACATACCAATGTCAGCAGGAATATTGCCGCTAGGTACTTCTTTGCCTGTTAGCAATTTTATCAATTGTTTTTCACCGCCAGAAGGATAAACAGTAGGGACAGTTTGAACAATGATAGACTCATTATGTTTTGCTGCTTGTTGCATTGCTGCAATAGCTTCTGGCTTATTATCTTCAATACCTATGATTGTCAGTGTTGGGTTGAGCAAGTGCTGCATTAACTCAATACCGGCGATAATTCCGTGTGCATGTTCACGCATTAACATGTCGTCTGCAGTGATGTATGGCTCACACTCAACGGCATTTACAATTAAAAATTCAATGCTTTTTCGCGTATCTGCTTTTACATAAGTGGGAAAACCAGCTCCCCCCATCCCTGCAATACCTGATTGATGAATAATATCGACTAGCTCATCATGTGAGAGTGCTTTAGGGTCATCAACAGGGTTTAGTTCACACCATGTATCTTTGCCATCTGGTTCAATAATGACGCTGAGCTCAGGCAACGCTGATGGGTGTGCAGATGGCATCGGGCAGATATCTGTGATCACACCAGAAGTAGGCGCATGTACAGGCACTGACCAGTTACCGCTAGGTTTCGTTAACGCTTGACCTTTAAGAACTGATTGGCCTTTTACTACGATTAATTTGCCGTTGGCACCAATATGTTGTTTTAGTGACACAACTAATTTATCTGGCAGCTCTAGTCGCTCAATTGCACGTGATGTTGATTGTTGCTTTTGTCCAGGTGGATGAATCCCCCCAGCGAATGGCCAGACTTTACCTTGTTTGATTTGTTCTATTAACGTTTCCATCTGCGCTCCTAATCTACCTGAGTCACAGGGATTGCATTTAATTGCCATTTCCAAGTTTGTTTGGTTTCTTTTACAGGCAGCATATCAATACAGTCAACTGGGCAAGGTTCAACACATAAATCACAGCCAGTGCATTCGTCAATGAGTACGGTATGCATTTGACGGGTCGCACCAACAATGGCATCAACAGGGCAGGCTTGGATACATTTAGTACAGCCAATACATTCGTCTTCTCGAATGTATGCAACGGTTTTTACTGGCTCTGCTTGTTCGCCGCCAGCAAGAGGTTTTGCTTCAACCCCCATTAAATCTGCCAGTTTTTTTACCGTGGCTTCGCCGCCCGGCGGGCATTTATTTATTTCGTCACCATTCGCTATCGCCTCTGCGTAAGGGCGACAACCAGGGTAGCCACATTGTCCACATTGAGTTTGTGGCAATATGGTGTCAATTTGATCAACGATAGGGTTGCTTTCTACCCGAAAACGTACGGCAGCAAATCCTAAAATCAAACCAAATATTAGCGCTAATGAACCTAGCGCAATTAAGGCATAAAACAAGGTCATATTAAAACTTCACTAATCCTGTAAAACCCATAAAGGCCATCGACATCAGACCTGCGGTGATCATCGCAATCGATGCACCTTTAAATGGTGAAGGAACGTCTGCAACAGCTAAACGTTCGCGTAATGCGGCAAAAAGAATTAACACCATTGAAAAACCAACTGCTGCGCCAAAACCATACACGGCTGATTGTAAGAATGAATGGTCTTCTTTGATATTAAGAAGGGCAACACCTAACACTGCACAGTTTGTTGTGATCAGGGGCAAGAATATACCGAGCAAACGATACAAAGTTGGACTGGTTTTTCTAACAACCATCTCAGTAAATTGCACAACGACAGCAATCACCAAAATAAAGCTCATGGTGCGTAAAAATGCGATATCGAGTGGAATCAAAATATAGTGATTCACCAGATAGCTGGTAACAGAGGCGAGTGTTAGCACAAAGGTTGTCGCTAAAGACATACCAATAGCAGTGTCGAGTTTACCTGATACACCCATAAACGGGCATAAACCTAAAAACTGAACTAAAACGAAGTTGTTGACTAGTACGGTACCAATCAGTAACAAGACATACTCTGTCATGCGTGCCTCACGAGAATAAAAACAACGTCATTATCCTTTTTTCTGGAGGCTGACACAACACATGCGAGGCGATTAGCTTAAATTAACAAAGCTGTTTGTATTTGAAGTGTTAAAGTTACGTTAAAGACCTGATAAACAGTCGGTTTATTAGGTCTTATTGGCGTAGATCTTAGATGTCTTTTGGTTTTTCTATGTAATAACCCTGCACGCCATCTAAGCAAAGGGTTTCGATAATGTGTTTCTCTTCCTGGCTCTCTACACCTTCGGCAAAAACATTAACCCCAATCCGGTGAGCAAGATCTACCATTAAGCGCATAAAATATTGATTGTTTTTATCATCTTCAAGACCGCGGGTATAGCTTGCATCCATTTTAATAAAGTCAGGCTTCAAGTCTCTGAAGAATTTAAATGAAGTTAAGCCTACACCAAAGCGTTCAACAGTCACACGCGCACCGACACGATGAACCATATCAATAAAACGCTTACTTGCTTTTATATTTTGCTGAAGACCAAATTCGCTGACTTCAAAAATTAATTTAGTGGCAATATTGTTATCTTTTAACAAACGGCGTTCTAACCAAATAAGAAACTGATCATTATGCGCACTGGATGCTGTGACATTTATACCAAAAAACTTTTGTGAGAAGTTGCGTGTCTTCACTTTTTCAAGGGTGGTGTCGATTATTAATCGATCAATTTCCATTGCCATACCGAGTTTTTCGGCCATCGCTAAAAAAGACGCCGTAGGAAGCATTTGATTTTCGGCTGTTTTAAAGCGCACTTGAATTTCGGCATAGGCTTTGATGCTTTTACCAATTGGCATGATATTTTGCATAACTAAGTGAACACGCTTTGACTCGATCACTTCGTTTATCACTTTGCGCCAGTTTTGATTACCAAAGCCAGCACTCACATTGTTTACTAAATCTGTTTCGCGTTGAACATGCCATGCATTTGCTTGCTTAGATTGTGCCATGCTCATAGCGTTATCAACAATCGACAGTAGTTCGCCTAAAGGTTTGCCTTTTTCGTACCCAACTATGCCTGTATTTGCTACTGAACTTAATTCTTGGTTTTGCTGATACTGCGTAAAACGCGATTGTAAGTTATCACCGAATCGTTCAGCTTCTTTTAGGGGAGTATTAGGTAAAATAACAGCAAAGTCTGAACTGTTTACCCGAAATACTTGGCTATTGGTGTAAGTACCACTGATATGTTTAATAATATCGGCAACACCTTTTACGTATTCATCGCCTTTTTGATAACCGCGAGTTTGGTTTATTGCTTGTAGCTCACTACAACGCACCATAGCTAAAGAGCCAAAGGTGCTTTTATCGGCATTTTCGATGTTTTTCTCGTAGTATTCGACGAACATATTACGATTACCAAGATTTGTAATGACATCTTTATACGCTTCTTGCTTAATGCTCATTGCATTGTTTTCAATATCATCATGCTTGGTTTGTAAAAAGTGCGAAAGACGATTGAAAGTAGGTATTAAATCTTTACTAAGCTTTTTCAAGCGTGTTGTGTCCATTGCTTGTTCAAGATCGCCATTAACCTGATTTTGATTGATATAGATATCGATGATATCTGCAATGGTGGTGCTCACTTTTCGGTTTAAGCGTCTAAACATGCTTTGCATATATATAATAGGCAACAAAGCAATTAAGCCTGAGACTAAAATGACAATAAACATGGACTGTTGTAGCAGGTTTGCCAGATTGTTTGCGTTGATTGTGAATTCAACTTTTATGTCAGAAGCTTGGTTAACAGCAAATTGTGGGCGAATCGAATTAAAGCTCGTATTTACAATATCTGCAAAGAGGGGCAGGGGCTGTGGCGATTCAACCATGGTAACGAGGTTACCTGCTTGATCTCGTATTATAAATTTAGAGAAAGTAGTGCCGTCGGCAAGCGCTTTTTGTATTTTTTCAGGCGCAAGCTCGTCCATCGTTAAACTATTTATGTAAGTATTCACTACGAATTGCGCTTTTTTCTGAGCATCGCTAACTGCGTTGTCAAACCCCAGTGCAATAAAATACCCACCGAGCAATGCAAATAGTAGCCAAGAAATAAGTTGAACAAATATTAGTTTTTTAAAGCCTGCCATGTTTTTTATCTTATAAAAGCCTAAAAGGAAGAATCAATTCCCTGATTGATTGCTTTAAGTACAGTGAATTCTATTTAAATAGCAAAAAAGAAATAACTCAGGATAGATTAGAATATATAAGGCAGAAAGTCTAATAGATTCGCAGAATGTGAAAGATGATAAAAGTCTAATATATTCTGGAAGTTGGCTCCCCCTCCCCGACTCGAACGGGGGACCTGCGGATTAACAGTCCGTCGCTCTAACCAACTGAGCTAAGGGGGAACAATAGAGTAGTGTGCTTTATGATTTGGCTCCCCCTCCCCGACTCGAACGGGGGACCTGCGGATTAACAGTCCGTCGCTCTAACCAACTGAGCTAAGGGGGAACAATCATAATCATAAACTTGGCTCCCCCTCCCCGACTCGAACGGGGGACCTGCGGATTAACAGTCCGTCGCTCTAACCAACTGAGCTAAGGGGGAAACGTTTATGGTCGAAAAACTTGGCTCCCCCTCCCCGACTCGAACGGGGGACCTGCGGATTAACAGTCCGTCGCTCTAACCAACTGAGCTAAGGGGGAAGCGTCATGCCTTTCAACGGGGCGAAATATTAATGACAGCATTGCAAAGTGTCAACATAAAAACTTCATAAATTCAAAAAAGAAGTGTATTCGATGTTTTTATGTTCGATCTGAACAAAATGTAGCTGAAAAACACAGATGTTTTCGCGGTTAAAGTAAAATTTCATGTTGGATCATGTGATTTTTTGCATGCTTTTTGACCACGAGCAATATTATAAATTAGTCAAAAGTATTCGTTGTATAGAATTTTGGCTTATAAGAGAGGAAATTGTCATTTATCTCAGATTTTATTCTCGCTATAAAAATTTAATCTAATCATTTTTATTTGCGCATTAAATTCTTCCATTTTAGAGGTCTCAAATCGGTCTGTCGGTTGAGAAAAAACGTTAAATACGGCATTAATTGATCCTGAATTGTGAATGTAAAGACAGATAGAAGAGTGGTTTAAGTGTTTTTTATCAGTGTGTTAGGCTGTTTTTTAGCCTCTTTATTTTGAATTGTCATATTTATTTGCAGGGTGAGTGTGAACAATAATTAGGCATTCTTTAAAAGAATCTAACAAAAGGGTTAAAACAAGACACTTGCGTGATTTTCATAGGTTGCGATAAATACTGAGCTCAAAAGCCTTTATAATTGCGGCTTTCAGAGAGTTATCCACGGTTTCTGTGGATAACTCTGTTTATTAAACTTTAAGAACAGCTATGGCGCTAGAATTTTAGGGCGCTGCAGCAATTTCAAGCATTTAATCATATTTTTTTTACTTATTTAAAATCAAACGGTTAAGTTTTGTATCTGAAGCGACGCTGAATTGATAAGTAATGTTATTCGTGACGATAAAATGACGCGGTTTGTTGTGTAAAAAAGCAGCGGTTACTGCCATTTTATTGTAACAATGCTATTAATGATGTTCTTATTTTGTTTTTTAACGATGTTCGTGGTTGTTTTTATGTTAAAGCCTCAAAAGTGACAGTTTTCTTTGTTTAAAATTAACCGTGGCTTGCAAGGCGAGGATGCTTTAAACTTATCAGCTCAGTAAAAGAGGCAAAGTATTCCCATGACCGTGACGTCGCAGAGCAAATCTAAACCTGATCTTTTAAACTCTCCAATCCTGCCAACGTTGAAAAAAATGACTATCCCTATGATCTTCGGGATGATCACCTTAATGATGTTTAACCTAGTTGATACTTTCTTTATTAGTCTACTTGGTACAGAACCCCTTGCAGCAGTGAGCTTTACTTTTCCTGTAACCTTTACGGTTATTAGTCTTGCCATTGGCCTCGGTATTGGCACTTCAGCGGTAATTGCGAAAGCATTAGGGAGTGACAAATTAGATGAAGCTCGGTTTGATGCCAGTATTGCTTTACTCATTTCTGTGGTTTTGGTGTTTTGCTTGTCTGTTATTGGGTATGTATTTATTAACCCTATTTTTGAATTGTTGGGAGCTGGGCAGCAAGTACTTCCGCTAATACACGACTATATGAGTGTGTGGTTTTTAGGCAGTGTATTTTTGATTACCCCGATGGTTGGTAATTCTGTTTTGCGCGCAAGTGGCGATACAAAAACGCCGAGTTTAGTAATGGGGGGCGCGGGTCTCATTAATGCCGTGTTAGATCCGATTTTAATTTTTGGTTTGGGCCCAATACCGGCATTGGGTATTCAAGGCGCTGCCATTGCCAGTGTAATTGCATGGTCTTTCGCGGTGGTGATTATTCTTTATATACTGGCAATTAAAAATGGTTTGTTGAGCTTGTACGCTGGCCAACAAACGATTATTGGGGCAATAAGAAAAATTTTAAAAATAGGTTTACCTGCAGCAGGGGCGAACATGTTGACACCCATTGCAATGGCTGTGATGACGGCGTTAGTGGCTAAGCATGGCCCTGAAGCCGTCGCTGCATTTGGTGTGGGTAGCCGAATTGAGTCAATAGCCAGTTTAGTGGTTTTAGCATTGTCGATGACACTGCCACCGTTTGTCAGTCAAAACTTTGGAGCCGGAAAGTTAGGCCGTGTAAAAGAAGCGTATATTACTACGTTGAAGTTTGTGATGATTTGGCAATTCGGCATTTATTTACTGTTGCTTTTGACCTCTAGTTTTATTGCGCATGTCTTTGGTAAAGAGCAGGCGGTTATTGATGTCATTAAACTTTTCATTTATATCTTGCCATTAAGTTACGGTTTGCAAGGTGTGATAATTCTCTCTAACTCTTCATTTAATGCTTTACATAAGCCAATGAATGCGCTGATTTTAAGTATCATTCGTTTATTTGTCTTTTATGTGCCAATTGCCTATGTCGGGAGTGAAATTGCAGGGTTAACAGGCTTGTTTATAGGCGCAGCTGTGGGTAATTTGTTTACGGCTTTTGTGGCTTATAAGTGGTTTATAAAAGAAGTAAATGCATTAAGCACAACGGCGATGAAGGAGTGTCATTTATGAGTGATCATTTTCAACTGGTTTCAAAATTTAAACCAAGTGGTGACCAACCCACGGCCATTGCTCAATTATCTGAGGGCCTTGAAGCAGGGCTTGCTCATCAAACATTGTTAGGTGCTACAGGGACGGGTAAAACCTTTACCATGGCAAATATAATCCATGATCTAAATCGGCCAACGATTATCATGGCGCATAATAAGACGCTTGCAGCGCAGTTATATGGAGAGATGAAAGAGTTTTTCCCTCATAATGCGGTTGAATATTTCGTGTCATATTATGATTACTATCAGCCTGAAGCGTATGTTGTTGCCAGTGACACATTTATAGAAAAAGATGCCTCTATTAACGAGCATATTGAGCAAATGCGCTTAAGTGCAACCAAAGCGTTACTTGAACGCCGTGACACAATTATTGTTGCATCTGTTTCGGCTATTTACGGTTTGGGCGATCCTGACTCGTACATGAAGATGATGTTGTTACTCAAAGTAGGCGAAACTGTCGACCAGCGTGATATGCTTCGTCGCTTAGCCGAGTTGCAATATACGCGTAATGACATTGAATTTAGTCGTGGTACGTACCGTGTGCGCGGTGAAGTGGTTGATATTTTCCCTGCTGAGTCAGATACATACGCGGTGCGTGTGGAAATGTTTGATGATGAAATTGAGCGTTTAAGTATCTTTGATCCATTAACAGGGGCTGTTGAAAAGCACATTGTGCGCGCGACTATTTACCCAAAAACACACTATGTGACACCCCGTGAGAAAATTCTTGATGCGATTGAAAATATTAAGGTCGAGTTAAAAGATCGCAGAGCCCAGTTGCTTAGCGCAAATAAACTTGTCGAAGAGCAACGTATTGCACAGCGAACACAATACGATATAGAAATGATGACCGAGCTTGGTTATTGCTCTGGAATTGAGAACTACAGCCGTTATTTATCGGGGCGTACTCCGGGCGATCCGCCGCCTACATTGCTTGACTATTTACCTGATGATGCCTTGATGATCATCGATGAGTCGCATGTGACCGTATCGCAAATTGGTGCAATGTACAAAGGTGACCGTAGTCGAAAAGAGAACTTAGTTGAATATGGATTTCGTCTTCCTTCGGCATTGGATAATCGGCCACTTCGATTTGAAGAGTTCGAAGCAATTGCACCGCAAACGATTTATGTATCGGCAACGCCAGGCGAATTTGAGCTAACGCGCTCAGCAGGTGAAGTGGCTGAACAAGTTATTCGTCCTACAGGCTTAGTAGACCCTGAAATTGAAGTGCGCCCTGTGGGTACTCAGGTTGATGACTTATTGTCTGAGATTTACAAACGAGTTGAGGTAAATGAGCGTGTCTTAGTGACAACCTTAACAAAACGTATGGCAGAAGACTTAACGGATTACTTAAATGATCATGATGTAAAAGTTCGTTATTTGCATTCTGACATCGATACTGTTGAGCGAGTTGAGATTATTCGTGATTTGCGCGCTGGTGTTTTCGATGTGTTAGTGGGTATTAACTTATTACGAGAAGGCCTTGATATGCCAGAGGTTTCACTCGTAGCGATACTCGATGCTGATAAAGAAGGCTTTTTACGTTCGACGCGTTCTTTATTACAAACAATAGGGCGCGCTGCTCGTCATTTAAATGGTAAAGCAATTCTGTACGGTGATCGTATAACGAATTCAATGCGTCAGGCTATTGATGAAACTGATCGTCGTCGTGAAAAACAGCAAGCTCATAACGCAGAACATGGCATTGTACCGCAAGCGTTAGTGAAAAGTATCACGGATATTATGGATGTTGGTGAAGAGGCTGGCCCTAAAGATAACCTTCGATTGGTCCGTAAAGAATCTAAAAAAGTGCTAAGCGCTAAAGAGATTGCCAGTCAAATTAAAGCACTGGAGACTAAAATGCACGCGTACGCAAGTGATCTGGAGTTTGAGAAAGCAGCCTCAGTGCGTGACGAAATACATGAATTACAACAACAGCTAATAAATTAAGTACTATGACAAACGATTTTTCAGCCATTTTAACTGCGTTAGCAGATGCGCCACTTTCGGCTAACGAACTTTGCCGTATTTTTCATGGCCGCGGCCACAGTGTGGCTGAATTAAGCCATATTAATGTTGATTTTTACCCTCCGGCATTATTTTTAGTGTCGTATGAGAGCATCCCTGACGATCAACTAGGTCAACTCACTGAAGTACTTTGGCAATGGGCGCAAAATAATGCCCCAGAATTAATTACTGCGTTGGTGTATCAACAGCGTAGCGGTATAAATACGATTAATAGCGTGGTACACGGCGAACTTCCTGACGAGCATGTTGTTCAAGAAAATGACATAAAATTTAGAGTCGATTTATTGAGCAGGCAAAATACCGGTATTTTTCCTGATATGCGTCGTGGCCGTGAGTTTGTACAGGCTCATAGTCAGGGGGCTAAAGTACTGAATTTATTTTCATATACTTGCGGATTCTCCGTTGCGGCAATGCAAGGGGGGGCTGAGCAAGTCATTAATATGGATATGAATAAAGGCGTGCTCAGAACAGGTAAACAAAATCACCAACTTAATGGGTTTACACGGGGTGTTAGTTACTTGCCTCATGATATTTTAAAATCATTTGGTAAGCTTAAAAAGTCAGCACCTTATGAGTTGATTATTGTCGATCCGCCCAGCTTTCAAAAAGGCAGCTTTATTCTGACGAAAGATTATCAAAAAATATTGCGCCGTTTGCCTGAGCTGCTCAACGAAAACACCCTTTTATTGTTGTGTGCCAATAGCCCTGAAATGTCTGAACAAGCATTTAAAGCACTGATTGCAGAGCACACAGAAGGTGCAATTACATTCGTTGAACGTTTAGCGCCTACCGCTGGTTTTATTGAAGTAGACAGCGATAGAAGCTTAAAAGCGCTTGTTTATAAAACCACACAGTAATGGCGTTAAGTAAGCGTTTATCAGCGATCGCGCAAATGGTCCCAAATGAGTATGATGAGATTTGGGACTGCTGCTGCGATCATGGCTTTTTAGGCATGCAGTTACTCAAAGATAATAGAGCCGATCAAATCCACTTTGTAGATATCGTGCCTGAGTTGATGCAGTCACTCCAACAGACACTGGCGCGTTTTTCAACTGAAGAACAACGCGGACATTGGCAGGTACATTGCCAAGATGTGGCCACTATTTCTTTAACACCCCAAAAACGTCATCTCGTGATTATTGCAGGAGTTGGGGGAGATTTAATGTGTCAGTTTATTTCGCAGATTCAGGCTCACAATCATCTTGCTCACATCGATTTTATAGTTTGTCCTGTGCACCATAGCTATAAAGTACGTAGCCACCTACAGTCATTAGATTTTGGTTTAGTCGCCGAGCACCTTATTTCTGAAAATAGACGCTTTTATGAGTTAATGTTCGTGAGCGCATCGGCTAAAACGCCAATAACGCGAGTAGGACAGGGGATGTGGCAATTAACGAATAAGGAGCACCAAGCTTACTTAGGGCAACTATGTGCACATTACCAACGCATGCTAAACCAAGATGCTGATTATTATCAGCAAGTGCTTGATGAGTATACTCGCTTAATGCGAACCTAATTGTTTTAAAGCTTGTTAATCTCTTGTTTTACGCTGTAACTTGAGTCTGTGACTATGGCTTCGAGGGTCTGTACGCGTTGTTTTAACTCAAGAAGCTCAGCGGTAACCGCTGCAACTTGTTCATTCGCTTCTTTATTGTCTTTTAGGGTGCGCGATTTAAATTCTAAATGTTTTTTATACATATCGAAGATAACGCCTGAACCAACCGAGATCAGTACAATTAATACCACCATCGTAGTGCCTGACATCATAATTCTCCTTTTATCAGTATCTTTATCCAATAGAGTATAGACTGGATTTTAAAAAGCAAAGGGGATTCTGTTACAAGGTATGTCGTTTAAAAAGCGATTTTATACGAATAAACCCAGTCACAAGCATGGTGCCAGCAATAACACACAGAGCGCCAAGTAACGTATTTGGCCCTATTTCTTCGTCGAGTATCAGGTTGCCCCATATAATGCCAAACAAAGGAATTAAGAAGGTAACGGTGAGCGCAGAGGTTGGACCAATCTCGTCAATTAGACGAAAAAAGAGAATATACGCCACTGCAGTACACACAATACCCAGAGCAATAACACCCGCCATTACGGTTTGACTTGGCATTTCTCTTATTGGCATCACAAAAATCAATGGTAATACGAGCATACTTGCGGCCCACATACTGCCATGCGCATTATCGAAAGCTGACAGTTTGGGGGCGTGTTTGGTGTAATGCGAGGCAATAGCATAACTAAGTGAGGCACACAGGGATGCAATAATTGCTGTTACTGTGGCGGTATTGATAGTTAGGCTGTTTTGTCCAACTAGGATAGCAACCCCAATGAGACCGACTAAGAGTCCCAGTATCATACTTTTACTCGGTGTCGATTTACTCCAAATTATGCCAAAAATGGCTCCCCAAATGGGGGTTGTTGAATTTAAAATCGCTAATGTCGAGGCATTAATAGTTTGTGCGGCAAACGCAAATAATAAAAATGGAATCGCAGAATTGAGTGCACCAATAATAAAAAAGTGCTTTTTGTAGGTAAGAAAAGCAAGCTTTTTATTAAAATACACGGCAAAGACACAGAGTGTTAAGGCAGCAAACCCTACGCGTAGTTCAATTAAAACGGCAGGCCCTAAACTTGAGGCCGCCATACGCATAAACAAGAATGATGCGCCCCAAATAGCGGCAAGAAAAAATAAGCGCAGTAAGCTGTGTATTGGCATAATGATGAATCATTCAAAATAATAAAGCACGAGCATATCAGATACTGCCTGATAAACTCGCCTTATTCGGGCTTGTAAGTGTAGAGTAAGCACTGAATAGAAGGCCTCTATTCAGCAGGTTTCACACGTTTTTTTTCGTAATCTGATTTGACTATTTCTAATGCTGCGAGCACATCCTCTGCAGGGACTTCGTTTTGTTCTAAGAGCATAATAAGGTCGACAGCCACTTTAATATAATTAGGAGCGGCTTCTAATTCATTGCCCATTCTGTAATTCCTTTTTCTTTGCAACCTGGCTGATTGCAACATCGATAGCCGTTTGTACTTGTTGTTCCATTAGCATTCGCTCACTGTGCGGTAAATAAAACTCCATATCGACATCGTAGCGAATGTAACGAGCGGGAAGCTGGTTGAGTACTGTGCAGCATAAATCGGCCATCACATCGTCATTGTATACGGAATCTAACTCTCGTTGCGCTATATCTTCGACAACCAGTTTTTCATAATAGTTATGAATATCATCATGCAATTTCATACAGTTTGAATCCAAAGTGATAGTCATTTCAGTGTATACCAAGCTTTAAAATAAATCGACAGCAGCTCTAAAAAGCTGAGAATGAACATTAACTAAGCGATTTATATTTCGTTGATAGCCCCCACCCAAAGCCGAAAAAATAGGAATTTGCTGCGCTTTTGCTTGGCTTAATATGAAGTGATCACGTTGGTATACCCCATCAAGGCTAACAAAAAAATGCCCTAACTCATCGTCGCTAGCGATATCTGCGCCGGCGTTATATAAAATGATATCGGGTTGATGCAGTCGAACGGTTAGTTGGAATGCTTGTTTTACTGTTTCAAGGTAGTGTTGGTCAGTAGTGCCATGCTCAAGTGCGAAGTCGTAGTGAGAGTGTTGCTTGATGCGCGGAAAATTTTGCTCACAATGAATTGAGCAGCTAATCACTTGTTCGTGATGGCTTACAATTTCTGCGGTGCCATCTCCTTGGTGTACATCACAATCGAAAATCAGAACAGTGTCAGCCAGCCCTTCGTTTATTAAGTGGTTTGCAGCAATCGCTAAATCGTTAAAAATACAAAAACCACTTCCGTGATCACTAAAGGCGTGATGATAACCGCCGCCTAGATTAAAAGCGGCACCGTGCTGCAATGCGAATTCAGCGCCATTTATACTTGCACCGACAGAAAGTAAGGTGCGTTCAACTAACTCGTTTGACCAAGGAAAGCCCATTTTCTTAATGGCTTTTTCCTCAAGTGTCCCATTTAAAAATGCATTAATGTAAGTCGGGTCGTGACACAACGCTAATTGTGCTGTTGTGGCTTTATTAGGTGTAATAAACTTATCGTCGTTTATAGAGGTACTTAATTTTTGTTTTAGTAAGCTGTACTTCTGAATAGGGAAGCGATGCCGTGCGGGTAAATTAAGCGCAGAATAACTGGGATGATAGTAAAACATTATCTAAGCTGCTGTTTTTCGACCTGTTGAATTTTGTCTTCGGTGGCAGAAATTGCTTTACGACACCTTCCTAAGCGTGCATGCAATGCTAGTATCTCTTGATTTATTTCTGCTGCTTTTGCTGCGCTGGCTGCGTCTAGTTTGAGTTTTCTTTCTTCGATCATCAGTAATAAACGACGTTCAAACTCATGGTTCTGTTTCAGTTCGTCATACAGTTCATGCGACGATTGCATCATTTTTTGTACGGCTTGTTTGTATACCTGAGGTTTGGTTTTAGGCCTAAAACTGTATTTGTTTTCTTTTGCCCAAACAGGAGTCGACTTTATTACATTGAAGACGGCTTGTACCTGCTGAGTTATCCGCTCTAAGGCATATTGATACGCGTGGCGATGCTCTGCCGGGGGTAAACTTTTTAACTCGTCTTCAATTTCACTCACGTAGTCAGCAAGCTTCATACTTTTTGTTGTAAACACCCCTCTATCAAATAAACTTGGTTGCGCTTGCATGTAGCGGTTTTTAGCAAATAAATTGCTCTGATCGAATTGTGTGGCTTGATGTTTCAGCCGAGCAATTTGTTCACATAGTTTATCAAAAGCAGGGGAATGCATTTATAAGTAAGCCTCATAAATTAGCTTTAATGCCAAAATAATGACCACGGTATTAAAGACAGGGCGTATCATTTTACCACCAAATTTAATCGCAGAATGCGCACCTAGCCATGCGCCTAGCATTAAAAATAAGCCCATCGTGATGCCTAATAAAAAATTAACATGGCCTAATGCGACAAAGGTAATCAATGAAATAAAGTTTGAGACAAAGTTCATTGACCGAGCAAGGCCGCAGTTAAGCAATAAGCTCATTTTATATAATAGACTATTTGAAGCCGTCCAAAACGTGCCGGTACCGGGCCCTGCAAGACCATCAAAAAAGCCAAGTCCTAAACCTTGTAACCATTGTTTAATCTTTGTTTTAGTATCAAGTGTTGGTAATTCATTATGCTCTGTTGTGCTTAGGCTGCCAAATAAGCTGTAACAGGCAACCAAAATGATTACCACAGGGAGCAATTTATTTAAAAAATCGATACTTAAATAATCAACAACCAACGTACCAATTAATGCCCCTATTGCTGTTGCTATTATGGATGCAGCCCAAAAACGAGGGTTAAATAACTTCTTACGAAAGTAGGTGACACTGGCTGTTAATGAGCCAAAACTGGCTGCCAATTTATTGGTGCCAAGCGTAAGATGGGGAGGAAGTCCGGCTGTCAGTAACGCGGGGACGGTAAGCATACCTCCACCGCCAGCAATGGCATCAATAAATCCAGCGGCCAGCGCGACAGCGCAAAGTAATGCCCATGTGGTTGGTTCTAAAGCTAGTTCAAACATTAATAATCAATTTGTCTTTTAAAAGGTGGCAAGGTATCGAGCATGGCTTTGCCATATCGCTTGGTCACTAAACGGCGATCAAGAATGGTAATGCGACCTTGATCGTTTTCTTTGCGAAGCAGTCTACCACAGCTTTGAACTAATTTCTTTGCTGCATCAGGAACTGTGATTGATAAAAATGGATTGCCCCCTTTACTTTGCACAAACTCGGCCTGTGCTTCTTCTATCGGTGAAGTTGGCACCGCAAAAGGAATTTTAGTAATGACGAGGTTTTCTAGGTATTTACCCGGTAAATCGAGCCCTTCTGATAAGCTTTGTGTACCAAATAAATAACTTGGCCTCCCTAAATCGACATTAGCTTTGTGTTTTTTGAGTAAGGCCTCGCGCGACATTTCACCTTGAACTAAGACATCTATCCCTTTCGTTCTAAGTGCTTTGACCACATGGTCCATTTGCCAATATGAGGCAAAAAGCACTAAATTTGCTTTTTTATCATCAAGGTAACTTGGTAACTTTTCGGCTAAATGATCACTAAATGCTTTGTCTGTCGGTTCTATAAGTGTGTTCGGAATATGTAATGTAGCTTGTTTGGGGTAATCAAAAGGTGACGGCACTTTGATATACTTAACACCCTCTTCTTTGGCAAGGCCACACTCGTAAGCAAAGTGGTCAAATGACCCTAGTGCGGTTAAAGTTGCAGAGCAAAGTACGGCTCCCGCGCATTGATTCCAAAGTTTATCTTTTAAGTAATAACCAACTTCAATTGGGCAATCACTGAGTAAATGATCATGATGATTTTTATATTCTAAACGTTTAATCCAGCGTGCATGGGGAATACCTTCGCCCTTTGTGGCATAACTAAACCATAATTTATTTAATAATTCCAAACGATTTATGTAGTGACCACTTTCCCCTAAAATAGGGTCGGCAACATAGGGTTTTATATCGCCATCACTCACATCTTGTACGAGCGTGTCATGCATTTTATTCAAGGCACGCAGAGCATCAAGCGTTGCGTCGCTAATGTCTTTTGCTTTGGCATGTAACGAGGCTGGGATTTCACCGTGCTCAAAGCGATAGGTATCATCACTGTTGTAATTAAAGTTGGCATTGTCGAGTATGTCGCGCACCACTTTTAAGTTTTTAGCCGCATCATTAATACTGTCGCTCAGTTTAAAATTTTGCCCAATGGCCTTTTGGCCTACCAAAACGTTGGCCATTTTGCCTGCAAATTTTACCAGTTTATCAAGCCACTCTATCGTGCCTTTGATGGTCGCTGCGGCAGATGAAAAGTCGCGAGTGATATGGGCTAAGTGATGCGCCTCATCAATAACATAAATGGTGTTATCGGGTTCAGGCAGTATTTTTCCGCCGCCTAAATCAAGATCGGCAAGCAATAATGAGTGGTTGATAACAAGCACATCCATCTGCATTAACCGCTGGCGCGCCATATGAAATGGACATAATTGATGAGCACGCATTTGTCGTTGGCATGAGTGCTTATCGCAAGCAATAAGGCCCCATACTTTATCGGGAATTGTGTCGGCCCAGCTATCGCGATCGCCTTGCCATTGTTTTTTTGAATACGCATCGTACAGCTGTTTTAAACACTTTGTTTCCATATCACTTAATGGAGAAGAAAGTGTGGGCATGAACTCCATTTGGGTTTGGCTATCGCCATTGACCGCGTTGCTGAGCTTTTGTGCACAAATATATCGTTGTCGACCTTTAACAAGATCAAACTTGATATCGAGGCCTGAATGCTCTTTGAAAAAAGGCAGCTCTTTGTTAATTAGCTGTTCTTGCAGGGCAACGGTCGCCGTTGAAATAACCAGTTTTTTCTTTTTTGCCATAGCGAGTGGCAGCGCACCTAAACAATACGCTAACGATTTACCCGTGCCTGTGCCGGCTTCTATAACACAGATACGTTGGCTTTTATGGTATTCACCCGCCAGTGTTTTGGCTATTTCAGCAACTAAGTAGTTTTGACTACTTCGTGGGCGGTAATCAGTGAGATTATCAGCTACATGCTTATGAATTTGCCGAATAGTTTTTTTTAATGAGTCAGAAAGCATGCCCAGATAACCTAAAGTATGTATATAATTACAGTAATTAATTTTAGAGAGTTAACTGAGTAACTACAAGCGACTTGTTAGTAAATTTGTTGATTAGCATTTGTTTTATGCATTTCGCATTTTCATATTTGGGTTTAAAGGGTCATATAGATGCAATTAACTTCTGGCTTTATTCTTTCAACACAATGCTTTGATAGTACGCATGGCGTATCCATTGTGGTGTGGATTTTGTCTGAGCAAGGACCTGTCAAGCTGATTAGCCCACCGCAAAAAGTGCTCTTTTTCATTAATGAAAAAGATGTTGCTGCGGCAACTCGAATCTTGGCACAGCACAATGTGGCATGTGAATTTAAGCCAGTGCAATTAAAAAGCTTCCAGCAGCAGGCTGTTGTGTCGTGCTATTTTTCTTCACTTAAGCATTATTACCGCGCTGCAAAACAGCTAAAAGCCCATTTCATCAAAGTTTACGAAGACGATATTAGACCGGTTGACCGGTTTTTAATGGAGCGTTTTATCAAAGGTTCGGTGTGGGCCAAAGGGCGGTTAATTAAAGGTCAGCCTTACCCCGTATTAGCAGACGTTCAGTTTAAACAAAATACCGAGTTCACACCCACTTTCACTACTGTATCGTTAGATATCGAATGTGATGGAGAAGGGGTGCTGTTTTCAGTAGGACTAGTCGGGAAGAGCATAGATGCTGTTCTTATGATCGGTAAAGCTGAGGACACCGCTGATCTTAACTTCAATGTTATATGGTGTGAGGATGAAATCGACTTATTGTATAAGCTCTGTGAGTGTGTGCAAGTCATTGACCCTGACGTTATTATTGGCTGGAACGTTATTGAGTTTGATTTTACAGTACTTCATGCTCGTTCTGAAGCATTAGGTGTAGGGCTGTCTCTGGGTCGTAACAATGAAAAAATGACTCTCAGAACTGGTAATTTTACACGTTTAACGATCCCAGGCAGGGTTGTTATTGATGGTATTGATACACTTAAAAATGCAACGTATCACTACGATAGCTTTAGCCTCGCGAATGTGGCGAGTATTGAGTTAGGTGAAGAAAAACTAATTTCTTCAGATAACCGCTTAGCAGAAATCGTTCGTCAATTTAATGAAGATAAGCTCGCACTTGCTTGCTATAACCGCCAAGACTGTATTTTAGTACAACGCATTTTCGAAAAGCTTAAGTTACTCGATTTTGCCGTTGTTCGAAGTCAACTAACCGGCTTAGAGCTTGAAAGAATGGGTGGATCCGTTGCGGCCTTTACTAACCTTTATCTTCCTTTATTGCATCGCAGTGGTTATGTAGCTCCAAACTCAGGCGATCATGGTCTTAGCTTTGATAGTCCAGGTGGTTATGTCATGTCCTCGGAGCCTGGTTTATATAAAAATATATTAGTACTTGATTACAAAAGCTTATATCCATCAATAATGCGCACTTTTTGTATAGATCCACTTGGTATGGTGGAGGGGCTAAAACACCCTAATCACGCAATTGAAGGTTTTAATCAAGCCCTTTTCTCAAGAACAGAGCACCACCTACCTGAGCTTATTCGTGAACTTGCCGCAACGAGGCAACTTGCTAAAGACAATGAACAGCCGATGCTTTCTCAGGCTATAAAGATCATCATGAATAGTTTATATGGCGTTTTAGGCTCGAAAGGCTGTCGTTTTTACGATCCTCGTCTTTCAAGTTCAATTACATTACGTGGTCATGAAATTATGCAAACTACTAAAAAGTGGCTAGAAGAGTGGGGGTATAAGGTAATTTATGGTGATACTGACTCCACGTTTGTGAAACTTGATGATGAATTAAATTCTCAGAGCTGTAACGAAATTGGTACAAAGCTGGCAAGAAATATAAACAAACGCTGGGAAAGTGTATTACAGGAAACATACAAATTAGAAAATTTCTTAGAAATTGAGTTTGAAACTCACTACAGCCCATTTTTTATGCCGACAATTAGGGGCAAAACCACCGGTTCAAAGAAACGCTATGTAGGTAGAGTAGAAAAACATGGCAAAACAGCACTTGTGTTTAAAGGAATGGAAACAGTGCGAAGTGATTGGACAGAGCTTGCTCAGAGGTTTCAGGTCGCACTCTTTGAAATTTTATTTAGCGAACAATACAACCAAGAGCTGATCAGGCAGCTATTTGATAACTATGTGGAAAAGCTTTACGCAGGCGAGTATGACTCGCTACTGGTTTATCGAAAACGTCTAGGTCAACACCTAACAGACTATCAAAAAAATATCCCTCCTCATGTCAAAGCTGCGAAGCAATATTTAGCACATAACCCCAATGCTCAAATACAACGAGGTCAAGTAATTGAATACGTATATACGCTGAAAGGCGCTGAGTATTATACCGGAAATCACAAGTTCGATTATGGTGTTTATGTTAATAAACAGCTGTTGCCACTGGTTAACATGATTATTGAGGTTTCAGGGACTAATTCAAAGGGGCTATATTCTAGTCAAATTCAGCTGTTCTGATTGTTTTTTGCCCAAGTGTTGTAAATTTCACAGCTTTATTAATGTTAAAATAGTGCTTTTTTTGAGCGTTTAATTAATTTTTGTATCAATTTATTAATTTTTTATAAACAAAACTCTGGATATTTTGTTTAATTTGTTTATTATTTGTTGGTCGCGACGCATGTCCGATAACAAATAATAAACAAGCTTATGCAAAATATAGCCACAGTATAGTGGTCCAGGGAGAATCAAATGTTAAATAATAAAGTTTCAAAAGCTGTTCGCTTAGCGATCGCTTTTGGTGCAGCTTCAGCTGCTTCTTTTTCTGTTAGCACTATGGCAGCAGAAGATGAAGAAAGTGCTGAAAAGGTTGAGCGAATTGAAGTAACTGGTTCACGCATTAAGCGTGTTGATATGGCTACTGATTTACCAATCACAGTAATTGACCGTGAAGCAATTGAGCTTAGTGGTGAATCTTCAGTTGCTGATCTACTTCGTAACACAACTTTCAACAGTCTGGGTTCGTTTCGTCCACAGTCTGGTAGCTCTGCGCAAGGTGCTACTACTGTAAGTTTACGTGGTCTAGGCTCTGACCGTACATTAGTTCTAGTTGACGGTCGTCGTTTACCTAAGTCAACACTTACTGGTTCTAGCCAAGATTTAAACTTCATCCCAATGGCAGCTGTTGAGCGTGTTGAAATTCTTTCAGATGGTGCATCAGCATTGTACGGTTCAGATGCAATTGGTGGTGTAATCAACGTAATCACTCGTAAAGATTACAACGGCGCAGAAGTTACATTAGGTTCTGGTCGTATTGAGCATGAAGGTGGCGATCGTGAAAATGGTTCTGTAGTTTTCGGTGCTTCTTCTGATAATGCATCAGTGCTTGCAGGTGCTTCATGGAATGGTCGTGATATTGTTTACGCTCGTGACTTCCCTTGGTATTCACCAGGTGGTTCAGTGTACTCAAACAACTTCACAACAATGGCACAAGATGATGAGGGTAATTACATCCCAGGTGCAAGTAACTTTGATTTCTTCTCGCCAGAAGCTACTTGTGAAGGTGTTGGTAACGAAAACTTCTACCGAATTGGTGCGCGTTGTGGTTTTAACTTCGCAGCTGTATCTGCTGATGAAGCGTCAATTAAAAACCGTTCAGCTTTCGTAAAAGCACGTTTTGACATCAATGATGACTGGAGCATTTTCTCTAACATCAATATCGCACAAACTAAGTCATTTGGTCGTTACGCACCAGGTCTAGATGAGACTGCATATGGCCCAGACCAAATTGATGCGGATAGCCCAAATAACCCAACTAACCCTGATAGCCCTATTTACGATCCTTCGTTAGAGCTTGAGCAACAGCCACTCGATTTTTGGCACCGTTTTGCTGCTCTAGGTAATCGTGATAACAACCTTTCTACAGAGTTGAAAGATATCACATTCGGTACTAATGGTATGATTGGTAGTGTTTCAGTTGAAGCTGGCGCACGTAAAACAATCAACGAAAGCCACAACGTAGGTAGTGGTTACATTCTTCGTAGTATCGCTCGTCAGTATATCAATGACGGTACTTACATGTTAAACGACCCGTTTGGTGCTTCAGCAGAAGTACGTAACGCGATGACTGTAACGACGTCTCGTACTGGTAAATTTAACCAAGAAGAAGTCTTTGCGAATGCGGCATTTGACATCATGGAAACTGATGCTGGTGCTATCCAAGGTTTCGTAGGTTTTGAATACCGTACAGAAGATTATGCTGATAACTACGATTCACTTTCTGAAGCGGGTCAAGTAGGTGGTTCATCAGGTAGCTCTGCAGGTGGTTCACGTTCTGTTCGAGGTCTATTCTTCGAAGCGCTAGTACCAGTAACTGAGCAATTTGAACTAAACTTCGCTGGTCGTTACGATGATTATTCTGACTATGGTTCAGATTTCTCACCAAAAGTATCTGCTCGTTATAACCCAATTGATGCGTTAGTACTTCGTGCTTCTTGGGGTAAAGGTTTCCGTGCACCGTCATTACCAGACCTTACACAACAGCCAGCAGAGTCTGCTGACTCAGTAAGCGATGATTTAACATGTGCGGCAATCGGTGAGGCAGCTGGTTGTTCATCACAAATTAATGCAACTGTTATCTCTAACCCTGATCTACAATCTGAGCAATCAGAGCAAATGTCATTAGGTATCGTATATCAAGCGACTGATAACATCGATTTTGAGCTAGACTACTATGATATCGAGATTACTAACCGTATCCGTGCGTTTGGTTCTCAATACATTATTGATGCAACATTACGTGGTGACTCACTTCCGCCAGCATTTACAGTAACTCGTGCACCAAATGGCGGTATTACTAATGTAGTTCGTGGTTTCGGTAACGATGGTACACTTGAAACTTCTGGTTTAGACTTTAAAGCACGTTCAAGCTTTGATTTCGGTGATGCAGGTCGTTTAACAACTAACTTAAACATCTCTCACATCCTTGATTACAGCACGGACGGTGGTCGTAACTTCGTTAAAGACCCTGGTGTACCACAACAACGTCTAACATTATCAAATGTTTATTCAGTTGCTGATTTTGATGTAACTTGGAACTTAAACCTTATTGATAGCCAATGTGAAGACATCGATGCAGATGGTAAGTGTATTGGTCATATTCCTACGTGGGTAACTCATGACCTTCAAGTAGCGTATAACACGCCTTGGAACTCTAAGATCAGCTTCGGTGCTCAAAATGCATTTGGTAAAGAGCCACCTCTATTTGCTTATGATGGTCGTGACTACAACTTCAACCTATACTCAGGTTTCGGTCGTATCATGTACTTCAACTTTAAACAATCATTCTAATATTGTTTAAGTTTAACTAGAAAAGAGCGACATTATTATATGTCGCTCTTTTATTTTATAACCTCTTTCGCCCCTCTTTATTAATACGAATACACAGTAGAGACTTTAATTATAGAATCTAGTTTTTTGATTCTTTATAATATGAGCTGGAGTGTGTGCGTATCAAATTCGGACTTTATTATGCATTGGGAACAATATTGGAATTCAACAGATGGTTTTTCAAGTTTTGCAGAACTTAAAAATGAGTTTGGTTACCCTAAAGAAATACTGCATTTTTGGCAGAAAACTCTTAGTGAAATAAGCAGTGAAAATCTAAAGGTACTTGATTTAGCAACCGGTAAGGGGGCACTTGCTATTTGGCTAAAAGCTGCGGCAAATTCACAGAATAAGTTGGTTGATATTTATGCTTGTGATGCGGCTGACATAGACGTAAGTTCGATAAAGTCAAATGATGTGAAATTAGAAAAAATCATTAAAGATATAAATTTTTCATTTGCGACTAACCTTGAACAGTTGCCTTATGAAGATGATTGTTTTGATCTGTTAGTTAGTCAATTTGGCTTCGAATATTCGTCGTGGGAATCATCCCTCAAAGAAGTGACCCGGGTTTTAAAACCAGGTGGCCAAGCGGTGTTTATGATGCACAGTGCATCATCACAAATTGCACTAAACTCGGCAGCAGGACTGTCAGTGTTTAAATCTTTGGTTGAGTTGGAACTGTTTGAAAAACTAAAAACATTGGTTGATCTCAAGCTTACAAATCAGCAGCTTGAGTTTACTAACAAAAATAAACAACTCATTAAATCACTAAATGAGTTTTCACTGGACAATAATTCATTACAGTGGTTTCAAGATGTTGTAAGTAATGTTGCAAAAATAATGCAAAACATTAATTCAGAGTCGCATACTGCAATTGATAAATTACAGACTAATGTTGAATTTCAAATTAAACGGCTTGAAGAGCAAACACGTGTGTCAATGACTGAAAACTCTATTCGCAGCGCATTCGATGAAGCGAGTCTAGAATTAAAGATTAAAAGTATTAACTCAATGTCAGTTGATGAAGAACACTTTGCATGGACCGTTGTTATCGAGTAAAGAGGCAAGGGCCCCTTGTTTCGTTAAAACGAATCTCCCGCTGAATATTTCTATTGTGTTTCTGTGTATTTATCACTAATAAAAGGACTTTAAATTTAAGTTAGCGTTACAAAAAAGCATGAACATTATAAAAACTTCCTAGTAAATATAAGCTGCTCAGATTAATTACTGCACGCTATTTATAAGAGCAGTGAACTTTTTTATTTTCTCAAAGCGTATCACAACTAGGTTAATAAACTTAATTATCTACACTCTGTTTAACATTAAGCCGTTAGAGGTTATTTAACTAACGGCTTAAAATTTTGCTAATTTTATTTCTGGTTCTTTAAACTCTATTTAAGATTTTCATCTAAAAACTTTGTCATAGCATTGTAAAAATCAGTGCGATTTTTAGGCTTATGATAACCATGCCCCTCATTTCTTACCATTGATTTATAAGGGTAATTAATTCTATCAAGGGCTGAAGTTAGCGCTTCATATTGCTCCATAGGAACCCTAATATCATCCGAGCCATGAGCTATAAAAAGTTTAGCCTTAATTTTATCAACATTATATGCAGGTGAACGAGATTTCTGATCTTCTACGTCCATACCATGCACAGTATTTAAAAATTTCACCCCAGAATCTCTCGTTGGGATATCTCCACTGGAAAACATTTCAGGGATAGAGTATACGCCTACATATCCAATAGCACATTTGTACAAGTCAGGCTCTCTTACTGCGCCCATTAGTGCTGCGTAACCACCATAACTCCCACCATATATACAGATATTATTTTTATCGATAATTTTTTGCTTTATAGCCCAGTGGGTGGCATCAGTTACATCATCTTGCATTTTTGTACCCCAATTTTTGTAACCACTCTTTAAAAATGAGCTACCATAGCCACCAGAGCCTCTGAAGTTTACTTGCAACACTGCATATCCAATACTTGCGAGATACTGAGCTTCAGCATTAAACCCCCAGAAATCTCTGACACCATGAGGTCCTCCATGCAGCATTACTACTGCAGAGTAAGGTTCTTTTTTATTATTTGGTATCGTTATATAACCGTGTAATACGACACCATCTCGTGCTGATATTTTGAATGGCTCTACAGTTGCTAGTTCCTTTTTGTTTATTTTCTCGTTCATCGAAGCGACAAAACTCGCTTTCTTCGAGGTAATGTCGTAAAGGTAAAATTCTGTGGGTGATTTATCTGATGAAACTTCAAAGACAGAAAGCTTTTGTTCTTTGGCATGACTTGTAAATCTTAGCCTATATGCGTGGAATGAGTCACTTAGCCTTTTTAAAACATCGTTATCCCCTGCATCCGAGAAATAATGATATGCAGGATAATTGGGATCATACGTAACACCCACAACCTCACCTGAAAAGCCATATATAGGTGTTGAAATATCAACATCTGCGTCTTCTATCAGTTTCTTAAGTTCATTTGTTTCCAAATTAAAAGAAAATACAGCTATGTTCTTAGTGGTAGAGTCATTAGTAAAGTACGCTAAATTTCCTGACTTGTTCATGCCAATAATTGAAAGGTTATCACCAGGATTATAATTTAAGATTCCTAGGTTAAATGTCTCCCAGTCTGAATTAGGTGTCTTTTTATAGAACATGTTGAGTTCACCTTTCCCCATTTCATGCTCTTCTTTTTCAACATAACTAAAAGCAATTCTTGGTTGGCCTGACACATCTGCAACCATGCCAAAGACATCTTCTTTAGGTTGATCTGCTTGATAACTAGAACGACCATTATAAACATTTACCTTATGAACTTTTACTGCAAAATCATCAGCATAATGTTGTTTTGTAACTAATATGTTTTCTTTGTCGTCAGGTAAAATACTTAAAATGTTGTAAAACGATGTTTGTGACGCTAACAATTCCCGTCGGTTAGAGCCGTCAAAGTTTGAAGCTATGAAGTAAGGTGAACCACCTTTAGTATCTAAATAACCAACGGTTTTTTTGACTGACATGATGAAGCGTTCATCATTTACCCAGATGACGTTAGCTATTTTTTGATATTCACCAAATCCATAACTGGATAGCACTTTTTTTGTCTTTCTATCGAGAATCACAAGCTTAACTTGTGTCTCATCTTGAAATGTAATCGAAAAGTATTTTCCATTAGGCGAGATTTTTACTTGTTGATAATCTTTGCTGTTAAAGAAGTCTTCAAGGGTGTTTTTAGCAAAAGTCATTTGGCTAAATAGTAAAAGTAAGAGGCCTAAACTTTTTATATATCTCATATCAATCCAATTGTTTTTGGTTTTTTAATTGTAGGTATTAAGAATATCAGAGTTGAAAGTGTTGTAAATACATTGTTGTAACATTGCCTTATCATATGTAATTAAATGTAAATACAAGTGGCATTTCCAGCTCTTTCGTATTGGCTTTGAGTGCAATGGTTTCATGTCTTTATTTATTTTTAATGCTTGTTTTTACGTTTGTTAAATTTTTGTGTTTTTATGAGGGGTTTTTATAATAAGTTTTGGAAGATTATATTTAATATTTTGTACTATTAATTTTCACGTGAATGAAAATAAACTTTATATTTGTAATGGTGTTTTTTAGAAATGTCACTTCTTTACTTTTTATATTAGATCTTTTGTCATTCAACAATATTGAATTAAGAATAGGGTAGTGCTTCCAGTTATGAAGTAGCCGTCCATTTCATTTCGCATAGCAGCTGCATATTTTGACACTTATATGCCATTAATCTCGAACATTTAAAATCTTTCCTGCGTCTCAAATTTAGCTTTCTGGCTATTTAAACTAAAAATAGATTAAAATCAAGTGCTTATGCTTAAATGATGAGTTTAACATGTAAATGTACATAGCTGATCCGTCTATCGGGTGGTAATTATGCCGAAGGCTATCAAAGTTACTTTTATTTATGAAAAGTTGTGTCTTTAGTATTTTATGTTCGCAAATCATCAGTGTTTATAACCTTTTTGACTTATGAGGACGTTATAGGTGATGAGCTTAGTGGTTGTTAATTGTTCTGTTTTTTGGATTTATGTGTTTTAAGGTTGATGCTCTCTTCTTTCCTGCGTTTTTAGACTGTCTCCCTTTAAAATAGTGGGGTTTTAATGTTTTTTTTAAATATGCATTATTAATATATTGTTGCAATTTTGTTTTTACATTGTTTGGTTTATTTTAAATTTTTTATTTTTTGTTGCGTTTGTATTTATATTGATTTTATTTTAAAAAGCGCAAGTTAAAAACATGTTGACCAGAAGTTATCTAGGATATTAGTATTTAATCACCGCATTAAGGTATTAGTGCCTATGGCGGGGTTAAATAAAAATTAATAAGTCATAATATGGATATGACCAGGGAGAATACAATGTTAAATAATCAGGTTTCGAAGGCCGTTCGCTTAGCACTTGCTTTCAGTGCAGCGTCAACTTCACTATTCTCTGCAAGCTCTATTGCGGCAGATGAAAATGATGAAGGCGTAGAAAAAGTTGAGCGTATTGAGGTTATCACCGGTGGTGCGTCAGCTGTATATGGTGCTGATGCTGTAACGGGGGTTGTTAACTTCATTTTAAAAGAAGAAATAACAGGCCTTAATGTATCTGCAACGAAAGGGTTTGCGGATAACAATAATTATGAAAATGAGAAGTTTACTTTTTCATACGGTCAAGATTTTTCAGAAGGGCGCGGTAATGCGGCTATCTCTTTCGAATACAATTCACAGGATTCTCTAAATGCATTAGATAACCCGTGGACTTCGACATCTTATGCTTCGATGCCATATGAAGTCGTGACAGGTATGCAAAGACCTGAAGATATGCTAGACAGTGAAGATTTTCCAGACAAAATAGTAGTACCAAATGCGGGCTATTATTTAATCTCTAACGCGGGTACAGTTTGGAACCCTAACACTGGTGCGATTATGGGTCGATTTAACCCAGACAGCACGTTAGGACCTGTAAATACAGGCAGTTTTGAGGACGGCTCATATTGTGGTGGCCCAGATTGTGATTATATTAATTTACGCCAATATTCGGAAATTCAGCCAAAGTTTGACCGCATTAACTTAAATTTCAAAGTTAATTATGATGTTACAGATGACTTGAATGCATATTTCCAAGCAAAGTACTCTAAAACCGAAGGGGAAAATATTGGTCAGCCTTTCTTCCGCTTCTTCAGTGGTGCAAACTTAATAAAGCGTGATAATGCTTTCTTATCTGAAGATACAGCAGCCCTAATGGATCAAGAAGGTCTATCGATCATTGGTGTCAATAAAATGTACAATGATATCGGTCGCCGCTTAGAAGAAAATACGCGTGAGACAACACGATTCGTAGCAGGGTTCAAAGGTAACTTGACTGAAGACTGGAGCATGGATATATCTTTGGTACATGGTAAGTCAGAGATAGAACGTATTAATGGTGCAAACGTCATCATGGCTAATTATGCCAATGCAATAGATGCGGTTTTTGATGACGCAGGAAATATTGTTTGTCGAAGTGAAGAAGCCCGTGCTGATGGCTGTGTAGCTGCTAATATTATGGGCGATGGTGCTATTAGCCAGCAAGCGATTGACTATGTTACTACGACGTCTGTAGGAACTTCAGAGATTGAGCAAACTGTGTTTAATGCGACATTCTCTAATTCTGCACTTTTTGAATTACCTGCGGGTATGGTTGGTTTCGCTGGTGGTATCGAATATAGAGACGAATCAAGCGTCACTATTGAAGACCCATTTGCTAAAACCGGGGCTACTTTCTTTAATGCCCTAGGTGAAACCGATGGTGGATATGATGTATCTGAAGCATTCTTTGAATTATCGATTCCATTACTAGAAGAAGTCTTTTTAATCGATTCACTCGTTTTAGATACGGCTGTTCGTTATGCGGATTATTCTACAATTGGTGATGCAACAAGCTGGAAGTTAGGTTTAGATTGGACCATTAACCCAGAGTTGAGAGCACGTTTCACTGTTTCAGAAGCAATGAGAGCACCAAACATCGACGAGTTATTCTCTGGTCAGAGCCAGTCATTTACTAATGTAGATGATAGTTGTAAGGTTTCTGAGTTGGATCAGTTAAGCGCTGAGGGCAGAGCAATACGTGCTGCAAACTGTGCTGCATTAGGTGTTCCAGCAGACTTCGATTCTAACTACGATAGCGCAACTCTTGAAACTTTAGTCGGTGGTAATCCTGATTTGCAACCTGAAGAATCAAAATCAATTACGGCTGGTATCGTTTATCAACCAAGTTGGTTAGAAGGCTTCAGCGTAACTGCGGATTACTGGGAAATTGACATTGACGATACAATTAGTGGTATCGGTTTCCAAACTATTATTGACCGTTGTGTTGATTCGCCTACAGGTGTTGATAATCAATTCTGTAATTTAATTACTCGCGATCCTGAAACGAGCGAAATTACCCTACTAAAAGGGTTTGCGCTTAACATTGCTCGTAGTTTAAATTCTGGTGTTGACTTTGAGTTTGCATATGACTTTGACGCACTAGGTGGTCGATTCAATACTAGCTTCATTGGTACATACCTAATTGAAGCAAAAGATTATCCATTCTCAGCAGAGCCAGAAAACTACACTGATTATGAAGGTGTTTTAGGTGAAGAGACATGGCAAGGTAATCTAACCGTTGATTATACTTACAATAACTATAAAGTTGGTTTTAGCACACGCTTTATAGATGGTGTTGAACTATATGATCACACGTCGTTAGATACTAACCCAAATCCATCAAGTGAAATGCGTTATGGCTCATACTTTATAACTGATGCTTCATTCGCATATAACTTTGAAAATGGCGTTGGCCTTAAACTGGGTGTTGACAACTTATTTAACCGTAGGTTACCAGGAAGCACAACGGGTACAGGTGCAGGCTCAGCCATCTATGACAATATCGGTCGATTTGGTTACCTTCAAGCATCTTATAAATTTTAATACAGTATAATTAGTTTGTATTATCAATAAAATACACCATAAAGAACGTTCCTGTTCTTTATGGTGTATCATTCATCATTACGCTCCAATAGCCTTTCCTTCGTACAAGAATATTCTTAATATTAATACCAATCCGCAAAAATACTTAATCATTTTGAGTGATCAAACCAGTCGCTACCTGCGTTAAAAATTTCTGATTTACGACTGCATGGATGCAGGAGGTAGAGCAATGCAGGAGCAATTGCCGAGAACAACTAAATAACTAAATTTTTGCCTTGTTATCAACGCGGTTTTATTGCCTCAAAATAGACCACTTAATTAAGCGGAATGGTATAAATTTGGGTAGTCAAATATCCATCGTCATTTAGGTGAAGTATTTTTGCTGTTTACAGCTTGCTTATGTCTGGCATAAACCATGATTTTTTATCACCTTATAAACTGTATTTGAACTAAGGTGAATTAGAGTGGTGTTGTTCACACGTTAAAACGAGTTAGCTTAAGTGATACACGTAAAGTTGTTGTTAGGGCTTTTAAATAGTCTTTGCCGTAAAGAAATCTAAGCAGTGGGGATTTCTGAATTGTTGTATTTAATTTACACTGCTAAAATGTAACAAATTTTAACCTTCTTATTGGCATCATTCTGAATAAGCTATTCTTATTTTTCATTGCGTTAACATTTGCTTTCCTTACAAGTTGTGCATATGCAAAGCAGCTCAAAGCAGGTATCGTTAATTATAACTTCTTTCCTTATCATACACGTGATGAAAATGGCCGGTTTTCGGGGGTCATCGTTGGTTACAGTAATGAGATTGCGCGATTAGCAGATGCTGAATTAGAGTATCATGTATACGACAGTCTCGATTTACTGTTAGATGCGCTTCAGGCGGGCGAAATTAATTTTACTGTGGGTCTTAATAAAACCCAGCAACGTAAAAAGCATTTTTTATTCTCTTCCGCATTTATGGAAGCCCCACGGGGCATTGTTGCAAACCAGTCTATTGCTAATGATGCATTAAAGAATTTAGCGAGTCTGCGTTGGGTATGTATAACGGGGAGCTCACACTGTGAGTATTTAGCCGAAAATGGTGCTTTATTCATAAACCGATTTATTCAACCTGAAGATGCGATAGACAAGGTTGCTGATGGTACGTTTGACGGGTTTTTGGGGGACTATTCAGTGTTGTCTCACCAATTAAAAAATCACTCTAAAAATAACTTAAAGGTTGTTAGTCCTATTTGGCTCGAGAGTGAAACCCTTCACGTCATGTTTAATAAAGAGGAAACCGCATTACGAAATCAAGTTAACTCGGTACTCGCCTCTATTTCACCTGCAACTAAACAGCTGTGGGAAAGTTCTGCCAGTGAAGAATACATCGCTGCAAAGGCATACAGTAAATTCAAGCGTGATTTTAACCGTATTGATGCACAGCAGAGTACTAACTATTTACTCACATTCTCGTTTATTGATGGTTTATACCCCGTTAATTCAACCAGTAAAACAGGTGAAGCTACTGGGTATTTAAATGATACTCTTGCATTGCTTTCACAGAGAAGTGGTATCCAGTTTAAATATATACCCGCTGCAAATAGTAAAGAGTTAGAAAAGCTATTTCTTGCAAATAAAATCGATATCATTCCATCGATGACACCTGACAAAATAGATGAAGGAATATTAATTGCGTTACCCTCACATTATAGCTTCGAAATGGTATTGGTTTCTAAGCGTGCGAGTAAAATTCGCCGTATTGGTTATATTGAGGCGTTTGCAGACCCTAAAGAAAAACTAGTTGGTAGCGAGCCTATCGAAACCGTGTCATTTGACTCAATTCAAACGCTTTTCTATGCACTACGAAATGATGCTGTTGATGCGGCTATGCTACCGCAGAGCATTGCAGCGTATCAGCTAAACCAGTTTTATATTGGTGAGTTTTATATCAACCCTAAATATCGATATACACAGCCAATTTATTTTTTAATTAATAGGCACTTTTCTGAATTAACAACGTTGCTAGACAGTTTATTTAAAACCTTAACCAGTAATGATTTTAGCCATGTAGTAAATCGTCATGGTATTTTTAATATAGAGCGTGGTTATGATAAAAAAACGGTCAATATCACTGCAATTTTGGTGTTGATTTTAGTTGTTTTATCAATGACTTACTTTATCAATCGGCGTCTCAATATAAATCGGGAAATAGCGAGTCGTAAGCAATCAGAACAGGCTGCACTGAGTAAGCTTAATTTTACGCAAAAGTTAATTGATGATTTACCCACGATGGTTGTTATTCAGGATCAAGACCAAAAACGCATCATGTGGAATAAAGCGTATAAAGATAATTTCGCGCATCTTTGGGATGACGAGCAGCAATTTTTGCGCAGTGATCTTGCAGTCGTTAAAGAATTAGTAGATCAAAATAAGCAAAGCCTTACTTCGGGTAAAATAATTAATCAACATATCCGCTTCACCAATCGTCTGGGTAAACCACTCGAGTTGCTTTATACAAAGAAGCCTTTTTTGGGGATTGACGGCCATATCGCAGGGATCATGACTGTGATAACTGATGTCACAGAGCATAATAATCTGCAGCGAGAAAATGAATCTGTTCAAAAATTATTAAAGACGATCACGGATACGATACCCGGCGGGGTATTTCAATATGAATACTATGACAATGGTGAGGGGTTTTATACTTACATAAGTAAAGGAGCGCAAAGCCTTTTAGGGATTACATCTCGAACCATTAACCAACGCGGTATGACAGGGTGTATTTCACCGCTTATTGTTGATGAAGACAGAGTAAAAATTGCGAAGAGTTTTAAGCGAGCGGCAAAGCGTAACTCAATGATTGATATTGAGTTTAGGGTTAATAACTTAGGGCAGAAAATTTGGTGTCGTTACATTGCGACAGGCGAAAAAAATTCTGATGATCAACTTCAAGGCGTTCGCTGGAATGGTATATTGCTTGATATTAGTTTACTCAAGCGCCAGCAAGCAGATTTAAGTAAAGCAAATCAACTGGCTCATCAGGCCGATTTAGCTAAAAGCCGATTCATCGCGACCATGAGTCACGAGTTAAGAACCCCCATATCTGGCATTAATGGTTTTATTGAATTACTGCGGGCTTCTTATTTAGATGAAGAGCAGTTCTACCTCGTAGAACATATTGACAGTGCGATTTCGAAATTACGTAACTTGGTTGATGACATTTTATATTTTGCAAATACAAGCTCAGGTAAAATTGAAATCGATTGCCAAGATGTAGATCTCGAGTCCCACCTGTGCCGTGTTTTAAGGGCGCATGAATATTTAGCAAAACAAAAAGGTCTCGAATTCCGTTTAACGTGGCGAACAGCTGCTTTTACTCAAGCGCGTATAGATGTAAGTCATTTACTGCAAGTTTTGTCTAATATTTTAAATAATGCCGTTAAGTTTACTGAGAAAGGCGCGATTAGTTGCGACGTTTTATTTGAAAAACAGACCTTGAAGATTGAGATATCCGACACCGGCGCAGGAATGACTGCCCAGCAACTTGCGCATACTTTTACACCCTTTGAGCAAGCTGATAACTCGACAGAGCGACGTTATGGCGGCACAGGGCTTGGTTTAACACTTGCTAAGCAATTAATAGAAGCGATGAAAGGTGAAATTAATATTTCCAGTACATTTGGAAAAGGTACGAATGTATTTATTTCGGTTCCTTTGACTAAAGTCGCTAAACCTGATTTAGCAGCGAGTTCTGTTTATTGGTCTGTGTGTACTCAGAATCATTTATTACTGAATAATTTAGCAAGCATGGGAGTTAAACATAATCAGCTCAGTCATCCTTTAGATGCTAACGTATTTCAGCAAGTTGATAATATGATTATTGATGAAAAGTATGCCATTGAGCGATGGGGTAAAAATTGGCAAAAGAATATTTGTAATATTGAAAATAAATACATCATCGTGGCCAGCACTAATGATACTCAAACTCCCGCAAAATGTAGTTGCCATATTTTACTTGTTGATCCTCTTTATCCCGATTTACTCAGAGAGCTGGTTAACAATGTTCATTGTGGTGTTGACGTATTACCACACAGCCTCACAACTGCGTTGCATGGGCAGATTCTAATTGCAGAAGATAATAAAACTAATCAGCTTCTTTTAGAAAAACAGTGTCAAAAATTAGGCATAAAAGCCGTGATGGTTGAAGACGGTTTAGCCGCATTAAAAGCCCTAGAAAATGATAATTTTGATGTATTACTAACTGACTGTCATATGCCTCATTTAGATGGCTTTAAATTAGCTAAACAGTTACGTAATAAAGAAAAGTTTAAGTATTTACCGATCATTGGTTTTACTGCTGACGATTCACAAGAGTGCCTAAATAAAGCGTTAGATGCGGGCATGAACAGTGTGTTATTTAAGCCATATAAACTTAACGAGTTATATAATCGTTTAGCCGAGTTTATTGAGGTAAATAAAGATGAAATACAGGTACAAGATGAGGCGCCAGTATCAAACCTGCAAGGTATAAAAGATAAACAACATTGGTTAAATGTTTTTGGTAATGAAAATGATGCTAAAACACTAGCAGAGGTGTTTATTACGAGCTTGAAACAAGATCTAAACACGCTAACTGCACATGTGGATAACCAAGATATAGAAAAAATTCCCCCTGCTATTCATAAACTTAAGGGGGCTATTGTGATGTTGCAATACCCGCCATTATCAAAACTTATAGTGAGTACTGAAAATCGCTTTAATCAAGAAAAAGAGACATTAATAGTCAGGGAATTAATTGTAGAGTTAAGCGACGTGATCGAAAAAATAAAGTTATGGTTATAATAAACTTAAATTAGATTATTTTATTTTTTCACCATATACTAAGCTGTGTATTGATATGTATCTTTAACTTTTATAATTAAGAGAGCTTTAAATGAAAGAAATCCGATCTTTTGTCAAATCTGCGTCTTTAACTGAACTTGAAAAAGCAAAACAGTTAATTGATTCAGCTATCGAGAAATATACTCAACAGCAAGAAGCTAAAAAAGAAGTACTCGATCTGCTAAAAGAAAAAGGACTTACATTAGAAGATTTACAAGATGTAGTAGGCACAGATAAGCGTACGAAAGTAAAACCTAAATACCGCATCGAATACAATGGTGAAATTATTGAATGGACAGGCCGTGGTAAACGCCCTAAAGCATTCCAAGGTGTTGACTTAACTAAGCACCTCGCTTAATTTCACCCATATGAACTTTTAGGGAAGCACATGCTTCCCTTTTTTGTCTTTATTACTGCACAAAATAATGAAATACGTACTTAGACCTTATCAGCAAGAGGCCGTACAGCGAACGGTTAGCCACTTTAAGCAATCGGACGAGGCGGCACTGATTGTATTACCAACAGGCGCGGGCAAAAGTTTAGTGATTGCTGAATTAGCACGTATTGCTAAACAGAAAATTTTAGTCTTAGCGCATGTTAAAGAGCTCGTAGAGCAAAACGCGCAAAAGTACATCAGCTTTGGTTTTGAAGCGAGTATCTTCTCTGCAGGGCTTAAACAAAAATCGCTTAAAGAACAGGTTACGTTTGCAAGTGTGCAGTCACTAGCGCGCAATACGGCGCAACTTAGTGATACGTATTCATTGCTCATTATTGATGAGTGTCATCGCGTCAGTGGGGATGATCAAAGTCAGTATGGTCAAGTGATATCCAGCCTTAAAAAACAGAACCCCCGGCTAAAAGTATTGGGGTTAACCGCGACTCCTTTTCGTATGGGAATGGGGTGGGTTTATCATCATCATTATCATGGCTTTGTAAGGGGAGATAAAGACGCACCCTTTAAAAAGTGTATTTTTGAGTTACCGCTTCGTTACATGATTAAACATGGCTATTTAACGCCGCCTCATGAAGTAGACGCAGCCATAAGCCATTATGATTTTTCATCTTTACCCAGCGATTCATTTGGACGCTATAGTGCTGAAAATATGAATGCGCTCCTCAAAGATAATACCCGCGCAACGAAGGCGATTATTGAGCAGGTTATTGACTACAGTGAGCATCGGCACGGCGTCATGATTTTTGCGGCAACAGTCATGCATGCCAAAGAAATCGTCGGCTACTTGCCAACTGACAATACCGCATTAATTACTGGTGATACAGATAACAACGAGCGCGACACTATCATCAATCAATTTAAAGCGAAAAAGTTGAAATTTTTGGTCAATGTGTCTGTACTCACCACCGGATTTGATGCGCCGCATGTCGATTTTATTGCCATTTTGCGTCCAACCGAGTCAGTCAGTTTATATCAGCAAATTGTTGGCAGGGGGCTTAGATTAAGTGAGGGGAAAAAAGAGTGCTTAGTGATTGATTACGCAGGCAATGGCTTTGACCTATTTTACCCAGAGGTGGGCAGTAAAAAAGCCCAGAGTGACAACGAACCTGTGCAAGTACTGTGTCCTGGTTGTGGCTTTGCGAATATTTTTTGGGGAAAAACAGATGCCGCAGGCAATGTCATTGAGCACTTTGGGCGTCGCTGCCAAGGTCTTCTAGACGATGATGATGGCACGCAAATACAGTGCGACTACCGTTTTAGATTTAAAGAATGTGAGCAGTGCGGTGAGCAAAATGATATAGCAGCGAGGCAATGCCAAGCTTGCTCAGCCATGATGACAGACCCCGATGATAAGTTGCGTGAGGCGCTTAATTTAAAAGATGCGTTGGTGCTTCGCTGTAGTGGTTTATCGGCACAACTTATCGCAAATGGGCTGTTGAAAATTAGCTATTTTGATGAGGATGGTGCCAGTTGCGACGAAGTTTTTAATCTTAGTAACGACACAGGCCGTTTTATCTTTAACAAGCAATTTGGTCGGCGAGCTCAAGGGAATAGTGCCCCGATTACCTGGAAAACGGCAGAACAGGTTATTGAACAACAACATGTATTGGTCGCGCCAGATTTTGTTATTGCCCGGAAGAACAAAAAGTATGGTTGGAAAGTTGCCCAGAAACTATTTGATTATCAGGGTAATTATAGAAAAGCCAATCAATTAAAGTAACCAACGCCTGCCATAAGCAGGCGTTATGTCGCGTGTTTATTCGTCAGCCATTAAACCCCAACCATCACCATAGCCGTTGTGGCTATTTGCGATGCTCTCGAGGTATTGTTCAGTTTGGCTTAATAGCGTGTGGTCGGGGACCATTTCAACACGTGTAACGACTTCCCACACCCCGGTGTCGGGACACTTTACTAACTCTGTTGCAGGCGCTAGTTCATCACTTGCAATTGCCGTTGCGAACTTTTCTGCTTCAGGTTTTTGTTCAAAAAGAATATAGAAATCTATTACTTGCATGCTGGTTAAATCAACACCAGCCGCTGCAATTTCTGCTAATAATTGACCATTTTCGTCGTCAGGGAAATGCATTTAATCGCTCATTCATTATAAATCTAGGAATTGTTAGCTATTGTAGCGAAAATAATTGGTTAACGCGCACTAATTTTAACACTTCAATTATGTCAGTGGCTATTTCACTGTGCTAGTATCATTTTGTATTTATCTGATTTATGACACTTTCAAAAAAGTAAGGATATTTTTTGTACATTCGGCATTTCTTTTTTGTCTTTTTAATTTTATTTTTTTCACTGAGTAATAATGCATTTAGTGCTGAAACGATCATCAAAGATTATAAAATTCAAGGGGTCAATGGCGACCTAGAAAAAAACGTCGCGCTTTACATTAAACCGTTAGTAGATGAAAAAACGTCTAAAGCCTTGCAGCGTCATGCTAAAAGCCAAGTAAAAGCGAGCTTAAAAGCACTGGGGTATTATAAGCCTGTCGTTAAAATAAAATTTGATAACGCCGAGCAGTTGATCATCGTTGATATAGAGCGTGGGCCAGTGACACGTATATCCGACGTCGATATTACCATTAGCGGGGCCGGTAAAGCGGATCCTGAGTTTATGGTTGCTGTAGATGGTATTAGTTTAAAACCGGGTGATTTTTTAAATCACGCTAAATATGAAGCGGCAAGGAAGCGTATTGAAAGTCAACTTTTAGAGCTGGGGTATTTTGATGCTAAATGGCATGCACATACCTTGGCTGTATCTCTTAAGAAAAACAGTGCGAAAATTACCTTCAATGTTGATACCGGTCCTCGTTATCAATTTGGTGAAATAACGATAGGTAATCAAACGCCAGCTGAAAAATACATTCGATCTTTAGCTGAATTTAAGGCAGGTCAACCTTACAAATCAACAGAAGTATCCGACTACAATCTAGCGCTCTCGAGTACCCCTTATTTTACGAGTGTACGAGTCTATGCCGACATAGCAAATCGAAAAGATGGCAAGGTGCCAGTGAATGTCGATGTTTTGCACAAGCCTGCAAATAGTTACGAAGTGGGGGGAGGATTTAGTACCGACCTAGGCCCAAAAGTGCGTTTTAAATGGTCTAAACCGTGGATTACACAAGACGGACACTATCTCGAAAGCAACCTGAATGTCTCTGAAAAGCAACAAGACATATCGTTAGGTTATACTGTGCCGGTAAATGATCCAAATGATGATTTATGGCGTTTTTCAGTCGGTTATAAGCTCGAAGATAAGCTGACAAATGATGTATACAGTAAAATTTTAACAGCCCAACTGCAGCGCCAGTGGTTAACTGATGATGAGTGGGTGCGTACTGCCTTTTTAAGACGCGATAGAGAAACCTACCAAATTGGCGATGAAGAGCAAAGCTCTAAAATGCTGATGCCAGGCATTAGTTATGCGAAAAAAAACACCGAAGGTGGCACAACACCTTACGAGGGTTATCAATGGCTTATATCTGCTGAATTTGGTTTAAAAGACATGTTTTCAACGACAAATATTTTGCGACTTCAATTGCAGAACGCTTGGCTTACAACCGTTGCTGATCGTCACATGATATTTTTACGTGCCAATTTGGGGGCCATGTTAGTGGATGATATTGACAATGTGCCTTTTTCACTGCGTTTCTATGCGGGGGGGGACCAAAGTGTCCGTGGTTTTGCATATCAATCAATTTCTCCTGAAGATGAAAAAGGTCGCCTTATTGGGGGGAAATACCTAGCCACTGGAACTGTTGAGTATAACTATCAATTTGCAGAACATTGGCGAGCTGCCGTCTTTGTAGACAGTGGTACAGCGACTAATGATTTTACTGATCGTGTTGAAGTTGGTGCTGGTTTTGGTTTTCGTTACTTAACGCCCGTTGGACCCGTTCGCATTGATCATGCATGGGGGCTGACAAAAGAGAGTAAAAGTACCCGTTTAAGTATTACCATAGGGCCTGAAATTTAATGAACAAGTTTAAAAAAACGACGACGATTTTATCAGCCATATTAGTCAGCGTAGGCGTCATACTTTTTTGTTTATTATTCACCGCGCCAGGAAATCACTTTATTGCATATTCAGCTAATAAATTAGTAGATGGCTTGAAGATAAATTTACCGAGCGGGCGTTTTTTGTACAATGATGCATTCGATATCTCGTACGATAAGCAAGGACTCAAGTTTTCAGCAAAACAACTAAAAATTGATTTGTACTGGTGGGGGTGTGATGGTGTTTGTGTAGACAACTTAAGTGCGCAAACAATAGATTTAAAACTTGATACCCCCCCCTCTTTGGCAGAAAACCCACAACCAACCGATACAGAAATGACTGACGGTGAGCCCACCACGGCTGAGCAAATAACGTTACCGATAAATGTCACGGTTAAACGCATTGCTGTTAATCGTTTTACCTTGGAGCATGCAAGTGCTGATGTGACGGTGAGCAAATTAAACCTGACAGCCTATGCATCACAATCTGATATCAACGTACACGCATTTACTATCGCCGATATTGCAGTTGCATTGCATGAAGTAAAAGAAGCCCCAAAAAGTGCGCCGCTGAATGAGCTGCCAGCTCTACCATCACTTGATTTTACCTTACCAATTAATATGCAATTGCACGCATTTAAGGTCGATAAAGTTGCAATAACTCCTTTTGCAGCTGAAAGTGCGCACGTTATTAACAACATTGAACTTGAAGCGATAGCGAAAGAGAGTGAAATCAGCGTCGAGAAATTGGCTGCACGTTACATTGACTGGCAGTTGAATACCCAGTTTCATGCGCTTTTAAGGGGTGATAATAAAGTTGATGCCTCGTTGTCTGTGGTTAATTCTCAGCACCAAGCAACTCTTGGCTTAAATGGGCGTTTAGGGGATTTAAACTTAAACCTCACTACGCAGGGTCAATACCCAGCTACACTGAGTGGTCAAGTCAATCTACAACAAACGAATTACCCGTTTAGCCTAAAAGGTGGCATTGATACGTGGCTGTTAGACACAGAAGCTGCGCAATTACGTTTATCTGACCTTGCTATCAGTATGCAAGGCGATGCGGATGATTACGCCATTAATGTGAATTTAACAAGTCGGCTAGGTGCATACCCTGCGATGTTAACTGAAATGCAGGCAAATGGAGGCCTTACACGAGTCAAAATTGATCAACTAAAGCTCAGTGCTAACGACAGCCAAGCTACGGTTAACGCATCAGCAGATTGGTCTGAGGGCGTGACAAGTCAGTTTTCAGGCACGTTAAGCGATTTAAAAGCTCAGTACTTAACGGATGCCGTAAGCAGTAATTTATCTGGCAAGTTTAATGGCTCCTTCACTCTAAAAGACGAGGATTGGCAGCTAATCTTAGCAAACACAGTGATTGATGGCACAGTAAATGATATCCCTGTGAACGTCGCCTCTGACTTTAAACTCGACAGCAGCCTTCACGCGAGTTTTGATAAGCTTGAGCTTAAAAGTGGAAATAACGAAATTACACTATCGGGTCAAGTCGATGATACATGGCTTGTTGACGGTAAAATCCGCCTTGATGCAAGTGAACAAAGTGTGCTTCCTTTGCAGGGGAAAGGAAGTGCAGACCTTAAATTGCGCGGAGCACGCCTTGAACCGACAGCCAATGTGAACTTGCTCCTCAATACTTTAAGTTATCAGGATATCCAAGTTGAGGGTTTAGCGTTAAACGGGCAGTTTGATTATGCTGCGGACTGGCAAACAGAGATATCGCTTATTTTGGATTCAGCTAGTTTTGCTGAGCACAAAATTAATCAGATTGAACTTAATGCCTCAGGTGACAAAACGGATCACCATGTCGTATTTTTACTGGATGCTGATCAAGGTAAAGTGTCGTTTGATTTAGATGGAAAGTTCACAAAGAACACGTGGCAAGGGGCGTTAAGTCAAATACTTGTTACCGATAATAAAGTTCGTTTTGGAACAGATAAAGCCATTAATGTTAGTGTAAATACGCAGACGCAAGACTTTAATGTCTCGGCACACTGTTGGCAAAGTGAAAAGTCTCAGTTGTGTGTAAACACCTTGCAGCAAACAAAGCAATTGGGTCAACTTAATGCGCAACTTGGGGCGTTATCGATACCAGAGTTTAAACATTTCTTACCTGATAATCTCGATTTAACCGGCTTAGCGCAAGGTGAGTTTGTTGCCAACTGGCATAACGCAGAGCTAAAAACTCTGCGAGCTAACATTAATACGCAAGAACTAGCTGCATCACTAATCGATGGTGCGACAGTTTATAAGCTACCGATTGAGGTCTTCAGCCTGTCTGCGATAAGTGATGCAGAAAAGGCGAAGCTTGAAGCGACACTCGACTCATCAGTACTTGGAAAAGTAACCTCACAAATTAATGTAGAGGATATTCAAAACCAGCAATTACTCTCGGGTGATCTGGTTATTGAAAAAATTCTACTCACGAATATACAGCCTTTTATTGGCACGTTAGAGCAGCTAAATGGTGATATTAAGGGTCAGCTGGCCTTGGCTGGTTCATTAAAAGAGCCACTCATTAATGGCGAGCTTAATGTTGACAGCATCAACTTAGAAGGAGCAACGCTTCCTGTTTCATTGCAAAACTCACAGGTGAATATCGCTTTTAATAACCAAAGTGCGACAGTGACTGGTGAGCTAAAAGACAGTGAAGGGGGAGCGCTAAAGTTATCTGGGGGTGTTGATTGGCATGCAGATTTACCCGATGTAAATTTACAATTGCAAGGCAATGAGTTCTTTGTACGTGCGCAACAAGATGTCACCTTTAAAGTGTCGCCTGAGCTCACTATGTCATTAAAAAATAATGCCTTTAACCTTGAAGGGCAGGTTGTTGTTCCGTGGGGGCGGATTGCCATTGAAGAGCTACCCGAGGGAGCTGTGCAAGTCAGTGATGATGAAGTCATTGTGGATATTGAACAACAACAAGCTGAAAAAGTTCCTTTCGATTACGCTATCAACTTAAAGGTACTGGTTGAAAGAGACGTGCGTATTGATTCATTTGGATTACAGTCAAAAGTCGAAGGGGATATTAATATCAACATGGACCAAACGACACCGATGATTGCCACCGGAGAATTAAACCTTGTTGAAGGAACCTACCGCGCTTTTGGCCAAGATTTACAAATAAGGACAGGTCAAGTCGGCTTTAGTGGCTCTATAGATAAACCGTATTTAAATATTAAAGCTATTCGCAACCCTGATAACACCGCAAATGGTGTGGTTGCGGGTATTACTTTAACCGGGAATGTGGAACAGCCATCGTTAAAAGTGTTCTCAGAGCCGGCAATGGATCAAGCACAAGCATTGGCTTACTTATTGAATGGTCAGCCACTTGACGAAGGGGACAGCTCAACCGATGCAATGTTGACGCAACTATTATTAGCGCAAGGTGTTAACCGCAGTGAAGGTGTGGTATCTAAAATTGGCGAAAGCTTTGGTTTATCGGATGTTAGCTTGAGTTCTACAGGCAGTGGCGATGATACTAAAGTTGAAATATCAGGCTATGTTACGCCCGGTATTCAAGTGAAATACAGCGTGGGGATTTTTGATTCATTGAGTGAGGTGGCAGTGCGCTATCAACTCTTATCACAACTGTATATTGAAGTGACCAGCGGTCTTAATCGCACTGTTGATATTCTGTATAAGTTTGATTGGGATTAATAACCATATCAATCCGCAATAAGACTTAATCATGTTGAGGGACTAAACCTGTCGCTGCCTGTGTTAAAAATGTCTGATTTACGACTGCATGGATGCAGGAGGTAGAGCAATGCAGGAGCAATTGCAGTGAACACCTCAATAACGACATTTTTGTATTGTTATCAACGAGGTTATATTGCCTCAACATAGAGCACTTAATTAAGCGAATGGTATCACAGTGCGTTGGGGTATTTTTACTTGCTTAATTGTTAAGAAGTTAATAGGCTGAGTTGTCAATTACTTAAAAGATAATAATAATGAAATTTAGTCTATTAACGGTATGCGTTGCTGCATTTTTAACAGGGCCTATTCACGCTGCTGATAACGTTGAAAAACGCTCAGCAGCTGAAATTATTGAAACCGCAGATGAGTCTCAATGGCGCATTGTGCAACCAAACAACGTTCTTAAACTTACTCTCCCGACGGGTGCCGCGTATATTGAGCTCAATGATGGCTTGGCGCCTTTGCACGCCAATAATATGCGACTACTCGCCCAAGAAGGTTTTTATCAAGGGCTGAGTGTTTATCGCTTTGTTGAAGGTTTTGTCGCGCAAGGTGGTGACGCGAATGAAACAAAGTCGGTTAAAAAGGCGAAAAAAGCGCTGCCTGCTGAATTTTACTTAAAAACGGATACACCACTGGCGATCACTGAATTAAAAGGCCCAGATGGTTACGCAGTAAAAACGGGCTTTCTAAATGGGTTCGCGGTTGCGCAAAATGAAAGTCAAACACAAACATGGCAAGTGCATTGCCCCGGTATCTTTGCAATGGCTCGTGATAACGATATTAACAGTGGTGGCACAGAATTTTATGTCACTATAGGTAATGCACAGCGCTACCTAGACCGAAATATTACAGTGTTTGGGCGTGTATTAGAGGGGATGGAGCACTTTAACCAATTAATGCGAAAGCCCATTGAAGGTGCGGTATTTAATCCTATTACAGATATGCAAGTTCTGGCTGATATTACAGACACTGATACAAGCCAGTTTAAAGTAATGAAAACAGATTCAACAGCTTTTAAACAGTTAATCGATGCGCGCAAAAATCGAGTAGAAGATTGGTTCGTTGAAAGCCCACATTACATCGACGTATGTGCCATGCCTATTCCAACCGAGCGAATAATGCCAAGTCGCAGTAATACTTAATCATTTTGAGGGATTAAACCTGTCGCTACCTGTGTTAAAAGTGTCGGATTTACGACTGCCTGGATGCAGGAGGTAGAGCAATGCAGGAGCAAATGCCGAGAACACCCCAATAACGACATTTTTGCCTTGTTATCAACTCGGTTTGATTGCCTCAAAACTGTTCATTTAATTGAGCGAATTGGCATAAATAAGCCATGACCACCCAATAGATTATTTGATACAATGGTTGCCCTATTGGCAAATAACTATAAGGGTATCGGGTGGTTAACCTAGGTCCGCTGTTCGGCGAATTAAAAACATGCTTACGCAAAGATCAATTCATCCTCAAAAAACGCCTGCATGGCATCAAAAAAATAAACGATGAAACAAAGCAAGCGAACATAGCGCAAAAAATCGCGGATGATATTGCTCGCTCACAGCAATTGCGTGTTCAACGTATAGCGGCATTACCAACAGTAACCTATCCAGAGCAACTTCCTGTTAGCCAAAAGAAAGAGGATATTAAGCAGGCGATTGCCAACAACCAAGTGGTGATCATTGCAGGTGAAACTGGCTCGGGTAAAACAACACAAATTCCAAAAATGTGCTTAGAGCTTGGTCGTGGGGTAGAGGGCTACATAGGGCATACTCAACCAAGGCGTTTGGCAGCTCGCAGCGTTGCTAACCGTATTGCTGAAGAGATGCAATGTGAGCTTGGTCAGCAAGTCGGTTTTAAAATTCGTTTTAGTGATCAGGTCTCAGATAACAGTTATATAAAATTGATGACCGATGGTATTTTGCTGGCTGAAATTCAGCAAGACCGCTTTTTAAATCAATATGATACGATTATTATCGATGAAGCCCATGAGCGTAGCCTAAATATCGATTTTATTTTGGGCTATTTAAAGAACTTATTGCCAAAACGCCCCGATCTAAAAGTCATTATTACCTCAGCAACCATCGATCCAGAGCGATTTTCTCAGCATTTTGATGACGCCCCGATTATTGAAGTGTCAGGACGCACTTTCCCTGTAGAAGTACGTTATCGCCCAACTACAGAGATTAATAAAGAAGAGATGGAAGCCGATGGTGACCAACTGCAAGGTATTTTTGATGCCGTTGACGAGCTGTGTGACGAAGGACCCGGTGACATTCTTATCTTTATGAATGGTGAGCGTGAAATACGCGACACTGCCGATGCGCTTTCTAAACGCAACTTAAAAGGCGCAGATATCCTGCCACTCTATTCGCGTTTATCGAATGCAGAACAAAATCGTATTTTTGCACCGCATTCACGTCGCCACATCATTTTAGCCACAAATGTGGCAGAAACCTCGTTAACCGTGCCCGGCATTCGGTATGTTATTGACCCAGGCACCGCGCGAATTAGCCGTTACAGCTACCGTACTAAAGTACAACGCTTACCAATAGAGCCAATTTCACAAGCCAGTGCCAATCAGCGTAAAGGCCGTTGTGGTCGTATCGAAGCGGGTATTTGTATTCGTTTATACAGCGAAGATGATTTTAATTCGCGTCCAGAATTTACTGACCCTGAAATTCTACGTACTAACTTAGCGTCGGTTATCTTGCAGATGCTAGGCCTTGGACTGGGCGATATGCAACAATTTCCGTTTGTACAAGCGCCAGACAGTCGTAACATCAATGATGGTTTAACGTTACTCGAAGAGCTTGAGGCGGTTAAACCTGCTAAGCGCCATAAGCAAACTGAGCTGACTAAATCAGGACGTAGTTTAAGTCGTTTACCCGTCGACCCGCGTTTAGCCAAAATGGTGCTAACCGCAGACAGCCTTGGGGCATTGCGTGAAGTCATTATTATTGTTGCTGCGCTTTCGATTCAAGACCCCCGTGAGCGACCCCAAGAAAAGCGGGGGGCAGCTGATGAAAAACATGGCCGATTTGATGATCCAGATTCAGACTTTATCGCATTTTTAAATCTGTGGAATTATCTTGAAGAGCAACAAAGTGAGTTAAGCAATAGTCAGTTTAGAAAGCTGTGTCAAAAAGACTTTTTAGCTTATATGCGTATTCGAGAATGGCAAGATATCGTTTATCAACTGTCGACTGTGTGTAATGAAATGGGCATGAAAGCAACAACTAACGTTGCCGACAGCGACCGAATTCATCAGTCACTCTTAAGCGGTATGTTGAGCCACATTGGTTTTAAAGACGAAAAACAAATTTACAAAGGCGCACGTAATAGTCAGTTCCATATTTTTCCGGGCTCAGGATTATTTAAAAAGAGCCCTAAGTGGATTATGGCTGCGGAGCTGGTGGAGACAAGTAAACTCTACGCTCGTATAAATGCCCGTATCGACCTTAAATGGGTTGAAGGTTTTGCTCAACATTTAGTGAAACGCAGCTACAGCGAGCCTCATTGGGAGAAGAAACCGGGTGCTGTTATCGCCTTCGAGCAGCAAACTTTATACGGCCTGCTTATTGTTAATAAGCGTCGTTGTGTATACAGCAAAATTGATCCTAAAGTGAGCCGAGAGTTGTTTATTCGTGGCGCTTTGGTAGAACAAGAGCTTGGTCAGAATGAAGGCTTTTTACAGTATAACCAAGAGCTTATTGATGATATTCAAGTGCTTGAGAATAAGTCTCGTCGTCGCGATATCTTAGTGGATGAGCAAACACTGTATGAGTTTTACGACAAAAAAATTCCTGCTGATATCAACAATCGTGCGGCATTTAACGCCTGGTGGAAGCAACAAAAACAAAAAGATAAACGCTTTTTGCACATGTCACGTGAAGCGTTAATGCAGCATGGTGCTGATCATGTCACCGAATTTGATTACCCAGATACATGGCAACAAGAAAACTTACTCTTGCCGCTGACGTACCATTTTGATCCAGGGCAAGCTGTTGATGGTGTTGCGGTTCAAATTCCGGTTGCATTACTTAATCAAGTACAAGAAACCGGCTTTGATTGGCATATTCCTGCGTTTAGGCATGAGTTGATTTGCGCATTAATTAAGTCATTACCAAAAACACTACGCCGTAATTTTGTTCCAGCTCCGAACTACGCCGATGCTGTATTAGCGGCAATTGAGCCTATGCAAGGCAATTTAATTGACGCCATAAGCACTCGTTTGCTGCGTATGACAGGGGTACGTGTTGAGCCAGACGCTTGGGATTACTCAACGTTGGCCCCTCATTTGCGTTTGCAGTTTGAAGTTCGCGATGAGCACGATAAGTTACTTGCTCGAGGTCTAAATTTGGCTAAGCTGAAAGCTCAGCTTCAGGGCAAAGTCACCGATACCTTATCAAAAGTGGCTGATAAAGGCATAGAAAAAGCCGACTTAACACAGTGGAGCTTTGGTGAGTTACCAGCTTCCTATGTTAAAAAGCAAGGTCAGTATGAAATAAAAGCGTTTCCAGCTTTAGTCGATAAAAAAGACTCCGCTGCGGTTGAGTTATTTGATAACGAACAAAAAGCACAGCAGGCGCACCAACAGGGCTTACGTCGTTTAGTGCTTTTAAATGTACCGTCACCGATTAAGTATTTGCAGCAAAATTTACCTAATAAATCTAAGCTTGGGTTGTATTTTAACCCCTTTGGTAAAGTGAATGATTTGATTGATGATTGTATTGCTGCAGGTGTTGATAGTTTATTGATAAAGTACGGCAACATTCGTACTCAGCAAGCATTTGAGCAGGCTAAAGAGCAAATTCGTGGTGAGTTGGGCGATACGGTGGTCGACATAGCAACGCAAGTTGAGCAAGTGCTCAGCATTGCTCACAGTCTTAATAAGCGTATGAAAGGGCGCGTAGATTTAACCATGATCACTGCTCATGGTGATATTAAATCACAATTACAAAGCCTCGTTTTTAAAGGGTTTGTAAGTCAGCACGGCGCGGCAAAAATGGCGGATTTAATTCGTTATTTAAAAGCGATTGAACGTCGTCTAGAAAAACTCCCTGTTGATCCTAATCGAGATCGTTTATGTGTACTTGAACTAGAAAAAGTGGCTGAACAGTATCAAAAACTGGCGAATAAAATTCCCAAAGGAATGCCCGTACCTGATGAAATCAGGTCTATTTTTTGGATGCAGCAGGAATTACGTGTTTCTTTATTTGCACAAACACTAGGGACACCTTATCCTGTATCTGCAAAGCGTGTTTTAAACGCAATCAAAGAATGTGAGTTATAATTCAGTAAAGGTATGCGCAATGAAACAGAGAATTCATTGCGCTTGAATTAGTAACACAAATGCTAAAAGGAGATTATGTGGGCATAGAAAAGGATAAACCGATTGCAGTTCCAGCAGACACTTCACGTCGAGTAAGACCAGAAATTTTGGTTGTTGATGATGAATATTTTAACTTCGAAATGCTCAAAGCAACCTTAAGCAATGAGTTTTCGTTAAGCTATGCGGATTCAGGAACATCGTGTTTGGCATCGGCTATTGCAAACCCTCCCAATGCCATTTTATTAGATGTGTGTATGCCTGGTCTTGATGGTTATGACACGTGTCGGTTATTAAAAAACACCCCAGAAACAGAAAATATCCCCGTTGTTATGGTATCTGGCTTAGAATCTGAACTTGAGCAAAAAGCAGGATTTGATGCTGGATGTGACGCCTATGTAGTGAAACCATTTTCTGTTAAAACACTCATAGAAAAAATAAAAGCACTTGTGTAAGGAGGCGTCATGTTTCATGAGGAAAAGCGCGATTTTCGCCGCATGCAAATTCATACCCCTGCAAAGTTAATACCTTTAGAGGGCGAAAATAGTCACACCGAAATAGTCGTTACATGCACTGATTTAAGTGCAACAGGCTTAGCAATATGTTGTGATGAAGTATTAGAAATTGGCAGTGTTTACCGAGTGGTGATTGCCTCTACGAGCACAGCAATCACCTCGTTTGATGCAACAGTTAAAGTTATTAGAGCAACCAAGGAGCAAGATGGCTCCTTGAGTGCAGGACTTGAAATTGTTCACTTTAACTAGGTTTTAGCTGTTTTAGTACACTTTACAGATAAGGCCTTTTAGGTAAAAACCTTCGGGGTAGCTGCCAGCAATAGGGTGGTCGGCAGCTTGGTTTAATCGTTCCATAATCAGTAAATCTTTACCTGCATCTAGCGCTGCATCGGCAACCACTTTTTGAAATAAGTTTTGTTCCATTAAGCCAGAGCACGAGAACGTTAATAAGGTGCCACCGGGCTTTAGTATTTGCATCGCAATCATATTAATATCTTTATAGCCGCGACATGCGCCGGTCAGCTGTGCTTTATTGTCTGCAAATTTAGGCGGGTCCATCACGATGGTATCAAACAGCTTGCCTTCATCACGGTATTGACGCAGTAACTTAAAGACGTCTTGCTTAACAAAATCGACTTTATTCAAATCTAGGTTGTTGTGCTCCACATTGCGTCTGGCGGTATCGAGCGCAGGTTGCGAAACATCCACATTGGTTACATGCTGACAGCCGCCACGTAATGCGTACAGCGAAAATGTGCCAGTATAACTAAAGCAGTTAAGCACTGTTTTATCTTTAGAGAAGCGTTCTAGAGCCGCACGACTATCACGTTGGTCTAAATAAAAGCCTGTTTTATGACCTTCTATAATATCGACTTCTAGCTTTAGGCCGTTTTCTTCAATTAATACGGGCTCTGTCGGTGCATTACCCCACAGAACACCTTTGATTGGATCTAACCCTTCCTTTGTTCGCACGTCGACATCAGAGCGCTCGTAGATATCGCAGCCAGGAAAAATAGCCATTAATGCCGCGACTATTTCGCCCTTGTGGCGCTCTGCACCTGCACTGAGTAACTGACATACTAATACGTTATCAAACTTGTCGATTGTGATACCCGGTAAGTAATCAGACTCCGCAGCACTTAAACGAAAGCCTGTTAAGCCTCCCTCGCTGATCACTTGCTGGCGTGCATCGTACGCACGGCGAAGACGCTTTTCGAAGAATGCTTGATCAATCACTTCGTTTTGGTCAAAGCTCCATACACGTGCGCGTATTTGTGACTCTGGGCTGTAAGCTGCAATGGCGAGAAACTTACCGTCATTATCATAAATAGTAACCGTATCACCTAGTCCTGGTTTACCTTTTACTTTTTTAATGGCTTTAGAGAACACCCAAGGGTGTTTTCTTTTTAATGATTTTTCTCGTCCAGCTTGTAGGTAAATAGCAGATGACATAGGGATTCTCGCGTCAAACAAAAGGGGGCATAGTTTAATGAAGCACTGGCAAACATACAATGAATGTTTTGAACAAATCCAGTAACCACGTTAAAGTAAGCATAATTTCAATCAGTTAATGGTAACAGCCGCTTTATGCAGTCAAAAATAGACTTTGCAGAACTTGAAACCCAGTGTCGAGATTTTATTTTATCTTTACTTCATGCCGATGTGGCACACGACATTAGCCACATTGAGCGAGTGGTGAGGGTTGCAAAACAGCTGTGCACTGCAGAAGAGGCTAATATGGCAGTCGTGTTACCCGCAGCCTGGTTACATGATTGCGTTGCGGTTGCTAAAAACCACCCTAATAGAGCGAAAGCGTCAACAATGGCTGCAGACAAAGCGTTGAGTTTTTTATCATCCATTAATTACCCTGAGCAATACTTTGCCGCAATTCATCACGCCATTGTTGCACATAGTTTTAGCGCTAACATCGCAGTACAAAGTGTTGAAGCACAAATAGTCCAAGACGCTGATCGAATGGATGCATTAGGGGCTATTGGGGTAAGTCGCTGCATGAAAGTGGGTGGCTCGATAGGGCGTTATCTTTACCATAAAGACGATCCATTCTGTTTACATCGTGAGCCTGATGACACTAAATACACGCTTGATCACTTTTTTATTAAACTATTACATATCGCCCAAAGTATGAATACACCTTCGGCGAAAGATGAAGCAAAAAGACGAACAGAGTATATGTTGGCCTTTCTAGAGCAACTTAAATCTGAGGTTGGTGAGTAACCATGGGTGTACCTTTATTAAACGGGGTTGATCACTGCCATTTAAATGTTGATGATTTGGCGCGGGCAGTGACATGGTACCGTGATGTGTTAGGTTTTTCTGTGGTTCCTGAGCTTGCTTTTTGGGATGAAGGTAAAGGTCCATTAACCCTTGAAGATCAGGCAAAAACAATCCGTCTCGCATTATTTGAAGCGCCCGGCAATAGTAAAGGGATCGCTTTTAGTGTAAACGCAGCGCAATTTTTAGCGTGGCTTGAGCATTTAGCTCAATTTAATATAAAAACGGTGATTGCCGACCATGGCGTGACTTATTCTATGTATTTTAAAGACTGTGCTGGCAACAGTCATGAAATTACCTCTCATGATTATGAGCAAATTAAAAAGGGGCTTAAGTAAGGCCCCTTTAAATGGGTATAAACTAGCGAGAGTAAGTATTTTTAATCTCGATAATTGCGTCGATTTGGCCAATGAATAAATCGACGAGTTGGGGATCAAAGTGTTTGCCTGATTCGGCTTGTAGCAGCTCTACTGCTTTTTCAACTGGCCACGCATCTTTGTATGGGCGCACAGAGGTGAGTGCATCAAATACATCAGCAATACTGACGATACGACCTTCAATGCTGATCTCTTCTCCTTTTAAACCAAGAGGGTAACCCGTACCATCCCACTTTTCATGATGCTCCAGTGCAAGCTTATGAGCGAGCTGTAATAGGGGAGAGCTTGAATTTTCGAGTATTTTTGCACCAATGACAGCATGTTGCTTCATATGCTCAAACTCGTTGGCATCTAAACGGCCGGGTTTTAAAAGTACTGAATCGGGTATGCCTATTTTGCCAACATCATGCATAGGGGCGGCTTGTTTCAACTGTTCAGCTTGGTATTCAGTCATGCCATAAGCTAACGCGAGTACTTTACTGTAGCGACTCATACGGGCGATATGCTCACCTGTATCTGTGTCTTTATATTCTGCCGCTCGGCCTAAGCGATTAATTAAATCAATATGGGCTAATTGTAATTGCTCGGCCTGCACTAGCGATAAATGTGTTTTCACTCGGGCTCGCACAATAGCAGGGCTGATGGGTTTGGTTATATAATCAACAGCACCAAGTGAAAAGCCTTCGGACTCATCTTGTTCATGGGACAGTGCCGTGACAAATATCACGGGAATATGAGCTGTTTCAGGGTTCGCTTTTAAAATTTTACATACCTCGAAGCCATTCATATCTGGCATCATGACATCCAGTAAAATTAGTTTTGGAGGTTCATTTTCAATGAGCTGCAGAGCTAAATCACCCGATTTAGCAAATGATAACCGATAGTCATTTGCAAGAACTTCACGCATGACCTTAAGATTTGCGGGCTCATCATCAACGACAAGAATTCTTGCTCGATCAGTAATTTGACTCATGACTGCTCCTTAATCAGCTGCAATGCGGTGCTTTAAATTGGCTAATGCAGTACTTGCTGCATCAAAGTCAAAGTTATCAAAATGTCCAACTATCTCTGCGACTGCGTCTTTATACTCGACAGGGGCATTGTTTTGAACATCACTCAGTAGTTCATCATCTATTTCAGCATGCTCGGCTTGATTTTGTAGTGCCTCGATGTGATTTAAAAATACGCTTATCGATACCGCTTGCGAAGGTGTTTTATCAGTATTAACCTGCTCTTGCTCATCGAGTAAAGTAGCCAGTGCTTGCCACTCTTGATAGCACGCAGTTATTAATTTAGAAAAGTCTTCTTTACCCTGTTCTTTTTCGGCCTGCGACAATAAATACAGTAATTTCGTTAGTGTCAAATTGCCCGCCACACCTTTTAGCGTGTGTAACAGTGTCGTTTGTTCAGATGCATTAAGTGTTGACTCTTTTAAACGTAGAATACTCTGCTGATGATTAGCAAGAAATAAGCGTATTTCAGTATTAAGCTTTTCTTTGCTACCCCACATTTGGATACCTTTAACATAATTGATATGTTGCTTTGCTTTGTTATCAGGCTTAGCTGTGATGTGCTTAATTTCTAAACCGAGCACTTTCGCTATCTCATGATTAACTTGTTGTATATCGACGGGTTTGTTTGCAAAGCCATTCATACCTGCTTGCTTAGCTGTGAGCTTATCTTGTTGAAGCACGCTGGCGGTCAACGCGATGATAGGTGTTTTCTTTAATTGTTGTTGCTGCTCTAATTCACGAATTTTTTTACAAGCAGTTATACCATCGCATTCAGGCATGTGGATATCCATTAAAATGATATCAAAGCTGTGTTGTTTAAATTCAGCAATAGCCTCTAGCCCATTTTTTGCTTTATACACTGTGTGGCCAGCTTGTGAGAGTAATATGTTTAATAGCTCGACATTTTGTTCAATATCATCAACCACTAAGACACGAAGAGGTGGTAATGTAAGTAGGTTATTACTGAGTTTATCTACTTTATTAATGTCGCCTTCTTGCAAAGGAAGAGAAAAGAAAAAACAACTGCCTTCGCCTTCATTACTCACGGCACTTATTGTGCCTCCCATAAGCTCGACCAATTGCTTGCTTATGGTGGTGCCTAAGCCTGTGCCGCCAAAGCGACGCGTCATCGTTCCATCGGCTTGTTCAAAAGGTTGGAAAATTGCTTTCAAGCGGTGTTTTGCAATGCCAATCCCAGTGTCTTGCACCTCAAAAAAGAGCTGATTGTTTTGTGTCTTACTTACACTAATCGTGACAGAACCTGATTCTGTAAACTTAACCGCATTACCAATTAAGTTATTGAGTACTTGACGAATACGCGCGTCATCACCGATATAAATTGGTGCGACATCATCAGCAATTTTTAAATCTAATAACAGGTTTTTGCGCTTTGCTTCAAGCCAAAAGGTAGAAACGATGTTATCGAGAAGGGCTTGTAAGTTAAAGTGCTCGTGATGAATATCGAGTTTGCCTTTTTCTAATTTTGCCGAGTCTAAAACATCGTTAAGAAGATGCAATAATGAGCGTGCTGCATTATTTACGGTAACGATGTGCTTTTGTTGTTCTTTATTAAGTGGGCTGTCCATTAAAATATCGCTGAACCCGATAATTGCATTCATGGGCGTGCGAATTTCATGGCTCATATTTGCCATAAATGCCTGTTTAGCTTGTGCAGCGGCTTCAGCTTCTTGTTTTGCGTGTTTTAATGATTCTTCATAGATATGGCGTGCGGTAATATCAACTAATACACCATCAACCCACTGAACTTCAGAATCATCCGTTTTGTTAATAGAACCTTGATCTAATACCCAAACGACCTTACCGCTGCGATGGCGTACGCGATACTCAAGTGCATATTGATTTTTTTCAGAGATTGCTTTTGTCATGATCTCATTAATATGCGCTTCGTCTTCTTTATTTATAATGTCAGCAAAACTGATGGCTTTTGACGTAAATTCTTCGGCAGTATAGCCCGTTAGATCAAATACATTGGGACTAATGAACAGCATGCTCCAATGGTCATCGAGCAAACAACGAAATACAGCGCCAGGCGTGTTATTCATTAACGTGCGATATTGCTGTTCTTTTTCTTCTAGGCTGCGTTGTAATGCGCGTTGTTCGGTTAAATCGGTTATAAAGCCCACAAACAACGTTTCTGCATCGGGTTGTTTCACTTCACCAAGACCTAAGCGAATAGGGAATAAATGACCTTCCTTGTGTTTTGCACACACGTCGCGGTTAACGCCAATCACTTTTTTAAGAGCGTGGTTGCCACTGTTTAGCAAATAACCATCGTGCTGAGCCGCAATGTCGTCATCCATCAACACTTTCACGTTCTGACCGAGCACTTCTTCTTGTTTCCAGCCAAAGATACTTTCTGCAGATTTATTAAAGCTTAAAATAATACCGCGACAATTAATTGTCACAATACCATCGATTGCCGTACTTAAAATGGCATCGAGTCGTGATTCTTCTGCCGATTTATCAGCAAGCAGCATACGATAGCGCACCATACCATTGATAATCGCAACGACAGCGGTTAATAACACGGTAGCAAATGACACCATGGCAGCAATAAAAACAAGATTGGTATTGTCTGTGTTATCGGATAAAAAAGGGGAGGTCGCGACAAATCGCGTTGCAGCCATGCCCATGTAATGCATACCGGCGACAGCAAAACCTAAAATAATGGCGCAAATAATCCGGTTTTGTAATGCGGTTAAATTTTGAAAGTGGTCGTTCAAATGAAAGCGAGTATACAGCCCAATAAAGGATAAAAACACGGCAACAAAAATGGATGCAGCAAACCACATAGGGTCATAACGAAGTAATGGGCTCATTTCCATTGCCGCCATACCCGTGTAATGCATGGTACCAATACCTGCGCCCACTAACACAGAACTCATGAGTAACTTTAACCCTGCGGGAATATGTGCAATGTCTTTACTGCGTATTAGTGACATACCTGTGTAGCAGGCTAAAAAAGCAGGAATAAACGAAAAAAATGTCAGAGCAGGATCATAGTTAATGGTTGTGCATAAAGAAAATGCAAGCATACCAATAAAGTGCATACTCCAAATTCCGCCAGACAAGACTAGAGAGCCGGTTGCATTGCCTAGTTTTCTGTATGATTCAAAGCGGGTTTTATTGGCTAAATCAATAATATGCAATGAGAAATATGCAGCAAAAATAGCGGTAGCAATCGAAAGGACAACTAAACTAGGATTGTACACCCCACTTATGATTAAGCTTGGATTTTGATCGGTAATAAAAAATTTCGCGAGCATAATAATTCGTTCAGACTGCAAGTAATGTCAGTCTAATACAATTTGCGCCAGATTTAGAGAAAAAAGATATGACAGACTAAGTAGGATTTGTTTCATTAGCTATATTTAATTAGAAAATACTTAAGTGTGAGACTACCCATGCGCAGGACTGAGCAGACACTCGTCGAGCAAATGCAAATAAATGATGTTGAAATTCAGCATAGAATGAATTTATTAGGGCTCTCTTCACAATGCTTAGCATCACTCATTAACTATAAACCACTTATCGAGTCGGCGATTGAGAAAATGGTTGATGAGTTCTATAAAAAGCAAACAGAAGTCGATGAAATTTCATTACTTATTGGAGATGCTGACACACTGACACGTTTAAGAGATGCACAAAGACAATACATTATAGATTTATTTTGTGGCTGTTATGAAAATGATTACGTTAATAATCGGCTACGTATTGGCATGGTACATAAGCGAATTGGGGTAGAGCCCAAACTGTATTTATCGGCGGTATGTACCCTTAAAGAGCTCATTTTTGATGTGTTAAGAAACACCATAAAAGACCATGCAGAGCTAAATCAAACATTAACCATTATTGATAAGCTTATTTATTTTGATACAACATTAGTGTTTGATACGTACATTGCGAGTCTTGTTGGCGAAATAGAAAATGCGAAACGAAGAACAGAAGTGTATGCGAAAGGGCTTGAAGAGAAAGTAGCGCAGCGTACACATGAACTTGAAAAACTTGCCAAACTAGACCCCCTCACAAATTTGTATAATCGCCGAGAAATGCAAGAGTTGTTTCAGCGAGAATTAGCAAGAGCGCGCCGTCAGAAGCTACCTTTGACTATTGTATATTTTGATTTAGACAACTTTAAATCAGTGAATGACACACAAGGGCATTTGAAAGGTGACGAGGTATTAAAATTCATCGGGAAATATCTTAAAAAGAATACAAGAGAAATAGACATTGCCTGTCGTTATGGGGGAGATGAATTTTGCCTGATCATGCCAGATTGCGACGTAGAAAACACCATTGCGATATGTAATAAGCTGATCGTTGCTTTTGAAGCAAAATACCCCGCATTACATTTGAGCTTTGGCATTATTTCAGCGCCTTTAGACAGCACCGTCGGTGCTGAGGAGCTTATAAATCGTGCTGATCGGAAAATGTACGAGGCTAAAAAGCATCAAGGTTCTCACATAATCCATTAACGTGTCATACGCTTTACAAACACCACCACAAACAGCGCTAGCGAAAAGCTGCCACAAAATGCTTCAATCGCTGCTATGAGCCTTGATAATCCAATGGGGGTTATATCGCCATAGCCTAGCGTTGTAAAAGTAACAACGCTAAAGTAAATGCTGTTTAAAAGTGCTGATACGTTATCATCGAACGAATTATCAAAACTAAATCTAAGCAATGAATCTTGATAGCTGACACCAAATAAAAAGTAACATATTGCGCAACAAACGATAAGAGACAGACTAAAGCGAATGACATTTTCAGGTTTTTCACCATAACCACATAACATGTCAATAAAGCTGGAAGTAATTTGTTTCGTTGATCCTTTCGGGTACTGTGCGTGGCGCATTCTTAATTCTTTATAGGTAAAGTTACCCGCGAGCTCGAAAAGCCCTTGGTCTTCAGACGCTTTACGTAAATTTCTGTATATTTCTTCGGATTGTTCAAATAAGTCGCGTGCAGTCGAGTATTGCCTATTTCGACGAGCTTTAAACGCCTCGGCTTCTTGCAGTAATTGTTCGCCTAAATCGATATTATCAATGCGGCTATCACTGAGTTTAACCCCAAGTAGGTTGGTATTTCGTAAATCGCAGTAGTGTAAGCTGGCGCTATGAAGGTTCGCTTTCATTAAGGATGCATTGGCAATTTTATTGTTGAAAAGATGTGCCCCCGACAAATTGGCTCGATAAAAATTGCAGTAAGAAAGATCATAACCTTCTTCATCATCTTTCTTTATTAAATTTAGACCCACTAAATTTGCACGTTGTAATTGCAGACCCTGAAGTAACCCGCCCTTTTTCGCATATCGTTCAAGTTTTTGAGTCAGCTCTAAGCCTGATTTATCAAATTTATTGTCATGCCAAAAGCAATACCCAGAACCCATATCGGTTTCTTGACACGTGTTACCTGTTGGTGAAATGTAGCTACAACACGGTTTATCAGGCATAAGAATAAAAACTTATTTATGAGTCATCTTTATAGATTAGCAGGTATTTTACGGGGTAAAATATAATACAAAGATTTTATTAATTACATTGGCTTATTTTGTTTGAGTACACGTTAAAACGCAGTAAACGTAGAAAAACTGTCGCGATTAAAGTCGCCGAGCAGCAGTTGACTGTGTATGCACCTCACTTTGTCCCGCGTAAAGATATTGAAGCGTGGTTAAAAACAAAGCAGCATTGGGTTGCAGAGCAAGTTACTAAACAATCATTACACGCTGAGCAGTGTCAATTTCCCATTAAAAATTCGCAAATCAAGCTATTTGATCAGGTAATTCCCCTTGTATTTAAGCAAGAAAATTGCAGCCAATGGTATCAAGACACTGATACTCATGAATTAACCCTTGCTATTTCACCGCGCGTTAAACTCACAGACGCAAAGTATCTTGCATTGATGGAAGAGTTTTTACATGACAAGTTAGAAACCTACCTTGAGATGCGTATACAAAACTACTGTATTCAAATGAGAGAAGCGTTACCAACACGTCTTAAAATTCAACATTACAAGCGTCGATGGGGCAGTTGTAATCGCCAAAGAGAGTTAACCTTTAATTTGCACTTAGCCAGTGCGCCCCTATGGGTTATTGATTATGTTGTTGTTCATGAACTTGCGCATTTAAAGCATATGGATCACAGTGCGGCATTTTGGCAACGGGTGAGTGAGTTTTATCCCGAACATAAAAAAGCAAGCAATTGGCTGAAAGTGAATGGTCCATTTTTACGCTGGCTCTAATACTAATCCGCAAAAATACTTAATCATTTTGAGTGATTAAACCAGTCGCTACCTGCGTTAAAAATGTCTGATTTACGACTGCATGGATGCAGGAGGTAGAGCAATGCAGGAGCAATTGCCGAGAACAACTAAATAACTAAATAACTAAATTTTTGCCTTGTTATCAACGCGGTTTTATTGCCTCAAAATAGACCACATAATTAAGCGTAATGGTATAACAAAAGGATAATTCAATTGAAAATAGCTGTATTTTTAGTTTAACGATTTAGGAAAAGAGAAGTAAATAATAATATGAAAAATAGAATAGTGAATTAGCAGAGAAGGAAAGTGGTGGAGGGAGCTGGATTCGAACCAGCGAAGGCTGAGCCGTCAGATTTACAGTCTGATCCCTTTGGCCGCTCGGGAACCCCTCCACACTAATTTTTATTGCATTTGGCCCCACTTAACTGAGCGTAGAAAAGTGGTGGAGGGAGCTGGATTCGAACCAGCGAAGGCTGAGCCGTCAGATTTACAGTCTGATCCCTTTGGCCGCTCGGGAACCCCTCCAATGCAACGGCGCTGATAATAGCAAACTGGCTCTTTAAGTAAAGAAAAAAACTAAAGAAAAATAGATTAATGCCGATAACTGGTTAATCTTGAAACTATTCGGCCAAAGTCTATGCAAATTGATGGTTTGTTGCTCAACGAGAGTCAACTTGATAATCGTCTTAACAAAAGTGTTCATGAACACCGCCAAGGTGAGTTTGCCTTATTATTGGCGATGCTGTCTCATGATGCGCTTGATTTTAGCCAGTTTCATTTACCGAAAACAGAATTAACCGATACTCAGAGTTCAGAACACGTACTCAGAAATGAGTTAGGGGCAGGCCCAAAACAACCATTAGCGCCTGAACAATATGATATGTTAATCGGGCAGAATAATGGGCTGCGACTTTTAGAAGGTGGCTTGTCAGATATTCGCCTACGTAATTGTCTCAGTCCTGAGCCGCTTGCTATCCGCGATGATAAAAATCATGTGCCGTTAGAAGTCATCGATAACTGTGAGCCAGCAGTCAGAAAACGCTATTACGATAAAAACGCACCCACAGAGCGTATGCAAATGGATGCAGCTGCGTTTTATGACAGCTTAACGGACGAGGCGATTCATCAGCCTTTGCAATTGGCAACTGCTTAATTAATTGAAATTGTCATACTCGCCTTGTACGCTACACTTACAAAGATAGGTAAATTGGTGCAAATCAGTAAAAAGTACAGCTAATTTTTTATGTGCTTGTTATAATGCGCCCAAATGGCTTTATGCCATTATCATTGAACCAAGTTATTAGGACTATAATGAAGAAAACATTCACGCTTAACCATGAGAAAATTAAATACCCTCGCATGGTTGATGCAGCTAAGCACGAAGTGAAGAAGTATTTAAAACGTGAGCGTAATAAAACTCTCCCAGAAGATGCCGATTACTGGGCATTTGATTGTAAATTTGGAGAGTCAGCTGACGACGCGAAAGTCGTTCATGTGGCGGAAATTAATAAATGCATTAGCGATATTGAAGCAAAAGGGCTTACATCGTTTTATGTCGAGATTCTAGCGCGTCCAGCACAACGCCAGTTACAAGAATTTGACGAAGAATAGTCGTTATAATTCATAGAATTTAAGAATGGGCCTTGAGGCCCATTTTTATTGTCTGAAATACAATGACATTATTTTGTGTTGATTTATATCACATGCCCACCACGCAACGGCTTTCCCTACAATGGCTAGTCAAGGTTTAGATTGGCTATATAAAAAGTGAATAGCTGTGATTTAAATTGCGTGACACTTTTTATATTTTTTGCCGCTACCGCAAGGGCATTCATCATTACGGCCAATTTTAATATCAGCAACAGGCGTTATTTCACCATCAAGGTAACGCCATAGTCCATCTTCTTTAATAAAACGCGATTTCTCGTGTAACTCACAATACAAGTTTTGGTAAAAGTAATTTGCTTTAAATTCTACAAAACCTTCTTGCTCGTTATATTCAGTATCTAAAACGCTTAGCTTGGTAAAACGACAGCTATTAGCAAAATCTTTGATTTCGCTAACAGGGTTAGCGGTTTGTTGGCTTTGTGCGTATGTTGTAAAGACATATTTTGCATCTTTTAAGGCATAAGCACTAAAGCGAGAACGCATAAGTTGTTCCGGCGTTTGCGCTTGGCTATCGCCTGCGTGCAAAGGTTGGCAGCAAAGCGAGTAATCTTGTTTGCTGCCACAAGGACAAAGGGAGTGTGTGAGTGATGTCATAACAACTTACCTAAAACAATAAATTGCTATTTTAGCAAGCCTATTGTGGCTGCGGTACTAAATTGTTTAATGGGTTGCTTTTGGTGAAGCAGTAAAACTTTGCAGATGCATGTTCTAAATTAAGAGTCATAGAATCTAGTTGATTGTTGCTGACAATATCTGTCCAGGTGATCACTGCGGCAAAGTTACCGTTGTGCAGCGCCGAACTTAGCACATATTCAAGATTCACAAGGTGCTTTTGTCTGATCACTAACAGTTTACTGGTGTCGATTGAACATGAATCGAGTAATGCTTTACTTGGCACATGATCAGGTGCAATTAACAATGTCCACGCACTTTGGCTGTTATAGTGATGTAATACCTTTAATAGCTCAAATGTTGCTGAAATTTCGTCTTCAATTTGAATTAAATTAACCGACGCTTTGTCGTTATCTTGTTGATAGCTTTTAACGGTTCTTAAGGTAATTGGCTGTAACATAACTTTCACTCACTGGTTGTTTATACAGTATGTGTATACAGTAGTTTATACAGTGTTTTTGCGCAAGTGTTTTTTTGCTATTTTTTTAACCAATTATTCAGCTTTTAATAATTTTAAAAAATTAAATCTTTAAAAACAATTGGTTATTTTATTTCTTTGCAGTGTGATATTTTGTGAAAAATGGATGAAGTAATATATATAGTGTTTTATACCGAAGTTTATACAGTAGTTTGTATGCAGGATATTTGAGGTTTATACAGGTGTTTTGATAAAGAAGCCGGTGTACACCGGCTTCTAAAATTTAGTTTTTCAAGTACGTATTTAAAAACTCAAGGTACGCGTTTGATGCTTTGATACGGTTTTCTTTTTTAGTAAAACCATGACCTTCGTCATCGAACAACACGTATTCTACGGGGACACCATTCGCTTTTACTGCGGCAACAAGCTCATCACTCTCAACTTGCAATACACGAGGGTCGTTTGCACCTTGAATAACCATCAGTGGTTTCGTAATGTTTTTAGCATGGAAGAGGGGAGATATCGCTCGATGGCGTTCGCCATCAGTTGCAGGGTCACCCATTTCATCGTACAGTGCCTTTTTAAAGCTTTCCCACCAAGGTGGTATAGAGTTTAATGTTCTTACCCAGTTAGTTACGCCAAAAATATTAATACCTACTTTAAATTCTTCAGGTTCGAAAGCCAGCGCCGCTGCCGTCATAAAGCCACCGTAACTGCCACCCATAATGCCAATTTTATCAGCATCAACCCAGTCTAAGCTCTGTAAGTGCTTTTTCCCGTAGACAATATCTTGCAAATCGTCTGTGCCATGCTTTTTATCATCTAAATGGAAAAAAGTTTTACCATAGCCAGAGCTACCGCGATTGTTTACAGCAAATATAGCATAGCCATGATTAACTAAATGTTGCTGCATTGCGCTGTAACCTGTGCGGCTCTGGCCGCCCGGACCACCATGCACCCACACTAGAGCAGGCACTTTATTATTACTATTAGCCTGTTTGGGCTTATATAAAACGCCAGGGATTTCTAAACCGTCAAAGCTTTTAAAACGCACAATCGTGCTTTCAACGAGATCATTTTGATCAATTGCATCGCTTAAAGTATGGGTCAGTTTTTTTGCTTTCGTTTCGCCTAATTGCCAAACAAATAAGTTACTTGGCGAGGTATCTGAATTTAGGTAAAACGCCATGCTCTTTTCATCAGCTGAAAAGCTTACACCACGTAAATTGCCCGGGGGCAAGGCAGGCATATCGATTTGTTTATTGGTTTTTGTGTCAATGATTGTCACTTTAGTACTGGCATCAGCATTAACCCCACTTACTTGGTAACGCCCCGATTTTGAGAAGTAAATAAAGCTGACATCCCAGTCATCTTTTAGGGCGGGGCTGTGCTCACCTGTCGTTAAGTCATAGCGCCAAACCTGTGAAAATTCACCTTTTGCATCGGTCGAGTAATACAGAGACTTGCTGTCTTTTGAGAATGTTTCAGGGCCATATTGCGCTTCATTATCATGACGAGTGATTAGCTCAGGTTTGAGCGTTTTTTTCATTGTATCGAGAATGAACACATCACTGTCTTTATTAGAGTTATTTTTTGATAAAGCAATAAAGCGGCCATCAGGGCTAATCGCCCCGACATCTAGACCAAGAGTATTTTGATAAACAGGTGTTATTTCATAGCGTGAACTGTCTACGCGATATAAATCCATAAACTTAGGATCGCGTTGATTACTCGTTATAAAAAAGTGTTTGCCATCGTCTGTAAAGCCCGCAAAGCTGGCACGAGTTTCATCGCCAGGAGTCAGGTCTTTGACAGTGCCGTCTGTCTCACGTACATAAATATGATAGCGCTCGTTCCCGCCTGAGTCCTTGGTAAATAATACGCGCTCATCGTTTGGAAAATAGCGAACAGCATAGGTGCTGTCTTCAAAGTTTGTTAAACGTGTTTTGTTCGCTGTTTTAATATCAATTTCATAGAGGCTATAGATGCCGCTTTCATCACTGCTAACAAGGATTTTGTCACCTTTAGGTGAAAAGCTGCTGCCCATAATTGAAGTGGTATCAAAAAATGTTTCAGCGTCATACTGTTTAATAGTGTGTTCTTGTTGCTGACTAATTGCGCTGGTGGTCGTTTGGTTTGATTGTGAACATCCTGCTAATGCAAGGCTTAATGCACACGCAATGGCTGCTAGTTGAAAACTCGGTTTCATTTTAATTATTCCTTATTATTTTTCCGTTATTGAGTCTTACTTGTTCAATATATAAACGCAAGTTTTGCAGCTAAATAATTGTTACAAAGCATGTAACTTTTTAGGGACATTGCTGTGTTACAATTTAAATTTCGCAAAGGAATGGCAATGATAGAAATAAAAAATCTCAATAAGCGTTTTGCTACAGCAACCGTGTTCGAAAATTATAATAAGCAATTTAACAGTAAGAAAATGTGCTTACAGGCGAGCAATGGGAGTGGCAAAACCACGTTACTGATGATAATTGCTGGCCTTGAAAAACCACAGTCGGGGCAAATAATGTATGCTAATAAACAGCATAGTTCACCACAAAAGTATGTGGCTATTGCCAGCGATCGCATTTGTTTACCTGATTTTTTAACGGCTCAGCAAATTATTCAACTGACCTGTAAAGCCTTAAATGTGCCTGCGCCAATTGACCTTATTAACGGATTTAAGTTCAGCGAACACTTACACACCCGTTTTAGTGCATTATCGACAGGCAATCAAAAAAATGCCAGCTTATAATCACGTTTATGAAGCGGGCGCCTTATTTGCTTTTAGATGAGCCGAGTGCAGCACTTGACCAAGCAAGTATCCATTATTTACTCAATTTGCTTGATAACTATTTAAGTGATAAACCCGATGGGCAAATCATTTTAACCAGCCACGAGCCAGATGTGTTTTTACACCAAGGCTTTGAGTGTACGTCATTATGATAGAGAGCTTGTCACGTTATAATGCAGTAATGAGCTACCGCTATTTAGCATATACAACTGCACTTAAGAACTTACTGGCGCAGCTTAAAAACTTTGGTTTGTTGTTTGCGTTAGTGCTTGGGCCTGCGGTTTTAGGCATCGCGCTATTGTTATTTTTGGGGCTGGGTAAAATTGTAGACAGCCATGAACATGCCCGTTTTAGCGCCCAGTTAGCTTTGCTCTATCTGGCACTGCAAGCCGTTATGTTATGGGCTGTTGCTCCTGCTATAACAAACTCAGAAAATAGAGCCTTTCAAGCACATATCTTTAAGCCTGCTTGGCTAATTTTAATCGACTGTAAGCTTTTACTACTCAGTAATGTGTGGTTAATGGCAAGCTTATTGATAGCCGTTGACCTTCGTCTTCAGCAATGGTTGCAGGTTCCTCATTTTATTCTATTTATGCTGTTGCAGTGGCTGTGCGGTTTAATGGTAATTTATAGACCTTATTCGCTATTTTATGGTTTTTTAGCGTGTAGTATTCTGGTTCTTTTACCGTTTAGTTTAGATTCCTTACACTACCATAGCGGCTTTTTAATTGGTTTTATGGGGAGTTTATTTTTTCCTAACATGAACCTCAGTCACAAACGTGTGGTTAGTTCACTCACTTCATTTTGGATTAGTTACTTTTTGGAGCACAGCTGGAGTGTAATTTGGCGAAGTGCTTTGTTTACTGCAAGCCTATTAGCCGCAGTGCAACTAGTTGAAATTCGTAGCGACTTTAATCATGCGATACAGGTTATGGTGTTGGCAAACTGTGTATTACTAAGTAGTTCATTACAGTTTGATTGCTTTGCAGTGCTTCAAAAATACCGAATGTTTTTTCAAACAAATGGTCAGTACAGACGGTTTTATTTAAGTCATTTTATACCCAGTTTACTGTTTTATGGTGCAGCGACATTGGCGGCAATGCTTTTGTTAAATGTTTTACAATGGCCGCTGGTCGCTTTGGCTGCTGTGTGGTGCTTTTTACAGCAGCTTTTAGCGCAAAAAAAACCAGCGCATTTTGCGCTGGTTTGGTGTGTTATAACAATTGGAATAGCGTTAATTGCTTAAGCTGCATCAGCTTTGCTGTTATTTCCGCTACGTGCAGCTTTACCTGCAACGAGGTCAGCTGGGTCAAAATCGTCTACGTTAATTACATCGAGACGAGCTTTTTCAACAGCAGCTAATTTATCAGCTTCGGCTTGGCTTAAAATGCCTGCTTCAAGGCCCATTTGTGCCACTTTATCAAGTTGGAAGAAAGGCAGTTTTACACCTTTTTCGCGGCATACTTTATCAAATAATGGTTCAACTTCTAGTACGTCTTTAAGCGTTTGCTCTTGACGGCCCACTAAGTTAAGTGGCTCATTTTTAAGGTATACATAACTTGCTAAACGGTTACGTGTTTCGCTAGGTACTTGTAATAAGTGTGCGAGTTTGTGCTCAAGCTTATCTGTTGGCTTGCGTACTGGGCGACCAAATGGGAATAACATGATTTTAAGCATCGCACGAAGCGCAGCAGACGGCATGTTATTAATTAAGTCAGCCAGTGCACGTTGGCAGTGATAAAGGTGATCTTGGCAGCTCCATTGAACAAGCGCAAAATCTTCTTTTTTACGGCCTTCGTCGTTGTAACGTTTAAGTGTTGCAGACACTAGGTATAAGTAGCTTAGTAAGTCACCTAAACGTGCTGAGATACGCTCTTTACGTTTTAATGAACCACCAAATACAGCCATGCTGATGTCAGACATTAATGCAAGTGAAGCACTAAAACGTGACGCTACGCGGTAAAACTCTGCGGTTTCATCTTTGTACGGCGTACTTGTAAAGCGCGCACCGGTGAATGCTAACCACTTAGTACGTACTAGGTTCGAAATGGTAAAACCAATATGACCCATAAGTGCTTTGTCGAATACTGCAAGTGCTTCTTCGCGGTCTTCAATCGAGCATGCACCTAGTTCAGTAAGTACGAACGGATGACAACGAATTGCACCTTGACCATAAATGATCATGTTACGCGTAAGAATGTTTGCACCTTCAACTGTTATTGCAATTGGCGCACCTTGGTAACCACGGCCTAAATAATTGTTTGGACCAAGCATAATGCCTTTACCACCGTGAACATCCATGCCGTGAATGGTTGCTTCACGCATTTGTTCTGTTAAGTGGTATTTAATGATAGCTGATACCACTGACGGCTTTTCACCAAGGTCAACGGCACCGGTCGACATGCTGACTGCGGCATCAGAGCTGTAGGCATAACCTGCAAGTTTTGCGAGTGACTCTTCAACCCCTTCCATTTGACCGATAGGTAAACGGAATTGACGACGAATGCGGCTGTATGAACCAGTAGCAAGTGCGATGGTTTTAATTCCACCCGTTGAATTAGACGGCAAGGTGATTGCGCGGCCTACCGATAAGCATTCAACCAACATACGCCAGCCTTGGCCAGCCATTTTAGGGCCACCAATGATGTAATCTAGTGGAACGAAAATATCTTTACCGCGAGTAGGACCATTTTGGAATGGAACATTTAGCGGGAAGTGACGACGACCAATTTCAACCCCAGGGGTGTCTGTTGGGATGAGCGCACAAGTAATACCTGGCTCTTTGTCATCACCTAATAAACCGTCTGGATCTTGTAATTTAAAAGCAAGACCAAGCACTGTCGCAACAGGTGCAAGGGTAATGTAACGTTTATTCCATGTTAGGCTAATACCTACCACTTCTTCACCATTCCACTGACCTTTACATACGACACCGTAATCAGGAATAGCACTCGCGTCTGAACCGGCTTCAGGTGAGGTTAGGGCGAAACATGGAATTTCTTGACCACTTGCTAAGCGTGGTAAGTAATGATCTTTTTGCTCTTTAGTACCATAGTGCTGAAGCAGCTCACCTGGACCTAACGAGTTAGGCACACCAACAATTGAAGAAAGTAGTGTTGATTTACTCGTAAGCTTTTGCAGTACGCATGATTGTGCAAACGCAGAAAACTCTAAACCGCCGTATTCTTTTTTGATGATCATGGCAAAGAATTTATTATCTTTTAGATATTGCCAAACATCTTGTGGTAAATCGGTTAATTCATGAGTTGCGTGCCAATCATCAAGCATGCCACATACTTCTTCAACAGGACCATCAATAAAGGCTTGCTCTTCAATGGTTAGTTTGGGTACTGGGTATTGATGTAATTTATTCCAGTCAGGACGGCCGCAGAATAGATCTGCTTCCCACCATGTTGTACCGGCATCGATTGCTGATTTTTCTGTATCCGACATTGTCGGAGTGACTTTTTTAAATGCAGCAAAAATAGGCTTGATAATGTATTGTTGACGAATGCTAGTCACAGAAAGTGGCACAGCAATTAATAAGAATAGTAGCCAACTAATTGCGCCAAACGCGCCAGCAAAAGTGCCAACAAGTAATGTCGCAATGGCAATACCTAAGCAGGTATTCCAGCTTGCTCTGTGGTAACTCGCAATACTAAGCAGCACGAGTAAACCAAGTAAAAATAAGAGAGTCATTGATTATTCCTTAATAGAGGTCAGACCACCTCTCTTAGAGTAGCGCTAGATACGCTAATTATCAAGAGGTGGACACGGATAAAACTAATTTTACCTGTTCATTTTTTTACAGTGTAAACCATGATGAGCAGACAACCAGATTGGCATTCGGGTTTATTATTGCGATTTAATAAATAATAATGTTGATAAAAGTAAAAATTTAGCGTGTTCAACCAGATAGTTAATAAAATACAAATAGGGTAGTTGCTAATAGTGTCGCTATGTTTAACAATAACTGCTGGCACAGCTTCGCTATTAATGCCATTCCTTCATTTAGTTTTATAGGTAAAGAGTTCTATGTGTGAGTTGCTTGGCATGTCTGCCAATGTACCAACGGATATTTGTTTTAGTTTTTCAGGCTTATTAGAACGTGGCGGTAACACCGGACCACATAAAGATGGCTGGGGCATTACTTTTTATGAAGGAAAAGGCTGCCGTACGTTTAAAGATCCTGAGCCAAGCTGCCAATCTGAGATTGCGAAGCTTGTTAAAGCGTATCCTATAAAGAGTATTTCGGTTATTAGTCATATTCGTCAGGGCAATCGTGGCCGCGTGTGTCTTGAAAATACACACCCATTCACGCGTGAATTATGGGGCCGCGAAATTACTTACGCACATAATGGTCAGTTGTCTAATTATCATGACTTAAAGCCTGATTACTATCGGCCAGTTGGCAACACCGACAGTGAACTGGCTTTTTGCTGGCTACTCGATAAAATTCGTGAAAAGTACCCTAAGCGCCCATCCAACATGGCGTCGGTTTTCCGTTATGCCGCAAAACTCGCCCATACTCTGCGAGAAAAGGGGGTGTTTAATATGCTATTAACGGATGGCGTGTATGTGTTGGCTTATTGTACTAATAATCTGCATTGGATCACCCGTCGTGCGCCGTTTGGCAAAGCCACATTAATTGATGCTGATATGGTGGTTGATTTTCAAAAAGAAACCACACCGAATGATGTGGTTACTGTCATTGCAACCCGACCACTTACCCACGATGAGCGCTGGCAAAAAATGGAACCAGGTGAGTTCGTGCTATTTAAAATGGGTGAGAAAATATAACGATAAAATCGAAGCGCTTTTACGGCGCTTCGTTACTCATTTCTAGCTTAGCCGCAGTCGGCGTACTCACAGGTGCTGTTACTGTGAATGAGTTAAGTTGTACTTCAAACTGTTCCACGCCTTTTTCGCCTTTCCACATACGCACTAACATGTAATCCATTTCGGGAGCAAACCAAGCAAGGGCTTGACGTTTATCGTTATCGTATAAGCGTTTTACTTTAATGGCTTCAATATTGCCGATTGGTAAAGAAATCATTTCGGTGCCAATGACTTCAAAGTCGTAGCTACGCAGATTTCCTTTTTTATCTACTAATGGGTATGAAAGCTGGGTTTTACCTTGCTTTAACTCTTCGCGCACTTGAACTTGGTACGACAGAGAGTCTTGAAAATCATCTGACCAATCAAATTTTAGCGGGTATTTACTTTGATTACTGTTCACTTGCTTTTGTGCAGCATCAAATTTTAATGTGTACTCTTTATCAGGTCCTGTACCAGAGCGCTCCATTGTGTAGCTTAAAGGCGATACTTTTTGATCTTGATAGGTAAATTTAGATGTTTCTTTTCGTGAGTCAGAAAATATCATCCATTCGATTTCGCTGTGATAAGTGATCACGTAGTTACCGTCGGCGGCTTTTTTAAGCTCGCGGATTGCTTTACCATGGGTTTCGCCTTTACGAAGTACATCGTATTTGGCTTCATATTGAGTGAGATCGCCAGCTAAAACACTGGTAGGAAGTAATAAAGTGCCCACACACGCGAGTAGGGCACTTAAATTTTTATTCTGGGTAGTGCGCGCCGTGTGCAGGAAGTTTCTTTTCGTCAAAAACTGCATAATCTGCTTCCATCTTGAGTCGTTGTTCACTGAACCACTTGACCACCAATGGATAGATTATATGTTCTTGCTGATGAACACGTTGTGCGAGTGTCTCTGCGGTATCGTTTTCGAGTACCGGCACTTTGGCTTGAAGAACAACGGGACCGCCGTCTAGCTCTTCTGTGACAAAGTGAACACTGACACCATGAACGTCATCTTTTGCATCTATCGCTCGTTGGTGGGTATTCAGCCCTTGGTACTTAGGCAACAAAGAAGGGTGAATGTTCAACATTTTTCCCTTAAATTTTTGCACTAAGCTAGGAGTAAGAATACGCATAAAACCAGCTAATACAACTAGATTTGGTTCAAAATTGTCAATAATGTCCATTAACTCAGCATCATAGGCCTCGCGCGAGTCAAAATCTTTATGGCTAAGTACACGAGTTTGTATACCTGCATTTTTTGCTCGTTCAAGGCCATAGGCGTCGGCTTTATTACTAATTACAGCGGCGATATTGGCGTTAATTTCACCACGTCCACAGGCATCAATGATGGCCTGAAGATTCGAACCACTACCAGAAATTAATACAACAAGACGACAAGGGGCCATTAATCACGGCCACCTAGAATTTCAACTTGCTCTTCGCCAGCTTTTGCATCTTGGATTTCACCGATATGCCATGCATTTTCGCCAAGATCTTTTAGAATCGCTAAGCTTTGCTCAAGTTTATCGGCTGGAACAACTAATACCATTCCAACACCACAGTTAAATGTACGGTACATTTCGTGAGTTGTGATGTTGCCATTTTCTTGTAACCAGTTGAAAATTACAGGCCATTCCCAGCTGTCACCTTTGATCACTGCTTTTGCAGATTCAGGTAAAACACGTGGGATATTTTCCCAGAAACCACCGCCTGTGATGTGCGATAACGCGTGAACGTCAACCTGCTTAAATAACTCAAGAAGTTGTTTAACGTAGATGCGAGTTGGCTCTAAAAGGTGATCGCCCAGTGTTTTGCCGTCTAGGTCAGCGCTTGTGTCAGCACCTGATACTTCAAGTACTTTACGAATTAATGAGAAGCCGTTTGAATGAGGACCACTTGATGCTAGAGCGATTAATTGGTCGCCAGCAGCCACTTTAGTGCCATCGATAATTTTTGACTTTTCTACAACACCGGTGCAGAAACCAGCCATATCGTAGTCTTCACCTTCATACATACCTGGCATTTCAGCAGTCTCACCACCGATTAACGCACAGCCAGAAAGCTCACAGCCTTTACCGATACCTGTTACAACATCAGCTGCAGTGTCGACGTCTAATTTACCCGTTGCATAGTAATCAAGGAAAAATAGTGGCTCAGCACCTTGTACAATAAGGTCGTTTACACACATAGCAACAAGGTCGATACCCACTGTATCGTGCTTTTTAAGATCGATTGCTAAACGTAGTTTTGTACCAACACCGTCTGTGCCAGCAACCAGGACAGGCTCTTTATAGCCAGTTGGTAGTTCGCAAAGTGCGCCAAAACCACCGATACCGCCCATTACTTCAGGACGTTTGGTTTTTTTAACGACGCCTTTAATACGCTCAACAAGTGCATTACCGGCATCGATATCTACGCCCGCGTCTTTATAGCTAAGAGACTGTTTTTGTTCGCTCACAGGTTTTCCTCAAAAAAGTTGCATGTGGGTTGCTTAGAAACGCGCGTATTTTACAACAATTGCACTGGCGCGGCTAGTTGAAAAATCACTTTAACCGACTTGACAAGGACAGTTGTCCGCAAAATGAGAATGAAGGTGTAAAGATAGAGGCGCCAGTGTGTTCTGGCGCCTAAATAAAGAGGGGTAAAATAGGTTAGGCTTTCGCCGTTAAAATAGCCCGCAGAGGAGCAGGGTAGCCCTCAATCGTTTTGCTGGTGTCGGTGGGGTCTAAAAAGTCAACCAGTGACTCGTTTTCCATCCACTGGGTTTTGCGTTGTTCTTCAAGTGTGGTGATTGCACAATCTTTAACTTGGACATCTTTAAAACCAACGCGCTCCATCCACAGCTTTAATGCTGCCGTACTTGGAATAAACCACACGTTGCGCATTTTTGCGTAACGATCGGTGGGCACAAGTACCGTGTGTTCGTCACCTTCGACAACCAGCGTTTCTAACACTAATTCACCCCCAGGACGAAGCTGTGCTTTTAATTGGGCTAAAAAGTCGATAGGCGAGCGACGATGATATAACACCCCCATCGAAAACACGGTATCAAACGCTTTAAGCTCTGGCAGTGCTTCAACACCGAGTGGTAATAAGTGAACATTGTCATCTTGGTGGTAATGTTTAATCGCTTGAAACTGGCATAAAAATAGATCAGAGGGGTCAATGCCCACCACAAAGTTGGCACCTTCACCACGCATACGCCATAAGTGGTAACCAGAACCACAGCCAATATCAAGTACTGTACGGCCTTTTAATGGCTCAATATGCGGCAACAAACGATCCCATTTCCAATCGCTGCGCCATTCAGTATCAATGTCGATACCGTGTAAGCTAAATGGGCCTTTACGCCAAGGCATCATGCGTTTTAATAAATGGGTGAGCTGCTTTTGTTGACCTTCTGATAACTCATCGCCTGTGCCTATCTGTACTTTATCTTGCAGGTTTACATGATCCGTACTGATTTCTGGTAAGTTTTTTAATACCTTTTGCCATTTGGGTAAATCACCATGACTTGCTTCTTGCTCCCAATGCTTAAGTTGAGCAGGCAAGGTTTCGAGCCAATGACTGAGCGGGCTTTGTGCTATTGCAGCGTAAAATTGGTTAAACCATTGAGACATGAAATACTCTTTATATCGTTGTGCTGTTACTTGATGGCAATCATCGAGCAGAAATTAAAACATTGGTACCATACTTGGGTTTGGCTAAAGCCAATCTCAGTGAGGCGTGCTAAATGAGTACTCAAATGATCAGGGCGCATAACATTTTCAATCGCTGTGCGTTTTTGGCTGATCTCAAGTTCTGAGTAACCGTTGTGACGTTTAAAATCATGGTGTAAATCAATCAGCAAATTATTGCATTGCTCATTTTCACCTTTAATTTTTTCGCTAAGCAGCAACACGCCACCGGGCTTTAAATTAGCATAGATTTTCTCAAGCACTGCGTGGCGCTTTTCAGGCGGAATAAACTGCAGGGTAAAGTTCATTGCTACAACAGAAGCATTTTCGATGGCTAAATCGTTAATATCACCAAGGGTAACTGTAACGGGAACTTCAGAACGAAAGCCTTGTAAATGCAGTTTACACCGCTCAACCATGGCTTGTGAGTTATCTACCGCAATGATATTACAGTTATCTGTACGAATATTACGGCGCATGCTTAATGTTACAGCACCTAACGAGCAGCCTAAATCATATAGGTTTGAGTTACTTTGTGCGTACTCACCAGCTAGTTTTCCCATGGTACTAACAATAGTGGCATAACCCGGCACCGAACGCTGGATCATATCTGGGAATACTTCAACTACATGTTGGTCAAAACTAAAGTCTTTAACCGCTTGCTCAGTGGCATAAATACTGTCTTTTTGCGTCACGTGAACAGTCTCTTTAAAAAATAATACCGCTATTTTAGCATTTTTAGCTGGATAGTCAGTGATAAATTCAGTAGCTTGGCTAGAATTATCAATAACAAGTACAAGAAAGAGAAGTTTAATGACTAAAAGCAAAGTGATCAGTACAGAAGATATCTTATCAACTCTGTGTCATTCAGTTACCGGCGTATTATCGTCAGCAAGTGGCAATAAAATTAGCTATTCGGCTATGGTACAAAAAATTACCCGTACCTGCATGCGCCCAGATATAGGTTGTTTTGTATTGTTCGATGGTGGTTTTACAGGCCTGGTGGTAACAAACTTCACGGCACAAGCGGCGATGGAAATTTACCATGATTATATGCGCAGTATGGGTATGCCAGAAGAAGAAATAGCCAATAGCCATTTATCAGACGACGTTGCCAACGTACTTGGTGAGCTGATGAACCAAATCGTGGGTGACTTTACTTCTAAAGTACGCGACCAATTGCATACGTCTATCACCCAAAACCAACCTAAAATGATGGCAATCAACAAGCAAGTACAGATTTCGGTTGATACCACTATGGATAGACCACAAGCACGCCGCGTGACATTCACTACATCGAAGCAAAATATCTTCTATCTTGAGCTTGCGATGGATAAAACTGAGTTTATCAAGCTTCATGACTTTGATATTTCAGAAGCGGTTGACCCTGATGACATCATTGAAAACGAAGCAAAACAAAAAGCTGAAAAGCAAAAAGCAGCATCACAAGCAGACGATGCCGATGATGATTTTATGGCTGAACTTGGTTTGTAACCGGATTCGTATATACTATCTCTCAGTATTAATTGGTAGCTAATCATTTAATACTGAGAAATATAAGATTGGATCATCACAAGTCCTCAACTATCGCTTTATGTACCTTTATTTCTAACTCCGAACTTTCTTATTGCCAACGTCAAGCTAAGCGGGAAATTATAGTTTGTCTAAATTATGCGAAGCACAAGCCAACTGCAATTTATCGTTTAAGTGCCTAGCTATATTTTTAATACTCTAGCCTTGAAAGTATTTCTAATAGTTCTAGCTCATCAAACTCACCAGTTATTTGGTAAATCACCTCACTCTCTACTTTATTAAGATATACCCTATCATAATCGACATTGCTTCCAGTAATAGTAAAGGCAAACAAATCACCTTTACGATAAACCTTCATCTTATTTGAGCTATCTATATCAAATGCTTTTTTTATGGCATCTAACTTGTTAGTTTTTAATGAATTTGTATATAACCTCAGGAAAAACTCATGCACAGTTAGATTAAATTTTTTGTGAAGGTTTGATATAGCAATATCTGGCGGGTTAAGTCCTATTGTTAATTCTTTATCATTATTCAGAATTGTCACTGTGTGGTTAGATAATCCAAGGAAGTTTATTCTCTTTAAATCATCTCTCGTAGGACAGAAAGATATATCTACAATATTTAACTGAAAGGTATCTGTTGAGCACTTTGATTTAGGGAATTGTATCACATTAGTTGCAAAGACATTACTAGATGTTATTAATAGCAAAAAAGGGATTACTCTTTTCATTTTATATTCCCAACGCAGATAGTTGTAATTTAGTTCTATAGTTACGTACAACTTCTTTAGCACAAGTTAATGATTGCTTTGATTCTATCTGTCTTAAAACACTTTGAGTAAAGTTTCTTACGATCCAAGATATGGTTGCCTTTCCTCCAATTGGCCGTGGAACCCAACTTAATGCAGTTGAGCATTTCTGAGTTGCAAAGATCATTTCACCAAAGGTTTCTGCTACGCGAGCATTAACATCCCCTTCGAAAGTAAGATTTAGACCTGCTGCCTTATAAAAAGCATTGATAGCATTTTTTACTGCTGTATGATCAGTCATATTAAATTCCATTTTAATTTTTATATAAAATATCCACTCTAACTCTAGAGGATACATTTATTTGAATTTATAGCAATGTTAATTCACCGATAACATTGGCCTGTGATTACCTAGAGTTCCCTTTAACAGTGAATGAGCTATTTTTAGGGTTGCCAGTATGTAAGTTTAAATGATTTCATTATTAATAGGTTTAACTTGGGTGTAGGGGGGAGGTTTGATGGCATTATAACTGGAGGTCTATTTAATCAAGAGTATAAAGTTGTATAATGAGTATTTTTATAATAAATAATTTAAAAGTTATGACTTGAATATGTTAGAAAGCTTTAACGAGAATGGGTTTTTATAAAAAATTATAAATTTCAGCAGTTATTTCATCCTTATAAATTTATAATTAACTTTTGATAGCATTAATAAGGGTTTTTCCCTTCACCTACCAGCACACTGAATATTCTTAAATCAAGCTCGAGTTGATGGTATTGCGGCTCCATGTGGCAACAGAGTTGATAAAACGCTTTGTTGTGGTCCTTTTCTTTAAAATGTGCAAGTTCGTGAACAACCAATGCTTTTAATAACGGCTCTGGTGCGCATAGTAAGTCGCTGTTAATGGCTAGGTCGTGCTTACGCGTTTTGCCTTGCATACGAAAAGTATGCGTACCTAACGCATTGGTGACCATATCGCCTTGTTTTTTAAACGCGGCACGACCAAAAGGCAGGGCGTTTTTAAGGTAACGTTTTTTAAGCTCGGTTGCATAATTGTATAAGGCTTTATCATTGGTGATGTTATGCGCGTCAGGGTATTTACCTTTTAAATACTGTGCGGCTTTGTCATTACTAAAAAGCTGTAATACTTGGTCAACGATATGGGGCGGGTAACCTTGAAAATAACGGCTGTAGTCTTTCATATGCACTCTGAAATTAAAATAAACTGCTTTGGCTGGCTTCTCGCTCACCTGTAAAAGGCGCGAGCACCGGGTGATTATAACCTAAATCTTGGCAAAATTGCCTCGCCAATAGTGGCGATTCGCGGTTATCGGCGGTATGAAAAAACACATACGGTGATTTACCTTCTTCAAGCCATTGTTTTATTTTTTTAAGCCAAGGTTGGTAATACGATTTGTATTCATGGTTAAGGCTTGCAATAACAAAGCGCAGCATCGGATTACTGCCCGTTGCTATAGCATGGACAGGTAAATAAGGCTTTTTCTTTTGCGCATCAATCAATGCATCTGTTTCTGCGGGCACTGCAAATAAAGCCCGTGTATCCATACTTATGCGATTAATGTTGTTTTCAATTAGTAGCTGATTAAGGCGAATTTCAGCATCACCTTTTTGAAAAAACGCGGGATGGCGTACTTCAACACCATAATTGAGGTGTTTGGGTAACTGGGCAATAAAATTAGTCAGCAGGGGCAGAGCATTAGGGCCAAAGGCACTTGGTAACTGCAACATAATTTGCCCAGTTTTGGCAAAAATAGGTTCAAACAGGGTCAGCCATGCATTTAGCTCATTGTTTATATTGGTGAGTTGTAATTCATGGCTAAAGCGTCTGTGAAATTTAAAGGTGAATTTAAAGTCGTTGGGTACAGCATCGCACCAGCGTAATAATGATTCGTGACTTGGGTCAGCATAAAAGCTGGTATTGCCCTCAACCGAATTGAAGGTGTGCGCGTACTCGTTGAGCATGTCGGCACTTTTACAGTGACTAGAGAGTAAATTTCCTTTCCATGCGGTGCTAGACCACTGCGGACAACCTAAGTACAGCATTAAATCAACCAATAAATTTAAACTGCGCGTAGTGTAACAAAAGAAATGAATGCTCAGAAGTCAGTGCGTATATTTAGGCTTCTTGGCGCACTGCTGGCACTCGCATTTTGAGATGTTTTGGGTATAATGCTCAGCCTTAAATGATTACTTTGTATAGTGGCTTTTGCTCTCAAAATAGCGAACTCTTAAGAGCAGGCGGCTATAAGTCTTTAACTGACAGGAATACTATGCGCTCTATATATTGCGGACAGCTAAATAAATCTCACGTAGATCAAGAAGTTGAACTATGTGGTTGGATCAATAAACGCCGTGACCTTGGTGGACTTATTTTCGTCGATTTGCGTGACAGAGAAGGGCTCGTTCAAGTGGTTTTTGATCCTGAAGTAGAAGGATTAATGGACACTGCGAATAAACTACGCCAAGAGTTTTGTGTGCAGTTAAAAGGTGTTGTTCGCGCACGCCCTGAAAGCCAAGTAAATAAAGACATGGCAACAGGTGAAGTTGAAATTTTAGGCACAAGCTTAACTATCATCAACCGTTCAGAGCCATTACCTCTTGATTTTAATCAGCAAAACTCTGAAGAGCGCCGTTTAAAATACCGCTACTTAGATTTACGTCGTCTTGAAATGAGTGACCGTATTAAACTACGTGCAAAAGCGAGCAGCTTTGTGCGTCGTTTCTTAGATGACAATGGTTTCTTAGATATCGAAACACCCGTACTTACAAAAGCAACACCAGAAGGTGCGCGTGACTACTTAGTACCAAGCCGTGTGCACAAAGGCAGCTTTTATGCATTGCCTCAGTCGCCACAGTTATTTAAACAATTACTAATGATGTCGGGTTTTGACCGTTACTATCAAATTGTTAAATGTTTCCGTGACGAAGATTTACGTGCTGACCGTCAGCCAGAATTCACACAAATCGATTTAGAAACGTCATTCATGAGCTCTAATGAAGTTCGTGCGATGACAGAGAAAATGATCCGTGAAATGTGGCAATCACTGCTTAACGTTGATTTAGGTGACTTCCCTGTCATGCCTTACAGCGAAGCAATGCGTTTATACGGTTCAGATAAGCCAGATTTACGTAACCCAATGCAACTTGTTGATGTTGCTGACTTAGTCAAAGACGTTGAATTTAAAGTTTTCTCAGGCCCTGCAAACGACGAAAAAGGCCGTGTTGCCGTGTTAACTGTACCAGGCGGTGCAGAGCTTTCTCGCAAGCAGATTGACGACTACACGAAATTCATCGGTATTTATGGGGCGAAAGGCCTTGCATGGATGAAGGTTAACGACCGTGCTGCGGGTGTTGAAGGTGTACAATCACCAATCGCTAAATTCTTAAATGAAGACGTGATTAACCAATTACTTGAGCGTACTAATGCGCAATCGGGCGATATCATTCTATTTGGTGCAGACAAACGCAACGTGGTTAACGAAGCAATGGGTGCGCTTCGTCTTAAGATTGGTGTTGATTTAGGTATTACAAACCTTGATAGCTGGAAACCGCTATGGGTTGTTGACTTCCCAATGTTCGAAGAAGACGACGAAGGTACATTACATGCGGTTCACCACCCATTCACGGCTCCAAAAGAAATTTCGCCAGCAGAGCTAGAGGCAAACCCTGCCGCAGCAATCTCTGATGCATACGACATGGTATTGAATGGCTATGAAGTAGGTGGTGGCTCAGTACGTATTCACAACGCCGACATGCAAGAAACAGCGTTTAGAATTTTAGGTATTGATGCGCAAGAGCAACAAGACAAGTTCGGTTTCTTACTTGACGCCCTAAAATACGGTACACCACCGCATGCAGGTCTTGCGTTTGGTCTTGACCGCTTAGTTATGCTGTTATGCGGTACTGATAACATTCGTGACGTAATTGCATTCCCTAAAACAACGCAAGCATCATGTTTATTAACAGATGCACCAAGCAAAGCCAATGCGGATTCGTTAACAGAGCTTGCGATTAATGTGGTTGCAAAAGACGCTGAGTAATTCTTAATAAACTGAATTATAAGCTTTAATGAAAGCCCTAAGGTGTACCCCTTAGGGCTTTTTTGTGTTTAAATTAATTTTTATATGGTGTATTTCAAGGAGTGGGTATGAATATAAACGCCAGCTTTATTAATTACTTAATGCTTATTTTAGTTCCGTTTTTTGCTGTAATGAGTTATTACCTCGGTAAACGTAAAACGACAACCCCTATCATTGTCGCTATTATCGGTGGTTTGTTAGGTTTAATGCCTTTATTTGGTCTGGTATTTATTGCTGTACTGGCGCTTAAAAAAGATATTGAGACGAGCGCGTGATCACAAGCCATTCGCTTTATTTTGAACACACCTTTGAAGTAAACCTAGCAGGGCAAACATTTTCGCATTGCGAATTTGAGCAATGCGAATTTATCGACTGTGACTTTAGCCACAGCCAGTTTGAAAACTGTCGGTTTATAGAATGCGAGTTTAAAAACTGTAATTTAGCGGCGCTTGGGCTCAAGTATACCTCACTTGAAGAGGTGAGCTTTAAAGCGTGTAAATTAAACAGTGTACGCTTTACAGATGTTGATTGGCCGCTGCTTGCCACCCGTGCCCCTGTGAGTTTTATTGGCTGTGAACTTAGCCATAGCAGCTTTTTTGAACTCAGTTTAAAGGCCTTAAAAATGCGCAGCTGTTTTGCTAAAGATGTTGATTTTAGGCATGCGGATTTATCATCTGCTGATTTTACTGATACTGATTTTCGTGACAGCGTGTTTCAACAAACCAACCTCAGTAAAGCTAATTTTATTGGTGCCAGCCATTTTGCTATTGATATAACCGCTAATAATATAAGTAAAGCTAAATTCGAGCGTTATGCAGCTTTGGACTTACTCGCCGGGCTCGATATAGAGCTGGTGGATTAAGTACCATTACTAATAGGATTAAGGAAAGTCATGAATTTAAGTCCCACCTCCTTGGAAGGAAAATTTATTAAATTAGTGCCATTAACACCAGCGCATCGTGATGCACTTGTAAATGCAGCCGCAGATGGCGAGTTGTGGAAATTATGGTTTACCTCTGTGCCCAATGAAGAGCGTGTTGATGATTATTTAACCATGGCATTTGAGCAACAAGCTCAGGGCCGAGCATTACCATTTGCAGTTATAGACCAGCAAAGTGGCGAGGTTATCGGCTCAAGCCGTTTTTGTAATATTGATACTAAAAACCGCCGTTTAGAAATTGGTTATACTTGGTATGCCAAGCGCTTTCAGCGCACAGCCGTCAATACCGAATGCAAAAAGTTACTGCTTAGTTATGCTTTTGAAACCCTGCATGTGATTGCTGTAGAGTTTCGTACTCATTGGCACAATTTGGCATCACGCAATGCTATTGCACGCTTAGGGGCTAAACAAGACGGTGTACTTCGAAACCACCAAGTAATGGCCGATGGGCATGTGCGTGACACGGTGGTGTTTTCAATTATTGATGGCGAGTGGCCGATGGTTAAACGCAGTTTAGAATATAAATTAGAGCAGTAGAAAGTGTTGACTCTAAGAAAAATAACTTTGTTATTAGCGTTTACGCTTTTTGGACAGCGAGCCATTGCTACTGAAACTGAGGTTTTGTTTGATACCCAACGATCGCGCCATATTTCAGTGACGATAACGCCTACCGATAGTAAATGCACCGCGCAGAAAAAGTGCCCCGTTGTTTTTATTGGCGCAGGTTACGGTATGGCGCATACAGATTATCAATTTGCGCAGCAGGTTTTTCATCAGCATGGCTATTTAACGGTTGAAGTTGCGCATGAATTAAACGGTGACCCAAGTTTAAATCCTGAGCCGCCTTACATGACGACGCGGATGGAAAATTGGCATCGCGGTGTAGAAACGCTGGTGTTTTTAGTGAATGAACTTAAAGGGCGTTATCCTGCGTATGATTTTAACCAGTTAACCTTGTTTGGGCATTCAAATGGCGGCGATATTGCAGCCTTGTATGCCGCTATTTACCCAGCGAAAGTGAGTAAAGTGATCACCCTTGATCATCGTCGTATGCTGATACCACGTAATAAAAACATTGCTGTGCTTACGCTACGCGGCAGTGACTACCCTGCAGATGACAACGTATTGCTCACACAGCAAGAGTTGGCTTTATACCCTGTTACACAAGTAACAATGGCAGGTTCTCGCCATAATGATATGTATGATGGTGGTCCAAAAGTACTGGTCGAGCGTATGCGCAAAGAGCTCGATGCGTTTTTATCACGCTATTAATTTTTTTTGATATTCAGTTAAAACTGGGCATCAATATCGCTGCGGAAATTAAAATAGCCCATCTCAACGAGGTTGTTATACACACCTTCTATATTTAGTGGCAGCCATTGTTGATACATTTTTAAATGGCTGTATTTCTCTAAAGTAATTTCTTTTTGTAAGGTTGTGAGTTTTTTGCCCGCTAACATGCCATCGCGAACGGCTGCATGTAAGTCTTCAATATAGTGTAAGTAAGACACCACATCATCGCGGTTGCCAGTATCAGCGTGCCCACCTATAAACACAGCAAAAGGTGGCTCATTAAGAATGGCCTTTGTGGAAGAGAGCATTCCGTTAATATCGTACCCTATGAGGTTTTTATAAGGCATGCGGCCAAGTACAATCCAATCAACAACGTAAAGTACATTAGCTGGCATAAAACGCATACTGACATTACCTCGGCCATTATTTGGCCCGTAGTAATTAAGAAGCACGTAACTATCACCTAATTCGATTTTGAGTGTATCGGTAAATGTAAGATCAGGTAGGGCTGTAGGCACTTTATTTAATTTAAGGTCATCAGCTGCAAACTGGTGAGCAACGACCGTGGTGTTTTTATCAATGAGTTCATTACCGCCCATGGCATGGTCAACATGGCTATGGCTGTACACCATGTATTTAATGTCGGCGTTAAACGTTTTCCTTATATAACTTTTTAAATATTGTGCGGCATCACTATTGAGTGGGTCAGTCACTAATGCAACCTTATCAACGATCATAAAGGCGCTGTGGTAATGGCCGGCACTAAAGCGGTATATATTGTCTTTAATATTTTCAACCTTATAGCTTGTCTGTTCTACTGCAAAGGTATATTGACCGAGTAGCATTAGTAAGCTGAAAAGTACAAGGTGAAGCCTGGCGAACATAAACAATCCTTTTACGTTGAAACGTATCTAAATAAGCACATTAAAGTGCGTTCTAGCGTGTGTATTATAGTCGATAAAGTTTAGTTGATCTGTGTCAAATTTCAGGAACTCAGCCTGTAGGGGAGGACATAAGTCCTTATATTTTTAACTGCGTTTCTCTATCCTCGCGAAGCGCTATAATGAAGAAATGCTATGCTTAGCACAGACTTCTAGAACCTTATTCACTGGAAAAGACAATGCAACATTTACCTACCGTTGATTATAAAGCGAGCGATGCGGCCGCTCAATTTGTTGAGTCACTAAGAAACACAGGTTTCGGTGTATTAAAAAATCACCCAATTCCTCAGTCATTAGTTGAATCAATCTATAAAAATTGGCAAGAATTCTTTAATTCTGAGCAAAAGCATGCGTTTTTATTCTCAAAAGAAACACAAGATGGTTATTTCCCGCCGTCTGTGTCTGAAGTTGCAAAAGGCTTTACCGTAAAAGATATTAAAGAGTACTACCACGTTTATCCTAAAGGCCGAGTGCCCGCACAATTAGAAGAAGAAATTCGTGAGTACTATCGCTTAGCCAATGAGTTTGCAGCCACACTTTTAAGCTGGGTTCAAGCTGAAGCACCAGAAGACGTGCGTGCTAAGTTTTCTATCGATCTTAAAGATATGATTGCAGACTCTGAGCAAACACTTCTACGTATTTTACATTACCCCCCCATGACGGGTGATGAAGAGCCGGGTGCGATTCGCGCCGCAGCACATGGCGATATTAACTTATTAACGGTTTTACCAGCAGCGAACGAACCAGGTTTGCAAGTACAAACAACAGATGGCGGTTGGTTAGATGTTCCGTGTGATTTTGGTAACCTGATCATCAATATTGGTGACATGTTACAAGAAGCGTCAGGTGGTTACTTCCCATCGACTATTCACCGTGTGATCAACCCAACGGGTAAAGCGTCAACGAAATCACGCATTTCGTTACCGTTATTCCTTCACCCGCGTCCAGATGTTGTATTGTCTGAGCGCTATACTGCCGATAGTTATTTACAAGAACGTTTACGTGAGCTAGGCGTTAAGTAAAAGCAAACGACTAGAAAGAAGCGGCTCAGGCCGCTTTTTTCGTCTTTAATACACATACCAATAAATCGCCGTTATAAAATAATTCCATGCATTATTGGCTATCATAGGTATAATGCGCGCACTTCGGCAATTCAGCTGACTTTTTGAATTTGAGAGACACTATGAGTTTTGATGGCTTAGGATTATCACAGTCTTTAGTTAATGCAGTTTTAGAAAAAGGCTATGAAACACCTACGCCTATTCAAACACAAGCGATCCCTGCGATTATAGCGGGTAGAGACGTGATGGCCGCGGCGCAAACCGGTACAGGCAAAACAGCAGGTTTTACTTTACCGTTAATCGAGCGTTTAGCCAAAGGCAAAAAGGCAAGTGGAAATCGCGTGCGCGCGCTTGTGCTTGCACCTACACGTGAGCTTGCATTACAAGTGAGCGAAAACGTAGAAGAATATGCTAAGCATTCTAATATTAGTTCGTTTGTGGTGTATGGTGGCGTTAAAATTAACCCGCAAATGATGCGCCTTCGTAAAGGTGTTGATATTTTAGTTGCAACACCGGGACGCTTACTGGATTTACATAATCAGAATGCGCTCCAGTTTGATACCTTAGAAGTGTTAGTGCTTGATGAAGCCGACCGTATGCTTGATATGGGCTTTATTCACGATATTAAACGTATCATTGCGAAGTTACCTACGCAGCGTCAAAATTTGATGTTTTCAGCGACGTTCTCTGATGAAATACGTGCCTTAGCAAAGGGACTTATTAACGACCCAGTCGAGATTTCTGTAGCAGCTAAAAACACCACCGCAAAATCTGTGTCACAATCGGTTTACGCGGTTGATAAGTCAAGAAAAACAGCCCTATTGAGCCATTTGATTCGTACCAACAATTGGCAACAGGTATTAGTTTTTAGCCGTACCAAACACGGTGCTAACCGTTTGGTTAAACAGTTAGAGCGTGATGACATTGTGGGCGCGGCTATTCATGGTAATAAATCGCAAGGTGCGCGTGTTAAAGCGCTTGAAGGTTTTAAAAATGGCGAAGTACGCGTATTAGTTGCCACAGATATCGTAGCCCGAGGGCTTGATATTGTTGAGCTGCCGCACGTTATCAATTACGACTTGCCGAATGTGTACGAAGATTATGTACACCGAATTGGTCGAACTGGTCGTGCAGGTGCTTCTGGGCATGCTATTTCGTTTGTGACAGCCGAGGATGCCATTGATCTATACGGTATTGAACGTTTTATTGGTGAATTGATCCCGCGCGCGACTGAAGCAGGGTTTGAACCAAGCAATCCCGTGCCTGAAAGAGAGCTTGATGCACGCCCAATTAAACCTAAAAAGCCGAAAAAAGCCAAACAGCCGTTTTCTAAGCCGAAGTCGGATAGTAAAAAACCAAATAGCAATGGCAGTGGCATAGGTCCACGCCGTGGTGGTTCGGGAAAAAAATCTAATGCCACTAAAGGAAGTGACGAGCAAACACAAAGCCCATGGGCTAAGCGTCAGTCTGTAGGGGGGAATGCTCAACGCAAACGTCGCCCTAAAAACGGTGGCTCAAATAACAGCTAATTTATCGGTTGATTAATAAAAAGCGCGCCTATTTTGGCGCGTTTTTTTATGGGTCTGCAAAGTCACACTGCTTTGAGGTAATTAACCGCTAAGCCAATGAATAAAGTCATGCTGACACTGAGTAAGGTACCGAGCATAACGTATTCAGTCAGTTTTTTATCTTTACTGGCACTTAAATCACCAAAGCGGAATACGGATTTTGCTGCAAGTAAAAAGCCAACGCCTGCAAATTGGTCCAGTAAGATAAATGTTAGCATTAATACGCGCTCAAGCATGCCAATACTTTGTCCTGCGGCTGGTAAACTGCCAGTGGCGCTAAAGCCAGATGTGATGCGCTCTAACATCATGCGAATAAACACCGCTGTTGGATTTAAAACCAATAAATAGCCACACAGCACCCATAATGTTGCCGGTTGCATCAACCATTCCCAGCTATGTGTAAAAAACTCATCGTTGTCGCTTAACCATATAGCCAGTAATAACAAGATAACTAAATGTGCAAGTTGGTCGACAATAAAAGGAACCACGCCTTTACTTGAGTAAGATTTAGCAAGGTCGATTACATAGTGTGTAACCATAATTACTGCCGTGGCGATAACGACGCTTGAAAGTGCTTGCCAACCATAATTAAACTCCCAAAGTAATAGCACCAAAAATGAGCTAACACCGTGGGTGAGCACGTGTAAGTAAAGTTTGCTGGCACGAAAGTGGCGTGTATTTCTGTCATGCACCCAGCTCATGGGTTGCCAGTAAAAGTCGGCAATTAAATGCGCTAAAACTAAGCTTACGATAAGTAATGAAAAACTCATGTTGTCATTCCTTTGAGTGTGGTTTGGCTGTACTGCATAAAACGTTCAATTAATTGGTAGTGAGCTAAATTTAAAAGTTTTGTGACATTGGCTCGGCTTGTTGCGAGTTCTTTAGCAAGTTCGGCATGATTGTTGTGTTCTGCTGTTAAATAATAAAACAACGCATTTGCTTGTTTTTGACTCATTTTTTCAAGTAATACTTCAATTAGTTCAATATTGAGTAAAAAACCCTCGTCAAGGGGCTGATTGTCGATTTGTAAAGTGAGTCGTTGATGGCCCATATTATCTAACCCCCGCCCAGATAGAGTATAGGCACTGCCTGTGGCTGTTTTTATATCAGCCCGTGGATTATCAACCTTTCCAATGGCCAGGCTTTGTCTGAGCTCATAATTAGCGGCTTTCATTTGCAAATATAAAAGTATCGCCGCACAAAATACTGTATCAGGCGTCGCTAGATGCAGTTGCATAGCATCGCCGCGGTAAATGGTATAGTCAGCGTCGAACCGATTAGCAATAAAGCGTAGACTCTGATCAAGCTGATACAGCATCGCGTCGTATTCTTGCTGGGGGATTTTTTGTGATTTAATTAAATCACCACTGATCACCGCTATCATTATGGATTTCCTTTTTAAAGTAACTTAATTCGGTTACATCGCGATAAGTAACCAAATTCGGTTACTTTGTTTTATGTAACCAATTTAGGTTACTCTTTCGTAAATTTCAACCAAGATATGCTACAGTGTGATCAAACCACTAAGAATAGAATCAGTATGCAAGCAGTTGATAAGCCAAAAGTCGGCATTTTTGTTGATGTGCAGAATATTTATTATACCTGCAGAGAGAGCTATAAAAAGAATTTTGATTACAATGCCTTCTGGGCGAAAATGAGCGAACGGTATCAGATTGATTGCGCGATTGCGTATGCAATTTATCGCGGTGATGAGAAACAGTCTCAGTTTCAAAATATTCTCCGTGCGATTGGCTTTGAGGTAAAACTTAAACCTTTTATTCAACGCCGCGATGGGAGCGCAAAAGGGGATTGGGATGTTGGTATCACCATTGATATGCTTGAGCATGCAAAACAACTCGATAAAATGATTTTGCTCTCCGGCGATGGTGACTTTGCCTTATTACTTGGCCACCTAGCACACAACTATCACATTCCTTGCGATGTGTATGGCGCTGAATACCTTACTGCCGATGTGCTTAAACACGCTGCTGCTGAGTTTCATTGTATTGATGATTCTTTGTTGCTCGGTAAGTGAAGAAAAATTATTCCATAATAAATAAAATATTTAAATAAAGTATTATTTCAGCTAAGCTAACATGAGTTACACTGATTACAAATAAAGGAAACGTGGTTTGTCAAAACCAGATTTATGCCAAAAAAGGTGTGAATGAAAGCGTTATCAGCCATCCTTGGTGGAGAATTAAAATTTCTTACCTTTAAATAAAGCTATTTAATTCAGTGGATTATGAATAAATATGAAACTAATGCTAATTTTTATAAAAAATATAATGACAACGCTGTCATTTGTTGTGTAACATTAAATCAACATGGGTCGAGATGATTTCGCATTCAGATAAGAAAAAAAGTGCGATTGAGACAAAAACTAAACGAAGGTTAGGGGTCGTTAAATGATGGCGAAGAGTGTGAGTGAGGACCAGTTGTTTATTGGTATTGATGGTGGCGGAACGAAATGTCGAGCAACTATCTACTCTGTTAAACAGGGTGTATTAGGAACCGGCCTGGGTGGTCCAGCGAATCCATTACATGGTTTGGAACGCACACTTGAATCAATCATGGTTTCCACACAGCTTGCGCTTCGAGACGCGGGATTACCCCTTGAAACGGTTCATCAACTTTATGCTGGCTTAGGATTAGCGGGTGTAAATCTTCCGAGCCTTTACGATAAAATTATGGAATGGGATCATCCATTCAAACAAATGTTCTTAACGACCGACTTACACACCGCGTGTATAGGGGCACATGAGGGCAGTGATGGCGCTGTTATTATCACAGGCACTGGCTCATGTGGTTTTTCATGCGTAAATGGTCGCACGACTAACTTTGGTGGCCACGGTTTTGCGTTAGGTGACAAAGGAAGTGGCGCATGGATGGGCTTAGAAGCAATTAAAGCCGCATTACTTAATTTAGATGGCTTAGGGCCTTCAACGAGCTTAACAAGAGTGATTACTGAACATTTTTCTGCTGAAAATGCGATGGGTATTGTTGAGCAAATGTCGGGACAGCCTTCAAGTAGTTATGCAAAACTAGCGCGCTATGTGTTTGACGCTGCTAATAATGGCGATGCGGTTGCCACTGCTATCGTTCAAGATGGTGCTGATTATGTGAGTAAATTAGCGCACCGTTTACTTGAAAATAAGCCTCCTCGGTTATCGATGATTGGTGGCCTAGCAGAGCCCCTTAATAAATGGCTTGATACTGAGATAGCAAAACGCGTAGAAGCGCCTATTCAGCCACCAGAAATGGGCGCTGTGTATTTCGCACAACAATCAGTGCTCGAACAAAATCAAGAGGTTGCTCTGTAATGGCTACTTATCATGCTACGTCATTGTTTACCGGTGACGAGTTTTTAGAAAATGTTTTTTTTAGTGTTGCAAATGGGGTGATGACATTTGTTGATGCTGTTGATAATGCGATTGAATTAGATGGCTTAGTCGCTCCGGGTTTCATTGATGTACAAGTGAATGGAGGAGGCGGTGCCTTCTTTAATGCTGAGCAAACAACAGAATGCTTAGACCGAATAGCGAAAGCACATGGTCAATTTGGCACTACGGCACTGATGCCCACCTTGATCACCGATAAAGTCGAAGTAATGGCGATGGCGGCTGATGCAACAGCCAAAGCACTTGCTGAGGGGGTACCTGGGGTACTAGGAATACACTTTGAAGGCCCACATTTATCATTCCCTAAAAAAGGCACGCACAGTGAGCAATTCATTCGACCAATAACAGAACAAGAATTTGCGATTTATGCACGTCAAGACTTGGGTATAAAAATGGTGACCTTGGCACCTGAAAGTGTCAGTACCGACGACATTGCTCGTTTAATCGAGTGTGGTGTAAAAGTATCTATTGGTCACACGAATGCTGATTTTGCGACAACGAATGCAGCACTTGCAGCGGGAGCCGATGGGTTTACACACTTATTTAATGCTATGTCAGCGTTTACTTCTCGAGAGCCTGGTGTTGTTGGTGCCGCGCTTTGGGATGATAACAGCTGGTGCGGATTGATTGTTGATGGTCACCATGTACACCCATCATCAGCCAAGTTGGCAATTCGTACCAAGCAACGTGGGAAAATCATGTTAGTCACAGACGCGATGCCACCTGTGGGTACAAATGATATGGAATTTGATTTTTTTGATGGTCGAAAAGTAATTCGAACAGGTGATCGTTTAAATTCAACGACGGGCGAGTTGGCGGGCAGTGTATTAGACATGGCAAGCGCGGTGCGAAACACCGTGAATACCTTAGATGTTAGTTTAGCGGAAACATTACGCATGGCGTCACTGTATCCTGCACAGTACCTCGGTTTAAAGAAAAAAGGCCGCTTACTAGAAGGCTATGATGCCGATTTTGTCGTACTTGATGAGCATCAATGTGTGACAGCTACTTTTATTGCTGGTAAAGCGCTGTAATTAACTTCCCTGGTAAAAACCCCCGCCGTTGTATCGCGGGGCTTTTTGTATTCGAGGTAATAACATGACAACAACACACCCTACAAAAAAACGTTTAGCCTCATTAGATGCGCTTCGTGGCATGGACATGTTTTGGATATTAGGTGGTCAGTCGATATTCGCAGCGCTATTTGTGTTAACAGGCTGGACTGGCTGGAAAGTATTTGAAGCACATACTGTGCACAGTGCCTGGCATGGCTTTACTTTTTATGACTTAATTTTCCCGTTATTTATTTTCTTATCAGGCGTTGCTATGGGGCTTGCACCGAAGCGCATTGACCACTTAAGTTGGGATGAGCGTAAAGTGTATTACCGTAAGGCAGCTAAGCGTTTGTTATTATTGTGCCTATTAGGGATTTTGTATAATCATGGTTGGGGCACAGGCATGCCTGTGGCGCTTGATGAAATCCGTTATGCCAGTGTACTTGGTCGCATTGCGATCGCGTGGTTTTTTTGTGCCATGCTAGTGTGGCACACGAGTCTGCGTACTCAAGTTATCACGGCATTGTCTATTTTAGTCGGTTATTGGGTCCTTTTGTGCTTTGTGCCAGTACCCGGTGGCAGTGCAGGGGACTTATCTGCAGCGAGGAGTTGGAATGCATGGTTTGATGCACATTTATTACCAGGCATTAGCTATCAAAACCGTGTCGTTGACCCAGAAGGCGTGCTGTCGAATGTTCCAGCGATTGTTAATGCTTTAATCGGTGTGTTTGCAGGCCAACTTATTGCCCGAGCTCAGCAAATGGGTGAATGGAAAATGTCGGTGATACTGTTTGCCTCAGGGGTTATCTGTGTGTGTTTAGGCTGGTTATGGGACTTACATTTTCCGGTAAATAAAGAATTATGGACGAGTTCGTTTGTATTGGTCACTGTTGGCTGGAGTGCGATGTTACTTGCTGTGTTTTACGCGCTGGTGGATATTCTGCCAGGCCAGCGAGCAGCGTATCCATTTGTGATCATTGGTGCTAATTCAATTATTATTTATTTGGCATCAAGTTTGGTGAATTGGGGCTATGTAAGCCAAAGTGTGTTTGGTGGAGTGATCCGCTCAACACCAGAAATATGGCAGCCTTTAATGAGTGTTATTGCATTACTGGCCGTTCAAATGCTGGTGTTACATTGGATGTACCGCCGCAAAATTTTCGTGAGTGTATGACAAAATAGCCCCATTTTTTGTCGAAAACAGTTATTTTTTATTCACTTTTACTTTACAAACTTAAATCTAAAAGTGATAATGACAGCGTTGTCATAATGGTTGTAGTCACTGTACCGTATCCTGGCAGTGGCTTGATCTAAAACCCAATTAGATTGCACGTGTGGTTGGGTTTTAGATCCCATTTTTTTCCAACTTAAAATTAGAGCTAATCGATATGCAAATAGTGATTCTTGATGATGCCGCACAAGTCGCAGCCTATGGTGCTGACATCTTTGCAAAACAATTATTAAAAAAGCCAGCGTCAGTACTTGGTCTCGCAACAGGTTCAACACCTGTTGCGCTATATCAAGAACTCATTACTAAAAATAAAGCGGGTGATATTTCCTTTAGCCAAGCGACAACATTTAATTTAGATGAATACTTAGGTTTAACAGGTGAGCATCCACAAAGTTACCGATACTTTATGAATGAGCAGCTGTTTAATCATATTGATATCGATAAAGCCAATACGCATGTGCCGCCAGGGGATGCAGAGAATCCTTTGGTTGCGTGTAAAGACTACGAGCAAAAAATTGTCGATGCGGGCGGCATCGATGTGCAATTACTGGGCATTGGTCGTAACGGTCACATTGGCTTTAATGAGCCGTCGTCAGGGCTTGCATCACGCACACGTGTTAAAACACTGACTAAAGCAACGATAGATGATAACGCGCGTTTTTTTGCTGAGGGCGAATACCAGCCTCATTTATCAATTACGATGGGGATTGGCACCATTCTCGACGCTAAAAAAGTGGTGCTGCTAGCAACAGGTGAAAGTAAAGCCGATGCTGTACATGCGATGGTTGAAGGCCCATTAATGGCGAAATGCCCAGCATCAGCATTGCAGCTACACAAAGATGCAGTGATTATTATCGATAAAGCTGCTGCAAGTAAATTAGAAGATTTAGCGTTTTATCAGCACATAGAGGCTGAAAACCAAAAATTACAGGCACACCTAGCGAGCTTGTAAAATTGTGAGAGAGCATAAAAAAGCCCATTTGGGCTTTTTTTATGCCCGTTATAAATTGGGTTTATCATCAGCTTATGGTAATTTCGTAGACGAACCTTTTTAGGATACTAAAACGTAGTTTCTTTAAATGGTTAGAGTAGAAGATGTAAATTATTTCAAAGGAACGTCATGCTGAATTACTCTCAAATGCCATTGGACCGTGCATCAAATCGTCGCAAAGATCCTAAGTGGCTAAAGGCACAAATAAATTCGCAAAGCCGCTGGTTATTGGTTAATAAAAATCAAAGTTTATTCGTAAAAGATACGCCGCAAGTATGTTATTTACGGTTATCGCAAGTGGATCATTTAGACTTATCAAAAGGCATTTTGCTTGGCCTTGATGAGCAGGACATTGCTCATTTTGCATTGGATGTAAGTGACGTTCCAGAATCGGTAATAGCTCCCGTACTTGATGGTGCTGAATTTGTTGATATTCGCAAGTTAGGCCCTCAAGTTGAACTTAAACAAGGCTCTATTGCAGCCCTTGCCAGAGGTTTATGCTTTTGGCATGCAACGCATCGTTTTTGTGGTCGATGTGGTCATGAAAATAACATGGTTGAAGCGGGTCATTCACGCTTATGTGAAAATCAAACCTGTCAACATCAAACATTCCCGCGCACTGATCCTGCCGTTATTATGATTGTAACAAAAACCTTTGCTGATGGCGTTGAGCGCTGTTTACTAGGTCGCCAAGCCAGTTGGCCCGAAGGGGTTTATTCAACGCTTGCTGGATTTGTTGATCCTGGCGAAACGTTAGAACAAGCCGTTGCACGCGAAGTAATGGAAGAAGCGGGGATTGAGGTGACAGAGATTCAATACATTGCCTCTCAACCGTGGCCATTTCCTTCCTCTATAATGTTTGGTTTTATGGCAACCGCCGTGTCAGAAGATATCTTAGTTGATAAAGACGAATTAGACGATGCGAGATGGTTTAGTCGTGCTGAACTTAATGAATTTGGGCAATGGCATGAACAAGGCAATCACCTTAAGCTAACACGACAAGATTCTATTTCACGATTTTTGGTTGAGCACTGGCGCAACCTGTAAAGCAGATTGGAAAACAAATGAAAAAGATAAATAGAAATACCCAACTCGTCTCTGCAGGGCGTAAGAAAGCCTATACGCAAGGCGTTGTTAACCCGGTAGTGCAACGTGCGTCAACGGTGGTATTCGACTCAGTTGCAGAGTTAAAAGAAGCAGCAAAAAAACGGGGTGATAAAACACTGTTTTATGGCAGACGAGGAACAACAACACACTTTGCATTACAAGAAGCCATCGCTGAACTTGAAGGTGGCGAAGGCTGTGCGCTTTATCCATCAGGCGCTGCGGCTATTAGTAACGCTTTATTGTCGTTTGTAAAAACGGGTGATCATATTTTAATGGTCGACACGGCTTATGAGCCGACACGCGACTTTTGCGATAAAATACTGGCGGGCTTGGGCATAGAAACCACTTACTACCCACCAGGCATTGGCGCGGGCATTAGTGCGCTTATAAAAGACAACACCCGCGTGCTATTTTTAGAATCGCCGGGCTCAATCACCATGGAAATTCAAGATGTGCCAGCGATGGTTGCTAAAGCAAACGAATGTGGTGTGATGACCATGCTTGATAATACGTGGGGGAACGGTTTGCATTATCGCCCACTTGAGCACGGTGTTGATATCAGTATTCAAGCTGCAACAAAGTACATTGTTGGTCACTCCGATGTAATGATGGGTGTGGCGGTTTCAAATAAAAAATATTGGCCAACATTAAGAGAAAACTCATATTTATTGGGTCAATGTACCTCAGCAGATGATGCGTATTTAGCATTGCGCGGCCTTCGTACGATGGCTGTGAGATTAAAACAACATGAGCAAGCTGCAATTGACGTTGCAACATGGCTTGAAACCCACCCATTGGTTGATCATGTACGCCATCCTGCATTCGAAACATGCCCAGGGCATGAATTCTTTAAGCGTGACTTTGATGGCAGTAATGGCTTGTTTTCATTTGTAATGAAAGTAGGTAATCAGCAAGCCATTGATGCATTTCTAGATAGCTTACAGCATTTTAAAATGGGCTTTTCATGGGGAGGATATGAAAGCCTCGTCACGGCAAACTTAACCATGAAAGGACTGCGTTCTGAAACAGGTTGGACGCAAGGCCCTGTGATACGTTTACATATAGGCCTAGAAGATGTGGCTGATTTGCTAGCCGATTTAGATCAAGCACTCGCCATTTATGAGCAGCACCTCTAACTTGAAAATATACTTTGTTACATAAGAGCCGTTTATCGGCTCTTTTTTTCTGGTAATTCAAGCTGTTTCACCTTAGTGTAAATTAAATATTAAAATTCATTAAGGATTATGAGTGACGCAGTTACATCCTAAACGCCTTGCGCAAATTGCACAATTTGAGCTTGTAAGACTCTTTTTAACCAAAAGAGGGTTACTAGCCGTTGCCGCATTTGCCATTTGTTGGTTATTAATTTTACGCTACCCCATAGCGCAATCTGTTAGTTTAATAAGTTCGCCAGATTTTGCCGATTTTGCGAGGCAAATGTTTGGTGCTATCGGAATTAGTAAACTTCTCGATTGGCCAGAATCAGAGCTTGCGGTGTATTGGCTTATTGCTTTGTTTAGTTTTCCTGGTTTTTGTTTATTTTTATGCAGTGACCAAACCGTGGGAGATAAACAACGCGGCACACTGCGCTTTTTATCCTTGAGAGCGACGCGTAGCGAAATAATTATAGGTCGCTTTTTAGGGCAGTTATTAATACTCACCGTACTTTTATTTGTGACCTTAATGGCCACTGTTTCGATGTTAGCGTACCGAGAGCCGAGCTTATTTGTATCTGGGCTTAGCCGCAGTGTTGTTTTATTACTGCATTTAGTGATCACCGTTATGCCATTTATCGCGTTAATGAGTTTTTTAAATACGTTTGCACGTTCTGCGCGATTATCCTTTGTTTTGGCTATTTTATTTTTTGCAGCAGGGAACATTATTATTGGTCTTTTAAGCTGGCAATGGCCTATTTTTGAGGTGTTAAATTATCTGTTTCCAGGTTATCAAATTGACCTTATGGCAGGGCAAAGGGCAGGGCTGATGTTAGGTGTCGGTTTACCTTTGCTGCAGACAGCTGTTTTGTTAGTTGTGGCTGAGCGTATTTTTGCAAGGAGTTCATTATGACCGTATTAATTCGTGGCGAAGGTCTATCGAAAAATTATGGCAGCAAACGCGCGCTCGATAATGTCAGTTTCGAAATTAGTAAAGGGGCACCAGTGGCATTGGTTGGGCCAAATGGAGCCGGTAAAACAACGCTATTTAGTTTGCTCTGTGGTTACATTTTACCTAGCGCAGGAAGTTTATCGGTAATGGGCCATAAACCGGGCAGTGCGGCCTTGTTTGGTAAGCTCACTGCATTACCACAAGATGCTCAACTGGACCCGCGCTTTAGCATTGCCCATCAACTTAATTTTTATGGTCAATTACAAGGCTTAAGCAATGCGGTACGCAACAAAGAAACCGCACGCGTACTTGAGCTGGTTGGTTTGGCTGAGGTAGCTAAACAGCGCCCTGATGATTTATCGCATGGCATGCGCAAGCGCGTCACAATTGCGCAAGCATTAATAGGCACACCTGAAATCGTGATGCTAGATGAAGCAACCGCTGGCCTTGATCCGATTCATGCGCGTGAAGTGCGCGAGCTTGTCAGTACACTTAGCAATGAAGCGACTTTTATTTTGAGCTCGCATGATTTAACTGAACTCGAGCGTTTATGCTCTCAAGTGCTGCATTTAGACCAAGGTGTGTTAAGCGAGCATCAAGCTCGTTCAACAAGTCAGGACAACAAACATTATATCACTTTGCAACTGAGTCAATTATACGACGGGGTAGAGACCAAACTATCAAGTTTGCCAGAGGTCAACCATGTCTATATGAGTCAATCAAAAGAATATGTTATAGAGTTTGAAAAAGGCGCTGACCCATTTGATATCAATCTTCTTCATTTTTGTTATCAACAAGGTTGGCACTATCGCCAATTGGTTAATGGTCATACACTTGAAAATCAAATATTTAATAAGGAGAGCTAATCATGGGTCTATTAAGTGGGTTAATGGGGAATGCAAGCGAAGTCGATAACAGTGACTTAGAGCATTTAATTGCCAATACATTAATTGAAGGAGAAAGCGTACAAAAAGCCTACAAGGTTGTACGCGATATGTTTATCTTTACCAATAAAAGACTAATCCTTATTGATAAACAAGGTGTTACTGGTTCTAAAATGGAAATTTTGAGTATTGCTTATTCAAAAATCACCAAGTTTAGTAAGGAAAGTGCCGGTCATTTTGATTTAGATGCGGAGTTGAAAATTTGGGTTGGGTCAGATCCAACACCAATCACTAAAGACTTTAAAGCCGGAGATAACATTAATGAAGTTTATAAAATTATAAGCCAATTCTCTATATAAGGTACTGAACTGCTTGTTCTTTTCTAGAAAAAGGGGGCTTTGAACATCCGTTTAAGCCAACTTTTTCTTTACATTTACCGACACTTTATTACAATTAGTATAGTAAAAACAAATGCTTAGTTAAGTTGTTGTTCAGTTTTCTCACGTTAGCATGTGCCCACATTAGCCAACAGGCTAGTTTTTAATAGCAATAAAACAATGTTAATAGGGAAATCTGTTTATGAAAAAGTTAGCAGTTATTATTTCAAGTATGCTTCTGTCAACTGCCGCGACTGCTGCGGATAGTTATCAATCAATTAGCCATTTAGGGTACATGGACACCGATGGCAACGACACTGTGAGTGTTGATTCAACTTACTACTTTGCTCCAAAGACGACATTAGGTCCGTATGATCAATTTGAATACATCAACAAAACAACCAACGTGTATGGTTCGTATGCTGATGATGACTTTGGTGATGTGACGGGTCTTGGCGGTGAGTACTTTGTAAAAGATTTCGTATTTGGTGCGGGCTATAACAATTATGACTATGGTTCGAGCACAGATGTATTTAACGTATCTGCGGGTTATTTCTTTAATCCGAACCTACTGTTAAAAGCGACATTCATCGACGTTGAAGACGGTGAAAATTCGGTGATGTTTGATCTTAAGTACAATCACCAGCTAAACAGCACAGATTACGTGGGCTTCACATTAACAGCGGATGATGACTTTGATTATCGCGCAGTGAATGCGAAGTACTTCATGGACCTTAAACAAGGTAATTACTTAACGGTTGAAGGGACTATCTCTGATACTGATAATGCAGGTAGTTCATGGGAGTTAGGTTCTAACTACTATTTCTCAAAAGCAACATCGGCATTTGTTACATTTAACAAAGAAGATGATTACAGCTTTGGTGCTCAACATTATTTCAACAAAAATGTGGGCTTAAAAGTGGGTTATGCAAACAACTGGGATGACTCAGATTACGATGCATACTTCGCAAACGTTAGCCTGCAGTTCTAATCATTTATTTGATGATATGAAAAAGCCCGCATATGCGGGCTTTTTGCTTTAGGTTGTTTACCAACCGCACTTACGGTCTTTATTTTGTTCATCAAGGTATTTTTGTAATGGTGCAAAGTAATCTAAGATTGCAGTGGCATCCATTTGTTCTTTACCGGTAATGGTTGCAAGTGCTTCTTGCCATGGACGACTCGAGCCCATTTCAAGCATTGCATTTAGTTTCTCTCCAGCCTCTTTAGAGTTATACACAGAACAGCGATGGATGGCTTCTTCGTTGCCCGCAATTTCACAAAGGCTTCTGTGGAAATCAAACTGTAAAATATGGGCTAAGAAATAACGTGTATAAGGCACATTACCTGGAACATGGTATTTTGCACCGGGATCAAAGTCTGATTCACTTCGAGCGATTGGCGCTTGCACACCTTGATATTTCTCACGTAACTCCCACCATGCTTTATTATAGTTTTCAGGTGTTACTTCGCCAGAGAATACCTTCCAGCGCCATTGGTCGACAAGCAGGCCGAATGGAATGAAGGCGACTTTCTCAAGAGCCATTTTCATTAATAGCCCAATATCTTTAGACTCATCAGGCACTTCATTTAACAGGCCTATTTCTTTTAAGTAACCCGGCGTTACCGAGAGGGCAATGGTGTCGCCAATTGCTTCATGGAAACCATCGTTCGCACTTTCTTGATAATAAACCGGTTGAGTGTTGTAGGCACGTTGATAAAAGTTATGCCCTAACTCGTGGTGAATAGTTGAGAATTCTTCGCCTGTGCGTTGAATACACATTTTAATTCGTAAATCGTCTTTACTATCGATGTTCCATGCAGAGGCATGACACAACACATCACGATCACGAGGCTTTATAAATAATGAACGTTCATAGAACGTGTCAGGAAGTGGTGCGAATCCCATTGATGTAAAGAATTTTTCTGCACCGCGAACCATTTTCAGTTCATCGTAATCGTGTTCAGCAAGCAATGCTGTCACATCGTAACCAGGATCTGCGTTTTCAGGCGCAACAACATCATAGATATTGCCCCACGTTTGTGCCCACATGTTACCTAATAGGTGTGCTGGGATTGGTTGGTCTTGGGGTACTTTATCTTCACCATATTGTTCACCCAGTTTTGCACGAACGTGACAATGAAGCGATTCGTAAAGTGGTTTAACTTGACCCCAAATACGGTCGAGTTCTTTGGCAAAATCATCAGCAGGCATATCGTACTTGCTTCGCCACATTGCACCTGTATCTGCGTAACCTAGTTCTTTAGCGCCTTCATTGGTTAGCACAACCTGTTGTTCATACAACGGGCGCATAGGTTTTGATACTTGTCGCCAACCTTGCCATAAATCGAGTAGTTCGTTGTAGTCTCGGCTGGTGGCCATTTTGGCGGTCATTTCACCTAGGCTTAAGCAATTTCCCTCTTCTTTACAATATTTCCCTTTACCATAAATACCGCCAAGTTCAGCCACAAGCTGTGATAACTTAGCAGTTTTTGCTGCATCTTGAGGTGCAGGCAATGTGAGAGCTAGCTTTAGTTTATCGAGTTTTCGGCGCGCATCGTAATCAAGCTCTATACTGTCAAACTTGGCTGCTTCGTTAGCGAGTCGCACAACCGATTCAGTCATTTTTCGATTAACTTCTGCTGATAACTCAGCACTGTCATGAGTAATGAAGTTTGCGTAAATCCATTCAGCACGGCTCGATTCTAAAAACAGTGCACTTAATTCTTTTTCTGTTTCTGCGATAAATTTATCTGCATCTTGTGCTGTTGCTTGGGGTGGTGTTTGCGTGGTCGTTGTTTTCGCAGTAGGCGCTTCGTCGTTACAGCCAGAAAGTGCCAACGCACTTGCGACCATTACAGCACTCACACTGAGCTTAAATGGAGTCTTCATAGTTTTTCCCTAAAGAATGTTATTGTTATCGAACTACTGGCTGAGCTCTGATGTGTCAGTAGTTTTAGTATGGTAGTGGCATAATAGCAGTGTCGAAAAAAAGAACAAGCGAAGAGCCGAATTGAGTCACCGTTACGATTTGACACGTTGTATTTATGGCACGATCAGTCATACTTGAGGCAGTTGATTAAAATAAAAGGATTGCACAATGACTACTGTAATTATTCTGTTACTGGTTGCTGTGATTGTGATTTTTGCTGTGAAAGATATTCGCATAAACCTGATCACGCGACCTACATTTAGTATGTTTAAAAGGGTATTACCGCCTTTATCTCAAACAGAACGCGAAGCAATGGAAGCGGGTGATGTTTGGTGGGATGGTGAGTTATTTAGTGGTAACCCTGATTGGCAAAAGCTACATCGCTTTCCCAAGCCTGAGTTGAGCGAAAAAGAACGTACATTTTTAGCTGAGCAAGTAGAAACCTTGCTGGCAATGCTCGACGATTATCAAATTGTTCAAAAAGATAAAGACCTGCCTAAAGAAGTATGGGATTACCTGAAAAAAGAAGGTTTCTTTGCACTGATCATTCCAGAGAAGTTTGGTGGTCGTGAATTTTCGGCAATTGCTAACTCGACCATTGTGTCTAAAATTGCCACTAAGAGTCTAACAGCCGCTGTGACGGTTATGGTTCCTAATAGCTTAGGACCGGGAGAATTACTGCTTCATTACGGTACAAAAGAGCAGCAAGAGCGTTGGTTACCAAGCCTTGCAAAAGGTGATGATGTGCCATGCTTTGCATTAACAGGACCTGAGGCCGGCTCAGATGCAGGGAGTATTCCTGATACGGGTGTCGTGTGTAAAGGTGAGTTTAATGGCGAAGAAGTCATCGGTTTAAAACTTAACTGGTCGAAACGCTACATTACGCTTGCACCGATTGCGACCGTGTTGGGGCTCGCGTTTAAAATGTATGACCCCGATGGTTTACTAGGTGATAAAAAAGAGCTGGGCATTACGTGTGCGTTAATTCCAACCGACCACGAAGGCGTGCAAACAGGTGAGCGCCACTATCCATTGAATATGGCGTTTATGAATGGCACCACGTACGGTAAAGATGTATTTATTCCGCTTGATTGGATTATTGGTGGAAAGCAGGGTGCAGGACGAGGTTGGCGTATGTTGGTTGAATGCTTAAGCGCAGGCCGCGGTATTTCGTTACCCGCCTTAAGCACAGCAACCGGGCATTTAGCTTCACGGATGACATCTGCCTATGCCACTGTTCGTCAACAGTTTGGTGTCTCTATTGGTCAATTTGAAGGAGTGCAAGAGGCTTTGGCACGCATCGGCGGGTTAACTTACACGCTTGAGTCTGCTCGACTCATGACCGCAGGAGCCATTGATTTAAAATTGAGCCCTTCGGTAGTCACTGCGATTGCCAAATACCATATGACAGAAATGGGTCGTACAGTAATGAACGACGCAATGGATATTCATTCAGGCAAGGGAATTCAAGTCGGGCCTAATAACTATCTAGCTCATGGTTATATGGGGATCCCAGTGTCTATTACGGTAGAAGGCGCTAATATTCTTACCCGTAATTTAATGATTTTTGGTCAGGGCGCAACCCGCTGCCATCCATTTGTACTTAAAGAAATGGAAGCTGCTGCAATGGAAGATCACGACTTAGCGTTAAAAGAGTTCGACGCGCTACTACTACAGCATATTTTGTTTGCTGGGAGTAATGCGGGGATGGCTTTTGTACACGGTTTAACGCGTAGTTATTTTGCCAAAGCGCCTGTGAGTGGTGCCACTTCTGTGTATTATAAGCAATTAGGGCGCATGAGCCGAGGCTTAGCGTTTTGCACCGATGTAGCGATGTTAGTTTTAGGCGGCGAGTTAAAGCGCAAAGAAATGATTTCAGCACGCTTAGGCGATGTTCTCAGCCACCTGTATTTAGCTTCTTGTGTACTTAAACGTTACGAAGATGAAGGGCGTCAACAGGCCGATTTACCGTTTGTTCAATACGCAGTAGAACATTCACTGTTTAGTATTGGCCAAGCATTTGATGGCTTTTTCAAAAACTTCTCAAACCCTGTAGTGAACTTTTTACTTAAACGTATTGTGTTTCCATTAGGCAACCATTATCACCGCCCAAGTGATGAGCTGGCGCAAACTATGTGTGAGCACATGAGTAAGCCTGGTGTGTTCAGAGATAGGTTAACACACTTGTGCTATGTAGATGAGAATGCTGGGACGGGTGTGATGGAAAATGCCTTTATGGCGATGATTGATACTCATGAAGACTTCAAGCAGCTGCGCAAGTGGCAAAAAGAGGGCACCATTGGCCGTAATTTAGAGCTAGAAGATGCGATAGCGGTGGCGGCAGAGAAAAACTTGATTAACGACACGGTTGTTGAGCGAATGAATGAAGCAAATGCGCTGCGAAAACGAGCCATTGCTGTTGATAACTTTGCCACCGGTGAGCTGTAGCTCATAGCATAAAAAAGCCTTGCAAGAGCAAGGCTTTTTTAAACGTTATTTTGTCTCGTCCTGAAATGTGTTTACACATTTAGGACTTATTATGACCAAGTCAAATAATACACCGATCAAACGAACACAACGAGATTATTCATTAGGCTTTAAATTACAAGTTGTCGACGCTGTAGAAAAAGGCGATATGACTTATAAACAAGCCCAAAAAATTTATGGCATACAAGGTCGCTCAACTGTGCTTACTTGGTTGAGAAAACACGGTAAGATGGATTGGACTCAATCACCTAAGATGACTATGCCTAAATCACCTAAAGCCAAAGAAAGCCCCGCACAAAAAATCAAGCGTCTCGAACGAGAGCTCGAAGATGAGCACTTACGTAACCTGTTACTCAATGAAGTGGTTAATATTCTTGACGCTGAGCATGGGACAAACCTTAGAAAAAAGTATATTGCCAAGGAGCAAGAAGCCTTCAAAAGCAAAAAATAGTTAGCTTAGAACGTGCTTGCAAGCTGCTTGGGATAACGAGACAAGCAATATATCAACGAGAGAGCAGAGCTAAATTGCGTGCTATTGAACTTGCACCAGTTAAAGCGATGGTATTGGAAATACGACGCTTTATGCCGCGTTTAGGTGGAAGGAAATTATATTTTCTACTGAAACCCAAACTCATAGAGCAAGGTATAAGTTTAGGTCGAGATGCTTTTTTTAGTTACTTAAAAAGTGAACATTTATTGGTTAAACCTAAGCGTAGTTATACAAAAACGACGTTTAGTAAACATTGGATGAAAAAGCATCCTAACTTGCTTAAAGATAGACAACCATCGAGGCCAGAAGAGGTATTTGTAAGTGATATAACCTACGTTCAATCAACGCAAGGTGTTCACTATCTATCGCTGGTAACTGATGCGTATAGTCGCAAAATTATGGGATATGAACTCAGTGATGAAATGAAGGCGACAGATGTGGTTAAGGCATTAGATATGACCATCGCTAATCGTCAGTATCAATGCAGTACGATTCACCATTCAGATAGAGGGTTACAGTATTGCTCACGGGTATATCAAGTAAAGCTTAATGAAAATGGCATTACTCCATCGATGACCGATGGCTATGATTGCTATCAAAATGCATTGGCGGAGCGCATTAATGGCATATTGAAGCAAGAATTCTTACTCTATAAATGCCAAAATCTGAAAGAGCTACGTGAACTCGTCGAAGAATCAATAGTAATATACAATGAAATGAGGCCGCATTTGAGTTTAGGCATGGAAACCCCAAACCAAGTGCATAAAAAAGACCAGGAGCAAAAGCTACTGGCCTTCAATTAAAACCGTCAACGTATTTTAGGACGAGACATTTATCGTGCAAATGGGTCTGGATTAATTTTTTCGATATACCAATTGCTCTTTTTACGTATCATTTGAACACTGCGCATATCATCTATTTTCTTACCATTAAAGTAGCCGGTAAATATTAGGTTTATATTCGCTTTATCACCGTACTGTTCGCGTAGACTCATATTTGTCATATCGACTTCAATCACGACTTCATCGTATTGCATATTAATAAGGTTACGCGCAAATTGGCTTGCTGTGCCGTAAGATTTCATAATGCGCGCCATTTTAGGGGTGGCATATTGCATTGCAAGATCGAAATCTTTTTGATTATAAAGGGCATCGAAATATAAGGTTGCTGTGTTTCCTGGTGTGTTCTTTTCACCTTTTGGAGAATCTTCAGAGCCGCAACCGAACAGCAGCACGCCACTTAATAGAGCACAAATAAAGAGTATTTTTTTCATTGTTATTGTTTGGCAGTTCAAGATAACTTTAAGTGTGTGACGAAATGGCAGTGATGTAAAGTTAACTCAGTAAATTTATTGGATAATATTGAATTTTATGTAATAAAAAAGGATGCACATGCATCCTTTTTTTTGATTTTGAGTGTGTGATTACTGTACTAATTCTTTGTCGCTAAACTCTTCTGCAAACAATGGGCTAGATAAGTAACGCTCTGTTGCACTTGGTAAAATAACGACAACATTTTTGCCTGCATTTTCTGGTTTTTCAGCTAAACGTTTAGCTGCAACAACCGCTGCACCAGAAGAAATCCCGACTAAAATCCCTTCGTTTTTCATCAATTCATGTGCCATTGCAATCGCATCTTCATTTGATACTTGTTCCGCTGAATCGACAACTTCTAAATCTAAGTTGCCCGGGATGAAGCCGGCTCCGATACCTTGAATTTTATGAGGACCTGGTTTGATTTCTTCACCAGCAAGCGTTTGGCTGATAACAGGTGAGTTTGTTGGCTCAACAGCAACAGATTGCACATTTAGGCCTTTTTCAAGCTTAAGGTAACGACTCACGCCAGTGATTGTACCGCCCGTGCCTACACCAGCTACGAAAATATCGATTTTTCCATCCATTGCATCATAGATTTCAGGGCCCGTGGTTTCAAAGTGGATTTTAGGGTTGGCTGGATTTTCAAATTGTTGTAAAAGAATGTACTTTTCAGGCTCGCTCGCTTGAATTTCTTTCGCTTTTTCAATTGCGCCATTCATCCCCTTAGCACCATCGGTTAACACAAGGTTTGCACCCAATGCTTTTAATAGCTTACGACGTTCTAAGCTCATTGTATTTGGCATAGTCAGAGTTAATTTGTAACCACGAGAAGCGGCTACGAATGCTAATGCAATACCCGTATTACCAGATGTAGGTTCAATTAACTCTTTGTCTTTTGTTAAAACGCCAGACTTTTCAGCTTCCCAGATCATTGAAGCGCCGATACGGCATTTAACACTGAAGCTCGGGTTACGTGATTCTACTTTAGCAAACACATTACCTGTGGTAACGCGGTTAAGCTTTACAATTGGTGTGTTACCAATCGTTAATGAATTATCTTCAAAAATGTTAGACATAATGTTCCCTTGGAAGCAATTTATTCAATCGGGATCAAATAGCTTAGGCTATCGATCTGTAATAGTCACACTTTACTTCGCCTAATAAAAAACGAAAGTAAAGTTTGGCTATAACATATAGCGAATAGGCTTATAGCATTTAGGAATAAGCTTTAAAACTAAAGGAAAAAAGGGCACTTCGTTTGAGTGCCCTTAATGAGTCTACAATAACCAAGCGTAGCTGAACTTAGCAAATAAGGTTCGTTGTTCTTGGGTGATTGATGACAGTTCATCATCTTGGTAGCCATTATCAGAATAGCCAGCAAAAAAGACTGTTTGTGGGTTCAATTTGTATGAATACAGTAATTGTGTGGCGAGCTTTTTGTATTGGCTGTCTACGTCGTCTTGATAGTTAGCTTGATTGCGCTCTAGGTCTGTGTAAATTACAGCGAGACGTAAAAAGCTATTGACGTTAAATTGGTAAGTCAAACGTACATCGCTTAAATTAGCAGTGAAAACATCGCTACCATCAGCTTCTAGTTGTTCGTATGTATGACGTAATCGTACTTCAAAGTGCTTACCTAAGTTCATATTTAGAACAGGACGAATATGCAGCTTTTCACCAACACGGTTATTCGCTAAATCGACAGCATTTCCGGTATACATATATAGAGAGGCAAACAAACCTGCCTGTGGCTTAAAGTCACTGTAAAAGCCAATGCCGTTTTCGCTAAATAGATCCGTGTTGTCATCTATGTCTAGTCGTGACTTGTCATGACGAAGCCCTCTGCGGTTTCGATGTTCAACTGATAACTCAAAGAAGCTTTGTAATGGGCCACTGACTGAAAAACTTGACTGCGCTTCCTTCTCAAGTAGTTCGTTATTCTCGTTATGTGTAATATCCCAATCGGCATAAAGGTTAGCTCGATTCCACCAATTACCTTTATCGCCATACCAGCGGTATTCACCACCGGTGGTAAATTTTTTAAAATCAACTTGTGAAATAAAACCTAAATCAGCGCGTAAGTCGGCATCGCGGTAATTATAGTCTGCAAACGCACGCCAATATTTTTCGTCGTGTTGGTATTTTACAAAGTAACCGTTCCCTGATTGCTCCTGTTGGTTGAGTACCCGTAAAACTCCTTCGTTATAATCACAGTCGCGATTGATTTCACATGTCACTTGTTCTGGCTGTGTGCAGTTATTGCCATCGCAAAGCTCATCGATAAATGTTTGACTGTACTGAGTTTCCGACTTCAGGACTTGTACGAGAAACGTGTCGTTCACCGTTGGTTTATATTTGCTGTCGATGCTGTACACCGTGTTTTTGTAGTCATCACTTTGACGGTGTGTGGCTGTTGAGCCTAATGACAAACCTGATTCAAAATCGTATCGATAGCGCAAAGCACCGTTCTCACTTTTACTGTCAAGAGAGACAAGCGACGAGCCCAAGTTGCCAGGGATCAGCACATTGGTTTGATTGTCGTTGGCTATAAAGCCTGCGAAAGTATGACCATTTTTGCTACCCGTTATTTTTGTGCCGTAATCAGGTTGAGCAATATTACGGGTGTGGATTAAATTGAGTGTTGAAGCAAAGTAGTCTGCATTATCAAGAAAAAATGCCCGCTTTTCAGGAAAGAACAAGCTAAAGTTGTTGTTAACACTTAACTGCGCTACATCGGCCTCAACTTGTGAAAAGTCAGGATTAATAGTGGCATTTAATGTGATATCGGGTGTTATACCCCATTTCAAATCTAAGCTTGCTTCGGTGGTGTTTTCACTTTCCCATTCATCAATATGAGCATTCTCTATCTCTCGGGTTTCATTTTTGCCTAATACAATAGAGGGGATCACGGCCACGTTATTCCCTTGTTTGGCTTCTTCAAAACCTTGATAGCTTGGCATTTGGCAAATCCAGCAGTTATTGCCGTGGTCAATTTTCATATTAGAAATACGCAAACGTTCGCTGCGTGGTAAGAATCTGACAAACTCCATAGCCATGGTTTTGGTTTTAATGCTGTCATCGAAGTTAAGTACGCGAAGTGGAATAGCCACTTCAACGGTATAACCACGGTCATGAATAACGCCTTCGCTATCCCAAATACCATCCCATGAAGAGCTTTCATGTTTTGTAAGCTCGTTTTCAATGGAGTCTTGTTGCACACCTAATGGATTAATAAAAAATTGATAAGCAAGCTGCGAATTATTATATGAATCTATTTTTAGGCCGACTAGGTCATCATTCCATGCAGCATCACGGTCACGGTAAAAAGCGCGAATAAGTTCAGGGTTCGGATCGTTTGCTTCAAAACCTATGTATAAGGTTTCGCCATCTTCATAGACATAGGCAAAGGTAGTAACTGGGCTCTTAGCATTCTCGTAAGGCCAAGTGACATTATCGATTACTATTTTTCTGGCTTGCTGCCAACTAGGTTCATCCAGTTGACCATCAACTGTTGCAGATTCAGCAATAAATGGAAGTTGAATGGGTAGGCTAGTCGCCAAGCTTGTAAAAGGCGTACACAAAAGGGCCACACTTAAAATTGATTTATACATAAGTACTATTTTTGGTATTCAAAACTGCGCGCATGTTATTAATTTACGAGTTTGTTAACAAATGCAACGCGATAGGGTGCATATATTTACGTTCAAATTAGATTCAGGATAATCGTGGTGGTAAATTAGGCAATCAAACACAAATTTGGCTGTTTTATAACAAAAGTAAATCAAAACGTGGTAAAAGGTTACCACCAAAAAAAAGAAGTGATCGTTATGAAGTTAATTCTTAAATTAATTGCCGGTATTGTTGCCGGTATTTTAGTGGGCTTGTATGTGCCACTAACGGGTGTTGAACTCCTTTATACAGCAAAAGAAATTATTGGTCAGTTGATCACCTTTACGATTCCGCTGATTATTTTATTTTTTATTGCATCAGGTATTGCTGGTTTGCCAAAAGGCTCGGGCCACTTACTTGGCAAAACAGTTGGCTTTGCCTATGGCTCTACCATCATTGCTGGCACATTGGCATTTTTACTCGTGAGTGCCATGATCCCATTATTTGATGGTGGCTTAACATTTGAAGCTGAAGTTGCCACAGAAGTGGGTAGCTTTATTGATCTAGAAATTCCGCCGTTAATGGGTGTGATGACCGCGCTTGCAACCGCATTTGTGTTTGGTATTGGTATGAGCCAGTTGCAGCTGGATACTTTAAAGAAAGTGTCAGATCAAGGTCGCGATGTTATTGATGGCTTGTTGGCGAAAGTAATTATTCCAGCATTACCATTTTATATTGCTGGTGTGTTTGCTGAAATGACAGTGGCTGGTACCGTTGTTGATACCCTTCAAACCTTCGGTATTGTGTTACTTGCCGCACTTATAATGCATTGGTTATGGCTAACCGTTTTATATGTAACAACTGGTTTATTATTAAAGCGTAACCCATTAGAGCTTGTAAAAAATATGCTGCCAGCTTATTTTACTGCTTTAGGTACAATGTCGAGCGCGGCGACGATTCCAGTTTCGTTACGCTCTAGTAAAGCCAACAATGTAAAAGAAGATGTTGCAAACTTTACTGTGCCTCTATGTGCAACCATTCATTTATCAGGTTCGACGATTACAATCGTTACCTGTGCGATGGCTGTCATGTTTTTATCACCTAATATGGATGTGCCGTCATTGTTTGGTATGTTGCCATTTATTATGATGTTAGGCGTTGTAATGATTGCAGCACCGGGTGCACCAGGTGGTGCAGTGATGTCTGCGTTAGGCTTGTTAACAAGTATGCTTGGTTTTAATGAAGGTGCAGTGGCATTAATGATTGCCCTTTATTTAGCGCAAGACAGTTTTGGTACTGCCTGTAATGTAACAGGCGATGGTATCATTGCGTTGTGGGTTGATCGCTTTAGCGAGAAAGCCGCAGCGTAAAATTAACGAGTGAAACGATATTTTGATTTATCGTTTCACTTCTTCTGTGCTAATGTGGCACATTAAATAGTGCAAAAGCATATATTTGGGTTATTTGAGGGTGTTCCATTGATTAATGTACTTTTAGTTGATGACCATGAGCTTGTACGGACAGGGATCAGACGTATACTTGATGATGTTCGTGGTTTTAAAGTGGTGGGTGAAGCTAAAACAGGTGAAGAAGCGGTGCAATTTTGCCGTCAAAACTCACCTGATATCGTGTTAATGGACATGAATATGCCAGGTATTGGCGGCTTAGAAGCGACGAAGAAAATTTGTCGTTACTGCCCTGATGTGAAAATTATTGTGCTTACTGTACATTGTGAAGATCCATTCCCAAGTAAAGTAATGCAAATTGGTGCCCATGGTTATCTAACCAAAGGGGCTGGGTCTGATGAAATGGTTAATGCCATTCGTGCTGTTAATGCGGGTCAGCGTTATATTGCGCCTGAAATTGCCCAGCAGATTGCTCTTGCGCAAGTTAGCGGTCGTACTGATGAAAACCCTTTCCAAAGTTTATCTGAGCGTGAACTGCAAATTATGCTTATGATCACCAAAGGTGAAAAAGCACAAGATATCGCAGAGCGTTTAAACCTCAGCTCTAAAACAGTCAATAGCTATCGCTATCGTATGTTTGAAAAGCTAAATGTGGGTGGCGATGTTGAGTTAACCCATTTGGCGATACGTCATAAAATGATCGACATTGATAGCTCGCATTAATTTGCTCAATGTCTGATTTCGATTCCGCCCGTTTTCTTAAAACACTATCAAGCGAACCCGGTGTATACCGAATGCTTGATAGTGAAGGGCAAGTTATTTATGTCGGTAAGGCAAAGAACCTCAAAAAGCGTGTTACAAGTTATTTTCGCAGCAATGTAACAGACAGTAAAACGCGTGTATTAGTTAGCAATATCTGTGGCATTGAAGTTACCCTGACGAATACAGAAACTGAGGCTCTTCTTCTCGAAAACAACCTTATAAAAAAATATCAGCCTCGCTATAATATTTTACTGCGAGATGACAAATCGTATCCGTATATTTTACTGACAAATCATAAACATCCCCGTTTGGCGTTTCATCGTGGTAGTCGCAAAATTAAAGGTGAGTACTTCGGTCCTTTTCCAAGTGCGGGTGCGGTATCAGAAAGCTTACGGCTAATGCAAAAAATCTTTCCTGTTCGTCAATGTGAAGATGCCTATTATCGTGCACGAAGTCGCCCATGCCTTCAGTATCAGTTAAAACGCTGTTCTGCACCTTGTGTCAACAAAGTATCTGATGAAGAGTACAGTCAAGAAGTCGACTTTGTTCGTAAGTTTCTACTTGGCAAGTCACATGAAGTTATTGCCGATTTAATTACAAAAATGGAACAGGCCAGTAAAGCACTAAAGTTTGAACTGGCTGCTAAAGTACGTGACCAAATTTTGTTGCTTAGAAAAATGCAAGAGCAACAATCTATTTCAGGTAATCATGCTGAAATGGATGTGGTGGGCTTTGCACATTTAAACGGTTTAAATGCCGTACATTTATTAATGATCCGCGATCATAAAGTATTAGGCAGTAAGACTTATTTTCCTAAAGTCCCTAAGGATTCAGGGCAAGAAGAAATTCTCACCTCCTTCTTAGGGCAATACTATTTAGCACCGGGTGCAACAGGGCGAATTGCAAAAGAAATCATTTTGCCGTTTGCTATTGAAGAAAGTGAGCCATTGAGTAATGCGCTTACCACAATTTCAGAGCGTAAAGTCACCTTGAAAGTAGCGAATCGAGGTGAGAGAGCGCAATACTTAAAGCTTGCAAATAAGAATGCGCTTAACAGCATAAGTGTAAAACAAAGCACGCAAGACTCAATTAACAAGCGTTATGCGCAATTAAAAGAAACACTTCGGCTTGACGACATTAATCGCATGGAGTGTTTTGATATCAGCCATACAATGGGTGAAAACACAGTAGCAAGTTGTGTCGTGTTTGACTCACAAGGGCCAAATAATAAAGAGTATCGTCGCTTTAATGTGACGGGTATTACTGGCGGTGATGACTATGCCGCCATGGAGTTTGCGTTAAACAAGCGTTATAACAAAGTTGTTGATGAAGACAAGATCCCAGATGTTATCTTTATTGATGGTGGTAAGGGGCAATTATCGCGTGCTGAGCAATATTTTGAAAATTGGCCCCATAGCAAAATGCCACTGTTAGTTGGCGTAGCAAAAGGCACGAGCCGTAAGCCCGGTTTAGAAACCTTATTGATTGACGGCGGTAGGAAGACTATTCCGCTTGATTCAGATGCGCCGGCACTTCATTTGATCCAACATATTCGCGATGAATCACACCGTTTCGCAATTGCAGGACATCGTAATAAGCGTCAGAAACAACGGACTCAATCATTACTTGAAGAAATAAATGGTGTGGGGCAAAAGCGCCGACAATCATTATTAAAATATTTAGGGGGCATGCAAGGGGTAAAAGCTGCTAATATAGAACAACTAAAACAAGTTCCTGGGATCAGCCCTGAAATGGCTGAAAAGATATTTAATCATTTGCATGACAAGGCGTAGCCTTCATGCGAATATAGAAAAAAAGACATCTCCAAGTAGTTATGTGGAATATTCCAAACACACTCACAACCTTTAGACTTTTTCTTATCCCCATTTTTTTGGTGATATTTTATTTACCTTATTCATGGGCGTTTTTCGCGGCCGCGTTTGTTTTTTGGCTTGCATCAATTACTGATATTCTTGATGGCTATTTAGCACGCCGTTTAAATCAGTCTACACCTTTTGGTGCATTCTTAGACCCTGTTGCCGATAAAGTAATGGTCTGTGCTGCATTAGTGGCATTATCTAGTCATTATCAGAATTTATATATGACGATTCCCGCACTTGTTATCATTAGCCGTGAAATAGTTATTTCTGCCTTACGCGAATGGATGGCAGAGCAGGGCAAACGAGATAACGTTGCTGTATCTAATATGGGCAAGTTCAAAACAGCTGCACAAATGTTGGCGATAATCGGACTTATTTGGCAGTTTGATACCTGGATGATTTATTTAAGTTATGGACTTTTATATATTGCCACGTTCTTAACATTGAGTTCGATGCTGCAATATTTGTTTGCTGCTTGGTCAGAATTGACCAAAAATTGATCCTAAACGTATAATTACACACCATTTTAGATAAAAAATAAGCAAACAGTTTAAAACTCGCATTTTTTATATTGACGCGTTTAATAATCTCTGTAGAATGCGTCCGTGTTGAGAGGGCATAGCCCACAAGATAAAGAAAAGCGGCACTAGCTCAGTTGGTAGAGCGCAACCTTGCCAAGGTTGAGGTCACGAGTTCGAGCCTCGTGTGCCGCTCCAATTATCTAATTTGGCGGAATGGCAGAGTGGCCATGCAGCGGATTGCAAATCCGTCCACCTCGGTTCGACTCCGGGTTCCGCCTCCATTCAACACTCCACACGCTCTTTGAGCAACCCGATGCCCGGGTGGTGGAATTGGTAGACACAAGGGATTTAAAATCCCTCGTTCGTAAGGACGTGCCGGTTCAAGTCCGGCCCCGGGCACCATTTGTGGTTAACTACAATACCAAATGTAGTTTTAAAATAGTTTAACTTTAGAGTTAATATGATGCGGCACTAGCTCAGTTGGTAGAGCGCAACCTTGCCAAGGTTGAGGTCACGAGTTCGAGCCTCGTGTGCCGCTCCATATTAGCTTTATCCACTTGCTTTAAATAGCAAACCCGATGCCCGGGTGGTGGAATTGGTAGACACAAGGGATTTAAAATCCCTCGTTCGTAAGGACGTGCCGGTTCAAGTCCGGCCCCGGGCACCATTTAAACTTTATTTAGTTTAAACTGTATGGATAAAACACTAAATTTGCGGCACTAGCTCAGTTGGTAGAGCGCAACCTTGCCAAGGTTGAGGTCACGAGTTCGAGCCTCGTGTGCCGCTCCAATTATTTGGAAGCGATAAGGCGGAATGGCAGAGTGGCCATGCAGCGGATTGCAAATCCGTCTACCTCGGTTCGACTCCGGGTTCCGCCTCCATTTAATACTCCACATGCTCTTAGAGCGACCCGATGCCCGGGTGGTGGAATTGGTAGACACAAGGGATTTAAAATCCCTCGTTCGTAAGGACGTGCCGGTTCAAGTCCGGCCCCGGGCACCATTTATACTTCAAAGTTTATATCTACTCTATTTCATATTTATTTCTATTTCCTTATTTACTCTAATTAGTTTTGTTATTTCCAAAATAGCTTTATAGTTTGTGTATGGCTACTTGTTTAATGTATGCGTTAAATTTCCTTACATTATCAGTGGTATTATACCATTCCGCTTAAATATCTGATCTAATATAGGCTATATAAAATCACCGGTTAATAACATTGAACCAAAACATAGCTGAACAGCTTTTAGCGCTTTCACGAAAAGAACCAAATGCACGAAAACGCATACGATTACTCGCAGTGTCATTATTTTATGAGGGGAATAGCAGAACTGATATTGCAAAACGTCTTAACATAGCACGAAGTAGTGTTAATAAATGGGTTTCTAGTTACCTAGAACAGGGGCTGTATGGCTTAGACAATAAGCCTATACAAGGGCGTCCATCTAGATTACAACAGTCACAACTTGAGCAACTGTCTGAATTTATAAAACGCACGAACACAGAACTTCAAGGTGGCCGGCTTACCGGTGAAGACATTGTGCATTACATTAGCACTGAATTTGGTGTTCATTATCACTTAAATCATACTTATAAAATACTCAAGCAGCTTGGCTTTAGTTGGATCACAAGCCGTTCGAAACACCCTAAACACTCATTAAAAAGCCAAGAAGCTTTTAAAAAACTTCCAACTGGAAACGATCCTTCACACACCCGGACACCTTCCACTTGACCGTATCGACGTATGGTTTCAGGACGAAGCACGATTTGGCCAGCAAAATCCGACTACGCGCATTTGGGCTGAAACAGGCACTCGGCCACGGATAGTAAAACAACAGCAGTTTGACTATGGATATTTATTTGGTGCGGTATGTCCTGCCACAGGCCAAACAGAAGCGCTAGTAAGCCCATTCGTCAATAAAGAAGCAATGACGCAGCACCTGAGTCAGATATCACAAGCTACACCAGTTGGCAGACATGCTGTCGTGATAATAGATGGCGCAGGCTGGCACACATACGATACAGCCGCAGAATTTAACAACCTCACGCTAATAAAGCTCCCTCCTTATTCACCAGAGTTAAACCCAATAGAGCAAGTATGGAGCTGGATACGACAACACTGTTTATCCAATAGAGTGTTTTCGGGTTATGACGAAATTGTTGATGAAGTTTCAAAAGCATGGAATCACTTTATTTCAATACCGGAGCGAGTGATGAAGATGTGTAATCGGGAATGGATAAAGTTGATTTAACCTTTATGCGGAATGGTATTATTCATAAAGTATCAAGGAAAGATAATGGAACAATTTAAACGTGGTTTAAATCAGTTTTGGGTAGGCGCAGTGTTTGGTGTATGTTTCGCCATTGCGCTTGTTCTTATTCCGGTTGCGATTATTATGTCTAACATCAATGACGTACTGAAGATTCATGAAGTCAGTGTGTTAGTCAAAAAAGTCTCAACGGCATTTGATAAAACAGAACAAGCTCTCGAAAAAGCGAAAACAGCACTTGTTGATTTTGACAATGAAGTGGTGGTGGAAGTGCTCACGGCAGTGCAATCTTACCAACAACAAACTCAGCCGCTATTTTCGGCAGAACAAAAGCAAGCCCTTAAAACAAAAGTCAAAGCTCAGTTAACAGAAAAGCTAAAAGTAACGTTAACCGAACAGCAAGTTACATTCTTACTCACGGTTTTTGAAAAGCTTGCAGAATCAAAAAAGGGAGCTGAACAGCTCCCTGAAAATACGACACTAAATTAAGCAAAGACCTATCAAGCTTACTTACGCCAAGCACCTTTTGGTATTGTTTGATTTAATTTTTCGTTTTGTGACGGATCAAACGTGGGTAGCTTGCCCGCTTTACGTTGGGTGTTGTAGTCTTTAGCAAGCCAAATTACGACACCTGACAACATAAATAACGCAATAACGTTGACGATAGCCATAAGGCCCATGGATATATCAGCGAGAGTCCAGACAATAGGTAACTCACCAAGTGCGCCAAACATTACCATACCCAGCACTAATAATCTGAAGATCACCATACCTGCAGCGTGGTTATGTTCTAGAAATAATAGATTTGTTTCAGCGTATGAGTAATTGGCAACTATCGATGTGAATGCAAAGAATAAAATCGCAATTGCAACAAAGGTTGCGCCCCAACTTCCAACATGCTCCTCAAGTGCTGCTTGTGTCAGTGCAATACCCGTAACCCCTGATTCTGGGATTAATTGTTGAGATAATAAAATAAGAGCCGCTGTGGCTGTACATATAATAATGGTATCAACAAAGACGCCAAGCATTTGTACATAACCTTGTGAAGCTGGGTGTGGCGGATTAGGTGTTGCTGTTGCAGCAGCATTCGCGGCGCTACCCATACCTGCTTCATTTGAGAACAAACCACGTTTTATACCTTGGATCATTGCTTGCATCACGCCATAACCAATAGCACCTGCACCTGCTTGTTCAAGTCCAAATGCACTATTAATTACATGCATAAACACATTAGGTAATAATTCATAGTTGATTGCACAGACATAAAGTGCAACGAGTAAGTAGGCAAGCGCCATAAAGGGAACAACCATCTCTGCGAATCGAGAAATTGTCTTTAAACCACCAAAAATAATAATGCCCGAACCAAGCACAAGCGTAATACCGACAATATACTTTGGAATACCAAACGCGACATCAAACGCTGCAGCGATAGAGTTAGATTGTACAGCATTAAATACAAGGCCGAAGGCAAGGATCAAACACAGCGAAAAGATCACGCCCATCCAACGTTTACCTAAACCGTATTCCATATAATAAGCAGGACCACCTCGAAAGTTACCGTCTTCATCGACCGTTTTATAAGCTTGCGCAAGTGTACTTTCAGCAAAACTGGTTGCCATACCAATTAAAGCAATCAACCACATCCAAAAAATAGCACCTGCGCCCCCTAAATAAAGTGCAACTGCTACACCCGCCATATTACCTGTACCAACGCGAGCTGCTAAAGAAGTACAAAAAGCTTGAAAAGAGGAGATGCCTTCTCCTGAACCTTGGCGGCTATGAAACATAACCTTGATCATATGGGGAAATTGGGTGAATTGAATGAAACCGAGTCGAAGAGTAAAAAATAGCCCCGCAGCTATTAATAGGTAAACCAGAATGTGACCCCAAAGTAGGTCACTTATACTATTTATAATATCTGTCATTTTACATGCCTTGTGAGCGAGTGGAAAATCTGCGGCGCAACTTACCACAACATAGAGGGATAGTTTAGTAATTCTGTTAAAAAACCAGGGTTATCCACAGGGTTTTGTGGGTAAGATGTTGGTACTTAGTGGGTATCTAACGTATTTAAAAATAATTAAAAAATAGTAAGAAAAGTGCTTGCGTAAAAAATCCATCCCCCTATAATGCGACCCCACTGAGACGGGAGACAGCAACGAAAGACGCTGAACAACGTAGCAGAGAGTTAAGTAAAACTTCGGTTTTAAGTCTTCGA
>NZ_CP058972.1:1432500-2742500 GCF_013423925.1 Pseudoalteromonas sp. JSTW
AGGTCGGAGCACGTGAAACTTTGACTGAATATAGGTGGACCATCATCTAAGGCTAAATACTCCCAACTGACCGATAGTGAACCAGTACCGTGAGGGAAAGGCGAAAAGAACCCCTGTGAGGGGAGTGAAATAGAACCTGAAACCGTGTACGTACAAGCAGTAGGAGCCCACTTGTTGGGTGACTGCGTACCTTTTGTATAATGGGTCAGCGACTTATATTTTGTAGCGAGGTTAACCGATTAGGGTAGCCGTAGGGAAACCGAGTCTTAACTGGGCGTTGAGTTGCAAGGTATAGACCCGAAACCCGGTGATCTAGCCATGGGCAGGTTGAAGGTTGAGTAACATCAACTGGAGGACCGAACCCACTAACGTTGAAAAGTTAGGGGATGACCTGTGGCTAGGAGTGAAAGGCTAATCAAACCGGGAGATAGCTGGTTCTCCCCGAAATCTATTTAGGTAGAGCCTCGGACGAATACTTACGGGGGTAGAGCACTGTTAAGGCTAGGGGGTCATCCCGACTTACCAACCCTTTGCAAACTCCGAATACCGTAAAGTACTATCCGGGAGACACACGGCGGGTGCTAACGTCCGTCGTGAAGAGGGAAACAACCCAGACCGCCAGCTAAGGTCCCAAAGTCATAGTTAAGTGGGAAACGATGTGGAAAGGCCCAGACAGCCAGGAGGTTGGCTTAGAAGCAGCCACCCTTTAAAGAAAGCGTAATAGCTCACTGGTCGAGTCGGTCTGCGCGGAAGATGTAACGGGGCTAAACTATGCACCGAAGCTGCGGATTCAAAATTTATTTTGAGTGGTAGGGGAGCGTTCTGTAAGCCGTTGAAGGTGACCCGGGAGGGTTGCTGGAGGTATCAGAAGTGCGAATGCTGACATGAGTAACGATAATGCGGGTGAAAAACCCGCACGCCGGAAGACCAAGGGTTCCTATCCCATGTTAATCAGGGTAGGGTAAGTCGACCCCTAAGGCGAGGCCGAAAGGCGTAGTCGATGGGAAACGGGTTAATATTCCCGTACTTGGTATAATTGCGATGGGGGGACGGAGCAGGCTAAGCAAGCATGGCGTTGGTTGTCCATGTGAAAGTGAGTAGGTTGAGAGTTTAGGAAAATCCGGACTCTTAAGACTGAGACACGAGACGAGCCACTAAGGTGGTGAAGTTGTTGATGCCATACTTCCAGGAAAAGCCTCTAAGCTTCAGATTATACCGAATCGTACCCCAAACCGACACAGGTGGTCAGGTAGAGAATACTAAGGCGCTTGAGAGAACTCGGGTGAAGGAACTAGGCAAAATCGTACCGTAACTTCGGGAGAAGGTACGCTCCGATTGGTGATGAGACTTGCTCTTTAAGCTGATTGGAGCCGCAGTGACCAGGTGGCTGGGACTGTTTATTAAAAACACAGCACTGTGCAAAATCGCAAGATGACGTATACGGTGTGACACCTGCCCGGTGCCGGAAGGTTAATTGATGGGGTTAGTTTTCGGACGAAGCTCTTGATCGAAGCCCCGGTAAACGGCGGCCGTAACTATAACGGTCCTAAGGTAGCGAAATTCCTTGTCGGGTAAGTTCCGACCTGCACGAATGGTGTAACCATGGCCACGCTGTCTCCACCCGAGACTCAGTGAAATTGAAATCGCAGTGAAGATGCTGTGTACCCGCGGCTAGACGGAAAGACCCCGTGAACCTTTACTACAGCTTGGCACTGAACATTGAACCTACATGTGTAGGATAGGTGGGAGGCTTTGAAGCAGAGACGCTAGTCTTTGTGGAGCCGTCCTTGAAATACCACCCTTGTAGTTTTGATGTTCTAACGTTGGCCCCTGATCGGGGTTACGGACAGTGCCTGGTGGGTAGTTTGACTGGGGCGGTCTCCTCCCAAAGAGTAACGGAGGAGTACGAAGGTTGGCTAAGTACGGTCGGACATCGTACGGTTAGTGTAATGGTAGAAGCCAGCTTAACTGCGAGACAGACACGTCGAGCAGGTACGAAAGTAGGTCATAGTGATCCGGTGGTTCTGAATGGAAGGGCCATCGCTCAACGGATAAAAGGTACTCCGGGGATAACAGGCTGATACCGCCCAAGAGTTCATATCGACGGCGGTGTTTGGCACCTCGATGTCGGCTCATCACATCCTGGGGCTGAAGTCGGTCCCAAGGGTATGGCTGTTCGCCATTTAAAGTGGTACGCGAGCTGGGTTTAGAACGTCGTGAGACAGTTCGGTCCCTATCTGCCGTGGGCGTTTGAGAATTGAGAGGGGTTGCTCCTAGTACGAGAGGACCGGAGTGAACGAACCGCTGGTGTTCGGGTTGTCATGCCAATGGCATTGCCCGGTAGCTACGTTCGGAACTGATAAGCGCTGAAAGCATCTAAGCGCGAAGCAGGCCTCGAGATGAGTTCTCACTAGACTTTTAAAGTCTCTGAAGGGCCGTTGAAGACTACAACGTTGATAGGCAGGATGTGGAAGTGGTGTGAGCCATTAAGCTAACCTGTACTAATTACCCGTGAGGCTTAACCATACAACGCCAAACGCGTTTTATGACAGCGTAACAGACAGAAGTTAGTATACTAAAGTAGATTTTACGATTATCAGATTTCCAGATTTTATGTAGGGTGAACCTCAGCGCTTAATGCGAAATCAGTTCACCTTGCGCAAAGGACTCGTAAGCGCGATGCGCTTTGTCGAGAATCCTTTCCACGCATTTTGCTTGGTGACAATAGCGTTTTGGACCCACCTGACTCCATGCCGAACTCAGTAGTGAAACGAAACAGCGCCGATGATAGTGTGGCATTTGCCATGTGAAAGTAGGACATCGCCAGGCTCCTAATTAAAGAAACCCGTTGCAGCAATGCAGCGGGTTTTTTGCGTTCAGGGCTAAATCGTCCAGCACTATGCCGAGATTGCATACAGAGATAAAAGGCGCATAAGCGCAAGGTGAAGAGACGTAGGAGGCACTTTAGTGCCGAAAGTGTCTGATATGCCCTTCATACAACACCCCTGACATTCACGGCTAAAGCCGTTCCCACGCTTTGTAATCAGATGTTTAATAACGATTCCCATGTTGTTTAATCATGATGACAAAAATGAAGGGGTTTATTGAATCACTCACTTTACGCTAAACTAATACCATTCCGCTTAAATATCTGATCTAATATAGGCTATATAAAATCACCGGTTAATAACATTGAACCAAAACATAGCTGAACAGCTTTTAGCGCTTTCGCGAAAAGAACCAAACGCACGAAAACGCATACGATTACTCGCAGTGTCATTATTTTATGGGAGTCCATAAATCTCCTACGGTGTTTAATCACGATGTATCGATCAAAGGGGAAGAGTGGGCTGAAATCTTTAAAGCTGTCTACTTCGCCTAGCGCTGATTCGTCCTTTATTAATGAGTCTTCTAACAGCGTTGTGCACGATGAATCACCTTATGATCAGCGACCGTTCAGTAAATTAACTTTGCTTTGTTTATGGCTTTGATTTAGGATCAAATGAGTTTAAAAGCAAGAACTAATAGCCAGTGTCTAGATTACTTATTTGTTTATTATTATTTTTTTCGAGTGCGTCAGTATTTGCAGTTGAAGTAACCAACTTATACCAAGATACCCTTAAAGTGGCTGATAAATCACGCGATGCTCGCCTAGCAGCAAGCCGTGAAGCGCTTCTGAATGTATTGGTTAAAGTGAGTGGCGACACGAGTGCGGATCAAAATCCAACCGCGAAAGAGCGCACGAAAGACATTTCAGATTACATGCTTAAATTCGAATACGACGAAAAAGCAGATGGCACTTTAAATCTCGTCGTAAAATTTGAAGCGAATAAAATCAATGCGTTAATTAAAGATTTAAATCTCCCACTTTGGGGGACTCGTCGTCCATTGGTGGCAATTTGGCTTGCAATTGAAGATAACTGGCGTCGCGAACTTGTGACACAAGAAAGTTACCCTCAGCTTGAACAGCTTATATATGATAAAGCAGGTCGCCGCGGTTTACCCGTTGTTGTGCCATTGCTTGATTTAGAAGATCGAGCCATTGTCGGTATACCAGAAGTATGGGGGAACTTTTCAGACCCTGTAGAGCGAGCTTCAAGTCGTTACAGTGCTGAAAGAAGTATTACTGCGCGCATGTATAAACAGCAGGATTCTGAAACGTGGGTGCTTGATTGGCGGTTTACCAATGATGAATTGTTTGAATCGAATCGCTTGGTGGGTGATAAGCAACAAATTGTGGCTGATATGGTAGATAGCCTAGCAGGCGGCTTAGCGCTTGAGTACGCCATTGATCCTACCATGATTGGGCAACTCGCAACCGCAACCTTTCATTTAAAAGGAATTACGAACTTTGTTGATATTGAGTTTGCAAAACGTCGCTTAGAAAGTTTAAGTGTTGTTACACAAGCACAAATTGCTGTTCGTACTCCTGACTCCGTACAATTTGTTGTGAACCACACTGGCAGTATGAATGATTTTAGAAAAGCACTAGAACTTGATAGTGCTTTTAAAGCCTACCAAAACCCAAGAGATTTTTATCAAGTCGTCAACAACGATGAACTAGAGTATCAATGGCAGGGGCTTTAACACTCGTGCAAGAACCTATGCAAATGGCATTGCCAGTAACGTTGCCTGATGATGAAACATTTACATCGTATTTTGGTGGTGAAAATTCGCTTGAAGTCAGCCACTTGAAAGATGCTTTTACTAAGTTAAATAGCAAGTTTCAATACACATATTTGTGCGGTTTAGGTGACTCAGGCAAGTCACACTTACTTTATGCAACCTGTATACACGCGCAAGAACTGGGTCTATCAACGATGTTGTTATCGATGCGAGAGGTCATTGATTTTGGTCCAGTTGTGCTCGAAGGATTAGAAACGCTCGATGTTCTATGTATTGATGACTTGCACCTTATTGCAGGGAATGATGCGTGGGAAAAAGGCCTTTTTAACTTTTTTAATCGCTTTAACGAGCCGAGCAAGTTTTTAGTGGTAACGGCTGATTTGCTACCAGACATGTTGCATATTAATTTGCCCGACTTGGAGTCGCGTTTAAAGTGGGGCACAACGTTGCAAATTCGTTCTATGAGCGATGATGATAAAGCAGAAGCGCTAGTACGTCGTGCTCATATGCGTGGCCTTGAATTAACCGATGAGTGTGCCCGCTTTTTATTAACCCGATTAAGTCGTGATATGCGAGCATTATTGGATGTATTGGACAAACTTGACCATGCATCGATGGCTGCACAAAGAAAATTAACTATTCCTTTCATAAAATCAACGTTAAAGCTTTAGTAGGGCTAGAATCTAGTCCTTGCTTTCAGTTATCATTAGCTATTACAAAATCCTCTGTGAAAAACCAGGTACTCAATGAACTTAGAAAATATTTTAGCGCAAGCACTTGAGGCTGTAGCCAGTGCGAGTGAAATCGCGCAATTAGAAGATATCAGGGTTAATTACCTTGGTAAAAAGGGTGAAATCACCAACTTACTTAAAACGCTTGGCAAGATTGCCCCTGAAGAGCGTAAAGAAGCGGGTCAAGTGATTAACCAAGCAAAACAAGAAGTACAAACAGCAATCAATGAAAAGCGTGAGTTACTAGCAAGTAAGGCTCTTGAAGAAAAGCTAGCCGCAGAAACGATCGACGTAACATTACCCGGTCGTGTCATGCCAACAGGTGGCTTACACCCAGTAACTCGTACAATTGAGCGAATTGAGAGCTTTTTCGGCGAATTAGGTTTTGCGGTTAAATCAGGCCCTGAAGTTGAAGACGATTTTCATAACTTCGACGCATTAAATATTCCTGAGCATCATCCAGCGCGTGCGGATCACGATACTTTCTATTTTAATCCTAAGCTTGTGCTACGTACGCAAACAAGTGGTGTGCAAATTCGTACTATGGAAACGGAACAGCCGCCATTGCGTATTATCTCTCCTGGTCGTGTATACCGTAACGATTATGACCAAACGCACACGCCGATGTTCCACCAAGTGGAAGGCTTGATGGTTGATACAGATGTTAGTTTCACAGAGTTAAAAGGTATTCTTCACGATTTTCTACGTAACTTCTTTGAAGAAGATATGGAAATTCGTTTCCGTCCATCTTACTTCCCATTTACTGAGCCATCAGCAGAGGTTGACGTAATGGGTAAAAACGGTAAATGGTTAGAAGTACTAGGTTGTGGCATTGTACACCCTAACGTTCTTAAATCAGTAGGTATCGATCCTGAAAAATACACCGGCTTTGCATTCGGTATGGGTGTAGAGCGCTTAACAATGTTACGTTATGGCGTAAATGACTTACGTGCATTTTTCGAAAACGATTTAAAATTCCTAAACCAGTTCCGTTAAGAGTGAAGAAATAAAATGAAATTTAGTGAAAAGTGGTTAAGAGAGTGGGTTAACCCAGCAATCGACACGCAGGCTCTTTCGGAACAGTTATCAATGGCTGGTCTTGAAGTGGATGGCGTGGAGCCCGCAGCGGCAGAATTTACCGGTGTTGTCGTTGGTGAAGTTGTTGAATGTGGTCAGCACCCAGATGCAGACAAACTACGTGTGACTAAAGTAAATGTTGGCGGTGATGAGCTTCTTGATATCGTGTGTGGTGCACCAAACTGCCGTCAAGGACTAAAAGTAGCTGTCGCCACGGTTGGTGCAGTTTTACCTGGCGACTTTAAAATTAAAAAAGCCAAGCTTCGTGGTCAACCCTCACATGGTATGCTGTGCGCATTCGTTGAATTAGGGATCAGCGAAGAAGGCGACGGCATCATGGAATTGCCAGCTGATGCACCAATCGGTAAAGATTTACGCGAGTATTTAAACCTAGATGACAACATCATTGATGTTGACCTCACACCAAACCGTGGTGACTGTTTAGGCATAAAAGGTCTTGCCCGTGAAGTGGGTGTTCTAAACAGTATTGATGTTAATACACTTGATATTGCGCCAGTTGCTGCAACGATCGACGACAAAGTTTCAATTGAACTTGTTAACGATGATGCCTGTCCTCGTTATTTAGGTCGTGTAATCAAGGGAATTAACTTAGATGCACAGACACCACTTTGGATGGTAGAAAAGCTGCGCCGCAGTGGTATTCGTTCAATCGACCCAGTGGTTGATGTAACAAACTACGTGTTATTAGAGCTTGGCCACCCAATGCACGCATTTGACTTAAATGCGATTGAAGGCGGCATTAAAGTTCGCAGCGCTCATGCGGGCGAAGAGTTAGTCCTTCTTGATGGCAACACAGCTAAACTGAATGAGTCTACGCTTGTTATTGCGGATCACAACAAAGCGCTTGCTATTGCAGGTATTTTTGGTGGCGAAAAGTCAGGTGTGACAGAATCAACCTCTGATATTTTATTAGAAAGTGCGTTTTTCAACCCAGTTGCTATTGCGGGCCAAGCACGTAGTTACGGTCTTCACACAGATGCATCACATCGCTATGAGCGCGGTGTTGACTTTGCCTTGCAAAAAGATGCAATGGAGCGTGCAACAGCACTGTTACTTGATATTGTAGGTGGCGAAGCAGGTCCAGTCGTTGAAGCGGTTGCAAATGATAAATTGCCAAAAGTAACTGAAGTGCGTTTACGCCGTGAGCGTTTAGACCGTGTCATTGGTTATCACATTGATGATGCAAAAGTTACTGATATCCTAACGCGTTTAGGCTTAGACGTGAAAATTGTCGATGGTGTATGGAGCGCTGATGTACCTAGTTACCGCTTTGATATCCGTATCGAAGAAGACTTAATTGAAGAAGTGGCGCGTGTGTTTGGTTATAACAGCATTCCAAATGTAGCGCCGACAGCTAAGCTAAAAATGACTAACCACAATGAATCACATGTTGCGGTTACTAAATTCCGTAATACTTTAGTGACACGTGGTTATCAAGAAGCGATAACATACAGCTTCGTAGACCCTAAAGCACAAGCAATTCTGCATCCGCAAAGTGATTCATTGATATTACCTCACCCAATTTCAGTTGAAATGTCAGCGATGCGTGTAAGCTTAATGCCTGGCTTGTTGGCATCATTGGTGTATAACCAAAATCGTCAGCAACCGCGTGTTCGTTTGTTTGAACATGGCTTAAAATTCTTACGTGACGAACAGGCCGAAAACGGGGTAAACCAAGTTGCGGTAATCGGTGGTGTGATTTCGGGTCTTGCTCACGGTGAACATTGGGTTCAAGAAAAGCGTCCTGTTGATTTTTATGACTTAAAGGGCGATGTTGAGGCACTTTTAGCTATTAGCAACGATATGTCACGTTTTGAGATAAAAGCAGAACAGTCAGATGGCTTACACCCTGGTCAATCTGCCGTTATTTATGCTGATGGTAAAAAGGTTGGTTTCTTTGGTGCGGTTCATCCACAAGTACAAAAGTCGCTAGATATCAATAACACAGCATTCGTGTTTGAAATTGAAATGTCGGCTCTTGAAAAAAGAAAATTACCTGAAGCAGTTGCAGTGTCGAAATTCCCGTCAAACCGCCGTGATATCGCGATTTTAGTGGAAGATCACGTGAAATCGGGTGATATTTTTAAGGTCATAGAAAAAGTTGGCGGAAATCAATTGGTTGACCTAAACTTATTCGATGTGTATAAGGGCAAAGGTATTGAGCCAAATTATAAGAGTTTGGCGATTGCTCTAACACTGCAAGCGGTTGATAGAACGCTCGAAGAGAAAGATATCAATCAAGTAGTTGATAATGTGGTGGCCGCATTGGCCGAACAATTTAACGCATCGTTGAGGGACTAGATATGGCGCTTACTAAAGCCGACATAGCTGAACACCTATTTGAAAAACTCGGGATCAATAAAAAAGATGCCAAAGATTTAGTTGAAGCGTTTTTTGAAGAAATCCGCTCAGCGCTAGAAAAAGGCGAGCAGGTTAAGCTCTCTGGATTTGGTAACTTTGATCTTCGAGATAAAAAAGAACGTCCAGGCCGTAATCCGAAAACAGGCGAAGACATCCCTATTTCGGCACGCCGAGTTGTGACCTTTAGACCAGGTCAGAAGCTTAAAACTCGTGTGGAAGTTGGTACAAGCAAATCAAAATAAGAAAAGGCAGCATTCGCTGCCTTTTTTATTTTTAAAAGCCTCGGGGCGAGACAAATTCGCCAGCTTGAATGCTGTCGTAAGTTTTTTGTGCGAGCTCATTGAGGCTGTCGAGACTTTTACCAGAAACGGTGAGCTTGTGCTCAATCGGCAAGATATCAACATTTTCAAACCCTGATAATTGTGCAACACGTGCAAATGTGTAAGCGTGCTTATATTTTTCGTGTTTGTAAAATAAGCTTACAAGTGTTGGATAAATTTCTGGGTTAGGTGTTTGACCCGCCTTATTTAGCTCTAATGTTTTGTAGAGCAGATCAATGGTTTTTTCATCGTCAAACTTGACATAGTAACTGGCTAAGAAAAATTGTATTTCTGCATTTTCTGTTACGCGTTTATCTTGTTTGTTCTCTAAAGCAAGTAATTTTGATAACGCTGATTGGTCGTTATTGCGTGACCAATGGTAATAGAGTAGCCCTGGATGATTGGTATCTTTAGTGTCTTGGAAGATACGTGTCATTTCTTTAATACTGGTTAAATGACCTTCCACACGAGATGTGGTTTTTTCTTTTAACTTAATATGCTCAATTTTTGCTGCCAAAGACACACATTGATTATATTTTTCAAAGTCTTTCAATAATTGATATTTGTTTTCGTCAGTGGGTGACTTATATTCAACATAACGTTGAATTATCACATCGGCACGTTGTTCTTTGCAGTGGCTATCTTTGTTTAGATCACTACAAAAACCCGGTGTTTCATCGCACACTTTAGCCAGTGTAAGCGGATCTTCACACCCTGTTAATGCCAATAAACCAAGCAAAACGCTTGCTCTTAGTAACATTCCTTAACCTCGAGTTAATAAATACGACTTTATTCTAGCGCAATGAATTGTTCTGTAACAGTGGAGAATCATTTGAGTTTAAATTAGAATACCCCTGCCTGAGATGTGTTGCTCTCAAATCACAGCATATTTTTAAGGCTATCCGTTCAAAATTGTTTAATTAGGTAAAAAAAATGACCTCATCTCACGAGTTAGAATACACAAACAGCTGGCAAGAACGCCAAGATTACGCAGAAAGCATGCAACCAATTATTGGTCGCCTATACCGTAACCGCGGTATCGAAATTGCTGTTTATGGCCGCCCGCTTGTTAATGCTAGCCCTATCGATATCATCAAAGCCCACAAAACTGTTGCTCAGTTTGAAGGCACTAAATTACGTTTGCGCGAGAGCTTCCCATTTTTAGAAGCCATCAGCAAAATGGATTTAAACTCAGCACGCATCGATATTGGTAAATTAGCATACGGTTATTTATATAACGATGCCGCTAAAGGCCGTTCTGTTGAAGAGTATTTAACTGAAGAGCTTGCTGAAATTGCGAATGCAGAGCGTAAAGAGCCACGTGACGTTGTTTTATATGGTTTTGGCCGAATTGGTCGTTTGTTAGCTCGTTTATTAATTGAAAAATCAGGTCCTTATGCAGACTTACGCTTACGCGCGATAGTTGTACGTGGCGGTAAAGACGGTGACCTTGAAAAGCGTGCAAGTTTATTGCGTCGTGACTCAATCCATGGTCCTTTCAATGGTTCTATTACGATTGATAAAGAGCGCAATGCAATTAAAGCGAACGGTAGCTACATCCAAGTTATCTATGCTAACTCACCTAACGAAATTGATTACACTGCATACGGTATCGACAACGCGCTTATCGTTGATAATACTGGTATCTGGAAAGACGAAGCAGGTCTTGGACTTCACCTAGAATCAAAAGGCGCTTCAAAAGTACTTTTAACTGCGCCTGCGAAAGGTAATATTAAAAATATCGTTTACGGTGTAAATAACAAAGATATCAAACCTGAAGATAAAATTGTCTGTGCAGCAAGCTGTACAACAAATGCAATCACACCAACGCTTAAAGCATTAAACGATAAGTTTGGTATTAAGAATGGCCACGTTGAAACGGTTCACTCTTATACAAATGACCAAAACTTAATCGACAACTACCACAGTGCTGAGCGTCGTGGTCGTGCTGCGGCACTTAACATGGTTATCACTTCGACAGGTGCAGCTAAAGCTGTATCAAAAGCATTACCTGAACTTGAAGGTAAACTGACGGGTAACGCTATCCGTGTACCTACACCTAACGTATCAATGGCTATCTTAAACCTTAACCTTGAAAAAGGCACAACCGTTGAAGAGTTAAATGCTTTCTTACGTGATACTGCGCTGCATTCAGATTTACGTGACCAAATCGATTACACTGCATCAACAGAAATCGTATCTACAGACTTAGTGGGCAGCCGCTATGCAGGTGTTGTAGATTCACAAGCGACGATTGTTGATGACAACCGTGTTGTACTTTACGTTTGGTACGATAACGAGTTTGGTTATAGCTGCCAAGTAGTACGTTGTATGCGTGATATGGCTGAAGTAACGTTCCCAAGCTTACCTCGCTAATACCTAACGTGATAAATTTAAAAGCCAGCATATTGCTGGCTTTTTTAGTCGTGAAAGTTTTTGCAAATTTTCTGCATGTGGTAGGCTGTATTTAGTCTGCTACATATTACTAACAAAACGTCCTAATCGGTGCGTTGACTTAATTCTTATCGAATGACTACGCCGTTAAGAATTATTTTTAAGCAATAGGTTTATAGAATGAAAATTACCAGCAATTTTGACAGTGGTAACATCAAGGTTATTGAAGCCGTTGACCCGCTGAATATTCAATTAGAAATCAATAAAGATAATCAGTCTGATTTTTTCCAGTGGTTTCACTTTCGTCTAGAAACAACCCCATTTCAAAACCACAAGTTACATATCAACAACTTAGAAAATTCAGCCTACCCAGATGGTTGGGAAGGTTACCATGCTGTTGCGTCTTACGACCGTCAAACGTGGTTCCGTGTCCCTTCAGAGTACGCAAATGGCACACTATCATTTGAAATGGAACCAGAGTGTGGCTGCGTGTATTTCGCGTATTTTGCGCCATACAGCTATGACCGTCATTTAGATTTATTAGCATGGGCACAAAGCCAGCACGCTTGTGAGCTTGAAACACTCGGCGAAACGTTAGATGGTCGTGACATGAGTGTGCTACGTGTTGGTATTCCAAGCAGTGATAAGAAAACAATTTGGATTACTGCACGCCAACACCCAGGCGAAACGATGGCTGAGTGGTACGTTGAAGGTTTACTACATAAATTACTTGATGATGAAGACCCACATGCCGCTGCACTTTTATCAAAAGCGGTGTTCTACATTGTGCCAAACATGAACCCAGATGGCAGCGTTCGTGGTCATCTGCGTACCAATGCTAAAGGCGTGAACTTAAATCGTGAATGGCAAACGCCAAGCCTGGAAAATAGCCCTGAAGTATTCTTAGTGCTAAATAAAATGCGTGAAACAGGCCTTGATATGCACCTAGATATTCATGGTGACGAAGCTATTCCATATAACTTTGTTGCGGGCAGCGAAGGCATTCCGGGATACGATGACCGCTTAAAAGAGCTTGAAGACAGCTTCAAAGCAGCGCTATTAACAGTGACACCTGAATTTCAAGATGAGCACGGTTATCCGAAAGATGAACCAGGCCAAGCGAACTTAACGGTTGGTTCTTCTGCAGTTGCTCATGAGTTTAATGCTTTGGCGTACACTGTTGAAATGCCATTTAAAGATAATAACGATTTACCAGATCCTGACTATGGCTGGTCAGATCGTCGCTCGTATCAATTTGGTCAAGATACACTAGCGGCCATTGTTAACGTTGTCGATAAATTACGATAACGAGTCTAATCCAAGGACGGGCATCAGCGAATACTGATGCCCGTCCTTGTTTCTGCTACATATCACGTAATTAGATTTGTTATATTGAAAATTAACTGTTAACAAGGTTGGTTGATTTAAGTTAATATTCAATACGTTTAGCTGAGAAGTAAATTAATCTTAGTATTTATTTCTCGCATCTATATGTATGTCGCGCATTCTCACAAGCTAACGCCGAGTATCGTAACTAACAATAAAAAATATAATCATAGAGGATATCCATGGAAGCTTTTGTAAGCGCCGTTAATGACGTAGTCTGGAGTAGTGCACTCATCTATTTATGTCTTGGCGCAGGTCTGTTTTATTCCGTTTTAACCCGTTTTGCTCAAGTTAGACATTTCAAAGAAATGTGTAAGTTGCTACTAAGCTCAAACAGTTCTAATACCGGTATTTCATCATTTCAAGCTTTGGCAGTTTCGTTATCAGGCCGTGTTGGTGTTGGTAACATCGCAGGTGTAGCTGCAGCAATTGGTTTTGGTGGCCCCGGTGCTATTTTTTGGATGTGGGTCGTGGCATTTTTAGGAGCCAGTACCGCGTATGCAGAATCAACACTAGGTCAAATTTATAAATCAGAAGAAGATGGCCAGTATCGCGGTGGCCCTGCTTATTACTTTGATCGTTGCTTACAACAAAAGTGGTTAGCAGTGCTATTTGCTGTGTCGGCAATTATCGCATGCGGTGTATTTTTACCAGGTGTACAAGCGAATGCGGTAGGTAACGCATTTACCCAAGTGTTTGGCGAAGGTACATTAGTGAGCACAAGTTTTGGTGATGTTGGTAGCTTTAAACTGGTTGCACTTGCGATCATTTTGATTGTGTTAGCGTTCATTATTTTTGGTGGCATTAAACGTATTGCCAACTTTACTCAAATCGTTGTGCCATTTATGGCTCTTGGTTACATTGTTCTTGCTTTAATCGTGGTATTTATAAACCTTGATAAAGTACCGGGTATTTTTTCACTTATTATTACTGATGCATTTACGGCTCAAGCGGGCTTTGGTGCAGCGATAGGTTGGGGTGTAAAACGCGGTATATACTCAAATGAAGCGGGTCAGGGTACGGGGCCGCATGCTGCTTCAGCCGCTGAGGTTGATCACCCAGCACAACAAGGATTAGTGCAAGCTTTTTCAGTCTATGTTGATACTATCTTTGTATGTACAGCAACGGCATTAATGATTTTAATTACTCAACAATATAATATCGTAGGTGAATTACCTGAAGGGCAATTCATTGTTCAAAACGTTGATGCAGCAACTGAAATTGGCTCAGCAGCCTTTACGCAAATGGCATTATTTAGTGTGTTTGGTGGTTTTGGCCAGGCGTTTGTTGGTATTGCGTTGTTTTTCTTTGCATTTACGACAATTCTTGCTTATTACTATATCGCAGAGACAAACGTTGCTTACTTAAATCGTTATTTCAAGGGGAGCATTCCACTTGTTCTTGTAAAGCTCGTTATTATGTTTATGGTGGCATACGGTATGGTTAATAGCTCTGGGTATATCTGGGCTATTGGTGATATCGGTGTTGGCTTAATGGCGTGGATTAATATTGTGGGCATTTTAGCTATCTTTTTCGTGGCTAAGCCTGCGCTTAATTGTTTACGCGATTATGAAGAGCAAAAGAAAGCCGGTGGCGAAATTACATTCGACCCTATTAAGTTAGGGATTAAAAATGCCACATTCTGGGAAAAACGCCTTGAACAAAAGGCAAAAGATAAATCATAAGTTGCTAAAGCAATAAACTTAAAGTGTGGGTTAGAGCGTCTTAGTTATTACTATTTTCGAATCTTCACGATTGAATGCAATTCGAAAAAGACATCGACTCATAAAACAAGTACAATAAAGGGCGCCTAAAGGCGCCTTTTTTATGCGTAGTATGGAGAAAGATATGGCGATTATTAGTTGCCCGCAATGTGCAAAATCAATATCTGACAAACATAAACAATGTCCTCATTGTGAGTGCCAAGTCACTGAGCTGAGCAATGAGCAGTTGCAGCAAATGCAAAAAGAAACGCGCATTCGTAAACAGCAAAAGTTTATGAATCATTCTTTCCTCGCACTGATTTTATTTTTAGGGGGCTTTTTCTGTTATTACTTTATTCACCCTGAAGCAGAATCTTTAGAGTGGTATGCCTATTCGGCAGCCATGGCAGTAGGCTTTGTATGGTATATTGTAAGCCGTATCTATTTAGTTGTTTTAAAAAAGAAAAAGTAACATGAATATTGATCACATCGTTAAGAATATCACCCCAGAAGTATTTGAACGTCTTCAGTATGGCGCATCAACAGGCAAATGGCCTGATGGCACGGTATTGACTGAAGAGCAAAAACAACAAACCGTTCAACTCGTGATGCTTTATCAAGCTAAAGTTTCGCAGACCAATGAGCAGTTTACCATTGGTGCCAATGGTGAAATGGTGCAAAAGAGCAAAGCTCAATTGCAAAAAGAATTCGCATCTGAAAATGAAATAGCTAGGTTTAGTGAAAATGATCTTTAAACACCTATTTACACCGAAATGGAAACACCCTAAGAGCCAAGTTCGTTTGGCTGCTGTTGAACGCCTTGACTCAGAACGTGATGTCAACATTTTGAATAGCATCGCGCTTGAAGACAGTTCAGCAGAAATCCGTAAAAAAGCATTGAATAAAGTAAATGATATTGTTTTATGGTGGCAAGTATATAAACAAGATCAGGCATTAAAAGAGATTGCCGAACAGCATATAAATCAAGCGGTGTTAAACACCGACAGTCAGCTTGATGAGAGCATAAAAAACGAATTCATTGAACGTTTTGCACCCGTTAAAACACTTGAAAAACTCGCGTTTGCAGAAAAAGAAATTCAAGTGCGTGTTAAGTTACTAAAACGCTTAGCTAACCCAAACCTAGTTGATAAAGCTTTCAAAGAAGGAAGCGAAGAGTTACAGCTCAAATTAGTTGAACTTGTAATTCAACACCAACTGTCTAAAACACTTTTGAAACATGCTAAAGGTGAAGCGCATACGCAACTTGCTGCCCATTTAGAAAATGAGCGTTTAGCCGCTGAAATGCCGGCTAAAGTTGAAGCTGATACCCGAATTGTACTTGCTAAACTTAATGCACTGCGTGAAAAAAGTGATTTCAACCTAGTATCTCAGCAACATGCTGATTTACTACAGCAATGGCAGGCCATCGAGTTAAAGTGGCTAACGGATGAACAAGTCAACTTATTAGATAAAAAATACTCAGCCATTATCGCAAAGTTAGATACACATCTTGCGATACTTAGCAAAGAGCATGAGGCGCAGCAGCAAAAGCTTGCAGAGCAACAGCGTCAAGTGTTGGCACTGGCTACTTTAGAAGCGCTAGGCGAAGAAATTGAAAATGCATTACAGCTCGGTCTAGAGACCCCAGAACAAATACAGCAAGATTGGCTTGAAGCGAAAGTAAGTCAAGCAAAAGAGGCACTTGCTGAGACTGAGCTTGCTGACAATCAAAATGTACGTGATGTGAAACAGCATTTAGCGAATTTGTTTAAACAAGTGGAGCAGTTACCACAGTTAGTTGCTGCGATTGCTGACTATAAAGCGGCATTCGATGCTTTATCTGCGGTTACGACAAGCGACGATGAAACACAGTTTGATACGCTAAATAAAGAGTTTGAGCAGAAAAGCAAATTCGCGCGAAAAAAACTCTCGCATATCCCGTCTCGCCTACAAGGGCGCTTTAAAGCTAACTTAACGGAATGTGTGAAAGCGTGGCAACATGCTATGTTGCCATTAACGAGTAAGTTTGACAAAAACCAACAAGCCGCGAAGCGCAAAGCACGTGATGTTAAACGTTTGATTGATCAAGGTCGTTTTAATGTTGCCTTTGGTGTTTTTAAAGGATTTGAAGAGTTATATGAGACATTAACCGAGTCTTATAAGCAGCCATTAAATACATTAAAAGCAGATCTTGAGGCACAGCTAGCAGAAGCGAAAGACTGGCAAAAATATGCATCGGCGCCGAAGCGCGACGCTATTTTACAAGAGGTCAGTGAGCTTGTTGCAACGCCATGTACCGATCCTAAACAGCGTGCTGAGCAAGTTAAACAATTACGCCGTCGTTGGAATGAATTAGGTCGCTTAGATACTGATGCTGAAAAACAGCAGGGTGAACTTTTTGATCAACACATTGAAGTTTTGTTCACGCCTTGTCGTGAGTATTTTGCAGAGCAAGAGCAGTTGCGCGAGCACGCAAAAACACAGCGTTTAGATATTATTGCACAAATGCAGCAATTAGCTGAGCTTGATGCACAGACCGATGATTTTGACTGGAAACAGTTTGAAAGTAAGTATAACCGCATCAGTAAATCATGGCGTTCTGCGGGTAATGTAGACCCTAAAACGTATCGTGAATTACACAGCGAGTTCAAAACGGTTCAGTCGCAAGTGAATGCGAAGTTAGCTGCATTTCACAAAGCCAATGCGGAACAGAAAAGTGCCCTCGTTGAGCAGGCAACACTACTTTCTCAATCTGACGACCTTGCAACCGCATGTCAGCAATTAAAGGCATTGCAACAAACATGGCAAACAATTGGTTTTGCTGGCATGAAAGCAGAAAACACGTTATGGCAGCAATTTAGACGTGTCAACGATGAGACATTTGCAAAGCGTAGCGCAGAGTTTGAAATACAAAAGCAAGCTCAACAGCAGAATGATGAAGTCGCTGCAGTGGAATTAACCGAGCTTGAGTCTGCGTTAGGCAGTGTGGTTCACTTAGCACAACTTAAAGACTTAGCGGCTAAATTATCGGCATTAGACTACTCTAAATCACTTAGTGGTCGAGTTGCGCAATTAGAAAGTGCCATTGCGGCGAAAACAGAGGTGCTTGGTAAACAAGCTGAACAATCAAAGCTAGCTGCTTTGTTTAGTGCCCTAGAAGAGGGCAGTACTATACCGGCTCAATTTCAGGCTTCGTTAACAACAGCATTAACTGCGCAGCAGTTGTTGACACGTATTGAAATTTTAGCAGGGGTTGAATCAGCCGATAGCCAATTACGTATGACAGAGCAAGTTGCAATGCTTGATGATAAGCATCGTGGCGAACAGGCTGATGTTTACTACTATCTAAAACAACTTTTAGCGGTCAGTGAAGGTTCAGTTTCACCTGACACACTAGCTAGGCTTAAAGTTATATTCGCAATTTAACGATTAATAGCAATCGATTAAGGTATTTAGTTTTCTCTCAAGATAAGTGGGGTGTCATATCCTACTTATCTTGATTATTGAAAGATTAAATAAGTTAACATGGTTGATTTAAGCCGCTTTTAAAGCGGCTTTTTTGAGGAAAAAAATGAGAATTTTAATATTACTTACGTGTTTATTTTTAGGGGCGTGTAAGAGCACAGATCAAGGTGTCTCTGTTTATTCATTTACAAATTCAGAAATAGAAACTGCACTTGCAAATCAGTTACCAAAACTCAGTGAACAAATTAAGTTGATGGGTTTGCCAGTTGATTTTTCAGTAAATGACTTAAGTGTTAACGTTGGTCCAGATAAACGCGACGTAGTCGTTTTAGGCGCAGACTCAAGTGCAGTGATTAAAGCGTTTGCACTTAAATACCCAGTAAGATTAAAACTAAAAATCGAAGGCAGTCCTTTCTATGACAGTGAGAAAAAAGCGGTGTTTCTTCGTAATGTGAAATTAATAGACACCACGGTCGATACTGCTGGGTTTAAAGGTAATTTAAACTTACTAGATGAGCAAGCGATGCAAGTTATAAATAGCTTTTTAGCCGTTAATCCAGTTTATAAACTAAATATGAATGACCCTAAAGTGGCACTACTAAGTAAGTTACCTTTGGATATGAAAGTATCACAGGGTGAAATTCTCTTAGTACCTACTCTCTAGAAAGGGTATTAGCAAGCAGTGTAAAAAGCGGCAAAATGCCGCTTTTTTAATGTATTGAGTGCGTCAATTTAAAAATAGTTAAGTCGTTTTTCTAAAAACGTCAGTGTAATTTTGTAAACGTCAAACTTAGTCGCCAACTGACTATCACCAATCCGTAAAAATAGATAATCATTTTGAGTGATAAAACCTGTGCCACCTGCGACAAAAATGTCTGATTTACGACTGCATGGATGCAGGAGGTAGAGCAATGCAGGAGCAATTGCCGAAAACAACTAAATAGCGACATTTTTACCTTATTATTGACGCGGTTTTATTGCCTAAACATAGACCACTTAATTAAGCCAATTGGTATAACAGTCCTTTATTACTTTACTTGTTTGCTAATCAAAAGCTTGTCATAATGCTCGTGATATTTCGCGAGTGGAACCTATGTATGATTAAGGAATTTTTAAACGACCCAACATTATTACTCAATGCGGTAGGTGAAGGGATTTATGGCTTTGACTTATCGGGCAATGCGGTGTTTGTTAACCCTGCCGCAGAGCGCATGACGGGGTGGCATGCCGATGAGTTATTAGGTAAAAAAATTCACCAATATCATCATCATACTAGAAAAGATGGCTCGCCTTATCCTGCCGACGAATGTCAGATATATTGCACCATGTTTGATGGCAAGCACCGGCATGTAACCGATGAGGTGTTTTGGCGCAAAGATGGAAGCCATTTTGCAGTAGAATACACCTCAACACCTGTCTATAAGAATGGTGAGCTGATAGGGGCTGTCGCGATTTTTCGCGACGTTTCAAAACAACAGCAAACCGAACTCGCTTTGCGTGATGCATTGGCGCAAGTACAGCACTTATCTGAACAATTACAAGAAGAGAATGCTTATCTTATTTCTGAGTTAAATGAAGATTGGCAAGATTCGGGTCTTGTTGGAAAAAGTCACTCATTTCAAACGATGCTTGAACAAATTACCCTTGTCAGCCAAACAAACAGCACAGTGCTTATTTTGGGGGAGAATGGCACAGGTAAAGAACTTGTCGCACGTAACTTACATCGTTTGAGTACGAGAGCTGAGCAACCTTTTATCAAAGTAAATTGTGCAGCATTCTCAGCAAATTTGATCGAATCTGAATTATTTGGTCATGAAAAAGGGGCGTTTACAGGCGCGAATGAACGCAGGAAAGGTCGCTTTGAGTTAGCTGATAACGGAACGCTTTTTTTAGATGAAATAGCAGAGCTACCGCTTGAATTACAGAGTAAACTTTTGAGAGTATTACAAGAACATGAGTTTGAGCGCGTAGGGGGAACACACACTTTAACTGTGAATATTCGTGTTATTGCAGCCACAAATCGAAACTTATGGCAGATGGTAGAGCAGGGAAGTTTCCGTATGGATCTCTATTACCGATTAAATGTATTTCCTATTCGCGTACCAGCATTGCGTGAGCGAAAAGAAGATATCCCCTTGCTTGCTGCTAATATTATTAACCAGCTTAATAAGCGTCTTGGCAAACACTTTAAAGGTCTTACAAAAACAACCTTGGCACAGCTTGCTAACTACGAGTGGCCTGGCAACATTCGTGAATTACAAAACATACTTGAGCGTGAAGCAATTCTATCAAAACAAAATGTTCTGCAATTATCATCTGCGTTGAGTGATAAAGACCCTGCTTCTGGTGTGGTACTTTCACTTGATGCCGCGCAAAAACAGCATATTTGTACTGTACTCAAGCAGTGTCATGGCAAAATTTCTGGTGAGGATGGTGCTGCGACATTACTTGAGTTGCCAGAAAGTACTCTGCGATCAAAAATGAAAAAGCTAGGTATTAAATACTAAGGCGCGAAATATCACGCAAGCTCGCGGTATTTCACGAAATTAAGGCGTTCCATATATTTTATATCGTTATTTTTCAATGTGTTATGTGTGTTTTGTTGTTGGCCTGATTGTTGCTCTTACTTGTTAGAACCGAGACTAACAGTAAGTAGCAAAATGAAATTAGAAATCAAAGAGCAAGACCTAATCATCAAGCCCTATAATCAAGAGGGTCCCATTTATATTCGTGAGCAAAAAGGCCGTTTTCAACGTATTCGTCGATACCTTGGATGGGTTTTAATGCTTATATTTATAGCGATTCCATGGATACCTTATAAAGGTCACCAAGCAGTGCTATTAGACGTTGCGAGTCAAAAGTTTAGCTTGTTTGGCCTAACGCTATTACCCCAAGACTTTATGATTTTAGCTATGTTATTTATGACTGGTGCATTTGCCTTGTTTTTCGTTACGAATTGGTTAGGGCGAGTATGGTGTGGCTACACCTGTCCGCAAACAATCTGGATGTTAATGTTTACATGGGTTGAGCAAAAAATAGAAGGATCGAGAAACCAACGTATAAAAATGGATAAGGCACCTTGGTCGGCAACAAAAGTACAAAAAAAAGTGATTAAACATGCTGCGTGGTTACTTATTTCATTAATCACATCGATGTCTTTTATGGCGTACTTTATTCCTGCAAAGTCGTTATACATGAGTTTATTTACGCTTGAAATGTCAGGTATTGTAAGCTTCTGGGTGTTTTTATTTGCATTTTGTACGTATGGCAATGCGGGTTTTTTACGTGAAAAAATGTGTACTGTTGCCTGTCCTTACTCTCGTTTTCAATCAGTGATGTTTGATAAAGACACGTTAGTGGTAACTTATGACCAACAAAGGGGAGAAACACGTGGTGCACGTAAACGTAAGGCCGACCCTAAAGCACTTGGGCTAGGTGACTGTGTTGACTGTAATCTATGTGTTGAAGTTTGCCCTGCTGGCATCGATATTCGTAATGGCTTGCAATACGAGTGCATAAACTGTGGGTTATGTATTGATGCTTGTGATAGTACAATGGAAAAATTTGACTATCCAAAAGGGTTAATAAAATATGCTTCTGAAAAGCAAATGGATGGTGAAACAACAAATCCATTTAGGTTGAAGCTACTTGGTTATGGTGGTCTAACAGCTTTGTTTATTTTAGCTATGGTTGTATGGACAGCAATGCGTACGCCAATCGAAGCATCAGTGATAAGGGATAGAAACGCTTTATATCGGGTTAACTTTGAAGGGCTAGTTGAGAACCCTTACACGTTGTCGATTATCAATAAAACACAGCAGCCGTTAAATTATACGATTGGCATTTCAGGAATTGATGGGGCAGTGTTGCAAGTACCAGAGTCAATTTTAATTGAAGCCGGTAAAATGAAGCGAGTGCCAGTGACTGTTGTTGCAGATGGCTATGGGTTAAAATCAAAAGTGACATCAATTCGTTTTCATATACAAGCACTGGAAGATGCGAGTATTGGCATAACGAAAGAAAGTAAATTCTACAGAGATTAAACAGTGGCTACCTATACCATTGTGCTTAATTAAGAGGTCTATTTTGAGGCAATAAAACCGCGTTGATAACAAGGCAAAAATTTAGTTATTTAGTTGTTTTCGGCAATTGCTCCTGCATTGCTCTACCTCCTGCATCCATGCAGTCGTAAATCAGACACTTTTAACGCAGGTAGCGACTGGTTTAATCACTCAAAAAGATTAAGTATTTTTGCACATTGGTATTAAATGGCTTGTTTTTAACAAGCCATTTCTGCTAACTCTAGTTGTTTTAGAACATAGGCCTTTGCACTGTCTAAATCATCATATAAACAGTCTAGAATTTGAATCGGTGATTGTGCTTGCGCAATTACACGCTTCATTTGGTTTAGCACAATGGATGAGCTAAATATAAACGCGGTGGCTTTACAATTGGTATCTTTCAACTCTTTTAATAAGCTGACAAAACCGTGCTCAGCATCTGGGGTAGTTGCATATAAATTTGTTGAATGACTAATGTATGCCCACGGTTTTCCAGCTAAATCGCAAATATGTTTTTTTAATCCAGCCGCGAAGTCGTTGACCAAACGTGCATTAATATTACCAGAAAATTGCCCAATAATAATGGGGCCATCAGTGATTATAGCGACACTGCCATAGTGATTCTTAAAATTCAATTTGCTTCCCTATCTAATTAAAAGAGCGCGAATTTTATACAATCTGCAGTGCGTGTCTAGCGATTTTTTGAACAATAGCGAAAAAGCATAACTTTTTCGCTATTGTTTATTTTAATTAATAATTTACCTGTATTACGTTCGTATGTGTATAATTTATATGCAACATAATTGATTTATAACTAACTAATTATTAACAACGTAATCAAGTGCTCCGGTAATAGAAGCGACTTGAGCATTGATGCAAATTGTATCGTTAGCGTGTGGGCTGTCAGGGTATACCTCTGTGGTAGTAACATATTTTGCATTGGTTAAACCCATGCATAAACCCAATTTTTTCGCCTCGTAATTTATGACGCCAAATTGAGTTTGTACAACACCAATGAGCTGGTTGTTTTCATCGCTTGGAGCAATATGTGTTACCTTTTCAACGGCTTTAATGATTGCGGTTTGAAAGGCATCCTGCGGTCGTTCACTGTCTGCAACAAGGTAAAAACCATCAGGAATGTTCCAATTATCGTGGGTTTTTGCATCTCGGGCTGCCAGCGCTGGACGAAACTCACTGTTATCGGTATCGGTTGTTTCATGCAAATCAACATGCACTAACGGTGCGATATCATGCTTTGCTAAAAAAGACATAATAGCTGCTGATTCTTCTGCGGGGCTATTTTTATAAAATGAACGATTAGGATCTGTTGCGTTCGGATTCCAGCGGTTGATTGTTTCATAACCCCATGGGCTAATACACGGCGCAACCAAGATATTAAAATGTTCAAGGTAGTCAGCTGCTTTTGTTTTAGCAAAGGCTAGTGCACCATGAACGCCACTTGTCTCATAGCCATGAACACCTCCGGTTATCAGCACACACGGTTTATCTGCTTGCCAATGCTTACTTTTTAGAATGTAAAGAGGGTAGTTTTCGGTGTCATAACTTAGTGCACCATACTGCTCAATATCGAAGTGAGCTGATAAGGCGTCTAATTGTGAAACAACATCATCTTGGTAGCTTCGCTTGACAGATTGTAACTCAAGCCATGCTTTTTTATCTGCGTCGTTCCATGGCTTACCAGGGGTTCCGATAGGATAATTCATAAAATACCTTTTTGGATTTAGGTGCAAAAAAGCCAAGCTTAACGAAGCTCAGCATAGCCTGCAACTAGATAAGGTCAGTGGTAATATTTTCCTCTTCATACAGTTTTGCATGATGATGCTTATGAATATCAAACAAGTATTGACGCATAGCGTCTTCACCTTCGCAAATTTTTTCTATTTTAGCTGCAACGCCATTACTTGTGACACGCACAGGTTTTGCACTAATGACGACATGCTCATTATTCGGCAGATTAAAAGCGAGTAAAATTTCTTTATCGAGCGTTTCCTCAGCATTTTTGGGTTGCAACAATACGCCCGTGCTAGACAGTGAAATAATCAGGTATTGTTCTGTTTGCAATTCTAGGTTGGGGGTACGCCAGCTGCGTTCAATTCCTTTTGTATCGATCACTTCGGGGGCACTTAACGTGGGGGTAACTTGCCCTTTGTCGTCAACAATAAACTCAAGTGGAAACCACAATTGATAAATACCCACTTCAGCAAGTAAGGTTAGCTTGGCATTGTTTAACAGACCATTCAGCTTGTCGGGTAAATTAAAGTTAACAGATATTTTAGTGTCGGTTGTTAAATCTTTTACACCGTGTTCTGCCTCAAATAGGCTGTTGAAAAAAGAGAGCTCTTGTTCTGATAAATGTGACATTTATAACTCCTTTTAAGCGCCTTCAACGCATGGTAACTCAATATTATAATTTGTACAAATTTCGTACATATGCTAAGCACTTATTATGCCAAGTGCGTTGTGATTTATTTTGTTGCTCATTTCACTTACACTGGGGGAAATAGTTTACAAGGATTTTATTTTGTCGAGTTTGACGGGTGTTAATAAGAGTTTAGTGATATTTGCTGCATTAGTTATTGTTCTAGCAGGAATTAAAGCTGCAAGTGTGATTGTTATTCCATTTGTCTTGGCGGCATTTATTGCCATTATATGTAATCCCTTAATTCGTTTTTTTGCCCGATATGGCATCCCCAAAGCGATAGCAGTGATATTTGTAATGATGATAATTGTTGGTGTGGGGATCAGTCTTGCCGGGTTGGTTGGGCAATCGATGACAGATTTCTCGAAAAATCTCCCAGAATATAAAGCGCAATTAAAAGAAGAATTTGTGTGGGTAGTCAATGTTGCCGCGCGTTACAACATTTTGATAGACAAAGAACAAATAATATCACTGTTTGATCCAGGTAAAATAATCGATGTTGCCACTAACATGCTAACGGGGCTGGGTGGTGTAATGGCAAATCTATTTTTGATTATTCTAACCGTAGTATTCATGCTGTTTGAAGGCCCTATGTTGGGCAAAAAGATACATTTGGCATTAGATGACCCCGAAATGAAAATGAAGCAAATTGACCGTTTCTTAGACTCAATTAACTCCTATTTAGCCATAAAAACGATGGTGAGCCTAGGCACGGGTCTGCTGGCTGGTTTTATGCTTTGGGCGCTTAATGTTGATTATTTTGTGCTGTGGGGTGTTGTTGCTTTCATGTTTAACTACATTCCTAATATAGGGTCGATTATTGCCGCGATACCTGCAGTATTATTGGCGCTGATAACCCAGGGCCCGCTGGTGGCCAGTTTTATTGCCGGTGGTTATCTTGTTATTAACACTGTAATGGGAAATATTGTTGAACCAAAATTTATGGGTAAAGGCCTTGGTTTATCAACGCTGGTGGTTTTTTTATCGTTAATATTTTGGGGATGGCTCATGGGTACTGTAGGTATGTTGTTGTCGGTACCGCTTACGATGATCGTTAAAATTGCGCTAGAGACAAGTCAAGAAGGGCGCTGGCTTGCTACTTTGCTTGGTAATGGTGAAGAGTTAAAACTAGAAGATTAATAAAGGCGCTTAAGCGCCTTTTTTAATTTAATGGTCGTTGTAAAACTTTAATATGATTTTCTAAAATCTCAATCTCACAGTGTTTATAGGTAATTGCCGCTGTTGTTGCATTTGGCATTTTTTGTAAGTAGCGCCAACGACAGCTGTCTTCTAAATAACGTTCTTGGTTTTTTAAACTACGCTGAAAAATAGGCAAAAGTTGACTATTACCTGTCTCTTCTTTAATTTTTTCGATATCCATTGTAAGTTTGTTGACCCACATTTTATGGTCACGTTGTAAATCTTCAATGGTTTGATCTAAGCATTGAATATAATGCCTAGTTTCATCAGGATGATTGCCTTTAAGCACACAGATTTGATCTGCGATTGCATGCGAGCTGAGGGCGAGTAAGCTTATTAGGGCTGATGAACTGATTAAAGAAGCTCTATTTTTTATCATGATAATTAAACTCTAAGATAAACTCTGCACCACCTAGTTTTTCAGCATCGCTGATTGTTAGTGTGCCATTGTAGGAGTTTACTAAATCGGAAACGATGGCCATACCCACCCCATGACCGCTTTCGTAAGTGTCTAGACGTGTGCCACGTGTTAATAACGATTCACGCTTATCGTGTGGGACACCCGGGCCGTCATCACAGATACTCACTGTTAACGTTTTATTTTGTATAACCTTTATATCGACCTGAGAACGGCAGGCTTTACATGCATTATCAATTAAATTCCCAAGTAGCTCCATTAAATCAGTTTTATCCCCTAAGAAGTAATCTTTTTCGCTCACCTCTGAAGTAAAAATAATATCTTTATCACGATACACTTTAGTCATTGCACTTAGGATAGAATCAATAACAGGTTTGATGTGGGTTTGCTTTTTCCACGTGTCAGATGCTCCCGTTGCAGCGCGTTTTAATTGATGTTCGATCATCACATTTATGCGGTCTAGCTGTTCTTGTGCATCTGCGTCATTGGCTAAAGGGCTCGACTTTAATACAGCCAGCGGTGTTTTTAGGGCATGCGCCAAGTCGCTGAGTGAAGCACGGTAACGTTCTTTTTGTCGCTGCTGTGATTCAAGCAAAAGGTTTAAATCGGCTTTGATTGTTTGTAGCTCAACAGGGTAAAGCCCTCTTATTTGTTGATTATCACCCGATTCAATCGCTTTAATTTCTTTATCTAACCGTTGTAAAGGTCGCGCACTCCAAACAAAGCCGATTGCCATCAATGCCGCAATGGCTACCCCCATTACATACATCCAATTGACGAGTGTTTGTTTAAAACCATCCATTAAACGCAATAGGGCGTCGTTGCGTTTGAGCAAAATGAAGCGAGCATGTTCTGATTGATCGATGTTTTCTAATATAACGGTGAGCGTTAATTGCCAGTACACAACATTATTGTACTCTACACGGCGAAAATCAGCGGAGCCTGCAGGCGCTTCAAAGTTATCGGGAATAAAATTAATATTTGTGGCTGACTCAGAATACCAGACGGGTAAATCACCTCGGTAAATCATTGCATAGGTATCTGAATTTAATCGGTTTAATTCTGGCGTTAAAATTGTGCTTGGCATCACAATACCACGCTCGGTGAAATCAACTTCAGAGATCAATGAGTAAAGGTGAGCTTCAAGGGTTTTTTCGGTCGCTTCGACTAAGGAGGCATAATAAGCTTTACCAATTGAGAAAAATAAAATGGGTAAAGCGACCAATAAAACAAAGACAAGGATAAATCCTTGCCTTACTTTAAGCGGAATTTGCGATGCTACCACTGACTTTTAAGCCTGTAACCACGGCCGCGTAATGTTTCAACAGGGTTCAATGTACCCTCAGGGTCAAGCTTTTTACGCAAACGTAAAACAAAAACTTCGATAACGTTTGAGTCAAGGTCAAAGTCTTGGTCGTATATATGCTCAGTTAACTCAGATTTTGAGATCACTTTTTGCGGATTAACCATCAAGTACTCTAACACTTTGTATTCGTATGCCGTTAAGCTTAATTCTCTGTCATTAACCCAGACTTGTTGTGAGCGGGTATGGATTTTTATCGGGCCCGCTGTCATTTCTGGGTTTGCTTTACCTGCACTGCGGCGGATAAGTGCATTACAACGGGCAATTAACTCTTCAACATGAAATGGTTTTGTTAAATAGTCATCTGCGCCAGCATCTAAGCCTTCTACTTTATCTTGCCAACGGTCACGTGCTGTTAAAATCAAAATAGGGATTGTAATACCCTGAGCACGTGCTTTGTTGATTAGCTCAATACCATCAATTTTTGGTAAGCCAAGATCGACCACAGCCATATCAAGCGGGTACTCTGTAATATGAAATAAACCAGCTTCACCGTCGTGACAAAGGTCTACACTATAACGCTCTTTTTCTAGAGCATTACGAAGGTTGTCTGCTAAATGTAAATCATCTTCAATTACTAAAATTCGCATTCTTAATCCTTTTTCACTTCGCCAGTTTTTTTGTTCACGTGGACATCAACCACATGGCCGTTCGTTTTTAAAATTCTCACGGTATATATTTTTTCTTGCTCTGTGATCTTGAGGGTTCGGCCATCTTCAGCTTTTTTAGCTATAACAACAGCTTGCTTTTTAGTCACCTCAGCAGGTTGCTTGTTATTTGCAGCAGCTTGATAGCTTGAAAGTGCAAATAGTAGGCTAAAACTGAAGGCTAACAATATGCGCATGATGGGGAACTCCTAAACCAGACCCTTTTAGTTTAATTAACCAATTAACTAAAACTCAAGTAAAAACGTTAAATTAAGTGATTCAACGAGCAAATTTTAGTTAATAAGCAGTGAACAAACACTGAATTGTTGCTTCAGTTAAGTTCAGGCCTAAAAGGGCTTAACCAAATACTTTTTTAAACGGCTTAACCACAGAATTATCATAAACGCCCGCAGCGATATAAGGATCGTTGGCTGCCCATTCGCGAGCCGCTTCTAATGATTCAAACTCTGCAACGACTAAAGAGCCAGTAAATCCAGCTTCGCCAGGATCTTCATTGTCAGTTGCTGGCAATGGGCCCGCAGTGAATAATCGGTTTTGATCGGCTAACTCTTGCAGGCGAGCTAAGTGAGCAGGACGTGCAGACTTACGTGCCTCTAAACTATTTTCAACATCTGTTGAATAAATCATATACAACATGGTGTGTTCCCAAAGTAATTTTTGAAAATAGTAGCATATTCTTGTCAATAGACGAGAAGTTATTCGCGTAATAATCTTTACAGCTGGGCATATAGCTTTAACTTATAAAGCTTGAAATACGCGGTGTAACACTGGTAGAGTCGCGGGATTGAAAAAATAATAATAAGGTTTTTAAATGAGCGAAAAACGCGAGCATTTTAGCTCCCGCCTCGGTTTTATTTTAGCGGCAGCGGGTTCTGCTGTAGGAATTGGTAACTTAGTGGGTTTTCCAGTTTCGGCAACTAAAAATGGCGGTGGCGCTTTCCTTTTAGTTTATGCACTGTTTGTCATTTTTATTTGTTTACCGGTAATGATGGCCGAAATGGCAATGGGTCGCAAGGCGCAAAAAGATCCCCTTGGTTCGTACAAGCTTTTAGCGGGTAATGATCCTAAATGGAACTTTGCAGGCTTTTTAGCAGTATTAACGCCATTTATGATTGCTGTTTTTTATATGGTAATCACAGTGTGGATTTTTGGTTATTTATCGCAAACCGCATTGGGTAATTTAGATGCACTCGCTCAGCCAGATAATTTTGGCACGTTTATAAACAGTTATACTGTGTTTGGTTACATGGCTGTTGTCGCCATTATTGTCAATTTAATTCTGGTGGGTGGTGTTAAAGAAGGTATTGAAAAAGCCGCGAAGTTTATGATGCCAGCGCTTTTTGTACTTTTAACGGCCTTAGTTGTTTATGTATTAACCCTTGATAATGCTATGGCGGGTGTTAAATATTACATCGTTCCAGATTTTAGTAAAATGGATGCTAGCGTATTAAATGGGGCATTGGCTCAAGCGTTTTTCTCTTTATCGTTAGGTATGGGTATCTTAATGACCTATGCGTCGTATATTTCTAAGAAAGATGACATTGTTGGCAGTGCAAAGATGGTCGCGGTCACGGATTCATTAGTGGCATTTATTGCTGGTCTTATGGTGTTACCTGCTATTTTTAGTTTTAATCCAAATACAGATCCAAGCACGTTATCAGATTCATCAGTATCAATGATTTTTGTGTACTTACCCAAAATTCTGTTAGCTCTTCAAGCTGACATCGGATACTTTGGTGCGTCGGTCGTTGCTTTTGTATTTTTCTTATTGGTGTTTTTTGCCGCAATTACGTCATTAGTTTCAATTGTTGAAGTACCAACAGCAACGCTAAGCGATCGTAAAGGTATTAGCCGTAAAAAAGCGTTAGCTATTTTAACGCTTTCAACAGGTGTTTTAACGGTTTTATGCACCATGTCGTTTGGTATGGTGGAGTCGTTAACGTCGTTTGTAAATTATGGTGGCGCAGATAAAAGCTTATTCGATATTGTTTATGACGTGTTCTACGATACTATTTTGCCGCTGAATGGTTTAATGGTGTGCTTGTTCGTTATGTATCGCTGGAAAAAAGCAAATCTATCTGAAGAGTTAAGCCAAGGTTGTGAAGGTTATATAGGCAGCTTTACAGAAAAGTATGTGAACTTCTCTTTATCAACATTTATTCCGGCTATTTTACTGCTTATATTTGTAAATACTGTCGCAACGAAGTTCTTTGCATTTAGTATTTTCGGATTTTAAAAAACCGTTCGTTATTGAGCCGCGCACCTTGCGCGGCTTTTTTATATTCGCTAAATAGCCCCTGCATCTAAAACATCACCCAGTCCCAAAGTAAACATCCAAAGCCCCCATAAGCTGTGCTCGATAACACAAACAAAAGTGGAGCGGCTTTTCGCATATGTATAGGAGAACAACAGGCCGCCCATAAAGGCAAGCAGTACCGCAAGTACATTGGCATAGACAATATGAGCGAGGGCAAAGACTGAAGCACTCACAAAAATCCGCACTGTTTTGCTTGGCATAATGCGTTTATAACGGTGAAAAAAATACGTCCTAAAAATCAGCTCTTGTGGCATCACAGATAAAATAGGATAAAGCAGCAACAATAACAGCCAGTCGTTGAATGAGTTTCGGGGTAATGAAAACCAATTTTCTTGATTTATGATGCCGTAAAACATACCTGAAAAGAGTGCACCTAAAAAGAAAAAGCTAAATAGTCTGCGCTTAACGGCACTAAATTGACCAAGACTGGTTAAACGAAAGCGCTTAAAGTGGGGGTCTGATAACAGTAACATCCCACACACACTCATTAAAATGATTAGGGCGGGTATCAGCCAATTCGCAAGGTGTGCGCGTAACAAGAAGCCTAAAAGCGGAAGCGAAACAAATATGAGGGTAAATTCAAACCAGCGGTATTGATTGGCGTTCAATGTCGTCTCAGCGCGTTTTTTGTTTACGTTACCAAGCTAAGACGACAGTTTTATGACATTACAGCTCTTTCGTATCGGTGTTTTCGTCATCTTCAGGTAAGTATTTGAACAGCAAGATAATGGTCGCAAGTACGCAAACAAAGGTGATACCCATTAAACCAAATACTTTAAAGTTAACCCAAAAATCGAGTGAAAAATTATAAGCAATATAAATATTAAGTGCTGAGATACCCGCTGTAACAGCCACCCAGAATAAATTTAGTTTATTCCACAAGGAGTCGGGAACAATGACTTCTTGTTTACTTTCTGAGGCATTTTCTAAAATTGAACTCAATGCTTTTTTTACGAGGTTTTTACCAAGTACATAACGGCTAAATAATAAGGTGAAACTTAAAATTGCGTATACAATTGTGGCTTTCCATTGTACAAATTGCTCATCATGGAAAACTAACGTTAATGTTCCTAGCACGACGGCAATAGCAAAAAAGACCCAGTGGCGAGTCGGTACTTTACCTTCCTTAAAATAACAATACGCAACTTGTATCAAGGTAGTTAGCATAAGTACTGCTGTTGCCCAGTAAATATCAACGAGTTTGAAAACCGCAAAAAACAGAATCAGCGGAATATATTCAATAATTGCATGCATAGATTTTGAAATGCTCTCATTTAAAAAGATAATGGGTTGTATCAATATATTGGCTAAGATACAAGGTTGACTTAGCTTTCCTTAACGCTTAGCCTGCCGAGCCAATTTGACCTAAACCCGTGTTTAGGTTGTTTTACCTTATCTTTTTCCGCTTAACCTTAGATGATTAAGCGGCGTATTTTGGAGCAGTTTATGAATAAAGCCGCCTTAGTGTCGCAAATGGCAGCCCACAGTGAATTAACTAAAAAAGACACCCAAGCAGCGCTGAATAGTATGTTAAATGCCATTGAAAAATCACTCTCAGAAGGTGACCAAGTACAAATTAACGGGTTTGGTACCTTTGCTTTAAGTTATTACCCAGCACGTAAAGGCCGCAATCCACAAACGGGTGAAGAAATTGAAATTGAAGGCGCAAATAAACCTGTTTTTAAGCCTGCTAAAGCCTTAAAGGATATCCTTTAAGTAGGATTTGCAAAGGCACTGTAGTATTTACAGAGCTTGTCGCAACTCATTGAATTTAATTTCAATAATATCAATGCATTAAGCTTGGCATGTTGTCTGCTTTTACTGGTGTAGTTTCACAGTAATAAGGAGGTAACATGTCAGATTTAAACAGCCAACTTAATGGTAAAAAGATTGCAATTCTAGCCACCAATGGCTTTGAACAAAGCGAACTACTGTCACCACGAAGCGCTTTATTAGAAGCTGGGGCGCTAGTCGAAGTGGTATCTCTTGAACGTGGGGATATTACAGGCTGGAATGAAAATCAATGGGGGGAGCGTGTCACTGTAGACCGTGTTGTGAGTGAAGCTGATTCAACGGAGTATGACGCGTTATTACTGCCAGGTGGATTATTTAATCCAGATACGTTACGACAAGATAGCGATGCAAAAGCATTTGTGGATGGCTTCTTCAGTGCCGGTAAGAACAAACCGATTGCGGCGATATGCCACGGCCCATGGTTATTAGCCGAGATTAACAAATTACGTGATCGGAAAGTGACCTCTTATCCGAGCATTAAAACCGACTTAATTAATGCTGGTGCCAATTGGGTTGACCAAGAAGTGTGTGTCGACGAAGGGATTGTAACAAGCCGCAGTCCTGCTGACTTAGAGGCGTTCAATCGTAAGTTTATTGAGGAAATAAAAGAAGGCGTTCATCGTCATCATTAGTCATAAGAAGCAAAAAAGGGCCACAGGGCCCTTTTTTAATATTGGTTGCGCGTTATACCATTCCGCAAAAATACTTAATCATTTTGAGTGATTAAACCAGTCGCTACCTACGTTAAAAATTTCTGATTTAGAACAACTAAATAACTAAATTTTTGCCTTGTTATCAACGCGGTTTTATTGCCTCAAAATAGACCACTTAATTAAGCGGAATGGTATTACTTCGTTGCCGCTTTCATACTGGCAACAAACGCCTTTAAACCACTTAGCATTGCTGCTTGGTCGTCAAGGTTTGCTTCGATGATTTTTACAACCGCAGAGCCTGAAATTGCACCAGCAGCACCCGATTCAAGCGCCGATTTCACATCATCAGGTGTTGATACACCAAAGCCGAGCAAAGCAGGGGCTGCATGGTACTCTTTTAACTTTTTAACCAATGAATCAGCAGGCATTTGTGCTTTGGTTTCAGTGCCCGTAACCCCCGCGCGTGAAAGCAAGTAGGTATAACCACGGCCATAAGATGCACACTGACGTAAGGTGTCGTCATCGGCATTCGGGGTTGCGATAAAAATTGGGTCAATGCCATTTTTCATTGCCGTTTGACGAAACAGCTTTGATTCGTGCAGCGGCACGTCAGCCACTAAAATTGAATCAACACCGGCGTCTTTTGCATCGTGATAGAACTTTTCGATGCCCCGTTTAAACACAAGGTTTGAATACAGTAATAAACCGATGGGAATGTCGGCATTGTATTCACGTACTTGTTTAATAATATCAAAACAGTCTTGGGTATTTATGTTCTCATCAAGTGCGCGAATGTTCGCTGCTTGAATAACTGGGCCATCGGCAATTGGATCTGAAAACGGGATACCTAGCTCAAGCGCATCTGCGCCGCCATCTATCAAACTTTTGATGATTTCTACACTGAGCTCTTTATTAGGATCGCCAATGGTGACAAAGGGCACAAACGCACCTTGGTTTGTCTCGTTTAATGTGGCGAACATGTGTCCGTAACGATTAGTTTGGCTCATAGCGCGCCTCCTTCTGATAAAACACTGTGAACGTGAGCCAAATCTTTATCGCCTCGGCCACTTAAATTAACCACTAAAATTGTGTCTTCGGTTTGTTGCTCGGCATATTTCAGTGCATAAGCCAGTGCATGACTCGATTCTAGCGCAGGGATGATCCCTTCATTTTTAGCAAGGAGCTGAAATGCTTCAAGTGCTTCGGTATCGGTAATACCGACGTACTGAGCTCGGCCTGTTTCATGTAAATGAGCGTGTTGAGGACCCACCGCAGGGTAATCAAGGCCAGCAGAAACAGAGTAAGACTCTTCAATTTGGCCATCATTATCTTGCATAATGTACGTATAGGTGCCGTGTAAAATACCTTTCGTGCCTTTACATAAAGTAGCACCGTGCTGGTGGGTATCTAAGCCTTTACCCGCAGGCTCTACACCAATGAGTTTTACACTTGGCTCATCGATAAAATCAGTGAACATACCAATGGCATTTGAGCCACCCCCTACACAGGCTAATACGGCATCAGGCAAACGGCCTTCTGCTTTTAATACTTGCTGTTTTGCCTCTTCGCCGATCATTTTTTGGAACTCGCGAACCATGGTCGGGAATGGATGCGGACCTGCTGCTGTACCTAGCAAATAATGGGCATCTTTGTAGTTTGCAGACCAATCACGAAGTGCTTCGTTTACTGCGTCTTTTAACGTACCAGAACCGGCTGTTACAGGTATAACTTCTGCGCCCATTAACTTCATACGAAACACGTTAGGCTGCTGACGCTCAACATCTTTTGCACCCATATAAACGCGGCATTTTAAACCAAGTAGGGCACACGCAAGTGCTGTTGCAACACCGTGCTGACCAGCCCCTGTTTCTGCAATCACTTCTTTTTTACCCATGCGTTTTGTTAATAACGCTTGGCCCAGTACTTGGTTGGTTTTGTGTGCACCACCGTGAAGGAGATCTTCACGCTTTAAATACAATTTAACCTTGGGGTTTTTTATTAAGTTTCGGGTTAACGTTAATGGCGTTGGACGACCTGCGTACTCATTCAATAATTTTTCAAATTCTGCCTGAAAAGCAGGATCGTTTTGTGATTTATTAAACTCTGCTTCTAATTGCTTAAGTGCTGGTACAAGCAGTTGTGGTACGAACATACCACCAAATTCACCGAAATAAGCTGGATTTTGCATTCTAACCTCAATAATTTCTGATATGCGAAAACGCATTGTGTAATTTTGTTGGGCATTTTTTACCTGCTGACGCTTCTACGCCAGAATTTAGGTCAAGCCCCTTGGCACCGCGATAAAGCGCTGCATGAATATTCTCTGGATTTAAGCCGCCCGCTAACATAAATGGCACTGTGGCTGTGTCTAATATTGACCAATCAAAGGCTTCGCCAGTGCCACCTTTTTGGGTTTTGCTGTATGTGTCGTATAAGTGGCGGTCAACCCCTTCAAGCGGTTTTGGTAACGTGCCATTTACCGCTTGCGCTTTCCAAATCTCACAGCCAAGTGGCAACTGCTTTCTGAGACTTTGAATATACTCGCTATTCTCATCGCCATGTAATTGGACGGCGGCTAATTTTAGGCTTTGTGCGTAGTCAACGACTTGTTCAAGTGGTGCGTTAACAAACACGCCAACATAGGCAAGCGGGGCACTTTGTGTCACTTGTTTTGCGCAGTCAATATCAACATAACGAGGCGATTTAGGGTAAAAAATTAACCCTCCATACACCGCACCACTTTGATAAGCAGCCTCAGCATCTTGTGAACGGGTTAAACCGCACACTTTATTTTCACCTAAAATCACCTTGCGGCAAGCTGCGTCTAAATCGCGTTCAGCCATGAGTGAACTGCCAATTAAAAAACCGTCACATAAAGGAGCAAGGCGTTTTACATCGTTGTGTGTGTATATACCAGACTCTGAAATAACTACTTTGTCGTTTGGTATTAAGGTGCGTAAGCGTTCAGTGGTTGCCAAGTCCGTACTTAAATCACGCAGGTCTCTGTTGTTGATGCCAATCAAACGAGCATTCAGTGCAAGTGCACGGCTCACTTCTTCTTCGTTGCTAACCTCAGTCAGCACCGACATATTTAAAGTATCTGCGACGTTATGCAGTGCTAAGTATTGCTCATCATTGAGTACTGACAGCATTAATAAAATGGCATCACCGCCTGATAACCGTGCCAAATACACTTGGTACTCATCGATGAAAAAGTCTTTACAAATAATCGGCTGCTCAACCTGACTGCGCACATACTCAAGGTAGTGATAGCTTCCTTGAAAATATTTCTCGTCGGTTAATACGCTTATACAGGTTGCGTATTTTTTATAGACCGCTGTAATTTCATCTAAGTTAAACGGTTCACGGATAAGCCCTTTAGAAGGCGATGCTTTTTTACATTCTAAAATAAATTGTGTGCCTTTTGCTGCCAGCGCACCTTCAAAATCACGGGTGGTTGGCACAACATCCGCAATGAATGATGTAAGTGGACGCTGTGCTTTTCTGGTTTCAAGTTCGATACGTTTGTCGGCAACAATTTTGTCTAATACGTTAGCCATGACTTACCTCAATAATTGCGTTCAATGTGTTCATCGCGCTGCCAGATGCTAACAACTCGGTTACGTGTTTCGCGGCTGTTTTTAAGTCGCTTGCTTTGCCTGTTAGGTAAAGTAGCGCTGCAACGTTGGCAATAATGGCTGCGTTGTGAGCGTCTTCCCCTTGGCCTTGTAAAATCGCTAAACTGGCTTTCGCATTATATTCTGGGCCTTGACCTGCTAATTGTTCAAGTGAATAGTTTGCAAGACCAAAATCGTTTGCTGTCAGCGTGTACTCGGTTAGTTTGCCATCATTGAGCTCAACGACCTTGGTTTCGCCGTGTAGCGCAATTTCGTCGGTACCGGCTCCATGCACTACCATAGCGCGACGCGTGCCGAGGGTTTTTAGGGTTTCGGCCATCGGTAAGCAAAGAGATGCATCGTAGACACCAAGCAATTGCACGTGGGGGGCGGCTGGGTTGGCAAGCGGACCTAAAATATTAAAAATAGTGCGACTTTTCAGGGCAGTACGTACCCCCATCGCATGACGCACACCGCTGTGATAATGCGGGGCAAATAAAAATGCAAAGCCAGTGTTTTCTAAGCATGTGGCAGCTTGCTCTGGGCTCATATCAATATTGATGCCCAAGGCTTTTAGTAAATCAGCTGACCCCGAGTTACTCGATACGCTACGGTTGCCATGTTTTACCATATTGATACCCGCGGCTGCGGCAACAATGGCAGCCGTGGTACTTATATTAATCGTATTTGAGCCATCGCCACCGGTACCGCAGCTATCGGCTAACAGTGTTTTACTGGTGGTAAATGGCACTGCGTTGGCGCGCATAGATGCTGCAGCGCCAGCGATTTCGTCGCTCGTTTCACCTTTAAATTTTAACGCGATAAGTGCAGCAGTTAGCTCTATATCATTTAATTGGCCATTCATTATTGCATCGAATAAGGCACTTGATTGCTCAAACGATAAGTGTTGATTGGCCAATAATTGGTTTAACGGGGATAGGGTTGTTGCTTCCATGTTATTCCTCTACTGCACGCGTGCGGTTAAAAACTCAATACTTTGCTGTAATAGCAAGGCGCCGTTTGGCGTTAAAATCGATTCTGGATGAAACTGGTAACCAAGTGCATTATCTTGCGGGTGATAAATTGCCATTGGAATATTTTCATACGAGGCAATGACATCGACTGCGTCTGGCACTTTAGTTGCCATGAGTGAGTGATAACGCGCTACTGGCATTTTTTCACCCATCCCTGCAAATACAGGGTGATCAGACAACGCAATAATCGACGATTTACCATGAACGGTTTCACCTGCATGGCCAATCACGCCACCATAACTTTGTGTTAATGCTTGTTGGCCTAAACAAATACCTAGCATTGGGAAACGTCCCTTACAAAGCTCAATTAATGCCATTAAGCAGCCCGCATCTGAGGGGGCTCCCGGCCCAGGTGATAACACGAGTAATACTGGCACAGTTTCTTGGCACATTTTGTTATAAATGCTTTGTGCACTGATATTGTTACGGTATACCACTAACTCGCACCCTAACATAGAAAGTTCATCGACTAAGTTATAACTAAATGAATCAAAGTTATCTAAAAAGTAGATTTTATAGGCTGATGGTGTGTTCATTATTGTGCCTCATAAGTCGATTGAATTGCGGTAATCACTGCTTGTGCTTTAGCGCGCGTTTCATTGGCTTCTGACTGCGGGTCTGAATCAAACACCACGCCAGCACCTGCCTGTACATAAGCCATGCCGTTTTTCACAAAGGCTGAGCGAATAACAATACAGCTGTCCATCGCACCATCACCGGTTAAATAACCAACTGCACCACCGTAGCTACCACGGCGCTTTTGTTCTGTTTGACGTACAAGTTCAGCGGCTCGTACTTTGGGAGCACCGACTAAGGTGCCCATATTCATACATGCTTGATACGCATGCAGGGCATCAAGTTCAGGTTTTAATGTACCGACCACGCGTGAAACTAAATGCATCACTTGTGAGTAGCGGTCTACTTTTAATAGCTCTTTGGCATGGCGTGTACCCGGCACGCTTATACGGGCGACATCGTTACGGGCTAAATCAACCAGCATTAAATGTTCAGCGCGCTCTTTTTGGTCGTTACGTAGTTCAAGTTCAATGCGGCTGTCTAAATCTGGGTTTATTTGTCCATTGGCAAATTTACCGCGTGGGCGAGTACCTGCAATTGGATACACTTCAACTTGCTTGCTATCAACACAATATTTAAGTGCTGACTCAGGCGATGCACCAAATAACACAAACTCTTCGTCGCGCATGTAAAACATGTAAGGACTGGGGTTTTGTTGCTTAAGTTGGCTGTAGGCATGAAGTGAATCTGGGCAGGTAAGAGAAAAAGTACGTGATGGTACGACTTGGAAGATATCGCCATCGACAATGTTCTTTTTTAATTTGATGACATGCTCGCAGTATTGCTCATCGCTGACATCAACCGAGACAGAGCTTGCACCGCTTTGCTTTTGTCCTTGGTATTGCGCTGCGTTGTCACATACGCTGTTCAAGCGTTCTAGCTGCTGACCGACTTCGAAGCAATTGGCATGCACTTCTGGGCCGTTAAACACATTACCAATCAACTCGGTGGTTTTGGCTTGATGGTCAATTATCACAAGTGTTTCGGCTAAATAGAAAACATAGTCTGGGCAGCTGTTTTCACCTTCAGGTACGTCAGACAGCGTTTCAAAATTTGCGACCATGTCGTAGGCAAACACCCCGCCAAGAAAGACTGAAAAAGGGTTGTCTGTGGTGCTTTTTATACTGTTTATACAGCTACGAAGAGCGCTAAAAGCATTGTCGGCAATCAGTTTGCTGGCTTCGTCAATATCGCTCGCTACTTCGTTGTAGGTCAATGTGAGAGTGTCTTCAATAAGCACTGCATCGCAGTTTTGCACATGGCTTTGTAAATAAGGTAGTAATTGTTTGCCGTTATTTGACTGTGCTGTCAGTGTGACGTGTTTACCATGGCAAACAATACGTAGCGCTGAGTCAACCAAAATTAGGCTTTTGACACTGTCTTTAGAGTCAATTTCTGCAGACTCTAACAGCAGTGAATTGGGTTTATCGAGTAAACTGTATAACGCAAGTGGGCTACTAATGTAGTCACGCACTTGAGTGATACTGGTCACCTCACCCGGTGTCGTTGTTATATGACTAAAAATCAAACCTTATTCTCCCTCATTCCCAAAAATAAAAACCCCGCAAAGCGATGCTTAAGCGGGGTTCGTATAATAATGTCTATAAATTAGATAGACCCTTACCGTCCCGCTAAGCCAGGCGCCACCACCAATGATGTGTAAGAGTTGCTATGTTATTCATTTATAAAACCTTAAAATTTAGATATAAAAAAACCCGCTACATGAGCGGGTTTTGAAATCGTATAGACACGACAATTCGTCACCCGCTAGTTACGAGTGCCACCACCAAATTGTGATTTGAATTGTTTTGTTCATTGTTATTTCTTTTTCAACGTGTCTTAAAGTGCATACAGTAAAGCGTACCTGAGCCGATACTGTCAAGCATTAATTTACAACAATTAGTATAAAATCTTTGTTATACTCCTATCAATGATTCAAGAACTTACGTTAAGCAGTCTTTTCCTTTGATAAAATACGATTTACATAGCCACACCACATATTCTGATGGTCAGCTATCAGTCGAGCAACTATTACACCGCGCGGTTGAAAAAAATATAGATGTGTTCGCAATTACCGATCACGACACATTGGCGGCGATAGCCCCTGCACGTGACATCATTGCGAATGACGATTTACCGCTTAAATTAATTGCCGGTGTTGAAGTGTCAACTAAGTGGGAAAGCTTTGAAATTCATATTGTTGGTTTAAATATCGACGATGAGAATGAAGCCTTGATTTCGCTATTAAGCTCGCAACAGGCGAAGCGTGAAGAGCGTGCCATCGAAATAGGTCATCGCCTCGCAAAAAATGGTTTTGAAGGTATTTATGACGAAGCGAAAGCATTTGCCGACAATGCCCAAATTACCCGCGGGCACTTTGCTCGCGCACTCATTGAGCGCGGCGTAGCCAAAAACTTTCCCGGTGTCTTTAAAAAATACCTAGGCCGTGGCAAAACAGGCTATGTACCAAGTTGCTGGTGCGATATGCAAACGGCGATAGCGGCTATTCATCAAGCGGGTGGGGTGGCTGTGCTGGCGCATCCTGGTCGTTATCAAATGTCGAATAAGTGGTTGCGTAAGTTGATAGTCGAGTTTAAAAACGCGGGGGGCGATGCAATGGAAGTTGCACAACCCCAGCAAGCACCAAGTGAACGCCAGTTTTTAGGTGAGCTTTCTAGAGAATATGATTTACTCGCCTCACAGGGGTCAGACTTTCATTTTCCTACAAGCTGGTTGGAGCTGGGAAAAAATTTATACTTACCCAAAGATTGCCAAGGTGTTTGGCAAGCGTGGGAAGGGCAATAGGAGCGTGTAATGAGTCAGTTTTTTCATATCCATCCAGATAATCCACAACCTAGATTAATTAGTCAAGCTGTTGATATTATTAAACAAGGTGGAGTTATCGTGTACCCAACTGATTCGGGTTATGCGATTGGTTGCAGTATTGGTAATAAACAAGCAAAAGAGCGCATAGAACGTATTCGAGGCATTGAAAAACACCATAATTTTACCTTGGTATGTCGCGATTTATCTGAGCTCTCAACATATGCACGTGTAGACAATCAGCTGTTTAGGCTGATTAAAAATAACACACCAGGACCGTACACCTTTATTTTTAAAGGAACCAAGGAAGTTCCTAAACGTTTACTAAACGAAAAGAAAAAAACCATTGGTATTCGCGTTATTGAACACCCGATTACATGTGCCTTATTGGCTGAATTAGGGGAGCCGTTGATGTCGTGTTCCTTAATTTTACCGGGTGAGCAATTCACCGAAGCTGATCCCGATGAAATTCGTGATCGCATCGAAAAGCAAGTTGATTTAATTATTCATGGTGGTTATCTTCCTGAACAGGCCACTACAGTGATTGATTTATCAGATGATGATATCGAAATTTTACGTGTTGGTTGTGGCGATACTAAACCGTTTGAAATATAGAGACATCATTGACAAGCCCAGAGCGTAATGCCCCAAACGACATACAAGAGCCAGTGCAGCAAAAGCTGCCACTGGCTTTTTTGCATGGCAAAGCGGTGGTCGACAAGCCTGAAGATTTATACATTCCACCCGATGCACTCGAGGTTATTTTAGAGACCTTTGAAGGTCCGCTCGACTTACTCTTGTATTTAATTAAAAAGCATAAATTAGATGTACTAGAGCTGTCGATTTTTAGTATTACGGAACAATACGTTCGCTATGTTGAAATGATGAGTGAGTTTCAACTCGAGCTTGCGGGTGAATACCTAGTGATGGCAGCCTTGTTAGCACAAATTAAATCACGATTGCTGTTACCAAAACATGAGGAACTGGAAGAAGACGACGATCCGCGTGCAGAGCTAGTCAGACGCTTACAAGAATACGAGCAATTTAAAAAAGCAGCAGAAAACCTTGACGAGATCCCTCGAGAAGGTCGTGATATTTTTGTAGCAGAGGCATTAGCCCCCGAGTTTAGCGAGCGTGAAGCGCTATTACCAGACGTCGAAATGAAAGACTTGTTACTTGCATTAAGCGATGTAATGGCACGCGCTAAAACATTTGAACATCACCATATCACCGCAGAAGCGCTGTCTACTCGTGAGCGCATGAGCTTAATTTTAGACAAGCTATCCGAAGCCCAGTCACAATTACCATTCCATACGCTGTTTACCGTTGAAGAAGGCCGAAGCGGTGTCGTTGTAAGCTTTATCGCTATGCTAGAGCTGGTAAAAGAAAACCTCATTAGCTGCTTTCAAGTTGATGCCAATAGCCAGATTTACGTAGGGCTGGTGGAAGAAAGTTAAAGTTTAAAGCTGTCAGAGTTTAGACACCCGTTTTACTGAGAGAAGCTTTTAATCCACTAACCACTGACTATTCTAATGTTACTTGTGCGTATACGCACAGAAGCTGTTTGTTTTACGCTATTTTCATTGTATTACAGCTGAGCTAAGCTGTGTTTAGTTTCATGGTTCTCATGGGAAATGAGTATGTTAAAGAATTCAAAGTCAAGTTACGGCTGGGTAGCTATCTTACTTCACTGGTTAATGGCACTTGGAGTATTTGGTCTGTTTGGCTTAGGTGTCTATATGGTTGAGTTAACCTATTACGATACGTGGTACAAAGGCTCTCTTGATTTACACAAAAGCGTTGGCATTACCTTAGCTGCTTTATTATTGTTTCGATTTGGCTGGCGTTTATTAGGCACGCAACCAGACCCTGTTGCAGGAAGCTCTAAAGCGGTAAACATGGCTGCGCACTCTGTACATAAATTAATTTATTTAGCCCTTATTGTCATTGTTACATCTGGCTACTTAATTTCGACGGCTGATGGCCGTGCGATCGACGTATTTAACTTATTTGCTGTTCCGGCTTTACCCGAGTCGGTGGCTAATCAAGAAGATATTGCAGGTAAAATTCACTTTTATGCCGCGTATGGGCTTATAGGTGTTGTTGTTTTACATGCTTTAGGGGCACTAAAACATCATTTTATCGATAAAGATAAAACCTTAATTAGAATGATCAAACCATTGAAGGATGATTAATATGAAAAAATTATTATTAAGCACAGCACTAAGCGCTGCACTTTTATCTACAGCGAATGCAAATGCCGCAGACTATGTGATTGATACAGACGGTGCTCACGCATTTGTTACATTTAAAATCAAACATTTAGGCTATAGCTGGTTACACGGTCGTTTTAATACGTTTTCAGGTGATTTTAGTTACGATGACAAAGCACCGGATGCATCAAAGATCAATGTCACTATTGACACAAAAAGTATCGATTCGAACCATGCTGAACGTGATAAGCACTTACGTGGTAAAGACTTCTTAAATGTAGATAAATACCCTACAGCGACGTTTAAAAGCACATCAATCAAGTTTGATGAAGAAGGCGATGAAGCCGATGTCACTGGTGAGTTTACACTTAACGGTGTAACAAAAACGATTACTTTTGAAATTGATAAAATTGGCGAAGGTAAAGATCCATGGGGTGGTTACCGTGTTGGCTTTGAAGGTGAAACAAGCTTAAAACTGGCTGATTATGGTATTGATTACAACTTAGGCCCAGCATCAACTCATGTTGATATTGGCCTGTTTATCGAAGGTATTCGTAAGTAACGACTACACGAAACGTGCCGCTTAATGAGCGGCACTTTCATTTCTATCTCTTAACCTTTTTTCTAAGATTGGTTTTAAGTTATCTGGCAACCATCGTACTAAGATATCTTCAAAATTTTGTGTATGCCCTATTTCCTCCAGCGCTTTATCTAACAAGGTAATCATTGCATGGCCTTGTTCATTGTTTGTGCAGCCAATATAACCAACACTTAATTTAGGCGCTTCAGAGAGTGTTAGTTGGGTTAATTCATTCTCGAATCCCATCGAGTGCGCCAAATAATAATGCTCACTTGGGTATCCTAATAAAATATCAATGCGCTTTTTGTGTAGCATATAAGTTAAGCTTGCAAGGGTATCGCGGCCTGGTCTTGAGATAATATTTGCATCATGGCTTGAGTTAATTACGTTATCTATATTACTGCCAAATGAGCGGCTCATTGATACACCTAATGCAAGGTGTTTGTCGTTAAGTAATGACTTTAGTGATATCGGCTTAGAGGGATCTAAATTAAGTTTTTCAATTAGCTCTTTACGAATCGCAATGGAGGGTGACAAACCTACAGTGGACGTGTGTGTTGTAAATGCAATGTGTTGTTTGCGATGTTCGCTTTGATATAGAGACAACATGCAGTAATTATTGTGTGGATTTGATAGCTCATGAATGGCACGACTAGCAGGCAATAAAGTGCGTGTGAAAGTGTAATCGGGTAGAGCATTTTTAAGCAGTTTAATGACACTTTCGTCACGTCCCATGCCTTCGTAACGGTCATTCATTATGTAGTAGGGGGCAAAATCAACTACGATCCATTCAATCGTTTTAGATTGATTAGTTGCATTTGCAAAAGGGCACAAAAAAAATAGTAAAAAAAACCATGCCAAACGCATTTTCACTACCTATTCGTAGGTTAAAAATATAAGTGTAGCAGGAATTTAGATAAGCGTACGAAAGTTAAAAACTAAAACGCCAGCGTGGTATGCTGGCGCTTTTTCGGTTTGGGTTTAGTTGGCCTTTAACCATTTTACAAATTGGCGTGCATCGCTCGCCTTTTGGAAGATGGCATTCTTTAGGCCTTGCGTGTCGCTAAAAATTACACGCTGTTTGTTAACCGAAATTGATTGCACTGGATGTGCTATTTGGATCAAAGATCCATTGTATTTGTATGACATAATAAAACTCACTCTTTCTTTTTGTCAGTGTTCTGTAGAGCTTTGTAAGGGAACTTATAATACAGACTGACATTTGTTGTCTTGCCTACAGTGTTGACTATATTTGTGACAGTTTGGTGATAATTTTAAAATTCATCAAAATGTCATTGAGTCACACAGGTGCAAATATTTATACGAATATGCGGGAATTACTGGATCAAGGTAAGGGGTTAACCGCGAGGTTTATAAAAACCAGACGAGTAGACTACTGCAATAAATATTTAAACGCAAGTATTATTTTTCTGGATGTTTATTTGAAACACGCGTATTCTTTACGGGCACAATAATAACAACACAGAAGTACATAAATGAACTACCTTTTGGTGTCAGATATATTCGGAAATACAGCACATTTATCACAGCTTGCGCAGCAGCTTAGTGGCAAAGTCAGTTTGTGTGAACCTTATTTAGGAGAAATACAAACACCGGTTTCTGAGCATGTTCAATATCAACACTTTTTGAATCAGTGTGGTCACGACACCTATCTTGAGCGAGTCTACATTAAAATGGCCGCTGTTAAGCGACCAACTACGATCATTGCCTTTAGTGCGGGAGCATCAGCAGTTTGGCGAGCGCAAGCAGAATTACAAAACCCCTACATAAAGAAAATTATTGCATTTTACCCATCACAAGTTAGAAATCACCTTGATTTATCGGCGACAGTGCCTTGTCAGTTTATTTTTGCGCACAGTGAAGCACATTTTGATATTGCACCAGTGGTGGCTACACTCAGAGATAAACCGAATGTCAGCTGTGAAGTATCACAGTATGCCCATGGTTTTATGAACCCGTTATCTGATAATTTTGATCATGCTGGTTACCAAGCGTATATAGAGCAACTTTTCACCAAAAAATGCAATGAACAACTTGTAACGAACTAGTAAAACTAGTCTATAGTCATGAGTAAACAACAATTTAGTTAATGACTATGACTAACCCATATAAATACTGCCACTTTTTATCAAACCCCGTTGCTAAGCCGCCATGCCGCATGATTAACGCGGCAATGTATGGTTTTTTCGTGTCTGCTTGTGAGCAAAAAATGCAGCAATATGTCGATGCGACACTCAATACAGTTGCAAATGATTCTGTGTCATTCAATGTGTTAGGCAGTGTGTGTTTACTCACGTTTACTGATATTGAAAAAATATCGTCTCTGACCCCTCCGTTTTCTGAACAGGGCTGGATGCAAGAAACCGACATTATTATTTGGTTACCTGTTTCTAAAGTGGTTAATGGTGATATTGCCCACCTGTATTGGTATCCCGCCTTCATTAGTGTGAATAATATTTATGCGCTAATAAATGGGCGTGAGGTATGGGGTTACAACAAATATTTATGTGACTATGACATGCCCACACCGGCGAACAAAACATCACGTTTTTCAATTTCATTGCCGTGTTTTGATGTGTTCTCGGCTAATTCAAAGCTTGCAATGCATGAACTATTATCAATTGAACAAGACAATATCAACACATCAGAAAACTTATTAGATAACCTTGCTCTTTTTTCGAAGCGAGTGGCTGATTTTTTTGATGATGAAGTTAAAGGCGTGGATTTTTCATTAATTAAGCAACTGTTTGAGGGGTTTATTCACCCGCAAATGGATCAAATATTGTTTAAGCAATTCCCAGATGGAGAGGGTACAAGTGCCGTTTATCGCTCTGTTGTGCATTCTCCATCAGTGATAAAAAAAATTCACCAACTTAAGTTGTTAACTAATAATTTTACCCTTGATGTGAAGTCAGTAGCGAGTTTTCCGTTGCACGATATGTTTGGTATTCAATTAGGAAGCCAAGCGGTACATTTGCCTTTTTACATCAATATGGACTTTGATCAACTTGGCGCAAGCCAGGTTTTACCTGCGTAAAGGATGACCATGAGCAAAGAAAAAATCACAATCGTAGGGGGTGGCGTTGCTGCAATGACTGCCGCGGTGTATTTAACCGAGCAAGAAGATTGGCAGCAACATCGCGAAATAACCGTTTATCAACAAGGGTGGCGCTTAGGAGGTAAAGGCGCAAGTGGTCGCAATCAGCACTTTGGTCAACGTATTGAAGAGCATGGCTTGCATGTGTGGTTTGGTGCTTATGTAAATAGCTTTCGCACTTTGCAAGGGGTCTACAATAATTTGGACAGGCCAGCGAGTTCCCCGCTTGCAACTTGGCAACAGGCGTTTAAGCCGCATAGTTTTATTGCATTACAAGAGTTTATCGATAACGAGTGGCAAACATGGCCGATAGATTTCCCAACCGTTGCGGGTAATCCAGCAGATGGAAGCTTGGATATTACAGTGTGGGATTTTGTTACGATGACACTGGCTTGGCTGAAAAAATGGACCGAAGTCATTGAAGATGTCTGTGAGCAACACGCAAAAACCACATTAGTTACTAAAAAGCCACGAGATCAGTTTTTACTAAAGCACCTCTATCAGCAAATAAAAGCGAATATTGATACTCAGGTTACCTCGGCAAAACAGTTTATTGATGACATTGAATCGGATGCGGCCGAGATTATCTCCACTCCTCGCTCTTTACTTACGCACTTACAACAGTTTACCGCACAGCAAACAACCCACACAGACAAGCAAGCTGATCGTTTAGTGATTTGGTATATCGTTCGCAAATTAAAGCGTTGGTTTAAAGAGCAAGTAATAGAGTTACTGGATGATAATGCACAACTGCGCAGGCTCTATATTTGTGCCGATCTGGCTATTGCGATGCTGACAGGTCTGATAAAAGATAAAGTTTATCGCGATGGTTTTGGGGTAATTAATTGCTATGATTTTCGCCAATGGCTCGAAAAAAATGGTGCAAATAGTGCCTATAGCGTTAATTCTGCCCCTGTACGAGGTTTTTATGACTTGGTGTTTGCATACCCCAATGGCGACTTTAACAAGCCTAATGTTGAGGCCGGTGTTGCAGCACTTGCCATGCTAAGAATTGGCCTTTGTTATAAAGGGGGAGTGATGTGGAAAATGCAAGCAGGCATGGGAGATGTCATTTTTGCTCCTATTTATGAACTACTCAAAAAACGCGGTGTAAAATTTAAATTTTTCCACCAGCTTACACAATTAACGCCGGGTCAAGATTCTCATGGGCAAGCTGTGGTATCGCATATTGAACTGCGTCAGCAGGTCAGCTTAAATTCGGGTGAATATGCGCCGCTTATCAATGTAAAGCAGCTGCCTTGTTGGCCAAGTGAGCCGCTCTTAGACCAAATAAACCCGCTACAAGCGCATTTGTTGCAAGAATATCAGGTTAATTTAGAGTCGTTCTGGAGTGACTGGCCAGAAGTATATGAAGCGCATTTTAAGCAGCCACTTCCAAGTCTTACGTTAGTGCATGGAGTTGATTTTGATACCCTAATATTGGGGGTATCTGTTGCTTCGCTTGAGCATGTGGCGGCAGATTTGCTTAGCGACGATAATGCCCTTGCTTTACAAGCAAGTAAAGTGAAGAGTGTTGCGACACAAGCTTGCCAAGTTTGGTTGAATAAAACTGATCAACAACTCGGCTTTACCGATACCAATTCGGCTCAAGAAGGGCCTATATTAAGTGGTTTTGTTGAACCCTTCGATACATGGGCTGCAATGAGCAATCTCGTTGACAAAGAGGCGTGGCCAGACAGTGATCCGCCCGTTAATATTGCCTATTTTTGTAGCGCTTTTACGTGTGAGCATTATCCACCGGCTACGGCATATCATTTTCCTGAGCAAATGAAAGCTGAGGTGAAACATAATATGCAGTATTTATTCAGCGTTGATATGCAAGCATTGTGGCCGCACGCTTATACCAATAATAAGTTTGACTGGCAGGTGTTTTATCAAGATCCGCACAGTATTTTGCCTGTTTTAGAGCAACAGTATTGGCGGGTAAATATTGATCCCAGTGAGCGTTATGTACTCTCTGTTACAGGGTCAAGCAAATTTAGATTAGCGACTGATGGCAGCCACTATAAAAACTTACGCCTTACTGGCGATTGGATAAAAACAGGCGTTAATGCTGGCTGTGTTGAAGCGGCGGTGATGGCTGGCATGCAAACGTCACGCTCACTCTGCGGCTTTCCAAGTCAAATTAGCGGCGAACACGCTTTTGAAAAAGGGTAATGTTTAGTCAACAGCGACTTTAATGTGGCATAAAAGCCGTTAACCCTCTGCTTTTTATGCGACTTTACAGCGTTGTTTGGTCTATACTTACTGGAAATTACAATAATTTAACATACGTCCCTCTTTTTAAGGTCTAAAAACGAATGAAACGTCCTTATCAATTCAATCCTAAACTCACTATGCTCGCGATTAGCTGCTTAGCGGCATGTGTCATGGGTAATGCCTCAGCGCAAAATACAGAGGCTGAAAAGGACATGGAAGTTATTAGTGTCTATGCACAGAAGCGTCCGCAATCAATTCAAGACGTCAGTGTTGCGGTAAGCCAAGTGAATGGCGAACTTTTAAAAACGCAGCATTTTAAAGATTCAACCGAAATAGGGTTATTTGCACCGAACGTGAAAATAACGCAAAACGCGGCCGAGGGCACACCTCCCGCCGTCAGTATTCGGGGAATTGGCTTACTTGATTACAATACTGCGAATACATCGCCTGTAGCTATGTACCTTGATGGCGTGGCGGTTGGTTCGGCAAATAACCAAATTATTAACCTGTATGACGTAGAGCATGTTGATATTTTGCGTGGCCCGCAAGGCACGTTATTTGGTCGAAACTCAACCGGTGGGGCAATTTTAATCCGCACAAATAGGCCTGAGTTTGAGCAAGCAGGGTCGTTAACACTGGGTATTGCCAACAATAACGCCAGTAGCTTTGAGGGGATGTGGAACCAACCGCTGGGCGATGAAACGGCGATGCGGTTAGCATTCAATTATCAAGATTATGACTATTCGACACAAAATAATTTTTCTGCATCACCGACCGCGGGCATGGAGCAAAAAAATGCACGGCTGTCACTGTTAAGTCAATGGGATAACGTAGAGCTTTACCTGCAAGCACATATTGAAGATTGGGATGGCATTTCGCAGCCAGTGGGGAGTATCGGTATTATAGCAAACCCATTAACGGGTGAATTATGTTCGCCAGCCGATGCGGGTTCAACACGGTGCTTTGATAGCTTTGGGTTTAACGATGGGAGTGACGACTTTTTTACTGTGAGTGTTAATAATGACTCACCGCATAAATCAGACGGCTATGGCTTTATCGGCGAATTAAATTGGCAGTCGAGTGATAACACAACGGTGACCTCCGTAAGTAGTTTTAATAATTTAGAGCGAAGCCATGCATTTAATTGCGATGGCTCACCTGCTAGGTTGTGCGAAGGAGTGTTAGGTTTAGACACCCATTTATTCAGTCAAGAGTTTAGGGTCCTTAATGAATTTACTCATTACACGCTGACCAGTGGGGTGTATTTTGCTGATGAAACGATTAAGCAAGATAACATCAATGATATTTTACGCGACTTTCGTGGTATTTTGCCTGCAGATTTAACGGCCACATTTTATTACGATAATCATATCGATACACAAAACGTAGCGCTATTTAGCCAAATTGAAGTGCCATTAGCCACGCGTTGGTTGCTCACTGCGGGTCTACGTTACGATTATGAATCACTTGAATACAGCTCTACATCAACCTTAAATGTGGTAGTCAACCCCAATGATTTAGCAGGGGTTTTAGTGCCATTTTACACGGTTTCTGATAAGCAATCCGATAATGGCATTACCGGTCAGTTTGCTCTCAATTATACGTATTCTGACACAGCGAACCTGTATTATCGTTTTGCTAATGGCAGCAAAAGTGGCGGGTATAATGGCGGCTTTTTATCATCTGAAGAACAAGCAATCTTAGCTGATTACGGCAAGGAGCGTTTAAATGCCCATGAGGTTGGCCTGAAAACGTATTGGCCGGAACAACGATTACGAATGAGCTGGGCTGCGTTTTATTATGATTATAATGACCAGCAAGTGTTTATGAATCAAGCCTCTGAAACACCGCAAATGCCGCCTGTTCAATTACTTGAAAATGTAGCCGACTCTATAATTTATGGTCTCGAAAGTGAAATAAATTATCAGCCCACCCAACAACTCGCTATGCAGTTATCAGTGGGCTATATTCCTCATGCAGAGTACGAAGAGTATGTCGATCCATTGGGTAATAGTATCACCGATAATCAATTACCTTTTACTTCAAAATGGAATGTATCGGCAGCGCTGCAGTATGATACGCGGTTAATGAATAACCCGTTTTCAGCCAATGTGATGGTTGACTATCAGTCAGCATTTTACTTTGATCAAAATATGAACCCGTACGCCCGTCAAGAAAGCTACAGCCTTGTTAATGCACACTTTAAATATGATGTAGATAACTGGTCGTTTATATTATGGGGAAAAAATCTATTTGATACAGAGTACAGTCAGTTAAAATTCGATTTGAGTTCATTTCTGGGTATGTTAGAAGACTTTAAAGGAGAAGGGCGACGTTATGGCTTTGATGTGGCTTTTCAATTTTGATGATTTATGACTTTTGTTTATTAGGGGCGCTGTGAATGCGGTTAAAGCTATTCTTAGGCAGTTTGCTTTTTCTATTTTATTCAACGTATTCAGTGTGCGCCGAACAAGCGTTTATATATACAGACGCATCTTTTGAGCAGAACCTACATGATGTCGGGCAAATATTAGCTGCGAGAGACAATCGATTTCCTCAATCTGCGGCTGATATTAAACGCTGGCGTGCCACAAAAAGGCCACAATCACGTATCAGTTCGATTGGGGGCGGTTACTGGTTGATTGTCGATATAGAAAATCAAAGTGATATCGAAGACCTTGTCCTGTACCCCTACAATACCTTGGTTTCAAAAATAGAAAGTCGGATTTATGACCTAACCGATGTTTCTCAACCTGTACGAAGTTTTGTGACAGGTGGCGTCGAAAAAAACCAATTTGCATTTCACTATGGAAACCGCCTAAACCTTGAAAAAGGCAAGCGCTATACGTTGATCACACATTTTGAAAGCGATTATTTTTATACTCCTGCAAAGTTAGTGTTAACGCCGTATCAAGATTATTTCGAAATTATCACGCTTGAAAATGTAATCATCATGCTGTGTTTTGGGGTCGGTATAGCGCTTGGTTTGTATAACCTGTTAATTTATTTAGTGTCTAAAGACGTCACGCATTTATATTATGCTTTATTCACCGCTTCGTGGGTGTTCGCATGGAGTCATTTCTTTCATATTTCGGATCAATTGTTTGGGTATTACAACCCGCACTTACATTGGCTAGGTTTTGCACTCACGCCACTGACCAACATTTTATTTTACAATAATCTCCTTAAGTTAAAGGAAACGTTTCCGAAATTATCGCAGCTGTCTCTGACTGTCGGGGTTATCGCAACATTGGGGATCCCATTTTGTGTTGTGTGGCCTAGCTTTGGTTTTTATTGGTCAACATTAGTAACGGGTGTCGCTTTGTGTTTAGGCTTGTATATCGGTGTACGTTGTATGTTGATTGGCTTCAAACCTGCACGTTATTTTGTACTGGCCTATGTTGCCATGATGGTGCCTAACATGGTGGGTAATCTTACAAACTTAGGATTATTGCCTGCCACGTCGATGAATTTATATTTATTAGGACTGATTGGCACCGCGATGGATGCCATGCTACTAGCGTTTGCTGTCGCTGATAAATTTAGGTTGTTGCATGAGGATAATGTTGAGCTTAATAAAAATCTCGAGCAAAAAGTACAGTTAAGAACACTTGAACTTGAAGAATTAGCCGATGAATTACGAGACGCAAATGAAGCTAAAAGTCGCTTCTTAGCCAATATTAGCCACGAAATACGCACACCCATGACGTCGATTATTGGCTATGCTGATGGCATTATGCTTGGTGATATTAAGCCTCATGAACGAAATCATGGCATCGGTGTCATTTTACAAAATAGTCGCCATGTACTCGGCCTTATTAATGATATTTTGGATATGTCGAAAATAGAGGCGAATAAGCTTGAAATTGATCTAATTGAAACCGATTTATTTGCCACGATAGCGAATATTGAATCACTTATTGGTAAGCAAATACGTGATAAAGGCTTAAAATTTAGCGTTGATTATCAATTCCCTCTGCCTGATTACATCGTGACCGATCCTAGCCGATTAAGGCAAATATTATTAAACTTGACGACCAATGCACTAAAATTTACTCAGGTTGGGCGAATAACGCTTACGGTGAGTTGTGAGAATAATATCTTAGCGATCAGTGTGAAAGACACCGGTATTGGCATGACAGATTCTGAACAAAAGTCGTTATTCAGTGCCTTTTACCAAGCGGATTCGAGTATTTCTCGTCAGTATGGTGGCACAGGTTTGGGTCTTAATATTTCTAAAAGTTTAGCGCTAAAACTGGATGGTGATATCAGTGTAAAAAGTTACGTTGGCTCAGGTAGTGAGTTTACTTTAACAATCGCTGTGTACACAACAGACAATACGCGTTGGCTCAATGATATGAGTGAAGTTAGATTAGTCGAAACCTCTCCGTTTAGTAAACTTGATGCGCCAGAAAATTTAAAAGGTCGGGTGTTACTCGCTGAAGATCACCCTGACAACAGACGTTTATTTGCACGTATTTTAGAGCGTATGGGGCTAACAGTCACAACGGTTGAAAACGGTAAAGATGCCGTGCAGCAAACGCTTGAGAACACATTTGACCTAATATTACTTGATATTCAAATGCCAATTATGGATGGTCAAGAAGCACTGAAAATGATGCATGCGACGGGGATCTCGGTGCCCATTATTGCTTTAACCGCGAACACGATGAAGCATGAGGTAGAGCGTTACATGAACCAAGGTTTCACCGATTTAATTGCAAAGCCCATAGACCGTAATGCATTTAGTCATAAAATTGCCAGTTACCTAGACTGCGATGAGTTGGCTGATATAAAGCTACCTGAACACGAATTCCAACTGCTTAAGGATGACTATATCAAAGGACTTAAAAATCAATATGCCGATATGCGTACGCAATATAAAAAAATGGATATCGAAGGCTTAAGTCGAAATGTGCACATGTTAAAGGGCGCAGCCAACATGTTTGAGTGTGAGACGCTTTATATCAAAGCACTTGCTGTTGATAGTGCATTAAAAAATGACACCGTAACGCTAGACACGCAGTTGTTTGCCTCGCTATTCAAGGCCATGGAAGACGAAATAGACAAAGTGTGTCATTAATGATTTGAATAATGGGTATTTCCATACATACGCAGACAGTGCAGACAAATCTTGGTATTAATAGATACTCACAAAGCATATTCAACCGACTAGTTGCTAAAACGTTATGATGCAGTATCAACATATTTCAGTGCCAGAGCAGGGTGAACAAATCACCATCGATAAAAATGGCCAGTGGTGTATTCCTGACAATCCAGTAATCGCTTACATTGAAGGGGATGGTGTTGGGCAAGATATTAGCCCCGTTATGCGAAGTATCGTTGATTCTGCTATTGAGGCGGCTTATCAAGGAGAGCGTCGGATTCACTGGATGGAAGTGTTTAACGGTGAAAAAGCGGCCGCACTCTACGACGGAGATTGGTTTCCACAAGAAACACTCCATGCCGTAAGGCAGTTTAAAATTGCCATAAAGGGCCCTCTAACCACTCCTTTGGGTGGGGGCTTTCGTTCTTTGAACGTCGCACTTCGCCATGAAATGGATTTATTCGTTAATATGCGGCCTATCCGCAGTTATCCGCATTTACCCTCACCATTAAAAGAGCCTGAAAAAACCCACATAACCGTTATTCGCGACAGTTCAGAAGATGTTTACTCGGGTATTGAATGGCAAGCTGGCAGTATTGACAACGAGCGAATGCTCGACTTTTTATGTCAAGAAATGGGGGTGACACGATTACGTTTTGATACCCAGTGTGGGCTTGGCATTAAAAATAGTTCAAAAGAAGCGGCCGAGCGTTTGATGCGATATGCACTCAATTATGCACTAAAACAACAAAGTAAATCTTTAACTGTGGTGCATAAAGGGAATGTATTAAAGTTTACAGAAGGGGCGTTTAAACGCTGGGCCTTTGCGGTTGCAGAGCAAGAGTTTAATGCAGTTGCCCATGAGAATGGCCGTTGGTTGCTAATAAAGCGTGACAATCAGGACGATTTAGTCATTAAAGAAGTGATTGCCGATAATATGCTTCAGCAAGCGTTGCTTACACCAGAACAATTTGATGTAGTCGTAACCACCAATCAAAATGGTGATTATTTGGCCGATATGTTGACTGCACAAGTCGGTGGCGTTGGTATAATGCCAGCAGCAAATTTAAATAATGAGGTCGCTTTTTTTGAGCCAACACATGGCACTTTTAACCGGATAGCGGGTGAAAACACGGCGAACCCAAGCAGTAGTATTTTAAGTGCGGTAATGATGCTGCGTTTTATGGGGTGGCAGGAGGCTGCACAAAAAATTGAGTCAGCTCTGGAAGAAACATTATTGGCAAAAGAACTTACCTTTGATTTGGCTGAGTATGTCACCGGTGCGACGATGCTTAATTGCAGTGATTTTGCAACAAGCATCATCGCTCGAATAAGTAACTCAAAGTAATGCGCATATTATGCAGCGTGTGCGTTATTGATGGCGTAGACGCATGGTTTACCTGTCAGTGCCGCGGCACGTTGGTAAATGTGCTTTGCACCAGGCTCGTCGCTTGTAATACCTGTTAGCGTATCCATAAGAGCAACTACTAAAATAGCCGGTACTTGGCAGCAATACTCATCAAGTACCGCCGGCGTCGTTTGAGCATCTACATGACAATGTGGATGAGTGCGTACAGAGCTGTAGGCAGTTAACAGTGTTTCGGTTGGTAAAACATCATCTGCTTGGTGTTTCGTTTTACGACACTGACACCCAAATTCATCAACAAGTGTTGCAAGAATCTGGTATATCTCGTCACACGCAATTTCGCTTTTTTTACAAAGTTGCTGTTCAATAAAAGTGTGTAATTGACCATTAATGTAAAGGCCGTCTTGTTGAGTGAATTGTGCTGAAGTTTCCATATCAAGTTCTCTTTGTTTATGTGCTTAACTTCACTCTAGCCTGTCACTCATTATTAATGAAATTGTTGTTTTCAATAACTGATATTGATTTTATCAATATTGTTAATTTGTTACCTGTCGGCCACTGTATTTGCAAAAGCTAATAGTTCTCGACGCAGCCATTGGTGCGGGTTTGCATGGTGTAATAATGGACTCCACAGCATTTTTACTTCAATGGGAACAATTTGAAATGGCACTGGACTTATGACTAAATCGGTGTGTTTTGCGAGCAACATCGCTTGACGTCGGGGCAGCGTGGCTATTAATTTAGGCGATTGGCAGAGCAAGCTTGCGACCATGTAATGGCGAGTGAATACACGAATATTACGCGTTTGTTCGAGCTGCCATAATGCTTCATCTACCCAGCCTAATTTTTGACTTCCGGATTTATTAGTCACCGCTGCTTCAACCCCCCAGCCAGCCCTATTTACCCAAATATGCTCTTGTGCAAGGTAGTTCTCAAGCGTTTGCTGTTGTAGATAAGGATTGTCAGGGTGACTTAAGCAGCAATAGTTATCGCGCCAGACACTGGCTTGGTGAAATGAACGGGGTAAACCATTAAAGCGGTTTATAGCTAAATCGATTGTGCCTTTTTCCATATCTTGTAGGTTGACGTCGCTTGGACTCAAAATATCAAAATTAAGGCCGGGGCTTTTCGCCAGTTGTTGGGTGATAAAAGGGGCTATTAAGGTTGATTCTAGATAATCATTTGCCATGATCCGAAACGTTATATTTGCAGTGCTTGGGTCAAACAGTTCACTTGGTTGCGTGATTTTTTCGGCCATTTTTAGCAGTGCTTCAATTTCAGGCTTGAGACTCAGCGCTTTGGCTGTGGGTGTCATTGTGCCAGCGGCTCGAACGAGCAAGGGATCGTCAAATAAATCACGTAACCGTTTTAATGCATTGCTCATCGCAGGCTGCGTTAAGGCAAGTTTATTGGCTGCTTTTGATACATTTTGCTCATCTATCAGTACATTTAAATACACCAATAGATTTAGGTCGACATGCCTAATATTCATCTGATCAATCTTATTTATTATCTTTATTAATTACCTAAATTAAAGCGTGCTTGCTATTGTGTGTAAACACGGCAACTAAAATAATCAGCATAAGTGATATCAATAATGCCTCAACACGATGCAATTTTTCGTAAAAAAACAGAGTCGGAACAACTAAAGAATATTATTGCCACGAAACTAGCCCGCGCTGTGTATGCAGGGTTTGAGGCCATGTTTGCAGAGTTTTTGAATATCACTTTAGGGGCACAAAGTCGGTTTGAACAACGTCAATGGCATCAAGTGCAAACAGCAATGAAGTTACGGTTACAGGTTTACGAAGGCCAAGTAAAAAAAGTAAGTGAAGCTGTAAAGATCATAGCTTACAGCGAAGTTAACGATCCTGCTCTGTGGTTATTAGCAAAACAAATTTATGCAGAAATGGTGAAAAATCACGAAAACCAGCCCATTGCACATACGTTTTTCAACTCGACATTTGGGGCTATTTGGGACTCACGTAAAATCCGTAATGTTCATTTGTTTGTTTTAAAGGCACGGTATCGCTTAGGGCCTCGTCCGTTTGATTCTCTGGTAAGTCGGATCTCGTTACAAAGTGGTTTTGAAAATGCGATAAAAACCCTTGTGAGTCGTCATGTTTTTCGCTCTGATTATGCACATTTCACTGATGATATTGCCATGTTGCAGCGTACTTTAATTGCAGGAGCAAAAAAACAGTGCCCACAGGTTTATGAGCTGCTAGCACTGAATGATGGGTATATCGAATACGCTAATTCATTATTTTTCAGAAATAAAGCGTGTTACATCATTGGGCGATGCATTGCTAAAAACGGTGATAATATGCCGTTTGCCATAGCCTTACTAAATAGTGAAAAAGGGCTGCACATTGATGCCGTCATGATGGGCGCCGATCAACTTAGTCTGCTATTTGGGTTTGCGCGAACCTACTTTATGGTCGACACCGACCAACCTGCGCGTTACGTTGATTACCTCAGCGTGCTGATGCCCCATAAGCAACGTTTTGAGTTATTTAACGCGATAGGATTTATCAAGCATGCCAAAACCGAGTTTTATCGCTATAAAGTTGATACCACTAAAAATAGTCCTCCTGATGATAAATACATTATTGCCCCAGGTACGCCTGGCATGGTGATGTTGGTATTTACGACACCTGGCTCTGATTATGTGTATAAAGTGATTAAAGATAAATTTAGCGCACCAAAAACCGCCACTAAACAACATGTCATGGCGAAATACGACTTTGTAAAGCAAGCCGATCGCGTGGGGCGCTTGGTTGATACCCATGAATTTCGTTATTTAGCGTTTGATTTAAGTCGATTTAGTGAAGAATTACTCACTACGATGCAGCGCCAAATTGGCGACAGTTTAATTATATCGGGTAATGCGCTTATTTTGCGTCATGTGTATGTTGAACGGAAAATGACACCGCTTAATTTATATATTAATCAGTGTGATGAACGAAAACTTGAACTTGTTATGATTGATTATGGTAAAGCAATCAAAGAGCTGGCAGGTGCAAATATCTTTCCAGGCGATATGTTGATGAAGAACTTTGGTGTGACCCGCTGGGGAAGAGTGGTGTTTTATGATTACGATGAAATTTGCCCGATGACGGCGTGTCAATTTCGAGAGTTACCAAAAAGTGCTGACTCGTTAGAAGAGTTAAGCAGCGAGAGTTACTTTGATATTGCTGAAAACGATGTGTTTCCGAGCCAATTCAAGGTATTTTTCAGTGCAAATAAAACGGCTTTTTCATTTTTTAATGCTGTGCATCACGACATTTTCAGTGTTGCTATGTGGCAGCGACTGCAAGCGGCTATTAATGAGGGACAATTATTGGATGTGTATCCGTATAAACAATCGTGGCGGTTTAGTGAAATGAGAGCAAAACAGGGGTGAAAAAATCTCAACCACGTAGTCCTTCATCGGGATCCGGTATTGGCGTATGCTAATACGAACAATCAAGGGAGTACACTATGCTAAAAATATTCGGCATTTCAAGTTTGTTGCTAGCCTCATTCGCGAATGCGAACCCGCTGGTGGGGAGTTGGCAGTTTGTTGAAGGAAAGTATGCGACAAAAGAAGGGTATGTTACGGCAAAAGCACCCGAATTAACCTCGGTAAAGCTAATTACCGATACTCATTTTAGTTATATTACGCAGAAAAATGGCAATTTTCATTATGCGGGTGGCGGCAAATATGTTTTGCAAGACCAGCAATTTATCGAGACTTTTTCTTATGGTAATGTGCCTTCATTACAAGGTAAAACCATGGCATTTGATTACAAAGTAGACGGTGATTTATGGCATCATACTTTATATGAAAATGGTAAATTGGTGGAAGCTGAAATCTGGCAGCGAATTAAATAGAAGGTGTTATGCGTTATATTAAGCATGAAAATTCACAGTTAACGTTTGCAGAAATTGAAAAGCCGAATATTAAACACGATGAGGTACTGATTAAGGTCGCCGCAATAGGCGTTAATCGTGCTGACTGTTTACAAAGGCAAGATAAATACCCACCTCCTAAAGGCGACAGTGAGATTTTAGGTCTAGAGTGTGCTGGCACAGTCGTCGCACAAGGGGAAAACGTTGAGGTTGATTGGCTTAATAAACCCGTTTTTACTTTGTGTGCCGGAGGCGCATACAGTGAGTATGTTGCGGTAGATGCAGCACAGGTGATGCCGCTTGCTGACTCAATGAGTATGGCTGAAGGGGCTGCGGTGAGTGAAGTTTATCTCACTGCATTTTCGGCGTTATTTCAATTTGGCAAGCTTGAAGCTGGGCAAACTGCACTTATACACGCTGGTGCAAGTGGTGTGGGTGGTGCCGCTATTCAAATGGCAAAAGCTATTGGGGCTCAGGTAGTCATTACTGCGGGGAGCGATGAAAAATGCGCGCATGCAAAAAAGTTGGGTGCCGATCACTGTATAAATTATAAAACCACCGACTTTGTGGAGTATATGAAGACACATCAGTTACAAGCAAATACAATTGTCGACCCCGTTGCAGGGCATTATTTAAATAAAAATGCTGCTGTTGCTGCAATGGATTGCCAAATTGTGATGTTGGCATTTTTAGATGCGCGCTTTGCTGAGGTTGATTTCGCACGTTTGCTGAGTAAACGTATTTCATTTCATGCTTCTACACTTAGAAACCGCTCTATTGCTTTTAAACGTGAACTAAAAGCACAGTTTATAGCTCGCTTTTATGGCGAACTCGCTGCGGGTAAATTTGACTTTAATATATATAAAACCCTGCATTGGCAGGATGCAACTGAGGCTCACCGCATTTTAGATAATAATGAAAATTCGGGTAAAGTGGTGCTACTGGTTGAATAACGAAAAACTGCCCACATTATTGAGCTTATTAGCAGTAAATTAATCAAGGTTAGTATGAACCCAATTATCGCAATGCTGAAAGAGCATAACGTGAGTGACGAAAAAGTACGTGAGCTTTTTCAAGCATTTATGGAAAACCCAATGATGGCTATGGGCTTAGTTCAGCAACTCGGGATCCCGCCCGAAAAACTTCAACAACTGATGGCGTTGGTTATGACACAACCGCATTTAATAAAAGAAGCGGCTGAGTCAGTAGGTATCAGTAATGACGAAGTTGAACAAGCGAAAGCACAGTTTAAAAATCAACAGTCTTAAATAGAATAAAAAAGGTTAGCTGCATGCTAACCTTTTTTATTGCAAGCGTGCTATTGATAAGAAAAAACGTCATCGAGTTTCTTATCAAACAATTGAGCAATCTTAAAAGCCACTTCAAGTGAAGGGGAATATTTGCCTTTTTCAATGGCGACAATTGTTTGCCTTGAAACACCGACGGCTTCGGCCAGAGCTTGCTGCGTCATTTCATTGTGATGAAATCGTAATTCTCGAATAGTATTACTGAGCTGTTTTTTCATTAGCTGTCTCTTCGATAGTAATACACCTTACTGGCTGTCGTGATAATTTCACTGATCAAAAAGCCTATAATGAGGTAGTGCATTATATTATATAAATCTGAAACTTCAGGTAATAACATGCGACCAGATACACGCTCTATCTGAGTGGCTAAAAATACACACATTAAAATAATTGCTGAAGTTAACCAATGGCCAAGCTTAGCGCTTTTAAGTTCAATGAGTTTATCGCGCTCATCATCACCTAAATCTGCTTCTTTGTGCTTAATGCCTGCAAGCACTGATTGCATAATAATTTCGAGTATCACCGCAGTAATTACGACCTTATATAAGTAAGAAACCATTGTATCTTGGCTTAGGTTTCCATTTGTTTGTAATGAGTTAATACCAGTAAGGTAATAAATTAACAAACCAATAGTCACTCCCAACGTGCCCCAAATTGTCAGTTCTTTGTAGCTCATCTTTTATCATCCAGTGTAAAAAATATTTGACTTGGTGTTAAGTAAACTACTCATTGCTGGTTGTGTCAAATATTTTTAACACCATGTATGATATTTTTATCTTTGAAGTATTTCGTTACATTTAGCTAAGAACTAATTTGAACGGCAAAGACTCTTAATGAAACTAACAACACAAGGAACGAATATGAATTGGCTTGCTAACGTATGGAAAAATAACCGTTCATTGATTGTATTCATCTGCTTAATGAGTGTATTTAGGAGTGCTGTTGCCGATTGGTATGAAGTACCCACAGGGTCTATGAAACCGACAATTGTTGAGGGAGACCGTATTTTAACCAATAAAATGGCCTATGATTTACGGTTACCATTTAGTCATATATCACTGGCGCGCCTTGATGAGCCAAAAGCGGGCGATATCATTGTATTTGATTCAACTGCTGCTAATAACCGCTTAGTCAAACGTGTGATTGCAGTGCCGGGTGATACGGTTACTTTAGTTGATAATAAATTGATTATTAATGGTCAAGTACTTGATTACTCGCTAGTGGATGATGAAGCAGGACAGCAAACGTATTTAGAAAATCTTGCGGGTATTAAACATGCAATTCAGGTGTCGAAGACCCCCTCTGTGATGCAGCATTTTGCGCCAGTGGTTATCCCTGCAGATATGTATTTAGCGATGGGAGATAACCGTGATAACAGTGCAGACTCGCGTGTAATCGGTTTAGTGCCGCGTAGTGAGCTGTTAGGAAAAGCAGAAAGGGTGCTGGTGTCGCTTGATTATGATCATCATTACTTACCCCGCAAAGAGCGGTTTCTTAAAGATTTATATTTAGCACCCTGAAGATGAAATAGTTAAGTGTGAGTAAGCGTCAGATAATAATTGGCTATTTATCGTTTTGTGTCTCAATATTGACTACATGAAAAATAATACGTCTAAATAAGGAATAATCAGTGACGGACAGCAAACGATTTAAGCCTTTTATTGTTTACTTTTTATTGATGAGTTTTGTTGGGTTAGTTGCATGTGGTTCGAGTTCAAAGACTGAAAACCCAATCGCAACCGAGCCTGACAGCTCACTTCCTAATAATAGCACCGACATTGTTGATAATAGCGCAAGTGCTGATTATAACATTATCATTTATGGCAATAGTCATAGCGCAAAACTTGCGACCTTGCTTGAGCAGTTAATTTCGAGTGAGTTAAGTAATAGTCAGGTTGCGACCCTCACGGTGAGTGGCCGTTTTTTGGATGAAATAGTGAATTCACCCGGGAATATCGAAAAGCTAAAACAAAACAAGTGGAGTCATGCGATTTTTCAAGGGCAAAAGTATTCTCAATCGGGATCTGTAAATTATTCTACGGCAGAAACCGAGCGTCTAATTGCGAATGCAAAAGTGCTGGGAATCACGCCAATTCTATTCCCTGAACACCCACAAAGGGGGGATAGCAAAGAAGGTGAAGCGGTTTATAAGTTACATTTATCCATTAGTGATAAAGAAACGAGCTGTGTTGCGCCCATCGGTTTAGTGTGGGACAAAGCGATAGCAAGATTACCAGAAGTGAATTTATACCATAGTGACGGTAATCATGCCTCGGATGCTGGGCATTTGCTAACTGCGATGACCTTTTATGAAATTATTACCGGAGAGCTTGCCGATACGCTTTCTTACAGCGCCTCTTTCCCTATTACTGAGCAACAGCACCAAGTATTTGGCCAAATTATTACCCAAGTATTAACCGAACACCCCGCATGCCCAAAAACATAAATGCCGAATATAAAAAAAACCGTTGTGTTTGCACACAACGGTTTTTTTACAATAAGGTTTTACCTTACATGACACGCATGCCTGGCTCTGAACCCTCATCAGGGTTAAGAATATAGATTTCTTTGCCGCCAGGGCCTGCTGCTAACACCATGCCTTCAGACATACCAAAACGCATCTTACGTGGTTTAAGGTTCGCTACCATAACGGTCAGCTTGCCTTCGATGTCTTCAGGCGCATACGCAGATTTAATACCGGCGAATACCTGGCGAGTTTCGCCACCTAAATCTAACGTCAATTTTAATAACTTATCAGCACCTTCAACGTGTTCTGCTTTTGCAATTTTCGCTACACGTAAATCAACTTTAGCAAAATCATCAAATTCGATTTCAGGGCTGATTGGCTCTTTCGCTAATGGGCTATTAGGATCAATCTTGTCTTTTTCAGCGACGAGGCTTTCTTTTGATTCTTCAATCATTTTATTTACTTTATCCATTTCAACGCGTTGCATTAACGGTTTAAATTTATTAATAGCATGACCCACAAGCGCTGTTTGCACACCTTGCCATGTTAATGCGTCATTTAAAAAGGCTTCAACATTGGCAGCCATTCCTGGTAAAACAGGCTTTAAGTAGGTGATAAGCACACGGAACATATTGAGACCAAGTGAGCACACGTCATGCGCTTCTTGTTGTTTTGCTTCGTCTTTAATTAACACCCAAGGAGCTTTAGCATCAATAAATTGGTTGGCTTTGTCTGCAAGCGCCATAATTTCACGAATAGCACGGCTATAGTCACGATTCTCGTAATGATTAGCAATGCTGTCTGATGCCGCTTGGAATTCACTTAGTAACGCTTCATCCATCACTGTGTCGCTTAGTTTCCCGTCAAATTTCTTGGTGATGAAACTAGCACAACGGCTTGCAATATTGACCACTTTACCAACCAGATCTGAATTTACACGCAGGGCAAAATCTTCAAGGTTTAAATCTAAATCAGTAATACCGTTGTTAAGTTTTGCCGCGTAATAGTAGCGTAGATATTCAGGGTCTAAATTATCTAGATAAGTACGAGCCTTTACAAAAGTGCCTTTAGATTTAGACATTTTTGCGCCATTTACGGTGACAAAGCCGTGAGCGAATACATTAGTTGGTTTTCTGAAGTTTGCCCCTTCTAACATGGCAGGCCAGAATAAACTGTGGAAGTAAATGATGTCTTTACCGATAAAGTGGTAAAGTTCGGCTTCTGAGTCTTCACGCCAGAACGCATCAAAGTCGATGCCTTTCTTGTCACATAGGTTCTTAAAGCTGGCCATGTAACCGATGGGTGCATCTAACCATACGTAGAAGTATTTACCTGGAGCACCTGGGATTTCAAAGCCAAAGTAAGGTGCATCACGACTGATATCCCACTGCTGCAGGCCATCTGCAAACCATTCGTCTAACTTGTTAGCCATTTCTTGTTGGATAGTGCCAGAGTGTAACCACTCTTTTAGCATGTCTTCAAAGGCTGGCAAGTCAAAGAAGTAGTGCTCAGAGTCTTTTAACACAGGCTCCGCACCCGACATGACAGAACGTGGATTGATAAGTTCAGTTGGGCTGTATGTTGCACCGCATGCGTCACAGCTATCACCGTTTTGATCTTCAGACTTACACATTGGGCAAGTACCTGTTACAAAACGGTCAGGTAAGAAAATGCCTTTTTCTGGATCAAAAAGCTGAGAAATAGTGTGCTTCTTAATGTGGCCCGCATCATTTAAGCGGTTATAAATAAGCTCGCTTAACTGCTTGTTTTCTTCGCTGTGAGTGCTGTGATAGTTATCAAATTCTATGTTGAAATCAGCAAAGTCGCGTTGGCGTTCTACACTGACATTTTTAACCATTTCCTCTGGCGTGATCCCTTGTTTCTGCGCATTAAGCATAATGGGGGTGCCGTGAGCATCATCTGCGCACACGTAATAGGTCTCATGACCTTGTTGCTTTTGAAAACGCGCCCAAATATCAGTTTGGATGTATTCTAATAAATGACCTAAGTGAGTCGGGCCATTGGCATAAGGTAATGCGCTAGTAATCAGGATCTTTCGCTGTGCCATAATCATTCCGAATTGAGGATAGTTCGTTGCAAAAATGCATGAATATCATTATTTAATTCATTGCGAGTTGCCTATATACAAAACAACGCAATGATATTATCTAATTGTCTGGTTTTAATGCCTTGAATGTTACATAATTCCGAAGCACTTTTCATCAAAGAAACGCTATTTTATTGCTATGTTTGGACTGTCAAAATTATTCTCTGGTAAATCGGCTGAAAAAGAACCGCTACTTGATGCGTTAGCTGCTTATAGAAGCAGCGCATTTGCGATTGGGATTGAAGCCCAATGGGTAAAAGAAATAACAATAAATACCGACAAAAGCTTTAAGGTTAAGCTGGAATTACCCTTTGCTGGCAAGGGAGAATTAGCACAAATCGGAGAGTTTGTTAGCAATAAGCTCTCAGTATCGGTGAGCATCGACGCCGAGGTGTCATTACCCAACCAATGCTGCTTTAAGCAGATTAAGCAGATTGTACTTGTTGCATCTGGCAAAGGGGGAGTGGGTAAGTCGACAACGGCTGTGAATCTTGCCTCAGCACTTGAGCAAGAGGGAGCTAAAGTGGGGATTTTAGATGCTGACATTTATGGCCCATCGATCCCTTTACTTTTAGGTCTGCAGGGTGCTGAGCCTAAAACACTGGATAATAAAAACTTATTACCATTTGAAGCACATAATTTGAAAGCGCAATCAATTGGTTTCTTAGTGCCGAGTGATGATGCAACAGTGTGGCGAGGCCCCATGGCATCGGGGGCGCTTAATCAACTTATGAATGAGACCGATTGGGGTGAACTTGATTACCTCATCGTTGATATGCCGCCCGGCACCGGTGATATTCAACTAACCATGAGTCAAAAAGTACCTGCTAGTGGCGCTGTAATTATTACAACACCGCAAGATTTAGCCCTAGCTGATGCACAAAAGGGGATTGCTATGTTTAATAAGGTCAATATTCCAGTATTGGGTCTTATTGAGAACATGAGTTACTTTTTATGTGGTCATTGCGGCGAACCCAATCATGTATTTGGCAAAGATGGCGCTGTAAAATTAGCTCACCGCCATGGTGTGCCTGTATTAGCCAACATCCCTCTTGCGATTGAAATACGTGAAAGCTCGGAGCAAGGGCAGGTAATTTCTCGAGATAATGCAGCATCAATCAGCGCTACCTACAAAAATGCTGCACGTATCCTAGCCAGCAGCTTGCATTACCAGCAAACACAAAATAGTTCGGTAGAAATACTGATAACAGAAGATTAAACACAGAAAAAAAATGTTAATTTCTTGTTTTTTATTACTCATTGTGACAATGAGGTATTTGTGTTTTTGTGCTTAATCAGTGCATTTACTGCCCTTTAGAGTGTTTTTTGTCTACTTAAAAGACACAAATGTTCGATTTTTGTTAATATTTTATTGACCTTTTCACAACCCTGACATACGCTTTTGTAAGCGCTTACATTGTTTGGCTTTTTATTTGCCCTTAAATGTAAGCGCTTACAATTGGCTGATTAAAAAAATACTTATACCGATCAGCTGAGTACTAACAAACACTCATGTTAGGGTTCAATGTAATGAACAGAATTAAAACACACATAACACAACTTGCGATGGCGCTTTCTGTAGCGACATTAGCTGGCTGCGGTGGCTCTGCCACAGAAACAAAAATCGACACTATCAACCCAAGTGAACCCACTTCTGATTGGGTGATGATATGGGAGGATGACTTTAATGGCGATTCAATTGACGATGGTAAATGGAACTTCGAAGTTGATTGTGCCGGTGGGGGTAATAACGAAAAACAATGTTACACCGACAGCAAAGATAATGCTTTTGTTGAAAATGGCATTCTAAATATTGTTGCACTGCCCGCAGAGGAAGGTGCGACTAAACCGTATACCTCAGCACGTCTAAATACTCGCTATAAAGCTGATTTTAAATACGGACGCTTTGAAATGCGCGCTAAACTGCCAAGTGGTCAAGGTGCATGGCCTGCCTTTTGGATGATGCCCACAGACGAAGTATACGGCGGTTGGCCCCGCTCTGGTGAAATTGACATTGTTGAAGCCGTGAACCTTAAAGTGCCTACCGATGATGGTCTAGAATCAAACATCTACGGAACATTGCATTATGGTAAAGAGTGGCCAAATAACGATCAAAGCGGCAAAGCGTATACCTTTGATCAGGCGTCAAACCCTGCAGATGATTTCCATACCTATGCAATAGAATGGCAAGAGGGAGAAATTCGCTGGTATATTGATGACTACCTCTACGCGACTCAGCGAAAGTCTGAACTGCTTTATAACGCCAGCGGCGAAGCGCTAGCGCTAAAGCATAAAGGATGGTATTCAGAATATTTCGACCAAACAACGGGTGAACTAACGACATTTTGGGATGCTTCACCCTATGATCAAGAGTTTTACTTGATATTAAACTTTGCAGTTGGTGGTGATTGGCCAGAAAACGTTAATGCGACGGGCATAGATACGAGTGCATTCGAAAATGGTCAAGCGTTCGAAATTGATTATGTACGAGTTTATGAGTGTGCTCAAAATCCAGACACGGGTAAAGGCTGTGAAACTGTCCGCCCAGGGTATGACAGCGTAGAAGATGCACTGGTAGAAGGTGCTGCACCAGCCCCAACGCCGCCAAGCGATGGCACGGTTACGCCGCTTACCATTTTTGATGGTAGCTTCAATCCAAATTGGCCTGCATGGGATTGCTGTGGTGGTTCTACACCCGCCCTTGTTGAAGATGTAGAGCGTGGCGAAGTAGTTGAGTTTAATATTGGTGCGCAGCCAACAGTGAATGGATTTATTAGTCGTGAAGCCTTTATCACTGACGAAAATGGTGTTGCTTCACCTTATGATGCAAGTGCTATGTTGGAGGATGGTTACGTACGATTTGATATGCAAATCATGTCATTACCTGCCACGCCAGATGCTCCTTGGCTTTTTAAAATAGAAAGTGACGAGGGCAGTTCTGCAGTCGAAATGAACCTTAACATGAGTACTGAAGGTGCTGAACCTGTCGTCGGTGTATGGCAAACCTTCACCTTTCCACTGCAAGCACTTGCAGATGCAGGATTAAATGTGTCACTTATTGATGTCATCATGATCTTCCCTGCATGGGGTCAAGGTGAGGGTGCAGTTTATCGTGTTGATAATGTTGAAATTACAAACGGCGCATCGACCTCTTTACCTTCATTAACGTTATTCACAGATGAAACGAACATTGACTGGCCGTTGTGGGATTGTTGTGGTGGCTCAACGCCAATTGAAGTCATGGATGATGAGGCTCACGGGGTAACAGCAGAGTTTTCTATCGGTGCTCAACCGACAGTTATGGGCTTTATTAACCGGACATCATCAGGTGGTAGTGGTTCACAATTTGATGCGACAGCGCTTGTGGACGAGGGGATGTTGCAGTTCGAAATGAAAGTGATATCTCTGTCGAGCACACCAGAGGCAGCGTGGTTGCTAAAAGTTGAATCAGACAACGGTACAACCGCTGTGGAGGTTAATCTGAACACCAGTGTTGAGGGGGTTGACCCTGTTGCGGGTGAATGGCAAACCTATACTTTCCCTATTAGTACGTTGCTGCAAGCAGGCTTAGATGTCAGCGCTATTGATGTGATCATGATTTTCCCTGCTTGGGGTCAAGGTGAAGGGGCTGTATATCGTGTAGATAATGCACGTATTTATGCACCAGAACCACAGTCTGATCTCACATTATTTGCTGATAATGTCGCTGAGCAATGGAGTATTTGGGATTGCTGCGCAGGCCGTACACCAACAGTTGAAACGGATGATGAAGCGCATGGTGCTGTGGCTGAGTTTAAAATAGGTGCAACAGCTACTGTTATGGGCTTTTTAGCTGCTGATGGCGTGAGTTTTGATGCTTCTCATATGGTTTCTGAAGGGGTTGTTCGTTTTGAAATGAAACTGGTTTCAAATGCCAGCAATCAAGATGCGCAGTGGTTGTTCAAAATCGAATCGAATGATGCAGGTCAAGCTGTTGAGCTTGCGCTAAGTGCTAGCCAAGAAGGCGTCGAGCCTGTGGTCGGGGAATGGCAAACTTACACCTATACATTGTCTGACTTGCTCAGTGCAGGTCTTGATATTAGTGCAATAGACGTTGTCATGGTATTTCCCTCGTGGGGCATGGGAGAAGGTGCGGTCTATCGTATCGATAATGCCGTGATTACAAACCCATAATTTCATCTGACAACAGGCTAGGGTGCACACAAAACAGCACCCATTTTACATGACAATTTTTTGCAAAAGCAGGTAATCATGAAAAGCACAAAATTAATTAAAACACCTCTTGCAGCATCAATCGCAATGATCCTGACAACAGGGTTTGGCAATCTCTCAATGGCGTATGCTCAAGATGAGCAACAGCAAGTAGATAAAGAAATCGAAGTCATCGAAATTAAAGGTATTCGTGGCAGTATGATCCGTGCCATGGACATGAAACGAGACGCAACGGGAGTGATTGATGCCATCTCAGCAGAAGAAATGGGTAAATTTCCCGACACCAATTTGGCCGAGTCATTACAACGTATAACGGGTGTCTCTGTCAGCCGCTCGAATGGCGAGGGGAGTGAAATCACAGTACGGGGGTTTGGCCCTGAGTTTAATCTTATCATGTTAAACGGACGTCAAATGCCGGGGACGGGTTATACCCGCTCTTACGCACTTGAAAATATTGCCGCAGATGGTGTCAGTGCGCTCGAAGTGGCTAAGTCAGGTCAAGCTGATGTGCCAAGTGGGGGCTTGGGGGCGACGGTCAATATTATCACGACTCGCCCATTGAATAGCCCTGGTGAAAAATTTAGTTCCTCAATTAAGGCTATTCACGATTCGTCAAACGAGGCAGGTGATGATGTAACTCCTGAGTTTTCTGCCATGTACAGTAATACCTACGCTGAAGATTCTGTTGGTTTTGCGGTATCGTTTTCTCATCAAGAGCGTGATTTTCAACAGCAAAATGCCAATATTCAGGGTTGGCAAGCCAATGTCGATTTACCGACGCTAGATGAGGGGGCATTTATCGACCCGCGTGCAGTCGACAGCGAAGGTAAACGTGTTGGTAATCATTTCTTCCCGAAAGATATGAACTACAGCATTGCGGATGCAGAACGTGAACGTACAAATGGTCAAGTGACTTTGCAGTATGCGCCCATTGATAACTTTGTTGCTACGCTTGATTACACAGCAAGCCGAGCAATCACAGGCGTTAATACCGTTGGTTGGGGTATCTGGAACGAGTTCGGTGGTAACATCAATCGCTATGAGCTGGATGAAAACGGTACTGCTTTATTCGCTGATATTAGTGGTAACGATGGCTCATTCACAGCAAATCGAGAAACCACTGAAGTTAAAGCACGCTCAATTGGTTTAAACCTAGAGTGGCAAATTAACAATGAATGGGAAGTAGAGTTCGACTACCACGACTCTAAAAATGAAATAGACAACGGTGCTGATGACGGATTAGGTTCATCGGGGCAAATCATCCTCGGTTCAGATCAATTGCGTAGTAAGGTTTACGATTACCGTACAGGTGAGATCCCGCATGCTTACGTTAATTGGAACAACGGGACTACGGTACTAGACCCAAGCGAGATTGACTCAAATTTCAGCCAGTTTATTTACTCTCCGGGTGAGTCGAACGTTGAGCAAGCGCAGTTGCATACACATTGGTTTAATGAGCGTTTTGAAATCCCATTGGTAAAAGTGAAATTTGGTGCTGCACATACAAAACAAACCATGGGTGGGTTCACTGCATGGAGTGGTTTGCGAGGGGGTCCTGGCTTTAACCCATCATTCACAGAAATCTTTCCTGATGGCATGTTCACCTACAAGGAAACGGGTGACATGTTAGATCAATTTCAGGGGGGAGGCAGTGATTTACAACCGAACTATTACTATACCTACAGTTTTGAAGAGGCTTTAGCCCGGCAACTCGCTTACTTAAACGAAGATCTTTTAGGTGATAACTACTATTCAATCGATCCCTTTTTCGATGGCATTGACAGTGAAAGTTATGTTGAAGAGAAAACGCAAAGCGTCTACGTGAATACGTTGTGGGAATTTGATGTCGCTAATCACTTTGTACAAATTAATGCTGGGCTTCGCTATGAAGAAACGGATGTCACCAGCACGGTACGCCAACGTGTTGAACAACAAGTGAATTGGGTGAGTGAATCAGAGTGGATCATGCAATATGAAGCTGGCGGCACCGATAACTTTTACCAAGAACAAGGCAATTATGATATTTGGTTACCTAATATTGATGTAAAAGTAGAGTTAACCGATGAACTCGTTGGCCGTGTTTCGTGGGGTAAAACGATGGCTCGAGCTCCTTTGGGCGATTTAGCGGGTGGACGCAGCCTGACCGGCAGTCCAAAACCGGGTGCTCGCACGGGTGGGCAAGGTAACACGAACCTGTTGCCATTTGAGTCTACAAACTTGGATGTGTCTATTGAATATTACTACGGCGAAGGCAGCTATGCGTCTGTTGGTTACTTTAAAAAAGACGTGGATAACTTTATTCAACGTCAAATCACTGAAACGACAATCGATGGCCTTTACGATATTTTAGACGGGCCGCGTTATCAAGAAGCCATTGCAGCTATTGAAGCGCGTAATGAGCAAGTCACAAGCAAAGCCATTTTTAACGAAATGATTGCCCTTGGCTATGGTAATGCTGATGGTGAAATAGAACCAAGTAGTTCAGACCCGTTAATAGTGTGGAATATTACCCAGCCGCAAAACACGGACAGTAAGTCAGTTGATGGTGTAGAGGTTGCGATACAGCACTTGTTTGGTGAAAGCGGCTTTGGCTTAGGTGTGAACGCGACATTTGTTGATGGTGATGTTGAATTTGACGTAGACAGCCTAACACAACAGTCGCCACTACCAGGTTTGAGTAATTCTGCAAACTTCCAAGCTTTCTATGACAAAGACGGTTTGTCGGTAAAAGTGACCTACGCATGGCGTGACGCTTACTTGATTGGTGTTGGCCAATCACAAGGCTCAGCGGATGCACCACCACAGTTTGGTGACACATTCGGGCAGTGGGACTTAAGCGTAAACTACGATATAAACGAAAACATGACGGTGTTCTTTGAGGGAATTAACCTCAATAATGAAACCGAGCGCGGTTATGGCCGTTACGAAGAGCAGTTTTTGTTTGCTCGTCAATACGGCGCTCGTTACGCAATTGGTGCACGCTACAGGTTTTAAACAACACGTTATCTCCCAAGACATGAAAGCCGCTCTCTGAGCGGCTTATTTACTATTTTGCGCACTAACATCGCGAGAGTACGAACTCGTTAACGTATTTGAAGGTTCATATTTTCTCAGCTTATGTCGCGTCTTGTTATACATTCATTGTATTAAAAAAATCATTTCACCCCATACTAAACGTAAAAGTTATTCTTAACGGTTTAAATGAGTATAAAAAATTAATTCATGAAGAAATGTCTGTAAGACTAACTTGATAAGTGAGTTTTGTGTCACAATAATCCCAGCATACTGTGAGCTTTAACGCTTATTGATTGCATTAAATGCATGAACTAACGTGAAGCAAGATAATTTTTACAGCGCAACATGTTGATAATAACTGTTTGGCTGTTTTAGGTAGAATAATAAATGAGATTATCAGATACCCATATTCAGCAATATATTAACGAGGGTCGTATCGTTATAGAGCCTTCACCGAGTAAAGACATGATTTCTGGGGTGACGGTAGACTTACGTTTAGGCAATAAGTTTCGAGTGTTTCAAGATCATACCGCAGCTTACGTTGATTTAAGCGGTCCGAAAGATCAACTTAATAAAGCGATGGAATCAATTATGAGCGACGAAATCGTGTTAGCGGAAGAAGAAGCCTTTTTTCTTCACCCAGGCGAATTAGCCTTGGCGATTACGCATGAAAAAGTTACGTTACCCGCTGATATTGTGGGTTGGTTAGATGGCCGCTCCTCACTCGCTCGCCTTGGTTTAATGGTGCACGTAACGGCACACCGAATTGACCCAGGTTGGTCAGGTAATATTGTGCTTGAGTTTTATAACTCGGGTAAATTGCCTTTGGCATTAAGACCCATGATGAAAATAGGGGCGATGAGTTTTGAGACCATGACCAGCCCAGCCGAAAATCCTTACAACACCCGTAAAGATGCGAAATATAAAGATCAAAACTCGGCGGTAGCGAGTCGTATTAGCGACGATAATAAGTAAGCTTTTCTTATGTGGCCTACGGGCCACAGTACTTTAATTGCAAATCGTTCCCAAAAGTTGGCAATTTACGCTGTTCCCCCCCATACTTTTAGCTGGTGTTTAATGGCACGGAGCTAAAATGCTTTCAATCAGCAGGTGCATCCTTACGTTTTATAAACAGCTGGTAACTGCTACTTGTTGTCTTTTTTTGTATACCTTTACAGCGACTTTAAATGCGGCTGAACTCCCTGTTTGGCTGATAAACACTGATGACCCAGTTTTTATTGTTAGCCAATCACTGCAGCAGAAATTAGACGATAAGCATAAAGTAAATATGCTTGAACCCAAAACACTTCGCTTAAAAGCACACAGTTCGTATTGGCTTGTCATCGACTTAAATAAGTTACCAAGTAATCAAGACTACGTTGTGTATATTGCTGAACCCAACTTAACGTGGAAAAAGTTTTATCTTCTTGATGATTTATTACAAATTCAAAATAAAGATAGATTGGCATCATTAGTCAGCTTATCGAGTGTGCGACCACACTGGTTAGTCGATCACAATCGTCAAAATCGCTGGGCACTTCTTAATTTCCAACATGAGCATGCGATATCAATTGAAGTCGGGGTTGTTTCAGCTAAAACGTTTGAAGTTAATTTACACCAAACAATTTTGGGGTATGGCGCTATCCTGGGTGTCTTGGTTTTATGCATGTTTGTATGTGGGGTGTATTACTTCATATCGAAACGCTTTAAGTATCTGACATTAAATGCTTACTTCGTTTTAGTGACCATTGGATTTATGATAGATAATGGTTTAACGAGCTTTTTTGTTAGCGGGTTAGAGTGGAGCGCTAAGTGGCTTATAAACCAGTATGCATTGTGTTTTGGTGCTTATTTTTTGTATCACTTTGCTGCAATAAACAGACTTAAAAGTCACTATAAATCGGTGTGGATCGCTTTATTAGGTGTGTCAATAATTACTGCAATAATGGCTTCGTTATTGCCGCAACTCAATCTGCAATCGTCGTACATTTTTAGTTGTATTGTCTTTTTAATGCTCGCAGGTATTGCGATTACTATTTTGTACAAAGGAAAAGGTGAGCGTACGCGTTTAAGATTATTAATGGTGCTTACATTGTCTGTTCAAGCGTTTAGTTGGTTGGTGTGGAATGGCTTTGGTGTTGGTAATCACACCATGCAAAATGTCATTCTATTATTCACATCGTTAGCTATTAGTTCATTGTTGTTACTTAAAGATAGACACAGAATTTCATCATTTAATTATTCAATGACACATGATGCGGATACAAAATTACCCAATAAACAATTGCTACTGAGTGAAATAATGAAAAAAGTAGCGCACAAACAACATTTTTCTGTGATGTTGTTCAGGCCCCATGTCTTGGTAAATGCCAGAGCAACATTTGGCTATGAGCATGCTAATAACTGCATTGTGACTACGCTGGATGTACTTACCCAACAGCTTGAATCGATTAATGCTTTAAGGCTGGAAACCCATGTTGATCAAGGTGTCTGGATAGCACGCGTTGATGACAGTATTTTTGCTTGTGTTGTAATGGGGGAGTTGGAACTGAGTCATATAGAGCAATTTGCTTGTTTGATTCATGGAGTGTTTGAAGAGGGCATCACGCATAACAATGTAAAATTAGTTGATAGTGTTGATATTGGTGTTGCCCATTATCCTTTACATGGTAATACCGCCAGACAAATTCTACAGTGCGCGATTCAAGCTATGAGTGAAAAGCGCCTGCAAGGTGAGCGCTGGCGTATGTTTGATTTAGAAAGTGCGAGACTCTCAGAGCAAAGGCTGCTCATTGCCGCATCATTAAAATTAGCGATTGAAGAAGACCAATTAAACTTACATTTTCAGCCACAGATATGTTTAGAAACGGGTGATATTGTGGGTTGCGAAGCGCTACTTCGTTGGCATCACCCTGCACTTGGAGCAATCGGCCCTGATACCTTTATTCCGATTGCTGAGTCCTCAGGGGTCATTAATCAACTTACCGAGTGGGTCGTTGCGAAAGGCATAGAATGGCAAGCAAGGTTTTGTGAGTTAATACCTGAGCATGTCATTTCTATTAATATCTCGGCAAAAGATTTGCTCAATAAAGATTTACCTGTGCTGTTTATTACTAAGTTAAATGAGCTAGGTGTAAGTGCTGATTCTGTGATGCTTGAGTTAACAGAATCAGCGACCCTGGAAGAAAGTAAAAATATAAAAATAACACTGGACGATTATCGCTTAATTGGTGTGAAACTCGCCATTGATGATTTTGGTACAGGTTACTCTTCACTCGCTTATTTAAGTCAACTGGGCTTTGATGAGGTGAAAATTGATAAGCAGTTTGTTCTTAATCTCGCTTTTTCGTTAAATGATCAAAGTATCTGTAAAGCAACCTGTGATATTGCTAAAACGCTCGGTGCCAAAGTGGTGGCCGAGGGCATTGAAGACCCGCAGAGCTTGGCCATTTTACAACGTTATGGCTGCCAAATAGGGCAGGGATATTACTTTTCCAAACCGCTTGAGGCTGACGATTATTTACTGTGGATCAAGAACTTTAAGTCGGTTGATGTTAGCCACGATGTAAAAGCACACCTAGTTGATTAAAATACCGTAATAATGCGTCTGAGCAGCGTGATGTATGCTCTATGCTTGGGTAAATTAAACCACCGTCATTTAAGCCACTCACTAAAAAACTATTTTTAATCGCAGGATGGACAGCAATGCATTGCTCAAAACACCGTGCCGCAAGTTCTTCTGGCATGCTCATATAAATATGCTGTCGTTGTTTATCAAAGGCTATCGATTGTGTGACGAACTCGTTTGGGTTATTACCTTGAGTATCTAAAAAAACCTGATGAAAAAACTGATTGAGGAAATGATTTAACGGGTGTGTTAAATCAGGTGTTTGGGTTAACCACAATGATGAGCAAAACTGCATGGGTTGTCTGTGTGGGAACATATGCTGGCAAATATGGTGATCAAAGGCATGAAACCACTCATGTGCGAGGGCTCCTCCTCCGGCATTTTTTGCCAGAGCAAGTGTTTGGCTTTGCGCATTATAATGTGCTTGCACTCCTTTTTGACCGCCATGACCGAAAGCAAAATTCAGTTTGCCACGAAGGCCCATTGCCACAGGTGGTAATGACAGTATTTGTGCGAGATCTGCCAGCGCGTCATAAATTAAATTTGCAGCTAATAATCGTTCTTGCTTGGTAACCCAATGACCCACAACGAGGGTACGAAATCCGAACGTGTCGCGAATATCGTCAAAATCAACTTGGTCATCAAAACGGTAATCGGGACCTTGGCGGCTAAACCCCGCACTTAAACGTTTAGACACTCGCATTATAAGTAACGTGCCTTGACTGCTTGAGGCATGTGCTGAGTTTGTTTTTCAACAAGCGCCGTGAGTAAGTGATAAAGCGGGTCAACATTACACTGTTCGATTAAATTAAGGCTCTGTGCAACGGCTTCTAATGTCGACAAGCTATCGGCGCGAGGTGCTTTTCTGATCACGTATTTGTTTTTTGGTAAAGTGGCGAAGCTGACAGCCTTGAAGTGCTGCAAACTTGGGGTCAGCATCAGCATTTTGTAGGCTTTTTTCCATGTGCCATCAAGCACCACTAAATGAGTAAGCTGTTGTTTAAAGTCTAATGTTGCATCAGTGCACTTATCAAGCATGATTGCATTATCGGCGGGATACAACAGTGCCGTGCTCTGTGTTGGTAGTGAGGCGAGCTCAGGAAAGTCTTGCTCAGACTCACCACTCAAAATAATACAGTTCGCTAAACCTAATTTAAGCAGGTGCGCTGTGTTTTTAGTTACTTTTTCTTCGCTAGGATGACGTAATATAATGATTTTTAGTTTATTATTAATTATGCTTATCGCATTACATAAGCAGGTTCTGACTGAAAAGCCACAACCCGAACACAGTTCTCTAGCCATATTAAACTTCTAGCATACAATTAAAGTATTGCTATTATACATGAGCTCTGGTCATAGGGTTGCTTTTTTACAATGAACAGCTAGAGTTGCGATTTAAATGATGACGTTTTTGATCAAGGGATAAACATGACGACGATCACAATAGATGAAGGTGCACTTGAAGGTATGGAATCGCTTTTGGGTGATCAATTTGCCGACACCTTAACCTTTTGCTGCAGTGAGTTTCAGCGCTTGAGTGGTGAAGTTTTAGCGAATTTGGATTCAGAAAATGAAGTTGCTGCGCGTCATGCACATAGTTTAAAGTCAAATGCTGCGCAATTCGGTGCATCGAGCTTATCTGATGTTGCTCGCGAAATTGAACAGGCGTTAAACGAGGGGCATGTGGATACAGCAATAGAAAAGTCACAAAACCTTGACGCGCAAGTTGCAGGTTCAGTTGAAAAACTACAGGCCTGGTTTGCTGGTCGCTAATAACTTGAATTTATTTCAGTTATAACCTCAAAAATCCACTAGCGTGGTTAGCCTCTGCTAGGTTAGTCTTAAGGTCTAATAGTAGAGGTAACCATGTCACAAATAAAAAAGAGTCACAAACTTAACGGTGTCTGTTATGACATTCGTGGGCCTGTGCTTGCACAAGCTCGAAAAATGGAAGATGAAGGTCAAAAAGTTCTCAAGCTTAATATTGGCAACCCTGCGGCCTTTGGTTTTGATATGCCTGAAGATATGCACCGCGATATCATCCGTAACTTGTATTCAGCCCAAGGCTACTGTGACTCTAAAGGCCTTTACTCTGCCCGTGTGGCTGTTTATCAACACTATCAGCAACGTGGATTATTCAACCTAGATGTCGACCATATTTATATCGGTAATGGGGTGAGCGAGCTTATTCAAATGACGACTCAAGCATTGCTTGATAACGATGATGAAGTACTGATCCCAGCACCCGATTACCCACTATGGACCGCGTCTGTTAAATTAGCGGGTGGTAACCCTGTTCATTATTTATGTGATGAAGAACAAGATTGGTTTCCAGATATTGCTGATATAAAAAGTAAAATTACCTCAAAGACAAAAGCGCTGGTACTGATTAACCCGAACAATCCAACGGGGGCTGTCTACAGTGATGACTTATTAATGGAGCTCATTAATATTGCGCGAGAGCATAAGCTGCTGTTATTAAGTGATGAGATATACGAGAAAATTTTATATGACGGCGCCACACATACCTCAATAGGGGCGTTGTGTGATGATGTGCCTATTATTACCTTTAACGGCCTTGCAAAAACATACCGAGCAGCGGGCTTGCGTATGGGCTGGATGGTATTAAGTGGCCGTACAAGTGTAATGGAAGACTTAGTGCGTGGTTTAGATATGTTGGCGTCTATGCGCCTGTGTGCCAATGTACCTGCACAATATGCGATTCAGCAAGCATTGGGTGGTGTACAGTCAATCGATAATCTAATTAACCCCGGTGGGCGCTTGTGTGTGCAACGTGATATTGCATGGCAAGGACTAAATGCGATAGACGGCATTAGTTGTAAAAAACCAAAAGGCGCACTGTATGCCTTTGCAAAAGTAGACACCGACAAGTTTAAGATTAAAAACGATGAACGCATGATCTTAGATTTGCTGAAAGCCGAAAAAATACTGCTCGTGCACGGCAGGGCATTCAACTGGCCTGAGCCTGACCACTTTAGATTGGTGTTTTTACCGAACAAAGATGATTTAACTGAAGCAATGGGTAAGATGCAACGATTCTTTGCAGATTACAAACAGAGCTAAAATCAGCGCTCATAACAGCGAGCTAAGGCTCTAATGCCGTTCACTTTAGGTGAGCGGCATTTCTTTTTATGGAGTAACGATTGCTCGCTGTTACTTTTACCAGTTCGCAATAATACTTAATCATTTTGAGGGATTAAACCTGTCGCTACCCGCGTTAAAAATCTCTAACTTACGACTGCTTGGATGCAGGAAACACCTAAATAACAACATTTTTGCCTTATTATCAACGCGGTTTTATTGCCTCAAAATAGATTACTTAATTAAGCAAATTAGCATTACTATTAAAAAGCCTTATCTACGCGAACGGTGTTATCACTTAAATAAACAAGACGAACTTTGTCACCTTGATTAAATATCATCCGACTATCCTTGTCTTGAACGACCATGTATTGCTCGCCATTTTCTACTTGAATCATTAACTCAACAAGTTGATATTCAATATAACGGCTTGATTGCTGACGGTTGTGTGCAATCGACCCGCCAATCATTGAACCAAGAATAGTTGCCACAGTTCGACCACTTCCGCCGCCAAATTGATTCCCTACAACACCGCCTAATAGTGCGCCGCCAAAGGTTTTCCAGCCATTTGTTTGATCTTTAACCAGTTCTTGCTCGGTTATATTACGAACTGACTGCACTGAACCAAACAAAACTTGCTGCACGGGAACCGCTTTATTACGCTGATAATCAGCGTAACTCGGCGCACTGAGCAATAAACATAGGCTAAATAAACTAATAAGGTACTTCATATAACCTCCTGGCTACCAGCCAAAAGTAGATTTTTCGCGTGTTTTACGGATTTCAGTTTCATCAGCCCACTCAATCAGGCCGCTTTTTAAATCCATTAAACGCATTGTGAATTTATAATAGACATCGGCTTTATCTGCATTAGATTTTACAATGCTCGACAGGTTACCGTATAACATATATTGCGCTCCCACTTGCTGACCAAATGCGATTGCAGTATTGGGATTGACGAGCGGGTCGACATTTTGGAAATTAAGCTGTTCGCGCACCGCTTCGACACGCGTCATATCAACAAAACGGAATTTACCGCTGCGTAATAATTGTGTCGAAATTGAGTCAGTGATTGATTCTGTATCAATATGCTCGCTGGTTTTATTTTTTATCCGCTCAACAAACACGATAGGACGCGAATTTGCTGTTAATGTCCCCACAACAGGTGATGCCAATAACGAATCTGTCATTTGGCTTGCGACCTTTTGCAAATCAGTTGAACCAAAGTTGATATCGGTTGTTTCAACAGCCTGAGCATCACCATAACTGACAACTGCTTTGTTGGCACAGCCAGATAACAGTAACGACGTTGCAATTGCGATAGCGGTGGCTGATTTCACTGAATATAATTTCATTGTGGCTTCCTTAATCTTCGAATTCTTGTGCTTCTGTTGAGACTTCACGAACAGCAAGCGAAAAGGTGACTGCATCAGATGTTGGGGCTAAGCCCGGTAGTTGTGTTTTTGCAAAACCAAACAAGGTAATTGCTTGCCATGGTGAGTGATTGCCTTTTATGACAAACCCATCGGCGTCATACCAAGTAAATTGATATTGTAAATATTGAGACTTTTTATACTGACTTGCTAATGTCACAACCACATCGGTTAAGCCATTGGTTTGGCGAGTTTTTACATCAGAAATCGCAAGCTTGTTACCAAGTTCAGGGTTATTAACAATAAGTTGTTGATTATATTGTTGTGATGCTTGCTCGACACCGATACCAGAGGTGGTTGGGCGAGAGGAGCAAGCCGCAACGAGTAATAGGGTTAGTAATGGCACTAAATATTTCATTATTGCTCCTAGAGTTGGACTACATGTGAGTCAAAGTAGTTATTAATAAAGGTTAGGTAGACAAAGGTTAACCCCTGCTTACTAACCGCAAAGTCAATTTTTCCGTGCCCTGACACCCACAGAGAGTGATTACCAGGGGTCATTGCTGTTTGTGCGATACTTAACTGATTTGGTAAAGTTAACCAACTGCGAGTATCTGCTTGCTCAGAGGCAAGGTTATATATATTCGCTAAAATATTGCCGACATCACCACCACTTCTGGCAAGTTCTGCACGCATTTTTTCTTTTGCCACTAGCCTCAAAACTTGTCGTGAAACTCTGCCCGCGCTTTGATCTTTCAATGTTTTCGCTGCAAGTGACTCAAGCCGAACTATCGGCGTGAGTGTTAAACTTTCACCCGAGACCGTGATATTTTTTTGTGAGCTCACATAAGGCACGTCGCTGTATACGGGCATGGCGATACTGTAAAAACGCGCATCGCCACGCGAAGTATAAATGGGTAACCGTAAATTATATTCTTGCTTAGCAGGGATCAGGCCTTGCTCGGCAATAATAATAACCTGACCTTGATTGGCGTTGACCTCATTGAGCTTACCAAAACGCTGACTAAAAGTTTCAAAGTCTTGATCAAAACCTTGTTTTTTAGCGAGTCGTAATACATTTTGTTGTAAATATGTATTATCGGTGTTTATCTCTAGGGCTTTTTTATAATCGATATAGGCATCATCAAATTGTTTATTCGCCTCATAAAGCATACCCGATAAATAAAACGTAAAAGCATTTTGAAAACCGTTCTTCACATCACCAATTAGCGTGGTCATGTCGGGGTAGCCAGCGGCGGCTTCTTCAGTGCGTTTATCGAGCTCAGCTTGATTATCTTTCAGTGCATCTTCTTGTACTTTGTTTGCACGCCTTATTTCTACTAAAGCCGATTCTAATTGGTTTTCAAATACATAACTAAGCGCTTTATAGCTATGCAACATAGTCATTTCGTACGCGGGTGGTTCATAACTAATGACTGAGTCATTGGTTAATAATGCGTTACTTTGCTCAAGACCTGCGCTTATTTGTAGTTTTGCAGCTTGGCGCTTTTTTTCCATGTTCATATAAACAGCTTCAAATGTGCTGTTAGCCTCAGAGTGCTGATCTGATAAAAACGCTAACCGCGCAGTTTCCAGCTGATTTAACAAATAGTTACTGTGCATTGAACTGTTACTAGGTAATAGTTGGTTGGCTGTGTCGATATCATTTTGGCTGACAGCTTGGCGCACTGGCCTTAACTGTGTTGCATAATCTTGGAATAGATCAGTAATACCTATGGTACTGCAACCAGATAACAGTAAAACAGCTCCAATAAATAAATGTCGATGCACTGAATACTCCTATAAGACAATGTAATCAGAGTAGCATACGCGACTTAACCGTCTATGATAAATTATGTAAAAAATCGTAAGTGATTTACGTTTAGAACGGTCTTGTATTTTATTATCAAAAGGATATCTGTATTTTGCTAACCACTGTGTTCTATACCTTGATGGCTTTGTGCGCTTTTGCCGCCAATTCTTTATTGTGCAGAATGGCTTTACAAAGTGGTGATATTGACCCTTTGAGCTTCACTGCCATTCGTTTAGTCAGTGGTGCATTAACCTTATTTTTGTTAATGAAATGGCAGGTTAAATCAGTTAAATCGATGACCGTTGTGGACAGAGGTAATAACCTAAGTGCATTGAGTTTGTTTGTGTATGCGCTGTGCTTTTCAATTGCTTACGTTAATTTAAACACGGGAACGGGGGCGCTGATATTATTCTCAGCAGTGCAATTGACGATGATAGGGCACAGTATTATTAGCAAAGAGCCATTGCGTAAATTGCAGTGGGGCGCACTCATTGTTGCTTTTGCCGGCTTTGTGTATCTAATGTTACCCTCTGCAACGGTTCCATCCTTATTACCCGCGGTGTTAATGGCTGTCAGTGGTGTTGCTTGGGGAATATACAGTATTCGAGGAAAAACATGCGAAGCGCCTCTTCAAGCAACCGCGTATAACTTTCTTAGGAGCTTAATGCTCGTTCCCATACTCATTTTGTTAGTGGCGATGCAATGGCACGCTGTATCACCTACCGGCATTTGGCTTGCTATAGGCTCGGGTTCACTGGCATCAGGGGTTGGGTATAGTATTTGGTACTTAGTGTTACCTAAACTCAAAAGCAGTCAAGCAGGCGTTGTTCAACTTATTGTGCCTGTACTAGCAACGTTTGCTGGTGTGGTATTTTTAAATGAGCTATTAACCATGAGGTTAGTGATAGCCAGCGCCTTAATTCTTGGCGCTGTTATGGTGTTTTTATTAGCAAAAAGGCCAGTGAGAACGTAACTTATTGTGGGCTATTTACATTTAATACGTAGCGTTCATATAAACTGTTTAACTCGGATAAAATGGCTTTTTTGCCACATAAGTCACTCTCAGTTATGCGCTGTTGTAATGTGTCGATAGAAAGGTACTGCATCATGTTTGCTGACTGCGCTATATGGCTGATATGCCATGGTTCAGGTGCAACGCCACCCATGTACTCTCGGTATGGACGAAAAAAGCCATATTTCTCGAGATTATCATCAAGCCACGCTGTTAATCTAGCAAATGGCCCAGAAGTTGAATACTCTTCGGGGCTTAATTGCAGTTGATAACTATCACTGATGGCTGCAGTGTCAAAAATATCTAAATCGGTACCAAAATGATGTCGACTCGCGCCGGGTAAGGCTGAATAAAGCATAATTGCGTGGCATTTTTCAGCATCGCTCAATGCCGATAGGTCAACGGTTTCTTGTTCAAGGGTATAAACAGGGCGAAGGCCCTTAAATTTAGCATTCCAAATTGCACTTTGGCGCGTAAAATCACGAAAACTTGAGGCAATTCTAAGCTCAATTCCAGCCCTTTTAGCGCCTTGTTGTAATGCTAAAAAGTCGGTAACAATATCTGCATGTAAACGGTGGTTCTGCAGCTCAACTAAATGTGAGCTACTTGACCCTGTAACGCATTGCAGTAAATCGGGCTGACTCATGTTAACAATTGCTCGAGAATGGTTTCGTATATTTTTGCAAGTTGAATGAGGTCGTCACAGCTCACGCATTCATTCACTTTATGAATTGTGTCGTTGCGAGGACCAAGTTCAATGACTTTAGCACCTGTCTGTGCGATAAAACGTCCATCAGACGTACCGCCTGTGGTTTCAAGTGCAGTATCGCGACCCGTAACGTGTTTAATGGCGTTTACCGTTGCGTCGACGAGCGGACCGTGGTCGGTTAAGAAAGGTAAGCCATTAACAATCCAGCTTAATTCGTAGTTTAAGCCATGCTTTTCAACAATTTTAACAACGCGTTGTTGTAGTTCCTCATAGGTTACTTCGGTGCTAAATCTAAAATTAAATTGAATGTCTAACTCACCAGGGATGACATTGCCTGCACCGGTGCCACCATTAATGTTTGATACTTGGAAACTGGTCGCTGGAAAAAACGCATTGCCTTCATCCCATTGAGTTTGGCTCAGTTCTGCAAGAACTGGGGCAGCTAAATGGATGGGGTTTTCAGCAAGGTGAGGGTAGGCAACGTGTCCTTGCACTCCTTTGACAGTTAAAAACCCTGTGAGAGAGCCTCGGCGGCCATTTTTTACAACATCTGCGAGCACATCACGCGAAGACGGTTCGCCGACCAAGCACATATCAATCTTTTCACCACGTGCTTCGAGTGTATCAATCACTCGGGTTGTACCATTGATAAATGGGCCTTCCTCGTCAGAGGTGATTAAAAATGATATGGAGCCTTTATGGTCAGGGTGTTTAGCAACAAAGCGCTCAGTTGCGATAACCATTGCTGCTAAAGAGCCTTTCATATCTGCAGCACCACGGCCATGAAGCATACCGTCTTTAATAAGGGCTGAAAAAGGTGGGAATTGCCAATTTTTTTCTGGGCCTGTCGGGACAACATCGGTATGTCCGGCAAAACAAAAGTGGGGAGATTCAGTCCCTTTTCTTGCCCACGTATTAAGCGTGTCGGTAAAAAATAGCGACTCAATATTAAACCCTAGCTTTTCTAAGCGTTCGTTCATAAGCGCTTGGCAGCCTGCATCGTCAGGGGTGACCGATTCTCGTTGGATGAGTGCTTGGGCTAATTCAATAACGGGATCAGTCATTAGGCAAAAATCTCGTCGTATTGAGCAGCTTTAAATCCTAAATGATACTGACCGTTATGAATCAGTACTGGACGTTTTATCATTGCTGGTTGCGCGACAAGGAGTGCTAAAGCGCTTTCTTTATCTAAATTTTGTTTTTGCTCATCAGTGAGTTGACGGTAGGTTGTGCCACGCTTATTGACGAGTTCTTGCCAGTCTATATGTTGTGCAAATTCGGTGATAAGGTCGATACTAATGCCGTCTTTTCGATAGTCATGAAAAGTAAAGTCATAATTTTTATCAGATAAATATTTCTTGGCTTTTTTAATTGTATCGCAATTGCTGATACCATACATGATCGTCATAAATTCTACTTTTTAGTTACTGTTAGTAATGTATCTACCCCAGCGGTGACCTGAGATAACGAAAAATAAAGCGGTCCAAGGTTTGCAGCATTCAACACACACAGTGTGCCTATCATTGGGCGCGTTAATTCACGTAAATCGAAATACGCTAAGCGTTCGCCTTGGGAAATTTTATTGCCGTTTAATTTAGCAATGTTGGTGTGATTAATGTGATCATCTTCAGATGAAAAATATAAATTTATTAAAATTTTCAGGCCATTGTTTGCTTGTAATAGGTATTCTTTACCCGCATTTTTAACTTGTAATAAGGTGCCATCGAACGGTGCAATAATGTTATGGCTTGTGAGCTCAACAGAAATCCCCGGACCCAATGTCGAAAACCGAAAAAAGGGCTCAGGGTGTTCTGTTATTGGTTTTACCCGACCGCTAAAAGGGCTTTTAATGGCCATTATTTGGCTTTTTCTTAGCGTATGCTCTGGCAAGTATTTTACGTCGTTACTCATGGGGTTACTTTTGCTCACCGAGTACATGGTAGCCGTCTTTTTTTAGCGCAGTTATGGCTTTTGGCATACTTTGTTTTTTTACCAATACATAATCAGTGTCATACGTTGATAACGCAAAAATTGAAATAGAGGCTTTTGCTAATACCCCAGAAATATTTGCCATTATCCCCGTTAGTGAAAAGCCCAATGGACCAATCACTTCAAGTGCTAGCCAATCAGTCTCTTGATCAAGGCTTTGAAGTTCAAAACTACTCGGACAAACAATCGATAATTCGTCAGCAGTTTTAGCAATAAAAAAAATGGCTTGTTGAAGTAAGGCAGGATCAATTGTGTCATTGACATCAAGGCTATGAATCGTAAGTTCTGTGCTATGAAGCTGTAGCGTTTGTTTTGACATCTGTAATCCTATCTAGGTCGCCTTTAAATTTATAGTATATATAAATACGAGTAAGTTAAAGCGCAATAAATTTAGTTGCCGTGTTTTTAGTCAAAGAGGGGCTGGAAGGTTGTCCACAGAATCTGTGGATAAATATGGGAATAGCTCAGTATAAAGAAGGTAACAGGCTAATTTATAAGTGAATTATAAACTAGCCTAATTTTTGAGGGGTTATTTTAGTAAGCTTTCTGCCTGTTTTGCTTGAATCGCCGTAAGGGCAATTGTGTAGACAATATCGTCAACTAATGCACCGCGACTTAAGTCATTCACAGGTTTACGCATACCTTGCAACATAGGCCCAATACTGATGAGTTCTGCACTTCGTTGTACGGCTTTGTAGGTTGTATTACCGGTATTAAGATCTGGGAACACAAAGACAGTTGCTTTACCCGCAACAGGGCTGTCAGGCGCTTTCTTAATTGCGACATTTTCCATAATTGCGGCATCGTATTGAAGAGGACCGTCAATGATGAGATCAGGGCGTTTTTGCTGCGCTAACTTGGTGGCTTCACGCACTTTTTCAACATCAGCTCCTGAACCTGATGTGCCAGTACTGTAACTGATCATCGCAACACGGGGTTCAATGCCAAATGCAGCGGCAGAGTCAGCTGATTGAATCGCAATATCGGCGAGTTGTTCAGCCGTTGGGTCAGGGTTAATAGCACAGTCACCATAGACTAGCACTTGATCAGGTAACAACATGAAAAACACCGATGATACTAATGACGAGCCTGGTGCTGTTTTAATAAGTTGTAATGGCGGGCGAATCGTATTAGCAGTGGTATTAACGGCCCCTGATACTAATCCATCTACTTTGCCTTGTTCGAGCATCATCGTACCAAGTACAACGTTATCAAGCAGTTGTTCTTGTGCAACGACTTCTGTTAGGCCCTTGCTTTTACGAATTTCTACCATTGGTGCAACATACTCGTTGATCACATCTTTAGGTTCAACAATGGTTACATGGTCGTTAAGCTCAACACCTTGCTGTTGTGCAATACGTAAAATCTCTTCTTTATCACCAAGGAGAATGGTTTTGGCAATCCCGCGTTGGCCACAAATTGCGGCAGCTTTAATTGTACGTGGCTCATTACCTTCGGGTAACACAACCGTTTTGTTCGCTTGGCGTGCTTTGTCTGTTAATAAGAAACGGAACGCTGGCGGTGACATTTTTCGGGTGCGACCGACGCTTTTCGCAAGACTGTCTAGCCAGTCAGAGTCGATGTGGCTGGCGTTATGGTGCTTCACTTTATCGATACGTTGGTCATCATCACACGGCACTTCCATATTAAAGTTGTGCAGCAGCAATGAAGTGCGCCAAGTGTCTTCTTTTGTGGCAATAATAGGCAAACCAGTGTCCATTGCTTGCTCACATAACTGCATAATACGGTCTTCAGGTTTAAAACCACCGGTGAGTAATATAGCGCCAATTTTTGTACCATTCATTGCTGATAAGCACGCAGCAACGAGTACGTCGGAGCGGTCACCGGGCGTAACCAAAAGGACGCCTGGGGTAAAATGGTTTAAAATATTTGAGACCGTGCGAGCACAAAAAGTAACGTGACGTAAACGTCGGTGTGCCATATCACCTTCATTAATGACTTCCGCTTTTAAGTATTCACATAAATCTTTAACGCGAGGTGCAACAAGATCAAAATCCCACGGAATTGAACCAAGTAATTTAAATGGGTGTTTTCTAAAGATAGGCAATGAAGCTAAACGGTTTAATTCGTTTTCAAGTTGCTCAGGTTCATGCGCTTCAACAAGGTCAGCACGTGCGCGGCCTTCTTCATCAAGTGGGGCATTCACTTTATTAAAAATACAGCCTAATACGCGAGGGTGATTGACTCCGCCGTAGTTACCAGAAGCAATTTCTAAGCGGTCTTCAATTTGGTCATTACTGTCGTTGCTTGGGGTTAGCACAAAGACAATATCAGCCCCAAGAGTTTGCGCTATCTCACGGTTTACTCGCCCAGCATAAGGCTGGCGTCGCGTTGGCACCATGCCTTCGATGATGGCAATTTCGTCTTCTTTTATGGTGTTTTCAAAGCGTTCAACAATTTCTTCAAGTAGATCATCTCCCTTACCATCCCCAATCATTTGCTCAGCATAGGCTAAATCAAAAGGCTTAGGTGGAGTGATGGGGGAGCCATGAGTCACAATTTGTGTTGACTTCTCGGGGCCTGTATCACCTGAACGAGGCTGTGCAATCGGTTTAAAAAAGTTTACTTTTAACGCTTTTTGTTCAAGTGCGCGTACTAAACCAACCGAAACGGATGTTAAACCAACCCCTGTTGAAATAGGGATCAACATTATTCTGCGAGCCATAATTAACACTCCTTCGCAATGCGTGCTGCGTCGTTTGCTATTACCCATTCTTCATTGGTTGGAATAACAAAGGCTTTTGTAAAGGCATCACCTTGTGTGATTAAGCCTGCGTGACCAAAGCGTGCGGCTAAATTTGCTTGATCATCACAAACAAGGCCTAAAAAGCCTAATTGTGTGATCACTTTTTTGCGAATGATGTCTGAGTTTTCACCAATACCCCCGGTAAAAATCAGCGCGTCTAGGCGCTGCAAAGGCACCATAAATGCGGCTATTTGTTTTGCTAATCGGTAGCAGAAAATATCAAGCGCAAGATTAGCCTGCTGATGACCAGCAACAGCCGCTTCTTCAATTGTGCGACAATCGTTAGATAACTCACTGATACCTAATAGACCACTTTGTTTGTTTAGTAGATCATCAATTTCTTGTACAGAATAGTTAAGTTGCTGGGTTAAAAACGTAAATAAACCCGGGTCAATGCTACCGCTTCGCGTGCCCATCACAAGGCCTTCAAGGGGGGTTAGGCCCATACTGGTATCAACACTGTTGCCATCTTTAATGGCGCACACAGAACAGCCATTACCCAAATGAGCACTGATCACATTGGTTTGTTCGCGTTCTTTGCCAAGTAATTTTGCCGCTTCACCCGCTACATAGAAATGGCTGGTACCATGAAAGCCGTATCGTCTCACGCCATGCTCTTTGTATAACGAGTAAGGTAGGGCATACAAGTAAGCAATATTTGGCATTGTTTGATGGAAAGCGGTATCAAATACTGCAATTTGTGGCAGCGTTGAAAATGCCTGCTGCGCAGTGCGAATACCAAGTAAATTTGCAGGGTTATGCAAGGGGGCTAAGGCTGCCGTTTTTTCAATCGCAGATAATACATCGTTGTCGATTAGCACTGACTCGGTGAAATGTTCTCCACCGTGAACAACACGATGCCCGACAGCTATTAGGTTGTCTGCTAAACCTAAACTATTCACCAGATTAACTAACTCAGCGATTGCCGCGTCATGTGCTTGACCATTTGCTAGTTCAATAACTTGCTTGTTGCCCTTGTATTTGTACTTAATTGAAGGTGTTTCTGAGCCTAATCGTTCAGCAAGACCAGAAATTATTTCGTCGGAGGTGGTGGCGTCTAAAATGGCGAACTTTAGACTTGAACTACCACAGTTTAATACTAAAACATGGCGTGGTGAGCAAGGTTGCAAAGGCATAGCTGAGTCCTAAAAATACAATATCAGAGTGAGTACGGCTTGATAATTAGTGTTCTGTGCCAGTATAGTAAAAACATATTTTGTTGCTACACTTAACAGAGTTAGGTCGTAATTATACTAAAGTCTTGTTGACTTGTGCCGATAATATTTTATCTCATTTAGTTGTTAAACGTTAGCCTGATTAACAAAAAACTAGGACAGGTTTTGCAGGGATTGTGTCCGGGAGTGTGTTACACTCACATGTGAAACAGTATGAAAACCTAGGAGTGATGATGCAAAAAAGTGTCATGTCACAAGTGCAAACAGGTCGCCAATACGCCAAAAAGTGGCCTATGCGACAAGAGCTTGCTCCCTTGTTTGCTGAATTTAAAGTGATAAAAGCCACTGAGCTTGCCATTACAGTAATGCCTATACTGGCAATGCTGACTGTGTTTATGCAAGTAAACTACTTAGGCAGTGAATTTTTCCCACAAGCAATTACAATTGCATTATTTTTTCTGTCATTACCATTGCAAGGTTTGTTGTGGTTAGGTAAACGCGCAGAAACTCGGTTAGAGCCTGCAATGTTTAACTGGTACACAGAGCTTCATAGTAAAATGAAAGCGCATGGTTACCAGTCGCAATTAACGACTGAAAAACCACGCTATTCTGATTTGGCTCAACTGCTAAAAGATATGTTCGAAAAAATGGACAAAGCCTTCACAAAAGAACACTTTTAGTCACGAATAAACTGGCTCACATAAAATGATAATGTCACTGTTTGCGGGCCTTTTTGTTCTATTTCTTGCCAATGTTCAGGGCGAAATTTCCACGCAAATGGCGTCATCATTATCAAATGCTTAATGTCTTCAACACTTAATACGGTTTGTTGCTCAAGTAGCTCTGTCGATTTTGTGCTAAAACCATTGGGCGCTTCTATCTGGGTATGTGGTTTAACATCTGCGTAAATAAACGACTTTAACTCTTTAAGGTGCCATGGGCCGGGGCTTGCCACAATCAATGTGCTTTGGGGTTTTGCTAGGCGCGCGAGTTCGTCTGCAAAAAGCGGGGCAAAGACACTTACCAGTACATCAGCTTCACTATCTGCAAAGGGCGATTGGCTAATTGATGCGACACTAAAATGGGCATTTTCATAGCGTTTTGCGGCATATTTCACTGCCGGTTTCGAAATATCGACCCCATACACTGTTGCATTCGATGAGTTCGCTATCGCTTGGGTGTAAAACCCTTCGCCACAGCCAAGATCTATTACTGACACAGGTTTTAATTTAGAGACTAAGCGAGCAATAGCGTGCTGTAAAAAGCCATAATGGCCAGCAGATAAAAAGGCGCGGCGCGCTTGTACCATGTCGAGGTTATCACCCGGTTGCTTCGACTTTTTATTTTGTACGGGTAATAAATTTACGTAGCCTTCTTTGGCAATATCAAAGCTGTGATTATTCACGCAGCGATATGTTTTATCAGTTAAAGTCAGTGCGTGTTTGCAAAGCGGGCAGTGGTAGTGAAGACTCATGAGTCTAAGTAGTCCTTATCATAAAAGGTTTTAACCCAATGTGGGCGATAGGTGATCAATAAGGTAATAGCCATGCCATTGAGCATCGCTTCAGGAAACCAAATTATGGCACATAAAATTAGGTAGTTTTGCGAAATTTCAATCAAGCTATATTCACCCATAACGTAATAGAGCATGCCACTGGTGAGTATTTTAATACAGGCGATGAGTGCAGCAGTTAAAAAGGCACAGAAAAAGATATAGATAAAAAAGTGTTTTGGTAAGTAGGTATAGCAAAGCACAAAACACAGGTAGCTGAGCGAAATGGGTATAAAGGCAGTGAAAAGTAAGTGAATCGGCAGAAGGCTTATGGGCAACTGAGCCACTAAAATCAACAAGGCACTTGCCAGTACACTTGCAAAAATTGCCAACCGCCAGCCTAAAATAAGGGTAACGGCACTGACCCCTAGTATATGCAATTCGAGGCCAGGTAAAATACCGGCTTTTATACGCCACAGCACAGCAAGCACAAGTGCACAGGCAAGCACACCTACTTGTCTGATTGGCGTTGCCAATAGCTGTGCAAAGCTGTTTTTATCAAAGCTAAGCCAAAGTATGAAAGCCACACAGCTCCACAAAGGGAGCTGCCATTGCAATTGCTCTATCATGCGTCAAAAGAAGACCAGATTGGGGCGTGATCTGATGGCTTTTCGATTCCACGTAATTCGTAATCGATACCAGATTCGACACAACGCTCAGCAAGAGTTGGAGTTGCTAAAATAACGTCGATACGCAGTCCTCGGTTGTCATCAAACCCTTTCGAGCGGTAATCAAACCACGAATACTGCTCTGTTTTTTCAGGATATAGCTCGCGGAACGTGTCTTTAAAACCCCAATTTAATAATGTGGCTAGCCATTCACGCTCTTCAGGTTGAAATGAGCATTTACCCGTTTTTAACCAACGTTTACGATTTGGCTCACCGATACCAATATCGAGGTCAGTCGGTGAAATATTAATATCTCCCATCACGATTACATCTTGATCTGGCGTGTGGTTATCATTTAAATGCGTCATTAAATCTTTATAGAACTGACGTTTATAAGGAAATTTTGTTTCATGAGCAATGTTGTCTCCTTGCGGAAAGTAACCATTCATTACCGTTAAGTCACGGCCATTTTCTTGCGCCACAGTTACGCTGATCATACGGCGCTGAGATTCGTCTGTATCAGTCGCAAAACCTTTAACAATAGACTTTGGCTCTTGCTTACACAGCATAGCTACACCGTAATGCGCTTTTTGACCATGAAAATAAACGTGATAACCCATTTTTTGCACGTCTTCGAGAGGGAAGGCTTCATCGTGAACTTTAATTTCTTGTAAGCCAATGATATCAGGCTGATGTTTATCGATAACGGCTTGCAATTGATGTAGACGAGCACGCAGCCCGTTAATGTTGAATGAAATTACCTTCATCGTGCACCTATAAGTTATTTTTGTTTAGAACGAGTAGGTTAATTCTACCATCAAACTAACGGCTATTCATGAGCAAATTTTGAAAAACACTATGAATAAATGTTGCACAATTGATTGACTTCTTAAAGGTATTGTTAACTCATTATTAATTATTAAATTAAATAAATAATTCAGTTGATCTGCTTATCTTTGTTTATATAATGCGCGAACACACCCGTTCAAATTATGTACTACTTAAAGGTAAACCATGAAAAAACAATTAGTGATGCTTTCAATTGCGTCTATCTCATTTGGCACATTAGCAAGCAACCCGAGCTACTTTTCTGCAGACAACAGTATCGAATCTAAGTTATGTAGTTTAAGTGCAAATGAAGGGTTTACCGCTGCTCGTAAAGAAGCAGCAAAACATGGCATCGCAATGTCACGTTTTTCACCAAGTATTTTATGCAATGGAACTGACATTCGTGAGCTCGCTAAAAAAGCACCCTCACAGCATGTTCCAAAAAAAGCGCAGGTTGAAGTTTTTGCAAAAAACCAGCAAAAAGAAACTCAGCTTTGTATTACAGCACTTAAGCAAGGCTTAACTCCTGTGCGTGAGAAAATAGGTAACTTAAATTCATTAAAATGTAATGGCGAAGCGGTGACAGACTTTGTAAAACGCTACCAAAACGCAGCAATTTAATGAAAATAACTGTTTATAAAACAGGTGAGTGTTGCTGAATGACGCAATAACTTACTCTGAATGATAAAAGCGCTCTTTGTAGCGCTTTTTTAATGACTAAAACTGTCAAAAAGGTCTCTGTTTTATCCACGCTGCAAAAGCATGGCGTAAATTACGCTGGTTTTTAGTAATAAATTTTCCAACCTTCAGTGACTTCTGTCATAATAGAGCGTTAGTGAAATAAAATGACCTTTAGGTGCAATGGCTACAAAACGTATCAGTAATGAACAGCTTGTCGAAATCATAGAAGCCGCGATTTTTGTTGCTGGAAAACCGCTGTCTAAACGTCATTTAAAAGAAACGGTTTTGGCTGAGTTAAGCGTATCAATGCCCAGAATTAATAATGCAATTGAACAGATTCAAACGCATTATCAAACTCGCGGCATAAAACTTGTTGCTGTTGGCAGTGGGTATCGCTTTCAGGCCTGTGCAAGCCTTGCGCCTTGGCTTGCGAATTTATGGCAAGAACGTGCGCCTAAATATTCAAGAGCGCTGTTAGAAACATTATCTCTGATTGCCTATCGACAACCAATCACCCGTGGCGAAATTGAACAAGTACGAGGTGTAACGGTGGGCTCAGGAATTATTAAAACGTTATTAGAAAGAGAGTGGATAAGAGTTGTTGGGCACAAAGAAGTGCCAGGGCGCCCGGCGCTTTATGCAACGACGGCCACTTTCTTAGACTATTTTTCATTAGCTGGTTTAGATGAGTTACCGCCTTTGCCTGATACTCAGGAAAGTAAAATCAACCAGCTATTGAGTGATCCTTCTGTGAGAGAACTATCTGAATGAGTACAGTAGAAACTGAAAAGTTACAAAAAGTGTTGGCGAGAGCGGGTGTGGGTTCGCGCCGCGAAATGGAAAAATACATTGATGCAAATCGCGTGAGTGTAAATGGTAAGGTTGCCCGTTTAGGTGATCGTGTTGAACCAACTGATGTAATTCGTGTCGACGGTCATGTAGTAAAAATTGAAGATAAGGCAGAGCGTATTTGTCGTGTATTAATGTATAACAAGCCAGAAGGTGAGTTATGTACACGTAAAGACCCAGAAGGCCGACGCACAGTATTCGATCGTCTCCCTCGTGTTGATGGTGATCGCTGGATTGCGGTCGGGCGCCTAGATATTAATACGGCTGGCTTAATGTTATTTACTAATGACGGTGAACTGGCTAACCGCTTGATGCACCCAAGTTATGAAGTAGAGCGTGAGTACTCGGCGCGTGTATTTGGTGAAGTTACTAACGAAACGTTACGAAATTTGACTAAAGGGGTTGAGCTTGAAGATGGCCCTGCGAAATTTTTAAATATAAAGCCGATGGGTGGAGAAGGCATTAACCGTTGGTTTAATGTGACATTAACTGAAGGCCGTAACCGCGAAGTGCGTCGTTTGTGGCAGTCACAAGATGTTGAAGTGTCTCGTTTGATCCGTATTCGCTATGGTAAGTTAGAACTTGATAAACGTTTACCGCAAGGTGGATGGGCAGAGCTTGACCTAGATACAGTGAATTATTTGCGTAAAACCGTACAGCTGGGCCGTGAGACACAAACTAAGCTATCTGCAATCCCAGATAAGCGTAAAGAGAAGCGCGCTAAGATTAATCAAATTCGTAAAGCGGTTAAAAAGCATAATCACCGCGTTAAACAAACTAAGCGCCGTTAATGAACAGTAAAGCGCGGGTTTAATACCCGCGTTTTTTATTTTTGCTGTGCATCAAGTGATTGACCATTCACTTCTTTAGAATCATCACTCATCAGATATAAATAGGTTGGCATTAAATCTTCTGCAGTAGCCAATTTATCTCTGTCTTCACCAGGGTAGGCAGACGCGCGCATGGCTGTCCGTGTTGCACCAGGGTTAATACAGTTAATACGGATATTAGTTTTACCCACTTCAGATGCCCATGTTTGCATCATCCCTTCAACTGCAAATTTTGAAATAGCGTATGCTCCCCAAAACTCACGCCCTTTACGGCCAACGCCTGACGATGTGAATATCACAGAAGCACTCGGCGATTTACGAAGTACTGGGAACATATATTTAGTGATCATAGCCTGCGCTGTCACATTAACTTTCATGATATTTTCGAAAGTTGAAACGCAAAAGTGCTCAAGCGGCCCGAGCGACCCTAAAATTCCAGCGTTATTGAGTAGTCCATCTAATTTACCAAATTGTTGTTCTATAGTTGCAGCTAGATCACGGTAGTTTTGCTTAGTTGCGCCTTTTAAGTCCATTGGCACAATTGCAGGTTGTGGACCACCCGCATTGATAATTTCATCGTAAACAGCTTCAAGTTTACTGGTTGTTTTTCCAAGTAAAATAACAGTGGCACCCTGCTTTGCATAGGTTAATGCGGCAACGCGACCAATACCATCACCGGCACCTGTTATTAGAATTACTTTGTCTTTTAGCGCATTCTCAGCAGCTTTATATGTGTGCATAAAAGTACCATTGATTACATTTTTTTCTATTTTACCATAGCAAAAAGCCAAGTTATCGAATTTATTGCAAATTAAGGTGGCGAAAATTGAAACTTTACGTTAACTTTAACTGGTCTAATGTCTTATTAATAACCTAATTACATTAAATTAACTTAACTAAAGGCAGTCTAGCGACTACTTTTATACTTGAACACACAATAACAATAAGATTTGCGCGGAGCGAAATTATGAAAAAATTGCTACTTTCACTAGCCATTGCATCAGTCATTACCGGCTGTGGTGGAGGAGAAACATTAGAAGATGTAAAAAATGACAGCCCTCCTATCATCCCTAGCGCGACAGTTAAGTTTGACCCTGCCAACGGTGTTATCTCTGTGCCAAATGACTTATTAATGAGTGGCACACTAGACGGTACACTGAATATCCCTGGCGAATTAGATGACAACAATGTCAGTGTTCCTCGTGCCGCGTATGCTAATCCTCAACTTGCATTGGGTGCACTCGATGGTTGGTCAACACAGACTCCGTTTAAAATCGACCTCGCATTCCCTCCAGGTGTTTCGCTTGATGCCGCTTCGGCGGGGGGGCCTGGTGCTGTACGTATTTTTGAAGTTGTGATGGGTGCAAGTCAAACTGATGAGACCTGTTCACAAGTACCTGCAGGTATTGCATGTAAGCTGGTATCAGAACTCACTTTTGGTGTTGATTTTATTACGCAAGGTTCGAGTGATTCTGTCGCTGTTATTCCGCTAAAACCATTTAAAGCGGGTAGTACATATATAAATGTATTAACGACGTCGTTGTTGGACTCTGAAGGTCGTTCAATTGAGCCTTCGTCTACGTATGCGCTTGTTAGTGAAGAAGCACCGCTTATTACTGATTCTCAAAAGTCACTTCAAGCAGTTATTAACAGCTATGAAAATGCTGTCACTTCAGGTGGCCAAATCAGTAAAGATGACATTATTTACTCTGCGGCAATGACAATGCAATCAGCAGGTCAAGTATTAGGCACTGTTAAACAACTGCTAGCTGCCAGCCTAACCCAAGACGCTTTACCGCGTCCTACAGTGCAAATCCCAGAGCGACCTGTTATGACAGTTGAGCAAGTATTTGCATCACGGGGTATTACTGGTTTATCGCCAGCTTTTGCAGGGGTGCAATATCAAAAAGGCAGCGTGATGCTACCCATGTACCTAGGTACACCGACGGGGACTGATGTCAGTGATTTGTCGGCAACCTATTGGCAAGGGTTGTGTGACAGTGGTGTGGCAGTACTTGGTTATGCGTCTTCTGCGGGAGCATCATTTCCAACGGATCCAATTAGCGAGAATGATGGTCTTTGTATGGCGCTAAGTGGTGGTAAATTGCGTGATTTAGGGCTTGACCAAACGAAACATCTAACTAAGTACAATACCATCCCAAAAACACAGAGCATGGCTAATGTACCGGTGCAAATTACGAAGCCAATTTTGCCTGTAATTAATGCTGTCCGAGTGCAATTAGGAGAAGATGAGCTTGTAATGCCAGAGGGTGGTTGGCCAATTGTTATTTTACAACATGGTATTACGTCTAAAAAAGAAGACATGTTAGCCATTACGGCTCAGTTATCAGTTCAAGGTTTTGCGACTGTAGCAATTGATCACCCAAGACATGGTGAGCGCGGTGTTGATGTTAATGGCGATGGCACCGATGATTTTAATGCATCGACTGGGTCGGTGTTAAGCTACATGAACTTGCAGTCATTATTAGTTGCACGTGATAGCTTACGTCAATCGGTAGCTGATTTATTAGGTTTACGTATGGGCTTGAACTTCACAGGCCAAGCTGATCTTAATGCACAAGATGTCTCTTTCCTTGGCCATTCACTGGGCTCTGTAGTGGCGCCTGCATTTATCGCGGTTGCTAATTCACCGTTGGATGAACAAGTTGATCCACTGTTTAATGTAAAAAGCGTTGCACTGGCCAGTGGTGGCGGTGGTCTTGCTAGTTTCTTAATCGAATCAGCTAGGTTTGGCCCATTTGTACAAGGTTCTGTGTTACTTGCTGCTGGTATTGAAGAGTCGGCTGAGTTTAGTGCGTATTCACAAAATGAAGCACTTTCAAATTGTGGTTCTTTAGCCGCTGATCAAACGGCTTTTGTAGCATGTGCATATAAAGAGTATGTAGGTTCATTAACTATGGCTGGTGAAACCGAAAAACTTGCTAATATTCAAGGCGTAGTAACGCAATTTGCGTTTGCAGCACAAACCGCACTAGACAGTGGCGATCCCTCTAACTATGCATCTGCAGTTGCAGCGCTTGGTACACCAGTATACATGAGTGTTGTTGTGGGTGATGGTGCAGATAATAAAGCAGACCAAGTTATTCCACCGATGGTTGCAAGCAACCCAATTGCAGGGAGTCTGCCTCTTGCAAAGCTTATGGGGTTAACGACAGTGGCTGAAACACAAGCGCCTACCGCAGATCCTATGAGTTATGTTGTTAAGTTTACTAAAGGACATCACAGCTCTGTGCTAACACCTGTGCCTACTGAAGACTCAGGTGCAACAGCGCAAGAGAGTGCAGCAGCGACCACTGAAATGCAGCTGCAAATTGGGACTTTCTTAGCAGCTCGCGGTCAATTTCTACAGGTTACGAATACGGATGTTGTCACAGAATAAGTGAAATCCGCCAATTAAGTAAAAAGCCACATAATGTGGCTTTTTTTTGCCTTAAAGCATGATAAATTGTGGCGAATTAACAATTAATGGAGAGAGTGTTTGGAATTTTTATATGAATATGGCTTGTTTTTTGCCAAAACCCTTACTTTTGTGGTTGCTGTTGCTGCCATCGTTGCGATTATTGTGGGTGCTGCTGTTAAGCCAAAGGCTAAGAAAGGCGAGATAAGCATTGATGATTTAAGTGAGCAATTGGCTGATCTTAAGCAAAACTTTATTGAAAATACGCTCTCTAAAAAAGAGCTTAAGGCCTACTTTAAACAACAAAAAGCTGAGGCCAAAGAGCAGCAAGATAAAGACCCTAAGCCAAGATTATATGTGATTGATTTTAATGGAAGTATAGATGCCCATGAAGTTGAAAGTTTACGTGAAGAAATCACTGCAATTCTTACCATTGCTGACAAAGAAAAAGACAAAGTATTGGTACGCTTAGAAAGCGGTGGTGGAGTGGTTCATGGCTATGGGCTTGCTGCATCTCAACTGCAACGCTTACGCAATGCTGGTATTCATTTAACCGTTGCAATTGATAAGGTTGCAGCCAGTGGTGGCTATATGATGGCGTGCGTTGCCAACGAAATTGTTGCTGCGCCATTTGCAATTGTCGGTTCTATAGGGGTTATTGCACAAATACCCAACTTCAATAAAATTTTGAAGAAGAATGATGTGGATTTTGAGCAAATCACTGCTGGTGAATACAAACGCACCTTGACACTCTTTGGTGAAAATACAGAGAAGGGCCGTGAGAAGTTTAAAGAGGAAATAGAACAAACACATGGTTTATTTAAAACCTTCGTGAGTGAACAACGTCCTTCACTTGATATCGATTCGGTTGCCACAGGTGAACATTGGTTTGCAACTCAGGCCTTTGATAGAGGCTTAGTGGACAAAATTGAAACCAGTGATGATATCTTGCTAAACCAAGCGGATGAACGCCAAATCTATAAAGTAAAGTACAAAGTTAAAAAGAACTTAACGGATAAACTCGCGGTGGGTCTGAGCTCAAGTATCAGCCAAGCAGGGGTAAATTTAATGTCACGTTTTAAAGGAATGAATCCTTAAATTTATTCGCTTTCATGCAAATAAAAAACCCGCTTCAGGAGCGGGTTTTTTATTGACCAAATTTATTTAATTGATTTGTGATAATCTTCTAGGTCTTTGGCTGCGTCAGGGTCGTTAAAGACTTTCTCATCGAACTGTCCTTCCGATTTTGCTACCACACATGTCACCATACAGTCACCAGTTACATTGACAGCTGTTCGCGTCATATCAAGTAAACGGTCAACACCGATAATGATAGCGATACCTTCTACAGGCAAGCCTACTTGATTTAACACCATCGCTAGCATAATCAGACCAACACCGGGTACACCTGCAGTACCAACTGAGGCTAAAGTCGCAGTTAAAATAACCATTAAGTAATCTGATATAGTTAAATCAACAGAAAATACTTGCGCAATAAATACGGTCGCAACACCTTGCATGATAGCAGTGCCATCCATATTAATAGTCGCGCCTAATGGGACCGTGAATGAAGCTACTGAGTTCTGAGCTCCTAATTTTTTAGTGGCAGTTTCCAGAGTGATTGGCATCGTTGCACTTGAACTTGATGTACTAAATGCAAACAGACACGCATTTTTCATTTTCTTTAGGAACGTTATTGGGTTTAGTCCTGTTAACACTTTTAAAAGAATACTGTAGTTCACTAAACCGTGGATAAATAATGCTAGCATCACAATACTAAAATACAGTGCCAAGCTTTTAATCAGTTTAAAGTCGATGGTTGTAAATAGTTTCGCCATTAAAAAGAACACGCCATAAGGTGCAATGTTCATTAGCAGTGTTACAAGCTTTAAAATAACAGTGTTAAGGTCTTCAAATACACTAGCAACTCGCTTACCTGCTTTACCACTTAAAGCCATTGCCACACCAAAAAGAAGGGCAAAAACAATAACTTGTAGCATATTGCCATTTGCCATTGCATCAATTGGATTGGTTGGGAACATCCCAATAATAACTTGCGCAAGAGTCGGGGCTTCTTTCGCACTGTAGGTTGCATCTGACGGTAAATTTATACCCTCGCCAGGATTAAATAACAGTGCAAGTGTGATCGCAACAGTAATCGCGATCGCTGTTGTAACCAAGTAAAGTAGAATTGATTTACCCCCTAAACGGCCCAGTGTTTTTGGATCGCTTAAACTACACGTACCGCACACCAAGGAAACGAATACGAGGGGCACGACGAGCATTTTTAAACTGGCAATGAATATTTGACCACCAATGTGGAAAATACCATCAACGAAAAATGCTTTAATTGGCAAAGAGAATAACCCTAGTGGAATAAGGAAATCGTCTTCACCCGCTAAAATTGCTTGGAAGATAAAACCAACGATCACACCCAAGACCATACCAATCATGATACGAGATGTGAGACTCAATGAACGGACTTTTGACATACACCTAATCTATATTTTTATAAATTTTGCCATAGCCTACCAGCATGAAGATTTTTATACAGAAAAATTCGATAAATATTAGAATTAATTCGATGCAATTCAGATAAAATAATTATGATATTCGTCCAGATTTTAGGTTAATATCAGGTAAACAATAATGTAAATATGAAAATAGCTAACTAGGGAGAGGTCAATGCCTTTATTGCGATGGCTAAGTGTTATAGTTTTCAGCTCACTTTTAGTCGCCTGTGGCGGTGGTGGATCACTTGAGAAAGAAGGGGGTTCATTAGACGGTGGGAATACTACTGATAACCCAACTTATACAATAACAGTGCAAGGGTATAGCGCTGATGGTACTGAATCGAATAATGTAACAGCCGATCAGCCCTTAATGATTCGCGCCTCTTTAACGAGTAGCAATTCAGATGTAACAGGTAAAAAAATAACATTTTCATTAGCGGATAACTTGGGGACTTTAGATCAACCCTCAGCGCTGACTAACAGTGAAGGTAATGCTGAAGTTAAATTAAACGCAGGCACCCAAGCTGGCGCAGATGAAATTATTGCCAGTTTTACCTCAAGCTCAGGTACTGTTTTCTCTGGTAGTTTTAGCTTTTCAACAGCGGGCGACAATGCGCAAACTGGCGATCAAACTTTCACGGTTACATTAAATGGTTTTGTTAAAGGAACTCAAACTAGCAATAATGAAGTAACCGCTGGTGCACCATTAGACCTAGTTGCTACTTTAAAACGTGATGATGAAGTTATCTCGGGTCAAAGAGTTACATTCTCACTTGCCGATGATATTGGATCGCTAACCCCTTCATCAGGTACAGCATTAACAAATAACGATGGTAACGCACTCATGACGCTTACAGCGGGTGATGTTGCCGGTGCGGGTATTGTGACAGCCTCTTATACTGTCAGTGGCGAAACCTATTTTGATACATTTGCATTTACATCAGACGGTTCTGAGTCAGATGATTCAAGTGTGAGTGGCACAGTGACATTGGGCGTCTCTATTGTTGATGCCTCAGGCCTCCCATTCAGTGTAGAAAACCCAGTAAGTAAAGATAATAAAGGAACAGTAACAGCCACTCTATTAGACGATGAGACGCCTTTAGCAGGTCAACTGATTTCTTTTTCTACCAACTATACAGGTAAAATTACGCCTGTTTTAGGGACGGCACTTACAGACGCCAACGGCGAAGCATTTGTTACTTTAAGTAGCGGTAATTCAAAAGGGGCGGGTCAAGTTGTAGCTACATACACTGATGAAAGTGGTAACACAATTACTAAAATCGCCGGTTTTATTTCGAGTGGTGATGATGCCCCAATCGAAAATGCAGAAGCCGCACTTGATATTAAGCTTTTAAAAGGTTGTGCGGCAGACTGGGATGCTAATCGCTATACGACTTCATTAGAAACAACGTATTTATCATCGGGCTGTGTTGTTGTTAATCAGTTTTCATCTGATCAACTCATTGACGTTCTGGTTAAAGTTACCGATACCAGCTCAGGTGATGGAATCGAAGGAATTATCGCAGAGTTATCTACTGACCTAGGTCGTTTATTACCTGAGTCTGGCAAAGCATTAACGGATCCTTTTGGTTTCGCGGTTTTAAAACTACAACCAGGTGCAAACAGTGGTGCAGGTGAAGTGTCGGTGACAGCCAAGTCAGTGACTCTTTCAAAAGCATTTGAAATTGCCACCGCAGAGCTTAATGTTGAAATCACCAATGGCCTATACAACAAACTTGATGCGTCAGGTAACCCAATCGACGGTGAATATGTTCCATTGGCTGCTGGTGCAACTACGGTGATCACCGTTTCGATTTTTGATAGCAACGGAAACCCAATTGTTACACCGCTCGATGTTGAGTTTACGTCTGGTTGCGTAGAGTCGGGATTGGCTGTAATGGACTCAAAAGCAACCAGTATTAGCGGGGTTGCAACGGCTACATACAGAACCAATGGATGTAATACTTCGCAAGGTGATACTGTGACAGCCACAGTGCTCACCGGTGGCACGCCCAAAGTAGTTAATGTAAACGTTCCTGTTTCTGCTGCAGAAGTCAGTTCAATAGAATTCATTGAAGCCACTGAAAATGTTTTAGCGTTAAAAGGAACTGGTGGCGTATCTCGTAAGGAAATCAGTCAATTAACATTTAAGCTAACGGATGAAATCGGTAATGCTGCAAAACAAAAACGAATGGATTTTCGTTTAAGCTCAACCAACGGTGGCATTTCACTATCTGAGGTAACAGATGCAGGTGGCTATTCACATGCAAGTGTTTCTACCGATTCTGAAGGGCTTGCTCGCATTCAAGTAAATGCTGGCTTTGTGCCACAAGCGGTACGTGTACAGGCGTGTTATATACCTGAAGAGCTCATACCTGCTGATCAGAATAATAATGTCACGTGTTGGCAGGAGTTGTATTTAGAATGCCAAAAAGCAGAAGCGGAACGTAATGGTAATGTATCGTGTCCTGTAGGTGAATTATCATTAGTGTCACTTGATGAGCAAGTGGTGAGTGTATCAGATTTAGTCTCTATTAGTTCAGGCTTACCCGATGGTAATAGTTTCACAGCCGGCCCTACTATAATTAACATAGAAGCACTTAATTATATTGGTGATACCACGGATATCTCTGTTTATTTAGCTGATCACTTTAATAACCCTGTACCAGATGGTACGGCTGTGTATTTAACAACAGAAGGTGGGGCGGTTGGCACTCTTGATGGTGCTGAATTTAACCCTCAACTTGAGTGTAATACAGTTGATGGTCAATGTGTTGCGCAGTGGCGTTCACAGAATCCAAAGCCATTTACCGAGGATAAGTGGGGCAATAAAATCAACAGTATCAACCCGAAAACAGGTGTTATCAATTGTGACCTTTATTTTGGTTCCGCAGCCCCTTGTATGGCTGGAATTAGAAACGCTGCGTTTTTTGACGATGGTGTACCATTAGGCGCACGTTCGACGGTGTTGGTGACAGCAAAGGGTCAAGAATCATATATTGATATTAATGGGAATGGCCGCTTTGATACTAATGAATATTACAGTGGCTATGACTTACCAGAAGCTTTTATCGACCATAATGAAAATGGTTTCTATGACGGTTTAGCAGCTATTTACGACCCAGTGAGTGGCACTGTGACGAAGTCAACTGAATTTTGCCAAGAAGGTGATGCAACTGATCCCTGTAGCCCAACAAATACCAATGCAGGACAATTTGAGGAAAATTGGGATATTGACTTAAATGGAATGCATACACTTGCTGATGGTAAATACAATGGTTTAGTGTGTACTGAAAGCGCGACTACCCCAACCGTGGGAGCAACGTTTGAAAGTTTATGTACCAAAGAAGTCATTGATATTCGGGATACTTTTGAAATTGTTATGTCAGGCAGTGAAGCATACACTCGTTTTGTCGTTACAAAAGCTGAGTTACGTAATCGATTTGCTTCGGCTCTCAATGAAAAAACTGCAGCAGACCCAACAGTTTTTACTGACAATGCAATGCAATTAGGGGTTGATATAGCGCAGTGTAATACGATTTATCGTCAAGCTGGTGACTCATCAACTGCCGTTATTTTGGACTTAGAACCTACAGATAACACTGATTACTGTGATTTAGGTTCAATAAATATAACCACAGCGATGGTTGGCAACCAATTGGCTGCTTTAAGTTTCGAGCTTTATTTTTCAGATGTTTACAATAACCCATTACCAGCGAGTACGGCGGTTTCAGTGAGCACTGATAATGGTGATTACAGTGGAACATCTGGCTTTGAGCTGCCTAATACTAGTCAAACGTCAGCCATGTCTTTTGGTTTAACAATTAGTAGAGAGGCTGAAGCAAATAAAAAAGCAGAGGGGAACCTAGTTGTTCAATTTACCACAGGTAAAGGCTTAGTTACCTCAGCTCCAATCGCAATCAGTGATGATGGTTAACAAGTATTTAATTGTTTAAATTTAAAAAAATGCCAACCAGAAGGTTGGCATTTTTGTTGCTGTTCTATATATTCCCCATAAAAATACAGCAAATTATCATTTTGGCTAATTTAGCAGCAAAAATTGTTCAATTATTCAGTCAATGGTTAAAAGTTTCGATTAAAAGCTTGTAACAATTGGTGTTTGTAGATATACCTATAAATATTCGTGCTCCGATGTTAATAAATCATACTAATTTGTTTGATGTGATAGATATACATTTATAAGGGCAAAAAACTTTTAAAATTCTTGGTCAGAAATAGGCAGCTATGGGCAAATCACTTGTAATTGTAGAGTCTCCAGCAAAGGCTAAAACAATTAATAAATACTTAGGTAACGATTTTATCGTCAAGTCCAGTGTTGGGCATGTACGTGATCTACCGACTTCAGGTTCAGGCAAAACGAAAACAGCAGCAACGAAAACCCCTGCTGAGGTTCGAAAAATGTCACCAGAAGAAAAAGCTGCGTATAAAAAACAACGAGATTACAAAAATCTTGTTGCGCGTATGGGAATTGACCCTGAGAAAGGCTGGGAACCCCATTATGAAGTTTTGCCTGGCAAAGAGAAAGTCGTTCAAGAATTAAAGAAGCTTGCAGAAAATGCCGATAAAATCTATCTCGCAACCGATTTGGATAGAGAAGGGGAAGCGATTGCATGGCACCTCGAACAGATTATCGGTGGTGAGCCAGAGAAATATAAGCGTGTTGTTTTTAACGAGATTACCAAAAATGCGATTCAGCAAGCTTTTGAAACACCCGGTGAATTAAACACCGATATGGTGTATGCGCAACAAGCACGCCGTTTCCTTGACCGAGTAGTGGGTTTTATGGTCTCGCCGTTGTTGTGGGCCAAAGTTGCACGCGGTCTCTCTGCAGGCCGTGTTCAGTCTGTTGCTGTTCGTTTGCTGGTAGAACGTGAACGTGAAATAAAAGCATTTATTCCTGAAGAGTTTTGGGATGTGCATGCCGATGTTAAAAATAGTGAGTCTGCCTTACGCCTTGAAGTTACAAAACACGCTGATAAGTCATTTAAGCCTGTTAACGAGCAGCAAGCAATGTCTGCGGTTCGTGACCTTGAGAAAGCTCAGTATGAAGTTGTAAGCGTTGAAGAAAAGCCAAGTAAAAGCAAACCGAGTGCTCCTTTTATTACATCGACTATGCAACAGGCCGCGAGCACTCGCTTAGGCTATGGTGTTAAAAAGACCATGATGCTTGCTCAGCGTTTGTATGAAGCAGGTCATATTACCTATATGCGTACTGATTCAACCAACTTGTCAAAAGATGCGGTTGAAATGTGCCGTGACTATGTTGCTGAGCAGTTTGGTGATAAGTACCTACCAAAAGCACCTATTAGCTACAGCTCTAAAGGCAATGCACAAGAAGCGCACGAAGCGATTCGTCCTTCAAGTGTTTCTGTATTGTCGGGTCATTTAGACGGTGTTGAAGCCGATGCGAAAAAATTATATGAGTTAATTTGGCGTCAATTCGTCGCGTGTCAAATGGTGCCAGCAGAATATGATTTAACAACCTTAACGGTTGGCGCGGGTGATTACCAATTAAAAGCAAAAGGCCGTGTCCTTCGTTTTGATGGTTGGACAAGAGTACAGCCTGCTGTGCGTAAGAAAAATGAAGAAGATCAGTCACTCCCCGCTGTAAAGCAAGGTGAAATTCTGAGCTTAGTTGAGCTTGACCCGAAACAACATTTTACAAAACCACCTGCTCGTTTTAGTGAAGCAAGCTTGGTTAAAGAGCTTGAGAAACGAGGTATTGGGCGTCCATCAACGTATGCCTCAATTATTTCAACCATTCAGGACCGTGGTTATGTGCGAGTTGAAAACCGTCGTTTCTTTGCTGAGAAAATGGGAGAGATCGTTACTGACCGCTTAGTTGAAAACTTTGAAGATTTAATGAACTTCGATTTCACAGCAAAAATGGAAGGTCGCCTAGATGATATCGCTGAAGGCGAGCGCATCTGGACGCAAGTACTCGATAAGTTTTATGCAGACTTTTCAAAACAGCTTGAAATCGCTTCAGGAGATGAAGAACAAGGTGGTATGCGTCAGAACCAAATGGTTGAAACAGATATTGATTGTCCAACCTGTGGCCGTAAAATGGGGATTCGTACTGCATCGACTGGTGTTTTCTTAGGGTGTACAGGATACAACTTACCACCCAAAGAGCGCTGTACTACGACAATGAATCTTGTTTCTGGTGATGAAGCCATTGCTGCCGATGTTGAAGACGTCGAGACAGAAACGTTGATGCAAATGAAGCGTTGCCCTATCTGTGAAACAGCTATGGATTCATACCTAATTGATGAAACCCGTAAGCTGCATGTCTGCGGTAATAACCCAGCCTGTAAAGGTTATGTGGTTGAGCAAGGCACGTTTAAAATTAAAGGGTATGACGGCCCAATAATCGAATGCGATAAATGCGGTGCTGATATGCAACTAAAATCTGGCCGATTCGGTAAATATTTTGGTTGTAGTAACGATGATTGTAAAAATACCCGTAAACTACTTAAAAATGGTGAAGCTGCGCCACCAAAAGAAGATCCTGTCCATTTACCTGAATTAGAGTGTGAAAAGTCAGAAGCGTATTTTGTGCTGCGTGACGGCGCGTCGGGTATTTTCTTAGCGGCGAATACATTCCCGAAATCACGGGAAACGCGAGCTCCTAAAGTTGAAGAATTAAAACGTTTTAGAGACCGTATTTCTGAGAAGTTTTATTACCTAGCAGATGCTCCTACGCATGATCCAGATGGTAACCCATCAATTGTTCGTTATAGCCGTAAAAATAAAGAACAGTATGTGATGACAGAGGTAGACGGCAAAGCAACAGGCTGGACAGCTCATTATCAAGGTGGAAAATGGGTCGAAGAAAGTAAGAAGAAGGCCCCCGCTAAAAAGAAAGCTGCAACAAAGGCTAAAAAGTAGCCTGTCTGTTAAAGCAATAGAATAGCTGAACATAAAAAACCGGAGCGCACATCATTGTGTCAACTCCGGTTTTTTATTAGCTATCAACGATAAATTAGATTTGTACGTCTTTTACTTTCTTAAAGCCTTCAGCTTCAAGTTCATCGTTAACACATTTTAATACGTATGGTTTTAATTCTTCATTGCTGATATCGTCGTCCTTTGCCCAGTTTAAACACATTTCAGTGAATTCTTTGATCATTTCTGGTGACGCTTCAGGTGCTTCGTTAGCGATTGCGTATGACGCTGACACGCTTAATACAGGTGCCAAAATTAGTGCTAGCAATGCTTTGTTCATTTAATTATTCCTAATCAACATAATTAATAGTTACTGCCATCGAAAAGCGCAGTAATGGAACGCAAACTGTTATCCACTTTGCTTGAGTGAATTTATAAACTAAATATCTAAAAAAGATAACGAAATATTTTTATCGTTAAGATAAGCAAAAAATAATCATTTTTTTGTCTGTAGAAACTAGTCATTGGCATTGTAAACCACGTATTATCCACATAATTTTAAAAATAAAATGAGCGTGTAGTTATGTCAGAGTCAGTGTCGCAAACAAAACCTAAAAAAGTTCCATCAACACTAGAGCGAGTCGTAGAAACTTTTATTTTCCGCTCTCGTTGGTTGCTAGCCCCGTTTTTTATCGGTTTGTTAGTTGCGGTTGTGATTCTACTATTAAAGTTTTTTAAATACTTATACAGCATGGCCTTAAATACATTCACAGCGAGCAATCAGGAACTCTTGGTTGGTATTTTGACACTGGTTGATACCGCTTTATTAGCGGGATTATTATTAATCATTATTTTTAGTGGCTATGAAAATTTTGTTTCTAAACTCAATATAGATAACCATGAAGACAGACCCGTTTGGATGGGTAAAGTGGGCTTCTCTGGCCTAAAAATGAAATTAATAAGCGCTATTGTGGCTATATCGGCAGTAGAGCTTTTAAAGGTGTTTATAAGTTCGGCAAATCATTCAACGGATGAATTACTGTGGAAGGTTTTAATACATGTTACTTTTGTTGTTTCGGGCGTGCTATTCGCGCTGACAGATTATATTAATAGTAAAACAACAAATCATTAAGAAAAAAGGCCCTGCATAATGCAGGGCCTTCTCACAATACAACTGATGATTAACTCAGAGTTGCATAAAAACAACCAAACCCGGGCAGAGTAACTGTATTATCTGTTAATTCAGCAGTGTGATGTGATAGTTCATTGTGCTGCTGCGTTATTACATCAGTAGTTGTAAATTCAGCGCGTTGTGCACTTAGATTGAACACACATAGCATCTTAGTGCTGTTGAGGCTGCGATAAAATGCAAGTACTGGCTCATCAGTATTAATGAACTCGATGCTTCCTTCTAGCAGTACATCTTTCGCTTTACGCCAAGCCATAAACTCACGGTATGCATTTAGAATGGAGTTGTTGTCATCATCTTGTGCGCTTACAGCAACTGCTTTGTGCTGCTCACCCACAGGTAACCACGGCTTTGTTGTAGAAAACCCCGCTTGCTCTATATCACTTGCATCCCATGGCATAGGGGTGCGGCAACCATCTCGACCTTTAAAATTAGGCCAAAAAGTTATCCCGTATGGGTCTTGTAGGTCTTCAAATGCAACCTCTGCTTCGCCTAATCCAAGCTCTTCGCCTTGATACATGCATACACTACCGCGAAGTGATGCAAGAAGTGCTGTTAACATTTTGCATTGGTCAGGGTTGATGTTATCCCCTTTGCTCCAGCGACTCGCAACACGCTCAACATCGTGGTTGCTAAACGCCCAACATGGCCAGCCTTCTGTCATTCGTTCTTCAAGTGTACTTACTGTGTTACGAATATACTCAGCGCTGTAATCGTTTGTTAGTAATTCAAAGCTATATCCCATATGAAGCTTATCGCCACCCGATGTATATTCAGCCATTGTTGCTAGTGAGTCTTCAGATGAAATTTCACCAAGGGCTACTGTGCCAGGGTATTTATTTAATAACGCACGGATATCCTGCATAAAGCTTAAGTTTTCAGGTTGTGTATTATTGTAATAGTGGTACTGGAATGCATATGGATTGTCTTCGCTAAAACCTCGACCTTGACGTTTTTCAGGTGGCTTAGCGGGGTTGTCGCGTAATAATGCATCATGGTAGCAGAAGTTAATGGCATCTAAACGAAAGCCATCTACGCCTTTTTTCAGCCAAAACTCAACGTTATCAAGGACGGCTTTACGCACTTCAGGGTTATGGAAGTTTAGATCTGGCTGTTCAGCAAAAAAGTTATGTAAATAATATTGCCCTCTACGTGGCTCCCATTGCCATGCAGGACCACCAAAAATAGACAGCCAGTTATTTGGTTGAGTACCGTCAGGTTTTGCGTCAGCCCACACGTACCAATCAGCTTTATCATTATTTTTATCTTCACGGCTATCGAGAAACCACTGGTGTTGATCTGAAGTGTGGCTCAATACCTGATCGATGATGATTTTAATATTGCGCTCATGCGCTTGGGCAATTAATTCATCAAAATCGTCTAGGTTACCGAAAATAGGATCGATATCGCGGTAATCACTAATGTCGTATCCGAAGTCCTTCATGGGTGATTTAAAAAAAGGTGAAACCCAAATAGCATCCACACCCAAGCTTTTAATGTAATCAATGCGATCAATGATACCTTTGATATCACCAATGCCGTCGCCATTGGTGTCTTGGAAACTGCGCGGATAAACCTGATAAATAACCGCACCTTTATACCACTGCTTTTGAGCCATGTTTTTCTCCATCGTGACACTCAGTGTATGTAAACCCTAGGGCAACGCTTATTAATATGTTGCCAGAATGTCAAAAGCATACGTGAAGGGTGGGATGCTGTAAAAACTCTGCATACGTATGCACGGTAATTTCATCTGCCTGCGTTGTAAAACTAAGGGATTGAGTCCACTTTTACAGCGATTATTTTTAAGAGTAAATTATTTACCAATTTTTGCCGTTTAGAGTGATACCAAACAACGCGCCTACGTGGTGCATAATTTAATTGGCTTTCACCATAAAGGTGCAAAATGTTTTTGGTAAGACCAATTAACACTTTGCGTTCGTTTACCTTTTTTAAATGACATTCAACTTTTATATAAACTAGGTAGAGGCGTGCTCCATACGTATTTGTGCCAAATACAATACGACGTTGGATAAAAAATGTTTCATTCACATTTGACGTCTCTGTTTTATAAATAAACGATTAATAAACAATGCATTACAACATCCGCGTGTAAATTTGTTGTTAATTTTTGTTTGCATCGTCTAGTCTGAATACGTATGCATAAATTTGTTAAGAAAATAATCTGAGCGTTAATATTCGTGTTGACAACAAAATCAGTCAGCGATTAACAGCTATTGCTATCATGAATAACTGCAAGGCGTTGACATTACAATTTGGGTAATGGGAAAACATCATGTCTATGTTCAAACCAAGTATATTAACTCTGGCTTTAACAGCCGCAGGTTTAAATAGCTTTGTAGCGTATGCTGCAGAAGAAGACCAAAAAACAAAAAACGATAACGTTGAAGTTATCGAAGTAAAAGGTTTTCGTGGCAGTGTTGTAGAATCTATTAACACGAAACGCTTCACTCCTGAAGTTGTTGAGTCAATCTCAGCAGAAGATATCGGTAAATTACCTGATTCATCAATTGCAGAATCAATCGCACGCCTTCCTGGCCTTACAGCACAACGTCTAGATGGTCGTGCTAGTCGCGTAAGTGTGCGTGGTTTCAGTGAAAACGAAAGTGCAACAACATTTAACGGTCGTGAGCAAGTATCAATTGGCGATAACCGCGGTGTTGAGTTTGACCTTTACCCATCAGAAATAATGAGCGGCGTAACGGTATACAAAACACCAAGCGCAGGTATCGAAGCGGAAGGTATTGCTGGTGTAATCGACATGCAAACTGTTAAGCCTTTAAGTAAAGGCGAGCAAGTTATCATGTTTAATGGCCAATATGAGCAAACAGGTTTTGATAAATTAAACCCAGACGGTGACGATAAAGGTTTCCGTGGTACGGTTTCATACATTGATCAGTTTGCTGATGACACCATCGGTGTTGCATTTGCTTACAACACAATGAGCTCACCTAACCAAGAGAAACGCTGGAATTCATGGGGTTATCCAGAATTTACGGGTGAAGATGGTAACACTTATTCTATTTTAGGTGGGGCAAAGCCTTTCGTACGTTCATCAACGCTTGAGCGTGATTCAGCAATGCTCGTTATTGAAGCAGCACCGAATGACCGCCTTAATATGACATTTGATGCTCTTTACGTAGATTTTTCTGACGAGAAAATCCTTCGTGGTATTGAAGTACCATTCGCTTGGGGTCAAGGAACAATCGATCCTAGCTCTGCAGTTGTAGATGCAGATTCTGGTTTTATCACAAGTGCAGTAACAGAAGGCCAGCGTGTTGTTGTTCGTAACGACTATGAAGAGCGTAATGCAGAACTAACCCAGTTTGGTTTCAATACTAAATACGATATTAATGACGAATGGTCAGTTGAGTTTGATGCGAGTCGTTCAGAAGTTGAGCGTCAAATTTGGAGTATCGAGAGTTATTCAGGTACAGGCCGCGGTGATGCAAATGGTGTTGCTGATACGATTGGTTATGTTTTTGACGGTGGCAATACCGGAGCGCAGTTCTCACATAATCTTGATTACAGTGATTATGATCTAATTCAATTAGGTGGTCCTTTATCATGGGGTGCAAGCGCTGCATTGAATGACAAGTATGGTTTGACAGATACGCCATATCAGAATACAGCCCAAGATGGTTTTATCAATGCACCAGAAATCAACGATGAATTAAGCACACTAAAACTTGCTGCAAGCAAGGTGTTAGATAACGCGTATATCAGCCGTGTTTCATTTGGTATGTCTTACCGTGACCGTGAGAAGAGTAAAGTGTCTGAAGGTTACTTCATGACATTAAAAGACTTCTCTTTAGACAATCCAGGTATGTTATCAATTCCTGAACAGTATCGTTTAGGAAGTGCAAGCCTTGATTTTATCGGTATGGGTAACATGGTTGCTTACGATACGAACGGCTTAGTAAATGATGGTTATTATAACCTTTTACAAGAAAGTTTAACGGATCAAAAACACAAAACACAATCGTGGACAGTGCAAGAAGAAGTAACCGCCATTTTTGCGCAAGCTGACATTAATGCTGAACTTGGCTCTATTCCTGTAACAGGTAATATTGGTGCTCGTTATGTAAGAACCGAGCAATCTTCGCAAGGTTTTGCTGCAAACACGGTGGATGGACTCGTTGTTGTTACGCCAACAGACATCAGTCATGACTACAGTCATTTCTTACCAAGCTTAAACTTATCGTTTGCAATTGATGAAGAGCAAACAATACGCTTTGGTGCTGCGAAAACGATTTCTCGTGCGCGTTTAGATGAAATGAATGCATCAGTGAACGCATCTTACAGTCAACAGCCAGATGAAAATGGCAACTTTTGGAATGTGTCAGGTGGTAATCCTAAACTTGAGCCAAAAGAGGCAACAGGTTTTGATTTAAGTTACGAAAACTACTTCCATGAAGAAGGGTACTTTGCAGCAGCATTTTTCTACAAAGATATCACTCAGTGGATTTTTGATGGTACATATGAAATCGACATGAGTGGTGTGGCGGACCCATCTACAGGTGAAATCCCAGCTTCATCTACAGGTACAGGTTCTGGTAAAGTTAATGGTGGGTCAGGTGATCTTTGGGGTTATGAGCTTTCATTAACACTACCGTTCACTATGTTTAGTGATTCACTGGATGGTTTTGGTTTAATCGCAAGCCATACTGGTGTTGAGCAGGATATTACAGACCAAAATGGTAATGATTATGAGTTACCTGGATTATCGGACCAAATCGATAGCTTGACCGTGTACTTTGAACGTAATGGTTTCCAAGCGCGTACTAGCATGCGTAAACGTAGCGACTTTAAGGGCGATGTTTATGGTTTAGGCTTTGCAACAACGCAAGTTGATATCAAAGGCGAAACAATTTGGGATGCGCAAATCGGCTATGATTTTGCAGAAGCTGGTATCCAAGGTCTCGAAAACTTGAGTGTTACTTTCCAAGTGCAAAACATCACAGAAGAGCCGTTCACGTCTCTACAAGGTGATAACGCACTGCAAGTACGTGATTACCAAGACTACGGTCGTACATTCCTGTTAGGTTTCAGCTACAAGCTGTAATTAGCTTAAACAGCGATAGAAAATTGCCCTTGTGATTTGTTTTACAAGGGCTTTTTTATATCAGTGGGCTACACTCAATGAATTGAAATTGGTGTTAGGTGTACTATGGAAGCAAAAAAAATAACAAAAGTTGTGATTGCCGGTGGTGGAACTGCTGGGTGGATCACCGCCGCACTACTCAACAAAGTGCTTGGAAAATCACTTGATATTACTCTCGTTGAATCTGCCGAAATTGGCACTGTTGGCGTTGGTGAGGCAAGTATTCCTCCTATTTTGCATTTAAATGGGGCTCTTGGTATTTCAGAGAAAGAATTTATCAAGGCGACTGGTGCAACCATTAAACTGGGGATAGAGTTTGAAAACTGGCGTAGCCAAGGGCACAGTTATATGCACGCTTTTGGCGAAATAGGTAAGGACTTCCCGTTTTGCGCATTTTATCACTTTTGGTTGAAAGCAAACCAAACACAAAACGCCCCTGATTTTTGGGATTTCTCTCTCAACTACCAAGCTGCAAAAGCGCATAAATTTGCCCATCTCAAAAACATTCCTAATACTCAATTAGCGGGCTTACATTACGCGTATCATTTTGATGCGACACGCTATGGTGAATTTTTAAAAGAATTAGCCCAATCGCGGGGAGTTAATCGCATTGAAGGAAAAATAGAAACGATAAGTCAATGCGATCAAACAGGGTCTATCAATGCGTTAAAGCTAGAAGATGGTAGCCTGATTGAAGGGGACTTATTTATTGATTGCACCGGCCTGCGAGCATTACTTATAGAGCAAACGCTGAATACGGGGTTTGAAGATTGGTCGCACTGGTTACCGTGTGATAGCGCTGTAGCTGTCCAAAGTGAGTCTGCAAGCAACGCCATTCCCTATACCCGCTCTATCGCTAGAGAGTCAGGTTGGCAATGGCAAATTCCACTCCAACATCGTGTTGGTAATGGCTTGGTGTATTCAAGTCGATATCTATCAGATGAAAATGCAAAACAGCAGCTGCTAAACAACTTGCCAGCTAAGCCCTTAACTGAGCCACGAATTATTAAATTTAAAACGGGTCGACGCTTAAAGCAGTGGCATAAAAATGTAGTATCGATTGGCTTATCGAGTGGTTTTTTAGAGCCCTTAGAGTCAACCAGTATTCATTTAATTCAAAGTGCAGCTATCCGGTTGATTAAGTTTTTTCCACATCAAGGTATTACGCAAAACTTAGTGGATGAATTTAACAAACAAAGTAAAACAGAATTTGAGCGAATTCGTGACTTTATTATTCTCCACTACAAACTTACAGAGCGAGACGACAGTCCATTTTGGCGTCTTTGTAAGGGCATGGATATTCCAAGCAGCCTTGCTAAGAAAATAGCGCTATTTAAAACCAGCGGTAAGCTAGTGCGTGAAGACGATGAGTTATTTGCCGAAGTCGCGTGGCAACAAGTGTTGATAGGGCAAGGCCTGATTGCTGAAGATTATCATCCTTTAACAAATGCCTTAACAGATAATCAGCTTAATGAGCTATTTAGCAATTTAAAAACCTTGATTAATAGCACGGTTGAGCAGCTGCCCAGCCACAGTGAATTTTTAGAAAAAATACAAAATTAATTATGAAAAAGACACATACAATTTTTGCAGTAAGCACCGTATTAACGTTTTTAAATTCGACAGCGAGTTATGCAATCACTGCCTCACCAGAAAGCTGGTGGGTGGGCATGCAGAACGAATCGTTACAAGTTATGCTTCACGAGGGCAACATTGCGAAACAAACTTGGCAGATGTTGCCTTACAAAGGCGTTGAGTTTAAAGGGGTTACAACAACGAATAATGCTAACTACGCATTTCTGAATTTAAGCATCAGCGATAATGCAAAAGCAGGTGAACTTAGCTTTAAAGCGTCGGATGGAACGGTCTTTAAATATCGGTTAAATACCCGTAATAAAAACAGTGCAAAGCGCCCAGGATTTACAAATAAAGACACACTGTACTTAATAAATCCTGACCGATTTGTTAACGGTGATCCAACGAACGATAGTATTGCTTCAATGCAAGAGGCAGCAAACCCTGAGTTTAAGGGCGGGCGCCATGGCGGTGATATTCAAGGTGTGATTAATAGTCTTGAATACCTAGAAAATTTAGGCGTCACTCAACTTTGGCTAACACCTGTACTTGAAAATAATATGCCAAGTTACTCTTATCATGGGTATGCAATCACAGATTTTTACAAGGTCGACCCGCGTATGGGCAGTAATGAGCTCTATAAAACGCTATCAGTGAAAGCAAAAGAGCATGGTATCGGTTTAGTGATGGACATGGTTCTTAATCACTTTGGTTCATCGCACCAGTGGATGTCTGATATGCCAACAGCTGATTGGGTTAACTTTGATGGTCAGTTTGAAAAAGGTAAAAATGCCACAACGCATGCCCGTCAAACAATTCAAGACCCACATGCGAGCCAATACGATAAGCGCCAATTTAATGATGGTTGGTTTGTTGAGTCGATGCCTGATTTAAATCAGCGTCAACCGTTATTGTCGACTTACCTTATTCAAAATGCCATTTGGTGGATTGAATACGCTAACTTGAGCGGCATTCGCGTCGACACGTATTCATACTCAGATAAAGCGTTCTTAGCAGATTGGACTAAAGCGATTATGACCGAATACCCCAATTTTAATATTGTGGGTGAAGAGTGGACAAGTAATCCTGCAATTGCATCGTACTGGCAACGCGGAAAAATAAATCAAGATGGTTATACCTCAGACTTACCCAGTGTCATGGATTTTTCATTGCAAGAGGCGCTTATTAAAGCACTGAATGAACAAGAAAGTTGGAACACGGGCTGGGTCAGGGTATACCAATCACTTGCGAATGATTTTTTATATGCAGATACCGATAATATTTTAGTGTTTGCCGACAATCACGATATGAGCCGTGTCTATACAGAGCTGGGTCAAAATCTAGCTAAAACAAAATTGGCAATGACATTACTGTTGACTACACGCGGAATTCCACAAATTTATTACGGCACAGAGGTGCTATTAGATAATACCCCAAGTAACGACCATGGCGATATTCGAATTGATTTCCCGGGTGGTTTTAGAGCACATACAGTCAATGCCTTTACCGGTGAAGGACTCTCTAAAGACCAAAAAGACATGTTAAGCACAATGCAAACATTGCTGAAGCTGCGCAAAGAAAAGCCCGCGCTTAGTGAAGGGAGTTTAATGCATTTTTCACCTAAGCAAGGTGTTTACAGCTATGTGCGCGAGCACAATGGTGAAAAAGTTGTGGTGTTATTGAATAAAAACCAACATGACCTTGAGTGGGATGTCAGTTATATGCAAGAAGTACTTAAAAACACTCAAACGGGGGTCGACTTAATGAGCAACGAATCTGTTACTTTAACTGTGCCTATTCGCTTAAAAGCCATGCAAGCACGCTTAATTGAACTTGAATAATTGTGAGTTTTAGGGTGAATACGTATGCATTTACTGTCCGTGAGTAGCCCTTAACATTAGTATTAACTGATATTTACAGAATAATGAAGTAGTGATGACAACATATAAATTAACTGCATTAGTCGTGGCTTCAATTTTAGGTTTAGCAGCCTGTGGTAATGAAGCAACAACACAACAGCACACACAAAAACAGCAAACACATGCAACAGTCTCGAAGCCCGTCGTGTATCAGGTGTTTACCCGCTTATTTGGTAATACAAACACCACAAATAAACCATGGGGGACGCTTGAAGAAAACGGAGTGGGTAAATTTGCTGATTTTGATGACGCAGCATTAAAGGGAATAAAAGAGCTTGGTACTACCCACATTTGGTACACTGGCGTACCACGTCATGCGTTAGTGACTGACTATACACACTACGGCTTATCGCAAGATGATCCTGACGTTGTAAAAGGCCGAGCAGGTTCACCTTATGCTGTTAAAGACTATTATGATGTAAACCCTGACTTAGCGATAAACCCTGAACGTCGGCTAGAAGAGTTTGTAGAGCTTATCGAACGTACGCATCAGCATGGCATGAAAGTCATCATCGATATTGTGCCTAATCATGTGGCGCGTAATTATGACTCAGTAGCAAAACCAAAAGGAATTAAAGACTTTGGTGCTGAAGACGATACAACACAAGCTTACGTACGTGATAACAACTTTTACTATGTCACAGGTCAATCATTCCAAGTACCTACAAGTGAAGATTACCAAGTTTTAGGTGGGCAGCCACACCCACTTGCTGATAATCACTTTGATGAAACGCCCGCTAAATGGACAGGTAATGGAGCTCGCGAAGCAAAACCAGATATTAATGATTGGTACGAAACAGTAAAAATTAACTACGGTGTTAAGCCTGACGGCAGTTATGATTTTCCAACGTTGCCAGCTGATTATGCGAGTAAAGACTACCGCGCTCACTATGCATTCTGGCAAGACAAAGACTTACCAAACAGCTGGTATAAATTCCGTGATATCGCGCTTTACTGGTTAGATAAAGGCGTGGATGGTTTTCGCTATGATATGGCCGAAATGGTGCCAGTGGAGTTTTGGAGTTTTTTAAATTCATCTATCAAAATGCAAAAAGCGGATGCGTTTATTTTAGCTGAAGTATACAACCCAAGCCTTTATCGTCCTTATATTCAGCAAGGCAAGATGGACTACCTTTACGACAAAGTTGGTTTTTACGATACCGTTAAAGCTGTTATGCAAGGTAAGCAACCTGCCACTAGTATTTTTGATATCCAAAGCGAAGTGGCCGATATTGAAGAGCACATGCTGCACTTTTTAGAAAACCATGATGAGCAACGTATTGCTAGTCCTGATTTTGCGGGTAGCAGCGAAAAAGGGAAGCCAGCTATGGTGGTATCAACACTGATGACTCGCTCGCCGACATTACTGTATTTTGGCCAAGCAGTGGGTGAAGATGGCTCTGAAGACGCTGGATTTGGCGACCCAACCCGTACCAGTATTTTTGATTACGTGGGTGTGCCAGCGCATCAAGCATGGATGAATGATGGAAAGTTTGATGGTGGGGCATTAACGAAAGAACAAGCAGAACTGCGGGCCTATTACACAAAACTAATGTCACTTAATACGTTACCTGCCATTGTGGGCGGTGACATGCAAGCAGTTGAGCTAACTGGTTCAGAGCAAGTAATAGCCTTTACCCGCAAGCTAGGTCAGCAATTGGTGTTGGTAGTGAGTAACTTCTCACAAGCGTCTCAAACTGTGTCATTTACACTTAATGCAACGCAACTCCCCACGCTTAATCACACGTCACTTACCCTTACCGATAACTTAGAAAGTCATGCCGACATTGTTATTTCTGACCTAACAAAACAGGCGCCCATTCAATTAAAACTGAACGGCTTAAGCAGCGCAGTATATACCCTAAAGGCTGATTATGAATAATAACAAACCAACGCTAAGCTTCTGGCAAATATGGAACATGTGTTTTGGGTTCCTCGGTATCCAATTTGGTTTTGCATTACAAAATGGTAATGTGAGCCGCATTTTTCAAACCCTTGGCGCGAATGTTGATGACATCCCTATTTTGTGGGTTGCCGCACCGCTAACAGGCTTAATTGTTCAACCTATTATTGGCTACTGGAGCGACAAAACATGGAATAAACTAGGCCGTCGTCGTCCATTCTTTTTCTACGGTGCAATTTTAACAACGTTATCGTTATTTATTATGCCAAATTCGCCCAGCCTGTGGATTGCTGCGGGGATGCTATGGATTATGGATGCCTCTATTAATGTCACTATGGAGCCTTTCCGTGCGCTGGTAAGCGACAACCTACCTAAGAAGCAACGTGCAACTGGTTATGCCATGCAAAGCTTTTTTATAGGGATTGGTGCGGTTGTTGCCTCTGCTTTACCGTGGATGATGACAAACTGGTTTGATATTGCTAACACTGCACCTGCGGGTCAAATTCCTGATTCGGTAAAGTTTTCATTTTACTTTGGTGCAGTTGTACTTCTTGTTGCCGTTTTTTGGACCATATTTACCACCAAAGAATATTCACCAGAACAGCTTGAAAGCTTTAATGAACAAGAACACAGCGACGCACAGAACGCCACTCACAGTAATGTAAATTTTAATAAAGGTGCGGTTATTTTTACTCTGCTTGGTATCGTGGTGCTGGGCATTGTTACGGGGTTATCACTTGAAAAAGAGCTTTATTTATTAGCGGGTGGTTTAATTAGTTTTGGTGTTATTCAATTCATTGCGGGAGCGTTAAAAGCTAAAAATGCAACCTCTGGTGGCTTTTATCAAGTAGTAAATGATGTATTCACAATGCCTGAGGCAATGAAGCAACTGGCTTTAGTGCAATTTTTTAGCTGGTTTTCACTGTTTGCTATGTGGATTTATACAACCTCAGCGGTAACCAGTTTTCATTACGGCAGTAGTGACACAGGCTCACTGGCTTATAACAACGGAGCCGATTGGGTTGGGGTTTTGTTTGCAGCGTACAACGGGTTTGCAGCCATTGCAGCATTATGTATCCCGGTCATCGTTAAGAAGTGTGGTTTAAAACTGGCGCATGCAATCAATCTAGTGCTGGGGGCCTTGGGACTTGCCAGCTTTATCTTTATTAAAGACCCCAGTCTACTTATTTGGCCCATGATAGGAGTAGGCTTTGCATGGGCATCTATTTTATCACTGCCGTATGCCATGTTAAGCACCTCTGTACCCACTAAAAAAATGGGGGTATACATGGGGATTTTCAACTTTTTTATCGTTATCCCACAGTTACTTGCGGCGAGTGTTTTAGGCTTGATTTTACGCCACTTCTTCGATAACCAACCCATTTATGCGTTAGTGCTAGGTGCTGTGTCGCTCGTACTGGCAGCGTTCGCTGTACTTCGCGTTAAGCAACAATAATAAGGACACACAATGAAAAAAATTAATCTTATTACGGCAAGTTTTATTGCTTTAGGTTTAACGGCTTGTAGCTCTGAGCAATCTGTATCAACAACAGCGTTAACGCAGATTTCAGCCCCGGGCGCGCCCGGTGTTGAGCCATTTTGGGCTTATTCAGGTAAAACAGGTATTGGCACATCCTATGAGCAATATAAAGCGGGTCATTATGATGATTCAGCTGCGACTGGTAAAGTGTCAAAAGTGTGGTTTTCAATTGCCAAAGGCATGATCACTGAAACCATGTTTGGTCTTATTCACCAAGCACAAATTAAAGATATGCAATTTGTTGTGGTAGGCAAAGATTTTACTGTGACAGAAAATGATGATCTTGATGTCAGCATTGATTATCTATACAAAGATGAAGCAGGTCGGCCACTTTCACTTGCCTATAAAGTGGTAAGCAAAGATAAGCAAGGTCGTTTCTCTTTAGAAAAGCATATTTTCACTGATCCAAACGGTCAAACCCTGTTTGTACGCAGCGTATTTAATACCGATTTAGAAGGCGTTAAAGCCTATGTGAATGTGAACCCTTATATTGATAATAACGGCCTAGACGATTTTGCTAAAGTAACTGATAAAGGCTTAGTCGCATGGCAAGACGATAATTTCTTATCACTGCAAGCTAGTCAGCCATTCAAACAGGCAACGGTTGGTTTTACTGGCATAAGTGACGGTTTAAAAGAACTTAAAATGTCGCAATCACTTGGCACAACGTACCAAAATACCGGTGAGCAATCGGGTAACGTTAGTTTACTTGCTGAACTGGGTGATATTTCAACTAATACAACATTCGATTTAGCACTAAGTTTTGGTCAATCAGAAGCTGCGAGCCTAAAAGAAGGTCAAGCAAGCTTAAGTCAAGGTTACCAAAAGTTACTAGATGCCTATAACGGTAAAGGTGATGCAATTGGTTGGCAAGATTACTTAGCAAGCCTTGAGCCCCTTAGCACATTAACTAGTAGTACCGCTGATAATGGCAAATTACTTTATACCAGTGCCATGGTATTAAAGGCGCAAGAAGATAAAACGCATGCGGGGGCACTAATTGCGTCGTTATCAAACCCATGGGGTGAAACGGTCTCAGCTAAAACAGGTTCTACAGGCTATAAAGCAGTCTGGGTACGTGACTTTTATCAGGTGGCTATGGCGTTTATGGCCATGGGCGATACTAAAACAGCTAAGACAGCCTTTGAATATTTAGAAAAAGTACAAGTTACCGCTCGTACTCCTGGTAACGGGGGAGACACTGGTTGGTTTTTACAAAAAACACACGTTGATGGTGAACTTGAATGGGTTGGTGTGCAACTTGACCAAACGGCTATGCCAATTATGCTTGCATGGAAACTTCATCAAGCCGACGTACTTAGCGACCAAGAGTTAACACAGTGGTATGGCAAAATGCTCAAACCAGCGGCTGACTTTTTGGTAGATGGTGGCCTTGCAAAGATTCTGTGGAATGATACACAAATCACCCCACCCGCAACGCAGCAAGAGCGCTGGGAAGAACAAAACGGTTACTCTCCTTCTACGACTGCTGCTGTTGTAGCGGGCCTAGTTACTGCTGCTGATATTGCCAGAAAAGCAGGTGATACTAAAAACGCAGTGCGTTACTTAGAAACCGCTAAGCAATACAATAGTGAAATCGAAAGCACCATGTTTACCACGCAAGGTAACCTAAAATCAGACAATGCCGATGGAGAATATTTCATTCGCATTGGCCAAGATAAAGATCCAAACTCATCGACCACGCTTAATGCGAATAATGGTCGTGATGGCTTCGACAAAAAGCAAATTCTGGACGGAGGATTTTTAGAGCTGGTTCGCTACGGTGTTCGTGATGCGCTTGCACCAAGCATTGTAAAAACGCTTCCAGAATATGATGACGAAAGCTTAATTGATAACCTACAAGTGCGCTATACCTTTAACTTTGCTGATGGCTCAGGGTCATTCCCAGGCTACCGTCGTTATGGTAATGATGGTTACGGCGAAGACGAAGTTACGGGCAATAACTACGCAGAAGGGGGGAATAATACCCCAGGTCAGCGTGGGCGAGTATGGCCGTTTTTCACGGGTGAACGCGGTCACTATGAAATTGCCGCAGCAAATGCCAGCAATAGCTTAAATGCGATGAAACAAAACACGATCAAAAACACGTATGTAAAAGGCATGGAAGCATTTGCTAATGAAGGCATGATGCTACCTGAGCAAGTGTGGGATGGTGTTGGTAACAATAAAGCTGGCTATGTGTTAGGCGAGGGGACGAACTCAGCGACACCACTTGCGTGGACGCATGCAGAGTACATTAAATTACTTCGCTCTTTAAGCGATAAACATGTGTGGGATCATTACCCTGTTGTCGAAGATGCTTTGAAGTAAATTGAGCATTTAAATATTAAAATTAAACCGCTGAGCTTTAACCCTCAGCGGTTTTTTTATTTATCAGTTCAGCAAAATGATTGTGTCTGATTGTGCCTTATAAACCTGCTTTTTTTGCTCGCGCTGCGTGCAACTTTTTGTAGCTGTCGATTAAACGCTGATGTCTGTCTAAGCCTTCAAGTTTCATACTTGTTTCGGTTAAACCATAAAACATAACATCCCCATTAATCGAGCCAACCACGGCGTCCATGGTTTCTTGACCAAACATACGCGTAAAGTTGTGAATGTAATCTTCAATTTCTAGGTCATCGCTAAGCGCAACTTCCAGTGTTGCATGCATCGCTTGATAAAATAGACCTCGTTCAACAAGGGTATTGTCGTTGTATTGTAAAAAGGCTTCAACTAGCTCCATAGCGGCTTCTAAATCACCCAATGCTAGGTAAATTAATAACTTAAGCTCAAGAATTGTTAATTGACCCCATACCGTATTTTCGTCAAATTCGATACCGATTAGCGTAATGATATCGATATAGTTATCTAACTCACTTTCTTCTAATCGCTCAACTAAATCAGCCAGTTGATCTTCAGTTAGACGGTGCAGATTTAAAATATCTTCACGGAAATTTAGGGCTTTATTAGTGTTATCCCAAATCAAATCTTCGACTGGGTAAACTTCAGAATAATCAGGGACTAATATACGACACGCAGTACCAAGATCTGAGAACTCTGCAATGTAGGCTTCTTTACCTAAGCGTTCTAAAATACCGAATAAGCTCGCGGTTTCTTCTTCGTTTGTGCCTGAGAAATCCCACTCCATAAACTCAAAATCATGCTTCGCACTAAAGAAGCGCCATGAAATAACCCCTGTTGAGTCAATAAAGTGCTCAACAAAATTTTCTGGCTCCGACACGGCCATACTATTAAAGGTCGGTTTAGGAACATCGTTTAAGCCCTCAAAGCTTCTACCTTGTAACAGCTCTGTAAGGCTGCGCTCTAATGCGACTTCAAAACTTGGGTGCGCGCCAAACGAGGCAAATACACCGCCTGTTTTTGGGTTCATTAGCGTGACACACATAACCGGAAATTGACCACCCAGTGATGCGTCTTTAACAACAACAGGAAAGCCTTGTTCTTCAAGGCCTTTAATGCCAGCAACAATGCTTGGGTATTTATTTAAGACTGCGTCAGGTACATCTGGAAGAGCAATTTCTTGCTCAATTATTTGGCGTTTAACGGCCCGTTCAAAAATCTCTGACAAACACTGTACTTTTGCTTCTGCAAAGTTATTACCCGCGCTCATACCATTGCTTAAGAATAAATTTTCAATCAAGTTTGATGGAAAATAAACAGTTTCACCATCTGAATGGCGCACATAAGGAATAGAGCAAATTCCGCGCGCTGTATTACCTGAATTAGTATCAATTAGGTGAGAGCCACATAATTCGCCATCGGGGTTATAAATGTCGCGCGTGTAGTCGTCTAATATACCTTCAGGCAGGGAGTCATCGTCGGTTAGGCTGAACCATTTTTCATTTGGGTAATGAACAAATGCACTGTTTGCTATTTCTTCACCTAAAAATTGATCATTATAGAAGAAGTTACAATTTAAACGTTCTATAAACTCACCAAGCGCAGAGCACAGTGCGCTTTCTTTGGTTGCGCCTTTACCATTGGTAAAACACATAGGCGATGCGGCGTCACGAATATGCAACGACCATACATTTGGCACAATATTGCGCCAAGATGAAATTTCTATTTTCATCCCTAAGTCTTCGAGTATCGCGGTCATATTCGCGATGGTTTCTTCAAGCGGTAAGTCTTTGCCTAAAATAAAGGTATTATGATCTTCATCAGGTTTTGCCATTAACATTGCTTGCGCATCGGCTTCAATGTTTTCTACGGTATCAATTTTAAATTCAGGGCCTGTCTGAATAACACGTTTTACTGTACAACGCTCTACTGAGCGCAAAATACCCGTGCGATCTTTTTCGGATAGGTGCTCTGGTAATTCGACTTGAATTTGAAATATTTGATTGTAACGATCCTCAGGATCAACAATATTATTTTGTGCAACACGAATACCATCCGTCGAGATATCACGAGAGTTACAATACACTTTAATAAAATAAGCGGCGCACAGTGCAGAAGACGCTAAGAAATAGTCAAAAGGACTTGGTGCTGAACCATCGCCTTTATAGCGTATAGGTTGATCTGCGATGACAGAGAAGTCATCAAACTTGGCTTCAAGTCTGAGGTTGTCGAGAAAATTAACTTTAATTTCCATTAAAAAATTCCACCTTAGTGCGCTTAGCTACTACAAACTTTAAAAGCTTGCTAATAGCGTTTTCATCATAATAGGTGTAATTATCTGCTTTTTCGCGGTAATAGTCTTGGGTAAATCGAAAAAAAAGCCATTTTAATGGTGGTTGAATTGTCAGTGAATGAAAATGGCTAGAGATTGACTCGCTTAAGAGCCCTTATCTAGCGATTTAAATACTTGAACCTCGAATGATTAAACGCGGCGGGAGTAGGGTGTTCTCAACCGGTTCACCTCGAATTAGTTTTAAAAGGTTATCAACTAACATTTGCCCTGCGAGTGTGGTGTCTTGCTGTACTGTTGTTAGCGGTGGATTAACAAAACTCGCAACAGCAATATTATCAAACCCTACAACATGAACATCGTCGGGCACGTTGATTTTTGCTTCTTTTAAAGCCCGAATAGCACCAATAGCAATTAAGTCACTCGCAGCAAACAGCGAGTTAAAGCGAATATTATTAGCAATCAGTGAACGAGTGGCATGGTAACCTGACTCTTCTGTAGAAATTGCATTGGCCATTTTTCGTTCGCTAAGAGTAATCCCTTTTGCCAAAAAGGCATCTTTAAAACCGTGGTAGCGAGCAAAAAATTCAGGGCTATGGTCTGATGCATCACCTATAAAAGCACAATCGGTGCGACCGGTTGCCAGTAAATGCTGCGCCGCCATTTTTCCGCCACCATAATTATCACAGCTAACCGTTAAGTCAGGGCGGTTATCTACACTGGCTCCCCAACAAACAAACTTGGTGTTTTGCTCAATTAAGGTTCTAAACTTGGGTTGATAGTCTAAGTAGTCGCCATAGCCAAGTAATATAAGGCCATCAGCGCGGTGACTATCTTCATAGTCGGCTTGCCAATCAGAGCTACTTGACTGAAAGGAAACCAATAAATCGTAGCCTTCTTTTGCGCAAGCACGCGTAATACTGCCAAGCATGGCCAAAAAGAAAGGATTTATTTGTGACTCATCCGATGTAGGATCTTCAAAGAGTAACAGCGCGAGGGTACTGCTTTGTTGCGTGCGCAAGTTACTGGCATTTTTATCTACTTTATAATTAAGCTGTTTTGCGACCTCGTGAACTCGTCGACGTGTTTCTTCGTTGACCAGCGGACTATTTCTGAGTGCGCGAGACACGGTTGACTGAGACACACCTGCATAGTGTGCAATGTCAAATGATGTAGCCTTACCTTTCATATGGTTACCAAGTTACAGTGTCAGTGAGTGCCATTTTCGGCTATTTATTATTTTTTTCAAGCAATTTGTGATGAGTCACACAGCAAAGCGAAATACGTTAATAAGCAAGCATTTATTTTACTTTTTATCCATACCTACACTGTCATTTTAGTGAATAAATACGTATGCATGGGTAAATAATGAAAATTTTTATTGATTCAAAGCTGACACCGGTGTCATAATGTCACTGTTTTATCATTTTGTTGTCAAAACGTATTTGGCTGCCCATTTATTTGGGCAGCATTTTTTTAATACTAAAGATAGCTGCTTTGAGAGGATAGCTCAAAGTATTATCAAATACAGTGGCTAGGCCATTGAAAAATATAAGAATAAGCGGCAAAAAGCTTAGACAAATAGAGAAAACAACATGAACACACAGCCTAACACAGAATTTGATCCCATTCTCGTTGCCGATATTGGTGGCACCAATGCGCGTTTTGCCTTAATCACAGACTTTAACGAACAAACAAATCAATTCGTTATCGAGCAAAATCTTAAATTTCCAAGCGCAGATTTTGGTTCACTTGAAAGCGCCATATCACATTATTTTAATCATATTTCGTATGCAAAACCGTCGCGAGCATGTTTAGCCGTTGCGGGTCCAATTAAAGCTGGACAAGTACACCTTACTAACTTAGGTTGGCACTTTAGTGTTGCCGACCTTAAAAATGAATTTGCTTTTACGCAATTAGAGGTCATTAATGACTTTGCTGCTTTTGCCTATGCTGCACCTTATTTAGATGATTCAAAAAATGTCGCAGTGAAAGCTGGACAAGCTGATGACAATGCAAATATTGCTGTCATGGGACCCGGTACAGGTTTTGGTGCTGCTTGTTTAGTGAGAACGTCGCAGGGCAGTGCTGTATTAAGCTGTGAAGCAGGGCACATTACGCTTGCGGCAGTGACCGAACTTGACCGTGAGTTAATTAAAGAGCTTAAAAAGCAATTAAACCATGTATCTGTAGAAACTGTTTTCTCAGGTCCAGGCATTGCCCATTTATATCGCGCAATGGCCGCTGTTAAAGGTGTTGAAGCTAAAAACCTTGATGCGGCGCAAATAAGCGAGCTGGCAAGCACAGGCCAGTGCGAAGTATGCGAAGCCACACTTAACCAGTTCTGTGATTGGATTGGCAGTGTTGCGGGTGATCTTTCACTTACATTTGGCGCCTTAGGGGGTGTATTTATTGGTGGTGGGATTTTACCTCGTATGCAACAACGGTTATTATCTAGTCGATTTGTTGAGCGTTTTGCTGATAAAGGTATTATGTCGCAATATACGTCGCAAATCCCTGTTACGCTTGTAACACAAGACAACATTCCACTGGTTGGTGCTGCTGCGTGTTTACATGTAAATAGTAACGCGTAACCAAGGAGTGTCGTTGGATGAGTATCGGATGAAAAAAGTAACCATTAATAGTGTCGCCAGCTACGCCGGTGTTTCTAAAAAAACAGTGTCTCGTGTGCTCAATAATGAGCCAAACGTGAGTGATGCTACACGCGAAAAAGTACTAAAAGTATTTAAAGAGCTTGATTACACACCAAACCCTATCGCACGAGGGTTAGCGCAGAACCGTAGTTTTATTATTGGTTGCTTATACGATAATCCAAGTAAGAGTTATATCACGCGGGTACAAACAGGTGCGTTAGCTGCGTGTCATGAACACAATTATAATTTGTTGATTCACCCGTGTGAATTACGTGGTGAAGAGCTGATCAGTAATATAGAACAGTTACTTCAAACATCACGACTTGACGGGATTGTTCTAACGCCTCCATTTTCAGATTTTGCTGAACTTGTTACATTTTTAAAATCGAAAAAAATTCCGTATGCCCGTGTTGCATCAGCCGTGCTAGAGGATGATTCTATTTCTGTACGCAGTAATGATGAGCAAGGTGCTTTTGAAATAACAGAACATTTAATTAAGCTCGGCCACAAAGAAATTGCGTTTATTAAAGGTCACCCGGATCACAGTGCGACAGAGCAGCGCTTTAAAGGTTATCGTCGCGCACTTGCTACTAATGGCATTGAGTTTAACGAGCGTTTAGTCGAAGAGGGTAACTTTAGTTACCATTCAGGTGTTGATAGTGCGCGCACTATTTTAGATTTAAGCCCACGTCCGACTGCTGTTTTTGCATCAAATGATTACATGGCTGCTGCGGTCCTTAAATTAGCAACACAAATGCAGCTAAAAGTACCCGATGATATCTCGATAGCAGGGTTTGATAATGCCCCCATTGCGCGTCATATTTGGCCTGGTTTAACCACCATTGCTCAACCAGTCGAAGAAATGACACACCAAGCAGTAACACAATTAATTAGCCATATTAGTGAGCCACAGGAGTCACCATATCAAGTGACTTTGGAAGCAAAATTGATTACTCGTGAGTCAACGGCAGCAATTAAATAAATTTCATCTTGTTTTTCACAGTAGCCCGAAATTGAGTGACGCTTTTTCGGGCTTTTTTATTTGATCTATAAACCGTTCATATAAAACATCTAATATATTGTTTATTAATAAGTTAACTCTTATTAGTGTCATCATTCAATAAATCTCTTTCTCATGATTTTGCATGAATTCTATTCATACTAAGCTAAAATAGTACTGTTCATTATTTGGTCATTTTAAAAAATTAAACTAAATTTAACAGATAGGGTTGACACCGGTGTCACAGTCATGAGTTAATACAGTGACACCGGTGTCAGGTTGGTTGTGAGAGACAGCCTGTCAGCGTACCTTTGAACGGGTAAATCAAAGATGCTCAGTGCAATTATTTTCGTGGAGTCTTTAATTGTCACTGAGCCTTTATCCTCTAACTATAGAGATGAGTCGAATTTATATGTTGCATCCTCGTATTCAAGAAGTCACCGAACGCGTTATCGAACGCAGTAAAGAGACCCGCCAAGCTTATTTAGAGCGAATCGCGCACGCAAAAAAACAAACAAGAGTCCGTGCCGGTTTAGGTTGTGGTAATATCGCCCATGTTATGGCTGCCTGTAGCAGTGATGACAAAGCTCGTTTAAAAGCAGATGAGCAACCTAATTTAGCGATTATCAATTCTTATAACGACATGCTTTCAGCGCATGTGCCTTACAAAGATTATCCTGAAATCATCAAAAACCTTGCTACCAAGTATGATGCAACCGCTCAAGTTGCCGGTGGCGTACCAGCCATGTGTGACGGTGTTACGCAAGGTCGTGATGGTATGGAATTGTCATTGTTTTCACGCGATGTGATTGCAATGTCTACTGCGGTTTCTTTATCACATGATGTGTTCGACGGTGTTTTCTGTTTAGGTGTGTGTGACAAGATTGTCCCAGGGCTATTAATTGGTGCGTTATCTTTTGGTCACTTACCTACGTATTTCTTGCCAGCAGGGCCAATGCAGTCTGGCATCCCTAACAAAGAAAAAGCCCGTGTTCGTCAAAAGTTTGCTCAAGGTTTGGTTAGTCGTGAAGAGCTTTTAGAAGCTGAAAGCGCGTCATACCATAGTGCAGGTACTTGCACATTCTACGGCACGGCAAACTCTAACCAAATGTTAATGGAAATTATGGGTCTTCACCTTCCAGGTAGCTCATTCATTAACCCTTACACAGAGCTTCGTGATGGTTTAACAGGCCATGCTGTTGAAACAATGTTGAAACAGTTAATTGAAACGAAAGATGCAAACTGTCTAGCCGACGTCGTCAGTGAAAAAACGATCATTAATGGTCTTGTAGGCTTGCTTTCTACAGGTGGCTCTACAAACCACGCGATTCACTTAGTGGCTATTGCTAAAGCGGCAGGTGTGATCCTGACGTGGAAAGACATGTCTGACTTGTCAGAGGTTGTGCCTCTGCTTACACGTATCTACCCGAACGGTTCAGCCGATGTGAACCATTTCCAAGCCGCTGGCGGCATGGGCTTCTTAATGAAGCAGCTATTAAGCAAAGGTTACTTACATAACGATGTAAAAACCATAGTAGGTGATGGCTTAGAGGCCTATACAACTGAGCCAATGCTAGATAAAGATACTTCAGTGATCATGACGGATAGCTCAGGGCCAAGCAAAGTGAAATGGGTTGCATGTCCAGAAAAATCACACGACGAAGAAGTATTACGCCCAATTGATAATCCATTTAGCAAACAAGGTGGCTTACAACTATTAACGGGTAATCTGGGTAAAGCGGTTATTAAAGTATCAGCGGTTGCAGAGTCGCACCAAGTTGTATCTGCACCAGCTAAAGTATTCAGCTCGCAAGGTGAGCTACAAGAAGCGTACAGCCGTGGTGAACTTAACACCGACTTTATTGCTGTTTTAAAAGAGCAAGGGCCAAAAGCAAAAGGGATGCCTGAGCTTCATAAGCTCACACCTGTGATGGCAACGCTACAAGACCAAGGTTACAAAGTGGCTATCGTAACAGACGGCCGTATGTCTGGTGCGTCAGGTAAAGTGCCTGCAGCCATTCACTTAGCACCAGAAGCGGTTGAAGGTGGTGTGATTGCTAAGATTCACGAAGGTGATTTGATAACGCTTGATGCACCAGCGGGTGTATTAAAGGTGCATGTAAGTGATGAAGAATTAGCAAAACGTGAATTACAACTTAGCCAACCGAGCCAAACATACGGTACAGGCCGAGAGTTATTCGCAGGTTTCAGAAATATAGTAAGTAGTGCAGACCTTGGCGCAAGCGCCTTCGGTTTAGAATAATAATACGCCGTTACTGGGCTATGAGGAACATACAATGAGCATTGAGAAAATTTTATCATCGGCACCTGTGGTACCGGTTGTTGTAATCGAAAAACTTGAAGATGCAGCACCGCTAGCACGCGCGCTTTATAACGGCGGCTTAAAAGCATTAGAAATCACCTTGCGCACACCGATTGCGGCAGAGGCAGTAAAGCTAATGAAAGAAGCCGTACCAGAAGCATACGTAGGCACAGGTACTGTGGTTGATAAAGCGACATTTAATGCATCTGTTGAAGCCGGTGCTGACTTTATGGTGAGCCCAGGTGTAAACGACGAATTATTAGCACTGGCTAAAGAGTCTGACATTCCATTTTTACCCGGTGCCGCAACCCCCAGTGAAGTGATGAAGTTAGTAAGCCATGGCTTTAAGTTCTTAAAGTTCTTCCCTGCAGAAGCAGCGGGCGGCACCGCGATGCTCAAATCAATTGGCGGTCCTTTACCGCAAGTGACTTTTTGCCCTACAGGTGGCATTAGCCTTGAAACCGCACCTAACTACCTTGCATTAAGTAATGTTATTTGTGTGGGTGGTACGTGGATGTTAGATAAACAACTTATTGAAAACAAAGACTGGCAAGCCATTGAAGCGCTTGCTCGCCAAGCAAGTGAAGTAAAATAATTAACGGGAGATATTAGAATGATTAATGTTGCAATTAATGGCTATGGACGTATCGGTCGTAACGTATTACGTGCCCTTTATGAGTCAGCTCAAAACAACGAAATCAAAATCGTTGCCATCAACGATTTAGCACCAGCAAATGTTAACGCGCATTTAACGCAATTTGACTCAGTACACGGTCAATTTTCTCAAAAAGTAACACTTGCTGAAAACACCATGTTAATTGGTAACGACGAAATTACCCTAACACAAGAGCGTGATCCTGCCAACTTACCGTGGAAAGCACTAAACGTAGATATCGTTTTAGAATGTACTGGCTTATTCACATCGCGCGAAGCTGCTGCAAAGCACATTGAAGCGGGCGCTAAAAAAGTGATCGTATCTGCACCCGGTACTGATATGGATGCGACGGTTGTTCATGGTGTGAACAGCGACGTATTAAACGCTGACAGCAACATCATCTCAAACGCATCGTGTACAACAAACTGTCTAGCGCCAATTGCAAAAGCAATCAACGACACAGTGGGTATTGAGCAAGGTAGCATGACAACCATTCATGCTTATACAAATGATCAAAATCTATCTGACGTTTATCACCCAGACTTATACCGTGCGCGCAGTGCGACACAGTCAATGATCCCAACGAAAACAGGGGCTGCTAAAGCCGTTGGTTTAGTACTTCCTGAACTTGCGGGTAAACTTGACGGTATGGCAGTGCGTGTACCGACAATTAACGTGTCTTTAGTGGACTTAACATTTGTTGCTAAGCGTGAAACAACAGCCGCTGAAATCAACGAAGTAGTTAAAGCCGCATCAGAAGGTGCAATGCAAGGTATTCTTGAGTACAACGAATTACCGCTTGTTTCTATCGACTTTAACCACAATCCAGCGTCTTCAATATTCGATTCTACGCAAACTAAAGTAGATGGTAAGCTTGTTAAAGTGATGGCTTGGTACGACAATGAGTGGGGTTTCTCAAACCGCATGCTAGACCAAGTTAAAGCGCTAGGTAAGTTCTTATAAAAGAACCGTAAAAGTTTAAGCTTTATCCAACAAAGCCACGTTTATCGTGGCTTTTTTGATTTTTGCTAGAAAAAACATTTTATTCGCAGTATCGTGTTGTTTACCGATATTTCAGGGAAAAATAATGAATAAAGTATTGCCAATACTATGTTTACTCATAGCATCCTGTGGCTCAACCACAACTAATAACTATCCTGACTTTACTCTCCCCAAAGACGTTTTGTTACAAGCAAAAGACGACTTTAGACGTTCTGATGATAAAATTTTATTCTTGTTGATGGTCAATCAAACGGGTGATGTAGTTAAGGTAAGGGTATTGGATAATAAATTACAAAATAAGCAATTTTTGAATATGTTCAAGAAGAATATGTACAACCTTAAATACCCAAAAGCAGATAAAAGTGATCCTGAATTCAGGGAGTTTGTTTTACCATTCGGTGTAAAAACTGAAGTCGAATTCTATGGTTAAATACATCGAGGGACGAACAATGAAAAATATCCTGCTACCGCTTCTACTTAGTGCACTTGCAATGCTTCCTAGTTATACATTCGCTTCTCAAGAGGCGCAGCAACTCGCTGTTTGCCTAACTGATTCACTCAACGGTAAGGAACGTAAGAACCTTGCCAAGTGGATTTATCTGGGTATGTCGACTCACAGTATTATCAAACCTTTCTCAAACGTGACAGAACAAGATATCGATGATACCAATCGCTATGTTGGCGCATTAGTTACGCGCTTATTAACCGAAGACTGCCCAAAGCAAGCAAAAGCCGCTATTGATGTCGGTGGGCAAGGGGCAATGGAAAATGCATTTCGTCTTGTTGGTGAAGTTGCAATGCAAGAATTAATGACAGAGCCCAGTGTTGGCAATGCTTTGGGCGCATTTGATAAATACCTTGATCAAGAAAAGTTTGATAAAGCATTTCAATAGACTTCTATTGGGAAGTCGATACCTAAATAGGGAAGTTCATGTATCAAAAATTTAAATCGTTATTAGGCAACAGTGTTTATAAATCAATCGCGCTTGTTCTCGTTATACTTCTGGCTGGCCCAGAGTTAATGGCAATCGTTGAGATTTTAGGCCCAACCACATTTGTGCTTATACATTTAGTTGGTATTAAGCTTTATTTTTATAAATTTAAACAGCTTTTTTTACGCTTTGAGTCGCATAGTGCCTTGTTTTTGCCAACATTTAAGCAGCTTAAAACAATGCCAACGTTGCTGTATCACATACTACCAGAGCGCACTTTCGTCGCGAGTTTTTTACTTAGTGTTGCAGTGGGCTGCGCTCAAATAACATATTCCGCTTTCGTGTTTTAATGTCGCGTTGGCTAATTCAATTACCCATTTTTACGCATAATTGTCTATGTTATGCTGCGACAAATTATTAAATGGATTTTAGATGATGTCTCGTATTTGTAAGCGACTCTTCCGTGCTGAGCAGTTTCACATCGGCGAGGGTAATATTAGTGGCTATATTGCCTGTTTTTTAGCGATGTTATCGTGTTTAGGTGTATTGGCTTTTCACTTCCCTGAATACCTTACCACCCCAGAATTACGACAAAGTTACAGTGTCGAATTTTTACGTCAGTTAATGTTTGTGGCACTGATTATTTCAGGCAGTTTAGGACTGTTGAACTTTGTCCGTAATACCAATAAACGACTGGGGGCAACTGCTTGGGTATTAATAACGGTGGCGATTGCGTTTGGTGGTCCTAACGTTGAAGTGGGCGACTTTAGGGATAACACGCCGTATTTAGGGCTTGATTGGTTTATTCTTGATTTACTTGGCTCTACGCTTATTTTTATCCTTATTGAAAAATTATTACCGCATCGCAAAGAGCAAAAGATTTTACGTTCTGAGTGGCAAGGGGATTTAAATCATTTCTTTATTAATCATTTAATTATTGGCTTTGTACTGCTTGCAACGAACCAGTTTGTTCACCATGCATTTGGGTGGGCAGTGTCTGAGACTGTACAAGGCTTTATTGTGCAAATGCCGTTTGTTCTACAACTGTTTTTGATTATTTTAGTGGCTGATTTAATGCAGTATTTTGTTCATAAAGCTTATCATGAAGTGCCATTGCTTTGGCGTTTTCATGCTGTGCATCACAGTGCAAAAGAAATGGATTGGTTAGCGGGATCTCGTCAGCATATTTTAGAAATTTTAGTGACTCGCAGCTTAGTGCTTACGCCTATTTTCGTGCTTGGTTTTCCTTCTGATGTCATTAGTCTTTACGTGATCATTGTTGGTTTTCAGGCGGTATTTAATCACGCCAATGTGAGGGTTAAATTTGGGTGGTTGAGATATATCATTGTGACACCACAATTTCACCATTGGCATCATTCATCAGATAAAGCCGCTATTGATAGAAATTATGCCGCGCACTTCTCGTTTTTAGATTACGTACTTGGCACGGCGGTAAAAGGCCAAGCCGAGTGGCCTGATAAATACGGTGTGGTGGGTGATTACATGCCAGAAGGTATGCTCAAACAGCAGTTGTTTCCGTTTAAAAAGCAAAAATAAAGCCTCAACGAGGCCTTATTTTTATAACCGGTTTAATACTTCGCTAAAGCTGGGTCGCTCTATAGCTTCTACGCGTAAGCAATCTGTAGCGATGGCGGCAAGTTGTTCGGTAATGGCGTTCTCGTTGCTGACGACTGTGAGTAAGTCTTCAATAAAATAACCAAGCGCACGTATTTCTATGCCGTGCATGCATTGCTGCTGATACGGCACTAACTTTGACAAGTCGGTTGCTGCGCCAAAGTCGCCAAAAAGTAAGTCAGCGTTGTCGTTTATCATGCTGTTATGCGCATAGATGTCACCATGGCTGACATGGTTTTTGTGCAAATGCGCCAGTGTGCTGCTCATTTGTTTCACAACCTTTAGCACAAACTCAGGGCTATATTGGCAGCCATTTTCAAAGGTATCGCGAGTACAAGTGTCAAATGACGGAGGTAAACCGAGATTCCTGAAGCCTTCACCAATCAGCTCCATGACTAAACCTAATTGTGATGGCTCATTTATATAGCCAAGTGCTTTGATTAGGTTAGGGTGCTCGTTTGCTTGTAAGCAACAATTTAACTCATCTAGCGGGTAGCCATCGCTGGTTATATTGCCTTTAAATAACTTAAGGGCAATAGGGCGCTGCTGCCATTGTGCTAAATGAATAAACCCCGAGGCACCTTGGCCAATTTGCTGTTTTACATCTAGTTCATCTAAGCCAATTTCAGAAAATTGCTCAGACTCTAGAGAATCTGAACGATTAAAATCATTGCCCGAAAATGCAAGCCACGCAAGTTTGGGCAGTTCAAGCAACCAATTATCAATGTGAGAAAGCCTATTGGCACTTAAGCGAACCAATTCAAGCTCGTGGCAAGCACTCATTGACTCTGGTAGGGCAGTTAACTGATTGCCGGCTAACGCTAATTTTTTTAGTTTACTGTACTCACCAAATGATTCAGGCAACGCTTTGATTTGGTTATCGGTTAAAATTAGCCATTCGATATTGCGTGGTAAGCTGTGCTCGGCAAACTCGCAAATTTGATTCCCTTTAAACGCCACCATGATTAAATTTGGGCATTGCTTTAGTACTTTCGGAATGTGCTTAAACTGATTAAATGATAAAAACAAACGCTTTAAGTTTTTTAGCGTGTGGAAATCATCAGGTAGGTCGCTTAATTGATTATTCGATAAATCGAGAATTTCTAATGTGTTGGCGAGGGTGTAAATTTCTTTTGGAAAATCAGTCAGTGCTTCTACGAGTTGCAGGCGAGTACAGCCTTGTAAAGCGCCTGATTTTAACTCTTCGAGGGTATTCAAAATTAAGTCCATGTGTTCAGGCCAACATAGTTGGCCTTGTTAATTAAAACTGTGCGTTGTGGTAAACGTTTTGTACGTCGTCGCACTCTTCTAGCATTGATAAAAAACGTTCCATTACTTCAACGTCTTCGCCTTCAATTGGTGCTTCAACTTGTGGTACGAAAGCAATGAGATCTTCATCGAAGTCGCTAATGCCCATTTCTTCAAGTGCAGTGCGCGTATTGTTGTATTCTGTGTGCGGTGCAAATACAGTGATTTTACCGTTTTCAAGTTCAACATCCGTCACATCGACATCGGCCATCATCAATGCTTCTAATACGGCTTCATCATCGTCGCCATCGAATACAAAAATAGCGAGGTGGTCAAACATATGCGATACCGAGTTTTGTGCGCCAATTTTGGCGTTTGCTTTGGTAAAGCACACACGTACGTCGGCAAAAGTACGTTTGTTATTGTCTGTTAAACAGTCAACTATGATCATGCAGTTGCCTGGGCCATACCCTTCATAGCGGGTCGCAACATAATCTTCGCCGCCACCCCCTTTGGCTTTATCGATTGCACGCTCGATTACATGCGTAGGAACTTGGTCTTTCTTTGCGCGCTCGATTAAACGGCGCAGCGCTAAGTTGCCATCAGGGTCTACACCGCCATTCTTAGCGCAGATATAAATTTCTTTACCGTACTTAGAATAAACTTTGGTTTTAGCACCCGCAGTTTTAGCCATTGAATCTTTTTTATTTTGGTAAGCTCTTCCCATCTGCGTGTTGCCTTTTTGTTTTAGTGAAAATTAAAGCGGCTATTCTAATCATTTAGCGCGCTAGTTAACAGTTTTTATTCTTCACTCTGTTGTAATTGCCACATTCGGGCATACTCGCCATTCGCTGCGAGGAGCTGCTGATGTTGACCCTGCTCAACCACTTTACCATTTTGCATTACAATGATTTTATCGGCATCTGTAATGGTTGATAAGCGGTGCGCAATAACAAGACTGGTGTGTTTTTTAGCCACTTCACGCATGGCGCTCAGAATAGCTTGTTCTGAATGTGAATCGAGAGCCGAGGTTGCTTCATCAAACACTAAAATCGGTGAGCCTTTCAAAATTGCGCGAGCAATAGCTATGCGTTGTTTTTCGCCCCCCGATACTTTTAAACCACGCTCACCAACGAGTGTTTGATCGCCCTTATCAAGACTTGCAATAAAACTATCAAGGTGCGCAAGTGAGATCGCGTGATCAATCTCAGCCTCGCTTGCTTGGGGGTTACCGTAAGCTATGTTATCGCGAATTGTGGTGTTAAATAACACGGTGTCTTGCGGCACAATAGCAATTGCTTGTCGTAAACTTTCTAGAGTAACCGTATTAATTGCTTGGTCATCAATATAAATGTTTCCTGCATCGACATCATAAAACCGATAAAGCAGGCGGCTTAAGGTACTTTTACCAGCTCCACTGGCACCCACAATGGCGACTTTACTGCCAGCTGCTACCTCAAAGCTTAATTGCTTTAAGATAGGGCGTTGCTTGTCGTAACTAAATGACACATTGTCGAAGCGAATAGCTGCGTTGTGTAATTTCAGCGGTGTGGCATGTGTATCATCGCTTATTGCTGCTTTTCTATTTAAAAGCCCGAGCATGTTTTCGAGGTCGGTGAGTGCACGGCGGATTTCTCGGTACACAAAGCCTAAAAAGTTGAGCGGTAAAAATAACTGAATCATGTAGGCATTAATCATGACCAGCTCACCAATACTCAACTTTTTATTGACAACATCGCTGGCGCCCAGCCACATTAGTGCCGTTATGGCCGCAGCAATAATAAGTGCTTGTCCTGAATTAAGCGCAAGCAACGACATGCGGTTTTTAAGTCGCGCTTGTTCCCATTTAGCGAGAAAACTGTCGTAGGTGTTTGCTTCAAACTGTTCATTATTAAAATATTTTACTGTTTCGTAATTAAGTAAACTGTCGATTGCACGGGTATTCGAATTATTATCAGCAGCATTTGCTTCACGAATAAATCGGTTGCGCCACTGAGTGACAACAACAGTAAAGACAATATAAGTTGCAACGGCCACGAGGGTCACTAAAGCAAACCACGCAGAGAATAGGGTGGCAAAAATAATCGCCACAGTCATAATTTCAAATAAAGTGGGCACAATATTAAACATTAAAAAGCGCATTAAAAAGCTAAGTCCATTGGTGCCTCGCTCAATGTCGCGACTAATACCGCCGGTTTGTCTGTCTAAATGAAAAGCCAATTCGAGGTTATGTAAATGTTTAAACACTTTTAGACCGATATGACGCATTGCGTGTTCTGTTACGCGTCCAAAAAGGGCATCACGTATTTCGCCAAAAAACACACTCGCAAAACGAAGTAAACCATAGGCCACTAATAGGGCAACAGGCACACTTAAAATAGGGTGAATATTGGCATCAACGGCGTCGATAATTTCTTTTAGAGCCCAAGGCATCAATAATGTCGCGCCTTTAGCAGCAATCAGTGCTAATACTGCTAAAGTAACTCTTCCTTTAAACGTCATTAAATAGGGCCACAGTGTTTTAATGCTTTGTGACAAATTCATAGCATCAGGGGATTTTGTAACCTGTTCTCGACGGCTCATTCCACGCATGGGGGTCTCTTAGAATTAATTTAATAAAAATAGGCAAACATATCGGTATTTTAGGAAAGTGAAAATGCAGCTTTACCTCTATACTGGTGACAGTATACATGAGAGCATTAACATGTAGTTAAATACAAACGTAAACACGAAGAAAGTAAAGGAGTAATCATGAAAACCATTGGTTATGCAGCACATGCCTCAGAAAAACCTTTAGAGCCGTATCATTTTGAACGTCGTGCACTTCGTGACGAAGATGTCTCGATTGAAATCCTTTATTGTGGTGTGTGTCATTCAGATTTACACACTGCAGAAAATGATTGGGGATGGACTCAGTACCCCGTTGTGCCAGGTCATGAAATTGTAGGCCGTGTTCTTGAAGTAGGCAGCGGCGTTACTAAGTACAAAGTAGGCGATCATGTTGCGGTAGGTTGCATGGTTGATAGTTGCCTGAGTTGTGACCAATGTCATCAGGGTGAAGAGCAGTTTTGCCGTGAAGGCATGGTTGGCACTTATTCTGGTCAAGACCGAATTAGCGGTGAATTAACCCAAGGCGGCTATTCAAAACACATCGTGGTGCGTGAAGAGTTTGTATTACGTGTACCAAAAGGTTTAGATTTAGCTAAATGCGCACCTATTTTATGTGCAGGTATCACAACCTATTCACCACTTCGTACTTGGAATGTGGGTCCGGGCAGTCGTGTGGCTGTAATCGGCTTAGGTGGTTTAGGCCACATGGCAATTAAAATTGCAGCGGCAATGGGCGCACATGTGACGGCTATTAGCCGTAGCGATAAGAAAAAACAGCAGGTGCTATCGTATGGCGCAAAAGAGTTATTAGTCTCAAGCGACGAAGCGGCGATGCAAGCACATGCTAATCAATTTGATCTCATTATAAATACCATACCTGTAAAGCATGACTTTACACCTTACATGCCATTACTTGATATTGATGGTACGCAAGTCTTGGTTGGTCAAGTGGGTGAGCTTGCTGAGTCAAACTCAGTTCCAATGTTATTGGGGCGCCGTCGTGTTGCCGGTTCATTGATTGGAGGGATAGCGCAAACACAAGAGATCTTAGATTTCTGTGCCTTACATAATATTCTTCCGGAAGTTGAAATGATCAAAATGGACGAAATTAATGATGCCTTCGATAAATTAAAACAAGGTGATATGGCCTCACGTTTTGTCATTGATATGTCATCATTAGACGTGTGATAACAACGCAGTAAGTTGACACTAAAACGCGAGCCTCTTTAGGCTCGCTTTTATGTGTTTAATGACTTGTTTTTTATTTTTTAACCCTCATTATAGAGGGGTTATCCGCTTAATTTATTGGTTTCTCTTTGTTACGGTTTTTTTCAGTCATTATATTGCTATTTACTGTGCTTTTTAGTGCACAGAGCTTAGCTGCGCCTTCGACTGATTCGCCACTGGTTGCCACTAAATTTTATCAGCTTGAGTTAACTAAACCCCCTATCATTGCCCATAAACAGGTTATTGTTCATCCAAAGCCTTTAGAAAAGTCGGGTTTTGATACTTTATTACCCCGACTTACAGCCAGTAATTCATCCTTATTTCTTTACCATAGTCAGGTAGATCCTGATTATGAGTTATTGATTGAGTTTTTCGCTGAAAACTGGGGTAAAGCACATTTCTTAGCACCTCCTAAAAGAGCACAGACTGTTCCTTGGTTTGCTATTACGAGTGCGCGAAAATCACGTATTAGTGGCTGGAAAGACGCTAATCTTATTTATAAAGCCCGCGCTACATACCACAGCTAAACGACTTCCTTCGTCATTTTTTTATTTTAGGAATTAATTTTACCGGCTTAATAGAGTCGGAAGGAAGTCTTGTATGTCAAAGAAACAAAAGCCGACGTTTTGGCGTCGACTAAAAATGAGCTATGCCGCTATGATAGCTGCCTGTATTTTATTAGCTATCAGTGCGTTACCTAATTTATACCCAAATAAATCGTGGTTACACATCGAGCAACCTGAACAGGTTGTATCACTGCAAATGGTGACTAATTCGCTAAATCAACAGGGTTTTAAGGTAGACAAAGCGAATGATTCAGCTAATCAGTTGGCTATTTTATTAAATGAGCCAACACAAAGTGCCAATGCGCTGAGCTTTATTAAAACAGCGTACCCCACCTTAAATAGCAAAATTGTTGAGCATGCCACAAGCCCTCAATGGTTACAGCAGTTAGGCTTATCGCCAATAAAGCTCGGGCTAGATTTAAACGGTGGCGTGCTATTCGTGCTTGATGTTGATTTAGATAAAGCGATGCAAGAGCACCTAAGTAGTGTCTATCAACAAACTAAGTTAGTACTTCGCAAAGAGAAAGTACGCGGCATTCGTGCCAGTGAAGTGAAAGGCGGCATTGAACTGCACGTTTTACCCAGTGCTGAAAATAACCTGGCTGGCTTAGTCGCCACGTTACAAGCGCAATTTAAAGGCCTCGTGCAAACTAAATCAACCAGTAATAATTTAACCACGGCGTTTTTGCATTTTGATGAGCAAAGCCGCAGTGAGTTTGATAAACAAGTGATGGCGCAGAGCTTAACAACATTACGAGGACGTATTGAAGAGCTCGGTATTACTGAAGCGGTAACACAGAGACAAGGCAAGCAGCGTATCCGCATAGAGTTACCCGGTGTGCAAGACCCCGCAGAGGCAAAGCGGATCATTGGTGCGACAGCAACCCTTGATTTTTATCAGGTTGTTGAAGTAGGTGGCAAAGCCTTTAATGTACAAGGTGGCGGAGTTGTTAACCTTAACCCTGTCGCTATTTTTTCGGGGGACCATATTAATAACGCTAATGTGGGCAAAGATGAGTGGGGGAAACCGCTTGTTCAGTTGAGTTTAGATTCGCAAGGTGGCGATGCAATGTCTGCTTTTTCAAAACGCAACATTGGTAAACCCATGGCCACTGTTTACTCAGAGTATTCGCGAAACGCCAACGGCGAAGTGATTAAAAAAAGTGAAGTGATTAATATCGCCAATATTGCTCAACATTTAAGTTCACGTTTTAGTATCACCAATATGAAAAGCCCACAAGCGGCCTACGATTTAGCATTGTTATTGCGTGCAGGTTCGCTCACAGCACCCGTTACAATAGTTCAAGAGCAAACGATAGGGCCAAGCTTAGGTGCTGAGAATATTGAGCATGGCCTTGCTGCATTAATGCTGGGTATAGGCATTACTCTTGCTTTTATGGCGCTGTGGTATCGCCGCTTAGGGCTTATTGCCAATATTGCTTTATTACTTAATTTAACGGCACTAGTGGGGTTAATGTCATTATTACCGGGCGTTGTACTCACGCTACCTGGCATTGCGGGCTTAGTGTTGACCATAGGTATGGCCGTTGATACTAATGTGATTATTTTCGAGCGTATTAAAGAAGAAAAACGCAAAGGTAGACCCACCTATCAAGCCATTGAGCAGGGTTATAATCAAGCATTTTCCACCATTTTTGACGCAAACGTAACAACCATGATTACGGCGATTATTTTGTATGCAGTCGGGTATGGCCCCGTCAAAGGATTTGCCATTACGTTAGCACTTGGCTTACTCACCAGTGTGTTCACCGGTGTGTATATTTCAAAAGCACTTAGCCAAACACTGTATATTAAATTAACGAATTTAGCGGGGGCAAAAGCATGAGCTGGTCTACATTAACAGCAGCAAGTAAAGCGCGCGTTTTAGGATTACTTCTAAGCTGTGCGCTAGTGATAAGTAGCCTTGGGGTGTTATCGGCTAAAGGGTTAAACTTTGGACTTGATTTTACAGGGGGCTATATCACAGATATTAGCACCGAATCGGTTACCTCGATTGCAGACTTAACAGCAAAGTTAAGCCCTGAGGTCGTCGATAAACTAATAATAAGCAAAGCAGGCGATCATCACTTTGTTTTAAGACAAGCCCCAGACCTTAATACAACGGCTAATTGGCAGGCAGAGCTTAGCCAGCAAGGCATTGACTTTAAAGTGCTTTCAACTTCATTTTTAGGGTCTCAAGTGGGTGATGAGTTATTTGAGCAAGGTTGTTTAGCACTTTTTGCCGCACTTATCGCAATTATGGTGTATTTAGCCGTGCGTTTTGAATGGCGACTGGCTGTGGGCTCAGTGGTCGCACTATTACATGACTTAATTTTGGTGCTAGGTTTGTTTTCGTTATTAGGGCTTGAGTTTAATTTAACCGTGCTGGCGAGTTTATTAGCAATTATTGGTTACTCATTAAATGACTCAATCATTGTTGGCGACAGAGTCAGGGAGCTTTTACGTATTCAATCAGGTAGTCAGCGCATTGATACTCATGTGGTGATCAACGATGCAATACGCTCTACACTCACTCGCACATTAATTACCTCAGGTACAACACTTGCGACCATCGCATGTATATGGCTGTTAGCCGGTGCTGCATTAACCGGGTTCGCGATTGCCTTATTTGTCGGCATTGTGGTGGGAACATTTTCATCAATTTGTATTGCTGCCACGTTACCGCAGTTATTGGGTCTGAGTAGCGATAATTACACGCAAACTTTAGATGATAAAACCCAAGCTTACATTGATATGCCTTAACCACACTTGCGCAGGGTTAATCATGATTAACCCTGCGCTTTTTTAAACTTAGCACGCGCAATATAAAGCACCAATCAGATAAGCTAATGAGCTATTGCTAACATATTCAAACCATATCAGTTCAGTTACAAAAATCGTAAAACAGGGTAGAATGCGCATTTTACGTTTTAGCTGCTTTGATATGAATAAAACACACGTTATAGAACACCTTCGTTTCGCCTTAGAATCGCAATTACACCGTGCTAAAGAAGCGGCAAAAGCGGCTCATGATGCTGCCACCCATGAAGAAAGTGTGGCCGAAACTCAATACGACACCCTAGGATTAGAGGCGGCCTATTTAGCTCAAGGTCAAGCTGAACGAGTGAATGAATGTTACCGTGATATTCAAGCGTTTAATACGGTATTCAAAGAAACAGAATTTCCGAAAGTTCGCGAAGGGGCATTGGTCTCTCTTATTGATGATCAAGACCAGCAAAAATGGTTCTTTATTGGTCCAAGTTCTGGTGGCTTATCAGTGACAGTTAAAGAGCACACGATTTATGTTGTGACTCGCGAAGCACCTTTAGGTAAAAAATTGCTTGGTAAAAAAGTGGATGACGAAGTCGAACTTGTCATAGGCGACAAAAAGCAGTTTTATACCATTGATAAGTTAATTTAAACACACTGATTTTTAATTAGTAAATTTCATCTTTAAGTGAAAAATATCTCGTTGGTAACTCCTCGCAAAACACTCTATAAATCACATCAAGCTTAGCGCTTATACCCACACGCTTAATCAATCTAAATGATTTTGCATTATTGCGGGTTGGTATCATAAGCACCCATCTAGTTGAGTGAATTTTAGCCTCATGCATTCACTTAATTGGTTGGGTGTTTTTTCATTATTAAAGACTTATTATAGGAAAAGTCGTGTTTAAAACCTTGATTGTGGTTGATAACAACGAGCAGCGTATTGCTCAAAACTTTGAAAATGTGATCACTTTTGATACTTACCTACGTGATTACCCAAAACATAACGAACCCAAAACACGTATTTTAAATCTGTGCGATACAGGACAGTATTTAAGTAAGGGTTACTATTGTTCTTTACTTGCAGAAGCAAGACAGCACCAAGTATTACCCAGCGTAAAAACCATTAATGCATTACGTTCAGATGAGCACAGCTCTCGCCACATGCAATTACAAGGTCGCACCGTATTTTTTGGGCAAACACATTGCGAAGACGATATTAAAGCAACTAAAGCATTGTTTTCACAATACCCTGCGCCAATACTGGTGTGTGACGAGCAAGGTGTAGTGAAACAAGGTGCTATTGCGGCGCTTGATGACGACGCGTTTGCCGAATTTGTAAAACAGTTAAGCAGCTTCACAGAATCTGTCTGGCGTATTCACGATAAAAAACGCCGTTACCGCTGGGATATGGCGATTTTGGTTGATCACCAAGAAAAAGTACCACCCAGTGATAAAGACGCCATTGCAAAATTTATTAAAGCGGCAGCTAAGCATGGCATTTATGCACAAGCACTGACTTTTGATGAAATTACCAGTATTGCGCAATACGACGCACTATTTATTCGTCAAACAACGGCGATTGACCACCCAACTTATCGATTAGCAAGTAAAGCACAAAGCTTAGGGCTTGTGGTAATTGATGACGCAGAGTCAATTTTACGCTGCTGTAATAAAGTGTACTTACACGATGCCTTTAATTATCAAAAAGTGCCAAGCTTAAAAACACATGTGGTAGCTGATACATCAACAGACACCATTGAAAACTTAGAAACAAACTTTACGTACCCATTAGTACTAAAGATGCCAGAGGGGTCATTCTCTAAAGGGGTGTTTAAAGTTCAGAACCGTGAAGAGCTGATTGCAAAACTCTCGGAGCTTTTTGAGTTCAGTGCGCTAGTGCTAGCACAAGAGTATATGTACACAGAGTATGACTGGCGTGTAGGGGTGTTAAATGGTCGCGCGATTTATGCGTGTCGTTATTTAATGGCGCGTAATCATTGGCAAATTTACAACCATGATGCAAAACGCTTTTTTTCAGGTGGATTTGAAACTCTCCCGACTTTTGAGTTACCGAAAGTGGTATTAGATGCGGCATTAAAAGCCTGTAAAACAGTGGGTAAAGGTTTGTATGGCGTTGATGTAAAAGAACATCAAGGGCGCGCGTACGTACTTGAAGTAAACGATAACCCAAGCATTGATCACAAAGTAGAAGATGCCTACCTTGGCGATGAGCTTTATATGATCATTATGGACGAATTTAAGCAACGCCTTGAAGCACGAGGCCGAGGTTAAATGAAGACATCACATTGCCAAATCCGGTTTGCGAAAGTATCGGATTTGGCGGCACTTGTTGCCATTGAAGAGCAAAGCTTTAGTCAAGATAGATTAAGCAGTCGCAGCTTAAAGCGCTGGCTTTCAGCAAACCATGGTTTGTTAATGGTTGCTGAAGTTAACAGTGAATTGGTCGGTTATGGCCTTGTGTGGTGTCATAAGGGCACGCGGTTAGCGCGGTTGTACTCATTGGCCGTCCTTGCGAGCCAACAAGGTAAAGGGGTGGCTTCGCAGCTGCTAATTGCTCTTGAAAACGAGACTGTAAAACGAGGTCGTAGTTTTATGCGACTAGAGGTTGCAGTCAATAATCAGGCCGCAATTCGTTTATACGAAAAGCATGGCTATCATGTGTTTGGTCATTACAGTGATTATTATGATGATCACAGTGATGCGCTACGAATGCAAAAAACGATTCGTCGTAATACTGCCTTTAATGCTGATAAACACACACCGTGGTATCAACAAACCACTGAATTTACCTGTGGTCCCGCGGCATTACTAATGGCTATGTCGTCGCTTAATAATACGCCAATGAGCCAATTAAAAGAACTTGATATTTGGCGTGAGGCAACCACCATTTTTATGACCTCGGGTCACGGTGGCTGCCATCCGCTGGGTTTAGCACTTGCAGCGATGAAACGTGGATTTAAGGCTGATGTTGTTTTAAATACCCGTGAATCATTGTTTATTGATGGTGTAAGAAGTGAAAAGAAAAAAGCAATTTTACACACAGTGCATAACCAATTTGTTGCTGAAGCTATCGTTGCGAAAATGCCTGTACGCTATCAAGAACTAACCCTTAACGATATTGAAACATGGCTGGCGGCGGGTAAAGCGGTGGTTTTACTCATTAGTACATATCGCTTTGATGGTAAAAAATCACCACATTGGGTGTGCGTAACGCATGTGGATGAGCATTGCTTATATGTTCATGACCCATTTTGTGAAGACAAAAAGCAACTCGCCATTGATTGCCAACATGTGCCAATAGCAAAAGCCGATTTTAGTAAAATGGCTAGCTTTGGATCATTGCGGTTAAGCACCGCGATGGCGTTTTCTTTATAATTATTAATTCAAATATTTGGAAGTACAGTGACACTGAATAGTCTATTTGATATTGCCCCTTACTCTTGGTCTGCAATTGGTAGTGCCGCATTTTGTGGTGCGATCATTGGTATGGAGCGCCAATTGCGCGGAAAGCCAGTGGGTATTCGCACCTCGGCGCTTATTGTTCTAGGGACCTATTTATTCTTAGCCACCGCATTTATGTTACATGGTGATGTAATTGACCACTCCCGTGTAGTTGGGCAAATAATTACAGGTATTGGCTTTTTAGGTGCCGGCGTCATGCTGGCAAAAGATGGCGCAGTGGTCGGTGTTACTTCAGCTGCAACCATTTGGGTATTAGCGTCTATCGGTGTCGTAATTGCCACTGATAACCTTATGGCCGCAATTAAGCTTTCGGTATTGGTTGTGGTTATTTTATACGGTGTTGATGTACTGGAAGCGAAGTTTAAAAGTTTAGGCCGGGGTGTTCACGCACAAGTAAAACGCTATTCAAAATTGTATTATCGGAAAGAAAAATAGTTTTAGAAATTAGAAATCAAACATTAGATATTTGATCTGACCCCGATAAAGTAGGATCCTTTTTGGAGTCAGATCAATTTGAATTTAGATTTTGAGTAGGAAAAATGTAATGACAACTTGTTACTCAATAAAATCAGCTACTTTACAAGATTTATTACTTGTAGATAGCCAAATTCCTGAGTTTGATGGCAGAAATACGCTAAGTAAATTACACGCAAAGTTGGCTGGTCGTGAGCATCTTGTTTTAGTAGCGTATATTGATAATGAGCCTGTCGCGTATAAGCTCGGTTATGGGTTAGATAATAATACCTTTTATAGTTGGCTTGGTGCCGTGTTGCCAAAGTGCCGAGGGATGGGAATTGCTCAAGCTTTATTAGCAGCACAAGAAATGTGGGTGAAAGAGCATAATTACGATGCAATTAATGTGAAATCAATGAATCGTTTTCCTGCGATGCTAAGTCTGTTGATAAAAAATGGCTATACCATAGCGGGTTATGAAGACAGGGGTAACCCGCACAAGAGCAAAATTATATTCAGCAAAGAGCTTGCTTCCAATTAAGTTAGTTTGTCTCAATAATTAAAAATGCGTCGCCTACACTACCTATTCCCATTTTCATTAATATTAAATCCTTTCGAGTGATTAAACTGGTCGTTACCTACGTTAAAAATGTCTGATTTACGACTGCGTGGATGCAGGTGGTAGAGCAATGCAGGAGCAATTGCCGAGAATAACTAAATAACTAAATTTTTGCCTTGTTATCAAACGAAGTTTTATACCATTCCGCTTAAATATCTGATCTAATATAGGCTATATAAAATCACCGGTTAATAACATTGAACCAAAACATAGCTGAACAGCTTTTAGCGCTTTCACGAAAAGAACCAAATGCACGAAAACGCATACGATTACTCGCAGTGTCATTATTTTATGAGGGGAATAGCAGAACTGATATTGCAAAACGTCTTAACATAGCACGAAGTAGTGTTAATAAATGGGTTTCTAGTTACCTAGAACAGGGGCTGTATGGCTTAGACAATAAGCCTATACAAGGGCGTCCATCTAGATTACAACAGTCACAACTTGAGCAACTGTCTGAATTTATAAAACGCACGAACACAGAACTTCAAGGTGGCCGGCTTACCGGTGAAGACATTGTGCATTACATTAGCACTGAATTTGGTGTTCATTATCACTTAAATCATACTTATAAAATACTCAAGCAGCTTGGCTTTAGTTGGATCACAAGCCGTTCGAAACACCCTAAACACTCATTAAAAAGCCAAGAAGCTTTTAAAAAACTTCCAACTGGAAACGATCCTTCACACACCCGGACACCTTCCACTTGACCGTATCGACGTATGGTTTCAGGACGAAGCACGATTTGGCCAGCAAAATCCGACTACGCGCATTTGGGCTGAAACAGGCACTCGGCCACGGATAGTAAAACAACAGCAGTTTGACTATGGATATTTATTTGGTGCGGTATGTCCTGCCACAGGCCAAACAGAAGCGCTAGTAAGCCCATTCGTCAATAAAGAAGCAATGACGCAGCACCTGAGTCAGATATCACAAGCTACACCAGTTGGCAGACATGCTGTCGTGATAATAGATGGCGCAGGCTGGCACACATACGATACAGCCGCAGAATTTAACAACCTCACGCTAATAAAGCTCCCTCCTTATTCACCAGAGTTAAACCCAATAGAGCAAGTATGGAGCTGGATACGACAACACTGTTTATCCAATAGAGTGTTTTCGGGTTATGACGAAATTGTTGATGAAGTTTCAAAAGCATGGAATCACTTTATTTCAATACCGGAGCGAGTGATGAAGATGTGTAATCGGGAATGGATAAAGTTGATTTAACCTTTATGCGGAATGGTATTATTCGCTCAAAAATTATTCACTTAATTAAGCAAAATGGTATGAGTTGGCTTTTGAAGCGTTGTTTTATGGTATCGAATAGCGTTAACCAAATAGCTTACGTCTTACCACTGTTCTATATTCACTGGGTGTTTGCGACAGTACTTTCTTAAATACACGGGTTAAATGTCCTTGGTCATTATAGCCAACTTCAAGTGCCACCTCTTGGATTGATAAATTAGAAGAGGCGAGTAATTCTTTCGCGCTTTGTACACGTAACTGCTGCCAATATTCAATCGGAGTTTGGCTGGTGGCTTGGCGAAAACGTCGGGTAAACGTTCGATAGCTTAAACTAAATTGGGCTGCAATTTCCTGTAAGGTGAGCTCAGATGTTAGATTGTTTTTAAGCCAAAACTGGATCTGTGCAATTAATTCGTCTGGGTGTTTATCAACAGCACCTTCTAAATAACGCTGATCTTCGTAAGGTTTTCGAATTTCATGGGAGAAGTTACGCTCTACATGTTGTGCGGCTTCTCGGCCATAATACTGGCTAATTATATGCACAATGACATCGGCTAAGGCATTCAAACTGGCAACGGTATACATACGCTCAGACTGGGTAATAAAGAAGTCAGGCTTTAACTGTACATTAGGGTAATCTCGTTTAAATTGTTCAGCATAATGCCAATGCGTTGTGGCTGGGTGACCGTTTAATAAACCTGCTTCTGCTACTAAGCAATTACCTGTGCCTACGCCCACTATATGGCTCCCTTGCAGCCACGAATCAGCGAGCCAATTAACAAGGCGAGGATGTTTACTCACCACAGGTCGAGGGTTACGCCAAATACCTGGAACAATAATTAAATCGCTATATGGCGCTGTGTCGGGGTCGCTGTCGGGCATAATGGCAAGCCCCGTTCTGTTTGCAATCGGTTTTACTGTGCTGGCAACTAAATTGATATTAAGCGGGGTAAATTCATCGTACCGGTGATGACTTTTCGCAAAAGCTTCACCCGCCCTAAGCATTTCTATAGGTAGAGTAAGACTTGTAATGAGTAGGTGAGGGTACACTAAAATACTAATTTCGATGGCGTTTGCATGTTTACCGTGTGTCACTTTTATTGCTCCGACCAGTTGGTTTTGGCCTATTATGCATGTTATTTGGCTATTAAAGCACAAGGCTACCTAGTTAATCCATTTAAACTTAAGTAATTCTCGTAACACGTTTCTCAAGGTTATTTATGACAGCATTACCCGTTATTGTTGGTATGGGTGGTATTAATGCCGCTGGCCGCACTTCTTTTCATCAAGGTTATCGTCGTATCGTGTTAGACAGCTTAGATGCAACAGCCCGTCAGGAGACATTTTTAGGCTTAGCGACGTTAATGAATTTAGTAACACTGACCGACGGCGTTTTAAAAGATGCTGAAGGCAACGTTATTAACGAAGCTGATATTGAAGCACAATTCGGCGAACAAGTATTAGCAGGTACGCTAATCCGTAAAATTGAAAAAAATCACTTTGACGTTGATGCAACTCCGTGGCAACAAAAAATGACGCTGACAGCGTCTGACGAGCAGCAAATTGTGTTTGAAACTCGTCGTCGTGATTTACCAACGCCAGTACCTGCAAGTTGGCAGGTTGAAGATCTCAGCGATAAAAAAGTAAAAGTAACCATTAGTGCCGACCTTGCTATTAAGCACGACAGCACCCGTGACAACCCGATTAAAGCCGCGGGTCAATTACCTACAGGTTTTGATCCAGCGACCATGTATAACAGTCGTTACCAACCACGAGGCCTACAAGCGACCATTTTTGCGGCAACCGATGCCATTCGCTCTACAGGGCTTGCATGGCAGCATGTTATGAATAGTGTTGAGCCTGATCAAATTGGTACATATTCGGCCTCGGTAGCAGGGCAAGTGGATGACGAAGGGTTTGGTGGCTTAATTCGTGCGAGACAACAGGGCGACCGCGTAAGCACCAAACAATTAGCACTTGGCTTAAATACCATGTCGACTGATTTCATTAATGCGTATGTGACCGGTAATGTTGGAACAACGTTCACCACATCGGGCGCATGTGCCACCTTTTTATACAACCTACGCGCTGCTGTTAACGATATTCAAGCTGGTCGCACCCGCGTTGCGATTGTTGCATCTGTTGAATGCGCCATTACGCCTGAAATTGTCGAAGGCTTTGGTAATATGAGCGCACTTGCTAACGAAGAAGGCCTAAAACGTCTTGATAATACCGATGTGGTAGATCATCGACGTACCAGTCGTCCATTTGGTGAAAACTGCGGTTTTACTATTGGTGAAGGCGCACAGGTGGCAATTTTAATGGATGATGCGCTTGCACTCGAACTCGGTGCTGATATTCAAGGCTCTGTTGCCGATGTATTTGTAAATGCCGACGGTATTAAAAAGTCAATTACAGCACCGGGCCCAGGTAACTATATTACAATGGCTAAATCGGTCGCGCTTGCCAGCAGTATTGTTGGTCAAGAAGCCGTACAAAAACGCAGCTTTATTTTAGCGCATGGTTCTAGCACACCTCAAAATCGTGTAACAGAGTCTCTTATTTATCATAAAGTAGCTGAAACATTTGCGATTGATAGTTGGAAAGTGGCTGCGCCAAAAGCGTATGTTGGCCACACAATTGCACCGGCAAGTGGTGATCAACTTGCCATGGCGTTAGGCGTGTTTAGTCATAATATTATGCCGGGTATTACCACTATTGATAAAGTGGCCGATGATGTTTACAGCCAGCATTTAGATATTCGCACAGCGCACTATCAATGTGATGCAATGGATATCGCTTTTATAAACTCAAAAGGGTTTGGTGGTAATAATGCAACCGCCACAGTGCTGTCGCCAAACGTGACAATGCAAATGCTGACAAAGCGTCATGGCGATGCAAAAATGGCTCAGTACCAAGACCGCAATACCCATGTTGCACAAGCACAAAATGAATATAAGCAACAAGCCGACTTAGGCCATTATGAGCTTATTTATCGTTTTGGTGATGGTTTAATTGATGAAAACGACATTGTTATTAATGAAGAATCGATGACTATCCCAGGTTTTGACAAAGCGATAGCGTTCAACAAATCGAATCCTTATAAGGATATGTATTAAGATCAAGACATGTTTAAGCACATTCTTGACAGCAAGGCGCTTTTAAAGCGCCTTTTTTCGTTTTCCCCAAAAAATACACCTTATTTTTAGCTCCTAAATCGTGTAAGAAAATTTAGTTTAAAAGAGCGTATTTAACTCTATAACTCTACTTATAAATACATTTTAAGGGACATGTAGCCGCGTTGTAGTGATTCAGTATTGGTATAATTTACGCGTTAAAGGTAATAATTCACACTTTTGCCTGTTTGTATCAACGCCGTGCTGACAGTATTCTTAATGCGCTCACTTTTTAGGCTTAATCTTGAAACACTCTATCTCTTCACTTGAAAAAACGGCACTGGCTATTTGCTTGACTGTTGCACTGATCGCTGTTGTTTTACCTAATTTAATGACAGAACAAGTTCAGCCGATGATTTCTAAAGCATTGGCACACATAGGCAGCGGCTTCTTTTTGTTAATTAACTTTTTATTATTTGCAGTAATAATACTTGCGTTTAGTCCATTGGGAACTCGTAAAATAGGGGGTGAGAATGCACGCATTGAATATTCAAATTTTGGGTGGTTTGCCATGCTTTTTGCTGCGGGAATGGGCTCTGGATTGGTTTTTTGGGGAGTCGCTGAGCCTGCGCTGCATTCATTGAGCCCACCCTTAAAGCAAAGTTTATACCCCGATAGATTAGCAAGTAGTCTTGCATTAACGCTGGTCAATTGGGGCGCACATGCGTGGGCATTATATGCGGTGTTTGCCATCGTGTTAGGTGGTTTAACTCAATACAGCGGTAAATCCGGTGACATGTGCGCGCCTGTAATGAGTGCAATTGGCAATAAGGTAGATAAACAGGGGCAACTTACTCTCTGTTTTGTGGTTAAGTTGATTGCCGTATTTGCCATTTTTTTTGGTGTGGTTGGTACCATTGCTAATTCTACATTACTGATCAGCAAAGGAGTTGAGCTTGAGTTAAACATAACTTCGCCGGCTTTAATTGGCTCTCTAATAGTGGGGGTGCTCTTCATTATCTATACCGTATCGGCAAAGTTTGGTATTAGGCGCGGTGTGCAATCGTTAAGTATATTTAATGTAATTTTGGCGTTTACTCTATTAATTTGGCTTTTGTGTGTCGTGCCTATAGCGCCAATTATACAGATAGCCTTAGATGGTACAGGTTATTACATACAACTGCTTGTAACGGGTACTTGGCAGTTTGATAGCCAGTTAAATAACTCAGATTGGGCGAATCGATGGACCTACAATTACTACTTTTGGTGGTTAGCATGGGGGCCCTTCGTGGGTGTTTTTTTAGCGAGAATTAGCCAAGGACGAGCTGTTTGGCAGTTTGTTTTAGCTGTTGTCTGCATTCCCACGGTTGTAACAATTATTTGGTTTTCTGCATTTTCTGGTGCAGCAATTGAATGGGATAAACTGAATCAATCGGGTATTTTATTGGCTATAAAAGATGATTATAGCCAAGGGCTGTTTGTTTTTTTTCATCAATTAGGTTGGCAAGGTACGGTATTTATTTGGGCTAGTTTGCTGCTGTTACTTGTGTTTGTTGCGACATCAGCAGACTCTGCAATTTTAGTCATTAAGCAGCTAGTGGAGCGTGAAAACTCGCAGGGGATTACTTTATATGCTTGGTGCTTAGCTTTGTTTCTATGTAGTTATGTATTGTTGCTTCAACACGATGAGCTACTAAATAGAAGTGTAGCGATTCTTGGGGCACTGCCTTTTTTGATAATTTTTATTTTACAGCTTGTTGGGTTTTTAAAAGAATTTGTTCGTGACTTGTGTAAGTAAGCTATTCAACATTTTTTACAGTCGTCATTGATTGTTAGTTATTTGTAAGAGGTGGTTAAAGAAGAGTCGCAGTGAGTGTGCCGCAAAATTTTGTCACGGTGAAAGCGTGTGAGGAAATCCCGTCTTGCTGGCTGACTCTTTAAAGTAAATAGTGAGTGCCGGCTTCTAAGTGATCTAATAGGCTAGCTATCTACGCTGCAACCGCATTGATTCTTACACTCTGCATCCATGCCCTGTGCTGCGAAGGTAAAGTTACAGCACGCTTGTAATTTAGTTTTAAGTTGTTCGCGACCGCGTTTGATGCGTGATTTAACCGCTGGCAGGCTCAATTTATATTTGTCGGCAATTTGTTGTTGTTTGAGTTGCTGCAACTCGCTGTCGATAAGTATGTTGCTAACATGGGCGGGTAAATCTTGAATTAACGTGTTAATACAGCGGTTGAGTTGCTGCTCACTGTAAGCCGCTGCCCAGTCTACCTCAGGCGCATGCAGTTGCTCTAGTTCGTCGCTACTACTATTGGGACGTTTACTGCGGTAGTAATCAATTATGGCGTGACGGCAGATTTGATAAAGCCAGGGCTGTAGCTTGTCGGCGGCACTAAGGCTGTCGATATTGTTAAGCACTTTAATAAAGACATCTTGCAGTATGTCTTCAGCCATCGCTTGGTCGTTCACTTTGCTGGCGATAAATCCCAGCAGTTGCTGGTGGAATTGCTTCCAGATATTTTCAATCATAATTAGGCTTCGTCCATACTAAGGCATCAGCACCTAAGTGCTGTTGCCTTGATATTTATGACAGCTTAACAGCAGCTGTTTTTTGTATTTGGGTTACAGCTCTTACAATGGCAGGGCTGTAAGGTTTGGCACTCATTGTTAGAACAGTTGCAGTTACAATTACAGCTACTGTCACAGTCATTGTTACAGTTACTTTCATTGTTACAGACACAGGGCTCGTCGCAGTTACTGCTAGTATCGGGGTTACTGGTGTTGTTAGTTGTACTCATTATCTTGCTTCCTTATTTTGTGATTAAACATTCACTTCACTACTAGAGACGCAAGCGAGAGAAAAAGGATGCACGTATTTATCGCAGGGCGCTCACATTAGATTTTGCTTGCGCTTTAAATTAGGTGATTTCGTGAGGGGGTGAGGTGAAAATAGCTTTATTTACAATGGTTTGTTGTTGAATAAGTCTTAAAAATATAACTGCCATGTTGCAATAAAATCGACTTATAATTTTTGAGGATATACTGTAAAAGTTGTGGGTGAATATTATCAGCTACTTTATTCTCAGGTAAGTAAGATAGTAACAAAAAGCAAGGCTCCAACCGTTAGCGCCCATCTGTTTGCTTTGTTGAAAGCGTGTGAGGAAGTTATGTCCTCACACTAAGTACACTACAGGTGACGGTGATGAAACTCTAAATGTTCATCAATAAAGCTACTAATAAAATAGTAACTGTGATCATAGCCAGCATGCATATTTATTTCAGCGGGGTAATCTTTTTCATTGACGACCAAAAACAAGTTTTCTGTTTTTAGTTGTTCAACTAAAAAGTTGTCAGCTTCGCCTTGATCAATACGCAGCGGTAAATAATCTTCTGGGCTTGCTTGTTTCATGAGCTCGCAGCTATCGTAATTGCGCCACGCCGCTTTGTCAGTCCCTAAGTAATGACTAAATGCCTTTTCACCCCATGGGCAATTAATAGGGTTGACGATAGGGCTAAATGCGCTTGCGCTGACAAACTGTTTTGGATTTTTAAGCGCAATCATTAGGGCGCCGTGCCCTCCCATTGAGTGACCTGCAATCGCTTTTTTATCAGTAACAGGGAAGTGCGCTTCAATTAACGCTGGCAACTCAGTCACAACATAATCATACATATTGTAATGTACATTGTAGGGGGCTTGTGTTGCGTTAACATAAAAGCCTGCACCTTGACCAAAATCGTAGCTTTCGTCGTCAGGTACGGTGTCGCCACGCGGGCTTGTATCAGGTGCGACAATAGCAATACCCAGTTCGGCGGCTTTTTTAAAGGCACCAGCTTTTTGCATAAAGTTTTCATCAGTACAAGTAAGACCTGACAACCAATACATCACAGGTACTTTATTGGTTTCACTTGCACCCGGTGGTAAAAATATAGCAAAACGCATTGTGCAGTGTGTACTGCTCGCTTGATGCGTGTATTGCTTATGCCAACCACCGCTGACTTTTGTTGAGCTTATATTTTCGAGCATATCAGCATCCTTGAAAATGAAAGCGCCTTTTAAATCAAGGCGCTTATTAATGATTAGTAATGAATAACAGAGCGGATACTCTTACCTTCGTGCATTAAGTCAAAGGCTTCATTAATATCTTCAAGTTTCATTGTGTGTGTGATGAAGTCATTAAGTGCAAACTCACCTTTCATATATCGTTCTACGATTTCAGGTAATTCAGAACGGCCTTTTACTCCACCAAATGCGCTACCACGCCATACGCGGCCTGTTACAAGTTGGAATGGGCGTGTTGAAATTTCTTGGCCTGCGCCTGCAACACCAATAATAACTGATTCACCCCAGCCTTTATGACAACACTCAAGTGCAGAGCGCATTACGTTTACGTTACCAATACACTCAAATGAGAAATCGACACCGCCGTCGGTCATTTCAACAATCACTTCTTGAATTGGTTTATCGAAATCATTTGGGTTGATTAAATCTGTGGCGCCAAGCTTAGTAGCCAGTTCAAATTTGCTGGTATTAATATCAATACCGATAATACGACTAGCGCCTGCCATTTTTGCACCGATAATGGCAGATAAACCAATGCCGCCAAGACCAAATATAGCAACCGTGTCACCTTGTTGTACTTTAGCAGTTTTAGTAACTGCACCCATACCTGTTGTTACGCCACAACCAAGTAGGCAAATTTCTTCAAGCGGGGCTTCTTTACTTACTTTTGCGAGTGAAATTTCAGGAAGTACAGTGTATTCAGAAAACGTTGAGCAACCCATATAATGATAAATCGGTTGACCGTCTTTATAAAAACGAGTGGTGCCATCTGGCATTAAACCTTTACCTTGTGTTTCACGAACAGCTGAACACAGGTTTGTTTTACCCGATTTACACATTTTACACTCGCCACATTCAGCGGTGTAAAGAGGAATGACGTGGTCGCCGACTTCAACGTGAGTTACACCTTCACCTACAGCCTCTACAATACCGCCGCCTTCATGGCCGAGAATAGCAGGGAAAATACCTTCAGGATCTTCACCAGATAAAGTGAATGCGTCTGTGTGACAAACACCGGTTGCTACAATTTTTACAAGCACTTCGCCTTTTTTAGGCATCATCACATCGACTTCTTCAATCGATAGAGGTTGGTTTGGTCCCCAAGCAATTGCTGCTTTTGATTTAATAAAATCAGTCATAACGTTCCCTTATTTGTAGGTAGTAGATAATTAACATAGACTATTTTATTTATTTCTCAATGGATGATAATCTTCGATTTATTAAAACACTTTTACAGTATGGTAATAATGAATCGTTGGCATGGAATTGATGAGTTTTTAGCCGTCGCTGAAACAGGCAGCTTTACTAAAGCAAGTCGATTATTAGGGATGTCAGTGGCGCATGTCAGTCGCTATGTGAGCCAATTAGAAGAGCGTTTAAATACGCAATTGCTTACTCGGACAACACGCAAGGTGGTACTTACCCAAGAAGGTGAAGTGTTTGCTCATCAAACTAAACAATTGCAAAATGCGATGGACGACGCCACGGCACTTTTGGCTGAACAGCAACTGACGCCAAAAGGGACAATTAAATTAACTGCACCAGTGATGTATGGCGAAAGCTACATTATGCCTGCTGTCCATACATTTATGCAGAAACATCCTGATATTGAAGTCATTAGCTATTTGAGCAATGAACAAGTCAATTTATTAGATGAGGGATTTGATCTGGCGATTCGGTTAGGGCATTTAAAGGATTCATCATTAAAAGCCAGACGGATAAGTCAGCGACGTTTAGTGATTTGTTGTAGCCCAGACTATATCAATAACTATGGTCAGCCTCATAGTGTGAGTGAACTTCATCAGCACCACTGTTTAATTGGAAATAACAGTTACTGGCGTGTGAAAGATCAACTTCAAGATAAACATATTAAAGTGGCGGGTCGATTACAGTGTAATAGTGGCTGGGCTTTGGTTGATGCTGCTATTAAAGGTTTAGGCATTGTGCAGCTACCAGATTATTACGTGGATAAATATTTGCAGTCAGGTCAATTAGTCGCGGTGCTTTCCAATGTTGCCCCCGCACCTGAAGGCGTTTGGGGGGTATATCCGCCAAGGCAATTTATTGCAACGAATGTAAAAGCATTATTAGACCACTTAATAGAGACTGTTCAAGTATCAGATTTATAATTATTTTTTACAAATTCGATAATCCCATCATGGCTAAATATATGCTAACATGAGCGCATATTTAGCCCTTATAAAACCTATAATTACTTATGTTTCAACCTGTTAGCCTTTTTATAGGGCTGAGATATAGCCGCTCCTCAAAGGGCAACGCCTTTATCTCTTTTATTTCGTTTTTTTCTATTGCGGGCATTGCTATCGGTTTAATGGCTCTTTTTACCGTAAGCTCTGTAATGAATGGTTTTGAAAATAACCTCAAGACTAATATGTTAGGCTTGATCCCGCATATTGAAGTGGACGCTAAGTCACAGTCTAAAGAAGCCATGTCGCGTATTAAGTCACAGCTGTCGGAGTCTCCTGCTGTAAAACAAGTCAATTTGTATCGTCATGGAGAGGCTATTTTACAAACTAATCAAGACCTTCATGGTGTGCTCTTACAAGGCTTATATGACGATGGGAGCTCGTTATATAACATTAAAGAAAAAATAGTGGCAGGTAATTGGTCACTAGTCATGGATGAAAATTATCACATAGCAATAAGCCGTTATTTAAGTCGTAAACTGGGTATTTCGTTGGGTGATAAAGTACGAGTGATCATGCCAAATGCAAGCACCTATACTCCGCTTGGTCGAGTACCTAGCCAGCGTTTATTTACGGTTGCAGCGCTGTACGAAACACAATCTGAAATCGATATGTCACTTGCATTTACTAGCGGCTATTCATTGCAGCGTGTTTTAAAGCTCTCACAATCAGTTGCCCCGAATTTGAGTGTTTCTTTGCATGAACCATTTGCCGTTGAGCAGGTGCTTAAAAGTCATGCGTCTATATTTAAAGACGTTGAACACACAGACTGGCGCGATAGCCAAGGCACCTTATTCGCTGCGGTGGCCATGGAAAAGCGCATCATGTCTATGTTACTAGGATTAATAGTATTAGTTGCGGTGTTTAATATCGTCTCGGCTTTGACCATGATGGTGAGTGAAAAGCAAAGTGAGGTCGCTATTTTACAAACCTTAGGGCTAACACCAGCACAAGTACAAAATGTATTTATGATCCAAGGTCTGTATAACGGTTTAATTGGCACCAGCATTGGTGCATTACTGGGTGTGTTGTTTAGTCAGTACATTAATGAATTATTGAATATGTTTGGCATCAATTTACTCGCAGGCATGCGTTTACCTGTTAAATTTGATGTAGCCAGTTTAAGCCTAATTGCCGCCGGTAGTATTGCAATGAGCTTTTTAGCAACGTTGTATCCTGCCCGTAAAGCTGCAAAAGTGAACCCAGCAGAGGTATTACGTTATGAGTGAGTTAGTAATCAAGTGTCAGCAGCTTAATAAAGTGTATCAAGATGGCGAAAACCAAGTTGCAGTATTAAAAGGGGTCAACTTGAGCTTAGAGCAAGGTGAAATGCTCGCTGTTGTTGGCAGCTCGGGTTCAGGAAAAAGCACGTTACTACATATTTTAGGTACGCTTGATGGTGCCACAGACGGTAAAGTTGAAATTAAAGGTAAACAAGTCGGTAAACTAAATCGTAAGCAACAAGCTAATTTCCGTAATGAGAATTTAGGGTTTATTTATCAATTTCATCATTTATTAATGGAGTTTACGGCAGTTGAAAACGTTGCAATGCCGTTACTCATAAAGGGATTAAGTGCCAAGGACGCGACTGAAAAAGCACGGGTTATGCTTGATAAAGTAGGGTTGTCGCATCGTAGTGAACATAAACCATCGGCTTTGTCTGGTGGTGAGCGTCAGCGTGTCGCAATTGCGCGTGCATTGGTGACAGAGCCCGCTTTAGTGCTTGCCGATGAGCCTACCGGCAACTTAGATAAGCAAAATGCGATTAAAATATACGACCTCATTAAAGAGTTAAACAGCAGCTTAAAAACCAGCTTTGTGGTGGTAACACACGATTTAGAACTTGCTGATAAGCTTGGCAAGATTGCTTATCTTGACGATGGAAAATTAGCGATTAAAGAGTCTCAGCATGTTGCTTAGTGCGTTTATTTCGAAGCGTTTTAGAGCGCACTCAGGACACAAAGATGGGCAAAACGGTTTTGTTAGCTTTATAGCTAAAGCATCGACAATTGGTATTTTATTGGGCGTGGCGGTTTTAATCGTTGCCCTTTCGGTTATTAATGGTTTTGAGCAACAGCTTGTTCATCGTTTACTGTCTGTCGTGCCTCAGGTTGAATATGTTGCGCCGAATAAACCGATTAATAATTGGCAGTCAAAAGTAAGCCTACTTAACTCGCAATCTGGTGTAGTGGGAGCGGCGCCTTTTATTAGCGTGAATGGCATGGCGCAATTTAAAAGTGATTTAAAAGCTGTTGAGGTACGTGGAGTTGCTAGCGAATTTGAAAACCAAGTATCAGCGATTAATCAATTTACTCAAGGCCGACTGGTTAGCCAGCTGCAACAAGAAGATATTCTCTTAGGTCAGCAAGTTGTTAATAAACTAGGGCTGAAAATAGGGGATCCTGTTACTTTGTTAATCCCGCAAATTAACCAGCAAAGTAACACCTTGCTTGCGCCAAAACGGGTTAGTTTAAACTTGGCTGGCATTATTAACATGGGTGGACCTATTGATGAAACGGCTGCTTTTATTCGTTTAGATAAAGCACAATCAGTATTGGGTTTTAGTGAAGATCAGGTTACAGGTTTACGTTTAAAAGTGGATGATGTTTTTAATGCTCATCAAATCGCGATGCGTGTTGGCCAAGTTATCCCTGATTATGTGTATGTCTCGAGTTGGTTTAGAACGCAGGGCAGCTTGTATCAAGACATTCAAATGGTGCGCACCATTGTTTATATTGTGGTGTTTTTAATCATTGCTGTGGCGAGCTTTAATATCGTGTCATCTTTGGTGATGGAGGTACGCGAAAAACAAGCAAATATTGCCATTCTAAAAACCATGGGCGCACAAGACAGTACTATTTTAGCAACGTTTGTGATGCAGGGATTTACACAGGCGCTAATAGGGGTTGTACTTGGCACTATTATCGGTGTGATGGTGGCGTTAAATATCAGCGAATTATTTACTTGGCTGAGTAACCTTTTGGGCGACAACCCTTTACAAGGTGTTTATTTTATTGAGTTTTTACCCAGTAAATTAGTCTGGCAAGATATTGTGATCACCGTTATTGTGACCTTTGTGTTAGCGATACTGGCCACTTTATATCCTGCATGGCAAGCCACCCGTGTAGACCCAGCAAAAGTGCTAGGCAATTAAATGTAGGAGACGAGTGCATGGATAAGCAATCAGTTATTGATTTTTGGTTTAATGATTTAGGGCCTTCGGCTTGGTATCAGCAGTCCGATGAATTAGATAGGTTAATTACTGATAAATACGCACCGTTACTTTTGCAGGTAATAGCAGGAGAGTGCGCTAATTGGCGAGTCGATGCGATAGGCTCTTTAGCAGAAATCATTGTTTTAGATCAGTTCTCTCGTAATATTTATCGCAATTCACCGCGTGCTTTTAGCCAAGATGCCCAAGCGCTAACTCTTGCTCAGCGTGCAATCGAATTAGGCTTTGACAAGGCACTACCGACTGAACAAGCAGCCTTTATTTATATGCCTTTTATGCACAGTGAATCAAAAGCGATTCATCAGCAGGCCTTACAATTATTTAGGGGCCTGCCTAATTATGAATTTGAACTAAAACACAAGTTGATCATTGATAGATTTGGTCGTTATCCCCACCGAAATGCCATTTTAGGGCGAGAATCAACGCAAGAAGAGCTGCAATTTTTAACGGAACCGGGCTCTTCCTTTTAACTTGGGTGAATAATATCCAAATGCACTTCGTTTACCCCTAAACACTTGCACAGCTCAATATTAAGCCTTAAAGTGTCTGAAATGTTGTAAAAGAGTAACCATCATGGAACAAAAACAAGCGAGACCATTAACACCTGAAGAACAAGCAGAAGCACAAAAGCAAAGTGTTATTTGGCAAAGAGAATGTTTCCAAAATGCACAAAAGCACTTAGCTGAAAAAGGTGTTATACCGCAAACTGTTGTTGAAAAAGAAAGCCGTTTTATTGCACCGCTAGTCGCAATTTGGAAGTTCAAAGCGCAAAATGGTAAAAGTTATTGGGTGATTACGGGTCGATTGCCTACCGATCATGCTGAAGCGGGCGCGGCTGCAAACCCACGCGAAGTCTTACGTTATTTCTCAATGCAGTGGCAATTAAAAGCAGATCAGTTGATGGAATCTGGTGCAACAGATAAAACGAAAGTTGATTTTGCTAACCTACTGATTAATCGCGCTCATGGTTTGTATGAGTTATTCGAAAAAGATGAAATGTGGCAGAATGAGCCCGCGTAATCGCATTTTAATTATAAAAAAAAGCTGAATAATTTTATTCAGCTTTTTTATGAAAATGACAAAAGTCACTAATGAACCATCGTGAATGGTCGCGTATCAAACTGTTTTATAGGGCAAAGCATTCGCTGTCTAGGAATACCCGCTTCCATAAATACTAAGCCATCAGCAGCAAAACCATTTCGTTTAAATCGTTCAACTTCATTTAAAATACAATTAATACTGACGCAATCACAGCCTTGCTTTTCAGCCATATTAACTAAGTAGGTTAGCAGTGATTTATAGACCGAACGGTTGCGATGCTCTGGTAAGACGGCAATGCGCCCAATCAAGCCATCATTACACAAACGCCCAGTGGCAACTGGGCATTTTCCATCGTCTGTAACGAGCACGTGATGGGCTGTTTTATCTAAATGATCAAATTCAACGTGTTTTGGTATATGAAGCTCATATACAAATACACGTTCTCTGATCCGTTGTAAGAGTTCCTTGTCGATACTCCATTCAACTTCGTCAATATGATACCCCATAAGCACACGCTCCTAACAAAACCAAATACCCTCATTTAAAAGTGTAGTAAATGTTTTTAAAAAGTCGTGGTTATTTTTTGAACTATTTATATCGTCTGCTGTCAGCCAGCTTTGGTCTGTAAGCCTTTTGATATCGGCAAGTGCACTCATTTCATGCAGGTAGTTTATACCGTTAACACTTAAAAGAACTTTATCATCAATAATTTGATAAATAGCGCGTGTACCACCTAAACGTTCAAAAACCAGCGTTTCATCAGTGAGCAGCTCACGTACTTGATCAACCGTGTAGGGCTCTTCTAAAGGCGCTAAGTCCATATCGTGTTTTGGTTGACTTAAACTGTTACCAAGCCAGGTTTTAAACACTGTATTATCATCGATGGCTGCGATCATGAGCTGTTTAATTTGCTCGGCTTCTAGGTTGTTTAGCTCACCTTTAGAATCGCGCAGTGTCAGCTTGCTATCGCCATAGCGTGTATTGCCAAGTTCAGTATCAATTAGGTGATCGGCAAATTGTGAGAGTAAGTCTCGTTGATTAGGTGCTCTAAAACCCACTGAGTAGTTAAGAGCATTTTCAACTGCATAGCCTTCATGTGGGCAACCTGGAGGAATATACAAAATATCGCCAGGCTCTAATACACAATCAATTACAGCAGGGAATTGTTCTACTTGAAGTAGACTTTTATTTTGAGCGAATTGTTTTAAGTTTGCATCAGGTAAACCAACACGCCAATGACGTTTGCCAAGACCTTGAATGATAAATACATCATATTGGTCTAGATGCGGACCCACGCCACCCCCTGGTGTTGAGTAACTTATCATCAGATCATCAATTCGCCAGTTTGGAATAAAACGAAATGGTTCAAGTAATTGAGCTGCATCTGCATGCCAATGATCAACGGCTTGTACTAGCAATGTGGCATTCTTTTCTGTTAGTAAGCTAAAGTCTTCGAATGGGCCGTGGTATGCCTGCCAGTCATCAGCATGATTGGTGATGATACGTGACTCAATGCTGTCTTCCATTGCAAGTCCAGCTAACTCCTCTGGCTCAATTGGATCTTGAAAATCACTAAAACCTTGTTTAATAAGTAGCGGTTTTTTCTGCCAATACTCGCTTAGGAATTGCTGCGGAGTAAGCGAATTAATAGTTAGTTGATACATATAGGTACCTAATACCAAGCTGTTGAGTTATACCAATGTGCAAAAATACTTAATCATCTTGAGTGATTAAACCAGTCGCTACCAGCGTTAAAATTTCTGATTTAGAACAACTAAATAACTAAATTTTTGCCTGTTATCAACGCGGTTTTATTGCCTCAAAATAAACCACTTAAGTAAGCAAGATGGTATTAATTGAGCAAGTTGGCATGATTAAAAGTAATAAAAAAGCGAAAGGAAGGCCTTTCGCTTTTTAAAGTCACATACGCAATTTATGCTAAGTTATCAATGAACTCAACAGCACGGCCAATATAGTTTGCCGGTGTCAATTTTTTCATTTCAACTTTTGCTTCTTCTGGTAAATCAAGACCATCAATGAAATCAGCCATGATTTCTTTGTTAACACGTTTACCACGTGTTAAGTCTTTAAGCTTTTCGTACGGCTTTTCGATACCGTATTTACGCATGACTGTTTGAATAGGCTCAGCAAGTAATTCCCAGTTTTGATCAAGTTCTTCTAAAAGGCGCGGTTCGTTAACTTCAAGTTTGCTAACACCTTTTAACGTTGCTTGATAAGCAATTAGGGTATAGCCCATGCCCACACCCAGGTTACGTAAAACGGTTGAATCAGTTAGGTCACGTTGCCAGCGAGATACAGGCAGTTTTTGCGCAAGGTGAGCAAAGATTGCATTTGCAATACCTAAGTTACCTTCAGAATTTTCAAAATCGATCGGGTTTACTTTATGTGGCATTGTTGATGAACCAATTTCACCCGCAATCGTTTTTTGTTTAAAGTGATTAAGAGCAATGTAACCCCAAACGTCACGGTCAAAATCAAGTAGCACAGTATTGAAACGTGCAATTGCATCAAAAAGCTCTGCAATATAATCGTGTGGCTCGATTTGTGTTGTGAATGGGTTAAATGTTAAACCAAGACTCGTAACGAATTGTTCAGCATGGTTGTGCCAATCGTAATCTGGGTATGCACTTAGGTGGGCATTGTAGTTACCTACTGCACCGTTGATTTTACCTAGCATTTCAACTTGAGCAATTTGGTCACGTTGACGCTTTAAGCGCATGTAGACGTTTGCAAACTCTTTACCCATTGTTGAAGGTGTTGCAGGCTGACCGTGTGTACGAGTCATCATAGCAACAGATTTATATTCAACTGCTTTTTCTTTTAAAGCATTTAGGAGTTGATCACAGTAAGGAAGTAACACTTTGTCACGCGCTTCAGTTAACATTAAGCCGTGAGATAGGTTGTTAATGTCTTCTGATGTACATGCGAAATGAATAAACTCATTCACTGCGTTAAGCTCTGCGTTGTCAGCTACTTTTTCTTTCAGTAGATATTCAACGGCTTTAACGTCGTGGTTAGTTGTGCGCTCGATTTCTTTAACGCGTGCTGCGTCAGCTTCGCTAAAGTTATCAACAATGGCATTAAGTAAAGCATTAGCCTCGTCGCTAAATGCCGGTACTTCTGTGATTGCGCTTGCTGCAGACAAGGCTTGTAACCAACGAACCTCAACAGTTACACGGTATTTGATTAAACCAAATTCGCTGAAAATGCTGCGTAGTTCCGTGGTCTTGCTGCCATAGCGACCATCTACCGGAGAGATAGCGGTTAACGCTGAAAGCTCCATAATGACTCCTAAATTGTCTAGTTTGAACGATAATTAAATATACTGTTTAGCAATAGCGAGAATTTTTCTTTTCGCAAAGAAAAAGTGACGGCGTTTACCGCCCATTTGTCGCCATAACACGGCACTACGAATTCCGGCTAAAAGGAGAGCGCGGATTTTGTTTTGCGTGAGTTGCTGCTTTAATAACTCTGGCTTGCCGTACACTTGAATACGATGCCCAAGGGGGCTTAGCACCGATGAGTAAATATCGGCAAGCGCTGCGACCACGGTATCATCTGTGATTGCAAAATGGTCGAGGCGTCGTTTTACATCATCGATACGTCGACCTAATTCATTTAAACTGTTTTGTTTTGCACTTAATGCACGTTCTAACTGCATTAAGCCACCTACATACTTTACGATTTCAACGTCTTTGTCGGCGCCTGCTGAAAGCTGGGCAGTCAACACGCGATAACCCTCACGTAAATTATGTTTTCCCTGGTATACATCTTCAGGGGTATTCGGTGACGTTTCTACAATACAGTTGAGTAATTTTTCTAATTCGTGATCGCTACCACTGCCATATTGCGCTACTTTTTGAACCTGTTTAGCAACTTGACACATGGCGGCTAATGCCATGACTTGGTGCTCTGTCATTATTTGATCACCGAATCGATAATACCGCCACCGAGGCATACTTCGTCAGCATAAAAAACGGCTGATTGGCCTGGTGTCACTGCTTTTTGTGGCTCATCGAATAATACGCGTGCCATACCATCTTTACCAACCAGCAATGTACAGCTGATGTCTTCTTGGCGATAGCGTGTTTTCACTGTACAACGCGTCGTGCCTTTTGGCCCAACACGGTCAACCCAGTGAAGTTGGTTAGCATTTAAGCCATTACTGTATAAGCGAGGGTGATCTTTACCTTGACCAACCACTAAAACATTGCGTGTAATGTCTTTGTCTACAACATACCAAGGCTCGCCTGAACCTTCTTTCATACCGCCAATTAACAGGCCTTTTCGTTGGCCAAGGGTATGGTACATAAGACCTTCGTGCTCACCGACTTCGTTACCATCAGTGTCTTCAATTTTGCCCGGTTGTGCCGGTAAGAATTTTTGTAAAAAGTCTTTAAATTTACGCTCACCAATAAAGCAAATACCGGTGCTATCTTTTTTATCGTGCGTTATTAAATCTTGTTCTTCGGCAATGCGACGAACGTCTGGCTTGGCAATATCACCAACAGGGAAAAGTGTTTGTGCAATATGCTCATGACTTAGTGTGTATAAAAAGTAGCTTTGATCTTTGTTGTCATCAAGGCCACGGCACATAACATATTTGTCGTCTCGCTTTTCACGGCGCACATAATGACCCGTGGCGATATAATCGGCACCTAGCGCTTCAGCTGCAAATTCTAGAAAGGCTTTGAATTTAATTTCTTTGTTACACATGATGTCTGGATTAGGTGTGCGACCTGCTTTGTACTCTGCTAAAAAGTACTCAAACACGTTATCCCAGTATTCTGCTGCAAAGTTAACAGTATGTAGTTCAATACCTAGTTTATCGCACACGGCTTGTGCGTCTTTAAGATCTTCTGCAGCAGCGCAATATTCATCATTATCGTCTTCTTCCCAGTTTTTCATGAACAGGCCTTCTACTTGATAGCCTTGTTGCTTTAATAAATACGCTGATACAGAAGAATCAACACCGCCGGACATACCAACGATGACTTTAATGTGACTATTTTCGCTCATAATATTCGCTGTCATTTTTTAACTGCTGTGGAAAGGCCGATATTATATACCCAAACCACTTCAAGATGCGAGTTTCAGTTAGGATTAAACGTAATTTAGGAGCGCTATTGATTGCAAATAGTGGTTATTTGCTTGTTACTGTAATAAATCGCTTTTATTTAACAGTGTTAATCAAAACAATCGTCATTATTGGTAAATAACACGCGTCGTTATTGGTAAATCAGGCTCAGTGGATAGGCATGTCCTGCGAGATGATCTTCAATACACTTTAAAACCAGAGGGCTTCTGAGTGGCAGCTCTTTTATGGCGTCTAAGCTGAACCAGTGAGCGCTTATAATATCGCTATCAATAGGTGAAGGGGGGAGCTGCTCAGCGCAACTAAACGCAAAACTAAATCGCATGTAGTGTACACCATTTGTGGCATGCAGATTATAAATACCCACAAGATGTGAAGGGGAGAGCGTTAAACCCGTTTCTTCGTATAGTTCACGACTTGCTGCTTCGCTCACGGTCTCGTGTGCTTCTAAATGCCCTGCAGGTTGATTGTAACAAATTTCGCCTGTGTGTTTATCACGCTCTTTTACCAGTAAAAACTTGTTTTGACAGGTAACGATAGCGGCAACAGTGACATGAGGTTTATGCATCTGGGTTATCCACTACTTTATATTCGCCACTTGCTAATCCTGCAAGGGTATATTTGCCAATGCTGTAACGGATAAGTCTTAAGGTCGGGAAACCAACATGGGCTGTCATGCGCCTTACTTGACGATTTCGTCCTTCAGTTATTGAGATTTCAAGCCAACTAGTCGGAATGTTTTTACGCTCTCTTACCGGTGGTGTTCGAGGCCACAAGGTCGGTTCATCAATGCGTTTAACTTTGGCTGGTTTGGTCATGCCATCTTTAAGCTCTATACCTTTATTGAGCGCATAAATGGCTTCGTCGGTAACATCGCCTTCGACTTGCACCCAGTAAGTTTTAGCGGTCTTTTTATGTGGCTCAGTCAATGTGTGCTGTAATTTTCCACAATTGGTGAGTAGCAATAGGCCCTCGCTGTCTCTGTCGAGGCGACCTGCAGCATAAACGTCTTTGATGTTTATAAAATCAGCCAGAGTTTTACGATTTTGATCATCCGTAAACTGGCACAATACATCAAATGGCTTATTGAACAGCACAACTTTGCGTTGCTCTGGGCTTAAGGGTTCTTTTACTTCACGTTTTACTGTGGGTCTTGAATAACGTCGTCCATTACTGCGACGCGGTTTACTCGTAGGTTTGTGTGCCATTAAATACACCTTGCTGGCTTTGGTAAACCTGCAATTTTTGTAGCTTGCTTCGCAGGGCCTTTTGGAAACAGCTTATATAGATACATGCTGTTGCCTTTTTCTTCGCCGAGTTTTTGTGCCATTGCTTTTACTAGCATACGAATAGCTGGACTGGTGTTGTATTCTAAATAAAAGTCACGAACAAAATGCACGACTTCCCAATGCTGTGCAGTCAGGGTTATGTTTTCTTGCTCAGCAATTATAGGAGCCAGTGCTTCACTCCAATCTGCGCTGTTGAGTAAATAACCTTGTTTATCAGTGTCTATTTGTTTGTTATTAAATTCGAGCATGGTTTACCACGTGATAGTGTTTTGGCTAGTTAAAGTCAGTTCAACAAACTGGTTGTAGTCAATATCGACATCATATTCGCTAAGCGTAATGGCACGCGCAGTGGCATCTTCTTTTAATAAATGCAAAGCAGCAGAAAATTGTCTGTACTGTTTAATGTTGTAGCAAGCATCACCGACAAGCAGCACAGTGTCATCACTGCTGATTAAATTTTCAAGTGCATTGGTGCAGTAGTGCGACAAAGGTTTTGAAAAGATATGCAAGGTACTCATAGAGTCACCACCTGGTGCTGCTGACTTATTAAGAGGCGCTGCTGCTCAAAATTAGCGACTTTTACATCAATAATTAAATTATCTTTGGTTAAATTAAAATCCATCAGTGATTTTTCGCAAACGTAAATGTTTTCAACATCATATAACTCAAGCGTTTTAATGGTTTTAAAATAGTTTTTAATTCCCAATACTTCAGGTTTTTGGTGTTTTTTGAGTGCCAGTACAGCATCGCCACTGAGTAACCAACTAATATTTTGCTCAATGGCAGCAAATATCAGTGTGGTGTCGAGTGATTCACGCATATGCTGATCGTCAAACGGGCCATGTTGGCTAATTACTAAAATGTTCTTCATTTAAATTGCACCCATTTATCAGCATCCGCAGCGAGCATAGCAAACTCGGCCAGACCTGCGACGGTGAATACCCCTGTATTTTCGATGTCTAAACCACGCTTTTCTGCCGCGGTAACACACAGTAAAAGTGGGATACTTTTAGCGTTGAGTTCTTGCCATAAACGACTAACAGGTAACTCGTCACTGGCGAGTTCTAAATGTTGACTGGCGTGATACACACCTGCTTGATACAAAAAAACAGCTGAAATTGTGTGCCCTGCATCAAGGCAAGCCTGTGTAAATTTAATCAGCCGTTGCGTACAGTCATGATCGGTCGGTGCGGTGTGAAGTGAAAGTACAAATTGTGCCAAAACGCATCCAATAAAAAAGCCCCTAGAAAGGGGCTATTTTAACAGAACTATTTAATTAGTCATCACTTGCGCCAAGTAGATGTAGAAGCGAAGTGAATAGGTTATACACGTTTAAGTACAGTGCAACGGTGGCACGAATGTAGTTTGTTTCACCGCCGTTAATAATGCGGCTTGTGTCGAACAAGATTAAACCCGACATAATTAACACAACTGCTGCATTTATCACCATAAACGTGATTGAGCTGCCGATGAATAAATTGACTAAGCTTGCAATGATAACAACGATTAAGCCTACGGTTAAAAAGCCGCCCATAAATGAGAAATCTTTTTTGGTCGTTAGCGCATACGCCGATAAACCAAAGAAAATAAGTGCGGTTGAACCCAGTGCTTGCATAATAAGCATTGGACCATTTGGCATTGCTGCGTAGTAGTTAAGGATCGGACCTAAGCCTGCTCCCATCAACCCTGTAAAAACAAATACCCATGCAACACCCGATGCGCTGTCTGCCTTTTTATGCACCACAAAAAGCACACCAAACGCAACTAAGCTAAATACTATACCCATAAAGTAAGGTAGGTTCATTGCCATTGAAATACCTGCAGTAATGGCACTGAAAGCCAGCGTCATAGCAAGTAAAAAATACGTGTTTTTTAGTACTTTATTTGTTTCAATGGTCGACATAACCGGTCTAGCGGTATTGTACGATTGATTAAACGCCATTGTTAGAGCTCCTTAAATGAACTGATATGTTCGTTAGTTCCAATAGTTAAACTGAACTAAGCCTATCAAGAGTTATATATTTGGGCAAACCTTTGTAGATCAATAGACACGATAAATAATAAAAAAGTTCAGATTGTTCACAATTTGGCTCGCATTGTGTTTTTGCTGAACGATTTAGTTGTTTTTTAATCACTTAAACAGTTTTTTGAAAAAAAAGCTTCACAAACTAAGCTGCCTTATCTATTATGCACGCCGTCGGAGAGATGGCAGAGTGGTCGAATGCACCGGTCTTGAAAACCGGCAGGGGTTTGTAGCCCCTCTAGGGTTCAAATCCCTATCTCTCCACCATTATTTTTACTACTGGCGAAAGCGAGTAGTTTTTCCGCACTCGGAGAGATGGCAGAGTGGTCGAATGCACCGGTCTTGAAAACCGGCAGGGGTTTGTAGCCCCTCTAGGGTTCAAATCCCTATCTCTCCACCATTATAAAAGCCGCTGAATCTAATTCAGCGGCTTTTTTGTTTCTGCTGTTTTTAAATTACGACTATGGTCGATATTTCGTATTCTACCGAGTTAGTCCATGCTTAATACTTCTCGTATTATCTTTGTGAAATTAGGGAATTTATGAAACATCGTTTAGCAAAGAGTGTAGGACTTTCATTATTATCACCCGTCATTATTGGCTGTGTACTCGGTGTGTATTACGCATTGACGCTAGAAGGAAATGGCTGGCGTATCTTTTTCAATTTATTTATGAACGCGATTGCAAATGCACATATTGTTGGCCTTACAATGGCAGCATTTGTTGTGCCTGGTTATCTGCTTATGTACAAGTACGCAAAAGTAAACTATTCAGGCGTTCTTACTTTGGGTTTACTCGGGGGTGCTATTTTTAGTTACTTGCTAAGTGCGACATCAGGTATGGCGTTTATTGTAAATGCAATTATGTCTGCATTGGCCGCAGGATTATTTTTATTTGGCTTGCGACAGGGTCTACCATCTCAAACATCTCATCAATAGCAGAATATTTAATCAAGCTGACTGAAATTAAGGGCAAAATGTTTTTTTTTGCCCTTAAAAGGTTTCATTTATCGCCTACAAAGAGTACCTTTAGCTACTGTATGTTTAATAAGAAGTAGTTTGGTATGCAAAAGCAAGATTTTTACCAGTCATTAGTTAAACAAACTGAATCGCTGATCGCTGGTGAACCCAATGTCATAGCTAATATGGCGAATATTAGTGCGTTGTTATTTACCTCATTAGAGGATATAAATTGGGCGGGCTTTTATTTACTGGATTCGCCAGAAGAATTAGTGCTAGGGCCGTTTCAAGGTAATCCTGCGTGTATCCGTATTCCAGTTGGAAAAGGGGTATGTGGGACTGCGGCACAAACACAAGAAACACAATTAGTTGAAGATGTTCACGCTTTTGCAGGTCATATTGCTTGTGATGCAGCATCAAACTCTGAAATTGTTGTACCAATCTTCAAAGATGGTCACGTGTTTGCCGTGCTTGATATCGATAGTCCGAGCATCGGTCGATTCGATACTGATGATCAAGCTGGTTTAGAAGCATTGGTAAAATGCTTTGAGGCAAATCTGAAATGAAAGATCTGCTAAATGTGCAAGATTACCTTTTTGCCATTCACGATGTTGGTGATTGGGAAGGGGAAGAAGAAGTTGCAGCTGAAAGGCTCAACGACTTGATTCATATGGCTTGGGATCGTCTTCCAGATGACTTAGACTGTGAATCAATTGATGAAATTATAAATGGTATTTGGGAACACCTTCGCGGTGATTTAGCGCTTATTGAAGCGGACTTCGAAGAGTTAACCGACTGGGTAACACACTATGTCGATTCATCGCTCGATGAAAAGATGTAATAAAAGGTTCTAACATGGAAACCACAAACAAGCTAAAAGATATTAATGAAGTATTGGATTTCTTATACCAAGAATTTCCACAATGTTTTAAACAAAAAGACGGCATTCAGCCGCTTAAAGTGGGTATCTTTAAAGATATCGCTGAGCGCATTGAAGGCTCTGAGAAAGTAAGTAAAACTCAGGTTCGTCAAGCGTTAAGAAAGTACACCTCAAACTGGCGCTATTTAGAAGCCGTGACAAAGTCTGAGTTCCGTATTGACCTTGATGGTAATCAAGATGAAAAAGTGGAACAAGAGCACATTGAGCACGCTCAAAAAGCGTTAGAAGAAAGCCGCGCAAAAATGGCTAAACGCAAAAAAGCCCAGCGTCCACCACGTAAAGATGCAGACACAAAATCTTACAAAAAGAATGCGGGTTCGCATGCCAAAACAGGCGATAAAGGCGCTAGAGTTAACACTAAACCAGCTAAAGCTGCTCCTGCAAAACGTTCAGGAAAAGTTGAACCATTACCTGCCTCAGAGGTCAAGGTTAATAGCAAGGTTAAAGTTAAACTTGGCCAAGCACTTGTAAACGCAGTTATTACTGAAGTGAATAAAGATGAAGTTCACGTTGAGTTAGTAACAGGAATGCAAGTTAAGACCAAAGCAGACAGCCTGTATATCATTTAATAGCTGTAAAAAATAAAGGAGTTGTGTATGAGTAAAAAGTTTACGCTCATTCCGTTAGTCGCTGCCCTGTTTTCAGGTTCATTATTGGCTTCTACAGATAATTTAACTGCAGAAGATTTACCAGTACTCAAGCAAGAAAGCCAACATAGTACAGCAAGCAAACGGGTGACAAACTTATTTACTCGTGCACACTACAAACCCATTCGCTTTAACGATGAATTATCTGAACAGATATTTGATCGTTATATCGAATCCCTCGATTTTAATAAAAGTGTGTTTTTAGCGTCTGATATTGCTTCTTTCGAACAATATAAAGACCAGTTCGATAATGCGCTCTCTTCAGGGAAACTTGGGTTTGCCTTTGATATTTTTAATCTGAGCTTAAAGCGTCGTTTTGAGCGTTATGATTATTCTTTATCGTTACTTGAAAATGAAATGAAGTTCGATAAAGCAGATGAATATATGTTTGACCGCGAAGACGCTAAGTGGGCAACGACTCAAGCTGAGCTTGATGAATTGTGGCGTCAGCGCGTTAAATACGATGCGTTGCGTTTAAAAATGACCGGTAAAGATTGGCAAGGCATAAAAGAGGTCTTAACCAAGCGTTACCACAATGCGCAAAAACGCTTAGTGCAGACAAACAGTGAAGATGCATTTCAAATTGTAATGAATTCGTTTGCACGTAGTATTGAAGCACACACATCTTACTTATCACCCCGTCGTGCTGAACAGTTCAAAATGGACATGGACCTTGAACTTGAAGGTATTGGCGCAGTATTAAGTTATGATGAAGATTATACCGTGATCCGAAGCCTAGTTCCGGGTGGTCCCGCTGACAAATCTGAACAAATTAAAGCCGATGACCGCATTATAGGTGTTGCTCAAGAGGGCGAAGACTTTGTTGATGTTATTGGCTGGCGTCTTGATGACGTGGTTGACTTAATCAAAGGCCCTAAAGGTACTAAAGTTCGCTTACAGTATCTAAAAGGGGCGGATGCTCATGGTACTCCGAAAGTTGTTGAGATAACCCGTGATAAAATTCGTTTAGAAGACCGTGCTGCTAAATCAGAAGTATTTGAAGCGAAATACTCAGATTTAACAAGTAAAATCGGTGTGATAGAAATCCCAGGTTTCTACAATAATTTATCGCAAGACGTAAAAGTTGAAATTGCGAAATTAAAAGAAGCGAAAGTAGATGGCATCATAATCGATTTACGCCAAAACGGCGGCGGTTCATTGTATGAAGCGACGCAATTGTCAGGCCTGTTTATTGATCAAGGTCCAGTCGTACAAATTCATACGTTAAACAACCGTATCGAAGAGCAAAAAGACCGCGATGGTGTCACTTTTTATGATGGCCCATTAACCGTTTTAGTTGACCGTTACAGTGCATCAGCCTCTGAAATATTTGCAGCAGCGATGCAAGACTATGGCCGTGCTATTGTGATTGGTGAGCAAACGTTTGGTAAAGGTACAGTACAACAGCACAAACCGCTGGGCCGTGCGTATGATTTATATGATCACCCACTTGGCAGCGTACAATACACAATTGCAAAATTTTATCGTATTAATGGCGGAAGCACGCAGCATAAAGGGGTGATTCCCGATGTGTCATTCCCCTCAGCGATTGACCCAGCAGACTGGGGCGAAAGTCAGCAAGACAATGCATTACCTTGGGACAGCATCATTCGCGCTAAATATAATTCAGTTGACGATTTGAAGCCTGCGATTGCTTATGTCAATAAATTACATGATGCGCGTATTGCCAATGAGCCTGAATTTGGTTATGTGTTCGATGATATTAAACGTTATCAAGAAGAGAAAGATCGAAAAACAATTTCACTTGTTGAAGCAACACGTATCAAAGAGAAAGACGAAGGCGAAGAGCGTGCGCTTGAGCGTGCTAATGAACGATTAGTTCGATTAGGTCACAAACCAGTGGAAAGCCTAGATGATTTACCTGATACGCTTGATGATCTCGACCCTTTCTTAGAAGAAGCCGCGTTAATTACGCAAGACTATATTAAGTATGGTCGGCTCGCGAAAAAATAAATACCTATAATTGGTTAATTAAAAGGCGCTTAGGCGCCTTTTTTACTGCCCAAAACGGGGCATCTTGTTATAATTGATTAATCTGGCTGTCTAAAATGTTCGTGGTCTAATTAATAAACATTAATCCAAGGCGTTCTTTAGACAATCAAACAATAATAATTAAACACGCCACATAAGACGTGTAGGAGACTATCTTTTGAATTCAATTGAAGAGAAGCCGATCAAACAGGCCAGTTTTTTAGATGCCTTGATCCCCATTACTGTTCTCGTGTGCCTATTGGGTGCAGCTGTTTATTTATTCGGTGATAACTCATCATCGGGGCCAAATCAAATAGCCTTACTCTTTGCTACTTTTACTGCTGCCTTAATCGGTCTAAAAAACGGCTATACCTGGAAAAAGCTCGAACAAGCGATGATTGAAGGGATCACCTTATCATTAGGTGCCATTATTATACTGTTAATGGTAGGCGCATTGATTGGCACATGGCTGCTATCTGGAACAGTACCCACCTTAATTTACTATGGTTTACAAATTATCAATCCAAGTTGGTTCTATGCGGCTAGTTGTTTAATTTGTGGCATTGTTGCGATGAGTATTGGTAGCTCATGGACGACAGCTGCTACCATCGGTGTGGCATTATTAGGTGTTGCAACGGGGTTAGGACTTGAGCAGGTAGTGACTGCCGGTGCTGTTATTTCAGGCGCGTACTTTGGTGATAAGTTAAGCCCACTGTCGGAAACAACAAACTTAGCCCCTGCGGTTGCCGGAGCCGATCTGTTTGAGCATATTCATCATATGCTTTGGACCACGGTGCCTAGCTTTATTATTGCCTTAATTATTTTTATTTTTATGGGCTTTAATGCAGGTGGTTCAGCAGAAGCAGGCCGAATTGATGAAATCATTAACCTGTTAGAAAGCAACTTTAATATCGGGCTTGAAATGCTCGTGCCATTAGTCGTGTTGCTTATTCTTGCAATAAGAAAAATGCCGGCATTTCCAGCTATTTCAATTGGTGCAGTACTGGGTGCTATTTGGGCTATGTTGTTTCAATCAGATTTAATTAATAGTCAAATCGATACGTCACAAGGGCAGTTAATTGGCTATTTCAAGCTAGTATGGACAACATTTTTTGATGGCTTTAGCATCGATACGGGCGACGAAAAAATGGATTCATTGCTCAGTGGCGGCGGTATGGCCGGAATGTTAAACACAACTTGGCTAATTATGACCGCATTGATGTTTGGCGCCATTATGGAGAAAACTGGCTTGCTAGATATGTTTGTAAAAAGCATATTGAAAATAGCGAAAAGCACCGGCTCACTTATAACAGCGACAATTGCGACTTGTATCGGTACCAATGCAGTGGCGGCAGATCAATACATTGCTATTGTTGTACCAGGACGTATGTTTAAAGATGAATATGAAAAACGCGGTTTAAAACCGGTGAATTTATCACGTACTTTAGAAGACGGTGGCACCATTACAAGCCCGCTGATCCCATGGAATACGTGTGGTGCATACATGCAAAGCGTTTTATTAATTAACCCATTTGATTATGCACTTTACGCTTTCTTTAATTTAATTAATCCAGTACTCGCTGTTGTTTACGCATATTTAGGTATTAAAATTTTACGTATCGAACCAAAGCACGTTAAACAAACCAGCGCTGAATAATTCATGTTAGGCCCTGTTAAACAGGGCCATTTGGAGTCAATGATGTCTGCAACGAGTAAACCTCAAGCTCAATATTTAAAAGATTACCAAGCCCCTCATTTTTCAATACAACATATCGATTTACGCTTTGAATTAGCGCCCTTAAAAACCGTCGTACACTCAACAATGACGATTAACCGTGTGGACGAAACGGGGGCTGATTTAGTGCTTGATGGTGTTGATTTAACACTTATCTCACTGCATGTAGATGAGCAAGAGTACAGTGACTATACGCTTGAGGATGAGGCACTCATCATCCACAATTTACCTGCTAATTTTATTTTAAAAATTGTCAACCATATCGATCCTCAAACAAACACTTCCCTCGAAGGCCTGTATTTATCAGGGGGCGCGTATTGCACGCAATGTGAAGCTGAAGGTTTTAGAAAAATCACTTATTACTTGGACCGCCCAGATGTATTGGCAAGTTTTGATGTTACGATCATTGCTGAGCAAAAATACACGCATTTATTGTCTAACGGTAATCAGATTGATGCAGGCACACTCGATGATGGTCGCCACTTTGTCAAATGGCAGGATCCATTTAAAAAACCAAGTTACTTGTTTGCATTAGTTGCAGGTGATTTTGATGTGTTACGTGACCAGTACACAACGAAATCAGGCCGTAATGTTGAGTTGGCCTTATTTGTTGATAAAGGTAATTTACCAAAAACCCCGCATGCAATGACATCGTTAAAAAAATCAATGCAGTGGGATGAAGAACGTTTCAATCTTGAATACGACTTAGATATATACATGATTGTTGCCGTCGATTTCTTCAATATGGGGGCGATGGAAAATAAAGGATTAAACATCTTCAACTCTAAATGTGTGTTAGCGAATCAAGAAACCGCCACCGATAAAGATTACCACACGATTGAGTCTATTGTTGGGCATGAATATTTTCATAACTGGACGGGCAATCGCGTTACTTGTCGAGACTGGTTTCAGTTGTCTTTGAAAGAAGGTTTAACCGTATTTAGAGACCAAGAGTTTAGTAGTGATTTGGGATCTCGTGCCCTAAACCGTATTGATGCTGTAAAAGTAATGCGAACTCATCAGTTTAGCGAAGATGCAGGGCCTATGGCGCACCCAATTCGCCCAGAAAAAGTTATTGAAATGAATAACTTTTACACTGTGACAGTGTATGACAAGGGCGCAGAAGTTATTCGTATGATGCACACGATATTAGGCGAAGAAAAGTTTCAGCAAGGTATGGCGCTTTACTTCCAACGGCACGATGGTCAAGCCGTTACCTGTGATGACTTTGTTGCAGCCATGAGTGATGCTTCTGAAATTGACTTGCAGCAGTTTAAGCGTTGGTACAATCAAGCGGGTACTCCAAGATTAAAAGTAGATCAATATTTTGATCATGCTAATCAAACCTTTACACTGACCATTGAGCAATTTGCGCCAGATAATCAACCTAATAATGCGTTGTTACATATTCCGTTTGCGATTGAACTACTTGACCCTGCTGGTCAATCAGTGCCGTTAACGATTAATAATCAGATGCAAGATTCTGTGCTTAATATAACTGAAAAACAACACACCTTTGTGTTTGAAAATGTTATAGAGCCGCCTGTTGCAGTGCTTCTGGAAGATTTTTCTGCTCCTTGTATTGTTGACCAAACTAGCAGCACCGCTGATTTGCTCCATATTATGCGTTTTGCACGAAGTGATTTTTCGCGATGGGATGCACAGCAACGATTATTTACCAACGAAATTAAAGCCGCACTATCATCGGGTAATGCATGTTTATCACCCGACATCATTTCTGCTCTTAACGTATTAATTACAGAACGAGCAGGGGATTTGGCACTGATTGCAGAGCTATTAAAATTACCAAGCTATGACACGATTGCGGCTGAATATGCAGTGATCCCCGTTGATGACATTGTTTCAGTAATGAATGCATTTGAACTACACATTGCGACTGACTTATCGGACTCATTGATTGCGTGTTATAAGGCATTACACGATGATGGCACAACATCTGCCGAGGCTGTTGCCGTTAGGGCACTTAAACAGGTCTGTTTGCACTATTTAGCAAAAACTGAACAGCAAGACGTGAATGACTTTATTGACGAAGCCGTGGCCAGCTCTAACATGACAAATGTGTTAGCTGCGCTAAGTGCGGTTGTAAAAGCGAATCACCCTCGCTGTGATGATTTGCTCAATGAATTTGATGCTAAATGGCGACATGATGTACTTGTAATGGACAAATGGTTTGCATTGCAGGCAATGAAAGAGTCAGCAACCTGCATTGAAGACATTAAGCAGTTGTATGATCACCCAAGTTTTGATTTTGGTAATCCAAACCGTGTCAGAGCATTGGTCGGCAGCTTTAGTCATTTTAATACTACACAATTTCATCGTGCAGACGGCAAAGGGTATCAATTATTGGGTGATTTGCTTATTAAGCTCAATGATATTAACCCGCAAAATGCATCACGTATGTTAACACCATTTATGGCATGGAAACGTTATGATCACGACCGTTCGCAGGCAATCAAAGCACAATTGCAACGTTTGGCATCATTAGAGAGCCTAAGTGATGATTTATTTGAAAAAGTTGAGAAAGCGTTAGTAGGTTAATGACTGAATACTTTTTTTCTTTGTATTTAAGTTATGCAGAATGCCTTGATTACTATCATGGTAAATATACTTCAATACAGGTAACAGAAGATGGTGGCAAAACAATTCGTTTTGCTGCCAAGCATTTACGTCCTTTTATTTCATCATTAGGGATAAGAGGGCGTTTTAGACTCACGCTGGGCGCTGATAATCAGTTTTTAAAGCTTGAAAAAGTGAATTAAAACGCCAAATAGCCTTAAAGCTGTCATACGACAAAGTGTGCTAATTTACCCAAAAATTAGCCACATTTTTCTCCCTCCTATAAAATAATCTTATTATATTTTTGTTAATTCAATTTGTTCTATTGTTAATTTACGTGTATAAATTATCTGGTATGACGTCTTACCAATACGTAAACGTCACATTTTTAAATAAATATTAACCGATTGAACGCGTTCTATATTGTATTTTTACTATTTCGCTTCTATCGTTAGAAAGATTCTAAAAACAACAATTTGATCACAAAACAACCCGTTACAGGGGGATGAACACAATGATAAAAAGATCGCTTTTTGTTAAAAACAAAATAGCTTTGGGATTCGCGGCGGCGACTCTGGGACTCTCAAGCACAGCTTTGCACGCGGCCACTTTTCAATTAGGTGATTTTGACGTACGTTTTGACTCTAGCTTTTCATATGGGCAGAGTATTCGAGTCGAAGACCGTGACTTTGCAATTATAGGTAAAAGTAATAACCCATCATTTGATTGGTCGGGCTATCATCCTGCTTTAAATCCTATTTACTCTTCTTCTGATGTATGGAAGCAGCCAGGCGCTTATTCAAATAATGGCGATGCTGGTAACCTTAACTTCGACAGTGGTGATTCTTTTTCAAAGCTGTTAAAAGGCAACCACGAGTTATCGATTAGTAAAGATAATTACGGTCTTTTTACCCGTTTCATGTACTTTTATGATTTCGCGTTGATGGATGGTGACTTTGCGTATAGTAACCCAACATCAGGTAAGAAAGTTGACCCCTGTGATGATGACGACACCAAAGAGCAAGTATGTGCCGATTTACGCTTACTTGACGCGTACGTCTGGGCGAACTTTGACCTTAACGAAGGTCGAAACCCGCTGTCTATTCGCTTAGGTCAGCAGGTCGTTAACTGGGGTGAAAGTACCTTAATTTCTCACGGTATCAACGTAAACCCGGTTGATATTGACCGTTTGAAAGCGCCAGGTGCGGAGTTAAAAGAAGCATTCATACCCGTTGGTATGCTATGGGCTTCATTAGGTATTACCGATAATATTACCCTTGAAGGTTTTTATCAGTATGAATGGCACGAAACGCGCCTTCCTGCTGCAGGTACTTATTTTTCAACGAATGATTTCGCGTCTGAAAATGGCTACCAACAAAATATCCAGCTTGGTTTTACATCAAACCCTGATATCGATTTAGCTTTCTTAACAGACAGCTTAAATAGTTTAGATGATATTGTGCGCTCGCAAGGTATCGATCCTACATCGCCGCAAGGGCGAGCAATGATGGCACAAATGTACCTGGCATTCCCGACCAAAGTTGCTTTAAAAGGCAAGGGGGATGCGGGTAAAAATGAGCCTGATGATGGTGGACAATACGGTTTACGTTTAGGTATGTACTTACCTGAACTAAACGATACAGAAGTCGCCCTTTACCACATTAACTATCACAGCCGCCGACCTGTTATTTCTGGTCAAGTATCTAACTTTACATCGCCAGCATTGACTGCTGATATTGGTATGTTATTAACTTCTGAAATAACAGAAGATAATGTTACAAGTCTTCAAGCATTCACTAAAGGGCAATTAGAGTACCCTGAAGATATTAAGCTATACGGTTTAAGCTTTAATACAACCGTGGGTGAGACCGCGCTTGCAGGCGAATTTGCCTTCCGTCAAGATGAGCCACTGCAAATAGATGATGTTGAATTATTATACGCTGGTATGCCTGAGCAATTAGCTGTTGCGGGTATTCGTCCTGATTTTGCAGGTATTTCGCAAATGAGCTTAGGCGATGCGACCAGTGTCGTTGGTCCTGGTGAAGTTGCACAAGGCTATATTCTTCGTAATACAGCTCAGCTTCAGTTTACTGCTACCCATTTATTTGGCCCGTCTCTTGGTGCTGATAGTTGGGCTGTTGTGGGTGAAATTGGCGGTGTTCGTATTAATGATATGCCGGAATACGATGAGTTACGCTTGAATGTTGCGGGTACGGGTCGAAGCGGTATCATGCAAGGCCCATTAGGTGATGATTATTCGACACTCCACCTCGGTATTTCAAACGGCCCTGAGACAAACCCATTCCCAACTGCGTCTGCATGGGGTTATCGCTTAATCGCAAAAGGTGATTACTTTAATGTCTTTAACGGGGTGAATTTCTCACCACGTTTCGTGTTTTCACACGACGTGAATGGTATTACACCTGATCCGATGTTCCTGTTTGTTGAAGATCGTAAGTCACTGGGCGTGACGATGAACTTTAACTATCAAAATGCGTGGTCATTCGACTTTAGCTACAACTCATTCTGGGGTGGTGGTGCGACGAATACTTTCTCTGACCGCGATTATGTTTCTTTCAATATTAAATATTCAATTTAAGGGTAAATTATGATTATTAGAAAACCTACCCTCATTGCTGCAGCGTTTTGTAGCGTTTTTGCAAGCAGCAGTGTGCTTGCAAAAATTACCGCTGATGAAGCGGCACGTTTAGGTACAGATTTAACACCCATTGGTGCAGAAAAATCGGCAAACAAAGATGGATCTATCCCTGAATGGACAGGCGGTATTACAACGCCTCCTGCAGATTACAAACCGGGTATGCATCACCCTGATCCGTTTGCAGATGACAAGGTATTATTCACCATCGATAAGTCGAACGTCGATAAATACAAAGATCTCTTGAGTCCTGGTCAAATTGAGTTATTCAATACATACCCTGACACATTTAAAATGAACATTTATCCAACCCGTCGCAGTGCTTCGTATCCTCAGTTTGTATACGATGCTACTAAAAAATACGCGACTACGGCTGAGTTAGTTGAAGGCGGTAATGGTATTAAGAACACGGCAGTAGGCGTGCCATTCCCAATTCCTAAAGACGGCTTAGAAGCAATTTGGAATCACCTATTACGTTTTCGTGGTTTAGCCGTAGAGCGTTATGCTGGACAAGCAGCACCGACGGCATCAGGCTCGTATAATTATGTAGGTTTTGATGAACAGTTGTTAGTTGAATACTCAAATCCAAAATCGACACCTGAACAACTTCAAGAATCAAATATTCTGTTTAAGTTTAAGCAAAAGGTAACAGAACCTGCTCGTCTTGCTGGTACCGCATTGCTTGTTCATGAAACAATGGACCAAATCTTAACGCCCCGTCAAGCATGGACCTACAACTCAGGTCAACGTCGTGTTCGTCGTGCGCCAAACGTAGCCTATGATGCACCGGGTACTGCAGCAGATAGCTTACGTACAACCGATGATTTTGATATGTTTAATGGTTCACCAAATCGCTATAACTGGACATTAAAAGGGAAGCAAGAGCTTTATATTCCGTACAATAGTTATAAGCTTCATAGCGACAAGTTAACCTACGATGATATTTTACAAGCGGGTCATATTAACCCTGAGCATGTGCGCTATGAAAAGCACAGAGTATGGGTTGTAGAAGCGAACCTTAAAGAAGGCACGCGTCATATTTATAAAAAGCGTGTGTTTTATATTGACGAGGATAGCTGGCAAGTTCATGTAGCCGATATTTATGATAATCGCGATCAAATGTATCGTGTTGCAATGTCGCATGGCTTGAACTACTACGAAGTACCTACGCATTGGAGTACGCTAGATGTATACCACGACTTAAATTCACGTCGTTATTTAGCGATTGGTTTAGATAACCAAGAAAAAATGTATGACTTCTCAAAAACATTAAACGACAATGAGTTTACCTCTAGCGCATTACGCCGCGAAGGTCGTTAATCTACACACTAGGCACCTGAAAACAGGTGCCTCTTGCAATGTAGGCAAGCCAACGTATGAAAGGTGTAATCACGATTATGTTGTTGGCTTGCTTTTTTATTCTATCGAAGGCGATTTATCTTTATGAAGTATTTGCTTTATGCTTGTCTTGCTTATAGTGCTTCATGTTTTGCTCAAGACATGCCACAGCCTCAGCAGGCAATTTCTGCTGTTAACGCAGACAAAACCCTTCTCACTGATATTGAGATATCAGGCAATCAACTGATCGCAGTTGGTAAACATGGTGTTGTCATTACCAGCTCAGATGCACAGCAATGGCAACAGGCGAGTGTACCTACACAAGTGTTATTAACGGCAGTTAACTTTTATGACACGGATTTAGGATGGGCCTGTGGCCATGATGCAACCATTATTAATACGACGGATGCTGGTAAAACATGGCAATTGCAACAGGCATTGCCCCATATGGATAAGCCGTGCTTAGACATTTTATTTACCTCAGCGCAGCATGGCTACGCAGTGGGTGCTTATGGGATGTTTTTTGAAACGAATGATGGCGGAAAAAACTGGAATAAACGGTTTTTAGACAGCTTATTATTTGAGGATGACCGTGATTATTTAAACGATCTTAAAAACAATGATCCTGAAGGATACGAAGCTGAAACAGCATCAATCCTGCCACATTTTAACCGTATTGTTAACGTTGCAGACCGTTTAATGCTCGTGGGTGAAATGGGTTTAATGGCGCAAAGCCTAGACAATGGTCAAACATGGCAGCGTTTAGAAGAAATATATATGGGTTCTTTCTTTACGTTTGCGTCAACTGCACACAGCGGTGGCGAAGATCTTGTTGCAGGTCTACGGGGAAATATTTTTACACGCCAAGCGCAATCTCAAGAGTGGCTACAAGTTGACTCTGATAATCACGCTACCGTTAATAGCGCAATTAATTACAAAAATGAATGGCTATTATTCGCAAACAGTGGGGTTATTTTTCATATCAAAGATGGTGAGCTAACAGAAGAGCAGATGGCTGATGGTAAATCATTACTCGATGGCGTTGTATTTCAGAATAAACTGGTTATGGCTTCTGAAGATGGCATTAAAGTGAAGGAGTTGAATCAGTAATGCGTGGCTTTTTAGATTTTTTAGAAAAGGCGGTGTTTCGTCATCGTCTATTTGCGATTATTTCGTTTGCAGTAATCACTTGTTTTTTATTGTTTAAAGCAACACAAATTCAACTCGATGCGTCGTTTAATAAGAATATTCCACTAAACCACGAATACATGAAAGTGTACACCAAACATGAAAAGCAGTTTGGTGGTGCAAACAGCATTTTAATTTCAGTGTGCGATGCTGAGGGCGATATATTTAATGAGGAGTTTTTTACGCAGTTAAAAGCTGTTCATGACCAACTTTACTTTATTCCAGGGGTAAATCGTCCGCTAGTAAACTCAATTTTTGCTCCCAGTGCACGTTTTGTAGAAGTGGTTGAAGACGGCTTTGCCGGCGGCCCAATTATTCCAGCCAACTTTACTGCTGATAAACAAGGTTTAGCAGTTGTAAAAGAGAATATTGAAAAAGCAAAAGTTGTGGGGCGCATGATTGCGAGTGATTATTCATGTGCGATGGTGACAGCACAGCTACTTGAATTTGATCCCCAAACGCAAGAAAAACTCGATACCCTCGCATTTGCTGAAAAATTAGAAACACAAGTACGCGAACCGCTCAGTACAGACAAAGTCAGTATTCATATTATTGGCTTTGCGAAAATGGCGGGTGATGTTGCAGAAGGTGCGAAAGGGGTGGTGCTGTTTTTCGCTATTGCTATCGCATTTACATTTATCATGGTGTGGTTATTCTGCCACAGTTTAAAACTAACAATTTTGCCGATTGCTTGTTCAATTATAGCGGTCATCTGGCAGCTTGGTTTACTGTCAAGTCTTGGCTTTGGACTTGATCCAATGTCAATCTTAGTGCCGTTTTTAGTGTTTGCTATTGGTGTGAGCCATGGCGTGCAAATGATCAACGACATTGGTAAAAAAGTGTGCACCGGCAGCAATACACGCGTGTGTTGTCAGGCAAGTTTTAGAGCCTTGTTAATTCCCGGTGGTATAGCGCTGTTATCTGATACGATTGGTTTCCTAACATTATTAACCATTGATATCGGTATTATCCGAGAGTTAGCGATTACAGCGAGTTTGGGTGTGGCGGTGATTATATTCACTAACTTGATCCTTCTGCCTGTTTGGGCGTCTTACATGAACTTTGAAGGCTCGGTGCGTATCCAATCTGGTAACCACACAGACACACCAAACATGCTGGATACCTTGCGTGAAATTTTGGTTAAGACAACTGAACGTAAGACCGCAGCAGTCATCATTGTTTTAACGGCACTCCTCTTTGCAGTCGGTTACTGGCAGGCAGATAAAATGCGTATAGGTGACTTGCACGCCGGTGCACCTTCACTGCATCAAGATGCGCGATATAATCAAGACACCTTCTTGATTTCAGATAAGTACACGATTTCATCAGACATTTTAAAAGTGATTGTTGAAGCATATCCTGCAGCGTGTACAGAGCATGATGTAATGGAGCGAATCGGTCGTTTCCAATGGCAAATGGAAAATGTAGCTGGCGTACAATCAGCAGTGAGTTTAAGTAGCGTTGCTCAGTCTGTTAATGCTGGTTTTAATGAAGGTAATTTAAAATGGCAAAGTTTACCGCGTAATACCGCAAGCTTAGTGCAATCGACATCGCGTGTTGAGACCAGCTCTGGTTTGTTAGATGGTAACTGTTCAGTGATGACTGTAATCATTTTCTTAAATGACCACAAAGCAGAGACAATTGATCATGTTGTCGCAAAGGTAAAAGAGTTTGCAGCTCAAGAGCAAACCGATAAAGTGCAATTTAAGCTAGCTTCAGGCCCTGTTGGGGTAATGGCTGCAACAAATGAATCTGTGTCGGCTGCACAATTACCGATGATGCTCTATGTTTATGGCGCAGTTATTTTACTTTGCTTAGTGAGTTTTAGGAGCGTAAAAGCCACAGTAGCCGTGGTACTGCCGTTGTATATCGTATCAACACTTGCGCAAGCATTAATGGTGCAATTAGAAATAGGCTTAACGGTATCAACCTTACCTGTTATCGCATTAGGGGTGGGGATTGGCGTTGATTACGGAATTTACATTCTGTCATCGATGATGTCACAGTTAAAACGTGGCGTCGCATTAGAAGTCGCTTACCGTAACGCCCTTGTTGAACGAGGCAGTGCAGTACTCTTCACAGGTATCACCTTAGCGATAGGGGTGAGCACGTGGATTTTCTCTGATCTGAAGTTCCAGGTGGATATGGGTATTCTGCTTACCTTTATGTTCTTAGTGAATATGTTAGGTGCAGTGCTGCTTTTACCCGCGATTGGTAGCTTCCTCTGGACTGACCAGAAAAAATAATGTAAATAATTGTGCTCCGATATGGCCAGGAATGGCCATATATATCTATATTTTGTGAATAGATGACCAAATAGCTGAAAAGCTTAAAATGATTTCATCGAAAAGGCTGTTTATTAGCTGTAAAAGAGTTAGAATTTACCTGACTCCACGCTAATAAATGGCTGTACAAATATTCTACTAATCAATAAGTAGTATAGATTAAGGAACATACAATGACACGAAATGAAGGGCAAGCCTCGGTTATCTTAGATAATGTCTGTAAGCTGATCCAGAAAAAAGTTCACGCTGATAATGTGTTACTCGTTGAGAAATTCGCCAAAGCCTTGTACAGCAATATGTCTAAAGAGGATTTGGCACATCGCAACGATAGTGACTTATATGGCGCTGCACTAAGCCTATGGAACTCGCTAGAAAAAAATAATTCTGATGACGCGGTTGTCCGTGTCTTCAATCCTGAAGTAGCAAAAGATGGCTGGCAGTCATCGCACACAATTGTAGAAATTATCGCTAAAGATATGCCTTTCTTAGTTGATTCTGTGCGCATGGCCATGACCCGCGAAAACATCGCTTCTCACTTGCTACTTCACTCTCCGCTTAAAATTCAACGTGATAAAAACGCAAAAATCACGGGTATTTCTAGCTTAAAAGCAGAGCAAGAATCAACGTCTACAAAAACGGTATTCTTTATCGAAATTGATCGTCAAACAGACGCAAAAGTGATTGAATCGTTTAAGAAAGAGCTTGAATCTGTGCTTGTTGATGTTTCTGTTGCTGTAGAAGATTGGCAGCCAATTCGTGAAAAACTAATTGCTGTAACGAAAGACTTACCGAAGCGTCACCATAATAATAAAGAAAGTGAAGTTTCTGAAACGGTTGAGTTTTTAGACTGGTTAGCGAAAGATAATTTCACTCTAATGGGATACCGTGAATACGAGCTTTCGCCAGTTCAAGGCGACTATCAGTTAAAAGGTAAAAAAGGCACTAGCTTAGGTTTGATGAAAAACTCAGACGAAGAGCACAGCCGTCTTTTATCTGAGTTACCTGAAGTGGCGCGTCAAGAAGCGCGTAGCAATAACTTACTCATCTTAACAAAGACGAACTCAGTGTCTCGCGTTCATCGTCCTGCATACATCGATTATGTAGGCATTAAACGTTTCGATGACAAAGGTAACGTAGTTGGTGAAGACCGTTTCATCGGTTTATTCTCATCAAGTTTTTATAACAACAGCGCCGCTGATGTGCCTGTACTAAAAAGTAAAATCAACCGCATTATGGAAATGTGTGATTTTGCAAAAGGTACGCATGCATACAAAGCCGTGTTAAATATTTTAGAAACGTACCCGCGTGATGAGCTTGTACAAGCACGTGAAACCGAGCTGCTAGAAGTTGCAATGGGCGTGTTACAAGTACAAGAGCGTGATATGTGTCGCATTTTTGTTCGTAAAGACGCATACGGTCGTTTCTTCTCGTGTATGGTTTATGTACCACGCGAGCGTTACAACACCGCACTTCGCCGTGAAACACAAAGTATTTTAGCGAATGCATTTAATTCTGACGAAAAAGTCGAATTTACTACTTTCTTCTCTGAGTCGACATTAGCCCGTACACACTACACGGTGCGTGTGACTGACAATAATATTGAATATAACGTGAAAGACATCGAAAATAACCTAATTGAAGCGGCCCGTACTTGGGAAGATAGATTACAATCTGCATTACTTGAAAGTGCAGGTGAAGCACGCGGTAAAGAATTAAACCGTAAATATGCGCAAGCTTTTGCAAGTGCGTATAAAGATCAAGTTCTTCCAAGCGCTGCAGTTGTTGATATTGAAAAGCTTGAGCTTCTTAGCGACGAAAACAAATTAGAAATGTTGTTCTATCGTCCGCAAGAAGAAGCGAATACCAATGTTGTACGCTTAAGCTTGTTCCATAAGGATGAGCCTATTCATTTATCTGACGTCATGCCAATGTTAGAAAACTTTGGACTTCGCGTTGTAGGTGAAACGCCTTACTCAGTAAAAACAACTGATGGTAACGTTAATTGGATCATGGACTTCACCATGCTAATTGACAACAAGGGGATCGCTGACTTTGATAAAGTGTCAGCTCGATTCCGTGCTGCATTAACAAATGTCTGGAACAATCGTTTAGAAAACGACGGCTTCAACCGTTTAGTATTAATGGGTGGCTTAACAGGCCGTGAAGCATCAATTTTACGTGCTTACGCGAAATATATGCGTCAAATTGGTGTAACGTTCTCGCAAACTTACATTGAAAGTACTTTTGCTAATTACCCGCATATTGCATCGCAAATCGTTAATTTATTTACTAAGAAGTTCTCTGTTAAGAACCCTGGTAGCGAAAAGACGCTAGAGAAACTGATTAGTCAAATTTACCTTGAGCTTGAAAACGTTGCTAACCTAGATGATGACCGTATCATTCGTTTATACGTTGATATGATTAACGCGACACTGAGAACTAACTTCTTCCAAAAAGAAGCTGATGGCCAATTTAAGTCATATGTATCGTTCAAAGTACAGCCTTCTATGATCCCTGAAATGCCACTACCGCTTCCAGCGTTCGAGATTTTCGTTTACTCGCCGCGTGTTGAAGGTGTGCATTTACGCGGTGGCAAAGTTGCGCGTGGTGGTCTGCGTTGGTCAGACCGTCGTGAAGATTTCCGTACTGAAGTATTGGGTCTTGTTAAAGCACAACAAGTTAAGAATACAGTTATTGTGCCAGTAGGCTCGAAAGGTGGTTTCGTTTGTAAGCAACTTCCAACAGACCGTGAAGCATTCTTTAAAGAAGGCCAAGAGTGCTACAAAATCTTTATCCGTGGTTTATTAGACATTACAGATAACATTGAGCGTGGCGAGATTGTTCCGCCTGTTGATGTTGTCCGTCATGATGAAGACGACCCATATCTTGTTGTTGCTGCCGATAAAGGTACTGCTACATTCTCTGATATCGCAAATGGCATTGCTAACGAGTATAACTTCTGGCTAGGTGATGCTTTCGCATCAGGTGGTTCAGTGGGTTATGACCATAAGAAAATGGGTATCACTGCAAAAGGTGCGTGGGAATCTGTTAAACGTCATTTCCGCGAAATGGATATCGACTGTCAAACAACTGATTTCACTGTGGTGGCCATAGGTGACATGGCGGGTGACGTATTTGGTAATGGTATGTTGCTTTCTAAGCACATTCGACTGCAAGTGGCGTTTAACCACATGCACATCTTTGTTGATCCTAACCCTGATGCAGCGACGTCATATCCAGAACGTGAGCGTTTATTCAATCTACCACGTTCTTCGTGGGAAGATTACAATAAAGATCTTATTTCACAAGGGGGTGGCGTTTTCTCTCGTGCCGCTAAATCAATTAGCTTAAGCCCTGAAATGAAGAAAATGCTTGGCACCAAGAAAGCGAGCATGACACCTAATGAGTTAATCAAAGCTGCCTTAATGATGGAGTTTGATTTACTGTGGAATGGTGGTATCGGTACTTACATTAAGAACTCTAAAGAAACAGATGCAGATGTGGGCGACCGCGCGAATGATGCATTACGTATTAATGGTGCTGAACTTGGTGCGAAAATCTTAGGTGAGGGTGGTAACTTAGGTGCGACGCAACTGGGTCGTATCGAATTTGCTGCCAAAGGTGGCCGTGTAAATACTGACTTTATTGATAACGTGGGCGGTGTTGCCTGTTCGGATAACGAAGTTAACATCAAAATCTTATTAAATGGTTTAGTGGCTGAAGGTGACTTAACACGTAAACAACGTGATGAGTTACTGTATTCAATGACCGATGAAGTGTCACAACTAGTCATTAAAGATTGTTACCGTCAAACGCATACACTGTCTATTACTCAGTCTAAAGGTACGTCAACACTTAAAGAAAAAGTACGCTTTATTCATGCACTTGAAAAAGATGGCAAGTTAAATCGTGCGATTGAGTTCATCCCAACAGATGAAGAATTAGCTGAGCGCGCAGCCGCAGGTAAAGACTTAACTCGTCCTGAGCTGTCTGTGCTTGTTTCATACGCGAAAATGGTTCTTAAAGAGTCTCTTGTTGTTGAAGAGATCACAGAAAACCCTTATTACCGTCAGTTGTTAGTTAATTCATTCCCAGTGCCACTTCGCGAGAAGTTTAACGACGCAATGGATAATCACCCACTTCGTAAAGAGATTATCGCAACTAAACTTGCCAATAATATCGTAAACGATATGGGCCTTAACTTCATGGTTCGTATGAATGAAGAAACCGGTGCAAACGAAGCTGAAATAGCACTGTGTTATTCAATCGCTAAAGAAGTGTTCCAGATGACAGATACGTGGTCATCAATTGTGGCGCTTGATAATAAGATACCAGCGGCAGTTCAGACAGAAATGCTGTATCAATTACGCCGTACTGTTCGTCGTGCAACACGTTGGTTCCTACGTCACCGTAATAAAGCACAAACGATTGAACAAGCAATTGAGTTCTTCTCACCCACATTCGCCGATTTAAGCGAGAACTTAAACAGCTACATGGTGGAGAAAGAAAGCGAACGCTTAGTTAAAGCAGCAGATAAATTGATTGATAACAATGTGCCAAAAGCACTGGCTACGCGCATTGTCTCACTTTCAAGCTTATTCTCTGTAATGGACTTAGCTGAAATTGCTAATAACTCAAATTGCAGTATCGACATGGTGTCTAACACTTACTTCAAGCTGGGTGCGCGTATGGGATTACATTGGTTCTTAGACCAAATTACCAATCAACCTGTTGCAAACCATTGGCAAGCACTTGCTCGTGCATCATACCGAGAAGAGCTTGACTGGCAACAACGCACATTGTCAGCGGTTGTGTTAAATAGCTTTGTTGGTGACAACAAAGATGTAGACGCACAAATTGACGAGTGGATGGATAATCAAGAGTTGTTATTACAACGTTGGAAACAGATGTTATCTGAGTTTAAGACATCGCAAAGCCATGATTTTGCGAAGTTCTCAGTGGCACTTCGTGAACTAATGTTGCTAAGCCACAACTGTGACACTTCCAAATAAATGAAAAGTCGTTAAAATACATACCCCAGCTCGCTGGGGTATTTTTTTGCCCTTAATTTGCAATGTAGCGTTTTAATAAAGCTACACTGTTTATTTTACCTAAGGAACAAACCATGTTTTATGATCTAGCTCGCCGTTTTATGTTTACCCGTGATGCGGAATGGGCTCATGAATTTGCACTTAATAATTTACGTCGATTTGCGCATACTCCACTGAGTGCAGCATGGTCACAAACAGTCCCTAATAAACCTGTTAATTTTCTTGGCTTAGAATTCAAAAATCCGGTGGGTCTTGCAGCTGGGCTAGATAAAAATGCCGAGTGTATTGATGCTTTTTCACAAATGGGATTTGGTTTTGTTGAAGTCGGTACAGTGACACCTCGTCCACAAGCCGGTAATGACAAACCACGTATTTTCCGCTTACCTCAATCAAATGCGATCATTAATCGTATGGGCTTTAATAATAAAGGAGTCGATAACCTTGTTAATAATGTTAAAGCTGCAAAGTATGATGGCATTCTAGGTATCAATATTGGCAAAAATAAAGACACACCTAACGAGCAGGGTAAAGACGACTATATCCACTGTATGCGCAAAGTATTCGAACATGCATCGTACATTACGGTCAATATCTCTTCGCCAAATACGCCAGGATTGCGTGATTTACAGTACGGTGAAGCGCTGGATGATTTATTACAAAGCCTGAAAAATGAACAGTTGGATTTGGCTGCAAAACATAATAAGCACGTGCCAATGCTTGTCAAAATAGCGCCTGATCTTGATGCAGTACAGATTTCACAAGTCAGTGACTCATTGATCAATAATAAGATCGATGGTGTTATTGCGACAAACACCACACTTGAACGTGCAGCAGTTCAAGGACAACAGTATGCAGATGAAGCTGGGGGCTTATCGGGGCAACCTGTACGTGCTCGCTCAACCCACGTCGTTAGTGAGATAAAGCGTCTAACTGAGGGTAAGTTACCTATTATTGGTGTTGGTGGAATTGATGATGCAGAATCAGCAAAAGAGAAGTTTGCTGCCGGTGCAGACCTCGTTCAAGTTTATACGGGTTTCATTTATAAAGGCCCAGAATTGGTAAAAACGATCCTAAAAGGCTTATAAGGATCAGTTATCTAAGCAATTGATCATTAATAAAATGTTCTAAAAAATCATTTTATTAATGGTCTGCTTTAGTTATACTTATGTGCTAAGTATGCAGGAATTTTTATTTTTAGTAGAGGGAGGAGTCATGTTACAAGCATCAAAGCAATGGAAATGGCTTGCTTGTTCTAAAAATAATCGTCTTTTGGTTGACCTTGACCAAAATATGCAGCTGTGCACGCCTTACAAACTTCGTCAGCTCACTGATGCTGTCTTGTGTGAACCAAATTTTAGCCTCGAAGACGCTGATTTTTACCAACAAGTCTATCAATATCTTGAGACATTCTCGCTCTGGAGCCCTGCGCAACTTTGCCAAATTGCTTTGAACGCGACTGCGGTTAAATTTCATTTAAAACCAGTGCTTGCTAAAAGTTGGTTTTTTCATGAGTACCATGGCAGTGAACCAAGTGTTGAAGCGGTTGTTAAACTTTGCTCACACGCCCAAGAAGGTGAGTTTTTAATTGTTGATCATTGCAGCGATGCGTCTGTGTGTATTAACTTAAGTGAGCACTTTCAGTTAGATGAAAATCTATCGTTGCAGCAATTTGAAGCTATCAAAGTGCTAAACAATCGTATCTTTCCTGTTTATATCCAACAAAAACAGTTTAAATCTGCTTAATATCCCTTTAAATGATGGCGTTTTTGTTCGCTAAGCTATGCTATAATCCTGCGCAATTAGCATTTAAGGGTTTTTACTTTGCAATTTATCGCACTTACTTCTATCGGAATCGAAAATTTACTTGTTGAAGAGTTAACAGAGCTTGGCGCAAAAGTCTCAAAGCAAACTGTTGGTTCTGTCCGTTTTGAAGCTGACAGCTTATTAGCACAAAAAATTTGTTTATCGAGTCGGTTTGCGACGCGAATTCTAATGTTGATAGAAGAGAAAGAAGGCGTTAAAGACAAAGACAGCCTGTATAATTTTGCACGATTGCAGCCATGGCAAGAATGGTTTGGGCCAAAACAGACATTCGCTGTTGATTTTACGGGTACGAATGATTACTTAAAAAACACGCAGTTTTCTGGTTTAGTAATAAAAGATGCAATTGTTGATTATTTTGCTGACTTGTTCGAACAGCGTCCAAATGTTGATAAATACAATGCTAATGTGCGTGTTGTTGCACGATTAAACCGTCATGGTGTGGCGTTGTATATTGATTATTCTGGTCCTCGTTTGTCTGAACGTGGATATCGTCAAGATCAAGGCAAAGCCCCCATAAAAGAACACTTAGCAGCTGCACTTGTAAAACGCAGTGGCTGGCTTGAAAATGTTCAACAACCATTATTCGATCCATGTTGTGGCTCTGGTACTATTTTGATTGAAGCGGCTAGTATGGCACGAAACGAAGCACCTGGTTTATTCCGCGAAGGCTTTGCATTTGAGCGCTTACCTAGTTTTCGAATTCAAAAGTATAAAGAATTAAAAGCAGAATTAATGGCACAAATTACAGAGCCTAAATTGTGGTTAATTGGTCATGATATTGATGCCTCTGTTATTGCAAAAGCACAAGAAAATGCTGAGCGAGCAGACCTTGCAAGCGTGATCAAGTTCAAGCAAAGTGATGCTACAAAACTGACTAGTGTTGCTAAGTTGCCCGGTGTTGTGATTTCGAACTTACCTTATGGCGAGCGACTCGGCTCAATGGCTGAGCTGGTTAACTTGCATCGTAGTTTAGGCGTGGGCTTTAAAAAGCACTTTAATCATTGGAAGTTAGCTTTATTAGGCACAGATGAAAGCTTATTTAAATTATTGAAGTTAGTAAAACTCAAACGCTATAAGTTTAAAAATGGCCCATTAGATGTCGTGCTTAATCTCTATCAACTGGACGATAAACAAGTTGAATTAAGTAAAGAAGATAAACCTGCACTTAACTATGAAGGCTCAACAGCATTTGCTAATCGTTTAAAGAAAAACAAACAGAACCTAAAAAATTGGCTAAAACAAAACGAAGTAAGTTGCTATCGTGTTTACGATGCAGATATTCCTGAATACAACGTCGCTGTTGATGTATATGATAACGCCGCGGTTATTTTCGAATACGCCGCCCCGAAAGAAATTGATGACAGTACAGCGCAAAAACGTTTGCAAGATGTCATAAGTTTAACCGCTGAGCAATTAGATATAGCCACTGAAAATATTGCAGTAAAAGTTCGCAAAAAACAAAAAGGCGAAGAGCAATACACCAAAGTTTCAAAACAAAATCGCACCCAAGTGGTTGAAGAATTTGGCGCTAAGTTTAAAGTGAATTTGTTTGATTATTTAGATACGGGTTTATTCCTTGACCACCGCTTGGCTCGTCGCTACATTCAGCAAAATGCAAAAGATAAACGCTTTTTAAATTTATTCGCTTATACCGGTAGTGCATCTGTTCATGCTGCATTGGGTGGCGCAAAAGCGATTACCACGATTGATATGTCGAAAACCTATTTAAAATGGGCACAAGAAAACTTTGACCTGAATGGTATTAGTAATACTCGTTATCGTTTTGAACAAGCCGATTGTTTAAAGTGGTTAGAGTATGCGCAGGGCCAATATGATCTTATCTTTTTAGATCCGCCAACGTTTTCGAATTCAAAACGCATGAAAGATGCTTTTGATGTTCAACGCGACCATATTAAATTATTGACTTGGGTAAAGAAAATTCTAAGTCCAAATGGCACATTAATTTTCTCTAATAACAAACGCGGTTTCACAATTGATGAAGTGGGTCTGATGGGCTTAGGGTTAAAAGCAGAAAATATTTCAGCGAATACCTTATCTCCAGACTTTAAGCGTAATAAGCAAATTCATAATAGCTGGCTAATTACTCATGGCTAAGTTTACTTTGTATCACACAGATGGTTGTCATTTGTGTGAATTGGCCGATGAATTATTAGTGGCTGCCAAGGTAAATTTTGTAGCGCACGATATTATGGACGATGAACAGTTAATCAGTGCGTATCAAACGAGTATTCCAGTTGTTAAAAAAGAAAATGGTGAAACACTATATTGGCCATTTGATGAATTACAGTTAGCAAAATTTATTGCTGATAATTAAGAATAAGAGTAGTAGTCACGATGGATTTAATCAGAATTGCCAAAGCACAGCTTGCTTACGGTACACATCCTTTACTTGATGATGCTGATGCGGTTATTGAGTCAGGTGAACGAGTGTGTATTGTAGGGCGCAATGGTGCCGGTAAATCAACGTTATTAAAAGTGTTAGATGGGCAAGTTACCCTAGATGATGGTGAGATAAACCAGCTAGGTGGTATCCGCATTTCTCGTTTAGAGCAAGATCCACCAAAAGGTGCTCAAGGTACTGTATTTGACTACGTAGCCCAGGGCATGCCAGATATAGCTCAGCTATTAATTGATTATCATCAGGTCAGTAATCAAATGCAAACCGACTGCAATGACAAGTTGCTGAATAAACTTGAACGTTTATCAAATCAACTTGAAACAGTGGATGGATGGCGGTTTGATACGCGTATTCAACTGGTTTTGTCACGTTTAGAGCTCGCACCTGAAGCTAAATTAGAGTCATTATCTGGCGGGTGGCTTCGTAAAGTTGCCTTAGCGCGAGCCTTAGTAAGCGAACCCGATTTGTTATTGCTTGACGAGCCAACCAACCACTTGGATATGAACAGTGTTATTTGGCTTGAGCAATTTTTAAAAGAGTTTAAAGGTGGCATTGTTTTCATTTCACATGACCGTGCCTTTATACGTGCTGTTGCAACGCGGATTCTTGATTTAGACCGCGGTAAACTTGTCTCTTATCCTGGGGATTATGCCACCTACTTAGAGCAAAAAGCACATGATTTAAAAGTAGAAGAAGCGCAGAATGCCCTTTTTGATAAACGTTTAGCAGAAGAAGAAACGTGGATCCGTCAAGGGATCAAAGCCCGAAGAACACGTAATGAAGGACGTGTGCGTGCGTTAAAAGCGCTTCGTAAAGAACGTCAACAACGTGTTGAGCAAGTGGGTAAAACAGATTTCAATATAGAAACGTCAGAGCGCTCTGGTAAGTTAGTCTTTGAAGCGAAGCATATTGCCCACGCTTTTAAAGATAAAGTGATTGCTAAAGACTTCTCTACTCTTGTTATGCGTGGTGATCGTATTGGTCTTGTCGGTCCTAACGGTATCGGTAAAACAACATTATTAAAAATTCTATTTGGTGATTTACAACCTGATGCAGGTACCGTTAAGCAAGGTGTAAACCTTGAATTTGCTTATTTTGACCAATATCGCGAGAAATTGGATGAAGAAGCCACAGTGCAAGATAACGTAGCAGAAGGTAAACAAGAAGTGATGATGGGCGGTCGTTCACGTCATGTGTTGGGTTATTTGCAAGATTTCTTATTTCCGCCAGCTCGTGCACGCACGCCTGTTAAAGCACTGTCAGGTGGGGAGAAAAACCGTTTATTACTCGCGAAGTTATTTTTAAAGCCTTCAAATATTTTGGTTCTGGATGAACCGACCAATGATTTAGATATTGAAACACTCGAGCTATTGGAAGATATTATTAACCAATACCAAGGAACTGTTTTGATTGTAAGTCACGACCGTGAGTTCATTGATAATACATGTAACTCCGTGTGGGCCTTCGAGGGTGATGGTAAAATAAGTGATATTGTGGGTGGTTACAGCGATTATGAAGCCTACACCGCATATTTAGCCGAACAGCAAAAACAACAGCAACAACAAGTGAAACCAGAAAAGTCTGCTGGTGTGAGCAATGATAAAACACAAAAGAAGAGCAATAAACTCTCTTACAAATTAAAACTTGAATTAGAAGAATTACCCAGTAAAGTGGAACAACTTGAAAAAGCGCTCGATGCTCAGCAACTTGTGGTTAGTGATCCGGACTTTTTTAAGCAAGATGCAGCAATTACAACAGAAGCATTGAACCATTTAGCCCAGTTAGAGTCTGAGCTTGAAGCCGCATTTGAGCGCTGGGAAGAACTCGAAGATTTAAAGAATCAGTAGTAAGGATTAAAATGAAATATAAACTACTCGCTGCCAGTATTTTAGCCACCTTAAGTACCTCAGCGATGAGCGCGACCTATAAGCTAACAGAGCTTGGTGGCTTAGATGGCGCAAAACTGAATTATGTAACAGACGTTAGCGAAAATGGTCATGTTATTGGTTTAAGTAATGGTGTTTACAGATTACCAATTGATATTTCTTATATTGATTTTGATGACAATGCTATTAAGTCTGCTTACGAAAGCGAAAAAGACAGATTTGAACTAATTGATAAAGAAATTACGTTTACACTTGATGACATTGAAAATAACGATGCCGTAAATACCAATGCCGATGCGCATACGTTTATGATCCGTTTTTTAGCGAGTGATAGCCGTTCTGTGGATTCCGAGTATCAGAAATTAGCGAGTGCAATTGCCACTGTCTATAGCGCTGAGGGGTCAACTGAACAAGTTATTTTTGATGAACAATCATTGGATTATGATGGTTTAACACGCTCTACATCTAACTACTTAAGTGCGGTTGCTGAAGACGGTGTTATGGCGGGTTGGGGCAGTGCTCCTTACGAGAAAACATCTTTTACACAAGCTGATGAAGACGAAGCGGAGACACATTTCTTACGTGATTTTATTAGACGGGGAGTGGTGATTTCAGCTGATGGTGTAAAAGTGCCTCTTACGCCTGAGTTTGATGAATTTGGCGGTTTTAGTGCTGCTTATGATATTGTTAAAACAGAGCTTGGTTACGAAGTTGTTGGTACCGTGTCGACAGACATTGCAGAAGATCGCCAAGAAAATATCGACGACAGGTGTGATGGTGAAGACGAGCCTGTTTCAGATTGTGTTGAGAGTATTGAACGAAATAACAATAATGGAATATACAATAAACGTGCCGTTAAATGGACATTAGATAATAATTTCAACATCACGAATACTGAAATTTTGGGTATAGGTTTAACCCCCAAAGACGATGAAAAGTTCGCTTTTAAAAGTGGCGCTTATGCGATTAACAAAAATGGGTTAATTGCGGGTATGTCTGAAGTGCGATACAAAGACACAGATCGACGCACCACGATGCCGGTTATATTCGAAAACGGAGAAGTCAAAGAATTTATCAATCAGGACGATGATTGGCAATTAGGCCAAGTGCTGTCGATGAATGACAATGACATTATTGTTGGTTATGCTTCAAAGCGTATTGAGGGTAGAACAACAACTAAGTTTTATTATTATGACAAGCAAAATGACACTGTTGTATTCCCAAGCGACTACTTTGCAAGTTCAAACTCAATTGCTAATGACATAAACGATAATGGTATTATTGTCGGTGAAGGTGAAACCGATATTTTTAATTCGTCTACACGTCGCCGTGAAGGTTTTATGTACACCATTGGTGAAGATAAAATTGTTAACTTAAATGACTTATTACCGTGCTATGAAGCGGATGGTGAAACACGTTTTGGTTATAAAATAGCTGAAGCGAAAGCAATCAACAACAATAACGAAATTTTCGGTGTTGCGACTAAAACGGTTGAGAAAACAGATTCGTTTGGTAATGTAGTGCGTGATGTCGATGGCAACATCGAACACGAGAGTGTTACGGTAGCTGTAAAACTAACACCTATTAGTGGCAGTGTAGAGGAATGCCCGGCTGAAGAAGTTGAGCAATATGAACGCCAATCTGCAAGCTTTCCGTGGTTTGCGTTTTTACTGTTGCCATTTGCTGCAGTGCGCCGCGTGTTCAGTAAGAAATAATTAACTACGCGATAATTAACAGAAAAAACCCAGCTTTAAGCTGGGTTTTTTGTCTATACTGAAAGGTATGTTTTTTAGTATTTTGTTGTTGCTTTATTTATGACGGTGTAGCCACGCTTTTCGCACTGAGCGCTTCCAAAGCATATCAATGGCAAAATAGCCTACAAGTGATGCCGCTGAAGCACAAATTAATGAGCCGACTAAAAAAGCGGGTCCAATCGTAGTGAGGCTATCTATAAACCATTGCCAACTTGGCTCAAAGTGGAAATGTTGAGTGGGTTGAGCAAGGGCTATAGTCCCAACAATGTATGAACAATAAAAGATAGGGGGCATTGTCAACGGGTTAGTGATCCACACTGTTGCAACAGAAATAGGCAAGTTAACACGTAATGGAATTGCCAAGGCGGCAGCTAAAACCATTTGAAAAGGAACAGGGATGAAAGCAAAAAACAAACCTACCGCAAAAGCACCCCGAGCGGAGCGTCTATTTAAGTGCCATAAGTTGGCGTCATGTAATAAACGACCAAAAATTCTTAAATATTTATGATCTCTTACCTTGTTATGATCGGGTAAAAACCGTTGGATCGTTTTTTTAGCCATCTAAAGCAACCATTTACATCTATTTGGTTATGCAGTGGCTTTGTGTTGGGGTGTTTTATAACCGTTTACACACTGAACACTGCGGCGTTCTATATAATGAGTTTTGCTGTCATTTTAGCGAGTCTCTATTTTAAGCCTTTTTTGTCGGTATTGTCAGGGTTTATTTGTGGTATTTTTATCGTAATCTTTCATTATCTTATTTTTTACTCAGCCAGTTTATGCCAAATAGAAATAGACAAACCCATTGACGCTCATTTACAGATTATTTCAATTCACTCTGTTGCATCGCCTTATTATGCCAAAGTACGCTTGATTAATGTTCAAGGCTGCTCGCTGCCTCGGTTTATAGCCCCTTTAGCGATGCTAAGTATTACGACTGAAAAGCAACTAGATGTGGGAAGCTTGTTAACAAGCCAAATTAAATTAAAAGCATTTCGAACTGTTAAAAACTTTGACAGCTTTAATCGTGAGCGCTTTGCGTTCACAGAGCGAATTATTTATAAGGGCAGAACAGTTGGCAAAACACATCATTTAAGCAGTACAAGTAGCGCTGCGATCAGGTCACACTATCAATCTTATATCAGTGATATTACCGCGGGTACGAAACTACAATGGATGTACTATGCCTTATTAACAGGGGACAGAAGTAAAATTTCGTCAGTCGATAAAACTCATTTGCGCGAACTGGGGCTCAGTCATTTACTTGCGATATCGGGACTACATATTGGTCTGATATTTACGCTCGGTTTTTATACCTGCAAATGGGTGTTTATGTGTACTCAGATTGCTATTAAACAAAGCATGCAACTTAGTAAACTTTTTGTGGTGTTTGGGTTCTGTTGTGCATTTTTGTATGTTTACTTAAGCGATTTTGTTGTATCTGCAACCCGAGCGTTGGTGATGTTGGGTTGTTACTTAATAATTTACCTTTTAGCTAAAAATCCTCTGCAGTGGCGAAGTATCTTATTTGCTTTATCAGTGGTGTTGGTCATGAATCCATTTTCACTACTCAATCCTGGTTTTTATTTTAGTTTTACTGCTGTTGCCATTATTTTTTTAGTGATTAACCAGCCTCTAACTATAAAAAACGGTTTAATAAAGCACAGTGTTCAGCTGTTTATGATCCAAGGAGCGCTTTTTGTGGGGCTTTTACCTTTGTCGTTATATTTTTTCGACGGAGTCAGTGTCATTGGGCTTTTAGTTAATTTGATAGCTGTGCCATTGATTAGTTTAGTGGTTATGCCGCTCTTAGTAATGTATTCGCTGTTGTCTATGATTGTTGATACAAGTTACGTTTTTAAGCTGTTCGATGCTGTATTTTACAGCTCCTTTGAGTTTATTATTTCAACGCCTCATGATTGGCGTTGGATTGATGTGAGGATTAATGGTTTTAAATCATTGTTGTACTTGTATTGTACCTTGTTAATTGGGCTGTTTAGCCCATTTAAACGCTTTAGTATAATCCCGAGCTTTATTTTTATTATTGACTGGTTGCTGACACCAAAACCTTTATTTCAATTAGATTTATTTGACGTAGGGCATGGTCTAATGGCGATGATAAGCACCAATAATAAAGCCATTGTGTATGATTTAGGTCCGCAATACTTTGCGCGTTATGATTATGTAAATTCAGTACTCGTTGCAAATATTCGACAACAAAACTTAGAAGTTGTGGCGACTATTATAAGTCATCAAGATAATGATCACGCGGGAGGACTGACGAGTTGGAAACAAGCAGGTTACACTGCTACGTTTGAAAAGTTTCATCCCAGTGGAATCAAACTGCCATGTTTGTCTCAGCATTTTAAATTTGAAAACCTCAATATCACTTCGCTTACAGCCGACTCGAATCATGATAATAATAATGACCGCTCCTGTATTTTAAAAATAAGCAATCCCCAGCATAGCGTGTTATTGACTGGCGATATTTCTAAATTCATTGAACAGCAGTTAGTGAGTCAGGAAGTTGATTTAAATGCGACCATTCTTATCAGTCCCCATCATGGTAGCAATACATCTTCAAGTGGCCTATTTATCGATGCTGTAAATCCTGAGATTGTACTTCATTCATCTGCCTACCAAGGACAATGGTCGTTTCCTCATTCTGATGTCGTTAAGCGATACAATGACCGTGACATACCACAATACACCACAGCTGAGTATGGACACATAAGAATAAAATTTTACCCGCAGTCATACCGTTTAGAATTCGCCCGTGAGCAGGAAAGTTACTGGTTTGAATAAGATTGGCGTTTTGTTTTTACTGTCATAAGGCTACAATAGTCGAAGTCTATGAATAAGAGAGTGTTATGGATCAAACTACAACCCAAATCTATAAGCGATTAGTGAGTTATGTCGGTGATTACAAATTAATCGCGTTTTTTGCAATCGTGGGCATGATTGGTTATTCAGCAATGGACGCCTTGTTTATCAACTTAATGAAACCTTTCATTGATGAAGGGTTAAATGCCCGTAATTCGAAGGTGTTAACATATGCTCCATTTGTCGTTGTTGCACTGGTATTGGGACGTGGGATGTTCAACTACATGTCATCGTATTGTTTGAGTTATGTTGGCTCACAAGTCGTGCGTACATTACGCCAACAGTTATTTGAACATATTTTACATTTACCCGTTTCTTTTCATGATAAAAATTCGAATGGTGACTTAATATCAAAGATCACATTTGATACAGAACAAGTACAGCAAGCGATTACCAAAGCATTATTAATTGTGGTGAGAGAGGGCGCCTTTGTTGTTTTTTTATTGTTTAATATGTTTTATACCAGCTGGAAATTATCACTTATTTTCTTAGTGATTATTCCTCTCGTTGCAGTGATTGTTGCGTTTGTATCTAAACGTTTTCGAATGATTTCAAAAAAAATTCAATCAGCAATGGGTCAAGTTACCCGTACTTCAGAGCAAATGTTGTCAGGCCATAAAGTGATCCATGGTTTTGGTGGACAACAACAAGAAATCGCTCAGTTTTCTGCAATTAACAACCACAACCGCCAGCAACGCATTAAAATGGATGCGACGAAAGCTTTAAGCGTGTCGATTATACAAATATTAGCAGCCAGTGCGATGGCGGTTATTTTATGGGTTGTATCGATGCCGTCGATGATTGACACGATAAGCTCAGGTGATTTTGTGTTATTAATTTCATCTATGATGATGTTGTTAAGACCCTTAAAGCAACTCTCTAATGTGAACAGCGACCTTCAGCGAGGTATTTCGGCTGCACAAAGTATATTTTTAGTGCTTGATGAAGAAATCGAAAAAGACACAGGTACATATACAGTAGATAAGGTAACAGGCCGCATTGAAATTAAAAACGTGACATTCTGTTACCCTACTAAAGAAGAGCCTGTTCTTAAAAACTTAACACTCAGCATTGATGCCGGTGAAAGTATTGCATTGGTCGGGCGCTCAGGCTCGGGTAAATCTACAATCTCTAATTTATTACCTCGTTATTATGAATTAGAAGGTGAAAGCGAAATATTACTCGACGGTGTGTCACTTGCCGATTACAAGCTAACGGATCTTCGTAAACAGTTTGCATTGGTCTCTCAGCAAGTCGTGTTGTTTAGCGACACGATAGCGAACAATATTTGTTATGGGTTAGACAGAAGTTTGACTGAAGATGAATTAATTGCTGTTGCCAAGCAGGCCCATGTTTGGGAGTTTGTAAAAGACTTACCTGAGGGTTTAAATACCCTGGTCGGAGAAAATGGTGTGATGTTATCGGGTGGTCAACGTCAGCGTATTGCCATTGCGCGAGCCATCTTAAAAGATGCACCTATTTTGATTCTTGATGAAGCAACTTCAGCGCTTGATACCGAGTCAGAGAAACTGATCCAACAGGCACTTGATACTTTAATGAAAGAGAAGACATCAATCGTGATTGCGCATCGTTTATCAACGATTGAAAACAGTGATTGTATTTATGTTATCGATAATGGCCAAGTAATCGAAAAGGGCACTCATAACGAGCTGCTAGAAAAAAACGGTACTTACTCTGCGCTTTGTAAGATGCAATTTGGTGAACAATAGTGAGTATGATTGAACAAAGCTGGTACAAACAGCCCCGCTTTTTAACGGTGCTGCTTTTACCTTTGAGCTGTATCTTTTGGCTAATTTCAACCTTACGAGTTAGCCTTTATAAGCTCAAAATACTCAAGGCGTTTAAGGCCAATGTTCCTATCATTGTTGTTGGCAATATTAGTGTAGGTGGTAATGGTAAAACCCCCTTTGTTATTTGGCTCGCTGAGTACTTACAACAGCAGGGTTTAAAGGTCGCGGTAATCAGCCGTGGATATGGCGGTAAGTCTTCGAGTTATCCGCTGTTAGTCACACAAAAAACAACCCCAAGTGAAGCGGGTGATGAACCTGTACTTATTCAACGTCGGCTAGGATGCGTGGTGATGGTAGGACCCAATCGCCAAGCGAGTATTGAAAAGCTGCAACAAGAACACGCTATTGATATCATCATTTCAGATGATGGTATGCAGCATTATAAAATGGCGCGTGATATTGAGTGTTGTATTGTCGACAGTGAACGCCAGTTTGGCAATGGATTTTTGATGCCTGCAGGCCCGCTAAGAGAAACTAAAGCGCGTTTAAAGTCAGTTGATGTTGTGGTAGAGAATGGTGGGGCGACAAACTACCGCTATGACTTAGTACCCAGCCAATTTAGATCGGTTGCATCCTTTGAACGCGTATCAGATACGCTAAATACCGGGCACGCTATCAGTGCAATTGGTAATCCTTTACGCTTTGAGTTAAGCCTTAAGCAACAAGGCATAGACCTGCTTTCGACACACCATTTTCGAGACCATTATAACTATCAACCGACTGATTTTTCGGACTTTGAAAATGATGCCGTGTTCATGACTGAAAAAGACGCAGTAAAGTGCTTTAGTTTTGCTAAACCTAATTGGTATTATCTACCTGTTGATGCAAGGCCGACTGCCGCTGTTATTGAAAAATTACATTCATTATTAAAACAAAAAGGGATCCTTCATGGCCTTTGATACAAAATTACTTGAAATAATTGCTTGCCCAGTATGTAAAGGTAAGTTGCGCTTAGATAAAGAAAATCAAGAGCTTATAAGTACTGCTGCAAAATTAGCTTACCCAATAAAAGATGATATCCCTGTGCTTCTTGAAAACGAAGCGCGTGAATTAAGCCAAGAAGAGGTTGATAAGTGGAATTCGTAGTTGTCATTCCTGCACGCTATGCTTCTAGCCGCTTACCGGGTAAACCCTTAGCTGACATATGTGGTAAACCCATGATCCAGCATGTTTACAACAAAGCGGCTGCATCAGGTGCAAGTGCTGTGTATGTTGCCACCGATCATCAAGCGGTGTTTGATGTTGTAAAGGGCTTTACAGATAACGTATTAATGACACGTGAAGACCATCAATCGGGCACAGAACGACTTGCCGAAGTGGTTGAAAAGCTAAACCTTGCCAGTGACACGATTGTCGTCAATGTACAAGGTGATGAGCCATTATTGGCCAGTGAAAACGTCAGTCAGGTGGCAAAGTTACTGGCTGAATCTGATGCACCGATGGCAACGCTCAGTGCTAAAATAACTGACTCTGATGATATATTTAACCCGAATTGTGTCAAAGTTGTCAGTGATACTGAGCAAAACGCACTGTATTTTTCGCGGGCGCCTATTCCTTATCATCGCGATGCAATGATGAACGACGATAACAGCACGCTAAATCTGGCTGATTATGCGCGTCATATTGGTATCTATGCGTATCGTGCTGGCTTCATTCAGCAATATATCGCATTGCCTGAATCGCGTTTAGAACAACTTGAGTCACTTGAACAGTTACGTGTTTTATACCACGGCTACAGCATTAAAATTGCAGGAGCTGTGTGTGAACCTCAAGCTGGTGTTGATACACCCGACGATCTCACACGTGTAATAGCCGCTTTGAGCAACGAGTGCAATGACTGATGTTCACGCTGTTCATCTTCATGCTAGTGAAGATGACTTTTTTGTTTTTTACAAACCTGCAGGCGTCAGCTTTCACAGTGAAGACTGTGCAGGGTTTGTTGTACTTGCAGAGCAACGAGTGAATGAAAAGCTGTTTCCTGTTCACCGGCTAGACAAAGTAACGTCTGGGTTAATTATTTTAGCCAGAAACAAGCAGGCAGCAGCAGAATTTACATCGCTTTTCACTGCGCACCAAGTGAATAAATTTTACCTTGCTGTGAGTGATGAAAAACCTAAAAAAAAGCAAGGCTGGATCAAAGGCGATATGCAAAAAAGTCGCCGAGGTGCGTTTAAGTTGCTAAAAAGCCAAGAAAACCCAGCTATCACGCGCTTTTATTCAAAAAGTATTCGCCCCGGCCTGCGCGCATACTTATTAAAACCTTTTTCTGGCAAGACGCATCAATTAAGAGTGGCAATGAAAAGCATTGGTGCGCCTATATTGGGTGACGTTACTTATGCTGGTACGCCAGATGAACGTACTAATTTGCATGCATATGCCCTGCAATTTATGTATCAAGGTCAACTAAAAGAATATCGCTGTGCGCATACGACAGGCGCATATCTCAATGAAGTTTTTAACGCAGACGAATTCAAAGAGTGGCTGACTCCTTGGACGTTGGATTGGTAAATGAAAGAAACAACACAAGACATTCGCTTTGGTGGTATCAAGCGCTTATATGGCCATCAACAATTTGATTGGTTACAGCAAGCACATTTTTGTGTCATAGGTATTGGTGGCGTTGGAAGCTGGGCTGCTGAAGCATTAGCACGCACCGGGGTAGGTCAATTGACGTTGATTGACTTAGATGATATTTGCGCAACGAATGTTAATCGTCAAATACATGCTTTAACTGGCACGATAGGTGACGCTAAAGTAGACGCGATGAAAGCGCGTTGTGAATTAATTAATCCAGATATTAAAGTCAACGTCATTGATGACTTTATTACCCTAGATAATATTCGTGAGCACATTCAGGGCTTTGATTATGTAATTGATTGTATTGATGCAGTAAAAGAAAAAGCGGCACTGATAGCCCATTGTAAGCGAGTCAAGTTACCTGTTATTACAACCGGTGGTGCTGGGGGGCAAACGGATCCTAGCCAAATTAGTTTTGGTGATGTTGCTAAAACAACCCATGACCCATTGCTTGCAAAAGTCCGTTATATTCTCAGAAAACAGTACAACTTTAGTAGCAACCCTAAGCGAAAATTTAATGTTGATTGTGTTTATTCAACCGAACAATTAGTGTATCCAACGTCCGACGGTGAAGTGTGCCAAGCAAAACAAGGCGCAGATGGCTCGATGAACATGGATTGTAATAACGGTTTTGGTTCAGCAACCATGGTAACGGGTAGCTTTGGCTTTTTTGTAGCTGCCAAAGCAATTAGAAAATACCTAGATAAAAAACAGCGAAGTTTAAAATAACGCTTTTTAGCGCTTTTCCTGAGCCATGGTTTGAATTTTATCAACCATGGCTTTTATGCCGTTGCCGCGTGATGGGCTTAAATGGCTAATTAGACCAAGTCGTTCAAATTCGTTATAGGCATTAATTTGAGTTGCTTGCTCGGGTGTTAGACCATTGTATAAGGCCAAAATTAAGGCCAGTAACCCTTTAACAATACGTGTATCAGAATCACCCGCAAGCACTAGGCTGTTTTCGGAGTGGTCAAAATCAATATAAAGCCATACCTTACTTTCACAGCCTTTTACAAGCGCATCATCAACTTTTAAAACATCGGGCATGATCGGTAGCTTTTTACCTAACAGCATAATTTGACGATATTTTTGTTGCCAGCCATTTGCATTCTCGATGTCTTGAGTCACGGTGTGAAAAGGTGAATTCATAATATATCCAACATTAATCTAATAGTTCTATACAGTGCTTGAGTGCTTTAATAAAAGCATTAACATCGTCAAGCGAATTATACAGTGCGAAGCTCGCTCTTACAGTGCCAGGAATGCCTAATCTGCTCATAATTGGTTGGGTACAGTGATGGCCACTACGAACAGCTATGCCGTAACCATCCAGTAGCGTTGCTAAATCAAATGGATGCTCATCACGATAATTAAAACTGATATTGCCAATGTTATTTTCTTTATGCGAATAAATAGTAATCCCCGCAATGGTTGATAATTGTTTTATCGCATAATTGAAAATTGTATGCTCATGTTGACGCATTCCATTGAAATCAAGTGCTGTTAAATAATTGATTGCTTCGGCAAAGGCGATTACGCCTGCAATGTGTGGCGTACCCGCTTCAAATTTGCCTGGCGCATCACGAAATGTACTGTGTGTTAAGCTTACAGTCTCAATCATTTCGCCACCTGTTTGATAGACATCAAGCGTATTTAAGCGTGAGTAACGACCATAAAGCCCCCCCAATCCTGTTGGGCCCAGCATTTTATGTGCAGAGAAAACATAAAAATCACAATCGAGTTTATTTAAATCGGGTCTTAAATGCATCGCCGCCTGTGCGCCATCAATAACAGAAGTCGCATTAACTTCTTTGCACGCAGTGATAATTGGCTCTAAGTCAGTGATATTTCCTAATGTATTCGAAGCATGGGTTACAGCAACAACGCTCGGTTTATGCTCGCGAATAAATGCAGCACATTCATTACTATCCAAGACTAAATCAGCTGTAATGGGCAAAATAATGAGCTCTGCATTTACTTTTTTTGCAAGTTCTTGCCACGGAACGATATTAGCGTGATGCTCAATCGCTGAAATCGCTATTTTATCGCCTGATTTTAGGTGTGAAGTTAGGCCGTTTGCAATTAAGTTTAGTGATTCGGTTGCCCCTTTAGTCCAAACAATTTCGGTACGCTGTACATTGAAATACTCTGCGATTGCTGTTCGTGTATCTTCATAGCGACGTGTCGCATGCTCACTGAGAAAATGGCGACCGCGATGAACATTGGCATTTTCAGCACTGTAATAGCTTTCTAAGGCTTTGATAACTGATAGAGGCTTTTGCGAGGTAGCTGCTGAGTCTAAATACACTAATGGGTATTCATTTACTGTCTGTGTGAGTAAAGGAAAGTCGGCGCGTATAGTTTCGAAATCAAACATGGATAAGCCTAAACAACAAGAATGCGACGATTTTAATTACTTTGCACAAATAGACAAGTGGTGGGCAATAAAAAAGGCCGCTTAGCGGCCTTTTTTAAACACGAAATCGTATTAACGCTTGTCTGTTGGTACGTAATCGCGTGATGTTTCACCAGTGTATAACTGACGTGGGCGGCTGATCTTGTGGCCAGGTTGAGATAGCATCTCATCCCAGTGAGAGATCCAACCAACAGTACGAGACATAGCAAAGATTACTGTGAACATGCTAGTCGGGATACCGATTGCTTTTAAGATGATACCTGAGTAGAAATCTACGTTAGGGTATAGTTTCTTCTCTACGAAGTACGGGTCTTCAAGCGCGATTTGTTCAAGTTTCATTGCGATATCAAGCAATGGATCTTGAATGTTTAGCTCTGCTAATACTTCATGACATGTTTGACGCATTACCGTCGCACGTGGGTCGAAGTTTTTGTAAACACGGTGACCAAAGCCCATAAGACGGAATGGGTCTGACTTGTCTTTCGCTTTAGCAACGTATTCGTCGATACGGTCTACAGAACCGATTTCTTCTAACATGTTAAGACATGCTTCGTTAGCACCGCCGTGTGCAGGGCCCCACAGTGATGCGATACCAGCAGCGATACATGCGTAAGGGTTTGCACCAGATGAACCCGCTAAACGAACCGTAGACGTTGACGCATTTTGCTCGTGGTCAGCGTGAAGCATGAAGATTTTGTCCATTGCTTTAGCTAAAACTGGGCTCACTTTGTATTCTTCAGCAGGTACTGAGAACATCATGTGTAAGAAGTTTTCAGCAAAGCTTAAATCGTTGCGTGGGTAAACAAACGGTTGACCAACGTTATATTTGTAAGCCATTGCTGCGATTGTCGGTAACTTAGCTACTAACTTAATCGCGCTCGTTTTACGCTGTGTTGCATCAGTGATGTCTAAATCTTCATGGTAGAAAGAAGAAAGTGCACCTACTACACCACATAGCATTGCCATCGGGTGAGCATCAAAGCGGAAACCTTGGAAGAAGTTTGCAATTTTGGTATCAAGCATTGTGTTGTGCGTGATTTCTTGTGCAAACGCATCGTATTGTTCTTTAGTCGGTAACTCACCATTAAGTAACAAATAGCAAAGCTCGATGTAGTTTGATTCATCAGCTAATTGTTCAATTGGGTAACCACGGTGTAAAAGAACACCTTTACCGCCATCGATGTAAGTGATTGAAGATTCACATGAACCCGTTGACATGAAACCTGGGTCGTAAGTGAAATAACCATGAGAACCTAACGTACGTACGTCGATTACGTCTTGGCCAGCAGTGCCTTGGTAAATTGGAAGTTCGATTGGATCAAGACCATCAATATGGACCGTGGCTTTCTTATCCGCCATCTATTTATCTCCTATTAAGATAACAACTCTGATTGTTATGTTCTGAATCTGTTTAAGCACATTCTTTTCATTTTAACGTGAAAGAGGGGTGTAAAGTCAATTTTTATAAATAGTATGCATAAAAGGATAATAAATATTCTGTCAGGATTAAATATTATACCATTGGCTAATTCGCAAACGTCTCTTACTAAACAAGAATTGTAAAAAGACCATTGGCTATATATACTATCCAAGGTTTTATACCGTATTGTCTGTAGGTAAACTTTATTTTTACATTTGAGTTTTGCACCAGTGTGAACTTTTTGTGTATTAACACGGTTTACTTAGATAGTTCCATCGAAATTCATTTTGATGGGTTTTAGAAAAACAAGTAGATGAGCCCCTAAGTGGGCAAGATGGGCAAGTAACTGTGAAAAAGCAAAGACCTGTAAATCTAGATCTAACAACTATATCTATGCCGGCTACGGCTAAAGCATCAATTCTTCACCGCGTCACCGGTGTTGCATTATTTTTTGCTTTAACGTTTGTCATTTGGGCGTGGTCTGAGTCTCTTTCTTCTCCTGAAGGTTTTGAATTCGTCAAGGGTCTGTTCAGCGGATTCATTGCCAAATTCATAGCGTGGGGTACCATTTCTGTATTGGCGTATCACCTAATTGGTGGTATCCGTCATATCATTATGGATATGGGTCACTGGGAAGAACTTGAATCAGGTAACTTCAGCGCTAAAGTTGCAATGGCTTTAGGCGTTGTTGCTGCAATTCTAGCAGGAGTGTGGATATGGTTTTAAATCAAGCAACTCTTAAACGTGATGGTGTACAAGATTACGTATCACTTCGTACAACCGCTTTAATTATCAGCGCTTACGCGATTTTTATTGTTGGCTATTTTTTATGTACACCCGAAGTCACTTTTGAAGCCTGGCAAGGCCTATTTTCAAACCTAGCAATGAAAGGGTTTACACTAATTACCCTTGTTTGCATCATGGTTCACACCCGTATTGGCCTTTGGCAAGTATTAACTGACTATGTTAAATGCGCTAAATTACGTGCTGTTTTAGGCTTTGTATTAAACCTTATGGCCGTTGCTTACGTAGCAATAGGTCTAATCGTTTTATGGGGTGTTTAAGTGAATTATTCTGTTCGTGAATTTGACGCTGTAGTGATTGGTGCCGGTGGTGCAGGTATGCGCGCAGCACTTGCAATCACTGAGTCAGGCAAAACCTGTGCACTTATCTCAAAAGTTTTCCCTACACGTTCTCACACTGTGTCTGCACAGGGTGGTATTACGGTAGCTCTGGGTAACTCACATGAAGATAACTGGGAATGGCACATGTACGATACGGTTAAAGGTTCCGATTTCATCGGTGACCAAGACGCTATCGAATATATGTGTAAAACAGGCCCAGAAGCTATTACTGAATTAGAAAACATGGGCTTACCATTTTCTCGTTTTGAAAATGGCCGTGTTTATCAACGTCCTTTCGGCGGTCAGTCGAAAAACTTTGGTGGTGAACAAGCTGCACGTACTGCAGCCGCAGCTGACCGTACTGGTCACGCATTATTGCATTGTCTTTACCAACAAAACGTTAAAAACAAAACAAATGTATTCTCTGAGTGGTATGCATTAGACCTTGTTAAAAACAGCGACGGTCACGTTGTTGGTTGTACAGCAATCGACATCGAGTCAGGTGAAGTTGTTTATTTCAAATCTAAAGCGGTTGTTTTAGCAACAGGTGGCGCAGGTCGTATCTTTGCATCAACAACTAACGCGCACATCAATACTGGTGACGGCGTTGGTATGGCAACACGCGCGGGTGTTGCAATGCAAGATATGGAAATGTGGCAGTTCCACCCAACCGGTATTGCTGGTGCGGGTGTACTTGTGACGGAAGGTTGTCGTGGTGAAGGTGGTTACCTTCTAAACAAAGACGGCGAACGTTTCATGGAGCGTTATGCACCTAATGCGAAAGACTTAGCATCGCGTGACGTTGTTGCTCGTTCAATGATGACAGAAATTCGTGAAGGCCGTGGTTGCGATGGTCCTTATGGTCCACATATCAAGCTTAAGCTTGACCACTTAGGTGAAGAAACTCTAAACCTTCGTCTTCCAGGTGTTTGTGACCTTGCGAAAACATTCGCACACGTTGACCCTGCTAAAGAGCCAATTCCAGTTATCCCAACATGTCACTATATGATGGGTGGTGTTCCAACTAACGTAAATGGTCAAGCATTACAAATTGATGCAAATGGCCAAGAAAAAGTTGTTGAAGGCTTATTCGCTGTTGGTGAAATTGCGTGTGTATCTGTACACGGCGCTAACCGTCTTGGCGGTAACTCACTACTTGACTTAGTTGTATTCGGCCGTGCTGCTGGTAACTTCTTAGGCAAATACCTAAACGGTGTTGAAGCAGGTAAAGATGCGTCTGATTCAGACCTTGAAGCATCGCTTGCACGCTTTAATCGTTGGGAAAGCTCTAAAGTTGGCCAAGGTGAAGACCCTGTTCAAATCAAGAAAGATCTACAAATGTGTATGCAACTTAACTTCTCGGTATTCCGTGAAGGTGAAGCAATGGCAACAGGTCTTAAAGAGCTTAAAGAAATCCGTGAACGTCTTCAGTATGCGCGTCTTGATGACAAATCAACTGAATTCAACACAGCACGTATTGAATGTTTAGAGCTTGATAACTTGATGGAAACAGCTTACTCAACTGCAGTAGCTGCAAACTTCCGTACAGAAAGCCGTGGTGCTCACTCTCGTTTCGACTACCCAGATCGTGATGACGAAAACTGGCTATGTCACTCAATTTTCAATCCTGTAACGGATGAAATGAGCAAACGTGAAGTAAACTACGCGCCGAAACTGCGTGAAGCTTTCCCACCTAAAGCACGTACATACTAGGAGCGAGACGATGGCACAAGTACAATTTTCCGTTTATCGTTACAATCCAGATATTGATAACGCACCACGTATGCAAGACTTCTCGCTAGAAACGCAAGAAGGTCAAGATATGATGGTGTTGGATGCGCTTATGAAATTAAAAGAGCAAGATCCAACGTTATCATTCCGTCGTTCATGCCGTGAAGGTGTGTGTGGTTCAGACGGTATCAACATGAATGGTAAAAATGGTTTGGCATGTATCACGCCTTTATCAACGCTACTTAAAGGTGGCAAAGGTAAAATCGTAATTCGTCCATTACCTGGTTTACCTGTGGTACGTGACCTTGTTATTGACATGAGTCAGTTCTACACTCAATACGAAAAAGTAAAACCTTATCTTATCAACGACACGCCAGCGGCGGGTGAGCGTCTTCAGTCAATCGAAGAACGCGATAAGCTTGATGGTTTATATGAGTGTATTTTATGTGCATGTTGTTCAACATCGTGTCCTTCGTTCTGGTGGAATCCAGACAAGTTCATCGGTCCAGCAGGCCTTCTTCACGCATATCGTTTCTTGGCTGATAGCCGCGATACAGCGACAGAAGAGCGTCTTGCTGACCTTGACGATGCGTTCAGCGTGTTCCGTTGTCACAGTATCATGAACTGTGTTAGCGTGTGTCCAAAAGGTCTTAATCCGACCAAAGCAATTGGACAAATCAAGTCAATGCTTTTAAATCGTTCGGTTTAAAATATTGAATATGTAAGGTGGTTAATTTATTAACCACCTTGTTTTTACAACAATTAATTTCTGCGCTAAAGAAAAGGGCTTATAAATGCACGAAGGTGTGATGAAGGCATGGCTAGAATCTTCTCACTTAAACGGCGGTAACGTTGCTTACGTAGAAGAGCTTTATGAAGCGTACTTAGATGATGCGACTTCTGTGCCAGAAGAATGGCGAGAAGTGTTCGAACAATTACCAAAAGTTGATGGTGTGGATGTTGACGTAAAACATTCTGAAGTTCGTGCACAATTTGCGGAGCTTGCTAAAAACAAGCATAGAGAAGTGGTGGTAGCAGAGGGTGGCTCTGGTGATCCTAAACAGGTCAAAGTGCTACAACTTATAAATGCTTTCCGTTTCCGTGGTCACCAAAATGCCAACCTAGATCCATTAGGTATCTGGCAACGCGAACGTGTTCGCGATCTTGAATTAGAGTACCACGATTTATCTGAAGCTGATTTTGACCGTGAATTCAATGTGGGTTCGTTTGCAGTCGGTCGCGAAACCATGCCTTTAGGTGAGTTATATCAAGCACTTAAAACCACGTACTGTGGTTCTGTTGGTGCTGAGTATATGCATATCACATCGACTGAAGAAAAGCGTTGGTTACAACAGCGTTTGGAATCAGTGCAATCACGCCCAACTTTTTCTAAAGAAGAAAAGCTGCGCATCCTTAAAGGGTTAACAGCAGCGGATGGTCTTGAAAAATATTTAGGGGCTAAGTTCCCTGGTGCAAAACGTTTCTCACTTGAAGGTGGTGATGCGTTAGTACCAATGCTTAAAGAACTGATTCATCGTGCAGGTGAAAGCGGACAAAAAGAAGCTGTTATTGGTATGGCTCACCGCGGTCGTCTGAACGTACTAGTGAACGTTTTAGGTAAAAACCCATCAGATTTATTTGATGAGTTCGCTGGTAAACATAAAGATACATTAAGCTCAGGTGACGTTAAATATCACATGGGTTATTCATCTGACTTTGCGACTAAGGGTGGCAATGTGCACATGGCACTTGCATTTAACCCGTCTCACCTAGAAATCGTAAACCCGGTAGTGATGGGTTCGGTTCGTGCGCGTCTTGACCGCTTAGGTGATAAGTCAGGTATTAAAGCACTGCCTATTACAATTCATGGTGACTCTGCGATTGCAGGTCAAGGTGTTGTACAAGAAACATTTAACCTATCACAAACTAATGCATTTAGTTGTGGTGGTAGTATCCGTATTGTTGTTAACAACCAAGTTGGTTTTACAACGTCTAAACAGGCTGATGTGCGTTCTACACCATACTGTACAGATATTGCGAAGATGGTTCAGGCACCTATTTTCCACGTTAACTCTGATGATCCAGAAGCCGTTGCATTCGTAACACAAATTGCGCTTGATTTCAGAAATCAGTTTAAACGTGATGTTGTTATTGATTTGGTCTGTTATCGCCGTCATGGTCATAACGAAGCGGACGAGCCTAATGCGACTCAACCACTTATGTACCAAAAAATCAAAAAACACCCTGTTCCTCGTTTAATCTATGCTGATCAGCTTGTGGCTGAAGGTTCATTCACTGAAGACGAAATTAAAGTACTCGCAGATGATTACCGTAATGGCTTAGACCGTGGCTCGTGCGTTGTTGAAGAAATTCAACCTGAAACATCTCATTCATCTGATTGGGCTAAGTTCGTTGGTCACGATTGGGATGTAGAATACGACGCTAAAGTGTCGGTAGAGAAACTTAAAGAACTTGGCGAGAAAGTCGCAAGTTACCCAGAAGGTCATAAAGCACAGTCTCGTGTTAAGAAAATCTACGACGACCGTAAACTAATGGCATCAGGTGAAAAAGCACTTGATTGGGGTATGGCAGAAACACTGGCTTATGCCACACTTGTTGATGCAGGTACTGATATCCGTTTAACGGGTCAAGACTCAGGCCGTGGTACATTCTTCCATCGTCATGCTGTTGTTCATAATCAACAAGATGCGTCAACTTACTTACCGTTGCAAAATATCAGCGAAAAGCAAGGTGCATTTGAAGTATACGATTCAGTGTTATCTGAAGAAGCGGTGCTTGCGTTTGAATATGGTTATGCGACTGCAGAACCTACATCATTAGTCATGTGGGAAGCCCAATTTGGTGACTTTGCGAACGGCGCTCAAGTTGTATTTGACCAGTTCTTAAGTTCAGGCGAGCAAAAGTGGGGCCGTTTATGTGGTCTAACGTGTTTGTTACCGCATGGCTATGAAGGTCAAGGTCCTGAGCATAGTTCAGCCCGTTTAGAGCGTTTCTTACAACTGTGTGCTGATCACAACATGCAAGTGTGTGTGCCATCAACACCTGCGCAAGTTTACGCAATGCTACGTCGTCAATCAGTTCGTCCACTGCGTCGTCCTTTGATTGTTATGACACCGAAGTCATTATTACGTCACCCATTAGCAACATCAACACTGGAAGAGTTATCTGAAGGTGTGTTCTATAATATGATTGACGAGATTGATGACATCCCAGCAGAGAAAGTTGAACGCGTTGTTTTCTGTAGCGGTAAAGTTTACTACGAACTACTTCAAGAGCGTCGTAAGCAAGAGCTTAATAATGTTGCAATTGTTCGTGTTGAACAACTTTATCCATTCCCACACGATGAGATGGATGCAATCATGCAGCGTTATCAACACGTTAAAGACTTCGTTTGGTGTCAAGAAGAGCCACAAAACCAAGGTGCTTGGTATTGTTCTCAACACCACTTTGTCGATGCAATTCCACAAGGCGCTAAATTAAAATATGCTGGCCGTAAAGCATCAGCATCGCCAGCATGTGGTTACATGTCAGTGCATACTAAAGAACAACAAGCGCTCGTTGCAGATGCGCTTACTATTGAAAATAAAGGATAAGCAATGAGCACAGAAATTAAAGTTCCTGTACTTCCTGAGTCGGTTGCTGATGCTACCGTAGCAACATGGCACGTAAGTGTTGGCGACAAAGTAAGCCGTGACCAAAACTTAGTTGATATTGAAACAGATAAAGTTGTTTTAGAAGTAGTTGCACCAAACGACGGTGTCATTACTGAAATTTCACAAGAAGAAGGTGCAACCGTACTTGGTGAACAAGTAATTGGTTTACTTGGTGATGCAGATGCTGCACCAGCAAGTGACGATTCTGCTAAAGAATCAGCACCAGCAAAATCAGAAGACGCGCCAGCGGCGCAATCAGCACCAGCATCAGAAGGTAAAGAAGTGGACATTAAAGTACCTGTACTTCCAGAATCAGTCGCAGACGCGACAATAGCTACTTGGCATGTTCAACCAGGTGAAGCGGTAACGCGCGACCAAAACCTAGTTGACATCGAAACTGATAAAGTTGTTCTTGAAGTTGTTGCTCAAGAAGACGGTATCATGGGCGAGCACATCCACGCAGAAGGCGAAACAGTGCTTGGCGAACAAGTGATTGGTACTGTTAAAGCGGGTGCAGCACCTGCTAAAGCAGAATCGAAAAAAGAAGAAGCGGCACCAGCAAGCGATTCAAGCGATAGCTCAGACGTATTAACACCGTCAGTGCGTCGTCTAATCGCTGAAAAGGGCCTTGATGCATCAAAAATCAAGGGCACGGGTAAAAATGGTCGCGTAACGAAAGAAGACGTTGATACATTCTTAAAAGCGCCTGCGGCTGCACCTAAAGCAGAAGCGGCAGCACCTGCTGCACCTATGGGTGACCGTACTCAAAAACGTGTTCCAATGACGCGTTTACGTAAGACTATTGCAAATCGCCTTCTTGAAGCGAAAAACTCAACTGCAATGTTAACAACATTCAACGAAGTAAACATGAAACCTATCATGGACCTTCGTAAGCAGTATCAAGAAGTATTCGAAAAACGTCATGGTATTCGTTTAGGTTTCATGTCTTTCTATGTGAAAGCAGTAACAGAAGCGCTTAAACGTTTCCCTGAAGTGAATGCATCAATCGATGGTGATGATATTGTTTATCACAACTACTTCGATATCAGCATCGCGGTATCAACACCACGTGGTCTAGTTACACCAGTACTTAAAGATTGTGACAAGTTATCAGTTGCAGAAATTGAAAAAGGTATCCGTGAATTAGCGCTTAAAGGTCGTGACGGCAAATTAACACTTGATGATATGACAGGTGGTAACTTCACTATCACTAATGGTGGTGTATTCGGTTCGTTACTTTCTACACCGATTATCAACTTACCTCAGTCATCAATCTTAGGTATGCACAAAATCCAAGATCGTCCAATGGCTGTAAATGGTAAAGTTGAAATCTTACCAATGATGTATTTAGCGTTATCGTACGATCACCGTCAAATTGATGGTAAAGAATCTGTTGGTTTCTTAGTGACAATTAAAGAGTTACTTGAAGATCCAACACGTTTATTACTAGATGTTTAATCTAGTTGTATAAAATGTAAGCTGTGGACTGCGTTCACAGCTTTTTTTTTTGCGCCTTTGGTCTAACTGGGGTTTTCATGTTGAGCCTTGGGATTTATACTAGGTGCGCAATTTGGGATAGCTGTTTATTTGCATAAATATTCAGCTCTTTTAGTATAAAAAATTGGATAAAGCATCATGAATTTGCATGAGTATCAGGCAAAACAACTTTTTGCCGAATATGGTTTACCAGTTTCTCACGGTTACGCTTGCGATACACCTGAAGAAGCTGCAGCAGCTGCTGAGAAAATTGGCGGTGATATGTGGGTTGTTAAAACACAGGTTCACGCAGGTGGCCGTGGTAAAGCTGGCGGTGTTAAGCTAGTTAAAACAATCGACGAAGTTAAAGAGTTCGCTGCGAACTGGTTAGGTAAAAACTTAGTTACTTACCAAACAGACGAAAATGGTCAGCCAGTAGCTAAGATCCTTGTTGAGAGCTGCACTGACATCGCTAACGAATTATACCTAGGCGCTGTAGTAGATCGTGCTTCTCGTAAAGTTGTTTTCATGGCATCTACTGAAGGTGGTGTTGAAATCGAGACTGTTGCTGAAGAAACGCCAGAGCTAATCCACAAAGCTGAAATCGATCCACTTGTAGGTCCTCAAGCGTATCAAGCTCGTGAATTAGGCTTCAAACTAGGTTTAAACCCAACGCAAATGAAACAGTTTGTTAAGATCTTCATGGGTCTTGCGAACATGTTCAACGATTTCGATTTCGCATTATTAGAAATCAACCCGCTTGTTATCACAGACGAAGGCAACCTTCACTGTCTAGATGGCAAAATCGGTGTAGATGGTAACGCGCTTTACCGTCAACCTAAAATCCGTGAAATGCACGATCCATCTCAAGAAGATGCACGTGAAGCTCACGCTGCAAGCTTCGAGCTTAACTACGTTGCACTAGACGGTAACGTGGGTTGTATGGTTAACGGTGCAGGCCTAGCAATGGGTACGATGGACATCGTAAACCTACACGGTGGCAAGCCAGCTAACTTCCTAGATGTTGGTGGCGGCGCGACGAAAGAGCGTGTATCTGAAGCATTCAAGATCATCCTTTCAGACGACAACGTAAAAGCTGTTTTAGTTAACATCTTCGGTGGTATCGTTCGTTGTGACATGATCGCAGAAGGTATCATTGGTGCAGTTAAAGAAGTAGGCGTAAACGTACCAGTAGTAGTACGTTTAGAAGGTACTAACGCTGAACTAGGTCGTGAAGTACTTGCTAATTCTGACCTTAACATCATCGCTGCTGAATCACTAACAGACGCAGCTGAAAAAGTTGTTGCTGCTGCGGAGGGCAAATAATGTCTGTATTAATCAATAAAGATACAAAAGTTATCTGTCAAGGTTTCACTGGTGGCCAAGGTACTTTCCACTCTGAGCAAGCGCTTGAGTATGGTACACAAATGGTTGGTGGTGTTAGCCCAGGTAAAGGCGGTCAAACGCACCTTGGTCTTCCAGTATTCAACACAGTACGTGACGCTGTAGAAGCAACTGGCGCAACTGCATCAGTAATCTACGTACCAGCACCTTTCTGTAAAGATGCAATCTTAGAAGCTATCGATGCTGGCATCGAGCTTATCGTTTGTATCACTGAAGGTATCCCAACACTAGACATGGTTGACGTTAAAGTTAAGCTTGAGCAAACTGGTGTTCGCATGATCGGTCCTAACTGCCCAGGTGTTATCACTCCGGGTGAAACTAAGATCGGTATCATGCCTGGTCACATCCACAAGCCTGGTAAAGTAGGTATCGTATCACGTTCTGGTACACTTACTTACGAAGCGGTTAAGCAAACTACTGATGCTGGTTTCGGCCAATCAACATGTGTTGGTATCGGTGGCGACCCAATCCCTGGCACTAACTTCATCGACGTTTTAGAAATGTTCGAAAAAGACGAGCAAACTGAAGCAATCGTTATGATCGGTGAAATCGGTGGTACAGCAGAAGAAGAAGCTGCTGAATACATCAAGCACAACGTAACTAAGCCTGTTGTTTCTTACATTGCGGGTGTAACTGCGCCTCCAGGTAAGCGTATGGGTCACGCGGGTGCAATCATCGCAGGCGGTAAAGGTACTGCTGATGAGAAATTTGCTGCATTAGAAGCTGCTGGCGTTAAAACAGTACGTTCACTAGCTGACATCGGTGCTGCACTTAAAGAGAAAACAGGCTGGTAATCGGTCTTTAATCTCTTAAAAAGAGGCTCGCTTATGCGGGCCTTTTTTATTGCTAAATTCACTGTCAATTTTTATTCATAAATAAAGAATAAAAATTCTTTATTTATGAATAAAAATTCCTTACACTAATTCCTCTGTTTCCGTTTTAATAAAAAACGCTTGAATTTAAAAGGTAATTAGCACGTGCGTACTACAGAATTAGTAGACGGATTTCGTCAGTCGACTCCTTATGTAAATGCCCATAGAGGCAAGACTTTCGTTGTAATGCTGGGTGGTGAGGCGATAGACCAGCCAGGCTGTCGAAGTATTATTAATGATGTTGCTCTATTAACAAGCTTAGGTATTAAGATTGTTTTGGTGTTTGGCGCACGGCCACAATTTAATGCCGCTTTGAATGAGGTTGGCATAACTAGTCATTTTCATAACGAGATCCGTGTTACCGATAACACCACTTTTGAAGTGATTAAAAAAGTGGCCGGAGCAATGCAATTTGACATCACCGCACGTTTATCCACGTCATTAAGTAGCACCCCCATGTCGGGCTCATTTTTAAATGTAGTGAGTGGTAATTTTGTTATAGCGCAGCCTTTAGGCGTTGATGAAGGGGTTGATTACCACCACTCGGGGCGTGTTAGGCGAATTGATGTTGAGGGAATACGCCACCAACTCAATAACAATAGTATTGTGCTCCTAGGTCCGATTGCTGCCTCAGTGACGGGTGAGAGCTTTAATTTAACCGCAGAAGAAATTGCGACTCAAGTTGCTTTAAAGCTCAGAGCAGACAAAATGCTAGGGTTTAGCCAAGATGCAGGTATTTTAGATGAAAATGGCGAAGCGATAGCTGAATTAATGCCAAACGAAGCCGAGCGAGTGTTAGAGCACTATCGCACTCATACACCTTCATGTTTGAGCGCCCCTGTCTTTTTGCAAGCTGCTATTGATGCATGTCGGGGCGGGGTGCATCGGTGTCACCTTGTCAGCTACAAAGAAGATGGTGCCTTATTGCAAGAGCTCTTTTCTTTGGATGGTATCGGGACCCAGATTGCGCCGCAAAGTTCTGAACAACTTCGTAGTGCAACGATCAGTGATATAACCGGTATCTTAAACTTAATTAGACCACTTGAAGAGCAGGGCTATTTAGTGCGTCGCTCAAGAGAGCAATTAGAGATAGAAATTGAGCAATTCACAGTGATTGAGCGTGATGGACTTATTATCGCGTGCGCTGCCCTTTACCCATTTGATGAAGAGCAGGTTGGTGAATTTGCAAGTCTTGCTGTTCACCCTCAATATCGTGATGCAGACCGTGGCAGTAATTTATTACGTTTTATAATTAATAAAGCCAAACGTTGTGGTTATCATGGGTTATTTGCGTTAACAACGCGCAGTATTCATTGGTTTATTGAACAAGGTTTTGAATTGGTGACGGTCGATGAACTGCCCGCAAAGAAAAAGTCGCTGTATAACTACCAGCGACGCTCAAAGGTATTACGCTTAGACTTATCTAAATTACCAAAAAATCGTTAAGGTAAAAGGGGTGACACATCGCTGTCACCCACGTAAAACCTGTTTAATATTGATAGTTAATATGCTGATAAAAGCGCACGCGTAAGTCTTGGCGTGTTGGATTAAACGCAAGTTCGTCTGTCACCTCATTAATGGCACTTTGTACTTGGTTCATAAATCGGCCGTAACCGATATCGTGCTTATCTTTTTCTGCTGCTGCAATAACAAAGTGCAGCACATCGACCAACGTATCCGCATTCCAAAATTGTTGTATTTGTACTTGCTCGCTGGTGCAGTCGAAAGTCAGTTTTTGTAACTCGCTATTGCTCTGTGCATTGTCAATATTACTATTACGCACAATCGGGCGTGTGCCATTTGCGATAAAGGCAGCTAAGTTAAGTTGACGCTTATCACAGGCACGTTTAAACGCATCAAAAATATAGTGATAAAACTGACTGTAGTTTTCTTCATTTAGCATATGCTGAAATTGTGTCTTAATTGCGCGTGTGACAGGAATTGAAAAGCCTGCATAGGTCATTTCGCTGTAATCGCTTGGCAAATGGCATTGGCGCGATTGATAACGCGGATATAAACTTCGCAACTTATAGCCATAGCTTTCTTTGTGGCCTTTGGCTTTGGCAAATAAGTCATAGGTTAAGTGTTGATGATCTCTAATCTTAAGCGGGGGTTGGTTGCTTAAAAGCTTGTCTTGTAATGTATTGATTACCCGTTGCACTTTATGGTGGAACTGTGCCGCATTTGCACGAATATCGTCACCGGTTGCTAAGAATAATAAGCGAATTTTTTTGCATTTTTCTTCGCCATTAGCAAATACATTGTGTGCTTCGTGGTATTGTGGATTATAGAAAAATAATATTTGTTTTGTTGTTTCTAAACTGTACGCCTCGTCATGGTAGCGTACGACAGGTAGTTTATCATTCGCAATGAGATGTACGTTATGAAGTTCATACTCATCGCACAGCGCAAATAATTCCCTTGCAAGACGCTTGTAACCGCAGCTAATGTTCGTAAACTGGGCAAAAAACTCATCATTGGGTTTAAATTCAACTAACACATACTGGTTTGCACGTGCAGAGCTAGGAATATAGACTCGGTGTTGATTGAGTGAAGCCATCTCTTTTCCTTATTAAATAGTGAAACTATCGGCACTATATCGTCAGTCAATGATCATTTTATTGCGTTAGAACAACTTTTTTACCGATTTGACCGTAGGGTTTTAACAATCGCATTATTATCTTCGATAAACACACATCAACTACTGTATGTTAGCGCTTCTTTTTGTAATAATGCAGTAGTTTTGTCACCATGCAATATTCAGAGGATTATGCTCCTATGGCGGAAATTGAGAATCGCCCAAGTAACTTTATAAGAACGCGTATCGACGAAGATCTCGCAAGCGGTAAACACGCGACTACGCATACACGTTTTCCACCAGAACCAAATGGTTTTTTACACATTGGTCATGCAAAGTCTATATGCTTAAATTTTGGTATTGCCCAGGATTACAATGGCCTTTGCAACTTACGTTTTGATGATACAAACCCAGAAAAAGAAGATATCAACTACGTAAACTCTATTAAAGAAGATGTGCAGTGGCTCGGTTTTCAATGGGATGGTGAAATTAAATATTCATCAAACTACTTTGATGCACTTTATGGCTATGCCGTTGAACTTATCGAAAAAGGGCTTGCGTATGTGTGTTTCTTGTCAGCAGACCAAGCACGTGAGTACCGTGGTACGCTAAAAGAGCCAGGAAAAAATAGCCCTTATCGTGATACACCTGTTGAAGAGAACTTAGCCTTATTCGAAAAAATGCGTAACGGTGAGTTTAAAGAAGGCGAGTGTGTACTGCGTGCTAAAATTGATATGGCAAGCTCGTTTATTGTATTACGCGATCCTATTTTGTACCGTGTACGTTTTGCTCACCATCACCAAACAGGTGATAAGTGGTGCATTTACCCAATGTATGACTTTACACATTGTATTTCGGATGCGCTTGAAGGTATTACACATTCTTTATGTACGCTTGAATTCCAAGATAACCGACGTCTCTATGACTGGGTGCTTGATAACATCAGCCTAGAATGCCATCCACAGCAAATCGAGTTTTCACGTTTAAATCTTGAATACACCATTATGTCTAAGCGTAAATTAAATGACTTAGTGGTTAATGGCCATGTTGAAGGCTGGGATGACCCACGTATGCCAACGATTGCTGGTTTACGTCGTCGTGGTTATACACCAGCTTCAGTACGTGAGTTCTGTTCACGCATTGGTATTACTAAGCAAGAAAACATGGTTGAAATGGGCATGTTGGAAGCGTGTATTCGTGAAGATTTAAATGAACATGCACCACGTGCTATGGCTGTACTTGACCCTGTTAAAGTGGTTCTAGAGAACTATGATGCAGATAAAGTAGAAACGTTATCAGTCGCTAATCACCCGAACATAGAAGAAATGGGACGCCGTGATGTGCCATTTACTCGCGAGCTTTATATTGAACGCGAAGATTTCCGTGAAGAAGCAAACAATAAGTTTAAGCGTTTAGTGCTGGGTAAAGAAGTGCGTTTACGCGGAGCTTATGTGATAAAAGCTGAACGCATTGAAAAAGACGCTAATGGTGAAATCACCACGATCTTCTGTTCTTACGATGATGAAACGCTGGGTAAAAACCCAAGTGATGGTCGCAAGGTGAAAGGGGTAATCCATTGGGTATCTGCTAGCGAGTCTATTACTGCAGAAATACGTTTATACGATCGTCTATTCAACGTACCTAACCCAGCAGCTGCTGAAGACTTTAATGCAACGCTTAATCCAGAGTCGCTTGTGGTGTTATCAAATGCGAAGTTAGAACCTTCACTTGCAAATGCACAAGCAGAGCAGGGCTTCCAGTTTGAACGTACAGGGTATTTCTGTCGCGATAATAAAGCACAGACACTTGTGTTCAACCAAACGGTGGGTCTTCGTGATTCATGGGCTAAAATCGAACAAAAAGGTTAAACAGCGCGTTTAACTTTTTTAAAAGATAATAAAAAACCCTTTCACTTATTAAAGTGAAAGGGTTTTTTTATATTCGTTACTTTTTAGAAGTAACCGCGGATACCTAGGCTGAAGTTTCTGCCCGGTAGTGGCGCTTTTTCTTTAATAAACGAGCTGTGAACAAAGCCAAGTTCGTCTGTTATGTTATCAACGTTGATATAAAGTTGTGTATCTACTGGGCCTAAGTCAAGTTGATAATTCGCTGACGCATCAAACAAAGTATACCCTTCAGTTTTTGCCTCGTAGGCTGTGATGTCTGACTGCTCAAAGTAATGTGTACCTGTTAGGCTAAACTGCCAATCAGAGACGGTATACTGTAACTCTGAACCCAATTTATTCGCTGGGATTCGTGGTAAGTAGTTATTGTCATCTTTTAATTTAGCTGTCGTCGAGTCACCAAATACTTTCACTAAGGTGCTAGGTGAAACTTGATAGTGCACATCAAATTCTAACCCATACAATTTGGCATCTTTACTGGTAAATTGGTAAACCGCCATGGCATCATCGTGTACTTCTTCTGCCATTTCTAAGCCATGTTCTTCATCAAAGAAATAGCCCGTATTTTGTTGGTAATAGAAGTTTTCAATGTCGTTATAGAAAAAGTTGATTGTATAACCAAAGTCACCAATGAAACGACGGAAACTTAAATCAAAGTTTGTTGCAGTCTCTTGTTTGATGTCTTCAGGTTCAAAGTGAATTTCACCTTCTTCAATATGATAACCTAAGCCTAATTCATAAGTACCTGTTGCAATGTGAACACCATTCGAGAGTAGTTCTGCACTTAATGGTGCACGTTCAGAGTGAGACACGCTAAGCGCAACGCTTTGGCCTTCTTGATATTGCCAAATAGCACCCGCAGATAAGCTTAAGTTAGTGAAATCGGCACTGTAGTTAATTGTTTCAGCTTCTTCCTCTTCATCATGCGCTTCTTCTGCATGATCATGATGATGTTCAGCCATTGTGACAGCAGAATCGATTTGGTAATCTTCGATGCGCGCACCTAGTTCAACAGTGACATCACCAAATTGTTTTTCCTCAAGTAAAAATAGCGCGTTTGATTTTGTTACACTGGCCGGTGTGAACGCTTCTTCGCCATCGGCATCATAGTCAGATTCTGTATAGTGGTAACCAGCCATACCGTGCCAAAGACCAAGTTTATGCTCGACTGTCGCACGTGCTTCAGTTGTTTTGTTACTGAACACCGTTCCAACTTCACCGTCTTCAATTTCAGCATGTTTATAATCTGTATAACCTACGCGCAACGAGATGTTTTCAATCCAATTATTATGAAGAGCGTAACTCATGTAGCCTTGCCAACGATCTTGCTCTAACTGAGCAAATACAGATTCTTCATGGGCTTCTTCGCCATGTCCAGCTTCTTCATGTTCAGCTTCTTCTTCATGATCGTGGCCATGATGTTCATGGGCAGGAATACCATAATCTGTTTCAATACGGCCATATGACACGCCTAACGTTAAATGTTCACCAACGTAGCTAGTTCCAAAGTTAACGGTTTGGCTGTCTATAAAGGTATTTTCTACGCTGTTAGCAGTCTCGTGCTCAGCGTGTTCTTCACCTTCGTGTTCTTCATGCTCTTCTGGAAGTTCAAACGTGGGAGTTTTGTAGTCGTCACCCGTGCGTTTTGTGCCATCAAAATGGAAGTTGAAACCGTTGTTACCTGTTTCTAACTTAGCTGCATAGGTATTCGTATTTGATACTGTGTCGTGTGTGTATTGAGCCGCACCTGTCAATGTCTCGATATTATCGGTAGGAATACGGTTATCAACAACGTTTACAACACCCCCAATTGCGCCTGAACCATAAAGTAGGGTAGCTGGGCCACGAAGCACTTCAATTTGCTCTGCTGCTAAACTGTCATTTGAAGTGGCATGATCGGGTCCGATACGAGATGCATCACTACTGTCTAAACCATTTTGTGTAATTTTAACACGCGGGCCATCTAAACCACGAATTATAGGGCTTGATGAAACGGGACCAAAATAACTGGCATTAACACCCGGTAAGCCTTTTAAAGTTTCACCTAGAGTCGGTTTCGCTTTATTTTTTAAATTGTCACCTGATAACACATTAACCGGTGAGATCATCTCTAAGCTGTTTTTGTGTAAGGCTGACGCATACACAACAACGGTTTCTACGGATGTAGGCGTCAAAGTAACAACAACAGATTGATCATCCCCATTAATATCAACACGCTTATCAATGAAATTATCTTTGCTTACATGAAGTTGACCTTTGCTGTCGACATCAATTTTAAATTCACCTTGCGCGTCAGTCATTACAGCCTGTGATTTACCATGTACATGGACTTGTGCATTAACAACGGGTTGTTGATTTTTATCTACTACTTGGCCTGTGATAACAGCAGCAATGCTTGATTGAGAAAACAGTGCAGCGGCAACAGCACTAGAAATAATTGAAAATTGCTTCATTGTTACTACTTTTTACGTTGGTTGTTGAATGTTGTGATATAATATAACACCACCATTTTTCAATGGCAATAACGTTATACTATAACTTATAAACTGTCGCGATTTAAATTTCATACACTATACTTAGATTATTTAATCGGTATGGCCCGTGGTTATGTCTGATAAAAATAGAGTATTTAAGGCGCAGTTCACCATCGCAGATTTACGTGAGCATTGTAATCATCAGGAAACCTTCACCACCGCCTGTGACAGAGGGGAAAGTTATCAGCATTTTGTGCTCAAATTGCTGAGCTATTGTTTGTTTTCGCATAATAAGCAGGCAACTATCAATGCTCGGCTAAAAAACAATCAACCCGATGTGTCAATAAAAGCGCTCGATGAGCATTATGAGACGTGGCTGTCTGTTGATCAGCCCGATATATCCATGTTAACTAAAATCGCTAAGCGAGTTGATGAACTGTGGGTTGTCACCACGCTTGAAAGTGACTGGTTAAATGAGTATCAACGTCAGCTTGCGTTGATCAGCAACAGTCACCTTATCGCTTTCGATAGCCAGTTTATTGAACAACTCGTTACTCATCTAAGTAAAAATTTGCAGTGGGATATTACTATTGATCAGCAAACGATTAGCGTGGCAGATAAACACCATTTTTACCAAACACGTGATCTTGTATGGCATTAAAGTTCAATAGTAATTTTACCGTTAGGTTTACTGCAACACAGTAATACTTCACCTGGACGCACAAAGGCAAGGGGCTCTTGATTATAACGTACGTCGCCTTCTACAAGCTGAGCACGACAAGCACCGCAATATCCTTCGCGGCATTGATAGGGTACATCTATTTTATGTTGTTCAAGGCATTCAAGGAGAGATGAACAGCCAGAGTCAAAATCTATACTCTGGCTGTCTGTTCCTGCAAGGATAACCTGTGCAGTGTGTTTAGTGCTCATTACAGATCGAAATCACCAAAGTCTGATGCATCAACTTGAGAATCGATTTGACCAACAAGGTAAGAACTTATCTCGGCTTCTTGCGGTGCAACTTGCACGTTATCAGAGACTAACCACGAATTGATCCATGGAATCGGGTTGCTCTTACTTTCAAACTGAGCAGGTAAGCCTACCGCAGTCATACGTGCATTTGTAATGTATTCAACGTATTGGCATAAAATATCTTTATTTAAGCCAATCATTGAGCCATCTTTAAACAGGTATTCAGCCCAGTCTTTTTCTTGCTCTGCGGCATCAACAAACATTTTAATTGCTTCATCTTTACATTGCGCTGCAACAATCGCCATTTCAGGATCGTCTTTACCGTCTTGCATAATGTTTAAGATGTGTTGTGTGCCTGATAAATGAAGAGCTTCATCACGCGCAATTAATTTAATGATTTTTGCATTGCCTTCCATTAGCTCGCGTTCAGCAAACGCGAATGAACATGCAAAGCTGACATAAAAACGAATTGCTTCCAGAATATTAACCGACATCATCGCAAGGTAAAGCAACTTTTTAAGGTCGAACAAGCTCACTTTAACTTCTTCACCATTAATCACATGTTTACCTTCACCGTAAAGGTTGTAAATCGAAATCATGTTGATTAATTCATCGTAATACTTAGTCACCGCATCGGCACGTTCACTGATTTTTTCGTTACTCACGATATCATCAAAAATAAGCTCAGGTGACTGCGTTACGTTACGAATAATGTGCGTGTAAGAACGGCTGTGAATTGTTTCACTAAATGCCCATGTTTCAATCCACGTTTCAAGTTCAGGAATTGACACAATTGGCAGTAAGGCAACGTTAGGCGAACGACCTTGCACACTATCAAGTAATGTTTGGTATTTTAAGTTACTTAAAAAAATGTGTTTTTCATGGTCAGGTAAAGCTTGAAAATCAAGACGGTCTTTACTTACGTCAACTTCTTCAGGACGCCAGAAGAAAGATAATTGCTTTTCAATTAGCTTCTCGAAGATAGGGTACTTTTGTTGGTCGTAACGTGACACGTTTACCGTCTGGCCGAAAAACATCGGTTCTAGTAATTGGTTATTATGGTTTCGGCTAAAAGTTGTATATGACATAGTGAATACTCAAAAAACAGTCAGGACAAAGCGGGCTAAGGAGCCCGCTTGTGTATGTTATTAATTTAATTAGATTTTACAAGCACCGCCTGCACAACCATCATCTTCCACCTCAGGTGTAAGCTCATCTTGAGCATCTGAAGCGCCATCACGGGTGTTATGATAATACAACGTTTTAACACCCAGTTTATATGCTGAAAGGAGGTCTTTTAAAAGCACCTTCATAGGTACTTTACCGCCTTCGTACTTAGATGGATCATAATTTGTATTCGCAGAGATCGTTTGGTCAACGAACTTCTGCATAATGCCCACTAATTGCAGATAACCATCGTTTGATGGGATATCCCAAAGTAGCTCATAATTGTCTTTTAGGCGCTCATACTCTGGTACTACTTGTTTCAAGATACCATCTTTACTTGCTTTAACACTGATGTGTCCACGCGGTGGCTCAATACCATTTGTTGCATTAGAGATTTGTGATGAAGTCTCTGATGGCATTAATGCCGACAATGTTGAGTTACGCATACCATGTTCTTTAATGTTTGCGCGCAGTGTATCCCAATCTAAGTGAAGAGGTTCATCACAGATTTGGTCAAGGTCGCGCTTGTACGTATCTGTTGGCATAATACCTTGCGAGTACGTTGTTTCATTAAATTTAGGGCAAGCACCACGTTCTTTAGCAAGCTCATTTGATGCTTTCATTAAATAATATTGAATTGCTTCAAATGTTTGGTGCGTTAATGCATTTGCACTACCGTCAGAATAACGTTTACCGTTTTTAGCAAGGTAGTATGCGTAGTTGATGACACCAATACCTAACGTGCGACGACCCATGGTTGCGTTTTTCGCTGCAGGGACAGGGTAGTCTTGGAAATCAAGTAAGTTATCAAGCGCACGTACTGCAAGTTCAGCAAGCTCTTCTAACTCATCAAGTGACTCAATTGCACCTAAGTTGAATGCAGAAAGTGTACACAGTGCGATTTCGCCTTCTTCGTCCATTACGTTACTAAGTGGCTTAGTCGGTAATGCAATTTCTAAACATAAGTTAGACTGACGGATCGGTGCTACCGTTGAGATAAACGGGCTATGAGTATTACAGTGGTCAACGTTTTGTAAGTAAATACGACCTGTACTAGCACGCTCTTGTGCGAACATTGAGAACAGCTCAATCGCTTTAATACGTTTTTTACGAATCGACTCATCTTGCTCGTATTTTACGTATAGCTCATCAAATTTAGCTTGGTCTTCGAAGAATGCATCGTAAAGACCCGGTACGTCTGATGGGCTGAATAAAGTAATGTAGTCGTCTTTAATTAAACGGCTGTACATTAATTTGTTGAACTGTACACCGTAATCTAGATGACGAACACGGTTGTCATCAACACCACGGTTATTTTTAAGGACTAATAAGTTTTCAACTTCTAAATGCCACAGCGGGTAGAATAGGGTTGCTGCACCACCACGGACACCGCCTTGAGAACAGCTCTTAACCGCCGTTTGGAAGTGTTTATAAAATGGAATACACCCAGTATGGTATGCTTCACCGTTACGGATTGGGCTACCTAAAGCACGAATACGGCCCGCATTAATACCAATACCTGCACGTTGTGATACGTATTTTACAATTGCAGATGATGTCGCATTAATTGAATCAAGGCTATCACCACACTCAATCAGTACACATGAACTAAATTGACGCGTAGGTGTACGCACACCAGCCATAATAGGAGTCGGCAATGAAATTTTGAATGTCGAAACCGCGTCATAAAAGCGCTTGATGTAATCAAGGCGTGTTTCTCGAGGGTAGTCAGAGAACAAGCTCGCTGCCACTAAGATATATAAAAACTGCGCGCTTTCGTAAATTTCACCCGTTACACGGTTTTGTACTAGGTATTTCCCTTCAAGCTGCTTTACAGCGGCATAGCTGAAGTTTAGATCACGGTTATGATCAATATACGCATCTAACTCGTCAATTTCTTGCTCAGTGTAATCAACGAGTAAGTGTTGATCATAACGTTTGTCTTCAACCAGTTTTGTAATGTGGTCGTATAAACGCGGCGGCTCAAATTGACCATACGCTTTCTTACGTAAATGGAATACAGCTAAACGAGCAGCAAGGTATTGATAATCAGGGGTATCTTTAGAGATCTGATCGGCTGCTGCTTTAATGATAGTTTCGTGAATGTCGTCAGTACGAATGCCATCGTAAAATTGAATATGTGATTTCAATTCAACTTGTGACACAGACACATTATTTAGACCTTCGGCGGCCCAAGCGATGACGCGATGGATCTTATCTAGATCAAGTGACTCTTTACGGCCGTCACGTTTGCTTACAGATAGCTGTTGGTTCATAGTTTTGCCTGTATTCCTTGGGAAATTATATTTTTAGTGACAAAGGTATTCTTAATTATAATTATTATTAGCACCAGCATGAGTCAATTGAATAACATTTAGCCACAATATCTGGTGTTCTTTAAAACGCAGATCACAAGATAGTGTGGTCTGCGATCATTTGCAAGGGATAGAAATGCCCCATTTTGTGGATAACTATTGGATAAACGAATTGTGTTAGTGAGCATTAACCTTTGATCATTCATTGATGATGAAATTTGTAAAAATCAACTCAAGATCTACAAAAATTATCGTTTTTAAAAATAATTTCTGACTGTTTTTTTTATCAACAAAGTTTGCTTAAAACTCAACCCAATCACAATATATGGTGTTTTAACTTAAAACTAACACTATATATGGATAAATCCATCAGTTGGAGTTTGCCAGTTAAAATCTGCGCCCCAGCTCAGTGCGGTATCCACACTTGGTATATAACCCCAAAGTGCAGTTGCACTGTACATATTGGCAGCTTTTGCTGCTTGTATGTCGCGTTCGGCATCACCTATGTATAAGCAACGCGTTGGATCAACATCGAGCATGTTTGCAGTATGAATAAGTGGCTCTGGCGATGGTTTAGCAACTGCTAAGGTATCACCACTCACGACAGCCATGGCATTAGCAAGGCTAGGGATAGCTTGCACCAATGGCTCGGTTAAAAAGCCGGGCTTATTGGTCATGATCCCCCATTTAATGCTGTTTTGCTCAAGTGAGGCGAGAAGTTGCTCAATGCCATTAAAGCACTTGCTATGAATCGCAATGTCTTCTGCATAATAGTCGAGCAGTTGCTGCCTTAATGCTAATTGTTCAACATCGGGCCATTTATCACCAAAGCCGACCTCTAATAATGCATTGGCCCCATTTGACGCTGCTGGGCGATAAATGCTTTTATCAACAGGCGCGATATTCGCATCTGCTAATACGCGATTTAATGCGCCGCCAAGGTCATCCGCAGTATCGAGTAATGTGCCATCTAAATCAAAAATAAAGGCATCAAAAGCGATATCAGGATTACAACCAGCCATTAGGCAAGTTTCTCAAAATGAAGAATGTAATTAACACTCACATCATCATTTAAACTGTATTGCTTAGAAAACGGATTATAGCTGAGGCCTGTGCTTGCTCTTACTTTTAAGCCTGCATCTTCTGCCCATGCAATTAATTGGGCGGGTTTTATAAACTTTTTGTGGTCGTGCGTGCCTTCGGGCACCATTTTTAATAACTTTTCAGCACCCACAATGGCGTATAAATACGCTTTAGGTGTTTTATTTAATGTCGAAAAGAATACATCGGCGCCAGGTTTTGCAAGCTCAGCGACCGCATGAATGATAGAAGCAGGGTCTGGCACGTGCTCTAACATTTCCATACAGGTGATTACATCAAAGCGAGCAGGGTGCTCTTTAGCAAACTCTTCAGCCGGTACTTTCATATAATCAACAGGGACACCGGTTTCTAAACTGTGTAACTTAGCAACGGTTAATGGCTCTTGACCCATATCGATGCCTGTTACTTTAGCTCCCATGCGTGCCATGCTTTCACTTAAAATGCCGCCACCACAGCCAACATCTAAGGTTTCTTTATCAAATAAGCCGCCAACTTTGTCGGCAACAAAATCCAAGCGAAGAGGATTTATTTCATGAAGAGGTTTGAACTCTCCGTCGCGGTCCCACCAACGTTCAGCGATGGCTTCAAACTTTGCAATTTCTGCATTATCTACATTTTGATGTTCGGTCATAAAAAACTTCCTCGTCAATCTGAGGCCATTATATAGGGGTAAATTAATAAATCGCAAAGATTTAGCGCCTGTAAATCTAAATTAATTGTGGTAGCATGGTCATGAAATAATAACTAAAGCTCTAAAGGCGGCGCTTTGCCTCTTTATGAGTCAATACTGAAGGAATGTGAAATCAAATGACTGATCTCGCCAATGAAATTCTGCCAGTCAATATTGAAGATGAATTAAAAAACTCCTACCTTGATTACGCAATGAGCGTAATTGTAGGACGTGCATTGCCAGACGTACGTGATGGTCTAAAACCTGTTCACCGTCGTGTTTTATTCGCAATGAACGAACTCAATAATGATTGGAATAAGCCTTACAAAAAATCAGCACGTGTTGTTGGTGATGTAATCGGTAAGTACCACCCACATGGCGACAGCGCGGTATATGACACCATCGTGCGTATGGCGCAGCCTTTCTCATTACGCTATATGCTTGTTGATGGCCAAGGTAACTTTGGTTCAGTTGACGGTGACTCTGCGGCAGCAATGCGTTATACGGAAGTCCGTATGGCAAAAATGTCACATGAGCTATTAGCCGACCTCGAAAAAGAAACGGTTGATTACGTACCTAACTATGATGGTACGGAGCAAATTCCTGACGTATTACCGACGAAAGTACCTAACTTATTAGTGAATGGTTCATCGGGTATTGCGGTTGGTATGGCGACGAACATTCCGCCACATAACTTAACTGAAGTTATTAATGGGTGTTTGGCACTGATCCAAAACCCAGATATGACAATTGCTGATCTGATTGAATATATCCCAGGTCCAGATTTCCCTACAGCCGCGATCATTAATGGTAAGAAAGGCATAGAGCAAGCTTACCTAACGGGTCGTGGTAAAGTGTACATCCGCGCACGCGCAGAAATTGAAGTAGACGAAAAAACGGGTCGTGAAACGATCATCGTCCACGAAATTCCGTACCAAGTTAACAAAGCACGCTTGATTGAAAAAATCGCTGAACTTGTTAAAGACAAAAAAATTGAAGGCATTAGCGCACTCCGTGATGAATCAGATAAAGACGGTATGCGTATCGTTATCGAGATTAAACGTGGTGATGTAGGCGAAGTTATTCTGAATAACCTTTATGCACAAACACAGTTACAAACCGTGTTTGGTATGAATATGGTTGCACTTGATAACAACCAGCCTAAGTGTTTCAACTTAAAAGAAATGCTTGAAGCATTTATCATTCACCGCCGCGAAGTAGTCACCCGTCGTACGGTATTTGATTTACGCAAAGCCCGTGACCGTGCCCATACGCTTGAAGGCTTAGCGATTGCCCTTGCGAATATCGACCCAATCATTGAGTTAATTCGTAAATCACCAACGCCTGCTGAAGCAAAAGCAGCCTTAACAGCAAGGTCTTGGGAACTAGGCACTGTTAAAGCCATGCTTGAAAAAGCCGGTGAAGAAAATGTAGCGCGTCCTGATTGGCTAGCACCAGAGCTAGGTATTCGTGATGGTGAGTACTATTTATCTGAGCAACAAGCACAAGCGATCCTTGACCTACGTTTACACAAACTAACGGGTCTTGAGCATGAGAAGATCTTAGACGAGTACCAAACACTACTCGATCTTATTGCTGAACTACTTTATATCCTTTCAACCCCAGATCGCCTTATGGAAGTTATTCGCGACGAACTAGTTGAAATTAAAGAACAATATGGCGACGAGCGCCGTACAGAAATCAGTGCAGCAGCTCACGATATCAGCCTTGAAGACTTAATTAATGAAGAAGACGTTGTCGTAACGCTTTCTCATGAAGGGTATGTGAAGTATCAGCCATTATCAGACTACGAAGCACAGCGCCGTGGTGGTAAAGGTAAATCAGCAACGAAGATGAAAGATGAAGATTTCATTGAACGTCTCCTTGTTGCAAATACACACGATACGATTCTGTGTTTCTCGACTGCTGGTCGTTTATACTGGCTGAAAGTATACCAATTACCACTTGCCAGCCGTGCAGCGCGTGGTAAGCCAATTGTGAACTTACTGCCACTTGAAGCTGACGAACGTATTACTGCAATTCTACCTGTACGTGAGTACGAAGAAGATAAATACATCTTCATGGCTACAGCATTTGGTACAGTTAAGAAAACACCATTAACAGCTTATAGCCGTCAACGCGCAAGCGGTATCATTGCGGTCAACCTAAATGAAGGCGATAGCCTAATTGGTGTTGATATCACTGATGGTACAAACGAAATCATGCTATTCACAGACGCAGGCAAGGTAGTACGCTTTAAAGAAGCGGAAGAATCGACTGTCGTTGATGAAAATGGCAATCCGGTACTTGATGAAGAGGGTAACCCTGAAATCCGCTTCAAAGGTGTACGCCCAATGGGTCGTACTGCAACCGGTGTGCGTGGTATTAAGATGGCAGACGACCAACGCGTTGTGTCGTTAATTGTGCCTAAGACAGACGGTGCAATCCTCACCGTGACTGAAAATGGTTATGGTAAGCGTACAGCACTTGCCGATTACCCATCGAAGAGCCGTGCAACACAAGGTGTTGTATCAATCAAAGTAAGCGAGCGTAATGGCGCAGTGGTTGGTGCAGTACAAGTTGATGAAAACGACGAAATCATGATTATCTCTAATCGTGGTACGCTTGTACGTACTCGTGTTAATGAGGTTTCTACGGTTGGTCGTAATACGCAGGGCGTTATTTTGATACGAACTATTGACGAAGAGCAAGTAGTTGGTTTACAACGTATCGAAGAAATCGAAGTTGATGAGCTTGAAGCCATCGAAGGCGAGGGCGTTGAAGTAGTCGATACACATACTGAAGAAACGGTTGATAACCCACCTTCAGAGTAAAATTGATTTAAAAAGCGGCTTCGGCCGCTTTTTTTATCCGCACTATAATTACTGGAATGAGGCAAAGTAATGACTAAATATAATTTTTGTGCAGGACCGGCAATGTTACCGCCGGCAGTAATGCAAAAAGCACAAAAAGAATTTATAGATTGGCAAGGTTTAGGCGTATCTGTGATGGAAATCAGCCATCGTAGTAGCGACTTTTTAGAGCTTACAGCAAAATGTGAAGCAAGCTTACGTCGTCTAATGAATATCAGTGACGAATTTGAAGTTTTATTTATGCATGGCGGTGGCCGAGGCCAATTTAGTGCTGTACCACTAAATTTGCATTTAGCAGATAAGCCCGCGGTGTATTGTGAAAACGGTGTGTGGTCAAAAGGCGCGACACAAGAAGCCGAAAAGTTCACCGCAGTGACAAGTATTAATGTTCGTAATGACGAGCAGCAAAATGGCCAGTTTTCAATTAAACCAGCGACAAGCTGGGAATTACCAGCTGATGCGTCATACATTCACTATTGCCCAAATGAAACGGTTGATGGTATTGAGATTTTTGACGTGCCTTCACACCCATCTGCGCCAATAGTCGCCGATATGTCATCAACAATTTTGTCACGCGAAATTGACGTAAACCAGTTCGATGTCATTTATGCAGGCGCACAAAAGAACATCGGCCCATCGGGTTTAGCAATTGTTATTATTCGTAAAACGTTGCTTGAGCGCGAAGGTCTCGAAAAACCAGGTATTCTTGATTACGCATTAGAAGCAAAGCAAGGCAGCATGTACAACACGCCACCGACATTTGCATGGTACTTAGCAGCAGAAGTGTTTGAATGGTTAGAAGCAAACGGTGGCGTAAAAGCCATGGAAGAGCAAAATATTGCCAAAGCAGAATTGCTGTATAACTTTATCGACAATTCAGATTTTTATAATAATAAAGTTGCTAAGCATTGCCGATCGCGTATGAACGTACCATTTTGGTTAAACGATGAATCGCTTAATGACCAGTTTATTAAAGAATCGAAAGAAGCGGGTTTACTGGCGCTTGAAGGCCACCGCATTGTAGGTGGTATGCGCGCAAGTATTTATAACGCAATGCCACTTGCTGGTGTACAAGCCTTGGTTGATTTTATGGATAAATTCGCCAAGGAGAATAGCTAATATGGAACAGCTTCGTCTTGAACCTATCTCAAAGGTAAATGGCAGTGTCACGCTGCCGGGCTCAAAGAGCTTATCAAATCGTATTTTACTTTTGGCGGCGCTTGCACAGGGCACCACGGTCGTTGATAATTTGCTAGACAGTGATGATATTCGTCATATGTTAGGCGCACTTAAGCTATTGGGTGTGAATGTTACCTTAAATGACGATAAAACCGTTGCGACCGTTGAAGGTGTAGCAGGTAAATTCTTAACACCTAGCGAGCCGTTATTTCTCGGCAATGCTGGCACAGCTTATCGGCCTTTAACAGCGGTTCTTGCCGCTGTAGAGGGCGAGTATGAGCTTGTCGGTGAGCCACGTATGGAAGAGCGTCCTATTGGGCATTTAGTGGATGCTCTGCATGCGCTGGGTGGTGATGTTGAATATTTAAAACATAAAGATTATCCACCACTGGCCATTAAAGGCGGTAAAATTAATGGCGGCCAAGTTGAAATTGACGGCAGTATATCTAGTCAGTTTTTAACGGCCTTATTAATGGCAGCGCCATTATTTAATGGTGATACAGAAATCCGTATTAAAGGTACGTTAGTATCAAAACCTTATATTGATATTACCTTAGATGTTATGCAGCGTTTTGGTGTGTTAGTTAAACACGACAACTACGAAGTATTTTATGTAAAAGGGTGCCAACAATACCAAGCACTAGAGCGCATTATGGTCGAAGGTGATGCATCGAGCGCATCATACTTTGTTGCAGCTGCCGCAATAGCGGGTGGTGAAATAGAAATTAACGGTGTTGGTGCTGCGTCTGTTCAAGGTGACATTGGCTTTGCTAAAGTGATGGAACAAGTGGGCGCTAAGATTGATTGGTACGATGAAAAGCTGGTTGTGCGTAAAGGTGAACTTAACGCGGTTGATATCGACGCAAACGCTATTCCTGATGCGGCCATGACACTGGCCACTGTTGCGTTATTCGCAAAAGGTACAACTGCAATCCGCAATATCTATAACTGGCGTGTAAAAGAAACAGACCGCTTGTACGCCATGGCGACAGAACTTCGTAAAGTGGGCGCTGAGGTAGTCGAAGGTGAAGATTTCATCGAAATTACACCGCCAAAAACATTTAATGATGTAGCGATAGATACATACAATGATCACCGTATTGCCATGTGCTTTGCGATGGTGGCCGTTGGCGGTAAGCCAATAACCATTAATGATCCTAAGTGTACATATAAAACTTTTCCAACGTTTTTCAAGGTACTAGAGTCTGTCTCAAGTCAATAAAACAGAAGAAAATATAAAAAGTTACATTCAAAGTGCGGATCTATTACGAGAACTGACGTATAATGTTGCGGTTTTATTTTGGTGTGCATTGCAGGAGGTTATAAATGCAGGCGTTATTAATGCCCGTAATCACCATTGATGGCCCAAGTGGTTCAGGTAAAGGAACTGTTTGTCGCTTGTTAGCCGAGAAATTAGGTTGGGATGTATTAGACAGCGGGGCGATTTATCGTGTGCTGTCACTTGCTGCACTTCATCATCAAATTGAATTAGACAATGAAGATGCATTAGTGCCGCTGGCTGCAAACTTAGATGTACAGTTTTTGGTAGATAGCCAAACACACACGTCTAAAATTGTACTAGAAGGCGAAGACGTCACAACAACAATTCGCAACGAAGAAGTCGGTGCTGCAGCCTCAAAAGTCGCTGCTTTACCACGCGTAAGAGAAGCATTATTGCGTCGTCAACGCGCGTTTCGTTCTGAAAGCGGATTAATTGCAGATGGTCGCGATATGGGCACGGTTGTGTTTCCAGACGCGCCATTAAAAATATATTTAACAGCGACTGCTGAGGAGCGTGCGCGTCGTCGCTTTGCTGAGTTGAACGATCGTGGACTAGATGTTACACTAAGTGGTCTACTTGAGGACATAAAAGCACGCGATCACCGTGATATGACACGTGAAGTTGCGCCGCTTGTGCCTGCAAAAGATGCCATTGAAATCGATACTAGCGAGTTCAATGCAATGCAAGTGTTTGATAAAGTTATTACTTTAGTCGACGAAGCCGTACTTGCGGGTAAGCTCCCTAAAGCTAAAAAGTAAATTTTTTAATGTGCCGGCAGGATGCCAGCGCTATTTTAACAACCCCATGCAGCATGGTTGCTAATTGGTTATTTAATTATTTAGAGACGTATAATGTCAGAAAATTTTGCGCAGTTATTTGAAGAAAGCCTAAAGGGTTTTGAAGCAGAGCAAGGCTCTATCGTTAAAGGTACAGTTATCTCAATCGAGAACAACATCGTACTTGTTGATGCTGGTCTTAAATCTGAGAGTGCAATCCCTGCTGAGCAATTCAAAAATGCTGCTGGTGAACTAGAAGTTGCTGTTGGCGACGAAGTAGATGTTGCGTTAGATGCAATCGAAGACGGTTTCGGTGAAACTATCCTTTCTCGTGAGAAAGCGAAGCGTCACGAAGCGTGGATCCGCTTAGAAAAAGCATGTGAAGAGCAAGAAACTGTTACTGGTGTTATCAACGGTAAAGTTAAAGGCGGTTTCACTGTTGAAGTTGATTCAATCCGTGCTTTCCTACCTGGTTCACTTGTTGATGTTCGTCCAGTACGTGACACAACTCACCTTGAAGGTAAAGAGCTTGAGTTCAAAGTAATCAAGCTTGACCAAAAACGTAACAACGTTGTTGTTTCTCGCCGTGCAGTTATCGAATCAGAAAACTCACAAGAGCGTGAAGAACTTCTTGCTAACCTTGTTGAAGGTCAAGAAGTTAAAGGTATCGTTAAGAACCTTACTGACTACGGTGCGTTCGTTGACCTTGGTGGTGTTGACGGTCTACTACACATCACAGACATGGCGTGGAAGCGTGTTAAGCACCCTTCAGAAATCGTTAATGTTGGCGACGAAATCGCAGTTAAAGTTCTTAAATTCGACAAAGATAAAACTCGTGTATCTCTAGGTCTTAAACAACTTGGCGAAGATCCATGGGCAGCTATCGCTGGTCGTTACCCAGAAGGTTCTAAGCTTTCTGGTCGTGTTACTAACCTTACAGATTACGGCTGTTTCGTTGAAATCGAAGAAGGCGTTGAAGGTCTAGTACACGTTTCTGAAATGGATTGGACTAACAAGAACATCCACCCTTCAAAAGTTGTTTCACTAGGTGACACTGTTGAAGTTATGGTTCTTGAAATCGACGAAGAGCGTCGTCGTATTTCTCTTGGTCTTAAGCAATGTATTGCTAACCCATGGCAAGAATTTGCTCGTCTACAAAACAAAGGCGACCAAGTTACTGGTAAGATCAAATCAATCACTGACTTCGGTATCTTCATCGGTCTTGAAGGCGGTATTGACGGTCTTGTTCACCTTTCAGACATTTCTTGGAACACGCCAGGCGAAGAAGCTGTACGTGAATTCAAGAAAGGCGACGAAATCACTGCTATCGTATTGCAAGTTGACCCAGAGCGTGAGCGTATCTCTCTAGGCGTTAAGCAAATCGAAGCTGACCCTTTCAATAACTACCTGGACGCAAACAAAAAAGGTGCTATTGTTAAAGGTAAAGTGACTGAAGTTGATGCGAAAGGCGCAACTGTTGAGCTAATCGAAGGCGTTGAAGGTTACATCCGTGTAGCTGATATCGCTCAAGAGCGCGTTGAAGATGCTACTACTGTAGTTTCTGCAGGCGACGAAATCGAAGCGAAATACGTTGGTGTTGATCGTAAGAACCGCACTTTAAGCTTATCTGTTAAAGCTCTTTTCGAAGCAGAAGAGAAAGAAGTACTAGAGAAGCTTAAGAAAGAAGAGCCAGCGTTTGAAAACGCAATGGCTGCAGCATTCAAAAATGCTCAAAAAGACTAATCTATAGTCTTTAATTGGAAGGGCAGTTTTGCCCTTCCTTTATCTCTTTTTAAGGAAACGTTATGACTAAGTCAGAATTGATAGAACAACTAGCTGAACAACACGCACACATTCCAGTGAAAGATGTTGAAAATGCCGTTAAAGAAATTCTTGAACAAATGGCCGGTTCATTATCTAGCTCAGATCGTATCGAGATCCGTGGCTTTGGAAGTTTCTCATTGCATTATCGTTCTCCGCGCACAGGTCGTAATCCAAAGACTGGCGAAACAGTTGAGCTAGACGGTAAGCACGTACCACATTTTAAACCAGGTAAAGAATTACGTGACCGCGTAAATGCGAGTATTGCCTAGTTTTATACAGGAGTAGTTACTTGTTTAGGGTATTAAAAATTGTATTAATAGCGCTGTGCTTATTTATTGCATTTGTACTTGGTTCACAAAATCCACAACTTGTGCAAATCAATTATTTAATTGCCAGTAATACGTTGCCCTTAGCTGTTGTAATAAGTATCTGCTTTATTTTAGGTGTCGCCATTGGTTGTTTTATAAGCTTTACACTGTTTTCGCAGTTAAAGTGGCAAAATTATCGCTTAAAGAAAAAGTTAGCGCCTGAAAAAAACAATAAAAAGCTTGTTGCTAATAAAGACACCTAATCATGATTGAGCTTCTGTTTTTACTTTTACCCGTTGCAGCCGGTTACGGCTGGATAATGGGTAAAAACAGTGCTAAAAACCAAGCTCATCAGCTTAATCGCCAAATCACCTCTGAATATTCTAAAGGCCTAAAGTTTCTCTTAGACAGAGAAGAAGACCAAGGCTTAGAACACTTAATTAATCTTCTTGAAGTTGCAGCAGACTCCGTTGAACACTATTCAACATTGGCGACCATGTTTCGCCGTCGTGGCGAGTTAGACCGTGCAATTAAAATTCATGAGCTGTTATTAAAACACCCCAGTTTAGATGAACAACAAGCAGCCTCCAGCCGTTTAGAGCTTGCCGAAGATTATATTATGGCAGGGCTGTTAGATGGTGCGGAAGAGCATTTAGTCTGGCTTGTGAAAGCCGGATACAAAGAAGCCTTAGAGCCTATTATTAACCTATATTCGCAAACGCGAGAGTGGGATAAAGGCATTAACATGTACGAGGCGCACAGTGAGCTATTTACAAAACCGCAGCATGTTAAAGCCATTGCTAATTTTTATTGTGAAGCCGCTTTACAAGACAACGATACACAAATTATGCGCAAGGCGATTAGCTTAAACCACAAAGCTATTCGCCCTTTGTATGAGCTCGGCCACAGCGCTTTTACCAAAGAAGATTATGTGAAAGCAATTTACTACTGGCGAGAGCTAATTAGCCAGTTTACCTTTTTTGCCCCTGTGTTTATTGAAGAGCTGGCGATGAGTTATGACAAACTTAACTTAACGCATCAATTTCATGATTTACTGAATGAACTGCTCGAAAAAGGGGGAGTATTAATAAAAATAAAGCATTGCCAAGCACTCCTTGAACAAGGGCATATTGAGCAAGCCATTAAATTTTTAACTGACAGTTTAAAGCGCCATCCCACGATCCGTGGTTTCAGCTTTTTATTACAACTGCTCGCGAAACAAAATAACGATATTAAAGATGTATTAGATCAAATTGATAAATTGGTTACCTCTTATATCGCAACCAAACCTGATTTTCAGTGCCAGCATTGTGGCTTTACCAGTCATACCATCTATTGGGTGTGTCCATCTTGTAAACACTGGGAAACAATTGTTCCAAGCCGTGGCATAGACGGTTTTTAATTCATATTAGTCCATTAGTTTTTTAGGAAAGTTATGTCTGTCGAAGATTCAAAAAAAGTATTAATTGCCCTTGATTATGACGATCAACAAACAGCGCTTACGTTTGTAAAGCAATTATCGCCTGAAACGTGTCGCCTTAAAGTAGGCAAAGAAATGTTCACGTATTTTGGCCCTAGCTTTGTAAAAGAACTAATAGATCTTGGGTTTGATGTTTTCTTAGACCTGAAATTTCATGATATTCCAAACACCGTTGCAAAAGCTGTTACAGCAGCTGCAAAAATGGGTGTATGGATGGTTAACGTGCATGCTTCTGGCGGCGTTGAAATGATGACCAAAGCAAAGCAAGCATTAGAGCAGTTTGGTGATGACGCACCATTATTGATTGCAGTAACAGTATTAACCAGCATGGATGCCGCCGAACTTACTCGCTTAGGTGTAGATAAAACACCTGAAGAGCAGGTTATCTACCTAGCAAAACTAGCTAAAGAATCAGGCCTTGATGGAGTAGTGTGCTCAGCGCAAGAAGCGAAAAAGTTAAAAGCAGAGCTAGGCGCAGACTTTAAACTGGTTACCCCAGGTATTCGCCCTGCAGGTAGCGATGCTGGTGACCAAAAACGCATTATGACACCAAAGCAAGCTGTTGAAGATGGCAGCGATTATTTAGTCGTTGGCCGCCCAATCACCCAATCTGCAGACCCAGTGGCAACACTAAAAGAAATTAATGACTCGCTAAAATAACCTGCGTTATTTAATCTGAATAAAGAGCAAAGTTTTTACTTTGCTCTTTTTGTTTAAGGGCTTAATTATCAGGGGGATATTTGCTTACAGTTTGTGCAAAGTAAATACATGACTAATAAAAACCGTGCATTTATTGATTTTATGAAACAAAAGTTGCTTAATAATTAGCCTAATTCATGAATAGTGATTTTACTCATCTATTGACTCACTTCATTTCAAAATTATTCAGTCTTGCTCTTAAACTCCAAAGTCTCCGATGATATAAGCCTTTAATTACTATTGCGTGCTGTATACACGTTGTGACCATGCAGAATTAACAAGTAGTGTACGTCTACTTTAAACAACACATGAACAACAAAAATGAACAAACACCTCTGCAGAAACAACAAACAAAGAGTAGAAAATTTTCTACTCCTTTATGTTATTCGTAGTCTGAAGCATAAGTATCTTCGTAAGAGTGAGAGTAAAACTCAAATAGGTTGCCAAATGGGTCTTCTAGGTAAACCATTTGCGCTTGCTTTAGTTCATCTTCAGGATGATAACGGTGGATATCCATGCGAACTCTGCCACCATACTCTTCAACACGTTTAATTGCTGTTTCAAACTGCTCCTTTGGTAACTGTAAACAGAAATGGAAGATACCAAGGCGCGAGAAATCAACGTTGTGGCGCTCTTCGCGGTCAACCATTTCAAACAGCTCAACACCGATACCATCAGTAGTTACTAAGTGAGCAATATTAAAACTTTTGAAGCCTTCACCGAATACCGCAATACACATGCGACCGATTGCTGATTTTCGCTCTTCTATAACTCTGATGTTATTCATTACAATTCTAAGGCCTAGCGCTTTAGTGTAGAACTCAACCGCTTTGTCCATATCGCCAACCATAATACCAACATGATTCATTTTCATAATTTTCTCCTAGATATTGCTGAAATATAAAATCTAATTAATGAGTAAATTATATGAACGCTTATTGATAAAATGAAATTATCGATTATTATGAAAATGATAATTTAAAGTTATGAAAGGGTAGTATGCTAAATCCTGTTTGGTTAGAAACGTTTATAACGCTTGTTGATGTTGGGCACTTTACACAAACCGCCGAAAAACTTTATATGACTCAACCGGGAGTTAGCCAGCACATCAACAAACTCGAAGAGGCGTGTGGATGTAAGTTAATTAAAAGAGAGAAGAAGTCATTTTCAATTACTGAGCAAGGTCGGTTGGTTTACAACCATGCGAAAGCGTTAATAAGGAATGAAAAGTTTCTCTTTGAGCAACTAAGCTTTGATGACCCTTTATCAGGAGAATGCACCTTAGCTTGCTCTGGTTCAGTGGCGTTACTACTTTACCCAAGGTTATTACCACTTCAAAATCAACATCCCAACATTCACATTAATATTAAAGCAGCCCCTAATCATCAAATTTTGGCTGATATCAAAAACGGACATATTGACCAAGGAATTGTGACCAATATACCCAATGAAAGTTTCTTTGATTTTGAAGAGCTTGGCAAAGAAGAGCTGTGTTTGATTTTGCCCCAAAAAGCTAATGTTAATAATAGCTGGGAGCGATTATTTTCAGAGTTAGGGCTAATCAATCATCCAGATGCCGAACATTATTTGTCTTTGTATTTTAAGCAATCATTAGAACAAGAATTAACACAACTAGATGTTAGCAAAATTCCTGTTGTCGGTTCAATTAACCAAATTAGCCAAATCTTAGAACCAATCGCTCAAGGCATTGGCTTTACCGTATTACCCAAAAGTGCCGTTGACAGTTTTTATCTCCCTAAACGTTTAAAGGTTTTCAAACCTAAACAACCAGTAATAGAAAGTTTATATTTGGTCTGTAAAAAAAACAGAGTATTACCTGCTCGTTATGATACTTTTAATTCAATTATTCGGCAGACATGGGCTTAGGTTCGCTATTCACTCAAAGCCAACCTATAGAGCATTTACTCAGTGGTTTTTGGACAAAAACGTTTCAGCCAGAATAGTTGAAACGAAGATGGACATTTTCGTGTCAGTGACATCACTAAATTAGTAACGTACGGATTACTAAAAGTATGGAAAATCACTCAATCTAATGTGTAGCTCTGGTGATAAGGAAGAGCTACATGAACTCATTATTATCAATTTTAAGGTTACTTTTGATAAACTCGATAAATGATGAAATTCGCAGAGATGTTGCTGAGTTTTTATAGTAAATGGCATGAATAGGTTGCTCTATTCTGAGAGAAGAATCCTTGAACAGCTCTACCAAACTGCCATTTTTCCTATCTCTATATGTCATAAAATCAGATAAGCATGCGATGCCTGCTCCACTTAACGCTAAATGTCGAATTACCTCACCATTATCTGCTTGCAAGTTACTCGTTGCTTTAAAAACCTTATCGTTTTCATTCATGAGTGGCCAATTTTTCAAAATCTCAGGCTTACTAAATCCCAATAGCCTATGGCTGGATAGTTCATCAATACAACTTGGCGCACCAAATTTCTCTAGATACTCAGGGCTAGCAACAATGCGTATTCTGCTGCTACCAATAAATACAGCTCTCAATGTTGAATCTTTAAGTTGACCAATACGGATAGCAATATCCGTTTGTTTTCCGACTAAATCAATATTCTCTTCACTTGTATTCAGTTCGATTTCAACGTCAGGGTACAGCGTTTGGTAATGGGTAATACAAGGTGCAAGTCCGTGAATTGCGAAGGGAGTTGCTGCATTAATTCGTAAAAGACCTGAAGGCTTATCTTTTTGGACTCTTAATTGATCCTCTGCGAAATCAACTTCTTCGAGTATTTTTCGAACTCTTTTTAGGTAAATTCTTCCTTCTGACGTAACACTTAACCTACGAGTAGTACGACTCAATAACGTAGTTTCTAGTTTTGTTTCCAGTCTTGAGATAGTTCTGCTCACTGCAGCTGGTGTAATAGAAAGAATTTCTGACGCCCCTCGTACCGTTCCTGTATCTACAACAGCGACTAGTGCCTTCATCTCATCCAAAGTCGATTTCATTCGTTACCTTTTGTAAATTAAAAATTGATTAATATTAACTTTAATGAATTAGTCCTGCCAAGTAAAGTTAGTACTCACAGCAACAACATAAAAACTTTGGAGACGTTATGACAGTACCTTCATTTGGTGTAGGCACTTTTCGCTTAGAGGGCGAGGTGGTAAAAAGTTCAGTATTAAACGCATTAGAAGTTGGCTATCGCGCGATTGATACTGCTCAAATCTATGGTAATGAAGCGAGCATTGGAGAAGCATTAGTGGATTCTGGCATACCTAGAGAAGAGTTGTACATCACAACCAAAATCTGGGTAGACAATATGTCTAAGGCTGAACTCATCCCAAGCCTCAAGGAAAGTCTAGAGAAACTGAAAATGGACTATGTGGATCTAACACTAATTCACTGGCCTGGTGAGAGTGAAAATATCGAAGAGTATATGCAGGCTCTGCTAGAGGCAAAATCCCTTGGGCTAACTAAAGAAATTGGGGTGTCAAATTTCAATATTGAGTTGTTACACAAAGCCTTCGATGCAGTAGGCAAAGAAAATATTGCTACAAACCAAATTGAGCTAAGTCCATACTTGCAAAACCAGAAATTAGTCTCATATATGCGAGAAAACGGTATACAAGTAACCTCTTACATGACATTAGCCTATGGTGAAGTTTTAAAGGAATCTTTGATTATTGATATTGCAGGTAAGTACAAAGCAACACCAGCGCAAGTAGTGTTGGCGTGGGCATTAGCCAAGGAATTTGCCGTGATCCCATCGTCAACCAAACGCGAAAATCTCATCAGCAACCTGCAAGCAAAGCAACTCGGATTGACGATTGAAGACATTGATTTGATCGATGGTCTTGAACGCAATGGGCGTCAAGTGAGCCCTGATGGTCTTGCTCCAGAATGGGATGATTAAAATGAGTAATGTATTAATTATCAACGGCGGTAAAAAGTTTGCTCACTCTGAAGGAACACTTAATCGTAGGTTGGTAGAACTAGCACATGGATGTTTAATCGAGTTAAACCATGATGTCAAAGTTACTGAAGTCGATAGTGGCTACGATATAGAAACTGAAATTGAAAAATGGTTATGGGCAGATGTCGTAATCCACCAAAATCCTGCATGGTGGATGGGAGCCCCTTGGATTGTGAAAAAGTATATTGATGACGTGTTTACCCTTGGTCATGGTCGTTTGTATCAAAGCGATGGGAGAACAAGAAGTGATAGCGACAAAAAATATGGTTCTGGTGGGTTGCTTCAAGGCAAAAAGTATATGCTTTCGGTTACATGGAATGCCCCACAAGATTCGTTTACTGATCCTTCTCAGTTTTTTGAAGGGGTAGGTGTTGACGGTGTGTACTTGCCATTTCATAAAGCTCATCAGTTTTTGGGCATGTCTCCTTTGGGCACCTTTATGTGTAATGATGTCATTAAAAACCCTCAGGTAGAAAACGACTTTGATAGGTATAAAGCACACTTGAAAGAAGTGTTTTCAAGTTAATCTAGAACAATACAGTCACCTCTTGGCTGCACCTGATTGTACAGGATTACAATCTATCCATCCTCTTATATACAGAGAGGATGGGGGTTAGGCATGAGATAATTTGTACACATTACTCGATGTATTGGTGATAGTAAAAGTAGGTCAAACTTCAAACCATACTCTGAGGTAAAGCGCAGTCGAAACACATAAAGGGGCATTATAGTGTTAGAAAATTTACCGCGCCTATTTGTTACAGCTATCAAAACCAATAAAAAAAGAGTAAAGCTTTCACTTTACTCTTTTTCATATATATCAATAATCTTGTTAGCTCGTAGCTCGTAGCTCGTAGCTCGTAGCTTATTTCAACCTAATTGACGTGGCTTCAATATCAATCAAACCTTGTTTAAACAAACCGCCGATGGCTTTTTTGTAGTTTGCTTTACTGGTCGAAAAGGTTTTTCTAATTGCTTCTGGGTCAGATTTGTCACCTAGGTGTAAAATACCGCCTTCGGCTTTTAATTTATCTAGAATTTTTTCGCTAAGGTCGTTTACTTTACCCATGCCTGGTTTTTCGAGTAGTACGTCAATCTTTCCATCTTCACGTACTTTTTGAATGTAACCAGTTAAGCGTTGGCCAACGAATAACTTTTTGAATACTGTGTTGTAATACACCACACCAATGTGTGCTTCGTTAACCAGTACTTTGTAACCTAGGTCTGTTTTGCCCGCAACAATTAACTCAACTTCTTCCATTGGTGCATAGTTAGGCTCATCTTTTGATAAAAACTTATTAAAGTTACTTGATGCACAAATACGCTGACTGGCGTTATCTAGGTATAAGCGTACTAAATACGAAAAGCCTTCTTTCATTTTTGGCTTTTGTTCGTTGTATGGTGCAAGCACATCTTTCTCTAAACCCCAGTCCATAAATGCACCGGTGTTGTTAATTGCTTTGACGCGCAATAGGGCGTATTCGCCAACTTGAGCAAGTGGCTTTTTAGTGGTACCAGTCGGGTGGCCAGCATGATCAAGGTAAATGAATACTTGAACACTGTCGCCAGCTTCAATTTCGTATTCAATTTCTTTGCTAGGTAAAAACACTTCACCTAAATCGCGGCCATCTAAATAGGCGCCTTCGTTTGATATTTCGTTAACGAATAATGTTTGGGTAGTTCCAAGAATGCTCATTATTATTCCTGTTCTGGTTTTTTCTTACGACGCATAGGTGAAAAACCATCCACATCAATAGGGGGTTTAACTGGCGCTTTTGGTTTTTTAGGAGCGGCTTTACGTTTAGGTTTCACTGGTTTTGCAGATATTTTTTCTTCTGCTTTTTTCCAAACAGTATCCGCTTTTTTCTCGCGTAGGCCTTTAAATTTACCTACTAAGCCCTCGACGGTGAAAAAGCTAAGTTCATCATTTAAGAATGCTTTAATTGCTTTATAGCTAGGCCAGTCTTTTGGACCGACAAGCGATATTGCAGTGCCTTTAAAACCGGCGCGTCCTGTACGGCCAATACGGTGAACGTATTCTTCGGCATGTTTAGGTAAATCAAAGTTAATGACGTGAGTAACACTTAATAAATCAAGACCACGTGATGCGACGTCGGTGGTAATTAATATTTTAAAATTCTCACGACTGAAAGCGTCCATGATCTCCAAACGTTTTGTTTGCGTTAAATCGCCAGCAAGCGCTTGCGCTTTAAAGCCTTTATCATTTAGCCATTGGCTTAAACGTTGGGTGTCGGCGCGGGTTGCAGTAAAGATAATGCACTGACCAACATCGTCTTGTTTTACAAAGTGCTCAAGTAGGGCTTCTTTGTGATCAAGGTGATCCGCTAAATAAAGCTTTTGCGTTATGTCGCTGTGCTGCTCGTTAGAGGCACTTAATAAAATTTGTTTTGGTGAACGTAATAAGTTACGTGATAGAGCATCTACCTGTGCATGATCTAGCGTCGCCGAAAACAATAAAGTTTGACGTAAACGATGATCGGCAAGTTCGTTGATCATTTTAACTTGCTCGGTAAAGCCTAAATCTAAAATACGGTCTGCTTCATCGAAAATGAGTAATTCAAGGCCCGAAAGCTGCAATGAGCGTTGCCCTAAATGGTCAGCAAGACGACCCGGTGTGCCCACAACAAAATGAGGGTCTTTACGAAGCGCCTTAATTTGGTCGTTAAAGTTTTCACCACCTAAAATTTTCACCGCGCTTATATTTGTGCCAGCAATTAGTAGCCTAAGTTGGCTATACACTTGAGTAGCCAGCTCGCGAGTAGGGGCCACTATTAAAACGCGAGGATCTCGTTTACTGAGTGCTTTTTGTTTCATTACGCGCTGTACAGCGGGTAATAAGAACGCCAGCGTTTTGCCCGACCCTGTTTTTGACTGTGCAAAAATGTCATGGCCCGCGATAGCTGTTGGTACCGCGTGAGCTTGAATATCGGTGGGCTGGGTGATGCCTTGATGCGCAAGTTGTTTTTCGAGGCGTGTATCAATCCCAAGTTCAGTAAAATGCAATGCTTAATCTCCGATGAGCAAAATTAGTAAATCGTGTTTATTATAACGTACTTGCCATAGTTGGAGACAGTAAAAACACAGCTATTTCGTTAGAGTTTTTGCAATTAGTGTTAATTCGCGTAAAATACGCGCCCTCAATGCGCCGGATTTGCGATTCGGTTAACGCCAATTATGGCATTTAAAGCAAAAGGTAACCTATGACTGCTGTACATAAAGACAATGTAACCAGCGAACACTTCGTTGTGTGCGCACTCTACAAATTTGTAGCCCTTCCAGATTTTGAAGCAATTCGCCAACCATTACTCAATGTGATGGAAGAAAATGAAGTACGCGGTACCTTGTTATTAGCGGCTGAAGGTATTAACGGTACGGTGTCTGCAAAGCGAGAAGGTATCGACAATCTACTTGCATGGTTAGATACACAACCAAACCTAGACAACATTGTGACTAAAGAGTCATACGACGATGAATGTCCGTTTTACCGCACTAAGGTTAAACTGAAAAAAGAAATCGTAACCATGGGTGTTGAAGGTATCGACCCGCGTGAAGTAGTGGGTACATACGTAAAACCAGCTGACTGGAATGCATTAATTTCAGACCCTGAAGTGATCTTAATCGATACGCGTAACGATTACGAAATCGAAATTGGTACTTTCCAAAACGCGGTCGATCCACGAACTAAAACGTTCCGTGAATTCCCTGCGTGGGCTAAAGAAAACCTTGACCCTGAAAAGCACAAAAAAGTGGCTATGTTCTGTACGGGTGGTATCCGTTGTGAAAAATCAACGGCGTATATGAAAGAACAAGGTTTCGACGAAGTTTTCCATTTAGAAGGCGGTATTCTTAAGTACTTAGAAGAAGTACCAAAAGAAGAAACCATGTGGGAAGGTGAATGTTTTGTATTTGATAACCGTGTAGCGGTTAATCACGACTTACAAAAAGGTTCATACGACCAATGTCATGCGTGCCGTATGCCTATCACAGAAGACGAAAAGTTAAAGCCAGAATACATGGAAGGTGTATCGTGCCATCACTGTCACGACAGCCTAACAGAAGAGCAGCGTGCTCGTTTTGCTGAGCGTCAAAAGCAAATCGAATTAGCACAAGCTCGTGGCGAAGGCCACATTGGCAACGAAGCTCAAGAAGTACTTCGTAAACGTAAAGAAGCTAAAAAAGCGCAAAAAGAAGCACAGCGCCAACAATAAGTTTCCACTTCTAATGCATAATATACAAGCCTCAGCATAGTCTGGGGCTTTTTTATGACCTAAAAATTATTTGCCACTCATACAGCTAATTAATGCCAGTAAGTGGCTAAATATCACCGTGATAACACACCCCATTTAACGACTAAATAGGTGCACTGTTTTACATCGCTTTCGATAGGATTTATTACCTTGAAGCAGAGCACTTGAATATAAGCACAGGTATTATTAATTTCGCCTCATCATTTTGTTTATTAAACGAAGTCTTGTTTTTATTGATCACAAAGCTGTTACACTTCGTAACAATTAAAACGATTCTTATTTAGGTGAACTTTTGACAATTGGCAAATTATATTCATGGACCTTAATCGCCTGTATTTCCTGCATATCTGTTGCACAGGCGGCCAATGTGGTTGTTGAACCCGTTACAACTGAAAAAGCAAAACAGCAAATTAAAGCCGTTGGAAACGCAGAGGCGATTCATTCAGTTACGTTGTACCCCGCAGTGGGTGACAGAGTGACCGCGGTGTATTTTAAACCGGGCGATAATGTGTCAAAAGGTGATTTATTACTCGAACTAGACTCACGCAGACAACAAGCCGCCCTTAAAGAAGCTGAAATTACCTTAAAAGATGCCGAGCGCACCATGAAAAGGCTTGAAGAGAGTCATGCCCGAGGTGCTGTTCCGCAAAGCGATTTAGATGATGCTAAAACCCTTTATGAACTAGCAAAAGTAAAGTTAATGCACGCTAAAACTGAACGTGAAGATCGTGAGATCCGGGCGCCTTTCAGCGGCGTAATGGGCCTTACCGATGTAGAAGTTGGGGACAGGATCACCGCACAAACTGCAATAGCGACCATCGATGACATTTCTCAGCTGTATATTAATTTTAATGCGCCTGAGGCCGCAATTTCTGTGCTTAAGCAGAAGTCTGAGGTAGAGGTTATTCCATGGTTAGGTGATAAAGTGTATACCGCAACAGTGGCTGAGTTAGACTCACGTATCAATGCACAAACACGCACGATAAGAACCAAAGCAAAACTAGATAACAATGAAAAGCAGTTTATGCCAGGCATGAGCTTTCGCGTGCACATTAATATTCGAGGCGATGAATATGCTGTAGTCCCAGAAGCAGCCATGATGTGGGGTGCCGCAGGTCCGTATGTATGGAAAAGTGTCGATAAAAAAGCAACCCGTGTTGATGTAAAAATTGAGCAGCGTTTAGCAGGGCGATTGCTCGTATCAGGGGGGTTAAATAAAGGCGACTTGTTAGTGACAGAGGGGGTACAACGATTACGCCCTAACCAAGAGCTGACATTTGCTAACGACGTTAAGCTTGCCAAGGAGTAATGATGAAGCAACAACCAATGATGGAAGACTTGCCGTCAATGGCAATTCGCCGACCTGTTTTAATAGTGGTGTTGAACTTATTGATCATTATTGCGGGTATTGCTGCGATTGCTGGCGTAGAAGTACGAGAGCTTCCAGATGTAGACAGGCCACGCATTACGGTGTCAGCGTCGTTTCCGGGTGGTTCACCTGAAACAGTTGATACCGAAGTAACAAGTAAACTTGAAGGTGCAGTCGCACGTGTAAGTGGGGTAAAGTCGATTCGCGCGCAAAGTGAAGAAAACAACGCACGTATCGTGGTCGAATTTCGCCCGGGTGTTAACTTAGATGATGCTGCAAACGAAACGCGTGAATCGGTTGCACGGGTACAACGCGAACTTCCCGAAGAAGTTGAACGGGTATCAATTATTAAGGCCGACAACGACGCTGAAGCGGTTGTGTCACTAACTGTTTCGAGTGATACATTATCTCTTGAAGCACTGACCGAACGCGTTGATGTAGACTTAGCCCCGCAATTTTTAACCATTCCCGGTGTGGCTGATGTACGTTTAAATGGTGACCGTGAACGAGTTTTAAGGGTTAGAATCGATCCCCTTAAATTAAGCAGCTTTAATCTCACTGTGCCCGACATTGCTAATGTATTACGCCAAGCGCCGTTTGATGTTCCGGCAGGGAGTTTAAAGTCGAGCGATCAACAAGTCATCGTCCGTGCTGATGCCACTTCAATTTCAGCAGAACAAGTCGCAGATATTATTGTTCGTGATGACACGCGTATCGGCGATGTCGCCGCTGTGTATTTTGGCCCTGCAGATCCTCGTTCGTTCGTAAGATTAAATGGCACACCTGTTATTGGCATGGAGATTATTCGTCAAGCCCAGTCGAACACCATTGAAATTTCAGATGAAGTATTAACACTGATTGAAAAAATGCGTGTGCGATTCCCCGAAATGGAATTTACGCTCACCTCCGACGACGCACAGTTTATTCGCAGCTCAGTAGACGAAGTAATCAACTCGTTGTTACTCACCGTGTTGCTAGTTGTTATAACGCTGTGGGTGTTTATTGGCTCTTGGCGCGCAACACTGGTGCCTGCTTTTGCGATTCCCGTTGCTTTAATTGGATCGCTCGCGCTGATATGGGCGTTGGGTTTCTCAATCAACATATTAACGTTACTGGCTTTAGTATTAGCGACAGGTTTAATTGTTGATGATGCGATTGTGGTGAGTGAAAATATTCAACGTCAACGCGGCCTAGGACTTGGGCGGCGAGCCGCTGCGGTAATTGGTACTCGCGAAGTATTTTTTGCGGTGGTGGCCACCACGGCTGTATTGGCCGCAGTATTTGTACCTATTGCGTTTTTACCATCAACAGCGGGGCGGTTGTTTCGTGAATTTGGTGGAGTGCTCGCGGGCGCAGTGATTATCTCTAGTTTTGTCGCATTGTCTTTAGTCCCTGCATTAACCTCTAAACTTAAATTAAAGCAAGGGGGATTTCATCCATTTGCAAAACTTGGGCATGGCTTAGCGGCTGTTTATAAACGCACGATTCATGGTGTATTAGACCATGCATGGATTACATTTTTTGTGTGCTTAATTGTCGCTGCGGGCTCAGGTGCACTGTATATGAACCTTGATAACGAATTATTGCCCACAGAAGACAGAGGCAAAATTCGAATTTTTGCGCGTGGCCCCGACGGGGTCGGCCTTAACTTTATGGATAGGCAAGCCGTGCAAATGGAAGATATATTACTGCCTTTTGTAGAAAGTGGCGAAATTGAGTCAATATATACCGTTGTTGGGCAATGGGATCCCAATATTGTATTCATTACCGTGCCTTTAAAGCATTGGGATGAGCGTCACTTTAGTCAGCAAGAAATCATTAATAAAATACGTGGACCGCTGGGTAATATTCCTGGTGCAGCTGGTTACCCTGGTGGTTCAAACAGTCTAAATTTGCGTGGTCAAGGGGGTGGCATTGAGCTGGCGCTGCTTGGCCAAGATTATTTAGAAATATTTAAAGCAGCGCAGGCATTCTCAGCTGAAATAGAAAACGCAATTCCAGAGGTTGCGCCAGTGAGAATTTCGTACCAACCGTCGCAGCCACAGTTACGGGTTAATATAGACAGACGCCGTGCAGAGGAGCTTGGTGTGTCTTTAAGTGATATTTCAATCACGTTAAGAGCGGCGATAAATGGTGATGATATTGCTGATTTAAACATTGGTGATCAATCAATTCCTATTATGTTGCAGGCACAAAATCAAACCATTACTAATCCAAATGATCTGGCCAACTTATACGTTGGGGCGCGAGATGGTCAGCTTGTGCCGCTCAGCAGTGTTGCAACGATTACTGAAGAAGGCGTGGCAGCTGAGCTTGAGCGCCACGCACAGCGTCGTGCAATTGAGCTAAGTATGGAACTACCCGAAAATGTCACTATCGCTGAATTGGTCACCAAAATTCGTGACATCTCCGAGACTAACTTACCGAATGGTATTAGCCTTGCCTTTAAAGGCGAAGCACTTACATTTGAAGAAACCGCTAATGAAGTACTGTTAACCTACGTATTGGCTTTTTTAATTGTTTTACTCGTGCTCGCGGCACAATTTGAAAGCGTAAACAGTGCGATTGTGGTTATGATCACGGTGCCTTTTGGTATCACGTCGGCTATTTTGGCTTTGTATTTAACGGGTACGTCATTAAATATTTACTCGCAGATAGGCTTAGTTATGTTGATTGGCTTAATTGCTAAGAATGCGATACTGCTGGTGGAGTTTGCTGACCAATTACGTGACCAAGGTCGCTCAGTGAGGGTCGCTGTTGAAGAAGCTGCGTTAGTTCGTTTACGCCCGATTGCTATGACGTTGGTATCTACCTTACTGGGTGCGTTGCCGCTTATTTTGTCGACAGGAGCTGGTGCCGAAGCGCGTAATGCCATTGGATGGGTGGTGTTTGGTGGTTTAGCCTTAGCGGTATTATTCACGCTTTATTTAACCCCCGTTATTTACCTTGGTTTAGCACGTTTTACCAAACCTCGTGGTGATGAGTCTAAACACCTTGCCGATGAGTTAGAAAACGCTTAATCGACCTTAATTGGCTATTTTTCTTTGAAAAAATAGCCAATTACCTCCACAATCAATAAAAACACCCAATCTAGGTATGCGTATGCAAGCCGAACACATCGATATTGCACAATTTTTAAGTGATCATGCTCCATTTGATGACTTACCAGAAGAGGCAATAAATAAATTAGCGTCGCAAATTGAAATTGCTTATTTTCGTGCTGGCACCGAGATATTAAATTACGGTGACGACATAGCCGATTTATATGTTATTCGTACCGGTGCCGTGGAAATGTATCGCCGTGATGGTGAATTATATAACCGCTTAACGGTGGGGGGCATATTTGGCCAAATGGGTTTGCTAATGAATCGTAAAGTACGTTTTCCGGCAAAAGCACTCGAAGACACACTTGTTTATTGCATTAATGTGGAGTTGTTTAACCAGTATTGCGACGAATACGAGCCATTTGCAGATTTCTTTGAGGCTGATGGTAATGTACGTTTGCACCAAGCTATCGTCGAGCAAGCCGATAGCAATGATTTAACTACCGCAAAAGTAAAGTCATTACTGCACAGAGATGTGGTCACGGTCGCAAAAGATGCAACAGTTCAGTTTGTTGCGCAGTTGATGACACAAGAGTCGGTGTCGTCAGTATTGGTTACTGATGCTGATAAACCCATTAGCGATGACCCTGATGATGACGATGGCCAAGTTGTTGGCATCATAACTGACCGCGATTTACGTTCCAGTGTTATTGCACAAGGATTAAGTTACGAAGCTCATGCTCAGCAAATAATGCAGACTGATCTTGTATTACTCGATAGCAACGCCTACGTGTTTGAAGCCGTACTAGCGATGCTCAGAGATAATATTCATCACTTACCCGTTGTTATTAAGAAAAAACCCATTGGGGTTATTTCGTTATCAGATATTTTGCGCTATGAATCGCAAAGTAGTTTATTACTGGTGCGTGGCATTCTTGCTCAGCAATCTGTTGAAGACTTAGCTTATTATGCGCGCCAGTTGCCTAATGTATTTGTGCGAATGGTTAATGAAGATGCGAATTCTCATATGATTGGCACTGCCATGGCGGTGATAGGGCGAACATTTAAACAGCGTCTACTCGATTTAGCCGAAGAAAAGTTTGGTCCGCCTCCTGTGCCTTATTGCTTCATTGCACTGGGGTCAATGGCAAGGGATGAGCAATTAATCGTTACAGATCAAGACAACGCCATTATTCTAGACAATAGTTTTGATGAATCTCTACATGATGAATATTTTCAAAAACTTGCTGACTTTGTCTGTGATGGCTTGGCTGAGTGTGGTTATAAGTACTGCGATGGTGAAATTATGGCGTCATTTAAAAAATGGCGTTTAACGCGGGAGCAGTGGCAAGAACAATTTGCTAGTTGGATAGCAGAGCCAAAACCACAAGCATTATTGCACAGTTCAATATTTTTTGATCTTGATGGTGTTTACGGCAAAACCAAATGGGCAGAGGAACTAAAACGGTTTATTGCTAAAGAAGGGCGCAGCAATAAGCGTTTCTTAGCGAATATGGCAGCTAACGCACGTAATAGAACGCCTCCACTGGGCTTTTTTAAAGACTTTGTATTAGAGCATAATGGTCAACATAAACGCTCAATGAACTTAAAACGTCGTGGCACAGCCCCTTTGTCTGATGTAATCCGTGTGCATGCTTTAGCGATAGGCAGCCGTAAGCAAAACTCATTTGAACGACTTGAAGATATAATTGATGCCAAGTTATTACCAGAAGGAAAAGCGCAAGACTTACGAGATGCCCTTGAATATATCGCCATGATCCGTATTCGTCATCAGGCTTGGCAAATAGAAAAGCTAGATGAAGCGCCCGACAACGATTTAGAGCCACATTTGCTATCGCCTTTTGAACAGCGAAATTTAAAAGAAGCGTTTGCGATTTTAGATAAAGCACAGAACTTCTTAAAATTCCGTTATTCAGCTAATTCAGGTGTGAAGTAATGACCACTAATAGCGCAAAACAAAACTGGCCTGCGCGTTATAAAGCGCTATCAGCGACGAGTCGTCATCCTTGTATACAACATTTTTATCAAAGTGCGGTAAACGACCTTAATTTACCGATTAGTGAAGTACCCCTCGTAGCGTTAGATTTTGAGACGACCGGTCTAAATTTTGATAAAGACGATATTGTTAGTGTCGGACTGGTGCCGTTCACATCAAAACGAATTTATTGCAAAGACAGTGCACATTGGCTTGTTCAACCAAGGCAAAAGCTCGATGAAGAGTCAATAGTCATTCATGGCATTACACACTCCGAATTAACTGGCGCGCCTGACTTCTCGTCGATAATTGAGCCGTTATTAGCCGCATTAGCTGGTAAAGTGATTGTTGTGCATTTTGCGCCTATTGAACGCCACTTCCTGTATCAAGCGTTAAACGCACGATTAGGTGAAGGTTTAGAGTTTGCAGTAATAGACACCCTAGAACTTGAAAGAAGAGCGCTCAAAGCGAAACAGGGATTAATAGGGCGTTTATTTAACAGTAAATTAGACTCGGTAAGATTAGCTGACTCACGAACTCGTTATTCGTTACCTCCATATCAAAATCATAACGCCTTAACGGATGCAATCGCAACCGCTGAGCTTTTGCAGGCACAATTAGTGTATCATTATCGACCAGACACGCCATTACGAGAGTTACTAATTTAACTAAAGTAATAATTCCCATAATAAAAAAACGCCGCAATTGCGGCGTTTTTTAATACCATATTATCTAGCGAGTTCTTGGCTCTGTTCTAAGCCCAAGCACTAAACTCACACACATAAGTAACAGCACGAATGTAAAAGGTAGACCGGTTGATACTGCACCAGCTTGTAACGCCTCTATGGCTTGTGTTCCACCAATCCATACTAATGCAGCCGCAATTGCGCCTTCAATGGTCGCCCAAAAGATACGTTGCGGTACAGGTGCATCAACCTTACCGCCTGCGGTAATCGAATCGATAACTAATGAGCCAGAATCAGAAGACGTGATAAAGAACACTAACACCAGCACAATAGCAATGAACGACAGCACTTGAGACATAGGTAATGCTTCAAACATTTGGAACATAGCCAGTGGTACATCGGTTAGGCCTTTTTCACCTAGTACACCGACTTTATCAACAACTTGTTCAATTGCGATACCACCATAAATTGACATCCAGAAGATAGTAACAACAGTAGGGACAAGTAATACGGCAATTAAGAACTCGCGAATTGTACGTCCTTCAGATACGCGCGCAATGAACATACCTACAAACGGTGACCATGAAATCCACCAAGCCCAGTAGAACACAGTCCAGCCGTGCATCCATGTTTCGTCTTCACGGCCATGTGGGTTACTCAGTGGAATAATGTTTTCGACATAACCCATCACCGTATTCGGGATATTACCAAAGGCTGCAGCAAAACCAACAATAGCAACAAATACAAGCAGTACAAAGGCAATCACCATATTGATATTACTTAGCAGTTTAACACCACCATCAATACCACGTATGACCGAAATCACCGCAAGCAAGGTAACACCAGTAATAACGCCAATTTGCAAACCGATGCCTGCATCAGTCCCAAATACATGATTAATACCCGCAGAGGCCTGCTGAGCGCCTAAACCAAGGGAAGTGGCAAGACCAAATAAGGTCGCAAGCACAGCCAGAATATCAATAAGGTGGCCAGGCCATCCCCATGCTTTATCGCCTAAGATAGGGTAGAAAATTGAGCGAATAGATAAAGGTAAACCTTTGTTATAACAAAAGAACGCTAGTGATAGTGAAACGACTGCATAAATAGCCCACGGGTGAAGGCCCCAGTGAAACATGGTTGCACCCATAGCCATTTTTGCGGCTTCAGGGGTATTTGCTTCAACACCGAGTGGTGTTTCATACCAACCAGTGTAGTAAGCAACCGGTTCAGCAACGCCCCAAAACATTAACCCAATCCCCATACCGGCCGCAAATAACATGGCAAGCCATGAAATACGCGAGTGAGTAGGGCGAGCTTCATTTCCGCCTAAACGAATATTACCGTAAGGTGAAATGATTAATGCAAAGCAAAACAATACGAATAAGTTTGCTGACCACATAAAAAAACCATCAAAATTATTAATAATGTCGTTTTTGATACCGTTAAGGGTTGCTTTTGCAATTTCGGGGTCTGAAATAAGTGTTGCAATTAAAAAGATTGCAATTAAACCTGCACTAATGCCAAAAACAGGGTTGTGAACATCGAACCCCCATTTTTGTACATTGTCTTGGCCGACAGTGTAATCCGTATTGTCGATGCTGTACTTGTCATGATGTTCGCTCATGAATACCTCTTGTTGTAATTTTATCTAGCAGAAAGCTAAATGGCCGGTTGGAACACGTTTGCCCAAAGAATATTTTTACGCAATAAACGTGAAAATAGTTTGAAGACAAATCAATTTAGTACCAAATAGTAGTCTTTAGTGTAGGAGTTAGAGGGAAAATGTAAATGCTTTAGGCGCTAAATAGCCGAATAAAATCAATTTTCTCAGTTTTTTGATGGGTTTTTAAACAAACTTAAGAAGAAAGTAAAAAAGTTTAATGACAGTATTGTTTCAGAACGAACAGATTAATACTAAAGAAGCTGCAAGCTTATGACTTGCAGCTCTCGCTACTATTTTTTATAAGCGTCGTTGTGAACGCCAGCAGCACGACCCGAAGGATCCGCATTATTTTGGAATGATTCATCCCAAGCAAGTGCTTCAGGTGTTGAACATGCAACAGATTTCCCATGAGGAACACACTTTGCTGATGTATCTCCAGGGAAATGATCTTCAAAAATACTGCGATAAAAATACGCTTCTTTTGAATCAGGTGTATTTATAGGGTATTTATATTTTGCGTTGGCAAGTTCTTGATCGCTAACTTGCACGCTCACATATTCTTTAAGGGTATCTATCCAGTTATAACCTACACCATCAGAAAACTGCTCTTTTTGGCGCCATAATACGTCATCAGGTAAGTAACCATCGAATGCTTCGCGAATGATGTGTTTTTCAATTTTACCGTCTTTGCACATTTTGGCTTCTGGGTTAATGCGCATTGCAATATCGACAAACTCTTTATCTAAGAATGGTACGCGAGCTTCAACACCCCATGCCGCCATTGATTTATTCGCACGCAAGCAATCAAACATATTAAGTTTAGAGACTTTACGATTTAGCTCTTCATGAAACTCTTGTGCGTTAGGGGCTTTGTGGAAATACAAGTAGCCACCAAATAATTCATCAGCTCCCTCGCCAGAAAGCACCATTTTAATGCCCATTGCCTTAATTTGACGTGCCATTAAGTACATGGGGGTTGATGCACGGATGGTTGTTACGTCATACGTTTCAATGTGGTAAATGACTTCACGCAGTGCATCAATACCTTCTTGAATGGTAAAGTGAATAGGGTGGTGAATAGTGCCAATCATATCGGCTACTTTTTGTGCTGCCGCTAAATCTGGCGAGCCCTCAAGCCCAACCGAAAAAGAGTGAAGTTTAGGCCACCACGCGTCTGACTCGTCGTTGTCTTCAATACGTTTTGCTGCAAAGCGTTGCGTAATTGCAGAGATAACAGACGAATCTAACCCACCAGAAAGTAATACACCATAGGGCACATCGCACATTAATTGACGTTTAACGGCTGCTTCTAAACCGTTTTTAACATCACTCACTTTTGCATCATTGTTTTTTACCGCGTCATAGCTTTGCCAATCACGTGAATAATAACGACGTAGCTGACCGTCTTTGCTCCATAAAAAATGCCCCGGTGGAAACTCTTCAATATGTTTACAAATTGGCGATAGTGCTTTTAATTCTGACGCAACATAAAAGTTGCCATGTTCGTCATGACCTGTGTAAAGCGGAATAATACCAATGTGGTCTCTACCGATTAGGTAGGCATCTTGCTCTTCATCGTATAAACAAAAAGCAAAAATACCATTTAAATCATCTAAAAACTCAGGCCCCTTTTGTTTGTACAGGGCTAATATAACCTCACAATCAGATTGAGTTTGAAAGGTAAAATCGGTTTCTAAATTTGCCGCTAGTTCTTTATGGTTATAGATTTCACCATTGACAGCGAGAATATGTGTACGCTCTGGATTATAAAGCGGCTGTGCACCACTTGACACACCAACAATGGCAAGTCGTTCATGAACTAAAATTGCTTTCTCTGATGAATACACGCCAGACCAATCGGGTCCGCGGTGCCTTAATAGTTTTGACATCTCAATTGCTTGGCTTCGCAATTGGGCAGGATCAGATTTAATATCTAATACCCCAAAAATTGAACACATAGTGACTCCTCATTCCAATTATGTGCGCAGTTAACAATAATTTTAAAACTGCGAATCTTTGTTTTAACAGAAATAATTACCTAAGTCACACAGGTTTTTTAATTATTTAAGAATAATCTATGCACCGAAAACACAGGCTTTGCACCAGATTGATCCAAAAGCTTTGTATGAACAATGGTGAACGAATTATTTTTAGTAAAAATGAAGAAATTTGATGAAATAAGCGACGTAAAAATTATTTTTGCTGCACCAATTTGGCGCAGCAAAAACAATTTATATCACTGTAAACATTGTCTCGAAAAGTAAATACACTCTTGTATAGACAACTTGGTTTAGGGGTTAGTCATTTATTAAACGCCAAACGAGTTTAAACACAGGGCATTTAGACTGTTAACTTTGGGCATTTTTATACTTTAAAGCAATTGCAAGTTGATTTAGATGAGCAACGAGCTTTTGCTGGGCTAAATGAGCTTGCTCAAGACTAACAAACTCAAAGTGTAAGAAGTCACCGGGTTTAAGCTGAGCAAAATGACGCAAGTCAGCCTCAATAACAGTACCAATTATTGGATACCCACCCGTTGTTTGCGCGTCATTCAGTAAAACAATGGGTTCACCATTAGGTGGTAATTGAATACTTCCAGGCATAACTGCCATTGAGGGCAGCGACAATGAATGCGCTAATTTACACTCATCGCTTAATAATCGTGCGCCCATTCTGTTACTGCTAGGCGAAATATGCCATGAATGCTCTGTAAACTTATCACATGTATTATCAGGTAATATTGAGGCATGCGGACCGGCAAGAATACGAATATGTGTACTCTTTGGCGGTAACATGGCACCTAATCCGATTTTAGTTGCATACTTAGGTGTTATATCGAAACGATCACCCGCCTTTAAAGCATGACCATGCAAGCCACCAAAGCCTGCTGCAATATCGGTTGAGTAAGAGTCTAAAATAGCCGTTGGTAAATGCCAGTCACCACCAATAGCTAAATAGTTTCGAAACCCATGTCGGGCTGCGTTTAGCTTAAGTATATCGCCCTTTTTTATATAAAAACTCCAGCCCGGTTGAACAGCATTGCCATTCACAGTCGCTTTCATGTCGGTGCCATGTAAGGCGATGTAATAGTCGTTATCAAACTGTATTTCGGCAAGTCCAAGCGTGATCTCAATCACGGGATGGTTATCGGGGTTGCCAACAAGACGATTAGTGATGATTTGTGCATAAGGGTCAACACACCCTGATTGACCAATGCCTAAATGGCGAGAACCTACGCGGCCTTGATCTTGTATAGACATTTGCATACCGGGCTTGAGTATGGTGATCATTTTAGCACCTCCTGAATAACAAACTCTAACGTATCGCCCGGTGCAATTGCACACGGTGTCTGTGCATTTATATCAAACAGTTTGAAATCTGTATGACCTATTATTTGCCAACCACCTGGAGAGTCTTCGGGGTAGACGCCAGTTTGCTCACCGCCTATAGCAACCGCGCCTTTAGGGACATGAATGCGTGGTTTTTCGTGGCGCGGCGTGTATAACTGGGGGTTTAAGCCTGCTAGGTATGCAAATCCGGGTTGAAAGCCCAAAAACAAAACATGATACGTTGCACTGCTGTGCATTTGAGCCACGTCGTCTACGGTTAAATTATGGTATTTAGCAACCGCTGAAATATCGGGGCCATAATCGCCACCATACACCGTCGCGAGCTTATGATGTGTAGAGGTAAAATCATTGCTTTTAATCTCATGCCAGTGACTAAGTAATGAAGATTGCCACTTAGCAAGTAAAGATGACTCTTTTAAGTAAAGGGTGAGGTTATTATTAGCAGGCACCACATCAATAAAGTCTCCTGAATTTCGACAAAGTTGCGCGAGTGCCCAAATCTTTTTTTGTGTTTCAAGCACATCTTGCCCTGACTGATAGACATCGAAAAAAATGCAATGCGTAGTCAGTGCTGTGATCTGTGGTCGTTGAGTAGAAGCCATTGTATGTCACACTTTTTATTATTTGTTGATGATAATTAGCATATAGGCCCAGTAGTGAAGATGTAAATGAGTCTTTCGCGTTAATTAAAAACTCAACACTGCCAAGCCGTTATAAAATAATGACAACAGCTTGGCAGAGAGTAAAGGAAAAGGCTACTTATTGTTGTTTAGTAACCAGTTAGATAGTAAGCGTACACCGTAGCCAGTACCGCCTTCAGCGAGTTCATCTTTTGCTTTATTGTTAAGTGCGTTACCCGCGATATCGATGTGTACCCAACGTGTGTCACCCGCAAAGTTTTGTAAAAAACTTGCCGCTGTTGTTGCACCAGGACCGTGAGAACCAATATTTTTTAAGTCTGCAATGTCAGATTTTAACGCATCGTCGTAGCCCAGCGGTAAGCGCCAAAGATTTTCGTTTACTTGCTTACCAGCCAGTGTTAATTGCTCAATTAATTGATCGTCTTTTGAGAATACGGCGGCGTATTCGTTGCCAACAGCCCCAATTTTTGAGCCAGTGAGCGTTGCAACATCAATCATAATAGAGGGTTTGAACTTATCGCGTGCATACCACATAGCGTCACTTAATACTAAGCGTCCTTCTGCGTCTGTGTTTACAATCTCAACGCTTAAACCTTCAGCTGTGCGAACAACATCACCCGGTGCAACAGCAAATTGTGAAACCATGTTTGCTGCCATCCCCATGACCGCAACAACATTGGTGTCGGCTTTAGCTAACGCCATTGCTTTTACAGTGCCTAGTACGGCTGCAGCACCCGCCATATCTGATTTCATACGTGCAATTGAAGCGCCAGTTTTAAGGCTATAACCGCCAGAATCAAAGGTAATACCTTTACCTACTAACGCGATAGGTGTGTTTTTATTACCTTGATAATGGGCAACAACAAGGCGTGAACCTTCTTCACTACCACGGCCAACCGCTTCGAGCGCACCCATACCCAGCTTTTTAATTTGTTTAGGTTCTAGAACCGTGATTTTAACACCTAACTTTTTAAGCTCTTTTGCGGCTTTAGCAAAGTCAGCTGGAGTCATCTCTGTCGCTACTTCACTGGTTAAGTCGCGTGCTAAAAATACACCTTGTTCAATATGTTGTAGTAAAGTGTGGTTTTTGACCGCTTGGTCTATATTTTCGACATCGACAGTGTAATTAACTACATGGGTGTCTTTTTCTTTTTTGTATTCTTCAAAACGGTGGTCACGTAGGTTAGCACCATGAGCAAACTCGGCCGCATATTTGGCGTTTGTGTCTGTTTCTTTCAACACCGAAAAATCAAGACTAACCGAAGCTTGTTTCGCACTGTGAAGCTTAGCGTGAACATTACCTCCTAGCTTTGCCATTTTTGCAGCATTGAGTTCTGCTTGCTCACCAAGCCCAACAAGTAAAATACGTTGATGTTCACTGTTGTTTGGAGCAATGACTTCTAATGTTTTTCCGTACTTGGCTTTAAAGTCTGCAAAGTTAACCACTTTATCTAAGTGGGCTTGCGTTTCAGTGCTTAGGTAATTGAAATCAGAAACACCTGTTTTTGAATCAAAAAACAGCACTAATGTGTTGTCAGTTGGTTTAATAGATTGTGCGAAAGTGAACTCTGCTGCATTCACTTGCGTAGCAAGTGTTATACCCAATGCGAGAGCGGTTAGGCTATGTGCAATTCTCATTATTATATCCCAATGTAAAAAGGTGCTTTTTATCTTAAATATACAAAAGAGTTAAATTGTTAGCGGTGAATCACAGCTTAGACGCGTTTAAGGTGAAATGATTTATTAAACTCGCCGGTCTTTTAAATATACAGGCTTTAATGAGGAAATTAGTATGACAATTAAGTCAATGTTACTGATATTACTGACCAGTAGTGCCATGATGACTGCAAGTAAAGTGTATTCACAAGACACTATGCAAAAAGCTACGCAGCATATTGAAACTATTGTACTTGGCTCTGGCTGCTTTTGGGGGGCTGAAAAACGCTACGAAGCACTGGATGGGGTAATTGATGCTGTATCAGGCTATGCAGATGGTGAGGGATTTAAAGCAACGTATAAAAATATTACCCGTCAGTCACGTCGTTTCGACGACAATAACTATGCTGAAGTGGTAAAAGTCACTTATAACAGCAATGAAATAACCACTGAAAGCCTCCTTAAGCACTATTTTGAGAATCACGATCCTACGCAGCTTAATCGACAAGGTAATGATGTTGGTACACAGTATCGTTCTACAATTCTTACCAGCAACGAACAGCAGCAACAAACAGCCATTGAATTAAAACAGGCGTACCAAGTAAAGTTAACGGCCGCAGGCTACGGAACAATTGTCACAAAAATTAAGCCGCTCAAGAAATTTTACGCAGCAGAAAATTATCATCAAGATTATTTAAAGAAAAACCCGAATGGGTATTGTCCTGATCATTCAACAGGCGTGGTATTTGATTCAACCAACAAACCCAACGTTGATAATAGTGCCTTACTGACAAATAAACAGATTGTGGTTATTGATGCGAAAGGGTATTGCCCATACTGTGAAAAGTTCAAAAAAGAAGTTGCCAATAACTACCAAGGTACTATTCCCATGACCTTTCGTTATGCCGATGAGCTCGATGGGCTGACAATTAAGACCCCAACTTGGGCAACGCCAACTTTACTGTTTATAGAAAATGGTGAAGAAGTGTATGGCCGTCAAGGGTATGTAAGTAAAGATGAATTTTACAAAGCGCTCGGTGCGTTTAAGTTGGGTGACAGTGAGGCGTTTAGGGTTGCATTTCATGCTCGTACCGACAGTCCATATTGTAAGCAATATGATATTTTTAAAAATACGCCAGAGGGGGTTTTTATAGATAAACTCAGTGGTGCCCCATTATTTAATACCCGAGATCGCTTTAATTCGGGTACAGGTTGGTTATCGTTTACCCAAGCCGTTAAAGGCAGCGTCACCATGCACGAAGATAACAGTTATGGAATGCATCGTATTGAATTAAAATCGAAAAGTTCAGGGATCCACTTAGGCCATTTATTCCCAGGTGAAGGCCCACAAGGTAAAGATAGGTATTGTATTAATGCTACGGTGCTTGAATTTGTTCCAGCAGAGTAAAATGTCGATACGCTATTAGTTCAAAGTCATTTTTTAGCCTAAGCTTGTATGTATGCCCAAAAAGTGACGTTTGAAATGTGAAAATAAATCTAATAAGTGGTTTGAGTGCTGTTGTAGTAAGCTTATTTTCGTTGCAGTTATTATGCGCAGAAAGAGCCTCGTATGTAGTAGGCGTAGAGAACATTGAATATCTACCTTATTACGAAGGGAGCGATAACAATAACTCACGGTTCACTGGATACAGCGCACAGTTATTAAAATTATTCGGTCGTAAATACGACTATAATATAGTGTTTTACCCAACGCCTCTAAACCGCCTTTATAAAGATTTTATTACGCAAAGTTACCTTGATTTTAAATACCCAGATAACCCGCAATGGCAAAAAAGTTTTAAAGATATCTACACAAAAACCAAGCAAATAGTCTATTCAAAGCCTGTTCTTACAACTGTAACCGGTATTGCGAGTCTTAATCCTGATACACAATTATCTGATTGCACCCGGTTTGGTAAAGTGCGTGGTTTCACCTCACAACGTTTTAAAGCATATTTTGAAAAAGAGGGAATTGCCGTTATCGAAACTGCGGATACAACGGAGCTTATTTCTTTGCTTTTATTGAACCGAATAAATTGTATTTATATCTCGCGGGATGTTCTTAACTATAAATTACGGAAAAAGTTAAATGTAACGACCGATGTCTACTTCCATGAATTGCTCGGTGTAGATGTACAAGACTTTCATGTATCGACGATTAATCATCCAGAGGTGATTACTCAGTTTAACCAATTTTTAGCTACGTATAGTGAAGAAATTCAAGAACTGGAAGAGAAATTTAGTATCGGCCAATAGGGGGTTTATTGGTTTATCATGTAAATCAGGCGCGAAAAAAAGCCCGGTCAGAACACACAAGAACCGGGCTTTCGACAACAATTTGGTGGGGTAACTTTACAACGCTAAGTTTTGCTTTGCGCGAGTTAAGTTATGATTTACAAGTTCGTTTTTAGAAATTTGAACTGCTTCATAAAAATCAGAAAGAGCTGCAGTATCGTTTTCTGACATGATGCGTGCAACACCACGATTACTTAATGCAAACGAAGTTAATTCGCGACGTTTGTATCCAGGTACTTTACTTGTACTAAGAAGTGAAATTGCCTCGGTACACAGGCTTTCAGCTTCTGAAAAATTCTTTTCTTTTACACTCAATGCACAACGGTTGAAAGCATTTTCGTATGTGCTGTTTACGTCGTTTGAAGAGTGAGCTTGCTCGATAACCATCAGTTTATAATCAGCTTGGTTGGCTACTGCCATCGCTGAGCAAGTTAATAAAGAGCTAAGTGCAATAGTGGTTACAAGTGTTTTAAACATGATAGATTTCCTTTGGTTAAGTTGGTGTTTCTTGCCAACGAGTGAACTTTAAAATATTCCTATAAGCTAAACAAACGATTAAATTAAACCTGATAGATGAAGAAATTTAATCTATAGAGTAATTACTCAAAACTCAGAGTTGGCTGAAAAGTAGGGGAATGTGCTTTTTTAATCATTTCTTTGAGTAATACCTGGATACTGTTTTTATATACAGTTTTGTGTAGGCGCTTACATAATCAATAACACGACCTAATGATTCGCTTTTATTAAGTTTAGGTAATGGTTACTGCCAACTTTTAATATATGTGGCAATCAGTTAATAACTTTGTTACTAATAAACTTTGATAGAAGCGCGGCTTATGTGGTAAGAAAACGTGCTATTCGCTCGCTATAAACATGTTAAATTGCCAAGGAGTTGGTTTGTTGTTTCGAGAACAAAAGTTTTATATAGCTAGCTTCATTATATGTGGTGCTTTCGCAATTATTGTGAAGCTAACGAGATCTGACATATTTGGTATCAATAGTTTTTTAGATACCTTTTTAGGATCTTCCCCAAGTTTTTTCTATTTATTCGGAATCTTGTCTCTCATTCCAATAGTTAAGCCAAAGATTGACATTAAAACATTTAAAAAGTCAGTTTTAATGTTTACTGCTGGTGCATTAACATATGAAATTGAACAATACTGGACTTCAATGTTTTTTGACCTTGGTGATATTATTGCAACATTACTTGCTGCACTACTAATGTTCTCTTTACATAAAAATAAGCGTAAGGCTGTGTAATAAGCATTTAAAATGTAACAAAAACAGTTGGTTAGGTTCCGCTTCGCTTCACATTTTAATCAACAATTTTCGTCTGCTTAAATGGGCGTTATAAGCCTAAGGGAAACAATGGTATTTATCATCCTGTTTGGAGTCGTAGCGATTACCTTTATTGTGTTTAACATGCAGATGGCAGCATACAAAGAAGCCGCGCATAAATACACAAATGAGCGTAAAAATAAGCTGGTTGAATACTTAGGTTACCAAGATGAGTATTGGGGCATGTTATTTGGTAACCCTAAAAAATTTTCCTTGTACCATAAAGGGTTAGACTGCCATATTAAAAAGGTGCGCATTTCATTGTTTGTAGCATTAGCGTCTTTTTTTAGCTTATTCATATATCTAATTGTTGCATACGGCTTATAACAAGTTACCCAAAAGCACGCAAAACGCTTGGTTTGAGCTCCTTCGTAAGGCATTGATGGAAAATGGAAGTATTCAAATATATTTTTATAGTTCTAGTCATATATCTAATTATTACTTTAAGCATTAGGTTATATTGGTATTTTAAAGACGGGTACTTTCAAATAAGCTGGATAGCTGAATGGTTCATTGCTGCTATAAGTTGCGTTGGTATTTTCGCTGTTGCCTATAATGTCCCTATATTAAATCAAGGCTTTTGGTGGTTTGTACTTTTTCTCATTTTACTATCAACCGTGTTACGTTTACGAAGTGAAACTACAAGTCAGCAATTACACCAACTTAGTAAACGCCAGCTATTATTTGTCTACAGTTTAATGGTTTTGTTTACTGCTCCTATTGCGATTGGGCTTTATATTAATGCTGCAAACTTAAGTAATATTTGGGTTGGCAGCTAACAAAAAGTTATGCCGCCCTCGGGCTTGCTGGGATACAAACAGCTGTTAATTATGTTGCAAGTGGCACAGAACCGTCCTTTGGCTCTAACTCATTATATGTCTTATTACAAGCCATGCTTACATCATTAGACTACTCAATGATTTGCGGATAGAATTAACGCTCGCGGCTACACATGAATTTCAGTCAACTATAGAGAAAACACAATGATTGTAGAAATTGTGCTTCCTGAAAATTACGCAGAAATGCTGAATGTTTGGGAAAACTCAGTCCGAGTAACTCATGACTTCATAACAGAAGAAGATATTGAGTTTTTTAAACCAATTATCATTGAGCAGGCTTTTCCTGCTGTCACTTTAAGATGTGTTAAAAGTAATGATGGCTCTATTCTAGGCTTCGTGGGTATCCATGATTCTAAGGTTGAAATGCTTTTCATCTTAAACGAGGCCAGAGGGCAAGGAATTGGCAAGGTGCTGCTTCAATACGCAATAGAGCAGTTAGGCGCAACTAAAGTCGATGTAAACGAACAAAACCCACAGGCAGTAGGTTTCTACGAGCATATGGGCTTCAAAGTCGTTTCGCGCTCGCCACTTGATGATATGGAAAAACCTTTTCCAATTCTACACATGACACTTTAAAGCTCGGTTTGTCGTAACTAAGTTTGCTAGAAGAAACGCCCAAAGCTAATAGCTTTGGGCGTTTGCGTATACGCGAGCGTTGTTCTAACTTGACTAACCCTTGCCCCATTTTGAGCTAGTAAACTATGGGAATCCAGTCTACTGTCTCAAAGGGGATTCATAATCAACAATGACCGCCCTTGAAAAAGTAGAATGTGATGACCACTTTAACCTTATGATAAATAGACACTGTAATCACATTTCATATTCATGCTATCCAGAAATAAAAACTGAAAAGCAAATATCAAAAATAAGTACCAGCAGGAGGATATAGCCTTCCATATTTTTCTCATAAAAGTTGGGGTTAAGGCCATCCTATGACTTTCTGCTGAAAACAACATTGAGAGGTTAAAATGAGCCAATTATTTAGTGCCGCAAAAATCGGAGAGCTCAATCTTACAAACCACATAGTTATCGCACCAATGTGTCAATACTCCGCAGAATCTGGACAGGCTAGTTCTTGGCACCGCATGCACTATGGTTCGCTGGCAACATCTGGCGCAGGATTGCTAATATTGGAGGCCACAGCTGTTGAACCGATTGGCCGTATTTCAGCGGGAGATTTAGGGCTTTGGGATGATGCGACAGAAACCGCATTAGACAGTGTTTTGTCTGATGTTCGCGCTTGGTCCCCCATTCGTATAGGTATTCAGCTTGGCCATGCTGGGCGAAAGGCTTCTTGCCATGTGCCATGGCAAGGAGGTCATAAATTGACGATGGATGAAGGTGGCTGGCAAACTGTTGCTCCTTCCGCGTTAGGCTTCAATGAGCAAGACGAAACGCCAGATTCACTCGACTTAGCGGGTCTTGCGCGTATCAAACAAGCGTTTGTTGACAGCGCACTTCGTGCAGTACGTTTAGGAATTGATTTAATAGAAATTCATGCGGCACATGGGTACCTACTTCACCAATTTCTTTCTCCATTAAGCAACCGAAGGCAGGATCAATACGGTGGTTCGCAGGAAAATCGCTTACGCTTTCCACTTGAAGTATTTGAAGCTGTACGCAAAGCTATACCTTCTTCAATTCCGGTTGGAGTTCGTCTTTCGGCAACTGACTGGGTTGATGGCGGCTGGGATGTTGAGCAATCAATTGTGTTTAGTAAGCAACTGGAACAGCTGGGTTGTGACTATCTGCATGTTTCCAGTGGAGGGCTTTCGCCGCTACAATCCATCGATGTAAAACCAGGTTATCAGCTTCCGTTTGCTAGTGCTATTCGTCAACAGGTTAAAATACCGATAATTGGTGTAGGCTTAATCACCGAGCCACAGCAAGCTGAAGAAGTACTGAAACAAGGTGAAGCCGATTTGATTGCGTTAGGTCGCTCAGTGCTTTTTAACCCGCATTGGCCGTGGCAAGCTGCTGTCGCACTAGGCGCTCAGGTTGAGGCGCCTCCTCAGTATTTGCGTTCTGAACCACATGGCTCGAAAGGTACGCTTGTTTTACCTTAATTATTCCACTGTTCAGCATGCAGAGCAGTGAATCTATCAGGGAGTACACCTTTAATTAAGCTATACAAAAAGATAATTCTTCATACACCGTGTACTCCTACATGTAAGCTGACAGTGTGCTAGGTCTCGCAGCTGTCTCTAGTAACATTGAGCATACCTCTCCCACAGAGTTTGGGAGGGGCTTCTAAAGCTTCGCTGATTTAGCTAAGCTTAGTACGCCCCAAATTGCGGCGTTCACTATATAAATATCATTTTTAATCTCACATAGTAGAGCAAAAGTCCTAACTCAAAAATGTCCAACAATGACCTACGTTCGTGTCTGTTTTAATTCTAAAACGGCGAAAAGGTTGATTTCTGCTTTAACGGTTTGCAGCTCGTAACAGATTGTCTTACTTAAGCACTAATAATTTTCCCGGATAGTCTGATGGATTACGTTAAGACTTATTAAAATTTAAGTTTTCAAATTTAAGTGCTTAAATTTAGATACTCCAAAACGACAAAACCCAGCCTAAGCTGGGTTTCATGAAATAATGCGGATGAACTTATAATGCTAAGTTCTGTTTGGCACGAGTTAAGTTGTGCTCTACCAAATCGTTACTTGAAATCTGCACGGCTTCATAGAAATCAGATAATGCAGCTGTGTCGTTTTCAGACATAATACGTGCAACGCCACGGTTACTTAAAGCAAATGATGTTAATTCACGACGTTTATGACCGGGGACTTTACTTGTCGTTAGCAAGTTAATTGCTTTAGAGCAGAGTGCTTCGGCTGCCGCAAAGTCTTTTTCTTTAACGCTCAATGCGCACTGATTAAATGCTAATTCGTATTGATTGCTTTGTTCTGCAAGTGTTGTAGATTGGTCAATCACCATTAATTTGTAGTCACCCTGATCAGCCACTGCCATCGCTGAGCAAGTTAATAAAGAGCTAAGTGCAACGCGTTTCATAAGTGTACTAAACATAATTTTTTCCTCTGTTAGAGTCGGCATTTATTACCGACAATTCAACTTTAGTTGAGAGAGGAAAATCGAACAAACGATAAAAAAACACCCAATAGGTGAATAAATTTAACCTATAGACTTTAGTCGAATAAAAGGCTTAAAAACTGAGGCTCTCATGCTAAGAATAGTGTTGCTGCAAGGCTTAAGCTGTATCAGGAGGGGGCAGTATCAAAAAAATTATACTCTTCGTTTTTATGTTTAATAATTAAATACGTTTAAAAAAGTAGCATTTTCCTCATTTATCTTTTAAAGGTTATTGATACAAAGATAAATGGATTTAATCACTATAGCACGGGTTGTTATTAGTACACTGTGTGGCGGAACTATATTGTTTAAATATATTGTTTAATCTGCTCTTTAAGCTGGTACTCTGGGCTAAAAAGATGCCAAAAGGGGCATATTTATTTATGGCCATATTCCCACTTCTTTCGCTATTTCCTATTCCCCCCCCTGTATTTGAAAATGTGGCTAAAGCAAAGCACGAACAACGTAAAAAACAAAAACGAGATGATAAACCCACTTCATGACAGGATTAGCTATCTATTCATTGTAATGACCTTATGCTTAAGTGCATGGCGCATGCAATAAATAGCCATCATTCTTTTATACTACAAATAATGAAAAATAGTTAAGCATTAAATAGGGCTTTGACTATAATTACTGTTAAAACTTATTGAACTAACAGTTAGTTGCAGAATTAATAACATACTAAAGTGACCTTCTCATGAATAGTATGTTTTCAAAAGTTACAAGGTAAGTTAGTAAGCGATTATGCCTTAAAGAGCTGCTGCAAAGCGAAACTAAACAATAATAAAGATGAAGAATTTATATGCCTTTAACTCTAACACCATTGTCAGAATGTAAAATACTCGTAGTTGATGATGATGAAATGATCAGACTTACACTTGAAACAATATTAGAAGAGCACTTTACTGTTTTACCATTTAGCGCTGGAAATAGTGTCTTAGAATACTGTAAAGAAAACACTGCTGATTTAATTTTGTTAGATGTGAATTTGCCTGATATCAATGGGTTAAATGTATGTAGGCAAATAAAAGACGATCCTGCCTTTGAAAATGTACCTATTGTCTTTATTACATCGACCTACGATACCGATTCACAAAATGCATGCTGGGAAGCCGGAGCAACAGATTTCATTGGAAAACCTATCACGGCTTCAACATTAATACACCGCACGAAGAATCATATTGAGAATAAACTTCGCCTCGAAAAGCTGGTTGAATTGACATACAAAGACTCTCTAACAGGTTTGTTTAATCGCCATTACCTAGACTTAGAAGTCTCTAATGTTTTTAAGCAAGCTATACGTGACAAAAGAGCTTTTAGCCTACTGATGTTAGATATCGATCATTTCAAGCGTTATAACGACCATTATGGCCATCCACAAGGCGACGTATGTATTAAAAAGATTGCTGAGGTATTAAATCGTTCAGTTAAACGCCCGCAAGACACGGTTGTACGATATGGAGGAGAAGAGTTCCTTGTGCTCTTGCCTTACACAGATTTTGATGGAGTAAAGCAAGTCTGCGAGCGAATTAATCATGAACTAGCGAGCGAAAATATTCGTCACGAAGAATCTTCTTTAAATAGGGTGTCAGTCAGTATTGGGGGTGTTGTGTATTCTCACCAAGAGATGAAACAGTTTGATGAACTTGTTTCATTAGCTGACGAAGCATTATATGAAGCAAAAAATGCGGGTAGAAATTGCTTTAAATTACATGCAATTGATTGATGAAATAATGAGATTTTAACGTTAAAAATTTCATCTATACTCATAGTTGCTTATTTACTAGGTGAATATGTATGGCTAACTTAAAAGACCGTCGATGTTTTCTAAAAAAAATGGGTGTGGGAGTCGCTGCTTCAACACTGGCATTTAAAGCACCGTATGTTTTTGCAAAAAACACTGTCACTTTGAGAGTGATGGGCACACATGTCACCTTGCAAGAAGAGTTACGTCAACGAGCAATGCGTGAGCTTGGCATTAATATCGAATTTACTCCAATGGGCAGTGCTGCTGTTTTACAAAAGGCGGCAGCGGATCCAAGTTCTTTTGATTTGTTCGAACAGTGGTCTGATTCAATTAATATTTTGTGGCAAGCTGGGGCTATCCAACCATTAGATATTGATAGGCTTATTTATTGGAACGAAATTAACCCACTAACTAAAACCGGGCGTGTAATACCTGAAGCAAAAATAGGGGCGGGGGATTCACCCAATAAGCTTTTGTATGTTCAGCCTGATGGTCGTCTCGGTACGACGCCTAGCAAAAAAATCAGTTATATGCCGTATGTTCACAATGTTGATTCCTTTGGCTATAACACGCAATTTATTGAGCAAGGTATTCCCTATGAAACCGAATCGTGGGCATGGTTGCTCGACGAGAAAAATAAAGGGAAAGTAGGCTTAGTTAATGCGCCCACCATAGGTATTTTTGACGCCGCACTTGCTGTTCAGGCCCAAGGGCTGATGAGTTTCAATGACTTAGGAAATATGAGTATTACAGAAATTGATCAGCTGTTTAAAATTTTGCTCGAGAAAAAAAGGCAGGGTCACTTCGCTGGATTTTGGACATCGGTTCCACAGTCGATTGATTTTATGAAAACTAACCGTGTGACTATTCAAAGTATGTTTTCACCGGGAGTAAGTGCATGCAGAGGACAAGGTATCCCTGTTGTGTATGCTTCACCCAAAGAAGGTTATCGTGCTTGGCATGGGGTTATGTGTTTATCGGCCAATACGCAAGGGCATGTAAAAGATGCAGCGTACGATTACATGAACTGGTGGTTGTCAGGCTATCCCGGTGCATTTATAGCGCGTCAGGGCTATTACATTTCTAACCCAGAACGAAGTCAGCCTCTTATGTCTATACCAGAGTGGAATTACTGGTATCAAGGTAAAGAAGCGGTGACAGACTTAACGGGCACTGATGGAAAAATCTCTGTTCAAGCTGGGCAAGTAAGGGATGGAGGCGGCTACATTAAGCGCTTTTCTAATATCGCGGTTTGGAATACCGTCATGCCAAATTATGATTACAGTTTAGATAAGTGGTTTGAACTGCTTAATTCTTAAGGAACTGCCTTGTCGAATATTTTCTCACGCTCTGTTGCTGCAAAAATGTTATTAGCGTTGATGCTAATTTTACTTGCTATGAGCGCCAGTTACTACGTTATGAATAAACGCCTAAATACAATAGAGGTTGCTTTTAACGATATAAGCCGAATCAGTAATTACGCTGTAAGTATTCTTAGGATCAATAAAGACATAGTCGAAATGCAACGCGATATCTCTGTGTATGGCGGGAGTGGAAGCAGTGCTGTGTTTGAAAAAATCGTCGAAAATTTTCAAAGTATCAAAACACGTCTAAGCGATGTTGAGCTTAAAAATGAAGAGAATGAGAGTCAAATTTACCTCAACGCCATGTCTGAACTAGTAAAGAGGTACGGCGAGAATTTACAGGTCTTGACCAAGCGCTACGAAATAAGAGCAACATTGACAGAAAAAGAATTACCCCGAATTTACGCTGATGCAACGACACACCTTGATAACTTAATGCGAAAAGTAACCACTGTTGAAGAAAAGTTATTTATTTCTGAGTATCTCAATCTGTGGCATTCGTTGCATCGAGATGCGTATTTGTTTTTAACCAAAAAAGATTATGCAAAAAGAGCGTCAGTTAACGATGCTTTACGAATGATTTCGACGAAATTAAATGCCTCTGTGCATATTCAAAAAAGTGAATACCGCTCTGAAATTAACCAACTTTCAAAAATGGCAGATACTTATAGTCAGGCATTTGCGAGGAGTATTCAAGCAAATCGCAATTATTTAAGTTTAGTCAATGTTGTAATGGCCGGTGACGCAATTGAATTTAGTACTTTAGCAAATGAACTAAGAGAGCAATCATTAACAAGGTTAAGCCGTATCAAGGAAGAAGCAGAAAAAACAGTTTCTAAAACAGAACGTATTTTAAAGCTACTCGCGTGGGGAGTGTTAATTTACATTATTGCCTTGTCTGCTTTTTTCCATTTGCAGATCTCTAAGTCTATTAAACGCCTTACGGTGAGCTTTAAACACTTTCTTAATGGCGATTTATCAGCACCAATTTATGACTTACATAGAAAAGATGAAATAGGTGTACTTGCAAAAGCGGCAGATAGCTTCAGAATTTTAAGTAAAGATTTATCAGATGCCAAACAAACCGCCGAACATACCACTAAAGTTAAGTCAGAATTTTTGGCGAATATGAGCCACGAAATACGAACGCCTATGAACGGTATTTTGGGTATGGCACGTCAATTGAGTCGTACACCATTAAATGCAGAACAAGAAAAAATGTTGGCCATCATACACTCTTCAGGTGCGAGCTTATTAGTAATTATCAATGATATTTTAGATTTAAGTAAAATCGAAGCCTCAAAAATTGAACTGGAAGAACAGCCAATAGCATTAAACTTATTACTCGATGAGCTAACACATTTATTTAAAGCGCAAGCTAATAATAAACAAGTCGAACTGTTTATTTCAGTGTTGCCTGAGGACCCCAATTTTATATTTTTGGGAGATGAAACACGCCTTAAACAAGTGCTTATTAATTTAATTGGCAATGCAATTAAATTTACAGAAAGAGGCAGTGTATCGTTAAATGTGAGTATTCATCAGCTATCGAATGATGAATTTAGCATTACATTCCACGTTTCAGATACCGGAATTGGCATAGCGAAGGAACAGCTTAATAGCTTGTTTGAGGCCTTTTCACAAGCAGATGCCTCAATTACACGACGGTTTGGTGGTACAGGACTCGGTTTAGTCATTTCTAGTAAGCTATTAAAATTAATGGGGACTTCATTGCACGTTGAAAGTGAGTATGGTGTTGGCTCAGACTTTCATTTTGATCTCAATGTTATCCGAACGAATGAGTCTGTTTATAGTGAACAACAGCGCATGCAAGAACCCCATGAGCAAGCAATTGATTTCTCTTGGCTGAATGTGCTGATTGTCGAAGATAACGAAATCAATCAAATCGTTATTGAAGCGATGTTGAGTGAGTTTAATATCAGCTCTATCAATATTGCCGATAATGGCGAGCAAGCTATTCTTCAGTGTGAAACACGGGCGTTTGATCTCATTCTTATGGATATGCAAATGCCTGTCTTAGATGGGCCGCAAGCGACATTAAGGATCAGAGAGATGCCTTCCTATAAAAACACTCCCATCATTGCTTTAACTGCCAATGTATTAAGTGCCGACAAACAACGCTGTATTGATGCCGGGATGAATGACTTTATTGCAAAACCAATTAATTATGAGTGCGTTAAAGCTATTTTGTTGAAATGGTGCACAAAAGCAGCTGATGAACGGTAAGGGGAGCTGAGTGAATATTTTACTAAAAGAAAATAAAAAAGCAGCCTCATTGAACCCATACTTTGCTTTAGTGTCGATAGTATTTGTTGTTTTTATAGCAATCGCCGTTAGCTTTTTTGAAGGGCAAGTAAAAGAAGATGTTTTAGACTCGATAGACCAAGAGTTCGTCGAGACGAATCAAAGGCTAAAAGAAATTGTAACAACGACACTGTCAGAATATAAATCAGATTTACGGTTTTTGTATTCAACCCCGCCAATTTCAGGCTTACCAAGAGCCCATTTTAACAATGGAATAGACCCATACGATGGCACTAGTTATCAGCAATGGAAAGAGCGATTAGAAACTATTTTTATTGGTTATATGGAAAATAACCTCGCCGTTGAACAGGTGCGTGTTATTGCAGTGACTGCTGAAGGTAACGAACTTATTCGTGTTCAGCGTGTTGGCGCATCTGTAGAAGCCTCTGCGGATTATTCATTACAATCTAAAAGTGGCGAGCCTTATTTCTTGCCTAGTACGTTGCTTGAACCAAAGCAAGTGTATATGTCACCACTGTCTTTAAATCGTGAGTTTGGTGAAATTGAATTTCCTTTTAAACCGATGATTCGGTTTTCGATACCAATATACAGTGAGAACGGTAAGCGTTTTGCTTTTTTAATTATGAATGTTAATGCCAGTACATTACTTAATAACCTTAAAGAAACAGTGTTTGATACCTCACAACTTATTATTAGTGGCTCTGATGGAGATTTTATTATTCATCCACTTGAAAGCTATCAATTTTCTAGAGATTTAAATCCCAGTGTAAATTGGCAGGCTGTTTACACAGAAAACATAAAGTACAACGGTATCTATTTAATAAAGTCAAAAGCGAATACAGAAGAACAGTTCTATGTACGTTCAGAAAAGTTGTATACCAGATCAAGTAATAAATATGGTTTTGTTAATTTTAACCTACTTGCACCTAAAGAATATGTGGATAATTTGATCAATGAAAAACGCTTGATCACCTACAGTCTGTTATTTGCAGTGATTGTTTTCACATCAATTCTTTTAATTACATTTTATCGTAATGCGATTAGAAGCCAATTACTCGCAGAAACCAGACAAGAAGCATCAGCAATTGTCGATGGTTCTATCGATGCAATTATTGCCCTTAACTTAAAAGGGTATCTGACCAGTTTAAACCATACTGCAGAGCGATTATTGCTCATTTCAAGTAAAGCGGCAGTAGGGAAATCGAGTAAGGAAATTGAATTTCTATCTAATTTACCAATCGATGAATATGTAAAAAAAATACAGAGTTCTAGAGCTCAAATAAAGGACGAGTGTTCATTCGTGCAAGGTGAATATATCGCGCATTACGCTATTTCAGTGAGTCCTGTTTTTTCTGAGCACAGTAACCTAAGTGGTTTGGCTTTAATAATTAGAGACATTAGTAAAGAAAAACAGGCTGAAATTAAAGTTAAACGTCTTAACTCTGAGCTTGAAGCCAAAGTGCGTAAACGTACACACGCACTTGCAGAAGCAAAAGACGAAGCAATTAAACACAGCGAGGTTAAAAGTGCATTTATATCGAATGTGAGCCATGAACTGCGAACATCATTAAATGGTGTCATTGGCACGCTAAATATTTTGAAACGAGAAGCGCTAACAGATAAGTCACGCAAGCTTGTTGATATGATGGAGTTGAGCGCATCAAGCTTAAACTTATTAATTAACGATATTCTTGATTTGTCGAAAATAGAGGCAGGAAAACTCGACTTAAATATTCAGTTGATAAACCCGCTGCTACTGATTGAAAGTTTGGTGAGCTCGTGTGTTGTCAGAGCCTTCGATAAAGGGGTTGATGTGTACTTAGACACCACAGAACTTTCATGCGATAAGCTAGAAGTAGACCCCCTTAGACTAACTCAAATTATTAATAACCTGATTAGTAATGCCATTAAGTTTACTGAAAAAGGGTTTATTAAAATTAAAGTGAGTTCGGAGCATGTTGCTAATAATGAATATAAATTAAGGGTTAGTGTACAAGATACAGGAATTGGCATTGATCCTCTTTCGCAAAAACGACTGTTTGGTGCATTCCAACAAGCGAGTAGTGCAATTACCGAGAAATTTGGAGGGACGGGATTAGGAATATCGATCTGTAAGCAGTTATGTCATGCAATGGGTGGAGAAATTTACTTAGATTCAACTTTAAATCAAGGCAGTACATTTAGCTTTTATATTAAGGCACGCGCAAGTGAAAGAAACTTAAAGCAAGAACAGAGATGTTTTTCCTCTAAACATGTTTTAGTGTGTAGTCAAAATGCACATATTATAGAAATAATTGAAAAATTGGTTGTTTTATATGGCGGGCACGTAAGCGTTTCATCGCTTAGTGAATTAGACCTACACGATGATGAGAACATTGATTTTGCCATCATAGACGACGAAGAAATCAATAATAATACGAGCTTAGATCACCTGCATGAAACACATAGCAGCACTCACGTTGTCTTATTGCATCAGTCTGATACTTCAATACCAAAAAGCAAAGCGGGCAAAGTGAGTAAAATAAGTAAACCCCTTACACAAACAGCCCTATTACGCGTTGCAGGGGTTGAGCTGCGTGATAACGAAACACACACGTTATTACATGACAACAGTGATGGTGAGTTCGCAATTTCAAATGAACGTTTATCACAAATTAAAGGCAGTAAGGTACTTATTGTCGATGACAATAAAATTAACTTAGAAGTAGCGAAAGGGGCACTTGACGAGCTACCCATTGAAATACTCACGGCCAACAATGGCCAAGAAGCCATTGAACATTTATTGCAGAGCGAAGCAAGCGGAGCGCCTGTAAACTGTATACTACTCGATTGTCAGATGCCAACTTTAAATGGCTATCAAGTGTCTGAAAAAATACGTTCAGGTGAGGCTGGTGGCGCTTTTATTAATGTGCCTGTGATTGCCATGACTGCGAGTGCGATGATGGGCGAAAAAGAAAAATGTTTATCAGTCGGTATGAATGATTATCTTAGCAAACCAATTAAAGCCGATGATGTGCTATCAAAAGTTGTGAAATGGATTTTATCTGATCATGAACAGCAAACAGAAGAACACGTTAGCACAGTAGATGAAGCGCAGTCATTATGGAATCGTCAAGAAGCGCTTGTACGGTTACTTAATAAAGAGGCTTTACTAAAAAGAATATGCCAAATATTTATGATCAACGCGCCGAAAAAACTCACTGATTTAAAAGATCAGTTTGCAGTGCAAAATCATGCAGAAGTACATCAAACTGCGCATGCTTTAAAAGGGATGTGTGGTGAGGTGAGTGCCGATAAGCTCAGAAAATTATGTGAAGAAATTGAGTTAAAAGCACGCGAGCAAAACCTCGAAATCAAAGACACACTTCAAAAACTAGAGCGCCTGTTGCCACAATTAATGGCTGAGATAAAAGGGTGGTTAGAATCGCTAGAAAGATGAAATTACTCACGACAGAGCCCGTGTGAATGATGCCTGTGTTATACACAGGCATCCAGATAAGTGATTATTTTAAATGCTTAAACGTATCAATCATCCACTTTATAAATAACTCTAGCTGTGCGTTAGTTTCACTCGGTTCGTGCTGGACTAAATAGTATTTATCTTTGGTTTTTAATGGCATATCAGTAAAATTAAATAGCCATTGCTCTTCAAACCAGGTTTGACTAATAGGCAAAGGAATAAGTGCAATTCCCATCCCTTGCTGTGCAGCACGCGCAACCCCGAACATACTATCAACCTGAATAATTTGTTTTGGTGCGAAGTCTTCAATACCTGCATGTTCAGCCCATTGGTGCCATGCCCAAGGACGTGCTTTATGCAGTATTAGGGGCACTTCATTAAGGGCTTGAAAAGGGTTTTCGTGCCATGCTTGCCAGTTTTCTTTATTACATGCCGGTGTATACGACAACGAAAATAATTCGTGTACAACCCCTTCGTGTGGCTTAGATGACGATAATACAATTGATAAGTCACTTTGCTTGGTCAGTTCTTTGCGCGTTTTTAAGGTGTTTAGCTGTAAGTTAGTGTTTGGATGATCGGCGGTCCACTCACTCAACTTTGGCATTAATAATTCACTGGCAAAAAACTCAGGCAGAGTAATGCTTATAGTGATATTTTCTTGTAACTGACTAAATTCATTAATGGTTTTTTCGAGAGCTTTAATCAGAGGTGACACTGAATCATAAAAGTTCTTACCCGCAGCGGTTAAACGAATAGAGCGAGTTTGACGTTCGAATAGCTCAATCCCCAATTGCTCTTCTAATTGCTTGATCTGATGGCTTACGGCTGATGGCGTAAGATAAAGTTGGTTTGCTGCATCTTTAAAGCTCAGTGTGCGAGCAGCGAAACAAAATGAGCGTAGGCCACGAATAGGTGTTTGCATAGTTAATTTCAGTAATTCTCAATAGCGCGTTTTATGAAGTTAAGAGCTAAGCAATTATTATCCCAATATTTAAAAACTAACAGACTAAAGGGTGAATATAGCTAACTTTTGCGATAACGCCTAAAAATTAAGCGTTAATTGCTTGTTTAATCTAGTTTTTCGCCTCAAAAAGCAAAAAAGGCGAGTGTAGCAGTTTTTATTTATTGGTAACAAGTAAAGTGCTCCTTACGTGTTACTCACAAGTTTAGGGCATTTTATACTAATTGTGTGACAAATTGGTGCAGTGAGGGGGATATAAAAGATAAAAAAAATCCCTCTTGCGAGGGATTTTGGGTAACTCAGCGCCATTGGCACTGGGAATGAGGTCGGTACATTGGGATGTCAGTGGTTAGAAAACCATTTCAGGGACATCACCTTCAATAAGCAATTTTCCTGCCGTTTTGCTTATGATTTCATCTACTGACACGCCTGGTGCGCGCTCTAGTAGATGAAAAGCGCCGTCTTTGACTTCGAGTACGGCTAAATCAGTTACGATTTTCTTTACACAGTTAACCCCAGTTAACGGTAAAGTGCAACTTTCTAATAACTTAGAGTCGCCATGCTTACTTGCATGCGTCATCGTAACAATAATATTCTTCGCGCCAGCAACAAGGTCCATCGCGCCACCCATGCCTTTAATCAGCTTTTTTGGGATCATCCACGATGCGATGTTTCCGTTCTGGTCAACTTCAAATGCACCTAATACTGTTAAGTCTACATGACCACCCCGTATCATGGCAAAACTATCTGCACTATTAAATATTGCTGCACCTGTTGCTGCTGTCACGGTTTCTTTACCCGCGTTGATCATATCTGCATCAACTTGGTCTTTAGATGGGTACGCACCCATTCCTAACAGACCATTTTCAGATTGCAGCATGACTTCTATGCCATCGGGTACATAGTTAGCGACAAGGGTAGGGATACCAATCCCTAAATTAACGTAATAACCGTCTTGTAGCTCTTGTGCAACGCGCATAGCTACTTGTTCACGTGATAATGCCATTTTAATGCTCCTTAATCGCGAGTCGTTACACGTTCGATGCGTTTTTCAAAGTTACCCTTGATCACACGATTAACATAAATGCCTGGGGTGTGAATTTGGCTCGGCTCCAGTTCACCCGGCTCTACGATTTCTTCAACCTCAGCAACGGTAATCTTACCTGCGGTTGCAGCCATTGGATTAAAGTTCATGGCTGTGTGACGAAACACGAGGTTGCCATAGCGATCGGCTTTCCATGCTTTAACAATCGCAAACTCACCTGTAATTGATTCTTCTAGAATGTATGGGCGGCCATCAAATTCTTTAACTTCTTTGCCTTGTGCAACAGGGGTGCCGTAACCAGTTGCAGTGTAAAATGCAGGAATACCCGCACCACCAGCACGCATTTTCTCAGCAAGTGTACCTTGTGGCGTAAGTACTACGTCAATTTCGCCATTAAGTAACTGTTGTTCAAATAAGGCATTTTCACCAACATAAGAGGCAATGATTTTTTTAATTTGCTTGTCGTGTAGCAAAATACCTAAACCAAAGTCGTCAACGCCACAGTTGTTAGACACAACCGTTAAGTTTTTTGTTTGTTTACGCTTTATTTCGCCGATAAGTCCTTCAGGAATACCACACAAGCCAAAGCCACCAGCGATAATGGTATCGCCATCTTTTAAACCTTCCATCGCAGCTTCGTAACTCGAAACCACTTTATCAAAACCGGCCATGAGCCTACTCCTTAATTATTCTGCGTGTTCTTTAGAGCAAGTGAAACCTTGCTGACAGGTTGTTTATTTAATGCGCTACAAATAGCCCAACCAGCTTTCGCCAGTCTTTCTAAATCAATTCCATGCTCTATGCCAAGCCCTTGCAGTAAGTAAACTACATCTTCAGTGGCAACATTTCCTGACGCTCCTTTGGCATAAGGGCAGCCACCAAGGCCTGCAACGGCACTGTCAACGGTTGAAATACCTCGCATTAGCGCGGTGTAAATATTTGTAAGCGCTTGACCGTAGGTGTCGTGAAAATGTACAGCGAGTTTTGACTTATCAATATGTTGCAGTAATAAATCTAATAACTCGTCCACTTTTTTTGCTGTTCCTACACCAATTGTGTCACCAAGGCTAATCTCGTAACAACCTAAGTCTAATAAACGCTGCGACACCTTTAATACATCAGCGTAGTCAACGTCACCTTGGTAAGGGCAACCCATTACACAACTTACATAGCCACGAACACGAATATTATTTTCTTTCGCAAAGTCCATGACCTCTTTAAAGCGGTCAATACTTTCATCAATCGAGCAGTTAATGTTCTTTTGACAAAATGCTTCGCTGGCTGCGGTAAATATAGCAAACTCTTTAATGCCCACTTGATGAGCGGCTTCTGCACCACGTAAGTTAGGGGTTAGCGCACTTAAATTAACATTAGGTAAGTTTAATGCGTTGATCACATCACGTGAGTCAGCCATTTGCGGCACCCATTTAGGTGATACAAATGCACCCGCTTCAATATCGTTAAGACCCGCGTTGGCTAGGGCGTTAATTAGTTCGATTTTATCTTGGCTGGTGACGGCTGCTTCATTTTGCAGTCCATCACGGGCACCCACTTCAACAATACGTACACACGCAGGGAACTGTGTCATACCGCCTCCTGTTCCTCGACTATGGCGAGCATATCGCCATGGCTCACTAATTCACCTTCACCAAAACAGTAGCTGGTTAATACACCATCATGTGGAGCATTAAGCGTGTATTCCATTTTCATTGCTTCGATAATTACAACCGCATCGCCTTTAACAACTTCGCTACCCACAGCAACAAGGTGTTTAACGACTGTGCCGTTTAATGGGGCCGCAAGAGGAAGTGCATCACTTTCATGTTCACTAATGTAGTGTTTATCGATGAGTTCAATCACTGTTTGCTGAGCGTTATACATTACAGTGATATGCGTGTCTGTTTGGATAACATGCGCGACAACTTTTTCACCATTAATGACTAAGCGAGCAAGGCCATTTTCAACAGTGCCTGAACTTGTATAGTCAACTGAGTTGAGGTTGATTTTAAAACCATCGGCACACTTTTCAGCTTGCACCGCAACATCAGTAAATGGGATTTTTGTTAGCGCAGCGCTGTTTAGCATAAAGCCAGTTAATTGCTGCCATGGACTCGCACTATTGCCTTTTAGTGTACTCATGTAAGCAAATGCAGCGATTACTGTCGCGAGTGTATGTTGTTGCTCGTCTTTAGCGACTAATTGCGCACCTTGGTCTTCAATAAAGTGCGTATCAGGCGCACCAGCTTGAAACGTTGGGTGGTTAGCAAGGTTGTGCAAAAAGTTAACGTTACAACTAAATCCAGCTAAATGAAATTGTTGCAGTGCTTTTGATAAACGACCAAGCGCAGCCTCACGGTTGTCATCGTGAACAATAAGCTTGGCAATCATTGGGTCGTAAAACGGGCTAATTTCATCGCCAGCGGCAATGCCTGTGTCTATGCGTACAAACTCTGATTCAGTCGGGGTGAATAGGGCATCAATACGGCCAGAACACGGGATAAAGTCATTGCTTGGGTCTTCTGCATAAATACGTGCTTCAAAGCTATGACCTTGCAGCTGAATATCCGCTTGTGACAGCGGCAGTTTTCCACCTGCAGCCACATTAATTTGCCAGCTTACTAAGTCAACGCCAGTGACCATTTCGGTTACCGGGTGCTCTACTTGTAAACGAGTGTTCATTTCCATGAAGAAGAACTCATCGCCACACAGTAAAAACTCAACAGTACCTGCACCACGATAGTTAATTGCTTGTGCACAGCGTACAGCGGCTTCACCCATTTCTTTTCGTAGCGAATCAGATAAACCCGGTGCCGGTGCTTCTTCAATTACTTTTTGATGGCGACGTTGTAAAGAACAGTCACGATCGCCTAAATAAACACAGTTGCCATGATTGTCTGCAAATACTTGTACTTCAACATGACGGGGTTTAGTAACGTAACGCTCTAGAAGCACTAAATCATTACCAAAGCCGGCTTTAGCTTCACGCTTTGCCCCTTCAAGCGCACTGATAAAATCTTTTGCATGCTCTACTACACGCATTCCTTTACCGCCACCGCCAAAGGCTGCTTTGATAAGGACAGGGTAGCCAATTTTTTCTGCTTCGGCTTTTAAAAACTCAGTGTCTTGGTTATCGCCATAATAGCCCGGCACTAAAGGGACATTGGCTTCGTGCATAATTTCTTTTGCACGCGTTTTGGAACCCATTGCTTCAATACTTGATGCTGGAGGACCAATAAATGCAATGTCGTTTTGCTCACAGGCTAGGGCAAATTCACTGTTTTCAGATAAAAAACCGTAGCCGGGGTGAATGCAATCAACGGAGGTTTGTTTTGCAACGTCGATAATTTTATCTGCGACTAGGTATGAGTCTTTGCTTGGTGCAGGACCAATGTGATAAGCCTCATCGGCCAGCTTTACATGTTGCGCGTGTTTATCTGCATCTGAATATACAGCAACCGTAGTTAGGCCCATTTGTTTTGCTGTGCGCATAACTCGGCAGGCAATTTCACCACGGTTTGCAACGAGAATTTTTTTCAACGTTTTTGTTGTCATAATGGATCCTATTTCTGCCAATTTGGGCTGCGTTTTTCAAAAAATGCGCTAAGACCTTCTTGTCCTTCGTCTGATACACGAATACGCGCAATACGCTCTGCTGTTAAATCGATTAGTGTTTCATCAATGGCTTTACCCGCAACATCATTGATTAGCTGTTTGGCTGCTTTCACTGCAATAGGCCCATTATTAACAAGGCTTTGCAAGTGCTTGTCTAATGCTGTTTGTAAGTCACCGGTCACTTGATGAATTAAACCTAATTGTTTCGCTGTGTGTGCATCAAAGATTTCTGCGGTTAAAAAGTAACGGCGTGCAGCACGCTCACCAATTGCTTTGATCACATACGGACTAATCACAGCTGGAATTAAACCTAACTTCACTTCGCTTAAACAAAATTGTGCATCGTCTTGGCAAATAGCAATATCACAACAGGCTATTAGGCCTAAAGCACCACCAAATGCAGCCCCTTGTACGGCACATAGCGTTGGATGAGGGCTTGTTGCAAGCACATGCATTAATTTGGCGAGTTGCTTTGAATCTGCGAAGTTTTCTGCAAAGTCATTGCCAGCCATCGATTTCATCCAATTTAAATCAGCGCCTGCAGAAAAATGCTTACCTTGTGTTTTTAATACCAAAGCACGTACATCACAGCTATTGGCGTGCTCAATGCACTGAATGAGTTCGCTAATCACGTCCTCATTAAATGCATTGTGTTTTTCTGGGCGGTTTAAAACGAGGACAGCCACATTTGATTTTGTTATTTGTAGTGTTACTGACATACGGCCTCCATTACATTCTAAATACGCCAAACTGAGAATCACGCTCTGGGGCGTTTTTAGCAGCACTTAAAGCAAGACCTAACACATTTCGTGTATCGGCAGGGTCGATAATGCCATCATCCCACAGTCGTGCACTGGCATAATAAGGATGACCTTGTTTTTCGTATTGCTCGATAATTGGCTTTTTAAATTCGCTAATTTGCGCATCAGTCATGCTTTCGCCTTTGCGTGCTAAACCGTCTTGCTTCACTTGAGCAAGTACGCCAGCTGCTTGCTCGCCACCCATAACCGAAATACGGGCATTAGGCCACATCCACATCATTGTTGGTTCAAACGCTCGGCCACACATACCGTAGTTACCCGCACCATAAGAGCCACCAATTAACACGGTGAATTTGGGTACATCAGCACACGATACCGCGGTAACCATTTTGGCACCGTGTTTTGCGATACCTTCTGCCTCGTACTTTTTACCCACCATAAAGCCGGTGATATTTTGTAAGAAGACTAAAGGGATATTTCGCTGCGCGCACAACTGAATAAAGTGCGCACCTTTTTGAGCTGATTCACTAAATAAAATGCCATTGTTAGCAACGATACCAACAGGGTGACCAAAAATTTTCGCAAAGCCCGTTACCAAGGTTTCACCAAAGTAGCGTTTAAACTCATCAAATGATGAGTCATCAACCACTCGTGCAATGACTTCACGTACATCAAATGGCTTTTTAAGATCAGTACCAACAATGCCGTAAATCTCATTAATGTCGTAACGTGGAGGTTTTACGTCTTCAAGTAATGGTGCAGTAGGGCGCTGATAATTAATGCGCTCAATACATTGACGTGCAATAGACAGTGCATGTGCATCGTTTTCAGCATAGTGATCGGCCACACCCGATGTTTTACAGTGCACATCGGCACCGCCTAGCTCTTCAGCGCTAACTTCTTCACCTGTTGCGGCTTTTACAAGCGGTGGACCCGCTAAGAAAATAGTGCCTTGTTCTTTTACGATAATGCTTTCATCTGCCATTGCAGGCACATACGCGCCGCCAGCAGTACATAAGCCCATTACCACCGCAATTTGCGGAATGCCTTTACCCGACATACGTGCTTGATTATAGAAAATGCGACCAAAATGCAGTTTATCTGGGAATACATCGTCTTGTTCCGGCAGGTTTGCACCGCCCGAATCAACTAAATAAATACACGGTAAATGGCAACGCTCTGCAATGTCTTGTGCGCGCAGATGCTTTTTCACTGTTAGTGGGAAATATGTCCCTCCTTTAACAGTGGCATCGTTGGCGATGATCATACATTCAACGCCTTTAACACGACCAATACCCGCAACAACGCCTGCACATGGAATCGCTTGCTCGTAAACACCAAACGCCGCAAATTGAGAAATCTCTAAGAACGGCGAACCTTCATCTAATAATGTTTCGATACGATCGCGTACAAATAACTTACCACGGCCAACATGGCGTTCGATTAAAGCAGGGCCACCGCCTAAGCGGATATCGGCCACTTTTTCACGTAAGTCGTTTACAAGGGCAGCCATGTTATCGTGATTTTGCAGAAATTGCGGATCGTGTGGATTAACACTCGATTTTAAAATCGTCATAACTTTAATCCTTATCGGCTTTCAGTGAATAATTCGCGACCAATCAGCATACGGCGGATTTCAGAAGTACCCGCACCAATTTCATAAAGTTTAGCGTCACGTAATAAACGGCCTGTCGCGTACTCGTTGATATAACCGTTACCGCCTAAGATCTGAATTGCATCTAATGCCATCTTAGTTGCTAGCTCTGCTGCATATAAAATGGCACCAGCCGCATCTTTACGTGTTGTTTCACCGCGATCGCATGCGCGAGCTACCGTGTAAACATATGAACGCGCTGCATTCATTTGCGTGTACATGTCGGCAATTTTGCCTTGAATTAATTGGAATTGACCAATTGGGCTATCGAACTGTTTACGTTCATGAATGTAGGGTACAACAATGTCCATACAGGCTTGCATGATACCAAGTGGACCCGCGGCTAATACAACACGCTCGTAATCAAGGCCACTCATTAAGACTTTTACGCCTTCGTTTAAGTTACCTAAAATGTTTTCTTCTGGTACTTCACAGTTTTCAAATACAAGTTCACAAGTATTCGAACCGCGCATACCCAGTTTGTCTAGTTTTTGTGCGGTAGAAAATCCTGGTGTGTTGCGCTCAACGATGAAAGCAGTGATCCCTTTAGGGCCTGCATTTAAATCGGTTTTGGCATAAATAACGAACGTATCAGCATCGGGACCATTGGTGATCCACATTTTGTTACCGTTAAGAACAAATACGTTGCCTTTTTTCTCGGCCTTTAATTTCATTGATACTACGTCAGAACCTGCATTGGGTTCACTCATAGCAAGCGCACCAATGTGTTCACCGCTGATAAGCTTTGGTAAGTATTTTTCTTTTTGCGCTTGTGTTCCATTACGGTTTATTTGGTTTACACATAAGTTTGAATGAGCACCATAACTTAGGCCAATTGACGCACTTGCACGGCTAATCTCTTCCATGGCAATAACATGTTCTAAATAGCCTAAACCCGCACCGCCAAATTCTTCAGCTACCGTCATTCCTAATAAACCCATTTCGCCAAGTTGTGGCCAAAGTTGATTTGGGAACGTGTTGTCTAAATCTGTTTGTTCAGCAAGAGGTGCAATCTCTTGGCTTGCGAAGCTATTAACGTGATCACGGATCATGTCTGCGGTTTCGCCAAGTCCGAAGTTCATTTCTTTATAAAGTGAAATAGTGCTCATAATATGTGTTCCTGTGAGAGTCTGTTGACGCGTATAAAAAGGGTGTCAGGTTATTCGTCTAGGTTATTGAGGGTTTCACGACAGCGACGTTCAGCGGTGACTAATTCCATAAGAACAACTTTAATGTCGTCCATTTGTTGGCTTAAATCCGCTTTCTTTTCTGCAATAAGGTCAAGCATAGTCACTAACTGTTTAGCGCTTGATTTATCTGCGTCGTAAAGTTCAAACAAACGGCCGGTTTCGGCAAGTGTAAAGCCTAAGCGTTTACCTCGTAGGATCAGTTTTAGCCTTACTTTGTCACGTTTCGAGTAAATACGGGTTTGACCGTTTCTCTCAGGTGAGATCAAGCCTTGGTCTTCATAGAAGCGAATAGAGCGCGTTGTAATATCAAATTCTTTTGCTAGTTCGCTGATACTAAACGTTTGCTCATTGCTGGCAGGCTCGACTGCTGCACTTTCAAAGTTTGTTTGATTGTCTTGTTTCATGATTTATTTACCTCATTCGAATAACACCAATATAAGTGAAGTTTACGTAAAGGTAAAGTGTCATTGTGAAGTTATACTTTAGACTTATAAGGTTAGCGCTCAAAATTTATTGCAGCGCCTTATTTATATGGCTTTGTGAGGAAATGTTTGATTTTTAATACAGCAAAATACAGATAAGTTTACAGTTTTACCGGCCGCAAAAAAGTTGATTTTAGATTTACGTTGGCGTAAACGTAAATATTATGTATGCTGAATTAAATCGAAATTAAACTATAACAAATTAACTGTTTGGTTACACATGATTTGAACACATGATGATAACCACTAACATGGAGCCAATTATGACTACTGAAGCCGTTGTTATTGTTGCCGCAAAACGCACACCTATGGGTGGGTTTATGGGCGCACTTAGTGGCGCACACGCAACTGATTTAGGGGCGACTGCCATTAAAAGCAGTTTAGAGCACGCGGGATTATCTGCGGATAAAATCGACGAAGTGATTATGGGCTGTGTATTACCGGCAGGTTTAGGTCAAGCACCAGCACGTCAAGCAATGTTAAAAGCGGGCCTAAATCAAGGCACCGGTGCAACGACGATCAATAAAGTATGTGGCTCAGGTTTAAAAGCGGCGATGTTCGCGCATGATCTAATTAAGTCTGGCTCTATTAATGTTGCTGTTGCTGGTGGTATGGAAAGCATGAGTAATGCGCCTTACATGCTACCTAATGCACGTGGTGGTATGCGTATGGGTCACGGTGAAGTGAAAGACCACATGATGTGTGATGGCCTCGAAGATGCCTATGACAACAAAGCAATGGGCTGTTTCGCACAAGACACCGCTGATCAATACTCAATTGGCCGTGAACAAATGGATAACTTTGCATTAAGCTCGTTAACCAAAGCCAATGCCGCCATTGAATCAGGTGCGTTTGAGAGCGAAGTTGCTGCACACACTATTTCAACACGTAAAGGCGATGTAACGGTTTCTATTGATGAGCAACCAGGTAATGCTCGCCCAGATAAGATCCCAGGCTTACGTCCTGCATTCAAAAAAGATGGCACTATTACGGCGGCTAACTCGTCGTCAATTTCTGATGGTGCTGCTGCTCTTGTATTAATGCGTGAGTCTGACGCACACGCACAAGGTTTAACACCGCTTTGTCGCATTGTTGCTCACAGCACACATTCACAAGCCCCTAGCGAGTTTACATTAGCACCTGTTGGTGCAATGAAGTCTTTACTAGATAAAGCAGGTTGGTCTGTAGAAGATGTTGACCTTTGGGAAATCAATGAAGCATTTGCCATGGTAACTATGCTTGCAATCAACGAGCTTAAACTCGACGAAAGCAAAGTGAATGTTAACGGCGGTGCATGTGCATTGGGTCACCCAATTGGTGCCAGCGGCGCACGTATTTTAGTCACCCTAATTCATGCATTAAAGAATCGTGGTCTTAGCAAAGGCGTTGCCTCACTGTGTATTGGTGGTGGTGAAGCGGTTGCGATGGCTGTCGAAGCTATTTAAGCATTTTTTAGTCTCTCACAGCCGCAACGTATTTTAAAAACTATCATGTTGCGGCCTCTTAATACCCACTGGGGAGGAGTGCCTCATGCACCAAGTACCTTTATTTATCAACGGCGAATTTACCCAATCAAGTTCAACGCAGCTTATTGATGTTATTAATCCTGCAAACCAAGAAGTTTTAGCACAAGTGCCTTGCGCAACAGATGCCGAAATGGATGCCGCAATTGCTTCGGCTAAAGAAACGTTTAAAACGTGGAAAGAAGTGCCTATTTCTGAACGTGCGCGCATTATGATGAAATATGCCGCGCTATTAAAAGAAAATCACGATGAGCTAGCAACGATTATTTGTCATGAACTGGGCAAAACATTCGAAGATGCGAAAGGTGATGTATGGCGTGGTATCGAAGTTGTTGAACAAGCCGCAAATGCGCCTTCGTTGATGATGGGCGAAACCATGGAAAACGTGGCGCGTAAAATCGATACATACTCGTATATGCAACCGCTTGGTGTGTGTGCTGGTATTACGCCGTTTAACTTTCCAGCGATGATCCCACTGTGGATGTTCCCACTGGCTATTGTGTGTGGTAACACGTTTATTCTTAAGCCATCAGAGCAAGACCCACTTACACCAATGCGTTTAGCCGAGCTGTTTGTTGAAGCGGGTGCCCCTAAAGGTGTTTTACAAGTTGTTCATGGTACTAAACCACAAGTAGACCGCTTACTAGAAGACCCTGCTGTACGTGCAATTTCATTTGTGGGTTCGTGTGGAGTCGGTGAGTATATTTACTCAAAAGGCACTGCGAATCTTAAACGCGTTCAAGCTTGTGTTGGCGCCAAAAACCACATGGTTATCATGCCTGATGCGAGTAAATCACATGTTGTAAACAACCTAGTAGGTGCTTCGGTTGGTGCTGCGGGTCAGCGTTGTATGGGTATTTCGGTTGCTGTTTTTGTTGGTCAAGCGAAAGACTGGGTTGATGAAATTAAAGCGGGTTTTGAAAACGTGCGCCCAGGTGTGTGGGATGATGCGAATGCAGCATATGGTCCGCAAACATCAAAAGCGGCAAAAGACCGTATTTTATCGCTTATTGCTGGCGGTAAAGCACAAGGTGCAACCTGTTTAATTGATGGCTCAGACTTTACTGTTGAAGGGTATGAGCAAGGTAACTGGGTTGGTCCAACGTTATTCACTGATGTTACAACCGAGATGGATTTATACAAAGAAGAAATCTTTGGTCCAGTACTGGCGTGTATGTTTGTTGATACGCTTGAAGAAGCAATCGCGCTAATTAATAACTCACCATACGGTAATGGTACGTCATTATTTACCTCAAGCGGTGCAGCCGCGCGTAAATTCCAACACGAAATCGAAGTAGGCCAAGTAGGCATTAACGTGCCAATTCCGGTGCCACTGCCGTTTTTCTCATTCACTGGTTGGAAAGGCTCTTTCTATGGTGATCAACACACGTATGGCAAACAAGGTATTCGTTTTTACACTGAAACGAAAACCATTACGTCTCGTTGGTTTGAGGACGATATTGCCTCGGGTCCAAACATGAGTATTAACCTTAAATAAGCGCCGGTAAGCGCGCTTTATAAGGAATGAGCGAGGCTGTCCTCGCTCTTTAAACACCGATTTATACAAAGAATAAGACAACAATTTAAGAGGTCTACTATGGACTTTAATTTAACCGAAGATCAGCAAGCCTTTGCTGAAACAGCCCGTCAGTTTGCAGAGTCTGAACTGGCACCTTACGCCGCTCAATGGGATCAAGAACACATTTTTCCAAAAGACACCATTAAGGCAGCGGGTCAGCTTGGTTTTTGTGGTTTATACACGCCAGAAGAAGCGGGTGGTTTAGGGTTATCTCGCCTTGATTCAAGCATTATTTTTGAACAGCTTGCGATGGGTTGTACAGCAACCACCGCCATGCTAACGATTCATAATATGGCAACCTGGATGGTAGCAAGCTTCGGTACCGATGCAGTAAAAGAAAAATACTGCGAACAACTTGTCATGGGTGAATTACTTGCCTCGTATTGCTTAACCGAGCCGGGTTCAGGTTCTGATGCTGCATCACTTAAAACAAAAGCCGTTAAAGAAGGCGACGAGTATGTGATTTCAGGCTCTAAGATGTTTATCTCTGGAGCGGGTGAAACTGACTTATTAGTGGTTATGGCACGCACCGGTGGTGAAGGTGCTGCAGGTATTTCGGCATTTGTGGTTCCTGCAGATGCAGCCGGCGTTGAGTATGGTAAAGCCGAAGAAAAAATGGGCTGGAATGCACAACCAACACGCTTAATTAGCTTTGAAGACGTGCGTATTCCTGCTGCAAACTTACTGGGTCAAGAAGGCGAAGGTTTTAAATTTGCGATGCAGGGCCTAGATGGCGGTCGTATTAATATTGCAACGTGTTCGTTAGGTACGGCGCAAGCTGCACTTAATACAGCGCGCGAGTATTTAAAAGAGCGTGAGCAATTTGGCAAGCCTTTAGCCGCTTTCCAAGCGTTGCAATTTAAAATTGCTGACATGAACACGGAGCTTGTAGCTGCGCGTCAAATGGTACGTTTAGCGGCGTTTAAACTGGATACGGGCGACAGCGAAAAAACCACTTACTGTGCAATGGCAAAACGCTTTGCCACTGATGTTGGCTTTAAAGTATGTGATGATGCACTGCAAATTCACGGTGGCTATGGCTATATCAAAGAATACCCGCTAGAGCGTCATTTTAGAGATGTGCGAGTACATCAAATACTTGAAGGTACAAATGAAATTATGCGTGTGATTATTGCGCGCCGTATTTTAGCTGAATCAGCTAACGACATTCTATAAGGAGCGTACTATGTCTAATCCATCTATCGATCTTGTTATTGAAGGCAACGTAGCGGTGTTAACAATGAATAACCCGCCTGCGAATACCTGGACACACGATACACTTACCGCCTTAAAAGACACGGTGACAGAGTTAAATGCCAATAAAAACGTGTATGCATTGGTTATCACAGGTCAAGGCGAGAAGTTTTTTAGTGCCGGTGCCGATTTAAATGTGTTTGCAAGTGGCGATAAAGGCGTTGCGGCAACCATGTCTAAAGTATTTGGTGATGCATTTGAAGCATTAACAAACTTCCGTGGTGTTTCAATTGCTGCAATAAATGGCTATGCCATGGGCGGCGGTCTTGAAGTTGCCCTTGCGTGCGATATTCGTATTGCAGAGCAACAAGCACAAATGGCGCTACCTGAAGCAAAAGTAGGCTTACTGCCTTGTGCTGGCGGGACGCAAAATCTTGCGTGGTTAGTGGGCGAAGGTTGGGCAAAACGCATGATCTTATGTGGTGAGCGTTTAAAAGCCGACAAAGCACTTGAAATTGGACTTGTTGAAGAAGTTGTTGCACAAGGCGAAAGTTTAAATGCAGCAATGGCGCTGGCTAATCAAGTAGCTGAACAGAGCCCTGTTGCTGTTACTGCGTGTAAAGAACTCATTCAAAAAGGCCGTACTCAGCCTATGGCTCATGCATTACCACTTGAGCGTGAACTGTTTGTTCAACTTTTCGACAGCAAAGACCAACGCGAAGGTGTGAACGCATTCTTAGAAAAGCGTAAAGCAAACTGGGTAAACGGCTAATGAGTAATTTAACACTACTAAATCATCAAGATGCGCCAGTGGTGTTCGAAACTGCAGAGGCCGCCAGCGGCCTCATTGCAATTGCAACACTTAACGCGCCAAAGTCGTTAAATGCATTAAATTACGACATGATCCAGTTACTTGAGCCACAGCTTAGAAAGTGGGCTGACGATGACTCAGTAGCGATGGTTATTTTAAAAGGTGCAGGTGAAAAAGCGTTTTGTGCCGGTGGCGATGTGGTTAGTTTACACAAAGCGATGAGCACAGGTGAGCCTGCCAGCTACATTGAAGATTTCTTCACGTTAGAGTACAAGCTTGATTACCTAATACACTGCTACGAAAAACCCATTATGTTATGGGGTAACGGTATTGTGATGGGCGGGGGCCTTGGCTTAATGGCGGGGGCAAGTCATCGAGTCGTAACTGACACTTCTCGAATCGCGATGCCTGAACTTACTATTGGCTTGTACCCAGATGTTGGCGGCAGTTACTTTTTACATAAAATGCCAGATCAAGTGGGCCTATTTTTAGGTTTAACGGCGGCCTCTATTAATGCCGAAGATGCATTATTTGTAAACTTAGCCGATCATTATGCAACGGCCGATAAATTTGATGCCATTTTTTCTGCTATCACTGCTGAAAAATGGGGTAAAACAGCCTCATTAAACCATGAAAAGCTAACTCAAATTTTAGTCTCTATCGATAACATTTCAGGTCGAGTACCAAAGGGGAATGTGAAAGCTAACCTAGCAGTTATTCAAAAGCTTGCTGAGTTTGAAACTCTAGAAGACAAAATTGACTATATCCAAGCAATCGACACAGAAGATAAATGGCTGTCACGTGCTCAAAAATCGTTGGCACATGGTTGCCCGCTGAGTTGTGCATTGGTAGAGCGCCAACTTGCTGCATCGAAAGGCAAAACACTTGCTGAGTGTTTTAAAATGGAGCTTGGTATGTCGGTACGATGCGGTGAAGTTGGTGAATTTCAAGAGGGTGTGCGTGCTTTATTAATTGATAAAGATGGCGCACCTAATTGGCAATTTAAGTCACTATCAGACATTGAACCTGATTTACTAGAAAGCTTTTTTACATCACGCTGGGATGAGCAATCTCACCCACTCAATGTGTTAACCAAGGGGTAATACAGATGGCTAAATTAACAATAGGTTTTATTGGTTTAGGCAATATGGGTGGCCCAATGGCGGCTAACCTAGTTAATGCCGGCCACACAGTACGCGTATTTGATTTAAATAAAGCGGCGGTCAGCGAGCTTGAAGCAAAAGGCGCAATGGCCGCAAGCGATGCAGCTGAATGTGCTATTGGTGCCGATATTTTTATTAGTATGCTACCAGCAAGCAAGCATGTTAAGTCGCTTTATCTTGGTGAAACGGGCTTAATTAATTTACTAGATAGTAAAACACTGGTTATTGATTGCTCAACCATTGATGCTGAATCAGCTCGTCAAGTAGGCAGCGAATTGGCACAAAAAGGCATTGATTTTGTTGATGCGCCGGTATCAGGTGGTGTTGCAGGTGCAACCGCGGGTACGCTGACCTTTATTGTCGGTGGTGAGCAGCGTCACTTTGAAAAAGCCAAGCTTGCATTGGTTGATATGGGCAAAAATATTTTCCATGCGGGTGATATTGGTGCAGGCCAAGTGGCTAAAATATGTAACAACATGCTGCTTAGTATTTTGATGGCAGGGACAAGTGAAGCTCTGCAAATGGGCATTAATAATGGCTTAGACCCCAAAGTATTGAGTGACATTATGACCGCCAGCTCAGGCCGTAACTGGACCTTAGAGCTTTATAACCCGTGCCCAGGTGTGATGGAAACCGCACCGGCTAGTAATGATTATAAACCGGGCTTTATGGTTGATTTAATGGCAAAAGATTTAGGTCTTGCTATGGAAGCAGCCCAGCAAAGTAATTCATCAACCCCAATGGGGTCAATGGCTAAAAATTTATACACCATGCTGCAACACCAAGGTGCAGGCAGTGATGATTTTAGTGCCATTTTTAAATTATTCTCGAAGTAGGAGTGTGTTGTGGAAATTAAAAACAACAACATCGTTATTACTGGTGGTGCGCAAGGTTTAGGCTTTGCCATGGCCGAAAAGTTTGCATCGCTTGGCGCAAATATTTCGCTGATTGATATGCAACAAGACATCCTCGATACCGCGGTATCTGCCTTGGCTAAATACGGCACAAAAGTACAAGCCTATGTTGCAAATGTGACTGATGAAGATGCAGTCGTTACAACATTCAACACGATTAATAATGACTTTGGTCATATTGGTGTGCTTATCAACAATGCGGGTATTTTACGTGATGGTATGTTTATCAAAGCGAAAGAAGGCAAAGTGGTTGATAAGATGTCGCTTGCCCAATTTCAGTCTGTTATTGATGTAAACCTGACGGGCGTGTTTTTAGCCGGACGTGAAGCAGCAAGCCACATGATTGAGTCTGGTAAAGGTGGCGTTATCGTTAATATGTCAAGCGTTGCACGAGCAGGTAATATTGGCCAAACAAACTATGCTGCTTCTAAAGCGGGTGTTGTTGCCATGACAACGGGCTGGGCAAAAGAGCTAGGCCGCTTTGGAATTCGTGTGGGTGCAATTGCACCGGGTGTTATTCGCACTGCAATGACCGATGCAATGAAGCCAGAGGCAAAGCAGCGCATGATGGCTGTAACCCCTGTGGGTCGCTTTGGTGAAGCAGAAGAAATTGCACAAACGGCACAGTACATTGTTGAAAACGATTTCTTTACAGGCCGTGTTGTTGAAATAGACGGCGGTATTCGACTTTAATTTCAATTACCCATTGAATACCAAAACGGTAAGCTTAGCTTGCCGTTTTTTTGTTTTTAGATTAGGGTGAGTTTTTGATTAATAAGGAAATTACAATGACAACAGAGAACGTTAAAGCTTCACTGATGAAGGGAATAACAGCACAATTTACGTTAGGCAAGCATGTCATTGAATATTGGGGGTCAGCCTATACCGGTAAAGAGACCTTAAAAGTCGATGGTGAATTAATAAAAGAAGCCCGTAGTTTTAAAACTTCCTCTTGCCATGAATTTGATATTGATGGTAAAGCCTGCAAGCTAGATGTAATCGTAAAGCCCTTTAGAAAATCTACCGCAGTTATTTCATTAATGTGTGATGGCGTTTTAGAACAAAGCTATCAGCTAAAGTACGGTACAATACGAAAAGTTGCATGGTATTTTAAAGCGATTCAACTTATGGGGTTTTTTGCTCTAGGCTGGATGTTTATGAGAGACGTAATAAGTGTGATGGAGTTAATTATTCTTGCAGGCATCATTTTAACTGTTTCAGAACTGTTTTTTAAACAACATGGTTGGACCATTGAAAAGCAAAATCCTTGTAATTAACTTACCAACATTCAATAATTAAACGGCTAATAATGCCGTTTTTATTTTGAGAGATGCAGTGAATCCCAAACAAATCCGCAATTTTTATATCAACGAAGAACAGTCTGTATACTTACTGTCTCACCATGATGCAAAAAAGCACCGTCGATGGCTCAACATATGTATTAAGCAATTAACCTTGCTTGGTTACACGCAGGTTGAGCTAATTGGTTCAGGGGCATTTGGCTTTGTTTTTGCGGGGATTGATGATGAAGGCGTGCCGTGGGTATTTAAGTTTTCGCGGATAACACTGGCACAAAGCGTTCGCGACCGCCTAGAAGACGAAGCTTACATGCTTTCTCAAGTAAATAACCCCTTGGTGCCGAAGTTTTACGCCTTTGAAAGAATAAAAAAGCAAGGCATCTTAATGATGGAACGCGCCCTTGGCGAAGATTTAGAAAAAATATCCATCAAGCAAGGGCGTTTTAGTGCAGCAAAAATTATGTCGCTAGCGCTTAAGCTCAGGAATGTACTGGTTGATTTGCGTGAGCACAAAAATGGCATTAGCCCACAACCCATTGTGCATGGTGATATTAAGCCTTCTAATATCGTGTATGACGAACAAAGTAATAAATTATCTTTGGTTGATTGGGGCAGTTCTGTGTATGCCCAAATCGACAGTGAAGGGAATCCGGTTGCCAGCAATTTTATGGATTTAATGTCGGCAGATATAAGCACCACCAACGCACGTATGGGCGATGTGTACTTTATTGGTGATGAGCAGATGTCGGGCGGTCAATCATCGCCACGATTTGACGAGCAAGGCGTTGCATCAACCTTGTATGCATTAGCATCTGCGCAATCATGCCGCTTTGGCGCAAAAGTTATTCCTGCCACCAGTCTTAACTTACCCATTGAGCTTGCACGGGTAATTGATGGCATGCTTTCAAAAGATAAAGCAACGCGAGATGGTGCGGGCGATTACTTTATGCGTAATATGCCAACCATGGCTAAAGCATATTTACCAGAGCTGCCGCGTGAGGTGATACGCCCCTATATTCCCTACTGGTTTAGCGACATAGACGAGCACCCTGATACCGTAGTATACAGCTCGCGTAAACAGTTTTTGCGCCAAGCTGATCATAATCAACAACTGCTCGATGTAAATGATGCACAGCTTGATAGATACTATAAAGAGTTCTTATTTGATACCGGCGATACCGAAAAAGCATTTTTGGCTGCAATCAGTCGATTAGCTAAATACCCGGTAGTAGGGGGCTTAAGTTTTCACTGGAAAGAAAACTCTGTGTTTGTTGAGTCATCCTTAATTTTGCATGATGAAAGCTTAGGCACTGCTTTTACAGACGCTATAAATAATACCGTGATGCTTGCTCAAGGTATTGAACAAAAAGGCCTGTTTAAGTGTTGCTTATTCGATGCGCGTAAAACTATTCAATTAGAACGTGACGGCACAGGGGCCTTTAAGTTTGAACATTTACCAGAACTTGATTACGAAGTGATGGATGTACAGGCCTCTGATGTAACGCGACCACACTCGTACTTTGAAGACGGCAAAGACCCTGATGAGCAACTACAACTGCCTAAAAAAGTGATTAAATGCGTATTTGAGCTAAACCAAATACATCACACAGGCTGTATCATTTTTGAAGCTTTGCCAGATAGAATGAAAATTCACCATTACTACCGCTTACTTGACGCCAGTAAAGAACCTGAATTTAAGCGCTTACTTAGTAAGTTGATGCAATATGCTGTTAGCATTACCGATGTAGGCGTTGCTGGTTTTATGAAACTCCCGTATAAAAACACCCGTGAATTTGACTTATGTGCCAAACAACCCGATGAATTCTACCCACGGGATCCAAAAAGAGTCGCTCTTTAATGCGCTGGGCTTAACATAGTCAAACAAAGCCAAAATACAGAGCTCACTTTTTTACCTGCCACGTTATAAAGACGTCGCGTAAGTTGTTTTACCGCTCACTTAGCCATTACTAATACCAATATCAATCCGAAGTAATAGAAAATCATTTTGGTATCAACGCTGTTTTATTGCCTCAAGAGTACTTAATTTAGCGAATTGGTACAATTTTCTTACATGCAATGCACTAATTTAAAGGGAGCAAAATTGGCTTAAGACTTAGTTTTAATTGATGGGTTTTAGGTGCAGGCACGGTAATCTACATGATACTGTGTTTATATACAGTTGTGAGTGCTTGTGCCCAATAATATTAAGTACACTGTTTTGAAATGGATTTACGAAGTCTAAATATGCTTTTTAATTATGTGTTTACAAAGATGTTTATGTGTAGAAAGATGGGTGTATAAAAAACAAGCCATAAAATGCGTTATGAAGCAGTAAAGTGGTTGGGTATTAAAGGGCATGTAAGGAGTAATTATGACATTTGAAGATGCACAAAAAGATATGAATACTTCTTACTGTGGTGGCGGAACCGGCGTTTTAGCATCTGGGGTTATCTGGTGTTTAGCGGGGATAGTTGCACTTCAATACTCATATCAATCAAGCATGCTCGCGCTTTTTTTTGGTGGCATGTTTATACATCCTATCGCTATATTTTTATCAAAAGCACTGAAGCGTTCAGGAAAACATAATGCTAAAAATCCGCTCGGAAAACTTGCTTTAGAAAGTACGATAATTTTATTTGTTGGGTTGTTTATTGCCTTTGCTGTAGCAACGTTAAAGCCTGAATGGTTTTATCCAATTATGCTAATGATAATTGGTGTACGTTATTTAATTTTCAATACTTTATATGGCACAAAAGTGTATTGGATTTTAGGGGCTCTGCTTATGATATCTGGCGCGCTGTGCATATTTTTCGCAAGTCATTTTGTAATTGGTGCGTTTACAGGGGCTGCATTAGAAATCGTGTTTGCGGTCGTTATTTTAAATCAATCAAAAAAATTGCATCTAAAAACAACATAACACGCCTTGCTAGTGTGAATTTTAACTGGCAGTTATACAGATTGGAGAAACATGGAAGAACTTTGCCTAGAAATAGCGTTTACAATAGCGGTCGCTCTGAACCCTTATTACAACGCTGTTTATAGTTAAATCGGTTGTCGTTCATGCCACAGCGATAAAACTCATTTTACAAGGAAGAGAAAATTATGCGTTATTTAATACTTATCTTATTTATTCCATTTTTTACTTTAGCTGAAAGCAATACACAACTAAAAAAGGAATTAATGCAAATGGAAATTCAAGATCAAAGTATCCGCAATAAAATAGGAAAAGTTGGCTGGCAAAATCCCCCCAAAGAACTCATAAACCAGCTAAAGAAAATAGATGAAGCTAATACAACTAAGCTAAAAGCTATTATCAAAGAACATTCATGGCTTACAAAAGAATTAGTCGGTGATGAAGGAGTGAGTGCTGCTTTTTTAATAATTCAGCATTCATCAGATATTGAATTTAAAGCAAAAATGCTTCCGTATTTAGAGACATCATATTTAAATAATGAAGGTATAACGGGACAGCAACTTGCCCTACTAACTGATAGGGTCCTTATTGCTCAGGGCAACAAGCAACTCTATGGCACTCAGGCTGACTTAATAGAGGGTCAAATTGTATTTAGTCCTATTGAAGACAAGGCCAATGTTGATAAACGTCGAGCAAAAATGAAAATGCCACCACTCGATTTTTATAAAAAGTTAATGGAAGAAATGTACGGTATAAAAGATCACCCTGAAATAGATCTTAATTAATACAACGATAAAAGCAAAATTAAGCTCTTTTAAGACAGGTTTTCGGTGGGATCTTAATGGTAGAAATGAAAAAGTTTATTTTACTAGTTTTAGCTGTGCTTACTTTGACTTCTTGTAGCAAGCCTTTGCCAGCGGATAAGTTATCTTACGTAGGTGAGTGGGAAAGCAAAGAAATGTACTTGCTTATCCATCAAGACGGTACGGTGGTATATGAGAGGGTCCAAGATGGTGGGTCAACATCTATAAACGCGCCGTTAAAAGAGTTTATAGGAGACGACTTTGTAGTAGGTGTGGCTTTTTTAACCTCTAATTTCGATGTGACAGAAGCACCACATTTGGTTGGTGACGAATGGGTAATGGTTGTTGATGGCGTGAGATTAACAAAAAACCAAGGTTATTAGATATTGCTGTAAATATTTATAGGAACTTACTTAAATAATTAATATTAGGTTGTTTTTATTATAAGAGATTCTTACTTTAGAAGCGTGTATTTGCGTTATTTAGTGTTTCAAAAGGGATGTTATGAATAAATTATTATTTTTTATTGTTTTTTTCGTTATTAGTAATGCTCAAGCAGCTGACGCGACTTATTTCTCAGAACTAAAAGCCGAGCTTGATCAGGCTGTACCAAAGATTTTAGATAAGCATAAAGCCCCTGGTGTTGCCGTTGCCTTTGTTCAAGGCGAAGAGGTTACCGGATTTCTTTCTTATGGCTTTGCAGATATTGAAAGTCAAAAAGCCATTACAGAAAATACCATGTTTAATGTAGGCTCAATATCAAAAGTAGTGACTTCGTGGGGGGTTATGCAGTTGGTGGATCAAGGTAAGGTTGAACTTGATAAACCAATAGATAATTATTTAAAACGCTGGAAGATATCTAAGTCTGAGTTTGGAACTGAAAATGTAACGTTAAGAAATGTTCTGTCGCATACATCGGGCTTGTCTCTCGGTCCTTATTCTGGCTGGGGCTCACCGACAGATGTTCCTTCGATTGTAGATTCATTAAATGGCAAGAATAATGGTGCAGGCGATGTAAAATTAATACATACACCAAATACAAAATGGTCATACTCAGGTGGTGGGTACTCTATTGTTCAGTTACTCATAGAAGATGTATCGGGTTTAAGTTTTGAAGACTATATGCAGAAAAATGTACTTAAGCCGCTCGGAATGAATAACTCAACATTTAATGTAACACGTGCTGTTATGAGTAAATCAGCAACACCGTATGATGAAAATGCAAAGAAAACATCCATGATCTACTTTGCTGAGCAAGCCGCTGCGGGTTTACAAACAACTGCTATTGATTTAGCACGATTTAATTTAGCCGTGCTTAAAAATAAGGAAAATAAATACAATGGCTCTCGTCTTATATCACAAGCTTTAATTAAAGAAATGATTACACCTGTAGCAAATACAGGGGGTCGCTGGAGTATGAGTTATGTTGTCGATTCAGAAAATAAAAGTTTAGGGTTCGCTGGATTTAACCAAGGGTGGATAGCGTTAACACGGTCGATTACAGACCAAAATAGAGGCTACGTAATACTTACCAATAGCAGCATAGGAAGCGTTAGTAATGATATTGATAGTCTTATTTTATCTAAACTGCGCAAGCCTAAAAGTGAGTAGTTTATAGCAACTAAGCTTACTTAATAGGTATTTTTGATACTTAATAAGGTGGTTATGTTGAAAAGCATAGAGAGAATAACAATCTATTTAGTATAGAGCTCAATAATAGGGAGTCGTACTGATGAATCAATTAACTGAAAAAACGATTGCGTGTCCGTATTGTGGTGAATACATTGATGTATTATTAGACCCCGCTGATGTTGATCAGCAATACATAGAAGATTGCCAAGTTTGTTGTAAGCCTATTAATTTTTTGGTTTTTGAAAGCGCTGATGAAACGCTTTCAGTGACAGTGTCCAGTGATGATGCTGGTTATGGGTTTGCGTCTTATTAGATTACGGATTGTTAGCTATTTTTATGCTTAACGCCACATTAAACAAAAACCTGCATATTGCAGGTTTTTGAATGTTAAAGTTTTATGGCTTCTGAGCTTCTATGATCTCAGTGATCCCCTCAGCGGAGAGTATTTCTATCCAATATCCATCTGGGTCTTTAATAAAGGCTAAGCCTTTCATTGAGCCATCATCAGGCTTTTTCACAAACTCAACATCATATTTAGCAAAGCGTTCACAGGCTGCGTATACGTCAGGCACGCTAATACCTATATGACCAAACCCTTTGGGTTCGTTATTACCATTATGGTAACCCTCAAAGCTGTCGTCGTTTTCAGTGCCCCAATTATGTGTAAGCTCTATAAGCGCTGGGCGGCGAAATACCCACTGTGCTTTTTCTTTATCAGTCCCTTTTGGTATAGCTTGCTCATAGCCTAAAAAGTACAGTGTAAATTCCATTGCTGGAAAATCGTACTTGCCTAATAGTTTCATTCCTAAAACGTTTTGGTAAAACTCTAATGAAGGCTTAGGATCTTTTATACGCAGCATTGTTTGTTGCATTACATAATCTTGTGTCGCATTTGCGATTTGTTCTGGCGATTCATTGTAGTCAGACATACATGTCCTTTGAAAAGTGAGAGGTGAAAAAACATAAATGTAGTGTAGTAATCATAATCAACCTTCATTGAAATTTAAACCATGATACGTAAAGGCTATCTAATAAAGTGAACTATTTTCTTTAAAATAGGTGTATCTGTTTATGTCACTTAATACACGGGCCGATGCTATTAAAGACTGAGCAGATATTTATAAACCAAGGAAGAAATAACGATGTGGGTTTTACGAAAACGTCTAACAAATTGACTTAAATTGATTGGAACTTTGATTAGTACTTTTTTAACAGATACTTTTTAACAACTACTTTTGATTAGTCGTGAAAAAAGCAGAGAAACAACCTAAATAAGCCGCTCTTAAAAACGGCTCATTTAAACTTAAAACATGAAGCTAGATTAATTACCCCAAGGGTTACTTGCGCTTGAACGCTGTTTACGCGCACGGGCTTTTTGTTTCGCTTCTTTTTTCTCATGAATGCGTTTTGCATCAGTAAAACTAAGCTCACACGGCTCACCGGGTTTTTGATCTGCTGGGATCACGCGATCGCGTGGTGGTAGCTCGTAGTTAACGTCATCAGGGCGCGGTAAGTTTTTTAGGCGGTATAGATAAAAGTTCTCGACCTTTTCTTGCGCCCATTGAGTTTTTCGCAAAAACTTAACGGCAGATTTTACATCAGGGTTATTTTTAAAGCAGTTTAAACGCAGGTAGGCATGGAGTAATTCCCAGCCATACTGGTCAACAAGTTCAGTGACAACCTGCTCAATGCCCACACCCTGTAGAGGGTTATTGCTGAAAATTTCTTTATTACTCATTTGACTGTCCGGTATTTCTCAAAACTAGGGTAAGTATAATTGCCTTTACCCTAGTTTTATACCTAACGAAGCAAGAAACTGTATTTTGAGTGGTTATTCTTTACAGTTAACCACAACACGGCCACGTATTTCGCCTTTTAATAACGCATCAGCATGGCTAATGGCGTCTGATAATGGAATTTCTCGCGAAATTGTATCTAGATACTCAGGCTCAACTAACTCGCTCAGACGTTGCCATGCTTCGATACGGTCAGCTTTAGGGCGCATAACACTGTCTATACCTATTAAGCTGATACCCCGAAGAATGAATGGCGCAACGGTTGCTGGGAAATCCATGCCTTGTGCTAAACCACAGGCTGTAACAACACCACCATAGTTAATTGATGCACAGACATTTGCCAGTGTATGACTACCTACCGAATCAATGGCTGCCGCAAATTGCTCTTTGGCAAGTGGTTTACCGGCAGTGGAGAACTCATCGCGTGATAAAACATGTTTTGCTCCGAGTTTTTGTAAGTGTTCGGCCTCGTTCATACGACCCGTTGTTGCTACAACGTCAAAACCGAGCTTATTGAGTAAGTAGATGGCAAAACTTCCCACTCCGCCATTTGCTCCAGTCACTAATACTTCGCCGCTTTGTGGGCTAATACCGTGCTTTTCTAGCGCAATAATACTCAGCATTGCGGTGTAGCCTGCGGTGCCAATTTGCATTGCTTGTTTAGGGGTTAAATTAGCGGGGAGGGGAATAAGCCAATCGCTCTTCATTGAGGCTTTTTCGCTAAGACCGCCTAAATACTTTTCGCCAACACCAAAGCCATTTAATAATACGGTGTCGCCCGGTTTAAATTCGTCAGAATCGGACTCGCTAACCGTGCCTGCAAGGTCAATACCTGGGATCATAGGAAATTGTCTTACCACTGGTCCTGCACCCGTTATCGCCAGAGCATCTTTATAATTGAGGGTGCTGTAGTCAACATCAATATTAACATTATGCTGGTGGATGCTCTCAACAGGAAAATCTGTGTAATTGGCGTGATAGCCTTGATCATCTTTATTTATAACTATCGATTTGGCTGATGTTGTCATGGTTGACTCCTTTTAGACCGATCGTCTTTTAATGGTTAAATTAAAACCGTTAATTGATTTATAACGGCTTTATAAGATTAAACGTAAAAATTGTGCTGTATAAAGGGTAAGGGGTTCGCTTGATTTATCAAGCTTTGAGCGCATAACGGCACCTTCCCAGCCAATCCAAAAAAATTCAGCAAGCATTTTGCAGTCTGTTGATTTTGCGATTTGTTTTTGTTCTTTCGCTTCAATTAAACACTGCTCAACTAATTGCTGCCAATGCGTATACGCTTGTTTAATGCGGGCTATCATTGCGTCATCAAGGTGGCTGAGCTCTTGGTTAAGATTGCCAATAAGGCACCCTCGTTTAAACGCATATTTTGCCATGCCTTGTTTGGCATCGTTAGCAAATAAAACAACGCGTTCAAGTGGACTAATGGCGCTATTAGTGAGATGGCGTTTAAGCTTTGCTTGAAAGTAACTGTCGTAAGCATCAATTAAGGCTAAACCAAAATCATTTTTACTTTTAAAGTAATGATAAAAAGAGCCTTTAGGCACTTGCGCCGACTTTAAAATTAAATCGATACCTGTGGCGCTAAAGCCTTTTTCAGTTAATACAGCTAACCCTGTATTAATTAGCAGTGCGCGGGTATCTGCATTTGTGCGCTCAATTTTTGGGGGCCTGCCACGACGGCTTGGCTGTATTATTTTTGTTTCCATAGCTCAATATTAGACCGATCGGTTTTTAACATGCAAGCAATTTGTTGTTTAAATTGTAATCATAATAAAAATGTCATAATTACAAATTAATGGGGAACTTTACTGAAATAGCCTGTGTCACAAATAATGGCTATGCAATTTATAGCTCGTTTTTACTGTATTTATAGGTGGTTTGAAATATAGAGGTATGACCACTTAAAGGTTTTAAATGTTAATTCAGTTGATCATCAGCACGTTACTCATTGTCAATTTATTTAATTGCTTTTGTCATTTGAATTTAACAGTTTTATTAACTATTCATTAAATGTAGATGTCAATTTCGCTACATATCTATAAATATAAAAGGTGAGGATATTACCTATGAAGAGACAGAAAAGAGATCGTTTAGAAAGAGCTCATTCTCAAGGTTATAAAGCAGGCTTGGCAGGCCGTTCCAAAGAACAATGCCCTTATCAACAAATTGATCCTAAATCAGAATGGTTAGGTGGATGGCGAGAAGCAATAGAAAACCGAAATATGTTCAAAACTTAAAATAGGCATCTTATTTACGCAAAAAAGCCCCAAAAGGGGCTTTTTTGTTTCTGCATTATGGGGTTATTAGAATGCAGTTGTATCTTGGAAAAGACCTACTTTAAGATCTTTTGCTTCATAGATTACACGACCGTCTACTTCTACAGTACCGTCAGCCATACCCATGAACAATTTACGCTTGATAACACGCTTCATATCTAAACGGTAAGTTACTTTTTTAGCCGTTGGTAAGATTTGACCAGTAAATTTAACTTCACCTACACCCAGTGCACGACCAAGACCAGGGCCACCTGACCAGCCAAGGAAAAAGCCAACTAATTGCCACATTGCATCTAAACCAAGACAACCCGGCATTACTGGATCACCTTTAAAGTGGCAGTCGAAAAACCAAAGATCAGGGTTGATATCAAGTTCAGCAACGATTTGACCTTTACCGTGTTCACCACCATCGGCAGTGATAGAAACGATGCGATCCATCATTAACATGTTATCGCTTGGAAGACGACAATTGCCTTCGCCAAACATTTCACCTTGACCACAAAGGACCAATTCTTCTTTTGTATAGCTGTTTTTAGGTTCCATAACTCTTTTTCATCGCTTAGAAATTGCCCCGTACTTTAGCGTACACTTGTACGCTAAACAACTCGGAGCAGTTAATTTTTTGCTATTTTTCGTTTGTTTTATGACCATTTAATTAAACTGTTGCTGTTAAAGGGAGATAAAACCGCGCATTGTGTATTAAAAATCATTATAATTGCTGTGATTCTTTAACCAGTCTAAAGGAAATTTATGATCCTTTTTGTAAACTCACTGACAGTGATTGATTTTTCTTACTTGTGTAATAAACGCGGCGCAGTTGGCGAGAGCTGGATTGTTGATTTAACCCTGCATGGCCAACTTAATGATGAGTCTATGGTGCTTGATTTTGGTTTAGTTAAAAAACAAATCAAAGGCATTATTGATGAATGTATTGATCACAAACTTGCCGTGCCTGCGAAACTAAACGGTTCACTCACTCAACACGATGAGCACAACGTATTAGATTGTCATTTTGGTGACAACCATCACTTAGCGATGAGCGCACCAAACCAAGCCTTTTGTTTAATTGATGCCGACGTGATTGATGAGCACTCAGTGACCGCGTTTTTAATTAAAACGATAATGCCGCAATTGCCTAGCAACATCGAAAAAATTGAAATTAATTTATACCCTGAGCGCAGCCAAAGTTTTTACTACCACTACAGCCATGGTCTTAAAAAGCATGATGGCAATTGTCAGCGCATTATTCATGGTCACCGTTCGCAAATTGGTATTAGCCTTGATGGCATGGCTATGCCGCGTTTGCAAAAAGAGTGGGCCGATAAATGGGAAGATATTTATTTAGCGACAGCTGAAGACGAAGTCAGCAAAGCAGAGTTAAAACATGTTACAGCAGAAGATAACGATGTGTGCTTTGCGTATACATCGCAGCAAGGCTACTTTGAAATGGCCATTGCTAAATCGCGTTGCGACATTTTACCGTGCGATACCACGGTTGAATGCATAGCTGACTATCTTAGCACGCAAGTTAAAAACGAATACCCAGAGTCTGAGGTGAAAATCACTGCGTACGAAGGGGTCGGCAAAGGATCAATTAGCTATGCGTAAAGGATTACTGCTAACCGCGTTGGCAAGTTTGTTGTCTATACATGTAAATGCGGTTGAACTAAAAGGACATTTAACTCAAGGTGGTTTAGTCACAGGCCAACTTGAAAACGTTAAAAGTGTGAGTTTTAACGGTGAAAACTTAAAATTGTCGCCTCAAGGTGAATTTGTATTTGGTTTTGGCCGTGACGCAGACACAGAGCACACATTAACGTGGGTTGATAATGACGGTGTCGAGCATGAGCAAGCCATTGTTATTACAAAGCGCGAATACAAGATTGACAAAATTACAGGCGTGGCAAAAAAGTATGTTTCGCCGCCCAAAGAGGTATCAGAGCGAATTTCTCGTGAAGCGGTTGCTGTACGAAAAGCGCGAGAAGTTAATTCTGACCTCCGTTATTTTTTAGATCCGGTTTATAAGCCAGCACAAGGCCGTATTTCGGGTGTGTATGGCAGCCAGCGTTACTTTAACGGTGAGCCACGTAGACCACACTTTGGTTTAGACATCGCAAATAAAACTGGCAGCCCTGTGTATGCGCCTGTCAGTGGTACCGTCGTTTTTGCTGAGCCTGATTTATATTACTCTGGTGGCACGCTGATTCTTGATCATGGCCATGGTGTGACTTCGACTTATATTCATTTAAGCAAATTAGATGTAAAAGTAGGGGATACCATTACCCGAGGCGATAAAATCGCTGAGATAGGTGCAACGGGCCGAGTAACAGGACCCCATTTAGACTGGCGTTTTAATTGGAAAAATGAACGCCTTGACCCTGCGCTAATGATGCAAGACACATTAGCTAATGAAAAGTAGAGACTATGACACAACAAATCGATCGTGACGCTATTATTGCCCAGCGTATTGCTGACTCAACAACGTCGGTAACAAAAACAGTATTTCCTGGCCGCACTAACCATCACAACACCTTATTTGGTGGTGACGCGTTAGCGTGGATGGATGAAGTTGCTTTTATTGCTGCAACTCGTTTTTGTCGTAAACCTTTAGTAACGATTTCGTCTGACCGTGTTGACTTTAAAGAAGCGATTCCTGCCGGTACATTTGCAGAACTTATCTCTAAAGTAGTCTATGTTGGTAATACCAGCCTAAAAGTAGACGTAGAGATATTTTTAGAGAGGATGCATAAAGACGATAAGCATCTTGCTATCTCGGGTAGCTTTACGTTTGTAGCGGTTGATGATAACCACAGACCAACACCGGTTGTGTGTGATAAAATGATCTACGGTTTCGACAGCTAACACACTCAAAGATAGCTAAAATAAATAAGTACCTGCGGGTACTTATTTAATTAACCAGAAAGAACACATCATACTATATATTGTAATATGTATTACTCAGCACTTATGAATCCTTTACCTTCAATTAAACAGGGGATAGCAGAAGATGTAATTTAAGAGAAAAGCAAAAAAGTGTTTAAAATTGCCCGTAGCAATATAATAAAAAGCCCCACATATGCAGGGCTAACGTCTTTTTAACTGGCTGAATAACTTTTGAAGTTGCAGTACAGTGTTTTAATTTAAAGTACCATTGCTGCTATCCAACCCGATATCAGTAGCGGAATATTAAAGTGAATAAATGTGGGTACCACTGAATCCCAAATATGATCATGTTGGCCGTCGGCGTTCAATCCAGAGGTTGGTCCTAAGGTAGAATCAGAAGCAGGGGAGCCCGCATCACCTAATGCCCCAGCAGTACCAACAAGTGCAGCCGTTGCCATAACAGAAAAGTTAAGTTCTAAGCACAGAGGTACAAAAAGGGTCGCTATAATTGGCACCGTAGAAAAAGAACTACCAATGCCCATGGTGATCAATAGGCCAACTAATAAAATGAGTGCAGCGGCAAGCGGTTTGTTTCCTTCTATCATACCAACAGCAGAGCTTACTAATGAGGTAACGTCGCCAGTTGCTTTCATAACGGAAGCAAAGCCTTGTGCCGAAATCATAATAAAGCCAATCATTGCCATCATGGCTACACCTTTACTAAAAACGTCGCTATTCTGCTCCCACTTAACAATACCAAACAGACTAAATATCATAACTCCAACAAGGCCACCTAGAATCATAGAGCCACTCACATTTTGAGCAAGCAACGAGCAAAGTACGGCAGCAATACCAACAGCCAATACCTTTTTTGGTTGTTCGATAACAACGTCTTGCTGTTTTTCTGTTAGGGCGTGAGCCTCATAATGACGTCGCTTTTTGTAGCTAACAAATACCGCGATAATTAACCCAACTAACATGCCAAGCGCAGGAATTATCATAGCGATAGGGACTTGTGTATTCACAAGTTCTAAACCGTTTTCAGTGAGGTTTTTATGTAAAATTGAATATAAATAGATTCCACCAAACCCATACGGAAGAACCATATAAGAGGTTGCAAGACCAAAAGTTAAAATACAGGCAATGGCACGTCTATCTAATCGCAGCGTGTTAAATACAATAAGTAACGGGGGAATTAATATAGGAATAAACGCGATGTGTACCGGGACTAAGTTCTGCGACGAAATTGCACACAATAATATGATGCTTAAAATTAAGTAGCTTAGGGTTGTTTCGCCTTTGTGGCTGTTATCATTCACTTGCTTGAGCAATTTGGCTGCTAAAATACGTGTTAACCCTGACTTAGAAATAGCCACAGCAAATGCACCTAGCATTGCGTAACTTAGTGCTATTTCAGCGCCGCCCGATAACCCTTCGTTAAATGCATTAAGCGTATCTGACAAGCCAAGCCCAGCCGTTAAACCGGCAACAATGGCACTTAGTGTCATCGCGACAATGACATTAATACGGCAAAGTGTTAGTACCAGCATTAATATAACGCCAACAATTACTGCATTCATATTGTTCTCTATTTTGCTGTTTTGAGCGAGTTTAACAGAACTCGAGCAGTGGTTTTACGTTTTTGAGTAAATGCGAGCTGTTGATAGCGCACTTCGATGATTATCTGTTCAAATTTAGCCAATACGCTGGATAAATGGGGCTTTTGTTTTTTTATATTTGCAATGTTTTGCAAAGGAGTAAGAGTGACATCGGTTTCAATACCCTGTTTATTCGCCCAACGGTAAAGCTGTTCTATTTCGTTAATAAGTGGCTCATTAGAGAGAGGCGTGCGCTTTGAATAGAAAAAGTAACCTAGAAAAATAAAGGCTAGCGTAACCAAAACTACAAGTGGCGTTATCCAGTTCGCTTTATTTCCAAATAATGATTTTAAAAAGTTTTGTTGTGATTGCTGATCAAATGTCAGCACCCAATTCGTCCATTTATAATCTAACTCTTCAAGGTGATTTCTAAGCCAATTTATTGCTTTAAAGTGACTCCAGCGTTTTAGGCCAAATCCTAAATTTTCATTAAAGCTTTCATTTAATTCGCTTAATTGTGATAACGAGCCATTTAACCGCTCTGGAGCAACAACCGCGGTTGCATCAAACACATGCCACGCATTATTAAAATGTACTTCTACCCAGGCATGGGCATCATATTGATAAACGTTGAGTGTTGAACCTTGCTTTTGTTCGCCGCCTAAATAACCTGAAACTACACGCGCAGGAATTTTGGCAACCCTGAACATAAAGGCTGCTGTACTTGCGTAATGTCCACAAAAGCCACGTTTATTATCAAATACAAACTGGTCAATTGTATTCTCGCCAGTCATTGCTGTTGGTGTGAGTGTGTAGCTAAATGCTTGTTCATTAAAATAGCGCAATAAAGCATTAAAATAGGCTTCTTCGTTGGTATTTTTTTCAGCGAGAGATAATGACAGTGTGCGCGTTTTAGGGTTCACGTTGCCAGGAAGTCGCGTATAGAGTCTTTTTTCAAAGTCAGACAGAACAACATTATTTAATGAGCCGCTTTTAACGGTGTATTTTATATTCTTATTTAAATTGCCTTTGCGTTTTAGCAAACCATTATAGGTGGAGACTACAGCCGTATTATCACTTGTTGCATACCCCAAACCATATAACCAATTAGCCGATGAAGGCTCTGCAATAACTTGATATTGAACGTAGTTTTGAGGGGCAACTGGCTTGCGAGTAAGGTTAAACTGTTGAGATCTTAAAATGTCCGATATTGACCATTCGTTACCATTAAACTCATCATGAATAAGGCTTCGCCAATAATAGGGGGGCTGCAGAGCTGTATTATTAGGCTCTTCAACTCTAAAAACTAGCTCGTCTGATTCTGCCAATTTGGCAATAGAAAACGGGTTTACCTGTTCAGACAAACCTGTTTTAGCAAGCTTTGGTCCCGGTAATTGCCAAAAAGCAGGAAGTCTTGGTAAAAATAAAATTAGAAATGCAGCAATAGGTAAAGCGAACAAAATGGTCTTAACACTCTGTTTATTTGCCGTTTTAAAGCTATTAGGGCTGTCTAAATAGCCAAGGACTGCAAAATTAACGATATATAAGCTGCTTACCAGCAATGTTTCGAGTAAACCTTGATGAAAGAGATACAGGGTCGATAAGTTAAAAAACACGAGTAAACACACGGTTTGATATTGCTTGGTTGTTCGCGCTTGCAATAGTTTAAATGTACTTGCAAGTAGCATCATTGAAACAAATAACTTAACTGTGTCAGACACACCGACAACAACAAATAAAGCGATTAGACAAGCCGCAGCTAAAATATTAGCCACCTTACCATTGAGCTTTTTATAGAACTTTCCAATAAATAAATTAAGGCAGCTTAAAGAAATTAAAATGGCGAGAAAAAGAGCAGGGACCTCAGTAAACAAAAATCCACTCATAATGATGAATATGAATGAAAGTGCCGAATTTATTAAGCCTGCATTATGCATCTTCAGCATATTTAAAACTCCGCCAGCGCTTGAAGGCACGATTTTTGATGTTTTAAACCGCAACCCGAAGCAACCTCACTATTTGGCAACGTTAAAGAAAATGTAACGTGCTGTTCAGTGAGCTTATTGACTAAATAACATAGTTGACTGAGCCTAGTTTCAGTATTGCCGTTTAAGTTATTAAAGTTAAGTGCCATTTTGGCAGACGAATGACTCGTAAACTCCTTGCTGAGTAACTGCTGAGTTTTTGCGTAGTGTTTCCAAGATACTTTATTAAGTGCTGTACCTGGGATAAAAGGAGACAGTTGGTGAAAATCATCCGATCCCGGCTTTTGTTGACTTTCATGCTCTTCGCTATCGCCTAATTCCAGTGTGTCAAAAACTAAACTAGGGTCATCGATTGGCTCTGGGTATATATAAATTGCATCACTGGGCTGAATATAACTCCATACCGACACAAGCCCAAAAGGAAAAGAGCTATAAATTTGGACTTTTTCGAAGCGATAACGCCCACGTTTGTCTAAGTTTAACGAAATATGCGTATTTACTACTTCGTTATTACCTACATCAATGAGCTGTGATTTTGTATTTTTATATCCAAGCGCAACACCTTGACACGCGCTCTTAGCTTTTATAGAAAAATGAGCGCTTGGTTGATTGGGTGCATAGCATGGCATTACGTGATTAAACTTTACAATGAGACCACGTAGATTTTTATAACCCGTTAAAATGGCGAATACTAATAAAACAACCATAAGGTACGCCATCGCTAAAATAAGGTTGTTTTGATAATTAATACCCATCACAAAATTTAACAGTGCCACAAATAAAAATTTAGCCCCTAAGCGCGATGGCAAAACGTAAATTGTATTATGACGAAGTGTAATCTCGTTTGTTTTATGCTTGTTTTTTAATAACTTATTTATAAAAAAGTGCGTAAAACGAGTTACAAAAGTAGGGCGCTTAAGCATCTTTTACAAACTAACAGGAACATGTTTTAGTGCATAAGCACTGTCATCTTTATTCAACCCAAGACGATGGTCGGTCACACTTGCAAACACCGCTTGAACGTCTTCAGGTAAAACAAAATTACGTCCTTCAATGTAGGCCCATGCTTTAGCTGCACGAGAAAGCGCAATAGATGCTCTTGGCGATAAAGGATTAACAAAGTGCTTGTCTTGGCGAGTAAATGCAACTAACTCTAAAATATAATCAACAACGGCATTGCTGAGTGTGACCTGAGTAATTTCTGTTTGAATAATAGAGAGTTGCTCAGTTGTTATACGCACGGGTAAATCGTCGTAGTTACGATTATTTAAACCCAAAATTAAGTTTTTTTCAGCCTGTTTATCAGGAAACCCTAAACTAATTCGCATAAAAAAGCGGTCTAACTGTGACTCAGGTAAAGGATATGTACCAGACTGATTTACTGGGTTTTGTGTAGCAATCACAAAAAAAGGCGATGGCAGGGCGTGTTTAACAGAGTCGACCGTGACTTGCTTTTCTTCCATTGCTTCTAACAGAGCGCTTTGTGTTTTAGGACCCGCGCGATTTATTTCATCTGCAAGCACAACTTGGCTAAAAACAGGCCCTTGATGAAATGAAAAAGTGTGTGCTTTGGCATCAAATATATTTGTTCCTAATATATCTGACGGAAGTAAGTCACTGGTAAATTGAATGCGTTGATACGATAAACCTAAAACCGCCGCAAGTGCATGCGATAAAGTGGTTTTACCCATACCTGGTAAGTCTTCAATTAACAAATGACCTTGGCTGAATAAACAGGCTAATGCCAACTTAATTTGTTGTTGTTTACCAAATATTACTGTCGATAGGTCATCTATAACGCGTTCAATAGTCGAATTCATAAACTTCTTAATTTGTTATGGTTTACATCAATTCTAGACGTTTCATAACAGTATCGACTTTTTTTGCGTTAAATGGTTTAGCAATAAAACCTTTCGCGCCAAGTTCCCACGTGTTTTGTACATTTTCGAGACTGTTGTGGCCAGAGCACATAACAACATGTGTGTGTGGGTAGTTGTCGTTTAAGTATTCTAAAATCTCTGTGCCGTCTGTGTTGGGGAGCTCTATATCGAGAAAGATGACGTTAGGCGATTTTTCTTCAATAACTGTTTTAGCTGATTCAAAATCTCGGCTTTCTAAAATATCTTCAAAGCCAAGGCCTGTTAATATCTGATTGAGATAGTCTCTGATATCTTGCATATCATCAATTATCAAAATGGGTTCTAACGGTTTCACAAATTCCATATTGTTTACATCTTATCGTTACATCTTAGTTTGATAGTTTTAATATATGCCATGCAATACCTAAGCTCAAGAAACAGTCGATAATTAAATGGATTATATAGCAAAACAACCACCTAATGTCCGATACCGTCTAGTATTGGACTTAGTATCACTGAAGACAGCGCTCAGATAGATACAAACCATTACTTCCTATAATTTATATTATGTTAAATTCTGTATTTTCCGTCATATTGTCGGTGTTTCCCTTCTGTAAGGGGTTGTTCATTTCTAGAATTATGGAGGTATGGAGATTTTCGCCCTCGTGTTTTGGAAACGCCCGTAAATACTGACCTTTGCCAATCCCAAGCCGAAAATTCATGATTTTTGAATTACGCTTGTTTTTAGACTCTAACCGTTCAAACTGACTCATTACCCGATCATTCCTGCTCATTTTACGTTTAGAATTAGATCATTCCTGATCGTTTAACTTTTCTTTAAACACACTTTAAACGCCTTTTAAACGCTCTTTAAATATTCTCAGCGAGCAATCTTTAAATCTTTTCTGCTGCTACAACTGTATTAAAGTTTGGTCCCAGTTCGATTGTGATCATAAAGCCCTGGTACGTCATTCTAATTTTGTTATCTATATAAGTGTATGCATTTGGTTTTTGTATTGCGCTCATTAACTGGTGTACTTGTTCAACTGACAGTTGGCCGATTAAGAGCTTTTCAATTTGCGAGCTGCTAATCGTAACAGCGCTACTATATATAGGTGCATTTTTACGTGACAACTCGTTTAAGAAAAATGCAGGCAAGTGCCCTAACGTAAATTCTTGGCCATCGACTACCGGCTTTTTAAGTGCAATCTGAGCTGCTTTTAAATTTACCTGCTTTTTATAATATTGCTGTGACTTCAAAACAGCTTCATTAAATTGCGGTACCGCTAGTTGTTGAAGTTCTTTCGATAACTTCACTACTGACTTACCAGCTGCTATGTCAGAACCTAACCACGCTTTACCTGGATTATAGTCCCAACCTAGATCTATGCCAGGTAACTTATCTAGTTCTTCACCTGTTGATGCATCGACGACCTTGAATGACTGCATAAACTTATTAACAGACTCTGGTTTTGTGATCGATAAGCCCATACGTGCAATATCACGTTTGTTCAGTGAAACCACCTTACAACGGCAGTTATAGCCATTTGGCGGATAATGCGTGTCCCAAAACGGATGGTCTACAGGCAGTAATATATAGTTCCATTTATTGTGATCAGGCCTAACTCGGCTATCACCAGCAGTGAGATAAAGTAAATAAGGTCTACGTTCTTTTAATCGGTTCTGTTGTTCCCAGCGCCCTGCTGCTCGCGCTGTATTTTTGTTGTTCTGGTAAATTACTTGAGTGCGCCAGCCACGCTTGCCTTTATAAGACCAACCATGATCATCAACAATTTTATCAAAGCGTTTTCTAAAGTCCGATATAGTCTCGCCATCACTAATTGCTTTATCTACTGCTGTATATAGCTCATTCAGGATTTCGATTTCTGTTGCACCTGCAACGGTGAATGCTTTGGCATGAATTAAGCCCTGTAAGTCTTTATATGACTCACTTGTCAGCTTAATTTTGTCTTGAAAGTGTGAAATGGCTTCCTTGAATTTAACAAGGTCGCCATATTGTGGAGCTGATAGAGCCATTTTAATGCTCTTTTAATGACTGTTGAATGTCTTGAATCTCATTTCGACGCGAGTTATCACGGCTATTACCAAAGAAAAAATTCAATATTGACGCGATAACAGTGCCTAAAACAAAGCCTAAAATAGTATCTGCAAAGCGTGTAGAGCTCTCAGGAATAGGCATAAACGTAATAAAACCTATATAAAGAGCCGTCGTAATTGACCAAAACCACGCATAATAATAGATGAATCGTTTAGAAAACTTATCATCTTGGTTTAGTGCTTGGATCTGCATATTGCGGGCACTCTGGGTGTTTTTAAACGCAAGTTCGTCAAGTTCTTTCTCTCGATTGAGCAATGTGGTCCTTAACTCATGCGCAAATTTTTCAGAGTCTTTAATACGGTTTAACGCTTCTTCTGGTGAACCTGAACCCGTTAAGGTTTGGGCCATATCAACGACTTTTGAAGCAACTGCTTCACCATTTGTGCCCCCTATCCAGTTACCTATTTTTTTATCTAGGCCAGTTAGCTTAGCAAGGCCAAGTGCAATTGTAATTGGTTCCATTTAAGCCTCCATTGACTCGTAAGGTACGCCACCAATAAGCATTAATTCGATACCTTTGATCCGTTTGAATTGGCGAACTAATGATTTAGCTGTCGTAAAATAACAATCAAGAAATTCCTTTTTCTCATTTAAGTTGGGGTAGCGTTTTTTAGCTTCGCGTTTCCCAAAGATTTTAATAATCTGTTTGATATCTGCCTGTTTATAAATTGAGATATAGCGCTTTCGCCATACTTGTTCTAAACAGTCAGGACGCGTTTCTTCTTTTGTGTGCCATTCACCTTTTATATAGCCATCAATATAAACAGCTAATACAGTGGTAGACTCTGATTTTCTAACACGCTGTATCGATATTTCATGATCGCCCAATTTAAATAAAGCACTACCAAAAATCCCTGAAAGTTCACTTTCAACCTTGTCCCATTGCTCTTTAGAAATAGACATAAGCGCCCCGCTACAGCTTTGCTATATCAAGTGAAATAGCTTGTTCAATGCCTTTCTCGTCCTGCTTGTAAAAGCGGATAAAACGGCATGAATCGATAACACCTACAGACTCTGCAATGATATTCATCGCCTTTTGCCATTTACCGCTTTCATCAGTGATTTCAAGCTTGCGTAACGCAAGGATACGTTGCGGGTTTAATGATCCTTGCTTATCGGTATTAAAGGTTTTACTGACAATGGCTCGTATGTTTTGATTGCCGCCTTCGGTCCATTCATCTAGGCACTCATCAATCAGCTGTTTAGCAAGGGATAGCTCTGGGCCAAGCTCGATACGTTCTTGTGTTTGAATGTTCACGCGCAAAGTGTTATCGAATGAACGTAACTGCGTATTGCCTTTCTTACCACCTAAACTAACACCATGTTCTTGCGCTAAAAGCTCTATAAAGTCGTCAGCTTCAGCCATCAATGAACGTTTGAACTCAGCTAATTTTTCCTGCATTTCGAGTGCTTTCGCACAGGCTTTTTGTACAAACTCATCTTTGATCAAATCCGTCTGTTTAACGTTAGCAATTGCAACTAAATTGCCTTTACCGTCTTTTAAGTAACCTTCAGGAATATTATTCATCGTCTATCTCCACAGTTTTAGAATTAGCCTCGCTCATACCCGCCATAAACTCATACTGCAGAGCTTGCTCAGCCACTTGTGCTAAAGCAGACTCAGAGATAGTTGGGAATTGTGAGGTTATTTTTTGCTTAAGTTCGTCCAGGTCTTTTGATGCCTGGGCAAAATGCCAAATCTTTTCAATGGTGTCGTTTGAAGCGTAATCGAACACATCAAACTCATCGCTAATTTCAGTACTAGCAGAATCAGACTTCGCAAATTCAGTGCTTTTAGTAGCTGAGGCTATGCCTTGGCCGTCATCAGGTACTTCTAGAATGTCTTCACCTGGTTTAGGTTTTGGAATGCCTAATTCTTTGTACACGTAGTCAGTGCTTACAGGTACCAATCGAGCAGACTCGCGAACGCGGCTTACCGTATCGGTATTAATTTCGCGCTTATCTTTAAAGATGAATTGCGGCGGCTCGCCACCCTCAAAATTGACAGTGTGAAGGGTATTGATGATCTGATTGCGATAAGAAGCAACAAGCGCTCTATCTGCGCGTTGATTATCGCCAGCGCGTTTTGCATGCGTTTCACTTGCAGCACGTGCGCCGCCGTTCTTTTGCTCTGTGGCCAATGTTTGGCTGGTGAGCGCCTTACTCATTTCAGCATTACAGAAATTAATTAAACGCTCAGGAATTGGTTCACCGGATAACTTACTTTCAAGTACTTCAATACTGGTATCATCAGGTATTGCGGCTATTCCGTCTTGTACTAACTTAGCAAGTCCATTTAAAAGGCTGTCTATATCAGCATCCTTTGCACCAATAGGGTATTTCCCTACAGGGAACGGCACACCAAAGCGTTCACAGAATTGAACAAAGAACTTAAAGCCACCGTGCTTAAACATCCACGGCCAAAAGCAGCTGCTTAGCAGTGCAATACCATACGGGTTTGTTGCACTAGGCATATGACGAACGCACGACCAACGACGCGGATCTACTTCTTCGCCTTGCGGGTTTTCTCTTGTTTTAACAAGCAGCTCGTGATCACTATTAAATGCAAAGCGGCTATTACGCCATGTTTCAACGTATTCAGGCTGCCACGTACCATCACGTTTAATAAACTTGCCCAAATGCGTCACACTGAAACCATGTAAAATAGCACTGTAGTTGTGCCAATCCATATCGGCCCACTCTGTATGCTTGCACGGTTTACGCTTAAAAAACTGTTTTGCTAACTCGTAGCTTTTCATACTGGCCGCATCGGTTCCGCCAGGAACTAACTCAGTATTAAAGCTATATAAACCGCTACGTAATGAGCGCAATTCACCAATAATGTGCGCGTCACGGGCTATTTCTTCATAAATAGCTGTGTTTTTACCTGCTTTACGTAAAATCGGGTCAGGGTTTGGGAGCTCTGTGATCAACGATGAAAAGCCAGGGTCCAATTGGTTTTGGTCAAACATACGAACAAGGGCACCATAAGCCCGTGAATTAATGCGTGGCTTAGACTTAAACATGATAGCCCCCTATTTGTTTGGTTACTTTGCGGCTTCGGACTCTAGGCATCCCGCCTGCGCCAGTGCTTGATATCATCCATAAAATGGCTAAGGCACAACTCAAGTCGTAGTGATGTGTTGTTTGTTTTTCTGGCCAGTTTTCGAGTTCGTCGAGCAATAAACGGCAGCGTGAATGAAAGGCTATTTGTGCAGGTGTATTGGTCACATAGGTTTCGAGTGAGCCGATACGCTCTTCAGCTGGTAATGTGGCCGTAACACCACGTAAAGGGAGTGCAATGCCCTGCTCTAATCCTTTGGTGATAAACTGGCTTCGCATAAAGTCAAAGGCGTTGTTATTCTCAAAGCCCCACACTAAGCAGTTATATTCTTTTTGAGCGCGTATTATGTCGTTAAGTAAACGGCTGGTACCGCGCACTTTTCGGCTTTCGTATTCAACGTGCAGCTTTTGTAGGTCTTTTGAATAAAAGCCAACAAGTATCGCGCTTGGGTCGGACTTTTCTGTTTTACCCATACTTGGATCACATGCACCGTATGGTACCCAATCGTGTAAACGGTCAACCCAAAAATCAAACTGATAAAAAATCGCTTCTTCATCGCTTTTAGCAATACCTTGCATCTCGCGGTTAAACTCGCGCTTGTTCGCAGCCCACATACACATTAAATCGTAGAGTGTACGTACACTTGGCCAACTGGTTTTAGCGCCCTTAAGCATTGCGCGTTTGTTCTTGATCCAAAACTTAAACGAAGGCTTATCTTCTGTTGCAACAGCAATACCTTTAGCCGCTTCGCGCTTTTCAAAGCGTTTATCATCATGAACCATGAGGTCGCGACATTGCTCCCATAAGTCCATGCGCTCAGGCATTTGTTTAATTGCTTTAAAGCGGTGAACAATGTGCCCAGGAGCTTCTTCTGCACGGCTTATAGGGTCATCGTTATTAAGAACGGTGTTCACACCTAAGAATTTTACGGTACCATCGGGTGGGCCTAAGAACTGCACTGAAGCTTCAAGGAATCGCCAGCGGTTTTCACGCTCTGTGGGTGATTTGGCTTCAGCATCGGTAATGATATCGTCAGAAAGTAACAGCTTAGGTCGGCTTGCACCGTGGAACGCACCACGTACAGCCTGCTCAGCACCACGGCTCTCAAATCGCACACCTTGGGCCGTTACAAACTCGCCTAACTTCCATACTGGCGATTTTTCGCATATTTCAGGAAAGTCTAAGGCTAAGTTGTTATTGTTCAACAACTCGGTTTTAACGACTTCAAGGGTCTTGGTTGGCATTTTGGTTTCAGCACCAAACAAGATCACAAAATCAATAAACAGTGGTGGCTTTTCTAACCCAAGTTCTTGGCGTACTTCTGCGTCTTGCAGCAGCGCCAATACTGAAACATACACAGGGGCGATTTTTACGCTGAGTGTACTTTTACCTTCGCCACGTGGAGCAACAAACCAGTTTTTCCAGCCGTTTTTAAGTTTTAATGCTTCTGGTAGCCAACTATTAAAATAAGCCTGGAACTCAGATGGTTTCTGTCCATCATCTAGCCACATATGGTGCGGGAAATAGGTATATACAAAAAACTCAAAATCACCGCTTAAAACACGTTTACGACGTTCTAAAATCGCTTCAGGACTTGGATCAATATGACGTTCTTTAGCTTCAATATCACGGCGTAATGCACTGGTTACTTGCTCTATCTCTGCTAAAAACTCACGTGTGTTTAAATCGGCCATTAGTCGCTTAACTCCTTATCGAGCTGAGGACCAAATGCAGTAAGAATTTCGACTAATTGCGGTGCATAGTCAGGGTGATGTTTTGAAACAAATTTAGCTAAAATCTTGATAACTTCAGCAGCGACAGTGCGTTTTTCTAGGCGCTTATTGCCGCCAGATACTTTCATTACTTTGCTCATCATATCAGTGAGTGAGCTAAGTACTTTAGTGCGCTGCTCTAATGGGAGTGCTAAACCCTCTTCAGATTTTAAAAGCTCAAAGGTTTCGTTTACTTGAATGGTAAACTCTTCGATAAAGTCGGTTGTAAACTCACCTGCTGCACCCTCACTACGACGGCTTGCAGCACGAGCAAGATCCCAATCATCGCCCTGGTCTTTCGCTTCCATCTTCCAGCGTCGGGCTGTGCCATCTGCAACACTATGCTTTACTGCTGCGACGCTTAATGCCAGCAGTTCGTTTACATAGCTGTGTCGTAAAGCGTTTTTCTTTTCTGCTGGGTGTGCCATTAGTTAAACATCCCACTTTTAACAGCGTAAGCAATTAAAGAAACAGCTAAACCAGCAGTGCCGCCCATTGCAGCCACTTTTACACGTTGGTTTGTGAGCTTTTCTTCTACTTTTGATAATCGTTCTGCATGGGTCTTAAGCGCATCAGCTTGGCGCTGTTCGCTTTCTTTAATATCGACCTTTAAGCCGTCTGTTATCTGTTTTTGACGGGCTTCACTCTTTTCTATGCTGTGGTGAATATCAGCCTTAAGACTTCTAAGATCATCCAAAATGGCTGATTGGCTTCCTTGAATTTCACCTATTGCTTGAAATAGCTGGTTCTCTTGTTCTGGTGTCATAGGGTGTCCTTACGGGTAAAAAACTTTAATGCCGATCCACGTAGGTGTGCGAACGTCGAAATGGAACCAACCCACATCGCCCTCGATGGCTGTGATGTAAGGAAATTCTTCAGGGTGAGCTAATACGTAATCACGTACCTGCTGAGCGGTGTAGTTTTCAAAAGTACAATCAAAGCCTTTACCTAGTTTGTGTTGGCTGCGCTTTGCGCCAATTGGGCAGTCTAACGGTCTATAGCCGCGTAAGTGGTTAGCGCCACCCCAATACCAGTTATTTACAGTGCAAGGGCCAAACTTATCACGCAGCTTTTGCAGCATGCGTAAGGCTCTTTCATCAAAGAGATTGATAAGAAAAAGGGGAACGTCTTTAAATAAATTAAAGATTTCTTCAGGCACTATTTCCTGAAATAAGAAACTAGGTGCAGTTGGGACTTTAACTCTTATTTTGGCCGCCATGTTGAGTCCTCAGATTAGTTAATCGTTGTTTAATTAGGACGTAACAGGCAGGCAAACGAGTTTTCCGCGTTGGCTTTTGGTTAGCTGGGTTTAATAGCTCTTTTACGCGTGTGCGTAGTGCTGGCAAATCTTTTAACGGGCAACGGCGTGATATAGCGATTTGCTCGTTTTTAGACTTGGCCGACACAATAAGCTGAGCTAATAACTCAATAAATGGCGCATGCACTGTTTTTGTCATGCGATAAGTAAATCAATTTAGAGGGGGGCATTCCGCTGTAAAGTTGTTTTCAGCGTTGTATTTTGCGGGTGTCTTATTAGGTTAAAATGAAAAGGCTTGCCATTACAATAGGGGCAAGCCAATTAATTTAAATTAGGTTTAAACATGGTTTAAATACAATTAGAGTTGTTTGATACTGGCGTCCCAGTCACTGTAATCCGTATCGATAAAATCACTAGGTGAGCGGGTTACTTTAAGTTGTACTTGAATCTCTTCTTTACCACTTACTAATACCCCTAATGAAACCTCATTGTCTGCATAGTCACCTGCGAACATATCGCTTAAAAGCTCTTCAATGTTATCAACCGCTTTTTCTGCTATTTCTCTTGCTCCACTCATTTCTTACCCTTAATTTCTCTAAACGCTTCGTGATATTCGGCCATTAACCCTGTTGTTGTTAGGCCAAATAACTTGCGTTGGTTTATGTAGCGGTTTAATAGGTTTAAACCAAATTCAAGTTGCCACTGCTTTGGCTTTTTTCCTCCACTGAGTTGCAAAGCAGTGAGCAACACAAAGTTATTGTTTTGCATGACCAAGCGAAGGCGGTACTTGAGCGCGTACTTCGTTCTGTGTCGCTATCTTGAAAAAACCAGCACCACAATGCCAACAGGTAGACAATGTGTCCCATATAACACCTTTTGGTGGTTGTAAGGTTCTAAGCTCCTTACTGCAGCACTGGCATTTAAATGTTATAACAGGGGTACCACGAGCCGATGCCTCGCTAAAATACTGCTCAGCTTCATTTTTCAAATCAGAAATAGATTCCATGATGATCCCCTATAAACTTAAATTTAACTGTGTTTCGCCTACACGTTCTTGTTGATACGTGCTGTAAATACTGCTTACTTGCTGGCGCGTGATCTTAAAACGTTTTACCAGCTGCTGAATGCTGCAGGTTTTATTATCAAGCGCGTAGCAAATCTCTTGGTTGCGAATTTGCTGAAGTACTTTATGCAGCATTGGCATCTGGTAATGCTTGTTTTCGTATTCATCAACCAGGGCTTGTACTAACTCAATACCAAAAATCTTAACGGCCTCATGGTTAGCTGTTGGCTTACGCGGTATATAAAACATTTGGCCCTGGTGTTCAGTAAGTAGCGCGATTGTTTTATCGACACCTAGAATTTCAACAAGCTTGCGCAAGCCATAAGGCAATGCGCGTAAATCTAACTCAGGTTTGTTCATGACTGTTCATCCCATAAGTATTCAAGGCCGTATTCTCGATCGATTGCGCGCTGTTGATGGTACGCTTCAACATCACGGCGAATACGGCACTTACGTTTGTCTTCAGCTTTAACTGGGCGCTTACTATCCATCTCGCTATAAGGCTGTTTACGCGGGTTGATAGTGAAGTTCTGATAGTCTCGGTAATTAGCCATTTAAGCCCCCTGCTTTGCTTTGTGGCGTGCTAACCATTGTTTAAGTACTTCAATGATGTGTGGCCATTGCTGGGCGCTTTGATACAGCTTTTTACCTTGTAAGTGGTTTTCACAAAACGATTCACACGCGCTTTTAGAGTCAACGTTAACTGCACCGGCTCTGTGTAATTGCCCCCACAGGCTATAAATCATTTTAAGCTGTGGTGGTAATTGCTTTTTGCCTGCGTTTGGGTTCATTGCGCGGTAACGAGCAAGCAGCTGCTGTTGTTCGAGCTTTGTTAAACCAGTGCATGTGTTAGTGCGTTGGTTAGAAATATACGCAACATTAAGTTGGTGGGTATCTTGATCGATACCCGCATCCTTTTGCGCAATTTTGATTTGTTGGATCAAATTACTCACGCGCTTTCCTCCAACATTTGAATTTCAAAGTGAGGTGATGCCTCTAACGAGATAATCTTAATTCCCCAGTCTTTCATGCCTTCAGTAAAAATAAGCGGGAACTCGCGGCAAATTGTGTTAAAGCGGCGCGCGGTATGCGCTGGGCCATTCACCTCATGAACATGGTGAATGCTAAAAAGCTTATCTGCAGCCAGTGTGGCAAAGGCCGCTTTAATGTTGCCGTTGCATTTGTCGATTAGCTCACCTTGTGGGTCTTTCTTAGCTAAAAGAGCAAGCATTACTGCATTAGTCACTAAAGAGCTAAACGCAAGCTCAGCTGAATAACGCGGTGTGTTTAATTTGATTGAAAATGCCATGATTTAATCCTTCTTTAAATGGTGTTTAACTAACGTTTAAACTGCTGGTTTGTTTAGTACTGAACTGAAAATGCCATTGATAAGTAACTTATCGATCGCAACATCTGGTTTTTTGGCGGCATGGTTTAAAACATGCGGTAATAGGTTTTCAACTAACTCTCGGGCATTGCCTTCAACACGCTTGTGAAGCCATTGCCACCAAGCTGCATCGTCACTTGCAAGCTTTATTGTTCCTTCGGTTAGCTCAATGAACAGGGTTTGAATATCTTCAACCGTTACTTGCCCGATTGGTTTTGGCCAAAAGCACACACGGCTTGCAATGAGTTCGTAGCGCTCTTGTGTTTGAAGTTTGTCGACTAATTGAATATTGCCTACCAGCGTTACACCAACAATGGCTTGGTCACTGATCGTACGTAACGGGTCAAGCGCATTAGGTTTGCACTTATCGGCTTCGTCTAAGATGATCAGACGGTCTGTATCACGCAGCGCCATAATAATCTTTTGCATGTTTTTGTAGGCGCTTGGGCAACGTGACAAGCCTAATGCCAGGATTAATTGATCAAGCACTTGTGTACTGCTGGTTTGTTCACTGCCGGCTATTAAAATGGCTTCTTTGTTATTGCGGCAATACTCGCTAATACCTTTTGTTTTACCTAAACCAGCTTGGCCAGCAAACACACTAAAGCGGCGGCGTTGCCTTGCTTGGTCGCAAGCCATCGCAATAAGCTTAGATGTACTAGTAGGAATAAACGGCACTTTGCCGTAAACAATACTGACCTGCTTACGTTCTTCAGGTTCTGCTACTTGTTTATCAGCTGATTGCTTTGGTTGCTCAAGTTCTGCAGGTTGTAAAATGCCCCAAATGTTGTGCAAATGTTTGCTTGGGTTTGCGTTATATTTGCCGTTAATCAGTTGGCTAATAGTTGCAGCACTTTTACCCATGCTGGCTGCAATACTCGCACTGGTAATGTTTTGGTCGCGGATTTCGGGCGATTGCAAGCGTAAACAAATGCGTGTGCATAAATCACGGTCAGCCTTTGAGTACGACTTGTTAAAGCCATTACGTTTCTGAATTTCATTGATGCTGGCATCGTTAAAAAGCTCTTGCCACAGTTCATCTATAATCTTTTGCGGGTTGATGGTGCATGTAAAAGCCAGTGTTTCTTTAATTGACTGCAGTGCATAACCACAGGTTAATTTTTCAGGTGTTAAACCTAACGTCGACATTTCTTGGTTGATCAGCTCAACACGAAGTGTTTGCTCGTCTGAATAGGTAAAAGGGGTTTTATATGTCATTGGTTTATTCCTTTTCATCACTTGTAACTGGGCTCAAAAGCTCTTCTAAACTAATCGGTTGCTCTTGCTTGATTGGTGCAGCGCTATAGTCAAAAATGTTCACTGGAACTTGTTTTTCTTCTATTGCTTTAATTGGCTCTGCATATTGCTCAACTGCAGCAAAATCAATAATTCGACCCGTTGTTTCTTGAGCACGGACTTCTTGAATTTTCTTTTGTAATCGGTTTTCACGGCCTGCTAAACGTTTGCCAACTGCTTCTTCAACGCGTGATGTTGGTATCGCATGCGACTTAGCTTTAAGGTTGGCGTACATTAAGAACTCACCGTTTAACTTATAAAGCTTGGTGTAGGTGTCGTCTTGCATGTCGTATGCAGCTATAAGCTGCTGGCCATTAAACTGATGTAGGAAGTCACCTGAATAATCGCGCTTATGTAAGCGGAAGCGACCGCGACGAATGTTTACTAATTCACGTGGTAGTACTACAAAATCAGATTCAAGTGGTGGTACACGTTCTAAGCCTTCGTCCCACACTTGCTGGCGTGTTTTACCCTTGATTTCTGGGTGTTCGCTGTTGTGGTAATCATTTAAAAAGGCTTTAAACTCAGCAATCCATTCATCTACAGTGGGTAGTTCACGTTTGCCTTGCTTTGCTTCTTTAAGCACTAATCGTTTATGGCGATCATCGTGATGGCGGCCACAGTAAGTACTAAAACGTTTACCAACGCGGTCTTCCATGTGTAAGAAAAAGCGTTCTATCCACTTAGCTCGTGCATTGCCTGGTATTGCAAAAATTACGTCGATTTCAAACTGCGCATAAAAGCCAGTTGTTTCATCGTTCATTAATTTGTTTTTGTAACCAGAGCCGTTATCTAAATAAAACATGGCGGGTACGTGGTTTAAGTCACGCATAGAACGGCTGATTGCTGTTAATGTATCTACTGCGTTCTCAGCAAAGCCCAGTTCCCAGCCAACAATGCAGCGGCTACCCACATCTTGAAACGCAGTAAGCTCTGCGCGGTATGGTTTACCTGTTTTAGGGTGTGCTAAGTAAACATCAAGCGTATGGCCATCACCGTTATATAAAACACCAGGCTTAATGTTTTCTGTTGAACGCAATAAATGATCTTTATGCTTTTCACGGTACAACTTAGCACCCATACGATACGGGCTTTGTGGGCCTAGTTCATGCGGTAAGCCATTAATAAAACGGCGTACTTGATGGTGCTCTGCTTTATAACCTTCTTTGTTTAGTTGATCGGCCACTTGCGCAAAGCTAGGGCTATTTGGGCTGTGGTAAAGCTCTAAACAACGTGCAAGCCAGCTGTATTGTGTTTGTGCTTTGCCTTTGTGGTTGGGTAATAGTCCTGGTAAACCTTGCTCTTTATATGCATTAAACCAGTTATACACAGTAGCGCGCGCTGGTAACTTCCCAAGTGCCTGTACGGCGTTTTGTACTAATGTAGGGGCAATGCCTTGGCGTACTTGCTCGGTTAGCGTATTAAACGCATCCGACAAGCCACTGTGCTGTTGTTTTAATAAATACACCACAATAGCAGCACGCGTTTGTGCGGTATTACGGGCTTTATTACTAGCACTATTCCACGGTGAGTCGACCTGTTGCACGGGTAAATTTTTAAATTTGATCACGGCTGGGTGCATTATTTGTCTCCTTTGCGGGTGTGGTAACGGTCGCTATATTGCGCCATCATGAACTCTCGGTTGGCTTGGGCGTCTTGCCATTCGTCTTCGCTAAAGGCGGGCAATGTTTCGGGGCCTGCAAAATGCTCGTCGCCAAATTCTGCCACCACACTCTTAAGCACCTTGGTAATGCGAAGGTTTACGCCTAGCCATAAGTGGTAAACAGTTTGTGCAGCTCCGATACGTGCATCTAGGTCAAGGTCGCGCTGCTGAATTAGCGCTTCAATTTCGCTTATGTTTTGCTCTAGTGATTCATTAACAATGCTTGAGTGGGCAAATGCCTCTTTGCGCACTTGGGCGCACAAGGTTGGTATGCCATACATTTGCTTTGGCGCTTTATGTAAGCGCTCATTTTCAAGTGCGTTAATAAGCGTGGCATTTTGTTCTTCAATGTCTGTTTGTTTTTCTTTGAGTTTTTTAATCTCTTTTCTAAACTCACGTACAGATAACTCGTTAAGCGTTTCTAGGTCGTCTTCGTCTAGCGCTTCAACGGTTTCAACAGGTAAACGCGCCATTTCAATCAGCTTGCTTTTGTTCATGTTTAAAACGGCGGACGTCCGCCGTTTTGACTCCGGCAGAGATAGAAACATTTTGGCAACAGTCATTGACTCTCTAACTGTTCTTGGGGCTAATGAATAGTCACGCAACTTGTTTTCAAATTCGCCATGCTGTGAATTTACTTTAAGTGACATGTAAACTAAGCCCCGCTTTGCGGTATCAATTAGTGCTTGCTCTTCCATACGAACAACCAATTGCCAAGCTTCTTCAATTGATTGAGGCATTACAAAATTAATCTGGCCAGCCATAGTTTCAATTTTGGATGTTAACTGTTGTTGTTCTTCAGCACTGAAAACCTGAATTTCAGACGGTTCTTGGTCTTTGATAGTCATAGTTTTACCTAGAAATTTGGGTTATTGATTACTGCTAGAGGGCAATAAAGTTTTTTGAATTTCGCGTTGCTGTTCAGAAAATTTTTCAATCTCCATTTGAAGTTCAGCATGCTTTTCTAAAAGTTGTGATCGCTGGTCTACGGCTTTGAATAATAGAGGTTCAAGTAATACGTTTAGAGGTTCTATGCTTTTGATGGCCCATAACAATGCTGGTAACTGATGCGCTGGTAGATACTTTTCAGTACCTGGAGCAAGGTATTTATTCAAAAGAGTTTCATTAATTACAACATCATCAACTTTTAAAGCTTGATTCATGCGGTTAACTATCCCTTGCCTTGTGAGACCACATGTTCTGGCAGCTGCGTTCACAGCATATAGAAACTGATGGTATACATCACAATTAGGTGCATCATCTTGGTTGAATATCGGCGTTAAATCAGTAATTTTCATGGTAATTTTTCCCTGTAGATTTATTGGATTAATTCAACCAATTAGTTGTAAGTTGGTGCAGGAATCGGTTTTTTATTTCTAATTGCATTAATAACTTGCTGTTTTCTTGATGCGCGGTCTTTTCTACCTCTAGGCTGGTGCCCTACGTAAGTGTCGCCAAAGACTTCTTCAAGAGTTAGCTCTAAAGCTGAACAAATAGCCTCTGCTACAGGCTGAGATTTGTTTAATCGCTTTGCAATTGAGTAAACGTGAGAGCGAGAAACTTTTAATGCCTCTGCAATATCGGTGAGAAGAATATCTTTTTCATGCAATTTATTGCGTATATCTTCAAATACTAAACCGTTAGATTTCATGCTAAGTTATCCTATGTAAAGTTAGTTGCATACATCTGTAATGTTTTGTTCGTTTTTTAATTTGTATCATTACATATGTATTGTCAAGTGACCCATAACATTATTTTTGTATTTTTTAACATTACATTTGTATTGACAAGTAATTATGACTACTGATACTTTAAAAAAAGTTGATATAGAGCTAGCTGCACAAAAGCTAAAAAAAGAATTTGGTGTTGGTAGTGAAAGAGCACTTTCACTTGCTATGGGGTTGTCTCAGTCTGCATTTTTAAATGCAATGAATAGGGGCACATTACCATATGAGGGAATTGTTAAAGCCTGTGTTGATAGAGGCATTTCACTTGATCACATATTTGGATTAAAGCACACGAGCAGTAAATCTAATCTTCAACTGAATGAACCAAAACCTGAAAGTTCTTACCATCTTGTCAAAGAAGAAGTTATTCATATTGATAATTTGGTGGAATCAATAATGGATGAGGTTGTTACAAAAAATGATCTTCCAGTTGAAAGGTTACTTGCAGTACGCAAGTCGCTAAGGCCAATACTTGTTGATGCAGCTCTTGAGTATGAATGTGATCGAGCTATTGTTACAGCTATTGCGAGGAGTAGTCTCAAACTGGTTTAATTTCTTTAGGATGTGAAATGAAAACCTATTTAAAAACTTTTGCTATTGTAGCCTTAATGGCACTAACCCTCCCTACTTCTGCGCTCGAACCTTTAAGTGATCGAGCGCAAGTAAAACATATTAATTCAACGTTACTTATGCCTGATGGTAGTGATATGACGGTTGATATGAGCTTTGATTGCGGCTCTGACTTCTCTGAAACTGGTTTGATCATAACTACCGAACAAGGAGCTAAGTTCTTGGCACATGCCTACTCAGAACTTTATGGCCAAGCAGCTGGAGAAAAAGTGAAACAAGCCTGGCTTACAAAAGCTAATCCAGATGACCCAAGAAAACCCACCATGCTGTTAATTAATGCTTTTGGAGCATTGGAATGGCCCAATGAATCTACTAAAGTTGTTGAATTGCAAGAGTTTAGTAGTACTAAAACGGTTAGCGCTAATACTGGGCCTGCAATCTTACAGTTATGCGGTACTCGGAGTCATAACCCAAGCGAATTACAATAATAAAATATATGGAGGCTAGGGCTTAAAGCCCTAGTTTTACGCATGGAACACACGCTTTTGAAATCAGTTTTTTACCTTACTTTGTTATTTATAGCCTATTTTAGCCCTGCAACTGAGCTAGCAGGATACAGCTTTGGTATCACTCAAGATAAAAGTGGTTTTATTTATCAAGCCAGCCAAAAAGGAGGTTTTAGACTTGATGGCGAAAACTATGTTCCGTTATCTGATCTTTTTGAAGTCCCTAATAATTGGCTCGAAGACGTAAGGTACCTTGAAAAAAACAATGAACTACTTTTGGCCTATGGTGACTTAGGTCTTTACAGAATAGACCTAAACAACAATCAAACTAGTCTACTTACGAATTCTGGGTGTTGGAGAATTGGGATTATTGAAAATGTTATTTATTGCTTACGTGGCCATAAATTAAATAGCTATGAATACGAAGGTAAAAAGTTAGAACCTTTGAAGCTATTACCAGATGATCTAAAAGTTCATTCTATAGCCGATGGGTACATTGATACTGATGTAGGTTTATTCATGGTTGATGGTAATACAGCAAAATTGATAGACAAAACACCTGCAATGTATACAAAAATTAGTAACAATGAATATGGGCTTGTAGCATGGAGAGACCAGGCATTGTATTACTATGACTCTTTCGGTAAGAGTAAATCTATACCATGGCCAACGATGCCAAAATCAATTTACGCTTTAGGTAACACGGTGTTCATTGAAAAAAATGGAGCTGTAGTACATCTTAACTTAATGGATTTTTCAGTAATAAATGAAAAAGTAAATGTGGTTAACTCCCCTATTCGTAGAATTTTCAAAGATGATGCTGAAAATATGTGGTTTATTTCGAGTAATAATGTACAAATAAAACCAGCCGCAATCACTCAAATCAGCTTGCCAATTTCTTCTGATTACAATATTAAAGTTCTCTCTGAAGGTGGTTTCTTTGTAGGAACCGAACAAGGTGTATATAAAAAAGTTGGTGATAAGTTTACTTTGATAGGTGACCCAAAGGAATATGGATACGTCATCACTGACTTAGAAGTCATTGATGAGACTTTGTATATTGCAAGTAATAAAGGGCTTACAAAGTACAATTTTAAAAACAATACTTCAGAAAAACTTTATGATAGATATGTAATTGGTTTAAGCAAAAAATCAAAATTATTATTTGTGTCTTCAAGTTTTGAAGGTGTTTTTACGTATGATGGAGAACACTTTCTTGATCTATATGATGTTAATTCACTTCTTCATAACAATGAGATCTTAGATGTTAAGTTTATAGAAGATAATACTTATATTTTGTCTGCAGAAGGTTTTTACTCAAAAGATAAGCTTAACAGAATTGGTTATCATGGTAGTGAAATTGGTATTGTTGTCGATGCTGTTAAATATCAAAACGCTATCTTCTTTGGAACTTTTGGCAACGGACTGTTCAAATATCAAGATTCAAAATTAACAAGAATTGATAGCCCCCAAAGTATTATTGATTTAATCGTTCACCAAAATGATTTGTTCATAGGCACCATAGATGGTGTGTATAGGTACAACGATTATATGTACTCATTAATGCCAGGTACATCAGGTTTAAATGTTACACCTAACTCAATGTTGTTAGAAAATAGTAATGAACTTACTTTTGGTACCCAATTTGGTCTTACTACTATTAAGCTTGCTAACAAACCCACACAACTTGAACCATCGATAAAAACAATTCGAGTTGGTAATACATACCTTAGTGACCAGCTAGAGCGCTATGATGCCAGTAAGCAAGTAAGTTTATATATTTCAAATGGAAGTTTTGTAGGCAAAAGTGAATATGCATATTCAATTAACAATGATTGGATTAATGTTGAAAGTGGCGTGATTAACTTTCATAACATTAGACCAGGAACATACGAAGTAAATTACAAGAGTAGAATCAATGGCGGACAATGGGTTAAAGGTAAGCCAATTACATTGACGTTCTTTGGAAAGTGGTATGAATCAGCAGCTGTTACAGTCTTAATTTTTCTTACACCTGCATTAATCATTAGCTTAATTATTTTAGTTGTCGTCTTATTACTCAAAGCCAACTATGGTGTACATAAAAAGCTATATAACATGCTAGGTTCTTGCGAACTTAATAAGATCCTAACAACTCTGATACGCGCAAAAAGTGCGTGTAGTAGTCCAGATTTAAATAAACTTGCCGATGGATTAGTTGAGCTCGATAAAGCAATTGATGAGCTTGTACCTTTAGCTCACGGTAATGCAGCATTAGGTAAAAGAACTATTCAACAAGGGTTGGATGCTTTGAAGGCAGCGCTTCAATTCGAGCAAATTAATCTTAATTTCGAATATACAATATCGATAAGTAACAATAAGAAATTAGAAAGTGATCTTGAACGTGATATATATGCTTTAGTTTATCATTCAATTAGAAACTCTGTTGACCATGGCAAGGCAAATCAAGTGGAAGTATTCGTAGAGCAAGTTAGAAACCAAGTTCATGTGTCAATCTTAGATAATGGTATAGGGTGTAGTCTCTATGCTCGTACTTTTAAATATGGCCTAGGTTTATATGTGATGAGAGACATTGCTAAAAAATATAAAGCCAAATTAAATTTCAAAAGTAGTAGTTCAGGTACTAGCATCTGTATAGGATTTCCATTAAGTGTCACTTCAAAGCTATTTAGAAATGAAAAAGCCCCTAGTTAGGGGCTTTTTAACTAAAGGAAACGACCATTTTTAAAACTAGCAGTACACGCATAGTCATTCAAAATAGTCCCTTTTGTGATCAAGACTAGATCACCTTCAAACTCTATTACGTCACCTATGTTGTAATTGGCTAAACCAGATTTCTCTTTTAAAAGTATATCAGCGCGGAATTCAAATTTATCATGATATTTGCTATTGAATGATACAGGTAAAAGATAGGCAGTAACGCCAACGCTTGATTCATCTATATTTACTAATTTAGCTTTCCATGGGGTTTTTTTACTTGAAATAACTTTTGCTAATACGTCGTTTTGATAATTTGTTTTTTTATAACAACCGCTAATTACTTGAGCTTGCTGGTTTTCTGCTTTAGTTAGATCAGTTGAAGACTTAAGTTTAAATACTGATGTGTTAGCCACTCGGTTATGAACAGGGGAAGTGAACTTGTAAACATCGTCATGTTTACGCATTACTTCATTAAACTTTTCAAGCCCAATGAATTGTTTCCCATCAAAGACCATAGTTCCAGTTTGTCCTATAACTTTGTAGCAGTAATAACCTTGATCACCTTTTGGTGAGATATTGTCAGATATGTCCATGTTACTGGCATAGCATTTGAAACTATCGAGGATAATGGGAGAATTTAGTGAGAGTAAAACATCTGCATAAGAAGGTTCTGCAGGGTATGTTAAAGATGCACTTGCTCTATAAGCATCTTCAGTTGTCTTACAACCACTGAGAGCTGCCACAACTGAGAGGGTTAAAAGTAGCCTTTTCATGTGTTTCCTTTTTTGTTTTTAATCCTGTTGATTACATTATCGACAGCATTTTTATATGTAAAGGTTTTTCCCTCAGCACTTGTTACCACCTATCGATATCTTAGACGCTCAATAACTCTATTTGTTTTGAACCCTATTAATTGAGCGGAGAAAGATGATGACTAACTTAACCTGGACAAAAACAAAGCCCACACTACCAGGGCACTACTGGTTTAGAATTTTTCTCCCTGAGCAGAACGTCTATTTGCAGAAGCCGCATGTAAGAGAAGTTGTTATATTGGACGATGCGCTTTTTATCACAGATCCTAAAACTATTTCTGTTGCTGAGCTTGACGGTAAATTTGAATTTGCAGGACCAATAGCCTCGCCAGAAGAAACTTTAATTCAATCGGTTGAACTAAAGAGTACTTTACATGGAATGACGGTTGATGAGTCGCTTGTTATTAGCATGCGTGTTGTAGAGTTGCTTAAGAAGGAATGCAAGCAAATGGGCATACAATACAGTAACCGCCCATTGCTTATTGCTGCCTATGCTGCAGGTGGTGGCTTCCTAAGCCAGCACGACCTAATTGCCTGCGACCTTGCTTTCGACATGGGAAAAAATAGCATCAAATAAATCAAGCGGTTTATTCATCTTCACTTTTTTATGTTGGGTTAAGCCCTCTTAGTTTTTTGACTAAGGGGGCTTATTTTTTTAGCACAGTTTTAAAAAAGGGGAGAAACGCCTGTAAGCGATTTTAAGGCGTGTGTTTTTGTGATTGGCTGTAATGGCTCGTGTTTAAGTCGTTTAAACGCTCTCAGTTAAATTTAAACACGGTTTAAACTTGGTTTAATGAATATTTAAAGGTGTATTTAAGTTGGTATACCAATTTTACAAGATTTAACTCTTTCGCCCTCGCCTTGGCTCTTTTTTATGAGCGCATTTATTTGAACAATAAAAATATCCATTTAACTTAATGGGTGTATAGAGTGGTGAATTACAAAACGTACATAACAAATATGCTTGAGCATGGCTGTCATACTCACAGTCAGAGCATTGACCATCTAGATATGTTTGCTCGTCTTTCGTTAGAGCTGTTTGACAACTTGAACAGTGGGCCATAAAAATTCCTTGCGACTTTTTTGATACCCGCTTAGCCTATATTAGTTACCCCATACCCTTAGCTGTAAAGTCTTTTCCAGCAGCCTCCCTTTTCTTTGATTCATAAACTAGGTGCCAGTTAATTCATTTTTGGCACTTACATCATGGCAAAGAAAGCAAGCACAAATACACAGTTCGATTGGTTTGAAGTTTTTAAAGCTGGTACCCAAACAGACAGCAAAGGCAATACCCAAACTTTTAGTAACGCTGATTTAAATAGCGTTGTTACTAACTTTACACCTAAAACCGCACCGCTTGTTATCGGCCACCCTAAAATGGATTCACCAGCATGGGGTTGGGCCAGTGAACTAAAAGCCGAAGACGGCGTACTTTACGCTAAAGCAGATGAAGTAAGTAGTGAGTTTGCTCAAGCCGTTGAAGATAAGCGCTACCCTAACCGCTCAGTTAAATTAGAAAAAGTCGAAAACGGCTACAAACTTGCCCACATTGGTTACTTAGGTGGCAAGCCTCCTGCTGTTGACGGTTTAGCCTGGCAATTTAACCAGGATGAGAATGCTGACACCCTTACCTTTGAATTTGCTGCAGGTGATATGGACAGTATATCGCTACGCACATCAAACACCCTCACACGCCTTATGGGCAATTTACGCAACTTCATAACTGACCGTTTTGGTAGTGAAGCGGCAGATAAAGTTGTGCCCGAATACGAATCAGAGTGGTTAAAAGAAGAAACCATTATTGCTGAGCATGAGCGAGCCAAAGGTAATGCCGAATTTAGTAAAGGTGGCGATGATGACGCCACGCCCCCGACCAATGAGGATAATGCGATGGACGAAGAAGAAAAGAAGGCACTTCAAGACCAACTTGATGCAGCCAATGCCAAGAACAAGCAACTTGAATACACCCAGCGTGTAACTGCTGCCAAAACGTTTATCACTGATGAAGTTAACAGTGGTGATGCACCACGCTTAACTAACACAGATGGCGTTGCTGAATTTATGGCAAGCCTAGACGATGGCGACACAACCTTTGAGTTCGCTGCAGCGGATGGCGAGAGCCAAACACTTAAACCCGCAGAATGGTTTAAAGGCTTTTTAAAAGGCTTACCAGAGCAAACTGGCTTAACCAGCGAGTTTAGTAAAGATGATACAAACGACGAAGACGGCAACGACACAGCTGAAGTGCTTGCTGCTAAAGCGCTTGAGTATCAAAAGTCACAATCTGACAAAGGCATTACGATTAGTATCTCGTCTGCGTTAGACCACATTAAGAAGGCATAAAATCATGGCGCAACCAGGATTTATTAGAAACTTTAGTTCAGAGGGTGAAATTCCCCCTAATCGCCTCTGCATTGTATCTGCAGCAGCTGACTTTCAAGTTGCGTTAGCAACCGGTGCTGATGCCATGTTTGCAGGTGTAACAGAGCAAGGAACCGATGACCACCTACGTGTTGATGTTGTAATGACGCAAAGCGCACCGGTTGAATTTGGTGAAGAGCTTGTAGCCGGTACTCCTGTGATTGCAGACGCAGAAGGCAAAGCCATTGCATTTGACGTAGCAAACTTTGTCGGTGAAGCCGAGCTATATGTTGCTGGCTGGGTCATGGAAGACGGGGCAGCAGGCACGATTGGTGATGTGTTTCTGAACCCGCATCTTGTAGCAAATATTCCAAGCGCTTAAGCGCTTGGGCAATTAAAACTAACTATTTAAGGATTTTGCCATGAGTAATGGTATGCCATTTACACCCGATACTGAGCAAACGGCTATTGCCATTGCTTATCGAAATCGAGCGCTCGTAGCTGATTTATTAGCGCCATATTCACCCGTTAATTTACGTACATACAAATGGACTGAATTTAAAAAAGGTGAAAAATTTACGCTGACCGATTCTAAAATTGGCCGTAAATCGAGTCCGAACCAAGTTGAATTTGGTGTTGAACAAAAAACAGGCTCAGTTACTGACTATGGTCTGTCTGACATTATTCCAAATGATGATGTTACCAATGCACCAGCTAACTATAATCCGCGCACCCACGCGGCTGAGAGCTTAACAGATCTTGTGCTTCTTCAGCGTGAAGTTCGTGTTGCTGAGCTGTATAACAAAGCGGCTAACTTTGGTTATAACCACTCTCTTGCTGGTGCTGAATTTAAGTTTTTAGATGACCCTGAACTGGATATCTTGCCATTCTTCCTTGAAATGCTTGATGAGCCGTTAATGCGACCTAACGCGATGACCTTGTCACAAAAGGTTGCTACTAAGTTACGTACACACCCTAAATTGCTTAAAGCATTTAATGGTACGAGTGGCGACCAGGGCTTAGTGCCATGGAGTTACATTAAAGAAACACTCGAACTTGAGCATGTGACAGTTGGCCAAGCACGCTTGAATACAGCTAAAAAAGGTCAAGCAGTAAACCTTCAAAGTGCATGGAAAGACAGCTTGTCGTTTACCTATCACGACCCGCTTGCGTCGTTCCAAAATAATCGTATGACATTCGCATTGACTGCTCGTTATGGTGCACGAACGTCAGGCAATCGTGATGTATCTGCAGGGTTAAATGGTGGCGTTGAAATCATGGTTGGTGAAGCAGTTCAAGAGCAAATTATTGCAAAAGACTGCGGCATCTTACTGACAAATGTACTAACACCTGCAGTTTAACTTTAACGCGTTGTTCCGTGATAAAGCCCCCAGTTCCGACTAGCTCGGGGGCTTTTTTTACTAACTGAGGCATGAATGTTTACGACAACTCAAACAGTAATCGACAAAATTGGCATTAATGTGCTGTTGCAATTTGTATCTGCAAAATTTGCAGAGCCAGGTGCATACCCTACCCGTGATGATGTAGAAACGGCGTTACTGGGTGAACCTGAAACAGAGTTGCAACAGCAGATTGCTGCTTGGTACAGCGAAGCACAAAAAGACGTTAACGCCACTATTACGGGCTTTGTAGCACGTTTTAAGTTAACACAAGACGATATTAACACGTCGGTGTTGCCAGGCATTGCGATTGACTTAATGCACTGTGAATTGGCAACCAATATCGCCGACGAACACCTTAAAGAACTGAATAAAAAGGCCATGGCCCTATTAGACAAGGTTAGTAAAGGTGTGATCCAAATTAAGGAAGATGCGCCTGCAGGCTCAAGAACTGGGATGCGAACAAAAGCTGCAGGCTCTCAATTTGACTGGGACAGGTACTAACGATGGCTGGGGTATTTATCGATATATCGGGTAATGCACTGCCCCGCCTGAGCCAAATTGCAACAACCAGTGAAAGAGCTACCGATGTATTGGACGATATCGGCGCATTTTTAGACATGGACGTCACCACCCGCTTTTTACGTGAAATGACACCTGAAGGGCGTAAGTGGGAACAGTCACAAGCTGCAAAAGACCGTGGCGGTTTAACACTAACCGATACACGCAGCTTAGCTGGCTCTGTTACACACAACGTAAGCTACAACACGTTAGTACATGGCCTGGGTGAAAAGTATGCCGCCATACACCACTTTGGTGGTGAAACAGGACGCAATAAAAACGTGAAGCTGACTGCTCGGCCAATACTTGGCATAGCAGCAATACAAGAAGCAGAAATTAACGACATCGTTGAAGACTGGTTAATTTAAAGTGAGTTTAAAGAGGGTTTAAATGTCATTTAACTTTGATTTAAACAAGGTCGAAACCGTCCTTAAACAATCTGCAATTAGAGCAACGCTTGGGTTTTCAAGTGACTTTAACGAAGTGAGGAAACGTGCGTTGCATAGTTCGCACCTATTTGTTTTGCCCCTTGCTGAAGATAACCAGAACACAAACCAAGTACCAGGGCTTGATGAATACCAGGTGCATGAAACATTTGCAGTGATGATTGTTATTCCTTGCATAACGGGCAACGCAACGAGCAATGCCGAAATTAAAGAGTTAAGAGGCCAAGTGAAAGAAGCCATAGCCGGTTGCCAGTTTGAAGGATGGGACCCGATTAAGCTAGATAAAGGCCGCACTGTTGAGCTTAACAAAGAAACAAACAACTTAATTTATCAGTGCCAGTTCAGTGTAACTGGTATTCATACCGTAACTGTGAAGGTGATGCCATGAGCAAACAAACCGAATCGCAATCGACAAAACCAGCACCAGAAAAAGGCGTTGTTATTACAGAGCCTAAAGTGTCTCGTGCTATGGCCATTGCGAACAATGTAAACAAGGTACTTTCGAGTAACAAGGCTTCTCGTACAGAGCTTGCAGGTGCATTTAACTTGAAAGATGGCGAGTTAATTAAAGTGGAGGTTAAATCATGAGCTGGCGCTTTAAAGATAAGTTAATTTTAGCAGATGCCCTGGGCACCACACTCACAGGCATGCATGCAATTTACGCAAGTGAAGTTGAACTTGCCATCGAGAACGAAAGCGAAAAAGACGAGCTTGAAACAAGCTACAGCGGTGCAAGCCTAGAAACGTTTTACGGTGAGCACATAAGCCTTAACTTTAAAACCCCCTTAGCCATGAGTGGCGTTGCAGGTAATGAGCCTGCCTTTGCGCCCCTATTACTTGCCTGTGGCATGGTGCAAGTCGCTGATGCTACAAGTGTGACGTTTACCAAAGGTGCCGCTGTTGCAGTTAAATGCCTGGTTCGCTTTGGTAAGAACACGCATGAAATAAGCGAAATGAAAGGTAATGTGAGCTTACAACTTGAAAAAGGTAAGCCAATGCTGAATTGGCAGTTTAAAGGCTTATTTAGTGCGCCTATTGCAAGTGCAGCTGCGCCTGTAGTGGATTGGGCGAGATGGGTTCGCCCTGAAGTACTTGGTGTAAGTAATAGCTCTGATTTTAAGTTAAATGATGTGAAGCGAACCCTACACAAGCTGACTGTGGACTTAGGTAATAATGTGATATTTGACCGTGCCATTAACCAAGAAGGAATTATGATCACAGGTCATGAAAGCAGTGCCAACTTTACGCTTACAGCTGAAGAACTGGCCAGCTTCAACCCCTTCGATGATGTTGGCAAAGTACAGATGTTTGAATTTACACACGGTACAGCTGCAGGTAAAAAAGTCACCATTATTGGCCGTTATCAAATGCCACCACCTAAATACACAAGCCTTGACTCTGAATTAACCGGCTATGAATTTGATGGAAAGCTAGTACCCAGTGGTGCGGGTTACGATGAATTAACCATCGTATTTGAGTAATACCATGCGTTTTCAAGCCGTCAACGTCACAAATATCGACACAGGAATTGTTGAATTTTACACGGTCATTGCAAAGCCAAAGGGAAAAGCGCCAAGTTACTGCAAAGATAGCAGTGGCATTCTTAAATTTAGTAGTCATAAAGCCGCAAAGGATGAAGCTAGACGACTGACTAATGCATATAAGTGAACTTAAAAATGAAATTAAAACTTTTAGAAGAATTGAAAAACACATCAGCTGAAGCGCCGTTAAATTTTACCTTTGCGGGGGTGCAGTTCAAATTCACAGCGAAAATTAAAATTGTTGATGAACAAACGCTTGAAGAACTTACTAGCAAACAAGGCGCGAATGATAAGGAAATTGTTCGTGACTTACTTATTGGCTGGGATGAGTTTGTTGATGAAGGTAAGCAAGTACCCTTTGCAACTGACACACTTGAAGAAATGCTAGCGTATCCAGGCATAACTGCACGGTTAAGTGTTGAGTGCATTAACGCGCAATACCGTGTACAGGAAAAAAACTAAACGATGTTGCTAGGTGGTTTGTGGGCGACCTAGCAGCACAAAGCCAAACATTAGATGACGACGAAGCCCACTTTGGTGCACCTGTTAAAGCTGCGCCTAAAAACGACAAAGACGACACATTATTTGTATTGCCGGCTAATCACGTTGCTGTAATCGCTATAACCACTGCATCGAGTCAATGGCAATTGGATAATAACGGGGTTGAGTTTGCCCTTGATTATGCCAGGGCTGATATTGCATGGCGCTATGCAAACATAACACTTACCCAACCCGACTTTGACAAAGTACAAACCCTTGAGCGCACCATAATTGGATTGATAAGGCGACCTGATGAGCAACAACTTGAATTTGGCGTTACGCTTAAGTTATGACGGTAAAGCTGTTACTGCTGGTGCGCGTCAGAACGTTAACGATATCAATCGCATTAAAGAAACGGCAAAAGAGCAATCAAAGGTTGCTAAAGACGAGTCTGCAAAGCAAGTTGATAGTTTCAGTAAAACAACTTCTGCTTTAAACAGAGTCCCCATAGCAATACATGAACAAATACCTGCATATCAACGCGTTGGTGTAAGCCAAGCTGCAGCAATGAAGCAACAGAGTAACGCTGTTCGTAATTACACTAATGAGTTAAATGTTCTTCCTAAAGCAATAGATAAACAAGCAGTTGCAAATGAAAAATCAGTAGTATCTCAAAAAACAACTTCGGCAAAGAATAATGCAAGTGTAAGACAGAGCGTAACCGAATTAAATCGTGTTCCTGAGTCAATTCAGAGACAAGTTACAGCTCAAAATAAAGCTGCGTTATCGTATGCTAAAACAGCTAGACAACAACAGGTATTAACACGAAAAACGGTTACTGACTTAAATCGTGTGCCTGCTGCAATTCAACGCCAAGTTGCGGCCAATCAACAATTAGGCGTAAGCCAGGCTACTGTGATGCGCCAACAAGGTGCTATGAATCGCCAGCTTGGTTTAATGAATACTGCGTATGGCCAATTAGGTGCCACGCTTACCACTCTTGTGAGTATTGGTACTGCAACCATGTTTGTTCGTGATACCGGTGCTGCACAAATGCTTGATACGCGATTAAAAGGGTTAACAAGTTCAACCCGTGAATATGAAAGAGTCCAAGCGTATTTATTTGAAACAGCTGACAGATTAAACACCGGTTACACCACCCTAGCCGATTCATACAGTAAAATATTAACGCTTCAAGATGCGGGTGTAGTTACCCAAGAGCAAGGTATAGCAATACTTGAAGGCATGGCCAATGCGGCTGCAAAAACAGGCGCAAGCAATGTACAGCTTGGGCAAAGCCTGTTTGGTATGACACAAGGTATGACGGCTGGTGTGTTACGTGCTGAAGAGTTAAACCAAGTCACTGAGCCTATGCCTGGCTTATTACAAAAACTCGATAAAGCAGCAGGTAAAGCCGCTGGCGGTTTTAGACAAATGGTGAACGATGGCCAAGTAACTAGCCAGATGTTTAAAAACTATTTGATCAAAGCGCTAGAGGATTATGCGGGTGCAGCTGAAGCGACCGAAGGCAAGATAAACGCAAGCTTTGCTGAAATGGGTAATGAATACCAGCGCTTAATTCGTAAATATGAAGAGCCAGTAAACTTTGCTGTTACCAGTGTTGTGGGCAGTATAACTGACACAATGGCTTATTTGCGCGAGAACGAAGAGGTTGTAGACGACTTAGTATTTGCTACAGGCGCATTAGCAACGGTTCTAGCTGGGCGTTTAGTGTCAAGCCTGGCTGCAAGTGCGCAAGGATATATTGCAAATGTAGCCGCAAAGAACCAGGCAATACTTGCTGATGCTGCTCTAGCTAAACAAGCCAAAATTAATGCGATTGCTGAGCGCGAACGTGCCTTGTATGAAAATGCAGCGGCAAAACGTCAGTTAGTTTCTGCATCAACTGCAGGGACACGTGCAGCGGCCATTACACGCTTAGCAGCAACGAACAATAGAGCCGCCGCCTCTGAAGCGAACCTTACTGCAGCGACTAATGCCTATACTGTAGCGGCGACTAGAGCAACGATTGCATCACGAGGGTTAAATGTTGCCATGGGATTTTTAGGTGGCCCTGTCGGTGTGATCATGACCGCTGGCCTTGCCCTTGCCTACTTTGCAAGTCAAAGCGACACATCAAGCGTAGCCGCTAAAAAGCTTGAAACAAACCTTTATGATTTATCTACTGCTTTTGACACACTTGCCAATAAAAAAGCCACTACACAAATACGTAACAATCAAAATGAAATCAGTAAATACAGTAAAAATATTGAAGATGCCTATAGCAAAATTGCTGATTTAAAAGCGCAACAAGACCAAGCACCTACTGGGCGTGCTGCCTCTGCTTATAGCCGACAAATTAGAAGTTTAGAGTCGTACATTGATAAGCAAACAGAGTTACGCGCTAAGTTAATGGACACGGCCACAGAGATTGCTAACTTTGAAAAGAACTTAAGCGAGATTAAGTGGACCACACCTAAGTCTGATCAACCTGAATCTGCATCTGAATTACCAGAGAATATTAAACGGTTACAAGAGCGCTTAGCAGGTGAGGAAGCAAGGCTACAGATCAGTTACAACAAACAGCGCCAAATGGTGATCACTGCCCGTGAAAACGATGTTGCTAATAAAGCAAAATACGATGCCATTCTTAAACAGTTAGATACAAAGTACTCTGACGATGTACAAGCGTTAGTCGAAAAGCGTGAAGCAGAAAAAACTCGTATTCAAAACCAAGCGGAAGAAAAGCGAAAAAATGACTTACGCAAAGATCTAGATAATCGTATAGCGATTATTAAAGGGTTTGCAGATAGAGAGCAACTAGCTGCCTATAATAATGAGCTACGTGTGGAGCAAGCAAGGCAACAAGCACGCGTTGACGCAAAACGCCGCGCTACTTTAGGTTTGGCTGCTAACGATGACAGTGGCGAGCTGAAATACAACGCTGATAATCAAATTCGTGATCTTGAACGTCAAACTGAATTAAATGCAGCTGCCGGCTATTATTCTCAGCGTGAAGCTGATGAGGCTGCCCACCAAGAGCGTTTATTTCAAATTAAGAACCGCTATGCCGGTGCCCTACAAAGTAACATTGTTGCCTTTGCTAATTTTGAAAAACAAACTGAAGCAGACAAAGCACAGGCCATTGTTGGCTTAGGCGCTGCTACTTTCAAAAGCATGGCTGGCCAAAGCAAAAAGGCATTTAAAGCTTACAAAGCCTTTGCTATTGCGCAAGCTGTTATAAATACCTATCAAAGTGCCACGGGTGCATTTACATCACTTGCATCCATTCCTATTGTTGGCCCTGTACTGGGTGGTATCGCCGCAGCTGCTGCAATTATGCAAGGTATGCAGCAAGTCAGACAAATTAAAGCACAACAACCAGCAGGTATTGCACACGGTGGTTTAGATTACGTACCAAATGAATCAACCTATGTATTACAACGCGGTGAGCGTGTATTAAGCCCTAAACAAAACACTGAAATTAGCCAAATGGCACGCCGCTATAACGCAGGAACTGCTGCAGCTAATGATTCAGTTAGTCGTGGTATTACGTTAAGCATTACAAACCAAATTAACGTACAAGGCTCAGCAAATGAACAAAGTGCTCAGCTTATTGGCCAAGACATTGCGCGTGAAGTGGTGGGTGTTGTTGTAGCGAACATTCAAAGTAATGGTGCAATTATTCGCTCTATACGCGGAGCTGCTTAGTTGTTAAGTGATTGAGATTCGTGTAAAAAGGAATTTTTATACGAGGGAAGGTTTGTGAATTATAAAAAATTGAAAATTTGTTTTTCTAAGAGCTACAGGTCATTTAAAAAGAAAATAAAAAAATTCCCAAGTGAGCATGGCCTTCACTCTGTCATATTTGCAGTCATTGCAAGCAGTGTTTTTATTTATGAGTTTTTTGATCACTTCCAATTTAACCTTAGAACACCTATAAAAAATTGGGTTGATACAGCTACTTATTTCAACAATATTCTATCACCAATTTTATTTTTCGCCTCAATATTGCTCTTGTATCGAACATGGAAAGATACTAAACAAGCTCTTGACTTTCAGAGAACTGAGCTAAAAATTCAAAGAGAAAATTTTGAAAAACAAATAAAAAATCAAGAAGTAAAAGATAAATTAGAAATATTTTCTAGAAGAGTAAGAGAGCTCTCAGATAAATTTACAAACAAGAAGGTCAAAGATCTTTTGGCTGATCTCGAGTTCTCACGTAGAATGTCAGAACTAACAGTAAACTCAATAGATAACGATATTATTTCTGTTTTTAGAGTAAACGAATCTTCTAGTACATCAATACAAGAAGCTGTTAAGGAATACGATAAGAATAAATTTTCTGCTCTGTTCACTCGTAGTTACTGCTACGTTTCATCAATTACTTTAGAATCAGTATTTTCAGAATTCTTCTATGAAATCGGTGATGATAAAGATTTTTATGATATGTTGAAGTTATCGAAAGAAATGCCTGATTACTTTGTTAAATATATAATCGCTTACGCTTTGATTAGTAGTGAAAAAACTATTGTAGAAATAAGGGCTTTTAATTCATTATTACGACAAATTAACCAACTTGAAAAAGAAATCAAGACTCTATTCATAGATGAGTTATTATTAAACTTTAAATATGAACTTGCACAAGCCTTAATTAAAATAAATAAAGATATACCTGATGATGTATTAGAATCATAAAAGCATGTAAACCCCTTTCCAGCCGAAAGCTTATCTCCTAAATTTTATACTCGTTACCAGTGTTTTACTTTAAGCCTGGTAACGATGACAGTCCCACTCCCCTTACCCAAACGGCCTAAACGCTCTAACTTTAAGTTAGTGCCGAATAGCCAAGTTCATTTGAACAAAGCCAATAACGCCACTGAGGTATATGACCTAGAGGGTGCTTATTGGGAGTTTGAAATTGAATTAGCCAATGTGCCTGAGCGTGAAGCGTTGGCGCTTGATGCGTTTATTGCAAGCCTGCGTGGCCAAGTGGGTACCTTTACCCTATTTGATTATCGTCGAGAGCAACTAGATAAAGACTTTACTGGGTATGTGCGTGGTGAAAACCAAGACGGTAATACGCTGGTTATTGATGGTTTACCGCTAAACCAAACCTTATTGGTTGCTGGCGAACGTATGCAAGTGGGCGTTGGCCAAAATACAGAACTAAAGATTTTAACCGGTGATTTGTTCAGTGATTCACTTGGCCGTGCCACTGTAGTGTTTGAATCGCCCCTACGTAAAATCCCTGCTGATAACACCTTAATTACCTTTAAACAGCCGCGTGGTTTGTTTCGCCTTGCGGATAACAACCAGGGCATCGATAGCGCTGAATATAAAAAAGGCATTGTCACCAGCTGGAAGATTAAAGGACGGGAGGCGTTTTAATGGAGTCGTTAAACGCTGGGTTACTTGCTGATTTAGCCACTAGTGGCCGTGCCCGTTACTTTGTTCGCCTGGCATTTAAAAGTGGTGATGTTTTACTGCATACGGGTGTGGGTGAACGTCGCTTTAAAAACTTAACCTGGCATGGCTTAGGCATGCTAGGCACCGTGAGTGAAATCCCTGCTAATGACAAGAACGACAGCGCCCGTATTCGCTTAACCCTTCACACGCAAGACACTGCCGTACTGGCTGAAGTCGCTGAAAACGACCCTATTGGCCACACCTGCGAAATCTACCTTGTTACCGTAGATGAACACTACCGCGTAAGCCAAAGTCAGTTGCTTGAAAGTGGTTACATTGTGGCGTGCGATGTAGAGCGCGGTGCAGTATCACAAGTGCAATTAAGTGTGGCAGGTGAAAGTGAGCGCTGGAAAGAATCACGCTTACACCAGCGCTGGAATGATGCCACACAACGCGCCCTCTTCCCTGATGATGCTTTTTTCAGTGAGCAAGCGTCTGCCAATAAACAAAACCTACCTGACACACAACCTGGTAACTACATAGGAAATAAACGCCGTGAACGCCACCGTTAAACTAGCCGCCTTTATAAACCAACGTAATTGCATGCCGTTTAAGTGGGGCAAAAATGATTGCTGCCTACTCGTGGCTGATTGGGTTCGCTTTGCGACAGGCCAAGACGTTGCTGCAGATTTTCGGGGTAAATACCGCTCTGAGAATGGCGCATTTAAACAACTCTTTAAACGTGGTTTAAACGATGTTCAAAGCGTGTTTAAAGACCGTTTAAACCCTGAAATTCCTGTTGCGTACGCACGGCGTGGTGATTGTGCGCTCGTTGAATTTAACGGTGAACTTGTTGGCGGGATTGTCACGGTTAATGCCGTTGTATGTGTAGGCGAAAATGGACTTGTCACTAAGCCTATGAGCTATGTGAAAGCGGTTTACCCATTGGAGCCGCGTAATGTCTAAAGTTGTCGATACCGTTGTAGATACAGGCGGCGACTTATTCGGCATTGGTCGCAGTCTCTTTGATAAAACGGTGGGCGCGCTATGGGACTCGCTCACCCCTGATGTGCCTGAAGAAGACTTAGCCACGCTTGCTAAGGGCTTACAAAAAGGCATAGACCAACCGCGTCGCATTACCTTTGGCCGTGACCGCGTAGGTGGTGTTATTGCTCACCAAGCTGAAGTTGAACGCGATAAAAAGAAATTTGTTCAAATGGTGGTGCTAATAAATGGTGCCCCTATTGATGCTCTCGAAGAAATCTACATTGCTGATAAGCCGCTTACTGAATACCCAAGCGAGAGCTGGGACTATGAATTAAGCGATGGCCGCCATACAACGGCGAACAGTAAAGCCGTTGCTAAAATGGCAGGTTGGACAGCAGCACACATTGGGTATGGCCAAGCGCATATCTTTGTTGAGTTTGAAAATAACCGTGAAGTCTTTCCAGATGGTATTAGCGATACTGAGTTTTTAATTCGCGGTGCCCGGGTGTGGGACCCTCGCGACACAAATCAAAACCCTGATGATGAAACCACGTGGCTTTGGTCACAAAACGCGGTGTTATGTGCCCTGCACTATGTACGTTTTTATGGCGCGCATGAAGTCCCTTTTGAGCGCTTACCCCTTGAGTGGTGGATTGCTGCCATTAACGTGTGTGATGAAGAGGCCGAGTTTACTGATAAAGACGGCAATATCACCACTGAGCCACGTTATACAACAAACGGCAGTTTTACCTTTACTACGAAACCCCTTGATGTATTGAACCAACTTGAATCCTGTTTTGCGGGTAAGATTTTTAGACAAATGGGCCAATGGTATGTGCGTGTGGGTGCCTGGTATGGCAACCCGACATACACCATTAATGCAGATGATGTTCACGGGAACATTAAGATTAAATGGCATGCGGATTTACGCGACCGCGCCAATGTGGTTCGCGCTACATTTACCGACCCCGAGCAAAACTACGAGCGCACAGACGCGCCACCGGTAATATCTTCGGCATACCAGACGCATGATAACCAGATATTAGAAAAGTCGATAACTTTACCCTTTGTTAGAAGCAGTACCACAGCACAGCGCTTGGCCACTATACACCTTGAACAAACACGCTTAGGTGAAATTGAATTACCCCTTAAACACAAAGGCTTGGCCGCTGCAGTCGGTAGAACCGTTTACCTAAACTTACCTGGTGAATCGATTACCAATAAAATCTACCGTGTGACAGAGCGCCGTTTTCGTTTAGATGGCGGCGTAACGCTAATGTGTATCGAAGATGGCCCAGGCTTATGGGGTGATAACTTAATACCAGGCGCACAAGGTTTAACCCCAAATAGTGATTATTTAGTGGGCCGTCCGAAGCCTATTTTTGATGTACGGGTGACGATTAATGGCGATGGAAACGGCATTGTAAAGTGGAACCACCCTACACCACTAGCTGTGCATGAATACGATATTGAGTTTATGCACGCTTCATCCAGTGAGCCCGTATTCAAAACAACAGTAACGTACACACAAGTCACCATCCCTAAGCTTGCCCTTGGTGAATACACCGCACGTATTAGCGCTAGAAATATTTTTGGCCAACGCTCTGATACGGTCGGTGTGCAGTTTAGCGTGCTTTCCCCATCGATACCGGTTGTGCATGTACTGGCTGATTACAATCAAATTACCCTGACAGCCGAGCTTGCTGCTGCAGGCATTGGTACACAGTTTGAATGGGAGTTCTTAGGGACAACCGCACAGCCGCAATCGGGTGAACGTGTTTTAGCACAGATTTATAACCGCATTGGTTTGAAGAGCGAAACGGAATACAACTTTAGAGTACGCAGTGTGAACCACTTAGGTTCATCCGCGTGGGTGGATGTATCGGCCACCACGACGACTGTCGACTTAACCGAGTTTATTAATGAGCTTCCCCTTACGCGTTTAAGCCAGGAAGCACAAAGTTTAATTAACGATATTAATCAGCAAGTCGACCGTTTACGCCCTGAGACTGAGAATAACTTACCTTCGCTCATTGCTAAGAATATTGATGCGATTACGGGCCTTGCTGAAAAAGTAGAGGTCATTGATGCAGAGAACCCGAACAACTTACAAAGCCAGCTTGCACAATCAAACAGTAAAATAAATGAGTTAGAACGTGTTACCGAAGTACTGGATGCATCAAAGAACAACAGCCTCCCTGCACTGATTAAAATCAATCAAATTGCTATTGAAAGCCAGCGCCTACAGCAACAGGATTTAGGCTTAAGTGTTTTAAATGTGACAGCAGCCTATACCAATTGGCGCAATGAGTATGAGCGCAGAGCCTTTAACAATGAGCGATTAATCGATGCAGCTGTGTATGTTGATCCAGATACCGGCACCATCGTTAACCGTGCATTTGCCTACACAGATGAAAGCTTTAACAGTGCGCAGCTTCTTATTGAAGGCGCTGAAAGTAAAATCACACTCAACGCGAAGCAACTAGCACAATCACAAAACCGTATTACACAAGCTGAAGCAACGTTAAAGCTTCAAGCGGGTCAAATTACACAGCGTGCGACGTATGCCGAAGTCGAAGGCCAAATAGCCGGTGCCCTTGCGGCATTACAACCAGCCTACAGCTGGCAATTTAATACGGGCGTTGAAGGCTTTACGGGTGCGGATAGCCACCATGCCCAAGGTTATATTGTTGCCACCAACCCTGTCTCTACACCGGTAATTAGCTACGATGCCACTGAAAACCCGATGTTTAGGTTACGTGTGCGAAAGCATACTGGCTCAATATGGAAAGGCAATATCACGTTTAATGGCGGCGCTACCCCACTTCATTTACCAGAGCCAACAACGGATGAATGGGAAACGTTGACCCTTGATGCAACCGGCACAAATGGGTATGTAGGCACAATTACCAGCCTCGCGTTTGATTTAGGCTCCTGTGACATTGATTTTATTGAAGTAGGAAAACGTGGCGCGAATGACTTAGCCCTTGCTGATATTACCGCGCGCACGACAACACTTGAAAATGATATCAATGCCCGCACCGGTATCATGGCGCAGTACGCAACAACAGCCTGGGTTAATGCGCTTGGGTTTCAAACACAAAGTAATGTACAAACCTTAATTGACTCGTTTAATACCCAATACAATATTAGTGCAGTCTTACAGGCGTTTTCAGACAACAACACCATTTTAAAAGCGAACGCTGCACAATCATGGATTGATGGCGCAAACGCCACTATACGCGACCAAGTTACCAGTATTCTAAATAATGACGATGGCGTAAATCAGCGCATAGCAAATGCTGAGCAAAGTTTAGATGCTATTAAAGGCGAAATTAGCCAAAGCGTAACGCAAATAAGCGGCCTTGAACTGGATGTAAAAGAGCAAGGTTTAGCAGATATCATTCAAGCGTATAACCAGTTACAGCAAGACAACGATTTAGCCGAGCAAGGCTACAGTCTAGCCGTGGCCAATGAAAAACTTACGGCTGTTACGAATGACGTTGGCTCATTAGCGACGCAGCAATTAGAGTTAGCTGGTGCTTTTGCTCAAAACCAAGCCTATTTAACAAGCTTAAATCAAGCCTTTGCCAATGAACGTTCAGCACGAAGCAGCACCGAACGTGAATTAAGAGCTGAAATTACCCGAGAAGGCGAACGCTCAGTTGCCCAAGCAAATGAACGGCTTGAGGCGACTGTGGGCTATTGTATCGATGCAGATGGAAACCGCGTTGATGAAGTTGATGCCCTAGCCTGTATTGCCGCTGGCCATGAATGGGTAGCAGGTCCATTAGTTGAGCTAATTAACAATTACACAGCAGTATTTGTTGGTGCGCAAGGCTTCCAAACCGCGTCTAACGTACAGCAATTCATTAGTACATTTGACGGTGAGCATGGCATTACCGCAACAATCCAGCAAATTAACGATGACGGTGTTATTGAAGCTGCTAAAGAAGCCCAGCAATGGATCAACGCAGCGGATGGAACAATTACTAATTTAATTACTCAGTTCGTAAATAGACCGAACGGTATAAATGATTCAATCGCGTTGGCTGAAGAACAAATTCGCGCTAATGCGGATGACCTATCGACTGAAGTAACAGCACGTGAGCAATTAAGTGCGCGTATGGGCGAAGCTGAAGCTGACTTAATATCGTTAGATGAAGCCATTATCACTGAACAGCAAGCCCGTGCCAGTATGGGATCGCAACTTCGCATCGAGTTTCAAAACCAAGATTTAGCGATGCTTGCTACGGCCAATGAGTTTACCCGTGCGGTAACAGGCTATTGTGTTGATGCACAGGGCAACCGAGTTGATGAAGACGATGCTGTTGCGTGTGAGGCGGCTGGCCATACGTGGGTTGATGGTCCAGCCGTGCAACGAGCCGTTGAAATTAGTGCTGCGTGGGTTACTCTGCAAGGTTTCCAAACTCAAAGTAACGTACAGCAATCACTTAATACGTTTGATGCTACGTATAAAGTCAGCGCGACCCTGCAGCAGTTTGCTGATAATGACACACTTCAAAAAGCCAACAATGCCCAACAGTTTATTAATGGTGCAGAGGCTTACATTGCGCAGCGCATTACGGCGTATAACGCACAAGAAGACGGTGTAGACGCCAAGTTTTCAGACGTACAAGAGCGCTTAGATGCCGCTGAAGGCACAATATCAACGAGTATTGTACAGATCCAAGGTTTGAGCCTGGCGCAACAAGCAACCGACTTAAACGCGGTGATAGCTGCGTATAATGCCTTAATTCGTGATAACGAACTTGCAGAGCTCGACGTTAAAGCGGCCTTTGCAAACGAAAAACTACAAGCCCAAACAACAGAAGTTGAAAGCCTGGCACAGCAGCAGCTTGAGCTTGCAGCACTATTCAATGACAGCCAAGCAATTATTACGAGCTTAAATCAAGCGGTATCTAACCAATATCAATCGAGTGTAATACGCGACCAACGTTATCAAGCAACGTTTGATAGTGTTAGCGCACGTTTTAGTGATGTTACAACGGCCATAGCGACGATTGATGAAGCTAACACAGTTCGTGATGAAGAGTTTGAATCGTTTGTTGCTGACACAATCGCGCAATTTGATGAAGTTACCGAAACCTTTGCAAGTCAAGAGCAAGCTTATACCGAGTTACAACAAACGCTAATAGCAAAAATCGACGAAGATACCGAAGCGGCAAAAAACGAAGCTGTATCAACATCACAAGAGTACACCCGTACTGCCGTTGGTTATTGTGTCAATGCTGAGGGCCAAATCACCAGCGAAAATGATGCGGTGCAATGTGTAGCGGATGGTGGTTCCTGGGTTAACGGGCCGCTTGCTGAGTTTATTGCCAACATGCAAATCAGTGATGGTGACAGCAGCGCCAGCATTAAACAGCTACGCCAATTGTTTACAACCGTAGACGGTAAACTGGTTGCGCGTGGTGGTTGGACGCTCGATAACAATGGTCGCGTTGTGGGAATAGCCGGTTATAACGATGGCGAAGTGGGCAACCTAGATTTAGTGGGTGATGTGATCCGCCAAGGCGTTATGGTTAACGGTACCTTTGTACCAACCTCCTACATTGATAACTCAGATCCAGCTAAGCCCGTACATATCTTCAAAGGCCGTTTAGTACTGGGTGATGGCCACACTGTTAGCAACCTTGACGATATCAAAGCGCAAGACGGTATAGATGGGTCCGATGGTCAAGATGGCCTAAACGGCAAAGACGGTATTACCCCTTCATTCTCAACGAATCCTGATGGCTCTTACACAATTAGTAATGGTACCGAGCAAATAACAATACGAGATGGTGAAGATGCTCCCATACCGACTGTCACTAATAACGGGGATGGCACCTACACAGTGACAGATGGTGAAGGTAATAGTGTCATTCTTAAAGATGGTCAAGACGGTTACACCCCCGTTAAAGGCACCGATTACTTTGATGGGAATGATGGCAGCTTTGTTAGTTACGTATTTAAAGCGTCAACCTCTAAACCCTCGACACCATCGGGCGGGTCATTTGACGGGACCACAGAATCATTTCCGACCGGTTGGAGTGATACCCCCATCTATGTAAGCGGTCAGATCACATGGGTATCTAAAACGCGGTATCGCATCGTAAACAATACGTGGACTAACACGGGATGGTCTTCACCTGTTGAATACATCATTAAAGGTGCTGATGGCCAAGATGGTTTAAATGGGCAGAATGGACTAGACGGCGCTGATGGTACTCGTGGTTCTGTTACTTTAAGTGTGGCCACTAACTATGGTGAATGGTATGACTCCACAGCAAATGCGGCGGTACCAGGAAGTCCCGTCGTAAATGATATTGTCACTATTTACAAATCAACAAATCCAGCGGTTCAGGCCACACGAAGATTCAATGGTACAAATTGGGTAAGTTATGCCCTGCAAGTGCATGGCGATGCACTCATTGATGGCACAGTTGATGGGCGTGTTTTCAGAGCGAATACCCGCATTGAATCACCGCGTATTGATTTAGTAGGCACTAACTTCATGAAAATAGAGTTAGCAAGTGGCTTTGGACCTGAAAACTTGTGGTACTGGTATGGCCCTAAGTTTATGAAGGACGGCTTGCCAGATTTAAGTATGTGTACCCGCGCAAACGCGACAGAGTGGAAGGATACTAACGGCCACCTTTTTACAAAAGGAACATTTATAGCAGGTTCGTTAGAAAGTAGCGTTACGACTTCGCATTTAGTTAATAACCCAAGCCGCGAGCTTGAGATTACATCAAATGGCAACACAATAAGTTTCGCGGTAAGTTACAGTCATCGCAGAACACATTACGGACCAACTAATGGCGACCCTACGTCTGTCAACTGTCCATCAACACAACAATTTCAGCCAACAAGTGGAACGCTCTATTTAGAACGTTGGAACGGTAGTGGTTGGACGGTAATTCAATCTCAATCATTTTCAGGTAGTTACAGCTGTACTGATGGCTACTTTGAAGCTGAACAGGGCACTCCAAACGTGCCCTACATTGCATCATCATCTTCAAATAAATCATTTACAACAACACACCGACCAGGCTCTGGCTATCAAAAATACCGAGTTAGAGCGCAAGTTAATAATTTTTATGCTGTTTCGGGCGTAGGACAATACCTGTCACTCGCTGCGAGCGAATAATTTAGAGGACTAAATAATGCCAGCTTTTACAGCGTCACAAGCAAAAGTAGATAACGGCTCTAAAGTCGTACAAATCAACAGCGGAGAGAGTGTTTCTAATGTCCGAGGAGGTGACTTTTTAGTTATTGCCAACGCCATTGTTGAAATTAACCGCGCGTATATTGGTGCGGATAATAAAGGCTATTTTGAGCTAGTTAAAACGTGGCCAAATAGTAATCAGTTAAACCAACCATGTATAGTTATACCTACAACAGCCGAGTTTAAAACCGTTATTGCGGCATTAAATGAAGCCAACACGCTTGTAAATAACAATTATAAAGCGATGCAAGATTGGCAAACTAAAACAGGCACCGTAACGTTTAGCAACAAAGACGGTACAACGACAACCGTTAAAACTCTCAAGCAGATTGAAGCAGATAATGCCGCACAACTGGATGCGTATCACCCCTACCCGTGGGCCATGCGTAAAGTTGAATTTGAAGCTATTCGTGCAGCTAACAATGAAAAGTTTGCAGCCAGTGGGTTTGTGCATTTTGGCAAGCATTATGATAACGGAAGTTCAGAATTAAAGGTTGCGGAAGGACTTTATACACGTATAGATACAGCAAATAATTTACGGTTAGGGCGTGTTTCATCAACTTCCCAAGGATTAAGCAAGACCAACCACCCTTTTATTAATGTAAGTGGAGTTGTTACAAAAATTGAATATCTGAGTAGAGAGGACTCGATTTTTAACCAAGTAAAACTCCCTCCCGCAGAAGATGGCACGAGAACTTACGAAAGCGCAACAGGTGTATCAGTCACACACGCTACCTCAGCAATCGCGTTTGCCAGCGAAACTGCCACTAATAAAGTGGTGACTGACCGAGTTGATATGTGGGGCTTTGAAGGGTTCTTGCGTGAAATTAATGATGCTGACCCGTTTGTATATAAATATGGGTTAATTCAAAGCCAAGCACCCAATATTAATGGTGTGGGGACTGTTCTTGATAATGTCCGACCAATCACTTACTTTGCATGGTATGAAGGAGATACAACTAGCCGTGGCAAAGGTGTTAATTGGCAAACGGCTACAGAATCACAACGTATTACTATAGCTAGCGACCCTAAAAATAATATCCAATTTGATGATAAGACAGGTAAGTTTTACCAGTGGTGTATCCGAGGTCGCAGTTTTGCAGGATTAGGTAATGGGGATTGGGGGTTTATAGAGGGGATTCTAAATACCTCTAGATTGACTTTTTCAGGCTCTACACTAAAAGCCTATGTAAATCCACAAGGTGCCTTAAATACAGATGTTTCATACTTAGACGTTGATAAACCTACAGATGAAAGAGGACAATATGTAGGGTTTGGCGCTACAAATTCTATTCTGTTTTCTGACAAAATTGACACAGGTCTGTTTGGTATTGCTAAGTACTCAGGTTCTGATTCATCAAACACTAAGATTGCAGTAAACGGAGAGTGCTATTTCTTAGTTTGCGGCACCGTAAGTAGGCTGAACCAAGGGGCATATCATCCAAGTTTCAATCCTCTAGGTTCTAGCACATTCTGGGATGCAGGGGGGAGTATTTCAAGTAATCTACCATTCACAGATTCAAGAATAACTAAACCAACAAGTACATCGGATTGTTTTAACTTTCAGGTTGGTAGTGTTGCCAATAGAGGCAGTATTGCTACAGGAGTATCTGGGAGACCTGACGGTCGCTACTATGATTCAATTTGCTCAAGTGGGCAAGGTGGTGTTTGTAGGGATATGCGGTATAGAGCTTCAGGACTAACCGATGTTGATTTTGCAGAAGCGGATTTAAGTATTAAAGATGGTACTTATCGTGGTACTGAAAAACCGCCATTCAGTGTGCCATTAGTTGTAGGTCCTAACTCAATTACAACATATATTTCTCTTGGAGAAACTAAGCCTGATTGGTGGGATGATAAGATATTAGGGACTGGGAGTATTACCGACTTAGGCACCTCTAAGATGTATATATATAATCAAGCTACAGGGGAAAAACTTTTTGTATGGTTATCAGGATATACAACTACAAGTAACATAGGGTGGTATCTAAGGGCGGTTAAAGTTGAATTTGCTAGTAGCACAGCAGCAAATGCTAACCATGGTTTAGTTGGGGGCGAGTATCTTATTTTACAAACAACATCTGATAAGTCCCTTTCAAAGTTAAGTGTTTCTGGTGACTACACATATACTGATGTAATAGGTGATCCCGCTAATATCTTCATGTGTGATGATCTGAGAGATGGGTGGATTGGTCGTTGGATATCTATTATTCCAGACGGAACGAGCAAAAAATTCCCCCTTACTAGACCTTTAGTAGAACAACTCCCTTTACAATCCACAATAGATGTTGGTGTTACGTGGACGAATCACAGTGCTTGGGCTTCCTTAGCCTCTTTTGATTCTATTAAAGATGAATGGTCACACGCTTTCCCTTCAAATGCTGTGTATCTTATTAACTACACAACTAAGGCATCACCTTGTAAACCTAGTAGTAATCACAAGCCACTAGGAGGCCTTAAAGGATTAGGAGAAGTCTATGTTACGGCCTTTGCTGACGGTGATGGTGGTCATGCTAACAGTGGTTTCTTTTGTCAGGGACTTATAGGGAAAAGGACAACAACAAAAACAACAGGAGCTTACCCATCAACAAGTATGTTAACAAGCGTTAGTATTGGATCAGGAGATTCTTTAAAATTACCGCTTCCTACACATACCAGCATCTCTCTAGGGTCAGCGAGTGCCCAAGCTATTGGGGTTAAGGCATTAAATTACAACCTAGCTGAAAATCAACAAGGTTTTATCAATTATGCCTACACCGAACTTGTCTATAGTGGCTCAGATTGGGGTGATGATGGCAAAGTTCATATCGCAGATAACCAAACCACAATGCCCGACGAAAATAGTAACACTGTTTTAGTTGGTACAGCTCGTTGTGTAGAACCTTTAGGATGGATTAAAAATGACAAATAAATTAGACGCTATTTTAGATTTTATCGTTCTCGATGACGAGCAAAACCCTGTTCTTAACGAGCAGGGTTTGCCAACGTTGCTACAAGGGCCCGTAGGCGCGAAGAATATCCCTGAACTTATAGCTAAAGGTAAAATTGGAAATTTAGCACTATTCGCTGAGCTTGAGAGTAAAACTGAACAATGGCAATGGGCTAGCGCCTATTACAATTACTTAGTTGAACTAAACGAAGTTGAACAATACAACGCTAACTTACCCGCGCCGGTTGCAAAGGAGGATGGCAGCATAACGGAAGCCGAGCCTAAGCCTTTACCTTCGGCACCAGAGCGGCCCGCGATAAGAACGGTCGATGAAGTACTTGAACCGTACAAGGTCACTATTTTTAAACTTGAGCGCCAAAACCAAATTGATAATGCGATTGTTGAAATATCAACAGGCAAAAAGTTTGATGCAGACGAGCTGAGTATTACGCGACTAGCCAATGCCCTGATTAAACACTGGCAATTAGATGAAAGCGGGATTATTCCATGGTCAACAGCGGATGTGGCCACAGGTGTAATGGTTGATTGTACGAAAGCCGAAATTATAGAAGCACATCAACTAGCGACTGATAACTTTGCTCAAACATGGGCTTTAAACAGCTAAGCCCTTCTTTAAGTTTAAAGGTAGTTTAAATCAATTTTAAACTGCCTTTAAATCACTAACCTTACTCTGAATTAATTAAAACTAGCCTTATTTAACATAATTAAGCAATTCTAAAATCTTACGTCTTTTTTTCTAAAAACAATCGGCGGCTTACATTTTGTACAAAGATGCTCTTTTACATTGTGAGTTAAAAGCAATTTGTATTTGTCATTTTTACCACGTTTAATTTAAACGATCTGATTTACACTCACTCTCATTTAAGTGGCAATCTGTCATTACATTGTTCGTCTGTTTAAATACACATTGCTTTACTAGCGTTACGGTTTGCACGGTCTGGTTATTTATTAATTTTTAGAGATGGTTATTTTTAGATACCACGCGGTGAATTTCAGGTAACTTCTAATTTCATCAACAAGATTGAGCTTTTACAACGCTGAGTTCGTTATAACGAACTGCGTTGATGCCCTGCAAGCTCATGACTTAGTTGAAGACATTGAAACACTGAAAATCATTGGTAATGACTTAATCAAAATGAGTGATCAGCTTGCTCTAAAAGATATTGTTTTGAAGTATGGAGATAAAAAAACAGCATAAATATAACCCGCTTAATGCGGGTTATATTCTGGTAATTTATATGTCTTCAATGTTCTTTCAATTGTTCGATATGAAACTTTATCTATATCAGAGATTGGAAATTCATATATGCTGTTGTTGTATTCATCCATACAAATTAATACTTCCTTTGTTTTTATTAATAAGTAACATACTTCTTTTTCGGTTTTAAAATTATTACTGACTTGATGAAGCTCAATTCTTACACCTCCCCCATAACCTGCTTTTCTTAGAATTGAAGCGTATATTTCAGCGTTAAAAAGAGCCCAAAGGCTTGAAATGTAAAATATTGAAGAGAGCAATACAAATAATACCCAAACGTGCTTTTTATTACGTTCAGTTAGTTCCATTGAAATAAATATAAGTAAGTAACATATTAAAAAGAATATATAACCTTCTTTACTAATCTTGCTTTCATCAAACGACGTATAATAAATTATCACACTAGCTATAACGACAAGTATGTTCGAAGTTACTATGTGAAATAAAAATAGCTTTTTTGAAAAGTTTTTTGAACTGTACGTACGGTTTTTCATGCTTCCATATACACGCTGAGCAAAACTTTTTAAATCACTGGTTTCATCTGAGAAATGAGCTATTAATTGATAAAATATAGTTACAGGTATCATTGATACATTGTAAAAAATAACGTACAGGAGTTTTGTTATATATTTTACAAATATAAATATTAACAATACACAAATAGCACCAAAAAGGCTTGCAGTTGTTATTGCTGTTTGGAGGTAAGGAACCCCTTCTAGAGGTGGTCTGAATCCATAATTTATTGCATAACTGTATGTAGCATACTCGCTGAAAAAACCTATAAAACCTGGTCCTGCGATACTCCCCAAAAAAGAACCAATTAAAATTTTCATAGGTAAAGAAAGATCTAGGTATTTATTCCATAAACTTTTAATACTACTGTCCATAAGATTTTTATCTTGATTTTCATTTTTATAACAACTATTAACAGATTACTTCAAAGCAGCTTCCAGTGCACTTACTAATTCATCATCAAGCTTGTTTTCTGACTTACTTGCCAAATGCTTAGCTGTAGCTAAACACACTCGTTTTATAAATGCTTCGGTTAGCAATTTAACGACTAAATATTTACCTAATGTCGCTATCATAATTTATCCTGTAGTTTCGTAATATCTTCACCGTGTTTTTCAATTACACGCTTAATCCATGTAATGTCTGTTTTCACTGCGGCAACGGTGGCGAACGCACCACCTATTTGCACAATCACAATGAAAAGCAAGTTTATTGAGTTTGCATCCACTGTCATGCCCTACCCCTTAGCCGCTATCGTTATGGTTTCAGCGTTTATAATGCAAGGTTATCCATCTGTTTTATAATGCAATTTTCTTATGACAACCAATTCCCTCTATAAAGTACTGGTCATGGCTGACTATGATAAACCCGCCATTAAATGCGTGTAATGCATCGGCTAAAAGCTGTTTTGATTCAAGGTCTAGGTGATTATCGGGCTCGTCGAGTAACAAAAAAACATGCTTTTCAATATGGCTTACGATACACATTGCGAGTTTCATTTTTTCGCCACCACTTAACTGTGCGGCTTGTTTATAAACGTCGTCTTTTCTGAAGTTTAAACTAGCAAGCAGTGTTCGGGCTGTATTGTGGGTTAATTCGCGGCAATAGAACATTAGGTTATCAAGCAGGGTTAAGTCATTATTTATTAATGAAAAATGTTGGTCTAAATAATAGAGTGGTTGATTAACATGTATCTGCCCTGCTCTAACTGGCAATATAGCCATCATCGTTTTTAAAAGTGTTGATTTGCCGGTGCCATTGGCGCCCGATAAATGTATTTTTTCATCATTATAAAGCGATAAATTTAAGGGGGTGTTCGTTCCATACTGCAATACAATGCTCTCGAGTGTTACTGCTTTTTGGCGTTTGAATTCTGTTTGATTTAAAAAGAACTGTTGGGGTTTTATTTGCTCAAGTTGAGATATAAGCACTTGTTTATTTTTAGTGATTTGCGCCTCTCTTTTTGCTGCGTTTTTACTTTGCGATGATTGATTTGCTGAGGCTCTGTCTTTTTTAGCATCTTGAAGCACTTTGGGCTGGCTGCCTGATTTTTGAAGCTTTGTGCCTTTATTCGCGCGTTTTTCTGCTTTTTGTTTATTAACTTGCTGTTGAGCTTCAAGCTTACTTTGTTGTTTTGTCGCTGCATTAAGCTTGTTTTCTAATGCTGTAACATGTAGCTGTTTTTGGCGGGTGTAATCTGTAAAGTTGCCACCATAAACAACTAACCCCAGTGAAGATAGTTCCCATATTTCATCAACAATTTCTAGTAACTCTCGGTCATGGCTGATCAGTAGTATTTGCCCTGGATATGATTCAATTTGATTTTTTAACCATGCTTTACCGTGATTATCTAAGTGATTTGAAGGCTCATCGAGAATCAAAATATCGTGGTTTAAGGTAAACAAAGCCCATAATTTTAATTGACTGAGTTGCCCGCCACTTAAGGTATTCGCACGCGCAGTGGCAGTTATGTTTTTAAGGCCTAATTTATTTAATACAGAATTAAAGCGTTGTTCTAAATCCCAATAACCATCCACAAATGCTAAGTCGTGCTCTGTGAATTGGCCTTCATTAATGGCCCATAGGGCGTTGAAGTAATGATCAAGCCCTATTGATTCAGCAACTGTGAGGGTATTTAACCGTTTAATGTCGTCGACTTGTTTATATATACCCATTACGCCGCTGCTGTTTACTGTTCCTGACGTTGGCGAGCGCTCTTTACAAAGTAACGATGCTAAAATTGATTTACCACTGCCATTGCGACCAACAAGTGCGGTTGTTTTTGCTGTTAATGACAGTGTTATATTGTTAAACAGACGTTTGCCATTGGCATGCTGAAAGCAAAGGTTAAAAGCGTGAAGTTGTGGCATAGTGCCTCCTGTAATACAGGGGCAGAAAGCGTTGGTAACGCAAAGATAATTTACGCGTGTAAAGTGATAGTGAGCAACGCCTACTAACCCTGTTGGTCCAAAGAAAAAATGAAATTGGATAACAGGTTTAGTTGTTCATGTTGGCGCGTGCTCCTAAATAATGAGACTAGATAATATCCAGCCCTTGCCAAAAAGGCAACGAGTTATGTTAGGCTAATACTCATAGAACGTGAAAGGAATGCATTTTGAATTTAGTTAATTGCCAAGCCATTCTCAATAATACTGTGCAAGTAAAACTGACACTTGATGCTAAAAAACGTGTTTTTGTTATTGGTGATTTAGATGCCGACCTACCCAAGTTTGAACGTGCGTTAGCATCGGTAAATTTTAATGCAGCGAACGATGTATTATTTGCGCTTGGCGATGTTATTGATAGAGGTGCACACAGCGTTGCTCTATTACAGAGGTTTAAAGAGCTGGGTGTTTATATGACTCTGGGTAATCATGAACATATGATGCTTGAATCAGTTCTTGCCCAAGATAGTGGTTATCACGCGTTATGGGTTGAAAATGGCGGGCGTTGGCATTACGAATTAAGCGAGGCTGAATGTGTGGATGTTTGCCTGCAACTCCTTAATTGCCCTCTTTCTTACCTTATTGAATATGCAGGCATGACGATTGGTTTGTCGCACACGGTGCCACAAAATTGGCATTGGCAAAATATCCCTCGCAATCATTCTCAAGCCGTTACCGGCTTACTTTGGGATAGAGCTATTACAAAACAAGGTAAGGTTTTGCACAACCAAGGCGTCGACTTTTCTATTCATGGCCATAACTCGACCCCTCGGCCCTATTGGATTGGGAACACCTATCACATCGATACAAATTATTTAGGCGGTGAGCCAACACTTGTCGAGCTGAGCTCTTTAATAAGCGACTTTAAACAAGCCCAGTCAATGGATTGAAGCAAGTTCAGAGGGAATGTTTTCTTCGAGATACTGCTTGTACTTATACCTTGCGTGCCAAAGCTGTTCATCAGATTCTTGCAGGTAAATAAGTGGACCGGTATTTTTCTTTGCTAAACTGGTTAGTTTAGAATATTCACGGGTATCGATTTTGCCATCGCTAAAGTAACTATTTGAAATTGTTAGAAACTCATCGTCTTTATACACTTCACTGTGCCAAATAAGAGAACGATACATACTGGCGGTTATTTCGGTTGGCTTATCGTTGCTTTGAAATATTTTCACTTCAGAGTAAATTGAGTTACCCGTAATTACGATACCAATTAACGATAGCGTTGTGAGAGTCATCATCCATTTCATGCTTTTATCCTCACTATTGATTACTTTAACTATAGGAGGAAAGCGAGATGTTTGATGTTTATTTAATCAATCACAGTTCGAAAAAGTATTTTCAAAATGCTTAATTACTGTTTTGTAAGTACCTATTTTGTGCATAGGACTCACTGAGCCCTATGCGCGTGATACCATTTAGTGAAGTGCGGCTGTAAACGGAATGCTTTTACAGATTTTGGCTTCAGCTATAAGAATTTCTTCTAGTCGTGTATCTACTTCATGCTTGTCGAAATACTCGTAGGCAAGTTCGACAAATAAGTTTTTATGCTTTTCTTCAGATTTTGCGATGGCCACATAAAACTCTTTTTCTTTGCCAGCAGGTAGCGCTTCGGCAACTAATGAAAAGCGTTCATGCCCTCTTGCTTCAATAACACCCGCAACGAGTAGACGATCCATTAAAAACTCGTCGCGGCCATTTCTGAATAAGCCACGAATTTGCTTAATGTAAGGGTCTTTTTGATCGTTACCCAATGAAATATCGCGTTCCATTAATAGCTTGAGAACTTGCTTAAAATGAATCATTTCTTCAAGCGCTAAGTCGGTCATAGCTTTAACAAGTTTACGACGATCTGGGTAATGCGACAGCATTGACATAGCCATACCCGATGCTTTCTTTTCAGCGGCAGCATGGTCTTGCAAAAAGGTGTTGAAGTCCGCTAAGACACCTTCTGTCCATTCAAAGGGAGTGTGATATTTTAATTCAAACATGATAAGGAACAACTTAACTTATAATGGCGGCGATTTTAACGCATTTTGGTTATAAAATCTTGTGATTGTAACCAAGGGATTTATCTATTTTTCCATTGCGGGTTGAGGCTATTTTGTCGGGGTGTTTTATGTCATTCCAAGCCGTTACTTTACCGGCCATATTCAGTTGTTTAAAAACAATTGGTTGCTCGGTTTGTAAAAATGCTTTGAGTGCGTCAGGGCTATGTTCGTCTGCAACATCAAGTGTTAATAGTTGCTGTTTTTTATCACTAAAATAGTTTTGCACTTGCTGTTGATGCCGCTTGTAACATGCAATAAGGTACTCATCTGATTCTATATCTGCCAGTGTGTAGTGGCCAAACACCTCTAAATAACAGCGTTTTAAATGACTATTAAAGCCGCCATCTTCGCGCATTAAATTAGTATGCATGCGCGCAAGCAGTTGTCTTATTGAGGGGATCCATTTTGATAAATCACGCTGCAAATTAATAAAAATACTGTTTGGGTAATGCTTATCAAGTAACGGAAACTCACTAAAGACGGGAGTGTCAGCTATAACCTCTGCACTTTCAATTGCCGCTTGTGTATACGCTGTGTGGGCCGTTTTATAGCCTAATTGTAAAAAGCTATGGCAAATACTGGTAGTGCCTGTGCGCGGCAGACCTATTATAAAAATTTTATTCTTCATCTTAATTCGTATTAATTATGTTGGCATGAGAACTGGGGTTGCTTAATGAGTAGCGTTTTAACCCAGTCATTTTAGTGTCATTGCTAACGTTAGCAATGACACCCGCTTTTACCTACATAACTTGTGTAACTAATAACATGAAAGCACTGATAACCAGTGTTAAAAAGGTAAGTATCATACCAAAAGCACGTAATTTCATTACGTTATCAGCAAGCCCGTAGCTGTGACAGAATCGACCTAGTAGCAACATGCTTCCTAAAATATAACAATAATGACTTGATAGACCTTGGTACTCAACCAAGAACAATAAGATCAAAGTAAATGGCACATACTCTATAAAGTTTCCATGCGCACGAATTGCTGCTTGCAAAGATGCATCACCGCCATCGCCAAGTGAAATTTGCTTGGCTTTACGAATTTTAATAACACGAAAACTTAACTGAATGTATAAAATCGCCAATATGGCGGCAAAGGTTGAAACGATCACTGTATTTCCAATTCTTATTTAAAGTTAGACGCTTAGCACTATTTGTTGCTAGGCTATAAAATAGGTATTTAAGTTAGCACACTATTATGACTCGATAATGATTAATGTCTAACTGTTCTTAAAGGATATGCATGTTTACGCCAAGAAAAATTGCAGACAATTACCGCGAGATGATCAGCAGTATTGGGTTTTACCCATCGATGCTATCCGTTTTATTTCTTTTGTTTGCTTTACTCACAACTGCAATTGAATACGCAGCTATCACAATGGAAGTTAAGCAATTTTTTGCTGTGCTATTAGTCGATAGTGAAGAAAACGCACGAACCATATTGAGTACCCTTGCCGGCAGTATCATTTCGCTAACCGTGTTTAGCTTTTCAATGGTAATGGTGGTACTTAATAGTGCCAGTGCGAGCCTGTCACCGCGAGTTTTACCCGGTTTGATCACTCGTAAATCGCATCAACTTGTTTTGGGTTTTTACTTAGGCAGTATCATTTACACCATCATTATGTTGATAAACATACGCGCGATGGAAAACGGTGAAATGGGGATCCCCTCTTTGGGTATTTTCTTTTCTTTGCTGTTTGGCTTAGTGTCGTTGGGGTTTTTTGTTTACTTTATTCATTCAATCTCAAAGGCTATCCAAGTTGATAATGTACTTAACGATTTATTTAAAAATACCAAAAATGAGCTCACCTGCATTGTCGCAATGCAAAAAGATACCGATGTTAATGAGTTTCCTAATTTTGATGAATGGCACAACATTAAGAGTGAAACAGAAGGTTATTTTAAAGGGGCTCACAGTGATAAATTATGTGCGCTGTGTAAAGAGCACGATATAAAGATTTATATTGCGGTTAAACAAGGTTTTTTCACTGTTAAAGGCTACCCATTCTTAAAGTGTGATAAAGATTTATCAGACATGCCTGAACTTGTTGATGCCCTGCTCAACTGTTTTATTTTTTATATTGAAGAGTACATAAGTGACCATTATCGCTATGGTATGACGCAAATTTCTGAAATTGCCGTAAAAGCAATGAGCCCAGGTATTAATGATCCGGGCACTGCGGTTAAGGCCATTGATATGTTAAGCATTTTACTGATAGAACGCCTTAAAATAAGCGATGTGAATTATTCGCTAAAGCATTCAACGAATAATCAACCTTATTTATACCTGCACGAGACATCGTTTGATGAATTACTGCATGATAACTTCACACCCATTCGGAATTATGCAAAAAGTGACGCTTATGTGATGGTCAATGTACTTGAAGCATTTAAAAATATTTTGTTTAGATCGGCTGATAGCAGTAAAGCGACAGAAAGCTTATTTGTTTATTTAGAGGCCATTGTTGAAGACATTAATAAGCATATAACGAATGAATACGACCGTCAGCAAGTAACCAATATGCTCAAGGCTATTGCGCGTATTTCAGAACACAAAGGAAAGGCGTTGGTGGCAAAGTTTACCACCAACTAACTGTTTAATTTTCGATATAATAAACCGCATAGCTACTTGCGGTGATGGTTATTTCACCCCCATTGTATGCATCGGGTACATAGTTACTCGGTGCTGCATCAGCCATAACCATTTTTTCAGCTCTCATGTAGGGTTGCACTCCCGTGTCTAGTGGGCTGTTTGAAGCCGTATAAAGGCCTTTTAACTCAACACCATAATCATTGGCAAACTCTTTTGCTGCGGCACGGGCATCTTTAATTGCCAGTTTTTGTGCCTGCTTTTGTAGCTCTTCATACCGGCTCGATACAAACTGTGTTTGATTTATTTCATTAATACCTGAGTTTACGAGTTGTTGAAGTAAAACAGGGTACTGTTTTGTATCAGTGAGCGTGAGTGATAAATTACGAGTTACACGGTATCCAACGAAGTTTTGTTTGCCTGTTTCACGGTTATATTCCGTTTCGCGTTGAATAGAAATATTAGACGCATAAATGCCCTTTTCTTCTACCCCTTTTGACTTTGCAAGCTTTATAGCTTTTGCCATTGTATTGTCGGCTTTATTTTTAGCGGCGATTAAGTCTTTATCAATTTCTACAATTGCGACCGTTAGTTTTACGTTGTCGGGGATTGTGGTGATAGACGCATTACCTTGAATATAAATATGCGGAGCGTCTGGCGTTGCCAAGGCAAAAACATTAAAACTCATAAATGCGGCAATAGATGAAAAAACAAATTTATTCATAACCTTGTTCCTTTTGTATAAACGTGAACTATTAAATACCTTATAAGGTTAATTAGCAATGAACAAGCTTAAACTAGAAGCTTAAACTAGAAGCTTAAACTAGAAGCTTAAACTAGAAGCTTAAACTAGAAGCTTAAACTAGAAGCTTAAACTAGAAGCTTAAACTAGAAGCTTAAACTAGAAGCTTAACGCTCGAAACAACACGGCTTTGAACAACATTATTTTATGCGCTTTTTATTTACACATCAGGATTAAAACATTGTATTAATGTTTTTAGATTTCTTTGGAACAGACTGCCCAACCCCCCAATGCTCAACAATTTTACCTTCTTCCATCCGAAATATTTGGATTGCTGCACCGCCAAGTGATTCAGGTGTATGTTTTACATGAAGGTGAAGCCAAACAAGATCACCGTCAGAAGCAGTTCGCTTAATGGACATTGACAGTTTAGGGTACTTTTTATAACGGCTCTCAAATAAACTCAACAGCGCATCACGGCCATCAGGTATGTTTGGTGAATGCTCAATAAAATGTTCGCTGTAACATTCATTACGCAAAATATCTATTCGATGCTTAGGCTCAAGATCTGGTCTATTTTCGAGGATTTCCATGCAATACAGCGCCTTCTTTAAGTTAGATTCCTCTAAAGCAGTTTCTGCGCTATCTTTTGCATTTAATTCACACCCTGCAAGGAGTATGGAAATTGCAAACAACACAACTCTAATCGCTATTTTCCCTGTACTCATATATTTCTCCTATACACGCTGTTGTCAGAATGTTCATGTATTTCTTGCCCTTAATATGGGCAAAAAATGTGGCCAAAATGGAGCTGAGAGAAACAGAGCACTCTGTTAGCCGCAGCGCTTTAAATTCGTGCAAGCTTTAGAGTTTATATTCACGTCGCACTTTGTTGGAAAAAATGCCAGACAAGGTCCCACTTAAGATCTTTGTCTTTCGCCGAAGCCGAAATTGGTTTATCTACTGCACCTGCACTGAATGCTAATATCGCTATCAGTCCAATGACTGCAGTTTGGATCATTTCCTTCTTCATTTTACTCTCGTAAGTTAAAAAATCGGTTAGTTGCTTAATGCATGGCTCTGCGGCAAAAAAGCGCCCAGTGTTTTGGGTTGGCAGCAGCCACTTGATAGGATTCTTGTTAGGTATCATTTAAAAATAAATTACAGTCTGGCTAATTTATAATTCAGTAAATTGACCATAAAATTAAAGACTTAAAAATACTTTATGTATTACTGTTACCCGTAAAATAACTATGTATGTCACCTAATCGTGATGTAGCAAACTAGAAACCATGCACACGTTGTTATTTGGCTACGGATGCATGTTGTAGATAAGTAAGATGAAAGTTCGAATTAAACATGGGGTTACCCAAACGACGTTACTTTAATAAGAACGAGCAATAATTAACCACCTTACATCGATACCTGAAGAAAAGACATTAATTCCAATCAATCTTTTTGTAATAAACAAAACAGGTCAGATCTTTACTCGATAAATTTAAAAAACTAATAATATAGTAAATAGAATATGGGTCATTCTAATAAAAATATTAGGTTTTGTGAGGCCGATTGTTTAGTTGGTACGGCTTACTAACTTATACATTTCACAATGGAAGAATTGTTCTACAAGAGCGCACTTTATCCCTTTGAATCCTTGATTACTCTCTTAACGAAGCTGTTTAGCAGAAAATAAAAGCCAATGAAATTGCGTTACTTAATAGCAATTCATCTAGTATCGACTCATCTTAGCTCGACAATTGTGTTACTGGTATTGGTGTTACTGGTGTGAGTGTTGAGTGCATGTATTTTTATGCAAAAAAAGGGGACCTACTATTTTAGGTCCCCTTTGTCATTTAGCCAAAGCGCGAAGGCTTTGTTTCTATTAATATTTTAAGTTTAAATACTTAAGTTTAAATGCTTTAGTTTAAATGCTTTAGTTTAAATGCTTTAGTTTAAATGCTTTAGTTTAAATACTACGTCGCTTGTAATTGCGGTATTCAGGTAACCAATAATTCTTTTCGATAGCAGCCCACAGCGCGTCGTCTGTTAGTTCCAGTGCCACACCTTCTTCCATCGCTTTTTTAGCAACGGCAAACGCAATACGTTTACTCAATGCTTGTATTTCAGTTAGTGCTGGCAATAAGCTACCTTGACCTGTGTTTGCACGTGGTGAAGACTCTGCTAACGTTTCACTTGATACAATAAGCATTGCATCTGTGATACGGGTTGCTTTTGCAGCAATTACACCTAAACCAATACCAGGGAAAATGTAACTGTTATTACATTGTGGGATTGGGAATAACTGGCCGTTGTATTCAACCGGTTCAAATGGGCTTCCTGAGGCGACAATGGCTTGTCCGTCGGTCCATTCTATAACATCTGCTGGCAGTGCTTCTACCTGCTTAGACGGGTTGCTAAGTGGGAAAATAATTGGCTGCGCACACGAGGCATGCATTGCACGAATAACTTGCTCAGTGAATAAGCCAGGTTGACCCGATACACCAATAAGGATATCTGGTTGAGCGCAGTGCATTACATCAAGAAGCGAGGCAAATTCGCCACTGTAAGTCCAGTCTTTTAAGTTTTCTTTTGATTGCGATAAAGCATCTTGGAAATCACGAAGACCTTCCATTCCTTCTGTTAGTAGACCAAAGCGATCGACCATGTATATTTGTGAACGCGCTTGCTCGTCAGAAATGCCTTCAGCAACCATCGTACTGATGATTTGCTCTGCAATACCGCACCCTGCTGAACCTGCGCCAACAAACACAACTTTTTGTTCTGATAACTTAGCACCTTTAACACGACACGCCGCAAGTAATGAACCAACTGTAACAGCTGCAGTACCTTGAATGTCGTCGTTAAAACTACAAATTTCGTCACGGTAACGTTTAAGCAGTGGCATTGCATTCGGTTGTGCGAAATCTTCAAATTGAAGTAGCACACTTGGCCAGCGACGTTTTACTGCTTTAATGAATAGCTCAAGGAACTCGTCGTATTCTTCTTGCGAAATACGTTTATGGCGAGCACCCATGTACATAGGATCGTTAAGTAGTTTTTCGTTGTTGGTACCCACATCAAGCATAACAGGTAATGTGTATGCTGGGCTTATACCACCACATGCGGTGTAAAGCGACAGCTTACCAATTGGAATACCCATGCCCCCAATACCTTGGTCACCAAGGCCTAGAATACGCTCACCATCAGTTACAACGATAACCTTTACTTTGCCTTTCGTCGCATTGCGCAAGATATCGTCGATTTGGAAACGATCTTCGTACGAAATGAATAAGCCACGTGCACTGCGATAAATATCAGAGAACTTTTCGCAAGCGTCTCCCACTGTCGGGGTATAAATAATCGGCATCATTTCTTCAAGATGGTCACGCACTAAACGGTAGTAAAGTGTTTCGTTGTTATCTTGAATAGCACGTAAGTAAATATGTTTGTTTAAGTTGTCGCTAAAACTTGAATATTGTTGGTAACAACGCTCAACTTGCTCTTCAATTGTTTCATAACGCGGTGGCAGTAAACCGGCTAGGTTGAAACTTTCCCTTTCTTTTTGTGAAAATGCACTGCCTTTATTTAATAGTGGCGTTTCGATCAGACCTGGGCCTGAATAAGGAATATAAAGATAATTCGGATCGGTATTTGTAGTCATATTTCCAAGCTTTGATGGCGTCATAATTATGATCTGACATTATTACTGTTGAAGGTTAAATTGCAATGACAATCCACCTTGTCAGACCATTGAAGAAAATGAATTTTATGCTCTAAAAGGCATAAGGCTAAGTATACATGAAAACTCAGCAGCTTTAAGGCTGCTGAGCCTATTTTTAGTGGCTTTTATCACTTAAAGCGATGCCCTCACGGCGTGGATCTGCAGCACCATAAAGTTTACCGTCTTTTAGTTCAACAGCATGTAAACCAGAGTTTAAATCTAAGATGCGAACTTGGTGGCCTCGGTTAACAAAATCGGCTTCGTGGTTGGCAAGTTCGGTGCCTTTTTCAAGACTGGTGTAATTATTACGATTTGTGATACGTGGCAAATTAATTGCTTCTTGTGCATCTAAATCCCAATCAAGAACAGCCACAACAACCTGCGCTACATAATCAATAATTCGGCTTCCACCCGGTGAACCCACGACTAATCGTAAGCTACCGTCTTTGTTAAATACCATTACTGGCGACATAGAACTACGCGGACGTTTACCTGCCTCAACACGGTTAGCGAGTGGTTTACCATCTTTCGTTGGCGATAAAGCAAAGTCAGTAAGCTGGTTGTTTAAAATATACCCGTTCACCATAACGGTTGAACCAAAAGCCATTTCAATTGAACTGGTCATTGACACGGCATTGCCTTCGCTGTCTACAATTGATACATGCGACGTTGACGGTAATTCATAAGCGTCATCCTGCGCATAGGCCAATGAGTTAGGAGGCGTTCCAGCCTCTGCGTGGGCATCTTTTTCGGTAATCAACTTAGCACGGCTTGCTAGGTAATTTTTATCTAATAAACCGTCCGTTGGAATAGCCATAAAATCTGGATCGCCCATGTATACATTACGGTCTGCAAACGCTAAACGTGATGCCTGGGTAAAGTAATGCAATGCTTGTACTGAGTTAGGTGCAAGCTTGGCCATGTCTTTGTGTTCTAGCAACGCTAAAATTTGTAATACCGCAACACCCCCACTACTCGGAGGGGCCATTGAGCATACTTCGTATTGACGATAATCAACACACACAGGGGCGCGCTCTTTACTCTGGTAGTTAGCAAGGTCTGCTTCTGTTAACGTGCCTGGTGCAACCACTGAGTTTTGTACTGCATGCACTAATTGTTTGGCATTCTCACCTTTATAAAAGGCATCAATACCCTGCGATGCTATGTCTTTATAAAGAGCCGCTAATTCAGGGTTCTTTTTTACAGACCCGACAGCCAGTGGCTTACCATCAGGGAAAAAGTAATCACGAATGACGGGTAACGTTGTAACGCCAGGGTTTAGCTCTTTTGCCAGCAACTTATGCAAACGAGGGGATACAACAAACCCCTGCTCTGCCAGCTCAATTGCCGGTTGAAACAGCGTGTGCCATGGCAATTTACCATAATGTTTATGCGCGCTTGCAAAGGCATGTAAAATCCCAGGTACACCTACTGAGCGACCACCCACAACTGCTTCAATCCATTTTACTGCTTTACCATGTTTGTCTAAAAAAAGAGTTTCATCAGCATGGCTTGGCGCTGTTTCACGACCATCGAAAGTGGTTAGGCTTTTGTTTTTGTTGTCGAAATACATCAAAAACGACCCACCACCTATGCCCGATGATTGCGGCTCAACCAGTGTAAGTATCAGTTGAGTTGCAATGGCAGCGTCTACCGCTGAGCCGCCCAGTTCTAACATTTTTTGACCGGCTTTTACTGCATACGGATTTGCAGCAGCAACCATGTATTTAGTGCCTTCAACGACCTGCTTATGCGCAAAGCCTGTTGCGGCTTCAGGCTCACGCGTTTCAACCTTAGTTGGAGCTGCAAAAATTGACGTTGTATAAATTAATGACGAAGAGAGCACAATAAGTGCTTTTGTTTTGAATAACATAAATAAACTTAATCCCGGTGTTTAATTGGCATCTTAAAATTAAACGTGCACAATATGCAAAATTTAAGATACAACAAAAATAACATGATCAACCTTCCTCTGAAACCACAATATGTACTGCCGCCACTGTGTTTAATGCTGATTAGTACCCTTTTTGCTGCGTTTAACTTAAATGATTATTTAGAATTTAACCGTAATTTAGTTGCAGATGGTGAATTTTGGCGTATTTTCACGAGTCAATTTGTACATGCAAACTGGCCGCATTTAGCCTTAAATTGCGCCGGAATTTTATTAATATGGGCATTGCATGCAGAACATACCTCCCCTGCTCGGTATGCTTTTAATACCGCTGTTTTGGCTTTATGGTGTGGTTTAGGCGTATGGTTATTTTGCCCTGATATAAAAATATACACTGGACTGAGTGCACTCTTGCACGGTGTTATTATTTGGGGCGCTGTCAAAGATGTGCAAGCAGGTATGCTAAGTGGCTGGTTGTTATTTATAGGCACCTGGGCAAAAGTAGTGTGGGAGCAAGTTGCAGGCCCTAGTGAATCAGTAAGCCAATTGATTGCGTCAAATGTTGCCATTGATGCTCACTTTATCGGTGCAGTTGGCGGCACTGTGCTGGCTTTGCCTGTACTGATTAAAGTTATTAAACATCGCGAGTAACTTCATAACTTTGCTCGCTTTTTTTAGCTGTGTTCTTTTTTAACACGAAAAATTGTTAATACGAAAAAGGAATTTTAAATGATAAAGAATAATGGCTATTTTTATCTTGGTCTCATCGCACTTTGCCTTTACGGCCCTTTACTGCTTAGCTTTCTAAGCTCATTTATTAATTTACAGTTTATATCGCCAAGGTATATGAGGGATGTCTCTCAGGTAAAAAATATTATTGTATTTGCCTCAGCTATTTTGGGCTTCACCTTATTACTCATGAAATACCAGGAAGTAAGTGCGCTTTTTAAAAATAGAATAATCGCAAACATCACACTTATATTGAGTTTTTTGTATGCTTGCTTGATGATTACTGGGGCAGGCTTAGTTATGTTTCTGGATGCGACCTTCGGCTCACATAAAGACTACATTTATCAAGAACACACACTTAATGACCGTACTTTCTATGTCTATACAGCGGACCCCGGTGCTTTTGGCAAAGCGCATCATTATGTGTATTTAAAGTGCCCTGCATCCTTTAATCGCTATGAATTAGAGTTTATAGCCAAGCTATCGTGGATAAAGAACTTTAAGATGAGCTTAGTGAGCGATGATTTAATTTTTAAAGGCGAATCAGAGCAGTATACAAAAGTGCTCAATGTAAGCACATTTCACTGCAAATAGACCCATTGAAATAATCATAATGTAAATAAAAACAGCCACTTAAAGTGGCTGTTTTTAAATTACTTAATAGTATTAAAGCGTTTCTTTAAATAGCTTATAAATACGACGGTATTCATCTAACCAGCTTGATGGCTGTACAAAACCATGGGGTTCAACTGGGAAGATGGCTGTTTCAAAGTTTTCTTTTTCAAGCTCAATTAAACGTTGTACTAAACGCACTGAATCTTGGAAGAATACGTTATCATCAACCATAGGCGCATTAATTAATAAATGACTTTTCAGGCCTTCAGCAAAGTAAATTGGTGAACTCTTTTCGTAGGCGATCGGGTCAACATCTGGATGATTTAAGATGTTAGACGTATAAGGTCCGTTGTAATGAGCCCAATCGGTCACTGGACGAAGTGCAGCACCCGCTTTAAATAAATCAGGTTGGGTAAATAGTGCCATAAACGTCATGAAGCCACCGTAAGAACCGCCATACGTGCCAACAGCTTGTGTATCAACATTCGCGTTTTCAGCCATCCAGCTTACGCCATCGGCTAAATCTTGAATCTCTGGTGTGCCCATTTGACGATAAATTGCAGTACGCCAATCACGGCCATACCCTTTCGACGCACGATAATCCATATCCATGACTACATAGCCTTCAGATGCTAATAGTGAATGGAACATAAACTCGCGGAAGTAACCAGACCACCCCATGTGGGAGTTTTGTAAGTAACCTGCACCGTGGTTGAAGATAACTGCTTTACGATTTTTACCGGTTTCGCCTTCTTTATAGTCAGCGGGGTAATACACTTTTGCGTAAATAGGTTGATCAGTGTGGCTTGAAGGCACAGCAACAATTTTAGGCGCAATTAACTTCTTAGCCAAAAACTCGTCAGACACCGTATGCGTTAACTGAGTTACTTGTGTATTTGCTTTTGCATCAGCAACATATAGCTCTGGTGGCGACATAATTTTTGAGTGAGTTAGCAGTAATTTGCTTTCATCTGGACTTAACTGGTAATCAGTCATACCGTCTAGGTTAGTCACTTGCTCAGACTCACCGTTAGCAGGATTTACACGGTAAATTTCGTATAGACCTGGGTGCTCAACATTTGCTTTGTAGTAAATCGCTGAGTTATCCGCGGTTAATGTTAGGTTTGAAACAACAAACTGACCTTTAGTAAGTTGTGTTGCTTTACCATTTAGCGGCTTTTTATAGATATGGCTGTAACCAGACTCTTCTGATAAGTAGTAAAGCGTATCTGAGTTATTTAACCAACCAAAGTCATTGTATGCATAGTTAACCCACGCATCATCGTGTAAGCGGTGTTGAGAAACAAGTGTGTTATTCTTTGTATCAACAGTTGCTAACCAACGGTCTTTGTTGTCCCATGCTTCAAGCATAAGCGCAACCTTTGAGCCATCGGTGTTCCATTGGATTGCACTTTGATCCCAACCCCAGTCCATCATTAGATTAATTGCACGTGGTGCTTTTTCAGACTTGTAAGTTTTGCCATCACGGGCGTAGTTTTCTTTTTTTACCGCGGCAAGCACATCTTCATCAAAGCCTGGTAATGTGTCGAACGCCAGTGTTGTTTGCTCACCCGATTTAAGGTCAATGTAAATAACATCTGAGCTGATTGGTTTTTCATCTGCAACACGGCGACGTACTTTTTCTGCTTTAACTCGCGCATCATCAGCGATGTAATTAGGCATAATATCGCCTTCATCGCGCCATGGACGGCTTTCGGTGGTTACTGCAACTAATGCTTGGCCATTTGGTGAAAGCTGCACATCGGCTAAACGCTTACCTTTACCTAAATAAAACTGTGAATTTGCAATGCTGTCGTTTTGCTCTTTGATTTGTTCTTCACGCGCTTCACGATCTTTTTTATTTTTGTGCGTAAGTGCAATGTAATCAATTAATTTATGCTGTTCTTTTGCAATATACGTGTCAGGCTCTTGAACACCTTTTGGTGCATCGTCTAAGTGCAGATTTACAAGCTCTACTTGACGACCTGTCGCTAAATCAACTTTATAAAATGCATTACCTTGGCGGTAAGCAAGATTGCCGTCGGTTAAAAACTGCGGTTTTGATTGCTGTGCACTGTCGTGTGTGATCTGCGTTATTTGACCTGAGCTCAAGTTTTTAACAAAAATATTGCCTTCAAATGCATAGGCCTGTTGCTTTTTATCTGTTGAATAAACAGCATTTTTTGCACCAACAGTGTGTAGTTTATTTAACGCAACTTGAGATGCAGACTGGCTATTAACCGCTTGAACATATAAGTCACGTAATTCGTTACCTTGTTGCTTTTGAGCATAAACGATGCTTTTAGAGTCACCATTCCAAAAAGCGCGCTCAGGCTGACGACCAAGCCAATCAGGGTGAGCCATAGCTTGCTCTAATGTAATTTCAGATGAACCAGTGTCTACGGGTGTAGCAACCATTGGAGCAACTTGAGTAGGACTTACTTCTGTTGCAGTTGAGGCGGTTGTTTGACAACCAGCTAGCATGAAGCTAGATGCGACTGCGAGAGCCACTAACGTTTTGTTAGCAGTGGTTTTGAATTTCATAGTGCTTCTTACAGGTAATTATAATTCGCCTTATTTAAGCAGAAGCACTGATGAAATAGCAATTTTAATAGGATAAACAGCCAAACTTTTCCGTTTAATAACAGCTTATTTTAACGAAATATCGAGCCACACCATGCGATGATCAGAAGACGCATTACGATCTTTAATTAAACGGTACAATTCGCTGTCTTTGGTTGGCCAAAATACCCCCCCATTTTTAATTTCAATACCGTAATTTGATGGCAGTACATAATCAGCACGTGCTTGCCAATACGCGGTGTAATTTTTAGCGTAACTGTCTTTATAAGACTCTTTTGCACCTTTACTCGATGGTGTAAACGACGCATTAACATGTGGATTTTTTAATATTTGATCCGTTGTCGTTGGGCGTGCTTTATCCCCTTCTGGTGCAGCATTTAAATCACCAACAATTACAAACCGACTATTCGGTTTTAAGCCACCTTGTTGGCCTTTATCATCATAGAGGTAGTTTTCGTTGTTAATGTAATCAGCAATCAGTCTAACTTCATCATGGTTGCGCTTGCCGTTACGGTCTTCATCACCATCAAATACAGGTGGCGTAGGATGCGAAGCTAATAAATGGAATGTCTTTCCTTTTACTTTTATGGGTAAATCCCAAAACGATTTTGAGCTTAAATGAATAGCTTGCCACGCTTCTTTTGAATACCAATCTTTACCTGTTTTGGGGTCTATAGGCATTTGCGCGTTTGGCATATCTTTGTATTTGAATGTTTGCAGTGTACGGGCTTTTTCTAAATCAATAGGATAACGCGAGAGTACAGCCATCGCATAATGCCCCTCAAAGAAGCCAAAACCGTGCGCATCACCTTTGTAATGCCCCTTTACACCATCTTTATCTAGGTCAAAATTAGTGGGTAAACCTGTATTAACCGGCGCAATGAAAGCATACGGGTAATCTATAGCAACCTGCTTATTTTGTGAGACTTGTAGATAATTTTTACGAAAAACATTAATGCCTTTATCTGCATCGATGTAATCAAATTCATTGAGTAAAATAACATCAGGTCTGACGCGTTGAATAATTTCTGCGATATTACGAATTTGCTGGTGGTTACTTGCAAGCGCTTTACTGAGCGCGTCTTTATCGATTGTTTCGCCTTTGCTTGCATAGTTTGTTGCGTCCATACTGACGTTAAAAGTCGCAACGCGTAAGTCGGCAGCAACAAGGTTAGTTGCAAATAAACCAGTTGCAAGTGCAATTGAAGACGTTAATAAGGCGTTTTTCATGAAATAAATCCATCTACTATTAAAAGTAAAATAATACTACTGACGATGATCCATAAGATCATTGCCATGATAAAAGGTTTAATACCAGCTTGCTTAAGCACTGTAACAGATAAGCCACTGCCAATTAAAAATAGCGTCATAACTAATATTTGTTTCGCGCCAATATTCAATGCATGCCAAAGAGGTTGATACTCTGGTAAGCTTGAATTTATCAGTGCTGCTGCTAAAAATCCAATTATAAACAAAGGGATACTTGCTTTTTCATCGGATTTCCAAAAAACTCCCGCAATACTTGTATAAGGAATAATCCACATTGCTCGGGTTAACTTTATGGTGGTTGCAATCGCTAATGCTGATGCGCCATAAGCAGCTGATGCACCAACAACGCTACTGGTATCGTGTATTGCAAGTGCGGCCCATACACCAAATTGCTGTTCTGTTAGACCAAGATAGTGACCAATCATTGGAAATAGCACCAGACCTAGCGCGTTTAATAAAAAAACAACCGCGAGTGAAATGGCGACTTCATGATCTTTTGCTTTTATTACGGGGGCCATAGCTGCTATCGCACTCCCACCACAAATTGCCGTACCAAACGATATCAATACCCCAGTATTTTTATTCAGTTTAAATAACTGAGATAAAATTTCACCAAGTCCAATTATGGCTGTAATGCTAACAATGGTGAGTACGATAGAGCTGCGCCCTACTTCAATAACTTGATTAAAATCAACAGCAAACCCTAAACCTATGACAGCAATTTTGAGCATTATCTTACTCAATTTTTGAGAGAGAGCTGCAAAGGGGTTACCCAAAATAATAGCAAATAAAGCCCCTACAATGAGCGATGTAGCAGAACCTACAAAAGGAATAGCCGAGATTAAGAATAACGCAATAAAAAGAAGTTGTTTGGGACGTTCAGCAATCACAACGGGGCTCTTATCAGTCTGTTTGTTAATTTATGCACCAAAGGCGCGATTAAAATCACAGTAGGAAATGCAACACAAAAAGCAAAAGCCCATGCTTTTAACCAAAGAATCACAATATTATCGACAAAACCAACGTTAAAAATGCTGATCACCAATGACATAAAACCAGACATAAATAACGCCATAAAAAACGCAAATACGACTGTTTGTAATCGTGGATGGAACATAGCACGCTAATATTAGTATAAAAATAGGAGTCTATCGGAAGAATTTATAGACGCAAGCTCTTTGAGACAAGAGACGTAAATACATGTAATGGCATTAAAAAGCCGAGAAGACCTCGGCTTTTAGCAATTTAAACTGATTAGTTTAAAATCAACTGTGTACTGGTGTTTGCGACACCTGGGTAATCTTCTTCTGGTAGAATTTCGGCAAGGGCCGCTAAACGCTCACCCAGTTGATGAAGATTATCGGCAGAGACATTAATGTGCCCCATTTTGCGACCCGGCTTTGCTGTTTTGCCATACCAGTGACTCGTAACGTCGTGTGTAGCCAGCACTGATTGAGGGATAGATGGTTGGCCTAACACGTTAATCATCGCTGTTGGGCGAAGTAACTCCGTGCTACCCAGAGGTAAACCCGCCACTGCGCGCATATGGTTTTCAAATTGCGAACAGTGAGTGCCCTGCTGCGTCCAGTGACCCGAGTTATGCACACGTGGCGCAATTTCATTAACGAGCAATGTACCTTGCACATCAAAGAATTCAATCGCTAACACACCTACATAATCAAGCTCTTGCGCTAATTTATTAAACGCGCGCTCAGCTTGCTCTTGAATGGCCGCTTTTTCTTTGCCAGCAACAGATAGCGTTAATACACCGTTGGTATGCTGATTTTCGGTTAATGGGTAAATAACCGTGTTCCCTGCTTTGTCGCGTGCACCAATGATTGATACTTCACGGTCAAATGGGATCATCTTTTCAGCAATGATTGAATGTGGCGCAGAGTCAGTACCTGAAGCAATGAAGTCTGCCATTTCAGACCAGATTTGTTCAATTTCGTCATCTGATTTTAAACGCCACTGGCCTTTTCCGTCGTAACCAGCTTGGCAAGTTTTAATTACCAGCGGTTTACCTAAACGTTCAACTGCGGCAATTAAATGTGCTTTTTCGGTGATTAATTGATAAGGCGCACACTCTACGTGTGTTTTATCGAGTAACGCTTTTTCTAATGCACGGTCGCCGCCAGTTTTTATGGCTGCTTTGCCCGGGTAAAACTTATTGCTTTGACAACACAGTGTTAAGACATCATCGGGAATGTGCTCAAACTCTGCGGTAATAGCATCTGCATTATCGATTGCTTGTTGTAATGTGCTGCTGTGAACTTCACCTGTTAAAGGGTGAATAATTTTTTCACTGCCTACATCGTAAGCAACCACGTTTAAATCAAGCGGTGCGCCTGCTAAACTCATCATACGAGCTAGCTGACCTGCACCTAAAATCAAAATATTCATATTACTCTGCAGGATTTGGGTTAGCTAAAATAGTCTCTGTTTGTTCTTTGCGGAATGCTTCTACTTTTGCGAAGATTTCAGGCTGTTGGCAACCTAAAATTTGTGCAGCGAGTAGACCCGCGTTTGCCGCACCAGCTTCACCAATAGCAAGCGTACCGACAGCAACACCTTTAGGCATTTGGCAGATAGATAATAATGAATCAACACCGTTTAGCGTTTTAGATTTAACAGGCACACCTAATACAGGTAGCGAGGTAAACGCCGCAGCCATACCAGGTAAGTGCGCAGCACCACCGGCACCCGCTATAATAATTTTTATACCACGCTCAGCAGCTGAGCTTGCATAATCGGCAAGTAATTGAGGAGTACGGTGTGCAGAAACAACTTTGGTTTCGTATTCAATGCCGAATTTTTCAAGCATTAACGCCGCATGTTCCATCGTTGGCCAATCTGATTTGGAACCCATAATAATGCCAACAGTCATATTTACACCTCAATCAATTTATTTTATAAAAAAGCGATTAATACCAACTGATAATTTAATCATGCAAATTGGTATAAAAGCGGACTTTTGTCCTTATTTTGTGGCGTGTATTATATACCTAAGTCACATAAAGATGCGACTCTAGAAGCACAAAAAAGCCATGACTTGCATGGCTTTTAAGCAGTAACTTAACGATTACGCTTCTTTACTTGCTAGGTACTCAGTATATGTTCCCTTAAAGTCGATAATTTTACCGTCTTTAATCTCCCAAATACGATTTGCAAGTGATGATACAAACTGTCTATCGTGTGAAACGAACAATAATGTACCTTCGTACGCTTCAAGGGCTAAGTTTAGCGCTTCGATAGATTCCATATCCATGTGGTTGGTTGGCTCATCCATTAACAAAATGTTTGGTTTATGCATCATAATCTTACCAAACAACATACGGCCTTGCTCACCACCTGAAATGACTTTTACCGATTTTTTGATGTCGTTTTGTGAAAACAGCATACGACCAAGGAAACTACGAACAACTTGCTCATCATCTCCTGCTTGTTGCCATTGTTCCATCCATTCAAACAAGTTCATGTCTTTTTCGAACTCATCTGCATGGTCTTGTGCATAATAACCAATGTTCGCGTTATCAGACCATTTATACTCACCTTGCTTTGGTGCTAAACGCCCAGCAAGAGTATTTAAAAGTGTTGTTTTACCAACACCGTTTTCACCGATAATCGCAATGCGCTCGCCCACTTCCACTAAGCCCTCAAGGCCGCTGAAAAGCATCTCGTCAAAGCCTTGTGCAAGGTTAGTTAACTCAAGTGCATTACGGAATAATTGCTTTTCTTGTTCAAAGCGAATAAACGGGCTCTGACGTGATGACGCTTTTACTTCTTCAAGCTGAATTTTATCAATTTGTTTAGCGCGTGATGTAGCTTGCTTTGCTTTAGAAGCATTTGCAGAGAAACGCGATACAAATTGTTGAAGTTCAGCAATTTGGCTTTTCTTCTTGGCGTTTTCGCTTAGTAAACGTTCGCGAGCCTGTGTTGCAGCAAACATATATTCATCGTAATTACCTGGGTAAATACGTAATTCACCGTAATCGATATCAGCCATGTGTGTACACACTGAGTTTAAGAAATGACGGTCGTGCGAAATGATAATCATGGTGCAGTCGCGTTGGTTTAACACGTCTTCTAACCATTTAATAGTGTAAATATCCAAGTTATTGGTAGGCTCATCCAGTAACATGATATCTGGGTCAGAGAACAGTACTTGCGCAAGTAACACACGCAGTTTAAAGCCAGGGGCAATTTCAGACATTGGACCGTAATGCTGTTCAGTGCCAATACCTACGCCAATAAGTAACTCACCTGCTTTAGCTTCAGCAGAGTAACCGTCCATTTCAGCAAATTCGGTCTCAAGATCGGCTACTTTCATACCGTCTTCTTCGCTCATTTCGGGTAAGCTATAAATACGATCACGCTCTTTTTTTACTTCCCACAGCTCTTTATGACCCATGATAACCGTGTCGATAACAGAAAACTCTTCGTAAGCAAACTGGTCTTGGTTTAGTTTTGCGATACGTTCGTTTGGATCTGTGCTGACATTTCCTGCTGATGGCTCAAGCTCACCACTGAGGATTTTCATGAACGTTGATTTACCACAGCCATTTGCACCGATTAGACCATAGCGGTTGCCATCGCCAAATTTAGCTGAGATATTTTCGAATAAAGGTTTAGCACCAAATTGCATGGTGATATTAGCTGTACTAATGATAGCGGTACCCTCCAGCGGGTAAAAGTAAAAATAAAACTGCGTGCAATTTTAAACTAAAGCCGCTTTGCACGCCATGAAAGTTTCTTTAAATACGCGCAGTGATTTTACAATTTCAAATGGGCAGTCTACCTTTAATGAGCATGCTCACTTTTATTTATGAGCGCGCTCATTAAAAAATTTAGCAATATAAATCAATGGGCTAAACATGACAAAGCACGATCAAACGCACTCACGGATACTGAACGAAGCGTGGAGTCTCTTTACTGAAAGTGGCTTTAACGACACGTCAACCAGGCAAATATCTACAGCAAGCGGTATTGCTGTAGGCACTTTGTTTAATCATTTTTCTGATAAGGTGGCAATTTTAGAGGCGTGTTTAGACATGCGTTTTAAAGATGTGTTAGAGCGTGCAAAAGAGACCGATATACATCGCCCTCCCCGACTTAAGCTTAATCACTATGCACAATATTTTTATCAATTTTATTGTTTGCACCATTGTTTTTATAAAGTGCTTTTTAGCCAACGATTGTTTTCGCAAACATTTCAACAGCAGCATATGGATCTAATGCATTCATTAGTTTTTGCTGACCAACCACAATTTAACAAAGTAAAAGCCGCAATCTTGCTTGATTGTTATTTTATGACTTTATTGTATGGATTAGGTGCAGACACACCCAATACTAAATTAATGCTAAGAACACTTAGTCAAAAAGTGTCTATTTTTTAGTCTGACTAACACGTTGATTATTCAATGAAGTGAACTGAAAATGAATAAATATTCCACAAAGGCTGTACCTTTCATGATATTTTTTCACTTTTTACCTTATTTTAGCTTTGATAGTCTTCATCTTTTAGTTAATTTATACCTCTTAGGGACAATAATAAAACAAGGTACTCTATGAAAAGAACACTCGCTGCCACACTGATTGCTGGTTTATTTACAAGTTACACTGTAGATGCAATCGAAATATACAAAGATGAAACGAACAGTGTCACAGTAGGCGGCTTTATCGATGCGCGTATTATTAACACGCAAGGTCAGACAGAAGTTGTTAATGGTGCGTCACGCATTAATTTTGATTTTAAGCGCCAATTAGAAAATGGATGGCATGCATTTGCATTACTAGAATGGGGCGTAAACCCGGTAGGCAGTAGTGACATTATTTATAATAATCGCTTTGAATCAATTCAGGATGAGTTTTTATATAATCGATTAGGTTATGTCGGTATTAAGCACGATGACTATGGTCAAATTACGCTGGGTAAACAATGGGGTGCTTGGTATGACGTTGTTTATAACACTAATTTTAGTTTAGTGTGGGATGGTAACGCAGCTGGCGTGTATACGTATAATAAAGACGATGGTGCAGTAAACGGCACCGGTCGAGGTGATAAAGTACTGCAATACCGTAATACATGGGGTAAGTTTCATGTTGCACTGCAAGCCCAGTTAAAATCTGATGATTTTTATACATGTGATATTGCCGATATATCACGAAGTTCATGTGAAGTGCTTTGGAACCAAGGCAATAACGCTGCGCAAAAAGTAGAGTTTAATTCAACCTATGGTGCTGCCCTCACCTATTTTGCTACTGATAATTTAAAATTAACAGCGGGTGTAAACCGTGGACAATTTGATGTTTTATACGCGGGTGGGCGCAATCAATCGGTCACTGATCTAATTTATGGTGCGGGCATTACCTATGGTGACTTTTATAAACCGGGCTGGTATGCATCGGCCAACATAAACAAAAACGAAAACCACGACACCGATAACATTGGCCGCTTAATAAAAGACGCTGTCGGGTTAGAATCAATTTTAAGTTATCGATTCGACAATAATTTACGTACTTTTGTTGCCTATAACGTGTTTGATGCCGGTGACGATTACGTGATCCAGCCAAACTTTAATGCAGATCCTGAGGATGTGTTCAAACGTCAGTTTGCAGTATTAGGCGCACACTATTTCATGGGCAAAGACACGATTTTGTATATCGAAGCGCGTAAAGACTTTAGTGACTTTTCAAGCAATGATGCAGAGCAAGAAGCTCAAATGTCGCAAACCGAAGATGATGGTATTGCCATCGGCTTCAATTACACATTGTAATTAAGTTTTAATTTAGAGCCCACAATCGTGGGCTTTATTTTTTAGATAAATAACTCTCTTCTCTCTGCCAACGTACCCTGTACGATACTGCAATAACGATAATTACATTCAAATCAATAAAAGCTGATTGAGTATTAAATACATACACATAAAAGATGTTATCGATAATACCATTGTGAAAACTCTTATTTTTTCCTTACTCCTCTATTTTGCGAACTTTTACATACCTAGCGTATTGTCGATGTCATGGGGAGAAATTAAGTCACTGTTTTGATATTACGTATGCAGTTTGCTGGTAACTGGGTGCAAAATGCAACTGGGGTTTATGCACAAAATTAAGACATGTTATTGGTAATAAAGAAGCGACAAAAATGCAAAAGATAAACAAAATTAACTCAGCTCTGCAAAGTTAATTCGACTAAATTAGATGTTACATAGGGCTTGAACCATCGTTCTTGCGATTAACTATTATACTTTCCCACTCAATTGCTGAGAGTGTGATTAATAAACATAGAGTATGATGTGTTCTTATTGTTACTGCTATTCTACAGCGAGTATTCACGTTCTACTTTTGCGATACGTGTTGTAAATGCGTTATACCATTTATCGCGACCAAGTTGTTGAGCGTTGAGGTGCTCAACATGTTGTTTCCACGACTTAATAGCATCTAGGCTTTGCCAGTAAGAAACGGTAATCCCTACACCATCACGCACTGATTCCATGCCTAAAAAACCAGGTTGTTGCTCGGCAAGCTCAACCATACGGTTAGCCATTTCTTCATAGCCTGCGGTGTTCTCAGATAAGGTGTTCGTAAATATAACTGCGTAATACGGGGGTTTGGGCGTCGTGGCTATCATAATGGTTACTTACGTCTGCTTGGTTCAAAACCATCATAGCATGGAATATCACTGTCGAAGGTATCCCAATTGGCTTTCGAACTGACAAAGTTATGACTAATCGGACGCTCTGTAATATCGCTGTCCAATAGACCTAAGCGTATACGCAAACGACTCATATCCTCTTTATTTTCACTGTAAATAGGCGAGCCACAACAGCGACAAAAATAACGTATTCTACCGGCTTTAAATTCAAACGCACTCAGATACTGCTTACCTTGTGTAATTGCAAACCCATCACGGCGAATAAACCCATTCGTCGCATAAGCGGTACCCGAATTTTTACGGCATAGTGAGCAATGGCAATGAATAATTGAATCTATGCCACCAGCAATTGTTACCGTTACTTTGCTACACAAACAGCTTCCTTGGTACATATTCCCTCTTGTGGTTTTTAATAGCCGCGATGCTTCCAAAAATCGTTGGCTGAGCCTTCGCTTGGTTTCAGTAAGTTAAACGATTTATCAGCAATTATATGGCCATTTAGCTCAATAGTCATGCGCCAAATACCCACTTTATTATCAACAGGCGCCCAGATAGTATCGCCTAAGTAAAACTGCCAGTCGTTTGTTTTTACATACTCTTCACCTTCAAATGGCGGCATTATTTCACCGTCATCATCGGGAATATTTGGATGATACACACAGAACTTAATTTTTTGGCCTTTTGCTTTTTTAATATTAACAATAAAGCCAAATTCGATATCTAACTCGGCTGGCACATCCGTGGTAAATTCAGTGATTTGTGGTAGGTCTTTTTCTTTTGCATCCCAATGACTGTAGATGCCATAACTTTCAATAGTCGAAACAGGTTTAGCTTTGGCCATACCGACTTAATGTCCTCTCATTAAACAGGCGCTCATTTTATAGTAGCCATTTTGCCATAACAAGCTTGTACTATAATAACATCTTTAAGTGATGTGTTTTGTCCATAACTCATTGTTAAGTTCAAAACCACATTTTGCAAGCAGCTTTATGCAAGCTGTATTCTCGGGTTGAACGATTGCATGCACTTTATCGACAGGGGTTGTTATAAACGCATTTAGTTTTTGAAAAAACTCTAACAGCACTTTTTGCATTATCCCCTTACCAAAGTAGTGAGATGCGAGTTCAAAGCCTAACACACCCTGCCCATCTATTATGTTAAATAGCCCAATACTGCCAATTACTAAGCCATTGCTTCGTAAAACAATCACTAAACGTATACCTTGCTGGTTATAAAAACCTTCGATATCACCTTGAATAAAATCGTATACGTCACCTTTTGTTAAATCACTTTTATAGTCATTAAATGACTGCACTTGAGGATCTTTTAAAATCTCCCATATTGCTTGGCAATCTTTATGGCGTATGGGCCTTAAATCGTAGGCATAGTTGTCATCACAAGACACGTCTATTTCTTCTTTTTACTTTATGAGCAGGCATTATTGTCTTACTATAAGCGCAATTACAAGCAATTAGGTTTAGTACGATGAGTGAAGAATTTAAAGTAATTCAACCAACCACCACTGTTTATTGCAAAGAACGAGGCGAAGGCTGGACCTTAACAGGCATCACGAGTATTGATGAGCACACATCGGTCATGTTTGACGGTGTGAGATACACACTGCCAGCCAGAGAAATCGTTGAAGTATTACTACCACAGCAACTCGAAAGAGAAAAAAGTCAAAGTGAATAAAAACAAAAAGCCAGTAATAAGCTGGCTTTTTAATGTGTTAATTAGCAACTCACGTTATCAGTTTATTTAACGTAAGGCGTTAATACGCTCATCAAGTGGCGGGTGAGATGAGAATAACTCAGCGACACCTTTACCGCTTGCAATACCAAATGCCATCATTGAACCTTCTAGTTGCGATGGGTGGTTTTGCTTTAAACGCTCAAGTGCGCTGCGCATTTTATCTGCGCCAACAAGTTTTGCAGCGCCTGCATCCGCCGAAAACTCACGTTTACGGCTATAGTAGGCCACAATCACACTCGCTAATACACCAAATAACATTTGGAAAATCATATCAAACAAGAAGTAAGTCCAGCTACTGCCACCTTCTTCTTCATCGCTATTGATAAAGTTATCAACAATACCAGCCAATACTTTTGCCATAAAGATAACAAAGGTATTCACCACGCCTTGAATAAGCGTAAGCGTGACCATGTCACCATTAGCAATATGCGATACTTCATGCGCCAAAACAGCTTCCGCTTGGTCTTGATTCATGTTGTGTAATAAACCTGTACTCACAGCAACTAACGAGTTGTTTTTACTAGGCCCGGTTGCAAATGCGTTCATTTCAGGGCTGTCGTAAATGGCCACTTCAGGCATTGCAATGCCTGCTTTTTTAGCCTGTGCAGCCACAGTTGAAACAAGCCATTGTTCAGTTTCTGAACGAGGCTGTTCAATAACATGAGCGCCCGTTGACTTTTTAGCCATCCATTTCGACATAAATAACGAAATAAATGAGCCACCAAAACCAAATACGGTCGAAATGACTAGAATGCCGCCTAAACTGCGATGACTAATACCCAGTACACTCATCACAATAGACAACACAATACCTAACACTAGCATGACCGCTAAGTTAGTCAGTAGAAACAAGAATACACGCTTCATAAAAACCTCAGAATAAACATACCAATTGTATTAACTAACGGCATGATTAAAAACCGTTAGTTAATAAAATTAACTGAGCTTGTTACTACCTTTAGTTTAGTTTTAAAGCAATTGGTTACAAGGAACTAATTGCAACCAATTGTGACAGAGTATGTCAAAAGTAACAACTCAATTATTATGGGTGAATGGATAAAATTTCAAGTAAGGTTTTATAAATATTTAATTTAGGTTTTTTTTCTGTGTAGGGGGTAATACCTAATAGCGGAAACGGTAAAGTGTTTTTAAGGGTCTGTAAATTAGCCTCTTGTTCTTGCATGGTGGGGTCAACATGATTTGCTATCCACCCTACACAGTTTACGCCCGACGCTTTAAAATGAGCGGCAGTCAATAAAGCATGATTTAAACAACCCAGTTTCATGCCTACAACCAAAATAACATTGAGGTTTTGCTGTTTAACCCAATCAGATAACAAGTCAGTTTCGTTAATGGGTAAGCACCAACCACCGGCCCCTTCTGTCAGAATATAATCAGTATTGAGTGCTTTCACATTCTCATACGCGCTATCTAGTTTCTCAAAGGTGAGCCTATCGCCAACTTTCGCTGCGGCAATGTGCGGAGCAATTGGTGGCTCATAAGTAAACGGATTCACAATTGTGTACTTAGCACCAACAGACGAGCTTTCCATTAAGGTTAGCGCATCTTCATTTACCAATTCACCAAAAGCCATCTCAGCCCCTGCTGCAATGGGTTTGTAACCAACCGCTCGTTGTTTATGTTGTGCTAGCAGCTTTAATAATAAACTGGTGACATGGGTTTTACCGGCATCGGTGTCCGTGCCAGTGATAAAAAATTCTTTCATTGTTTTTCTAATTCTAAAAGTACGACGTGATAACTCACTCTAGCATGCCCATCAACCAGAGGATATGCCTTGCACACGTTATTCAATGCTTGCTTTGTTAAAAGACCCTGACGCTTTTTATTACTGTGTAATGACGTAGCGCCAATGGCCTTAATTGAACGTATTGCCTCAAGCGGGCTTTTATAAGCGTCGGTATAACAGGTATCTACTGCAAAATTCACCTTAAATCCAGCAGCCTTCGCATACTGTGTGACATTGTCGGATGAGTGAAATTGATTAATACGAGATTGGTCATCTAAACAGGCAAAAGCCTGTTTAATTTCGTGTAATGAGCCTGCAATAACACAACTTAAATACACCCGACCATTATCTTTAAGCACGGCAAACAGCTGTTTAAAAAGCAAGGGTAAATCTGCCGACCATTGCACGGCAAAATTACTGAATACGCAATCAACACTGTTTTTTTGCAGTGGCAAATTATCCATATCGGCACACAGCTTTAAATATTCACGGCTTTTATCGGTGTTTAACATGGCGTGGCTTAAGTCCATCGCCACTACCGTTGCAAAATATTGTTGCAATAGGGCTGTATTAACCAGCGGTCCTGCACCTAAATCGAGGCAAACGCCCTGTTGGTTTTTATTCGCAAGCAGTTTGATTAAATGCGCTGCTGCTTGCTTTTGAACGTTAGCATGGCTGTTGTAATGCGCAGCCGCTTTCGAAAACTGACTCGCTGTGGACAGCTTGTGATCTTTAACGCCGTTAGCAGTACTGTGTGCTAATTGGCTCATAAGCACTCCACTAACGTATCTACCAACGTGTTTATATCATCGAGCTGATGGGCACTGCTAAGCGTGACTCTTAATCGCGATGTATTAAAAGGTACGGTTGGTGGACGAATGGCTGTTAACCAAATTCCACGCTGTTTTAGCTTATTCGCCACATCAACCGTTTGTGCGGCATCGCCAAGTACCAAAGGTTGTATTGCTGTATCTGAATCCATAAGCGCTAAGTTTTTCGCTTTTGCTAATGTTTTAAAATACGCAATATTCTTAAAAAGCTGCATACGTTTATTATCAGCAGCCAGTATTTTTTCTAGTTGTACACGCGTACTACTTGCCATAACAGGCGACATGGCTGTTGAATAGATATAATCACGGTTAAATTGCAGCATGTAATCAATAACCGATTTACTCGCCAGCAAGCATGCACCACTGCTAGCGAGGGCTTTACCAAATGTAATGATCAATAAATCGGGTTTGTGCACTTCACAGCTACCAAGCCCGTGCTTACCTAACACACCAAACCCGTGGGCGTCATCAATCAGTAGCCAGGCATTATAGTTATGTGCAAGTTCGCACAGCTGTGCAACAGGTGCTTTATCACCATCCATCGAAAACACGCCTTCACTCACAATGAGTTTATGTTTAGCTTTCGATTTTTGTAAGCGTGACTCTAAGTGCTTTAAATCATTATGATTAAACCGCACCATCGCCGCTTGAGAATGGAGACCGCCATCAATCAAACTAGCATGATTGAGTTTATCTTGAAAAATTGCAGCAGATTGCGCCACAGCTTTATCGTGAAACAAGGCTTTTAACACACTGCTATTTGCACTAAAGCCACTGTTGAAAAGCATGGCACTTTCATAACCCAGTAACTCACATAGGCGCTGCTCAAGAGCCTGTTGCGGTTTATTATAGCCATTTACTAATGCTGAACTGTGACTGCCTAGTGGCAGCTCACTCACTGTAACGAGTTCATCAGCGAAGCCTAAATAATCATTGCTGGCAAAATTTAAGTACTGTTTTCCTGCAATACGAATAAAGCGTCCGTTTGACTCTTCGACCAGTTGGCGCTGCCTAAGTAAAGCATCTTCTTTACGCGCTTGAAGATGCTGTGCAATAAATTCAAAAGGCATAACGTGTTTAAGCTTCGTAAAATAGTTCTGATGTTGCTTTGTCAGCCACTTTTGAAGAAAGTGACGCCGCGACGGCTTCATCTGAATAATCTTCACGTTTTTCAGGGTTCATACCCAGCTTTTTAATCAGCATCATATCGGCATCCGCTTCTGGGTTTTCTGTTGTGAGTAGCTTATCACCATAGAAAATAGAATTAGCGCCCGCAAAGAAACACATCGATTGCATTTGCTCGTTCATCGCAGTACGCCCTGCCGATAAACGTACATAACTTTTTGGCATCATAATACGTGCCACAGCGATGGTGCGAATAAATTCAAAATGATCGAGGTCATCGACATCTTCCAGTGGCGTGCCTTTTACTTTTACCAGCATATTGATAGGCACACTCTCTGGTTGCTGATCTAAGTTTGCAAGTTGCATCAATAAACCATAACGGTCTGCGGCTTGTTCACCCATGCCAACAATACCGCCAGAGCATACTTTCATGCCAGCATCGCGTACGTTGTCTATTGTATTTAAACGGTCTTGATAAGTACGGGTGGTAATAATCTGTTGGTAATATTCTGGTGAGGTGTCTAGGTTATGATTGTAATAATCAAGTCCTGCTTCTTTTAAGGCGTGCGCTTTTTGATTATCGAGCATGCCTAAAGTCATACATGTCTCAAGGCCTAATTCTTTAACTTCTTGCACCATTTTTTCGATGTAAGGCATGTCGCGATCTTTAGGATCTGACCACGCAGCGCCCATACAAAAACGCGTAGCCCCTTTTTCTTTTGCGGCACGCGCTTGCTCAACAACTTTTTCTACTTCCATAAGGCGCTCACGCTCAAGATCTGTTTTATAATGTCCTGATTGTGGGCAGTATTTACAGTCTTCTGGGCATGCACCCGTTTTAATAGAAAGTAGCGTTGAAATTTGAACTTCATTAGGATTGAAATTTTCGCGGTGAACACTGGCCGCTTTAAACAGTAAATCGTTAAATGGCATATCAAATAATGCTTTTACTTGTTGGTGGGTCCAATCGTGACGGACAATTGCGTGCTCCATAATCTTCTCTTTTTAAATTTATTAGGACGGTCTGATTGGCTTAGTCTACGTCTTGACGTAACATTGTCAACGAATCCAAGTAGAGTAAAGTTTACATATGCACAATAAACAAACAATTGATTTAGATTTTGATCGTGAACATATTTGGCACCCTTATACGTCCATGACCACCCCGCTTCCCGTTTACCCTGTAAGCCATGCAAAAGCGAACCGCATTTTTTTAGAAACAGGCGAAGCACTCATTGACGGTATGGCATCGTGGTGGAGTGCGATTCACGGTTATTGTCATCCTGTACTAAACGAAGCCATTACCAAACAGTTAGGTAAAATGAGCCATGTTATGTTTGGTGGTTTAACCCATAAACCTGCGGTTGAACTTGCCAAAAAGCTCGTTGAGATCACACCATCAACATTAGATAAAGTGTTTTTAGCAGACAGCGGCTCTGTAAGTGTCGAAGTAGCTATCAAAATGGCATTGCAGTATTGGTTAAGCCAAGGTATTAAAACCAAACAAAAATTAATGACCCCGCTTAAGGGATATCATGGTGATACCTTCGCAGCAATGAGCGTATGCGATCCGGTTAACTCTATGCACAGTATGTACTCTGGGTTTCTCCCTGAGCATGTGTTTGTACCGGCCCCCGTCTCCCGCTTTAATGAAACCTTTGATATACATGAAGCAGAAACACTCGAGGTTTACTTTAAAGAGCATCATCAAGACGTCGCCGCTTTTATAATTGAACCTATAGTACAAAACGCAGGGGGGATGAACTTTTACCACCCTGAGTATCTTCGCCATATAAGAGCACTTTGCGATAAGTACAATGTACTGCTTATATGTGATGAAATTGCCACTGGGTTTGGCCGTACTGGCAAACTTTTTGCCGTTGAACATGCCGACATTGAGCCCGATATCATGTGTATTGGTAAAGCACTCACCGGAGGGATGATGACGTTATCAGCCACATTAACGACATCAAAGGTGGCCGTTGGCATAAGTGAAGGCGAAGCCGGTGTACTTATGCATGGCCCCACATTCATGGGGAATCCGCTGGCCTGTGAGACAGCCTGTGCAAGTATTGATTTATTACTAGAGCAGCCTTGGCAAGAGCAAATTGTGCATATTAATGAGGTGCTTACTGAGCAGCTAAGCAAATGTAAGCAACATGCCAATGTGGTGGATGTACGGACACTTGGTGCAATTGGTGTGGTAGAGCTAAACCGCCGTGTTGATGTGGCTAAAATACAACAGTTTTTTGTAGAAAAAGGGGTTTGGATCCGCCCATTTGGAAAACTTATTTACTTAATGCCACCGTACATTAGCAGCGAAACTTGCTTAGAAAAATTGTGTGGCGCAATTGATGACGCCATTAGCCAAAATATGTTCTAGACATAAAAAAAGGAAGCGTATGCTTCCTTTTACCATTCAAACATATAAGCCATTTTGCTTATCATTCTTAGCGGCACTTTGTGCTCACAGCGTTTAGCATATAAATGCTGAAGTGACTTGTCTTTGATTTCACCTACAATCACTTCTTTAACCTGATAACCTAACGCCGTAGCAGCTTGTGCATAGGCAATAAATTCCCATTTTTTTATATTGGTGTTATCTACAATCACCAAGGGGATTTCTTCAGCTAAGGCATTAATAAATCGCGCTAAGTTTAAATTATGATATTCAGGGAGCTTAAATTTATCGAATTGATAGACACCTTCGCTGTTATAAAAATAATCATCGGTTGCGCACACAACATAATCACTTTCATTACCAGCCACCAATTCATCGGCAAGGCTTTGCGCATAATATGATTTACCTGAGCCGGGTAAGCCGCGAAGAATAAAAACTTGTTTCATAGCACCTGTAATACAAATAAGTTAAAAACAATAAGAAACGATTTCTTGTTTAGGATTGATAATAATGCCACAAAATAACCAATTAGCGCAGCGAGAATTTAAATAATCGTCATTTTAACGCAAAATATTGATGCTATTTTATCCAATTGAAGAAAAACTGCTAAAGAGTGTGCCGGAATAGTTTTTTTATTTGATTTACGAAGGTAAGATAGTCGATTCAAGTGCAATGCACAGCATTATAATATTAGGCAACTTATATCATTGGAGTGAAGATGAGCCACTTAGCGATTTCAGAGCTATTAAAAGGCAAGGTTGCGGTAGACAGCCAAGTAACAGTAAAAGGCTGGATCCGTACACGCCGCGATTCAAAAGCAGGAATTTCATTTTTAGCCGTTCATGACGGTTCGTGTTTTGATCCTATTCAAGCGGTAGTACCTAATTCACTTAATAATTATGATGAAGTTACACGTTTAACGGCGGGTTGTTCTGTTTCTGTAACAGGTGTGCTTGTGCAATCTGCTGGCCAAGGTCAGTCGTTTGAAATTCAAGCAAACACGGTTGAAGTATTAGGCTGGGTAGAAAACCCAGACACCTACCCTATGTCAGCTAAACGTCATAGTATTGAATACCTTCGCGAGCATGCGCACCTACGCCCACGCACTAACATTATAGGTGCAGTAACACGTGTTCGTAACTGTTTAGCACAAGCTATTCACCGTTTTTATCATGAGCAAGGTTTTTACTGGATCAGTACGCCTATCATTACAGCAAGTGACTGTGAAGGTGCCGGTGAAATGTTCCGTGTATCAACACTTGATATGCAAAATCTACCACGCACAGATAAAGGCGATATCGATTACAGTGAAGACTTCTTTGGTAAAGAAGCATTCTTAACTGTATCTGGTCAGTTGAACGGTGAGACGTATGCGTCTGCTATGTCTAAAATCTATACCTTTGGCCCGACTTTCCGTGCTGAGAACTCAAACACATCGCGTCACTTAGCCGAATTTTGGATGGTAGAACCTGAAGTTGCGTTTGCTGATTTAGAAGACATCGCAAAACTTGCTGAAAATATGCTTAAGTATGTCTTTAATGCCGTATTAACTGAGCGCCGTGACGACATGGAGTTTTTCGCACAACGTGTTGAGAAAACGGCCATTTCACGTTTAGAAGAGTTTGTAACCAAAGACTTTGCACAAGTTGACTACACTGACGCTATCGAAATTTTAAAAGCCTGTGGTAAACAGTTTGAATTCCCTGTTGAATGGGGTGTAGATTTACAATCAGAGCACGAGCGTTACTTAGCAGAAGAACATTTTAATGCGCCTGTTGTTATTAAAAACTACCCACGCGATATTAAAGCCTTCTACATGCGTCAAAACGAAGATGGCAAAACAGTAGCAGCAATGGATGTTGTTGCGCCTGGTATCGGCGAAATCATTGGTGGTTCACAGCGTGAAGAACGTTTAGACGTACTTGACCAACGCTTAGAAGAAATGGGCTTAGATAAAGAAGACTACAGCTGGTATCGTGACCTACGTAAATACGGCACAGTACCACATTCTGGTTTTGGCCTAGGCTTTGAGCGTTTAGTCGCTTATGTAACGGGTATGGGTAACGTACGTGACGTTATTGCATTCCCACGTACTAAAGGCAGCGCGACTTACTAAGCAAGCTTAAATGTTAGTGTTAAAAACCAGCCATTGGCTGGTTTTTTTATACCTGTAAATACGCAGCCTTCTCAATTAAATCACCAGCATTATAATTACAAAAGCCAATCTATACTCTATAGTCAACGTTAGTGATTTATAAAGGAGCTATTATCAGACATGCTCATACACTCTCTTAAGATATTAACCCTCACCGCTATTTTTACCTTATCGCCCCGCTTGGTTGCCCTTGAAGAACCCATTAATGCGAAACCGATTTTAATCGCAGGATCAACGACCGTTACAGAGCTGCTTGTAGAAATTAAGGACGAGTTACACAATGGCTTTGGCAACTCAATACAAATTAGACCCATGGGCAGTGATAAAGGCATAAAAGCCATTGCCGACAATGTGATTGATATTGGCAGCAGTTCACGATACCTGACAAAGATTGAACAAGAGAAGTGGCATTATTTAAAGCAAATTGTGATTGCACAAGATGCGCTTGCTTTTTTCATCAATAGTTCATTGAATATCGACAACCTGACCAGTAATGAGCTTAGAAGCATCTACCAAGGTAAAATAAACACGTGGTCTAGCCTGTCATCAAAAACACCAAAATTAAGTAACAAAAATGATGAGATCCTACTTTTTAGTAAAGGGACTCATCACGGCAGTTTTGATGTGTTTTTAGAGTTTCTCGAACTTGATTACATTAAAGACCCCGATACAAACTACATAAGACTAAAAAATGCAGGCAACAGAGGCTTGTTTTCTAACCAGCGAGTGAGCCTATATGACCATTTCAACCAAGCGCTGGGCATTGTTCAACGGATTCCAAACGCGATTGCCTACGACTCTTACGGTGCGATAAGTAAACTCGAAGACGATAGACGCATTAATAAAGTAACACTGTTATCAATTAATAACGTTAAACCTTCCAAAGAAACGATAGAAAATGGTGATTATGAATTTGTAAGACCGTTAATTCTGATAGTTAATACCCAATCGCCCCGCTCTAAGCTGATTGGCGAAAAACTAGTAATGCTATTAAAGTCTCCACAAGTGCAAGCCAAAATGAGCAACCAAGGGTATTTAGCAGTGAATTAATAGAGGTGTAACCAATAGAAGACCTCTTATGTCTAAAAAACAACTTGAAGGCGCATAAACTTGTAGGCGAATAAAACAGTCTATTGAGCTCAGTAAAAGTTCGTCTAAACCGTACTAAGGAACAGTTAAAGCCGGTAAAGCTAATCAGAGAAAATAAAGCCCCAAAGCAAGTTTATGTAACATGCCGATTTTCGATAAAGAAAAGTCGCGCGTTAGTTTCATGAATAACGCCTTGCTCGTATTCAGATAGAAACGAGTATAAAAAAAGCTGCGCACCTAGAAGGTGAACAGCTTTTAACAACCAGAATCGTTATGTATTACAGTGCGTTTTCAAGCGCGGGTAATACATCAAATAAGTCAGCAACTAAACCATAATCAGCCACTTGGAAAATAGGTGCGTCAGGGTCTTTATTTATTGCAACAATGACTTTTGAGTCTTTCATACCCGCCAAATGCTGAATGGCCCCACTGATACCTACTGCAATGTATAAATCAGGGGCAACAATTTTACCCGTTTGACCTACTTGCATATCATTTGGCACAAAGCCCGCGTCAACTGCAGCACGAGACGCGCCAATTGCCGCACCTAGTTTGTCAGCGATACCGTTTAATAACGCAAAATTTTCACCATTTTGCATACCTCGGCCACCCGAAATAACCACCGGTGCTGCCGTGAGCTCAGGACGCTCTGATTCAGTTTGTTCTTGTGATACAAACTCGCTTAAGCCCGCAGACCCTTTACTATCAATCGCTGAGACAGAAACAGGGGCTTGTTCAGCGGCCACATCAAAGCTGCTTGCACGTACAGTGATTACTTTTTTAGTATCGAGTGATTTAACGGTTGCAATTGCATTACCTGCATAAATTGGACGCTTGAACGTGTCAGCATCAATCACATCAATAATTTCTGAGATTTGCGCAACATCTAATAAGGCCGCAACACGTGGCATAAAGTTTTTGCCCGTTGTCGTAGCACTTGCCACAATGTGTGAATAATTGTCACTAAGAGATAAAACAAGATCAGCCACATTCTCAGCTAATTGGTGAGCGTAAGCGGTATCGTCAGCGACTAGTACATTGCTAACACCGGCGATCGACGCTGCCTTTTCGCTCATAGCCGCTAGATTTTCACCAGCTAATAATAAATCAACGTCAAAACCTAATTTAACAGCAGCGGTCATTGTTTTATGTGTTTCAGGCTTTAGAACACCGTTGTCGTGTTCAGCTATCACTAATGTTTTCATTTAGATCACCTTCGCTTCTGTTTTTAACTTTTCAACCAACGTCGCCACATCTTCAACGATAATACCGGCTGAACGTTTTTCAGGTTCATTAACTTCAACAAGCTGAATGCGCGGAGCAAGGTCAACACCTAAGCTATCTGCAGCAATGACCTCTAACGGTTTGCGCTTTGCTTTCATAATATTTGGCAACGATGCATAACGCGGCTCGTTTAGGCGTAAATCTGTCGTTACAATGGCAGGTAATTTAAGCGCGACAGTTTGTAAACCACCATCTACTTCACGCGTAACATTCACAGTACCTGATTGCACATCAACTTTAGAGGCAAAAGTACCTTGGCCACGTCCTGTTAAAGCAGCGAGCATTTGACCTGTTTGATTATTGTCTGAATCAATCGATTGTTTGCCTAAAATAACCAGCTCGGGTGACTCTTGCTCAACAATCTTACTTAATAGCTTCGCTACGTGTAGCGACTCTAGTTTTTCTTCAGTTTCGATATGAATCGCTTTATCTGCACCCAGTGCTAATGCTGTACGTAATTGCTCTTGAGATGATTTATTACCAATAGTTACAGCCACAACTTCTGTTGCCGTGCCTGCTTCTTTCAAACGAATAGCTTCTTCAATTGCAATTTCACAAAACGGGTTCATCGCCATTTTTACATTAGCTAAATCAACATCCGATTTATCTGCTTTAACGCGTGCTTTGACGTTATAGTCAATTACTCTTTTAATTGGAACGAGGATTTTCATCGTGACTCCATCAATTGTGTGTTCTTAAAGCTGACGTCTACGTCAACTTATTTATTTTATGATTTCAGACTACTTCCTGTTGACGTAAACGTCAACCTAAAATAACCTTAAAGTATTCACAGCCTGTAACGTTTCATTTGCAAGTATGAAATACGGTTCTTTTAATGCAGGTCCGTCACTGATAAGAGGTTTATATGGTCGAACGCGAAACCATGGAATTTGATGTTGTTATCGTAGGCGCAGGCCCAGCGGGTTTATCAACAGCTATTCGATTGGCACAACAAGCACAAGAAAAACAACAAGAATTAATGATCTGTGTGGTAGAGAAAGGCTCTGAGGTGGGCGCGCATATTTTATCGGGTGCAGTATTCGAGACACGCGCACTTGATGAGCTACTCCCAGATTGGCAATCATTAGGAGCGCCTGTTTCAACAAAAGTGACTCAGGATGACATTTATTGGTTTAATAACAGTGAAAAAGCCACCAGCATCCCCCACTTTGCGAGCCCCAAAACGTTCCACAATGATGGCAACTATATTGTTTCGATGGGCAATGTATGTCGATTTTTAGCTGAACAAGCAGAAAATCTAGGGGTAGAAATTTTCCCCGGATTTAGTGCGCACTCTTTAATTATCGAAGACGACACCGTGAAAGGGATTATTACCGGCGATATGGGTCTTGATAAAGACGGTAATGAAAAAGACGGCTATATGCCGGGCATGGAATTAAGAGCAAAATACACAGTATTTGCTGAAGGTTGCCGTGGTCATTTAGGCAAAGAGCTTATTAATCATTTTGCGCTTGATAAAGATGCATCACCCCAGCACTACGGCTTAGGCTTTAAAGAAATTTGGCACGTTGACGAAAGCAAACATAAACAAGGTACTGTGGTTCATGGTACTGGTTGGCCACTAACGGGTGATACAAGCGGTGGTGCGTTTATGTATCACAGCGAGAACAACCAAGTTGTGGTTGGTTTAATTGTCGACCTTAATTACTCAAACCCGCACCTGAGTCCGTTTGATGAATTTCAACGCATGAAACATCACCCAATCTTTAAAGACGTATTAGAAGGCGGTGAACGTATTGCGTATGGCGCTCGTGCGATAGCAAAAGGCGGCCTGCACTCTTTACCAAAAATGCATTTTCCTGGTGGCTTAATTGTCGGGTGTGATGCCGGCACACTGAATTTTGCTAAAATTAAAGGTAATCACACGGCTATGAAATCAGGCATGGTCGCTGCCGATGTGATTGTTGAGGCGCTTGCTCAAGGCAAAGAAAATAGCGATTTAGCTGAATATGCAACCGCATTTGAGCAAAGCTGGGCCTATAAAGAGCTGTATCAATCACGCAACTTTGGCCCTGTTATGCACAAGTTAGGTAAATTTTTGGGTGGCGCATACAACACACTTGACCAAAATATCTTTGCAGGGAAACTTCCCTTCAAGTTTGAAGACAATACACCTGACTATGCAACACTTGATGATGCAAGCAGAGCCGAAAAGATTAGTTATCCCAAACCCGATGGCAAACTGAGCTTTGATAAATTATCGTCGGTGTTTTTATCAAATACGAACCATGAAGAATCTCAGCCTTGTCACTTAAAGCTCAAAGACAACAGCATTCCAATTAACGTAAATTTAGTGAAGTTTGACGAACCAGCACAACGTTATTGTCCTGCAGGGGTTTATGAAGTTCAAGAAATCGAAGGCCAAAAAGAGTTTGTGATCAATTCACAAAACTGCGTGCATTGTAAAACCTGCGATATTAAGGATCCAAGTCAAAACATTTGCTGGGTCACGCCTGAAGGTGCGGGTGGACCAAACTACCCTAATATGTAACGCACGTTACTCATTTAATTACTATTTATCCTAAATTGCAGGGGCTTCGGCCCCTTTTTTAGTCTATGCTTAAGATCTGTTTACCTTTGCAGATTAAGATTTGTTCAAACTTGGGACGCTTAAATCACGGCGCGTGGTTAGTAAGCTAGTGAGCTAAGTAAAAACCGAGCAACAAAGAGTAAAGCGCCCCTAAGCATAACTCAAAGGGGAGCGCCTGTTTGGTTTTGATGCTGCGTTATCGGCTATTCATGGGGATAACCACACGCTATAGCCGCTGCCTTGACTGAATCGCACACAGACTGCTGCAAATTTAACCTTGAAAGGTAAGCAACCCCTTAGTCGTGTTTAAATTTATAGTGAGTGATATATGCCGTCATCAAGTGTAACTTTTCGTTTTTTAGCTGAGCCTACTGATGTGAACTTTGGAGGTAAAGTACACGGAGGTGTTGTAATGAAATGGATAGACCAAGCAGGCTATGCCTGTGCAGCGGGTTGGAGCGGTCACTACTGTGTCACCGTGTCTGTTGCTGGCGTTAAATTCCAGCGCCCAATTCTTGTCGGACAAATTGTTGAAGTTAAAGCCAGTATTGCGCATACCGGTAAAACAAGTATGCAAATTTTTATTCAAGTGCGTTGCGGCGACCCTAAAACACAAAACTTAGTCGAAACAAATCACTGTGTTATTAGTTTCATAGCAATGGATGAAGCGGGTTACCCTATCGCGGTACCGACCTACACAGCTGAAACTGATGAAGAAAAGAAAATCGAAAACTACGCAATTAAAATGAAAGAGATTGCCATTGAAACAGAAACATTACTGCAAAAAGCGTAGTTAAGTAACTTCTACATAGCTGATTGAAATTGTTGCGCATATGAAACTGAACAGCTGATCACTGATTAATCATACTGCGCAAAAAAAGCCTAAAACAGTGTTAAAACCAATACTTTAAGCGTATAAAATATGTTGGCATATTCAGTGCAGTAGTTCCTACGAGCGATATGAATACATCGTTTATTTATTTTTTAAAGGAGCTATTAAATGATTAAAGTAATTTCAATTTCTGCACTTTCTTTAGCACTACTTGGTTTTAATAATGCTGCCCATGCAGATACTTCCGAAATGGATTCTCCTCGTATTTATACTGGTATTGGTTATGGTCAATACTCTTTCCAATTTGAAGACAGTGAAAACGACACCGATTTCGATGATGATTCACAAATGCTTAAAGGCTACATAGGGACACAGTTCAATAAGTACTTAAGCCTAGAGCTTGCCTATCAAAACTTTGATGAAGCAAGTGACATTGATTCAAAAGTAGAGCTTGATGGTATTTCCCTCGCAGCGAGGCTTGCTGCCCCCATTACTGAGAGCTTTTCAGTGTATGCGAAAGGCGGGTGGCTTGAATGGGATGCCGAAGTGGAACAAGATTTAGGTGATCTTGGCAGCATTAGTGCAGATACAGATGGCGGCGATGTATTTTATGGCGCAGGTATTGAGTATGCTTTTACTACCAATATGCAAGTACGTTTTGAGTATGAGCGTTATGAGCTTGAAGATGATATTGACCCTGATATGGATGTCGCATCGGTCTCTTTTCAGTACATGTTTTAATTTAGACCACTTAGTTTAAATGTTTAAAGGCAGCCCAGACTGCCTTTTTTTGTGTTTGCATGTAAAATGATGGCAGTTTTTCCTAATTACAACGCATTATGAGCGAATATCAATTAACGGCTGTCGGGCATATCCATTCTCCTTATAAACAAAAGTTTGCCATACCACGGCAACCACGTTTAGTACCCGAAGCAAAAGCAAAACTCGTTTTTACAGCTGATTTCAATCGTGAAGAATTTGTGCGTGGCCTCGATGAGTTTAGTCATATTTGGCTGCTATTTAGATTTCATGAAACAGCAGACAAAGGCTATTCAGCTATGGTACGCCCTCCTCGCTTAGGGGGTAACGAGCGTAAAGGTGTATTTGCAACGCGTGCCACGTTTAGACCCAACGCAATCGGTATGAGTGCCGTAAAACTTGAAGGCATTGAATACAAAAATGGCCAGTTGAGCTTATTGTTATCGGGTATTGATTTACTTGATGGCACGCCTATTTTAGACATCAAACCCTATTTACCTTACTCAGATGCAATGCATGAGGCCAGTGCTGGCTTTGCCGACACCCGCCCAGAAACAGATATGAGTGTAGAATTTAGCGAAGAATCGCTTGCTTTTATCGCTAAACAAACCGATTATCCCGAATTAAAAGCCTTTATCAGCAATGTGTTAAAGCAAGACCCACGCCCTGCTTACAAAAAGCAACGTGAATCAACACAAAGCTACGGCATGACATTATATGATTTTAATATTCGTTGGTTTGTTACTGGCGACCATAATACTGTAACCAGCATCGAAAAATGCTAGTTTTTAACACTTAGCGCTTTAGTGTCACCGCTTCCGCTGGTAAACTGAGCGCCTTGTTACTACTCAAATGATTTGAGTAAACGATAATAATTTTAACACTACTTGGAATAGAGATGCGTACCAGTCAATATATACTCGCAACACTTAAAGAAACTCCGTCTGATGCTGAGATTGTTTCTCATCAATTAATGCTACGAGCTGGCATGATCCGCCGCGTTGCGTCGGGTTTATACACGTGGTTGCCCTCTGGTTTACGCGTACTGAAAAAAGTAGAAAACATTGTACGTGAAGAAATGGATAAAGCCGGCGCAATCGAAATGCTAATGCCGATTATCCAGCCAGCTGACTTATGGGAAGAATCGGGCCGTTGGGAGCAATTTGGTCCTGAATTACTGCGTATTAATGACCGCCACAATCGCCCATTCGCACTTGGTCCGACGCACGAAGAAGTTATCACTGATTTCGTTCGTAAAGAAGTAAGCTCATATAAACAACTTCCACTGACTCTTTATCAAGTACAAACAAAAGTACGTGATGAAGTGCGTCCTCGTTTTGGTGTGATGCGTGCACGCGAATTCACCATGAAAGATGCGTATTCTTTCCATTTAAGTGACGAGTGTTTAGAAAAAACATACCAAGTAATGCACACAGCATACTGCAATATCTTTGAGCGTCTGGGTCTTGATTACCGTCCAGTTATTGCTGATACCGGCTCTATTGGTGGTAGCGTGTCGCATGAGTTTCATGTACTGGCTGAATCTGGTGAAGATGCCATTGCATTCAGTGATGCAAGTGATTACGCAGCAAATATCGAAAAAGCTGAAGCGCTTGCACCAACAGATGCACGTCCAGCAGCGACAAAAGAGCTTAAGGTATTCCCTACGCCAGATGCAAAAACAATTGCTGAGCTAAAAGAGCATTACGGGGTTAAACCTCATCGTGGCGTTAAAACACTGATTGTGTATGGCGCACCTGATGAAAACGAACAACGTGGTTTAGTGGCTCTTATCGTACGTGGTGATCATGAATTAAATGAACTAAAAGCAGAGAAACACCCGCTTGTTGATTCACCTCTTGAAATGGCTAAAGAAGAAGACATCGTTGCGGCCATTGGCGCGAAACCAGGCTCACTAGGCCCTGTTGGTCTAAACATGCCTATTATTGTAGACCGCACTGCCAATGTAATGGCTGACTTTGTTGCCGGTGCAAACAAAGATGGCGAGCACTTTAGCGGCATTAATTGGGACCGCGATGTTGAAAACTATGAAGTTGCCGATATTCGTAATATTGTTGAAGGCGATCCTAGCCCATGTGGCCAAGGTACGTTACAAATTAAGCGCGGTATTGAGGTTGGTCATATCTTCCAACTGGGTACTAAATACTCTGAAGCAATGAAAGCAGGTGTATTAAGCGAGTCAGGTAAAAATCAGATCATGACAATGGGTTGTTATGGTATTGGTGTATCGCGTATCGTTGCGGCAGCCATTGAACAAAATAATGATGAATACGGTATTAAATGGCCACAACCTATTGCACCGTTTGATTTAGCCATCGTTCCTATGAACATGCATAAATCTCATCGTATTCCTGATATTGCAAACAACTTATATGACGGTCTAAAAGCGCAAGGTATCGATGTGTTATTTGATGACCGTAAAGAGCGTCCAGGTGTTATGTTCAACGACATGGAATTACTCGGTGTGCCTTACACACTGGTCATTGGTGAACGAAACCTAGATGAGAATAAAGTTGAGCTTAAAAACCGTCGTACGGGTGAAAAGCTCATGCTTGATTTAGACACTGCAATCGCTGAAATTGCGGCATTAGTAAAAGGCTAAACCTTTTACGCTATCTCAGTTAAAAAAACCGCTTCGGCGGTTTTTTTGATCATGAGCACTTTGTCATAGATGTTTCGCTAAACCGTCTTTTTAATGTCACCTTCTATCCCTAGCATTTAGCTTATTACACCATGAGTAAATGCCATGAATAACACGACTAGCAGTAATAAAACTCACTATCCTGCCGTTTGGATTTCCGACGTTCACTTAGGTTACAAAGACTGCCAAGCTCAGTATTTATTAAACTTTTTAAATTCTATCGAATGTGATGTACTTTACCTTGTTGGCGATATAGTTGATTTATGGTCAATGAAACGGCAGTTTTTCTGGCACCCAAGTCACTATGATGTACTTGCGCTTATTCAAAAAAAAGCCAAAGACGGTACGCGTGTTATTTACATACCAGGAAACCATGATGAAACTTTTCGTCATTACGCCAACGAGTCATTATTTGGTATAGAAGTTCATAAAAAATATATACACACCACGAAGGCGAATAAACGTTTTTTACTTTTGCACGGTGATGACTTTGATTCAGCAACCCGTTACAACAAGCTAATTAGCATAGCGGGTGATGCTGGATATGATTTTTTACTCTTTTTAAACCGCTGGACAAACCGAATTAGACGTTTATTTGGAGGGAATTACTGGTCACTTGCTTCGTGGGTCAAAGCACGCGTACACAAAGCGCGTGCAGCAATTGAAGCCTTTGAAAATGCAGCAATTCATGAAGCAAAAAAACAAGGCGTTGATGGCATTATATGTGGTCATATTCATCACCCTGCGGTGAAAATTGTCGATCATATTGTGTATTGCAATGACGGAGATTGGATAGAAAACTGCACAGCGCTTGTTGAAAACAGTTGCGGGAAAATCGAGCTACTACATTGGAGCGAAACACAAAAAGTCATTCACTCTGCAGATATCAGCAAACTAAACCCAACCCCCGCCTTCGACAAAAGCCAAGATGCGGCATAAGCTGTTTAACCTTTGAGCCACATCGACAATTTATTGCGTAATGTGGCTTGCTTAATGGGTTTTGTAATGTAATCGTTCATGCCAACACTTAAACACTTTTCTCTGTCGCCAGCCATGGCACTGGCTGTCATAGCAATGATGATCACATCTTGATAAGCATCGCCTGCTTTACCTTGTCTGATTTCCTTTGTGCAGTCATAACCATTTAAGTTGGGCATTTGACAGTCCATTAAAATCAAATCGAATATTGTCTTACTATTTTTCAAAAGTTCTAATGCTTCAAAGCCATCATTGGCTGATTCAATAGTTACATTGCTGTCGCGAAGGATGGCTTTACTCACTTCAATATTAATTAAATTATCATCAACGATAAGAATATGTTTATCGCTCAAATCAATTCTAACTTGCTCTTTATCTGTGCTTTTAACATGCTCAACAAACTGCTGACTATTATTCAATAATAGCGCTAATCGATAGCTTAATTCATCAGGCGTAATGGGTTTTGCAATCACCATTACATTAGCTGGTAAGTCATATTTTTTGGCAAGTGATGACATAACCCCTAAGATGAGTGCATGTTTTTGCAGATGATTTCTCGCCCAATTCAACACTAGCTCGAATAAGGGATGTTTGTGCTCAACAATCACTAAATCAAGTAACTTAAGTTCTGCCTCTGTCACGTTATTTAACCTAAGTAGCTGTTTGGGTGCAGGCTCTGATAGCATAGTAAGTTGTTTTTCAAGGTTGGTTGCCAATTTATCGTACTGCACCGCGATACCCATCCGTTTTTCAGGTAATGCTGCAATAACACTGTGTTGTATGGATATGTCTGAAGGTGCGACACAAACACTTGCGATAAAACAGCTGCCCTTCCCTTTTTCGCTTTCTACTATGATATCACCGCCCATAAGTTGCGATAACTTGCGACTGATTGACAAACCAAGGCCGCTTCCACCGTAATGACGCGTTGTACTCGAGTCTTCTTGGGTAAACACCTCAAAAAGCTTATCTTGATTCTCTTTTGAAATTCCAATCCCAGTATCACACACCGAAAAATTCAACATTAGCTTATTTTTCTCAACAGACAGCTGTGTAACTGTTAGGCTAACATGCCCTTGGTGGGTAAATTTAAAGGCGTTACTTAACAGGTTATTTAAGATTTGTTTTAGTCGATGACTGTCACCCATAACCGTTCTTCGTGTAATGCCACTGCAATCAAAAAGTACTTCAATGCCTTTTTTCTGTCCTTGCACTGCCATCGATGTCACTAAATCACTGCACACAGATACCAGATCAAATTCGTGACAGTCTAAATCGAGTTTGCCTGCCTCGATTTTCGAAAAATCAAGAATATCGTTTATCAGCGTCATTAAAGAATTAGCGCTACTATTCGCGTAATGTAAATATTTTTTTTGCTGTGGGGTAAGCAGTTCTTCTTCAAGCATTTCTAGCATACCGAGTACACCATTCATCGGGGTCCGAATTTCATGGGAAATATTGGCAACAAACTGACTTTTAGCTTTACTTGCCGCTAATGCTTTTTCGGTTGCTTCTTCAAGCTCGGCTGTGCGCATCTTTACTTTTTCTTCCAGTGAACCATTGAGCTTTTCAAGCTGATGTTGAGCACATTTCAGCGAATCAATATTGCGTAATATTGCCGCTATTTGAAATTCTTGATTAGCCGCATCAAAAATAGGAGCCATGGTAATCGAAAAGTAGTGGGTATTTTCATCGGCAATATGTACCGCTTCGAATGAGCACCGTTTTCCTTCTTTAAGTGCCTGAGCAATGCCCTGAAAATCTTCGTCATTGTAGTTAAATAATTCATCAAATTGGGTGTGTTGCTCTTCAATTCCAAAAAACTCTTTCGCTGTTTTATTCGCATTATCGATAACACCGTTTGCTTTTATCATAATAATGGCATCGGATGAGCTTTCGATTATTTTGCTATTCTTCTCCTTAAGAAAGCTTAGCTCGAGTTTACGATTAATATCTCGCTGGTAAATAATGAACAAGATAACGACTGCTACAATGATTAAACAGAGCATGGCTATAAATCTGTAGCGCTTTTGCTTTATTTCATACAGTAAGTTTTCAGTATCAATTGCCACTGCTATCGTTAACGGCTCCATTTGAATACCATTTTGAAACGCTATCTCCTCTTTCAAAAAAAGCCTGTCAGGTAAGTTCACCACGTCAAAGAGATCAACGTGCGCCATATCATGATTACTATTAAATTCTTCGTACCAAAAATGCGCATCGCCTTTTTCAAAACTAAAACGGTATGCTTCATTTGGATGATAGATAAATTGTTGTTTTGCATTTAAAAGAAAAACATTAAATTTTCGCGGGGTTCCTTCTATTAAGCCTTGAATTAAATCGTCTGCATAATAGTTAATGATTAACACCGCGAAAGGGTCACCATTGGCATCTTTAATCAGCTTAGAGACTCGGTACGTGCTTACATAAGGAACTTGAAGTGCACCGTTTTCACGATTGTAATTAATAGGTGACACATAAATATGGCCATTAGTTAATTGACGGGTGATTTGCATGTAATCACGCTGACCTTTGTGCTGTAAATTTTGCTCAGCAATACGGCTGACTTTGCCGTTTATGTTGTCTACACGTACAACCTCTTTGCCGTTATCAGCGACATATATGTAGCGTGCTTGCGCTAAATCTTTGTCGGTTGCCATAAACCCGCTAAATATTTTAGCTAAGCGGTCTTTCCAGGCTGAAATGGGCGTGCCTAACACAGGGTCGATATTATTTTCATTTGTGGCCCGCATAATCGCCATGATCGGCGGGGTTGCATCAAGGAAGTTTAAAGCTGAAATATTCTCTCTTAACGTCGTAGTAAAGGTCGACTTTTTTGCTGAAAGCTCTCGCTGCATTTGCTCATAAGTTCGTTTGTAGACATCTTCACGCGTATCAATTTCATATTTTACGGTTGCTAAGCACGCCATTATGACAAGGACAATAAATGCAAATATAGGTAACTTGTGTAGCACTATTAAACGCGATAATTTTTCAGAATCCATTGAACAAAAAGCCTTATTTACCACCTTGTAAATAGTATAGGAGAATTTCATGATAAAGATGGGGGAAAGATAAAAAATTATAATTAATTATGACTACCTACAGCAGCGTTCGCTAGAAACGAAAAAAGCACCAAAACGGTGCTTTTAATCGTATAAATAACTGACTTATTGACTATCTAAATAGCACATCTTCTTTATTAAACCACTTAACGCAGAAAGCCAATAACGCCCCCGCCACAATAACGGTGGCTAAGAAAATGAGCCCAACGAGGGTGTAATCAACAGTGCCTTTAATAATCTCTTTAATCGCTAAGGCAACATTCGTTACCGGAATAAACGCCGTTTTGCTGGTGAGCTCTACGTTAGGCATTAGCGCAATCATAATCGGGAAAATAACCCCAATACTCAGCGGTGCCATGTAGTTTTGTGCTTCTTTAAAGGTACGTGCGTAAATAGAAATCGCGAGCGCAAGCGATGAAAAAATGGCCGCAATTGGAACGAGTAATATAAAAATCAATCCCAAATCAAACACAGTTAATGAGCTAAATGCTGTTTTAACAACGGCTAAATCAACAAATGCGATAGCAACAGACACCCAAATTCCCATACTGAGTACCGTAATCGTCGTTGTTGCGATAGATGAAGCGAGTAATGTAATAAATTTACCAAGAACCAGCTGCGTACGTGTGATTGGCGTAAGTAAAAGAGTTTCCAGCGTACCGCGCTCTTTTTCTCCCGCACCTAAATCAATCGCTGGGTAGGTTGCGCCCATTAAAACCAGTGGGATCAATAAATAAGGAATAAACCCGCCAATTTTTTCACCCAGATTTTCACGTTTATCAGCCGTATCCACTTTCACGACTTTTATAGGCTCGATAATCGCAGCCTGTTGCTGCTCTGATACACCAAAACTTAACAGCTTGGTAGTACGCAGTTTATCGCCATACTCTTTGGCAAGTTCTTTTACACGGTCAAACAAAAAGTTAATCGCTTTTGCATCGTTATACACGACTTGCCATTCACTCTGTTTGGCATTATCTAACGTTTGTTTGGCATCTGAGGGTAAGTATATCCCCATGTCAATCGTGCCAGCTTTAACTGCATTTGTTAAATCTTCAACTGAATTGAACGTTTCTTCGCCTTTATACTGTGAAAAGCTTTTATGATAAAAAACTTTGTCTGTAAACTCTTGTGCGTATTGACCATTAATAATGGCGTAGGTATGCACTTCTTGCTCAGCCTCTAACGCAGCCTGCGAGCTAATAAAGGCCATAATTGCAAATAACAATGGAAAAATAGCAACAGGTAGCGCAACCACAAATATGAGTGTTTTACGGTCGCGTAATAGCTCTTTTAATTCCTTTTTAAATACTTCAAACATCACGACTCTCCGTTAAAATATTCATAAACGCTTGGTTCAGCACGTGACTTTGTCCTGTTTGTTTAAATTCATCTAACGTGCCATCAAAGCAGCTAAGCCCTTGATTAATAACTGCGACACGGTCACATAACAAGGCGACTTCATCTAAATGATGCGTTGAAAAAATAACCGGTGTGCCCTGCTCTTTCAGGCCTTTAATAAAGTTAATAACGGTTTGTGTGGTCATAATATCAAGGCCAGTGGTTGGCTCGTCAAGTATGACGACGTCTGGCTGGTGGATCACTGCACGCGCTATATTGGCTTTTTGTTTCATACCTGTAGAAAGGTTTTCGGCGCGTTTATCAATAAAACTGTGCATATCAAGTAAAGTAAACAATTCGTCACAACGTGATGCAATCAGTTTCTTATGCATACCATGCAGGCGTGCAAAGTATTCTATATTTTCTTTGACGGTTAATCGCCCATACAACCCAGTGCTGCCTGATAAAAAGCCAATTGATTTTCGTCCAATCAATGGCTTTTTAACAATATCGTGACCAGAGATAGTAATGCTGCCCTCATCTGGTTTCAATGCGGTAGAAATCATTCTAAGTGTCGTTGTTTTACCCGCACCATTTGGACCAAGTAAACCCAATACTTCACCTTTATCGCAGTGAAAACTGACATCTCTTACAGAGTGAAAAAATTGCTTATCTTCACGGGGATCGATTTTATCCGTGTTGTTTTTTTTATGATCTTTCGTCAGCTTAAATTTCTTTTTAAGCCCTGCTACTTCAATCATGTTCGTTTCCTTCGTTTCGGTCTAAAGTAATCTGTATTACTGTAAAATTCTGGATTTTCATTGTCGGTCCACCACCCTGGCACACCTAACAAAGGGAGTGGCGATAAGTTTTTATTATCACGCAAACAATCATCAAACTTAATCATCTCATAAAGGCGTTGATCTAGATATGCATATTGACTGCTTAAATCTTTACAAAATATGTCATCAGGAACAACGATAAACAACGCCTTGCCTGTCAAACCTATATAAGGTTGAGTGAGCATTTCATAATTTGCATGACCAAACATATAAGGACGAATAGTGCGCCCCCATTCTTCGCGCTTATCAACAAATGCATGTTCCCATTGATGATCACGCAATTGTTGTTGCCATTGCGTGTGTGTAATTGCAAGCACAACACCACATTCATCAAACAATGTTAGGGCGTTTCGGTGTTTACTTCGCTCTTTTAGACCATGTAGTTTAATTTCTTCAATATGTTGATGGTTTATCAGTGACTTTGTTTTTGGAAACAAACACCAAATAAACCCACCAAAGAGATCGTGCCAATTCTGTTGCCGCGTCGGCACGTGGCCCGTTTCGAATATAATTTGTTCATAGTAACGGCTTTCATCAGCAAACTGCTCGTCTTCAACAAAGCGAATAGCTTGGCCTTGCGACGTTGTGGCATTTAAAAATTGTGAAAACCATTGGCAACTCGGCCAATCAGTCAATTCATGAATTTTGAATAAATCGGCTAAGTCGGCAAATGCGCCGGTGGTTAAATACTGTGTTGACCACTGCTCTGGCGGTGTAAATCGTTTCATGGGCTATTACATTTAACTTCTTGAAGCTTTACGCTAGTTTACCGTAAAAACTGGTTCTCATTAATAGAACCTCATATACTATTGCCATCTTAAAACAAAAAAAGAGCTATTATGAAACGCTATTTTCCAATGACAGTACTCGCAAGCGCTATTCTTGCAGGCTGTGCTTCAACAAGTATTACTTCTGATGATGTAGAAAAAGCCTATCAAAGCATTAATTCAGCACAATTAGCTGAGCATATTAAAGTGCTTGCTTCAGATGAGTTTGGTGGTCGTGCACCTTCATCAAAAGGTGAAGAATTAACCCTTGCTTACCTAACAGAGCAATTCAAAGCGCTTGGTTACCAACCAGGTAATGGTGATAGCTTCTTACAAGAAGTGCCTCTGGTATCCCTTGAAGCCGACCCTAACATGGTCCTTACTATCGGTGGTAAAGATTATGAGTATAAAAAAGACATGGTCATGGGCAGTAGCCGTATCAGCGCACAACAAAGCATCAAAGATTCTGAACTCGTGTTTGTTGGTTACGGTGTTAACGCCCCTGAATATAACTGGAACGACTACGAAGGCTTAGACGTTGAAGGTAAAACAGTGGTTATGCTGGTCAACGACCCTGGTTTTGCTACAAAAGATCCGGCGCTATTTACCGGCGATGCGATGACCTATTATGGTCGTTGGACGTATAAATATGAAGAAGCGAGCCGCCAAGGTGCCGCAGGTGCAATTATTATTCACGAAACCGCACCGGCCTCTTATCCTTGGTCTGTGGTTGAAAACTCATGGAGTGGCGAACAGTTTGGTTTTCAAAAAGAAAACAACAATATGGACCGTGTTGCGGTTGAAGGTTGGGTAACGACAGATGTCGCTAAAGAGCTTTTCACAAAAGCAGGCTTAGACTTCGATACCATGAAAGCCAACGCAGCAAAAGGTGCATACCATGTTGATATGGGCGATTTAACCGCGAGCGTAACTGTAAATAATACGATTAAAAAGTCAATTTCATATAACTTCATTGCGACTTTGCCTGGTAGCGAAAAACCAGACGAGCATGTTATATACTCAGCTCACTGGGATCACTTAGGCACTGATAAAACCCGTAAAGGTGATCAGATTTATAACGGTGCACACGATAATGCGACAGGCACTGCGGGTTTAATTGAGGTTGCTGAAGCATTTACAAGTTTACCGAAGCACCCTAGCCGCTCAATGACCTTTTTAGCTGTTACCGCTGAAGAGCAAGGCTTACTTGGCTCTAAGTATTACGCTGCTAACCCCGTTATTCCTGCTAAAAATACTGTTGCCAACATTAATATGGATAGCTTGAACTTGCTCGGTAAAGTAAAAGATATCAGTGTTGTTGGTATTGGTAAGTCAGAAATGGACACGTTATTAGAAACGGCAGCTAAGGCACAAGATAGAACTGTTTCGGGCGATCCTAAACCTTCATCAGGTGGCTACTACCGCTCAGATCATTTTGCATTTGCAAACATGGGCGTGCCTGCAATGTATGCAGGCGGTGGAAGTGTTGCTTTTGATGAAGAAACGGCCTCTTACCGCAAGCGCATGAGTTTAGTGCTTCGTGGTTGTTATCATCAACCTTGCGATCGTTACCGTGATGAATGGGATCTTTCGGGCGCAGTTCAAGACCTTCAGTTATTCTATCAAGTTGGTTTTGATATCTCTGAGCGTGAAGAATGGCCTAAATGGAATGAGAGCTCAGAATTCCAACGCAAATAGATGCAAATGATATTGATTTTCATTTAAAGTAATAATACAGTGTAATCTGATTAATTTTTAGGTTGCACTGTATGATTTTATTAACACAATCGAGATTCTTTTCTCAAAAAGCGAGGTGTTATATTACGGACAATAAGCGCTTATTCTTGCCCCTTTTAATTCTTATTGCCCTTGTTGTACCAGCAACTCGCGGGTTTACCTTACAAGCATTAAGCGATGCTTTTTTTCAGGTTTCTGTTTTCGTAGCCGCAACCCTATTAATCTATTACTATTTAATTGATCGCCTTCCCCAACTGCAATTAAGCTATTTACGCGCAAGATCTGGTTTTTTAGAGGTGAGCTTTGCCTCTATATTGGGCGCATTACCCGGTTGTGGCGGAGCAATCATTGTTGTCACTCAATTTACTAAACGACAAGCAAGCTTTGGTTCTGTGGTTGCGGTATTAACAGCCACAATGGGTGATGCTGCATTTTTACTACTCGCAACCCGCCCACTTGATGGCCTTATTATGATGCTTTTAGGCGTGTGTGTGGGCATCATCAGCGGACAAATCGTTAACCTTTTTCATAGTCGGCACCGCTTTCAGCCTTCACAGCCAAGCGACTATATTGAAGAGCCACAATGTCAGCCAAAAGCAATCCAATTTAGCCGACCTATTTGGAAGTTTTCACTGATCCCAAGTGTGATCATCGCTTTTTTAATTGCTATGAATGTTGAGCAAACACTTTTTAGCCAACCTATTATCGATATCATCAGTGTGTTTGGATCGATAATGGCCTTGTTTGTGGTTGTTATCTGGGCGTTGTCGTCAAAAGGTCAAAATTACAAACAAATTACCAGCGAAGAAGCGCCCTGCACCCCACCTTCAAAGTTAACGAAAGTCTTGATGGATACACACTTCGTGACTGCCTGGGTTGTCGCTTCGTTTATGGTATTTGAGATTTTTGTTAATGTGGTGGGTGTTGACCTGACTGGTTGGTTTTCTGACTATGCCTATTTAGCCCCCTTGATAGCTGTTGCCATAGGACTGCTTCCGGGTTGCGGACCACAAATTGTCGTTATGACTCTTTATATTCAAGGCATTATTCCGTTTAGCGCGATGGCTGCAAACGCAATCTCTAATGATGGTGATGCCCTGTTCCCTGCAATAGCGCTGGCTCCACGAGCCGCAGTGGTCGCCACTGTTTATTCGTCAATCCCAGCCTTGATTGTTGGTTACGGTTTATATTTTTACGGTCTTTAGTGTAGAGATTAAACGCACAATGCCCTATGAAAACAGGGCATTGTGTGACGAGTGCTATTTAGGACATGGGCCGTACTGATTGTGTTCTTTTTCTGAGTCTAAAACACAGAACACAATAACGATAAGCACACCAACAACAGGTAATAAATACAAGAGTTGCCACCAACCTGACCGGCCAGTATCATGAAGACGTCTGGTGGTTGCACTTAATGATGGTATAAAAAGCGCTAATGCATAAATACTGCTAATAATCTCTTCGCCTAGTAAGCTATCAATTAAGCCGCAAAGCATCGCAAATAGCAGGTAAAAGAGGATAAACATCCAATATGACTGACGACGTATGCGCCCGGTAAAGTCGGCATATCTATTCAACGCTTCTTTAAAGTGCTCCATTTAATTCCTTGTAAAATATCGTTATTTATACACATTCACTTAAACATCATACATAAAAAAACCAGCCGAAGCTGGTTTTTTAATAACGAATAAATTAGCTCATTGCCATCATCATTTTTGCGGGATCTTCTAAGTAAGATTTCCACAAATTATTGAATCGAGCAATAGTACCGCCATCGATAACACGGTGGTCACCAGACCAGCTCACTTGCATAATAGCTGCCGATACCACATGACCATTTTCATCAAAGCGCGGTAGATGCTGTAATTTACCTAATGCGACAATTGCCACCTCAGGCTTATTGATGATCGGGGTTGCAATTGTGCCTCCAATCGCACCAATATTAGAAATACTGATTGTTCCACCCTTTAAGTCATCAGGTGATACACGACCATCACGAGCGGCTTCTGTTAAACGAGTAACTTCATTTGCAACATCAACAATGCTCTTCGACTGGCATGATTTAATATTAGGCACTAATAAACCAATCTTCGAATCTACTGCCATACCAATATTATGATCATCAAAGTACGTCAACTCCGTACACTCATCGTTTACTTGCGAGTTAAGCACTGGGAACTGCTTAATTGCAAGCGACAACGCTTTGATAAAAAATGGCATCATAGTGAGCTTAACGCCCTGCTGTTTATACTGCTCTTTTAAATCAGTACGCAGTGCAATAAGTTTTGTTAAATCGATTTCGTCACAGAATGTAAAATGAGGAATTGTCGATACTGACGCAACCATTTGCTTAGCCATCGCTGCTTTAATGCCTTTAATTGGCTCAACACGGCTTCCGCCTGTCGCTACCACAGGTGTTGATTGTGATGTTGCTGACGAAACAGTTTCAGTGCGTGCTTGGCTTTGACCCTCATTTAAGAAGTCTTCAATATCCTGCTTATAAATACGGCCATTTTTACCCGAACCTGGCACTTGCGTTAAATCAACATCTAGCTCACGGGCTTTACGACGCACTGCCGGTGATGCAACTGCTTTTTTGTTAAGCTGTTTATTTGCAGCAGGCGTTGCTGGTTTTTCTGAAGGTTTATTGGCCGCGTTAGTTTGTGCTTTAACAACCGCTGAGCTGACATCAGGCTCGGCAGTATGACCTTCGATACTCATTTGGAATAACGGGCTGTGTACCGCAGCAATATCGCCTTTTTGATAGTAAAGCTTTTCGACTTTACCCGTGTATTTAGCCGGAATTTGAACCAAAGCTTTGTCTGTCATCACATCACAAACGGCATGATCTTCTACTATTTCATCACCTTCGCTGACTAACCACTCAACGATTTCGCATTCAACAATACCTTCACCAATGTCTGGCAAGATAAAGTCTTCTAAATACGAGCCTGAGGTTGCAGTTTGCGGTGTTGGCTGTGCAGCGGTATCGTCTGCTGCTTCAACTGTTTGGCTTGGCGTTTCACCATCAACATCCATTGCAAATAAAGGAGCATGCACTTTTGCAATATCGCCTTTTGCGTAATATAACTTGCTGATCACACCATCGTGCACTGCTGGAATTTGTACAAGTGCTTTGTCGGTCATTACGTCACAAATAGGCTGATCCTCTTTTACCGTATCACCCTCTGCAACTAACCACTCAACGATTTCACACTCTACGATGCCTTCGCCGATATCTGGTAAGATAAAATCTTTAGACATACTGACTCCTAAAACTCAACTGATTGCTTAATCGCAGCAAGCACTTTGTGCGCATCTGGCACATATTCTTTTTCAAGGGCGAGTGGGTACGGCGTATCTAAACCACACACACGCGCAATTGGCGACTCTAAGTGTAAGAAACACTCTTGTTGAATAGTCGCAACAATCTCGGCCCCAAAACCATTGGTAATTGGCGCTTCGTGGCTAACAATTAGGCGTCCTGTTTTAGTAACAGATTTAGCAATTGTTTCAACGTCCCAAGGTAAAATTGTACGTAAGTCAATAACTTCACAACTTATACCCTGTTCAGCTGCTTTTTTCGCTGCGTCTTCAATGATTTCCATCTGCGCACCCCAAGCAAGTAAGGTAACGTCAGTACCTTCTTGAACAACTTCGGCTTTACCAAGCTCAATGCTGTAATCTTCTTCAGGCACTTCACCGGTTGATGCACGGTATAAACGCTTAGGCTCAAAGAAAAGAACCGGGTTGTTGTCCTTGATTGATGCACGTAATAAACCTTTAGCTTGATAAGGGTTACGTGGCACAACCAATTTTAAACCTGGGGTATGTGCAAAATAAGCTTCAGGCGATTGTGAATGATATAAACCACCTGCAATCCCGCCACCATACGGCGTGCGAATTGTTAAATTACCCACGTTAAATTCATTACCACTGCGGTAACGGAATTTAGCTGATTCATTCACAATTTGGTCAAATGCAGGGAAAATATAATCAGCAAATTGAATTTCTGCTAATGCAGGCGCACCGAATGCAGCAAGGCCATTGGCAAAACCTAAAATACCTTGCTCAGTCAAAGGTGTATTGAATACACGATGCTTACCGTATTTCTCTTGTAAGCCTGAGGTTGCACGGAATACACCACCAAAATAGCCAACATCTTCACCAAAAATACAGGCATTTGGGTGCTCTGCCATGGTAATATCAAGGGCAGAATTAATTGCATGAAGCATGTTCATTTTAGCCATTACTTTAATCTCCCTGCAGTCGTTGGATAAGCATCAGGATGCTGCAAAATGTGTTGTTTTAATTCTTCGTATTGTTTTTGCAGTGATGGAATTGGCGTATCGTATACATCAGAGATAAGTTCTTCTAACGCTGGTTTCGCCACTTTTTCTGCACGTTTAAGTGCCGCTAAAATTTCTTCACGAATGGTTTCTTTATCTTTCGCATCTTGGGCTTCATCTAACCACCCCTGCTTAAGTAACCACTTGCGAAAACGCTCAATTGGGCAACCTTGATGTTTGGCTTCTTCGTCTTTACTGCGGTAACCACTTGGATCATCACTCGTAGAGTGTGCACCTAGTCGATAAGCAATCGACTCAATCAGTACCGGCTCACCATGGGTTGTAACGATTTCACGTGCTTTCTTAGTCGCAGCATAGACAGCAAGTGCATCTGCACCGTCAACTCGAATAGTTTTAATGCCATAACCAACACCGCGTGATGCAATACCGTCACCTTTAAATTGCTCATCTGCAGGCGTTGAAATCGCATAGCCATTGTTACGTGCAAAAAAGATAACAGGCGCTTTATGAACCGCAGCCATATTCAAACCAGCATGGAAATCACCTTCTGAGGCAGCACCTTCACCAAAATAACAAATAGTGATGTTATCAATCGTGCTGTTTAAATCACCCGTTTCTGCATCAATGTGACGTACTTTTTGACCGTATGCGTAACCCGTAGCCTGCGGGATTTGTGTCCCTAGCGGCGACGATATAGTCATATAGTTAAGTTCGCGAGAGCCATAGTGTATTGGCATTTGGCGACCTTTACCTAAGTCTTTCTCATTCGAGAACATCTGATTCATAAATTGGTCTAGGCTAAAACCACGATAACGTAATGCCGCTTGTTCGCGGTACTGCGCCATAATCATGTCATTTTGATCAAGCGCTGCAGCCGAGGCAGTCACCGCCGCTTCTTCGCCTAAACATTGCATATAAAAACTAACACGACCTTGACGCTGTGCCGCTTGCATACGCTCATCAAGCGCACGAATAAATCGCATTGTCTCATAAAGACGAATTGCGGTGTCTTTGTCGATATCAGGTGCTGTTGCACCTTCATAGATGTCGCCTTCCTCATTAAGAATGCTTAATGTAGGGATTTTTAATGCGTGACCATCAATAAATGACAGTTCATGATTAATATTCAGCGATACGTTATTTGGATTACTCATAACCTACCTTCTTTCGTTGTCAGATACATACGCTACTGCCCTTATTTGAATTTTTATCAGCAAAAGCTGTAAGGATAAAGTTTGCGTAATTTTCAATCTATTTAAATTAAACTGCCGACACTTTACGTTAACGTAAGTTGTTATTCAACTAATCATAGACGAATAGTCGATAAATCGCTAAACATGCATGGAAAGTTAACTATACAACAATAAATTTTATTTAATATCATATAGTTAACTGTATTTTGGTGGGTGTAAATGCAACTATTTTAAATAAAGTTGCTATCAACTTGCATTGGAATAACCGTCAATAATGCACGCTGACCTAAGGCTACATCAGCATTTGGGAAGATTATAGCTTCACCCTCAACCTCAGCCACATACCTGGTCTGACCATCAGTTGCTAATAATTCACCTTTCGCAAAGCCCGTAAAATTTTCTACGTCATCTGCGAATGGAAAACTAAAGTCTTCGCACGTTCGGTTTATTGTTCTATAAACTGAAAAAAGCTCAAAATCAGATGCATTAAAACAACCATATTCAACACTTTCTTGACTAATTAATGCAATTAAAGTTTCTTTGGTTTTCGCAAAGCGTGACATATCATTCTCACCAAACGCTTTAACTTGACCGAGCTCAACGGTAAATGAGTCAGCGCCATGGACAAATGACGAGTAGTAGCTAAAGGTTGTCGCTGCCGACTTCATCATTAATACGGTGTTTACGCCACAGCTTAATAAAAACTGCAATTGTGATTTTTTCCACGGTTTGCCATGTAAGTACGGATACACAGCAAATTTTTCATTTTTTGAACCACGAATAGCAGTATGCAAATCATAATGACAACGCGCGCTACCTTCGCTGCCACGACTGAAAAAGTCACTGACAACATCTTCTAATTGTTTTGCGCGCACACGCTCAGGGTTTGAAGCAATGCCCTCTTGGGTATGATGACCATTGAATAAACGATTTAAGTTTTCTTCAACAAATCGCTTACCGATATTTATTGATTTTGGGTTACCAAAAATAAACAGCACGCGTTGTTTTAAGGTCATCTCTTCTTTAATTATTGCACTAATTAACTGATCGCAAATTTCAATCGGCGCTGTTTCATTACCGTGTATCGCACTTGATAACACAATATCTTTATTGCTTGCTGTTGCAGGCTGAAACTCGATAATCCCTGTGTCATGGACAGTCACATTTGTCCCATTCGTTAACGTGAATGATGAATAAGGTAATGAAAATTCGTTTTCACGAGTTAAGCTTAGAAAATCACCCGACGCTTTAAGCGCATCCAGGTAAGTAGCTGATGAGTAGCTCATGGTCTGATCCTAATATTACGTGAGAGTAGAATACAAAAACGGCTGATTAAATCAGCCGTTATAATAAAAAAGAAAGATAAATTAGCGGATAACAGAATCAACTAATTTTTTGGCTTCTTTTTCTAGTAATGCGAGGTGTTCTTCACCTTTGAATGATTCAAGGTAAATTTTATAAATATCTTCCGTACCTGAAGGCCGCGCAGCAAACCAACCATTTTCAGTTACGACTTTTAAACCACCTATCGCCGCGTTGTTACCCGGTGCATGGGTCAGCTTTTGAATGATTTCATCACCTGCAAGTGTATTGGCTTTCACATCGTCAGCTGATAACGCTTTTAGGCGCGATTTTTGTTCAGCATTCGCAGGCGCATCGATACGCTTATAAATCGGCGCACCAAACTCTTGTTCAAGCTCTTTGTAAAGCGCTGAAGGTGTTTTGCCTGTTACCGCTAAGATCTCAGCGGCTAGTAAGCCAAGAATGAAACCGTCTTTGTCTGTATTCCACACGGTACCATCAAAGCGCAAGAATGAGGCACCTGCACTTTCTTCGCCACCAAAGGCTAAAGCGCCACTACTTAACCCTTCAACAAACCATTTAAAGCCAACCGGCACTTCTTTTACTTTACGGTTGTTGCGCGCAACGACCTTATCAATCATGCCGCTTGAAACAAGCGTTTTGCCAATTGCCACATCTGCAGACCAATCGCGGTGATTTAATAAATAATCAATCGCAACAGCAAGGAAATGGTTCGGATTCATTAAACCATCCGGTGTCACAATACCGTGACGGTCGTAATCTGGGTCATTACCAATACTGATATCGTAATCGTCTTTCAGGGCAATTAAATTCGCCATGGCGTAAGGTGACGAGCAATCCATACGAATTTTACCGTCTTTATCAAGCGGCATAAATGCAAAACGTGGATCGATTGACTTATTTACGACCGTTAGGTCTAAATTGTATTTTTCGGCAATCACTGGCCAAAAGTTAATACCTGACCCCCCTAGTGGGTCGATACCAATTTTAATTTTAGCGTCACTGATGGCTTTCAAGTTAATGATATTCTCTAAATCATTAACGTACGGCGTGATCAAGTCTTGATATTTAATAAAGCCTGAGCGAGACGCTTTTGCAAAAGGAAATAACTCCACCTCAACAAGGTCTTCTAATAAGAGTTGATTTGCTCTGTCTTCAATCCATTTGGTAACGTCTGTATCTGCTGGGCCACCATTTGGCGGGTTATACTTAAAACCGCCATCTTCGGGTGGATTATGAGAAGGTGTAACAACAATCCCGTCAGCTAACTCATTTTGGTTCACTTTATTATGTGACACTACCGCGTGGCTAATTACCGGCGTTGGTGTGTATTCATCATTCTCTTGCGTAATCACTTGTACTTCATTAGCAACAAGGACTTCGATTGCAGAGTTAAATGCCGCTTCACTTAATGCGTGTGTATCTTTACCTAAGAAAAGTGGTCCAAAAATATCGTTTTCTTTACGAAAATCACAAATAGCCTGGGTGATCGCTAAAATATGCGACTCATTAAACTTTACATCGTACGAGCAACCACGATGGCCAGACGTACCAAAGGCAACGCAATGCTCTGGATTTTGTTCTAGGTCTGGTTCATTTAAATAGTAGGCTGAAACCAGCTTTGGTACATTGACTAAGCTTTCTTGAGGTGCAGTTTTACCTGCATCTGGATGAATCGCCATAATATTTCCTTATTGATTATAAGTAATCACGAATCTTTTCTGCTTCATCAGCCGTGTAACCAAGGCACAAGGCGACTTCATGAAGCATCATTTTTTTACGCGTAGTATTAGAGTTTGTCATCACCCAGTATTCTGTATCAGTGATGTTTTTCGGGTTCATACTGCTGCCACTTTCAAGTAACGCTTCTTTACTTGTGGCAAAATAAACGCGGTCACGTCCTTTAATTTCAAGCACGTTAACAAAATCGTCTTTATGTGTTCTGTACAAAGCAGCCAAAATAAATAAGAAACGGCCGACAACGCCTTTTTGCATCGCTAGCTCTTCTTTATTAAGCACATTGAATACATTACCTTTAGCGTATGTCGTTGCTGTGACAGCTGGTTGGCTTTTTGATTCAGGCGCTGCTGATTCTGTGTGTTGTTCCGTGTCTTCTTCTGATTCAACAACGCTGATTTCTTGTTCAGTGTTTGTCGTCGTTGAATGACTGGTCGTTAAAGTGCCATCAGAAAGGTTTAATAAACGACGCAAAATGGTTGATGCACTTTCACCAATACTTTGCGTATTACTCGCGATGTATTGATATAACTCGTCGTCTATGTCGATTTTTTTCATGTTATTCCTGTCTTTACGGGTCACATTTTAAAAGTTCGCAATGATTATACCTAAGCTCGCAGCAATTCTCTATGTTTTGCAATTTGTTATTTCACTAGGCAAAATAGCGCCACTTAAAATAGGAGCTAAAAATGCTATTAAATTACCAGCAAAGCGGCCAAGGTTCGCATGTTGTTTTGATCCACGGATTATTTGGTTCGCTAGAAAACTTAAATGTCATCGCGAAAGCACTGTCAGAAAATTACACAGTGACCAATATCGATTTACGTAATCATGGTAAATCATTCCACAGTGATAGCATGAACTATACGGTAATGGCTGCCGATGTTTTAGAGTTACTGAACCATTTAAATATCAATAAAGCACATATTGTTGGCCATTCAATGGGCGGTAAAGTGGCTATGCAATTAGCACTTAGCTACCCAGAACGCGTTGAAAAACTAGTGGTTATGGATATTTCGCCAGTGGCTAACAAACCTCGCCATAGCGCTATTTTCAAAGGTTTGAACGATGTTGCTAATTCTGCCGTTACAGATAGAAAAGCAGCCGACGAAATACTTGCCAAACAGATTCCCGAGCTTGGCGTACGCCAATTCTTATTAAAAAGTTTTGCCAAAAATGAACAAGGCCAGTATCAGTGGCGGTTTAACTTAGCTGTTTTAGACCAACAATATGAAAATATTTTAGCACAACTTGATGAAAATGATTCTTGTTTATGTGATACTTTATTCATTAAAGGGAATGATTCAGACTATATTTTAGCTGAACATCGCCCTGTTATTATGGCGTTATTTCCAAATTCAAAGGCAAAAATAATTCATGGTGCGGGTCATTGGCTTCATGCTCAAAAACCGCTTGCTGTAAATAAAGCAATCAGTGATTTTTTAGCCTCGAATTAACGTCGATAAAATTCACTGTTTTTGATCGTACGCACTAAATTAATACGATTTTGTGTGGTATAGTACGCGCCGTTTAATTTGAAGGTTTATACGTTGATGGTCAGTCAGTTAATTAACGAATTTGATACCTTAGGGTTGTATTTTGGCTTAGCCGGCATTTTCTTTTTTATTGGTATGGCAATTCAAGACGTACTAAAGAAAGGTGACGTGCCCCGATTTGGCCGATACATCGTTTGGTTAGTGCTATTTTTAGGCTGCTCTGGTTTTATAGCAAAAGGACTTATTCAAGTCTTCTGGCAAGGCGCAGGTGTAGGCTAGGCATGGCAAAGTCAGAAACAGATAGAACAACACCCGATTTATTTGAATACGAAAAGCGTCCTGGTAGACCAAAAACAAATCCCCTACCACGTGACATGCAGTTGAAAGTCAACAAACGTAATCAAATAAAACGAGACAAAGCACGTGGTTTAAAGCGTGTAGAATTTAAGGTTTCATCACAGTTATATCAAGCACTAAGCGATATGGCCGATGCGCAGAATATTAGCCGTAGCGCGTTGATTGAAACAATTTTACAAGAAAGATTGGCTATTGATAGATAGAAGGTTTTAAATCCATGTCAAGCGTAGGTATTTTTTTCGGAAGCGATACAGGCAATACTGAACACGTAGCAAAAATGATTCAGAAAGAATTAGGTAAAAAGCTCGTTGCTGTTCACGATATTGCAAAAAGTTCTAAAGAAGAGATTGCTGAATTCGATTTATTGTTATTCGGTATCCCCACTTGGTACTATGGCGAAGCGCAATGTGACTGGGATGATTTTTTCCCTGAGTTAGAAGAAGTAGACTTCGATGGTAAACTTGTTGCTATTTTTGGTTGCGGTGACCAAGAAGACTATGCTGAGTATTTCTTAGATGCGATGGGCATGATCAACGATATCGTTACTGAACGTGGTGCTATAGTTGTGGGTCACTGGCCTACTGAAGGTTACGACTTCGAAGCCTCAAAAGCGGTCATTGATGATAATCACTTTGTAGGCCTAGGCATTGATGAAGACCGTCAGCCAGAACTTACTGAAAAGCGTGTTAAAGAGTGGTGTGCTCAAGTTTATGAAGAAATGTGTTTAGCAGAACTTGCTGATTAATAACAAGTACTACTCGCATTTACTAGCTGATGTAAAGATGCACAACCAGTTCATTTTTGTCTAAAAAATCGGCAATTAAACGAATTGTTCTTTGCACTTAGTAACTAGGCACGTTATTCTAATATTTGCTAATGTGTCGTGTGCATCTTTATGATGCCTAGTATAAATAAATAAAATTGAGACAGATTTAATGACTGATCACAACTTGGAATTAAAAAAAGCAGGGTTAAAAGTAACACTGCCGCGTATTAAAATTTTAGAGATTCTACAATCTCCAGACAACCAACACATCAGCGCTGAAGATGTCTATAAAATTCTGTTAGACATTGGCGAAGAGATTGGTCTTGCAACTGTCTATCGTGTTTTAAACCAATTCGACGATGCAGGTATTGTATCTCGTCATCATTTTGAAGGTGGCAAGTCAGTTTTTGAATTATCGGGTAGTACTCACCACGATCACTTAGTGTGTTTAAAATGTGGTAAAGTTGTTGAGTTCGAAGATGATACGATTGAACGTCGCCAAGAAGAAATCGCAAAAGAGAACGGTATTAAACTAACAAACCACTCTCTTTACCTTTATGGTGAATGCGAAGACACTGCTAAGTGCAAAGAGTTCGCTGAATCAAATAGTTAAAATTTGATTTAGACATAAAAAAACCTGCATTAAGCAGGTTTTTTTATGTCTGTAGAAATTAATTAGATAATTTCTAGTAACTCAACATCAAAGATTAATGTTGAGAAAGGTGTGATTGCAGCACCTGCGCCACGCTCACCATAGGCAAGTTCGTGTGGTACGTATAAACGCCATTTTGAACCAGTACCCATCATTTGTACCGCTTCAGTCCAACCTTTGATAACACCGCTTACTGGGAATTCAGCAGGTTGACCACGCTCATAAGAGCTGTCAAAAACAGTACCGTTAATTAATGTACCGTGGTAATGAGCACGAATTGTAGACTCAGCAGTTGGCTTTTCACCCTCACCCGCTGTTAATACTTCGTACTGTAAGCCTGATTCAGTTACCGTAATTTCTGGACGTTTTGCATTTTCTTCTAAGAACGCAACACCTTCAGCAGCAAGTACTTTAGCTTCTTCTTCACGACGAGCTTGGATTTCTGCATTGATTTTTTCGAAAGCAGCTTGAATTGCAGGGATCTCAACTTGGAAATCACTTCCTGCGTATGCGTCTTTCATACCTTCAAAAACTGAGTTTAGGTTTAAACCTTCAAAAGGGTTAGCTTTAAGTTGCTCACCCATTTGTAAACCAATACCGTAGCTTGCTTTTTCAGCGTCTGTTGTAAAAATATCTGACATGTTTAAATTCACGTTTATTAGTTAAAAGATGCATTTATACTAACATAAAAAAACAACGAATAATGCTTAGTTTACTGCGTTTGCTCAGTGTTTAAACTAATTCGCTGCTTTATTTTTTCAATGACAAAGGTTGACGTTGGTAAACTTAAGATCATTGCGACAATAAAATAAACATCCATCAATCCTGCTTTACCGAGTATAACAAGTGGCACAATTAACAAGCCAACTGATGCGATATACAGTGCAGCTATAACAGGCCAATGCTTATCATATTTTCCAATTAAGTGACCAACCAGCACATTAAAACCGATGCCATAAGCAATCGATGTGAGTAAACCATGCTCTGGCTTTGCATCATGTGCCATAGCAACTAGAACATTCACGCCGCTATGATAAAAATAAGAAAAAACACTCCAAAGCAGAATATGTTTTATAAGGTGTTTAAAAGTAGACGAAGACTCGCTTGTTGACATGACTTATCTCCAGATAGCAAAAAACCGCCCTGTAGGCGGTTTTTTAAAAATAATGGTGGAGAGATAGGGATTTGAACCCTAGAGGGGCTACAAACCCCTGCCGGTTTTCAAGACCGGTGCATTCGACCACTCTGCCATCTCTCCGTACGGCGCGAATAATAGTGCTTACAGCTTTCATTGTAAAGACTTAACTGTAAAAAAGCCTAAAAAATTTAAATCAATAATATTGCTTTGGTCTGCGGGCAATCCATGAACAAATTAAACAGACGAATAAACTGATTAGTGCAAAGCCGAGTGTTTGAACAATAATGTCTATTTTATTCATATTGTGATTTGGCACAATCACGAGTAAAAAGGCCGGTAGACTGCTAAACGTTAAAACATAACAACAGACTTTAAACGCACGCCCAAAATCAAAACGTTTTGTACTGTGCATCCACCAGGTAAGTAGAAACAAAACACCGACCGCTGATAAACCTAAAAACTGAGGTGCTTTTGTCGAGAGTGCAACAAACAAAGTGATCACTGCACCAACAATGCCCCAAAGAGACCAAGCGAACCAATTTTCTTTTTCACGTAAAAATAAGTTTCCCATTTTTCTCGTCTTCTTTATCGTTATTTTTCTAAGACTATCCATACGTTAACAAAAAACAACCGATTAAAAAACATACTGAAGAAGAATAATTAAGTTTTTGCATCCAAGCGCTTCTTACAGCAAAGCCACAACTTGAAAAAAAGTAACATAAGCAAGCTTAATCAGGTATGACTCTTGTGATGCTAAAAAGTTCCCTTAACTTACAGTTTCTCAAAAAAAGTGTCTGGTTTATGACGAATGGGCTTTTTAATATCTACCTCAGGTGTGCCTATATACAAGTAGCCGACAATTTCATCCTCTGCTTTGCAACCAAGCGCGTGTTTAACAGCTGGACTTTGCGCAAAGTAGCCTGTGCGCCAAATGCCACCTAATCCCTGAGCGAATGCAGCTTGTTGCATTGCTAACACAGCGCACCCAGCACTTTGCACCTGCTCTATGCGCGGTACTTTTGGGTTTTCTTTTACATCGGCAATTGCGATTATCACCATAGGTGCTCTGAGGGGGAGCTCTTTTGCCCGTTCAATTACGCGGTCATCTTGCTGCTCTTCGATAGCGGCTTGGTGATAGATCTCACCTAATTTATGGCGTGCTTCGCCTTCCACCACGATAAAACGCCACGGCGCAATACAACCATGATCGGGGACTTTAATCGCAGCGCGCTGAATAATTGAAAGCTGTTCTTCTGTTGGACCCGGTGAAATTAAACGTGGATCTGACTGTCGTGTTTGTAAAAGCGTTAAAGCGTCCATTATTATTCCGTAAATTCTTAAATACGATGCCCGTTAATACAGGCAATAAAATGTAAGCTTATCATTTAACTTCATTATCAATAAAGCGATTACAGTACTTTCTGCTAAACCAGTAATCGAGACTGACATAGCGTCCCCCGCCTGTAAAAAATAGGCTTAACAGCATCGCAAAATAAATAACAGAAAACTCCATTCCGTTATTTAAAATCACAGGGCGCCCTGTTTCATATAAATAATCAGTAAAACCGTGGGTTTCTAATAAGTCGCGCATTTTTGTTAAGCGCTCAGCTGCCGCAGAGGAGTTGTCTAAGCTTGCTTGTGCACCTGGTATTTGTAGCCAGCTTAATACTCTTGCAGGACTGGTACTGGCATCTGTAGGCGTGACAGCAAACCAGCCATTATCACCGTGTACGCTAGTCGCAGCCACACACATCGTGATCATTAATGGAATAGCTGTAAGACGTGTAAACAGCCCCAAAAATAGCAGTATACCGCCAAGAAACTCTGCCCATGCGGCCAAAAATGCCAGTAGTGCAGGCATCGGTAAACCTAAGCCCCATTCTTTGTTACCAAACCATGTAACGATGTCATCAGATGCGAGAAAATATTGGTAAAAATGCGAAACATCTCCGCTCAACGCTAACTTGTTAAATCCAGCGATTATCATCACCGGCGCTAAGATTAAGCGAAAAATTAAAGCGGGTATCCCCTCTAAACACTGCAGACGTTTGAAGATTGTTTGGTAGGTATGTGTAATGTGCATAGCGGTCTCATGACTAAAATAGATTAATCAATAAGACCGCTAACAATGTGGTTATCTTTCAGTTAGATTTTGCGTGCGACTTGCAATGCTTCAAAAATAGCGCGTTTTGCATCAATGGCCGCGGCCAGTTTTGCACCACCTATCACATGCACTTTTGCGTTTTCAGCCTCCGCTGCAAATGGTTCACTGTTAGACACCTGACCAATACAGGCAATCACTGTATCAACATCAAGTATCTGTTCTTCACCCTTTACGGTAATCTTTAACCCTTGGTTATCAAAACTGATGTACTGGCAGTCAGCAATTTGTTTAACACCATGCTGTTTTGCTACTTGGCGGTGGATCCAACCCGTCGTTTTACCCAGCTCACTGCCAAAGCGACCTGAGCTTCGTTTTAGCATATAAATTTGGCGATTATCTTTGTGAGGTTGTGGCTCACACTCTATTCCCCATTGAGTTTTAAACTCTTCAATGGTTTGATCTTTATGCTCACTTAAAAAGGCCACCATATCGAAACCGATACCTCCAGCGCCTAATATCGCAATTTTTTCACCCAGTTCAACCTCACCTCTAATCACTTCATCGTAGGCAAAAACACGCTTACCATCAGCACATTCAATTTTAGCTTCACGAGGTCTAACACCGGTCGCAAAGACAACATCATCGTATTGATTTAGCATGTTATCTGAAAACTCAGTGCCCAATTTTAATTCAACATTTAAACGCTTAAGTTCATTAGTGAAATAATTTAGCGTGTGATTAAAATCTTCTTTTCCGGGTATTTGCATGGCTAAATTAAACTGGCCGCCCATTTGCTCTTTACGCTCAATGAGCGTTACTTTGTGCCCTTTTTGCGCTAAATAGCAACTCGCAGCAAGGCCAGCTGGTCCTGCACCTACCACTAACACTAAACGTGATGACGCGGCTTTTTCTAGGCTATATTCAAGCTCAAATGCAGCTTGAGGGTTCACTAAACAGGTCGCACGTTTATTTTTAAATACGTGGTCTAAACAACCCTGATTACAACCAATACAAATATTTATCTGCTCAGTTTTATTATTTACGTATTTATTAAAAAACTCAGGATCAGCTAAAAGTGGTCTTGCCATCGAAATAAGGTCTGACTCTCCTGCCGCTAAAATACTATTAGCAATCTGTGGGGTGTTAATACGGTTTACCGCAACCACAGGAACTGAGACCGTGTCTTTTAAACGTTTTGACGCCTCTTTAAATGCGCCAGGAGGAACCATACTGGCAATCGTTGGAACGCGAGCCTCATGCCAACCTATACCTGTATTAAAGATATCAACGCCGGCTTCTTCAAGCGCCAAAGCTTGTTGCTTTACTTCATCAGGAGTAGAACCGTCAGGAACTAAATCCATCACTGATAAACGAAAAATAATAATAAATTTTTCACTGACTTTTGCGCGTACTGCTTTCACTATTTCAACAGCTAGGCGCATTCGGTTTTCTAAGCTACCACCATAAGCATCATTTCGCTTATTAGTATGATTCGCCATAAACTCATTAATTAAGTAGCCTTCTGAGCCCATGATCTCAACACCATCGTAGCCCGCCTTTTCGGCTAAGCGCGCTGAGCTTGCAAAATCTTTTATGGTTTTTTTAATGGCACCAAGCGACATCGCCTTTGGTTTGTATGGGTTTATTGGCGCTTTAATCGCACTAGGAGCATGATTAAATGGATGGTAGGCATAACGCCCTGCATGCAAAAGCTGTAAACAAATTTTCCCACCATGCTGGTGTACTGCTTCAGTGTAAGCACGGTGTTTAACAACGTCATAATATGAGCTAAACGTTGATGCAAAAGGAGTAAGTTTACCGCGTAAATTCGGACTATACCCGCCGGTAATAATTAAGCCTGTGCCTCCTTTAGCACGTGCTTCATAAAATGCGCGTAACCGTTTACGATTATGCCAGCCCTCTTCAAGACCGGTGTGCATTGAGCCCATAACCAAACGATTACGAAGTTCGGTATGCGGTAATTGTAATTTTTGTTCTAACATTGTCTGCCCCGTTAACTGGTCGAACCTCTATGATGTTTAGATTCTGCGGTAATAACCCAGAATAATCAACTTTTAGCGAGTAATTAACTGTCGCAATTTCTCGTTTTAAACACTCTGTTACTATTTAACAGTTAAATTTCAGATTATTCTAAGCTAAGATGGGATTACTACTAAGCTGTACTGAATTAAGGAATTATTTTGCTAGCAAAGATATTTAAAGGCATATGGACTGGGATAAACTTTTCCCGCCGTTTGGTTCTAAACCTATTATTTTTAATACTAGTAATACTCTTTATTGTCGCTATTACTAGCGAAGAAGACAAAGTTAAAGTCGCGGATGGAACCGTACTGCGCCTAAACTTAAATGGCCCTATCGTTGAAGAGAAAACCTATGTTGACCCTGTAGAAGCAGCCATTAATGATGCGACTATGGGCAAAGAAGCACCTTCAGAGATTTTGCTTGATGATATTATTGAAGTTATCAACCAAGCTGCAAAAGATGACCGTATCTCTGTTATGTTGCTAGATCTTCAAAAAATGCCAAGCGCGCATATCAATAAGCTTAAACAAATAACAAAAGCGATTGATGAGTTCAAAAACGCTGGTAAACAAGTTATTGCTACAGGCTATTACTACACTCAAGCACAGTACTATATTGCAGCGCATGCCAATGAAGTGTCTATGCACCCTTATGGTGGTGTAAGCATTGAAGGTTACGGCATGTTCCCGCTTTACTTTAAAGACGCCCTTGAAAAGCTAAAAGTAACACAGCATATTTTCCGTGTAGGTACGTACAAGTCAGCAGTTGAACCATTTATTCGTAATGATATGTCAGATGCAGCAAAAGAAGCCAACCAAGTATGGTTAACTGCACTTTGGAACGAATATAAGTCAGATGTTGCCGCTTCTCGCCCATTTGATGAAAGTAACTTTGACGAAGATATGGATGTTTACCTTGCAAAAATGCAAGCAGTGGATGGAAATTCAGGTGACTATGCCTTAAACAATCAATGGGTTGATTCACTAAAAACATCTCAACAAATTCGCCAGCAACTTATTGACCTAGTCGGTACAGAAGAAACCGGTAAAACATTTAAGCAAGTGAGCTTCCGTGAATATTTATCGCTGGTTAAACCTCCTATCGAATTTGATAACCCTATTACCGAAAAAGTAGCGGTAGTTGTTGCAAAAGGCACGATTGTTGATGGTGAACGTAAAGCCGGTGAAATTGGCGGTGATTCTACCGCAGCCCTACTTCGCAAAGCGCGCTTAGATGATAAAGTAAAAGCTGTGGTTCTGCGTATTGACTCAGGTGGTGGTAGCATGTTTGCCTCTGAGGTTATTCGTGCTGAAGTTCTGGCACTTAAAGCCGCAGGAAAACCGGTTATTGCGTCAATGAGTTCTGTTGCGGCCTCGGGGGGGTATTGGATTGCCTCTGCTGCAAATGAGATTTGGGCAGCGCCAAGTACGATTACAGGTTCAATCGGTGTTTTTGGTACTTTCATGACATTTGAAAACACCATGGCTGAGTTAGGTATCTATTCAGATGGTGTTGCAACCACTGATTTAGCAGGCTTCTCTATTGCTCGCCCACTGGATGAAAAAATGGCCGACATCATTCAACTCAGTGTAGAAAATGCCTACAAACGCTTCTTAAACGTTGTAGCCGAAGCGCGAAATATGACTCCTGAGCAAGTTGATAAAATTGCCCAAGGGCGTGTGTGGATTGCCACTCAGGCGAAAGAGCTTGGCTTAGTTGATAAACTAGGTGACAAACAAGATGCGATTGAAGCTGCAGCAGAACTTGCAAAATTAAAGCATTACGATGTTAAAACCATCAAACAATCTTTAACACCCCAAGAGCAAATGCTACAGGATATTTTTGGTACCGCTGCTGTACAAGCATTCTTAGCTAAGTCGCAGTCTTCTGACTCTGTGCTTGCAACACAAGCTAACTTACAAAGCCTTGTTAAGCAGTTGAGTAGTGAAATTGATAATTTAAAAGATTACAACGACCCACAAGGTGTCTATGCACGCTGTTTAGTGTGTAATGTAATTCAATAAGTTACTAACTAACGCGATTTTAGGTATACTAAGCCCAGTTAATTTACTGGGCTTTTTTATGAAACGTAAACGTATATATATCGCCTATACAGGCGGCACAATCGGGATGAAAAAATCGAGCCGGGGCTATGTTCCTGCTGAAGGCTTTTTAACCGAAACAGTGGTCAACAATGCTGAGTTTAATCGTGATGAAATGCCTTTATTTGATATTCACGAATACTGCCCTTTGATTGATTCATCCGATATGTCACCGGCACATTGGCAACTTATTGCTGACGATATCAAAAGTAAATACCAAGACTATGATGGCTTTGTCGTATTACATGGCACTGACACAATGGCCTACACGGCATCGGCTTTATCGTTTATGTTTGAAAATTTGACCAAACCCGTGATTGTCACAGGCTCACAAATTCCTTTGTCACAGCTTCGCTCTGATGGTCAAGTTAATTTACTAAACGCTATGTACTTAGCAGCGAATTACCCTATTGCTGAAGTCAGCCTGTTTTTCAATAACCAACTGTTCCGTGGTAATAGAGCAACAAAAGCACACGCAGATGGTTTTGACGCGTTTGCTTCACCTAACCTTGAACCGTTAGCGTTATCAGGTATCAATATACAATTAATCAAGGGGCAATTGAGCCCGTATGTCGATAACGAACTGCAAGTATCTAACATTACTCCACAACCAATTGGCGTGCTGTATTTATATCCGGGGATCAGTCCTGAGGTTGTAAAAAGCTTGGTTAACGATAACATTAAAGCGCTTGTATTATTAAGCTTTGGCGTTGGCAATGCACCACAAGACCCTGCCTTTCTAGACATCCTCAATGAGGCTAGTAAGCGTGGCATGGTGATTGTTAATCTTACCCAGTGTTTAAAAGGACATGTCAACATGGGCGGGTATGCCACCGGTAATGCATTACTCAACTGTGGTGTTATCAGTGGCTATGACATGACTTTAGAAGCCTGTTTAACAAAGTTACATTACTTATTTAGCCAAAAGCTTGAAGTTGAAACAGTGCGCCATCTTATGCAAGACAACCTACGTGGTGAGTTGAGTCGATAAAATTAACGTTTTAGATATTAAAAAGGCACCGTACGGTGCCTTTTTTCATGATGGTGAGTAATTCAACTCATTAACGGACTTTTTCGTCAATATCGACTAAATCAGTTAAATGGCAAACTTCTCCACTGTGTGTTTTGATACCGTGCTCACCGAAGTAATCACGCTGTGCCTGAACCAAATGTCCATTGCTTGGTGTTGTAAGTGTTGCAATATACGTTTGTGTTGCAGTTAACACAGGGAATGCAAGACCAGAAGCAACTGCCGCCCCTGTCACTTTACGAAGTGCAGCTGATTCACGCTGCATAGAATCAATAAACTCTACGCCTTCAGCAACATTATCTAAGTAATCGGCACGAATAATACAACCCGCTCGCCACGTTTGTAACGTTTTAGCAAGATCAACTTTCCATTGGTGCGCACGTGATGCACCTTTGATAAGCGCAAGACCTTGACGGTAAGCCAGTAAACTTGCCAACGTAAACGCGTCTTTTAATTCTTCTAGGTCTAACTCAACAGTGTTAGTTGCTTTGGCTGCATAGGTCATTTCTTTTGCAGCATGCGTATCACATGTATTTGTTAAATGGCGAGCTTGTACCGCAGCAACCAGTGAAGGCACTGCAATGCCTAACTCAAGCGCATTTTGTGCTGTCCATAATCCAGTGCCTTTGGCCCCAACTTTATTGTCAATTAAGTCAACTAAAGGCTCACCTTCAGTTGTTTGAAGGCTAAGAATATGACTAGAGATTGATAGTAGGTAGCTATTTAATGTTCCTTCAGACCAATCATTAAAAATGTCGGCAACTTCTTTTGGCGTGCGATTAGTGCCCAAACGAAGCAGTTGATACATTTCTGCAATAAGCTGCATCAACGCATATTCGATACCGTTGTGCACCATTTTTACAAAGTGACCGCTTGCAGATTGCCCTACACGCGCAAAACACGACTCACCCTTGTAACTTGCTGCAACTTTTTCAAACCACGGCTCAACACGCTCCCAGCCGCCTTCTGATCCACTGGCCATCATTGCAGGACCATGGCGTGCGCCTTCGGCACCCCCTGAGATCCCCATTGTGGCGAATTCAAATTTATTTTGGAACTTAAGTTTACGGCTAATACCGTCTTTATAGTTACTATTGCCGCAATCGACGATGATGTCATCACACTCGACGCCTGCTTCCGCAAGCTCAGTACATACTTTATCAACCAATTCACCAGCAGGAACTAAAAGTAAAATTGAACGAGGCGGCTCTAAACGTCTAACCATATCATTTAAATCAGACACAATATGTAAACGGTCTGCCAATCCGAGTGCTTTCGCACAGCTTAGTAACTCAGCACCCGCATCAGGGTTCTTATCGTACGCTACTAATGTCAGCCCTTTTTCAATCAGGTTGAGGGCAAGATTTTTACCCATAACGCCTAACCCTACTAATGCAACTTGCATTTAGTGTCCTCCTCGGTAACAACTATTGGTTAGTTAATCAAAATAAATACGCGCGCATTATACCCAAGCAGCCCAAAAATGCGAGCATCCAAGCCAACTTGGTAAAAATCAGTGTGTTTAAAAGCGACGTTGTTCAAATTATATCAAAATAACGCAGGCATCGGACCAGATTTTTATAATACCCATTTAAAAGTTAAGTGTATTGACGCTACCTGACACCGGTGTCATAATATCGTCATTCAATTTTTGTATTATGATTCAATAATACATGGATTCAGATACTCATAGTTAAAAAACACATTTTTTACCTATGAGTTCTACACCGTGCCGTTGTATAAGCCCATTAGCAAGGCTTTTAGCACGACTTTTTAATAGTAAACCATCAATTCGCTTAACATCGATTAAGCGCACAGGAGAATTTGATGCTAAGACGCACAAAAATTGTTGCGACACTTGGACCGGCAACCGATCGCGATAACAACCTAGAAAAAATTATTCGTGCAGGTGCAAATGTTGTTCGTTTGAACTTCTCACATGGCGTTGCTCAAGATCACAAAGACCGTGCTCAAGCTGTACGCGATATAGCAAAGCGTTTAGGCAAGCACGTTGCAATACTTGCTGATTTACAAGGTCCTAAGATTCGCGTTTCTACATTTAAAGATGGAAAAGTAAACTTAGAAGTAGGTGCTAAATTTACGCTAGACGCAAAAATGGAAAAAGGCCAAGGCGACGTAAACGCTGTGGGTATTGACTACAAAGAATTACCAAACGATGTAAAATCAGGTGATTTGCTACTGTTAAATGATGGCTTAATTCAACTTACTGTCGACTCTGTTGAAGGTGAATTAGTGCATACCACAGTCACTGTGGGTGGCGTGCTTTCGAACAATAAAGGCATCAACCGTTTAGGCGGTGGTCTAACGGCCCCGGCTTTCACCGAGAAAGACAAAGAAGATTTAATCACAGCAACCGAAATTGGTGTTGACTATATTGCAGTTTCTTTCCCACGCAGTGGTGATGACATGCGCTATGTACGTTCACTAGCCGAAGCGGCAGGTTCGAACGCGCAGTTACTCGCTAAAATTGAGCGTGCAGAAGCGGTTGAAACCGTTGAAGCAATTGATGATATCGTCCTAGCTTCTGATGCTGTAATGGTGGCGCGTGGTGATTTAGGTGTTGAAATTGGTGATGCTGCCCTTGTGGGTAAGCAAAAGCTTATTATTAGACGCGCTCGCTCATTAAACCGTACAGTAGTAACGGCAACGCAAATGATGGAATCAATGATCGATAACCCAATGCCAACACGTGCAGAAGTTATGGACGTTGCCAACGCAGTGCTTGATGGGACTGACGCGGTTATGTTATCAGCAGAAACAGCGGCAGGTGACTACCCAGAAGAGACAGTCGCAACCATGGCGCGTGTATGTTTAGGTGCCGAGTCACAAAAAGAAACGCACGTCTCTAAACACCGTTTAGATAGCCGTTTTTCTTCTAACGCTGAATCTATTGCACTTTCAGCCATGTATGCTGCTAACCACCTTGACTCAGTGAAAGCGATTATCACACTGACTGAATCTGGTAGCACGGCTAAACTTATGTCGCGTATCAGCTCTGGTTTACCTATTTATTCGCTGTCTCGTCATGCAAGTACATTAGGTCAAACAGCACTTTATCGTGGCGTTTACCCTGTATACTTTGACTCAACTAAATGTGAAAAAGACAACATGGTTCGTGATGCGTTAAACACGCTTGTTGAGCAAGGCTCTTTAGCCACAGGTGACACTGTAATATTAACTCACGGTGACGCTATGGAAACCATTGGTGCAACTAACACGATGAAAATTGTGACTGTATAAAAACCAATATAACGAAAAAAGGCGCAAAATTAATTTTGCGCCTTTTTTGTTTAAAATAGCGTATCAGCTTGCCAGTGCTGCTTTTACTTTATCACGATAACTGCGGCTTACTTTTAACTCTTGGCCATTATCGAGCACTAATAAGTACTCACCGCTGACTTGAGTAACAAGTTTGCTGATTTGTTTTGTATTAACAATCGCACTGCGATGTACTCGCACAAATAACTGGGGATCAAGCTCTTGTTCAAGCTCTTTCATTGTTTTGCGTAAGATATGTGTTTGCCCGTCTTGGCAATGTAAACACATGTAATCACCAGCAGCGTCAACCCATTGAATAGTAACAACAGGCACACGGACTATTTCACCCTGCTCTTTTACAGCCAGTGACTCCGGATAACGACGGTCGGCTAAGCTATCACCTGTGGCCAGTTTTTTTAAAATCTCTTCGCAATTATTGCCTGTTATACCCGCGACAAAACTCGCTAGTTTTTTCTTATGGGCGTTATCTTGTTGCGTCTTTAAATAGGTATGCACTTTCTCTACCGCCTGTTTTAGTCTGTTGTCATCGACTGGTTTAAGAATATAATCCAATGCATGAATCTCGAATGCTTTTACAGCAAACTGATCAAACGCCGTTACAAATACAATTGCAGGTAAAGGGTTCACACTTTCGCTTAACGCACGTGCTACTTCAAAACCATTCATATTTGGCATTTGAATATCTAAAAAAACTAATTGGATGTTACCACTAAGGCATTCATCTATTGCCTCTTGACCATTGCTACATAAACGAATGACTTCTATGTCGTCAAACTCAGAGAGTCGAACCGCTAAGCCTTTCCTAGCTAATGGTTCATCATCAACGATCAAAGTTCTAATTTTGCTCATTTCTTAACAGCCTTTTCAAACGGAACACGCAGATTAACTTTTAATCCACTTGGCGAATTGTCAGAGAGTACAAACGAATAGTTGTTCTCATAAAGTGTTTTTAATCGGTCCTTTGTATTTGCTATGCCAACGCCTTGAGAATTAACCAGTTGACCATCTATTAACTCAGTACCAGGACCATTATCGCCTACTTCCAATAATAGTTCATTTGCAAAAACTTGTGCTTTAATATCAATCACTCCCCCCTCATTAAGCTGCGCTATCGCATACTTGATTGAGTTTTCAATAATGGGCTGGAGGATCAAACTCGGTACTAATGCCTCTTTCGCTTGCTCGCTAACATCAACATTGACCTGAAGACGCTCATCAAAACGTACTTTTTCAATCTCTAAATACAGCATGAGTGCGTGTATTTCTTGCTCTAGAGGCACCTTTTTAATGGGATCAGTATTGAGTGTGTAGCGTAAGAAGTCACTTAATTTAGAGACCATTAAATTCGCATCTTTATTCTCTTTCACCAAAATTAAGGTTGATATTGCATTCAGTGTATTAAATAAAAAGTGCGGATTAAGTTGGTAGCGCAGCATTTTTAACTGTGCTTCGTGCGCCATTGTTGTTGCTTTTAGGGCTTTTTGACGCTCACTTTGCAGTAGTTGGTAATACTTTATACCAAAATACAAACCACTCCAGCACAGAATAATATAGACAGAGTCTAATCCTTGCTGAAAATAATAAAACCATTCATTCGGCCGGTAACCGTGTCGATAAATTTCCCATAAGTTGAATTTTTGAACGACCGCCCATAACGTGCCCGTGATATAGGATGCCCCAAACACAACCAGCATAAGAACCCATGGCGATGCATTCCAAACTTTACGATACATATAACGCAGCGGTACTGTCATTAAACACCCAGCATAGGCGTTTAATACAATAACAAATACGTAAATATCACGCATTTCAAATACTTTTGAGCCGATATAATTCACCAACGCGTAGCCTATCCAGCCTGCTATTTGCAAAACCCAGAAGAAGCGTTGTCGATTATCAACTAATGATTGCCAATTCAAAATATCAAGTTACCTTTCGTCGTTATTTTTATTATACCGATAGTCACTCATGCAAAGCACTGCCACCTATCTTAATTTTTAATAGCCTTACCGCATTCTACAGGCATTAAAAAAGCGAAGACTTTGACGGCCTTCGCTTTTTAATCGGCAATTTATTACGCCAATTTATCAGAGGCTACTTTGTATTTAGGATCCTCAATCACGTTAACCTCGACAAGATCGCGTGCTTTATGAAGCAACTGAATACAATCTGGGCTTAAATGACGTAAATGTAATTTTTTACCCGCTTTAGCATACTTATCGGCTAAACTATCAATGGCTTCAATCGCACTGTGATCTGCCACTCGGCTATGTTTAAACTCAATAATGACGTCTTGGGGATCACTTTTTACATCGAATAATTCGGCAAAGTTTTTCACCGAGCCAAAAAACAGTGGGCCATGCAATTCATAGACTTTTGAGCCCTCTTGGTCGATATAGTTGCTTGTATAAATGTGTTTAGCATGCTGCCAAGCAAATACCAGTGCAGACACAATCACACCTACGCACACAGCAATTGCAAGGTCAGTGGCAACAGTCACACCAGACACTAATACAATCACAAATGCATCAGACTTTGGCACGCGCTTCATCATTTTAAAGCTTGCCCATTCAAATGTGCCCAGTACCACCATGAACATTACACCAACCAGTGCCGCCAGTGGGATCATTTCGATTAAGCCTGCTGCAAAAATAATGAATACCAATAGGAGTAAGGCCGCGCTAATACCTGATAAACGTGAGCGACCACCCGAGTTAATGTTAATCATTGATTGGCCAATCATTGCACACCCGCCCATTGCACCAAAGAAACCACAGGTTACATTAGCAGCACCTTGACCAATACACTCTTTATTACTGTGGCCACGCGTTTCTGTAATTTCATCTATAAGCGTGAGTGTTAACAATGATTCAATTAAGCCAATTGCCGCTAGAATTAATGCATACGGAAAAATTATTTTTAACGTTTCAAGGGTAAATGGCACCATTGGAATATGGAATTGCGGCAGACCGCCTGCGATAGTTGCTTGCTCGTTACCCGTCATCCCTTTTAAGAAATCAAGCACAGTGCGTGCTTCAAGGTCAAATCCAATCACAATGCCCGTCACTGTCACAATAGCAACTAATGATGAAGGTACCGCGGTAGTTAGCTTAGGTAAAAAGTGAATAATCGCCATTGTTAACGCGACTAAACCAAGCATTATGTAGAGCGCTTGACCTTCCATCCACTGTTGGCCGCCCATACCATCTGGCACTTTAAATTGACCTAGTTGGGCTAAGAAAATAACGATAGCAAGACCATTCACAAAGCCTAACATGACGGGGTGAGGTACCATGCGAATAAACTTACCAAGCTTAAATATACCTGCGAGGATCTGTAATATCCCCATCAATAAAACCGTCGCAAATAGATATTCAACGCCATGGTCTAATACTAAACTTACCATTACGACGGCTAATGCGCCGGTTGCACCTGATATCATTCCAGGGCGACCACCAAAAATAGCCGTAATCAAACCAACAATAAATGCGGCATATAGGCCTACTAAAGGCTCTACATTAGCAACGAAAGCAAAAGCAACGGCTTCTGGCACCAATGCCAGTGCGACTGTCAGGCCTGATAATATATCGTTTTTAGCAGAGCTTGGCGCTTTGCTGAGTAAGTTAAACATTAAGATCCTCTTTCAAGTGTATGCATTTTGGCAAGGCGCAGAATTCTAGCAAAAACTGCCTACGTTAACAATCAGCAACAACCGTAAACACGCAGACAACAAAACGGTTAGCACGCAAAAGCACTAACCGTTTGTCAATAAAAAGCTAAATGAAGAAGGTATAATTAAAGAGGTAAAGATGTACTTCGCTTCACACAAGTCATCGTCACATTTGAGTGTACTTCTTGCACAAACTCAAGATTTAGAAGGTTATCGCGAACAAACTGCTCATACCCTTCAATTCCTTTAGAAATAATGCGCAGCATAAAGTCCATAGTACCCGCCATGCTATAGCACTCGGTCACTTCGTCGTAGCTCATGATTAAACGTTCAAATTCAGCTAAGTTTGTTCTGCCATGATTTGATAAGCGAACATGTGCATAAACCAACATATCAAAGCCAAGCTTTTTCTCATCAAGTAAAGCAACTTTACCTTTGATATAACCATCTTGTTCAAGTTTAGCGATACGACGCCAACAAGGAGATTGAGATAAACCAACTTTATCGGCAATTTCTGCCGTTGATAAGCTAGCATCCTGCTGTAATAATGCCAAAATTTGGCGATCTACTTGGTTTAGAGACATTTTATTTCTTTTTCTTTAAAAATACTGAGTAAATTATATAACTGATTTGAATGTCAGTCTGCCTATTTTCTATTATTTATGCGAAAAAAATGCAATTTTAGCCAAAGCGTCCACTAATAAATGGATTCGTTTTTCGCTCATGCCCTACGGTAGTGTTTGGACCATGACCAGGTAAAATGGCAACTTCATCTGCAAACGATAAAATTTCTGATTTAATTGATGCAAGCAGCTGCGCACTATCGCCTTTTGGAAAGTCTGTGCGCCCTACTGAACCTTGAAAAATAACATCTCCGACGATGACCTGCTGTGTCTCATCATCATAAAAGACCACGTGCCCTGGCGTATGGCCTGGACAATGGCGCACCGATAACTGGCTATTACCCACGCTAATCACATCGCCATGGTTTAACCACTGTGTTGGATAAAAAGGTGAAATGGGTGCAAATCCGAACATTTGAGCTTGCATTGGTAGTGAATCAAACCAAAACTTATCGTCAATGTGTGGACCAATAATGTCAACATTAAACTTATCGGCAAGCTGTTTAGCCGCACCAACATGATCTAAATGACCATGCGTTAGATAAATTGCAATTAATTCACAACCAAGTGAGGCAAGCTGAGCGCATAATTTTTCAGCATCACCGCCAGGGTCAACTAATGCTGCTTTATTCGTCTGCTGGCAAATAATTATGCGGCAGTTTTGTGCAAACCCCGTCACAGGGACTGTAATGACTTTCATCGTTTTTATCCTTGTTCAGGTGTCTCAAACGTCATTAAAATTGGGTATTTTAAATACGCTTGATCATAAAATGGGGTACGCTCATAAAGCCAATTCAGACGCGCTTCTGGATCATTCGCAAATTGTTTATCTTCACGAATTTTCTGATCAAACTCTAATGCAAGGGCCGGTTTTTCTTTTAGCATCTGACGAGCATATGGCATAAGCGCGTAATTTTCCATGTACTCAGTACGTTGAAAAATGGTGTTAAACTCACCCCATGAAAAAAATGAATCAGGGGCTTCAGGGTGCAGCAAATGTGTTGCCAATTCTGAGTAGGGTTGCGCCGTTGAGACTTTATACCAGCCCTGTACATCTACTTGCACAGGGGCATAGTCAAATTTGGCATCTACACGAAAACGCCCTTCAAAGGGAGCTTTAGCAAATGTATAGTCGACTACGCTTGCCTGTGTCATCACTGCCGTTGGCGTGTTATCAACCTGAGTAACGTCGATACCGTGTAACTTAAGTTTTTTGATTATATTGCTATACGCAGGTGGAATGTAAAACGCACGAGGAACATGAACCGTTTTCTTAACGTCTTTTTGCCAAAAAATCGGCAATGACTCATAGTTTTTAGCTTCACCGAGGTATTTAACTTCAGCTTGCCCTGTAAGCGCGCTTTCACTGCGTGAATAGGCAATGCCTTTAAATGCGATTGTGTCGGGTTGCTTTGCGTAACTACGCTCAACAACGAGTTGTCTCGGTTTAAAATCGAGCTCTTTTTTTACAGCGGCATTTAATGCTTTATCGTTAGCTGCAAGCGCATCAATAGCGCCGTCGATAAACACATAAGTGCCTAACACACGCTGCTTGTAAGGTTTTAAAGAGTGATTTTCAACTAAAATACTAGGCAATGAACGTAAGTCACCCCACCCATTCGAATAACGAGGTGTCGCAACCCATCCTGCTAAGCCTTTTTTGAAATCGCGCTTGTCCATAACAAACACCAATGGCCCAGGTATGTGCCCTGCTTTTTCTAATTTGGCATCAATGACAGGTTTAAACAGGGTGTCTAGCGCTTCTGACACACTTGGTGACTCACTTGAGAACACAGGATTGTACCCATACGTGACATCGTATTGGTAATCAGCGCCATCTGTTACATGTACATCAATATAAAGGTCGGGTTTGAATTGATTTATAACCTGCATAACCCCTTGTATTTCGGGGGTATCAAGCTTGGTATAATCACGATTTAAGTTTAAATTTAGACCGTTAGTTCTAAATCCCATTTCTGCTGGGCCGCGTTGATTTATACGGTTAAATTGGCTGCTACGTTCGTGACCATCTACATTCAGAATTGGAATGAACAGTATGTTTACTTTACTTAAAATATCACGACGCTTTCCGGTCGCAATATCACGTAATAGCATAAACATGGCATCTTTACCGTCAATTTCCCCGCTGTGAATACCCGCTTGAACAAAGATAGTTGGTTTGGTATCTGCAACAAGTTGTGTTGGCTCAAACAACCCTTGCTCATTAGCAACAAGCATTTTTATTGCGCGGCCACTGCTACTTGTGGCAATCGTTTTTACTTTAAATTGAGTAGGATTAGCCGCAACGAGTCGATCTACAAAAGCCATTGTGTCTGCATAATTTGGCGATAAGGTGCCATCACTTAATTCAAAATCAGTCGTTAATGGCCCTTTTTCTTGCATTAATGACACACTGTTACCTTGCCACGGTAACAAAGGAGGTAGGTGGCTGTCTAAAGTCACTACAGTAGATAAAAACACTAAACTGGCAAACATATCACTCTCAAGTGCGGTACTTATTCTATTAACGGGAATTATAACAACTAATTAGAATAGATTGCGTAAACTGCGGTGATTCAACAAAAAAATGGAGCAAATGACAGGACGTGATTATTTAAAGATTCACGGTTCAAGGAGTTCTAAGATCAAAAAAAGGAGCACTAGGCTCCTTTTTAAACTGTATCAAAAGCGAAAATTAAGCCGCTAGGCCTTCTTTAGCTTTTGCAACAAGCGCTGCGAATGCAACTTGGTCGTAAACAGCGATATCTGCAAGGATCTTACGATCGATTTCTACAGATGTCTTTTTAAGACCATTGATAAAACGGCTGTATGAAAGACCGTTTTGACGAGCTGCTGCATTGATACGTGCAATCCAAAGTTGACGGAAAGTACGTTTCTTAGCACGACGGTCACGGTAAGCGTATTGACCCGCTTTAGTAACTGCCTGGAAAGCTACGCGGTAAACACGTGAACGTGCTCCGTAGTAACCTTTAGCTTGTTTTAAAACTTTTTTGTGACGTGCACGTGCGATAACACCGCGTTTAACTCTTGCCATTTCTGAAGACTCCTATTAAGCGAATGGTAACATACGTGAAACTAGACCATGGTCATTCTTATGAACCATCATCTTAGGACGTAAGTGTAATTTACGCTTAGAAGTTTTCTTAGTCAGAATGTGACGAAGATGCGCTTGTTTACGCTTGAAACCGCCAGAAGCAGTTTTCTTGAAACGCTTAGCTGCGCCTCTGTGTGATTTTAGCTTGTAAGCCATTGCAATAACTCCAAATGTATTGCTCAACAATATGGCAAGCAGGCGAGAGATATAAATAGCTCTTCTTTCAAGGCCTAACTTACCGCCATTATCCGGTGAAAGCCCAGTACTAATGCACTGCAACTTTACTTAAACCGGTTATTTCAGGTGAACAGCAAGCTGTTACTTGATGACCTGAGATAAATTCGGTGCGTATTATCGCTTGTTTATTGCTTTTTAGCAATAGGTGCCATCATCATAACCATTTGGCGACCTTCAACACGATTTGGGAAAGATTCAACTTGTGAAACATCTTCCAAATCAGCTTTAACACGATTTAATAATTCAATACCAATTTCTTGGTGAGCCATTTCACGACCACGGAAACGAATAGTAATTTTAGCTTTATCACCCGCTTCTAAGAACTTACGCAAATTGCGAAGCTTAACCTGGTAATCACCTTCATCCGTGCCTGGACGGAATTTGATTTCTTTCACCTGGATTTGCTTTTGCTTTTTCTTTTGTTCTTTTAGTTCTTTGCTTTTCTCAAAGATGAACTTACCGTAGTCCATAACCTTACAAACAGGTGGCTCAGCATTAGGACTGATTTCTACAAGATCTACACCCGCATCATCAGCCATAGCTTGCGCCTCTTTTAATGACACGATGCCAGCTTGCTCGCCGTCAATGTCAATTAAACGAACTTCTTTAGCTGTAATATCTTCGTTGATACGATTTTTTTGAGCTGTTTGTTGCCCTTTCTTGCCGCCTCTAATGGTACGATCCTCCAAGAATATAAAATAAAAAGCGTGTAGTTGGCTGTTTGTTATGCCCTACACGCTCATGATTTATTGTCGATTTTTTATTTCGTCGCTAATTTTTGCAATGAAATCATCAACATTAAATTTGCCTAGGTCTTCACCTGTGCGAGTGCGTACTGCCACTTCTTGTTGTTCAACTTCTTTGTCGCCTACAACAAGTAAGTAAGGAATACGTTTTAACGTATGTTCACGGATTTTAAAGCCAATCTTCTCATTTCTCAAGTCAGCAGCGGCTCTAATTCCAAGTTTATTTAATTTTTGTACAATTTCTTGCACATAGTCAGCTTGTTTATCCGTGATATTCATGATCACCACTTGCTTAGGTGCAAGCCATGTCGGGAACAATCCGGCGTATTCTTCGGTTAAAATACCAATGAAACGCTCAATCGAACCTAATATAGCACGGTGTATCATAACAGGTGTACGACGTTCGTTATTTTCTGCAACGTATGTCGCACCTAAACGACCTGGTAATGCAAAATCTAATTGCACTGTACCACATTGCCATGCACGGTCTAAACAATCATATAATGTAAATTCAATTTTCGGACCGTAAAACGCCCCTTCACCCGGTAAGTAATCAAACTCAATGTCGTTTACTTTTAGAGCTTCTGCTAATGCAAGCTCTGCTTTGTCCCACATTTCGTCTTCACCGATACGTTTTTCTGGGCGAGTAGACAGTTTTACAACGATCTTTTCAAAACCGAACGTTTCATACGTGTCGTAAACCATTTTGATACACGCTGATACTTCATCCATAATTTGGTCTTCAGTACAGAATATATGTGCATCATCTTGTGTAAAACCACGAACACGCATTAAGCCATGTAATGCACCTGATGGCTCATTACGATGACAACAACCAAACTCAGCCATACGCAATGGTAAGTCACGGTATGATTTTAGACCTTGGTTGAAAATTTGCACATGACCAGGACAGTTCATTGGTTTAATAGCATATTCACGCTTTTCAGATTCTGTGGTGAACATGGCATCTGCGTATTTATCCCAGTGCCCTGATTTTTCCCACAAAACTCGGTCCATCATTAATGGGCCTTTCACTTCTTCGTAATCGTACTCACGTAGTTTTTCACGAACGAAGTCTTCAAGCTCACGGTAAATGCTCCAGCCGTCATTATGCCAAAACACCATACCCGGCGCTTCTTCTTGCCAATGCCATAAATCAAGTGCTTTACCAATGCGACGGTGGTCACGTTTTTCAGCTTCTTCTAAACGTTTTAGATACGCTTTAAGTTGCTTTTTATCTGCCCATGCTGTGCCGTAAATACGTTGCAGCATTTTGTTTTCAGAATCACCGCGCCAATAAGCACCCGCCACTTTCATTATTTTAAAATGTTGGCAGAATTTCATATTTGGTACGTGTGGGCCACGACACATGTCAATGTATTCTTCGTGGTGGTATAAACCTGGGCGGTCATCTTTTGCGATATTCTCGTCTAAGATTTCCATTTTGTATGTTTCACCACGTGCTTCGAATGTATCACGCGCTTCTTGCCAGCTTACGGTCTTTTTAACCACATCGTAGTTTGTTTTTGCAAGTTCAAGCATACGCTTTTCGATGGCGTCTAAATCGTCTTGACTTAATGAGTGATCCATATCGATATCGTAGTAAAAACCATTGTCGATCGTTGGACCAATTGCCATTTTCGCGTCAGGGAAAAGTTGCTTAACTGCATGACCAATTAGGTGCGCACAAGAGTGACGGATGATTTCTAAACCGTCGTCATCCTTGGCAGTAATAATTTCTAAGCGCGCATCGTCGGTAATTAAGTCACATGCATCAACACGATTACCATTTACACGACCGGCTATGGTTGCTTTCGCTAAACCTGGGCCAATATCGCTGGCAACATCATATGTACTTACTGGGTTTTCAAAACTACGCTGACTGCCGTCAGGAAGGGTAATAACTGGCATTATAAATCCTTATACAGTGGTGATGCCTACAATGCATCACATGTAATTTTTTAAATAAATTTTGAGTAACTCTGCAACGCTTTTACGAATAAGCATTGCCATTTGGTGCCTAAAAGACGTGTATTTACTGAGTCTTCGCAAATACAAGCGCCCATTGTCGCCGCTAGAGTCCTCAAATACAAGTATTTAGGTGAGTAAATTGACAATTACTTAAGTCATTTCATACTTAACAGGTCAGTACTTTAACGGTGATCACGATGCCACACACGCATACGCTCAAGTTTGCTAGTTTGAATTTACTTAACTACACTGCTCCCCCTTATTCGTTTTACCAACAGCATGAACGCTATAACAACACGCAGTGGCAGCAAAAGCAGCAGTTTGTGCGTGATTTTCTGTTTGATTCGAAAGCCGATGTGGTCGCGTTTCAAGAGGTTTTTAGTGCTCACGCATTAGAAATACAGTGTAAAGAAGCCGGTTATGATTATTTTGAAACCGTTGACTCCCCTTCGCACGATGCGCTGTACCCTCAAGTGCTGTTTAATCCTATTGTTGCTATCGCCAGTAAATACCCTTTCACTTGTGTCGAACCTTTGACTCCCTGCCCAGAATTGCTTGAATACCTCAACAACCAAAGTGATTTTAAGTTTAATCGCACGCCTATAAAGTGTTTCTTGGACTTTCCTGAATTTGGTGAGGTGTGCTGTTATGTTGTGCATTTTAAATCACAACGTGTGCAATCTATGGCGCACATACTCAACATACATAACCTTGAAGATCCCTTATTGCAGTTGCTGCACCAAACAGTTGGCGCAATGCAATCGCAAATATCACGCTCATTAGAGGCGTCTATTGTTTATTACGATGCGTTAAAAACACAGCGTGAAAAACAATGTGCCACCTTGGTGATGGGCGATTTTAACGACGTGCTGACAAGCCCAACATTATCATTTATGACACAAGGCTTTCACCCGACTCGTTGCGAGCCCTGTATAGCAAATAATGAACCCGTCGTCGGCTTAACAGACGCCTACCTATTTTGCGCTGCTAGTGAGAACAACACAAAGCCGTTTAGCCACTATTATCACGGCAAGGGAAACGTGCTCGATTATATTTTGGTCTCTGCGCATTTTAATCCACAATGCGCACTATCAAAGGTCTCAAAGCTGGAATACGAAAGCTATGATGCGCATTTAAACCCCCACCAAGCAGTAGAAGATATTACAGTAAGTGACCATAGTTCGATTGCAATTAAAATTCATTTTTAAAGCAACTGTTTTTCAGGACGTTACTTGCTATAATTGCGCAAATTAAGTTATTTAGAGATTAACTATGAGAACATGCGGTGTAGAAATTACAGGTAGCGATGTACTACTGTGTATTTTAACGAAAGATAACGACGTGTTTGATATCCGTGATGTAAGACAAACTCGCTTTACGTTAGGCGATGGTAATGACACAGAAGTTATGCGCAAATTTCAGTTTGATTTTAGAAAACTGATGCAAGATTACCAAATTGATTCTGTTGCAATTAAAGAGCGTCAACCTAAAGGTAAATTTGCAGGCAGTGCTAAAGGTTTCAAAATGGAAACAGCCATTCAACTTATTGAAGAGTTAGATGTGCAAATTTTCAGCGCAACAACAATTAAAGAGCAGCTTAAACGCAATCCACTGCCTATCGAATTTGAAGACACTGGACTGAAAAAGTTTCAAGAAAACGCGTTTATCAGTGCCTATGTGTACTTAATGCGAAAAACCTATAAACAAGATCAAGCGTAATTTATCTTGTTTAAAAAGAACGTGCTACGGCACGTTTTTTTATGCCTGCCAAAAACCATTCTTTTCTCTTAATTTAGCTGCAATCACTGTACATTAGTCTTATAAGACTTTTATTTGTCGACAATCTATGCTTAGTTAAAACTGTAAGCTGACACTAAATGAACACGCAGTGTATTCATTTTTGTTATTTTCGCATCAAGTCCATGACAACATTTTAATAGGACACGGAGAAAACAATGCAAGCAAAGAACATACATAATAACAGTCTCCCATTAACACAAAGCTATTTTAAAGGTCGCACTGACATTCCTCTCATAGAGCAAACCATTGGTCAGTACCTAGATAACATTGTCGACAATTACCCAGAACACCCCGCGATTGTTGTTAATCATCAAAATATCCGCCTTACGTATAAAGAATACCAGCAACAGATTAACCAACTTGCGATGGGCTTGCTGTCAATTGGCGTTAAACCCGGCGATCGTGTGGGTATTTGGTCACCCAATAACATTGAATGGTGTTTAACACAATTTGCCACGGCGAAAATAGGTGCCATTATGGTGTGTATTAACCCTGCCTACCGCCCAAGCGAGCTAAAATACGCATTAAACAGTGTCGAATGCTCAACACTCATCACCGCTGATGAGTTTAAATCGAGTAATTATATCGACATGCTAAATGAACTTGCACCTGAACTAAAAAATGCAAATGCAGGCAATTTAGATCTTAAAGCACTTCCCCATTTGAAAAATATCATTCGCATTGGCGAACGTCCTACAGCGGGAATGTATTGTTTTAGCGACATAATGCAACGTGCGACTGATGCACATAAACTTGAGCTTGATGCGATTAGTGCAACATTAAAAGCAGATCAAGATATCAATATTCAATTTACCTCGGGTACGACAGGAAACCCTAAAGGCGCAACGTTATCGCATAAAAACATTCTCAATAATGGTTTCTTAATGGCACAAGCCATGAAACTAACCCATCTTGATAAATTATGTATTCCAGTTCCGTTATATCATTGTTTTGGCATGGTACTGGGCAATTTAGTGTGTATTAGTAAAGGGGCTACTGCCGTTTTTCCGGGTGATTCCTTTGATCCGAAAACAACGTTAGATATTGTTGAAAAAGAACGCTGTACAGCACTTCATGGCGTACCCACTATGTTTATTGCCGAACTTGAACTAAAAAACTTTGCTGATTATGACTTATCAAGCCTGCGTACAGGTGTTATGGCTGGCTCCACATGCCCAGAGGAAGTCATGCGCAAAGTACAAACATTAATGCACATGAAAGAGGTGGTTATTGGTTATGGACAAACTGAATGCAGCCCGATTAACAATGTAACCGAAACCGATTCACCACTGGAAAAACAAGTGACAACAGTAGGACGAGCACTTGCCCATACCGAGGTGAAAATTATTGATGAACTTGGCGATATCCAAAAAATTGGTGTGCCCGGTGAAGTATGTAGCCGAGGTGCGGGTATTATGCGTTGTTACTGGAACGATGAAGAAAAAACCAATGCCACTATCGATGAACACGGCTGGTTACATTCTGGCGATTTAGGTGTGATGGACGAACACGGTTTTGTAGCGATTGTTGGTCGTATTAAAGATATGATCATTCGCGGCGGCGAAAACATTTACCCTCGTGAAATAGAGGAAGTACTATACACCTACCCAGGTATTCAGGATGCAGCGATTTTTGGCATCAGTGATGAAAAATATGGTGAAGAAGTATGTGCGTGGATCCAACCAAAAGAAGATGCCGTACTTGACGAAGATACCATTCGTGAGTTTTTAAAAGACAAGCTGGCTTATTTTAAAGTGCCAAAGCACATTCGCTTTGTCGACGAATACCCGATGACAGTTACAGGCAAATTGCAAAAATTCAAAATGCGTGAACAGATGCAAGAACTACTCAACGAAAAGGCATTTTCGTAGTTTAGAAACAGTAAAGCTCAGCAAGGCTGAGCTTTACATAAATAGGCAATCAGACAGAAAAACTCAATGGGCTTAAACACGCCCACATACACGCTTCTTATTTGTCTAATACAATATCGAAACCACCATAAATCATACGTTTACCATCAAATGGCATGGGGTTGTTTTCAGGGCTCATACGTGAATCCTCCATTAGTTTCTGCCAGCCGCTATCGCGAACAGCTTTTGAAGGCCAGATGACCCATGAAAACACCACCGTTTCATTCTCATCCGCTTTTACAGCCATGGGAAATGAAGTGACTTCACCATCGGGTACATCACTCCCCCAGGTTTCGACCACCTTTAACGCACCGTATTCTTTGAATATTTCGGCTGCAAATTCAGCATGTGCAAGGTATTTTTCTTTGTTTACTGTGGGTACAGCAGCTACAAAACCGTCGGCATAAGACATAAGTTAACTCCTTTAATAAGCATGTTAAACATAGTCTAGTAGCAAAAAAGTGGCTAGCTATTTTCATTAGCAGCGCATTCTTAACATTAATTAGCTGTTCTGCGAGTTAAACAACGCCTTGCTTAAGCATCGCCTGAGCAACCCGTTCAAACCCCGCAATGTTTGCACCGAGCGACAGGTCGTCTTCACTTGAATAACGCTTTGCCGTTGCTGATACTCTATCAAAAATGTTTTTCATTACTTGTTGCAGTTTTTCGTCAACCTGCTGTGGCCGCCATGTTTGCAAGCTTGCATTTTGCGCCATTTCAAATTGACTCGTTGCAACCCCACCAGCATTAGCAGCCTTGCTTGGACCTAAATATACATCGTGTTCTTGAAATATAGCGTGTGCCTCAGCGGTCGTTGGCATGTTTGCACCTTCACAGACAATTTTACAGCCATTATCGACAAGCGCTTGGGCATCTTTTTTAGTTATTTCATTTTGTGTGGCGCACGGTAATGCGATATCGCCGTTAAAGTGCCAAACTTGGTGACCATCTTTTGGATACTGACTCACAGGGATATACTCTGCTTGTGGGTGCTCGTTCAAGTAATCACGCAGCGCAGCGCCCTGCTCTTTTTTTAAGTGTTTTATTAATTCAACATCAAGGCCATCTTCACAATATAAGGTGCCTTTTGAGTCACTGCAGGTCAAAATAGTCGCATCGAATTGTGACAGTTTTTCCATTAAATACAGGGCAACATTTCCAGCCCCTGACACCAAGCAACGTTTACCTTTTAGTGAATCATTTTTAGCATCAAGCATGGCACTAAGAAAATAGGCGATACCATAACCCGTTGCTTCGACTCTTAATGAAGAGCCCCCTAACAGAGTGGGCTTACCTGTAAGTACCCCATTATATTGGTTTGTAATCCGCTTGTACTGACCAAATAGATAGCCAATTTCTCGCTCCCCAACACCAATATCACCTGCAGGCACATCGGTTTGTGCGCCAATATGTCGGTACAACTCTGTCATAAAAGAGTGACAAAAACGCATAATTTCATGATCACTCTTTCCTTTTGGATCAAAGTCAGCCCCTCCTTTTGCACCGCCTAAAGGAAGCCCTGTTAACGCATTTTTTAAAACTTGCTCAAAGCCTAAAAATTTGATCACGCTTAAATTAACACTCGGATGAAACCGTAATCCCCCTTTGTAAGGACCAAGAGAAGAGCTAAATTCGATTCTAAATCCCCGATTAACTTGCACATTTCCTTTATCGTCTAACCAAGGCACGCGAAACATTATCTGTCTTTCAGGCTCAACTAAACGCTCAACAATCGCATTATGTTGATACACGTCATTTTCTTTAAGAATTGGGGTTAATGAGGTAAGCACTTCTTCAACGGCTTGATGGAATTCCTGTTCGTGTGGGTTAGAATCCTTTACAGTTTGCAGCATATTTTCTAGATATTGCATGTCAGCTCCTTTTTCAAGCTATTGAAATGTCTCACTAGTTTTAAACTCACTGATGAGACAAATCGATCACTTTATAATAAAGACGTGTTATTAGGTTTTAAGGCTCATTATTCTCCCATTCGAATGCACCCACATCTCCCGGAAAAACAACTGGTGATTCAATACCGTCTTTATTTACTGCTGCAACACCAAAATAGTAGTTATCAATCACCACATTTTTTAACGTCGCTGTTGTCACTTTGCCAACATCACGACTAAATTGCCACTGGGGTTCACTGGTATAACGCCAGTAAATTTTATAGCCTGTAATTGTAGGATCATCACTGTGGTGCCACGATAAGGTGGTGCTTGGTTTAACGGCCCCTGAAATACTGACTCCCGTTGGTGGTGCTGGCGCCCATGCCATTGACGCAAGACTCACTGCATTTAATGACGTTAACTTTGCAGCATATGCAAAATCAACATGATCAATTGTATCACCATATGTAATGCCATCTTCGGTGCGCAAGTCTTGATGTTGTTGATTATAATTTTCGTTGGTTTCCATTATACGAACAGCAGCAAAGCCAACATCGTTGAATGGGCGGTGATGCCCTCCACGCCCAAACCTGTCTAATCGATACACCAACATGGTATCAAGATTTTCTATGTATTTGTCGGCGATTGTATCGATGTAGCGTGCGAGGTTGCGGCTCGCAGAATCGACTTCTCCCCCGGTAAACCGACGCTTATGGGCTTGTTCTTTGGTTTCAATAACCCGTGTGCCTTCAGAGAAAATACGTGCGGTGGTGTTATCTGTTACACCATTAATACCGGTAGAATTACCGATCATATCGTTATTTAAGACAGCATGTACTCGCCAGTTATTATCTTGCGCGTATTTCGCTAATATTTTACCACCAAACAATCCTTGCTCTTCACCTGATAGTGCGGCATAAACAATCGAGCCATTAAATGTGTATTGTGACAACACTCGCGCAGACTCAATCACACCCGCTACACCTGAGGCATTATCGTTCGCACCCAGTGCATCTGAGGTGTAGTCCATCACATCACTGACACGAGAATCGATATCACCCGACATCATAACCATCCGATTAGGGTCAACCTGTCCTCGCTGAATGGCAATTATATTTACCACTTCAACAGGGTTTGGAATACGTTTTTCGCCAGAAATAGTGTCTTTGACCTCAATGATTTCAAGGCACTGGCCACACGCTTTTGAAATTGCTTCAAACTCCGCTTTTATCCAGCGTCTTGCAGCCCCAATACCACGAGTATTTGATTTAGTCTCTGATAAAGTATGTCGCGTGCCAAAATCAACCAAGGTTTGAATATCTTGCTCTATACGGGTCTTTGAAACTGCACTGGCTATTTCATGCAACGCTCGTTGGTTATTAACTTCAGGCGTTGTGGCGTGTGCAGCCGTTGCTAATAGTAATGATGAGCCAAACAAAACACTGCTCGTTGTTATTGTTTTTCGCTTTAACATAGTGTCACTCCTTCAATGAATCATTCAAGGCTAACTAATATTTCGCTTCAAGCAATAGTAATGAGTTAGAAGACAGATTATTAGGTTAAAACTTTTAACACAGCAGATAGGTATTAAGCGCCTCTATTAAATAAAGGCGATTGCTTTTTGTAATATGTGTCTATTTAAAGACCTATTTTGATGGCCTGAGTCGCAGTTGAACTTTTACTTATGGTTTAATACTTTGAGCGCCGGGTAGCTTTATATCATCGTTATAAAACACAACTTGATTCCCCCCCGAATGCTTGGCACGGTACATGGCTTTATCAGCACATTGAATCAAATACTCTGCATCACCATAATATTCAGGAAACATTACGGCCCCCATACTAGGGGAGTAAGCAAGCTCGGCATCGTTAAATTCAAGTGGCTTTGCTATCTCTTTCTTTAACGTGTCGACCAACATAAGAATGTCTTGCTTGTTCTTTATACTGTTTAAAATGACAACGAACTCATCACCCCCTAAGCGACCTACACTGTCATTTTTTTTAAGCACATGACGAATTCGCATCGCGATGGTTTTTAATAATTTATCACCTGCTGCATGACCATGAATATCATTAACTTGCTTAAATCCATCTATATCAATAAACAACACCCCAAGCACCGACGAAAGCGTATTAGCGATTGACAGTGATTCTTCAAGTTGGTTTATTAAAAAGCTTCGGTTTGGTAAGTCAGTGAGTGGGTCATGCCCTGCTAAATAGATAAGCTTTTGTTCGAGGTTTTTTTGCTCTGTTATGTCATACGCAATGGCGACTCTGACTTGCTTATCTTGTGACCAATACACTGACCACAAAACATGCACGATCCGGCCATCTTTTCTTACCCAGCGATTTTCAAACCGTGGATGCTGATTGTTGTTCATTATTTGGTTAATTGCGTGTATGGTTTTTGCTCTGTCTTCGGGGTAAACAAAATCGAGCATTTGTCTATTAATTGCTTCGCCAGGTGAATAACCAAAAATAGTTTCGAAGGCAGGATTTGTAAAAAGTAAGCAACCTTTAACATCTACAACACACACAGCGTCTAGTAAAAGCTCAACAATATCAGGCAAATATTCAGATGTTTTTGTATTCATAAGCGACTTCTAAGCAACCCATATTCTGAGTATAGCCGAAACAAAGCGAGTCACTAAACCACTAAAAATTAATTTTTGATCGGGTATAAGCGCTTAGATAACCAAACAGAAATACCACTAAAAAAAGCAATGCCCATAAAATCAGCGACTAAATCAATAAAATCCAACGTCCGAGTTTCAACAAAGTATTGACTCAACTCCTCTAACACCACGAACGTTACCACGATTGCTGCGGCATAATAGATAGTGTACCCGGCCACAACAAACGTTTTAAATTTAAAGGCAAGATTAATAAACAAAGTAAGTAACCCGAACAGACAAAAATGGCCTACTTTATCACCGTAAGGAATGGCAGCAACGAGATCAAAAAACACCGCTTTCTGACCCGTATTAGCGAGGTAAATTACCCAGCCGATAAAAATAAAAAAAGCAGCAGCTAAAACGACCAGTGCGCGTTGTAACATGTTATTACTCCATATGAGATGTTAAGAATAAAAACTGATAAGGGATCACTCGACGCCAATAATGCCAGTCATGTTTCCCAGCACGCTCAATATAGTCATGGCGTATTCGCATTGCGAGCATAGCGTGGTGTAATGCACGATTCTGTTCAATAAAAAAGTCATCAACTCCTATATCGAGCATAATCGCTAAACTGTCGTCGCCTTTTTTCCAAGCCGTATTCCCGGCAGCTATTTTATGAAGGTTGTTTATAATGGCAATATCATCCCAGCGGGCTTTATTTTGTGCATAACTGCCCAGCACATTTGCTAAGTCAAATTCTGCCGAAAACGGCCTTACATCAACCCCAGCTGAGATACCCGATACCGCAGCAAACCGTTCAGGGTTATTAATTGCAATATGCAATGCACCAAACCCTCCCATCGACAAGCCTGTTATTGCTCTGCCTGATTTACTGGCATTCGTTGCATATGTATTATCAATAAAATTAACGACATCATCTGCAATGTATGTTTCGTATTGAGATGCGTTATCTACTTCAGAATCAACATACCACGAACCATAGTTACCATCCGGATTGACGATAATGACGTTATAGTGATCTGCTAATCTTTCTATCTCTGTCAGGTTTGACCAATCGGTATGGTTTCCGCTAAAGCCGTGCAATACGTACACCACGTTATAACGTACAGACGAATTGTAACCCTGCGGTAGAATGACAGTCAGCGGCTTTTCAATCGCTGTTTTTTGACCTTTAAACGTAACGGTTTCGAGCTGATACGCACTGACAGGCAAACACACTAATAGCGACAATGCACAGAGTAATTTTTTCATGATGGCGTCCTTTTTCCTGCTATGTTTTCATTAATTTAAATACATGTAAATACATGAATAAATGTTGTATTTTAAACGTTATTTTTATCGTAAATGCTCTGCTAAAAAGCCAGCTCAATGATATAGTACCACTACTTAATTTTATAAAAGCGTCGCTTATGTATCGTATATTTGAACGGATGACCAATCCATTTCCTAAAGAAAAGCCTTCTCAGCCGCCCAATAGTTTGTTTGCTTTTTGCCGCCATTATACGCGAGGCATGGAGCTGTCATTATTCTTTATGTCATTAAGTGCAGCTGCATTAGCTATTTTAGAGGTTTCTCTTTTTAGTTACATGGGTCAGTTAGTTGACTGGCTAGGCCAATACACACCAGAGACTTTATTTGTTGAGCAAAAATCTGAGTTGATCAGAATGGCTGTGATACTGCTTGTTGTGTTGCCTATCGTGGTGTTTTTTCACTCTGCGGTTTTACACCAAGCACTCCTAGGTAACTACCCAATGTCTATACGTTGGTTAGCTCACCGCTACTTACTTCGCCAAAGTATCAGTTTTTATCAAAATGAGTTTGCGGGCCGCATTGCGACTAAAGTAATGCAAACCTCTCTTGCAGTTCGCGAGGCCGTGATGAAGCTGCTCGATGTTTTGATGTACATTGTGGTGTATTTTGGCGCGATGGTATTTTTAGTCGCAGAATCTGACTGGCGTTTAATGATCCCACTATTAGTTTGGTTACTATTATATGCAGCCATTCAACTTTACTTTGTTCCTAAGCTAAAGCGTGTTGCCAGCTCGCAAGCTGATGCACGCTCAGAAATGACAGGCCGCGTAGTCGATAGTTACACCAACATTTCAACAATCAAATTGTTCTCTTATACTCAGCGAGAAGAGCAATACGCCAAAGACAGCATGGATGTGTTTTTACAACCTGTTTATAAGCAAATGCGTTTAGTGACGAGCCTTAACTTTTCGATCAATACCTTAAATTATTTACTGGTCTTTAGTATTGCTGCCTTATCTTTATACCTGTGGTCGATTAGCGCTATTTCTGTTGGTGCAATCGCTATTGCTGTCAGTCTTTCATTGCGATTAAACGGGATGGCACAGTGGATCATGTGGGAAATTAGCAGCCTATTTGAAAACATTGGCACGGTTGCCGATGGTATGAAGACTTTATCGACGCCTATCGAGGTTGACGATCAACCCAACGCGTCAACGCTTGCGGTATCGAAAGGTGCAATTAACTTTGAAAACGTGCAGTTTAATTATGGTAAAGCAGCAAATGAAACGCACCGTGGCCCCGTTATTAATGGTTTAAATTTAAACATTAAAGCAGGTGAGAAAATTGGCCTAGTTGGCCGCTCAGGTGCCGGTAAATCAACGTTGGTTAATTTGCTTCTTCGCTTTTACGATGTTGATTCCGGAAATATCACCATTGATAACCAAAATATTGCTACGGTAAGCCAAGAGAGCTTACGTAAACACATCGCAATGGTGACGCAAGACACATCACTACTGCATCGCTCTGTAAAAGATAACATCTTATATGGTAGACCTGATGCAACAGAAGATGAAATGTTAGCCGCAGCAAAACAAGCAAAAGCGCTTGAGTTTATCGAAGATTTAGAAGACAGCAAAGGCAATAAAGGGTTTGCTGCTCAAGTGGGTGAGCGAGGTGTCAAACTATCTGGGGGACAGCGCCAGCGAATCGCGATTGCACGCGTACTACTTAAAGATGCACCCATTCTCATTTTAGACGAAGCAACCAGTGCGCTTGACTCCGAGGTCGAAGCCGCTATACAGACCAGCCTTGATGATTTAATGACGGGTAAAACGGTCATCGCAATTGCCCATCGCTTATCAACCATTGCGCAAATGGACAGACTCATCGTGCTGGATGAAGGCGGTGTTGTTGAACAAGGCAGCCATGAACAATTAATAGCGCAAGGCGGTATTTATGCTGCCTTATGGTCTCATCAAACCGGTGGTTTTATAGGTGTTGAGTAGTAAATCGCGTATTTAAACGCTTAATCGCAGAGGCATTGATAATTCATTCAATGCCTCTTTTTTTTCGCTAATGTGGTTTAAAAACAAAGCACATTAGGCTTAAAAAATGATGACCACTACACTAAACGTAACCCTATTAATACCACGAGGGCTATATTGGCAATCGCTGCAATCAAAAAGAAATAGCTGCGCGGGCTTGGGTTCTTTTCTGTTGCAATAGCGTAATACAGCAGCATGTGAATAATCCTTGCTATCACATACACCCAGATACACAGAGCGAATACATTACTATTCACATTTAGAAAAAAACCTAAAAATACCGCACCTAAAAACAACGGGCTATTTTCTAAACTATTCATAAACGTGCGATGCGCACGAAATACAAAGCTTTCATGACCCAAAGATGCGTTAAACTTACCAGGTACAGCACCGGGTTGTTTTGCCTTAACAACCGCAGCCACACCCCATTGAACAATAAGCATGATTAAGTAAACATAGACAGCAAAATAAGCAGACAAGGTTAATTCAGGCATTGTTAATTCCTTTTGTTAAAATAAGACGAATTATTTTAACCTTGCAAAAAGCAAACCAATTTAACCCACTGATTTTTAATGAGATTAATTTTTTAAAATCTTAAAACTGCATAATTAGTACGGACTGTGTATAAATTTTACAATGTGTGTGCCACATGCAATATGCGCTTATTTCCCGCGACCACTTCATTAAGTGCCCAACCTTATGCCCTAAAATATAAAGTACCCTAAAACATAAAGTACCCTAGCATTGCCATAAAAACACTGATAACCCGCTGTTTCATTTATTCAAGGCGCGAACATTCTTATCAAGACTGTTTAAAGAGTATTTTGCTTTCTCGAAGAGCTAAATAAAGTAAAATCAGACATATCATTTGTTGTCGATAAAATGCCCCAGCTCCTGCGATGTACCAGCGCGGGCCGAGCGCGCTTTGCTGCAGTAATGAATGACCAACAGGCTGGCTACTTGCTGCCTAAGTCACCAAGCGATGCGCTGTATACTATTGTACGCTTGTCAGTAGTCACTGAATTGAAAAGTCCGATATTAGTAGTACACCGTAAGCTTTGCTTGTGCTGCAACTCGGGCAATCCCTGTTGCTTTGCCGTCTTTAGAGATTGAACCCAGTTTACAATGCGTTGTTGGTGACATTAAAGTTCTGTTCTTTAGTTGCAAAACCAAATGACTGTGCGTAATTAACATGACCATGGAATGCGCTGAACACGCTTTGATAAAGTTAACTCACTCAACGTTCACTGCCATTTATCTCACTGCGCTAAATAAATGTGTATGACGCAATACCGCAAACAGCGTCGCAAATAAACAAGAATATTTTTTATTGTGCTCATTTTTACTATATTGATTTAAGAACGTTAAAACACTAAAAAGAGTAAATAAATTCATTCAAATAATCATAATTAAGTATGCTAACTATCAATTTACTTGCACTTTTGAAGTAGTTTTCGTTTTGCCCCCTCAAATCTCACCGTTTTTACTTTACCCTCAGAACCACACATTATATCGTGAGCATCTACAGACAGCACTTCTCACACGGTGGCTTTGCTGCCTAGCGATGAGTTGATTAGCTAAAATTCACTATTCTAATAATAAAAAGGTTTTACATGCGTTTAGGACCCGGACTTCTTGTCACTGCTGCCTTTATAGGCCCAGGCACCATTACCACCGCAAGCGTTGCAGGGGCAAACTTTGGTTTTGCTTTAATTTGGACACTCTTATTTTCGGTTATCGCCACTATTTTGCTGCAATCTATGGCTGCTAGACTCGGTGTTACAACGGGACAAGACTTAGCAACTGCACTGAGAACAACCATCAAAACGCCTGTGTTTAAGTTATTAGCCGCGTTTTTGGTGATCAGCGCAATAGGGATTGGCAGTGCAGCCTATGAAGCAGGCAACCTCTCTGGAGCAAGCCTGGGTTTACAAGAAATATTGCCCTCGTTTAATCCTTTGATTTGGACACCTTTGATTGCAATTTTAAGTGTCGTGCTGTTGTATACCGGAAAGCATAAAGTAATTGAAGGTGCATTGATCGTTTTAGTTGTGCTGATGAGCTTGGTCTTTATTTCGACATTAATAATGGCTGCGCCGCCCTTAACTCTCGTTTTAAAAGGCTTTATACCAAGTTTACCTGATAACTCCATTACCACGGTATTAGCCTTAATCGGCACCACCATTGTTCCTTATAATCTGTTTTTACATTCAGGCGTCCTTGCCCAAAAACATGACAAAAATAAAGATATTGAAAAGGTTATTAAAGAAACTAATGTAGATACCAGTATCTCAATAACCCTTGGCGGTATTATTACCTTAGCAATTTTATCAACAGCTTCCGTGGCATTTTATGGCACCGATGCGGGTAAAATTTCTGCAGCCAATATGGCCGTACAACTAGAGCCTTTGTTGGGTGGAATGGCTCACTACTTTTTTGCTATTGGCTTATGTGCTGCGGGCCTCACCAGTGCAATAACGGCTCCTCTAGCGGGTGCATATGCCGTGTGTGGTATGTTGGGTTGGTCAACAAAAATGAGTAATACACGCTTTAAAGGTGTGGCAATTATTATCCTAGCGTTTGGTGCGGTTGTGGCGTCTCTCGGACTTGACCCTGTTGCGGTGATCATCTTTGCGCAAGCAGCCAATGGCTTACTCCTGCCGATTGTGACTTGCTACCTTGTTTGGTTGGTGAATCAAAAATCAATTATGGGAGAATACACTAACTCTGTTTTTGTTAATGTTGTTATTTTCCCTGTCTTGTTACTCATTTTTAGTTTAAGTATTTATAAATTATTCAGTTTGATTTTCTAAAGTGATTGTGCGAAATGGTAAAATCAAAGCCATTTATAACAGATTAGTCGTCCATACCAGCGCAATATTACTTAATCAAAAGCCGCATGGTTTCCCTATGCGGCTTAAATTTTATGCGCTCAAGTCTATGCGCTTTGTCTTATTGCTTACCTGACATTAACTGCTCCATAAGCTGGCTAAAGTCAAAGCTTGCTGCTTTTTGAAGCGGTGGGTATTCAGTAAGCGACTTAATATGCTCACCTAATAAGTGTTGTACAGGTTCGTTAAGCCATTGTTTAGCCTGAACTATATCAGAGCGGTCAGTCAAACCATCAAAGCTTTCAAACGGATCCATGCGAAGGTTGTAGAAAATGGGGAACTTTTGTTTTTCATACTGTGCATAGTAGTTTTCGCTTGTTTCAAAATGCAGCTTCCATTGTTTATAGCGAATCGCTTTAATGCTTGATTCGTAATAATAGAAAAAGTGGTCACGTGCACTGTCATCTGTTTTTCCTAACCAGTAATCTAAGTTATTTACACCATCAAGTGGCTGTTTATGCTCTTTAAGTGCTTTTTTGGCTACATTAGGCTCACCCGCAGCAGCTGCCAAAGTGGTGTAAATATCCATGTGTGTTTGAATACCGTTTAAAATTCTATCTGCGGGTACTTTACCTGGCCAACGAACAATCATTGGTACACGTACACCGCCTTCGTAGGTTGTCATTTTTTCTCCACGGAATGGCGTTGTACCACCATGAAGACGCGCACTGTGTTCTGGACCATTATCTGTCGAGTAAACAACGATCGTATTATCTAGCACACCCATGTCTTGAAGTGCAGCCATCAATTCACCCACTTGTTGATCATGCTCAATTAAGCCACTACCATACAAATCGTGCTCTGTAGTGTGCTTGGCAGCTAAATAACGACTTTCATCACTTAAACGGGTATACATGTGCATACGGCTTGGATTAAACCACACAAAGAACGGCTTATTCTCTTTTTGTGCTCGCTTGATAAAGTCTAAACTTGCATCCATGAATTCTTTATCAACCGTTTTCATTCGCTCGCGAGAAAGCTGGCCTGTGTCTTTAATTTTTTGCTTACCAACTTTACCAAATCGTGGATCAACTGTTTTGTCATCTACATTAGTTGCATAAGTGTGTAAAACCCCGCGTGTACCGTATTTTTTGAAGAATTCAGGATCTTTAGGGTAATCAACTTGCTCAAACTCTTCTTGGGTATTTAAGTGATATAAGTTTCCAAAGAATTCATCAAAACCATGAACGGTTGGTAAGTGCTCGTTGCGATCACCTAAATGGTTTTTACCGAATTGACCCGTAGCGTAACCTTGCTCTTTAAGAACTTCAGCAAGAGTATAGGAGCCCGCTTTTAAACCAAGCTCTGCGCCGGGTCTGCCAACAGTTGTCATGCCACTACGGATTGGGTACTGTCCGGTAATAAGGGCCGCGCGACCAGCAGTACATGACGGTTGAGCATAATGATCAGTGAACATCGTGCCTTCATGGGCGAGTTTATCAATATTTGGGGTTTTATAGCCCATTGTACCCAAACCATAGGCACTTATATTCTGCCACCCTACATCATCAGGGAATATTATAAGAATATTGGGTTTATCTTTAGCGAACGCCACTGAGCTTACTAAATACAAAGCAGCAGATGCGACGGCGAGAAATCTTTTCATAACAGCAATCCTTCGTGTTTTGGAGTATCACAATCCACTTAACTAAATGATTAAGTATTAATGTAGATTGGTATTGAGTACTAAAGGTACCTTTTTAGTCTACTAAATGTTTACACTTCCGCAAATTAATTAGTTAAAAAACAAACAAAAATGCCGCATGGTTTCCCTATGCGGCATTTTTAACTTATTAGGCTAATAAAACTTATTTAATAACCTCTAAGCCTCCCATGTATGGGCGTAATACCTCTGGCACAACAATTGAACCATCAGCTTGTTGATAGTTTTCTAAAATGGCAACCAATGTACGACCTACAGCCAAACCTGAACCATTAAGTGTATGCAATAGTTCTGGTTTTTTCTCACCTTGACGACGGAAACGCGCTTGCATGCGACGTGCTTGGAAATCAACCATGTTTGAACACGATGAAATTTCACGGTAGGTATTTTGTGCAGGTAACCATACTTCTAAATCGTAAGTTTTCGCAGCACCAAAGCCCATATCGCCGGTACAAAGAATCACTTTACGGTAAGGAAGCTCTAATGCTTGTAAGATTTGCTCTGCGTGACCTGTTAGCTCTTCTAGCGCTTGCATTGAGTCTTCTGGTTTTACTAGCTGTACTAATTCAACTTTGTCGAATTGGTGCTGACGAATAAGACCACGTGTATCACGACCATAGCTGCCGGCCTCACTGCGGAAACATGGCGTATGCGCGGTTAAACGAATTGGCAAGTCACTTTCGTCATAAATTTCATCGCGGGCACAGTTCGTAAGGGGTACTTCTGCTGTTGGAATTAAGCTAAAACCAGGTTGTTGTTGACCTTCGTCATCCACTAAACCTAACGTGTGGAATAAATCACCGGCGAACTTAGGCAGTTGGCTTGTACCGTACAAACTTGCGCTATTAACAAGGTAAGGTACGTACATTTCTGTGTAACCGTTTTTATCGGTGTGCGTATCAAGCATGAATTGAGTTAATGCACGGTGCATACGCGCAACTTGGCCACGCATCACAGTAAAACGTGCACCACTGATCTTCACGCCCATTTCAAAATCAAGACCCTTTACGTCTTGACCTACATCAACGTGATCTTTTACTTCAAAGTCAAATGATTTTGGTGTACCCCACGTTGAGATTTCAACGTTTTGCTCTTCATCTTCACCAACAGGAACTGACTCATCTGGTAAGTTTGGAATGGCAAGGGCAATTTGCTTAAGCTCTTCAAGCACTGCGTCTTGCTCTGCTTTTACGCTGTCTAGTTCATCCCCAAGGGTACTGACCGAATCAAGCAAAGCTTGTGCTTTATCGTGCTCGCCTTTGGCTTTAGCTTGGCCGATAGCTTTGGAACTTGCGTTACGTTCGCTTTGAAGTTCTTGCGTTTTTACTTGTAATGTTTTGCGTTTTTCTTCAAGTGCAGTCACTGCATCGATATCAAGTTCAAAGCCGCGTGTTGCTAAACGCGCAGCCGCTTGTTCAATATCTTGACGTAAATATTTAGAATCTAACATGTTAGTTTTTAACCTTTTTGCATTACCAGCTGAAGGCCCAGCCAAGCCATAAATATACACACCACCACGTTTAAGGTGATATTGAGGGCCATTTTAAAAAAGTGACCTTGTTGCAACAGCAACAACGAATCCATTGAGAATGTTGAAAAGGTGGTCAATGCACCTAAAAAGCCAATACCAATTAAGGTCTTAGCAGGGCTAACAGCGATTATTTCTTTTTCAATCAAGCCGTATAAAATGCCCATTAACAATGAACCAAGAATATTAACTGTCAACGTGCCAAAAGGGAATCCCCTACCCAGCAGTTTTAGCATTGTTTCGCTAAGAAAATAGCGTAAGCAAGCACCTGATGCGCCACCCAATGCAATCATCATGTAAAGTTTTAAACTATTCATAACGTTTAATATCGCTTTGCTCATTTCGCTGCGTTAAATAATCCAGCTTTTGTTTTATTTTTTGCTCAAGCCCGCGATCCGTAGGAAAGTAATACTGCCTATCGCTAATAGCTTCAGGAAAATATTTTTCGCCTGCGGCAAATGCGCCTTCTTCGTTATGCGCATAACGATACTCAGCACCATAGCCCAAATCTTTCATTAGGCTGGTAGGTGCATTACGCAGGTGCTCTGGTACAGGGTAACTAGGTTCATTTTGCGCATCGTGCTTGGCCTGATTAAAAGCCATATACACAGCATTGCTCTTAGGCGCACTGGCTAAATAGAGCGTGGCTTGCGCTATGGCACGTTCACCTTCACTTGGCCCCACTCGCTGATAAATATCCCATGCATTGAGTGCAACTTCCATAGCGCGAGGGTCTGCATTGCCGATATCTTCTGTCGCGATGGCTAATAAACGTCTTGCAACATATAGCGGGTCGCCCCCCCCCGCTAAAATACGGCAATACCAATATAAAGCACCATCGGGTGAGCTGCCTCGTACAGACTTATGAAACGCAGAGATTAGATCGTAAAACTCATCGCCCCCTTTGTCATATTTCGCTAAATGCGTTGGCAGCACTTGACTTAAAACATGCTGATCAATTAGGTAATTACCTTGTTTTTCAGTGGTTAAATCAACGGCTTGTTCAAGTAAATTGAGTACTTTACGGGCATCACCGTCGCTGGCTTGGCAAAGTGCCTGCTTTGCGTTATCGGCAATGACGATGTTTTTTTCACTTAGCTCTACATCATCACGTAATGCGCGCTCAATCACATTGTGTAAATCGGTTTGCTCTAACGCTTTAAGTACATAAACACGCGCACGTGAAAGTATGGCGTTATTGAGTGCAAACGAAGGATTTTCTGTGGTGGCGCCAACAAAAATAAACGTGCCGTCTTCTATGTGAGGCAAGAAGGCATCTTGTTGTGATTTATTAAAACGGTGTACTTCGTCGACAAATAATAGCGTACGCTGACCTCGCCCAGCAAGGTTAGCTTTGGCTTCATTGACCGCTTCACGGATGTCTTTTACGCCAGCGGTGACAGCAGACATTTGAATAAGACTTGCATCTGCATGATTAGCAATAATTTGCGCAAGAGTGGTTTTGCCAACCCCCGGCGGGCCCCACAAAATCAGGCTGTGGCAGCGCCCAGCTAAAATTGCTTGGTATAGCGGTTTATCAGGGCTTAAAAGATGTTGCTGACCAATGTAGTCATTCAATGTTTCAGGTCGCATGCGCGCCGCAAGTGGGCGCACATCAGGACCAAAATTAAATCCTAGATTACTCAAGCCCTATTCACCTTGGCTTTGATCATCAACTTCAACACCTTCAGGAATGATAAATTCAAAGGTCGTCGTAGCCAATGGTTGATTAACCTGAGCATCTTTAAAGGTAAATAACGATTGCTGACCCGAGGTATCCATCACGGTCAATGAAGATAAAGCCTGTTTATCATCACTGAATGCAATATCAAGTTGCTCAACTTGGCTTTCTATGCCTTTATTTGGTGTAACACTAAAGCCTGTATCGGTGGCCAATACTTGGTATTTAGCCCACTGCTCAGGGTCTTTTGATGTAAGTAGCACAAACGGGGTTGAATCTATCAGACTATGGGTATTCATTATGGTAACTTGCTCAGCGAAGCTATCAAAATAATAGGTTTTTTCACCGTTAGAAACAAATAACGTTTCATCTGGGCTTTGCTGTTGCCAGCGAATCATCATAGGTTGCTGAAGCGCAATATTGCCCTCACCTTGCATAATGGCTTCGCCCTGTGCATCGGTTACTTTTTGTATAAATTGCGCTTTAAAACTGTTAATTGCGCCAAGTTGCTGTTGCAATGCTTGGCTGTCGTCAGCACGACTTTGACTGCTTAATAAACACCCTACTATTAGGGTTAACACTGTAATTTTTTTCATTAATTTGCTCCACCATTGGGCACTAATACTTCTCGGGCACCATTATGACCTGGCGCACTGACAATGCCTGACGTTTCCATTTGTTCCACTAAACGTGCTGCGCGGTTATAACCAACGCGAAGCTTACGTTGTACACTCGATACCGACACTTTGCCGGTTTCTATCACAAATGATACTGCTTCATCGTAAAGCGGATCTGACTCTTCATCACCGTCTTCACTGGTTTCTCCTGGTAGTAAAATTTCTTCTGTGGCATCACCATTTAAAATTTCATCAATGTAATTTGGCTTGCCCCGTTTCTTCCAATCGTCGACCACGGCATGAACTTCATGATCATCAACAAATGCACCGTGAACACGCACAGGCACGCTGGTGCCAGGCGGTAAGTAAAGCATATCACCCATACCCAGTAAGTTTTCAGCACCTTGTTGGTCTAAAATGGTACGCGAGTCAATCTTACTTGATACTTGGAACGCCATACGCGTTGGAATATTCGCTTTAATTAAACCCGTTATAACATCAACCGACGGGCGCTGTGTTGCAAGCACTAAGTGAATACCTGCTGCACGGGCTTTTTGTGCAATACGTGCAATTAGCTCTTCTACTTTTTTACCGACAATCATCATCATGTCAGCAAATTCATCAATCACCACGACAATACTAGGCAGTTTACCCAGCTCTTCAGGGCCATCAGCCATGCCGTCAGTGTCTTTAAAAAGTGGATCAAGGATCGGTTGACCGGCCTCTTTCGCATCCAATACTTTTTGGTTGTAACCTTTTAAGTTACGCACACCCAGTGCCGACATAAGCTTATAACGACGCTCCATTTCCCCCACACACCAACGCAGTGCATTAGCCGCTTCTTTCATGTCTGTGACCACTTCACACAATAAATGCGGAATACCTTCGTACACAGAAAGTTCAAGCATTTTAGGGTCTATCATAATCATACGTACATCATCAGGCCCTGATTTGTACAGTAAGCTTAATATCATTACATTAACGCCCACTGACTTACCTGAACCAGTGGTACCAGCGACAAGTAAATGAGGCATTTTACCCAAGTCAGCACACACAGGCTCACCGGCAATATCTTTTCCTAATACCATGGTTAATGGTGATGGGTTTGACTCAAACTTAGGGGCATTGATTACTTCGCTTAAACGCACGATTTCGCGGTGTTTATTCGGCAACTCAATACCAACATAGGTTTTACCCGGAATAACCTCAACAACACGCACACTGACAGCAGACAGCGAGCGCGCTAAATCTTTTGCAAGACCGGTGATTTTCGCCACTTTAATACCCGGTGCTAAATCGAGTTCAAAACGCGTAACAACAGGGCCTGGGTATACGCCGACAACCGTGGCTTGAATATTAAAATCAAGCAATTTGGTTTCAACTAAACGTGAAATGCCATCAAGCTCTTCTTGCGATAATGGGTTCTTCGCTTTATCTGGGCGGTCTAACAGCTCCAGCGACGGTAACGGGGTTGCTGGCGGTTGCTCTTCTAATAAGGCCTCAAATTTTTCTTTTGCAGTTGGAGGTGGCTGATACGCAGGCTTTGCCTTTGGCATTGGGCGTGCAGGAGAGACAACCGTTGTCGTTGGCTTTTCAGGTTCAACAACGGGGCTTTGATCAAGCGCATTGAGAGCTGATACAGTGTCAAACGATTCATCATCAAGCGCACTAAAACCGATTTCTTGATCTAAAATATCGTCAAGTTCATCAAAACCATTAAATTCAGACTCTGTTTTTTTAGCTGGTTTTGCAGCCGCTTTTTCTTGAGCAGGTTGGTTTACATCGGGTTCGGTAAAACCAATTGAAGGCTCACTATCAGGCTCGACAAAATTCGCATCGGGTTCTGATGAAAGAACAGCTTTATTTGCGTCTTTTTCGCGTTGAAGCCAGGCCGACAAGTGCTTGCGTGTAAAATAAAAGGCACGCATTACCCAATCACCTAAGAAGTCAACAAATTGCACCCATGACACACCCGTTAAAAGCGTTAAGCCTGCGAAAAAGAAACACAGTAATAAAATAGATGTGCCAGTAAAATTAAAGGTCGGCATCATCGCCGAGGCAATAACGTCCCCTACTACCCCGCCCGATGAAAAATTATAAATATCGTCAAAATTGATGCTGCTAATCGCGGTTGCAGAGGTAATAAATAAAGCAAAACCAATGATTCTTAAAGCCAGCGTGGTGTAATCAAGTTGGAATATGCGATGGGGCTGCTTAAATAATAAGTAACCAAATAACTGAATAGCCGCTGGCACCAAATAGGCAAGCCAGCCAAATGTAAGCAATAAGATATCTGCTATCCACGCACCTGCTGTGCCGGTAATATTCTTTACATTAACAAATTCACCGGTTTGCGACCATGATGGGTCGGCAGGATCAAAACTGATTAATGCACATAAAATAAATACTGCAGCAAAGGTGCTGATAATTAGCCCAGTCTCTAACAGTCTTTGAACACCATTTAGGCGCATAGCTCCCTATTCCTTATTATTCTTTACTCATCGATTAGCAGTGAAATACCTTAGCAGGAAATGCCGTTTGTTGCACTTTATCTTAACCATGATGGACTGATAATGAACAAGTTTTTGTTACTCTTTGTTTATTTTAACAGTTTATGCAATATAAGGACGAATAATCACCCCTTGCTCACCTTTTACTTCTTCCATCACGACGTAGGTACGGCTCTCACTTACATTAGGTAACTTAAGTAAGATATCACCCAGTACGTTACGGTATTCTGACATGTCATTAACGCGGGTCTTCAATAAAAAGTCGAAATTACCCGAAACAAGGTGACACTCAATTATTTCATCGTGCTTTTTTACCGCCGCATTAAATTCTTCAAATACATCAGGTGAGGTTTTCGTAATCGTGACCTCAACGTACACCGACAACCCCTGACCCAATTTTGCAGGATCAACAACTGCTTTGTACCCGAGTATGTAGCCTTCTCTTTCAAGCTTCTTTACACGCTCTAAACACGGGGTCGCACTTAAGCCTACACGCCTTGCTAACTCTACGTTAGAGAGCCTTCCATCAAGCTGTAATTCCATTAAAATTTTTCGGTCTATTCTGTCAAGTAATTGATGCATACGCCAAACCAGAGTTTTACACTGTTAAAATATATTTTTTAGATTATATCACTACAAATGAACTTAAAAAAGGTGAGACACACTGCCATGTCATGAATATAATAGTCGAAAATTTTATCCCGTTCTATTAAGGCGAAAAACTATGATTATTGGTGTACCAAAAGAAATTAAAAACCATGAATACCGTGTAGGTATGGTTCCTGCGAGTGTTCGTGAACTAGTAAACCATGGCCACCAAGTGTTCGTTGAAACTGATGCAGGTATGGGCATTGGCTTCACTAACGAAGATTATATTGCAGCAGGCGCTGAAATTTTACCTACCCCAGCTGACGTTTTTGCTAAAGCTGAAATGATCGTAAAAGTAAAAGAGCCACAAGCGGTTGAGCGTGCAATGTTACGCGAAGACCAAATTCTATTTACTTACCTTCACCTAGCACCTGATCTTCCACAAACTGAAGACCTTGTTAAAAGTGGCGCAATCTGTATCGCTTACGAAACAGTAACAGACGCTCGTGGCGGTTTACCACTTCTAGCACCGATGAGTGAAGTTGCTGGTCGTATGTCAATCCAAGCTGGTGCACAAGCGCTAGAAAAGTCGAACCACGGCCGTGGTATGTTACTTGGTGGTGTACCAGGTGTTGAGCCAGCTAAAGTTGTTGTTATCGGCGGCGGCATGGTTGGTCGTAGTGCAGCACAAATGGCAGTTGGCCTAGGTGCAGATGTGGTTGTTTTAGACCGTAACATCGATGTATTACGTGCACTAGACGCTCAGTTTGGTAACAAAGTGAAAGCGATTTACTCAACCGCTGATGCGCTAGAGAAACACGTACTAGAAGCTGACCTTGTGATCGGTGGCGTACTAATCCCAGGTGCTGCAGCGCCTAAATTAGTGACAGCTGAACACATTAAAGCAATGAAGCCTGGTTCTGCAATCGTTGACGTTGCAATCGACCAAGGTGGTTGTATCGCGACTTCAAAAGCGACGACACACGCTGATCCTACTTACATTGTTGATGACGTTGTTCACTACTGTGTTGCAAACATGCCAGGTGCTGTTCCACGTACTTCTACGTTCGCACTTAATAACGCAACATTACCGTTTATCATCAACCTTGCTAACAAAGGCTATAAGAAAGCGCTTCTTGACGATGCACACTTCTTAAAAGGCTTAAACGTGATTAAAGGCCAAGTTACTTACAAAGAAGTAGCTGAAGCATTCAACATGGAATATGTTGACCCACGTACAGCAGTTGAAAATGCTTAATTAGCATTGTGAAGTAAAAGATCCACCTTCTAAAGAAGGTGGCTTTGCATTAGCCCCCTAGAAGGGGGCGTTGTTTACTGGAGTGTTAACTGCGCCTGCTCTTGCACCTCTTCCTTTTCTTGGTGCCTGACATACCGCCTTATTATTTCTTCATTTATCCCTACAGTATCTACGAAGTACCCTCTCTGCCAAAAATGGTTTCCCCATAACTTGTTTTTCCTTAAGTATGGATATTTGCTAAATAGCTTTAACGCTATTTTTCCCTTTAAAGCACCCATTAATTTCGAGACTGATAACTTCGGCGGTATCTTTACTACCAAATGAACATGGTCAACCTGCACATTTAACTCGACTACTTTGCACCCTAACTGCTCACAATAAACTTGTATGCACCTGTAAACATCTCTGCCTACTTTGTTCTTCAATATTCTGAACCTATACTTTGGCGTCCAGACTATATGATATTGACATCGCCAATACACATGCGATGCTTTCTCGTATCTACTCATGTTTTTTCCTTATATGACTTCGCTAAAAATCAAGTAAGGAATTAACATGAGTATTTTTTCAGGCAAAGCCTAAATGATGATAACCACCTACTGAAGTAGGTGGTTTAGGGCCGAAAACAAAAAACACAAGACTCTGTTTATCTGGTTGATAGTTAGATAAATCGTTTGATTATAAAATCAACTTTCACACGTTTGGCCTGACCCAATAATTTTTTTACAGGCGCTGGGTAGTCATCCATCGTTTCTAAATCTTGCGGGCCTGATAAGCGTCGGCAATGTGTTAATATCGCCTGCTTTTCTTGCTCTATTTGCTTTAGTATATGCTGCTGCGGATCGTCAATTAAAATACCATTTTCAATATCAAGCCCCCATGCACGCGGATTTAAATTATGCCCGCTTAACAGATGCAAACGCTTGTCAGAGCAAATCCCTTTTAAATGGAATGAGTTGCTCTCGTGTTTCCACAGATAAACGTTAAGGTTACCATTGGCGATATGACGCTTTTGCGATTTTAAAAATTTATACAAAATGGTTTCGTATAAATATGGCAGCGCACCAATTTTACTAAACGGCTCAGATGGCGGTAAGTAAAAGTCGTTTGCTGTTTTATCTCCCACCACAATGGTCACGTTTTTACCTTGTTTTAATAGGCGACGCAACGAGCGCATCAACGGTGCAGGGAAATTAAAATACGGCGTGTAAAGAATGAGTTCGTGCTCTGTTGTATCAAACAATGATTTGATTAAGCGGTTTAGCTTATTGCTACGCCGACCTAAACCCAAAAACAAACGCACCCCTAACTCACCTGCACTTGCCTCAGCCGCACTGTCATAACTTGCTGATTTTAGATCTCTCATTAATTGCTTTTGAGCAACTTTGATATCATTGAATTGAGTTAACGGACGCGTATCAATGCGTGGAACAGCTGAAGAGCTCAATAAATGTGTGTTAATAAATTCGATGACCGAATTACATAAGCCTGCTTGGTGAACTAAAAAATAACGGTCAAGACGATAACGATCATCCTGTTGTAAATAAACATTATTTAAGCTCGCACCGCTGTAAAGTAAGGTGTCGTCAATTACGAAGCCTTTTAAATGTAATACCCCAAAAAGCTCTTTCGCTTTTACGGGTACACCATACACTTTAACGTTTGACTGATATTTTTCTTGAAAATCACAATACATGCTGGCATTGCCATCAGACTTGGCAGCACCAATTAAGCCCCGTTGAGCACGATGAAAGTCTACTAACACGTTTACTTCCAACTCAGGATTCGCTAGAGACGCCTCATGTAAGGCTGTTAAAACCTCTTGACCTGCTTCATCGTCTTGCAAATATAAAGCAGTAATATAAATTCTTTTCGTCGCCGAACGAATTAGACGCAATAGTTCAGTGCGATACTCTCTCGCATTGGTTAAGACTTGGACGTCTTCTGTAGTCAGCCCAAATGCGGGCTTTTCCTGCCAAAATACCATAATTGCCTGTTCGTTTATCTAGCCTAAAGTCTAAGCTAATATCAAAATTAGCTAAAACATACCAAAAAAATATTGCTTGGTCATGAATTAACGCACTTTGCTACGCTAATACTTCACTATTAGCTCGTTTTATAAGCAAAAAGAGGCATTTAAATTTTATTAAGTAAGGATTATTTGACAGCTTCGCGATTTACTTAAAAAAATAATCCGCCCTTTTGTTTACTTCCGTCTTGTTTTTCTTAGAATCGGGCGCATAGACATCGTATCAAAACGTTTTTAGGAAAAACCATGAGTGACACAAAACACTGTAAATTACTAATTTTAGGTTCTGGCCCTGCTGGCTACACTGCTGCTGTATATGCTGCACGTGCAAACCTTAACCCTGTTCTTATTACGGGTATTCAACAAGGTGGTCAATTAACAACGACAACTGAAGTTGAAAACTGGCCGGGTGATGCTCACGGCCTAACAGGCCCAGCATTAATGGAACGTATGAAAGAACACGCTGAACGTTTTGAAACTGAAATTGTGTTCGACCACATTAACAAAGTAGATGTATCTAAGCGTCCTTTCACTCTAACAGGTGATTCTGGTACGTATACGTGTGATGCACTTATTATCGCAACAGGCGCATCAGCTAAATACTTAGGCTTAGAGTCTGAAACAAACTTCCAAGGTCGTGGTGTTTCAGCCTGTGCAACGTGCGATGGTTTCTTTTATCGTGGTCAAAAGGTTGCTGTTGTAGGCGGTGGTAATACGGCTGTTGAAGAAGCGTTATATTTATCAAATATTGCAGCAGAAGTTCACGTGGTTCATCGCCGTGATAGCTTCCGCAGTGAAAAAATCTTAGCAGACCGCCTTAAAGAAAAAGCTGAAAATGGTAATGTTGTCTTACACTATAACCGTACCCTAGACGAAGTATTAGGTGATGAAATGGGTGTAACCGGTATTCGCATTAAAGCCACGGATTCTGATGAGACTGAGAATTTAGATCTTGCCGGTGTATTCATTGCAATTGGTCATAAGCCAAACACGGATATGTTTGCAGGTCAGCTTGAAATGAAAGACGGCTACTTAGTGGTTGAATCTGGCTTAAACGGTAACGCAACACAAACAAGCGTACCGGGTGTTTTTGCTGCGGGTGATGTATGTGACCATATTTATCGACAAGCCATCACATCAGCCGGTACAGGCTGTATGGCAGCACTTGATGCAGAGCGCTTCCTAGACAATCTGTAACCAGCGATTTAAAACACCTTTTTAAAATACCAAGGGGCTATACAGCCCCTTTTTTTAGGCAAAAATTTTGCTAAAATTATCAAAAAAAATAATGAATCCGCTGCAATGACAAAGCAAATTTATCAACTTCCTGAATCAGGTGTTGATTTCCCCAACCCTGAGCATGCCCTTGACGAGCCTGATGGCCTTTTAGCAATTGGCGGTGGGTTATCTGTTGCGCGCTTAAAGAACGCCTATCAATCCGGTATATTCCCTTGGTTTAGTGATTATGAGCCGATTATGTGGTGGTCACCTAGCCTGCGAGGCATCATTGAACTTGACGAGTTTCATGTTAGTCGTAGCTTAAAAAAATATTTAAAGCGCTCTGCGTTTCGCGTCACGATTAATCATGCTTTTTCTCACGTGATTTCAGCTTGCCGTGAACAACGCTTAGACGCAGAAGGTACGTGGATCACTGAGCAAATGATGGATGCTTACATTCAAGCCCATCAACAAGGTCTTGCACACAGTGTCGAGATTTGGCATGACAATGAGTTAGTCGCCGGTCTCTATGGCATTATGCAACATGGCGTATTTTGTGGAGAGTCGATGTTTCACCAAGTATCAAACGGCTCAAAACTAGCGATGTGGGCACTCGTTAACTGGCTAAAGAAACACAATGCTCATTTTATTGATTGTCAGTTAGAGAACCCTTATTTGCTAACTTTAGGTGCAAAAGTTATCCCACGTAGTGAATTTTTAACTAGACTTAAGTTAGCAAAAAACTATGTTCCCACAGCAGACATGTGGCAACCACAAGAGTTGATAAATATTTATGACTGAGCATTTACCCGCTAGGCTTGGTTTGAGCCAGCAATTTGATTGCAGTTATTTACCGGATCGCCAAGAGCAGCTCCTCGTTATATTGGACCCAAGTTGCTATTGCCCTGATAAATTTGAACAATTGTTAGCATTGGGGTTTAGGCGCAGTGGTGACCAAATATATCGTCCTCACTGCCCTGTTTGTAACGCCTGTAATTCAGTGCGTGTCTTAGCGCAACAATTTACGCCTTCTAAATCACAAAAACGTAAACTAAACAAAGCAGACAAACTTTTTACGGTTAGTTACAGTGAATATGAACGCGCAGAATATTACCCTCTTTATTGCAAGTACATTACGCAACGACATCAAGATGGCTCTATGTTTCCGCCTGATCAGAACCAATATGAAAGCTTTTTATTTTGCCAATGGTTGCCTGTGACATTTATTGAACTGCGAGAAGGTGACAAGCTCGTTGCTGTAGCAGTCACCGACTGCATGCACAATGCAGTTTCCGCAATTTACACATTTTTTGATCCCGATTATGAGAAGTACAGCATTGGTAGTATCATGATCATGCAGCAAATTAAGTTTGCTAAACAACAAGCAAAACAATTTGTCTATTTGGGCTATCAAATCGACGAATGTGACAAAATGAAATACAAAACCCAATTTTTGCCCGCAGAAAAGCATCTTGGCGATCACTGGTTGGCGATTTAATTTACAAATTTGAGCCCTGTAGCTTTACTTATTGCTGTATTTTCGGCAAAATCTGCAGCGTTTAACTATTAAAGAGGTGTTACGCTAAACATGGCGAAAGAAGACGTAATCGAAATGCAAGGTACGGTCCTTGATACTTTACCAAATACAATGTTCCGAGTTGAGCTAGAAAATGGTCACGTAGTTGTGGCTCATATCTCTGGAAAAATGCGCAAAAACTATATCCGCATCTTAACTGGCGACAAAGTAACCGTAGAAATGACTCCTTACGATTTATCGAAAGGTCGCATCGTATTCCGTGCTCGCTAAGTTAGTGCGATAACGAGAGATTTAGCTTTTTGCTGCTTTGAATGGGCAGGTGTGTTTATTACAAAGAGCTAAAAGCGTTTATTAAATGGTGTTCAAACTACCCTAGTTTCAATTCCATTTAATAAACAAAAAGCCCAGCATTAGCTGGGCTTTTTGTTTTCGCCTTTTAAACCTTACGCTGTTTCGAGGTTTGTTTCATATTCAAAGTGAATTTTCTTGTCCTTAACCGACACTTTCACTGAACCACCCGCGGCCAGCTCACCAAATAGAATTTCATTGGCCAACGGCTTTTTGAGCTCGTCTTGAATCACACGCGCCATTGGCCGTGCGCCCATTGCTTTGTCGTAACCTTTATCAGCCAACCATTCACGTGCTTTAGATGTCAGTTCAAGATTAACAGACTTCTTATCTAGCTGAGCTTGAAGCTCAACAATGAATTTATCAACAACCTGCAAAATAACGTCTTTTTCAAGGTGATTAAACCAAATAATGTTATCTAAGCGGTTTCTAAATTCAGGTGAAAAGACCTTGTTAATCTCAGTCATGGCATCGTGAGAATGATCTTGCTCTGTAAAGCCTATCGATTTACGCACAGTCTCTTGTACACCGGCGTTGGTTGTCATTACCACTACCACATTTCTAAAGTCGGCTTTACGGCCGTTATTATCCGTTAAGGTGCCGTGATCCATCACTTGTAATAAAATGTTGTAGATATCTGGATGCGCTTTTTCAATTTCATCAAGCAACACCACCGCGTGCGGGTTTTTGATAACGGCTTCGGTTAATAATCCACCTTGCTCAAAGCCAACATAGCCTGGAGGCGCACCAATCAAACGGCTTACTGCGTGACGTTCAACGTATTCAGACATATCAAAGCGAATAAACTCAACCCCCATGCACTTAGCTAACTGCTTAGTGACCTCTGTTTTACCAACACCCGTTGGGCCTGCAAATAAGAACGACCCCACAGGTTTATCTTCATTTGCGAGTCCAGAGCGAGATAAACGAATAGCCGAAGTTAATGCATCAATTGATTGATCTTGACCAAATACAAGCATCTTCAAGTTACGATCAAGGTTCTTCAATGTTTCTTTATCACTTGAAGAAACGCTTTGCTGTGGTATACGCGCCATTTTTGACACAATTAACTCGATATCAGCTACACCAATGGTTTTTTTGCGTTTTGATATCGGTTGTAGGCGCTGATTTGCACCGGCTTCGTCAATCACATCAATCGCTTTGTCAGGTAAATGACGCTCATTAATGTATTTTGCGCTCAGCTCAGCAGCTGCCTTAAGGGCTTTTTGCGTGTAACGAATACCATGATGCTCTTCGTAACGCTCTTTTAAGCCATTGAGGATTTTCGTTGTATCAGCCACACTTGGTTCAAGTACATCAATTTTTTGGAAACGACGTACCAGAGCACGGTCTTTCTCAAAAATATTTTTATACTCGTTGTAAGTGGTCGAGCCCATACAACGTAATTTACCACTTGAAAGTAACGGCTTAATTAAGTTAGACGCATCCATTACACCACCAGACGCAGCACCCGCACCAATAATGGTATGTATCTCATCGATAAATAAAATTGAATGCGGTTTAGCTTGCAGCTCTTTTAGTAACGATTTAAAACGTTTTTCAAAGTCGCCGCGGTATTTTGTACCGGCTAATAATGCGCCCATATCAAGTGAATAAACAACCGCATCGGCTATTACATCAGGCACTTCGTTTTTCACAATACGATAAGCAAGGCCTTCAGCAATGGCTGTTTTACCTACCCCTGCTTCACCAACCAACAATGGATTATTTTTCTTACGACGGCATAATACTTGTACCGTACGCTCGACTTCATTATCACGGCCAACAAGCGGATCGATATTTCCTTCAATCGCTTGCTGATTGAGGTTTGTTGTAAAGTTTTCAAGTTTAGTCGGCTCTTCGCCTTGCACCTCTTGTACTTCTTCATGAATATCATCATGGTCATCGCCACCGATATCATCATCGGCTTTCGAAATACCATGCGAAATGAAGTTAACGATGTCTAAACGATTTACATCCGCTTTTTTAAGTAAATAAACAGCTTGGCTTTCTTGTTCAGAGAAAATAGCCACAAGTACATTTACGCCTGTTACTTCGTTCTTACCTGACGATTGCACATGAAACACCGCGCGTTGAAGCACACGTTGAAAACCCAATGTAGGCTGTGTTTCTCTGTCTTCTTCTAAGTCAGGAATAACCGGCGTTGTTTCGTCGATAAAATCTGATAACTCAACTTTTAACGCGCTCATATCTACACCACAGGCGTTAAGCGCTTCTCCAGCAGAAGGGTTATCGAGCAGCGCGAGTAAAAGATGCTCGACGGTCATAAATTCATGTCGGCGCGTTCTTGCTTCGCGAAACGCCGCATTCAAGGTTAGTTCTAAGTCTTTGTTTAGCATTGGCAACCCCTTACTGAGATAATATTTATATACCGTTGTGATGGGCTAAATGTTCACCCTACCTTGGTATTTATTCCTGCTCACAACTACATAGCAGTGGATGCTCGTTGTCTCGTGCGTAACGATTAACTTGCTCAACTTTGGTGTAAGCAACATCAGCGCTATAAATGCCGCATATTGCTTTGCCATTATGATGAACTTGAAGCATCACATCTGTTGCTCTATCGCTATCCATATTAAAAAACGTCATTAGTACTTCTATCACAAAGTCCATTGGCGTGTAATCATCATTATTTAAAATGACCTTATATTTTCGCGGTGGTTGCAGTTTTTGCTTTTCACTATCGCGAACCGTTTCAATAACACCAGAATCTTTCATACCACTCATAATTAAATATAGTCTTGTCTTTAGAACTCAAGCAAACTTGAATAAAAAAATAAATAAATTGTTAAAAAATAGTTCAAAACACTTGACTGACTGCCTAAATAAACTACAGTCAATTATAGATTGATTAAACCTTAGTCAGTCTAGCAAATTACACGGTTTAGAATAACTAAATTAGTCAACTTATAGAAGGATGTAGAAGTATGGCTTGTGGTAAAGTCAAATGGTTCAACAATGCCAAAGGTTTTGGTTTCATCGTAGAAGACGGTAGCGAGACTGATATATTCGCTCATTACTCAACGATTGTAATGGACGGTTATAAAACACTTAAAGCTGGTCAAGATGTAACATTCGAATTGCAACAAGGTCCAAAAGGGTTACACGCAACGAATATTGCGCCTAACGATGAAATTTCTTAGGTATTACCTATTCGAGTATCAAGCGAGCGACCTTGTTAAGTTCCTCGCTTACTCTCTTCCCACTAATATATCTCATTTTTATCCTTGAAATTCCTTTTCTTCATCCCAATTGTTTAATTGTTATTAGCCCTTTAGAGCCAAGCTTGTTACACTCTTGTTGCTTAAATTTAGCTTTTTCGTCATTTTGACCTAAGGCTTATGGCTAATTTCATTTTATGCCTATTTAGGCTATAAGAATTTTACAGTCTGTCAGCTGTGGTTATTTTGATACCCCGTATTAAGTTGCAACAGCTAACAGACTGATTGCTATGATACCAATTCAGTTAATTAAATGAGCGATATTGAGGAAAATCTTGCCGATAACTCAGCAAAAGTCGTTATTTAGTGATTCTAAATAAGCGCTGCAATGCTGTTAGGTGCGGTTTATTCTCGAATAAAGCAAATGTTATGGCGAGTTGGTATTATTTGATAGCAATATAATTGCATTGTTGAATATGGCTAATTAAGGGTGGCTGCTTGCAGTAACTGCCAAACATTACGCCAACTATCTAGGAATGATGATGACATCAAAAATTATCTACACTAAAACAGATGAAGCGCCAGCACTGGCAACGTATTCATTGTTACCAATCATCCAGGCGTATACTAACGCGGCAGGTGTTGAAGTTGAAACACGCGACATTTCATTAGCAGGTCGTGTAATTGCTAACTTCCCTGAGTACCTTACAGAAGAGCAACGTATTGATGATGCACTTGCTGAACTAGGCCAAATGGCTAAAACGCCTGAAGCAAATATTATCAAGCTTCCTAATATCAGTGCGTCGGTTCCACAGCTACGCGCTGTAATCAAAGAGCTACAAGAAAAAGGTTACGCACTACCTGACTACCCATCAGAGCCAAAAACTGATGAAGAGCAAAAAATTAAAGCGACTTACGACAAAATCAAAGGCAGTGCTGTAAACCCTGTACTTCGTGAAGGTAACTCTGACCGTCGTGCACCTAGCTCTGTAAAAGAGTATGCTCGTAATAACCCACATTCAATGGGTGCTTGGAGCAAAGATTCTGAGTCGTATGTTGCAAGTATGGAAGAAGGTGATTTCTTTGGTTCTGAGCAATCAGTGACTGTTGCAGAAGCGACTGATGTGCGTATTGAGCACGTTGCAGAAAATGGCGACGTTACAGTACTTAAAGCAAGCACACCGCTTCTAGCAGGCGAAGTGATTGACGCATCTCGTCTAAGCGTTGCAAAATTACAAGATTTCTTAGCGAAAGAAATTCAGACTGCTAAAGAAAAAGGTGTATTGTTCTCACTACACATGAAAGCAACGATGATGAAGGTATCTGACCCAATCATCTTTGGTCATGCAGTAAAAGTATTCTTTAAAGATGTATTTACCAAACACGCTGACCTTTTCAAAGAGTTAGATGTTGATGTGAATAACGGTTTTGGTGACGTATTTGCTAAAATCGAAAAACTAGATGCTGCTAAAAAAGCTGAAATCGAAGCCGATATCCAAGCTGTTTATGACAACAACCCTGCTATCGCGATGGTTGACTCAGACCGTGGTATTACTAATCTTCACGTACCAAGCGATGTGATCATTGATGCATCAATGCCTGCTGCAATCCGTTCAAGCGGTCAAATGTGGAACAGCGAAGGTAAATTACAAGACACAAGTTTTGTCATTCCAGATCGTTGTTATTCTGGTGTATACCAAGCAACTATTGATTTCTGTAAAGAAAATGGTGCATTCGATCCTACAACCATGGGTAGCGTACCTAACGTAGGCCTTATGGCACAAAAAGCGGAAGAATACGGCTCACACGATAAAACGTTTGAAGTATCAGCAGCAGGTACTGTTCGCGTGGTAGATACAAACGGCACAACATTACTTGAGCACGCTGTTGAGCAAGGTGACATCTGGCGTATGTGTCAGGTAAAAGATGCACCAATTCAAGATTGGGTTAAACTTGCTGTTAATCGTGCTCGCGCAACAAATACACCCGCGGTATTCTGGTTAGATGAAAATCGTGCGCACGATGCCGAGCTAATCAAAAAAGTAAATGCGTATTTACCACATCACGATACTGATGGTTTAGATATCCGTATTTTAGCACCCCTTGAAGCGACTAAGTTCTCACTTGAGCGTATTAAAGAAGGTAAAGATACGATTTCTGTAACAGGTAACGTACTGCGTGATTACCTAACTGACTTATTCCCTATTCTTGAGCTAGGTACAAGCGCTAAAATGCTGTCAATCGTACCACTTATGAATGGTGGTGGTTTATTCGAAACGGGTGCGGGTGGTTCTGCTCCTAAGCATGTACAGCAATTCGAAAAAGAAAACCACTTACGTTGGGATTCTCTGGGTGAGTTTTTAGCACTTGCGGCTTCTTTAGAGCACTTAAGCGTTAATACTGGTAATAAGAAAGCACAAGTACTTGCTGATACGCTAGATAAAGCAACAGGTACTTTCCTTGCTGAAAACAAATCACCTTCACGTAAAGTGAAAGAGATTGATAACCGTGGTTCTCACTTCTTCTTAGCATTATTCTGGGCTCAAGAACTTGCTGCTCAAAACGATGACGCTGAGTTAAAAGCACAGTTCACGCAAATCGCTTCTGACCTTGAATCACAAAAAGAGCAAATCGTTACTGAGTTGAACGATGCACAAGGTCCAGCAATGAATGTAGGTGGTTATTACCAACCAAATGACGATGCGGCATTTAAAGCAATGCGTCCAAGCACAACATTCAATGACATTTTAGCTAAATTAGTTTAATTGTTATTGAAATCTGTTAAAAAAGCGCTCATTGAGCGCTTTTTTTATGAATGCGATAATACCAATCCGCAATACGACTTAATTATTTTGAGTGATTAAACCTGCCGCTACCTGCGTTAAAAATGTCTAATTTACGACAGCATGGATGCAGGAGATAGAGCAATGCAGGAGCAATTGCCGAGAACAACTAGCTAACGACATTTTTGCCTTGGTATAAACGGGGTTTTATTGCGTGAAAAAAAGACCAGTTAATTAAGCTAATTGGTATAAAAGGCCGCATAGGCGGCCTTTCTTATTAAAATTACTTTGTGTACGCTCTTGGCATCGCTGATTCGGTTGTGTAACGTTCGCGCAATTTATCTTGACGCGCTTCAGTTGAAACCTCTTCACCATTGATCCACATTTTACTTACGTGTGATTTCAATTCAAATGGATCATTAGACCACATTACTAAGTTCGCACGTTTGCCTGTTGCTATTGCTCCTGAGTTCAAGCCAAAAACATCCGCAATATTACTGGTCACCGCATTCAATGCACCTTGTTGTGTCATACCATACGACACAGCGTTACCCGCATCAAAACGTAACTGGTAAACATTGTGACTCGAGTCCCCTGCAACACCAATAATCACTTTAACACCGGCCTTTTCGAGTTTGCCTGCATTGGCTAAGTTAGCATGCATTGAATCAAAGCTACCCGGTAAGTTTGCCATAGAACTGATAATCACCGGCACATTAGCTTTTGCTAAAGTATCCGCAACAACAACGGCATCATCACCACCATGAATTACTAAATTAATTCCAAACGTGTCTTTTAATTTCACTAATTCATAGATATCTGACGCGCGTTGTACACTGGCAATCAGTGGCATTTCACCTGAGAGTACTTTATCAAGGATCTTTTGCTCTGTGGTGGGGTCTTTTTTATCATCTTTTTTAGCTGACTTGTGCCCTTCAAGCTTGTCGATCAGTGTTTTCATCGACATTGCACGTGAGCCTTTACGCTTTTCACCTAAATGAACCACAAGGGCAACTTGTTTTTGATTTACACTATCGAAAGAACCCGATAAATCAACAACAGAGGCAAGACCTGCAAAAATACTTTCACCACCATTTGGTACGATTACGTCTTGAGTAATCCCGCCTTTTCGAGCATAAGGAATTAAGCTACTGCGTGGGTTAAAAGCAAGACTAGGATCGAAATCAATACTCGCTTTATCATCACCGCCGTCACGAGAACCCGCAACAGCCCCTACTTCAACTAAGCCAAGTTGGTTCATCGTACCGATAAACCCTGCGGTCACGATTTGACCTTGAGCATCAACAGTGGTGTCTGCATTTATTGATTCTGGATTAATTGCAACAATTTTTCCCTCGTCAATAACGACACTAGCACCTTCTAATACACCTTGTTCTGTTGATGTGTGAATGGTTGCATTAATAATTGCAATCGATTGTGCGCTCGCTACCGACGAAAATAAACCAGCAGCAACTAAAGAGAGCGAAAATGTTTTAGTTAATTTTGTCATCAATGTTACTCCTACTGTTGACCAAGCATGAAATCGCTTTGTGCTTGATATTTTTCATCATGACGATCGTATACCTTGGCACCATCAATAAATACTTGCTCAGCTTTTGCGTACACACTAAAAGGGTTTTGATTCCAGATAACAACATCGGCTTGTTTACCCGATTCAAGTGAACCTGTTTTATCATCGATACCCAGTGATTTAGCAGCGTTTGCTGTGATCCACTTAATAGCGTGTTGTTCTGAAATATTAAAACCAACATCGTTTGCACGGTACATCACTTTACCTGCTTCTTGGTTTAAGCGTTGAATAGTTGTATCAGAATCTGAATGGACAATCGCGCATGAGTTTTTAACCGCATCGACAATAGCCACGTTTTCTTGAACCATGTCATAGGCTTCCATTTTAAAGCCCCACCAATCTGGCCACAGTGCTGCACAGTTGCCGTTTTCAGCGAGTAAATCGGCAATCTTGTACGCTTCAATACCGTGGTGGAAAGTGCCTGAGTGATAACCAAATTCTTTGCCTAGGTCGATCATCATCGCCATTTCTTCTGCTTTATAGCAATGGTTATGAATAAGAATATCGCCATCAAGGACACCCGCTAGTGTGTCTAGCTTAATATCACGGTGAGGAATTTCAGGATTTTTACCTGCCGCGTAATCGCTGTCATATTTTTCCCACTGACGCTTATATTCCGTTGCATCAATCCATGCTGTTCTGTAGCCCGCCATATTACCCATACGTGTTGAAGGTAATACCCCTTTACTTCCATAAACACGTTTTGGATTTTCACCACAAGCCATTTTTAAACCATAGGGTGCATCAGGGAATTTCATACCTTGCATTGTATGTGAAGGAACATTTTTTAAAGTAACACCACGGCCACCAATTAAATTTGCTGAGCCTGGTAAAATTTGTAATGACGTAATGCCGCCTTCACGAGCACGGTTAAAACCAGGGTCTTGCGGCCAAATAGAGTGTTCAACCCATACTTCAGCAGTCACTGGGCTTGTCATTTCGTTACCATCTTGATGCGATGCCACAGACGGTGTTGGGTATGCGCCTAAATGCGAATGCACATCGATGATACCGGGCGTGACCCATTTGCCTTGTGCATCAATGGTGTTATCTGCTTGTACAGATAAGTCCTTGCCTACTTGTTGTACTTTACCATCAACAAAATAAACATCAGCCTCGTCTAAACGCTCACCGGTGCCTGTTAGTACCGTTGCATTGGTAATAAGAGTACTTGTTGATGCCAGTGGCTTATAAGTACTTGGGTATGGGTTTTTATCAATGGTTACTTTTGGATCTTGTGGGCCATTATCTTGGCAACCCGCAAGCGCGATACCAAGTGAAATAACCATCAAGGATGGTGCAAATTTATGCATTTTGTTGTTTCTCCTTTTTTTTATTATATAACTTTAATCAAATGTTAATAGCAATGCTAACAAACGAGGTAAGTGACGTTTAAGTAAGACGAATTACGTTATTTCTTCCGTTACTTATTTTTTAATGTAATTCGTATAGAGCTTCTCTAATGCACCTTCGGTCGTGAGGCTAGGATCTTTATTAATAAAATGCGTCACGGTACGGGTTACGAAATCAGAGTTTTGTTTATGTTGTTTAGCAAAGCTTTTGATTAAAGTATTGGCATCAGTGGCTGCCGTTACTTTTTCATGACGGTGGCGATATTGACTCAAGGCACGATTAAAATCGCCGTTATAATCTTCAACGACTAATTTATAAAAGTCACTTTTATCGACGCTAAGCTCGTTGATACAGTAATTTAGCGCCTCTTTAAAGTCGTAAAAGACTATTCCTTGCACATCAAATTCAGTGCGTTTTTCGCGAATAGTAACGCGGGCATCTTCAGTCGCATAACTGTAGCCCTGAAAATCAAGCCGCTGTGCAGCTTCTTCGCCCAATTTCATTCCCGCTTTAATGCTATGAACAAATTCATCACTCATATCATCAAGCTCATTTTCGTGCCACATGTGAAATACTCGCAGCGCTTTGGCATATTTATTGGCTATTTTCTTTTTTACTTTGGTGAATCGGCCATCAATCGTTAGCACTCGCTCATTATGAAGTAGCGCAAAACATTCATAACACGCTGGTATTGAAATAAATTCAGCGTCTTCACCTAAATCAATAATACTTTGCATCATATGAAGAGGGGGGCAATAGTCGCGCTCAGTTGCCTCACAACCACAATAAAAGCATTGATTAAAATGCTTAGAATGTGAGGCATAGGCTTGTTGATAATAGCCTGATAATTTTGTGGTCACTTAAACTCCTTACACTTTATTCAGTGTCTAATAGTGAACATTTAAATTAGAGTTAAAACGTAAATGTAGCAATACCGTAAAACAAATAGAAAATACGCTCTCTAAACCTGCTCAGTTTGCTCTAAAATGAAATTATTTTCTCGTTATTTGTGTCAAAATTCATACTTTAAAATATGTCTAATCAAACGGTTATATATTGGGGTACACATCTACATACTTGCTTACATCTTGTCCGTTTTCATTAACAGCAATCAATCAAATTTAGGGTAATACTTTAATGGTGCCTAGCAAATAGGAATTGTGAAGTATCCCACGCGAGGTTGCACGACTTTCATGTCACATGGACAAACAACTGGAGAGAAAGATGAATACATTAACATTAGCATTTGGTACAGCACTTATTGTCGGTTCTTCAATGGCAGCAACAGATGCAAACGCCGCACAGTTTGTAGCTGCAGATAATTCTGCTGGGACACAAGCATGTATGGCTATTGTGTCAAATAAACCCATAAACCTTGCTCAAACAATGCGTGATTTACGCTTAAACAAACGCGTCATCTCAGACAAGTTACAGTGCAATGATATGTCTACGGCACAGTTTGCCAGCACCTATGGCTTTAATAAATCAGCAAGCTACTTAAATTTAGAGCAACAAACAAAAACAAGTATTCAAGATATCGCTAAAGTCAGTGATAACACCGTCTACGTCATTTCGGGTTCTAAATAATGACAGATTTGATGTAGCAGACCTTGTATAGGTCTGCTACACACTTTTTATAAAAGCGCAGCAATTAAGCCAAATACACCACCAAACACGCCACCCCAAATAACCAGCCAGCCTAAATGTTCTTTAATCATTGTTTGAATGATATCTTTTACCATGACGGGAGTTAGTTCGTTTAAACGCTCATCCACTAACCTTTCTACCGTGTTATGTAACGAGCCACCAATGTGCGAGTTTGCAAACAGCTTTTCATCGAGTATTGTTTTAAATTCGTCACTGTGAGAAATATCAATGACGGCCTGTTTCATTTTATTTATGAACGGCTCACGCATTGGCTCTAAGGCATCACGTCCACCAAACATTCCTAACATACTGCCAAATTGCGATTGCTCAATAACTTCGATTAATGAGTCATAGGCTGGGCTTAGGTTTACTTCAGCAATGACAGGCTCTAATTCTATTTGAGGTTTCGCAAGAGCCATCACTTGATCTATTTTCTCTGCCGCGAAAAATTCCGTCATGACTAACTGCCTGATGGATGCTTTAAACGACTCAAACTTTAGCGTAATGACACCTGAACCATACAAGAAAGGCACTTTTTCAAACAGCATATGTATCGCTAACCAGTTTGTTACAGCGCCAGACAAAGCAAATAATCCCACAGATAATACAATTGCCTGATCAAACAAAAATCCAACTAACACGAAGGCCAAAGCCACTAAATTAGTAACAAGACTTTTATTCATTTAAATCCTCACGCACACAGCCAAATATTTAATAATATTAACGCTATGAGATTGTTAATTCACCGACTTTTTGCCATAGTTTAACTACATGGTTAAAAGGTGAGCGATATTATGTGGAATTCAGTGAATGAACAGATAAGCCAAGCTATGCACTTTGATTTTAAGCATACCTTTAAACGCCAACTGCAATCGCCCAACAGCGATAAATACTTTGAACTGCGCGATGAAAATCACCGATTTTTTGTCAAGGTGGCTCACTTAAGTGATTTAGAAAGATTAGAGTGCGAATCCTTTAATTTAAAGCTTTTAACGCAAGAAAGCTTATTTATGATCCCCGACTGCATTGCCACAGGGTGCAATATTGAATTTTCATTCATCGTTTTAGAGTGGTTAGAACTGGACAAACTTCCTCACTCAAATTGGCATACGATGGGCGAACATTTAGCCACACTTCATCAAAAGCATACGCAAGCCATGTTTGGTTTTGATCACGACAACTTTTTAGGCCCCACAGTCCAGCCAAACCGATGGCACAAAAAATGGGATGTTTTTTTTGCAGAAGAACGGATTGGTTGGCAACTTCAACTCTTACAAGAGAAAGGCATTGAACTCGTTGATCAAGATATGTTTATCGCTTTTATTAAAGACACCTTGCACGGCCATAATGTCGAACCTTCATTACTGCATGGCGACTTTTGGCGACGAAATATGGGCTTTATACAAGCGGTTCCTAGTCTGTATGACCCTGCTTGCTATTATGGTGACCGGGAATGCGATATCGCTATGAGCGAACTTTTCGCACCGCTTCCTGATGCTTTTTATACTGCATACAATCAACAATACCCCCTGCAAAATGGCTATGAACAGCGTAAATTGATCTATCAGCTATACCCTATTTTAAATCACGCTAATATTTTTGCCGGACACTATCTGACTGAAGCTAAACAACAAATTGATTTGCTGCTTAAATAAACTTTAAATTGCTGTAAAACGAATGTCATAAACGCAAGAACAGGACTATAGTGTAAATAGAACACGTTTATATACAGGTGCTAGCCGCTTGTTTAGCGGTTAGTGTGTAAGTTATATCAATCTTATTAAATTTGCGTTCATCACCATTAGATTACGATTTTATAAGATTGCAATTTAACGAATTCAGGCATGCCTGATTAAGGTAAAAGCTGATGAAAGACAACTTTTCTCAACGTATATCCTGCCCTCATTGTGGACATCATATATTCGTGGCATTAGATGCCAGCGAAGGCGACCAAGATTATTACGAAGAATGTAGCGCATGCTGTAACCCTATTCATTTAAACATGCACATTGACTACGCACACAACAAATTAGAATTACATGTTGACAGTGACGACGAGCAAATTTTTTAATTTGCTTGTCGTGCCAAATAGTTTTCAACCGTGTTTATAATTGTGTAAGTTTGTTGGTCAACCTCAATATTGAGTAGATTGCCTTCGCGTTGTTTATCTAAATTAGTAATCGCGAGAGTTTCAGGTATGAGGTGTAACCAAAAACCACGCTCATCAACCTCACCCACGGTTAAACTTGCACCATTTACACTGACAAACCCTTTATACAAAACATATTTTTGCCACTTTGGATCGATTGCAAGATGCATTTTGCAGTTATTTTGTTCATGTATAATAGACGTTATGTTTGCCATACAGTGAATATGGCCCGATACAATATGCCCCCCAAGCTCAGTGCCTACCGTTACGGAGCGCTCAAAGTTGGCCCAATGTCCGTTTTGCAATTGACCAAGGTTAGTCAACTTTAATGTCTCATCAATCACATCAAAATAAATAAGTGTAAAATCACTGTCCTGAAGTGCTTTAAATTCAACAACAGTCAAACAACAGCCATTAATTGCAATGCTGGCACCCATAGTCAGTTTTTGCGCATACTCATTAGCGACTTTTAAGGTTAACCTTAGTACCCCACCCTCGAGCTTTGTGTGTTCGACAATGGCTTGAGTTTGTATAATTCCAGTAAACATCTTGGCGTCTTCTTTTATTCGCAAAATACATATCTGCGATTTTTATTGATCTTTGAATAGATTACAATGACAACCTGTTTTTTTAGTTGTGTATTTTATGTCTTTTTGTAGTTGGGAAGCCAAACGGTTAATTTCTTTAGCCATCCCTGTATTTTTGGCGCAAGTGACACTGATATTAATGACGGTTGTTGATACCGTAATGGCAGGACAAGTGAGTGCAACGGATCTGGCTGCTTTATCAATCGCAACAGGTATTTGGAACCCCTTAATGTTAGCGCTTCAAGGTATCCTGCTTGCACTGACGGGAATTATTGCGCAGTTTTCGGGCTCAAATGACAAACACGGCATAAGCCATTATTTTCAACAAGGTCTATATTTAGCGCTGGTGCTTAGTGTCATTGGCTTAGGGCTTGCTACTTTAGCTGACAATATTCTCTCTCATTTAAATACAACAGCGGCGATTACAACGCTCGCTGAACAGTATATACATTTTGTAAAATGGGGCATTTTTGGCTTTTTACTCTTTAGTGTTTATCGCAATATCACTGAGGGTATGGGCATGACCAAACCTGCTTTTTACATAAGCTTAATCGGCTTAGCCGTTAATATTCCTGCTAACTACGTGTTTATACACGGTCATTTAGGTTTTAATGCGTATGGCGGTGCAGGCTGTGGTATTGCAACGGCGTTAGTTTTTACGGCGATGGCTATCACACAAATGATATACTGCCATTTTGATAAAAAAATTAATGCAAAGGCGTTATTAGCGAATTTCTCGTTACCACAGCCTGCCACTATGTGGACAATCACTAAAGTCGGCATTCCTATTTCACTGGCCACATTTTTCGAAGTGACACTGTTTGCCTGTATTCCACTGTTTATTGCACATTTAGGTGCTGTTGCTGTCGCAGGCCATCAAATAGCGGCAAGTGTAACCACTTTACTTTTCATGATGCCGTTGAGTTTATCTATAGCTATTAGTATTCGTATTGGTAATTTGTTTGGACAACAGCATTTCAAACAATTAAGAAGTGCGGTGAGTACAAGCTATATTTTAGCCGCTATTATTGCCTTTTTATTGGCGAGTGTGACTTTCTTTGCGCGAGATATTATTAGCCAACTGTACTCAGATAATCTTGAGGTTTTAGCGCTTGCCTCATCAATCATGGTACTTGCCTGTATTTACCAATTACCTGATGCATTACAAGTTTCTGCCAATGGAATTTTACGTGGTTTAAAGTATACCGCCCCAATTGGTTATATTACCTTCGTGTCGTATTGGTTGATCGGTTTTGCACTTGGATTCGTACTTGCTCGTACAGATTTAATTGTGCCAGCGATGGGGCCTCATGGGTTTTGGATAGGTATTATCGTTGGCCTCAGTGCTGCGGCCATCATGTTGATGTACACAGTTCATAGGCGATTTAACTATGCACCTTTTCAGCAAAACTAAGTCTTTATTTAAGCTCACAGTGTGTGCTGTGAGCCTTGTGCTATTTGGTTGCTCACCCTCAGCCAGTGATATAAACAAAACATATGCCGAAAGGCTCAATAATGTTCTAGCATTTAAAGAATTTGAACTCACTAAACCCGCGCGCATTGAGCCCGTTCATTTTGATATCGTTTCAGGCAGCGTTCACACCATTGGCATGTTAGAACTTGCGCAGTTACGTCAATGTGAACTCGCAACGTTAATTGCAGAGCATAATAATCAATTAGGTAAAACAGCCACTGCTGCGGGTGTGCTTAGCTATCAAATTGAATTTATTCAAGCCGCTGAAAAGTGCTTAGATACCCTATCGCCTGACAATCCGCTGTATACAAAAATTGCCCAAGCTTCTGAGCAAAAACAACAAACGCTCCCGCAGTATTTTGAAGCAATGATAACGAACGAAAGAGAATTCAAAGTTATTTGGCAACTTACGTCATCTAACTTAGATGAACACACGGCAGGCTTCACAGAAACCGAGCACGCTATGAGCATGTTCGCGATGTTAAACGAACAAATTAAAACCGGTGACATTAGTAAAATTGATACAGCGTCGCTTATAAACGCGTTAGAAGTATTAAATAAGTTTAAATACAACACCTTATTAGTGTCTGCCGTAAGAACACAAATTCATTATAATGAGCAACTCACAACGTTATTGCAGCAATATGAAATAGACGCACTCTGCCCTGCTAACAAAAATAAACAGAAAGCACAAAAGCTCAGTAATATTTTTAAAAAGTTTTATTTAGAGCAGTTACAACCCTATCAATCATTCTTAACAGGTAAACTCGAGTCACTGCTACCTTTGTACGAAAAAATATGGCAAGACCCAACGTTAGGTCATTATGTTGATAGCAGCCATGAAGGCAACATTCTTACACAGCTTAAATTTTCAGCAAAACAACACGTTACTTGGTGGCAAAACTTTTATAAGCAGTGTGAAATTAGTCCATTATGAATAAAAAAACAGCACTTAACACAAAAATAGCTAAAGCAGCTTGATTCAAGTAACCAGTCGCTATATATTAGCCACCGTTGTTTAGCCAATTAAACAACCGCTAAAATCAAAATACAACCGTAGCTCAGTTGGTTAGAGCACTACCTTGACATGGTAGGGGTCGGTGGTTCGAATCCACTCGGTTGTACCACGATTTATTGGATATTTCTTTATTGTACGACCGTAGCTCAGTTGGTTAGAGCACTACCTTGACATGGTAGGGGTCGGTGGTTCGAATCCACTCGGTCGTACCAATTCTCTCCAAAATTTTTACATAAAAATAATTAGCCTAGTTACGTAAAGCACACCCACTCTTAATGACCCGGTCCAGTGGTCTGTGGTGCGTATCCACTCGGTCGTATCAATTAATTCTCTCCAAAATTTTTTCATAAAAATAATTAGCCCAGTGGCTTAAAGCACACCCACTCTTAATTATATTTTCCCTAGCACTGTTGGTTATATCACGCTCACTGCTCCTAGCCCACGCCAGATACTGCAAGCTTTAAGCGAGTCGTAGAATAATTAAAAATCGCAATGACTCTGTTAGTTACCGCACTTATTTATCATTTAATTACTACATGAAGTAAACGGTAATAATGAAAACGAATTAATAAATAACGGTAAATGGCTTGTGTTATTTTTTAATCAATTTTTTAAATCAACTGTTGACGTAAACGAAAATTAGCACTACCCTTTTCTGGAAGCGCTTTCAGAAGCGTTTTCTTTTTCGTTATTTATGGTAGCGCTTCCATATTTATGAAAAGGCATATTTAGACAACAATAGCATGCACTTGCTGCGTGAATAACAATGATAAAGAACGAGGGAAACCTAATGTCAAGCCATAACTTTAAAAGAACAAAGTTAGCAACTAGCTTATCTTTGCTCTTAGGTGCAAGTACCTGTTTACCGGCCTTCGCAGAACAAACTGAACACAACAGCGACATTGAAGTTATTCAAGTTACTGGTTTTAAAGGTAGTATAAAAGAATCAACGCAACTAAAACGCTACTCTTCCGGTGTTGTGGATGCAATATCGTCTGAAGATATTGGTAAATTCCCAGACACGAATCTAGCAGAATCATTACAACGCATTACGGGTGTATCAATTGATAGAAGTAATGGTGAAGGCTCGAAGGTTACTGTGCGTGGTTTTGGTCCTGATTATAATATGGTTACCCTCAATGGCCGTACTATGCCAGCAGCTTCCTTACCAGCGGGAGGAGGAACACCTAACTCAAGAGCTTATGACTTTGCAAACTTAGCCTCTGAAAGTGTTAAATCAGTCGAAGTTTATAAAACAGGTAAAGCAAGCATTGCTTCAGGTGGAATTGGTGCAGCAATCAACATTAATACAACTCGCCCATTAGATAACCCTGGTTTAATTGCAAACGTGGGTGTAAAAGCAATGCACGATACAACAAATCGTGTTGCTGATGATATCACTCCAGAGATATCAGGTATTTTTAGTTGGACTGATGCCGATGCCAAATTTGGCGCATCACTCACCGCGAGTATGCAAAAACGTGATAGCTCTGCAACGGGTGCATTTGTCAACGAATGGCGAACAACAGCATACGATGGAACAATTCCACAAGCAGCTGATGACATTATTGTTGAGAACGCCCCTGCTATGGGCCAGTATTATTCAATGCCATCTGATCTTCGCTATACAATTGCGGACCGCGAAAGAACACGTACGAACGCTCAATTAACTTTACAATATAGTCCCGTCGAATCATTAACAGCAACACTTGATTATACCTATTCGCAACAAGACTTATATGAAGCACGCGCAGAGCAGTCAATATGGATGGATAACTATAAAACCCACCTAATATTTGACGATAATTCCGTAAAAACGCCTATTTATTACCAAGAAGAGCGTCGTGATTTATCAACTCGAGATATAGGTTTGGCTCTACAAGAGTTAAATCAAGTAAATAAAAATGACTCTATCGGCCTAAACCTTGAGTACTTTTTTAATGATCAACTCAGCTTTGTTTTTGACGCACATAGCTCAAAAGCAACAAGTGAACCCGATGCCCCCTACGGCAGCTGGGTAAATGCGGGATTAGGTGCCAATATAGTTGCAGGCCAGCAAGTTGACTTTAGCCGCGATCTTCCTTCGATGGTTATCAATTTTGATGATTGCTCGCGCACTAACCTCAACTGCAGTGGTGCTTTGGAACAAAGCGATGTAGGTACTTCTATTCTTGATAGTAACTTTGCTCGTCAAGAATCAACGGTCGATGAATTCCGATTACTCGGTAAATATGAAATAGAAACGGGCGTGATTGACTTCGGCATTGAGTCTCGTTCAATGGAAAGTCATTCATTACAATCTCTTACTCGAAACACAATGGGTAACTGGGGTATCGAAAACCCAGGGGAACTTCCTGATGGTTATTTAAACCCGACTAATTTTTTAAATGAATTTGATGACTACGATACCTCAGGATCATTTGATCAAGGGTTTACTGGCAGTGCATCTGAAATTGGTTATTGGGCTGCACAACAGTACGGTTTTAACTTTGCTGCTGACGGTGCATTCGCGACCAACCGAACAATAAAAGAAGAAATTAAAGCAGCCTTTGTACAATATAAACATCAAGGTGAAATAGGTGATATGCCATTCAACCTATTAGTGGGTGCGCGTTACGAAACCACAGATGTCACATCAACTGCTAATATTGATTTACCTAATGCTGTTGCATGGGAAGGCAATAATGACTTCAATGTGCGTTATGGTACAGATAAACAAGATTACTCTCTCAGTTCTGACTACAACCATTTTTTACCGAGTATCGATTTCGATATAAACGTGGTTGATGATGTAAAAGTGAGAGCATCATACAGCACCACGATCGCCCGCCCTACTTATGATAATTTAAGTTCTGCAGCGACTGTCGGCGTACCTACAGGTCCAAAACTTATTCCGGGAACAACGAATGCACCAGCATCAACAGGTAACCCGGGGTTAGTCCCGCTTGAGTCTGACAATTTTGATGTGTCTGTTGAATGGTATTACAGTGATGTTAGTTATGTATCTGTTGGTTATTACAATAAAAAAGTCGACAACTTTATTGGTTTAACACCCATGACACAAAACTACTATGACTTACGTGATGTCTCAGCTGGCCCTCGTGCACAAGCGGCCATTGCTGAATTACAAGCCAGAGGACTTGCAATAACAGATTCAAACCTATTCCAAATGGTGGCTGCAATGGAAAATGGGGTTGAATTTGACTCAATGAGCTACGAAGAATTCGAAGCCGCATATGATATATTGCCTAATGGTGACGATCCGTTAATGGAATTTACAGCTCAAGTGCCAACCAACAATAAAGACGCCAAAATAGACGGGTATGAATTAGCGATTCAGCACTTCTTCGGTGACTCTGGGTTTGGTGTTCAAGCCAACTACACCATTGTAAATGGCGATATTGATTTTAACGTTGCAGCAGATCCCACAACAACACAATTTGCATTAGTCGGTTTAAGTGATACAGCAAATATCATAGCCATGTACGAAAATGATAAATTCCAAGCGCGTATTGCCTATAACTGGCGAGATAAGTTCTTAAACAGTGCTGCACGATATGTTAACGAACCAGCATTCACAGAAGAATATTATCAAGTCGATTTTAATGTGGCATATAACTACAGTGAAAAAATGTCTTTCTTTATAGAAGGGATTAACATCACAGAACAAAATAGCCGCCAGCATGGTCGCTACAAAGCACAGTTATGGAATTTAGAACAAAATGGCGCGCGTTATAATGTCGGTATGCGCTATAACTTCTAGATACTATCTCTTATCGTGATGCATTTTTAGCCAGTCTCTTGATGCACAAACACCGTACGTGTTTCAGTGTGAACCACTGGTTAATTATTGCTCATGGTAATGAGAATTAGCTTTGTTGTCAGAGGCATATTTAGCTGAACCCTTTTTATGCCCGCAAGCCGTTCCTTGTTTGGAGCGGCTTTTATTATTTAAAGTAATGCTATGAATACACACATAAATAACATAGTCATCGTGGGTGGTGGCGCCGCAGGTTGGTTAACAGCGGGATTACTGGCAAGCGAACACCCTGATAAAAACATAACGTTAATCGAGTCAGTTAATATTGGGATCTCTGGGGTTGGAGAAGGCACATGGCCGTCGATGCGAAACACACTGCAACGCATCGGTATTAAAGAAACTGACTTTTTACGTCATTGCGACGCCTCGTTTAAACAAGGTTCTAAATTTATTAACTGGCAAACAGAATTAGAAGGCGATAATTACTATCACCCTTTTATGGTGCCTCAAGGCTATACCGAATGTGATATTCATGCGGCATGGCAATACCTATCCCCAGAGCATAAATACGCTGACACTGTAAACATGCAAAGCTTTGTTTGTCAGGCCGCTCTCGCCCCAAAGCAAGCCCAAACACCTGATTATGCAGCTGTTACAAATTATGGATACCACCTTGATGCACATAAGTTTGCTCACTTTTTAGCGCATCATTGTGTTAACAAGCTTAATGTAAAACACATTGTTGATGATGTACTGAATGCAAATAATGATAGTCATGGCTATATTCAAAGCGTAAATACGCTCAGTAACGCAGCTATTTCTGGGGATTTATTTATTGATTGCTCAGGTAGTGCAGGCTTATTAATTGCAAAGCACTACCAAATAGAGTACTTAAATCAGAATCACATTTTATTCAATAATTGCGCCGTCACGACCCACCTTCCCTATCAGGATCCACACGATAATATCGCGTCAGCAACGTTATCCACTGCGCAACAAGCAGGCTGGATATGGGATATTGGATTACCTACTCGACGGGGCATAGGATACACATTCAGTGATAAATATTGTGACGAAGCAACGGCAATAAAGACCTTAAAACACTATGCAGAGCAATCTATTGGCTCCAAACTAGCGGAGCAACTTGATACTCGAACGCTGCGCTTTACACCAGGATACAGAAAAGAGTTTTGGCATAAAAACTGTGTCGCTGTTGGTATGTCACAAGGCTTTATTGAGCCCTTGGAAGCGTCAGCTTTAGCGATGGTGGAGCTAAGTATTAGTATGCTAAGCGAGCAAATGCCGTCAAACCGCCAACATATGACTTTATTAAGCGCACGTTTTAATGAGCGCTTTAACTACCGCTGGCAAAAAGTCATCGAGTTCTTAAAACTCCATTATGTGCTTAGCAAACGTAATGATAGCCCATACTGGCTCGATAACCGCCAAACGAATACAATTCCAACCGCGTTACAGAAATTACTCGAATTATGGTGTTATCAACCGCCAAGTCGGTTTGACTTAATTGAAAATGAAGAAGTATTCCCTTCGGCTAGTTATCAATATGTGCTTTATGGCATGGGTTTTCACACCCGTTTACCCGCTCATATGAGCACAAAACAGCAAGAATTTGCGCAGCAACTGTGTAAGCTAAATCGAGAGCGGATTGGGCACTACTTAAAAAATTTACCTAGCAACCGCTTATTACTCCAACAACTATTAGCTAAGTAAGGGTTAAGAATGACAAATCACTTTACCAAACATGTCGTTATTGCTGGGGGCGGTACCGCCGGTTGGATGGCCGCAGCTGCGTTAGCTAAATTATTAGGCAATGAAATAACCATCACTTTAATTGAATCTGATGAAATTGGGACTGTCGGTGTCGGCGAGGCAACAATCCCCCCTATTCGCACCTTTCATAAGTTACTGGGTATAGATGAACAGCGCTTCATGACCCAAACACAGGCGACTTTTAAACTCGGGATCAGTTTTGAGAATTGGCACAAACCAAACAGTGACTATATTCACTCGTTTGGCATCACAGGCAAAGAGTGCTGGGCTGGCGAATTCCATCACTTTTGGTTACATGCTCAAAATCAAGGTGTTAAAGATGATTTTGGCGACTATTGTTACGAATTGCAGGCTGCAAAACACGGAAAATTTGGCTTCAACAAGCAAAACCCAATCAACTATGCCTTTCATTTGGATGCCAATCGCTATGCTTTATTTTTACGAGACTTTGCTGAACAACACAGCGTAAAACGCATAGAAGGAAAGATAGAGCACATCAACAAATCTGCAACGAATGGCTTCATTGAAAGTGTCACGTTAAAAAATGGCACCACCGTTTCGGGGGATTTTTTTATTGATTGCACTGGCTTTAAAGGCTTACTTATAGAGCAAGCCTTGCATACAGGCTTTGAAGACTGGTCACACTTATTACCGTGTGATAGCGCTGTCGCTGTACAAACAACAGGCTCAGATGAAATTCTCCCGTATACACGCTCAATCGCACACCAATCGGGCTGGCAGTGGCAAATACCATTACAAAACCGTACAGGTAATGGCTTAGTGTATTGCAGTCGCTATTTGACTGACGCGGATGCCACACACCTATTACTCAACAATATTAGTGGCGAGATTTTAACAGAACCAAAAGTCATAAAATTTAAAACGGGGCGTCGTCTAAAAGGCTGGAATAAAAACTGCCTCGCTTTGGGTCTCGCAAGTGGCTTTTTAGAGCCTCTCGAGTCAACCAGTATTCACCTTATTATGACCGGTATAATCCGCTTTATACGATTATTCCCGTTCACCTATATCAGCCAACATGCAATTGATGAATACAACAAACAATTAAAATCTGAACTCGAGAGCATTCGTGATTTTATCGTGCTGCACTACAGGGTAACCGACCGCGACGATAGTGAATTTTGGCGTCATTGCAAAACAATGGAGATCACTCAAACACTCAGCCATAAAATTGCATTATTTAAACAAACAGGGCGCGTTTTTTTAGATGACGGTGACATATTTCGCGTTGATTCATGGGTGCAGGTAATGCTTGGCCAAGGAATAAAGCCACAGCAATATCATCATGTAGCCAGCTTAATGAGTGAACAAGAATTAATGCAGTTTTTACACGGTATTAAACAGCAAATAGCACATCGCCTTGCGCAATTGCCTAACCATAAAGAGTTTGTAAGTAAGTATTGCTCACAGAACAATTAGTGTATTGACTGATTGCCATGCACTTTTTAGGCTCATATCGCATAGAGTCTGTATGCTGTGTCAGTACTCATACCTCGTTAAATATGTTTGGTAAGTATACGCGTTTTATAAGGTCATACTATTACAGCGAGTGTCAGCAGAGATGTGGAATTATTAATCGTTTTTTCTTTTATAAAGCAAGCAGTAACACTTGCTTTATTGTTTTTTAAAATGCAAAAAACACCGTATTAAACCCGTTATTAAAATAAACTATTGACCATAACCAAATTAGTCTCTAACCTAAATATGGAAGCGCTACCATAAACACGCAATATTTTGCGTGTTTTTTTGAAAAAACATGGAAGCGCTTTCAGTAGAAAAGAATTAGTCACCATTTAACTTGCAATTGTTCACCAAAGGTTTCTTTAAATGACTCAGCTCACGTTACCAAAAAACTCACCTATGCTTAGCAAAGACTTTATCTATGGCGTCGCTACGGCTTCGTTTCAAATTGAAGGTTCTGCGGATAAGCGCCTCCCCTGCATCTGGGACACTTTTTGCGCAACCCCAGGAAAAATCGCCGATAATTCGAATGGTGAACGTGCGTGTGAACATGTCATAAAATGGCGTGAAGATATTGCTCTCATTGACTCTTTGGGAGTGGATGCTTATCGCCTCTCAATTTCTTGGCCACGAGTCATAACCTTAGACGGCACTTTAAATCATGATGGTGTAAAGTTTTATACCGATATACTAGATGAGTTAGCACGTCGTAATATAAAAGCCTTTGTGACGCTTTACCATTGGGATTTACCGCAACACTTGGAAGACAAAGGGGGATGGTTAAATCGAGAAACCGCCTTTGAATTTGAACGCTATGTTGATTTAATAAGTAAAGCATTTGGTGATAAGGTTTATTCATATGCGACATTGAATGAACCTTTCTGTAGTTCATACTTAGGCTATGAAATTGGTGTTCATGCTCCTGGAATAAAAGGCCGTGAATTTGGCCGAAAAGCAGCGCATCACCTATTACTTGCCCATGGATTAGCCATGAAGGTTCTGAATAAAAATAGCCCACACGCGCTCAATGGAATTGTACTTAACTTCACCCCTTGTTACCCGGTTACTCAAAGTGATGCCGATTTAGCTGCCACAGCATTTGCTGATGACTATATAAATCAATGGTACATGAAACCGGTAATGACCGGAGCGTACCCTGACATTATAGAGCAGTTACCTGAGGCTCATAAACCTGACATATTACCAGGGGATATGGAAACAATTGCTCAACCACTTGATTTTTTGGGTGTCAATTTTTACACGCGATTACACTATCAAGCGAGCGAAACTGATTATTATGAAGAAATGCCTCACCAAGCACCAATGACCGATATTGGCTGGGAGATATACCCAAAAGCGCTCACTGAATTATTAGTATCGCTGCATGGAAAATACCAGCTACCTCCTGTTTTTATTACTGAAAATGGGGCAGCTATGGATGACAAGATGATTAATTCAGAGGTTCATGATCAAGATAGAATTGATTATTATAATAGCCACTTAAATGCTGTGAACGACGCAATGGAGCAAGGTGTTACTGTCTCGGGGTATTTTGCATGGAGTTTAATGGATAATTTTGAATGGGCAGAAGGATACTCAAAACGTTTCGGTATTGTTTATGTCGACTATGTAACCCAGCAACGTGTTATTAAAGACAGTGGCAACGCATACAGTCACTTAATTAAAAACCGCTAATAATAAAGATACCAATAATGATAAAAAACACTCTGCCCTTACATGAAAAAATAGGCTACGCAATGGGTGATGCGGGCGCCAACTTAGTGTGGCGTGGCGCATTAGCCTACTTAGCCGTTTTTTATACTGACACGTTTGGTATTTCAGCGTCTGCCGCTGCCCTCCTTTTTCTAGTCGTACGTTTATCCGATGGTGTCACCGATATCATTATGGGAATGATAGCTGACCGTACTCAAACGCGACTAGGAAAATTTCGTCCTTGGATTTTGTGGTCGACGCCTTTTTTAGCGTTATTCATGGTACTGTGCTTTACCACCCCCAACATTAGCCCAGTCGCAAAACTAATATACGCCTACTTTACTTATATCGGACTCACATTAGCTTACACAGTAAGTAATGTCCCTTATTCAGCTTTAATGGGAGTCATGACAGGGGGTGACCTAGAGCGGGCAAAACTCTCTGGATTCCGTTTTGCTGGAGCATTCACTGGTGGACTATTAGTGATGGGTTTTTTACCGGATTTAGTTGCTTACTTTGGCCAAGGAAACAGTGCGCAAGGTTATCAATACACTATGTATTTATTCGCTGCTTTACTCACAATACTCATGCTGATCACCTTTGCCAGTACGAAAGAGCGCGTTCAACCCGCTTTAAAAAAACAGACCTCATTAAAATATGAGTTATTAGATTTAAGTAAGAGCTTACCTTTTATAGTGCTTCCATTATTAGCAACTACGTTGTTTTTTTATTATCGTGAACTTTATTCAGGCCTTTTCTTTGCAGTAACAATGGGCTTAATGACAATTGTCATTCGTAAATTGCTGTCTCAAGATCACAGTAAACTCAGTGGCTCTCAGCTGGATATGGTGGACTTATTAACCAATAAACCTTGGCTTATATTATTAGGCATGGGCTTTTTAACCATGATGTTTAATGGCATAAAGTACGGTGTGATTGCCTATTACTTTAAATATTATGTGGGTAATGAGCTGATGGCCGGACAATATTTTATTGCCTTGTTAGTTGTCTCTATCTTTGGGGCTTTACTAACGGGGAAGCTGGCTGAAATATTTGGAAAACGCACTTTATTTATTCTTTCATTAATTCTAAGCGCCCTGTTTACAATTGCCTTTTTCTGGCTACCAAGTGACAACATCCCGCTGATCTTTGCTCTTGGTTGTAGTGCCGAGTTCTTTGCAGCCATGATGCCTACCCTGTTTTTCTCGATGCTCGGTGATAGTGCTGATTATTCTGAGTGGAAAAATAACCGCCGTGCTACTGGCCTTATTTATTCTGCAGGTACATTTGTGCAAAAGACAGGCGGTGGATTCGCCGGTGCGCTTGTTTTAGTCGTACTCGCGGGCTACGGCTATAACGGTATGGATGAAACAACAATCGCTCAATCTTTAGAAGGTATGAAATTGCTTATGAGCTGGTTACCCGCAGCGTTTGCACTTTTAGCGGCCGCACTCATGCTCTTATATCCATTAACCACTGAGATGACAGAAAAAATTACAGAAGACTTGGCAATTAGACGTGCAAGTCTGTAAATTAATCTACAAAGGTATTTATTAAATTATCATTATGGCAACTATTTATCAGGTCTCTGAGCTTGCAGGTGTTTCTCTTTCAACCGTCTCTCGCGTGTTGAATGAAAACGACTATGTAAGTAAAAAAACAAAACAAAAAGTGCTTGATGCAATGAAACAGCTAGGCTATCAGCCTAACTCTATTGCTCGTTCTCTTGCTTCAAACTGTTCAAATAGTGTTGGCGTGTTAGTCTCAGAGCTCGACGGTCCATTCTTTGGAGAAATGATGTCTGCCATTGAAGCCCAACTAAGAGCGGCAGGTAAGCATGTCATAATCACACCGGGGCACAGTGAAGAAGACAAAGAAAAAAATGGTTTAGAATTTTTGATCTCTCGAAACTGTGACGCCATTATTGCCCATGTTGAGGCTGTTACTGATGATTATTTAGTTGAGCTAAATAAAGGAAAAACCCCTATTTTCTTAATCAGCCGATATGTTGAGCAAATGAAAGAAAACTGCATAAGCCTTGATAATGTCATGGGAGGCTATTTAGCAACCAAGCACCTACTAGACTTAGGGCACCGCGATATAACTTATATAGCAGGGCCCTTGTTTAAGCCAGATGCAGCGGACCGTCTGACAGGGCATAAAAAGGCTCTAAACGAATACAATATCCATTTTGATGAGCAATCTCTGTACGTTGGCGATTTTAAGGAAACGGGCGGATACAATGGTTTAAAGCATTTTTTTGAAAATAAAAAGCAATTTACTGCCATCGTGTGTGCTAATGACGAAATGGCGTCGGGCGTGATGAAATGTGCGCGAGAACATAATTTTGAACTTCCTAAAGATCTCGCAATTATTGGCTTCGATAATGTTCATTTTACAAGTTATTTGTACCCTACTCTCACGACGATTGACAATCCCGTTGAACAAATGGGGAAAATGGCCGCTAATTTAGTTTTAAGAGATATTTATAAACAAAATCGTGCCGATATAGAACATATCTTTTCGCCCAATCTTATGATGCGAGACTCAACGCCAAGGTCAAATTAACGGTAACCCCTTGAGAGTATTATCTAATATAAATAAGTAGAGCGTTGACAACGTCTTCGTTTCTACTTGTTACATTCAACTAATATCTAAATATGATAAAGGAGATGTTGGTGTTTATTGGTGAAGTATCAAAGAAGACACAATTAACAGTCAAAACAATCCGATTTTATGAAGAAAAAGGTCTAATACCAGTACCTCTAAGACAAGGAAAGTACCGTGTCTACACAGACGATCACGTTGAAATATTAAAGCTAATTTCTGAAGCTAAAACCCTAGGCGTCACATTGTCTGAACTTAAGGGATTAATTAAATTTAAAGATTCAAAGGCTAACTGGTCAGAAATTAGTGAGTTTTTAGTGATACTAAAAGAACGTCTAACAGAGCAAATAAACGCAACCGCAGCAAAAATTACCAAAATAGACTCATGTATCAGTATAATCAATCAGCAAACACCTCTTGACTCTCTCCTTAACGAGAGAGTGTATGATGGACAAAAGGTCGCGATTACGAAATAAATCAAATCATTTTAAACAAACTGCTTATCCGTTTACTAATCGGTTAGTTTTTGAATTGGTATGTTTTTGAATAGATAAATTCGCTTTGTAGTCTACTCTTTCAGGCCCTTGCCTGCGTTGTTTATAAGTAATTTCTAACTATAAGGAATGACATGGAAAATTTAGCAAAAAATCTTTGGATCTTTAATGGCAAAAGTGTCACGTTTTTAGGCTTACCCTTTTCTACGCGTATGACCATAATCAAGCTTTCAAATAATGAGTTGTGGGTACACAGTCCTATCGAATTAACAGAGGCTTTGCAGCAGCAAGTAGATAGCTTAGGAAAAGTAACGTTTTTAATTGCACCTAACCACCTTCATCATTTGTTTTTACCACAATGGATAGATGCATACAGCGACGCTAAAGTTTATGGCACGCAAGAGCTTATAAAGAAACGCAATGACATTTCATTCAACGCATCATTAAATAATGAAACGTCATACCCTTGGTCACACGACATTGCACAGATATTATTCACCGGTTCAGCATTAATGGAGGAATGTGTCTTCTTTCATAAGCAATCTAACACCCTAATAGTCACCGATTTGGTTGAAAACTTTTCGGGTAACGATTTTAACTTTTGGCAAAAATGGCTGGCTAAAGGCGCAGGTATTTTAGCGCCAAAGGGAAAAACGCCGATAGACTGGCGCTTAAGCTTTATGTTTAATAAAACACAAGCGAGTAAACATATTAGAAAGATATTTGCCTGGGAGGCAGATATGCTAATTATGGCGCATGGTGAAATAATTAAGAAAGACGCAACAGACTTTTTGCGGCAATCTTTTAACTGGTTGGTAAAAAATAAATAGCCGCAGCTACCCGTAATGCAATTTTGCCAAGACCCCATACAAGTACATTAATATTTCACATTATAAATATTTGCTAATAAACACTCTTTATAATGAAAGCCTATTGACTCTCCACCACAGGGGAGACTTTAAAATAACAATTATTTTCTACCCATGAGAGGTAATTGTGAAAAATATTATATTAGTAAATGGCAATCCTAAAAAGAACAGCTTTTCATCGTGTATTACTGATAAATATGCACAGGCAGCACGCAAGTCCGCGAACATTCGTATTTTTAATCTACCCGAAATGGATTTTGATCCAAATTTAATGTGTGGTTATGATGATGACCAACCGCTTGCGCCATGTTTAAAGGAATTTAGCAAATCTCTTCATTGGGCTAATCATATCGTCATAATATCTCCTTTGTGGTGGGGAGGATTACTGGCAAAGCTCAAAGGGGAAACTGCAAGAATGATTCTTACAATGGACACACCCGCAGAGCTAGCTGCAGAATACGCTCAGTCATATTATCTGACGATGCCCAAACAACACAGGCTTAATTGATATAATAAAATTGGTTCATACTATGACTAAAGGCTTATATTAAAAAATACAGGCTATTATACTCTATGTTTAGCGTTGCTCTTATGAGGGAGCCCTGCTAAATATTCGCATATATTTAAACGGAATAATGATGGATTATATTAAAATTAATAAAGAGGCGTGGAACAACAAGACCCCATTGCACATTGCACATTGCATCAAAATTTTACAACCTCCCCGCATTTATAGAAGGCCAAACGTCACTAAATCCCATAGAACTTTCACTTTTGGGTGATGTTAAAGGGAAGTCACTTCTGCATTTACAATGTCACTTTGGCCAAGATACTTTGTCTTGGGCAAGATTGGGGGCTAATGTAACTGGCGTTGACTTATCATCAACGGCTATCGAACAGGCAAATAAACTCAAAGACTCTCTTGCTTTAAATGCGCATTTCATTGAAAGTGATATTTACCAGTTCGGTCAGTTCAATGATACACAATACGATATTGTATGCACGTCTTATGGGGTAATTAGCTGGCTGCCAAATTTAGATAACTGGGCACAGGTTATTGCCGATGCTTTGAAGGCTGGTGGTGAATTCTACTTAATTGAATTTCATCCTTTTCAAGGACTTTTTGATGGCTACAGTTACTTTCCTAAATCAACACCTGATATTGAAGAGGAAGGAACATACACCGAAAACTGCGATGGCACGAAATCCAAAACAGTCAGTTGGAGTCATTCAATAAGTGAAGTAATCAGCTCATTACTAAAAGCGGGATTAAGTATAGAAGCATACGATGAATACCCTTTCAGCCCTTATGATTGCTTTGATGGCCTAGAATATATTCCCCACGCTGGTTATCAACTATTACATAACGGGCAACAGGTTCCATTGGTTTTTTCAATCAAAGCCCGTAAGCGCTAATTAAATCTAGATAATTTTTAACAGAGGTATATATGGATATAAGTTTACTGAGTATTTTTATTTCTGTGGCACTAGCTCATTTCCTTGCTTTACTCAGCCCAGGACCCGATTTCGTGCTGGTAGTGAAAAGTGCACTAAAAGGAAACCAAAAGAATGCTATTGGCGTCGCCCTCGGAATTGCGATAGCAAATGCAGTTTATATAGGGTTATGTTTGATTGGTGTGGGGGCAATTTTATCAACGTCTGTTGGCTTAATGATCGCACTTAAAGTGATTGGTGGGCTGTTTTTAATGTATATCGCTTTTCACGCGTTGAAAGCACCAAAGAGCGCTTACAATAATGTTGTTATCGCAGCTCACAGCTCGGTTGCGTTTTCGTTCACCTGCTTTTGTAAAGAGTTTGCGACTGGATTCCTCTCAGGTATTCTTAATCCAAAAAATCTCTTATTTTATCTGAGCTTGTTTACGGTCGCGCTCACTCCAGAGGTTAGCATTACCTTTAAGGTGATTTTAGGTGTGTGGATGACCCTGATTGTTTTTATATGGGATGTTGCCATTATTTACATGCTATCCAAACAAAGAGTCAGGGAAAAATTTGTTAAAGCGTCTTATTTTATAGATAAAGTTACAGGTGCTGTTCTCGGTGTGATTGGTTTTAATATTGTAAAATCAGTATGGTCAAAACAGTAATGTGATAAGTATTAATCATCGTTGCTGCCACTCGCAATATACGCAGTGTCAGCAACTATTATCACGTCATTATTTAAATAAGCCCTTTAGATGTTTACTATAAGTACGGCTTACTTTTAGTGTTTTTCCGTTGTGTAGTGTTGCCATGTACTCAGAGTTACGCAAGGGATCAAGCTGTTTTACATACTCTAGATTGATGATCGTCGATTTATGAATTCTCAAAAATGCCTCTGGCAAGGTATTGCTTTCAAGCTCTTTTAGTCTGGCTCGCATTACATAGGTTTCCGTTTCTGTGTGGACACACATGTAGTCACCCGCCGCATCAATCCATAGAATATCTGCAAAAGGTATTATTTGAATTGGGCTTTTTGCATCTCTAATAACCAAGTTTTCATCGTCAAACTTATAATCTGACTGCGCTGATTTTTCAAATGTTGATTCTTCTGCTTTGTCTATTTCTTGTTGTACTTCTATTAATTCACTTTTTTGGTATAGCTTTACATTATTAACCACTCTGTCTATGGCCTCTGCTAGCCTAGTGAGTTTGACTGGTTTTAATAAGTAATCAATTGCCCTGACTTCAAAAGCCCGCACTGCATGTTGATGAAATGCAGTGACAAAAATAACAGCAGGACAGGTTTCAGGTTGAAAATGTTTTATTAATTCAAAGCCAGACTTTGATGGCATTTCAATATCTAAGAAAATTAAATCTACTTCATGTTCATTCAGAAACTGAATTGCGTCATCCACACTGCTTGCACTGCCTATGACGTTAATCTCAGCAAATTCTTCTAACCTAATACGTAGGCCTTCAATTGCACTATACTCGTCGTCAACTAATAACGTTTTTAACTGAATCATTTAATAAGACCATTAATTGGCAATGTCATACATACCCAAGCTCCACCAGATGAATGATTGCCTTTTTCTATCCGCTGAGCTTTACCATAAATTAATTTCAAACGTTGCTCGCAGTTTGCCAAGCCTATTCCACGTTTAGTACTCTCATTATGTGTGAAGCCTTTGCCGGTGTCTGAAACCTTTATTATTAGGGTGTTTTTACTCTTTTCAATTACGATTGTTATAGCCATTGTTTTATCAGCTGCCATACCGTGCTTGAGTGCATTTTCAACTAATGGCTGAATTAGCATAGAGGGAATAAGTAGCTCACTACACCCTTCTTCAACTGAGATATTGACAGATAGTTTATCTGCAAAACGACACTTCTCGATGTCTAAATATGTACGAAGAATAGCGATTTCTTCTTTAATTGTGACTTTTTCAAGCGGGTCGGTATACAAACTGTGTCGCAATAAATCACATAACTTTTCAAGCATTTTAACGGCTTCTAAGCTTTCCTTTTTTAGGATTAATGTACAAATCGCATTGATACTATTAAACATAAAATGAGGATTAAGCTGGTAACGAAGCATTTTTAGCTGGGACTCTTTTGCTAAATGTGTTGCCTCAGCCGCTTTTTGTGTTTGTTCTAAGTTATCTAAATAAATCTTAATACCATAATAAAAGGCAGTCCATGTCGACAACATTGTCAATGAGGCGGATGTCCAAGTACCAAAATCAAACCAGCTCATTGGCAGCCAAAAGTTACCATAGAACCATTGTAAAGTGACCCACTTTATTTGGGTCCAAATTAAGGTTGCAGAGATAACGACCACGATATGCAATGCTACTTTTAACTTAAATTCGAGTAAACTGAGATAGGTGAAAACCTTTCTTAGAAAAAGAGTAATTAAAAAGCCAAAGCACGTATCAATTATCAGGTGAGGGATGTGAATAGCCCATGGTTCATTACTGGGAACTTTGATCATGAGTTCGGTCAGAATCGCGTAAACTAGCCAACCGCAAATTTGAAATAACCAAAATAACTGGCTACGAGGGTTCGATGTATTCAAATCATTTATCCAAAAAGCAAAGCAGTCGGGCTATCAACCCCACTGCTTTGCTCCAAATTTAATTACTGCATTTTACCACAACAGCATCACTGTTAGGTTTAATCGTTAAACCAATGTCTGCGAAGGCGATACTCGCTTCGTTTGCTTCAACTTTCAAAACCTCAGTTATCGCTTTCGACTCAGTACCCTCAACGTTACAGCTTAACGGTATTGCTAAGGTATGCCATTTTTTATCACTCAGTATCGCATCAAATGAAGAAAAACTAACCTTCCTTAAACACTGTTTCTGAGAACACATAACCTGTAAATCTGTATGTTCACCGGGTGACTTATTAATTCGCATCTTCAGTGTTAAGTAACCTGACTGATACATCTCACTCATTTTTTCTGGTTTTTGATACGCTAAAGCAAATGTCGCTTTATCTGTTCCAGAACGCCAAATAAATTGTCGCGCATCTTCTTGATAAGATAAATTCACCGATTGCATCAACAAACTCATACCATCAGTACTTGTAGCCGATGAATTTTTGGTAATGACTTTATCAGTTTGGCCAGCTTGAAGAGTCCACACTAAGTTGTCAGATAAACTTCTTACAAACAACGCTTTCGAATCTGTACTTGCCACTTTCCTCGGTGTCGTTTTTTCGGTTAACACAGGTAAGTTAACCGTATCATCGTATGTTAAACCATAACCATACTCAAATAATGGTTGGTAATTTTCGTCGCCAATATTTAACGAATATTGGTCATCATATTTTGGCCAAGAAAAACTCAATTTCCCTGTGAAATCATACTGAATAGCGCCTTTTTCATTGGTTAATAAAATATCAGCAATACCTTCACCTTCTGACCCCGGTAACCACGCAGCCACAAAAGCATCTGATGCATTCAGCTCTTTATTTACCCAAAGTGGACGACCCGTTAAAAATACAGTAACAACTGGAATACCTTTTGCCTTAAGAGTCTTCAATAATGCTAAATCTTTTTTGGTTTCATATTGATACTCTAGGTACTCAATGTCACCAAACCATTCGGCATAAGGTTCTTCACCGATTACGACAATCGCGACATCAGGCTTAACAGAATAATCGCCAAATTCAGCAAACTCAACGTCACCACCCGCCTTTTCAATTTGTGATTTTAGACCCGCAAAGATAGAGGTTGCATTGGGGAAGTCATCATTGGTGTTGTCCGTTCCCTGCCATGAGACACTCCATCCACCAGCTTGCTTAGCAATATTGTCAGCACCGTTTCCGGCAACGAGAACGCGACTTTTAGCATTAATTGGCAGTACATTATTGTTATTTTTAAGTAGTACAAGAGACTTTCGCACTGCCTCTCTAGCTAACTCTCGATGTGGTTGAGCACCTAACCATTCAGGGTGTTGCGACTCAGGTCGTAATGAAGGTTTACCCTTTGCAAACACTCCCCATCTAATTTTAGCTCTCAGAAAACGTCTAACCGCATCATTTATTCTAGCCTCTGGTATCACACCTTCTTTCGCTTGCTTAACCGTATTATGATAAAAAGCTTCAAAGTGTTCAGGCACCATTATGACATCAACACCCGCATTTATGGCAGCAGCACATTGCTCAAGATCGCAGCCTTCAACAAATTTATGCGCATTCCAGTCGCTAACAACGAAACCATCAAAGCCCATTTGGTTTTTCAGTACCTCTGTTAATAAATACTTATCACCGTGGACGCGTTGACCATTCCAACTATTAAAAGAGGCCATGACCGACTGCACACCCTCATTAATAGCTGAAAAATAGCCCGGACTATGAATTACTTTTAATCCTTGCTCGTCGATAATGGTGTTGCCACGGTCTATACCGCGCTCTGTACCACCGTCACCAACAAAGTGTTTGGCTGTTGCAATTCGCTTGGTATTTTTCAAAAAGTCGTTGCCGATTTCTCCTTGGATACCAATCACCATCTCTGCAGCATATTCTTTTACTAAATCTGGATTTTCTGAATAACTTTCATACGTTCTCCCCCAACGGTCATCCCTTACTACAGCAACGGTTGGTGCAAAGCTCCATTCAATTCCTGTTGCTGCAACTTCTTTAGCTGTCGCTTGACCGATTCGCTTAATCAAATCAGTATCTCTAGCTGCGCCAAGTCCAATATTATGTGGAAACAACGTTGCGCCATAAACATTACTGTGGCCATGCATGGCATCGGTACCCCAAATAGTCGGAATAGCAATACCATCGACAGATGCGTCCATTGAAGCGAGATACATCTCATCAGCGTACTTTAACCACATGTCCATTGATGCACGTTTATTGCCATAAGGGGCCGTGTTCCCACCATTTAAATATGAACCGAAGCCATACTTACGCATTTGCTCAACCGTTAAATAGCCAATCTCTGGCTGAACCATTTGTGCTACTTTTTGCTCAATTGTCATCGTGGCTAGCAGTTTATCTATATGCTTTTCAACTGCAGGATCGCGTTTTAGTTTCGTATTAACATTTGGCCATTTTACACTGCCCGTTTCTACACCATACGACAATGGGCTATGAACAACGCCGGTTAAAAAGAGTGGGCAAAACAGTAACTTTAAAAATTTAAATTTAGACATCAAAAACCTATAAGAACAATTAATTACAGAGAAAATCAACGCGGTATGTATTCAATAAAATCGTAATATACCCAAGATGAAGCGCCATAATATTGACCTGGAAAATAATTTGCTTCGACAGAATTATCACCATGCCAATGATTAATCATAATTTTGCTATTATCGATGGGCCACGCGTAAGCTGGAATTTCATTCTCTGCTAAATGACCATCTCCGTTTTCTTTATACACCGTTCGGATCGTTTGCTCATGGCCATTGGCATCGAATAAATACCAGCGAATGGCATTGCTTGACCAATCAAAGCCAATAGTCAGCAAGTTTTCTCGGTAATCTAGCCCATACTGACTTAAGTCAATATCCTTTTCCCAACTTTGGTATTGACCACCTTGCGGTTGGTAAATCACATTTGTATGAACAACATTACCTAACGAAGGAAGCAATTCAATATCAATTTCTTGCCACGCTCGGCCAGGGCTATCCCACCACGATGTATAGGTAAAAATTGATGAAACAGTGCCCGCCACGTTGCCAGATTTTAATCTTCCCTGAACTTTACCGTACCCATAAAAATGGTTGCTTTGTAGTTCTGAACATGAGCCTTGTGCTAATGACAACGTTAAACCATGCTCACTGGGATTTAGTAAATCAGTTTTAAATGCGCAACCAAAGGGTGTGCCATTACTGCCAGTACGTGCAGTCCAAACAGAGCTATCATATCCCCATGAAAAATTATCTTTAAAATAATTAGCATTCGCGTGGGTAGCGACTAAAGTTGTGCAGCCCAATAATGCACTAAGAAACAGTTTTTTCATTGTTATGCCTTAAATAATTTGGCTCCCATATTAAAAATATGGGAGCGTAAAATAGAGGGGTTAGAATGAAAATCCAGCTCTTACACCATAATACCTAGGCATGCCAAAGCTGCCCTTAGGAATACCTTTGCTGGTATTGTTCCAGTATTGAATCGTCTCATCAGATGCATTATTGATGAACATTTCTACATACCAGTTTTTCTCTTTTGGCTCATATTTTAAAGAGGCATTGTATACAGCAAAGGCATCGCGGCTATCGTCTATGTATTTAGTCGCTTCGTCTGAAACTGCAAAGTCCATATCATCCAAATGCTTATCGAGATTCCACACGGTGGTATACGCTTTATCTTTCCAGCTGGCATTAAACCAACCATGAATAAATCCATATTCACCCAGATCAAAGGTATGTGTATAACTAATGTTAGCCGTGTATTTTGGCGTCATTGCTAAGTTATTACCTCTAAGGTTAGTCGTTAGCAATGTATTTTCAGGGTCTTTAGATTCTTCATAAGAAATATTAAACAAATACTCAGAATCATAATCCCATTTAGTGTGCCAATCTTCCGTAATTTTTGCCTCAGTCCAGGTCACATAACCAGTAATTCGCCCATTTGGATACGGTTTCCAGTCAAATTCAAACTCAAGACCTTTAATCGTAGAGCCCGGAACGTTTTGAGTATAATAAGCAATCACAGGCTGATTCTGAAAATCAAGAATTGGCTGACCATCTTCACCGATTACAGGTGCCCCATCCTCATCTTCAACAACAGACAAGCGCTCAACATTACCAATTGATCCCACTGACGCATACTGCATATCTGTATAATCTGTATAGAAAAATGCAGCTTTTAGGTTCAATGAATTATCAAAAAAGCTAGACTTTGCACCGAATTCCCAGGTCAGCACTTCTTCGGGATCAAATTTTGTTTCAAACCGAGTTACTTCACCCGTTCTATCATTAACCACTTCGTAAACATCACCAATACCACCCGCTTTAAATCCGCTTGCAAGGTAGGCATAGAGCATTGTTTCTTCGGAGATGTCATAATCTAAGCCAACACGAAAATCATGATGCTGCCAACTTCCTTTATTGTCGTTTTCAAAGTACGACGCATAAATAGACGGATCTTCATAATAATCGACAGGTTGATTGTTAAGCTCTGTTCTATTTAACCAACCAACAGCACAGCCATCAGCATTTGAACAACGATAGGTACGACCGCCTTTATCCTGCTTCGTTTCATCACTAAAGCGATAACCAAATGTCGCATGCAACTTTTCAGTTAATTTATAAGTGCCTTGGCCAAACAAAGCATACGCATCTGTTGAACGGTCTGGCTGGTCCCAAAATGCTTTATCATCCATTGGATTATCGTAATAACCAACTGTGGTTGTTTTTTCATGAAAATAATTGGCACCCACAATCCAAATAAAGTCACCGTATTCATCTGATTGCAGTTGTAATTCTGTAGAAAATGATTCTGCTCCGGTGCCATCTAGGAAATAAGTAGCGCCATCCCAAGGGTCTAAACCAACTTCGCTATCTTGTGCTGAAGACCTTTCCATATCTTCATATCCCACTAACCACACCAGATCATATTGATCATTTATGGTGTAGTTAAAGGTATTACGAAGGTATGTTATGTCTAGATTCAACTTTCCTGGCACATTAACTACGGCTTGATACGTGTTATCACTCGGTAGGAAATTCGTACAATCACCTCCCATTTCAGCGGGTCTTCCACGTAACTTATCGCAGTTAACTAAATCAAGGTTATTATTACTATCGTTTACATATTTTTGGAAAACGGTGTGGTTTGAAAAATTGCCATCCAACGGCTCCCAAAGTGTACTTATACGGAAGGAATATTCATCTGCATTATTATAAAAATCACTTTTATCTGCAGCTGTTAACTGACGAACTTTTTGAGCCTCAGGATCGGTTCCTGCGCCATCAATCCACCAGTTTTCTCTTTGTGTCACTGTTTGTCCAACACCTTGGTATGAATCTTCAGAGATTACAGGGGCATTTAAAACCTCATCAGAAAGTCGGCGCGTGTCATATTGGTTAGGGTCATAGTAACCCTCTAGGTAAGAGTCACGCTTTAGGCCTTTCGCTGAAAAACGAACTGCAAACTCTTCAGTTACTGGAATATTGATAAGGCCATCAATACTGCGGCTATTAAACTTGCCCGCTTCAATATTCAACTGCCCATATTGGTTTTCAAATTCAGGCTTGGCGGAAATCACATTGATACTTCCCACTGTCGAGTTTCGGCCAAATAAAGTACCTTGTGGTCCACGAAGCGCCTCAACACGGTCAATATCATACATCAGCGCAAGCGCACCTTGCATTCTTGGTGAATAAATACCATCTAAATGAACACCAACAGCAGGGTCCCCTAACTCAGTTAAGTTAGTTGAACGCACGCCTCGCATTGAAATAACAGGAGCAGATTGATCCGTTGCTGTAGAAATATCTAAGCTAGGCACCAAGTTCGCTATATCCTTTATGTTATTTACACCATTTTTTTTAAGCTCAGCCTCTGTAAGTGCAGTGATGGCCACCGGTGTTTCCATCAATTTGGTTTTACGTTTTGTTGCCATTACTGAGATAATTTCTAACCCACTATTCTGCTGTTCAACGTCTTTAGACTTTGAATCTTGCTGATCATTATTCTGTGCATATACCGGTAATGAGCATGCTAATGCGACAGCGATAGCAACAGCTTTTTTATTTATTGTGTGCATATTCGACCTTTTTAATGTGTGTTCTAGTGTTAAAGTCTTTACGTTTAATTAACAGTATCTAAAGGAGCATTTTTCATTACTAGTCAAATTCGGCAAAGCGAGTTTCAAACAATACAAAGCGAGACTGGATTCAGATAAAAGAGGGTTAGCGACAGAATTTAGGTTTTCTAACGCGTAAAAAAAAGGGGGATAAACGGGGGCCATTGGGCTTTTAATCATTGCGAAATATTCCTAACAATTTTATTAAAAACCCAACGTTTTGACGTTACTTAAGTTGATTGAGAATGAGTTTTTCGGTGTGGCTCAATAAGTCAAACCCGCCTATTTCACCGTGTCCGGGAACCACTCTTCGTAATTTTTTGTAATCATTCTTCAACTGCTGAGTAATTTTCAGCCATGAATGAATATCTCCATGGGCCATATTCCCTACAGAGTTAGACTGTAATGCACGAACCGCACAGCCTGCGTATAAGATACGTTTATCTGGTAACCATACCATTATATTATCCATCGCATGACCGGGGCCTGGGAAAAACACATTCAATGAGCCAAATTTCACCTGTGCACCGACTGTTGCAAGTTCGGCTATCACATTGTTTGGTACAGCAGTCCCTTGCTCTATTGTCAATTGCTGCGTCAAAGGGTGAGAATACACTTTGATACCACGCGCTTCTAATACATCAACCCCTGAAGCTCGGTCTGCATGTGCATGAGTGACAAGTGCCTTGGTTATCGGCAAGTTTATTTCTGTGTTAATGACGCTTAATAACTGTTGTGTTAGTAACTCTCCCCACGCTGTGTCGATCAGGGTTAAACTTTGCCCCTCCCTGACAATCAAACCATTCGAAGGGAATGTTGTCCCGTTAGGATAAACATAAAAAGAGGTATGCAACCAAACGCCTTCATCTATTTTCGTGATAAAGACTTCATTCTCAGCGTGTATATTCGCTAAACTACTTTGAGTAAATACACCGCAAACAACAAAAAATAATACACCCAATATCCTTTTAAATATCATCATAATTCCTAATCTTCTTGACGTTATAATATTATAATTTTTTACGTGATCGTTTTGTACCAAAAACAACGCTAATTTTAAAAGTGGACTCAATTTACTCGATACGAATGCTCGCCCTAGTTCAGCCTCTGATAGCAGTGATTAAAAACGGGTGCATCGGCCCTTTATTCCCTGCTTTTAATTCTGCCAACTCGTTTAAGCGTATATTCTATTTACACGGTTACTTTTCGATGTTGTATATTTGCAACAAGAGGCTAAGCTTTATATACATAACAAATGCTTAGAAAAAATATGAAATTATTAGTAATGCTCTTTTTTTTCTTCTCTACTCAAGTGGTTGCAATGCTTACACCCGTGACCTATGAAAAAGATGGAGAAGTCATTACCAAAAATGCGGTACGCTACAAAGACGGCTATGGTTACAACGTAAATGCCGAACATGTATTAAGACTTGTTACGCTTGATTGGCCACCCTATATCGATGAACACCTATGTAACAAAGGCTGGCTTTACCAGTTTACAATTCAATCTTTGCTTAAAAAAGGCTATGGCGTCTATATCGGCTTCTACCCATGGGCACGAGCAGTAAGGGAGGCAGAGCTTGGCAAAGCAGACATCCTTTTTCCTGAATACTTTATTGAAAGCACGGTTATTTCAGATAACTTTTTAGACAAGACACGCAACGAGTTATTAGCTCTCAGCCAACCGATTCCTGGTGGGGATCTATCATTTGTTGCCTTGAAAGGAAACCAAATTCGTTTTAATGGCGACCTAAACTCTGTTAAAGACCAGGTAATTGGCGTTGTCAGATCTTACAAAAACACTCAGCAACTTGATGAAATGATTGATAATAAACAAATTGACACCATCGTTGCAAACAATGAGTACCAACTTATCCACCTACTACTAAGCAATCGCGTTAGTCTCATTGTTGCAGATCTTGAAGTGCTTAAAGCCAGTGTTTATAAATCAGAGTTATCGATTAATGGCAAAAGACAAATAATTGAATCATTGGTTGCGCTTGAACCAAAACTTGAATACAAGCCCCTCTATTTTTCTATTAGTAAATCAACACCGCACTGGCAAAAAGTACTGAAAGATTTAAATGACGAGATCAAGCAAAAACGACAAAGCGGCCAATTTGAAAACTTCATTAAAAAGATGAAACAGCAATGCTATGGAGTCGAAAAAGCGGCATGAATGCCGCTTCTTAACTTAAAATAATGATTCAAACGTACCATCAGGGAACAAGATACCGGGTGCCCCCCTCACAGTAGTAACATCACCAATCTGGGTATCTCCAAAATAAAGTCCACCACTAAAATTACGTCCTTTTTGTTTCAAATCTAACCATCGGCCATCAGCACCTTTGATAACCGCGTTTACATTATTACCAACAGTTCGTAGGTTAATATCCAGTGCTCGGCTATTCTGCTTGATAAATATATCTGTATTCGTCAACTGCGCTAAAGCAGTTAACTTACCAACAAAGCCAAACTCAAAATCTGTAGCACCATTTAGTGGCGTGCCTAAATGTAATGCGAAAACAAGATTTTCAGTTTCCTCATTTATAAAAGGCGTAGCCTCAATAGCCTGAAGATTAAATGATGTTGTTTTCGATGCGGTTGAAAACTCACCATCAAGATCAAAGTCAGATACAATAGTAAGCAACTCTTCAAACGGTGACACAAAGCGATTAAGTGTCAAGTTTAGGTTTCCTACAAGTTCGCTGTCTTTTTTTACTAAGGTAATATCTGTATTAAGAGTCCCTTCACCAGTAGAGTCCTCACTTAAAATTGTAAAGGGATCATCCGTTCCATCAAACGATAACAGTAACTCACTAACATCAACCAATAACTGAGTCTCATTGCTGCTCATTTGGGCGCTCATAACGCCTGTTATTTGATTTCCTAGTAGACTACTAATCCGCCATTGAGGAACGTTTATATCCATATTCACATCGATGCCATCGTATTGCCCTGAAATTGACCATCGATAAGGGGAATGTTGATACTGCACTGTAAGACCATTTACAGTATAAAGTCCTGGTAAGGTATCATCTGCGGGCGATACATTTGAGAGTACATCAAATAGTACATTTGCTAATGCAACTACAACCGACTGTGAATCATCATCCAATGCATTCGTGAAGCTATTTAAATGTGACGACAACTCAGCGCTGTATTGTTGTTCTTGTAACCTTACGACGCCGATAACATTACGAATATCATCCAATAATTCGCGCGATTGAAGTATGGGAGGTTGTTCATCTAATGCTGAAAGTTCAGAAACCTTGCCTAATCCAACTAAACGTTGCTTTAAATTCCCCACAACCGTTTGAATAAGTTGATTTCCTTTTACATTCAATAAATTTTCACGAATATAGCGATTTGCATACTGCGCGTACTCAGGGAAGCGTGAAATTTGCGCCTGGCTTTCAAGTTCAATAAGCTCAGGTTGCGATAAGTTTGCTTCTAATTCAGCCGCACGCTTTAAAATGACTCCAAAACTTAACGCGTTAGTTAATAGTTCAGCTTCTAATGAATCATTCAATTGGCTATGTGTTAAATGATAAAATGGAGTTGCGCTAACGCTCTGTGATGTAACATCTAACTTTTGAGCGCTAATTACGGCACTGACTGGCGATAAAAAGAGCCTATTTTCACCAGGAGCTGCAAAAAATGACGCACTGTAATCTAACGAAAGCGGTAAAACTTCTTCAAAATCAATTTGACGATTTGCGTTTATGTCATCAGGATTGTCACGATACGTTCTGCCGCACCCTTCATAACTTGGACACAAAACAAAGTCATCATTTGATACAAACTCAACTGAATAATTTGCTAGACTCGTTAGTGAGATATCTAAACTATTGAGATCTGAAGTTTCAAACGTTTGTCGTTCACCACTTGCGTTATTTGTAAGTATCAGCGTTCCAGCATTTGACTGCCATGGCGCAATGTAGAAGTTTGCTGTCGAGGTAGTTTTAATCACGACTTGTTCGGGTACGATGTTTTGCTCTGATGAGCCTCCGCATCCTACCAAAAATAAAAAAATGCCTAAGGGCGCTATTCTTTTTACCATGCTTTATCCTTAGAAATTCACTCTAACAAACCAATTCAAATTTGCATAATATGCTTCGTCTAAATCTAAGCTATCAGTTTGCAAAGTTAACCCTATATATTCATTTTCGATTCCGACTAAAAATGCCTGGCTGTTACTCTCATATCCACCAAGTAGTTTCCATGTATCTGCAAAATGATAGCGTCCAGTTACTTGAGTAAACGTGTCACTTTTTATTTGTTTAGCCATTAAATGCGCAGAGAATGCGTTGTTAATACGATAATTTAATGATGCTTTTAGCCGTACTGGCATTTCAAATGTATGATCAACCTCATGACCATTCGCTGAGGTAGTAAGCCTTATTGTAGGCTCAGTAATGATGCTACCACTCTCACTTTCAGTGAATGGCACTTCGGTTGTATAGCCTTGAACAAAACCCGCCTCTTTATATTCTGTTTCATACGCGAGGTCTTGGGCTTGTACATTCAACTCTAGCTCTGGTGTAATTTGCCAATTAATATTTAGATCGAAGCTATAGCCTAAACCGGTCGGGTTTTCATCTGAAGTAAATCGCTTAAAAAGTAGGTCCTTAGAGTAATAATAATCAACCTCCAAAGCTCCTTGAATTTCATCACTAAACACCGTGCCATCGACCTTGGCGTCTTGGAAATGTGCACTTGAAAAAATGGTGATTTTGGGGGTAATTGTCAGCGCATTATTATCTAAAAATTTAAAATCATAAGCGACAAAAACACCATTAGTAGTTGCTTGTTTGCCGTCTAAAAAATAACGATAATCACGTTCTTCAAACGGCAGATCATTTTTTTCTGTGTGTAAGTATCGTGCGGTATCAGGATCAAATTCAAGCAAGTAATCAAATCGACTTTGTACACCCACTGTATAATTTCGGGTTTTAATACCTAACTCAAAAATATTGAAAGTAAACGCACTATCTCCGCTTTTTAAAGGAGCATCAAAGTCATCTATAAAAGACTTTACAGGTTGAGATTCAGTGTAAACTTCTGCATCTAGGGTGGTGAAAAAAGTAGTTGGCTCTGCGGCAGCTGTAAAGGAAGAAAATAAAGAGCTTGTTATAGCCATAACAAGTAGTGTTTTTTTCATAGTTTATCCACTTATTATTATAAAGGGGAGCAAGCTCCCCTCTTTTTTATACTGCGTTATTACTTAGTCATGTCTAAAAAACTAATATCAGTGTAGTCAATAACTTCACCATCAATATATTCTATAGAGATACCATTGGTAATTTCAGTCACTGTACCAAACTTCATCATTTTCCCTGAATATAATGCATCAACAGAACCAGAGAAGTCAGCACTTTCAACAGCACTGAGTGACATCATATAAGCAATATCGTTATGAAGCTCTACGCTGACCATGTATGTTTCCATCTCATCAACAGCACTGTCTAAGCCAATCATCGCCGTAAATTCAGTGTCACCGGTCATACCTGATGCTTTAATATTAGCAAGACTAGTTAGATCAGAGCCTTCTAAACTTAACATCCCCGTAAAGCCAGAATCGCCATCAGTTACTTGAACTCGAGACCATGCTTCGATAGTTTCAACTTCACCATCCACTAATGTATCTGAAGATATCTCATCGTTAAATTTAACAATCAAACATGAATCAGATAAATCTGCAGCGATCTTACCGTCTTTTACATCAACACAATCTTGCGTTGCTTGCGCTGTATCCTCAAGCGTTTCAACGATAACGGTGACTCCATCTTCGGTGGTAACTGTACCACCAAATGCGAACACAAGTGTATCTGTTTCAATAACACCATTAACACTGATCATTTCAGATGTTGTGTCGTTAGACAACGATAACTCTAACGCATCTTTATCAAAGCTGTATGTCCATTCAGGGAAACGAGTAGACTGTACATTGTCGGCTTCGTCACCTAAGTCCCAAGCTTCTGTTAGAATGTCGTAGATTACTTCAGCTTTATCAAAAAGTGCTTTACCGCCTGACTTCGTAAGAATCGTTGCTTGAGTAACAGTCTCTGTTCCCGCTTTCACGTCGACTAATACTGTGAACTTAGCAATTGCATCCATAGCAGTATCATAAAGCGCTTGTGCTGCTAATAGTGCATCATCTGCGTTTTCTGCATACATAGCGGCTGACTTAAGTTCAGCTGCTGCAGTTTCGAGTTGCGCATCTGCCATTGCAATATCATCAGCTTCAGTGGCGACTTTCTTGAATGCTGTGGCAGCATCTGTTGATAAATTAGACGCAGAAATTGAAGCCGCAGCTTTCATTTGCGAGTCTGTTGCAGCCGCTATTGCTTGTTCTGCTGCCTCTAAAGCCGCAGTCGCACTTTCAAGGTTTGATACATCAGCAGCTTCAACGGCGATCATCGCAGTAGCCATAGTTGTATCAGCTGTCATTGCAACCGTTGCGGCTTCAAGTGCAGCAGCTGCTGCAGCTACCGCATTCGCTTTCGTTACTTCAAACTCTAAACCTAATGCCGATACCGCTTCATCTGCTCGTACAACTTCAGCTTCGATACCTGCAATCAATGACACAACGTTGTCGTATTCCTGTGCTACCGCATCACGGACACTTGCAGCTTGATCTGCAAGTTGTTGGTAATCACTATTTTTAGCTGCAAATGCCGCAGCTGCTTTCGCAATACCATTCATCTTAGATTTAACTGATTTTAATTGCTTCTGCCATACCGTGTAAGTATCAACATTACCATTTAGTAAATATACCGCTGAACTATATGCTATTACTTGCTCATTGGTCTCAAGTCCTGCATCACCTAATTCAGTAACATCGGCAAGTGACGCTTGCGCAGTATCAATAAGAGCCATCACAGCATCTAGATCAGCTTGGGCTTCAATCACTTTTTCATTTAGTTTTTGTGCAGCTTTCGAATCAAAGTCATCCCCAGCATCACATTCTTCACCAGAACAACCAATCTTACTTAGCGCATCTTTTACATTCTTAGCTGTTTCTTTAAGCTCATCATCAGCGCCTGCTTTCTTAGCGTCTTTTACTACTTTTTCAACAGCTTTCGTTGCTTTCGATTTTAGTTTTGCGATAGCGTCAGGGTCCGTTATACCTAAGCTTTGAGCTACCGCGGCAAAAGCTTCGTCAACACCTTCACCTGTTACAAGGGCTGCAAAAATTAAACTCGTATTAATTACCGATTGTTGTAATGCCGCAGCAACCGCTTTGACAGTATCATCATCATTATCGGCGACTTTGCCATCAGAAACACCTTTAGCAAGCTGTGACATCAGTTCATTAAGCGAACCGTTTGTACCCGTGCCAGCCATTGATTGTAGAGATATAGCAGTTTGAATTAGCGCTAATGTACCCGCGTCTAATGAATCACCGTCTTCAAGTTCGGTAAAATCTACCGCACCACCTGTTGAAATATCAGCTAACAAGGCTGCAGCCTCAATGGCAGTATCAGGACCAAGTAGTTGAATTAATGTTTTTAGACTTGCTTGAGAGATTGCGTCTTCAGAAATTGCTTCACCGTTACCCGCACCTTCAAGTAGAAGCTCTGCAGCAATACTGGTAAACAACGTTAAATTAGCAAAATACTGAGTTGACTTATTTTCGCCGTCAGCATAACTCATACCACGAACAGATGCCGCTGCAGCAGGAGCACTTATAAATTTAACAACTTGCAATGTTACATCGTCTTTATACCACTCGCCGAAATCGATGTTGCTATCACCATTGTTTTCCATGCCCGCTTCTTCTGATACACCTGGTGCTGTATCGTAGTCGCCACATCCTGTGAAAGAGTCACATTTGACCATACTGTCATCACCTTCAGATGAGGTTGTAACTGTGATATATAATGGTCCAGTAAAATCATCTTCAACAAATAGTGAGTAACCACCATTCATTGCCGTTAAAACTGACTCTGGGTTTGCAGCAAGAACTTTTGCTTTTGCCATCGCATCAGCTTCAGCTTGTGTGTTAGCAGTTGCTGTAAACGATTCGTCTGCAGAAGCTGCTAAACGAAATGCAACCGGTATCATCTCTCCTGCATCATTCATCGTTTTGACAACGACCGCTGCGTTTGATAATGAGCCTTTTACAGCTCGACCTGTTACTTCTGTTCCAAAGCTTGCAGAAGCTGAACCTTCAAATGTTTGAACCGGCTTGACAGTTTCTTTTTTATTGTCGTCGTCAAACCAATTACAACCCGTTAACCCAAGTGATAAAGCAACAGAAGCTGCTATCGGGGTAAATTTATTAATTCGCATTGTCGTTATTCTCCTTAATGGCTACTTCTGTAGCTTAGCAGTAATAAAATACTAGGTTACAATTTATTATCAAACATTAATTAAACGTAACCAAGAAACTATGCAGGCATAATTCCTTTTTATGGCGTGACAAAATAACGGATGTTTATGACATTCATAAGAAAATGGAATATAAAATACAGAAATACACAGAGTATTTCATCTAAGAAATAAAAAATAAGACATTTATTTTCATTAGGTTACATAAAAACCCTCCGTAAATTACAAAAAAAAATGTGAATAACTAAAAACAGTGCCATAAGGCGTTATCCCTGTTTACAATTATTCACATTTACAATGTAACTTTTTGTAACTGAAAGCTGTTAAGCTGGCACTCTTACCCACCCTTCCATGAGTACTCGCGCACTGCGGCTCATACTGGCTTTTGTTACTTGCCAATCTTCACCAACTCGTTCTGCTGCGGCTCCCACTTTTAACGTACCCGATGGGTGCCCAAAATTTACTTCATGGCGCTGTCCGCCACCTGCAGCTTGATTTACTAAGGTGCCGGGTATCGCAGCTGCTGTGCCAATAGCAACCGCTGCCGTGCCCATCATGGCATGATGCAGTTTACCCATCGACATAGCACGAACGAGTAAATCAATACTGTCGGCTGTTACTTCTTTTCCACTGGATGCATGGTAGCTTTTAGCGGGTGCAACCCACGCAACTTTAGGTGTATGCTGGCGTGCTTTAGCTTCATCTACGTGCTGAATTAAACCCATTTTTAGCGCACCATAGGCGCGAATTGTTTCTAGCTTTTCAAGGACTGAAGCATCACTATTGATAGCATCTTGAAGCTCAGTACCGTCATAACCGATTTCACTGGCATTAATAAATACAGTAGGAATGCCCGCATTAATCATGGTCGCAGATAGTACTCCAACGCCCGGAACGTCGAGTTCATCAACGAGATTACACGTTGGGAATAACGCGCCTTCACCATCAGCCGGATCCATAAACTCAAGCTTTACTTCGGCTGCAGGGAATGTCACACCATCTAGTTCAAAATCACCTGTTTCTTGAACTTCACCATGGGTAATGGGGACATGTACAATGATGGTTTTACTAATATTTACTTGCCAAACTTTAACTTCTACAACGCCGTTATCTGGAATCTTGCTGGCATCAACCAAGCCATTACTCACCGCAAATGCGCCCACTGCAGAGGTTAAGTTACCGCAGTTACCACTCCAATCAACGAATGCCTTATCGATAGCAACTTGACCAAAAAGATAATCAACATCGTGATCGTCCTTGCTGCTCTTCGATAAAATAACGGTTTTACTGGTGCTTGATGTAGCTCCCCCCATACCATCCGTTTGTTTACCGTATGGATCTGGGCTACCAATAACACGCAGAAGTAAATTATCGCGTGCTTCACCTGCCTCTTGGGCAGGTTCAGGTAAATCAGTTAAATTAAAGAACACCCCTTTACTGGTGCCGCCACGCATATAAGTAGCAGGCACTTTAATTTGTGGTTTAAAGGCCATAATTAATGCTCCTCAGACTCTAAAAAGTCTTGAGCAAAGCGCTGAAGTACACCACCAGCTGAGTATATTGATACTTCTTCGGCTGTGTCTAAGCGACAGGTCATCGGTACTTCAACCACCTCACCACTTGTGCGTGTAATGAGCAGAGTTAATGTCGCACCAGGTGTTGGCTCGCCTTTAACGCTAAAGGTCTCACTACCATCAATGCCTGATGTAGTTCGTGTTGTGCCCGCTTTAAATTCAAGTGGTAACACACCCATACCAATAAGGTTTGTGCGGTGAATTCGCTCAAAGCCTTCTGCAGCGATAACTTGTACACCAGCAAGACGAACTCCTTTTGCAGCCCAGTCACGTGATGAACCTTGACCATAATCAGCACCCGCCACAATGATGAGTGGTTGTTTACGCGCCATGTAGGTTTCGATAGCCTCCCACATACGGGTCACTTTACCTTCAGGCTCAATACGAGCATAAGAACCTTGCTTTATTTCACCATTTTCTTTAACCATTTCGTTCAATAGTTTAGGGTTTGCAAACGTTGCACGTTGAGCAGTTAAGTGATCCCCTCGGTGAGTAGCATACGAGTTAAAGTCTTCTTCGGGTAAGCCCATTTTAGCAAGGTACTCACCCGCAGCACTTGATGCTAAGATTGCATTGGAGGGTGATAAGTGATCAGTCGTAATATTGTCACCTAATACAGCTAATGCACGCATATCAGTTAAACTACGCTCACCAGCCAATGCACCTTCCCAATATGGCGGGCGACGAATATAAGTGCTTTGCGGACGCCATTGATAAAGTGGGTCGTTGTCTTCACCATAATCAACACTTAAATCAAACATAGGCTCGTAAACCTTTCTAAATTGTTCAGGTTTAACGCTTTGTTTAATCACTGCATCAATTTCTTCATCTGATGGCCATAGATCCATTAAGCGGATTTCGTTGCCGTGTGAATCGATTCCCAATACGTCTTTTTCGATGTCAAAACGAATAGTACCTGCAATGGCATAAGCAACCACTAAGGGAGGTGACGCAAGGAACGCTTGTTTGGCATAAGGGTGAATACGACCATCGAAGTTACGGTTACCCGACAACACAGCAGTTGCGTATAAGTCACGGTCAATAATTTCTTGTTGAATTTTAGGATCAAGCGCGCCACTCATCCCATTACAGGTTGTGCATGCAAATGCCACAATGCCAAAGCCTAACTTTTCAAGCTCTGGTAATAAATTGGCTTCTTCAAGGTATGATTTAACCGCTTTAGAACCTGGTGCCAAAGAGGTTTTAACCCACGGTTTACGTGATAAACCTTTCGCGTTCGCATTGCGCGCAAGTAAACCAGCAGCAATCACGTTACGCGGATTACTGGTATTAGTACAGCTCGTAATTGCTGCGATAATACATGCACCATCAGGCATTAAGCCTGCTTCATTTTCAACAACCCCTGTGATCCCTGCTTTAGCTAGGTCACTGGTTGCAACACGACGGTGTGGATTAGATGGGCCCGCAATATTACGGCCAACGGATGATAAATCGAACGTTAAAACACGTTCATATTCAGCCGTTTTTAAACTATCGCTCCACAAGCCAGTTTCTTTTGCATAGGTTTCCACCAGCTTAACTTGCTCTTCTTCGCGGCCGGTTAGACGCAAGTAATCAAGTGTGTTGTCGTCAATATAGAACATAGCTGCTGTGGCACCAAATTCAGGTGTCATGTTTGAAATCGTTGCACGGTCACCTAACGTCAGTGCATCAGCCCCTTCACCATAAAACTCAAGGTAAGTTGAAACAACTTTCTCGTTACGTAAAAACTCCGTGATCGCAAGTACGATATCGGTTGCAGTAATGCCTGGTTGTGGTTTACCGGTAAGTTCAACACCAACAATATCAGGTAAGCGCATGTACGAAGCACGGCCAAGCATGACGCTTTCAGCTTCAAGCCCGCCCACGCCCACAGCAATAACGCCTAATGCATCAACCATAGGAGTATGGCTGTCTGTGCCGACTAAGGTGTCTGGAAATGCAACGCCATCACGTTTTTGAATAACTGGCGACATTTTCTCTAAGTTGATTTGGTGCATGATGCCGTTACCCGGTGGAATAACATCAATGTTCTTAAATGCCGTTTTTGTCCAGTTTATAAAGTGAAAGCGATCATCGTTACGACGATCTTCAATGGCGCGATTTTTTTCAAACGCATCGGGTTCAAAACCTGCGTGTTCTACTGCTAACGAATGGTCAACGATTAATTGAGTAGGTACCACTGGGTTTACTTTCGCAGGATCGCCGCCTTTAGCGGCAATTGCATCGCGTAAACCGGCTAAATCAACCAGCGCTGTTTGGCCTAAAATGTCATGACACACGACTCGTGCAGGAAACCACGGAAAATCTAGGTCACGTTTACGTTCAATTAATTGCGAAAGTGCATCGTTTAACATTTCAGGTTCACAGCGGCGAACTAAGTTTTCAGCTAATACGCGTGATGTGTAAGGAAGTGTGGCGTAGCTGCCTGGCTTAATAGCATCAACAGCAGCGCGAGTATCAAAATAATCAACGCCGGTGCCTGCTAATGGTTTTCTATATTCTGTATTCATGATGACTCTACTTGTACTTGGTGACGATGAAGGAAGTTGGGCTTGTTTTTAGTGTTTTTATGCCCTTTTATAAAAGGGCGGCTTAGCCGCCCCTGTCATTGGTTTGATTGGTGTTATTAACGCTCAGTAATTGGCGTATAGCTTCGTGCTTCTGGGCCCGTGTAATCAGCGCTTGGGCGGATAATACGGTTATTAGCACGCTGCTCTTTAACATGAGCAGTCCAACCTGTTACACGGCTCATCACGAAAATAGGCGTGAACAACTTCGTTGGAATGTCCATGAAGTGATACGCTGATGCATGGAAGAAATCAGCGTTACAGAACAATTTTTTCTCGCGCCACATAACTTCTTCACAACGAACAGATACCGGGTATAACACAGTATCACCCACTTCTGCTGCCAGTTTTTCAGACCATTTTTTGATGATCACGTTACGTGGGTCAGACTCGCGGTAAATGGCATGACCAAAACCCATAATCTTATCTTTGCGCTCAAGCATGCCCATTAATGCTTCTTCAGCTTGATCGGCGCTCGTAAAGCTTTCAATCATATCCATCGCAGCTTCGTTCGCTCCGCCATGTAGTGGACCACGCAAACTACCAATTGCACCTGTCACACATGAATGAATATCAGACAAAGTTGAAGCACACACACGCGCTGTGAATGTCGATGCATTAAACTCGTGCTCTGCGTATAGAATGAGCGAAACATTCATTACTTGCTCAAATAATGCCGATGGCGCTTTGTCATGTAATAAATGTAAGAAATGTGCGCCAACCGAATCATCATCTGTTTCAGTATTAATACGTACACCGTCATGACTAAAACGGTACCAGTAACAAATAATGCTTGGGAATACAGCGACCATGCGGTCGATTGCATCATTGGCTTCACTAAAATCTTGCTCCATTTCTAGGTTACCTAGCATAGAGCAACCCGTACGCATAACATCCATTGGGTGTGCATCTTTAGGAATGTTTTCTAGTACTGTTTTTAGTGCGTCTGGTAAACCGCGAAGTGTTTTTAATTTAGCTTTATATTCAGTAAGCTCTGCGGTTGTTGGTAATTCACCGCGCGATAGTAAAAAAGAGACTTCTTCAAACTGGGCTTTATCAGCCAGTTCACTAATATCATAACCACAATACGTTAAACCAGAGCCTGACTTACCTACTGTACACAGAGCTGTTTCACCTGCTACTTGACCACGTAAACCTGCGCCGCCTAATGCTTTATCTACCATGAGTGTTCTCCTTCAATGTTGTCGTTATGATTTTTTAGCTGAGAAAAGGTTATCAAGTGTATTTTCATATGAGTGATAGTCTAAAAACTCATATAACTCAGCACGTGTTTGCATATTATCGATTTGGCTTTGTTGTGAGCCTTCGTTAAGAATAGATGCATACACGTTAAGTGCTGCTTTGTTCATGGCTCTGAATGCACTTAATGGGTAAAGCACCATTTCAACACCCACTTCACTTAACTGCTCTTTGGTATAAATCGGTGTTTGGCCAAATTCTGTGATATTCGCAAGGATTGGCACATTTAACGCTTTCGCAAACGCTTGATAATCGGCTAAATCATGAACTGCTTCAGCAAAAATTGCGTCAGCGCCCGCTTCAACACAAGCTGCTGCACGGTCGATAGCTGCATTTAGGCCTTCTTTTTGGAATGCATCAGTACGCGCCATAATGTAAAAATCGCTATCCGTTTTTGCATCAACCGCGGCTTTAATACGGTCAACCATTTCATCTTTAGAAACGATTTCTTTATTTGGACGATGACCACAGCGCTTTTGTGCTACTTGGTCTTCAATATGAAAACCCGCCGCGCCCGCTTTCGTCATTTCTTTAACTGTACGCGCAATGTTAAATGCCCCGCCCCAGCCTGTATCGGCATCAACAAGAAGCGGTAAGTCGGTAGCGCTGGTAATTCGACGAATATCTTCAAGTACGTTGTCTAGGCTGGTCATGCCTAAATCTGGCATGCCGTATGATGCATTAGCCACACCAGCGCCTGAGAGGTATAACGCTTGGTGGCCTGTTTTTTCAGCCATCATGGCACAATACGCATTGACAGTGCCGACCACTTGCAGTGGCTTATTGTTGGCTATCGCCTGTTTGAACTTTAATCCTGCTGACATTGGATAACTCCTATCTTTGAACGGTCACAGCTCTTTGGCTGTGTCTAATTTTTAAAATTAATCTGTGACGGTTTGACGACAACTCGGCTATTTTTTTGCCGCGTGTAAATCAAACTTAGTCTGTATATTGGCCTGAGAAGCGCTTATATGGCGCTTCATTAGCATTTCAGCTAACTCCCCATCATGATTTTCAATGGCATTAATAATTGCAAGATGCTCATCAAAAGCCTTTGATACGCGAGGCCCCGCCATGCCCATTTGTACACGGTACATACGGATTAACTGATACAACTCATTACATAAAAGATGAATTAAGTGTGCGTTTTTAGAGCCTTTGATTATGCGATAATGAAAATCAAGGTCACCCGCTTCTTGGTAGTAAGATTCACCTTCTTTGACACGTTGTGTTTGCAAGTGTTGATTAAGTAACTGCTTTAAACCTTGCACTTCTTGTGGCTCCATATTGTCGGCAGCTAAACGACACGCAAGACCTTCAAGCGCACTACGAACCTGATACACTTCAATAAGTCGCTCAGCAGTCAGTGCCACAACACGACAACCCACGTTTGCTTTACGTTCAACTAAGTAGCAACTTTCTAAACGATTAAGTGCTTCACGTAATGTAGCGCGACTAACGCCATAACGCTTCGCAAGTTCAGGCTCAGAAATTTTACTACCCTGTTCAATAGTGCCTTGAACTATTTCACGGCGCATGTCGACAAACACTTGGTCTGACGCTGTCGTTATCGTGATATCGTTATAGTTATCGTTGGCTTTTTGCTCTGTCATAGTCACTTCTTTAAACGTGCTGAATTTAGATTGTCGACAATTAATAACGTCACTATGCGCGCTATCGTATAAACTGTCAACCTTCAGACCATGAAAACAGGCTAAAAAAACAGCTAAATGTCGACATAAAGTGATATCTTTTGAAAATATTGACCATAAACAGTGTTTATAGGGGGGAAGTGTCGACAGTTTAGTCATACGTGTAAAACTATAAAAAAGTCCCCCGTACACATCAAAAATGATATGATCAGCACATTATCACGTGACTTGAGAGCCCTTTCGTGGACGCTAATACATTTATTCCCGATTCATTTATTGATGATGTAAAAAGCTACCTTCCTGCACATTTATCCCTAGACGATTTTATTGCTGCCTGTAGGCGCCCGCTCAGACGCTCTGTACGCGTTAATACATTAAAGATGTCTGTTGAAGAGTTTCAGCGCCAATGCGCACGCAAAGGCTGGGAGTTAACGGCCATTCCGTGGTGCGAAGAAGGGTTTTGGTTAACGCGACCAAGCGAAGAGGAATCCGCTCTTGCCATAGGCAATACTGACTTGCATTTAAGTGGCGCTATGTATGTACAAGAAGCAAGTTCAATGCTCCCCCCGGTTGCACTTAGAACAGAAGTACAGCACAGCGATGCGGTACTTGATATGGCGTCGGCGCCGGGTTCTAAAACATCACAAATTGCCGCCATGATGAATAATCAAGGGGTTTTAGTCGCGAATGAATTGTCGTCATCACGCTTAAAAGTACTGGCTGCCACACTTAAACGCATGGGCGTGGGTAACTGTGCGCTGTCACATTTTGATGGTGTGATCTTTGGTGATTACATGTATGAATGCTTTGATAGCATTTTACTCGACGCACCGTGTTCTGGTGAAGGCACCGTTCGTAAAGATGCAGACGCCCTTAAAAATTGGTCCATTGAATCTAACATCGATATTGCAGCGGTTCAAAAAGCACTCATTAAAAGTGCGTTTTATGCATTGAAGCCTGGCGGTACACTCGTTTATTCAACCTGTACCCTAACCCCACTTGAAAACCAGCATGTTTGTCAGTATTTATTAGACACATTTCCTAACTGTGTTGAAGTACAGCCACTTGATTGTTTATTCGAAGGGGCAAATAAGGCGACAACCCCTGAGGGCTACTTACACGTATGGCCACAAACATACGATAGCGAAGGCTTCTTTATCGCAAAATTCAAAAAAGTAGCCTCAGTTGATAACCCGAATCAAAAAGTCAAAAAAGGGGCATTTCCATTTACGGCGTTTGATAAAAAACAAAGCCAAGCATTTATGCAAACAATTAAAAAACAGTTCGGTCTAAAATCACTGCCAGGCAGCTTAATGCAGCGTGACAAAGAACTTTGGTTATTTCCTGAATCCTTTAATGCACTTCAAGATAAAATCAAATATTCCCGCTTAGGAATCCAAATTGGTGTGATCCACAAAGGGGGTGTGCGCTTAACGCATGAGTTTGCCACAGTATTTGGCCAATATTGCGATAAAAACACTTATGAAATGACAGCTTCTCAAGCAAATGATTACTTCAATGGTAAAGATATCCGTCTTGAGAAACCGGTTCAAGACAATGGTGAAGTTGTGTTATTGCTGTGTGGCTGTCCCGTGGGTTTAGGTAAATGGCAAAAAAATAAAATTAAAAACTCTTTACCACGCGATCTCGTGCAAAATACCCAGTTGATAACATGGGTATAACATGCGAATAAACGCTGTATAAACACGGTTCTACTTTGGGTAAACAAAGGTAACAACTTGATTTTAAATCAGTATAAAATTTGTACATTTATAGTGCAATTTTCATCTCATTAACTACACTTAAAAGTACTTTCTACTTCTCCCTACTGAATTTAGAAGGTGTTTTTTTAAAGTTAGCGCAGGCTCGCAAGAGCCACCCCCTAAGCCCAGAACAATGCGGATTCGTTCTGGGCGTTTTTTATTCAAAAGTCGCATAGCCAAACATAATCCTTTTTGATTTCATTAATAAAATAACTAAAAAGGATCCTCCATGTTAAAACCGCTGTGTGTATTACTTCCCGTTTTTATAAGCTTCCAAAGTATTGCAAAAAACAGCCAATACGAAGGCTTTAGCTATCCTAATAAGGCAAAGAACGCCATTAGTATTTCCTTTGATGATGCCAGACACAGTCAGGTAGACACAGGGTTAGCACTATTAGACAAGTATCAGGTTAAGGCCACCTTTTATGTCTCCCTTTTAATGTCAAAGAACGCGTTGAAAAATGGCAAGTGGCAGTAAAGTCTGGGCATGAGATAGCGAACCACACTACCAGCCATTTATGCACCGGCAATTTTGAGTGGTTGCGTAAACAGGGGGTTTCTCTTGAGCAAATTACGCTCAAAGGCATAGAACAAGATATTCTAAAAGCGCAAGACTATATCAAGCATACGTTGGGCATTGAACCAACCTCGTTCGCATATCCGTGTGGAAACACATTTGTAGGGCGTGGTGCTAACACAAAAAGTTATGTGCCTGTTATTGCCAGGCACTTCGAAACAGGTCGAACTTGGCTAGATGAAACCGCCAACAACCCTAATTTTACCGATTTTACTCAGCTTACTAGCTTAGCGATTGATGGCCTTACCTTTGAACAAATAAAAACCATGCTTGAGCAGCACCGTACAAATAACAGCTGGATTATTCTTGCGGGGCATGAGGTGGGTAAAAGCAGTCAGTACACCACAGACAGCGAAGCACTTGAGAAGCTTATCGTGTATTTACAAAACCCAGACAATGGTTTTTGGCTTGATACCGTGAGTAACGTGGCTAAATATGTAAAAGCTAACCGACAAGAAATTGATTAATGATCATTTAAATCAAATTCAGTAATTTGGTTATCAGCGTGAATAAGCTCATACTTTGCAAGCAACCCGTCATTAAGTTCAATCAAGCTGATAGCCGCATTACTTACAAGGTATTTTTGCCCGTCGCCTTTAGTTTGATGTTTATCAACTTCCATCTGCCAGCGCTTAGTAAAAAAATTAAGGGGACTTTTCGGGGCATATAAAATTGAATCAAGCTTATCGAGTACGTTAATAAGTTTTCGCGGGAACTCATTTTTAATACCACTGGCCGTTAATTGCCAAATACGGTTTTTATGTTTCCCAAAGCGCTTTTGAACAGAAAAACAAAATGAATAATGGACATCGCCAGAAAGAATTAATGTTTCTTTCGGTGTATCTTCACGCCGAAATGTATCGAGTAACTTTTTAGCAGAGCCTTCGTGAGCCATCCAGTTTTCAACATCAACTAATAAAGGCTGACCACAAAAATTAAACATAGCCTGAATCGCTTCTATTGATTTCACCCCAAATACGGGCGCTGGAGAAACGATAATAACCTTATCATGCGAAAGTAAACTTTCTTCAAGTTCGGTTAAGCGTTCCCAGTCGAGTAAACCTGAAGGCTCATTAAAGTTTTGCTCATTACGCCAGCGATGGGTGCGCGTATCAAGCACCACCACTTTAGGAATGGTATTGAGCTCGTAATGCCAATAATTGAAATTGAGGATCAGCTTATCGAACTCTTTGAACTGCCATGTTTGGCCGTCAAAGCTTTTTGTGAACGCAGATAACAAAGACAGCGTTTTTTCACCCGCATCATTACCAATTCCTTGCATTAACCAATAACTTATTAAGCCGTTATTAACGATTCGTCGGCTGACTGGGTGTTGATAGATAGCGTGCTCCCACCCTGCCGTTAAATTCCAGTCATCTGTAACATCATGGTCGTCAAACATCATCAGGGTTGATACATTAGCAAACAACCGCTGTGTTTTATTCAACCCATCCGCAAAGCCAAGGAGTGCATCCTTTTCAAGCTGAAATTGCGTGGCTTGTTTAGGCGGCAGTGTTGGGCAATCTGTCTGTGCAAAATCAATTAGCTGCCACGAAACAGCACTAAAGTTAAGTATATAAAGTGCAATGAACTCTTGAAAATGTACTAAATGATTTTCAGCTTTTAAACTAGAAAAATGAGGCTCATCTTTTTTAAGCCAATAACCGACTCCCCATTTGCTGCGATTTTGCCAAGGCACTTTAGGTAAATAAAGGTGGCGACTATAAAGCTGTTCGCTAAAACAAGCGGGTAAATTGAGCTTAAGCGGCGGCTCTTTAAAGATCCCAAACAGCGTTATGATTTTTTCTATCGCCAGTAACATCGGCCCTGCAACATCATCTGCGTATACTTGATCACCCGATAACAAAAGTAAATCAGCACCCGCGCTTAGCGATTGTCGCTGCTCATTTTGCCACGTGTCGGCTGCCACCAAACTATCTTTAGCAGGATGATGGGGGTTACGGCACGAACCATGTAAGATTTTATCGAGTCTATTAGGAATTACAAATGCAGGAAAATCGGCACGTTCGTAGCAAAATGCAGATAAATCGAGGCTTTTATCACGATCATGAAGTGAATAATAGATCAGTGAATCAACCCCAAATGGCTGTGAGGTTGGTAAAACAATGACATAGTGAAGAAAGAGAGCCTCGCCTAATTGAATGACCTCATGATGACAGGTAGATTCAAGGCCCTCAAACTCAATTCTATAATCACTATTTCGGGTTGTTACAAACTGAAAACAAACTTGATGAGGATCTGCACGGCGTACCATAGGCCCCATAATAAGTTGAGGTAAATTTGATACGCCGGTCATTGTTAAGCCCTTTTTACTTGCTTAAACAGTGAATAGAAATTATCTGTCGTGGCGTTAGACAATTCGTTAAAAGTAAGCCCTTTTAACTCAGCAATATAATACGCAACGTCTTCTACATACGCGGGTTGGTTTGTTTTTCCACGGTATGGTACAGGAGCTAAATAAGGCGAATCTGTTTCGATTAAGAGCCGATCTAATGGGATTTTCTTCACAACGTCTTTTAGTTCAACGGCATTTTTAAATGTGACAATGCCTGAAATCGAAATATAAAAGCCCATATCAATCGCTTTCTTAGCCATATCCCAATCTTCAGTGAAACAATGCAGTACACCACCACATTTTTCAGCATTATGAGCGCGCATCAGGTTAATTGTGTCCTCACGCGCATCTCGAGTGTGAATGATAAGGGGTTTGTTAAGCTCATTAGCAACGTCTATATGCCCAACAAAGCTCTCTTGCTGAACGATATGCGTTTCTTTTGAGTAATAATAATCAAGACCTGTTTCACCAATTGCAACGACTTTATCGTGAGTAGCAAGGTTGATCAGTCGATGTTTATCAAGTGCATCTTTTTGATCAAGAGGGTGTACGCCACACGAAGCGGATACATCTGGATAATCTTTAATTTTTTCAAGCATGCTTGGAAACTGCTCCAAAGTCACACTAACACATAAAAAGTGTTCGACTTGCTTTGCACGTGCGTTTTCAAGTACTTGGTCTAAATTAAGGTCGAGTTTGTCGAAGTCAAGACGGTCTAAATGACAATGAGAATCTACAATCATGGTACTACTTTTTTACATGGTATACGTCGGATTGTCAGAGTTTAACATAGTACCCAGCAGTTTTTCGATCTTGGCATTTAAATTGGTTTTATCGTCGATAAAGCTTATACCAATACCTGGCGGATTCGAGCTTTGTGCACCTTGTGGGGTTATCCAAGCAACCTTCCCAGTAATTACGTCATCTTCTAAAGCATCTGGTAATGTCACTTTTAAAGCCAATGAATGCCCCATTTCAAACCGCATATTAGTACGTACAAACAAACCACCATTTTTTATGAAAGGCATGTAACAGCGATATAATTCTTCTAAATCTTCGATATCTACTAATAATTCTTGCACAATATGTCCTAATTATGGCTTTCACGTAAAGAAAACGCTAGTTGCGAAATGGCCAGCGGCATATTCAAACCAAGCACATGTGAGCTGTTATAAATAAACTCAGAAATTGCAGATTGCGCTTTTTGATAGCTGAAAAAATCCATTCCCAATACTAATTGCGTTTTTAGATGCTCAGTTAAAAACAAAGTAAAGACATTAACCAAACTTGTATCTTTATTCAGTATGTCGACTAACGCACTGAAATTATGGCTGTCTTTTATCTCAGTTGCAAATTTATAGAGTGTATCAATAGACTCTAATTGCTGTTCATTTTGCCATTGTTCTACAAGGAGTGGTTGTTGCGAAAACAAACCTAACCAAGAATAATTAGGAATATCTAGGGAGGCTAACCATTGTGTCGTAGTTTCTATATTAACTTTCACTTCGTGCACAGCACAACGACTGAGTATGGTCGCAGGTAATTGCGCGATTTGTTCACAGGTTAATAATAGGTAGCGGTGTAAACTTGGCTCTTCAAGCGTTTTTAATAGCGCATTGGCAGCGGCTGTGGTCATTTTATGGCACTGCTCAAGTACAACCACCTTATTACCGTTTTGAGCAGCTGAATGGTTTATAAAATCGGTAATATCACGAATTTCATCAACACCGATCGTTTGCCCGTCTACTTTAACCACCCGTTTATCGGGATGCGTGCCTGCTTGATTTAACAAACAACTTTTACAATGACCACAGGCAACCAAATTATTGGCTGAGGCACATAACAAACCATCAGCTAACTGCTCTACTAAGCGCTGCTTGCCAACCCCTTTATCACCATTAAACAATTGCGCATGGTGAAAACGATGCTGAGAGTAGCTCTGTGCTAACTGCTGTTGTAAGGGTTCAAGCCAAGGCAATGGCATATTATTTTAAACTCTCAAAAAAGGTATCAAGTACCGTGGTGATGGCAGCATGCACTTCAGGCATCGCTTTATTTGCGTCAACAGTTTGAATACTGGGATCATGTTCAGCAAGTGCCAAATAACGCTCACGTGTACGTTCAAAAAAGCCGAGCGCTTCTTGTTCAATTCGATCAAGTTCTCCGCGTCCCTTCGCACGTGCAAGTCCCACAGCAGGGTCAATATCTAAATATATTGTTAAGTCTGGCTTTAAGCCTTTTAAAACCATATCAGCCAAAAAAGAGAGTTTTGATTGCTCAATACCACGACCACCCCCTTGGTAGGCTTGCGATGAGAGATCATGACGGTCTCCCAGTACCCAGGTCCCTTTATCGATTGCAGGTTTAATAACATTCGCAACAAGTTGAGACCGTGCAGCGTACATAATAAGCAATTCTGTCTCACCCGTTATTTGCTCTTCATGGGCCTGTTTTACAATGTGACGTAGTGCTTCCGCCACAGGGGTACCACCTGGCTCACGTACATTAATAAATTCAACCTGCTTGTGCTGTAGGTAAGCTTGGCACACGGCGATTGCCGTTGATTTTCCAGCCCCTTCAAGACCTTCAATCACTATAAATTTCGCTGTCATATGACTCTATTCTGGTTATTTGTTTAATTGGTACTGCTGCACAGCACGATTATGCTCTTTCAATGTTTTTGAAAATTGATGGCTCCCATCGCCTTTCGCCACAAAATAAACATACTCTGACTCAGGCGGATTCACCGCTGCAAGTAATGCCGCTCGCGATGGCATGGCAATCGGCGTTGGCGGCAGCCCTTTAATTTTATACGTATTATACGGTGTGTAAGTGGTTAAATCTTTACGTTTAATATCACCATCAAAGTCGGCTCCGATGCCGTAAATTACCGTTGGGTCTGTTTGTAAGCGCATATTGCTCTTTAACCGATTCGTAAAAACAGCCGATATTAAGGGCCTTTCACTTGCAAGCCCTGTTTCTTTCTCGATAATTGAGGCAAGTATTAGTGCCTCATACGGTGAGTTCAAGATTAAATCGTGTGCTCTATTTTGCCACGCATTATCGAGCTCTGTTTGCATTTTAGAGTAGGCACGCTTTAATACACTGCTGGCCGTGTCTTCACTATGATAGTGGTACGTATCAGGGAATAACCAACCTTCTAAATTTTCATCTTTATTGCTAATTTGCTTTGCTAAATTCTCTTCATCAAGGTCTTGCTTTAAATGAGTTTGCTTAGCAATGTTGGTAATTACTTCTCTCAGTGGTTGCCCTTCAATAATAGTAAAACTAAAGCTGACTTGAGCGCCTTGATTAATGCGGCGAATATTATCGATTACAGAGGTAGAATCAAGCTCATACAAGCCTGCTTTTAAATCCGTTAAGGTCGGGTCTAACTTTGCAAGCACCTGAAATTTAAAACAACTGTCAAGCCATTGCTTACTTTGCCACTGTTTGCATAATTGATTAAATCCTGTTCCGCGGTCCACTTTAAACAGAGTGCTGTTAGTAACATTTAATGGCATACTCAATGCTGCTTGAAGTTGTTGATAGCCAATACCACAACATAGCAATGCTAATAAAAGCACGCTAACAATGACTTTTATCACACATTCTCCTTGGCAAACTGGGTCGCTAATAATGCTTTACTTCGAGTAATGTCAAACTGTGTATCCATAATGGCTGCAACAGGCACAACACCCATTAAGCTATTACACATAAAAACCGCATCCATCGCTAATAACTCTTCTACGCTAATTTGTTTAAACTCAATTGCTAACTTAGCACATAACGATTTTAGGTAAACCCCAGTAATCCCACAGTTATTTAATTGTGGCGAAAAAATCTGTTCATTTTTTATCGCAAATAAATTAGCAGCAGAGCTTTCTATTACATTGTCATTAATATCAAGCACCACAACATCGTCGCAATTAAGTGTGTTCATTTGATTTTTAATGAGCACTTGCTCGAGGCGGTTTAAGGTTTTTAAACCAGCAAGCACAGGCTGATGTGCAAGTTTAATACTGCTTATAGCGAGTGAAACCCCCTGCTCTTGCCATGTTTTATAATGTGCAACAGCAGGTAATACCGTGATAAGAACTTGAATCGAAGGCGCTTCAGGTAAGCCGTAACCTCGGCCGCCACTGCCGCGGGTAATAACAATTTTTAAAATGCCTGATTGCATATCGCCTATGGCCTGAAGCGAGGCATTTTCTATTGCCATGAAATCTAAAGTTGGGAATGCTAAGCGCGCTGCACATTCTATTAAACGGGCTTTATGTAATGGCCAGTGCTCTATACTGGCATCATTAATGCGAGCCGTCGTGAAGAAGCCATCACCATAGTTAAGACCACGATCTTGAAAGCTGACCATGGTGTGGTCGTTGGTTATAATTATTGTTTGTTTAAATTTACTCATATAAAAAAGCCCAGTTAAACAACTGGGCTCTTCTTAATTTAGTCCGTTGTTACCGGCAATTATACCTTTTTAAATAGCAACGAGCCATTAGTACCACCAAAACCAAACGAATTACACAGTGCATAATCCAATTTAGCGTCACGTGCCGTGTGCGGTACATAGTCTAAATCACACCCTTCATCAGGGTTATCAAGGTTAATTGTTGGGCTTACTTTTTGGTCTTGTAAAGACAAAATAGTAATAATAGACTCAACAGAGCCCGCTGCACCTAACAAATGACCCATCATTGATTTAGACGAACTAACCATCACATCTTTTGCTGCATCACCAAAAATTGATTTAACAGCCGATGTTTCAGCTTTATCACCTGCATGCGTTGAAGTACCATGCGCGTTAATGTAGCCCACTTGGTCAGCATTTACTTGTGCATCTTTCAACGCATTTTCCATAGCAAGTGCTGCCCCAGCGCCATCTTCTGGCGGTGAGGTCATGTGGTAAGCATCACCACTCATACCAAAACCTACAAGCTCTGCATATATGTTTGCACCACGCGCTTTTGCATGCTCATACTCTTCCAGTACGATAACACCTGCACCATCGGCCAGAACAAAACCATCGCGGTCTTTATCCCACGGACGAGATGCGGCTTGTGGATCATCATTACGTGTTGATAATGCACGAGCTGCATTAAATCCGCCCATACCAATTGGCGTAGATGCTTTTTCAGCACCACCCGCAACCATCGCATCAGCATCACCGTATGCAATCATACGCGCTGCGTGGCCAATGTTATGCAAACCTGTTGTACAGGCCGTAACGATTGAGATATTAGGACCACGTAGCCCATGCATGATCGATAAGTGACCCGAAATCATGTTAATGATGGTCGACGGTACGTAGAACGGAGAAAGCTTACGCGGACCACTGTTTAATAGTTTTACGTGGTTTTCTTCGATTAACGTTAAACCACCGATGCCCGAACCCACTGCGACGCCAACGCGTGTCGCGTTTTCGTCAGTGATTTCTAAGCCAGAATCTTGTAGTGCTTGTACACCCGCTGCAATGCCATATTGGATAAACAAATCCATTTTTTTTGCATCTTTCGGTGACATGTAAGCTGATGCATCAAAGTCATTCAGCAAACCTGCGAATTTGGTGCCGAAACTTGAGGTATCGAAATGCGTGATAGTTTGAATACCACTTTTACCGTTTAACAAACCTTGCCAAGTAGATTCAACATCATTACCTAGCGGTGTCAACATTCCTAAGCCAGTTACGACGACTCGACGTTTAGCCACGGGTTGCCTCCAATAAGGAAATTATTTTAGGTGGGGTGTATACCAAAATATTCAGTATCATTCTTTAGATAGACTAAGGGCAGCCTAAAGCTGCCCTTAAAATCAAAATGCGATTGATTACTCAGCGTGAGCTGTAACGTAATCGATTGCAGCTTGAACTGTAGTGATCTTTTCAGCTTCTTCGTCTGGGATCTCAGTGTCGAACTCTTCTTCAAGAGCCATTACTAGTTCTACAGTATCAAGTGAATCAGCACCTAAGTCGTCAACGAAAGAAGCTTCATGTTTTACTTCTTCTTCTTTAACACCTAGTTGCTCGATAATAATTTTCTTTACGCGTTCTTGGATGTCGCTCATTCTTCTTTCCTTTATTAAATACGCCAATGCGTTATTTTCAGATTGCGGCGTAGTTTACGCCGCATAATTCTGTGATTCAAGGATTTGCTGATAATTACTTATCTGGTCAAACCTCTTGATTGGTATTTGTTCATTTATCGCTTATTTTCATAGCGAATTCAAGTATGTTTAAAGCAAGATCACAAAAAATTCAACATTTTTCGATAATCTTTTGTTAGCACTTTGGTGCTAACATTCATTAAACCATGTACATCGCGCCATTTACGTGCAATGTTTCACCCGATACATACGCAGCTGCGTCAGATGCTAAATAACACACTGCGGCTGCAATTTCTTCAGGCTGACCTAAACGACCCGCTGGCACATTTGCAAGCGTGGCTGCTTTTTGCTCATCGGTCAGCTCATCAGTCATGTCTGTTTGGATAAATCCAGGCGCTACAACGTTAACCGTGATACCACGAGACGCCACTTCGCGTGCAAGTGATTTAGTAAAACCAATCACACCTGCTTTTGCTGCAGCATAGTTTGCTTGACCCGCATTACCCATCGTGCCTACAACTGAACCAATGTTGATGATACGGCCATTTTTCTTTTTCATCATAGGACGTAAAACAGCCTTAGATAAACGGAAAACAGAGCTTAAGTTGGTGTCAATAATGTCATCCCACTCGCCGTCTTTCATTCGCATAAGTAAATTATCGCGCGTAATACCCGCATTATTTACTAATACATCAATATCACCTAAATCAGCTTTGATCGCAGCAAGTGTTGCTTCAATCGACTCTGGATCAGTCACGTTTAACGCATAACCTTTACCATTATCGCCTAAGTACTCACTGATTTTTGCAGCACCTGATTCGCTTGTCGCTGTGCCCGCAACTTTTGCACCTTGTGCCACTAAGGTATTCGCAATCGCTTTACCTATACCGCGGCTAGCACCTGTGATAAGGACAACTTTGCCCTCAAGAGAAAATAAATTTGTCATTCTATTCCTACTTATTTCGCTTCATCAATCGTAGCTTGCGTGTTTACCGCTGCGCATACCATTGCTTTATCAATACGTTTAGCCAGACCCGTTAATACTTTGCCTGGGCCAAATTCATAGCTTTGTGTAATGCCTTGCGCTACAAGGGCCTGTACAGTTTCAGTCCAGCGTACTGGGCTGTATAGTTGACGTACTAGCGCATCTTTAATTGCTTCACTTGATTGCTCTGCTTTAACGTCAACATTATTAATTACATCACACTTAGGTGTATTAAATGTTAAAGCTGCTAAATCAGCGGCTAATTTTTCTGCCGCAGGTTTCATTAACTCACAGTGTGAAGGCACGCTTACAGCAAGCGGTAAGGCACGTTTTGCACCTGCTTCTTTACACGCTTCTGATGCGCGCTCTACCGCGGCCTTGTGGCCTGCAATAACAACTTGACCAGGTGAATTATAATTAACTGGTGAAACCACTTCGCCATTAGCCGATGCTTCACATGTGGCTTTAATTTCATCATCACCTAAACCGATAATAGCTGCCATAGAACCGGTACCCGCTGGTACTGCTTCTTGCATATATAAACCGCGGTTTTCAACAAGCTTGACGGCTTCGCTTAAACTAACAACGCCTGCACAAACAAGCGCTGAATACTCGCCTAAACTGTGGCCAGCCATAACAACGTCTGCATCAGGGTTTGCTGCTAACCATTGGCGGTAAATTGCCACACTGGCAGTTAACAAGGCCGGTTGTGTACGATGGGTTTGATTTAATTCTTCTTCTGGACCATTAAGTACAAGTGCAGCTAGATCATAGCCAAGCGCGTCTGATGCTTCTGCAAATGTTGCTTTAACAATATCAGAATCGGCTAAAAGTTCAGATACCATGCCCACAGTTTGTGAGCCTTGACCTGGAAATACGAGTGCAATTTTATGTGCCATACTTTGCTCTTATCATTAAACAAAAAAATAATTCTTTTGTAGGCAGCATAACAAGTTTTTTAAATGCTGCACTACTTTATTGTTGGATGTGTTTGCTCAAAAATCGCAGCGATTTTTTCAGGGAGTTGGCGTTCGACTTCCCGCACGGCTTCATCTATAGCAGCATGGAACGCCTTTGCAGAGGCATTACCATGGCTTTTAACAACAATACCGCGCAATCCTACCAGACTTGCGCCATTATACTGGTCGGGGTTCACCCGCTTGTAGAGCTTTTTTATCACTGGACGCAATAAAAACGCCAAACATTTGTATAAAAAATGTTTGTGTAAGGCTTTCGTTAATTTATGCATGATAAGTTTGGCAATCCCTTCACAGGTTTTTAATGCCACATTACCTACGAATCCTTCGCACACAATCACATCGGCTTTACCACTGAAAATATCGCTACCTTCACTGTAACCTGTGTAGTTGAGATATTTACATTGCTGCATTAGTTGTGCAGCTTGCTTTATTCCCTCATGCCCTTTGATGTCTTCAGAGCCAATATTTAATAAACTAACGCGAGGATTATCACAGCCAAGCGCTTGTCCTGCGACCACAGAGCCCATAATGCCAAACTGATAAAGTGTTTGCGCATCGCAATGCACATTGGCCCCTAAATCTAATAGATAAACGGGATCTTTTCGCTCAGTAGGGACGGCTGAAATAAGGGCTGGTCGTTTTACACCCGGTAGCATCTTTAATACATAATGCGCCATAAAAAATAACGCGCCAGTATTACCCGAGCTTACACAGGCTTGCGCTTCACCCGATTTAACTAAATCAAGGGCAACTCGCATTGAGGAATCTTTTTTTGAACGAACAGCTGAAGCGGGTTCACACGCATTAGTAACAACTTCACTACAATGACGAATGATTAATCGCGGGTGAGAAAGCGAATCAAGCGCTTCAAGTTCTTTAAGAATAACTTGCTGATTACCACATAAGATCAGTCTTAAGTTGGTATTAGCATTTACCGCTCTTACGGCGGCGGGGATAGATGAACGGGGGCCGTAATCGCCCCCCATCATATCTAACGCTATGGTTAGATTGGTCAGCATATAGCAATCTCTTAGTTAGAAATTACTTTAACGCCTTTATAGTAACCGTCAGCAGTTACGTGGTGACGACGGTGAGTCTCACCAGAAACTTGGTCTACAGTTAAAGTTGGACCACTGATCGCATCGTGTGAACGGCGCATGCCGCGTCTTGCACGAGACTTTTTGCTTTTTTGTACAGCCATTAGTCTTCTCCTAAGAATCTTTCTTAAGTTGTTTCAAAATATCAAATGGATTTGGTTTGTCATCTTTTGCTGATAATTTACCAAAGCTTGTAGGCTCTGATGAATAACTGCACGAGGCTTCGTTGTGTGTAGGCACTATAGGAATTGCCAAAATCAGTTCGTCTTCGATTAACTCAAACACGTTGATTTCGCCATTTTCGTCCAGTTCTACTTCATCGTAACCTTCAGGAAGATGATCTGACTCTGCATCCAAACCGACTGGCGAATACACAAAGTCTTGATCCAAATCCAACCCTAATTCACCATTGCAGCGTTGACAAGTTACGGTTACATGTACTGATAAATTACCACTTATCACTACTAAACCCTGGTCATCAATTTTGCAATGAATCTTTACCGCTATTTCACCTGCTTCTTCCTGCACAACTTGCTCTAAACGAGAAAGTTTTTCAAGCGGTACAATACCGTCATACGTTAAACGATGTTGTGCTGCTTTGCTGGGATGAAGAGTGATGGGAATTTTCACCTTTTGCATAGGGGCTGCATCATATAGATAGTTAGTTGGTTAGTCAAAGTAAAAAACCAATTTTAGTCGGTTTTTAACGATCTTCTGCTTTGTTTTCGGATTCATTGTGGCTTATCCTTGCCAAAAGACATTTTATACCCAGAATATTTTATGAAACCAACACTTATATTAGCGTCAAGCTCACCATTTAGACAGCAATTAATAACTAAATTAAATCTACCTTTTGAAAGTTTTTCACCTGATATCGATGAATCAGCGCTAGAAAATGAAACGCCCTCGCAACTTGTTAAGCGACTAAGTGAGCAAAAAGCGCGTGTCGCAGTTGAACATTTTACCAATGGCTTAGTGATAGGCTCTGATCAGGTGGCCGTTTTCAACAATAAAATACTAGGTAAACCACACAATAAAGAAAACGCCGTTGCGCAATTATCCGCATTTAGCGGCCATACTGTGAGATTCTTAACGGGTTTGAGTGTCTTCGATATAGAATCAAATAACGCAATCACGACGGTTGTGCCATTCGACGTGACTTTTAGAACACTAACACTTGAGCAAATTGGCGCATATTGCGATGCTGAGCAACCTTACAATTGTGCTGGCAGCTTTAAAAGTGAAGGATTAGGTATTTGCTTATTTGACAAGCTCAGTGGCGATGACCCAAATACACTTATTGGCCTGCCACTGATCACATTAACTAAAGTACTGGCTGAGTTTGGTGTTGATGTACTGACTCTTCAGCATGAGATGTCAACACGCTAAGTAACTGCCAATACGAATCAACGACAGTAATCGGCGCATGTTGTTGCAACTGTGCCTTACTGTGGGCACCAAAGCTCACACCAATACAGGCAATACCAGCGGCATTCGCCATCGCCATATCCAATTGGCTATCGCCAATCATCACAGCATCACTTTTCGCTATGCCCTGCTCGTGCAAAATTTGCTCCAGCATATCAGGGGATGGCTTTGACATAGCATCATCTGAGCATTTTACGTTCATAAAATACTTACCGAGGCCCGACTCATTAAGTAATCTATCAATACCTTCACGTCCTTTACCTGTAGCCACAGCCAATTGCACACCTGTGTCGCTTAGCTGATTTAATACCATTTCTACATCAGCGAATAACGGTGTAGGTGTGACATCTAGCTCACGGTATTGGGCTTTATAGCCAGCGACTAGTTCATCATTTAAGTGTAAATAGGCAGGAAAAAGTGCTTCAGTCGCTTTGGTTAGCGATAAGCCAATCACATCTTTTGCTTGCTGCTCTGTTGGTATATCGATACCAAGCTGTTTGGCAGTATTTTGCAAACACGTAACAATTTTCGGCACAGAATCCATGACTGTGCCATCCCAATCAAAAATAACCAGCTTAAATTTGTTCATTATCAGCACGTAGTTTTTTAATACAGTTACTTAACGCTTTGTCTAATGGCGCTTCAACATGCATCGTTGTTTCGTTTTTAGGGTGGATAAAGCGTAAATCATGCGCATGTAAAAACAACCGATTTAACCCCGTTAACTTATTAACGTATTGATCAAATTCAGCCACACCATATTTATCATCACACGCAATTGGGTGACCTTTGCATTGCGTATGAACACGGATTTGGTGAGTACGCCCAGTCACCGGCGACGCTTGCACCAGTGAACACTCTGCATAACGCTCTAGAACACGGAAACGTGTGTGCGACGGTTTACCTTCGGTATTGTCTACACGCACCACGCGCTCACCAGACTTTAAAGTATTTTTACGTAAGCCTTCAGTGACGTTTTTAGTTTTCGCATCCCATTGCCCATCAACCAGTGCCCAATAATTTTTTTCCATGGTTTTTTCACGCAACTGCTGATGCAAGTGTGTAAGCACAGAACGGCGCTTTGAAATAAGTAAACAGCCTGAAGTATCACGGTCAAGACGGTGAACCAGTTCAAGGCTGCGCTCTTCTGGGCGAAGTACTCGCAGTGCCTCGATTAAGCCATAACTTAAACCACTGCCGCCATGCACCGCCATTCCTGACGGCTTATTAATCACCATCAAGTATTTATCTTCAAATAAAATGGCCTCTTCAAGCTGTTTAACCTTATCTAGCTTTTTCGGCACAAATTCATCTTTTTCGGCCACTTTTATGGGCGGAATACGAATAACATCATCAAGTTGTAATTTATAAACGGGTTTAATGCGCTTTTTATTTACTCGCACTTCACCTTTGCGAAGAATTTTATAAACTGCACTTTTAGGCACACCCTTCAGGTGAGTAATAAGAAAGTTATCAATGCGTTGACCTAAGTGGTCTTCACCTATGGTAACAAATGATACTTGTAAGCCGGTTTTTTCTGACATTGCCTAATCACTGATTTAAGTAAATAATTTAGTTGCTAACGCGGTTGTAATAGTGGGATAATCACCGCTGCGAACATAAAGTTTGCAAGTAACAACGGTGCTTTTTACCACATTAAAACATTCGTGATGCATATTCTGGGTTGCCGATCATACAGATCCGCGCTAAGTTTTCCAAAGCTTTTATAATTACCCAGCCAACACGAGCGTTCAATTATCGGCGATGCGCGTAATATATTGCCTGCATAATTTGAGCACGAATGCTGATTAATGAATAGAAAAAGCAATTGAACAAGATAAATTGTCTGATAGTGACGACGTAACAACGTCATTCAGAGTAAGCTGTTGTAGCAAGACATTGAATTAAAATTTGAACATGGTCGACTTCGGAACAGAACTCGTAAATTAAAACCGTGAAAGACGCGGCAGTTTTGGCACCAAAAAGAATTTAATAACGTGACAACATGTTATTGTCAGCCACACCATAGACACGCTCAATGTAAGCGAACAACGTCGGTTTTTGATTTTAACCAGTCGTGAGATTGCACAAGAATAACCGTCAAAAACCACTGAACAGACGAAATGATATCGTCATGTCAGCGACAGAAATTAGTAGAGTAACAATATGAAACGTATGCTAATCAATGCGACGCAGCAAGAAGAAATGCGCGTTGCACTGGTTGATGGCCAGCGCCTGTATGATTTAGACATAGAGAGCCCAGGTCACGAACAAAAAAAAGCCAATATTTACAAGGGTAAAATTACCCGTATCGAACCATCACTAGAAGCAGCCTTTGTTGATTATGGCGCGGAAAGACATGGTTTCCTTCCACTGAAAGAAATTGCACGCACATACTTCCCACAAGGCTATACATTCCAAGGTCGTCCGAATATTCGTGACGTAATCAAAGAAGGCCAAGAAGTAATTGTTCAGGTTGATAAAGAAGAACGTGGCCAAAAAGGCGCGGCACTAACAACCTTTATAAGCGTAGCAGGCAGCTATTTAGTACTTATGCCAAATAACCCTCGTGCCGGCGGTATTTCACGTCGTATTGAAGGTGATGAGCGTACTGAACTAAAAGAAGCGCTAAGCCGTTTAGAACTTCCTAAAGGTATGGGGCTCATCGTCCGTACTGCGGGTGTTGGCAAATCATTCGAGGAACTAGACTACGACTTAAAAGCGCTTTTAGTTCACTGGGATGCCATTCAACAAGCTGCAGATAGCGGCCCTGCTCCATTCTTAATTCACCAAGAAAGTAACGTTATTTTCCGTGCTATCCGCGACTATCTACGTCGTGATATTGGTGAAATTTTAATTGATAAAGCCCGTGTTTTTGAAGAAGCTAAAGCGCATATTGAACGCTTTCGCCCTGATTTCATGAGCCGTGTTAAGCTTTATCAAGGCGATGTGCCATTATTCACACATTACCAAATCGAAAGCCAAATTGAGTCAGCGTTCCAACGCGAAGTTCGCTTACCTTCTGGTGGTTCAATCGTTATTGATCCAACAGAAGCGCTTACCTCTATCGATATTAACTCGTCAAAAGCAACCAAAGGCGGTGATATCGAAGAGACCGCGCTTAATACGAACCTAGAAGCCGCTGATGAAATTGCACGTCAATTACGTCTACGTGACTTAGGTGGTCTTATTGTTATCGATTTTATCGATATGACACCACCTCGCCACCAACGTGAAGTTGAAAATCGCCTAAAAGATGCTGCACGTCCAGACCGTGCTCGCGTACAAATAGGCAAAATTTCACGCTTCGGCCTTCTTGAAATGTCACGTCAACGCCTGCGTCCATCTCTAGGTGAAGCAAGCCAAGGTCCGTGTCCGCGTTGTAATGGTCAAGGCACTATTCGTTCAAACGAATCAATTGCATTGTCTATCCTTCGTTTAATCGAAGAAGAAGCAATCAAAGACAATACATCGCAAGTAAACGCACAAGTACCTGTTGCGGTAGCTGCTTACTTATTAAATGAAAAACGCCGTAGTGTGCACCGTATTGAAAAACGCCATAGTGTTGATGTGGTCATTATTCCAAATCAACACATGGAAACACCGCACTATGAAGTAGTTCGTTTACGCAAAGATGAAACGATTGAAACTGTTAGCTATGAGCAAGTCGTTGCACCAGAGCCAGAAGCATTTGAAATGGCTAAAGCACCCACAGCACCGGTTCGTGAAGAGCCTGTGTTAAAAGGTGTTGTTATGCCAACAAACCCAGCGCCACAAGCTGCTCCAAAAGCTGAACAACCAGCTCAAGAAGTTAAGAAAAGTGACGGTGGTTTATTTGCAGCCATTGGTAAATGGTTTAAATCACTCTTCAGCAACTCTGAAGAAGAGACTGAAAAAGAGCAAGAAGAGAAAAAAGCGGCACAACAGCGCAGCAACAACCGTCGCAATAACGACAACCGTCGCAGAAGCAATAACCAACGTCGTCGTAACAACTCTCGTAATAAGCGTCCTTCAGACGTTGAAGCGAAAGAAGAGAAACCGGCCACTACTTCAGCTCCTGAGCAAAAAGAAAGTAACGAAAACCGTAATAAGCGCCGTCGCAATTCGACTAACCGAAAGCGAAATGAAAAGCGTACTGATGACGTAGAAACAACGTCAACAGAGGCAGTTCAAGAAACGCAAACGGAGCAACCGAAAGAGACTAAACCTAAGGTTCGCCGTCAACGTCGTAATATTCGTAAGAAAGTGCGTTTACAAGACGAAAATGCCGAGGAAGTAAAATCAACTCAGAGCAGTGATACTGTTCAGGCTGAGAAAACAGACAAAGCAGCAAAACCTGCCAAACAGGCGAAAGAAGCGAAAGACGATGTAGTACCAGAGGTTAAATCTGAAACGCCTGCACAGACTGAGGTTAAAGCAGAAAAACCTGCAAAAGCTGACGTTAAATCGGTTAAAACAGAAGAAACCAACACACCGGTTGAGGAGCAAAATGTAAACGCTGAGTCAGTTGCTGATGATGAACAAGCACAGCCGCGCACACGCTCACGTCGTTCACCTCGTCACCTTCGTGCAGCTGGACAACGCCGTCGTCGTCCTGAGCAAGATGAAAAGCAAAATGAAGATAAAGGTGACACACCTGCCTTTATTCCTGTTGCGGATCAAGCTGCTGCTGAATATGAAGCTGAATTAAAAGCTAAACAAGCGCAAACTGAGCAACCAGTTGAAGCGCCTGAATCAGCTAACACTGATGAGCCAGTTAAAGCTGAAGAGCCAGTAAAAGCTGAAGAACCAGTAAAAACTGAAGAACCAGTGCAAGCTGACGAACCAGTAAAAGCTGAAGAACCAGTTAAAACTGAAGAGCCAGTACAAGCTGAAGAACCAGTTAAAACTGAAGAGCCAGTACAAGCTGACGAACCAGTAAAAGCTGAAGAACCAGTAAAAGCTGAAGAACCAGTACAATCTGAAGAGCCAGTACAAGCTGAAGAACCAGTGCAAGCTGAAGAACCAGTAACAACTGAAGAACCAGTTAAAGCTGACGAACCAGTAAAAGCTGAAGAACCAGTTAAAGCTGACGAACCAGTAAAAGCTGACGAACCAGTAAAAGCTGAAGAGCCTGTTAAAGCTGAAGAGCCTGTTAAAGCTGACGAACCAGTGCAAGCTGAACAAGCACCTAACAATGAAAGAACAGTGTTAGTTAAGGGTTCAGCAAGCGCTGCAATGGCAAAACCTGCACCAGTTGCAGACAGCGAGCCAGTACCAACACCAGGTGCTATGGCACACGATAAACGTGAAGCTATTCCAGACAGTGGTTTACGCGCAGGTTCAATTAAACCTGCCGGTAAAGCCCGTGCTGATATGGCTAAAACATTATCGGCTGACTAGTCTAGCTGTTTGTCTCGTCCTAAAATACGTTGACGGTTTTAATTGAAGGCCAGTAGCTTTTGCTCCTGGTCTTTTTTATGCACTTGGTTTGGGGTTTCCATGCCTAAACTCAAATGCGGCCTCATTTCATTGTATATTACTATTGATTCTTCGACGAGTTCACGTAGCTCTTTCAGATTTTGGCATTTATAGAGTAAGAATTCTTGCTTCAATATGCCATTAATGCGCTCCGCCAATGCATTTTGATAGCAATCATAGCCATCGGTCATCGATGGAGTAATGCCATTTTCATTAAGCTTTACTTGATATACCCGTGAGCAATACTGTAACCCTCTATCTGAATGGTGAATCGTACTGCATTGATACTGACGATTAGCGATGGTCATATCTAATGCCTTAACCACATCTGTCGCCTTCATTTCATCACTGAGTTCATATCCCATAATTTTGCGACTATACGCATCAGTTACCAGCGATAGATAGTGAACACCTTGCGTTGATTGAACGTAGGTTATATCACTTACAAATACCTCTTCTGGCCTCGATGGTTGTCTATCTTTAAGCAAGTTAGGATGCTTTTTCATCCAATGTTTACTAAACGTCGTTTTTGTATAACTACGCTTAGGTTTAACCAATAAATGTTCACTTTTTAAGTAACTAAAAAAAGCATCTCGACCTAAACTTATACCTTGCTCTATGAGTTTGGGTTTCAGTAGAAAATATAATTTCCTTCCACCTAAACGCGGCATAAAGCGTCGTATTTCCAATACCATCGCTTTAACTGGTGCAAGTTCAATAGCACGCAATTTAGCTCTGCTCTCTCGTTGATATATTGCTTGTCTCGTTATCCCAAGCAGCTTGCAAGCACGTTCTAAGCTAACTATTTTTTGCTTTTGAAGGCTTCTTGCTCCTTGGCAATATACTTTTTTCTAAGGTTTGTCCCATGCTCAGCGTCAAGAATATTAACCACTTCATTGAGTAACAGGTTACGTAAGTGCTCATCTTCGAGCTCTCGTTCGAGACGCTTGATTTTTTGTGCGGGGCTTTCTTTGGCTTTAGGTGATTTAGGCATAGTCATCTTAGGTGATTGAGTCCAATCCATCTTACCGTGTTTTCTCAACCAAGTAAGCACAGTTGAGCGACCTTGTATGCCATAAATTTTTTGGGCTTGTTTATAAGTCATATCGCCTTTTTCTACAGCGTCGACAACTTGTAATTTAAAGCCTAATGAATAATCTCGTTGTGTTCGTTTGATCGGTGTATTATTTGACTTGGTCATAATAAGTCCTAAATGTGTAAACACATTTCAGGACGAGACAGTTATATGAAAAAAGCCGCGTTATGAAAATAACGCGGCTTTTTTGTTTTAGATATATACACTATATTTCGATTATTTGGGTTCCGAAGCCACTGGCGTATCCACCCACTAACACCTGACTCACACCTTGTTTGTCTGATCTAACGCATGCTGAGATATGTGAGGCACATCCCATAAGTCGTCCTTGTTCAAATTTGAAATGATTAATGTGTTCAGAATAAAGATGCCTAGTTAAGTAACAAGCAAGCGCACCACTCGCGCTCCCTGTTGCTGATTCTTCTGGAATACCCACTAAAGGTGCAAAGTTTCGACAACTTGCAGTCAGCTTTTCATGCGCATCGTAAAGCTCAAATGCATGCACACCAATCACTTCATGTTGTTTACAAAAATCACTGAGAGCAGCGTTATTAACTTCAATTTTATCGAGATAGCCCCGTGGTACAGGAACGATAATATCGGGTAAACCTGTTGTGATTACGTCTATCGGTAAAGCCGTTGATGCTAAAACCGCTTCATCAACCCCCAATAATCCAGCGACCTCATGATACGCAAAGCTGCCGAGGTATTTAGGTAAGGTTTGCTCCATCGTAACTTGACCGTCATTGGCAATCGTTATTCCGAGTAGACCCGCTTTGGTTCTCTGCGTGTAATTACCCGCAGCTATCACACATTGGTTGAATAGAGTCGAAAATACAGCAAGCGTAGCATGACCACAAAAATCGACCTCTTCTGTTGTGGTAAAAAATGACACCGAAAAATCGACCTCTTCATCGTCTGATACAAAGGCCGTTTCTGAAAAGCCCACGGCTTTCGCAATAGTCAGTTTTTCCGCATCAGAAAGTTTATCCGCATTGAATACAACACCGGCAGGGTTACCTCCGCTTCCATCTGCAGTAAACGAGTTAACTAAAAATGCTTCTACTTTCATTCACACAACTCTCTTTTTAGATTTAACGAATCAAAGCTACAGATAGTGTCAATATAGATAGTATTGTTATAGTCAGTACCAATATAGATATCACCGATATAAAGAGTACTGATATAGAGAGTACCGATATAGACGTTGAATATCCGTAGTTGTAATTTATAGCTTTGCGCCTTATTCTCAAACAGCACTATCAAATCTTGCGCAGTGCAACTTGTCTCACCTTATCTGTTGACGAGATGGTACTTTGGATATGTGCTGCAATCATAATGACTTTATTTAAATTTGCCTACAAACTAGCCCATTGTTGTTTCAGTCCTACTAGATGAACAACACCTAAAGATAAACAAATAATTGAACTCCAAATCCAAAACTCGGGAGTTCGACCTTGGGGTGACTTTACAAACAAAAAACCGACGATGCCCCGGGCAATATAAATGAACGTAATTAATATAAGCGCTAAACGCGTTAATGGGAGTTTGAAAATAATCCCAGCAGCAGAAAACGCATACATTGACCACATTGAGAGCACGAGTGTAATGCCACTGGTTATAAGGGTTGGTTTTATACTACCTTGCTCAGATAGTAGCGCCATTTGTTCCCCCGCACCAAAAAAGCGATACCACGGTGCGCCAAAATAAATACATCCAAGATGCAAAATTGCTACGATTCCACTTAATACACCTGCAATAATAAGAAATATATTCATGCTTTTAAAATCCCTTGTAAACAACTCAATAGTCATAATAGAAAAACAATAGCATTAAAAAGCGAATAAAAATTTTAAATATTTTCGTGCTTATTTAACTTCTATTCACCTAAATATTGCACAAGCCCTGCAAGTAAAAATGCCAACCACAGTAATGAGACTATTGCAGAAAATAACAAAGATGGTTTAACAGGCTTCCGTCTACATAAAGTCTTAATAGTGCTTAGAACACTTATAATGCCTATAAACGGAAAGCACAAAACTGTTAGTACTACCCTCAAGCTTGGCTCTGCAAAAAATAAAGAGAAAAAACTAGAACCTTTATCTTCGAACTGTTCAAGTTTTAATGTTATATAGTAAATATAAATGGGCAAACTAAAAATAATAAATATTAGAGCAAGAGAAAAATAAAGTTGATACATAGGCTAGACATCCTTTTCTAACTAAAACTAAATAATGGAATAATCAATTTGAGAAAAAACAGGGATAAAACCTTCTCATATTATCCACGGAATACTTTTGAAATGGATTAATTTTTACCTTAATATCACCTTCATCGAATAATCCTGTAGAATTAGCGACATGATAGATTTGTTCAATAATACATTCTTCATGATGGGATTTCAGGATACTTTCAGAGCAGTCCATTATAAAGTGTGGCATTAGTTCTCCTAACTAACATTTTCATTTTAACAACTTGCTAAAAAATGGGTTAAATGTGCTCAAAATAAAGAGCAGTATTAAAAGAAATTTACACCTCAAAACCTTTTCTTAGAATACGTCGTAATCATCTCAGTAGATTAGCGGTTATTTTGTCTCTGTTACAGATAAATATTAATAATTAGGCAATTATATTTTTCAGCATCAGAAAGCTTATCCGCATTTAATACAACGCCTGCAAGGTTCGCGACTGTGCCACCTGCAAATTTGCTACAAATGCAGTTACCATCATTACACGCTTCTTTTATATAAATTAAATACTAAGGCCATTGCACTTGCTCTATAACGTAACGATATGACGCCCATGCTTTATAGATCGATATTAATATTGGCTGTTTTTTATAAACTACGTGAAATATAAATACGGGTAATTGCCAAATAACAACTATGCTAATCTGTATCACTAAAGCGATAAACACAAACTCTGTATTACCTAAGAAAAACAACAGCAACAGACTGCTATTTAATAGCAAAAACACCCACACACTGCGCAGTGCTGCCTTTTTCAGGGTTTGTAATTGCTGCTGATTCAAATCTGACACCATCAGACTTGTTTGTTACACCCAAACATCATTCGCTGCGGTCAGTTCACCACCAGCTTCACCGGTATTTACCACGCCTTTCGGCTCAACAAGCATAATTTTACATTCAGTCTTCGCGTGGGGTTTATGTTCAACCCCTTTAGGGATTACAAACATTTCACCCGACTCTAAATTTACAATGCCATCTCTAAATTCGATTTCTAGCTCGCCTTCAATAACAATAAACACTTCATCAGTATCAGGGTGATCGTGCCAAACAAATTCACCTTCAACTTTAGCGAGTTTAAATTGATAGTCGTTCATTTCTGCAATTACTCGCGGTGACCAATGTTCAGTAAATTTAGAAAACTTCTCTTTAAAATTAATTGCTTTGTAAGTCATAAAATCCCTATTCGTAAATTTAATTTGAGGGTCGAATAAATCAAAAGACTCATCTCATTTATCTCTGTTATCTTCACTTTCAGTGACAATTAAACTCTGGATATACGCTTTATGTCGTCTTGAGGTTTTGCATATAACGCCCCATAAAAAAGAGGCTATACTATAAATCTTCTTAATGGCTCTAATTGATGCAGATAGCGAGTGAATGTGTCCTTAGGTCTCTCTAAATTATTTGCCGCAAGTACCCTAGATGCCATACCTCTGTGATTACTGCCATGAGTTAACAAATGGATTAGAATCTCTGCCACTGACATCTGCCCTGTATCACCATCAACAAATTTAAATGAAACAACCCGCTCTAGTTCTTCTTGCTGTACTGTTTTAGAATACTGAACTAACCATGAGTCATTTTCATCTACCCTCTCGCGCAACTCTAAAAATGTTGGTGTTTCAACGGTATTATCATCACTGTATTTTTCAGGTTCTCTCAAAATTCGGCTAATAAACAGGCTATCGACGACAGTTGTGTGATTTAAGATTCTGACGAAAAAGGTTGCATCACTTTCTGGAAGCCCTGAAAACTGCTGTTCTCCTAAATCAAGCAATTGAGTATTTGCCCACTTTTTGTAGTGAAACGCCTTAGAAAAGTCCCTATTCATCCTTACGTATACGCCAGCTTTTTACCAATCTTGACCGATAATACCCTAAAAGATTAATACCTAATAATAAACTGTCTTACTGCAAGCCTTAATTATTAAACAATAAAAAGCCCAGCAGTAACTGGGCCAAAAGTCTGTCAATTTTGTCGAGGTTTACCCAACTGTCTAATGCCTTAACGCATGACTTTATTTAACCTTCTTCTTGCTCCATAAAGCGTTGCAGTTGGTCTTTTAGGTTAGGTGGAATACCTTTAATCACAAGTGTGTCTGTTGCTTCATTATATGTAACGCGCTCGCCTAGGTGTTTGCGCTCAAAGCTCACACTTACGCCACCACCCATACCAGAGAACTTAACCATGCTCGTTACCGTCTTTTTATCAACAGGGAACGAGTCTTCCAAATCATAGTTTTGTTCTTGGCAAAAGCTGTCAAATGGGCTGTCATCACTTTTAGATAATGTCGCCGATAATTCTTTAACGTTGGCATCTTCACCTGTGGTCACACAGTCATTACAGTAATCGAAAACTTGTTTACGAAGCTCATCTTTTTCTGATTTATCAAACTGTTGCTCTGATAAGTAGTCTTCAACGGCGTTAAGCATTACTTGGCTTTGTTGTTTAGGGTCAATGCCCTCTTCACAACCTAAAAAGTCTAAAAAGAAATCCGCAACCTTACGACCCGCACGCCCTTTAATAAAAGAAATATAGCGATTATCTTCCGCTTGCGTGTCCCAGGCTGTCAAATCGACACGCGCAGCTAATTGCATGCGTGAGATATCTAAGTGACGCGATGACGCTAAATCAAGTTCCGAAGTAATTGAATAATGTTCTTTAATATTGATCAGCGCAATTAACACATAATCACTTGCAACATATTGATAATGGCAAAAAACTAAATAACCAGTTTCGTTAAACGCATACTTATTTAGCTCTTCTTTTAATACATTTGTGGCCTGCTCAGTCATGTGCCAAAAGCCCAGCTCATTGTTTCGATAGCTCTGCATTGCAGAAGCTACAACACTGTTTTTCTCGCCACTGAATGCACAATACCCTTTACCCGGTTTACCATTGTAAGCATGGTGAAGCTGTTCTATGAATACAGCGACTTTGTCGTTAACAACCATTTCATCATTGCGTAAATGAATTTCAGTATCGCCGTCTTTTTTGTCTACATAATGAACGACTAATTTTTTAACATCTATTGTCATCTTTGTTTTTCACGCCTCTGGTGTTAAAATACGGGAATATAACTCTTTTTATCGAACCAACTGATGCCTATCATATCAAAATATTCTAATGAGCAAGTAGAACAAATCGTTGATCAGCTGATTGATGTACTTACAGAGCATAAAGCGCCTGTAGATTTAAGCCTTATGTGTTTAGGAAATTCTATCACGCATATTTTAAAAGAGCATGTACCTTCAGAGAAAAGACAAGCGGTTGCCGACAACTTTGCCAAAGCATTAGCGCAGTCGGTTAAATAAGATTTATGAATTTATCGCAACAAAGTCAATTTTCATCAAAAGTAAGTCAGCTTCTTAGTTGGGGCCATTGGTTCACCTTCGCAAATATAGGTTTACTGCTGTTTATCAGCTTAAGTTATTTATTTGCCGACAGTGCCCCCACTACTTTTGTGGGTTACCTGTACATGTTTGTAACTTGGTTAAGCCACACAAGCTTTATTACGTTTATTGCCTTTGTTCTGACGATATTTCCGCTGAGTTTGGTGTTTCCTTACCCTCGACATATTCGGGGGATGGCCGCTGTAATTGCAACCTTTGGTGCATCACTGCTGACACTTGATGCCTACGTTTATTTCAACCTAGGCTATCATTTGAATTCATCAGCTTTACCTGAGATTGTGTCGTTATTGTGGCATCGTCTTACAGACTCCCCAGCACTCACGACTATTTTTGCGGGCGGTATCGTACTACTCATTTTAGCTTTCCAGTTATTAGTCAGTAATTACACTTGGCATCATCTGGCACGCTTAAAACAGTATAAATTCGCACGTTATGCTACGAGCACAATCTTAGTGTGTTTTGCTCTTAGTCACAGTATTCATATTTGGGCAGATGCTAATTTAAAATTTGATATTACTAAGCAAGATAATGTACTGCCATTATCGTACCCAACAACTGCAAAAAGCCTGCTGGCTAAAAACGATTTACTTGACCTTGACAGCTATAAAGAAGCTCATGATGTTAGGCTAGATCCGCACAATATTGATTATTTAGCACCGACGCCTCCAGCACAATGTGTTGATGAAACTACAGCAAAAATCGATATTTTAGTATTTTCAAACAACGACGCCCTTGAAAGCTTTGTAAATACTCAACCAAATTTACGTAAAACTGATTTATTCTTACAACCTATTGAAGTTGAAGATACGTTATTTAGCCTGGTTTATGGCTTACCGGCTTTTTACAAATCACCTATATTTGAAAAACAGCAGTCGCCTGTTTGGTTAAGCGAATCTCGCTCACTACAGGTAGAGGGCTTCGAACAATTTGAATTTATCAATTCAACCAATGAAGACTCATCAATAAGACTTGTCAGCGCAGATGAAACAACCACAGTGCGTAATAATGCACACGCTGTTTTCGCATTTAGCCTTGCTCAGCATAGCAACGGCATTGTGACTACGTCTCGCCTGTACAGCTCAGATAAAAAAGTTGTGCAAACAGACGGGCTTATTCAACCAAGTGACATAATAGCCACCAGTGTTGGGCATTATTTAAATTGCCAAACGCTCGCGAAACAAAGCATGCTAGGCAGTAATTTATATAAACGCCATGATGATACCGGCGTAAACTACTCTCAAAATGTGTTTATTGCATTTAAGAAAGATAGAATTACTTTAATTGACTCGGATGGTAATTTTAAAAACATCTCTGCAGCTCAGGGCTTTGCAATAGAGCAGCGACTTGATGTACCCTTTTTAGTGCAAAGCATTAAAAAACTAAAACGCTATACACCTTAGCCCTTTTGATTATTTGCTATACGAGCTGGCTTTATTATATTTAATAACACGTATTAAAGTAAGGACACGGATGTCATGAAAGCCACAATCACCGCGTTATTTTCCTCTCTTTTCATTACCTTTTCTCCCGCACTTACAGCGGCGGAATACTATAAATGTGTAACTGACAAAGGCACCGTATTTAGCCAATTTCCTTGTGGGAATCGCGCAACTAAACACCGCATTACAGTAACTGATCCTGATATACAAGCACCTGATAATTATGTTAAACAACTTAATGAACTGGAAAGAGAACAAATAATAAAGCGATTAGAAGCCGAAATTCGTAGTCAAAAACATCGTTTAGACATTTTAAGTCGCGAACGTGACAGAGCGCAGTACCAACAAGAGCAACGGCTTAACCGCATTTTGTCTGATTCACAAAGCAAGCAAATCAGCAAAGACATACAAAAGCAGCTAAACAGTATCAATAAGCAATACCAACGAGACGTAAAAAAGGCTAATAAAAAGCTGGCTGACTTAGAAAAAAAATTAGCACGCTATAATTAATTAACTTTACTATTGGGTTTCACTAATAAATAACATATTCTTAACACGGATAGAGTTAATGCTCTAAACACGACATTTCAGCCGTTTCGAAGGAGTTTGTATGCAGCCACAACATATTGCGGAGTTAATTTTATCTGGCTTTCGTAATCACTATAAACTCTTCCAAGCAATAACAGCCAAAGCCCCTATCGCATTTGCCAACCGAGATTGGCAAAAGATTAATGAAATTAGTAAGCTCAGAATTAGCCATTATGATGATCGGGTTAACGAAACCATTACCAAGCTAAAATCGCTGAATGAACAACAAATTATTGAGCTCAATCAGACTTGCTGGCTCGAAACCAAACAAATATACCAACAATTTTTAAGCTTTCACCCACAAGCCGAGCTGGCTGAAACTTTCTATAACTCCGTTTTTTGTCGCTTATTTCACCGCCGCTATTTTAATAACGACTTTATATTTGTAAAAGCCACTCTCGCAGATGCTCCCGCCCTCCCAATGGAAGCTGAATATCGCAGTTATTTTCCTGTCGTAGATGGGCTAAGACCCACAATACGTAAAATTATTAATCAATTTGACTTTAAAGCCCCTTTTGTGGACCTTGAGCGTGATATTCGATTGTTGGTTAAGGCGTTTTATAAGCAAGCTCCCGATACACACCACCAAGCGTGGCACATGCGCTTTGATATCCTTCAAGCCCCTTTTTACCGAAATAAAGCCGCTTACATTGTTGGCCGAGTGGTGTCTGAAAGTGGCGTACAACCTTTTATCATTGCTGTTTTACACCATGAGGATAAAGGCTTATACCTTGATGCGTTGCTGACGAAATCATCGCAAATGCGGGTTATCTTTGGTTTTGCCCGCGCCTATTTTATGGTTGAAACGCATGCTCCTTCTGCATTAGTTCGTTTTTTAAATCAATTAATGCCCAACAAAACATTGGCAGAGCTTTACAATGCAATTGGCTTTCATAAGCAAGGTAAAACCGAGTTTTATCGTGAGTTCTTACAGCATTTAAATAACTCAAACGATCAATTAGTTATTGCCCCTGGCACACCGGGTATGGTGATGATGGTATTTACTCTGCCATCCTTTGGCTATGTGTTTAAAGTGATTAAAGACACCTTTGGCGAAAGCAAACCGTTTGGGCGCGATACCGTGCTTAAACGCTATCAATTAGTTAAAAGTCATGATCGTGTCGGACGCATGGCCGATACTATAGAGTATTCTAACGTCGTATTTCCTCTGAGTCGTTTTGATAGTAAATTGTTAGCAGAGCTGCATAAAACAATCGCCTCTTCAATGATTATTGAAGGTGACTGGCTGATCATAAAACACTTATATATTGAGCGGCGCATGACACCATTAAATATCTACCTTGAAAATGCCAGTGAACAACAAGCATTTGAAGCCATTGAAGAATATGGTCAAGCATTAAAAGAAATGATAGCCGTGAATATATTTCCAGGCGACATGCTATTGAAAAACTTTGGGGTAAGTAAGCATAACCGCGTTATTTTTTATGACTACGATGAAGTGCAATATTTAACTGATATGAACTTTCGTGCCTTACCAAAAGCCAAGTCATACGATGACTACTTAACGAATGAGCAAAGTTATTCAGTGGCACCGCAAGACGTATTTCCTGAGCAATTGTGCACCTTTGTTACGGCTAACCCTGTGTACAAACACTATTTATTAAGTACACACCCAGAGCTTGAAGACCCCGCTTATTGGCGACAAGCTCAATATAATATTAAGCAAGGCGTGGTAAGCCACATTTACCCTTACCCTGCTGCACAACGATTTATCCATTATTGGTAAACACCAAGGACACAGAATGAATATAAGTAAAATAGATTTAAACTTACTTGTTTACCTAGATACATTACTCAGAGAGTGCAATGTAACCAAAGCGGCTAATCAGTTAAGCATTACACAACCCGCAATGAGTAACGGTTTAAAGCGCCTGAGAAATTTATTTAATGATCCGATTTTGGTACGCACCAGTGAAGGAATGGTGCCGACAGAGCGTGCTAAAGAGCTACAACCTGTCATACGCGGTATTTTAATGACGTTAGAAGAAACACTCGCTCCTAACCGTGAATTTGAAGCATCTCAAAGTAAACGTGTATTTCGTATTATGGCCAGTGACTATGCGGCCAGTACCCTTGCGCCCAAACTACTTAGTAAGTTACACGAAGAAGCGCCTGACACCACGCTTGATATCCTGACCCCCAGTGACGTTACGTTTCATGACGTTGAAAACGGCAAGGTCGACATGGCAATTAACCGCTTTGAAAACTTACCCCAATCGTTTCACTACAAACAAATTTGGAAAGACAGTTTTTGCTGCTTAGTAAAAGCCGACAACCCTATCATTAAAGACTTCAGTCTCGATAGTTACTTAAAAGCGCGCCATATTTGGGTAAGTAAAACAGGTTTTGGTGTTGGCGTAGGGATGGATCCAAAAGATGTCCAAAAGTTAGGTTGGGTAGACGAAGCGCTTGCTCATTTTGGTAAGCACCGGAATATTGCAACCTTTACTCGAAACTATCATGTCGCCATTCACCTGGCTAAAGAGCAGAATTTAGTGGCCACACTGCCATCAAAAGCGGCGAATATTTATTTAGATGATCCGGGATTAAAAATTCTTGAGCCACCTTTCCCTATTCCGCCTTTTGAACTCGACATGATTTGGAGCCCTCTTTTACACCGTGATGCCAGCCATATTTGGCTTAGACAAAAAGTAGCTGAAGTGGCCAATGAGCTTAAGTAATATTTTACCTATTAACCTGTAATTATTGCTGGTACGCCTTTTTATATGGGCGTACCAAACTCTCTTTATCTCAAAATAAAAATGTAACACTCTGATTATTAATGATAATACTTTTATATTAGGGATTGGAACATGCTTTGCTTCATGTAGAGAGCATTGTTTTAATTCAGTCTATATTATTAGAGAGGTCATTATGCAAACACATCAAGGACATGACGTTCATCATATTGCAGATATCATTCAAGTTATGAATAGTGGTATCGATTTTTATGAAAAAGCACAGGAAAAAGTTTCAGACCCCAGTATCGTCGCGTTATTTCAGCGCATGATCGATGCCCGTAAAGTAAGTATTGAACGTTTACAGCCATACGCCATCAACCAAACAGGTCACCGTGAAAATGGCTCAGACTTTGCGGTAGAAGCTCGTAAAGCTTACACATCTTTAATCACTAAACTCGGTGCAGACAAAGATGCAACCTACGTCAGTGAGCTTGAAGAAGTCGAAGACAAAACACTCGCAGAAATAAAAAGTGCGCTCAAAAAACCTCAACCCCACGACTGTGAAGCAGCGTTATCAAAAACCCTGCTAACTATTCAAAGCTGTCATGCCGAAATGAGTAAAATGAAAAAGCATTAACTGCTAATCATATGAAGCCCAGCATAACTGGGCTTCATATTGAAAATTTAAAGAACGTTATTGCCCAGTAATACGTTTTGAAAATGAAATAGCATAAGCAGTTGAGCGCAGCTTTAACACTTCATCTTCACTTGGCATAAAGCCTTGTGAAAGCAGATTTGGGTCGTAATTAGTAAAATCACACCCTGATTCACCCGTGGATTCTATCGTGAGCTTTCCTAAATTAACTGTTTTGCGATCAGCAGGCCATTGCACTGAAGGATCCGTTAATGCATCACCCGGCTCGGCTAATTCAGCTTGAAAACGGTAATGAACTTTCCCTTTCGCTAAATCCTCTTCAAGTCGCTTAGCAAGAAATGATTTAGGTAATGCTTTCATTTGTTCTTCAGTTAGTACTTGTTCTTGCGCTTCTGGCACCATGGTCCATCTAAAAGCTTGCTTAGTGCCCTTTTCATCAACCATGTAAAAGGTATGCACACCAAAATAACGTGAAGACACATACGATGCTGGCGGGTTATGGCTTTGTAACCAATTAAATTGCCCTAACGTACTCGGGTTTTGCTCACTGTATGCTTTCACTTTTGCAAAATCGATTTCACCTGTTTTTTCGTCAGGTACTAAGGTACTTAGCAAACCAAAAAATGCTTCAGGGCTGTTACCTGCAAATACGGGCGTAGTTAGCCCTGCAATATTGTGCACATCCCCATTTTCTAGCACAAACTGCACCCCTATTCCTCGCGGAGAACGTGATGTTTCATCAGCATTAGGGTTACCTCCACCCATAGAAAAACGAATATTTGCTCTTGATGGTGCGTTAAATAAAGGGCTGATTGAATACTGTTTTGCTGCTTGATTAGGTGTAAATGTGCCCACAGCGCATACACCTTTGGCGTGACCTTTTCTAATTCCGGGCTGCTTACCTGACAGCTTCTCAAATAAATTTATGAAATCTTGCCCGTTAACTGATTGCTCAGCAAAACTTGCTGTCGGTAAAACAAGGCACATAGCACAAACTAAAGACTTAATTTTTAGCATTTATCCATCCTTTAAACTTAGTTCCAACAAAAATGACCTGACAAACCTCGAAATGATTTCATCAAAGTTAATAAATATTTTTACCAACAAAAACGCTACAAACTTTTAATAAACTTAGAATATTTATTTAACTACAGTATTTTTAAAAGCTGCTAACTTTAAATTTAGGATCCGAAAAATGGCTGTGGCGCCCAGCATTTTAAAAATAATCCGTGTTCTTAACACGACTATGGCTAGTCCACTTAATCGTAAATTTTGTGGCTTGGTCAAAAACAACAAGGACCTAATTATGGTGAAACAACCTAAAAAAACCACTGCAAACGCTGATGTAGATATGACCCCGATGCTCGATATTGTATTTATATTGCTGATATTTTTTATCGTTACAACCTCATTTGTTAAAGAGCGCGCTATAGAAGTCAATCGCCCTTTAGCAAAACCAACTCTTGAAAACCCAAAAAAACAAGCGCAATTTACTATTACTGAAAACGACAGTATTTACTTTGCAAACCGACTTATAACACCAGAGCAAATTATAGCTAACCTCGCGTTATTTGCCGCACAGTTTGAAATGACACAGGTGCAAGTAACTGCAAGTGAGCAAAGCAGCCACAAAACCTTAGTCACCTTGCTTGATAAAATAAAACAATATCAAGATGTTCCAATCTCTATAAGCACGTCTCTATAACTAAAAAAGGGCCTAACGGCCCTTTGAAGGTTAAATAATAAAGGAATCGATAGGATTTTTAGAACTTATATTCTGCGCCTACGTAGTAGTACGCACCGTTAAAGCCAAAGGGTGCTGAGCGACGTGAATAAGTGAACACACCCGGGCTTGAAACAATAGTGTTTCCATTTGCATCAACAATGGTACCCGAACGCGAATTACCAATGGTATTCTTATCGGGGTAAACATCAAATAAGTTGTTTGCACCAATATTAAACGACAGATTTTCGTTAAAGAAGTAGTTAACTTTTACGTCAGTTAAGATTTCAGCACCATACGTTTGGCGACCTCCATCTTCTACCGTGTACTCACCGTAACGATTAAGTGATAAATTGACCGTCCAGTCTTCTAGTCGGTAAAGTGCACTTAAGTTAATGCGGTCTTCGGGTTGCCACTCTTCAATAATCGATGTTTCTTGCGCAGAAAACACATCTTCAACCGGAATCGTTTCAAGCCCACTGCCTGCAGGGGTGAATAAATCAACGACATCCGTTTTTGTAAAGTTAGCAGCAAAAGTAAAATCAAGTGTTCCACCAAGGCCCTCGGTATTCCACGTTGCGACTAAATCAACCCCTTCGGTTTCTGTATCAGCGCCATTTAAGAAGAACTGTCCAGCTCCCGCGCCAGCGCTTTCTAACGCTGCATCTAATGTGTCGGATAATCCTTTCCCTAAACGATTACTGATCACAATACGGTCATCGATATCAATCGCATAGTAGTCAATAGTCAGGTTGATGTTATCTGTGACGTTGTAAACAATCCCTAAACTACGATTTTGCGATTTCTCTTCTTTAAGTTTAGGAATACCAATAGATTGCGCCAACGTACTGTCATTTCTGAAGGTGCCCACTTGCTCTGCAATTAAGTCACCATTTGGTCCAACAACAAACTGTGTGCTTACGTTATTAAAGTACAGCTGCTGCATTGAAGGCGCTCTGAATCCTGTGCTCACAGCCCCACGTAACGAAACATCTTCAGTGATTGACCAGTTACCCGCCAGTTTAAAGTTAACGGTATCGCCAAAACCTTTATAGTTATCGTAACGAAGTGCACCTGAGATAATCACATCATCAATTACATACGTTTCAGCGTCTAAATAAAATGAAATTACATCGCGTGACTCATCCACTGACGAGGCCGGATCGGAACCACCAAACCCTTGAGCACCACTTGCAGCATCAACACTTCCTATGCCGTCATTAAGGCCTGCATAAATACTTACCCCATCAACTGTATCGTAATCACGATACGCATACTCACTTCCCTCTAGGATGCGAAATTCATCGGTACGAAGCTCAGCACCCAACGCCAGCGAAAAGTGCTCGTAATCTTTGGTGTAGTCAAGATTGAGTGTTTGTAGTGATAACTCAAGACCATAGGCATACGCCGAGCGCGGGATCGTAGTTCGAATTTCGTCAGCCGTTAAGCCTTGCTCATAACGAAGGTAATTAGCATACGAGCCATTAATCGTATCGCTTGTGGTGTAATCGATGCTGTTTTCGCCATAGGTGTATGACAAATCAATACTCGCGTCATTATCAAATGATTTTTTGAAACCAACATTGTAGGACACGTCATCGATTACTGTGTTAATTTTTGGTAGAAACCCCATAGGAATGGTTGCATCGCCATCTTGTAAAACAGGGTTACCACTTTCATTGGCATTATGTCGGAAGAATGCGGCTGATTCATTTTCACGGTTCGAATAAGTAATAAAACCATAAAGCTCACCACCAGCAAGTTCATAGCCTGTATTAACTGTGAGGGCAAATTGCTGTGAATCTGCATCACCAATTCTAAAAGTATCGCGCGGGGCTGTTAGCTCACGAGGATCGCCCGCGAGTAATGTGCCATCTTCAAGCTCAGTACAGCCATAAAATTGACATGAACCATGTAAGCCTGCACGGTTTGTTGGCGCACGATCTCGATAATTAATCGTCGTATTTAAATACCCTTCGTCGCCTAACGCAAACCCTTTATTAAAATCGATATTAACTGTTTCGCCATCGCCCTCTGAGTACTCACCATAATTAATCGCCGCTTTACCGCCTTCTTCTGCGTCTTTTAATACGATGTTGATAACGCCCGCAATCGCATCTGAACCATATTGTGCTGCGGCACCATCACGCAAGACTTCAATACGTTTGATGGATGCAGCAGGAATCGCATTCATGTCTGTACCGGCCGTACCACGACCAACAGAGGTATTGATATGAATAATACTTGCCTGGTGACGGCGCTTACCATTAATCAGAACTAACGTTTGATCGGGCCCTAAACCGCGCAATGTTGCTGGTCTTAACGCATCTGTACCATCGCTGATAGACGAGCTGGAAAAGTTAAATGAAGGCGCAATGGCTTGCAACATACGGCCAACCTCAGTTTGACCTGTATTTTCCAGTGCTTCTGCGCTTAAAATATCTACCGGTACAGGTAAATCTTCAACTGAACGCCCTGCGACACGGCTACCCACGACAGCTATTTTCTCAATATTTTCCTGTGCAGCTTGATCAGCAGCTACCGCCTGTGTATTCGAAGCAAACAGTAACGGCACGACTGCAGCGCTGATCCCTGAAAGGTTTTTCATGTTGTTATCTTTCCTATTGATTTGTTTGAGTTTTATACTCAGTAAACCATTTTGATCAACAACCGCATCGAGCTCAGTGCCTTTTAGCATGGCATCTAACGCATCTAATTTGGTGTAAAAACCAAACACAGATTGCGCTTGATATTGCTTTGCTAAATCGAACGAAAATATGACTGTTTGGTCGGTTTGCTTTGCAAATTCAATCAAAGCCAAATCAGCTCGTTGCGCTTTAATATCAAATTGCAGCATTTGTTTTTCAGCAGCGATGACTGTTTGACTTACATTCAGTCCATAAACAAAACAGGCCGCTGGTAACAAATACACATGTTTACTGCGCAACTTAACCAAACAGTTGAGAAAGAAAAATCCACTACATAAATTTAATTTTTTTGTGTTTAATTTTTTATGACAAGCAGCGTCTGCACCATTAACTGCATGAAATAAGTGTGCTCTCATAAGCAATATTAACTTTTAGTCGCTAAGGTCAAAGTAACACGATGTTCACCTAATCGTTGATGTTCAACAGCTAAGTTAGCAGCCAAAGAATCAAGTAAGCCTTTAATGTCGCCAGCTTTAAATACTCCCGCCACTTTCAATGTTGAGAGTTCAGGGTCAAGGAGTTCAAAGCGTGTTGCGGTGTATCGACTCACTTCCTGTAATGCGTCGCTGAGGGGCTCACCATTAAAAATAAGCATGCCATGTTGCCACGCTAAATCACGTTGCACATCATCTGCTGATAATTGTTTTATTGGCTCTGTTTTACTGTGTTTAATCAATGCTTTTTCACCTGAAACAACAACATTCGCTTTAAGTTTTTTAATATCGTTGCTGGTGTCTGTTGCATCTTTAAGACGATTAAAATCAGTGGCGTCAACCTGAGTACTGGGGTCGGCAATCATCACTTTGCCTTCTGTTACAACGAGTTCTAGATCTGATGCCGTGTTCCGCTGCACGTTAAACACAGTGCCTAATGCCGTAAACGATTTATCACCCGCTATCACAGTGAATGGACGACTCGCATCTTTTGCAACATTAAATCGTCCTTCACCTCGATTCAAAATGAGTTGGCGACGATTACCTGTGTATGCAACTTCAAGATTTGTGTTGGTATTTAACTGAACAATAGTACTGTCTGGCAGGACAAAGGTGGCTTGTTCGCCGACTTTTGTTCGGTAAATTTTTGTAAATTTAGCATGATCGTTTTCAGCTGAATGCCAATAGCTTGAATAGATTAACATGATGCAACCAAGTAGCATCACCACTAAAAAGCTCGCAGCGGTAGCCATCCCAAATGAAGTACTTTGTTTTGTAGGCGCTTTATGTGGAAACAAGCTGCTTAATTCATTTAGCACACTCATTTCATCCCATAATTGTGCTAACTCAAACAATGCATCCTGATGCGCTCTGCTTTGACTTGCCCAAACTTGTAATTGTTTAACTTCCTCATCTGATAAGCCACGGTCAATCGCGCTTATCCAACGGCTTGCCTGCGCTTGAATCATGTCGTGTGAGGTAAATGGGTGAACATTACTCATTTATTCACCTCTTTGGCTGTAAATGTGTTTGTTTCAGGGTAATTGTTTTGTTGAATATCGTGGGCTTTCATCGCACGGTGCGCATGTAACAATCCTTTAGCGATATGTTTTTCAACAGTGCTCGTACTTAGGTTCATTTCTTTGGCAATTTCCTTTTGGCTCAAACCATATACTTTTTTAAGGATAAAACACTTTTTAACTTGTGGGCTCAATTCATTTGTTACACGACAAAAGAACAAAAATCGCTCTTTAGAGGTGACTTCATCTTCCAACGCCATTGTGCGCATATGACGTTCAACTTGCTGCTGTTCATCCAATGAATCTTTGTATTTATTATCCCATTTAGCTATATGATTAAGTGCTAAGTGCTTCGCTGTTTTAAGCATATAACTGTGCGTAAATTCAATATTTTGCTTGAGATCAGCCTCATAACTTTTAATAAAGGTTTCTTGCACTATGTCTTCGACATCATCTGGGCTCACAATGCGAGATACAAAGCGCCTTAGTTTATTAGATATTTCAGCAAACGTTGATGTTACCCCAATGTGTTTCGTCATCCCTAACTCACCTTTATTATTTTTATTACTTTAGGGTACGAGTTTTCATTATAAATACAAGCGTATTTGTTAAATTTTTGTTCCTCACGTAAACAAAGATTTCATAAACTCATACAAAGTCTGTTTTTACGAGTTGCTAAACTACAAAACAACTTAATATAGCCTCCTGTGAGCCACTGTGCCGACAGGCAAAAAACCAGACTATCAAGTCAATACAATTATACCAACCTGTCATAATACTGAATCATTCTGAGGGAGAGACCTGTCGCTACCTGCGCTAAACATGTCTGATTTACGCCTGCATGGATGCAGGTGGTAGAGCAATGCAGGAGCAATTGCCGAGAACACCTAAATAACGACTCTTTTGCCTCCTTAGCAACGACGTTTATCGCCTCAAAATAGCTCACTTCGTTAAGCAAATTGGTATGGATGAACTGGCTAAATTATTTAATCACTAACCCGCAATTAGAGTACACTGTATGTGCGCTATCTCTTTGTGAAGATAGCATTTAATTCTCTGATTATCTCACCTGTAAAAAGTAAACTAAAGGGTGTACCTTTCGCTAATTTGGGTATAAACTAAACGCGCTTAATTTCTGCATAGTATCGCCTTTCGATAGTGTATAGGCTATTTTCTATGCTTACCTACTTAACAATTGGACTGTGGAGTAAACATGCGCCTGCCTTTCGCGTCTGCCAAATTATCATTATCTGCGTTGTTTTTTGTAACTGCACCTTTACTATTACAAGGTTGCTCAGAAGCACCTCAGCAGCAACAGGGTCAAATGCACCCTGCCGCGGTAGCAACTATGACAATGACACCGCAAGATGCCCCCTTTACTATCGAATTACCTGCTACGTTGTCTGGTTCAAAAGAAGTCGAAGTTCGTGCTCGCGTTGCGGGAATTCTTGAATCACGTAATTTTGAAGAAGGTCAACGTGTTGAACAAGGTCACTCTTTATTTACTATCGACCTTGAACCTTATCAATTAGCGGTTGACCGTGCTCAAGCTGCACTTGATGGAGCCAATGCAGCGTTAGTACAAGCTAACAGAGATGTAAAACGTTTAGCTAAATTACGCGCAGAAAAATCTGTGTCGCAACGCGATTACGATAATGCGAGTTCAGCTTACGACATTGCAAAAACAGATCTCGAGGCGGCGAAAGTTGCCCTAAAACAAGCGCAGTTGAACCTTGAATATGCACAAGTTAAAGCCCCGGTTGCCGGTGTAATGGGTCGTGAATTTGTCTCAGAAGGGACCTTTGTATCGGGGCCCGATTTATTGCTTACACAAATGACACAGTTTGATCCAATCCGTATCCGCTTTGGTTTATCTGAGCGAGAGCAGTTACAAATGCGTCAAGATGTTCAAAATGGCTCTCTGACCTTACCTGAGCAAGGCCATTGGCAAACAAAAATTAAACTTCAAGACGGCTCTGTGTACGGTAAAACAGGTGAAGTTAACTTCTCAGATGTGCGTATTAACCCAAATACAGGCACCAGTGAATTTCAAGCGATTATTCCAAACCCTGATTTTCAATTACGTCCTGGTCAATTCGTCCGTATTGAGTTAAGTGGTGCTGTGCGTAAAAATGCGATCATTGTGCCACAGCGTGCTGTACTGGATAACGGCACAGGTAAGTTTGTGTACGTTGTCAGTAAAAATGAGCAAGGCATGGATGTTGCCCTGCCGGCTCCCGTAACGGTAGGAGAATGGGTTAAACAACCAAATAACGAGCAATATCAGAACTTTTGGCTGATTAAAAGTGGCCTTAAAGAAGGCGATAACGTGATAGTTGATGGAATGGCGCGTATTTTCTTCCCTGGTATGCCAGTGAATGTTGGCCAATCGGCTGCAAATTCAAACCACGCAGAATAAACACAGGGAGTCTTATGTTTTCTCGTTATTTTATAGACAGACCTATTTTTGCGTTTGTTATATCTATTGTCATCGTATTGGCAGGTCTTGCTGCCATGCGCAGTTTACCCATTGCCCAATACCCTGAAATTGCGCCCCCAGTCGTTCAAGTAACAGCTGCATACCCAGGTGCGTCTGCAGACGTACTTGAGCAAACAGTTGCTGCCCCAATTGAAAATGCGATCACCGGTGTTGAAGGCATGATGTATATGTCATCAACCTCGACGAGTGCAGGTTCAACCACTATTGAAGTCACATTTGAAATTGGCACAGACGTAGACCAAGCCGCAGTAAATGTGAACAACCGTGTTAAACAAGTTGAAGCGCGTTTACCAGAAGAAACACGCCGTCAAGGTGTGGTTGTTCAAAAAGGCTCATCCAGCTTTTTACAAGTGCATGCCTTTTATTCACCGGATGGTTCTCGCTCAAGTTTATGGACATCAAACTATGTCACCATGAACGTGCTAGACCGTGTAAAACGTATTCCAGGCACTACGAGTGTGCAGATTTTTGGTGCCAAAGACTACGCTATGCGCATTTGGTTGCGTCCTGATGTTATGAGTCAATTAGGCGTGACTGTCGAAGAGGTGGCCGGAGCGATTCGCGTTCAAAACTCCCAATATGCCGCAGGTAAAATTGGCGCTACCCCCACTGCATCCTCACCACAAGAGCTTGTTTATAGTGTAACGGCACAAGGCAGACTCTCTGAGCCTGAACAGTTTGAAAACATTATTATCCGTTCAAACCCAGATGGCAGTAGCTTACGCTTGAAGGATGTCGCGCGTGTTGAGCTCGGGTCCAAAGATTATAACTTTAAAGGCACAATCAACGGTAAAGAAGCGGTCCTGTTGGGTATTTTCTTACAACCCGGCGCGAATGCACTTGATGTCGCAGACGAAGTAAATACTGTAATCGAAGAGATGAAAAGCCAGTTTCCAACCGGTCTCTCACATTTAACTTCTTACGACACGACACGTTTTGTTGAAGTCTCAATTCGTGAAGTTGTTAAAACACTGCTCGAAGCCATGGTATTGGTATTTTTAGTAGTGTATTTATTTTTGCAAAACTGGCGCGCAACATTAATCCCCACCCTTGCTGTGCCTGTGTCTCTGCTTGGAACATTTGCCGGCATGTACATGCTTGGCTATTCGATTAACTCATTGACGTTATTTGGTATGGTGCTCTCGATAGGTATCGTGGTTGATGATGCCATTGTGGTACTCGAAAACGTTGAGCGTATTATGCACGAAGAACACTTAAGTGCACGCGAAGCGGCAATTAAAGCAATGCGTGAGGTCAGTGGCCCTGTTGTTGCAATCGTTTTAGTGCTGTGTTCTGTGTTTGTGCCTATTGCATTTTTAGGCGGCTTAACTGGTGAATTGTTCCGTCAATTTGCGATCACCATCTCTATTGCGGTGAGCTTATCGGGCGTAGTTGCACTAACCATGACACCTGCATTATGCGTCCTAATCTTAAAACAAGAGCATAAACAAACCGCGCGGTTTTTCTTATGGTTTAATGCAACCTTCACAAAAATTACGAGCCGTTATGTTGGTGCCGTCGGATTTATGGTTCGTCGTGGATTACTCGGCTTAATACTCATGACAGCAATGATTGCTGCCACAATTGGACTGTGGCAGAACACACCCGGTTCATTAGTACCAGACGAAGATCAGGGCTATTACATTTCGGCTATTTTCTTACCCGATGGTTCATCGCTTGAGCGTACAGAGCACGTTACTCAACAAGTTGTTAAAGCGGTGCAATCAAACCCTGCCAACGAAAACGTCGTGGCATTTACGGGGTTTGACTTTATCGGTGGCGGGTATAAAAACAGCGCTGCAACCTTGTTTGTCACTCAAAAACATTGGGATGAACGCGAGGTCGACACGAAAGCGCTTGTTCAAGAATTGTTTATGAAAACAGCCGGGATAAAAGAAGCACTGGTACTTGCCTTTAATCCCCCCGCTATTTTTGGTCTGGGAAATACAGGTGGTTTTGAGTTTTATATTCAAAACAAAGGTGACAGTGACCCTGATAAACTGCAACAAGCAATGCAGTTAATGACAGCAGAAGCACAAAAGAGCCCTATCATTAGTGGCCTTCAAACTCTGTGGCGCCCAGATGCCCCGCAACTGCGTGTTGATGTTGACCGCGAGCAAGCTCGTGCAATGGGGGTTGAAATAGACGATGCCTTTACCGCACTGGCTGGTAACCTAGGCACCTATTATGTAAACGACTTCAATAAGTTTGGCCGTGCATGGCAAGTGCTTATGTCTGCGGATGCTGAATTTAGAATGAAACCTGATGACATCAAACGTATCTATGTTAAAAACAACCTAGGCAATATGGTGCCCTTGTCAGCGTTTACAACAATTGAATACAGCCGAGGCCCTGAGAACTTAAACCGCTACAATAACTTACCAGCCGTAAAACTAATGGGTAATGCAGCACCAGGTTATAGCTCAGGCCAAGCAATTGCCGAAGTAGAACGGATCGCAAACGCAGTGCTCCCCCCTAACATGACCTACGAATGGACAGGGTCTGCGTACCAAGAAAAACGCAGTTCAGGGACAACGGGTATTGCACTAGGGCTTGCTGTGATCATGGTGTTTTTAATTCTGGCAGCATTGTATGAACGTTGGTCATTACCGCTCTCAGTGATGCTAGCATTACCCTTTGGTACGTTTGGTGCATTGATTGCTGTTTGGCTGGTAGGCATGACTAACGACGTTTACTTCCAAATTGGCTTAGTCACCCTACTCGGTCTAGCGAGTAAAAATGCCATATTAATCGTTGAGTATGCGCTAATGAAACATCAACAAGGGTGGAGCGCAAGTACTGCTGCATTGGAAGCAGCTCGCTTACGTTTTAGACCCATTATTATGACCTCATTAGCCTTTATATTGGGTGTTGTACCATTGGTGTTAAGCTCAGGTGCCGGTGCTGGAGCCCGTCACAGCGTTGGTACAGGCGTAATGGGCGGCATGATGGCGGCTACCTTCCTCGCAGTGTTCTTTGTACCGCTGTTCTTTTATTGGCTGACTGAGCGTAAGTTAACTGAAAAACGTTCAAGGCAAGAGCTTGCTGATGAAATTGCTGCGCACCATAAGCAAGAGCATGTCGATACGCAAGAAGGCAACTTATAAAAAACGAAGGGCAAACAATAAGTTTGCCCTTTTTTTATAAGTCATTTGTCAGTATTTCATTACTGGTAATTTGTGCTTTGCGGCGCTAATATTAACTAAATATGTGTGGAGTACAGCATGAACAATCAAAAATTAAGCGAATTTGAGCAATACTTTCAGATAGAAGAAAGCAACCGCGTGAACTTATACGCTGTTGAGCCACATGTTGTGCCGAAAACGCATGCTGAACTTGAAGCCGATATTCCCGCCCTATTTAAGCTTGCAAATGAAGTGAATGAACTTGAGCAAAGTACATTACGCCCACTGCGTAATTTAGGTGACATAGCTCAAGAGCTGGCCATATTTTTACAAGCTCAATCACGTAAAATAGACTTGATTATGAGCCACATTCTGGCCTCTGAACAGCCCGAAGATAACGCAAATTATTGTGATAGTTATGGTGGCGGTGGCGTAAAACTCACATCGACTGAGGTATACGAATTAGGGCAAACGTTTAGAACCAAACTATTTTTGCAGCATGAAGCATCAGCGATATATTGTTATACCGAATTAGTTGCGATTGAAAAGCGCGATGATGATAAATACCAATACACTTTATTATTCACTGCCATTCGCGATGCAGACCAAGATTTAGTCGTTCGGGCAGCATTGCATGCACAAACTCGCCAGCTTAAAAAACGTCAACAAGAAAACACGTCGCAAAGCAGTTAAAAATCCTGCTTTATCGCGCACAAAAAGCTGACATCTATGGCTAAAATGCTAAACTAGCCCCACCTTTGTTTGTTTAATACCTTCATGAAATTTAGACTTTTACCTGAATGGGCTGAGCAAGACGCTGTAATGCTCACTTGGCCGCACCAAGATACCGATTGGGCTGCAATTTTAACGGTTGTAGAACCCGTTTACGTCGCCCTATGTCAAGCAATTAGCCAACAACAAGATGTGGTGATTGTTGCTCATAACGACGCACTTAAAAACCACATAAGTGCCCTACTGGCCGACGCGGGTGTTGATGCACACCGTATTCACTTTGTCGTTACCCCGTGCAACGATACATGGGCTCGCGACCATGGACCGTTAACCTGTGCGAACCTTGATAACGCAGCTGATTTAAAAATCATGGATTTTATTTTTAATGGCTGGGGTAATAAATTCGAAAGCCAGCTTGATAACCATATTAATCAAGTGCTCGTCAAACAACTAGCAAACCCAAACACGGCTTATCAGCAAAGTGATTTAGTGCTTGAAGGTGGCGGCGTTGAAATTAATGAGCACGGTGTGCTGTTGACGACCAGTGAATGTTTGTTAAACCCGAATCGTAATCCATCGTTATCTAAAACAGACATCGAGCAAATCCTTAAAGAACAATTAGGTGCCGAATCGTTTTTATGGGTTGATCACGGCTATTTAGCGGGTGATGACACAGACAGCCACATTGATACGTTAGTGCGTTTTGCACCAAACAATACGCTTGTATACGTTAAGTGTGATGACGAAAATGATGAGCATTTTGCTGCATTAGACGCGATGGAAAAACAGTTACACACGTTTAAAACACACCAAGGTGAAGATTACAGGCTTATCGCTCTTCCTTGGCCTAAAGCGGTGTTTAACGATGACGGTGACAGATTACCCGCCACTTATGCCAATTATTTAATCATCAATAAAACAGTGCTTGTGCCAATTTACGGTGATGAACATGACTCACTGGCATTAGCTCAAATTGCAATGGCCTACCCAGAACACACCGTACTGGGTATTAACTGTTTACCAATTATCCATCAGTTTGGCAGTTTACACTGCATTACGATGCAATTACCGCGCGGCTTTTTAGCAGGAGCAAACAATGACTAAACCAACGCATTTAAAGGTTGCCCTTGTTCAGCAATCTAATTCTGATAACGCCCAAGAAAACATGGCAAAATCAATTGCAGGCATTCGTGATGCAGCAAGCCAAGGCGCTAAACTGGTTGTTCTTCAAGAACTACACCGCAGTTTATATTTCTGCCAAACAGAAGACGTTGATGTTTTCGATTTAGCAGAAACAATTCCAGGCCCAAGTACAGACACACTGGGTGCGCTGGCAAAAGAGTTAAATGTGGTGATCGTGTCATCATTATTCGAAAAGCGTGCCACAGGCCTTTACCATAACACCGCCGTTGTACTTGAAACAGACGGCAGCATTGCGGGTAAATACCGTAAAATGCACATTCCGGATGATCCGGGGTTTTACGAGAAGTTTTACTTCACACCGGGGGATTTAGGGTTTCAACCAATTCAAACCTCAGTGGGTAAACTCGGTGTGCTAGTATGTTGGGATCAATGGTTCCCTGAAGCCGCACGCTTAATGGCGATGGCGGGAGCTGAAATCTTAATTTACCCAACAGCCATCGGCTGGGATCCTCGTGATGATAAAGACGAGCAAACGCGTCAAAAAGACGCCTGGGTTATTTCACAGCGTGCGCATGCTGTTGCCAATGGTGTGCCCGTTATTAGCTGTAACCGCGTTGGTCATGAAAGTGATCCAAGTGCGCAAAGCGAGGGTATTCAGTTTTGGGGTAATTCGTTTATCGCAGGCCCTCAAGGTGAAATCCTTGCACACGCAAATAACAGCGACGAGCAGTTACTTGTTGTTGAACTTGACCAACAACGCAGCGAAAACATTCGCCGTATTTGGCCATACCTACGTGATCGTCGCATCGACCACTATCAGGATCTAACAAAAATTTATCGAGACTAAACACAGTTTAAAGGAGTAGTAAATGGCGTTTGCGCAATGGGCAGCATTGCCTTGGGTAAAATCTGAGAAAGATAAAATTCACTGGGGACAACTAACCGGCAGCGGGCTGAGTATCGCAATAGCCGAAGGTGTGAAACAACATAACGAACTTGTTGTGATTGTCACCCCAGATACACCAAGCGCCCTTCGCCTTGAAACTGAACTCGAATTTTTATTACCTGAAAACCCAGTCATGGTCTTCCCTGACTGGGAAACGTTACCTTATGATCATTTTTCACCGCATCAGGATATTATCTCTGCGCGTCTTGCCACTCTTAACACCTTAAAAAAAGAACAACAAAGCGTGTTAATTGTGCCCGTGTCGACCTTGATGCTACGCACTGCTCCCGCGTCATTTATCTATGGTTCAACCCTTAATTTTACGGTGGGTGACACGCTAGATACTCACACCCTACGTGATAACCTTGAGCAAGCAGGCTACTTACATGTTCAACAAGTGATGGAGCATGGTGAATATGCAATACGTGGCTCAATTGTTGACTTATACCCGATGGGGAGTCCTCACCCATTCAGATTAGACTTTTTTGACGATGAACTAGACAGCATCCGCTTGTTTGACGTAGAAAGCCAACGTTCTGATGAAAAAGTCGATAAAATAGAGCTCTTACCGGCCCACGAATTCCCGACAAACGATGCAGATATAGAACGGTTTAGAATTAACTATCGTGAACAATTTGGTGCCAGCTCCGAGCAAGATTCTATCTACATGCAGGTAACCAAAGGCACTTGGCCTGCGGGGATTGAATATTACATGCCGCTGTTTTTCGATCAACTAGCGACAATTTTCGATTACCTTCCTAACAATACCACTTTCATGCACTTTGGTGATATTGAGCATGCCGCTGAGCAGTTTTGGCATGATGTAAATGTACGCTATGAAAACCGCCGTGTAGACCCTCTTAGACCGCTTCTTGAGCCTATAAAACTTTATCAAAGTGTCAATGAACTGTTTGGTGAGTTTGCACACTACGCGCGAATACGTTTATCACAGGCAAAGCTTGGTACGAAAGCAGGACACACAAATTTAGCCAGCAACGATTTACCCAATGTACGTATTGATCATAAATTGCATGAGCCGTATCAAGGCTTAATTGACTATGTTGCCAGTGAAAAAAAACAAAAAGGCCGTGTGCTACTGTCTGTAGAGTCTGACGGACGACGTGAATCGCTGCTGACACTGTTAAGACCAAGTGGTTTAAAGTTTAAAGAATTTAATTCATTCACCGACTTTACCCAAAGCTCCAGCGACGTGGGTTTAATTGTCTCGCCCCTTGAACAAAGTGTGGTACTGGATGGTAAACCCCGTTTAACCATCATTACAGAGCAAGAGTTATTAGGTATTAAGGTGTCTCAGCGCAGACGCCGAAAACATAAATACGAAGCAAGCCAAGATGCATTAATTCGCAATCTGGCCGAACTGCGTCAAGGTCAACCAATAGTGCACCTAGATCACGGTGTGGGTCGTTATCAAGGTCTTGAAACCATTGATGCTGCAGGGGTGATTACCGAGTTTGTTACGATCACCTACGCAAACGAAGCCAAACTCTATGTGCCCGTTTCTGCACTTCATATGTTGAGCCGTTATTCAGGTGGAGAAGAAGCAAGTGCCCCACTTCATAAACTGGGTTCAGATGCATGGGAAAAAGCGAAAAAACGCGCCGCAGAAAAAGTACGCGATGTCGCTGCTGAGCTGTTAGATATTTACGCAAAACGCCAAGCTAAACCTGGCAATATGTTTAAGCTTGACGGCAGTGCTTATCGCCAATTTAGCGACAGCTTTCCATTTGAAGAAACAGACGACCAACGCAACGCCATCGAAGCTGTACTGGGCGATATGCAAAGTAAACAGGCTATGGACCGATTGGTGTGTGGTGATGTGGGTTTTGGTAAAACAGAAGTCGCCATGCGTGCTGCCTTTGTTGCCGTAAATGATAACAAGCAAGTCGCCGTGCTAGTCCCGACCACGTTACTTGCACAGCAACATTTTGAAAACTTTAAAGATCGCTTCGCTGATTTGCCAATAGAAGTCGGTGTTTTATCGCGTTTTAATTCGACAAAAGAGCAAAAAGAAACACTGGATAAAATGGCCGAAGGCAAGCTAGATATTGTCATAGGTACTCACAAATTAATTCAGCAAGACATTAAATTTAAAGACTTAGGCTTATTAATCGTTGATGAAGAACATCGCTTTGGTGTTCGTCAAAAAGAAAAAATAAAAGCACTGCGCGCCGATGTCGACATTTTAACCCTCACCGCCACCCCGATTCCGCGTACACTGAATATGGCAATGAGCGGCATGCGCGACTTATCGATTATCGCCACACCACCGGCTAAACGATTGGCTGTTAAAACCTTTGTAAGACAACGTGATGCTGAGCTCATTCGCGAAGCTATTCTGCGTGAAATTAAGCGCGGCGGCCAAGTTTATTTCTTACACAATAATGTTGAAACAATCGACCGTGTTGCTGAAGAAATTACTGGGTGGGTACCAGAAGCGAGCGTTACCACTGCACACGGACAAATGCGTGAACGCGAGCTTGAGCAAATCATGAGTGATTTTTATCACCAAAAATACAATGTGATTGTGTGTACAACAATCATTGAAACCGGCATTGATGTTCCGACTGCAAATACCATCATAATGGATAGAGCCGACAAGCTTGGCCTAGCTCAGCTGCATCAGCTTCGCGGCCGCGTTGGTCGAAGTCACCACCAAGCGTACGCGTATTTATTAACAGGCAATCCAAAGTCATTAACTAAAGATGCAGTAAAACGCCTTGAGGCCATCGAGTCTTTAGAAGATTTAGGCGCAGGCTTTGCGTTAGCGACACATGATTTAGAAATTCGTGGCGCGGGTGAGCTACTCGGTGATGATCAATCAGGGCAAATGCAGAGCATCGGTTTTAGCCTTTATATGGAAATGCTTGAACAGGCCGTTAACGCACTAAAAGAAGGCAAAGAGCCAACACTGGAGAACCTGCTAGGTCAACAGACTGAGGTTGATTTAAAACTGCCAGCCTTATTACCGGATGATTATATTCATGATGTAAATGCACGCTTAGGAATCTATAAACGCATCGCAAGCTGTGCTAATCTCAATGACATGGACGAGCTACAGGTCGAGTTAATAGACCGATTTGGTTTACTCCCAGATGCCACTAAAAACTTATTTAGTTTGCAACAACTGAAATTGCAAGCCAGCAATATTGGCATCAAAAAGATTGAAGCAAACCCGAAAGGCGGCTATTTTGAGTTTAGCCAGCATACAAAGGTTAACCCTAGCTTCATTATAGGTTTGATACAAAGTGCTCCGCATATATATAAAATGGACGGCGCAAATAAATTGCGTTTTGCGATCAGCGAGGCGAACCCTCGTGAACGCTTGAAAATGGTCACTGCAATGATTGCAGATTTCGAAAAAAAGGTTAGCCATTAATGTTGTTTAGAAATAGTTTTATTTTACTTTGTTGCTTATTTACAAGCTCATCGTTTGCAGCACGCTGGTTCGAAATAGAAGTGCTTATTTATAAACAACGTCCAGCGCCCTACTTACAAGAAGATTTCTCGTTAAAACATGATGAAATCAATGCAAAACGTTCGAAAGACTTATTATCACCTGTCTACAAAGCGCACGCTAAACAAGCTTGTATTAACGGTGATAGTCGTTTTCGTTCACAGTCATTTACTGATGAATTGATTAATTCAAACCCACATTCGAATGTCTGTGACGACAGCGTTGATTTTTTAGCAAGCTACAACGAATTACCAGTCTCTCCCCCTGTCGAACCACGTGAAGACACCGACGAAATTTATTTAATGGCGCCTGAGCAACTGCAATTTACTGAACAGAAAAACCAGCTTGATAGAAAAGGTTTAACACCGTTATTACACACCGGTTGGCGTTTTCCTGAAATGAGTGAATCACGCGCTCAAAGTATTCGGTTATTTGCAGGCAAACATTTAGCAGCAAGTTCACCTGCTATTGAACCAGATAACAATGACTTTATTAGCCTAGTAACTCCATCAGAGCAATATATTCCAGAGAGTTTGCAACAAACGCCTGATTGGGAATTAGATGGTTTAATGAAAATTTACGTTCGTCATTACCTTTTTATAAATGCTGATTTTGATATTAGTCAGCGTTTAGAAACCGGTGATTATGAAAAAGCCCGCTTTTCACAATTTAAGCGTGTGATCAGCAACGAAATACATTATTTCGATCATCCTCGTATGGGCATGATCGTGCAAATAAGACGCTACAACCATTAATGGAATCTATTATGAAAAAATATATGGCAATTGCTGCTGCCGCTGCAGTGTTAACATTAGCTGGCTGCTCTAAAGTAAACCTTGAGAACTATGAAAAAATAAAAATCGGTATGGATAAAGCAGAAGTTGAAGCTATCTTAGGCTCGGCTGATAAGTGCGAAGAGAAAACACTGCATACGAACTGTATCTGGGGTGATAATGATAAAAATATCGAAATCACTTTAGTTTCAGATAAAGTATCGCTTTATAGTAAAACAGGTTTAGACGCTAAATAATCCTGTAAGGGTGGCATATAGCCACCCTACTCACTCTTATCTAATTGACTGTGGATCAGCTCTATATTAATAATTTTGCTGCGATTTAACGTAATTTTGTAGCGTTCATACCTAGTTTCGTGCTCATTTTCTGAAAAAACTAACACCAAATTTAATTGGTAACGCCTCTCAACTGCCTGCTTTGATATTTTATTACTGTCGAGATGATAGAGTTTCCCCTCACCACGTTTTAAGTAACGCGCAAACGGCGCTAAGCTAAAGCTAACAGTTTGTTGCAACGTATCATACCCGGGCAAAAACTCTTTTGCATTGACGTGTGTTTCACTGGCAAAGTGTAACCATTGTGCTGCTTGTTTATTTTGATGGCGACGCTTAGAAAATATCTGACGCACTTTTTTTGGGATCCGCTTGAACGAGGTGTATTCGAGCCAAATGTACTGACTGGCGATCCTGTCTTTTGTAATACTGTTCTTAAACTGAAAACGCCATTTCGGCCTGCCTCTCACAATGGCACGCCAAATAACACGTGTTATATCTTCTTTAAATATTTCACGCAGCCCGTAGATCACCCCTAAAATCAAAATTAATGTCGCTGTCACTTCAGTAAAGGTTGAGCGTGCATTAAGTACAACCAGCATCACAAAAGCCATTATAACGGCAGTGACAGTGCCTTTAACCATTCGCTTTAGATAACTATTAAGATGCCGTGTGGTGCGATTTAAGATAACGCCATGCTCAATTAAGCGTTGTAATAAACGCATTTTATTTGTAATGCGGTTTGCATCTTCAAGGGTTGATTGCGAATTATACTCTTGTTCTTCTCGGTAGCTGTTTTCTGCTTTACAGAAATCGAGCAACTCACCACGCTCTTTTGCAAAATCGCTACTGCGCGGCCCTTCGTCTAATAACTTTAAAAATGATTGTTCAACATGCCAGCTTAAATAGTTATCGGCATTTTTATAAAATGGCAGCAACTTTTCATCATCTGGGGTATAACGACGTAGTTTTTTTAGTAACCCTTCAGTTTGCTCACACAACTCCATCGCCGCAGGGTAAAACTCGTCAGCTTCGTTATGTTTTAGGGTGTCTTTAATATCTGCATTGAGTGCTAGACGCACCTGATAACAATATAAATTTAGGTTTTGCCTATAATCTTGTTGCTCACCTTTGTTTTTACTCACAAACCGACTTCGCACCAGTGGCAAGTGAATATTGTTCGCATTGTAAGCTAGGTGCGACTTAAAGTGGTTGTTGAAGTACGCTTCTTCACTGAGTGTTTGTGGGTTGACACTCATTTCATTTGGAATAGAAAAATACAGATCGAGACGCTGCTCTGCGCGGGGACTTAGCTCAGGTTCGATAATAAAAGATAGGTTTTCGTCTTGTTTAAGCAATATCACCTCGTTGTTTACTTTTACACTGTAAGTTTACGCCGAGATAGCTTTTCAGACAATAAAAAAGGCCCAGTAAAAACCGGGCCTTAATAATCATTTCAAACTAGATTAGAACTTAACGTTCACACCAGCGTGGAAACGACGACCTAGTACATCGTATGTGTACGGGTCAGTGTTTGAGTCATTGTTACCTGTGTAGTAAGGTGGCTCTTTATCGAACAAGTTATTAACACCTGCAGATAGAGTCACTGTATCAGATAGTAAGTATGAACCACTGATGTCATGATAAACAACTGATGGTGTTGTAGGTGCTAAACAGCTTGATGGATCACTTTTACATAGGTAGCTATCCATTCCTGCGATATAACGTGCCTTGTATGTTGCATCCCAGCTTTCGCCACGTGCTGATAATGTAAAGTTAGACTTGATATCAGCGTAGCCACCAGAACCAGAAGTGATAAGACCCGCGTAATCAGTCGTATCATCAAGTACTGTTACAACGTACTCGTCTAGGTAAGTAGTATCTAGACCCGCTTTCCAGTTAAGGCCTGCAGCTTCAAAGCTGTAAGTTAGGTTTAAGTCGATACCAGAAGTCTTCTCAGAACCAATGTTTTGTAATTGGTTGTTGAATTTAACACGACCCGTGCTATCCATGCTGATATTCGCTGATTGACATAGCACTGTATTAGCATTGTCAGACGTTGCTAAACACTGATCAACAATGTATTGCTCATTAACTGACGCAATCGCATTCTCAATTTCAATTTTGTAGTAATCAAGTGTCATGCTGAAGCCTTCAAACCACTCTGGCTCGTACACGATACCAGCAGTGAACGTATCAGCTTCTTCTGGAGTAAGTAGAGAGTTACCACCAACAGTTACTTCAGCTTGGTCCTGAGCACCTGGGAAAGTGATCTGTTCAAACGATGGTGAGTTACCTGAGTAAAGCTCTGATACAGTTGGTGCACGGAACGCAGTTGACACAACGCTACGTAGCATTAATTCATCGTTTGCTTTCCATGTTAAACCTAGTTTCCATGTTTCATCTGAACCGAATGTGCTGTAATCAAACGCACGGATTGCTGCGCTTAGTTCAACATTTTGTGCAAATGGTGCATCAGCTAGTAGTGGTAATGCAAATTCAATATATGCTTCATTTACATCAAAACCGCCTGCTGTCGGCTCAACCATAGGGTCATTTGCAAGACCTTGTGCTGTTAGAGAGTCTGGTGTGTACCATGCTTTCTCTTGACGGCGCTCAACACCTGCAGCGAATGCAGCATAACCTGCTGGCATTTCAAACATTTCACCAGATACTGATGCTGCTAGGATGAATAATTGGCTACCACCATTGTTTACTTCTGTGTAAACATTTTTACGGAAATCTTCAGATACCCATGCTGCTTGGTCTAATGGGTTAAAAGTACCCGCAGTAATTTGATCTTGGATAGCACCCATGTTGTGAAGGTTGCTTAGCTTATCTACAGAGTCGTTACGACCGAAGTTAGCAGATACATCCCATGAGTAGTCGCCTACAAAACCTTGTGCACCAACAACAGCACGAACTGTATCTACAGACTGTTCGAAGAAACGAGCACCGGTGTCAGACATACGACGACCGTAAGAGATCTTGTCGCCATATTTGTAGTTCATTTCTTGAGTCACGTAGCTGCCATCAGCATTTTTATCTAAGTAACCGTCACCATCTAGATCAACACGTTGATCATAGCTTTGGCTAAGAAGTGAATTACCCATGTTTTCAGTGTATTCAAAGTCAAACCATACTGGCTGTGGTGCCATTTGTTGCTCTGACCAACGCTTCGTGTAAGTGAACTCAGTGAATAGAGATGTATTATCTGATAATTCATAAGTTGCTAAACCAGTCAGGTTTAAACGCTCCATTGGCGTATAAAGGTAGCTTGCTGGTGAGTAGTTATATGCATCAGCATTGCCATAACGGTGATATTCACCACCACGGCCCGTTACACCGCTGTCGTCGATAAGAGATACTGGTGTATCTTCGCCTTTAGCATTAACCGTTAGACCTTTCTCACCGTTACCATTCCAGATGTGACCACCTTCGTTGTAAGATGAACCAGTACAGTAAAGACCATTGCTGCCTTCAGCTAGTGGACACTCAGAGAAGCTACGGTCAGCTTGAGATGCTTTACCACGGTCAGTGTACTGCATACCGATTACGATATTACCTTTATCGAATGATGTACCAACAGTGAAGTCAACTGAGTTTTCTGTTGCATCGCCTTCGCCAGTGATCGCAGTATTTGCGTTCATGTCTAGGCCTTCAAAATCATCTTTAAGAATGATGTTAACAACACCTGCTACCGCATCAGTACCATAAACAGCAGAAGCACCATCTTTAAGCACTTCAACTGATTTGATCATTGATACAGGAATTGTGTTTAAGTCAACAGTAGAAGCTGCACCAGTACCCGATGCAATCATACGGCGACCGTTAACAAGAACCAATGTACGGCTGCTACCTAGACCACGTAAATCGATACGTGCATTACCACCAGAACCATTGTTGATACCTGGGTTAGTCATCGCACCGCCAGTGGCAGTCATTTTTTGTAGTACGCTATCGATGCTTGTTGCACCCATCGCTTTAATATCGTCTGCGCCGATAATTGTTACTGGGCTTGCGTTTTCCATATCTGAACGCTTAATGCGAGAACCCGTAACTTGAATTTTTTCAATAGACTCTGCTGCATTATCAGCAGCTAATACTTGCATGCTTGAGAACATTGGGATTGCTGAAACAACAGCTAAACCAAGAATTGATTTTTTCATGTGAAACCCTACTTGTTGGAAATTTACCTTTAGTTAGGTAGCGCTCGTTATTATTAGAATCACGAGTCAGCGGAGGGCAACTTAGGCGTAGTTAACTGAACGAAAACTGAATGTTAGATTAAATAAAAAACACTCCAAAAATTACGTACCCATTTAAGGTAATAAGGTTTCACTATGTATCAATGTTAACAATAAAAAACCAATACAAAACAAATAGGTACAAAATGTTTAAAACAAAAAAAACACGATTGAAATCAATTACACACACTTTGTAATCAAGTGTAACTGCGATGGATATTTGTCTTTAAATGAAAATTTTACAAGTTGATCACACAACGTTATAAAAACCGTAATAGGTCAATATGTCTGCTAACCATAGTTATTCACAAAAAATAACTAAATTGGCAAAGTTAGCTTTTAAACAAGGTATTAGAGGATGGTTTTTGTATTTTGTTCACACGGATTAAATTTCCATGCAAAAAAGCAGTATGAGCGTGTTATTCAAGATAAGTGGCAAACGTAAAAGCTATTACCTATTATAAGGCAATGAGGAGGCTGTTAATGCTCAACCTTATTTACACAGCATGGCGAGAGTCAAAGTAATAAAAAACACTCTGCTGACGGTTTTGCGCATCGGTAAAAACGACTGTCATTTTCCAGGTCATCACGGGTTCGGAGCACACTCCGACCATCGTCTGGGCCGACCAATAACTGCTTTTTTGGGTAAACTGTAAAGGGATATACCCCATATACATCGTAACCCCTTCTAGTTTTGCCGAAACGTTATACGCATTTGGAGGTAATTTAAGGTTGATTGAAAAGGGAGTTTCTGGGCTGATGGCTGAATTGGACAACCAAATTTCCACATCGTTTGCAAACTGACAATGTGTATTTTTTTCGCACGTTGCACTTGTCTGTGGCTCATCTATACTTTGCCTGTCACAAGCAACTATGAAAACACTCAAAAACAAAATGTAGATGGTTATTGTAGTTCGCACTCAACTTACCTGTATAAAATAAAAGCGGATACTAGTCCGCTCGTCTATGAAAAACAACTAGGCTAAGTAGAATAAGTTAATAAAAATACAATGACTGACAAAAAATAACCAACAAAGCGGGAAAATTTGATTGATGTCATAATTTTATGCAATTGACCTATCTTTTTAAGGTCAAAAATTTTATCATTTCCATCGCAAAATAAGGGTTTCTCGAGTTTGTTTTCTGAAGCTATCATCTACAGCTAGCTTTGGGTAACACGCTTGTGAAGTAATAGTAGGCCCCACTTATTACTAAGTGGGTAATTCATTTCTAAAACGCATTAATTGCAGCGGAAGCCAGAAAATGAGCCAAACAGTAGCATCACAAACTGAGTACAATTATAAAGTTGTACGCCAATTCGCTATTATGACAGTGATTTGGGGCATCGTTGGCATGAGTGTTGGGGTTCTGATTGCTGCCCAATTAGCTTGGCCAGCACTTAACTTTGATACACCATGGTTAACTTACTCTCGACTACGTCCGTTACATACGAACGCAGTAATTTTCGCATTTGGTACAAGTGCACTTTTTGCGACGTCTTATTACGTCGTACAACGTACGTGTCAAACGCGTCTTTTCTCAGATAAACTAGCGGCCTTTACCTTTTGGGGTTGGCAACTTGTTATCGTACTTGCCGCGATTACCTTACCGTTAGGTATCACGAGCTCAAAAGAATACGCAGAACTTGAATGGCCAATTGATATTCTTATCGCGGTAGTTTGGGTAACCTACGCCGTTGTATTCTTTGGTACGCTAATCAAACGTAAAGTATCGCACATTTATGTTGCAAACTGGTTCTATGCTGGTTTCATTATTACTGTTGCCGTATTACACATTGTAAACAGCATGGCAATTCCGGTGTCACTAACTAAATCATACTCTATTTATGCGGGTGCAGTAGATGCGATGGTTCAGTGGTGGTACGGTCATAATGCTGTTGGCTTCTTATTAACTGCTGGTTTCTTAGGTATGATGTACTACTTCGTACCAAAACAAGCAGGTCGCCCTGTATATTCTTACCGTCTATCGGTTGTTCACTTCTGGGCGCTTGTTTCTTTATACATCTGGGCAGGTCCTCACCACCTTCACTACACTGCGCTTCCAGACTGGACGCAAAGCTTAGGTATGGTTATGTCAGTTATCTTATTCGTCCCATCATGGGGTGGTATGATTAACGGTATCATGACGTTATCAGGTGCATGGCACAAACTTCGTACTGACCCAGTACTTCGCTTCTTAGTTGTTTCACTGTCTTTCTACGGTATGTCTACGTTTGAAGGTCCAATGATGGCTATTAAGTCTGTTAATGCACTTTCACATTACACAGACTGGACAGTAGGTCACGTTCACTCAGGTGCGCTAGGTTGGGTTGCGATGATTTCAATCGGTGCAATTTATCACTTAATCCCTGCACTATTCTCTCAGGGTCGTATGTACAGTGTTAAACTGGTTAATACACACTTCTGGTTACACACTGTAGGGGTTGTTCTATATATCGTAGCAATGTGGATTTCAGGTGTAATGCAAGGTCTTATGTGGCGTGCAGTAAACTCAGACGGTACGTTAATGTACAGCTTTGTACAATCACTAGAAGCATCGTATCCGTTCTACATCATGCGTTTCCTTGGCGGTGTATTCATCGTAACGGGCATGCTAATTATGGCTTACAACGTTTACCGTACAATTGCTGCGAAGAAAGATTCGCTTCAATTAGACGCTGACGCACAATTAGCATAACGGAGTAGGATGATGAGCAATAATAATTCACAAAACAAACATGAAATAGTCGAAAAAAATGTTGGCCTTATGGCTATCTTGACTGTCTTTGCGATCAGCTTCGGTGCACTTGTAGAAATTACACCGTTGATGTTCCAAGATGATACGACTAAGCCTGTTGATGGCCTACGCCCTCTTACAGCTTTAGAAATGGAAGGTCGTGATATTTATGTACGTGAAGGTTGTTACAACTGTCACTCACAAATGATTCGCCCTTTCCGTGACGAGGTTGAGCGTTATGGTCACTACTCTGTTGCTGGTGAATCAGTATGGGATCACCCATTCCAATGGGGTTCTAAACGTACTGGTCCAGACCTAGCACGTGTTGGTGAGCGTTACTCAGACGATTGGCATCATGCGCATTTAATGGACCCACGTGCTGTGGTTCCAGAATCAAATATGCCAGCGTTTCCTTGGTTAGACGAAAACAGAGTCGATACGACCCATACTCTTAAAAAGCTTCAAATATTCCGTGATAGCTTCGGAATTGATAAAGCAAGCACCCGTTACGACGGTAAAGGTTATGGAAGCGATGAAGAGTTACAAGCTGACATTGCGAAAATTGAAGCCATGAACAATGGTGAAGGCGCAACTGAGATGCAAGCTCTAATTGCTTACTTACAACAGCTTGGCACACACTTGAAGTAATTATTATGGATTACGGAACATACAGAGGCATTTTAACTCTGGTAATTTTAGTACTGTTTATTGTGATTGTTGTATGGGCATATAGCAAGCGTAGCAAACGTCGTTTTGATGACGCAGCTAATGCCATATTTGAAGATGAAAAAAAACACAACAACACAATCTCTAACGAGGAAAAGGAGTCTGAGAAATGACTAGCTTTTGGAGTATATGGGTTATTGTATTAACCCTTGCGTGTCTTGCTATCATCTTCGGCCTACTTCTGTGGAACTTAAAAAACTACACAGGTGTTAAAGAAGGCGAAAGCTGTGGTCACGAATTTGATGGCATTGAAGAGCTGAATAACCCACTACCAAAATGGTGGACTTACATGTTCTTTGCAACATTCGTTTGGTCAGTTTATTACTTAGCGGCTTACCCGGGTTTAGGTAACTGGGAAGGTTTAGGTAAATGGACAAGTTCAAACCAAGGTATTACGTCTTTAGAAGAGTCTAAAAAGGCTACTGAAGAAGCGTTAGCCAATGGTGTAAACGTTCAATTAGACCAAGAGTTTATTGCAGCAGATGAGCGTTTTGGCCCAATCTTTGAGTCGTTCGCGAAACAAGACATTGAATCACTTGTAAAAGATGAAAAAGCGCTTGAGATTGGTCAACGTTTATTCTCTCAAAACTGTGCTCAGTGCCATGGTTCAGATGCGCGTGGTGGTCAAGGCTTCCCTAACCTAACGGATAACGATTGGTTATACGGTGGTTCACCAGACAAAATTAAAGAAACGCTTCTTTACGGCCGTGTTGCAGCAATGCCACCTTGGGGTGATGCACTTGGCGAGCAAGGCATTAAAGAAATGACTGCTCACGTACTTAGCCTTTCGGGTCGTACAGTTAACCAAAAAGACGCTGAAGCTGGTGCAGCTAAATTTGCAATGTGTGCTGCGTGTCACGGTGCTGACGGCAAAGGTTCGGTTGCTCACAACTTACCGTTTGGTGCGCCTAACCTAACCGACAATATCTGGTTATACGGTGGTTCTAAACGTGCTGTTGAAGAAACACTGAGAAATGGTCGTGCAGGTGTGATGCCAGCATGGAAAGACATTCTTGGTGAAGACAAAGTACACCTTTTAACAGCGTACGTTTACAGTCTGTCACAAGAAAAATAACCGCGCGGTTAATAAAATGTATATACAATTAATCTTTTAATTCAATAGATTAATTAAGATCAAAAAAGCCTCCATCTGGAGGCTTTTTTTTAGTCTTTTGCTTTTAGATCCGATAAAATGCGTATAACGTTTTTTGAGGTAGTAAGTACTATGAATCCCACTCCTTGGTATAAAAATTTCTGGCCATGGTTTTTAATCTCTTTTCCACTTGCCGCTATCATCGGTTGTGCGGGTCTTATTTATATGGCAATAGGCAACGGACCTGACATGGTTGTTGATGATTATTATAAAAAAGGAAAAGCAATCAATTTAGAGCTTAGTAAATTTAATAAAGCCAAAGCGCTTTATTTACATGGTGATTTAAACGTTGCTGATGACAAAGTCACGTTTGTTTTCACTAAAGGTGATGCCAGTAATGTTCATTCTTTAAAAATGTCATTTTATCATCGCACCATTAAAGCTAACGACTTTGATGTAAGCTTAATGAAAAATGCTCATGGTGACTTTACAGCCCTGCTCGATGCTCATGTTGATGGTGCGTATACCGTATTTATTGAACCTGTCGATAACAGTTGGAAACTAAAAGAAGATATTATTCTTCCAACAGCTAAAACAATTTCGATTAGCCCTGAATATAAGTAGTTAACGCTCATGTCTGATAATTGCTTTCATTGTCTTGAAAGTGTGCCAAAAGGCTTTAATGCAACTGTCGTAATAGATGGGAAGGCACAGCCTATGTGTTGTATTGGCTGCCAAACAGTGGCCGAGAATATCGTTGCCCAAGGCATGACCGATTACTATAAGTTTAGAACTGTTCGCTCTGGGAAAGTTGAACAACTTGTTCCAGAGCAATTAGAGCTTATAAAAAGTTACGATAACGAAGATATTCAAGATGAGTTTATTGCCACCTCCCAAGAGTTATCTGAGGTTTTACTCACCGTTGAAGGGATTACCTGTGCCGCCTGTGCTTGGCTTATTGAAAAGCAGCTACTTAATTTGTCAGCCATCAGACGCGTAGATGTAAATACCTCAACAAATCGTGCCATGATCCAGTGGGATAAATCAGTCACCCCACTGAGTAAAATAATTACTGCATTACATGAAATAGGTTACAAAGCCTACCCCTTTCAAGCCGACTTAGAAGCCAGCCAAAAGCAACAAGCTGCAAAGGCCTATATTCGCCGCTTAGGTGTCGCCGGCCTGATGACTATGCAGGTAATGATGTTTGCTTTAGCAATGTACTTTGGCATGTTTTCTGGCATGGAAGAAAATTTTGAACAATACTTTCGCTGGATAAGCCTCGTACTTGCTTCGCCGGTTATTCTTTACAGTGCATTACCCTTCTTAACGAATGCAATTAATGGATTAAGAGCAAAACAGCTGAATATGGACTTACCCGTCTCTTTGGCTATTTTTGGCGCGTATGGCGCAAGTTGTTATGCAACCATAATGTCGGTTGGCGAAGTGTATTTTGAATCAATCTGTATGTTTACCTTTCTATTATTGTTGGGTAAGTATTTAGAGTTCAGAGCACGATTAAAAGCCAGCGAATTCACAGCAAACCTACAAAAACTACTCCCGCTTACCGCACGCATTATTGATAACACCCATCAAGAATCAATCATTGCCGCTAAAAAACTCAAACTGGGCGACGTGGTACTTATAAAAGCTGGTGAAACAATCCCCGCTGACGGGATAGTTATTAAAGGTAAAACAACGGTCGATGAAGCGATGATGACAGGCGAGCATCAACCCGTTAATAAATTTGTTAATCATCAAGTATTTGCTGGCACCATTAACCACGATGGCGTGATCAGCATTGAGATTAATAAAATTGGCCAAAACACCCTTATTAATCAAATTATAAAACTGCAACATACAGCCCTAACTAAGCGTCCACGACTTGTTGAGATAACGGATAAAGTGGCACAATGGTTTGTCGCATGCTTATTGCTTTTTGCCTCAATCACCGCTATTGGCTGGTATCAAGTTGATCCTGAACATGCATTTTGGATCACCATTTCTGTATTGGTTGCAACCTGCCCGTGTGCGCTCAGCTTAGCGATTCCTACGGCACTCACTTGCGCCGTGGCAAGCTTAACTAAACGCGGTATATTAATAAAACAAGCCCACGTCTTAGAGACACTCCCTCAACTAAGTGATATCGCCTTTGATAAAACAGGCACACTCACACAAGGTCGTTTTACAATTGAGCGCATTGAGTTAATAGATAATACGTACTCAGAAGCTGAAGCATTAACTCTTGCTGCTCAGCTAGAGAGCTTTTCCGAGCACCCGATTGCCAATGCCTTTGCAGGGTTTAACAATAGCGTCAATCAGTTCGAAAATGTCACTATTGAACCAGGCAAAGGTATCATTGCTAACCTTAATAATGAGCACTTTGCGATTGGTAAAAGTGGCTGGTTTGAAACCGATAAAGCAGACGCCCAAGCCACTTTATATGTAAACAAACAGATTGTTGCACGCTTCTACCTATCGGATAGTTTGCGTAATAATGCCGATAAACTCATTAAAAACCTTCATGCACAACACATAAAGTGCCATATGTTAACTGGGGATGCCTCAAACAGTGGGGAACGATTGGCTAAACAACTAAATCTCGACACTGTTCACGCTGGCTGCAGCCCACAAGATAAGCAAACGCATGTTGATGCCCTTGCAAGTAAAGGCGCTGTGGTTGCTATGGTTGGAGACGGCGTTAATGACAGCCCAGTTTTTGCAAGTGCACACTTATCAATTGCGATGGAAACTGGGGCAGATATTTCCAAAAACAGTGCCGATGTGGTATTACTCAATAGTGATTTAAGCGCCATTGAGCATCTGCTTAGCGTCTCGAAAAAAACGCGCAGAATTGTGAAACAAAACTTGGCGTTATCACTTATTTACAATGGTTCGATTTTACCTTTAGCAGCATTGGGGCTCGTTGCGCCTTGGATGGCTGTTATTGGCATGTCTGCAAGCTCCATTTTGGTTATTACCAACTCATTAAGGTTATTAAAACTATGAGTATCATTTACATGTTAATCCCGATTGCGATTTTGTTTGTAATAATCGCTATTGGTGTATTTTTTTGGGCTGTAAAAAGTGAACAATTCTCAGATTTAAATAAACAGGGCCACAGTATCCTGTTTGAAGATGACAAAGAGCAGCACAACAAAAGTAATGATTGATCCCCTTTTCATTAGTGCATTTGTTATGGGGTTACTTGGCAGTGGCCATTGCTTAGCGATGTGTGGTGGCATTGCAAGTAGCTTACAGCTTGCCGCCGACAAAAATCGTGCTGTGAGCTTTTCTGTTGCCTACAATGTAGGGCGCGCGCTGAGTTATATGTTAGCGGGTGCTTTAGTCGCGGGTATCAGCAGTCGCTTTGCAGCACAGAACACCAGTATCGCCCTCGCTTTATCATTTTTGAGTGGCATTTTTATGCTACTTGTGGGCATCTATATTATGCGTTTGGCTGCCACATTACAGTGGTTAGAAAAACTTGGGAAAACGCTCGTGTGGCAGCATTTAGCAAAATTAAATCGCTATTTATTGCCGGTTAATACAACCCCTAAAGCCCTGCTTTATGGTGCGCTTTGGGGTTGGCTGCCGTGTGGATTAGTCTACTCTGCACTGACATGGGCCCTGACGAGCCCTTCTGCGCTTCATGGTGCAGGGGTTATGCTATTTTTTGCCCTAGGCACATTTCCAGCGATGGTCAGTGTTGGCCTCGCGAGTCAAAAAATAAACGTTTTTTTAAACCATGTTTGGACTAGGGTTATTCTAGGAAGCGTAATAATATGGTACGGTGTATACTTATTAATTATAGCAACTGACAGGCTCGTTCATTAACCTTACGAGTTGTTAACTTATTAGAATGGATTTGATGTATGGACTTTTCACAAAACAAGTCAAAAGGCTTATGCACTATTAGCTGTAATAATTGCAGTATTAGTCAGCTGTGTTTACCATTTTCGCTTAATGGCCAAGAAATGGATCGTCTTGATGAGATTATCGAGCGTAAAAAGCCTCTTCACAAAGGCGACTTTTTATTTGAGTCGGGTGAAAAGCTAAATGCAATTTATGCAGTTCGCTCAGGTTCATTTAAGTCTTATACGCTTTCGGAGCAAGGTGATGAGCAAATCACAGGCTTTCATTTAGCCGGTGATCTCGTTGGCTTTGATGCTATCAATAAAATGTCTCATCAAAGTTTTTCGCAAGCGCTTGAAACATCAATGGTATGCGAAATTCCATTCGATACATTAGATGAATTGGCAGGAAAACTACCAAAATTACGCCAACAAATTATGCGCTTGATGAGTAACGAAATTAATTACGACCAAGAAATGTTGTTACTGCTTAATAAGAAATCAGCAGAAGAGCGTTTAGCCAGCTTTATTTACAACCTTGCAGAACGATTTGGTGAGCGTGGTTTTTCGCGTAAAGAGTTCCGTCTTACAATGACTCGTGGCGAAATAGGTAATTATCTTGGTTTAACCGTCGAGACAATTAGCCGCTTGCTAAGCCGCTTTCAAAAAGCCGACATTATCAAAGTTGAAGGTAAATTTATTACCATTTTAGATCAACAGGCGCTTGCTTCAACAGCCGCGATTAAATGTAAATAGAGTTTGATATAGCGCAACTTTCTATTGCTTGCCCCTTTAACTGCTCAGAATTTAGGTTACACTCAAGGTATATCTTTTTGCAGAACAGTTAAGGAGCAGCATATGGACGCAATAAAACGAATTTTAGCAGTAATAGATCCCACCAAGGAACAACAACATAGTTTAAGCCGCTCAATTGACCTAGCCAAAAAGTCAGGCGCAACCATCACTGCTTTTCTTAGTATTTATGACTTCTCCTACGAAATGACCACAATGCTTTCTTCTGATGAGCGTGAAGCCATGCGCGAAGCTGTCATCAAAGACCGTCAAGTCTGGTTAAATGAACAAATCGCCCTTTACCCTGAATTATCAATTGATAGTTGTGTTGTTTGGCACAATCGCCCTTACGAAGCCATTATTAATACGGTGATCAATGACGGTTATGATCTTGTGGTTAAAGGCACACATCAGCATGACACCCTTAAATCAGTGATTTTTACACCGACAGATTGGCACCTCATTCGTAAGTGCCCTGCACCGGTGTTATTAGTTAAAGAAAAAGAGTGGCCTGCACATGGCAATATACTCGCAGCAGTGAATGCAGTCAGTGAAAATGAGCAACACCTTGCGCTGAACAAACGTATTATCAATGATGCACGCTTTATTTGTGACCTTGCTAATGCGCAGCTTAATTTAGTGAATGCCTACCCTGCTACACCGGTAAATATTGCTATCGAAATTCCTGAGTTTAACCCGGGTGTATACAACGAATCGGTTAAAAAGCATCATTTTGAATCAACCTTAGAACTAGCAAAAAGTTTTCAAATTGATGAAGCACAATGCCACATTGAAGAAGGTCTTCCTGAAGATGTGATTCCTGATGTTGCTGCAAAACTTAACAGCGAGCTTGTGGTTATTGGCACTGTAGGCCGCACCGGTTTAAGTGCTGCATTGGTTGGTAATACAGCTGAGCATGTAATTGATAGCCTAGATTGCGACGTATTGGCTCTAAAACCAGATGGCTACGTGAGCCCTTTAGCAAAATAATTCTCATCGTTGCGGGAAACAAATAATTGTTGTTTACCCGCGCTTCAAATATAATACGCCCCTTTATTTTACCCATGTATTTATAAGGGGGCGTAGTGTCTCACTCAGCAGAAGCTAAAGCGCAATATAACTTTAATAAGTTACAAAAACGCTTACGTCGATTAACCGGCCAAGCCGTTATGGACTTTAATATGATCGAAGATGGCGATCGTATCATGGTCTGTTTATCAGGCGGCAAAGACAGCTACACCCTATTAGATACATTACAGCATCTACAACGTGTCGCACCGGTTAAGTTTGATTTGTTCGCGATTAACTTAGACCAAAAGCAACCAGGGTTTCCTGAGCACGTTTTACCCGAATACTTAGATAAACTCGGTATTGAATACAAAATAGTTGAAGAAGACACCTACAGCATTGTTACCGATATTATTCCTGAAGGTAAAACAACCTGTTCACTGTGCTCACGCCTTCGTCGCGGTATTTTATACCGTACAGCGAAAGAAATGGGCGCGACTAAAATTGCCCTTGGTCACCACCGCGATGACATGATAGAGACGTTGTTCTTAAATATGTTCTACGGCGGTAAATTAAAAAGTATGCCCGCTAAATTAATGAGCGATAACGGCGAGCATATGGTGATTCGCCCACTGGCATATTGTAAAGAAGTCGATATCGAAAAATACGCAGAGCGTATGGAATTCCCTATTATTCCATGTAACTTATGTGGCTCTCAGGAAAACTTGCAGCGTAAACACACAAAAGCCATGCTTGCTGAGTGGAATAAACAGCATCCGGGCCGTATTGAAAGCATTTTCACGGCAATGCAAAACGTCGTGCCGTCGCACTTAGCTGATAAAGACTTATTCAATTTTAAAGACCTGCAAACAGGTGATGTAATTGATGGTGGCGATATCGCCCTTGATAAGCCAGATATCCCAAAACAGCCTGCGCTTGATGACGAACACATTAGTGACGTTGTGACAATTAACCTAAGCTAATGGTTTAAAAAAACATTTAACTAATTATTAGGAGAGCAAAGAAGCTCTCCTTTTTATTTTTGGTAAAAAATTATCTAACTAACTTTCGCTCCTAATCGAGCTGCTTTCTCAAGCCAGACTTTTCTTTTATTGCTACTGGAATTTATAACTGGCCCAAAATATGTAGTGGTTTTATTTTTAATGCCAGAAAAGTCCAAAATACAATGTTTAAAATTCTTATAGATAACATTCCCTTGAATGTATTTATACCAAAAAGCAGGGGTATCTAACGTTATTAATAACTCTGATGTACGTCCTTTTAATAACTTTTTCGGTATTGATTTACCTTCGACATATTTAAACGAAAACCCCGGTAAAAAAACTCTATCAATCGCCCCTTTAAACTTAGCAGGCATGGTTCCCCACCAAACAGGACTAACAATCACAATATGCTCAGACCACAGAATCTTCTCTTGGAGATCTGCTAAACAAGGCTCTAAATCAATCACTTTGTCATAGCCTTCGGCTAAATTGATTTCGAAATTCAAGTCACCGATATTCACGTGCTTAACGTCATGTTTTTTTATGGCAACTGCTGCATACTGTTCCGCTAAAGATTTACACAGGCTGGTTAGTTTGGGGTTAGCATTGATTACTAATATTCTTTTCATACACTGACATATCCATTTAGAGTGAGGACACAGTGTAAACTCTCACCTAAGGGTAAGAGTCAAGTTCTTGAATACACTTATCAATTGAAATTCGGTAATTTTTAATGCGCTCTCTTTGAACTTCAAGCTCCTTTATCTTTTCTTCGACTGCAGCTTGCTTTTGAATAAGGCAATGGCTGACAGCCTGCCAATCAAAATCCTCGTTTTCTCCCTTCAAAGCAACCATATCTGACAGTGCAACTCCCAGAGTTTGAGCCTCTTTTATTAATTTGATTAAATAAATATTCTCTTGATTATAAACTCGATACTTTCCAACCCTAGAAACAGTCAGTAATCCCACTGATTCATAGAGCCTTATTGCTCTTTGTGTTGCCCCATACAGTTTAGATACCTCATTGAGATACATTCGAACGTCCTTATCCACCAAATCAATTTATGTGACATGCTTTATTTGTATTTAAGAGATAGTGTTAGATATAGATTTTTCAGATTAATACCATTGTGCTTAATTAAGTGGTCTATTTTGAGGCAATAAAACCGCGTTGATAACAAGGCAAAAATTTAGTTATTTAGTTGTTCTCGGCAATTGCTCCTGCATTGCTCTACCTCCTGCATCCATGCAGTCGTAAATCAGAAATTTTTAACGTAGGTAGCGACTGGTTTAATCACTCAAAATGATTAAGTATTTTTGCAAAATGGTATAAATCATTAAAGCGTAATTTAAAGCAACAAAAAAGGACCTGTAAAGATCCTTTTTTGAATAATAAGCTATGCTATCAAAAAGATGACTCAGCTATTTTACAATCCACGGCGTTGCACTAATAAGATTTGCACTGCTATTAAGCAGAGTCTTATCATCTTGCCACTCATCAGTAATTTTAATCGTGCAGCGGTTTTCTTTACAGCTAACCCCCTCACCCGACATATTTGCAGGAGCGTCAAATTTAAGTACGACTCCTTGTTGCTCAGGTAATAAAAACCACATTAGTTTGCTAACAAAAAAGCCCGATAAATCAGATAAAAGCTCATCAAACTCTTGGTTAAGCTCAAATAAATTCGCTTTTGTTAGTGCAAAGTTACTAAGCTCTGTTGCTTCAATTTGCAGCTTTAATTGGCAATCATGCTGAGGGTTTTTAGGCTGTACGACAATCACAGCTTTATCCGTGTCTAACTGCTTATCAAAAGGCAATAACAGCTGTGCATTGTCGGTGTACGTTAAATCGAACTCTTGTTTTTCGGTTAGAATTTTACCTGACTTAATCGTACATACTTCGTTAGTGGCAATATCACTTAAATAAAAGTTAACTTGTGCGTACTGAAACTCCCCCTTGTTTACGACTTTTAAACGGTCGTAAAAACCGTCATATGCAATCACAAACTCACTAGCAGTTGCTTTAAAGCTCGTAACGCTTAATGCACTGATCACACCCACCACTTTTAACAAAAAAAAGATTTTATTCATCAAAATATGCTCTGTTCTGATTAATCATCGTGTTTAATTCTTCTATGTATGCTTCACGTCGCTCAGAATACGATAACAACCCTTGGGTTAGTTTTGTCGCTTCAATCGGTTTTTGTTGGCGACGTAAATCTGCGCGGATTGTGCGTAAATCTTTATACGCCGCATGGGTATTAATATTCTTAAAGTAAGAGCTTACAGCACCACGAACAGATTTGAATGCCGTCACTTCATGAGCCGCCTCATTTGCACGACGTCGTGGCACCATGCCACAGCCTTTGTTATAACACCATTGGCCAAAAAAGTTTAAGCCAATACGCGCAAAACGCGATGTTCCCCATGCTGACTCATTCGCCGCCTGCATTAAGGCAAGTTCTTTTGGAATGATATCAACACGACGCAGTGCTTGTGTCAAAGACAATACATCAATACTTGTTGGTAATTTATAACTGGTAAGAATTTTCTTAATATCAGACAGCTGCTTACTCGTCAGAGGCTCATTATATTCTAGCATCATACGTGCAATTTCTAAGCTGGCACGCTGCTGTAGAATTTTCTTGTTTTCAGCTTCAACATGGGGACGAATAAAATCAAAAAACGCCTGTTTCTTTTCTTTTACATCAGTAAAGCCCGCAAAGTCAGGCAGCTTTACATTATGTAATGGCTTTTCTTTTTTAATTACTCGCTGTTTACCCTGCTGAGTTGCCTCGGTTTGGTCGGCCTCCTCCACTGCAACATCTTGATTCATGAAAGGCGATAATAACGCCCATGCAAAAAAAGCGGTCAGTAAACCTCGAAAAACGTACTTAAGCATGTATTCTCTCAAATAAACTACAACTCATGTGCGGTAAAGCCACGCACACACAAAGGCGGATTATATCAAAGAGCTAATTTTTTCGCGAATATCAGCGTATTTTTTTGCCCTAACTCAACATGACTTGCTGCGAATCACGTCCAATTTACTCGCAATTTTCAAGTGCTTGCGTATACTAAAGGGCAACTGAGCGAGTAATTATAAGGTTCTATTTATGTGCCAGTCTTGGCAAGCGCGTATCATTGATCAGCAAAAATATCGCCCAAACGACAACCGCACTGCCTGGCAGGTTGACCGCTCTCGTATAATTCACGCGGCAGCATTTAGACGTTTACAAGCTAAAACTCAAATAATGGGCATTGGCCTAAACGATTTTTATCGTACTCGCCTCACCCATTCTCTTGAAGTCGCACAAATAGGCAGTGGTCTACTGCGCCACCTTAAAAAACAACACCCAAATTTTAGCCATTTCCCCAGTGGTAGCTTACTTGAAACCTTGTGCCTTGCTCATGATATTGGGCACCCTCCTTTTGGTCATGGTGGTGAAATAGCCCTTAATTACATGATGCGTGAACACGGTGGTTTTGAAGGAAATGCGCAAACCCTAAGAATTGTTTCTAAGCTTGAGCCATACAGCAATGGCTATGGTATGAACCTAACACGCCGCACTTTGCTTGGTTTTATAAAATACCCCGCTTTTATTGATGACTTATGGCACACCATTCCACCGCTCTCTGAGCAGCGCAGCTTTATTAAAGCTGATCACTGGCGTCCTGCAAAAGGCTTATACAAAGACGACAAAGATGTGTTTGATTGGATTGTCGCGCCACTATCAAAAAACGACCAGCACATTTTAAGTCGCCATTATAACGTTGATGAATTCAGAGCAAAAACACATTATAAATCGATTGACTCTGCCATCATGGAGCTCGCCGATGATATAGCTTATGCTGTTCATGACCTGGAAGATGCTATCGCCACAGAAGTACTCACATTAGCTGATTGGCAAAACCATGCATTAACGCAGTTACAAGCACTAAACTCACCATGGTTAACAACGCATTTAAGCTCTATTACGGCGCGCCTTTTTTCACACCATGAATATGAGCGAAAAGATGCCATCGGTGAGCTTGTTAATACTTTTATAATTCACGCCAATTTAGTGGTGCAAAATGCTGATTTCGAATCAGAAATCTTGCAATACACGGTTAGTTTACCCGACGAATTTGCAAGCATTCTTAATGTGTTAAAACACTTTGTATTTAAACGTTTAATTCGTGAACCGAAAATGCAGCAAGTTGAATTTAAAGGGCAAAATTTACTCATTGAACTGTTCAGTGCGTTTGCAAGTGATCCTATGCGTTTACTGCCAGAAACCACCCAAGAAATGTGGCTAAATGCACACCAACAAGGTGATAATGCAATGCGTATTATCTGCGATTACTTATCGGGGATGAGTGACGAATACGCATATAAAACCTATCAACGCCTATTTTTACCCTCTGCTTAAGGACTTTGAAGAGGGTAAAATATTGAGCTAGTATTTAATTAGTACCTAATTACTATAACAACTTTCTTTCGCATTTTATTAAACATGGATTGGAATAATGCTCAAAAAATACCTGCTTATTAGCACGCTTTTACTCTCTCCTTTAACTTGCTTCGCAAATGAATCCCTGCCTGATCCACTGTTAGAAGAGCGTGGTGTCATCATTAAAGATGCCAGTCAATTTGACTGGGTAAGGCTCAACTCAGGTGAATGGCTCAAAGGTGAACTTATCGCAATGTACGATAAAGAGCTTGAATTTGACAGTGATGTACTCGACACCCTCGTAATTGACCGTGAAGATATCTATATGATTGTCTCTGACCGCCATCACACAGTACGCTTTAACGACGGCACAGAACTCAGTGGCACACTTAATATATCAGGCGGTTATGTAAAGGTCGGTGACTTACCGGCAAAGTATCGCTATCGTGATTTAGTGTCGATTGCCCCTTCAATCGACAGTGAGCTCAGCGCGTGGACAGTAAAAATTTCCTTGGGTGCTGATTTATCGCGAGGTAATACAGACCAAACAGAATACTCTGCCAGAGCCGATATTAAACGTCGTACGGCATCGAGTCGCTTTTTAGCCGAGTTTTTAGGCTACCGTACCACCAGCGATGAACAAGTAACTAAAAACAACATTAGAGCCAATGGCACGTTCGACTGGTTTTACACTCAAAAAATGTATTTCCGTCCTATCTTTTTTGAATATTACCGTGACCCTTTTCAAAACATTGCTAATAAATACACTGTAGGCGCAGGTGTCGGTTATTACGTGATGGATACCGACAAAACTGAGTGGGATTTTTCAACTGGCCCTGCGTATCAAAAAACTGAATTTGATACTGTCACCACCGGTGAAGACAAAAGTAATGCGTCAATGTCTTACTTTATTGGCACTAATTTTGAGCATGAACTTACTAAAAAAATCGACTTTACCTTCAATTATCGCTACCTCACGGCCAAAAGTGATACAGGAGGAGATTCTCAATACGCTATGGCAAGTTTCGAGATTGATATTACTGACGACATTGATTTTGATATCTCTCTGGTTTGGGATTACTTAGCAGACCCGATTGCCGACGAGAATGCCGTGGTGCCTGAAAAGGAAGACTATAAAATGATTTTTGCTTTGGGAATCGATTTATAAAATACGCGTTTAAAAACGATCGTTTAAAACAAAAAACGCCGAACAATTTTGCTCGGCGTTTTTGTTACCACTCATTAAATTAAAGTGATTTAACACCCATATTATAAAGCGTGAAACCATAGATATCAGCGTACTGATCAATAATCTTACTGGTTGGTGTACCCGCGCCATGACCCGCGTTAGTTTCAATACGGATCAGGTAAGGGTTCTGTTTTGCACCTTTTGCTTGTAACTCAGCGGCAAATTTAAATGAATGAGCAGGTACAACACGGTCATCGTGATCGCCTGTCGTCACAAGCGTTGCAGGGTACGTTACCCCCTCTTTTACGTTATGAACAGGTGAATACCCTTTCAAGTAGTCAAACATCTCTTTACTTTGTTCACTAGTACCGTAGTCATACGCCCAGCCTGCACCCGCTGTAAATGTGTGATAGCGCAGCATATCCAGTACACCAACAGCCGGTAATGCTACTTTGAATAGCTCTGGGCGCTGGGTCATAACCGCACCAACTAATAAGCCACCGTTTGAACCACCACGCACAGCTAAATAGTCTGGCGAGCTGTATTTTTTATCGTTTAGATATTCTGCAGCCGCAATAAAATCATCAAATACATTTTGTTTTTTAAGCTGTGTACCATTAATGTGCCACTGTTTACCATATTCACCACCGCCACGAATATTAGCAACTGCATACACACCACCGTGCTCAAGCCACGCTGCAACTGTTGGGCTGTAGCTTGGTGTTAAACTTACATTAAAGCCACCATAGCCATATAAAATCGTTGGATTTTTACCGTTAAGTTCAGTGCCTTTCTTATACGAAATAATCATCGGTACTTTCGTGCCGTCTTTCGATGTGTAAAACACTTGTTCAGACACGTACTCGTCGCTGTTAAATTTAGCACCCGACTTGCGATAAACATCCGATTGCCCTGACTCAATATCAAATGAGTAAGTGTTACCCGGCGTCGTGTAATTCGTGAAAGAATAATACAGCGTGTCAGCGTCATGCTTGCCACTAAAACCATAGGCTGTGCCTACACCTGGTAAACTGATTTCGCGAACTAACTTACCTGATTTATCGTACTGCTTAACTTGCGAGATAGCATCGACCATATACTTAGCGAAGAAGTAATTTCCCCCTTTAGTCAGGCTCAATACATTGTCTGTTTCGGGAATAAGATCTTGCCAGTTTTCTGGGCTTGGATTATTCGCATCAACTGTCACAACACGTTTATTCGGTGCATTTAAGTTTGTTACCAAATACAATTTACTGCCATCATTATCAATAATGGATGTATCAGAATCTGTGTTGTCTAAAATTGTCACCAATTCGCTATCTGGATTAGATAAGTCTTTAATAAACAGTTTATTACCAGATGTTGAGGTACTTGCCGAGATGATCAAGTAGCGATTATCACGGGTAACAGCAGCCCCAATATAACGATGTTTTTGTTCTTCTGTGCCACCATAAACTAACTGATCATCCGCTTGAGAAGTGCCAAGCTTATGATAATACACTTTATGTTGATCAGTTTTAGCCGACAGCTCACTCCCTTTTGGCTTATCGTAGCTTGAATAATAAAAACCTTCATTTCCTAACCACGAAATACCACTAAATTTCACATCAACTAACGCCTCTTCAATAGGCTGCTTAGTGGCAGTATCAATAATAATAATTTTACGCCAGTCGCTTCCACCCTCTGAAATCTGGTACGCAGCTAGCGTGCCATCTTCGGTAAACGTTAATCCCGACATAGAGGTTGTGCCATCAGCACTGAATGTATTAGGGTCAAGGAAAACTTCAGCCTCTGAGTCACCTTTTTTACGGTAAACAACGTATTGGTTTTGTAGGCCATCATTTTTGTAGAAATAGGTGTACTCGCCCTCAGTGAACGGCGCAGTGACTTTTTCATAGTTCATTAGCTTTTCGAGAGTCGTTTTTAATTCATCTCGATAAGGAATATTCTTTAGGTAAGAAAATGTCACCTCATTTTCGGCTTTAACCCATTGCGCCGTCTCTTCGCTCATGTCGTCTTCAAGCCAACGGTAAGGATCGGCAACCTTTTCACCGAAATACTCGTCAACAACATTGCCTTTTTTAGTTTCAGGATAATTCACGGCAGCTTTTACCTCTGCGGTTTTTACTGTTTGTTCTGTCTTCGTTGTGGTTGATTCACTGCAACCAGCCAGTGCAATTAGAATTGCACATGCAAGCGTCTTCTTAATCATAATCTTCATACTTTTTAGTTATTGTTAACAAACAGAAAATAGAGTTAATGAAATAGAAAGTCTAGCAATTTGCGGTTAAACACAGCCTAGGCTGTAAACCAATGTAAAATACCAATAAAAAAGCCACGCAAGTGCGTGGCTCTGCAATAAAAAGGGTGCCTATACTTTAGTCAACCAACCGTGGTTGTCCGGTGATTTACCCCATTGAATATTATTCAATGCTTGGCGTAACTTCGCCACTTTCTCACCCGGCTCGCCCGAGCCTACTTTAAACTCTTGGTCGTTATGAATAAGTGTACCAACAGACGTCAGCACTGCAGCAGTGCCTGAAAGCGCAGCTTCAGTACCTGGCTTAGCGGCACGCTCTAGTAATTCACTTACGGTAAAGTTGCGTTCAGACACCGTCATACCTAAATCTCTGGCAATAGTTAAAATACTATTACGCGTAACACCGTGTAAGAAAGTGCTATCAAGTGCCTTGGTGATAATTTCATCACCATCAATAAGAATGAAGTTGGCAGCACCCGTTTCTTGTACGTCACCACCTGGGCAGAACAATATTTGGTCAGCCTGATGCTCAGAGCGTGCTTGTAAAATAGGCCCTAATGCACTGGCGTAGTTACCACCACTTTTTACCATACCCATATGAGGCGCACAGCGCATGCCGTCTTCTTCAAGTAATACACGAAGTGCTGTTGCACCCCCTGCAAAATAATCACCTACAGGCGAAAGAAGCACATACAGTAATGAACTCATTGAAGGCGCAGCCGCTTTACCAATTGCCGCTTCTGTACCAATATGAGTTGGGCGAATATACATTGAACCCGGAGGGGCTGGCGTTTCGTCTGCGTACTCTTTAACAATGTCTTTGATCATTTGCTCAAGCATACTTTCATCAAAATCAGGCAAGTTTAATAGCTTTGAGCTTTGCTTCATTCGGGCAATATTTGCGTCCATACGAAAGATATAGACCGAGCCATCTTCGTGACGAAATGCTTTTAATCCTTCAAAACACGTGCTTGAATAATGTAATACGTGAGCACCTGCGTGTAATTCGATTTTATCAGATGGGACCAGCGCGCTTTCACTCCATGTGTTGTCTGCAAAGCGTGCTTGGATCATGTGTGGCATAAATACAGTACCAAATGCGGCCATTGTTGTTCTCTCTTGTTTGGACTACTTTTTCTCCATTGTATGCTAATACCTCCCCGTTTAACCATAGCTAACGCATGCCTTTTATCGATTAAAGTGCAAATAATTTCACCTCGCAGTATAAAAAACACGCAATTTAATTGCGTGTTTTTTATTAATAATCATTCACGGTCACGTTTTTGCTTTTACCGGTAATTCATTCGTGCCGTTAGTCGATTAAAAAAGCGAGGGAAAAAGCGTTTAATTGTCGGCGCTAAACCGCTGATCCCTTCACCAACGACAACCTCATCCTTTTCCGCTTCTATGGCTTTGATCATTTTCGCAGCAGCTCTGCCAACATCCATCCCATTTTCAATCGATTCTTCGGGTTTATTTTGTGGTTTACCTTGCCCATCCAACGAATTATGCGCAATGGCTGTTTTGATTGATCCGGGACAGATTGTTAAACAATTGACATTTTTATCTGCCAGTTCAGCACGCAAACAATCCATAAACCCCACAACCGCATATTTTGAGCCCGAGTAACCGGTTCTGAATTTAGAGCCAACTTTACCCGCCACACTGCTTATAGATACAACCATGCCCATACCTTGTTTAACCATCTGCGGCACGACCACTTTCGTTAATGCAATAAGGCCAAAGTAGTTCACCTCCATTAACTGGCGATACACACTGAAATCGTTTTCTAAAAACAAACTGCGCTGCGACACCCCGCCGTTATTAATTAGCACATCAATACGCTTAATACGTTCAACAACCGCAGGCATCTCTTTAAGCAGCGCCTCAGGCTCTGCTAAATCGAGTGGCACAACATGATGCATTCCGCCTAAACGTGTATTTAGCGCTTTTAATTTATCTTCATTACGGGCAGATAAAACCAAGATTGCCCCTTTTGCAGCCAATTGTTCACACAGTGCTTCACCAATACCTGATGATGCCCCCGTAACCCAAACTATTTTATCTTTTAAATTCATGTGTGTTCCTTTTCTTATTGTTATTATTGCTGTTATCACGCTTTATGAGGACCTGCATGTTGCTCAATGTAATCAGCAACATCTTTATAAAAACCAAGTATGATTAAGGCTTCTACGACAACAAATAAGGGTCCAATAACGAGGCCAATAATGTCATCAACAAAGGCGGGTTTTTTACCTTCATAGTAATGACCCATAAATTGAAATAGCCAACCCACCACAAAGCAGCCCACACTCACAGCCAGCCACATTGATGTTGAAAGCACAACGACAGGCTGTGCAATAATGCTCAATAAAGCAAAGCACACAGCCATAATTAGCCCCATAGAAATACTGAGCATTAAGTAATACAGGCACGTAATCGCAATAACAATACTTGCCACTGTTAACGTAACGGGTTCAAGCATGATTGTTGCGCGTTGCAATAAACAAATAATGGCAAACACAATCAAGGGAATACCAATAAAATGTGTATAGATATTGCGTTTTGAACGGTGATAAAGGGCGTAATTGCTCAGCTGTTGTTTGAGAGTTTTCATTATTATTCCTGCCAAAACTGTGTTCAAAACTCAGATTAGCAGAAAATTTACCACTAAGAATGTCAACTAGCCGACATTTTAAAGTAACTGCATTAAATTAGCGCATCGATGACCTTGCCTTTTTCGGCTTCTGGCTGCATATCCATGCGCTCGCGTCCTTTTTGATATTCTTCATCAAGCATGCCTTGCAACTTATTCATTTTTTCTTGCAGTGCTTTGGTATCTGCACCTTGTTGTTGCATTTGTTCAGCAAGCTTTTCTATTTGCGCTTTGATTTCATCGATTTTCTCTTTATCTACCCCTAAGCGCTGATAAACAAGAGCTTCGTTTGCTGTCTCTAAAAATGAACTTGGTTCGGGTTGTTTTCTTAATAGACTTTGTGCATCAGAAGACGTTTGAGGCATCAATTTTGATTCTGATACATCCAGTGCTCGCTCAAGTTTATTAGTGCCTGAGTAATGATAAGCTTTATATTGGTTATGAAAAGTAATAGCCACACGTAATCGTCCTTTAAACTTGTCTGAAAAGATGTAGCAATTTTAGTTCCAAGCTAACATTGAGCTAAGAGTTTATCTAAATTTTCTATTTCAACTATCTGATACTTAAGACTAATAACTGACTCTGTTTGCAATGATTGTAATATTTGATTCACTGTTTGCCGTGTTAAATAAGTCATATCGGCAAGTTGTTGCTGAGAAAGTGGCAACCTAGTTTGCCCCGATAAGTGGCACAACATATACAGTCGCTTACTGACTTTTTGCTTTGCCGTAAGTAACGCATGATCTTCTAAAGAATCAAACAAACTTCTCACTTTCTCGGTTAATAACACCCCAAAGTCATGCCAGTATATCGGGTGTTCGTTCAGCAATTGAGTGAGTGCTCGTTCAGACACATGTATAAGGCGCACTGAAGTATGGGCATACACATCGTGGGTGCGTTTGCCGCCATCAAAAAGCGCCACTTCACCAAACCACATGGCACTTGTTACAAAACTAAGCACCGCTTCTTTACCTTGTTTGTTTACGCCCGATACACGTAACACCCCACTTATTACACAATACAAACCCGTATTTTCATCACCGCGCAAAAATAAGGCATCACCTGCATTACACGTGATTAATTTAGCGTTTTTAAGTAAGTGTTGCTTAAACTCTTGGCTGCGATTTTTAAACCATTTATCGTGGTTAATTATCGAAAGGTCTTGTTCATTCAATTATTTATACTTACATTGTTATGAGTGCAATTACTTATAATAAGAGGATACAGGATGTTTAACAAACTACTTTCGACCAGCTTACTGCTCAGTGCTATGTCTGCTCCTGCATTTGCCAGTGATATAGAGGCAGAACTTAAATCAGCCAACAAAAGTGTCAGTGAAAAGGTCATAAAATGGCGCCGCCATCTGCATCAATATCCAGAACTGAGCAATCGTGAATTTGAAACGGCAAAGTATGTTGCTAAACACCTTCGCTCATTAGGACTAGAAGTGCAAACAGGCGTAGCTCACACCGGTGTGGTGGCCAAATTAAAAGGCGGCAAAAAAGGGCCACTTATCGCGCTTCGTGCAGATATGGATGCCCTGCCAGTTAAAGAGCAAGTTGATTTACCTTTTGCATCAACACAAACAACTGAATATAAAGGTAATACCGTGGGTGTTATGCATGCCTGTGGCCACGATAATCATGTTGCAATCTTAATGGCTGCTGCTGAGTCTTTGGTAAAAATTAAAGATAATCTCGCTGGCGATATTCTATTTGTATTCCAACCTGCAGAAGAAGGTGCACCCGATGGCGAAGAAGGGGGTGCTGAACTAATGCTAAAAGAAGGCTTATTTAAAGAAAAACCCGAAGCCATCTTTGGTTTACATGTCACCAGCTCACTAAACACAGGGCAAATTGGTTTTCGTGAAGGGCCGCTAATGGCCAGCGCCGATAAGTTTACGATTACTGTAAAAGGTCGCCAAACTCATGGCTCGCGTCCTTGGAATGGGGTTGACCCCATTGTCGCGTCATCACAAATTATTATGGCAACGCAAACCATTGCATCACGCCAAGTTGATGTAACGAAAGCCCCTTCTGTTGTCTCCTTTGGTGCCATTAATGGGGGTGTACGTAATAATATAATCCCTGATCAAGTTGAAATGGTCGGTACAATTCGTACTTTTGATCAAGACATGCGTGCTGATATTAAAAAACGCTTAGCTAAAACCGCCGAAATGGTGGCTGAATCAGGTGGCGCAGAAGCGCATGTTCACATTGATCACGGTTACCCAGTCACCGTGAACGATGTTGAATTAACCAAGAAAATGACACCAACACTTGCAGGTGTGGTTGGCAAAGAAAACCTGATCACAACGCCATTAATAACAGGGGCAGAAGACTTTAGTTACTATGCCTTAGAAACACCAGGAATGTTCTTCTTTTTAGGAGTTACGCCAAAAGGTCAAGATGCCGTAACAGCGCCGAGTAACCATTCACCACACTTTTTTGCAGACGAGAAAGCATTACAACTGGGTGTCAACGCCATGACGCAATTAGTGGTTGATTACCTTAAATAGTTGATTACATTAAATAATAATCTTGTGAAAAGAGCCGAACTAATCGGCTCTTTTTATTTAACCATGTAGATACAATCTGCCAAAGGCATTAGGGCTGGGTACTTGGATTCTTGAAAACCTAATTTTTTATAAGCTGCAATGGCCAAGGTATTGTGGGTATATACGAACAACGACACTGTATTACAGTGCAATTGCTGTTTGCCCTGCTCGCTTAATAAATTAATCAGTATTTTTGCAAGCCCTTGCCCCCGCATATTCAAAGCCACGACCAAACGTCCTAAATGACAGCATCCTTCACGTAAGTAATATTGGCCAAAAGCCAACATCTGGCCCTCATTATTTACCAGCGCGTATGAGTTCAGTTCATCAAGATTTAAATCTTGTTTAAAGCTGTGTGCATCAAATGGGAAGTTAAAAAATGGCCCAGACCAAATACGCAGCTCCGCCTCTGTGTTAAACCAACCCATTAGCTTAGTTAAATGCTCATCAGTCACGCTAACTAGCTGCATGTTTTAACCTATCGAATAAACCCGATGCTCGGGTAACTGATTTATTCATTGCCATTAGTAACACGTTTTTATCTGCCACCAGCTCAAAGGTGTTTTTTGCACGAGTGATCCCCGTGTACACAAGCTGTCTGTTGATCCCTTGGTTTGCTTGATTTATTGGCGGTAAAATCATCGCTGTATACGCAAACTCAGAGCCCTGCGATTTATGAATAGTCATGGCATACACTTTATCGTGAGCGGGTAAACGAGCTGGCGAAAAAGCACGAATGTTTTCTTGCTCATCAATAAACATTGCTTTTAGTTGACCTTGCTCATCGTGCATTAAAATACCAATATCACCATTGAACAGTTTTAACTGATAATCATTTTGGCTGATCATAATGGGCATACCCAGGTAATGGCGCTGATACGGTGAAATAAGCCCTTGTTGTGAAAGTGCTTTTTCAATTCGAAGATTAAGGCTGTTTACGCCATAATCGCCCTCTTTCACCGCTGCCAGTAATTGATAGTCAGAAAAAGCATTGTGCACTTTAGCCACCCCAGCACCTTCGCGTATCAGTGTTAAATACGCCTGATAATGCTGGGCTGCTAACTGAACAAAATGCTCAATCGGTTTGTTAATCACATTGTAATTAAGTTTAAGGTCGCTAAAGCCGCCCTCGTTCACCGTTTGCTCAACATACCCAAGTAACCCTTGGCTATTGGTATTAACAGCTTGCGCTAATTGACCTATGCCGCTTTTGCCGTCAAAACGGTAGCTTTGCTGTAAAAACGCAATACAGTCGCTTAACAAGTAACTGTCTTCACTGTGTGAAAGCACGGCGCGATTATTAAAACACACCCGATTGAGTTGCTCTGCCCGCGCTTGGCTGTAGGCGGGCATTTTTTCAAGTGTTAATCCTTGGCATAAATCGCTGAGAATACTGCCAGTATCGACCGAGGCTAATTGGTCTTTATCTCCCAGCAGAATTAACCGAGCATGACTTGGCAGCGCCTCAATTAATTTTGCCATTAACGATAAATCAACCATGGAGGCTTCATCAATGATCAACACATCTAAATGCAGTGGATTACGTTTGTTATGGCGAAATTTATTCGTGTGCGGAATCACGCCAAGTAAGCGGTGAATCGTTTGTGCCGTTTCAGGAATAAGCGGTGCGATGTCTTTTGGGATCATACTGAGTTTTTGCTTCGCTCCCAAAATTGACTCACTTAAACGAGCCGCGGCCTTACCCGTGGGTGCAACCAACTTAATTGTCAACGGTGCACTGGCATACAACGACTGCATAATAGCTAATAATTTGGTGACAGTTGTGGTTTTACCGGTGCCTGGCCCTCCGGTAATCACACTAAAGCCTTTGGTGGCGGCTATGGCACACGCTACTTTTTGCCAATTTAACGTTTTAATAGGATCTGCGGGGTCTTCACGGTGAGCTTCATCAGGGAAATACTCTGTCAAAAGCGCAGTTAACGCCGTTTCATCGATGTTTAGTGGTTTTGCTGCCAAATGACTCAAACGTGACGCTAACACAGTTTCATACTGAGCTAATCGCGCAAAATATAACTTATTAGCAAACAGCAGCAGTGGCTTGTCATCACCCACACAAGCTGCAGCCATGAGCTGTGTTTCAGCTTGCTGCGCGTCATAGTTTTCTGAAAACGGCGAAATAATATCAGGTGCAGCAATGCTTGCCTCCGATACTGCCTGTTCTCTAATTGCAAACGGATTTTGCCAATTAATAGCGTTTAAATCTAAGCAACTATGCTGGCTTTGCTGAGCGACGGCAAGCAACAAAATAAGGTAGAACACCTCATTTTTCTGGGAGGTATCAGTGCCTATTAAAAGCTCAGCAAGTTTTACATCCACTAAGCGAATACGTTTCGTCTCTAACAAAAAGTCCAGTAAGGGCTGTGTTTTCATTTCAACCTCAGTCCCCTCTAATGCCTGTACAGGCTCCTTTAACGGTTCTTTGTGTTTGCGAGGTTGCTCTGGTTCACGTTCATCAAAGCCAAATGTCATCTGACTCATAACATTGCTCCTCGTGCAAATAAACTATCCAGCTCAATTACTTGCTGCTTTGTAAGCTGATTAAAGTACACCCCTTGGCCATCACTCATGCCCCGTAAAAAGGTGTAATACACGCCGCCTAAATGGGTCTCTATGTCGTAATTTTTAACACGTTGTTGTAATAAGCGATGCAGTGCAACAGTGTAAATCAAATACTGTAAATGATATTGGTGACTGCTCATCGCTTGCTCAAGCTGATCATGTTGATAATCAGCTGCGCTGTTGCCTAAAAAGTTCGACTTATAATCAAGAATGTAATACTTATCCTGCCAACAAAAAATTAAATCGATGAAGCCTTTTAGTAAACCTTGCACATCAGTAAAGTCGAGTTTGCCCGGTAAACCAAAATGCTTTACCAAAATTTGATTTAACTTATCACTTGAAAGCGATAATAACGGTAAATTAAACTCCATTTCGACTAAACACACTTCAGGCGAAAGCGCCGATAAACAAAGCCCTTTATCGTTTAGTGGACACTTTAAAGCGGCATTGATCCAGCTTTCGGTCATTGCCTCCCAACTATCATCAATGTGATACTTAGCAAACAGTTTTGTTATTACCTTATCAAGAGCATGGTCGTCACGCTCGTTGTCTGGTCGTTTCAATGCATAGGGATCCGTAAAGTCCAATTGCTCAAATATTTCGTGTAAACAACTGCCCGGCTTCGCACCTTTCGGGAAACTATAGGGGGTTAGTTGCACTGCTTGCTGCGCTAAAAATTCATCTTTTTCGTGATCTTCATCACTGCGCCCCAGTTCAATATGATCAGTCTGCTTTTTAAAGGTTAATGCACTAAAGCTGGTTGAACGCCAATCTCGTTCAATGTGGGTTTCGAGTGTGTTGACTTGATATGACTGCTCAGCATCTGTGCTTGTTAGGTCAAGCACAGTGACCTCATCGGGTTGCGTAAAAGCTTCAAAATGCATATGCGCCGACTGAGCACAAAAATCGCTTAATAACCTGTGCCACTCATCAGCCGATTTAATTTCTTCCCCTGCAAACAGTACATGACCAATACTGGTACTTTGTATACCAGGGCGATTACTGCGCCCTTGTGCGATGTTATACACACCGACTGAGCAAAAATGTACAGCACGGGTCAACGCCACATACAATAAACGCAAGTCTTCAGCTAAACGTTCTTGCTCTGCTTTTTGTAAGGCCTCATCACTGTTAGCAAGGTCGTAAACCAGTTTTCCGTTATGATGATAAAGCGCTTCTTTGGTTTCACGGTAGCCACAAGCAAACGGCATAAACACTATCGGATATTCCAAACCCTTTGAAGCATGCATCGTGACGATTTTTACTAAATTGGCATCGCTTTCAAGACGAACTTGCACCGCTTCACCCTCTTGTTGGCTGACCTTTTGCGCAAACCAGCGCAATAATCGGTGAGTGCCTTCTAGTTCAATTTGCTTTTGCTGCAAGATTTCACCTAAATGGCGAAAATCTGTCAGCCAACGTTCCACGTTATAACCAAGCCCCTGCCAGCGTGCAGCGAGTTGATTGTGGCTCAGTAAGCGCTCAAGCATCGCCATCGCACCTTGCTTATGCCAAATATGTGAAAGCTGAGCGAAAAAGTTTAAATGTTCTTGCCATTCGCTTTCGTTTTCATGTAACGCATAAATACGGTTATAGCTTAAGCAAAACAAGGGGCCTGCCAGTACGCCGCGCAATAATGATTCATCGTACTGACCATGAAGCGCTGTTAAAAAGTTTAATAAATGATGACTAAGCTCTTGCTGAAACACGCTATCACGAGATAAATACACGCTGGCAATGGCTGCCTCACTCAACGCCGACTTCATCAGTTGTGCTTCGTTTCTATCTCGCACTAATACACAAATATCGGCAGCGGTGACCGCTTTGCCAGCAATTGTGGCTTCACCTGAATGCGCCTGCTTAAGTAAGCGTGTGATTTTTTGTGTGTAGTGCTGGGCAAGCGCCTGCTGGGCAACCCCTTTGCTGGTTGGCTTATTATTAGCCTGAGCGTATTCATCAACAAACACTGAAAACTCAAATGCATTGGTGGTTTCGCCATTGATTAAAAACGCTTTGTTTTCAGGCTTCCCCTTTGCATGAACTGCTTGAAACGGAATCGCATCGTTATAAATAAAGCTATTAGCGTTTTTAGAAAAAATGCGATTTACACTCTCGACCACCCCTTCACTTGAGCGAAAGTTAGTGTCTAATGTGTATTGTTTTTGCGCAACAACCGCTTTTTTGGCACCAATATAGGTAAAAATATCTGCACCACGAAAACCATAAATAGCCTGCTTTGGGTCGCCTATCATAGCGAGTGTGGTATTTTTGGCGTTATAAATGCGGCTAAAAATACCGTATTGCACTGGGTCGGTATCTTGGAATTCGTCTATCATGGCAACAGGAAATAAGGCCGCTATTTTTTCGCTTAGCACGTCTCCTTGGTCGCTACAAAGTGCCTGATGCAAGTTAGTTAGCAAATCATCAGGGGTGATAACCCCTTGCTCCTGCTTACGTTTTATAAGTGCATTCGCAACCCATTTTGTTGCATATTGCACTATCGCAATATTCAAGCCGTTATTAATAAGGCTACTCAGTTTGGCCATTTCATCAAACTGTGCCGTCATTGCGTGACTAAGCAAACTGCCGTTTTTCTTATAATTCGCAGGGTCGCTTAAATTCTCTGTGCTCCAAACTTCAAACGAATACTTGCTGGTGCCAAATACAAAAAAGGTGTCGTCATTGTTTAGATATTCTTCAAGCGCTGCAAGGCTGTTTTTGCGGCCTGGCGTTTTAGAACCACTCAGATCAGACGCTTTTACAGCATTGATAAATTCACTGTCACGGCATGCCTTTTTAAAAGCAGGTACTTTTGCGACAAAGTTATCGCGTGCTTGCCATATTTCATCAAGGTTGTATTCAGGGGTAATAATCGCCCCTTGTTTGCTGAGCAAACTGACCACGTGCGGATACATCGACGCTGGCACCGGGAAAATATCAGTAATCGCTTCTGTGCGCGCTTTTGACTGTGGGTATACAAAGGCACGCCAAAAATCATTGAGTGTTTCTTGAATGAGCTCTCGCTCATCTAAAATAAATTCTAAGTTAAACGCTACACCCGACTCAAACGCGTGCTGTTTGAGCATGCGCTGACAAAAGCCATGAATAGTAAAAATAGCCGCTTCGTCCATTGATTTGGCCGCAGCGTCGAGTAAATCAAACGCCGCGTGTTTGTCATTAACTTCATTGATAATTTGACTAATTAATTCATCTTCAGGATTTTTGCCCAGCAGTGCATCTCTGGCATTGATTATGCGTGCGCGCACACGGTCTTTTATTTCTTGGGTAGCCGCCTCAGTGAAAGTAACAACCAATATTTGTTCAACACTGAGCGGGGTATTTAAAAGCGCAGTGCCGTCTACGTGCGTCGCTTTTTGTAAGCCCAATAAATAACGTAAATACAACCCCGTTATAGTGTACGTTTTACCTGTACCGGCACTGGCTTCAATCAGGCTTTGCCCACAAAGCTCCATGCTAATAGGATTAAGCGTTTGCATGGTCAGCCTCCTGCGCTAATTCAACCAGCGGCGATAAAAGCAGCTCACTCCAATGAATAAACTCGTCTTCGCAGTCTTTTAGATTCCGAATGGTTAGGCGAATATAGGGGTTTTCTCCTTCACCCACCCCGATATATTGCGGGGCAAATTTATTATTCGCTTTTGCCATGTCTTTATTTGTTTTAATGTACTCGTAGCCACTTACTGGAAAAAATGCCACTGGCCGTGTAAGTAATGCTTTATAGAGCATAAACCAATCGTTCAAATAACCACGTGCATCGTCTTGTGAAAGCGCTGAAAAACTAATTTGTTTATCTAAACCAAGTATTAAGGTTTCAACATGTTGGCCCATGATCTGTGCAGCTAAATGCTGAATAAAGCCCTTAATCACGTCTTTGGCTTTAATGCTTGCGGTACGATAAAATACCTGTTTTTGCCCGTAAATGTGGTTAAGCCAGCCCTCTAAGGTGGTATTTTCAAGAGTTATTTTGACTTCAATTGGCAGCAACTCATCATCTTGAATATGGGCTTTCACCTGCCCTGCTAACGCATCAACACGGTGCTGCATACTTTCAAACACCAAATCGCCAACATGCGCTTGGGGCAACTCACCGCGTTGCATGATTTGCGCTTTATTAAGTGGTGTTTCTAGAATACTGGCTTCTAAAATTTCATCTAAGTAGAAATAGCGACGCAGTGCATCAAGGCTAAATGGCTCTTCATCTTTCGCAATATCATTAAATTGCGGCAACCTTAAGCCCAAACTCTGCTGATAAAAGCTTTCGTGCGGCTGACACACACTGCGAATAAACTGGTTTAGCTCAACAATTTGCTCGGGTGATACACACAGGTCTTGCTGTGGCTCTGGCGTAATACTTTGAGCGGGTATCCACACCGGGTTATAGCTGTGTAATTGCGTTACCGCAGGCTGCTTAGCCTTAAGATAATAGGCAGGATTAAACGGTTGCAAGTGCTGATAATTAATCAGCGCCTCGGGCAGTGCTGCGTGACAGTCTTTTTCATCGTCAAATTTAAAGCTACGGGCGATGTATTCTAACAGCTCACTGACGAGTGTTGAGGGCATTCTTGGTTGGTTATCAAAACACGAGCGCCCAATATAACTGATATATAAGTTTTCACGGGCGCTTAAAATGGCTTCTAAAAACAGATACCTGTCATCTAGTTTACGCGAACGGTCGCCTTTTTGGCGTTTTGAATACGGCACTAAGTCAAAACCAATGGGCTGCACGGTACGAGGGTAATCAGCATCGTTCAGACCCAGCATACACACCACTTTAAAGGGCACGGCACGCATTGGCATCAGCGTACAAAAGTTCACTTGCCCAACTAAAAAGCGCTGTCCTACGCCTTTCTCTTGAATACCTTGCTTCACTAAATAGCTAACAATACGCTGCGAAACATCCCCTTGGTAATCACCGTTTTCGTAATGCTTAATGAGCGTATCAAGCACTTTTTGCAGTACCAGTAAATCCCAGCTTTGCTCGCCCTCATCACTGTAAATTTCGCCAAGCAGGGCTTTTAAAATCGCGGCTTTTTCGTTTAATGGTGCATCATCGTGTAGTTTTTCTTTATAACGAGCCAATACATCAATAAATTCAATTAATTTATTAAGGGTATTTAACGCCATGCCTTCGACTTCATCGGCACTGTAAATTCCCGAAAATGGCATGTGTTCATCACGTTGTGCCACCCCTAGCAGTAACCGGTTTAACCCATGCTGCCAGGTATTTAAATCAATAGCAGGAAGACCAAAACTGTCTTTATGCGCGGCATCTAAACCCCATTTAACACCCACTCGCTCAAGCCAAAAGCCAATTTGTTCGTATTCATGAGCCTCTAAGTTAAACTTTTCGGCGATTTGTGTGACTTGCAGTAAATCAAGAATGTCAGACACACCAAACCGTGAGTAAGGTAAATCGGCCAAACTTGCAAATGAACTCAGTACAGGCTTTTCTTGTTCAATGGCTAAATCGGCTAACGCATAAGGAATAAAACGACGACCTTCTGCACCACCAAAAACGGCCTCGATATACGGGCTGTAAGTGCCAACATCGGGCATCATCACAATAATATCTTTCGGCGTTAAGTGTGGGTTTTGGTTAAACAAATTTAATAAGTAATCATGAAGCCGCTCTACTTCACGCAGTGGCGTGTGACAGTCACTGAGCACAATACTGGTATCGCCTGCTTTAATTGGCAGTTTACCTTCATCGTTAATAAACCATTCTTTATCGGGTGTAAGCGATTCGCCTTTAAACGCTAATTGATAAATCTCAGCGTGAATTTGCGATAATAAAGTGTCATCAAATTCATTCTCAAAACCATCTAACCACTGCGCGTCTAGCTGCAATAATTGCTCAAAGTAATCTCGGCCTAATTTCCCCCACGACGATAGCAGCGGATTGCCAATAAAAAAGTACTCATGGTCGGGATTTTTTGCATGGTCTTCAAGCGCATCTAGGTGCGGACGTTTGGCATATTTTGCAGCAATTTTAGCAGCCGTTTTTTCATCTAAAGTGTCACCCCAATAGTGCTCGCTTGGGTTGAAGAAAAACAGAAACACCTGCGTTTTTTTCGCAATGGCTTGGAACACTTCAAGCTGACTACTGGCAATCGCCGAAATACCAAATAAGCTAATACGCTCGGGTAATAAGCTGCTATCCATCGTTTCAAGCGCAGCGAGTAATTGGTCTTGCATATTGGCACGATGATAATGGCTTTGGCCAAGTTGTTTACTGTGCGCCACCAGCCTACGCCAAAGATCAGGCTGCCAAGGTGCTATGCCTATATCAACATCATCAAGTTGATCTGTGCCCTGCTCCCACGTGGCAATCCAATGTGGACGATACATTAGGTATTGGTCATACACATCGGCGATTTTTTCACATAATGCGAAGGTCTTTTGGCCATCAGTATCGCCATCTAAATACGTTTTTAGAGGTAAATACAACGGCTCATCAATACAATCAGGCAGAATAGCAAACAGCTTCCACGCAAGGTTTGCTTTATTATAGGGAGATTCACTGGGCACATCGGGCAATAGTTGCTGATACAGCTGCCAAATAAAACTAGATGGCAGTGGAAAATCAACCTGTGCGGCAATGCCTAAATGTTCACTTAAGCCTATTTTTAGCCACTGCGACATACCGGGTGACTGCACAAGCACAATTTCTTTTTTGAATGGACTCGTTAACGGATTAACTTTAAGAAGAGCGTGAAACCGCGCTTGCAGTGCTTCCATGCGATTTGATTGAATTATATTCAGCACTTTACACTGTCCTTGCTTGAAACTAACTAATTGACACAGTGTAAGATATTTTAATTAGATGGGATAGGTATAAGAGTCACCTAAGTACGCTCTTAGGTGACAATTTAAGCGATCTGCAGATTAGATAAGTTCTGCCAGCATTTCTTCGCTGTAAGGTGTTAATGCTTCACCATGGGTAACTTTACTAATGTAATCTGGGTTTGCGATAAAGGGGCGTCCAATCGCGATTAAGTCAAATTGGTTGTTATCAATTGCCTGATTAGCTGACTCAAACGTATAACTACCTACACCCACTAATGTACCTTTATATGCACTGCGTAAGTATTCAGATGTCGTTTTATTTTCAAGGCTTGCAAAACGCATACTGTCATCAAAAATACCCGCATGAAGATAGGCAAGATTGCGACTTTCAAGCGCTGTTAATAAATAATCAAACACGGCCTTATCGCGGTTATCTTCACTCATATTAAAATATGCACCCGGAGATAAACGTAATGCTGTTTTATCTGCGCCAATGGCTGCGATTACAGCATCTACAACCTCTAAGGCGAAACGTGACATATTTTCTGGTGTTTGACCGTATTGGTCATCGCGTTGGTTGGCAGCGAAGTGTAAGAATTGATCAATTAAATACCCATTTGCACCATGGATTTCAACCCCGTCAAAGCCCGCTTCTATAGCGTTTTCAGCCGCTTTAGCGTAATCAGCAATTAAACCTTGAATGTCTTCAATGGTTGCTGCTTTTGGTGTCACGTAAGTTAATTCACGCATGCGTGGCACAGACCCTTCTACACCGATTGCCGAAGGAGCAAGTACATCACCACCAAAAAAATGTGGGTGAGCCACACGCCCTACATGCCAAAGCTGAGCAAACATTTTGCCGCCTTTCGCATGCACTGCATCGGTGACTTTTTTCCAGCCTTGAATCTGTTCGCTGGTAAATAGCCCTGGGGTATTTGGGTAACCCTGTGCATCAGGGCGAATAATTGTCGCTTCACTAATGATTAAACCGGCATCGGCACGGCGTGCATAGTAGTCAACCATTGCTTGAGTGGGGACTAAATCATCATCACTCATACAGCGCGTAAGCGGCGCCATTAATACACGGTTTTGCAGTTCAATTGTGTCGTTTAACCTAAAGGGAGTTAATAAATCAGTAGCCATAAATGTCTCAATTATTTTTGAATGTACATTCAAGATAGGGATTCTTGAATCATTATTCAAGGCTATTTTTGAATATTTGTTCAAGATTAAGTAGACTGCAAATAATGACCTCAAAAAGTTGATGTAATGAGAACTGCTGAATTTGATAATGACTATGTGTTAAGACAAGCCATGCTAGCCTTCATGGAGTTTGGGTATGCTAAAACCAGCATGCAAAAACTAACGCACGTTACTGGCCTTCACCCCGGTTCGCTGTATGGCGCCTTTGGCAATAAAAAAGCGATATTTTTAAGAGCTATAGAACAATATCAAAAAGATCGTAATCAACAGTTCACAGCGTTATTTCATAATAAACAGCCTATTTTAGAAACACTTAAAAATTATCTGACCCTCATTGTTGATGAGTGTATCAAAGGCGAAGTAGCAAAAGTGTGCTTACTCACCAAGAGTATTTCAGAGGTAGAAGGCAACGATCCGCAAATTTGCAGCGTGCTACGTGGCAACTTAAATGCCTACGAAAATACGCTTGCCGAACAAATTCAAAAAGCCCTTGATAACAACGAATTTAAAAGCAGTAAAACCGCGCAGCAATTAGCGCGCTTTTTAGTTATGGGTATTTATGGTATCCGTACTTATGCGCTCACTAATAGCGATCCAAAAGCGCTACAGCTGCTTGCCGATGATTTATATTGTGCCCTTCTTAATTAACTCACGGCATTCGCACTATTAATAACTACTATGTCGCCACGCCAATAGCGAATAGTTATCTTACAAAAAGCAAATCAATTTAGGAGACCACTTTTCTCTTATTACACATACACATATAGCAACTGAGCCTGGAAAATATATATTTACAATCACAGCAAGTAACCATGACTTCATTGAACAGCTCAGTGTTAAATTAACTGTCCTGCCCCATAATCCCACTTTGTAGGTTTACTCATCCCGATAAATTGACCCTTCCTAACGACCCAACTCACAGCGTTATCAGCACGATTACTGTTGTAGAAAAAGTGCACGTGTACCCTGCTTATGTCACTGTTAATATTAATTCTTCGTGGATAAATGATTTATCTTTTGCATTGGTGCCACCTTCCAGTGAACGATTTCAGTTACTTAAATCTAAATCGATAAGTGCAAAATCAACACACACCGAACCAACAACTATCTAATTTATAAACAGCGAATGCACCAATGGCTTGCCGCTTACATTAATAGCCGTGAAGGCGCATTAACCACCATTCATTGCACAGAGATAATCGCTTTATTACTTGTCATATTAATTTATCACCTTATGATTAAGATAATGCTGTGTATAACTAAAAAGAGTGAGCCTGTCATGAATAATGCAACTGCAAAACGTGTTGAAACAGAATTAGACGAAATCCTTGCCCTTGGTACAAAAAAACGACTCGCTTATATGTTTGAAATGGTTCACGAATTTAAACAGATTTGGATCCTTAATGATGAGCACGGCTGTGTAATGCTTACCAATGAAGACGATGACTGCGTACCCGTTTGGCCTAGCCGTGAGTTTGCACAAAGTTGGGCAACCGGAGAGTGGCAAGATTGCGAGCCCAAAGCGATACCCGTCAAAGATTGGTTGAGCCGCTGGACGCCAGGTCTTGAACAAGATGACTTACTGATTGCCGTTTTTCCAACTGAACAAGATGACGGTACTATTTTATTCCCTGACGAATTTGACTCGCAACTAAGAGTGCCAAAAAGACGCTTTTAAATCATGCTTATAACTTAACAAAGGGAGCAATAGCTCCCTTTGTTATGCGGTATTTACCGATAGGCTATGATACCAATCCGTAAAATACCTAATCCTGCCAATTTAACAAAAATTATTGACTACTTTGCTAAATGCTCTAAATATAATTCTAATTTTTGTGATTCGTTTAATGTTTTTAGCACCGCTTCTTGTTGTGCAAACCAGCTATCGGCAATACCGTCGTTATTTTTATCTTGAACAACAGCAACATCTTTAAATTGAGCTTCATACGCTTGCCAGCTAGGAATAACGTCAAGTTCATGATTAATTAACCCATCCCCTGTTACGGGACGCTTGTCATTGAGTTGGTCATAAACTAACTGATCAACGCTGTCTATGAACACGCCATTTGCATTTCTATTCGCTCCCGCTAACTGATTTTGTGCGATGTCATAAAACACCTGCTTCGCATTCTTTGCTTTAAAATCAGACTCTTTCTCAACTATAATTTTTTTATCACTCAACCAAGGGCTGTTTGCTTGGCTGGCGATACGTTTCCCTTCTTTTTTATTTCTATAATTGACAGCTAACCAGTTTTTATCATCAAACTCTGGGTACCCTTCTAGAATATTTCCAGCGATATAAGCTTGGTTTTTGCTAATGAATGGGGAGAACCAAATATCCGCAAATTGAATGCGCTTGCTCGCTTTACCCGGTTTGTAATAATTCGCTATTAGGTTAAATCGCCCATTCTCAGAGCCATACACATTATTGTGTCCCCAATTAAAAATAATATTATTACTCACTTCGATAAATTCATCTGTGTAAGGGTAAGGAGATTTTAGTCTGTGTCCATTTATACGGGGAGTTCTACTTGCATGATTTGCTATTATATTATTAATAAAAGAGGCATTAGCTCCTCCCCAAATACCACCATAACCATGTTTTCCTTTAGGATGAATAGAGTCGTTTAAGCTATATGAAATAATAGAGTTTTGTAATGTGAAATTACGATTATTGTAAAAGCTACCCGTTTCATCAACAGACCAGCTTAATGAACAATGGTCTATAATAACATTGTTAGAATTGCGCACAGTTAATGCGTCTTCTACCACCTTAAATGTCCCTAATCGAAAACGAATAAACCGAATAATCACATCCTCTGCATTTGAGACAGTAAATGGCGCACCTGAAATGGTAATGCCTCCCGCAGAGGTTTGCCCTGCTAGCGTAATTCGACCGTGGTTTACTTTTAATTCTTTTGACAGCTTAATCACCCCAGACACAGCAAATGTAATAACGCGAGGATGCTTTTGATTAATTGCGTAACGTAAGGTTCCGGGCTCATCTTTGTCTTCGAGGCTCGTTACAATATACAATTTCCCCTCTGCGCCACCTCGAGAGAATTTACCAAACCCTTCGGCACCATCAAAGGCAATAGACCTAGGCGTTAACGACTGACCCATACTATTTGCACTAAATAGTGACACACTCAATGCACCAAACAGTAGCAATAGGACGTTTCGACGAAACCGGTATTGTTCACTTTTCATTCAAACCCACCTTTTTGTACCTTATAGAAAAAAACCAGCCTTTATGCTGATTAAAAAATTGACAGTTTAATTAATGCGGTGTTAACTTTATGTTATCTTCATTTGCCACCGGTGGCAAATGAATTTTTAAAAATAAAATAGAACACAATAAAAGCCTTTTAAAAAGGAACAACAATGAAAACGATAAAACTCAGCGGTATTGCAGCAGCACTTTTGGTTGCCCTGCCCGTCTATGCACAAGACGCACAGACAACCAAACCCGTACCGCAAACAGCGTCTAGTAGTAATGAAAAAACAGCGATAAAGAAAGCCCAAGATGAAGATGATGACATGGAGATCATCGCTGTAACAGGCATTTATCAGGCTGATTTAAAAGCCCGAGCAATGGAACGTGAAAGCAAAGCATTTAGCTCTGTGATTGCTACAGATGATTTAGGTAACTTAGTTGACCAAAATGTCGCTGAGTCTCTACGTCGTGTTCCCGGTGTCACCTTAGAAAGAAGCGAAGGCGAAGGTAAATATGTAGCAGTACGTGGTCTTGGTCCCAAATTTGTGTCGGTAAATATGAATGGCGCGGAACTTTCTGGTGCAGGTGATGACCGAAAAGTCGGCCTTGATGGCATAACGGGTGACTCTCTTGGTGCAATTGAGGTGTTTAAAACGCTCACACCTGATATGAACTTAAACTCAATCGGTGGCGCAGTAAACGTAAAAGCTATTTCGGCTTATGACCGTGGTGACAATACACTGAAAATAAAACTTCAAGATTCTTACAATGAAATGAGAGAGGCACATTCACCGAAGTTTAGTATTGATGGTACACAGTTGTTATTTGATGACAAAGTTGGTATTGGCTTTGCGGCCAGCTATGAAGACAGACAAACACAAGTCGATGAAGTACGTCATCACAGCTCTCGTGATATGAACTTTTTAAAAGGGGGTATTGGTCTCTCTGAAACAGAATTAGCAAATGCAGAAGAAATTTTAATCCCTGCACAGCTCGAAAACCGTCGCGAAATAGCGGATCGTAAACGTACCAATGCCACACTGAATGTCGAATTCAAACCAAATGAAGACAGCTTTTACTATATTCGTGGTAATTATTCAAAATACACCGACGACGATATCGCTCAACGTGAATTTTATAACTTTTATAATGGCGATCAAGAAGACGAAGTTATTTATGTTAACCCACAAACTAAGGAGTTTGCACTTTCAGATATTGATGTTTACAACCAGTATTTTATTCAAGAAGGTGAAACTGTAACCACCAACTATAGCTTTGGTGGTGAAAACTACTTTGCTGAGTCGTGGCGCGTAGATTATGAATATGCTTACTCTAAAACAGACGATGAATCAGTGGGTGATCGTCGTGTGCAATTCCGCGAACGAGAAAATATCGTTTATGGCAAGGCTGGCCGTGATTTTATTACTGCGAAAGTATTAACGCCTTCTGAAGCTGCGGCTCTTGGTGGTTTTGAGCTTGACCCAGACAATGATGTTTTTGCTGGTGAGGCCGACGGTGATTTAAGCGATCTTTCTAATATGCAATACGATAACCTATTCATGGAAGACAGCACCCGCACAGACGAAATCACAAGCTTTAAACTTAACTTTCAAAAGGAGTTTGATAGTCAGTTTTTAAATTCTATAAAGTTTGGGGGCACCTATAACGAACGTGAACACTATAGAGATAAAGATCGTTGGAGTTACACGATAAATGCTGATGATTGCGATGGTAATGAAACCTGTATCGCTGTTGCTAACTCTAATATTACCGATTATGACTATAGTGTGCCCGCTGGTGATTTATTCACCTACCCTTTAGTGTCCGCGCAGGATGTTGAGTACATGGTTGATTCAACAAAAATTACGCGCGAAAATGCCACCGGTGGCGAAGTGTCAATCGACAGCACTAAAGAAGACTATGTACTCACCGAGGACACGTATGCCGCTTATGTTATGGCAGAACTGCAGTTATCAGAAACAGTAAGCGTAATAACGGGTGTGCGTTATGCGCATACCGAGTTTTCGTCGACTGGTTTTATGTCACTTGAAAATGACGATTGGTCATTTGGTGGTGAGCATACCTTAGATATTGCAGTTCCGTTACCTGAATCATCAATAACTTACAGTGAATACTTCCCTAGTATGCATCTTCGTTATGAACCAAATGAAACGATGTTAGTTAGAACCTCTTTATGGACCAGCTACACTCGCCCTTCGTTTAAACAAGCACGAGGATATGCACGGTTTGATGATGATATCAGTTTATGCGACCCCACAACCAATACATGTTATAGCGAACCCGATGGGCAAAGTGCATTAGAATTACAAAACTATATTTTGGGGCCCGACAATGCACTTCAAGTTGGTAACCCAAATCTTGTCGCAATGACATCAGACAACTTTGACGCCTCATTTGGTTGGTATCCTTCCAAAGAATTATTCGTTGAAGTAGCTGTTTTCTATAAAAATATTGATAACTTCATTGTTGATGTCAGTGGTATTCAAATGGGGTTAGATGAGCTACCTCTTACATTACCTGTTGATCATGTTTCTGACTTCGCGATTCCACAAGACTTAGTCATAAATCAAGTTGATATCACCTTAAACGGTGATAAAGCAACCGTGTATGGTATGGAGCTTAGTTATAACCAGTTTTTTGAAAACGGCTTATTTTGGCAAAGTAATATGACCGTCGTCAGTAGTGAGTCAAAACTCGATGACACCATACGCTATGAAAAAATGCCGTTACCAGGCCAAGCAGATATTACCGCTAATATTGCGCTGGGTTGGGAGAATAAAACAGCGTCACTTAGGCTAATCAGTAATTATCGTTCCGATATTTTAGAGCAAGTAGGCTCTTGCCCTATTTCAGCAGACAAAAATGATGCTAAAGCATGTAAAACATGGGCTGATATCTACCAAGATGACATATTAACCTTTGACATAAAAGCGACTTACGACTTCAACGAACACCTTTCATTCTACTTTGATGCAATCAATATCACCGACGAGTCAGACCTTCGTTATTTCACCGGTAATGATCAGTCTGGCGGCGAGATTTTGTATCAACGAGAAGATTATGGTCGGACATATCAACTAGGAATGAATTATAAGTTCTACTAATAATTCAACTACTTAAAACAACAATAATCACTGAACACACGCGTTTGTGTTGCTAAACGCGTTCATCCTTGGAGGGATGTATGAATAGCACAATTAAAATTCCATCTTGCTTATTGCTTGCTGCCGTACTTGCAGGCTGCGGCGAAGAAAGCTCTGTCAACGTAAAAGAGGCGCCACTCCCCCCTATTCAAGGGGTTTTTATAGATAGCCCTGTCGCCGGATTGACCTATAACAGCCCGTCTGTGACAAACGGTAAAACGGACAGTAATGGCCAATTTGATTATTTCCGTGGTGAAGCGATCACATTTTCTATTGGTGAGCTGACATTTCCAAGTGTCGCGGCCAGCAATGTTGTCACTCCACTGAGCGTATTCTCTACAGACACCGTATTTCATCCTGCTGTAATCAATAGTTTGCGTTTATTGCAGTCGTTAGATGTGGATGGTGACACCAGTAACGGTATTACCATTAGTGACGCAGCAGCACAGGCTGCCGTAATGGAATTAGCCCAAGGACAAACACCTGCAGAATTCTTTGCCAGTGACGATTTTGACGAAAAGGTAAATCAATGGCTTGCTAACGCTGGGGGAGCAAATACCAGCTTAGTGAGTGCTGATACTGCCATTATGCATTTTGTAGATTTTATTTTTGAGCAGTATAACAGTACACAGCCTCTCGCCTTCACTCCTGCCGACTTCACGGGAACAATTTATAACCCCGTTGTAAAAGGGGCAAAAGCGAGTATTGAAATGTGGCAGTTTATACCTAGTGAAGAAGGAGCAAGCACGGGGTCATTCACTAAGCTAGTCGATGGGAATGAAACGCTTGTTGGCAGCTATGAGTTTCAGTTTGGTAATCGCGTTTTAGTATTAACAACCAGTGAAGGTGATACACCGAGTAAGCATTATTTAATTTCTCGCTCGCACAACACTGTCAATAATACCTTTAGTGTGTGCTCTACAAATGATGCAGCACAGCTTGCAACGTTAGTACTTAGCTGTGATAACAACGATGATGCATACAACAATATTTTAGCATTTGATGAACAGCAAGCCCAAAATGAGTTGGTAAAGCTTAGTGAACTTGCTGAACAAACCGGTCTTGCGTTAAACGAAGAATTCGATACCGACACTGATACATTCTTCTCATCCAGTTATAAGAGCCTCTCTGATGAGCAAGGAAGTGGGCCTCTTTATTTTAAATCTGGCGGCAGTGCCATTATCAATGAATTGGGTCAGCTTGTTTTGGAAGGTGACCGTTTCACAATCGGTAATACCCTACCTGGTAAAGAATCATCGCCAAGCGATACAATGGGTGTGGGGATATACAATTTAAGCGAAGGCTTCACTATTAGCTTTGACGTCATTAGCCATAATGGTGCAGGCTCTCTTTCTTTATACGTTGATAACAATACAACAAGCCAAAGTAACTCTGTGCATGCTGATGCATCAAAGTTTTATGGAAAATCGATTGATGAAACCAACCTGCCTGTCGGACAACGCTTCTCTTATACTTATATACCTGGGCAAGATGTTAATACAGGAACTGAATTAACGCACCCAGATGCACGCGGTATTCTGAGCGCAGATATTAAAAACTCTTACTTTCAAATCAGAACCGATTCAGCCGCCTTATTAGTCATAGATAATCTAAAAATAGAAACAGTTGCGACAGATGTGCCAGAAGTTGTGCCACCTGTTGAACCGCCAATTGATCCACCTGCGACAGGTGAGATTCCCACTGTTGAACTGCCTTACACAAACGATTTTACGACTGTTACTGGTGATATTTTTTCTGTCGACTATCAAAAAATAGTTGATAGTCAAGGTAATGAAGTTCCGATGTTTTCAAAAACTGGAGGATCCGTCACCGTCGTCGAAAACGGCTTAGAACTGGACGGGGGCCGATTCACTTTGGGTAATACCACTGCGGGCGTGGAAACCAGCGAAAATGATACAAACTCAACGGGGGTATTTGATTTATCAAGGCCTTACCAAGTCGTCATGGATATTGTCAGTGCCAGCGATCCTGAAGGTGACAACAAGTTCCAAATCTATGTCGACAACAATACATCAAGTAGCTCTAAATCGATGCACGGTGGTGAATCTCGATTCTTCAACGAGTTAATCAATGACTTAGTTGTTGGCGAAACCTTAGTCGTACCCGGAAAACTCGCTACCAAGAACTCTTTTTTACAATTGCGTACCGAGACAGGCGGTAAAGTAGTGATTAATAATTTACGCATTGAGTACGTTGAAGACCCAAGTATCTTTAAGTGTTCAGATGCACCTGAACTGTATTTTTGTGATGATTTTGAAAGTGGTGATTTGAGCAACTGGAAAATTTTAGCAACGCCTACTAACGTAGACGGTGCCATGGGTGAATTCGATATTTTAAATATCAACGGTAATAACATGATGCGATACACCGCAGGCAACGCAGGCGGTGAACTTATTTTAGCTACAGACGAAGCAATGCAAAATATCCCACAAACAGGTAATTATTTTGTAGAAGCGAAAATTCGTCCTCGTCAAAACAGTACAACAGCAAACAAACAGTTGTATATGATGGCCCGTTATCAAGATACAGGAAACTGGTACGGTGGCGGTTTAAATGTACAAAACTCATCTAGTAGCACGCGAGTAGAAGTTGCTGTCAGCACCGAGGGCTCTATTGCACGCCCTGTTCAGGCAAGTACACCTATTTTACTCGGCGAAAAAGGGGGCACAGAAGACGGTGTTTGGTACACCACCCGTTTTGAATTAATCAATGATCAATTAACCATTTACTTAAATGGTGAAAACTTAGGCTCAGTGAGTGATACAAATTACAGCGCACGTGGGCTAATAGGTTTATTTACTAATAACCGTTCATTTGAATTGGATGACTTAAAAGTTGGCGATCCGACTATCAAACCCATTCAACTCACACTGGATTACAAGGACCCTAACTGGGACACCTCAACGACAGCTGAACCATTAACAATTAATGTCACCGCCATTAAAAATGATGGGGTAACAATTGATGAATTCACAGTGACTTCAACTGATGACAAAATTGTCAGTGTCGATATCAATGGGAGTGTAATTACTCTCACCCCAATGGCGGCCGGTAATGCCACGATTACGTTCGTCTCTGGTTCTGATAGTACCATAACCCGAACAATAGAGGTGAGTGTGGCTGAAGGTTTTGTCATGCCAACAACTGACTATGGCGACTTAGCTGGAAAATTATTTCCTGAAAAAAACAGTGCCAATCAATTTATTGATACGCAATTTAGCCTTACATTTGATAATGAACCAAGTTTAGGCGCTTTAGGTGAAGTACGTATTTATAAAGTCAGCGATAACAGTTTAGTCGATACCCTTACCGTTGGTAAAAACATTGACCACATTGGTTTTGCTGGACAAGCTAAAGTTCGCTCTGTTTACTACTATCCACTACAGCTAAATGGGAACACGCTCACCATTAAACCACGCAATAATACCCTTGAGTATGGACATACATACCGTGTTGTAATTGGTGATGATGTCGTGGTTGGTGCAATGCTAAATGGTCAAGAATTTAGTGGCCTAGGTGATAACAGTCAATGGGACTTTGTCACTAAAGTAAGCATGCCTGCAGGTAATCAGCTGCTCGTTGATGATGAAGGTGCGGCAGACTTTAGAACTGTGCAAGGTGCACTTAATTTTGCTATGCAGTACTTGGGCAAAGATGAGCACACCACTGTCTCCATAAAAGACGGCATCTATAACGAACTGTTATTTTTACGCGATAAAAACAACCTCACTATTCAAGGTGAAAGCCAAGAAAACACCGTTATTCAATATGAGAATTACGAGTCTATGAATGGCGGCACGGGTGGCTGTGCACCTATTAGCACAGGAACACCTAACGGAGGTAGAAGTGTGTTTTTAGTAGAAGGTGTCGACATGCTGACCCTTAATAATCTCACCCTTAAAAATACGCATATTCGTAATAAAGTGGATTCGAACCAAGCAGAAACTATTTATTTCAATAGCCCGTACCGCCTAGTTGCGAACAATGCCCGCTTTAAAAGTGAACAAGATACCCTCCTGTTAAAAGGATACTCATGGTTCTACAACACGCTTGTTGCAGGGAATGTTGATTTTATTTGGGGTTACCCAACAACGGCGTTATTCGAGAGTTCAGAGATCCGTACAATCGGTGATTCAAAAGACGGTGATCCTTTAACTGACTCAGCGGGTGGCTATGTTTTACAAGCGCGTGTACCTGTAGAAACAGACCCTGGTTTTATTTTCTTGAATAGTCGATTCACACATGGTCCTGGCCCCATTGGCAATGATGTTTTAGATAACTCAACATACATTGCAAGAAGTGGAGGCAGCGATACATACTTTGATAATATAACCTTAATAAACAATAGGTTTGATACACATATCGCTAAAATTGGCTGGGCTGTTCAAGGTGTAAATAATCAACCTGCTCCTAACCCTAGCGTTGCCACAGCAACCAGTGGTTGGCGCGAATATGGCAGTATGGATTTAGACGGTAATCCACTTGATTTATCTGAACGCGAAGGTGGCTATATTCTTTCAGATTCAGAAGTCAGCGAGCTGCTAGACCGCGAAAACATTTTTGCAGATTATAACGACGGTCAAGGATGGAGTCCAAAACCACTTGCTATTCCTCAACTACCGGATGAGCCTGTCAGCATTGCGCCAATCAATCCTAGTCGAGGGTTTGCAGGGTATAACTATAATATCACCGGAGGTGAAGGCGGTACTGTTGTTACTGTTGATAATGGGGCTTCATTAAAAGCAGCCCTAGCACAAGCGAAGTCTTCAGCATCCGCTATTACTATCTATGTTGATGGTGTAATCACAGATGCTAACAGTGGCGGTGATAATAAATCTATTGAAATTAAAGATATGAATAATGTCTCAATTATCGGTGTGGCTGATAGAGGTGAGTTTAATGGGATTGGCATTGCTATTCGCCGCGCTAACAACATTATCATCCAAAACTTAAAAATTCATGAAGTACTCACTGGTGGTAAAGACGGAATTTCAATTGAAGGTGATGAAAACGAAACAACAGCAAACATTTGGATTGACCATAATGAGTTGTATTCTTCGCTCTCCGTGGATCAAGACTATTATGATGGCTTAATTGACTCTAAGTCGGGTGCTGAGAACATTACCATTTCTTACAACTATATACATGATAGTTGGAAAACTTCATTACATGGCCATAGTGACAATGACGACAGCAGTAATAAAAACCGTCATATCACCTTCCATCACAACCGCTTTGAAAATATTGTCTCTCGGGTCCCTTTATTTAGGTTCGGTAATGGTCATATTTTCAATAACTACTATAACAATATCACTTCAAGTGCAATTAATTCACGTATGGGAGCTGAGCTACACATAGAGAATAATTACTTTGAAAATACCAAGAACCCTGTGGTTTCTTTTTATTCAGCACAGATTGGTTATTGGAACACATCAGGTAATTATCTAGGCGAAGGCATTACATGGAGTGATGCGGCAGATGGGGATGTACGAGCAGAAGTGACTGAAAACGGCATGACGCCAACCAGCTCATATAAAGCACCTTATGAATATACGCTTACGCCTGTAATGGATGTTAAAGCACATGTACTTGCTCATGCAGGTGTTGGTAAGCTGGATCAAAGTGATTTAAACATTCCTGATATTCAGTCTCCAACGGAGCCTCCTATACAAGAACCACTTGGATTGCCTTTTACTGAAAACTTCTCTGCTGCTAATACTGATGAGTTTTTTAGTAACAGCTATCGTGATATTTCAGGAGCTGCGGGTAACGAACAAGCGCTGTTCTACCGTGTAACAGGTAATGTTGACGTCGCTGGCGGACAGTTAACAATGACTGGCGCTAGAATTAGCATTGCTAACACAACCCCAAGTACCAGTACGACAGGAAATGACACCGAAACAACAGGCTTGCTTGATTTATCAAACAACTACCAAGTAACGTTCAAAGTTGCAGCGGTGGCTGGAAACACAGCCAAAAACTTTCAAATTTATGTCGATAACAATACTTCGGGTAGTAGCAATTCAATTCATGGCACTGCGTCTAAGTTTTATTCTGTGCCGCTGTCTGACTTAACAGCAGGCCAAACTTATACTGTGGATGGACTCGTTGCAACCAGCACTTCATTCATCACCATAAGAACGGAAAGTGAAGCGACTATCACATTGGATGAAATAAGCATTCAATAGTGCATTTCGCATTACGCTATAAACCTCGCAATTGCGGGGTTTATTTTTTTATAAAGAAAATTTGATAAAAATAGACAAGTATATTGAAAGGAAATGGCGGTGACGGAGAGATTCGAACTCTCGATACGTTGCCGTATACACACTTTCCAGGCGTGCTCCTTCAGCCACTCGGACACGTCACCTAAAGCGTTAACTGATTAACGCGGCGTTATAGTATGAAAACAACCCTACATACGCAAGGGGTTTTTAAAATAGCTAACTTAAGTGGCTAGTAAACAAACAAAAAAGGCAAGGTATGTACACCTTGCCTTTCATTTCTATCGCAACAATTCTTAGCGTTGTAGTGTCGCAGAGAACTCTAACATGCGATTAAGCGATTTTAACGCGCCTTCGCGTAAGTCCATATCAACAAACACTTCTTTGCCTTGTGGGTCTGTTAGGGCTTCTTCAATCGCTTTTAAGCCGTTCATAGCCATCCACGGGCAATGTGCACAGCTTTTACATGTTGCGCCTTCACCGGCTGTAGGTGCTTCAAAGAATTCTTTCTCTGGGCATAACTGCTGCATTTTATAAAAAATACCGCGGTCTGTCGCCACGATGAACTTTTTGTTGTCCATGGTTTGCGCAGCTTTAATTAGTTGGCTTGTTGAACCAACAGCATCAGCAAGGGCAACAATCTCAGCAGGTGACTCTGGGTGTACTAACACCGCTGCATCTGGGTGTAGGGCTTTCATGTCCTTTAACGCTTTGGTTTTAAACTCGTCATGAACGATACACGCGCCATTCCACATAATCATATCGGCACCGGTATTCTTTTGAATATAAGAACCAAGGTGCTTGTCTGGACCCCAAATGATTTTTTCGCCTTGCTCATCTAAGTGCTCAACGATTTCAAGCGCACATGATGAGGTAACAATCCAATCGGCACGTGCTTTTACCGCCGTAGAGGTGTTAGCGTACACCACTACTTTACGATCTGGGTGTTGATCACAAAACGCAGAAAACTCTTCAATTGGGCACCCTACGTCTAATGAACAGGTCGCAGCCAAAGTTGGCATTACAACTGTTTTGTTTGGCGTTAAGATTTTTGCTGTTTCGCCCATAAAACGCACGCCGGCGACAACAATAATATCCGCATCGTGTTTAGCACCAAAACGTGCCATCTCTAACGAGTCGGCCACACAGCCGCCTGTTTCTTCAGCAAGTGCTTGAATTTCAGGATCCGTATAGTAATGGGCAACAAGAACTGCATTCTTGTCTATTAGTAATTGTTTAATACGTGCTTTGTACTCAGCTTGCTCATCTTTTGATAACGGCGCTGGCTTTGGAGGAAAGATATAATCCTCAGGCATAATTTGTTCAGCTAGACTCATTTCTCGACCACTTAGTCCACAGTGCATTCATGGCGCGAATTATACGAGAATATAACTCTAAAGAACAGTATTGCTGAGTGCTGTTAAAGATAATTAAGGGATAACTTAGATAAAAAAGATAAATTAAGCGTGGTGGGTCATGATGGACTTGAACCATCGACCAATGGATTAAAAGTCCACTGCTCTACCAACTGAGCTAATGACCCGCTCTGATATGTAATGCGTAAATCCGCCGATATGCATGACCATTCAAAAAGAATGGTGGGTCATGATGGACTTGAACCATCGACCAATGGATTAAAAGTCCACTGCTCTACCAACTGAGCTAATGACCCGCTCTTGATATGTGATGCGTAAATCCGCCGATATAAATAACCATTCAAAAGAATGGTGGGTCATGATGGACTTGAACCATCGACCAATGGATTAAAAGTCCACTGCTCTACCAACTGAGCTAATGACCCGCTCTATTACTTACTAAAAGCTATACGTAAATCCGTCGATTTTAGATTACCATTCTAGAAAGAATGGTGGGTCATGATGGACTTGAACCATCGACCAATGGATTAAAAGTCCACTGCTCTACCAACTGAGCTAATGACCCGCTCTATTGCTTATTAAAAGCTGCGTAAATCCGCCGATATTAACAGTACCATTCAAAAAGAATGGTGGGTCATGATGGACTTGAACCATCGACCAATGGATTAAAAGTCCACTGCTCTACCAACTGAGCTAATGACCCGCTCTGCTGCTTATTAAAAGCTGCGTAAATCCGCCGATATGTAACTGTACCATTCAAAGAATGGTGGGTCATGATGGACTTGAACCATCGACCAATGGATTAAAAGTCCACTGCTCTACCAACTGAGCTAATGACCCGCTCTGTTACATTATTAAAGCTGCGTAAATCCGCCGATATCTAAAAGTATACCATTAAAAATAATGGTGGGTCATGATGGACTTGAACCATCGACCAATGGATTAAAAGTCCACTGCTCTACCAACTGAGCTAATGACCCGCTCTTTTAGCCGCATTTTGGCTGTTGTTACCAATCGCCTGCTGCGGGCGCTTATAATACTTATTTAAATGCTGAGTGCAACAGAAAATATCTCTTTTTTTAAGTTTTTATGTCTAGTTGCCTAATTTTAGACCGCTTAAGTCAAAAAGCAGTCTAATCAGGTCAAATCTACAGTTGCGACAGACGTTCTGTGGCTAATTTAGCAGCGGTTGTACTTGGGTACTGATTAATTAAATCATTAAAGGTTTTAAGGGCTTGTTCGCCTAAACCTTGATCAACAAGTAAGTTGCCTAACTTCAACATAGCATCAGGACGTTTATTCGAATTCGGAAATTCATTCACAACCACTTTAAAGTGTTTAGTTGCAGCAGCGGGATCGTTTTGAATTGTTAAAAGCTGCCCTAACCAATAATGCGCGTTTGACGCATACACTGAATTTGGATAAGTCGTTAAGAATGTTTGGAACTCAGGTATTGCTTGCTCATAACGCTTATCTTTCATAATTAGCGCCACAGCACGCTCATAGGCTTCATTTTCAGATAAGTCTGAGCTGATAGTCTGTGATGCATTTATATCTGTGTAAGTATTCGTTGGCTGAGTTGCTGCCGCAGGCTGAGAATAGGCCTGACTAACGCGATTCTCAATTTCTTGATAAAGCTCACGTTGACGTTGGAGCACTTTTTCAAGCTTATAGCTTTGCTCTTCAGTAATGCCACGAACCTGACTCACTTCGTCTTGTAATATATTCAACTGCTGCTGAAGCTCAGCTTGCAATAAATTACGTGACTTCATCATGTTTTCTAATGCGATTAAACGCTTCTCTATGCTCGATTGCGAGCTTGCAGCTTCTGAAACAGGAGCGGGAGCAGCCCATAACTGGGTGCTCCCGCTTAAGATCATTGCTGCCAAAATAATTTTCGGCTTCATAATGTCTCTTTCTTAGTAAACTAATACTGCGCGACGGTTTTTAGCGAACGCTTCTTCAGTGCGAGATTTAACCATTGGCTTCTCTTCACCATAGCTCACTACCGACATTTGGCTAGCAGAAACACCTAAGCTTTGTAGATATTTTTCTACTGCTTGACCACGGTGCTCACCTAATGCGATGTTGTATTCAGGCGTACCGCGCTCATCTGCGTGACCTTCGATTAGTACTTTAACTGAAGGGTTTTGTACTAAGAACTCAGCGTGTGCTTGTAGAAGCTCAGCGTATTTGCTTTGGATTTTAGCGTTATCAAAACCAAAGTAAATGATTTGTTCTTGACGTAACGCTTCGTATTTTTCACGAAGTGCTTCTTCAGCTTGTTGCTCTGGAGTAAGCGTTGCAACTTCAACTGTATCATTGTTGTTTGCTTGCTCAACCGCACCTTGGTTTGTTTGGTTTGCAGCACCTTCGTCAACACCTGAAGAAGAGCTACATGCTGCTAAAGTCATCACTGGCACAGCAATTAGCAGGCCTTTTAAAGTTTTATTAAGTTGCATTGAATTGATTCCTATATTGAGTAAACCAGTAAAATTACTGTAAATAAGGCGACCAAGCCGGTGCCTTAACTTGTCCGTCTAGCACAGGTAAGCGTGCTTTAAAGCGACCATCCATAGAAACTAACGCTAACACCTGTTTATTATTATGAAGCGTGCTGTAGATAATCATCGAGCCATTGGGTGCAATACTCGGCGATTCATCTAGGCGTGTTCTCGTTAATACTTGGAACGCACCTGTAGCTAGCTCTTTCTTAGCAAGATGGTATTGACCGTTTGTACGGTTCACCATCACTAATTCTTTTCCATCCGGTGAAACCGAACCTGCTAAGTTCATGTCACCATCAAAGGTCATTCGTTTTGACCTACCTGTTTGCAAATTTAACTTATAAATCTGAGCATTACCACCCCTTTCAGAGGTAAACACGATATCTTGACCATTTGGAAACCATGATGGTTCAGTATCTATACTGCGGTGATTTGTAAGTCGAGTTTCTTTGCGTGTTGCAAGGTCTAATAAGTACACTTCTGTTGCGCCATTACGGTCTTTTGATAGCACTAACAGTAGTTTTTTACCATCAGGAGAAAACTGAGGCGCACCATTAATACCAGGGTGACTGGTAATTAGTTCGCGTTTTCCTGTATATAAGTCTTGAATGTAAATTTGGCTTTGGCGATTTTCAAACGTTACATACGCTAACTTAGTCCCATCTGGCGACCACGCTGGTGACATAAGCGGCTCTTTAGAGCGAAGCAACACTTGCTCATTAAAGCCATCATAATCAGCAACCACCAATTGATAAGGTTTAGCGTCATTTTCACGCACAATGACATAGGCAATTTTTGTTAAAAATGCGCCTTTTTCACCCGTAAGAGCTTCGTAAACCACGTCGCTGATACGGTGTGCGTACCGACGAAAACCATTTTCACCAATAACACTTTCTCGTGCATCTAAAATATGATCTTGGCTTTTAACCAACTTACCGTTGCTCATTAATTGTGTTTCGCCGCCCGTAATTTGGCCACGAATCACATCAATAAGTTCATATTTAACACGGTAACGGCCATTAGGTTGTTGCTCTACCTCACCCACTAACACAGCCTCGACACCTTTATTAACCCACGCGCCGTAATCAACATCTGAATCTTTAGCAGGAAGCTGAGGCATGGTATTAACGTCGATCGGCTTAAATTTTCCGCTGCGCATTAAATCGGCAGCAATCACTGAACTTAACTTTTCAGGGATAGGACCCACACCTTGATATTTAAAAGGCACAACCGCAATTGGGCGCGCACCATCGATACCATCGGTGATCACGATTTCTAATGCAGCACTGGCAATGCCATGAAAGCCCAGTAATACAATAAAACATGCTGTTTTTATCTGGTTAAACATATCATTCCTTTAAAATTGAGGCGCTATTGTTAAATTAATATTTTTTAATTGCTCAAATACTTCACGATCTGGTGAAACAGGTAGCGTGTCAGCCATACGCACTGCGCGCATCGCAGCTTCGCACACTAACGTATCTCCACCCAATGATTTAACTTGGGTCACCAAACCATTAAAGCCAAGGCGAATATTAAGGCGACATTCTTTGCCTTTCATCTTCTCATCTTTTAAGAAGTTTTGCTGAATACGCGCCATAATTAACGCTTTATATTTCTCAACTTCGCCAACAACCTGCTGCTGACGCACTTTATCACGTGCAGCCTGTTCTGCAGCCAGTTGCTCTTGGAGCATTTGCTCTTGCAATGCCTGCTGACGCTTACGCTCTGCTTCAGCCTCTTTGCGTTTACGTTCAGCTTCAGCTTCTGCAGCTTTACGCTTGCGCTCTTCTTCCGCTTTTTTCAATGCTTCTTCTTCGGCTTTACGCTTCTGTGCTGCGGCTTTTGCTGCTGCTTCGGCTTCTTGCTTTTGTTTTTCAGCTTGCTGCGCTTTAGCACGTTCTTTCTCTTGAATTTCACGCGCTTTCTTTGCTTGAGCTTCAGCTTCGGCTTTTTCTTTCTCTTTCGCACGACGCTGCTGTTCTAATTTTTTCAGACGGCGGTCTTCAGCTTCACGTTGCTTACGCGCGTCATTAGCACGACGCTCTAAATCACGAATACGTTTTGCTTCTGCTTGCTTTTTAGCTTCTTCTTGCTTTTTTAGCTCGGCAATCTTTTGCTCAACCTTCTGCTGATCAACCGTGACGGCTGACACCGCTTTTTCAGGCTCAGGTAATGCAGGGTTTAAAGTCACCTCCATTACTTTTGGTGCTGGCATATGAAAATTGGCTGTCGCCACTAATAAACCTGCAATTGCCAAGTGCAAAAGAACTGATTTTATTACTGATGCACCCATAACTAGCCTTTATTCCCCTCAAACGATTCGGTCATAAGGCCAACTGAAGGCACCCCTGCATTTTTAAGAAAATCCATTAACAACAGTACTTCTTGATAAGATACACGACCTGAACCTTTGATCATAACCGGAGTATCGGGATTTTTTTGCAACTGTAATTTAATCACAGCAGCGACGTCTAATGCTTCCATCGGTGCTTCTGGGTCAGTGCCGATACTGACATAATACTTACCTTCAGCGTCAATTGACGCAATGATAGGCGGTGTATCTTTTGTATCGACAAGATCAGATTCTTCCATTTTTGGCAAATCTACTTTCACCCCATGAGTAATTAATGGGGCTGTTGCCATAAATATAATAAGTAGTACCAACATAACATCAATGTAAGGTACTACGTTTATCTCCCCTACTGGGCGACGTTTTTTACGCTGATACATTCGCTTTTGCCTCTATTTGCGTAGCTGCTTGGCGGTGTAAAATATTGGCGAACTCTTCCATGAAGTTAATATAATTACCTTCCAGCTTTTCTACTTTATTTGCAAAACGGTTGTAAGCAATAACGGCTGGAATTGCCGCAAATAAGCCCATTGCAGTTGCAATAAGTGCTTCGGCAATGCCCGGTGCAACCATTTGTAATGTAGCTTGTTTCACTTCACCTAGTGCGATAAATGCATTCATGATACCCCATACAGTACCAAATAAGCCGATATAAGGACTAATAGAACCAACGGTCGCCAAAAACGATAAACTAGATTCTAATTTTTCAACTTCACGCGACAAAGCAACACGCATTGAACGATGCGTGCCTTCCATAACGATACTGGCACTTTGGAACGTATTTTTTTTGTGGCGTGCAAATTCTTTAAAACCGGCAACAAAAAGAGCTTCAACGCCCGAAGCTCCGCCTGGGCGGGCAGACACTTCATTATATAATTTACTAAGATCAACACCTGACCAGAACTTTTGCTCAAAACGCTTTGCGCCATTTAATGCATCAGAAATCGCTTTTTTACGTTGAAAAATAATTGCCCATGACATGACCGACATACCCACTAATGCCAACATCACTAATTGGACAAGTACACTGGCTTCTAGAATAAGATCTAAAAAGTTAAGCCCTGATCCCACGTTAAACTCCTAAAATAGATTTCTATATAATTTGTTATATTTTTTACACTTGCATTTATTGACCACAAACTTGGCCAAAAGTTACATCTAGTGTATCTAGTCAATAATGAACTGACAACGCTCTTGCTGTGAAATAGCGGCAAATAACGGTGAAAAGCACTCAGCTTAGCTATTTTTTGCTCACAATCCTTTAAAAACTTATTTTTGCTATGTTTTCACTGCAAAAATGAGTACCACCATTAGGCAACTAAAAATATAGCAAAACCTCATAAAACACGGCGTTTATTCATATTTTACGCATAAACACCCAAAACATGTTTTGCAAATCTACTACAGAATACTTAAACTAATCCTGAACAATGTTTGTTGATATTATAAAAATCATTTTATTCATAAACTTAAAGTAAAAACACTCAATAAGTGAACAAAAAGAAAACAAACCAACAAATCACTCACATTAGTTTTTTTTATCTGAAAATTAAATTTTTCTAGTTTGAAGAAAAATCCACCATTGCGTATCATTTCCCCATACCGAGCTGCAACCTTTGAAAGTTTTTTCATTAAGCTCCGTTTTTTGCAATATGAAGTTTCGTATTGCACTTGGTTGACTTAAACAGGATAAAACCTCTTTAAGAAAACCGTAGTTCCCTGGATTACTTCCTTCAACTTGTTGTTTGCCCGCATGCTTATGCGGGCTTTTTTTTGCCTGCACAAACGTCAATGAGAATACCTACAGATAACTTAACAGCATGTGAATTACAGATGTTAAAATGAGACCATCAATCGTGGTTTGTGGTTTGTGGTTTGTGGTTTGTGGTTTGTGGTTTGTGGTTTGTGGTTTGTGGTTTGTGGTTTGTGGTTTGTGCAAAATAAATCCACATTAACCTAAGGCAAGCTTTTTATATTTAATCGCTACAGTAACCCCCGCTCGATCCACCTTCTAATATCTACCTTCTAATATCTACTTTCTAGTATCTACTTTCTAATATCTAAAAACTAAAAACCCCGCTAAGCGGGGTTTTGTTATTTATCTGGGGTAAGACCAAAATGAAGGTAGGCAATATCAGAAACGAGTCGCCCTCTGGGCGTGCGTTGAATAAATCCTTGTTGAATTAAAAATGGCTCAATGACATCTTCAATAGTCTCTTTTTCTTCGCCAATGGCAGCCGCTAAGTTATCGAGACCAACAGGGCCACCCATAAACTTTTCAATGATGGCAAGAAGGTATTTTCGGTCCATGTAATCAAAACCGCTTTTATCAACATCGATCATATCAAGTGCTTGTTCAGCGACTTCGGCATTTACTTTACCGTCTGATTTAACTTGCGTGTAATCTCGTACTCGGCGCAAAAGTCTGTTTGCTATTCGTGGTGTACCGCGTGAGCGTTTAGCAATTTCAACGGCGCCTTCGTCACACATGATTAAATCTAAATATCGAGCAGAGCGGGCAACAATTTTTGATAAATCTTCAACCGAATAAAACTCTAAGCGTTGCACAATGCCAAAACGATCTCGTAATGGCGATGTTAACGAGCCAGCACGCGTTGTAGCCCCTATTAATGTGAAAGGCGGTAAATCGAGCTTAATTGATCGTGCCGCAGGACCTTCACCAATCATAATATCGAGTTGATAATCTTCCATTGCGGGGTAAAGTATTTCTTCTACTTGTGGACTTAAGCGGTGAATTTCATCAATAAACAGTACATCGCCTTCTTCAAGGTTAGTTAATAGCGCGGCTAAGTCGCCCGCTTTTTCAAGAACCGGCCCTGAAGTCGTTTTAATGTTTACATTAAGCTCATTCGCTACAATATTAGCCAGTGTTGTTTTACCCAAACCCGGCGGACCAAAAATGAGTAAATGGTCTAACGCTTCACCACGATGACGAGCGGCTTCAATAAAAATTTCCATTTGTTGCTTAACATGCGGCTGGCCTGTGTAGTCGTTTAATAGTTTTGGACGTATTGCACGATCGACACTGTCTTCATTACTTTGTTCACTCGCATCAATTAAGCGATCTGCTTCAATCATGGTGTACTCACAACATTGACTTTAGAGCTTCTTTAATAAGAACCTCTGTTGTCATACCTGGTTTATTTACAGCTTTAACCGCTTTTTGCGCTTGCGGTAGTTTATAGCCTAAAGATTCAAGTGCTGAAACAGCATCATCCGCAGCATTATTCGCTACTAGCGTATCATTACTTGCAGGCTCAATAATGGCATTATCGCTAAATGGTGTGAATAAGTCATTACCCCAATTTTTTAGCCTGTCTTTCATTTCAAGTACCAAGCGCTCTGCAGTCTTTTTGCCCACCCCAGGCAGTTTAACCAAGGTTGTCGCATCTTCATTGTTAACACAACTAACAAACTGCTGCGCCGACATGCCCGACAAAATGGCAAGGCCAAGTTTAGGGCCTACCCCATTTGCTTTTAACAGCTCTCTAAATAAAGCACGTTCAGTTTTATTATTAAAACCAAATAATAACTGTGCGTCTTCGCGAACAACAAAATGAGTATAAATAACCGCTTGTTCACCCACATTGGGTAAATCATAAAAACAGGTCATTGGCATTTGCACTTCGTAACCGACACCACTTACCTCTATAAGTATTTCTGGTGGCTGCTTTTCAACAAGTAACCCGTTTAATCGACCTATCATATTACTTCCTTAATCGTCCTCTTACGGTTTTGCTCGCGCTGCCCGCAAGTTTAATTAAATTTTGTTCTGAGTGAGCATGGCAAATGGCAATTGCTAACGCATCGGCAGCGTCGGCTTGCGGGGTTCCCGGCAGTTTTAGAATATTTTTAACCATATGCTGTACTTGCGATTTATCGGCACCACCATTCCCCACGACCGCCTGTTTTATTTGTCTGGCTGAGTACTCAAATACGGGCAACTCTGCCATTGACGCACCGACTATGGCGGCCCCTCGGGCTTGACCAAGTTTGAGTGCTGAGTCAGGATTATGTGCCATGAACACTTTTTCAATGGCAAAATTATCCGGCGAAAACTGTTCAATTAACTGGCTAACACCTTGATAAATCATTTTTAAGCGTATAGGAAAGTCGTGATCAGCAAGCTTTATACAGCCACTCCCTAAATAAGTAAATTTAGTACCTTGGTGGGCTATTACCCCATAACCTGTTAATCGTGAACCAGGATCAATCCCTAAAATAATCGCCAACTAACTGACCCATCTATAAAATCATCATCTGCATTTAATAATGCCAGAGCACTGTATAAATTACCAGTAACTAATTACAGTTCATAAAAAATGCCCGCAATTGCGAGCATTTTTTAAACATCGTCTTTATCCTAGCGACCGCAGTAAACCTTGAGTATTTTTTCGCATAGTGCGCGCTATCATTAAATACCCTAAACACGCAACAAATAACCCACCTGCTGCAGGGCCTATTAACCAAATATGTGGATGCAACTTACCTGCTAATTCGAACATTTGTTTTTGTACAATTAACAAAGCAACATCACTGACAACAGCCGCGACTAAACCGGCCGTAAAGCCTAATAATAAAAATTCATACAAGGTCGCGTTTTTAATTAATCGCCCTTTAGCGCCTAGCGTACGCAAAATAACAATTTCTTGCATACGCTCACCTAGGCTGGCTTGCACTTGCGAAATAAGCACTAAAGCACCACACGCAACAACAATCGCGAGTACAAAGCCAATCGCTAACGATACTTGCTCTATTGTTGAGCGTATTTGCTTAATAAAGCTTTCAACATCAATCGCATTCACCGTTGGGTATTGACGTAATAACTCACTAAACTCTCGCTTTTGATCTTTATTTACACGCACCGATGAAATGTACGTCGCAGGGAAACTTTGCAGCACATCGGGGCTCAAAATAATAAAGAAATTCGGTTTTAAGGTGTTCCAATTTACTTTACGTACACTGGTAATTTTGGCATCGAATGACTGAGCGCCAATTAAAAAGGTGAGTGTATCGCCCAACTCTACATCTAAACGCGCTAACATTGACTCTTCTAATGACGCCTCTGCCACTGAGCTCTCGGTAAACCATGTACCGTCAATTAACTCATTTTGCTTGGGTAGCTCAGCGCGCCACGTAAGATTTAACTCTCGGCCAATACCTGAACGTGCTTCTTCATCTTTTTTCTCATTGTCTTCTAATGATACCTCACGAGCCACCAGCTCACCATTAACGGCATTAACACGACCACGAACAATCGGGTAAAAATCTGACGTAGGCATGTCACGCTCTGCTAAAAACGACGTGATAGGTTCAAGCTCAGCTTCTGTTATATTCACTAAAAATGAGTTTGGCGCATCGGCTGGCAATTGTGACTGCCAATCTGAAATCATGTCGTTTTTAAGTACGATTAAAAACAACAGTAATTTAATAGCAAGCGCAAAGCTTATAAGCTGCACCGCATTTACGTTCGCTCGCTTTTGAATTGAAGCAATCGCTAAAGACCAGCTATTACCAGGACTTAAGCCTAGCTTACGACCCCCACCAAAAATAAGCTTCGATAGACCAAATAGCACCACGATTAAAAACGCTGTTGAGGTAAATAAAATGGCCGTAATTTTAATGTTATTACTGAACAACCACATTAACAAAAACACCGTTAGCGCCGACATTGCAAGGTGAATTTTGCTCACTAATAAACGGTCACCCAAGTTGCGACGAAGTACACGCAATGGGGGAATATCAAATAAATCCAGCAGCGGCTTAATCGAGAACATAACGGCACAAATCACGCCTGTACTGACTGCGATAAGCCAAGGTTTTGCCGATGCGCTTGGCAGCTCTGTGCCCATTGACTGAGCAAGGTAATCACTGGCTATCATTTGTAAAGAATAACCAATAACTAACCCCAAAATGACCGACATTGTGCAAACTAAACTTAAATGTAATAAGTAAATTTTACGGATAGTTGCCCTACTGCCGCCAAGAGTTTTCATCATTGCGACTGGGTCATATTGCCTTTCACAGTAGCGTTTTGCCGATACCGCAATTGCCACTGCCGCTAAAATGATACCTAACAAACCTGCCAGTAATAAAAAGCTCTCCGCTCTATTTAAGCTGTTCGCAATAGGTGATTGCCTGTCTTTAACACCATACCACTGTTGGTTTTCTTTCATTTGGGGTTTAAGCCAAGCATAAAAGGTGTCTAAGTCACTTTGCTCACCAGCATACAATTGACGATAAAACACGCGACTCCCCGGCTGGATCACCTGTGTCGCGTCTATGTCACGTTCATTAATTAAAATGCGTTGACTACTGGAAAAAACATTAAAAGGAGCATCGGGTTCTTCGGCAACCACTCGACTTGCTGTAAACGTTGCAGCGCCCAGCTCAACTTGACTACCAACCTGAATATTAAGCGCATAAAACACTGACTCACTAAGCCATACTTCACCCATTTTTGGCACTTCGTCAGTAACAATAGCATCTGAAGTTAAGCGTGTTTTTACTTTAAGTTCGCCTTTTAATGGATAACTATCAGAAACCGCCTTTACTGAGCCAAGTTGCATTTCGTCACCTGCAAATAGCATGGTATCGAAATACGTAATTTTTGCAGTGCGTAAGCTCTGTTCCTGCGCTTTTTGCAAATACTCTGTTGGTAACTGATGATTACTGGCCAACACACGATCCGCAGCGATAAAGGCACTACTTTTTTGCGCAATACTTTGACCAATTCGGTCTGTTACCATAGAAAGTGTTAATACAGTGAGCACAGCCAAAGCAATAGCCGCACTGATCACCGTTAATTCACCCCGTTTAAACTCACGTGAAAACAGTTTAAGTGCTAACTTAGCCCACATTCGCTTGCACCTCTTCGCTCTCTTTTACTGTTACTAATTGACCTGCTTCAATGTGTAAAATTTGTTGGCATTTTTCAGCAAGCTGTTCATCATGAGTTACTAAAATAAGCGTGGTACCGTGTTCTTTATTCAGTTCAAAAAGTAAAGATTCTATCAATCTGCCATTTTTGCTATCAAGGTTTGCAGAGGGCTCATCCGCGAACAAAATTTTAGGCGTACCAATGAATGCACGCGCAATTGCAACACGCTGTTGCTCACCACCAGAAAGTTGCGAAGGATAATGCCCCACACGGTGGCTAAGACCCACTTTTTCGAGTAACTCTAGGGCTTGTTGTTTTGCATTTTTACTACCAGCAAGCTCTGCCGGTAGCATCACGTTTTCAAGCGCGGTTAAACTTTGCACAAGCATAAAAGACTGAAACACAAACCCCACTTTATCAGCGCGTAATGCCGCGCGGGCTTCTTCATCTAAATCGTGCAATGCAGCGCCGTCTAAATGAATGCTGCCACTGGTTGACTGGTCAAGACCTGCTAATAAACTCAGTAACGTAGACTTACCCGAGCCCGATGTGCCAACAACGGCCACAGAATCGCCCGACTTGACATTAAAGCTGATGTCACTGAGGATGGTTAGGTCACCCTCCACTGTGGTGACTGTTTTAGTAAGTCCATTAACTTGAATAATGTTTAATTGAGAAAGCGCTGACATATGATGCATCCAATCCTACGTTTTATATTCGTTTTACTGTTAGTAATCAAACCACTTACGGCAGCAGCTGACAACACAATTTTAATTTTAGGTGACAGTTTAAGCGCCGCTTACGGCCTCAAACAAGAGCAAGGTTGGGTTAAATTGTTACAAGATAAGTACGATGAAAAAAGCCAACCTGTTAACTTAGTTAATGCAAGCATTAGCGGTGAAACAACTGGCGGAGCACTTAGACGACTCGATACCCTGCTAGCCGAATTTGAACCCACTCATGTACTTATTGAGCTTGGTGGAAATGACGGTTTACGTGGTTTTCCAATCAAACGTTTACACGCTAACTTACGTGATTTAATTAACAAAAGCCAACAAGCAGGTGCCAAAACTGCCGTGATGGAAGTTCAGATTCCACCAAATTATGGCCCCCGCTACACTAAGTTATTTACCGACAGCTTTGAAAGTATTGCCAATGAAACCGACAGCGAACTTATGCCATTCTTTATGTTAGACATAGCAGGTCGCCCGGAGCTCATGCAAAACGACAATTTACACCCAAACGCTGATGCCCAACCATTAATACGTGATTTCATGTATAAAACGATCAATGATTGGCTAGATTAACACCTAGCCTCTGTCTTTATTGCTTAAAATGAACAATAAACAAGCAATCAGACCACAGGTGTATTGATTTTTATAAAAAAAGACGTACTATTGCCTCAAATGTCGGCATATAGCGCAGCTTGGTAGCGCACTGTCATGGGGTGTCAGGGGTCGCAGGTTCAAATCCTGCTATGCCGACCATTTTCCTCCCCCCACTGTATCTCTAATCGCTTTCTTTATTGCGTTGCAGTTTAAACTCAGTGAATATTTGGTTCACATCTACTTTTGCGCCTAACTTTGCAGCGATTAAAAACAACCCTACTAACTTCCTGTGTACGAATAGTGCGTCAACTGGTGGTGCATGCCAGTATTGCGATGCAGTGCTCATTTCAAGACCGAGTTCTTTGATGCGTTTTGGTAAATCGCTTTTAGCGAAATCGTACTCGCCTTGACAGCTAAGTGGCTCACACGCGAGTAGAAAAATATCGACAACGTTATCAATGTATTCTTGCGCTAGTTCTTGCCCAAAATACCCGATACGCTTGGCTGCTGCTGCAACTTCTGCCCTGTCATTTTTGGCGGCTGCTGATAATAATTGCAAATAACCATTGCTTATATGTTGAGGTAATTCACGTGTTGCGCCAAAGTCTAATAACACTAAACGCTGCTGGTCCATTTGATACTGATAGTTGGCAAAGTTAGGGTCTGTTTGTATCAGCTTAAAGGTAAATAGCTCATTTAAAAATAAACGCAGTAACTGTTCTACCGCTTTGTTTCTTAACGCTTGATGTGCATCTACAAGTGCCTCTATCTCTTGCCCTTCAACAAAATGCATGACTAGTATCTGCTTTGAGCTGAGCTCATCAACCACTTTTGGAATAACGTAGTTTTCATCATCGGCTAAGCAAGCGCGATAACGTGTTAGGTATCGTGCTTCAAATTCGTAGTCTGCTTCATTTATCAATTGCTGTTTAGCTTCATCAATAAGGGGTTGCAGATCCACATTTTTTGGGAGCAAGCCACTTATTTTGAGTAGATAAGCAAGGTTATCAACATCACTGGCGATCCCTTTTGCAATGCCTGGGTATTGAACTTTCACCGCCAGTTTTTTCCCCATTTCAGTGTAGGAAATATGCACTTGCCCTATCGACGCAGCAGCGAACGGCCGTAATTCAAAGTGCGATAAGTGCTCTAGCCACGCATCCCCCCAATGGTTGCGCATCACCTGTACGAGCTGTTTGTGTGGCATAGGTGTCGCCTCAGCACGTAACCGAGCGAGAATAGCCGACAATTCGGGCGTAAGTAACTCACCACTGTCCATCGACAACAGTTGGCCTAATTTCATTGCTGCACCACGTAAATGGGCAAGCTGCTCGGTAAGACGCTGAATATTCTTAGGCTGTAATAATAATTCTTGACGAGAGGTTTCCTTGCCAGCGACCCATGCTTTTGCGCTTGAAAACAGCATATTTCCCGCCACTTTCGAGACTAAAGCACCAAGGCTTGCAGCCCTTGAAAACCTTGATGTAGGCACTGCACTTTGTTTAATAGTCATAGCGTGTCACGTATTTTATGTATCATGTTTTAAATACGTAAGTAAAAGAACTTTAGATCCCCTTTGTATTGAGCTTTAACAATGTATGTAATTTTAAACGCGACACAATACACGCTATAAAAATCAATTAACTTGTAGTGAAGATAAAAAGTGATTTCGTCATTTATCACTCAAACTACGTCATTTTAAGCCACTAAATTGAGGCGAAAATTGGAAAATTTCTAAGTATCGACAATACTTTATTATTATAAATCACTCATTTCTCAGCTCTGGCCTCTCAATGTCTCTTAGAACACAATTAATATTATTATTGAGCACTTTGTTTATTGTCGTTTTGATAAACACTTTTATTGTCTTTATTCTCGACAGAGAAGGCCGTTTAAAATTTGATGTACTTAATCGTACTCATGAGATTATTGATCAATCTGAACGACTCTATAACCATATTATTAATGCTGAAACGGGCCAAAGAGGTTATCTTTTAACAGAGAACCTCAATTATCTTGATCCCTACTACCGTGGTTTAGAAAAAACGAAAGAACAATTCCTAATACTCAATAAGCTGACTCTGAATGACAAAAAACAGCAACAAAACCTTGCACAACTCGATGCATTGATTGAGAAAAAATTCGCCGAACTGAATTTAACGATTAATTTAATAAAACAAAATACGCCCGATGCAGCCGAAGAGGCAAAAAGCATTGTTTACACCAACGAAGGTAAAGCGTTAATAGAGCAAATTGAGGCGTTAATAAAACAATTTCAAAATGTTGAGCGTACAAGGTTGGCTGAGCGAAACGCAGATTTCCAGAATAACCGGTTACTTATTACGCAAGTCGTATCTGTGCAAATTCCGTTATTTATTTTCCTATCCATTTTTTGTGCTTTTTACATTAACAATAAGCTGTTTAAACCGCTAAAGAGATTACTTAAAAATACCGAAAAGCTAGAAAAAGGCGAAATACCTGATCGTATTGAAAAATGTGACACCAATGAAATTGGCTATTTACTTCGACGTTTTCATCGTATGAGCAACATTATTTACAGGCGCACCAACAAGTTAAGTTTTTTGGTAAGTCATGACCACCTTACAGGTGTGTTGAACCGAACAGAGCTTGACCGTCAATTAAAATTCGCCATTAGTGCAAGCTCAAAGAACAATAAGATGGCTGTTATATTTATCGATATTAATCAGTTTAAACAATTGAACGATCAATACGGTCATGTCATTGGTGATAAAGTGCTTGTTGAAGCTGCTAAAAGAATAACTGGCGCTGTGCGTGCTGATGATGATGTATATCGTTATGGCGGTGATGAATTTATTATTGTGGCTCACCACCTCAGAAAACTAAGTTATATTGATGCGATGATCAAGCACTTGCTCGATAAGTTCAACAGCCCCTTTGAGGTAGAGCAGCATAACTTAAAAGTCACTTTAAGTATTGGTATTGCTGTCTCACCCGATCACACAACTGACCATACACAATTATTAAAATTTGCTGATCAGGCAATGTACGAAGCCAAGCAAAGCCAGTTACACACATATAAAATTTTTCAAGGAATTGAGGGAGATAACTGAACTTATTCAATGCTTATTACGTACAAATTTGCAAAAAGCTCAGTCGCTATGTATAAAAAACATACACTCATTTAATTAAGGTGCCCTATGCATATTTTATTAACAGGTGGAACAGGCCTCATTGGAAAGCATTTGTGCCCATTTCTTTTAAACCATCATAAAGTCACAGTACTGAGCCGAAATCCTATTCAAGCCAATGTATTACTGACTCATCAAGTGCATGCTGTAAAGTCGTTGGATGAGGTTGATTTTGAAGATATAGATGCAGTGATAAATTTGGCTGGCGAGCCTATTGTTAACAAACGTTGGAGCGAGTCACAAAAACGCCGTTTGCTCGACAGTCGAATAAACCTAACATTGCAAATATCTAAAGCGATTAGCCGGTGTGAAACGCCTCCTCATACCTTTATTTCTGGTAGCGCCATTGGTTTTTATGGTCGTCAAGGCGACAAACATATAGATGAGGAATTTAATGATATATACCCAGAATTCAGCCATGTTCTCTGTCGAGATTGGGAGCATGCAGCCACCAAAGCGCAATCAAGCAAAACCCGTGTTTGCTTGCTGAGAACGGGTGTTGTTCTTGCCAAACAAGGTGGCGCACTGAGTAAAATGTTACCTGCATTCAAGTTTGGTTTTGGTGGGCCTTTAGGGCATGGTCACCAAGGTATGTCTTGGATCCATATTGACGATATGATTCAGCTGATATTATTTGTACTGACCCACGACGACTTGCATGGGCCAATTAATGCCACAGCTCCAAACCCAGTTGACAATAATGAGTTTAGCCAAACATTAGGGACGGTACTTTCGCGCCCCGCCATGCTCAGAATGCCTAGTTGGTTACTTAAGCTGATGATGGGTGAAATGTCAGACTTACTTATCCATGGTCAGTTCGTCATGCCGAATAAATTACTCGCGCATAACTATCGCTTTCATTACCCTGAGCTAAAACCTGCGCTGGAAAGTTTAAAACTGTAATACATTGATAAGTAAAATTAAATTTGTATAAACCTTTACTGTATACTGTTATGCAGTAAAGGTTTTCTAACTATCATGGCAAACCAGCGACGTACCAAAATATACATGTAGCTACGTCTTCATGGTTAAACTGTGGTTTAGCGTATGAAGCTCATTTGTAACCCATTCTTTGTCTAAGCACTGTTCTAAATTAAGTTCTGCAAATCTTAAAAAATTACGTGCAGCATGGGACAAATGCCGATCTGTCCGAACAACAAAATACCAATGACTTGCCAGCTGAACATCAACAACATTAAGCATACAAAAGCTTTTATCGTGTGCTGGCAATACATGACGAGACACAACACCTAATCCCATTCCAGAACCGACGGCAACCCTAATAGCCTCATTACTTGCCATTTGCACGGTGTCACTAAGTACAAAGCCACGGCTTTGTAACTCACTTTCGAATAACATGCGTGTCGCCGAACCTGGCTCACGCAATAAAAAGCGCTCAGTCATTAAATCATGCAGTGTTACGTGTGAAGATTTAGCCAGAGGGTGATTCATTGGGGCGATAAACACTAAGGGATTTTGTAAAAAACGCCCTGCTTTCGCGTGCTCAAGCGACGGTGGATGACTAAATACATAAATATCATCTTCACCTCTTTCAAACCGAGCCAATACTTCGGCCCTGTTTCCTATTTCTAACGGAAGTTCTACATGCGGATGTAAATTACTGTATGGCCCTAATAGTTTTGGCAGGATGTATTGCGCTGTATTTACAATCGCTATTTTGCAACGTCCCCGCTCACCGCCTCTCAATTCAACCAAATAATCTTGATAATCGTCAAAATGACCAAACACTTGCTGACAAGTTTGAAATAAAGCAAACCCCGCTTCGGTAATATGAATACGCTGCTGGTTAACCACAATGAGAGGCTCGTTTACAGTTTCTTGCAGTCGCTTTATTTGCTGCGATACTGTTGGCTGCGTTAAATGTAATTGCCTTGCCGTTTCACTAATTGAACGTGTTTTAACTACACACATAAACACTTCTAATAGCCGAAAAGAAATATGTCGTAAGTCCACAACCTCACCTCATAGATAAAAACCTATATGATGGTAGCATTCATTTAATTATTTACTATGTGTTTTTTTATTTAGAATAGCGGCGCTTTTAACTAAGAGGAGAAAAAAGTGCCTGATATTGTTGTCATGTTTTTTGTTTTAGGGTTAGCCGCAGGTTTATTACGATCTGATCTAAAAATTCCGCAAGCAACTTATGAAACTCTCAGCCTATTGTTAATGCTAACAATTGGTTTAAAAGGTGGCATGGTGCTACACGGAAATATACATTGGCAATTATTACCTGAAATGGGATCGGTATTGTTACTCGGAGCGTGTATCCCTCTTCTACTTTACCCCGTACTCAAACGCTTACTTAATTTATCGGTCGCAAACAGTGCAAGTATTGCAGCACATTATGGCTCGGTGAGTGCAGGTACATTTGCTGTTGCTTTGGCGTACGCCGAATCAAATTCACTTGTGGTAGGTGCCGAAGTAACCCTGTATCTCGTCATGCTTGAGCTGCCGGCCATTATTGTTGGCTTATTGCTTTATCGCCGACTAGGAAATAAAGCCTCTGCAGGTAACCTATCGCTTAAGGCGCTGTGGCATGAAACCTTAACAAACAAAAGTGTTATTCTGCTTGTAGGTGGCGTTATTATAGGCATGATGTATGGCACACAACAAGGCAGCCAAGTTACGAGCTTACTAACCAATAGCTTTAAAGTTGTATTAGCCTTATTTTTACTTGAAATGGGTCTTATGGCAGCACAAACACTACGCCCTATTCCATGGCATCATTGGCGATTAGCGTTGTTTGCACTTATTACACCCAACTTATTAGGTGCGATTGGTGTTGGGGTTGGCACCGCATTGCAGCTTGAGCTTGGCTCAATCGTAATTTTAGGAAGCTTAGTTGCTAGCGCATCTTACATTGCAGCACCTGCAGCGATTAAAGCAGCAATCCCCGATGCAGATATTGGCTTAGCCATGTTAAGCTCGCTTGGGATAACCTTTCCGTTTAATGTATTAGTCGGTATAGGTTTGTATCATCATATGGCATTACTAATCTCATAAAAAAGTGAATTTAAACATCACTTTATGAATGCGATTTGGACTAAAGTCGTTTAATATAAAGAAAAAATGTGCAAGGACTTGCTATATGTTTGATCAATCTCTCAGCACAGAGCAACAGCATGTGAGTAACATTTTTAAGCGCTTATGTGCTGAATACAATGTGCAAAATAATGCAGAACTTGAGCACCATTTATCATTACAAAGCGGATTTAGTGAGCACTGTATTTTCAGTGCCACCATCCCTTATTCATTAATTGATAAAACGAGTAAAGCAACACACGTGAGTTTTGACTATTTACTTAATGGTCAAAATCAACACACGGTGCAATTAAGTAATGACCAATTAAAAGCGATTAAGAACGGCATTATCAAAAGTATCAAAAAAATGTCTATGGCTGGCTTAATTAAGGGTGAAAATCACAATCAAGAAACACTGGGTGAGCTGGCAGAAATTCATGTAGAACAGATTGAAAACGAGTTAAAAATACAAAGCCAAGTTAAATAACTTGGCTTTTTTTAATTCTTGCCTTTGTATAACTCATTATAGATATCGGCAATATTATTTTGTTTATCATAGTAGCGCTGCAATTCGCCCAGCGATAAATCTTTTAACGTATCATCAGTAAAATCTATTGGTTCGGCAAATTTAAAGTTGGCTACATTTGGCGACTCGCCTAGTAAAGCCGCAATTTCACTTTTTAAAGCTTCGGCTTTATTAAATAATTTGAGCGCTTTATTTATATCGGTTTCATTTTCAGCCTGAATGGTACACCAAACGACTTCAACCGATTTGCTTCTTATTTGATCTTCAAATATGTTTTTACGCGCAATTAGCCATGTACTCGCTATAAGCAGGATAGCTAAAACGGCAATTGCACTGTAAATTAGTTCAAGCATCACGTTCCCTCGGTAAACTAAATGTTACTATACACCCAAACTTGGTTCGTAATACATCAGGAAAAAGCATTATAAATGATAGTACGAGGCTGATATATAAGAAATATCTGATTCGCGCCCAATCTCTAGTGTGGCCAACTTGGACTCACCAAAAATTTTAACTTCGTTTTAAGCAAACTGGGGAAAAGCATCACCACAGCTAAGGCAATACTAATGTAAAGGACGACAAAACTGTAAATGTAATGAATATAGGCGTGCTCGGCTTGGATATCCAAGACAACAAATTTAAACCATAAAATAAAATGAGATAAAGCAATAATGATTGTTAATTTGAGCACACAAAAAAATAATAAGCCAAATTTATAGCTAAGCTTCACATGCAGTATGTAAAGCAACCATATACTCAAAAGGTTAAACAAACATAGTGCTAAATATACATTCTGTGCATTATTAACAGCGTGGCTTTCATGTATGTAAAGAAGAACTTTTTCCATTAAAAGCGACGTAATTAAGTACTTAGTTACTACTACAGCAATTGATAAAAAGTCACTAAATAGCTCTTTGTTTTTTACTGCTCTATAAACAGACAAAACTAAAGCAACTAAATACATCAACGAAATTATGACTTGCAATGAAAAAGCATCTCTACTTTCACTAGCAAACATAAATTCATTATATAAATCAGAGATGTAATCAATCATATCCCACCCTTAAACCGCGGGTAGGATATAACTATATTTAAAAGAAAACCAGCAATTCAGCTGACTTAGAGAATTAGTTTTCTTTTTTCTTAGGATCTTTAATAATGATGATACCGCCAGAACCTTGTAACTCTTGCTTTTTCTTTGGATCTTTAATAATAATAATTCCGCCACTCCCCTGAAGTTTTTGAGTATCAAAACTTGTTGCTGGTGCTGCGTCGAATGCTAAAGTAGATAGTAATAGGGCTGATAAAGTCATTTTTTTGTTCCTTCATTGTTAAAGATGCTGTTTCTTAGCAAGTACTGCGCCACTTATATTGCTATTTTAGTAACACAACACTCTTAATCTCTATATAAGCATAAAAAACAATCGATAGGCTATTTTTTGTTCTACCCTTGTTGGTAAAATAGACATTCCCTAACACCTTTACGCTTTGCTCTATAAACTAATAAGGCTCTATGCCATAATTCTGTTAACTAATAAATTTAATGGTAAGCGCACATACGCTTAGCAAGGTTTAATGCATGGCATATCAAGAACAACAGCAACCAACAATTTACTGGCATGACTACGAGACCTTTGGCGCCAGCCCGCAAAAAGACCGCCCGAGTCAATTTGCTGGCATACGTACCGATCTTGATTTAAATATTATTGGTGAGCCGCTCATTGAATATTGTAAACCCGCGGCAGACTATTTACCGCACCCAGAGGCGTGTTTAATAACCGGCATTACACCACAAATAGCCATGCAAAAAGGACTGCCTGAAGCCGAATTTATGGCAAAAATTCATGCCGAGTTTAGTCAGCCTAACACCTGTGTAGCTGGCTATAACAGTATTCGCTTTGACGATGAAGTAACACGTTACAGTCTATATCGTAATTTTTATGACCCTTATGAGCGAGAGTATAAAAACAATAATAGCCGTTGGGATATTATTGACCTTGTTCGTGCTTGTTATGCGTTGCGACCAGAAGGTATTGAGTGGCCATTAAAAGATGATGGCACACCCAGCTTTAAACTTGAGCATTTAACTGTTGCTAACGGCATAGAACATGCCGCAGCTCACGACGCGTTAAGTGATGTTACTGCAACCATTGCGCTTGCAAAGCTTATAAAAGAAAAACAACCCAAGCTGTATCAATTCTTTTTTGGTTTACGCTCTAAAAAAGCGCTGGCTGATTTAGTTGATGTGTTCAACATGACACCGCTGGTACATACTTCATCACGCATACCGGCAAGCCAAGGCTGTACTAGCTGGATAGCGCCGATGAGTTTTCATCCAGTAAACAAAAACGCCATCATCTGCTTTAATTTAACAGATGATCCGCAGGTGTTATTAGATTTATCGGTTGAAGAGTTACGGACACGCCTTTACACCAAACACACCGACCTTGGCGAAAACGAGGCCCCTGTCGGCTTAAAACTAGTTCACTTAAATAAGTGCCCTATTCTTGCGCCCGCTAAAACACTATTACCAGAAAATGCCGCACGCCTAGGGATAGACCGCGAAAAGTGTTTGCAAAACCTTGCTATATTAAAAGCCAATACTGAACTTCGCGACAAAGTAACCGAAGTATTTAACGAACAACGTGACTACGGTGAAACACATAACCCTGACTATCAACTATATGATGGCTTTACGAGCCATGCCGATAAAGCCAAATTTGCCATTATTCGCGATGCAAGCCCTGAGCAACTGGCCACAATGCAGTTAGATTTTGAAGACAAAAAGTTTAACACCTTGTTGTTTAGATACCGTGCTCGCAACTGGCCACACACCTTAAGCCAAGACGAACTTGCACAGTGGCGTATGTATTGCCAAAATAAATTAATGCACGGCGATGACAGTCCTTCTATTAGCGCACACGATTTTATGATTACGCTCGAAAATTTAGCTCATGAGCACGACGATAATGAAAAAAATCTGCACATTTTAAAAGCACTGTATAACTACGCACAAAGTATGTAATATAACCATCAATTACCATGCTTTTTGTGAAAATGGCACCTTATAAGATTAAACCGTTTATACAAAAAGCAATGCTCTAACATTATATAAATAAAGGAATATTTATGAAAAAAAGTATGCATTTTACCCTATTTGTCATTTTATTCATTGGCATAAGCCATGCCTACTCTTTTGAATCCAAAATGGATTTCGAAACTTACATACGCGCTTGTATATATAAACCTGATGCTAGCTATATGGGTCAGTGTAATGAGATGGGAGTAGATTACGAGAAGATTGATACAACACTTTATTCTGAAAATAATGATTCAATCTCATTTTCTACAAATGTCATTAAATCTAGGGCAGTTATATTTAAACAGTTCCACCATGGCTTTATAATTAATTGTAATGCTTGCTCAGCACCAACAAGTGTTTCTGATACTTTCAGTGCCTTCACTCGCTTTAAAAAAGCTTTTGAATCAAGTGCATTACATAGCGCATTTACTTCCACAGTTGTAACCAGAAATAACCGCAATACCTCAGAGCCAAGTGTGCAAAATAATGGAACAAGTTTCAGTGAAGACTTCAAAAACTTTGCAAGCGGAACTATAGATTTCAAAGATGTATTTGCATCCTTGTTTGATAGTGGAGACCAAAATATCGTCTTAGTAAAAGACAGTCGCGGCGAACCTTTTGCACTAATAGAGATAAAAAATGGCAAATATAGCTTAGTCGCAGATTTAACGAAAACAGTTAAGAACTCAGATGGTTCAACACTCTTCAATGCAAACCTAAGTACCAGTAATACACAGCCTTTTGTAGATATTGTCTATGGGGGCTCACTTAATATAGGCACTCATTGTAAAATTGCCTTTACGAGAGCTGAAAATGGGCAAAGATTAGTCTCGCAAGTTAGCTGCTATTAAAATAGTTTTTATAAGAGTTCACATGTGCCTAGCAATGCTAGGCACTTTTTATGACCAATACCCCATTACTTTTTATGCAACGCCTCAATACGTGCTAATAAACTAGAGGTATCGTATCGGCCGCCGCCTAAGGCTTGTACATCGGCATAATACTGGTCAACTGTTGCCGTCATAGGCAACGTTGCGCCGTTCGCTTTTGCCTCATCAAGAGCAATGCCTAAATCTTTACGCATCCAATCGACTGCAAAGCCAAATTCGTACTCACCTGCCCACATTGTTTTGTAGCGGTTTTCCATTTGCCATGAACCTGCGGCACCTTTAGAAATTGTTTCAATCACTTTTTCACCATCAAGGCCAGCTTGTTTAGCAAAGTGAAGTCCTTCTGCTAAGCCCTGTACTACCCCGGCAATACAAATTTGGTTCACCATTTTGCAAAGCTGACCTGAACCTACTTCACCTAATAGTTGGCTAAAACGACTAAAAGCAGCCATGACAGGTTGCACAACACCAAAGTCAGCTTCTGCGCCACCCACCATCACAGTGAGAACACCATTCTCTGCACCAGCCTGACCACCAGACACCGGGGCATCTAAAAACGCAATACCTTGTTGCTTAGCTTTAGCACCCACTTCACGAGCGACTTCTGCTGAGGTCGTTGTATGGTCAACTAAATAGCTACCGGCTTGCATGCTAGCCAGTACACCATTTTCGCCGTACACCACTGAGCGTAAATCATCGTCGTTACCAACACACATAAACACAATGTCAGCGTCTTTTGCCGCTTCTTTTGGCGTTTCGCTGTAGTGACCTTGATATTCTGATACCCACTTTTGTGCTTTTGCTGTTGTGCGGTTATAAACAGTCACGTGATGACCTGCGTTAGCAAGATGACCCGCCATAGGGTAACCCATGACACCTAATCCGATGAAGGCGACTTTCATTGACATAAAACTGACCTATTTGAGTGATAAATTAGTAACAATTTCATTATCTCAATCGAATAACTAAAAAGCGAATGAAAAAGCGTTCATTAATTTTAAGTAAGTTAAAAACACACAGGTAAAACATGGATAGTATATATCGTTTTAATGCCCAGCTTGCGTCTGGTGAAAATTTTAGCCTTGCGTCGCTACAAGGCAAAACCACTCTTATTGTTAACATTGCCAGTAAATGTAATTTTTCGATGCAAATGGCAAGTCTCGAAAAACTTTACAACACATATAAAGACCATAATTTTACTGTGCTGGGTTTTGCCTGTAACCAATTTGGTCATAATGAGCCACTCGAAGGTGGAGAATTATTAGCGTATTACCAGCAACACTTTAATGTAAGCTTTCCTCTTTTTAATAAAGTGCTCGTTAATGGGCCTGAGGCGCATCCGTTATTTAATTATTTAAAATGCCATACACGTGGAATTGCGCAAAACCGCGCAATTAAATGGAATTTCACCAAATTTCTTATAAACTCAGAAGGTCAACTCATTGCACGGTACGCCCCGCGTACCAAACCTGAAACCCTCAAAATGGTGATAGAGAGTAATTTAAATGATAAAGCTGGCCTTATTCAGTGCGCAAAAATATGAGAAACCCTTCTTTGACAATAACTCAACTAATTACAGTGAGTCTGTTTCTCTGAGCTTCATTGAGCAATCACTGAATATAACAACCGCACCATTAAGCAAAGGTTTTGATGCTGTATGCGTGTTTGTTAACGATACCGTTGATAAACACGTCATTTCTGCTTTAGCGAACGATGGTGTTAAAGCCATTTTATTACGCTGTGCTGGCTTTAATAATGTTGACCTTGAAGCCGCCAAAGAGCATGGAATAAAAGTTTGCCGCGTACCCGCTTACAGCCCAGAAGCAGTTGCAGAGCATTGTATTGCGCTCATGTTGACACTTAATCGCAAAACACATAAAGCATTTAATCGCGTTCGCGAAGGCAACTTTGATTTAAATGGCTTACTCGGCTTTAACCTATTTAAAAAAACCATTGGCATTATTGGCTGTGGTAAAATTGGCTTAGCACTGGTAAATATTTTAAATGGTTTTGGCGCTAACGTTTTAGTGTGTGATCCTAAAGTAAAAGCAGGGCCATTTACGCTATGTGACTTAGATACCCTACTCACGCAAAGTGATGTCATTTCTTTGCACTGTCCACTAAATGAGCATACCCATCACTTAATTAATGAAGCTGCATTTGAAAAAATGAAAGAAGGTGTCATGCTAATCAACACCTCACGCGGTGCGCTACTAGACAGTAAAGCCTGTATCAATGCGCTAAAATCAAAAAAAATTGGCTATCTGGGGCTTGATGTTTACGAACAAGAATCAGAACTGTTCTTTAAAGATCACCGTGAAGAAATTATGCAGGATGACATTTTTTCTCGCTTAGTCAGTTTCCCAAACGTACTTGTTACAGGTCACCAAGGTTTTTTCACTCAAGAAGCCCTTAACGAAATAGCTTGCACCACACTGCAAAGTGCTAATGAGTTAAGCCAAGGCTTGCCACTGACTAATGAAGTTATTTAAATGCGCTTAACTCTATGCGCTTAAAATAGTTCTATGCTCTTAAAATAACTCTATGCACTTAAACAATAAGGGCGTAAGGTTTGCGCCCTACGCCTTTTAAACAAGTGACTCTCGAATTAAAGCTGATAGTTTTATTTCAACAGCGCCACATTCACGAACACTGCGGTCATCAGTAACGGACACACAAAACGAATGTACTGAGCGAACCAATAATGTGGGCCACTCGCCACTTGGTGTAATTTGTTACCACGTTTCCATAACCAACCTACAGTAATGAAATAAAACAGCCCCATCAGCGGTAATTGGTATTGTGTTAATACCATAATCACTAAGCCAAATAACCAATCAAAGTTAAGAATGATCAAAGATGAAGCAACAAACACAACTAAGGTTACAAATAACGTGGCTTGTTTACGCTCAATGCTGTGATTTTCAACTAAAAATGCGACAGGAATTTCAGTTGATGAAATAGTTGAGGTCACCGATGCAATCGACATCAACACAAAAAACAACAAGCCAACCAGTAAGCCTACTTGCCCCATAGTGCTAAAAAGCTCAGGTAATATTGCAAAAATTAATTGCCCCTCACCGACTAGCTTACCATTACTGAATACCTCAACGCCGTTGTGCTGAGCAACAAAAATGGCAGGAATAATTAATAACCCTGCTAAAAATGCCACCCCCGTATCAAGCAATGCAACCGTGCCTGTTAGTTTTGGTAAGTTGGCGTCTGGCTTTAAATATGAGCCATATACCATCATACACCCCACACCTAACGACAATGAAAAGAACGCTTGCCCCATCGCGGCAATAATTAAGTTTGCATCGAAAATTTGACTAAAATCAGGCACTAAATAAGCAGCAAAGCCATCCATTGCGCCATCAAGGGTGGCAATATAAGCAATTAAAGCCACCAGCAACACTAACAATAGTGGCATTAAGCGGCGTGACCAGGTCTCGATACCCGATTTAACCCCTTTTAAAATAATACTGGCTGTTAAGATAAGCATGAGTGGCGTAAACACAAAATTGCGCGCCATTGAATCACTGTGTAAAAAGTCACTGAGCTTAGCTAAACCAAAAAAGCTAGCGATTGGTTCAAGCGCATATGCAAGCATCCAACCTGCAACAATCGAATAAAAACTTAGCATCACAATGGCGCCAAATAGGCCTATGTAACCCGCTGCGGCACCGACTTTTGGCGAGGTATCTTGCCATGCACTTGATAACGCTTTAACAGGATTTGCTTGCGCTTGATGACCTAAATACAGTTCGGTGTACAAGGCTGGAAGCGCTAATAAGAAAATAACAATAAAATAAACAAGTAAAAATGCACCGCCGCCATGGTTTGCCGCTTGCGTTGGGAAACCCCAAATATTACCTAAACCTACTGCCGCACCAGAAGCGGCGAGAACAAAACCAATACGACTTTGGAAGCCGTCACGAACTTGTGCCATACATCTACATTTCTGTTATTATTTTTCCTCATTAAACCATAATTACAGTCAACTGCGTAAACAATTTGCGTTTGTGTGTGCCTGCAACCGTGCATTTGCTGTAAAAATAAACAAATCTAATTCTGAGTATATGCGAAAGCCGCAAACCATGAGCAGTCACTATTTTTCTAACACTTTAAAAATTGATTCAGCAGTAAGTTCAGCTGATAAACAAATCGTACTTGTGGATGCTTCACATATCGATATTAGTGCCCTGCCGGTTAGTAAATTACTCAGCCAGTTTGAGCAAAGCGTACTTGCAAAGCGCAAAGTACAAGCAGCAAAACAAGAGTACATTGCCACACGGTTAACACTTAAGTATTTATTAAAGCTCAGCGTTCCAGCATTTAAAAACACACCTCTTTGCGACATTTCAAGCCAATTTGATGACGCAGACAGCAAGCTTAAACTACACACGCCTGAGGGTGAGCCCATTTGGGCCTGTTTATCGCATTCGCGTGGTTTTATCGGCGCAGCACTCAACCCTGAGCAACATAAATTTGGTTTCGATATTGAACACTACACAAAAACACGCCCCTTTGTAAAACTTGCCAAACACTTTTATCACCAAGAAGAAGTCAACCTAATTAGCGCCTTTAACGATATAAACGAGCAAGCTGGGTGTTTTTTTAGAATTTGGACACTCAAAGAAGCGTTGGCCAAAGCAACTGCACAGCCTATCGCTAAGCTCTTGAGCCCAAATGTGTTTGAGGAAATTGAAAAACATAGCTTGACCGCATCAAGCCGAACCGTAAATGATTTTGATATTAGCGTGGTGGCACAAAAAAGCACTGACTGGCAGTGCTCTTTTATGACATTTGACGACTTACGCCGCGTTTTGGCTTTCTAATAAACGACTATGAATAGCTTGAACAACAAGGTCAGACTCACTCTGCTCAACTAAAAAGCACAGGTTATGTTTACTTGCACCATGGCAGATTAAGCGAATATTAAAATCACTCAATACCTGCATTAAGTTAGTTTCTTGCTGACGTAATTGAATTTCTGAACCAATTAATGCTACCAACGTTAAGTTATTCTCAACCGATACATGACAAAACTCAGAGAGTTTATCTAAACAGGCTTGATCAAGCTCTGGGCGTGATGCGTTAGGTGCGTTATCTAAGGTAATTGCCACACTGATTTCAGAGGTTGTTACTAAATCAACCGAGATATTAAACTCACTTAAAATAGTGAAAACACGCGCTAAGAAACCACTGGCTAAAAGCATTTCTGGGCTTTTAACCGTTAAAAGAATTTGGTTTTTACGCTGTGTGACTGCTCGAATACCAGGCTGCTCTGACTTTTCTTTTTCAATCCATGTGCCCCCTAATTGCGGTTCACGGCTTGAGCCAACAAACACGCTAATATGGCTGCGACTTGCCGGTAAAATAGTCGCGGGGTGCAATACTTTTGCCCCAAAGGTTGCCATTTCAGCGGCTTCGTCAAAGCTTAGTCGAGCAATAGGCGTGGCTTTTACACATAAACGCGGATCTGTACTGAAAATACCCACTACATCAGTCCAAATATGCACACTTTTAGCGTTAATTGCTTCTGCAAGCAATGCCGCGCTGTAGTCAGAACCACCACGGCCTAACGTGGTTGTTTGGTTATGCTCATCACTGCCAATAAAGCCTTGGGTTACCACAACTTGTTCTGCTAATAAGGGCACTAAATGTTTTTGCGCTGCCGCGGCTGTTGCAGCAATGTTTGGGGTAGCTTTTGCAAATTGACTATCTGTTTTTAAGACTTTACGCACATCAAATCGCACAGCATCTAAGCCCTGACCACGCAGTACTTGAGTAAATAAATAAGATGACAGGCGCTCACCAAAGCTCAGCAGTTCATCTTGCTCAGCGGCCGATTTAGCCCCTGCTGCTGCAAGCGTTTGAAATGCTTTTAAGGTTTCATCAAAGCCATGAGCTAAATCAGCATCCAGCGACAGCTCGGCTAAAATATTTTCTTGAATAGCAATAACACCTGTGATGTGTTCATCGCGCTGTGCTGCGCTTAAATCACCTTTACACAGTGCAACTAAATGATTGGTTACGCCCGCACTTGCACTCACTGCAACAACGCGTACTTGATTATCTGCACAGACAATTTCTGCACAACGACTCATGGCGTCAAAGTTAGCTACACTGGTGCCACCAAATTTTGCAACTACATAATCTGATTTCGAGTTGGCGGCTAATTGGGTATTCATGTCGTCTCCTTTTGTGGGTAACAATCCACATTAATTCAAGAAGAACTCGGCAAGGGGTGCTTTGATAAAAAAGAGTAGTCCACTGCCAGAAGCTCTCCACCTAGTTTGGTGACAGTTTTGAGGATTCAGCCCCATAAACCGAAAAATAACCGCGACGACCGATTACTTTCCTCGGCGAGTACTTCCCTCTTTAATGGTCATTGGCAATCGTCACCTCACATTAAATACCTAAGTATCGCACCTCTTCTGAATGTTAAGTTAACACCTGGTTAAAATAACAAAGCCTGCTATAAAAAGCAGGCTTTGAAACTTATCGTTTAGACGTCTAGCTGTCAAGTATTAAATAAAACTTCCCGCTAGGTATGAGCCATAATAACCCGTTGTATAAGCTATTAATAAATACAGCGACATTTTTAAATAACTCATAAACGTTAATGCTTTTACTTTACTCATTGCGATAATACCCGCTGCAGAGCCGATAATAAGCATTGAGCCTCCGACACCTGTCGCATAGGTAAACGATAACCATTGCTGAGAGCTCATGACAATATCGGCTTTCAGTAATGCAGCCGTTAGCGGCACGTTATCAACCGCAGCCGACAACAAGCCCATTAAGTAGTTTGCATACTCAGGCGCCATAAGCTCATATAAGTGCGTAAATTTAGACAGCATACCCACTTCTTTAAGCGCACCTACGAGTAGCAATACCCCCACGAAGAATAAGAGCGTGTCGTATTCAATTTCACGAATATAATCAATAATTTTTTTGTTAACGTCTTTCTTGCGCATTAAAAATTGCGCCACTAAAAACATTAACGACAAACCAAATAAAAAGGTTAATAGTGGTGGCACACTATAAAGCACACTGAGTGTTAGGGTTGCGATAATCGTCGAGAAAAAGATCACCGCAATGGTGATGTCGGTCTTTTCTATGCGGCGGGCAGCTTGTTTTTCGAATACGACATTCCCTGACATCCCCGTAGATAGCATAACAGCCAATAGCGCCACACTTGCAAGTGAAGGCACAATAAGCAATAACAAGTTACCGATGGTGACTTTCTCATCAAGGAAAATCATTAAGGTCGTTACATCACCCGTAATAAGTGATACCCCACCAGAGTTCACACTGAATACAATGAGGGTCGCGTATTTTATTAATTTTTTAGGATCAAGCTTTAGCGACATCACTACTGCAAGCGAAATTAATGTTGCTGTGATATTGTCGGAAATAGAAGAAAACAAAAACGCAAAACCACCAATCAAAAACATCAGCTTTCGTTCGCTGATTTGATTTGGCATAATTTTGTGAACAATATTTTGAATAAACCCTTTCGAGTTTAAATAAGCAACAAAGGTCATAGCAGCCATTAGGAATAACCACAAAGTAGCAATTTCTAAAATATTGTGATCAAGTTGATGTTGTATAGTTTCTGGGCTTTGCCCATGAATTGGAGAGATAAACAAGATAATCCAGCATAAAGTGCCAAAAAAAAGCGTCGTTTTGGCCTTGTTTACATGGATAATATCCTCTATAACGATAAGCAAAAATGCCACCGCTATCAGGGTTAGGATAAGTGGGGTTACCATGGTGTTTGAACAACCTTTATAAAAATGTAAAAATTGTAAGTCGAGTGTTTCGGCGCGGATTCTAGCAGCATCTAAGTCATAAAACTATTCTCAATTACATAAATTACTACTAAACGCTAACACCAAAATTTTGATTTACTGGAGCCGTATGATCCCAGCTAAAAAGTTATTAAATACCCTTACAGAGCATTGGGGGGTGTTAGAACTCTTATTTAAACGTTTTAAGATGGCTGATTTCAGCTTAAAAGACGTGCAAAATGCGATAAAACAAAAACAGCCAAGCTGGTCAAATGAACGCATTTATAAAGAAACAAATCGTTTATTGAATCAAGATATTATTATTCCACTGGCAAAATCTTCGCAATTAGAAATCAACCGCGCAATTGCTGACTTTGCAACCTTTTTATTGCAAGAAGAACATTTGGGTTTAGCACAAGAGATCAACGTATTAGTTGATGACTTAGCACGCTTGGGCAACCGCTTAGCAAAAGCCGGAGAAATTGAAGATTACGACGAGCTGCGTCGCTTTAGCCGAATTATGGATGATCGGGTTCGCAAAATAATGAAACTGTTTAGCCATAACGAAAACGCTATTTTAAATATTGTTGAACAAGCTAAAGCTAATAACGCAGTACAATCGCTACAAAAACGCTATCAAGCTGTTATAGAAGCATTTGACGAATACATAGAGCCAATGCTTGAAATGGTTGATATACGCGGCGATTTCCATGCTTGTTTTAACACCATTGAAACGCAAATAAGCCTTCAGATTGAACAAATTGATCGGCTCGGAAAGTCATACCAAGACAAACGCATGCTTGAGCAACTTCGAACGCGTATTTTAGAAATGCATTTAGTGGGTCGCGAAAGCCTGCGTAAAAGTGCTGATATGCTAATGCCACTGCGTGAAGAGCTGCGCCGTAATAACTTGATCACCCGCCAAGCAGCGAAAGTACTTGGGCTTGTGCGTAAAAATGGCGTTGATAACATGCTGAGCGCCGTGCAACCTAATTTTGTTTCTGATTCACAACGCTTTTCACTTGGTCAACAACGCCATATTATCGCCTATATGGCAGGTTTAGTTGACTTTGAGCACGATGAATACGAGCTACCAGAGCATCAAGATGTGCCGGCGTACCAAAGCCCTAATATCCCCGATTACAACGATGTAAAATCACAGTTTAAAAAGCGCTTCAAAAAGGCCACCAAAAAGTCACAACCGCTGCTTAGTTTCTTAGATGAAAGCTACCCCGACCTTGACGCTGACGAAATGCTGTTTTTATATCAAAAACTCATTAGCGATGGCGACCTTGAAATCAGCCAAAGCCAAGAAAAAGTAAAAATAAAGATTGCCCAGCAGCACTTTTCACTCTACCCGTTTAATTCATCGCCTGCTGATGACAAACAAGCAACAGAGCAATAACTATGACAGATATTAATTTAGATGATTTAACACATCTACAAGCGATTAATAAAAAGCTCACCTCAGGCTATCACATTAGCGAGCAAGACACCTTAATGTGGCAAGAGCTTGATCAACACATTGATGCTTATCGCGCCCTATTCAATGCACTCGGTCATGATTTACAACACGATAGCCGTGGCTATTACTACTTTGGCAGCGATGAAAGCACACCTAATATGGGCAAGATCTCGCGCGCTATTGCACTGACTATTTACATTTTGATTGAACACTATGCCAACACAGGTAAAGACCCGATGCGCGCTTTGTTCGACGAAGTTAATGACTTAGAGCTCATGCAAACCCTTGTGCAAATTAATAAACATTTGTTTGATCAACTTGAAATTTTCTCTGGCTCAGATTTACGTAAAGATGTGTATCTACGTATGGTGCGCTTAGGACTTGCCCGCGAAGTTGAAAACGGCTTTATGCTACAAGCCCCTATTTATCGTTATATCGATGCATTAATGGAAGTAAACGAAGAAACCTACCTAGGAGATGACGAATAATGCAAAGCCAAAGCCTATACGGACTCAGTAAGCTTGCGCTATTAAATACCGCTGGCTATGCAAAATGCGTGATCCCGCTTGATAAAAGTAGCTCGATTTGTGCCCCTAACAATACCGGTAAAAGCTCTGTTATTAATGCCCTGCAGTTTCCGCTAATTAATGATTTACGCCTTACCGAGTGGGATGGTCACGATTTAGATGAAACCCGAAAGTTTTATTTTTCATCCGACCAATCATATATATTACTTGAAGCCGACTTACCAAACGGCCCAGTAGTCATTGGGGTTGCTGGTTTGGGTAAAATTGCAGGATTCGCACATCAGTTTTTTTGCTATCAGGGCAAACTACACCTTGACCATTACACCCAAGGCAAAACTATTGTTAAGTTCACTAAGCTGTTTAATCATTTAAAAGAGCAAGGATTCAATCCTATTGAACTTAAAGCACAAGAGCTCAACGCCCTTTTAACTGGTGGTGCGACGCCGTTTGATGGCGATATCAATTTAAAAATGATCCCGCTGAATAACGTACAAGACTCGGCAATTTACAAAGAAATCTTCCGCCGTATTCTTAACTTGCACAAGCTCGGTGCCAGTGATGTTAAACGCTTTATGCTGCGTGTGTTTGAGCGCCATATGTCAAACTCTCGGGTAGACTTTTATGAAGTATGGCGTCGCTCATTCGACAAAGTAAACCGTGCCAAACGCGAGTTAAAAGCCCTTGAATCAATGCAAGAGCCTATTGCAGCCCTTGAATCTATGCTTGAAAATCAAACCGTATTAAAAGGTAAACTGGCTGCGTACGCACCTAAGATTGACCAAGCTTTAATTGACTTTGAAAGCTATCAACAAGAGCAGCTAACAGAGCTCAATCTTGCCCTTGAAGATATCGAGCACGAAAAACACGAATTTGAACAAAAGCAACAGTTATACATTCAACAGTCTCGCGATATTGAACGCAAACAAACGCAAATTGAGCAATGGTTTTTAGACTACCGAGCATTAAAATCTGAGTTTGAACTGGTTAATAAAGCCACTTTAAAAGTAAGCCTTACCCAGCTTAAGCAGGACTATGAGTCGCTGTCGCATTCATTAAACAGCGCACAAGGGCAAAGCTTACACACGCTTGATTACCGCATCAGCGAAACACAAAAGCAAATTAAAAGCTTAAAGCTGCAGCTGAAAAACTTAGAGTTCAACCTCTTTACTCGTATGCGTGAAGACTTGTCTTTAAAAGAGGTTGAAGAAATTTCGCGTATTCTCAATCCCGATATTCTCTCGTTTGCGACCACCAGCAATGGGGATGTCGAGATTACTGACGAAGATGCCTTTGGGGAATTTTTAGAGCAATTATCAGCCAACGTAAAAGGCGGTATTCTTACCCTACCGGGTGCAACGATTAAGCTCAAAAAGCTTAGCCCAGTGCAAATGCAAACTGGCGAAAACAAAGAGCAATTAACCGCACAATTAGCCGCACTTGAAAACTCATTAAAAGAGTTTAAACAGCAGCGCGAAGTTGCTGCCAATGTCGCCCAAAAGCAAAAAGAGAAAGACGCGCTTTATGATGAGCTAATGGCCTCTGAAGAGGCGTTAAAACGCTTTGAACAATTTGAAATCATGCAGCAATCTGTTGATGCGCAAACCCTGCTTAAAGAGCAGCTAAATGCTGAACGCGAACAAGTGGACGACTACCTGCAAGATATCCAAAAAAACAGTGGGTCAATTAGTGATCGTCGTTCAATTATCAAATCGAAAAAAGATCTACTCGCCCGCCAAGCTGACCGCTTACGTCAAGTTAAGTCGGAGCGAATTGACCATACTCTCGATTTTTACTCAGGCAAAGTAACGCCGTACATGATCGAAATCAGCATTGATTTTGATAACTTAAGTGATCTCATTCATCATTTTAATAAAGATTGCCAAGAGCTGAGAAACTTTGATATCAACGTGCGCAATACCTACATGCATATTTACAATGCAGGAATTACAAAGTTCGATAACGAAAACGATGAGTTCACTAAGTACGAAAAACTAATAAGCGCGTTTAACAATATTGATAACGAACGCGATGCGGTTGAGCGCCAAGGCCGAGTTGCCCTTACCGAAGTAGCCGCCACCATTAAAGGCCTTCGTGAAGACCTAGATCGCCTTCGCCGCGAAATGAATAGCTTTAACAAAGGCATTAGTCAGCATCGTATTTCAAACTTACAAGCCTTTAAGATCAATGTGATCCCGCGAAAAATGTTGGTTGATAGTATCGACACCATTATCAGTACCTCAAACCAGTTTGAGCAAGGTGATACTCTCGATTTATTAAGCCAAGAGCCGTACAGTGAGTCGGCAGTAAACGAAGCAAAAGATCATTTAATTAAGCTCGCTTCAGATAAAGCGGGATTAACACTGACCGATTTATTTGATATTCGCTTTGAGGTAGTAAACCGTGCAGGTGAAACAGAGCACTTTGAAAAAATTGACTCTGCGGGCTCTAACGGCACACGTATAACAATTAAGTTACTATGTGGCATGCTGTTTATTCGCTACCTGTTAAGTGATCAAGAACAAAACTTATACCGTATCCCTATTTATATTGATGAAGCGGCGGATATCGACCCACAAAACCAAAAAGCAATAATAGAAACCGCTTTGAGTTTTGGCTTTGTGCCAATTTTTGCATCTGTTAAGCCACAAGTGAGTTGTGACTACATTGTGCCTATTCGGACAGTAAAAGATGGGGCACAAAACTGGGTCGATGAAAAAGACTGGATTGAGGTCGAACACAGCGCCTAATCACATAAATTAATAAATGATTCAGTCAAGGATGACTATATTTACATTCTATTACATTACTTTTTTTGAAATGTGCCATAGTAACTAAATAATCATTCAGTTGAATTATTTTTGTGTTATGTTATCAATCAAGTAGTGGAAATTTTTGCCAAGGAGCAAACAGTATGAAGAACTTATTAATCGCAACGGCTGTTTTATTTTTAGCGGCTTGTGCTAAAACCCCTGATTGGGATTACGATAAATCAGCTGACTTTAGCAACTATAAAACTTTCTCGTGGGTTCCTAACGCGAGCCTAACAAAGAATGTTGCAAACTACCAAATCAGTCCATTAATGGAAAAGCGTGTCCGCGAAGCGGTAAATGCTGAACTTGAAAAAAGTGGTATGCAACTGGTTGACGTTGCACAAGCTGATGTACTTATTAACTACCATGCATCTGTTGATACTAAAATCGATGTAGATACGTTTAATGTTGGTTATGGCGCACGCTGGAATTATTGGGGCATGGGCTACAACACGCAAACAACAACGCGTGAGTACGAAGTAGGCACATTAATTTTAGATGTTGTCGACCGCGCTTCTAACCAACTTGTTTGGCGTGGAGCTAAAGAAGGTCGTTTACAAAAGAACCAGTCACCAGAAAAACGTACTGAAGTGATCAAAGAAACTGTCGCGAATATTTTAAGTAACTTTCCGCCACAGTCAGTGAAACAATAATTACATGTTTCGATAAAAGACCGCGATTAATTCGCGGTTTTTTTATGCCTAAATCAATGCTGGTTGGAGTGGTATAACTCAGTGATTCAGATACAATAGCCGCAATTTTGCAGTGGTTTGCCATGTTTATACGGTAATTAACCCCACTGCTCTCAACACAGTAATCATAAGAGAGTTTTAGATGGTACGAGCGGTACACTTCACACTTCCTGCATTATTCGTCACTTGCTCACTGTTTGCAGAAGAAGCAAACAACATTGAACAAATCACCGTTGAAGTATCAGCAACAGCCAATAAAGAACCTGTTGGCACCTTTGATGCGCCCGTTTCAAATTTAGAATACGACCCACGTGTCGACTTACAATCACGTAATATGGCTGAGGCACAAGCCGATGTGACGATACGGGGTGGTATTTTTGAAAATACCGGCTTTCGTGTTGGCAGCAGCACCTTATTCGATCCACAGTCAGGGCATTACTTTGCAGAAATTCCTATTGCACCGCAGATGCTAGCAGGCCCAGCGGTTCTAACCGGTGCTGATAACGCTCTATATGGCATGAATAGCTCTGTAGGGACCGTTTCATTTGGCTGGCGACCTATTACAAGCACGGGGAGTGCTTCGTTAGGGATTGGTAGCAATGGCTTTAACTTACAGAGTATTCATGCAGCGCACAGCCAAAAGCTTGAGAGCATGCCTGATTGGCGCTTAGGCTTTGAAGGTGAGTATTCGCATTCAAAAAGTGATGGTTCTATTAAGAATGGTGACCATGATTTTGAACGCGCATCGGCACGCATTCAACTGGCAAGTGACACTTCACAAACTGATTTAATGTTCGGTAAACAAGCAAAGTTTTTTGGTTGGCCCAACTTATACACGCCGTTTAATTTTAATGAAACCGAAGATCTTGAAACCACTTTGGTAATGTTAAATCACAAACACTTGTACGGTGCGAGCAATACATTTGAAGTGACCGGTTATTATCGTAAACATAACGATCACTATGTATTATCACGTGAAAACCCCGCTATTTTTGAAGCTTTTCACGAAACAACGGTAAAATCACTGGGGTTATCGGGCCGCCACGCACTCAACACGGCATATGCAATTAACTACTCAGGGCAATTTATTGCAGATTCTATTGAGTCTACTTCTCTTGAAAACAACTTTACTTCACGCAATTACACGAAGTTAAGCGTATTGCCAGAATACACAACAGCACTTGCTACTGATAAACAGCTTACCGTGCGTGCGGGTGTAGCATTTGATAACACAAATCGTGATCGTTCAGATACCTCCTTCATTGCTGATGCGAGCCTTAAAGTTGTCAATCAAAATGGCAGTGAACACACGTGGTATGCGTCATACGCAGAGGCAACTCAAGTACCAGGTTATACAGCGATTGGTGGCAGCGAAACAGGTGGTTTATTCAGAAGTAACTACAACCTTGAGCGCGAAACGACCGACAACCTCGAGTTAGGCTTGCTAATTGAAGAGCAAACATGGCGCTTAGATTCAGCGATATTTTATCGTAAAGATAAAAACCTCACTGACTGGACCTACCGCTTTGATGCAACCTCAGCGCGTTTTGCCAACCCTGTTGATATTGATACTTTAGGGGTTGAGTTCCTAGCTAATAAGTCGTTTGACACCACCGAGCTTATTGCCAGCTACACCTATTTAGAAAAGTCCGAAGATTATGGCGCAGCGGATATTGATGCGAGTTTTTACGCCCTAAACTATCCAGATCACCGTTTAACACTCGGTGCAGTTTGGCAACCAATGGACGTACTTGAACTGCGTATTGATAATGAATGGCGTAAACAGCACAGCAATCGCCTGAGACGCTCAAGCGATGAAGCCTTCTTTACGCAACTGACGCTAAAATTCACTCCAGCTCAGCTTGAAAATGTGTTTATTACTTTAGCAGCAGACAACATATGGGATGAATCATTCGAAGAAGTCCCCGGCACTCCAGGACGCGGCGAGCAATACACACTAAGCGCTACGTATAGCTGGTAGTTCACAAACCAAAAATGCCAGTCAATAAGACTGGCATTTTCGGTTACATTCTTAAGCTAAAAATGAATGGTATAAGCCATAAAATATCGGAGAGCTAACTAAAAAACCCACAAATAATATTTTAAAAAAACTATCTTTGCTTTCAATCGAACTCATAATCGATACAGAATCCGTATCAGCCTGTTCTATGGGTTTAAATCTTCGGTAAGTTTTTACCACCACTAAACCGATAATGAATGGCATGACAATAGCTAATACAACTAACAACAAAAATAACCACGCTTCATTGGATGTGTGTCTCATATTCTTCCTTAATTACAAAATCAGTGTATCGTAACTAAAATAGAACCAGCTTGCTAAATGTTTTATGATAAATATTGTTTAAAGCTTTTCAGAAACAACAGCCAAATTTATGTCATCTGTTCAAGTTCGGTAATTAGATACAATGCTTGTTCGTTAGTCGTGCCACACACATCTATCGTGGCAGAAAAGTCGCTACACACCTTTGGCCTTGAGGCATCACCAAATAATTTACACAAATTATTCTCATCAAGCTGAATACAGCGCTCTCCGGCCGCTTTGCCGTTTGGCATCCCTGGAATGGGTGAGCTAATACTAGGTGCAATACAACAGGCGCCACAGCCTAATCTACATGCCATTTTATCTGTCATCACGTACCTCTTTAAGAACCTTTATCGCGTCTTTGTAATATGTGTAATGGTTTGTTACATCTTCAAACGCCTTGTAAACACTTTATTGCGTATGCTTAGCCTAACAAATTTTAAATTTAATCATTACCGTCAACCGTGAGGGAATATCCCGTGGCTAGTAAAAAACAAATCATTCTCCCTATTGCCGTTTTAGTCGGCGGCTTAGGAATGGCTTTTGCGTTTGCCTCAATGAAGCAAGCCCCTGTCGAAAAACCAGAACAAGATACGCGTCCGCTTGTATCGATTAAACCATTGAGCTTCGATACGATTACTCTCGATGTAAAATCGTACGGCATTGTTAAGCCAAAGAATCACACCGAGCTTGTAGCGCAAGTTAGCGGCCAAGTTGTATCGCTTTCTGATCAGTTTGTACAAGGCGGATTTGTTAAGCAAGGCGACATTCTAGCACGAATTGACCCAAATGATTACGAAGCAGCACTTATCGAAGCCGAAGCTGGGCTTGCACAAGCAAGTTCTGCACTGGAGATTGAACGTGCACAAGTTTCTGTTGCGCAAGCTGAGTGGGATCGTATCAAAGGCGACTCTCATCAAGTTATTCCCTCTGAACTTTACCTACGTAAACCACAACTCGCTGAAAAACTTGCTAATTACCGTGCAGCGCAAGCAAGCGTTAAGCGTGCTAAACGCAACTTAGAACGTACTTATATTAAAGCCCCTTACGATGCCATTATCGAAGAACGCTTAATTAGTTTAGGCAGTGTTGTTAACCCGGGTAACAGCTTTGGCAGTTTAAGTTCTACCTCACTTGCTGAAATCCGCTTACCCGTTGCCGATAAAGACTTACAGTATTTGGATAATCAAGGTATTGGTGCAAACGTTTCTATTAGCGCCGAGTTTGCTGGTAAACAAACCACATGGCAAGCTACCATTGTTCGCACTGAAGGTGTGGTAGACCAACGCAGTCGAATGAATTATTTAGTTGCCCAAGTTGCTACGCCCTACCAGCAAAAAAATCCATTACGTTTTGGCTCATACATCAACGCGACTATTCAAGGTCGCGCTTTAGATAATGCCATTGTTGTGCCACACCACTTAGTAAAAGACAACAAAATTGCCGTTTTACAAGAAGGCGAAACACTGACATTTAAAACCCTTCATATCGTGCGTGAACAAAATGGTATGGTGATCGCGGATAACGGCCTTGCGAATGGCGAAAAACTCATTACCTCAGCCCTTGAGTACCCCACTGAGGGGATGGCTGTAAAGTTAGATAACGCTGAGTTAAGCGCGCCAACCACGCAACTCGCGTTAAAAGAGGACTAAGTCATGACCACGCAAAGAGAAAAAGGTTTAATCGCGTGGTTTGCTCGCAACCCTGTTGCAGCAAATCTCCTCATGATCTTTATTTTAGTAGGCGGTTTGCTGACCGCTATGTCTGTTCGTAAACAGATGTTCCCACAGTTTGAAAGTAACTGGATCAGCATTCAAGCTGTTTATCCGGGTGCTGCTCCACAAGAAGTAGAAGAAGGCATCACCATAAAAGTCGAAGAGTCACTTGAAGGACTCGAAGGTATTAAACGCTTAATTACTTACTCAAACCGCGGGTTTTCACAAGCCTGGATCGAAATTGAAGAACAATACGATCCGCAGGAAGTGCTTGACGAAATCAAGATGCAAGTTGACTCAATTAATACCTTTCCTGCAGAGATGGAACGGCCTATTGTTCGCCGTGATAAGTACGAGCAAGAAGTCATGATCTTGGCGCTTTATGGCGATATGAGCAATTACCAACTAAAAGAGCTGGGTAACGACATAAAAGATGAACTTCAAGCGTTACCGCAAATCAACTTAGTTGAATTTCACAGTGGCCTAAATTATGAAATTGGCATTGAAATAAGCCCTGATAAACTGCGCGAGTATGGTTTAACGTTCCGGGATATTGCGACTGCCGTGCGTAGCTTTTCGGCAAATATGTCGGCGGGTCAAATTCGCTCTGAAAATGGTTATATTTCAATGCGTGTTGAAAACCAAGCTTACCGTGGTAAAGAGTTTGAGAACCTCCCGTTATTGCACCTACCCGATGGCGCACAAGTGCTACTTGGCGATGTAGCCACCGTGAACGATGGCTTTGAAGAGGGTCTGCAATACTCAAAATACAATGGCAAAAACTCATTAACGTTTGAAGTTAATGCCTCTAAAGATCAAGATATCACCAAAGTTGCAGCGGTTCTTAAACAGTACCTTGCTGATAAAGCCCCACTCTTACCAGAGGGTGTAAAATTATCACCTATTGTCGATTTAACTTACTACCTTGAAGGTCGTCTAAATATGATGATCGATAATATGATTTGGGGGGGTATTTTGGTGATGGTGGTACTCGCCCTATTCTTGCCATTGCGATTAGCATTTTGGGTCATGATGGGGTTGCCTGTGTCTTTCCTAGGTGCTTTTTTAATGATGCCAATGGGCTTTTTAGATATCACCGTTAACCTTGCATCCTTGTTTGCCTTCATATTAGTTCTGGGGATCGTCGTTGATGATGCCATTGTGGTCGGTGAGTCAGCCAGTGCTGAAATTGAAAAACACGGCCATAGCCTTGATAACGTTGTGCGTGGTGTAAAACGCGTTGCCATTCCTGCTACATTTGGTGTACTAACAACCATTGCTGCATTCTTACCGCAAACACTGGCGTCGGGACCTGGTTCTGCGTTCTCTAAAGCCATTGGTGGGGTAATTATTTTATGTTTAATTTTCTCTTTGATTGAATCGAAACTTATTTTACCAGCTCACCTAGCGGCAATGAAAAATAAGCCTGCCAACCCAAAAAACCCTTTACATCGTTTGCGTTTAGGTATGGATAACGGTTTGAAAAACTTTGTCGATAATTATTACACGCCATTTATTGGTCACTGTATCCACTATCGATATACCGTTATTGTTGGCTTTATTTGTGTCCTTATTGTGAGCGGTGGTATGTTTGCAGGTGGTTTAGTGAAGTTTGTTGCGAACCCTAAAATTCCGCATGACTTTCCGCGCATCTCAGTCGAAATGAACTTATCGTCATCTGAGCAAGCAACGCTTGAGACAGCAAAAACAATTGAAAACGTCATATTAAATGTCGATAAGCAACTGCAAGAGCAGTATGGTCAATCGATGATCCGTGACTTATCAGTCAGCTTACGAGGTCGCACCAATGCCAATATTATGGCTATTTTAGTTGAGCCTGACTTACGCCCTATCGATACATTTCAGTTAAGTGCGTTATGGCGTGAACAAATGCCGCCACTGCCTGGTGTAAAAACACTTAACATTCAAGACAGCATAATGAATGGCGGCCGTGATGATGGCGATGTAAGTTTTCGCTTAGAAGGCAAAGACATTAACAAACTAAAAGAAGTCGCAGCAAAACTTAAAGAGAAACTTAACAGCATGGAAGGTGTTGGTGACGTTAATGACTCACTACAATCGGCGACCGATGAAGTACAGCTAGAACTTAAACCTCTTGCGTATAGCTTAGGTCTTACACTGTCTGATGTTGCTTCGCAAGTGAGCTTTAGTTACTACGGATTAGAGGCACAACGTATTCTTCGCGAAGGTGAAGAGATCAAAGTCATGATTCGCTATCCACGAGAATCACGCAATGCTGTGAGCGACATTACCGATGCACGTATCATTACGCCAACGGGTGTTGAAGTGCCGCTGGCAGAAGTTGCTAAAGTAAATATCGTAGATGGGGTTAACCGTATTCGCCGAGAAAATGCAAAGCGTACTGTTAATGTGTGGGCTGCGGTTAATACCGAGCAAGCAGAACCATTTGCAATCGCAAAAGAAATTCGTGATGAGTATTTACCCAGCCTACTTAAAAACTACCCAGGTGTAGAAAGTAATGTAGCAGGACGTATTCAAGAAGAAATGGACAGTGTGGCTGAGCAAGTACGTGATTTTGCTCTGTCGATGATGATTATTTTTGCATTATTAGCGATTCCACTTCGCTCATATTCTCAGCCATTTATTATCATGTCGGTTATTCCATTTGGTGTGATTGGTGCCATGTTTGGTCACATGATTTTAGGGATGACCATGAGCAGCCTGTCGGTGTTCGGCATTATTGCGGTTGCAGGTGTAGTTGTGAATGATTCACTCGTAATGGTCGATTTTGTTAATAAAGCCCGAGCAGAAGGAGTCGCAATTAAAGAGGCAGTAATGCAAGCAGGGGCACGCCGCTTTAGAGCCATTTTATTAACGTCGATCACTACATTTATAGGTGTATTGCCAATAATTATGGAAACCAGTTTACAAGCCAAAATAGTTATCCCAATGGCTGTATCGCTGGCGTTTGGTGTGTTATTTGCGACCGTGATTACATTAATTTTAATTCCATGTCAGTACGTGGCATTAGAAGACTTCAAGCGTTTAATTGCTAAACTAAGAGGCAAAAAAACAACGCCTGATGCCCCACTACAGACATCGAGTAACTAAGCCCTCTCCTTATCCCAACCAAGCGCTTGGTAAGCTTTCTTACCAAGCGTTTTTTGTTAAAAAATAAACAAATATGTTCCTAAAATTTTCATAACTTTGCTAAGCTTAAGTGTGTAAAAAAGAAACAAATTCAAAGAATACTAATTTGCATATTCTAAGAGTTATTTTTAGGCGAAAACCCTCGTCGCGAGCACTGCAAAATTTCGTTGTTCAAAATCAGAAATTTTTAACGCTGTCAGCATCAGGTTTTACCCCTCTGAATAATTAAGTATTAATGCTAATTAGTGTCACTCTTACAAACACGTTATAAGGACATAGCTATGAAATTTATTCGCTACACTGCCTTGGTTAGTTGTTTATCTTTTTGTATTCCTGCGCTGGCTGAAAACCCATATTTACAACAACAGCTTGAACCTATTTTAATTGGCGAATCTCATTCTGTAGAAAGCGAACTAATCCACTCCCCTGAAATGACTGTTGCCACCTACAAAGCAAATAACTTTGAACGTGTTTGGTCTGATTTTGCGTACACAAAACAAGCTCTTAATTTAATTGCACAAGCTGAGCTTGAAGGACTTTTCCCTAACGATTACCACTTTGACACGCTGATGGCATTGGCAAAAGAAATTGACAAGCGCGGCACGCAAGCCGTCGAAGCACAATTCGATGTGCTGATGACCGATGCCATCATGACTTACGCAAAACACCTGATTCGCGGTAAAGTGAACCCTAAACTACTATCCGACACATGGAATTACGAGCAGTCTGATGTCACCCCAGATGCCGCTGCAAAAGCGCTGCTTAAACATGTAAAATCAAAAAGCCTCGAAAAAGGCCTTAATGATTTAAAACCCACTCTGCCCCACTATAAAACCTTGAAAGATGCATTGGTTTTTTATCGCGAACTTGACACCAAAGGTGAGCTTGCGAATATCACATTACAAAATAAGGTATTAAAACCCGGTCAATCAGACCCCGCTGTGCCACTATTAAAACAAAAACTACAACGCTTAAACTACTACTCTTCTGGAATTTCAGATGAAACCAGTTACGACAATGAACTTGTTGAGGCTGTTAAAAAATTCCAATATTTACATCAAGTTGCTGACGATGGTGTAATAGGAAATGAAACCATAAAGCTGCTCAATAGAGATTACAGTGAATATGTTAATGATATCTTAGTTAATTTAGAGCGCATTCGCTGGGTAGACAACACCATTACCGAGCGTTTTTTAATCGTTAATATTGCGGGGTATATGCTTTATCTGTTCGAAGATAACAAACTTCAATGGAAAACCAATGTAGTTGTAGGCCAAAACTACACAAAAACCCCCATATTCAAAGGGCAAATGAGTTACATAGTAATGAACCCGACTTGGACAGTACCACGGAGTATTTCTGGAGGGATTATTAAGAAAATGAAAGATAACCCCAACTATCTGAATGAAAAGGACTTTGTGGTAGTAGATAGCCGCCGTAACCCCGTAGATAGCAAGAGCATTGACTGGGCTAATGCGAGCCGCAAAAACTTCCCGTATTGGTTTGTACAGCAACCTTCAGAAAATAATTCACTGGGACAAATCAAATTCATGTTCCCAAATAAATACTCAATTTATTTGCACGACACTCCTGCAAAAAGTTTATTCCAGCAAGACCAACGTGCATTCAGTCATGGTTGCGTGCGGGTTGATGAGCCACTCACACTCGCTGAAAAAATATTAGGAACCTCGGATGGTTGGTCTCGCAGTAAAATTGATGACGCTATCTCTGCTAAAGAGACACAAAAAGTAACCCTGTCAAACCCGCTTGATGTCTTTTTAATGTATTGGACCGTGGCTGCAAATACAGATGATGGACTGCATTTTTACTCTGATGTGTATAATCGCGATCCTGTATTACTAAAAAAACTCACTAAGCCACTTTCAAATGATTCAATCTAGAGGTATTTATGAAATTTAGCCTAGTGGTTATCAGTACGTTGTTTGCATGCATAACGCTGCCTATCAGTGCACTTGAGCTCAACAACTCGCTGCACAGTATTGTAATGGATGCGAATGAAGTGCTCACCCTTGATAACACGGCTGACTTTTCTGCTACCGATGTGTCAGATGTAAAAACAGAACGGTTAGGCCCAGCAAGCCTCGCCGTTTATGCTCCTGAAAAAGCAGGGTTTTATTCTTTAGTACTGGCAAATTCACACGCTGAACGCACCTTAATGGTTATTGTAAAAAAGCCGTTTAACGCCAAAAACAAAGTACTGAATAATTACCAAATTGGCACGTACCCTGCTCCATACAAAAACAACCCACAGTACAGTGCCCCATCAGGGCTTATTGAAATAACAGAGCAGGATTTAACACGCCAATTAACACCTCATGTGCAAGTTAGAAATGTGATTTGTAAACAAGTGAGTGGTTTTCCAAAATACCTTTATGTTAATAACGACGGGTTAATGATGCTCGAAGATTTACTTAAATTTGTGCAACGTGAAGGGATTAAAGTAACTAAATTTGCCTTTATCAGTGGCTATCGTACGCCTCATTACAACCGCTCTATTGGTAATGGACGACACAGTCGTCATCAATATGGTGATGCCTTTGATTTATACATCGATGAAAACGGCGATGGACGCATGGACGATTTAAACGGTGATGGCAAGCTCACCATTGCCGATGTCGATGTACTTTATAAACTGTTCGAAAAATTTCAAAAGCAAAGCCGCTACACTGGCGGTATTGGCCGCTATATACCTGCGGCTCATCATGGTGGTTTTGTACACATAGACAACCGTGGCTTTACCGCAAGGTGGTAAGACACTCTATTAATAAATGAATTGTAATAGAATGTTTCTATTATATTCCAATAAGATAAAGACTAAGCTATTGTGAATTAGTACAAAAATCACACTAAATAGAAAATCCATCGCTCACATAGTGTCACGGCTAAAACGAGACTGCCTCTTTTGGAATTAGAATGGATTAGATTCATCATAAGGACAGCAATGAAAACATTTATAAATTACATAAAACTACTCTTTATCATTTCAATAATTATTTTTACAAGCCTTGCCCGCAGCCAAGATATGCAAACTGAGATGGCTCACTTTATTCAAGGTTTTCATGACTACAAGCAGTTCAATGGCAATGTACTAGTCGCTAAAGATGGAAAAGTACTGTTTGAAAAAAGTTATGGCTACGCAAACTTTGAATGGGATATTGAGCACAGCGAGAAAAGTAAATTTAGAATAGGTTCGATTACAAAACAATTTACTGCCATGCTCATTTTACAACTTGCGCAACAAGGTAAGCTCAAACTTGATGAACCTCTGGCAACGTACCTTCCTGATTACAGGCAAGATATCGCAGCAAAAATTACTCTTCGACAAATACTCAACCATACTTCTGGGCTTAGTAATTACACTCAATTAAAAACATTTCGCGACGAATATAGTAAAAACAACTACAGCGTTGATGAATTTATCCGCTTATTGTGCAGTGATGATCTATTGTTCGAACCCGGCACTGAATTTCGTTATAGCAACTCAGGCTACTTTATTTTAGGTGCAGTAATTGAAAAGGTAACGGGTCAAAAATACAAAGACGTATTACAGAAGAATATTTTAGATCCACTCGGAATGAACGACACTGGCTATGATTCTCACAATAAAATAATTAAATTTCGCGTATCGGGTTACGACAATGGCCTAACTGGCTACAGCAATACAGACTACTTAGATATGTCTATCCCGTATGCTGCTGGGTCTATGTATTCAACAGCACGAGATTTACTAAAATGGGATCAAGCCCTTTACTCAGATAAGTTATTGAACAAAGAATATAAACAGCAGATGTATCACGTGTCTGAGCAAAGAAATTATGCGCTTGGTTGGGAAGTAACTAACCTTGATAAAAGCACCTATGGAAAACCCCTGACACGTATTCAACATGGCGGTGGCATCAATGGTTTTAATGCATTTATAAGTAGGATCATCGAAGACAAATTACTGGTTATCATTTTAAATAATACCGGTGGTGCGCCACTCACCCCCATGACTAATGGCCTACTTGCAATCTACTATGGCAAACCCTACGAAAAAGCGACAGAGCATATAGATAGCAAACTTTATAACGTATTTAAACGTGAAGGTATTGAAGGGCTAAAGAAAACCTATCAGCAAATGGTGAGTGATGGTAATACGCCAAGAGAAAGGTCGCTAAACTACTTTGGCTATGAATTAATGCAGATGGGTGAGCTAGACGCCGCAATCACGGTGTTTGAACTCAACAATCAATCTTATCCAGATTCCGCAAATACGTTTGATAGTTTAGGTGAAGCATATTTAGCAGCCGGTGATAAACAAAAAGCATTAGCAAGTTACAAAAAAGCGCTCACGCTAGACCCAGAAAGTAACAGTGCACACGACGCGATTGAAAAACTGCAATAACAAAAGAAGCCACGCCACGTGGCCTCTTTTTACTTTTAGCATGGCTAAAGCGCTCGCGGGCTCACTTTAATTTAAAGTATAAAGCCTGAGAGGAATTTCACCCTGCTCTGAGAATGTTGCTTAGCCATAAAGATGAAAAAGCCTCGTTATTCTATACTTAAAATAATTAGTTATCGAGTACCCGCTTATCTAAAATACCCTTTTCAATCAGTTGATTGAGTATAGCTTTGGTTTTTTCGCGGCATATATCCCGAACTAAACGAACAGCAGGTGTAATTGATTGCCGACTTGGACAGATAAGCCACAGCTCTGCACATAAATGTGGATAGTCTTGCATAACAGGTATCACACGTTCATTAAGCAAATCATCACTGATATCAATGCATGATTTAACTGCAAGGCCTTTACCTGCAACACACCATCGTCTGACTAAATCACCATCATTAGAGGCACGGCGACCTTGCATTTTTACCTTAAAACGTTCTGTGCCGTCAGTAAAATCCCAGACATTATTAATGATATCTTGCAGTTGATAAAAAAGCCCCTGATGTTGTTTTAAGTCATTTGGGTGCTTAGGCATACCATGCTTGGCTAAATAGTCTGGGGTTGCACATAATATACGTGGCACATTACAAATTTTGAAACCATAAAGATTGGAATCTGATGGCGAGCCATAGCGCAGTGCAAAATCGACTGAATCACGGTAAAAGTCAACATTACTATCACTGATATGCGGTCTCAAGCTGAGTTTAGGGTACTCATCTAATAATTCATCAAGCCAAGGAATAATCATATTACGGCCCAGATCAGATGATAACGCCACTCTAAGCTCCCCTTCAATTTCATCATGCTCGCCTTTTAATGCAAGAGTTGCTTGCTCAAGCATGGCAATTGCCTGCTGACATTGAGGCAAAAAGCGCTCACCAGCTGCTGATAAACGCAAGTGACGCGTTGTTCGCACAAATAACTCAGTACCGAGTGCTGCTTCAACACGCTTTATTGCTGCACTCGCTGTTGCTGAGCGCATATCTAGTTTTGCAGCAGCGGTAGTAATGCTGCGGAATTCAGCGACCTTGAGGATTAATTTCAGATCTTCAACCAACATATTAACTAAAATTTTTTGATAATGTTTATTGAATTATGCGCTTTATCGCTAAGTATGCAAGGCGTACACTCAGTCATATTGTTATACATGCGGGAGCAATTACATGACACACCCTATTATTTCAGACTTACAACGCCGTTATACAAGCAAGCGCTACGATGCAACTAAACGCATTAGCCAAGATGATTTGGCCGTTATTTTAGAAGCACTGCGCTTAACTCCTTCATCGATTAACTCGCAACCATGGAAATTCGTAGTAATTGAATCAGACCAAGCAAAACAGCGTTTACACGACAGCTTTGCAAACAAGTTTCAGTTTAATCAATTACATGCGAAGGCCGCCTCACACACTATATTATTTGCTTATAACCCTCGCTACAAACGTGAAGATTATGAAAAAGTCATAGAGGCAGACATTGCTAATGGACGTACAAAAGCAGAAAACAAAGAAAGCGCTTTTGGTGCCTTTGCTTTTGTTGATTTAAATACCGATGAACAAGGCAATAATGCACAGTGGACTAAGTCACAAACGTATATTGCGTTAGGCAATACCATGCATGCCGTGGCTCGTTTAGGCATTGACTCTACTCCGATGGAAGGGGTTGATAAAGATTTACTCGGTGAGCTTTTCGCTGATGAGCTAGATGGGTATGTCTGTGAAGTTGCTTTGGCAATTGGCTATCACGAACCTGAGCAAGATTATAATGCTGCATTACCAAAATCGCGTTTAGATAAAGATACTATTATTTCAGTGATTTAAGCGCTACATGCCGTGTATTACGCCTACTCTCGTAGGCGTAATATTTAATTTAACGTTGTATTGACCTTCACATTACGCGCCATACCTTCACTTAAGTCAGCAGTAATCGTTGCAAAACCACCATTAATAAGCGCTAAATTTGGCGCAACATGTCCAATGTCTGCATCGACAATAACCGGAAATAAGTTGCCTTTAAATGCGAGCTCAATTGCTTGGTATTCATCAAAGTAGCAGTCGTTATTTATTGCAGGGCTGCGACCAAACACAACGGCATTTACATCGGTAAAAACATCATTCAATTTTAACGATAACAAACAGCGTGCAAGTGCCATCGGGCTGAGCTCTGCATTTTCTAAATATAAAATAAGTCCTTCAGGTGCATACTGTTTTTTAAATTCATGTAATGCGTAGTAATTAGAAGGTAATAGTAAACCTAACGTATCCAAACAGCCGCCTATCAAGCGCCCTGACACTTCAATTTTACGTGTGTCTTTGTAGTTTATACAACGCCATTGGCTCGGTGCAGTTAAATCAAACTGTGCCTGCGGCTGGTGCGAATAATCTATAACAGACTGCTGGTAATAAGGTGAGGCCACTTGATTTAATTGACCTTTTTCACCTAATTGTAGTGCTTTGAAAATGTTTGCTAAGTATTCATCAGGATCGTCTGGGTGAATTTGCATTAAATTTGCTGCGTGCAGTGTTGCCCAACCACATCGTGTCGTTAAAGCACATGCAAATGTACTGATATCTGAAAATCCCACTAACCACTTCGGTTGTGCTTGGCTTATCGCATTAAAATCAAGTAAAGATAAAATTTCCATGGTGAGATCGCCGCCCCATGGCGGCATGATAGCGGCAATTGAGTCATCTGTTAAAAACTGCATTAATTCATCTGCACGCTGTTTTGCAGGACTATGGGCTTCGCGTAAGCATGCCCCTTCTATAACTTGAAAGCCTTTTGCTTTTAAGCCCGCCAACACAAGATCTAAACGTGCGTGATATGCTTGATCAACCCCTGATGAAAAAGCGCAAATGGCTATTTTATCGCCTTTTGAAAGCGCTTTAGGGTAGTGAATTTTTGCCATTGTCACCTCTATATAATCGTTAATAGAACGCCAACGTAACGAATAATTGGGTGGCTGTAAACAGGCATAAAAAAACCGCGGTATAAAACCGCGGCTTCATCAATGCTTGGTTAAGCTATTAAATATACTCAACTTCAATGATTTCGTATTCAACTTCACCATTAGGTGTTTTAATGGTAACGGCGTCATCAACCTCTTTACCAATTAAACCACGCGCGATTGGCGAGTTTACAGAGATCAGGTTATTTTTGATATCTGCTTCATCATCACCCACGATTTGGTATTTAACCTCAGCGTCGGTTTCAACATTAACGATAGTAACCGTTGTACCAAAAATAACTTTACCTGTCTTAGGCATCTTAGTTATATCGATGATTTGTACATTTGAAAGCTTCGCTTCAATTTCTTGAATACGACCTTCACAAAAACCTTGTTGCTCACGAGCAGCATGATATTCCGCGTTTTCTTTCAAATCACCATGCTCACGTGCGTCAGCAATATCAGCAATGATTTTTGGACGGGTAACTGTTTTTAATTCGTTAAGTTCTTCGCGCAGTAATGCTGCACCACGAACCGTCATCGGAATTGATTGCATATTATTCTCACTTAATCCCAAGGGCGAATCACTCGCCCTTGGCACATTTCCTTAGTTCATTCGCTGGTGTAGTTCCTGAACTGACGTCACTTTGCTACGGTCGTCTGCTTGGTTTGCAGTACAGTTAGCAAATGCCGCGTTCAGTGTCGTTGTGTAGTTAGTCTTGTGCTGTAACGCACCACGACGTAACACCTTCGAATCTTCAATCGCTTGGCGACCTTCAGTAGTGTTTACAATGTAGCTGTATTCACCATTTTTAATTCTATCAAGAATATGAGGACGACCTTCGAATACTTTGTTTACGCGACGAACTGCAATACCAGCGTCTTCAAGTGCTTTGGCAGTACCACCTGTTGCATCTAGCTCAAAACCAAGTTCAGTCATAGTTTTAGCAAGTTCAACAATACGTGGTTTGTCACTGTTGCGTACCGATAGTAACGCGCGACCACCGCGTGGTAAAGTGTTGCTTGCACCTAATTGTGCTTTAGCGAACGCTTCGGCGAATGTTTCACCAACACCCATTACCTCACCCGTTGAGCGCATTTCTGGGCCACGCATTGGGTCAACACCTTGGAACTTAGCAAACGGTAATACAACTTCTTTAACGCTGTAGTAAGGAGGAATCACTTCTTTGGTGATACCTTGGCTTGCCAATGACTGACCTGCCATACAACGCGCTGCTACTTTAGCAAGTGCTACACCCGTTGCTTTTGATACAAACGGTACTGTACGCGCTGCACGAGGGTTTACTTCGATTAAGTAAACTTGGCCGTCTTTCACTGCAAACTGTGTATTCATAAGACCCACTACGCCAAGCTCAAGTGCCATGTCTGTCACTTGCTTACGCATTACGTCTTGTACTTCAGCAGTTAATGAATGAGCAGGTAATGAACATGCTGAGTCACCTGAGTGAACACCTGCTTGCTCGATATGCTCCATAATACCGCCGATAATCACTTGCTCACCGTCACAGATAGCATCAACGTCAACTTCGATTGCGTTATCTAAGAAACGGTCAAGCAATACTGGGGCTTCATTTGATGCAGATACCGCTTCAGTCATGTAACGACGTAAGTCATCTTCATCGTAAACGATTTCCATCGCACGACCACCAAGTACATATGAAGGACGTACAACCAGAGGGAAACCGATTTCAGCCGATTTTACAATCGCTTCTTCTAGAGACGTTACTGTTGCATTTTCAGGTTGAAGAAGGTTTAAACGCTCAACAAGTTGTTGGAAACGCTCACGGTCTTCAGCACGGTCGATTGCATCAGGTGACGTACCAATAACTGGCACACCATTCGCTTCAAGTGCACGAGCCAGTTTAAGTGGAGTTTGACCACCGTACTGAACGATTACGCCTTTTGGTTTTTCAACACGAACGATTTCTAATACATCTTCAAGCGTAATTGGCTCGAAGAATAGACGGTCAGATGTGTCGTAGTCTGTTGAAACAGTTTCAGGGTTACAGTTAACCATGATTGTTTCGTAACCGTCTTCACGTAGCGCTAATGCCGCGTGAACACAGCAGTAATCGAATTCGATACCTTGACCAATTCGGTTAGGACCACCACCAATTACCATGATTTTATCTTTGTCAGACGGGTTCGCTTCACACTCTTCGTCATACGTTGAGTACATGTAAGCTGTGTCTGAACTAAATTCTGCCGCACACGTATCAACGCGTTTGTAGACTGGCACGATATTTAATTGGTGACGTTTTTTGCGAATTTCAGCTTCAGATACACCCGCAATTTCAGCGATACGTGCATCAGCAAAACCTTTGCGTTTAAGCTTGCGTAAGAACTCGGCATTTAAACCAGCCATACCTACTTCGCTGATTGTTTCTTCGTCTTTTAAGATATCTTCGATTTGTACTAAGTACCATGGATCGATTTTAGTCAATTCGAATACATCTTCAACGCTCATACCATGACGCATTGCATCAGCAACATACCAAATACGCTCGGCACCTGGCTCACGCAATTCACGAATGATTTTCTCTTTCGCTTTCGGGTCATCAAGCGCAACAATTGGGTTAAAACCTGTTGCACCCACTTCAAGACCACGTAATGCTTTGTGTAGTGATTCTTGTTGGTTACGACCAATAGCCATAACCTCACCCACAGATTTCATCTGTGTAGTAAGACGGTCGTTTGAACCTGCGAATTTTTCGAAGTTAAAACGTGGGATCTTAGTCACAACGTAATCGATTGAAGGCTCGAATGAAGCAGGTGTTTTACCACCCGTGATATCATTTTGAAGCTCGTCAAGCGTATAACCTACAGCTAGTTTCGCAGCGATTTTAGCAATTGGGAAACCCGTTGCTTTAGACGCTAGAGCCGATGAACGAGATACACGAGGGTTCATTTCAATGATAACCATACGGCCATCAACTGGATTCACACCAAACTGTACGTTTGAACCACCTGTTTCAACGCCGATTTCGCGAAGTACCGCCATCGATGCATTACGCATGATTTGGTATTCTTTATCCGTCAACGTTTGTGCTGGTGCAACGGTGATTGAGTCACCCGTGTGAACGCCCATTGGGTCAAAGTTTTCGATAGAACATACGATGATACAGTTGTCGTTTTTGTCACGAACAACTTCCATTTCGTACTCTTTCCAACCGATTAATGATTCATCAATTAGAAGTTCATTTGTTGGTGATAAATCTAAACCACGCTCACAAATTTCATCAAATTCTTCTTGGTTGTATGCAACACCGCCACCGGTACCACCCATGGTGAATGATGGACGGATAATACATGGGAAGCCTATACGAGTAAGTACATCGTGTGCTTCGTCCATTGAGTGAGCGATTTCAGCACGCGGACACTCAAGGCCAATATTTTTCATTGCAGCGTCAAAACGCTCACGGTTTTCTGCTTTATCGATGGCATCCGCAGTTGCACCGATTAGCTCAACACCGTGTTTAGCCAACACACCGTGCTTGTCTAGGTCAAGCGCACAGTTTAATGCTGTTTGACCACCCATTGTTGGGAGTACAGCATCTGGCTTTTCTTTTTCAATAATTTTTTCTACCACTTCCCAGTGAATTGGTTCGATGTACGTCGCATCGGCCATTTCAGGGTCAGTCATGATAGTTGCAGGGTTCGAGTTTACAAGAATAACTCGATAGCCTTCTTCTCGTAGTGCTTTACACGCTTGTGCACCAGAGTAGTCAAATTCACAAGCTTGACCGATAACGATCGGGCCCGCGCCTAAGATAAGAATGCTTTTTATGTCGGTACGTTTTGGCATTGTTACTCCGGTTAAATTAGTTAGAACGAGCTTGCATCAAGTCGATGAAGTGGTCGAATAAAGGTGCTGCATCGTGAGGACCTGGGCTTGCTTCAGGGTGACCTTGGAAGCTAAATGCAGGCTTATCAGTACGGTGAATACCTTGTAGCGTACCATCGAATAATGAAACGTGAGTTGCACGTAAATTCGCTGGTAATGTCGCTTCATCCGCTGCGAAACCATGGTTTTGCGCAGTGATCATAACCACATTGCGGTCAAGGTCTTTAACTGGGTGGTTACCACCGTGATGACCGAACTTCATTTTTACTGTTTTTGCACCAGAGGCAAGCGCAAGTAATTGGTGACCTAAACAAATACCAAAAATTGGCGTATCTGTTTCTAAAAAGGTCTTAATTGCGTCAATGGCGTAGGTACAAGGCTCAGGGTCACCAGGGCCGTTCGATAAGAAAATACCGTCTGGGTTAAGTGCGAGTACGTCTTCAGCAGATGTTTGTGCCGGCACAACGGTTAATTTACAACCGCGGTCAACTAACATGCGTAAGATATTACGTTTAACACCGAAGTCATAAGCAACAACGTGAAATTTCTCGTCTGCTGCTTCTAGCGTTTTAAAGCCTTCACCTAATGTCCAGCTTGATTCACGCCACTCAAAATTTTCCTTGGTTGAGACAACTTTTGCTAAATCCATGCCTTTTAAGCCTGGGAAGGCTTGCGCAGCTTCGAGCGCTTTATTCTCATCTAACTCGTCGCCTGCAATGATACAACCATTTTGAGCGCCTTTATCACGTAAGATACGTGTTAATTTACGAGTGTCGATGTCAGCAATACCTAGGATATTGCGTTCTTTTAAGTAATCACTTAACGATTGCTCGTTACGGAAATTACTTGCTAGCAGTGGCAAATCACGGATCACTAGGCCTTTAGCCCAGATTTGACCCGCTTCTTCGTCTTCGCTGTTAGTACCCGTATTACCGATATGTGGGTACGTCAAAGTTACGATTTGTTCCGCGTATGAAGGGTCAGTCAAAATTTCTTGATAACCAGTCATAGACGTATTGAATACTACTTCACCGACTGACATGCCGTCAGCGCCGATTGCAGTACCGCGAAACACTGTGCCGTCTTCTAGGACTAACAGAGCGGATTTAGTCAAGTTAACCTCCTAACAGTAAAAAACGGGAGTAAAGTCATTTGCTCTACTGCCCGTTTAAAGCGATTGGAAACACGCATTTATGAATTTTTGGCAAATTGGCGCTATTTTACAGTAATTTGCTTTTCAGATCTAATCATAATTAATAAAATAGTAAAAATAAGCGTTATTAACTTAATTTTCACTGAAACTGCCAAAAAAGAAACTAAACTACTTCAAGTCAAGCACATCTTGCATGTCATAAAGTCCAGCCGGCTTATTTTTCAACCAGCCCGCAGCTCTTACAGCACCTAAGGCAAAGGTCATTCTAGAACTTGCTTTATGAGTTAATTCTAGTCTTTCGCCAGAAGTTGCGAAATATGCGGTGTGTTCACCTACTATATCTCCGCCTCGCATGACCGAATAACCGATTTCATTTTGCGATTTTGCTTGTTCATCGTGGCTTCTATCGAAACGTGCAACGTCATCATGTTGCCAGCCTTTTGCCTCTGCAATAGCCTCACCAATAGCTAAAGCCGTGCCCGAGGGCGCATCAATTTTATGACGATGGTGCGCTTCAAAAATCTCTATGTCCATGTCATCGCCAAATTTCACAGCTGCAGTCTGCACTAAGTTAAGCAGTAAATTAACGCCTACGCTATAGTTACGAGCAAAAACAATCGGGATATACTTTGCTGCATCGTTTAACGCTTCAAGGTCGTCGTGGGTTAAGCCTGTCGTGCCGATCACCATGGCTATATTTTTTTCTACCGCTGTTTTGAGGTGATTACGCATCCCCGCGGGTAAAGTAAAATCAATAAGTACGTCAGTCTCTTTTACATCAGTTTCTTTGCTAAATTGCACATCCGCATCAGCGGCACTGTTTAATTGATTAACAGCTAAATTAATAAGCGGTGAATTTTCACGGACATACGCCCCCGTTAACACAGAGTGCTCATTTTTTGTAACAGCCTCTAATAGTGCAAGCCCCATGCGGCCATTGGCACCAAATACACCTATACGGTTCATACTTTTACCTTATCTATTCTTATTAGCTGGCTAGATTTTATCGAAAACTCATGTAATAGTCAGGTTAGCTTATAAAAAATACAGCGCTAATTTTTTGGATTTATAAAATAACAACAATAATAACAGATAGCCTTTGCATTTAGCCATCTATACATTTAAACTTCTTCCTTTGCGCCGATTTGGTCTTTGGCTTGCGGGCGCTGTTGTTGTTTTTATTTTCATAAAACAACAACTAAATACAGCTAAAAGAAGTTTTTGGCTGTGTTTTTGGTTATCTAACGAGGAATATGATGCAGCCATCATTTAATAAAACAAAAGCAAAACTTTCTTTGCTGCCGCTTTTGGTGTTTGTCGGCTTATTTTTAGGCGCAGGCTTATACTTACAATCTCAAGGTGTTGATTACGCCTTTTATCAACTACCGGCACCGGTTGCTATTTTACCTGCCATTATGTTGGCCTTTATTTTAAATAGAAACACGATTAACCACAGTGTTGAAACGTTTATAAAAGGTGCAGGTCATAGCAATATCATTACTATGTGCTTGATTTACCTTCTTGCAGGTGCATTTTCTGCCGTCGCAGGCGCAACGGGGGGTGTTGATGCCGTCGTGAATGCCGGTTTATCTCTTATTCCCCCAGCTTTATTACTTCCGGGCTTATTTTTAATCGCTGCCGTGGTTTCAACTGCCATGGGCACATCAATGGGCACCATCGGCGCGATTGGCCCTATTGCCTACGCCGTAGCGCAAAAAACGGGTATCGATCCGGCATTGATGGCCGGTACAATTGTATCGGGTGCAATGTTTGGCGATAACCTATCAATCATTTCTGACACAACTATTGCGGCTACCCGTACACAAGGTTGTGAAATGAAAGATAAATTTCGCGAGAATCTAAAGATTGCTCTGCCTGCTGCTGCACTCACCATTGCATTATTGTTCTTTTTAACACCGGCAGCTGAAGCGGTTGAAACACAGGATTACGATATATTACTCGTGCTTCCGTATGCCTTTATTTTAGTGCTAGCGGTGATGGGATTTAATGTATTTGTGGTGCTGTTTAGCGGGATTATTTTCGCAGCACTAATGGGCTTTACAGGCAGTTATGAAGGCGCAAGCTTTGTAAAAGATATCTACAAAGGCTTTACCGATATGCAGGAAATTTTCTTGTTATCTATGTTTATTGGCGGCCTGTCAGAATTTATTCGTATAAACGGTGGCCTTGATTACATTGCTAACAAAATTCAGGCAATCACGAAAATTATTGCTAAATGGCATCGTAAAGTTGCTGATCAATTAGGTATTGCAGCACTCGTAATGACGAGTAACGTATGTATTGCTAATAATACGGTGTCTATTATTGTTGCAGGCCCTATTGCGAAAAAACTGGCCGATGACGGTGAAATCACTGGCAAGCGCTCAGCCAGTTTATTAGATATTTTTGCCTGTGTAACACAAGGCTCTTTGCCCTACGGCGCACAAGCCTTATTGTTAGGTGCAACGTTTAAAATCAGCCCTTGGCAAGTATCTACATCGTCATATTATTGTTTTATTCTCGCGTTTACTGCGATTGCGGTAATATGCTTACGCCGTAATAAAGCCTAAGTTAAATATTTTTGAGCAGATACGTCATTTTAAGGACGTATCTGCTATAATCCTCACTTTGTATCCCCCTTTATATACTAATTCGCTTAATCAAGTGAATTGTTTTGACTACATCAATATTGAGATATGAACTTGAAAAAGATCCTTTCTATTGCTGCGCTATGTGCAGCGAGTACTTCGAGCTATGCGGCTAATTGGAGCTCAACGCAATTACACATCAATAACGGTGAGCACAAAAATCCGTTTTCTTTGGCTAAATCAAACACAACGGTTGTGTCATTACAGCATGCATCTGGTTATGACTATGGCGATAACTTCTTTTTTATTGACTACAGTGATGATGATTTACAAGATGGATATCAAGATAAAGACTTTTATGGTGAATGGTATTCAACCTTCAGCCTGTCAAAAATCTCAGGCAACGATTTTTCATATGGTGCGATTGCTGACGTAGGTTTAACTGCGGGCTTTAACGCTGCTGGAGACTCAAAGGTTCTAAAATATTTACCCGGTGTAAAACTAAGCTGGCAAGCACCAGGTTTTAGCTTTTTATCAACGTTGTTTACAGCCTACATTGATGACAGTGAAGGTGTTGCTCGTGGTGGTGCTCCTACTGAAACAAACAGCTGGATGATTGATGTAGCATGGGGCTACCCATTCACTATTGGCTCACAAAAATTTAATGTGACAGGCCATGTTGAGTACATTGCAGAGCGTGAAAACGAATTCGGTCAAGACGTTAAAGCATGGATTTTAGCACAGCCTATTATTACATGGGATTTAGGTCATGCAATCAGCATGAAAGAAAATACCCTGTTACTTGGCCTTGAGTGGCAATACTGGCATAACAAACTAGGCACAGATACCACTGAATCAGTCCCACAACTTCATGTTGAGTGGACGTTCTAGCGAGTTGCGAGTTGCGAGTTGCGAGTTGCGAGTTGCGAGTTGCGAGTTGCGAGTTGCGAGTTGCGAGTTGCGAGTTGCGAGTTATCAATATTAAAGCCTGCAGTCAGCTAGACTACAGGCTTTTTTTAATTAAATTGATCAGAAGTCCATTTAGCCACATAGCGACCACCCGCAACGGCTATTTTCTCTAAGCGGTCACAAGCGTCAAAGGCTACTCCAGAACCAATTTCCTTCGTTGTTTTCGCTATAATCTCATCACTTTTTTTAGTTGCACATGTAATGTTGCTGATGAGCTTGGTCTAACCGATGGGAAAACCCATCTATGGAGTTAATTTCAATATATTTTGCTTCTATGAAATACTCTGCTTTGGATTTATCTTGCCGTTGTTCAAGTAATGTTACTGAATATTTTTTTGCCAAGTCAGTCATTGAATTAGCTAATTTATCAAGCATGATACAATCACGTTGAACTTTATCTGCTTCAACTCCAAGTGCAAAATGGAATTAAAAAGAGCTGCATAAGCAGCTCTGGTAAGATTTTATTACAGTTTACACTGTGGGTTTCTGCCCTGCGCTTTTGCCGCTTGTTGTGCTTTTAAAGCCGTTGGCATGTGTTTTTGTAGCTCTTTAATTCGATTACCCGGTGCTGGGTGAGTCGACATGAATTCGGGTGTGCCGCTGCTGCCAGCTGCACTCATGTTTTGCCATAATGACACTGACTGCTCTGGATTAAAGCCAGCCTTTGCCATTAAATCTAAACCTACAATATCAGCTTCAGATTCATGTGAGCGGCTAAAAGGTAACACCACACCAAATTGTGCGCCGAGTCCAAGTGCTTGCATAATTTCACCGCGATATTGCACATTACCCATATCAAGCGCAGCACCACCGACTTGTAAACCTGTTTGAATCAAGGAGTTTTGCGATACACGTTCATTCGAGTGCTCAGCAATAACGTGTGCAACTTCATGGCCTAACACGGTCGCTAGTTGATCCCTGTTAACCGCTACTTTTAATAATCCGGTATGTACGCCAATGTAGCCGCCTGGTAATGCAAACGCATTCGCGGAATCTTCTTCGAACACCACCACTTCCCATGCTTGTTGAGCATATTCACGCGGCAAAACAGAAATCACATCGTCTGCGATGCATTTTACATACGCATTAACTTTTGGGTCGGAGTTAATCGGCTGTGTTTTCTTCATTTCAGCAAAGCTTGCTTGGCCCATTTGACTCATTTGTTGATCTGAGTAGAGCGCGATCTGTGTACGTCCCGTTGGAGACGTTTTACACCCTGCTAAAACAGCGGTGGCTAACACGACCATCATTAACTTTTTCATGTGAATCCTTACAAATACTATTAGTGCAATTGTTGCTAATATAGCAAAGCATTCATTAATTTTATATGAAAATACATTTCCCACCGTGCAAATGTGATTTTTCAGTTAAATCTTTTAGTTAGCAGGCAAACTAAGTTCACCAATGAACCACTCGCTGCTACAATAGGGGTCTATTGATTGATAAATGAGTTTCCAATGCCTTCCCCCGACACATTAAATAAACGCATTTTATTGCCGTTACTGGCAAGTATTGTCGCCATTACTCCGCTGGCAATTGATTTGTATCTACCTGCGATGTTGGTCATTGCCAATGACTTACAAACAACCATGCCAAATGTACAAATTTCATTGAGTATCTATTTAGCTGGCTATGCACTGGGTATGCTATTTTTTGGCCCTATTGCCGATGAGCTTGGTAGACGATTACTGGCTAAAGTAGGCTTAGCGCTGTTTGGTTTAAGTTCGTTAGCACTGGCATTTTGCCATAACATAGAGCTTTTTTGGTCACTTAGGGCAGTACAGGCTTTCACTGGTGCCGCGGCAACCGTGGTTGTACCGGGTATTATTCGTCATATTTACCGTGAGAATACGGCAAAGGGGATGTCGTATGTATCGATGATCATGATGGTAGCGCCCCTTATCGCCCCCACGCTTGGCTCTTTAATTATGGGCATTTCGACATGGCAGGTTATATTTTTAGTGTTAGCTGCGTATAGCTTTGCGATTTTAGCACTTGTGCAACTTTACTTAATTGATATCCCTATTTTCAAAAGTCAGCAACGCGGTTTAGCGTTATTTTTTAACAGCTATAAAACCGTCTTTTCACGTCAAAGTGCGCGTGCCGACATCGCTAGCTCTATGTTTGCCTCGTTCGCATTTTTCTGCTTTTTAACGTCTGTGCCTTACGTTTATTTGGACTTTTTTAAAGTAGATGAACAACTCTTCGGTATTTTATTTGCCTTTAACGTACTTGCCTTAATGTTCGGTAACTTTATGAATACCCGACTTGTACCACGCTTAGGATCGCGCAAATTACTGTTTATAGGCTTAGGTATTGGCTTTGCATCGGGCTCAGCATTACTGCTGTTTAGTTTAATGCATTTGTCGCTGTATTTTATCGTCGCAAGCATAGCGCCTTTAATGATGAGTTTGGGGATTGTGGCAAGTAATGCCGACTCATTGATTTTAATGCAATTCGAGGAAAAGTCAGGGACTGCAACGGCGGTAATTGGTACGTTACGTTTTGGCAGTGGCGCACTCGTAGGACCTATCCTCGCGTTTATTCACCCACAAAGTGCGGTGCCATTTTCAGCCATGATGTTCAGTGCGCTTATCCTTATACTACTTGTGCAGCTTTGGCATCGAAAATTAGACAAAAAAAATGCCTGTCTATGACAGGCATTTTTCTCTAAAAAGCGTTTATTCAGCTTCTTTCGATACCATTACCATAGCAGGACGCAGTAAACGACCGTTTAACGTGTACCCTTTTTGCATAACTGCAAGTACCGTATTAGGTGCTACATCATTGCTTGGTTGAATTGACATCGCTTGATGGAATTCTGGATTAAACTGCTCACCTTGTGGGTTAACAATTTCTACACCAAACTTAGACACGGCATCGTTGAAGCTTTTTACCGTCATCTCGATACCTTCAAGTACAGGCTTAAGCTGCTCATTTTCTTTGTCAGAAAACTCAATCGCACGCTCTAAATTATCAATCACGGGTAATAATTCGTTAGCAAACTTCTCAAGTGCAAACTTGTGAGCTTTTTCAACATCTTGTGCGGCACGGCGACGCATGTTTTCAACATCTGCTGCGGCACGTACAACACTGTCTTTTTGATCATTTATAGTTTGCTTTGCAGCTTCTAGTTCACTATAAAGTAGTGCAATTTCAGCTTCAGGGCTTAGTTCTTCGCCTTCAACTTGCTCTGCTGCTTCAACGGCTGCGTCAACATCCGCTTGCATTTGTTCAAATTCTTCGTTTAGTTCAACTTCTTGCTCTGGTGATTTTGTCTGCTCAGACATAGCTTAAATGCTCCAATTCTTTACAACTGCGGTAATTATGGGGATTGAATAAAAAGATTCAAGAGGTTGATGACCCGATTAACTCAAATTCTTGGATGATTGCTTCAATTTGTGCTGATTTTGGACAAATAACACAAAAACGACTCTGATATTCGAGGTTATTAAAGTAAGGAAGGCTGATCACCATTAACTCATCACAATCGGTAAATGGAAGTTGTTCTGTGTTTAATACCGACAAACCGTTTCTAAATGCGAGCTTGTCTTCAACAAAATTTAGAAATGAGACGCCTATATTTAAGCTCGTTTGACAGTCTACTTGCTTATATAAATAGTTTTCACCTACCACAATACTGTTATCAGACCCCAGTTTCTGGCTCAATTGGCGAGTCCATTGGGTCAACGAGTCATGGCAGTTGCGCGGTGCAGTATTCGCCATTGCCTGCATACGGTAAAGACCTTCCATCAGAGTTTGTTGACTGAACACCGTATTAAGCCACGTTGCAAACTGATAGCGAACCGAATCACTGGCGTCCTCAGGTTTACTAATACAAATATTGTGACTTTGCCCTGCTCTATCAATCAGTAAAATAAGCCAATCACTGCCATCAAAGTCAAGTACTTCAACCCTAAAAACCAATTGCGAACTCACTTGCGGTAAACCAACACAACAACATACTTTATAACGTTGGCTCAAGCCGTGGGCCAGCTCAACAAGTTGTGCTTGTTGAGGTTGCCAATACGTCGCAATTTCGGGCAAAGAGAAAAATTCGGTTAACCAATAGTCAAACCCAGCATTTGTTGGCACGCGGCCTGCCGAGGTGTGTGGCGAATAAAGCAACCCTTCTTTTTCAAGCCTTGCCATTGCATTTCGCACTGTGGCAGAGCACACAGCCATGCCCTTTTGCTTTGCTATACGCGTTGAAGCCACTGGTTGGCCCTCGCCATTACAATATAGGCTCATTACGGCTGAAAAAATTTGTTGATCGCGGGGGTTTAATTTCATAATTCTTACATCTTGACACTTGCCCTAAGATATTTGGGCACTGCAAGTTTATTTCAAGTTATTTTCAAAGCATTAATTTTTAATGTAATCTATCCCTATGAAATAGTTAAGTGCACGTACCATGGACTCACCGTTTAAAACCATAGGTTTAATTGGTAAACCTAACCACAGCGCCGCGGCTACAACGCTACAGCGATTACACACCTTTTTACGAGCGTTAGGTTTTGAGGTGCTCGTTGAGCAACGAACGGGTCGGCAATTAGAAGATGTGCCTGCGAACAACCTCGTTAAACTCGTTGAGTTAGGCGAGCGTGCTGATTTAGCCATCGTTGTCGGTGGCGATGGCAACATGTTAGGTGCTGCACGTGTTTTAGCGCGTTTTGACGTTGCAGTGATTGGCGTAAACCGTGGTAACCTCGGATTTTTAACCGACTTAAACCCAGAAGGTTTTGAAGCAAGTTTAGAGCAGGTTCTAAGCGGTCAATTCATTGAAGAAAAACGCTTCCTGCTAGAAGTAGAAGTATACCGACATGCTGAACTTAAAAGCGCAAATTCAGCGGTTAATGAAGCGGTACTCCATGCCGATAAAGTCGCTCACATGATTGAGTTCGAAGCCTTCATAAATAATGATTTTGTATTTTCACAACGCTCTGATGGTTTAATCGTATCTACACCGACTGGCTCAACGGCCTATTCTCTCTCTGGTGGAGGGCCTATTTTGACACCAGAACTGAATGCTATTTCGTTAGTACCCATGTTTCCTCATACTCTTTCGAGTCGCCCTTTAGTCGTTGATGCCGATAACGAAGTACGCCTTAAACTCAGCCTAGAAAATACCGACAGCTTACAAGTGAGCTGTGACAGCCACGTTGTTTTGGCTGTTTTACCTGGCGATGAAGTGGTTATCAAAAAAGCTGACAAACGGTTACGCTTAATTCATCCAAAAGAATATTCTTATTACAATGTACTGCGAAAAAAACTGAACTGGGGTAGCCGCTTATTTTAAACAGCAATTTTCTTCTTAAATAATTGCCAAGTGAAATCTATTAGCGCAAAATAATTCACTTTACCGTAGTACACATTTAAGGAACCTAAGCAAAAATGAGCTATATAGTTTTTCTTGCTCTTTTATTGTTGATCACTCTACTAGGCTGCTATTGGATCATCGAAAGCAACCGTCGCAAAGCGATAGAAGCCGAAAAAAAACGCTTTCATCAACGTGTAAAAGAGATCAATAACGACTTCAAAATTAAATTAATCGAATTTAGTGAAGCAAAGCTCATTCGCCCTAAAAATGTTGCACGTTTGAACCAAATCACCAGTAATTACTTTGTCGTTCAAGCTCACAACGAAGAAAATCTAACGCATTTAGAGTTTATTAGTGAGTTGTTTATCAGCACCATAATCATGGAAGCAAACAAAGCACAAAGCCCGCATGAACATGACCAACTTGCCGATAGATTACAATACTTTATGGCACAACTTCCTTATAATGGCATTGAATACAATAAAGCGTTTTATCAAGAAGTATTACCCTCATTAATTGAAGTTATTAAATACGCGCCACCTATTAATCAACATGATGACCCAGCGCAAAGCCAGAGTCCATCAATGCCTGATGAATTAAATCACGAAAAACAGATATCAGAATTAACAAAAGCATAAAAATTTAATTTGCAAAACCCGAAAACACTGTATAAATTAACAGTTAATTAGCTGGATGGATAAACAGTATGTTAATCGGGTTAGAAATTAAAAACTTTGCCATTGTAAGTAACTTGAGTACTGAGTGGCACAATGGCATGACAGCCATTACAGGTGAAACAGGTGCAGGGAAATCAATTGCTATTGATGCCCTATCGTTGTGTTTAGGCGAACGCGCCGATGCGGGTGCTGTTCGTCCAGGAACTGAGCGTGCAGAAATCTGCGCGCAATTCGATATTACCCAATTACCCCTTGCACAACAGTTTTTAGAGCATCACTTACTGTCTAATGCAGAAGGTGAATGCTTACTGCGCCGTGTTATTTGTAAAAATGGCCGGAGTAAAAGCTATATTAATGGCAGCCCTGTCACTGCTGCGCAGCTTAAAGAGCTTGGGCAATACCTCATTTCTATTCATGGTCAACACGCGCATCAGCATTTATTAAAAGCCGAGCATCAGCTGCATTTACTGGATGCATATGCTGGCCATACAAACCTGCTTTCCAATGTTAAAGAACGTTTTAAAGCCTATCAGGCGCTAGTAAAAGAGTTTAACCACTTAGAACAACAACAAGCGCAACAAGCGGCTCAAAAACAGCTACTTGAATACCAAGTTGCTGAATTAGACGAGTTTGCCTTACAACCCGGTGAGTTTGAAGAAATAGAAGCTGAGCACCATAAGTTAAGCCACAGCCAAACTATTTTAGAGTCGTGCCAGCGTGAACTTCAGCACTTATACGAAAGTGATGAGCAAAGTGCATGCTCAATGCTGCAACACAGTGCACAGCAATTTGCTGAACTTGCCGGCTACGATGATAGCCTATCTAGCATTGCAGCGCTTTTAAGTGAAGCCGCTGTTCAGGTTGAAGAAGCAAGCCGTGAAATTCGCAGCTATGTAGATATAACAGATTTAGATCCTGCTCGCCTCGACGAAGTAGAAACTCGTTTAACTGGGGCAATGGATTTAGCACGCAAGCACCATATAAAACCGGAAGAGCTGGTAGAATTTCACCAATCAATTGCGCAAGAGCTTGCTTCAATTAGCTACAATAGTGACCGCTTAGCATCACTAGAAACCGAGATAAATACAGCCCTTGATGAATATAAAGACGCTGCACAGGTTTTAAGTGATAGCCGCCAGCGTTATGCTGAAACACTCAACACATTGATCAGCGATAGCATGGCTAACTTATCAATGGAAAATGGCCAGTTTGCGATTGATATTCAACAAACAAGTGATAAAGCCCCCAGTGCAATGGGGTTTGATACCGTGGCGTTTTTGGTATCGACCAACCCTGGGCAACCAATGCAAGCTTTATCGAAAGTTGCATCGGGTGGCGAGCTTTCGCGTATCAGTTTAGCGATACAAGTCATTATCGCCCAGCGCGTGACAACGCCAACACTCATATTCGACGAAGTCGATGTGGGTATTTCTGGCCCAACGGCCTCAGCGGTTGGCAAGTTATTGCGCCAGCTTGGCAAATCAACCCAAGTTATTTGTGTTACGCACTTGCCACAGGTTGCTAGCTCTGGGCATCAGCAATTTTTTGTTGCGAAAGAAATTGCAAATGGTGAAACCTACACACAAATGAATAAGCTCAGTAAAGATGGACGAATTGATGAAATTGCCCGTCTACTCGCTGGCGATAATATTAGCAAAATGGCCAGAGCAAATGCGAAAGAGCTGATTAGTGCGCATGCATAACCACTCTCGCACTTAATGACATTAACGTTTTAGTAATTAATTAAGGCTATTGTGCATAGCCTTCGACCGGATTATACAATGAATAAACAACGTAAGTTTGGGTTAGCAAGCGGGTTATTATTGAGCTTAAGCTCACCTTTACTGCACGCCTCTGTGTCATATACACCTGTCGTGTCACAAAATTATATGTTCGCTCTACTACAATGCACTTTATTTGCGTTTCCTATCGTGGCGCTACTTTTGGTGCTATGGAGCCGATGGAAGCACCTAAGGTTTAAACAACGTTTACAAACATATTTATATGCTTCTGCAGCAATGATGCTCATACTGTTTGTAATAGTGAGCCAGCAATCAGAGACAATTTCTGTTTGGTCTGTTGTTGTAATGATTTGTCATTTTATCGTGGTAAGCCTTGCTTACTTTTTATTAAAACAACACAGCAATAAAGTAAAAAACACGTTATCAGGCTGCTGGTAGTCTGTTTTAAATTGTCGGGCTTTTTCTCTCATTTAAAAAAACCTACTGATTTTTAGCCATCGTTACACATAGCTTTAAACAGGGTCAGTTAATAAGAATAAGCAATTATAATATTAGTAACGTAGTTAATATTGGTAACGTAGTTAAAGAAATTAGCGGGTAAGCGTAATGTTTACCCGCTGCTTATATTAGTCTTGAGTGACTATCTGCCAGTCGATACGATAATTAGTCACGACGCTGGTATACCCTTTTACTTTGAAAATATAGTCTCCAGCTTCTGTAACCGATAACTGTGCTGTTTCGGGGTTATCAAGTGTCGCAGAGCTTGCGAGGTCTTCTCCCTGACTGTTTGCTATTGAAAAATCAAGGTCTGCAAATGGTTGCCAACTTAAGACCGCAGTCACACCCATAACATTATCAGGTACTGAAACTAAATGCTCAATAATGCTATAGGCTGGGTCAACACCAAGCCCAGCAAGATCTAAACTTACTGATGGTCCCATTGTACCCTCAATACTTGGCATTAACTGTGTAGTAAATGACACACCGGGCTGGGTGACAATACCGTCAAATTCGAATCGATCTAATGCGACTTGTCCTGATATAGTGCGCACTTCAAGTGTATGTGCTGAGTCGTCTAATTGGTTAATTGCCACGGTAATGGCTTCGCCTTTTTCACCACTGACGCTCAACGATTCATACTCGACTCCATCCACTAATATACTGACCTCTCCTTGGTTAGTTGCCGCAAAGTGTATTTTCGCACGCTCACCTTTAAAGCCAACATAAGCAATATTTCCAGGCCCTTTTGCTTTTGCCAGTGTGCCGTTATAAGCACTGCTATCCGTTGTTTCTGACCACTTGCCGGCAAAGTAAACTTTATCAGCAGTGTTGTCTGCTTGCTGCCAAGCACCTTGACTCGAAAATTCAGTGTCTCCAGCTAAAAACTGGCGCATATTACCTTCAGTTTGTAATGCAAGCTCAACTGCTTTTTTCACATTAATATGACCCGCCCCTACTTCGTGCGGTAAGTACTGTCGCCCTGTTTCATCAAACATGTCATCGGCACTGGCTTTTAAAATTTCGTCAATTTGATCAGGCGATAAATGCGGGTTTGCTTCAAGCAGCACAGTCGCAGCACCTGCAACAAAAGGGGTTGCCATCGACGTGCCACTCATCGTCGCATAGTAAACATAATAATCAGGGTTATCTAAATCGATGACCGGTCCTAAAGCGGGCAAAGGGGTATTGAGTGCTCGCGTCGAATATATGCTTGAGCCAGGTGCTGTAATGTCGGGTGTTTTAATCGCATCACCTGGCACACCACGGCTAGAAAAATCAGCCAGCATTCTATTCGGCGTGCCTGCTGCGACGTCAATAACCCAAGGAGCGACGGCATACACATTGAGGGTATCATCACCGTCGCCATCGTTACCCGCAGCAAAAGTGACAATCATGCCGCGTTTGTATGCTTCGAATGATGCTTTGTTTACAGGGTTATTAGGGTCGAAGTTACTTCCTGCTCCCCCTCCCCAACTATTCGTAATAACATCAATATCGTATTTGTGCTGGTTAGCTAATGCATAATCAAAGCCTTTTAAAGAATGTAAAATTGAAATGGCTTCACCAGCAGAAATACCGACAATCTTTGCATCTGGGGCAATGCCATCATGCAAATTAGCACGTGTAGGATCATTCGCAGAATCAGTGCCACTGCCCGCAACAGTGCCAGCAACATGGGTGCCATGTCCTGATGATGTATCGGTGTTTGGTAACCCTTCGATATCGGCGGTCAAACCGTATAAATCAAGATCGTTTATTAGTTTTACATTTTGAATGGTTTTATCACCGTAAGCTAAATCGGGATGTGTCGCATCGACTCCTGAATCGAGTACAGCCACAACGCCACCTTTGCCTGTAAATAAATAGTTATCATGTACAAAATGACCGCCAGTGATCTCACCCGAGTTATAGTTGTAATAGCGCAGTGGCGCATCATAATAAATACTTTCAATGGCAGGGTTATTTTGTAACTGTGTGACGAGTGAAGGAGTCAGCGTAGCGCCAACCATGGGTAATTCTTTTAAGGCTAAGTACGGCACACCGAGTGACTGCATTACATTATAAACCTGCTGTTTATCTTTAAAGCTTATAATGACTTTGATACTTGGTTCAGTAAGGCTTTGAGTTAGGCTTGTTGTTGATAATTTTTCTGCTAATTCTGGGCCTAGTAAGGCTTGTGCTTGAGTGGCAAAGCTGCCAACCATGCCAAGACCGATGAGTATACTAGAAAGTTTAGTTCGCATTGGTTTATCTCCTGGATTAGTTTGTTACTTTTTTGTAACTACAGAACATATACTCGCAGCGAGTGACACTCACCGATATAGGGGAAAACCCTCATAAGGCTTTAGGAATAGCCCCTGCGTACGCAATCAATATTTTACAAGCACAAAAAAAGCAAGCCCGCAGGCTTGCTTTAGTATCTATACAAAATTATGAATGGGGAGTATTGCAGATAGCTTTTACACCTCTAGGTAATCCATAATTCCTTCTGCCGCATTGCGACCTTCAAAAATAGCCGTTACCACCAAATCTGAGCCGCGAACAATATCGCCACCAGCGAAGATTTTAGGGTTCGTTGTCTGATGGGTAAATTCACCTTGTTCAGGTGCATTAATACCACCCCAATGGTTAATTTCAACGCCATATGGTTCAAGCCAATCCATTTTGTGCGGTTTAAAACCAAATGCCATTAACACTTTAGTGGCTTCTATCACATGCTCTGAACCAGCCACTTCTTCAGCACGACGGCGGCCATTTTCATCTGGTTCACCCAGTTGCGTTTTGACCATTCTTACGCCTGCAACTTTACCTTGCTCGTCAACTACAATGCCTTTAGGTTGCACGTTAAAAGTAAACTCAACCCCTTCTTCGCGGGCATTTTTAACTTCACGTTTAGAGCCTGGCATGTTTTCTTCATCACGGCGATAAGCACATGTTACTTTGCTTGCACCTTGGCGAATTGACGTTCTTACGCAGTCCATTGCGGTGTCACCCCCGCCCAATACAACCACTTTTTCGTTGGCCATATCAATATAAGCTTGCTTGTCTTCAGCGTAGCCCATAACACGATTTGTGTTACCAATTAAGAACGGTAAAGCATCATGTACGCCATCGGCATCTTCATTTTCAAATCCTGCGCGCATACTTTGATAGGTCCCTACGCCTAAAAAGACTGCATCATATTCAGCAAGAATTTCATCTAGGGTAATATCAACACCGACTTCCGTGTTTAGTTTAAACTCAACCCCCATTTCAGTGAAAATTTCACGACGCTTCTGCATCACTTCTTTTTCAAGCTTAAATGAAGGAATACCGAAAGTAAGTAACCCCCCTATCTCAGGGTGACGGTCAAATACCACCGGTTTAACACCATTACGCACTAGAATATCAGCACAACCTAACCCGGCTGGACCTGCACCAATAATCGCCACTTTTTTATCAGACCAAACCACATAAGACATATCTGGTTTCCAGCCCATTTTAAAAGCAGTGTCTGTAATATATTTTTCAATATTACCAATTGTTACAGCACCAAACTCTTCGTCAAGTGTACATGAGCCTTCGCATAAGCGGTCTTGTGGACACACTCGACCGCAGACCTCAGGTAAACTATTTGTACGATGTGACAGCTCAGCCGCTTCTAATATACGGCCTGTACGAATTAGCTTTAACCATTGCGGTATATAGTTATGTACTGGGCATTTCCACTCACAATACGGGTTACCACAATCTAAGCAACGGTCCGCTTGTGAATTTACTTGCGTCTCAGAAAACGGCTCGTAAATTTCCACGAATGATTGTTTACGTGCCGAAATCGGTTTTTTACGCGGGTCAACACGTTGTACATCGATAAACTGGTATACATTTTCGCTCATACTACCCCCTTACTGAGCCTGAACACGAAGCTCTGCACTACTGCGTGCTCGGTGTCCGAGTAAACTTTTTACATCACTTGATTTTGGCTTCACCAATTTAAACATCGGAATGTATAAATCAAAGTTCGCTAAAATCTGCTCAGCGCGGTTAGACCCCGTTAGCTCTAAATGCTCTGCAATAAGACCACGAAGATGCTCTTGATGAGACGCTAAATCTTCCAGCGTAACAATTTCAACAAGCTCAGGGTTAATGCGTTTTTCAAAGTCATTGCTTTCATCAAGAATATAAGCAAAACCGCCCGTCATCCCCGCACCAAAGTTAATACCGACTTTGCCAAGGACACACACAACACCGCCTGTCATGTATTCACAGCCGTTATCGCCCACACCTTCTACAACCGCTTGCACACCTGAGTTACGAACAGCAAAACGCTCACCCGCACATCCTGCTGCAAACAATTTGCCGCCAGTAGCACCGTACAAGCACGTATTACCTGCTATGGTTGCTTTGTGGCTTTCAAATGATGATCCCATCGGTGGGCGAATGACAAGTTTGCCCCCCGCCATGCCTTTACCAACATAATCGTTAGCGTCACCCACCAACGTCATTTCTAGGCCTCCAGCATTCCATACACCAAACGACTGACCTGCAGTGCCGTGTAACTCTATAGATACAGGATCGGCAGCCATACCTTGGTTACCGTGCTTAGATGCAATGTATCCTGATAGCATCGCCCCCACAGAGCGGTCTGTATTACACACGCGGCTCACTAATGAAATACCCGATTTTTCATCAATCGCTTGCTTGGCTTTATCAAGCAAGGTTTCATTAAGCTGACCTAAATAGTGCGAGCTGTTTGGCGCACTGCAATACAAGGTTTCACCGGTTGGGTTGTTCGGCACAGCCACAACTGACGATAAATCAATTTTCTTTTGCTTCGGCGTTTTGCCTTCAATCGCCTCAAGTAAATCTAAGCGACCAATTAAATCGGTTAAATGGGTTACCCCTAAGCTTGCCATGATTAGACGCGCTTCTTGTGCAATAAACTTAAAGTAGTTCATCGCCATTTCTGGTAAGCCATGGTAGTGCTTCTGACGAAGTGTATCGTCCTGCGTTGCTACACCAGTCGCACAGTTATTCAAATGACATATACGTAAGTATTTACAACCCAGTGCCACCATAGGACCCGTACCAAAGCCAAAGCTTTCAGCACCTAAAATAGCGGCTTTAATAATATCGAGACCGGTTTTCAAACCACCATCCGTTTGTAATCTAATACGGTGGCGTAAGCCATTTTCAACCAAAGCTTGTTGTGTCTCAGCTAGGCCCAACTCCCAAGGACTGCCTGCATATTTAACAGAAGTAAGCGGGCTTGCACCTGTACCACCGTCATAACCCGCAATCGTAATGAGGTCTGCATAGGCTTTTGCTACACCCGTTGCAATCGTACCGACACCGGGTTCAGACACTAATTTCACTGAAATTAGAGCTTCAGGATTCACTTGTTTCAAATCAAAAATTAGCTGGGCTAAATCTTCAATAGAGTAAATATCATGATGCGGTGGCGGTGAAATCAACGTTACACCCGGTACTGAGTAACGCAGTTTAGCGATATAAGGCGTTACTTTTTCACCCGGTAACTGACCTCCTTCACCGGGCTTTGCACCTTGTGCTACTTTAATTTGAATCACATCAGCACTGCGTAAATAATGCGGTGTTACACCAAATCGGCCTGAGGCGACCTGTTTAATACGTGAATTTTTCTCGGTGCCATAGCGAAGTTTATCTTCACCCCCTTCACCTGAGTTAGAACACCCACCTAAGCGGTTCATGGCAATAGCCAATGCTTCATGTGCTTCAGGTGATAGTGCACCAATACTCATTGCCGCCGAGTCAAAACGCTTATACAGCTCTGTTGCTGGTTCAACATCATCGATACTGATTCCGGCATCAGGAATTTTAAGCGCCAACATGTCACGTAAATTTGTGATTGGGCGGTTATTAACTAAATCAGCGTAAGCAACGTAATCACTGTACTCACCCGAGCGCACTGCTTTTTGCAGAGTTTGGATCACATCAGGGTTGTAAGCATGATATTCACCACCGTGAACATACTTTAATAAACCACCATGGCTTAATAACTTGCGCTTACTAAATGCGAGCTTATGAAGCTTACGTTGATCATCATCAAAGTCAGTAAAACACGCACCTTTAATACGGCTTGCTACACCATTGAAACAGGTTTCAATAACCGCTTCTGACAAACCAACCGCTTCAAACAGCATCGAGCAACGATATGAGGCAACTGTACTGATCCCCATTTTCGACATGATTTTGTAAAGGCCTTTGTTGATCGCATTACGATACGCCAACGTGACTTCACAATAGCTCTTGTTGATAATTTTTTTATCGCTCATTGCAACCAGCGATTCATAGGCCAAATAAGGGTAAATCGCCGTCGCACCAAAGCCTAATAACACAGCAAATTGATGAGCATCTCGCACGCTACCTGATTCAATAATGATGTTTGATTCACAACGTAAGTTATTATCAACTAATCGTTTTTGAATTGATCCTACCGCCATTGCAGCAGGAATGGGTAGGTGCGTTTCACTAAAGTTACGGTCACTCAAGACTAACATCACACACCCTGATGCGGCTTTTTCTTGCGCTTCGTCACAAATACGTGTGATCGCTTTTTCAAGGCCTTCTTCGGCTGTGTAAGTAATATCGATTTTGCAGTAGCTGTAATGCGCTTGGTCAGCACTTAACAGCTGTTTCATGTCTGCGTACATCAAAATCGGTGTTTCAAATTGCAGACGTTTCGCATGACCCGTGGTTTCATTGAACACGTTTTGCTCACTACCAATACACGTGGCAAGTGACATAACATGATTCTCACGCAGAGGATCAATCGGTGGATTGGTTACTTGTGCAAACTTTTGGCGGAAGTAATCAAATAATGAACGGTGCCCTTCAGACAGCACGGCAAATGGGGTGTCATCACCCATTGAGCCCGTTGCTTCTTGACCGTTTTCGCCCATGACACGAACAACACTGTCGAGTTCTTCGTTAGTAAAGCCAAACATTTTTTGATATTTCAGCAGTGTTTCGTCATCAAACGAGCGATTACCTGCATCTTTTTCAGCCAGTTTTTCGAACGGAGTCAAACGCTTAACGTTAGCTTCTAGCCACGCTTTATACGGGTGACGTGATTTAAGATCTTGGTCAATTTCGTCAGAGTGCCAAATTTTACCTTGGTGAGTATCAATTACTAATAATTCACCCGGACCAACTCGTCCTTTTTCAACCACTTCGTCTGGCGCGTAATCCCAAATACCCACCTCAGAAGCAAGCGTAATAAATCCATCTTGCGTAATGACATAACGCGCTGGACGAAGGCCATTTCGGTCAAGGTTACAGGCCGCAAAACGACCATCAGACATAACAATACCAGCAGGGCCATCCCATGGTTCCATATGCATAGAGTTAAAGTCGTAGAAAGCACGTAAATCGTCATCCATGGCTCGGTTTTTCTGCCATGCAGGCGGAACAAGCATACGCATCGCACGGAATAAATCCATACCACCCGCTAAGAACAATTCAAGCATGTTATCTAAGCTTGATGAATCAGAGCCACTTTCGTTGACAAATGGGGCTGCTGATTGCAAATCAGGGATCAGTGGAGATGCAAATTTATAAGCACGGGCACGTGCCCACTGGCGGTTACCTTGAATGGTATTAATTTCGCCGTTGTGCGCTAAATAGCGGAACGGCTGCGCCAATGGCCAACGAGGTTGCGTATTGGTAGAAAAACGCTGATGAAATACACAAATCGCACTCGTCATGCGCATGTCAGCTAAATCGAGGTAAAAGTTCGGTAAATCCACAGGCATCATCAAGCCTTTGTAAACCGTTACCAAGCCAGACAAGCTCGCAATATAGAAATGCTCATCATTTTCTAGGCGCTTTTCTGCACGGCGACGCGCAACATACAAACGACGCTCTAAATCTTTTGGACGCCAGCCCTCAGGTGCGCTGACAAAAATTTGTTCAAAGCCAGGTAGTTGTTTTTTTGCAATTGGCCCTAAACAAGATGCGTCTGTCGGAACGACTCGCCATCCTTGGATATTTAAGGTTTCTTTTTCGAGCTCTTCACTCAAAACATCTTTAGCAGTCTGTGCAAGCACGGGATCGGCATTTAAAAACACCATGCCGACTGCGTAGTTCTTCCCTAAATGCCAATCGTGTTCACTGGCAATTGCACGAAAGAAACTATCGGGTTTTTGCATTAATAAACCACAGCCATCACCTGTTTTACCATCAGCAGAAATACCACCACGGTGTTCCATGCGATCTAGGCCTGTGATTGCGGTTCGAATCAAGCGATGACTCGCCTGACCATTGACCTGGGCGATTAAGCCAAAGCCACAATTATCTTTTTCTAATTTTGAGTCGTATAACATAGACCCCTCCCCTTGCTACAACGACTAGCGGTTCAGTCTTTTGTGACAGTGCTAGCAGACGAACAAAACTATCGCCAAATAAACCATGAGTCAATAGAGTTTTGAATACATATTCATATTTATGAATATTTCTCACTTGAGGACGCACTTTAAAGTCTATGCTATTTTTTTACATTTAGACGCTATTTAACCATTATTTTTTTATGACACTGGTGTCAATTTTAACAGTTTGTAAAAAACCATCCTGAAAACGGATAGTTTACGTTAACGTAAACTGACAACCCATTTTGCATAAATATTCAAATCATGCATAGTAATGCAGTTATTTTGCGCTCTCTCAGCTGTTAGCTGCTTAAATATTTACCAATACATTAAGCTTAGTTACAAATAGCACTTTTTAGCAGCCGACCTTAGTCTTACTTACCTTTAGGTGTTTACCTCTGCGTCAACCAATGCACTTTAAAAAGTGTCCGCTGCGGACACTTTTTCTGTCCGCGGACAGAATAAAAACCTCAAATAAAAATAAAAACATTAAAAATCAATGAGTTAAATATTGGCACACTATTGGTATAGATAGGACATTATCGAATTAGAGGATCGAAACATGTTCACTATGAGTTTGTTTATGACATCACCACTTACCATGATTGCCATTGGCTTCATGATTATATTTTTTGAGAATCGTAAGGAAGTATGATGATTAAAGATACCAGTGCCCAAGATATAACCGTGGCTAAAAAAAGAAACATTAAAAAACCACTGTTGTTCACTGTGAGTGTTCTTATTGTGAGTGCCCTTGGCTTTCAAGCACTCTTTGCGAGCAACGATGGGAGTGTGTCTGTTGATAAAGCCAGCTTACAAATAAGTGAAGTGACTCAGCAAACCTTAATTAGAGATGTGGCAGCAAGCGGGAAAATTGTCGCGGCTAATGCACCTAAAGTTTACAGCCCCGAGCGCGGCTTTGTCGATCTTAACGTAAAGGCTGGCGACAGTGTTGAAGCAAACGAAATTATTGCTGTGGTTAAAAGCCCAGAGCTTACCAATGAATTAAAACAACAACAATCTGTGTTGGCGCGTTTAGATGGTGAATTACAACGAAAGCAACTTGAAGCACGTAGACAAAAATTAAGCTTAACAAAAGCACTTGATTTGGCACAGGTAGAGCTAAATGCCGCTGATAGAGAAAACCGCCGTGCGCAATTATCTATCGAGAAGCACCTTATAAGTCAGATCGATTTAGAAAAAGCCGTAGACGATTTAGCCCGCGCGAAACTCTCCTTCAAGCATGCAGAACAAGAAGTCAGCCTTGCTAAAGACACACTGGCATTCGAGCTAAAAGCTGCAGAGCGAGACCTTGCTCGTCAACAACTCATTGTGGATGACTTATTACGCCAAGTTAATGAGTTAACAATTAAAGCCAGCGTCAGTGGCATTGTAGGTAATTTACTCGTGCAACCTAAAGAAGCGGTTACACAAAGCCAACCATTAATGACACTGGTTGACTTAAGTAATTTTGAAGCACAGTTGCAAGTACCTGAAAGCTATGCCAATGAGCTAGGCCTTGGCATGCAAGTAGAATTAACTCTCGGTGCCCGCCAAGTCATGGGGACATTATCAGCAATCTCGCCGGAGGTGAATAACCGTGAAGTCACAACACGTGTTCGCTTCGATAAAGAAATTACCGGCATTCGCCAAAATCAACGTTTAACCGCACGCATTCTTTTGGAGAACCGCGACAATGTTTTACAAGTTAAGCGTGGTGCGTTTTTACAACAAGGCGGTACCCGCGCCTATAAAGTAGACGGCGACATGGCCTATTTAATCGATATAAAAACAGGTGCTAGCAGTATCAATGCCGTTGAACTGTTAGAAGGGGTAAAACCAGGCGACAAGCTAATCATCTCTAACTACGACCGTTATAAACAAGCACCGACTCTCGTATTACGCTAACAGCAACAAGGAATAATTATTATGCTTACAATGAACAACATCAGCAAAGTGTATCAAACAGACATGGTACAAACTCATGCATTACGTGATTTCAATCTCCATGTAGAAGAAGGTGAATTTATTGCTGTTACTGGCCCGAGTGGTTCAGGCAAAACGACCTTTTTAAATATTGCCGGTATGCTAGAACCGTTTTCAGAAGGCCAGTATCTTTTAGATGGTATTGATGTAGGTGGTCTAAACGATAATCAGCGTGCTGATTTACGGAACCAAAAAATAGGCTTTATCTTCCAGGGGTTTAATCTGATACCTGATTTAAATCTATACGAAAATATTGAAGTACCTTTGCGATATCGAGGAATTAAAGCTGCTGAGCGTAAACGTCGTATTGAACAATGTTTAGAGCAAGTAGGTTTAGCGTCACGTGCTAAGCATTTACCGCAACAACTTTCAGGTGGGCAACAGCAACGCGTGGCCATTGCCAGAGCACTTGCGGGTGAACCCCGTTTTTTACTTGCCGATGAGCCAACGGGTAATCTAGACAGCTTAATGGCGCGCCAAGTAATGGAATTGCTCGAACAAATTAATCGTGATGGCGCCACCATTGTCATGGTTACTCACGACCCTGAACTTGCCCGAAGAGCCCCGCGAAATATCCAAGTGGTGGACGGTCAACTTGCCGATTTCACGCTTTACCAAGGCACGCAAAACCTCAAAGCGGCAGGAGTATAGTTATGTTCCTTCATTATCTAGATTTAAGTTGGCGAAGCTTTAAGCGCACGCCCTTAGTGAGTTTTTTAATGGTATTAGCGATTGCCATTGGCATTGGTGTAACGATGACGAGCTTGTCGGTGTATCACATGATGTCTGCCGATCCGATCCCGCAAAAGAGTAGCCAACTATACAGTGTGCAATTGCAAATAATGGACGAGGGTTCAACTTGGTGGACAAAAGATAATTTACCAATGCAATTAACCTATCAAGACGCGGTTAATTTAAATAAGGCAGAAGCCGGCGGTAAGCGCGTCACGATGGTGCGCACTGGGTTTTCAGTTTATTTAGACTCCGATACCGTAAAACCATTTATTGGTCAGGCGCGTTTAACAACCCCCGACTTCTTCGACATGTTTAACTTATCATTTTTATACGGTGGCGTGTGGAGTCAGCAACAAGAAGCAACTGCTGCACCTGTAGTCGTTATCAGTAAAAAGCTCAACGACAAACTATTTGCAGGAGAAAACTCAGTTGGCAAAATTATCTACCTTGATGATGCCAGCTATGAAGTGGTTGGGGTTATGGATGACTGGAATATTACGACCAAATATTACGATTTAAATAACGGCGCATTTAATAAAACCGAACAACTCTACCTGCCTTTTAGCTTATTAAAAGCACGTGAGCTTGAAAACTGGGGCAATACAAACGGCTGGAAGCACGAAAAAACCAATACGTTTAACGACAAGCTTAATTCTGAATTAGTTTGGCTGCAATTTTGGGTCGAACTAAAAACACCCGCAGAAAAGCAAGCGTATGAAGATTTCTTAATGGCTTATATGCAAGAACAGCAAAAGCGTGGTCGCTTTAACCGCGAAAAGCTTGAAGCGAAATTGCGTGATGTAAACGAGTGGATGGAATACAACAATGTGGTAAGTGAAGATAACGAAATTCTCGTTGGCCTAAGCTTTATGTTTTTAGCGGTATGTTTGGCAAATATTCTAGGCTTATTACTGGCTAAATTTCTTCGCCGTGCGCCAGAGGTTGGCGTACGCAGAGCTTTAGGCGCAAGCAAACGCCAAATTTTCTTTCAACACATTGTCGAAGTGGCCATGCTCGGGTTTTTAGGCGGTATTTTCGGGGTTATTTTAGCCCAAGTGGGACTTTTAGGTGTGCGCCAAAGCTACAGCTACTATCAAAGCTTAGCCACCATGGATTTAACCATGTTACTTAGCGCCCCTGTAATAGCAATTAGCACCTGTGTAATCGCAGGTCTTTACCCTGCGTGGCTGGTGTGTAAAACCAACCCTGCTATTTACCTTAAGAGCCAATAAGGAACTGTGTTATGTTAGAAATTAAACCTATATTTCATGCCTTATGCCGCTCAAAGGTTGGGGCTATTCTGTTACTAATTCAAATTGCCATTACCACAGCAATCGTCAGTAACGCCGCGTTTATTATTCAAGATAGAATTAGCTATTTAAGTCAAGAAACAGGCTACCCAGAACAAAACATTTTTATTTTTAATGTGATGATGTTCGGACAAGACACCTCGCCAAGCCAACAATACGAGCTTGATGAAGCTATGTTACGTCAAATTCCTGGGGTGGTTGATGCTGCTTACTCTAGTACCACACCTCTTTCGGGCAGTGGTTCATCATCTGACTTTAGTTTAAAACCGGCCCCACAAGAGAGTAAATCAGCACGTAGCTCATATATGTTTATCGACGAGCACGGCATTAACACGTACGGTGTTAACTTAATTGCTGGGCGTAATTACAGCGAAGACGAAGTGATCGTAACAGAGAATTACGATGAGCTTTCGAAGGTCATCGTGGTGAGTAAAAGTCTATCTGATGAGCTTTTCCCTGATGGTAATGGCTTAGGTCAATCTATTTACTTTGGTGATATTCCTTTAAAAATTATTGGTATTGTCGATGTAATGAAAGGCCCATGGCTTAAAGATAGTCGCCCAGATAATGTGGCATTAATTCCGTTCATTAAAGCAGGTAGCAATGCACGCTTTGTCGTAAGAACAGAGCCTGGGCAACGCCAGTCTGTAATGAACCGTGTTGAAGAAGCCATGCTTAAAAACTACAACAAACGCGTTATCTCGCGCATTCGCGGCCTTGATGAAGACAAAGAGCAGTACATGGCTGAAGACACGCTTATGATGCGTATGTTAATTGTTTTAATCACAATTTTAGTGTTGGTCACTGCGCTGGGTATCTTTGGTCTTACACTCTTTAATATTAGTAAACGCACGAAACAAATTGGGACTCGCCGTGCTCTTGGAGCAAGAAAGTCCGCCATTATTAGCTACTTTTTAGTCGAAAATGCCATGATTTGCAGTGTAGGTTTAGTAATAGGCATGATAGCAGCGATGTATTTAGGCCAATTACTGATGCAACATTTCTCGATTGCTCAGTTAGATGTGCGTTATGTAATTGCCACTGCAAGCGCTGTGTTTATTATGAGTTTGCTTGCGGTTCTTGCGCCAGCCAAACGAGCTGCGAACATTTCACCCAGCATTGCAACACGCACCATTTAGTTCTCCCAAGCTATGCTACACTGGATTTACAGTGTAGCATTTATAAGTACACACTTAAGTTGGCTCTTGCACCGGACTTACTTAACATATTTAGGAAAACAGCAAAAAAATAATAATATGGAAAAAATACTTATTGTTGATGACAACCCCGCGATATTAGACGCCTTGTCATTATTATTAGAGATCCACAATTTTACCGTGGTTACTGCAAGCACCCCATTTGAAGCAATCCAAGCAGTACAATACCAGCGTATTTCATTAGTTATTCAAGATATGAACTTTACCGCCGACACCACCTCGGGTGAAGAAGGCAAGGCGCTGTTTTATGACTTACGCAATATAAACCCATTACTGCCTATTATCTTAATCACCGCATGGACCGAGCTTGCAACAGCTGTTGAGCTTGTAAAGGCGGGTGCCGCAGACTATTTACCAAAGCCGTGGGACGATACAAAACTGCTGACTTGTATCAATAATTTACTCGAACTTGGTAAAGCGAAACAACAAAATGAAACTTTCGCACGCCACCAGCAAGAACGCGAAGATTCTATTAAAACTGCCAACCTTGTCGGCCTTATTTATAAAAGCACAGCGATGGAGCATATTGTTAATCTTGCTATTCAGGTGGCAAAGTCAGACATATCAGTGCTTATCACTGGCCCAAATGGCAGTGGCAAAGAGCGCATAGCACAGATAATCCAAGCCAACTCTCTGCTTGCAGACCATCCTTTTATCACTGTTAACGCCGGTGCATTGCCAAATGAACTCATTGAAGCTGAATTGTTTGGCGCTGAAGCTGGCGCGTACACAGGTATCACCAAGCAACGCATTGGCCGTTTTGAAGCCGCCGATGGGGGCACATTATTTTTAGACGAAATAGGCAACCTACCGTTGTCCGGTCAAATGAAACTATTACGTATTCTGCAAACCGGTGAATTTGAGCGTTTAGGATCAACGCAAACTCGAAAAGTAAATGTGCGGGTTATATCAGCAACAAACGAAGATTTAACGCACGCGATTAAAGCGGGTCATTTTCGGGAAGACCTATATTATCGTCTCAATGTTATTGAGTTAAACCTGCCTAGCCTAGCTGACAGACCCGATGATATTCTTGCCCTAGTGGCACACTTTTTACCACATCGCAGTGTGTCTCTAAGCACCGAGAAAGCCCTGCTTGCCCATCCGTGGCCGGGTAATGTACGTGAACTTGAAAATGCGTGTAAACGGGCTGCCGTATTAAAACCAACTGGCAATATTGAACTTGCCGACTTTGGCTTAAACGTCGATACCACTAAAGCGACATCACCCAAAAGTGAACCGACAAAGCACGATATTGAACTGGCAATGCGCGAACACCAAGGGGTGATTGCTAAAGTTGCGCGACATTTTGGTCTTAGCCGACAAGCGCTGTATCGCAGACTCGATAAATTTAAGATAGATTACTAATGTTAAGAAATAAGATTATTCTATTGTGTGTTGTTGCAGCGGTAGTCCCTCTATTACTGGTAAGCTATTTTGCTGCTCTTCCTGGGTTATATACTTTGCTTGCAGTCATTGGTTGCGCCTTGCTAGCTGGCCTTTTGGCGTACCAGTTAAGCCGCCCTTTAGCTGACGGTATTGCGTCTCTTGAATCTGGATTGCTTAACTTTAAAGACGGTGAACTGGCCACCCTTTTGGCCTATGATAGCAAAGATGAACTGGGTGACTTATGCCGACTTTATAACCAAACAGCAAAGCAACTTCGCCAAGAAAAGCAATGGATATACCAGCGTGAATTAATGCTCGACAAAGTACTGCAAAGCTCTGAGCAAGCGGTGCTACTTATTAACGATCAAGGTTTTATTGTTTACAGTAATCACAGTGCTCGTAGCTTGTTTGAAGCAAAATCAGCTATCGAAGGACTTAAACTAGAAAATGTGATAAGTACCTGCTCTGAACAACTGACACGTGCTATCAACAAAGGGATTGATGGCTTATTTACCCTCGATAAAACGGAACAAGAATCACAAACTTGGCATATGGCAACGGGCCGCTTATTACTTAATAATCAATACCACCAACTGTATGTGTTCAAACAGCTCACACGGGAACTCAGCCGCCAAGAGGTTGAAGTATGGAAAAAAGTAATCCGTATCATCAGCCACGAACTCAATAATTCGCTGGGCCCAATGTCATCAATGCTCCACAGCGCACAGTTATTAACAAAAGAAGTCGACGAGCCACGTTTAAAACGCGTATTCACCACCATTGAAGACCGTATCAAACACCTTAATGAATTTGTTCAAGGCTATGGTAAATTTGCCAAATTACCCACTCCTCAGTTATCAGCGATTAACTGGCCATCAATCGTCGAGCAATTAAAAAGCCAATGGCAAGTCAATATTACTCTTGGCGATAACGTAAACACACAAGCCGATCATACTCAGCTTGAGCAACTGCTGATTAATTTATTAAAAAATGCGTACGAATCGGGTACTAAACCTGAAGACATCAGTCTGAGTATTCAACAAGAAATGGCCAGCACCCACATTACTGTGAGCGACAGAGGCAAAGGCATGAGCGAAACTGTAATGGCGAATGCACTGATCCCCTTTTACTCCACTAAATCGACAGGCAGTGGTTTAGGGCTAGCGCTGTGCCGAGAAATAGTTGAAGCACATCACGGGCAAATTAGCCTTCACAACCGCGAGCAAGGTGGCTTAAGTGTGCATGTGATTTTAGCGCAATAAAAAAGCCGCTTATGCGGCTTTCTCGGCAAACTAAGTAAGATTACTCAGCGTCTTGTTCTTTGTACTTTGCAGCTGTTTCTGTGATTAATGGTTGTAATTCACCACGTTGAAACATTTCGATGATAATGTCACAGCCACCAATTAATTCACCTTCAACCCAAAGTTGTGGGAATGTTGGCCAATTAGCGTAAGCAGGTAACTCTGCACGAATATCTGGATTAAGAAGAATGTCAACGTAAGCAAACGGTTCACCACACGCCATTAAAGCTTGTGATGCTTGAGAAGAAAAACCACAGTTAGGTAATTTTGGTGATCCTTTCATGTATAAAAGGATTGGGTTTTCAGAAATTTGCTGTTTAATTTTATCGATGGTTTCCATTTACAACCTCAAAAGACATTGACTTACTACACTGGCCTTGAAAAATATTCACTGTGGCCTCAGATATATAACTTAAAATGGACTATAACAGTCACAATTTTAAAGAGTCTTTAGCAATAGCATTGCTGTTTGCTAAAACTTGAGTAAAATACTCAACAATTATAGTAACACTATAATACCATTTGGTATAGGTGAGTACGCTGTTTACCTCGCTATTACCTATAACTGAGTGGACTATCAACCAAGAAGATGGAGATAAAAAATGGCATTTGAACTACCGTCACTACCATACGCAATCGATGCATTAGAGCCACATATTTCAAAAGAGACTCTAGAGTTTCACCACGGTAAACACCACAACACATACGTTGTAAAATTAAACGGTCTGATCCCAGGCACTGAATTCGAAAACAAATCTCTAGAAGAAATCGTTTGTTCTTCAGAAGGTGGTGTATTTAACAATGCTGCGCAAATCTGGAACCACACATTCTACTGGAACAGCCTATCTCCAAACGGTGGTGGCGAACCAACTGGCGCTATTGCAGACGCTATCAACGCTAAATGGGGTTCTTTCGAAGCATTCAAAGACGCGTTAAACGACAAAGCTGTAAACAACTTTGGTTCAAGCTGGACTTGGTTAGTTAAACTAGCTGACGGCACTCTTGATATCGTTAACACATCAAATGCTGCTACACCATTAACTGATGAAGGTGTTACACCAATCCTAACTGTGGATCTGTGGGAACACGCTTACTACATCGATTACCGTAATGTTCGTCCTGATTACCTAAAAGGTTTCTGGGCACTTGTTAACTGGGATTTCGCGAACGCTAACTTCGCTTAATTCTGTTTAACTTGCAGTAATTAAAAAAAGACGCTCCGGCGTCTTTTTTATTGCCTTTTTTATATCACTGTTCAGCCGCAGCCCAAGCGCCATAATAAATGCGTACCAAGATGATCTTTTTTCAATTAAATTCTTAATTTTCTTGCGCAAAAATTCAAAATCGTGACTAAGCTTTAATTAACCTTTGCTTTTTTCTTAATCTAATTACACGTCATTTTAGCGGGTTTTCGGAGGTCTCTATGAGTATTTTTGAGCATTACCAATCACGATACGAAGCAGCGCAAGAAGAAGAATACAGTATTGAGGAATTTCTCGAGATCTGTAAGAAGGACAAATCAGCTTACGCAAGCGCACCTGAGCGCCTGTTAATGGCCATTGGTGAGCCTGAAATTATTGACACATCGACCGATGCGCGGCTCAGCCGATTATTCTCCAATCGTGTCGTTGCGCGCTACCCTGCATTCCACGATTTTTATGGTATGGAAGACGCCATTGAACAAATCGTTTCTTACTTAAAGCATGCTGCGCAAGGTTTAGAAGAATGTAAGCAGGTATTGTATTTACTTGGCCCTGTGGGCGGGGGTAAATCATCTATTGCCGAAAAACTAAAATACCTGATGCAACAAGTGCCTATTTATTCAATAAAAGGGTCCCCTGTCAATGATCACCCTCTCGCTTTGTTTGATCCAAACGAAGATGCTGAACTACTCGAGAAAGAATACGGCATTAAGCCACGCTATTTAAAAACAGTGATGTCACCGTGGGCAGCCAAGCGCTTAAGTGAGTTCAATGGTGATATAAGCCAATTTAGAGTGGTAAAACGCTACCCTTCTATTTTGAATCAAATTGCGATCGCCAAAACGGAACCGGGCGATGAAAACAATCAAGATATTTCGGCATTAGTCGGTAAAGTCGATATTCGTCAGCTTGAGCATTTTGCACAAAATGACCCTGATGCTTACGCGTATTCAGGTGCACTTTGTTTAGCGAACCAAGGGTTGATGGAATTTGTGGAAATGTTTAAAGCACCTATTAAGGTACTCCACCCGCTACTCACGGCCACCCAAGAAGGTAACTATAATGGCACCGAAGGTATTAGTGCCCTTCCCTTCAACGGCATGATTTTAGCTCACTCGAATGAATCTGAGTGGCAAACATTTAAAAATAACAAAAACAACGAAGCATTTTTGGACCGTGTTTATATTGTTAAGGTACCTTACTGCTTACGCGTTTCTGAAGAAGTGAAAATCTACAACAAACTTCTTGAAAACAGTGAACTTCACGATGCGCCATGCGCACCAGGCACGTTAAAAACATTGGCACAATTTACCACTCTTTCACGTATTAAGGAGCCAGAAAATTCAAGCATCTATTCAAAAATGCGTGTCTACGATGGTGAAAGCTTAAAAGACACCGACCCGAAAGCGAAGTCATACCAAGAATACCGTGATTATGCAGGTGTTGACGAAGGCATGACTGGGCTCTCTACACGTTTTGCCTTTAAAATTTTATCGCGAGTGTTCAACTTTGATACCACAGAAGTCGCAGCAAACCCTGTTCACTTGTTTTATGTTTTAGAGCAGCAAATTGAGCGCGAACAGTTCTCAGCCGATGTGGAAGAACGCTACCTAAGTCACTTAAAGGGCTATCTAATCCCGCAGTATGTCGAGTTTATTGGCAAAGAACTACAAACTGCCTATTTAGAGTCTTATTCTGAATACGGACAAAATATTTTTGATCGCTACGTAACCTATGCTGATTTTTGGATTCAAGATCAAGAATATCGCGACCCAGATACAGGCCAACTTTTTGATCGAGCAGCATTAAATGCAGAGCTCGAAAAAATTGAAAAGCCAGCAGGTATTTCGAACCCGAAAGATTTCCGTAACGAGATTGTCAATTTCGTACTGCGCGCACGTGCGCACAACCAAGGCAAAAACCCGCTTTGGACCAGTTACGAAAAACTTCGCACAGTGATTGAGAAAAAAATGTTCTCGAACACCGAAGATCTGCTTCCGGTTATTTCTTTCAATGCGAAAACTTCTGCCGAAGATCAGAAAAAACACGAAGACTTTGTCAACCGTATGGTTGAAAAAGGCTATACCCAAAAACAAGTACGTTTACTTTCTGAATGGTATTTACGCGTTAGAAAATCGCAGTAAAAAACGTTTGTTTCAAGGGGGTTGTTATGGCGCATTTTATAGACCGACGCCTGAATGGAAAAAACAAAAGTACGTTGAACCGTCAGCGTTTCATCAGGCGTTATAAAAAACAGATTAAAGAAGCTGTATCTGATGCCATTAATAAACGCAGCGTAACCGATACGAGCAGTGGCGAGAGTATTTCTATTCCACAGCGCGATATTAGTGAGCCTGTATTTCATCAAGGACGAGGGGGCGATCGGGAGCAAATACATCCAGGAAATGACCAATTCTCAACAGGCGATAAAATTAAACGCCCGCAAGGAGGCGGTCAAGGGGGTGGCAGTGGCGAAGGTGACGCAAGTGATTCGGGCGAAGGCCAAGATGAGTTTGTTTTTTCTATCTCTAAAGACGAGTATTTAGATTTATTATTTGAAGATTTAGAGCTGCCAAACTTACAGCAAAATCAACTTGATAAACTCGTGCAAATGAAAACGCATCGCGCTGGTTTTTGTAGCGATGGTATGCCCAGTAATATTGATATAGTGCGCTCATTACAAGGCTCGCTCGCTCGCCGTGTTGCAATGACAGCGGGCAAAAAACGACATCTGAGCGAACTTCAAGGACAATTAGCGCTTTTGAAAGCAGAGGAAGAGCCCGACAAAGCCGCCATTGCCCTGCTTGAGCGTCAAATTGAAGAGCTTGAAAGTCGCATAAAAGCCGTGCCGTTTATTGATAATTACGACTTACGTTTTCGCAATTACGAAAAACGTCCCCACCCGACGAGTAAAGCCGTGATGTTTTGCCTTATGGATGTGTCAGGTTCGATGGATCAAGCAACAAAAGATATGGCAAAACGGTTTTATATTTTGCTGTATCAGTTTTTGACTCGCAGCTACAAAGATATCGAAGTCGTGTACATTCGCCACCATACACAAGCGAAAGAAGTTGATGAGCAGGAGTTCTTTTACTCACAAGAAACCGGTGGCACTATTGTGTCGAGTGCGCTGAAATTAATGAATGAAATTATCGCTGAACGTTACCATGCAGATGAGTGGAACATTTATGCTGCACAAGCATCTGATGGTGATAACTGGGCCGATGACTCTCCTCATTGCGGTGAAATACTCCGCAATAAATTACTCAAAGCAGTACGTTACTATGCGTACATAGAAATTACGGCGCGTGCGCATCAAAGTTTATGGCGTGAGTATCAATCAATAGCACAAACACACGACAACTTTGCCATGCAACATATTCGTGGTGTAGAGGACATTTACCCTATTTTCCGTGAATTATTTAAAAAGAATCGTCAGCAGCAAGGCGCCGCATAGCCTTGCGAGTGAGGTAAAATATGGCCGATAAACGTATTAGTGACGGACCTGATTGGACGTTTGATTTATTAGCACAGTACCAAAGTGAAATTGAGCGAGTCGCAAAGATCTATAAGCTCGATACTTACCCGAATCAAATAGAAGTGATCACTGCTGAACAAATGATGGATGCTTACTCAAGCGTAGGCATGCCTATCGGTTATAGTCATTGGTCATACGGTAAAAAGTTTATTCAAACAGAGCAAAATTATAAACGCGGGCAAATGGGGTTAGCGTACGAAATTGTTATAAATTCAGACCCCTGCATTGCTTACCTAATGGAAGAAAACACCTTGCCAATGCAAGCTCTCGTGATGGCGCACGCGTGCTATGGCCACAACTCATTTTTTAAAGGTAATTACTTATTTAAAACCTGGACCGATGCAGGTTCTATTATCGACTACTTATTATTTGCGAAAAATTATATTGCGCGCTGTGAAGAGAAGTACGGTATTAATGAGGTAGAAAACCTTATCGACTCTTGTCATGCCTTAATGAACTATGGGGTTGACCGTTATAAGCGCCCGCAAAGAATTTCGCTGTATGAAGAGCAAAAGCGTCAACAAGAACGCGAAGATTATCTGCAATCGCAGGTGAATGAATTATGGCGAACTATTCCAACATCTCAACAAGAGTCGAAAAAACACGAGCGTCGATTTCCTGAGGAACCACAAGAAAATATTCTGTATTTTATAGAGAAAAATGCCCCGCTACTTGAATCATGGCAACGTGAAGTAATCCGTATTGTGCGAAAAATTTCACAATACTTTTACCCCCAAAAGCAAACGCAGGTGATGAATGAAGGTTGGGCAACGTTTTGGCATTATACGATTTTAAACCACTTGTATGATGAGGGAAAACTCACCGATGCCTTTATGCTCGAGTTTTTACAAAGTCATACCAATGTGGTTTATCAGCCGCCTTATAACAGCAATTATTATTCTGGTATTAATCCCTATGCATTGGGCTTTAATATGATGGTTGATATTCGCCGAATTTGTGAAAATCCCACTGATGAAGATAAAAAGTGGTTCCCTGAATATGCTGGAGCCGATTGGCTAGAAACCCTGCATTTTGCCATGCAAAACTTTAAAGATGAGAGCTTTATTAGCCAGTTTTTATCACCTAAAATTATCCGTGACTTCAAGCTATTTACTATTATTGATCATGAAAAAGAGCCAACCCTTAATGTCGGCGCGATACATGACGAAGTGGGCTATCAACAAGTACGTGAAACGTTATCTGCACAATATAACTTAAGTAATCATGAACCCAATATACAAATCTATAATGTTGATATTAGAGGAGATCGTTCTCTAACCTTACGCTATGTACCTCATAAAAACATTCCGTTAGCTGGCTCAAAAGATGAAGTGCTGAAACACCTTTACAGGTTATGGGGGTTTAAGGTAAAACTGGAACAAGAATCTTCAACCGGTGAAATTTCACTACTTGGTGAATGCCCAAAAAGTGATGCACGACACACAACAGAGTAGATCACATGGATAAAAAAATACTGGTCATCATCGACGCTATCGCCGATGCCAAAACCTCGATACTTCACGCCAAACAAAAAGCGAAGGGGGTTAGGCATATTGATATCGTCGCATTTAGCTATGAAGATACCAACAGTATTTTATTTTCGATTCCACCCGAAGAAGCACTTGCTATTCAGGATAAAGAATTAGGTAAAATTCGTGACACACTATCACCTTTAATTGACAGCCATTTAGAGCAAGGTAGCTACACATTCCAAACGCTTTGGCATGAAAGTCCTGAGCAGTGGCTTGCTAATGAGCTTGATACGTCAGCGTACGAGCTTGTGATTAAAACGCGTCATATTGATGCAGAAACACAGTTTAGTGAGCTTGATTGGCAGCTTATACGCTTCAGTCCCCTACCGCTTTATTTAGCTGCTGATAACAAGTGGAAAAACAATACTAATGTGCTCGCTGCGCTCGACTTAGGCAGTGAGAAAGCCACTAAATATCGTCTTAACGAAGCAATGATAAAAATGGGTCTAGCGTATGCCGCTGATTATGAAAGTGATTTTTTTGCTTGTTATACCGTGCATGTATCGCCCTTTTTACGCGATTTGGGGTTAGTTTTTTCTGATGAGCAAGTTATTAATGCTTATGAAAAACTCCCCAGTGCCCAACGCGCACTGATTGAGTCATATAACCTCAAAGAAAAGCTAGAAATTAAGGCAGGTATCGTCGAGCAAGTGATCCCCAGTATCGCCGCAAAACTCAGTGCAGACCTTGTAATAATGGGTACGGTGGGTAATACAGGAATTAAAGGGCATCTTATTGGTAATACAGCAGAAAAGGTTATGAAATTACTAAAAACGGATATTTTAGTGATCCCTCCTTTCGATAACTAAAGCCAGACTTAATATCAATTAGCTTAATTAGGTGGTCTATTTTGAGGCAATAAAACCGCGTTGATAACACGGCAAAAATGTCGTTATTTAGATGTTCTCGGCAATTGCGCATACATCCATGCAGTCGTAAATCAGACATTTTTAACGCAGGTAGCGACAGGTTTAATGCCTCAAAAAGATTAAGTCTTGTTTTGCAATTGGTGTCATAAGTCTGAATAAGCCGTCACTTTATTACGGCCATTTTGTTTAGAGTGGTATAAGGCTTGATCAGCTGCTTCAATCCACTTTTCATAACGCTCAAACTTTTTCTCATCAGAGCACGCAAAGCCAATACTCACCGTGAGTTTAATTTGTTTATCACCAAAATAAATTGACGAATTTTCAATAAGAGCACGTAAACGCTCTGCAAAGATCATTGCACCTTCATGATCCGTATCAAGCAAAGTTACGGCAAATTCTTCACCACCATAACGGCCTGCTAAATCAGTTTCACGTAATGTTTTTCTCAATAAATCAGCAATATGACGCAGTGCTTCATCACCAGCACGATGCCCATGCTCATCGTTAACGGTTTTAAAATGGTCGATATCAAACATTAATAACGTACTGCAGCCACCGCTTCTGGAAATACGCATGTATTCTTTACGTAGTTTTTGCTCCCAGAATCCGCGATTAGTTAGCTGTGTCAATGCATCAGTGCGACTCATTTGTTCGAGCTTCGCATTAACGTCTTCAAGTTCTTTTTTATTCACCGCTTCATCGGTCACATCGTAAATAATAATACAGATATGTGATACTTCGCCGGTCGTTGTGGTGAGCGGAATAAAGGTAGCATTTTGATACATATGATCCGCTTTACCGGTAATTGGACGGTAATTTTTAAAACGGAAAATATAGGGTTGCTGCTCCCAAATCGTGAACGAGCGATTATTAAGAATAAACACAGATTCAGACTTACTACGAAACCATTTTTCATCAATTGATGGAAAGAGATCAAATAAGTCTTTGTCTTTTACTGCGCTTGGCAATAAACCCGAATGGTTTTCCATAAAACCATTCCAAATGCAGACTTTATAGTCTCTATCAAGCACCACAAGGCCTACATCAACGGTATTAAACATATCCATTAACCAATGGAGTTCATTCATATTAAAATCGGCTGCAGGCATAGTTTAGTCTTCTAATAAATAAGCTACTTTATATTTTAAAGTTTTTAATGAGTCCTCAGTAAACAGCAACATAAGATCACAATTAATGTTGTGATTTTCAATGCCGTAACTGATCTCAATGGCGAGAGTTCGTTGCCAACGTGATTTATTGGCTTTAACCAAATCAGACACATCACAATGCTGACCTAACACCACCGGATGACCTTGACTAAAACGCATATCAAGTTGCTTTGACAGCCCACTCAAAATAGCGCCTATTAAGATGTTACTGACATCCATTAACAGTTCAAGCTCAACTTTATTGTTAAGCTCTCCTTCGTAATTCATTAACGAAGCAATTTCTTTAAAACTCGAATCATTTAACAGCAATAACGCTTCACCCGACACGCCACCGCCAATAAAGCCTTGGCACACACCTGACGTTGAGGCATTGGCATCAATCGACCGCAAGGCCATATCAAGCTCATTGACTTCAAGTACATTTACGTTCGGAATTGGAAGCTTTACAAACACATTCAATAAACGTGCTAATAAGTCCCCTGCTTGGCCCATAGCAACATTGGTGAGTTCTTGGTATATGTCACGTACATCGGGGTCGACTTGCTCACCTAGCTTATTTGCTAAGCGCTCCCGCATGGCTTTGTCTTTAATACCATGATGTTCAATAATGTTCGCGAGCTTTTCTGCTGAGCAGGGTTTCTGAATAAAATCGATTGCGCCAAGTTCAAGCACGCGTTGATGCGCATTTGGCTGGATATCGCCCGAGACGACAACGGTTAATACATGTAAGCCTTGATCTTGAATGGCTTGCAACACTTCATAACCATCCATTTCGGGCATATTTAAATCAAGAAATAAAATTTCGGGCTGTAAACGCTTAATTTGTTCAATACAGTGAATGCCGTTTTCAGCAAATTCGACTTTTATATCCCAATCATCAGGTAAAGAGCGCGCTAATTGTCTACGCGCTAATTTTGAATCATCACAAACTAATACCGATGTTGACATATATTCTCTCTAAATACGCACTTTTGAACTAGCTAATACAAAATGCACTAACTTTATTATTATTTTTATAAACAAAAATCGGACTACGCACACATGTTAATCAAACTACAGGTTATTTACAATTTTAAATTGTGGTAAACCTTGGAGCTATTGGTTCAGTATAATACACTGATGTTAAATGCGTTAATTTGAAGGAATGAAGTAATGTTGTTACGCCCTCTTATGTTTGCTCTTGGAGCAGTTTGTACATTCAGTTATGCCAATGATTTAGTAGAAAATAGTTTAGATGCTGGCAAAGTTTCTGCACAATCGAAACCCGTCACATTACTTGGACAAGGTGTTAAAGTAGGTCAGCAAGCCCCTAACTTCAAGGTCGTAGATGGTAATTTCACCCCTGTCACTCTCAACGACTATCAAGGGCAAGCCGTATTATTAAGTGTTGTGCCAAGCCTTGATACGGGCGTTTGCAGTATTCAAACAAAACATTTTAATGAAAAAGTAGCTTCTGAGTTTCCCAGCATTGCAATGCTAACATTAAGTGCTGATTTACCCTTTGCGCAAAAACGCTTTTGTAAAGCCGAAAATATCGATAAGGTCACGGCATTGTCTGACTCTGTTTGGCGTGACTTTGGTCAAAACTATGGTTTGATCATTAAGGATATGGGGTTATTAACCCGTGCAGTGTTCGTTTTAGATAAGGAACACAAAATCGTTTACAAACAACTTGTCGATAACCTCTCTAAAGAGCCCGATTACGACAGCGCAATTGATGCACTGAAAAAGCTATAACCTCAGCGATACTAAAAACAAAAAACCGCCAACAGGCGGTTTTTTTGCTTAGTTAATCCTAAGATTAACCAAGTAGTTCACCAAGTTGTTGGCTTACTGCTTCAACAGCTTGTGTACCATCCAGTTTGTGGTACTGAGTGTTACCCGCTTTTGCTTCAGCTTGGTAATAGTCAACAAGTGGTTTAGTTTGGTCGTGGTAAATACCTAAACGTTTACGTACTGTTTCTTCAGTATCGTCATCACGAATAATAAGGTCTTCACCTGTGATATCGTCTTTACCATCTACTTTTGGTGGATTGTAAACAACATGATATACACGGCCAGAACCTGGGTGTACACGACGACCGCCCATGCGCTCAACGATGATTTCGTCAGCAACATCAAATTCAATAACATGGTCAACAACCACGCCATTTTCTTTCATTGCATCAGCTTGAGGAATAGTACGTGGGAAACCATCTAGCAAGAAACCTTTTTCACAATCAGGCTTTGCAATACGCTCTTTAACAAGACCAATAATGATTTCATCAGATACTAATTGACCTGCATCCATTACTTTTTTAGCTTCAAGACCAAGCGGTGTACCTTCTTTGATTGCTGCACGCAGCATATCGCCCGTAGAAATTTGTGGAATACCGTATTTGTCCATCAAAAACTGAGCTTGAGTACCTTTACCTGCACCCGGCGCGCCCAAAAGAATAATGCGCATATCATTGTCCTCTGTGTGATACTAATCTTTAATTATGGTCGATCAGTGGAGTTTTGTTTTTAGAGCCTGAATTCTTCCACAACTGAGGCTATACCTCAAGTAACTTATACCAATTGCCTATATTAGCGGCAATAAAAAAGGAAGCTGGGCTTCCTTTTCTAATTCAAACTGTAAAAACGCTTACTTGCTTAAATCTAGCATTAGTTTATTCAAGCGAGTTACAAAGCCAGCAGGGTCTTTTAAGGTACCGCGCTCAGCCAGTAATGCTTGGTCAAGTAGGACATGTGACCACTGAGTAAACTTGTCTTCATCTTGTTCAACATTTAAATGCTTCACAAGTTGGTGCTCTGGATTAAGCTCAAAAATTGGCTTTTGCTCAGGCACTGTTTGACCTACTGATTCCATTAGTTTTTGCATTTGCGAGCTCATGTCATGCTCATCAGCAACAACACAGGCAGGCGAGTCGGTTAAACGGTGCGTAAAGCGTACATCTTTAACACTATCACCCAGGGCTGTCTTAATACGTTCAACTAAGCCTGCCACTTCTTTTTCTGACTCTTCTTGCGCTTTTTTGGTTTCTTCATCATCCATGTTGCCAAGGTCTAAGTCACCACGAGTGATTGACTGGAATGATTTTTCGTTGAACTCTGTTAGGTAGCTCATCATCCACTCATCAACACGGTCACTTAGTAGCAATACTTCAATGCCTTTCTTACGGAAGATTTCTAGGTGCGGTGAATTTTTTGCCGCAGCAAATGAATCAGCAACCACGTAGTAGATCTTATCTTGTTCTGGCTTCATACGCTCAATGTATTGATCAAGCGATACATTTTGTGTGCTTTCGTCTGTGTGTGTTGAAGAGAAACGCAGCAACTTAGCAATAACTTCTTTGTTTGCCGTGTCTTCTGCTGGGCCTTCTTTTAACACTTGACCAAACTCGTTCCAGAACGTTTGATAATCTTCTTCACGGTTTTTAGCCATGCGCTCAAGCATTTTAAGGACACGCGATGTACACCCTTTACGGATTGCTTGTGTCACTTTGTTATCTTGTAAGATTTCACGCGATACGTTAAGTGGTAAGTCATTTGAATCAAGTAGACCTTTCACAAAACGCAGGTAGCTTGGCATAAATTGCTCAGCATCATCCATAATGAAAACGCGTTGCACATACAGTTTTAAACCTGTTTGACGGTCACGATTCCATAAATCGAATGGTGCTTTTTTCGGGATGTATAACAAGCTTGTGTATTCAGTTTTACCTTCAACCTTGTTATGCGCCCAGCTTAATGGCTCTTCCCAATCATGACCAATATGTTTATAGAATTCTTTGTATTCTTCGTCTGTTACTTCTGACTTGTCGCGAGTCCACAGTGCCGTTGCGCGGTTAATACCTTCCCATTCGCCTGGTTGTGCTGGGATTTTCTCGCCATCAGGACCTTCAGATTCTGGTACTTCTGCTTTGTACATTTCAACAGGAATTGAAATATGGTCAGAGTATTTAGTAACGATACTGCGTAAGCGATATTCATCAGCAAATTCTTTTTCGTCTTCACGTAAATGAAGAATAATTTCAGTACCACGGGTTGGCTTATCAATTTCTTGTAGCGTGTATTCGCCTTCACCAGCTGATTGCCATTCAATACCTTGGCTCTCACCGGCTTTACGGGTGCGTACCGTTACTTTATCCGCAACGATAAATGCTGAGTAAAAGCCTACACCGAATTGACCAATTAATTGTGAATCTTTGCTTTGGTCACCCGTTAAGTTTTGAAAAAACTCTGCCGTGCCTGATTTTGCAATCGTACCTAATGAGTTAATTACATCTTCACGGCTCATACCGATACCGTTATCAGTAATAGTCACTGTGTTTGCATCTTTATCGGCACTGATACGTACTTTTAAGTCGGCATCGTTTTCATATAAATCGCCATTTGAAAGCGCAAGGAAACGTAATTTATCTGCCGCATCTGACGCGTTTGATACGAGTTCACGTAGGAAAATCTCTTTATTAGAATAAAGAGAATGAATCATCAGGTTTAATAGTTGTTTGACTTCTGTTTGAAAGCCTAATGTTTCTTTTTGTGCTGCAGTCATTGTGTAAATCTCCAATTAACAAAGTGTCTTATCTGCACTATGACTCATATATGGGGCAGGCTTTAGGAACTTCAAGGCAAAAAATTAAATTTGCAGGTAAATTGGAGATAAAACACAAAAAAGCCTGCATTAAGCAGGCTTTTGATACCGTTTTGGGTATTAGTTTTGATTTACTGCGCGTCGCCCGCTAAAGGCATGCATTAGGGTCATGCCATCAAGCAAGTCAAGCTCACCACCAACTGGCACACCGTGAGCAATGCGTGAAGCATTCACTTGGTATTTGTGACAAAGCTCTGCAATATAATGGGCTGTGGTTTCACCTTCAACACTTGGGTTGGTTGCGAGGATCACCTCATTAATGCCGCCGTTTTGCAGTTTACTTTCTAGGATATCAAGGCCGATTTCTTTGGGGCCTATGCCATCAATTGGTGACAAGTGACCCATTAAAACGAAGTAAAGCCCTTGATATTGTCCGGTTTGTTCAATAGCAAGTACATCGGTTGGCGATTCAACCACACACAATAAACCACTATCTTGGCGTTTAACACTTGAACAAATATCGCACACAGGCTGCTCTGTGAAGGTACGACAAGACTGACAGTGCCCTACTTCATCCATTGCTTTTGTGAGTGCGTGGCCAAGTTGTTTACCCCCTTGGCGGTCGCGTTCAAGTAAATGAAAAGCAATACGCTGTGCTGACTTCGGGCCAATACCCGGTTGGCAGCGCAGTGCTTCAATTAACTGTGTTAAACTAGGCGATAGTTGCATAAATGTTCACTTAGAATGGCATTTTCATACCTGGTGGTAATTGCATACCGCCAGTTACTTTGCTCATGCGCTCTTGTGTTTCTTCGGCAACACGGCGTACAGCGTCATTACATGCTGCTGCAAGTAAATCTTCGATCATATCTTTGTCGTCTTCCATTAGGCTTTCGTCAAGCTCTACACGACGTACATTGTGGTTACCTAGCATCGTTACTTTAACTAGGCCTGCACCTGCTTCACCTACAACTTCTAGGTTTGCGATTTCTTCTTGGGCTTTTTGCATGCGCTCTTGCATTTGCTGCGCTTGCTTCATCATGTTACCCATTCCACCTTTAAACATAACTGTCTCTCTTTCTAAACTACTTTAATTGGCATGAAGATAAGGGCTATTGTGTGTAATTACAATGCCTGAATACTGTTTTCGTCGATTATTGCGCTAAATAATTGTTGAAATTGCACAATGTTCTCATCGCTATTTATTACATCTATTGCTTGTTGATGACGGCCTGCATCAATCTTTTGCTGAATCAAATAAGGCGAATCTATCACCCCATCTGCAAAGTCGATATTGAGCTCTACATTATGGCCATAAATCTCGCTTAACGCTGCGTTGAGCTTTTGTCTTAGTACGGCGCTGTCGAGGTGACGTTGTGAAGAGTCGACTTCAATATGAAGCTGACGATCATTCTTTGTGAAAATAGAATGTAGCGCAAATTGACGCATACGCCCACCTAGTCCCATACGTTTTATTAAATAAGCCCATTCATCTTGTTCGTGTGCAAATTTAATACTGCTGATCGGGCTTTCAAAATCATCAGGAACAGGAATACTAGGCTCTTCTGCTACAGGCTCCGGTGCTTTTTGTGGATTAATCTGCTCAAGCAACTCAGGGGCTAAATTTTCTGTTATGGTTTGATGCTTTGCTTTAAAGTCGACTTTTTTTACTTTATGACTGCTCTCCCCCGTCGGCTGGGGGCTTGGCTTTTTTACATCAGCAGCCACTGTTTGCTGCTGAGGTTGAAAATTCGTTGATGCTGAACCATGTTGCGTTGGCTCATGTACTGTCGATTCCGCGGGCTCTGGCTTTATGTCAGTTTGACTTGCAGCACCGCTTAAACGCCCTGCACCAGAAATATTACGATCTTTTAAAATACGTGCAATTGCCGATTGAGCCAAGCTTTGCTGCTGTTGTAATTGCACAGGCGCTGTTTGCTCTGCCTGCGGCAGTGGTTGCACATCTGGCTCGTTAGCAATAAAACCCTGATCATAAGCGCTACTCATCACATCATCATATTGCGCTGCAAGCGATGAGTCCATTTGAGCATCGTAATCATCATAGTATTCTGTCGCTGGCATATCAGGCGTATCGGTACTATTTTGTTGATACAAAGAAGCCGCTGACTGTTTATCAGAACTCCCTAACGTATCAAAAGATTGACTAGGTTGTTGTGACTGCTCAGCTGTATTATCGACTTTTTGTTCAGGTTTTAGGTCAATCTGTGGTGCTGCCGCTTGTGTAACCGTAGGCTCGGCTTTTATTGGCTGTGGCTGCAAAGGTGCTTGGTTTACTGCCGTAGACGTTTGCTCGGATGCTGCTTGTTCACGCTGAGCTGATGATTTTTTTAAGATATCACGTAGTGCACCTGCACCACTTGGTTTCACCTGCTGTTGACTATTTGTCGGTGTTTGGCTTTGCGCAAATTGTGTCGGTTGGAATGCCAACAAACGCAACATGATCATTTCAAACCCTAGTTTTGCATCCGGTGCCCATTGCAAATCTTTTTTACCATTTAACAGCAACTGGTAATACACTTGCATTTGTTGAGCATCGGTTGTTTGTGCAACCTGCTCAATAAAGTCTCGGTTAGTCTCATCAAGTGCAGCGGCACTGGGGACTAATTGCACAAGCTGAATAAGGTGAGTAAGTGCAATTAAATCATCCAATAAGGCGACAAAATTTGGGTTTCGACTGACAACCGCTTTCACTTCGGCCAGAAGTGCATCACCATCTTGGCATAAAACGGCTGCTAACATGGTTTGACTGTAATGTGTATCCATCAAACCAAGCATGGTTTGAACAGCTTGATGATTAATATTACCGTTTGTCTGAGCAATAGCCTGATCGGTTAAGCTTAAGGCGTCTCGCATACTGCCATCGGCGGCTTTAGCAAGGATAGACAACGATTTATCATCAAAGCTTAATTGTTCTTGATTAAGAACATGAGCAAGTTGATCATGAATTTCTGATTGTGATAACGCGTTTAAATTAAACTGTAAACAGCGCGATAGAATTGTCACTGGCAGTTTTTGTGGATCGGTCGTGGCTAATAAAAATTTCACATGCTCTGGCGGCTCTTCCAATGTTTTAAGTAGCGCATTGAAACTGTGCTTTGAAAGCATGTGAACTTCATCGATAAGGTAAACCTTATAACGACCTCGCGTTGGTGCATATTGCACGTTATCAAGGATTTCACGGGTGTCTTCTACCTTGGTACGCGATGCAGCATCGATTTCTAATAAATCAATATAGCGACCCGCTTCAATGTCGGTACAGCTTGAGCATTGACCACAAGGTTCTGCAGAAATTCCTTTATCGCAGTTTAGACTTTTAGCAAATATACGTGCGATGGTTGTTTTACCCACCCCACGGGTTCCAGTAAAGAGATAAGCATGATGAAGTCTGTTTTGTGTTAATGCATTAACTAACGCTTGCTTAACATGAGACTGTCCCACTAACTCGTGAAAGGTTTGTGGTCGCCATTTCCTTGCTAGAACCTGATAACTCATTAATTATTCGCCTTCGAATTCAACCAACTTTAGAATTTTAATGCCCATTTGTGCAACACGCTGCTCTCCACCAAGCTCTGGTAATGAAACAACGAAAGCAGCATCGGTTGCATGACCACCTAATTTAGCAACAAGTTTAGCCGTTGCTTCAATTGTGCCGCCTGTCGCGAGTAGGTCATCTACTAATAACACTTTATCACCTGCAACGATAGCATCAGTATGAAGTTCAAGTGTATCTTCACCATACTCTAATTGGTAATTTTGCGAAATGACTTCACGCGGAAGCTTGCCTGGTTTACGCACAGGAATAAACGGAATACCCAGCGCATAAGATAGGGGTGCACCAAAAATAAAGCCACGTGATTCTGTACCAATGATTTTAGTAAATCCTTGATCTTTGTACGCAGAAATAAAGCTATCAATTGTTGCTTTAAAAGCGTCTGCGTTTGCCATTAAGGTTGTTACGTCACGAAACATAATACCTGGCTTAGGGTAATCAGCGATAGTTGCAATGCTCTGTTTAATGAGCGCTGAAGTTGCTTGAGTCATAATTTATACTGCTCAATAGTTAATATAACAAAGCTTGCGAGTATAACATCGCCTTATTTAAAAGTCGGTAGCAAGTTTTGAAATAAGCACAAAAAAGGCTGCATTGCAGCCTGATGTCTTAAATTTGCATACGCATATTAAGATAAAGCGGTGATCCAGCCTAGGATAGCGTTAAGGCAACCAATACCAGCAAACACTGCTAGGAACGCAATAAAATACGTTGCGTTGAACGGATCTTTAAAGTCTTTATCATTCGACATAATTACTACCTTTCTATTAAGCACGATAAAACAAAGCGCACATAATAGTCGAAGTGCTTACATCAATAAAGCGTTTATGCTGTTTTTTAAGGTGCTCGCTGAGTGACAATGACGCCTCGTTCAGCCATTGAACTCAGTGTACTTAATGCTCCTTGATACAGCTGTTCTAATGTAAATTGTGGAACATGTTTTGCAACCTGCTGACATACCTCAGCTAAATCAATACCGGGTTGTGATTCGATAATACTTAACAATAAAGCGGTCATTGCATTTGTTGAGAGAAATTGTACCTCATCGTTGTTATCGCGATACACAACAAAATAATAGGGTTCGCTGGCAGGCACTGTAGGTTGATGATCCTGACTGATTGTATGTACTGGGTAAAGATAACTTAAATTACGAGCCAAACTGGTTAAATATAAACCTGCACGCGCAACTTGGTTAGCTTCTAAATTTATTTCATGACTACCTTGATGTGACACCGATACATCGAGTTCAACCCATTCATAATGGGCTAATTCGAGGATAAATGGCGGATCGTTTTTTTGCTTTGTGTAGCTGCCAGCAAGAAACTGTAAAAACTCTCCTGCAATGTCTAAAAAAAACGGGGAACTGCAATCATGTTTACTAAAAAACTGCCGCACTCTTTGTTGCCAATCATCTTCTTTATACAAACTTTTTAAAACAGGAAATGCTGAACTTACAAAACCATCAACATTATTGAAAAATAAGTCACGATAAATCGCCATTCGTCGCTCTTCAACATCAGCTGGTTTTGCGTTGTGAGCAGGATCACGGATATGCGCCATAAATTGCTGTTGGACTTCAATAAAATGACTAGGCACTTTGTTTCACCGTTGGTTGATTTGTTTTTAAAGCTGCTCGTTGTAAGTTATTAATAATTGCCAGCTCAGCAAGAAGCTCATTCATTGGCGGTATATTAAAGTCACGCTCAAGCAGTGTTGGAAACACACCGTGCACATCATACGCCTTTTCTAGCAGCTGCCAAACAGGGTCTATAACGGGTGAGCCATGCGTGTCGACTAATAAATCCTCAGCTTCAGTATAATGCCCCGCAACATGTCCATACGCTATTCGATGGCTAGGCAAGCCCATTAAAAAATGCGTTGCATCGTAGCCATGATTTATTGAGTTTACATAGATATTATTAACATCGAGTAAGAGTTGGCAATCTGCTTCTTCAAGTATCGCTTTTGTGAATTCAAGCTCCGTCATTTCTTGGCCTGGAGCCGCATAGTACGACACATTTTCGATAGCGATAGTCTGCTCTAAAATATCTTGAACCTGTTTAATACGTGAAACAACATGTTTAATAGCTTCTTCAGTAAAAGGAATTGGCATTAAATCATACATATGACCCTCTCCCGAACAATAGCTTAAATGTTCACTAAACAAGCGTATGTTATGCTCTTTAAAAAAGGCTTTTAATGATTTTACAAACTCGACATCCAGCGCAGCGGGTGAGCCGATTGATAACGATAAACCATGACAAATAAATGCATGTTGCTCTGTAAGTTGCTTAAACTGTTTAGCAAAACGACCGCCTAGCTTCAACCAGTTTTCTGGTGCCACTTCTAAAAAATCAATTGGCTTTGGGACATCTGCGAGCATATCATCAAGCATTTCACGTCGAAGTCCTAAACCAATTTGGCCAAAATCCAAGGTCGATTCAAATGACATATCATCTCCTACTAAAAAGGGCCTAAATGGCCCTTTTACTCGCTAAGTAAAAGCTTAGTGGTTTGAACCACACTTACCTTCACCACATTTACCTTCTTTAGCAGCTTTTTTAGATTCCTTTTTGTCAGCGCCACATTTACCTTCGCCACACTTGCCTTCTTTGGCTGCTTTTTTAGATGTCATTTTGTCAGCGCCGCATTTTCCTTCACCGCACTTGCCTTCTTTGGCTGCTTTTTTAGATGCCATTTTGTCAGCGCCGCATTTTCCTTCACCGCACTTGCCTTCTTTGGCTGCTTTTTTAGATGCCATTTTGTCAGCGCCGCACTTACCTTCGCCACACTTACCTTCTTTGGCTGCTTTTTTGTCAGCGCCGCATTTACCTTCGCCGCACTTACCTTCTTTTTCAGCCTTTTTCTCGGCACCGCATTTACCTTCGCCGCATTTGCCTTCTTTTTCTGCCTTTTTCTCGGCACCGCATTTACCTTCGCCACATTTGCCTTCAGCAGCATCAAGCTGGTAACCCGCTTGCATTTGTTGGAACTCAAATGGGTTTGCATTTACATCTGTGGCTACAAAGCTTGATGCACCCACAACAACGGCGCCTAATGTTAATGCAATTGAGTTTTTCTTAACTGTGTTCATACGATGACTCTCTTTTTTATAAGGTATATTAAACAAGACCCGACGATTAAAAATTAATTTCATATTTATGCAATTATTTTAGTAAATCGCCCTACAAAGCAAATTACGATTTATCAAGTTGCTAATTGCAGGTAAAATACGCGTCCAATTTTTCATTAAGTTTAATGGTATTATGCAACTAGTTTTAGCACCAATGGAAGGCGTTGTCGATTTTAAAATGAGACAGCTTCTTACTGACATAGGTGGGTTTGATTTATGCGTGACTGAATTTGTGCGTGTTGTTGATGCAACACTTCCAGAACGTGTATTTCATCGCTACTGCCCTGAATTAAAAACAGATGGCTACACCCGTGCTGGAACACCAGTGAGAATTCAGCTACTTGGCCAAGTTGCAGATGCATTAGCTGAAAATGCTGTAAAGGCGATTAGCTTAGGCTCACACGGTATTGACCTAAATTTTGGTTGCCCCGCAAAAACGGTCAATAAAAGTAAAGGCGGCGCAGTACTATTGAAAGATCCGGAGCATATGTACGACATCATTAAAACGGTTCGCGATGCTGTAGATAGCAAACATCAAGTAAGCGCTAAAATTAGACTGGGTTTTGATGATGATAGTAATAGCCAAGAAATCGTTGATGCGGTAGTCAGCGCGGGTGCATCTAGCCTCGCTATCCATGCAAGAACAAAACGTGATGGCTACAACCCTCCTGCATACTGGGAAAAAATCCCGCCATTAATTAAAAATAAAGATATTGCTGTAGTGGCTAATGGTGAAATATGGCAAGTCGAAGACGCAATGCTGTGCCAGATTCGTAGTCAATGTCAAAACTTAATGCTTGGCAGAGGCGCCTTGGCAATGCCAGATCTTGCAATGCAAATTAAAGCGCATGTAAACAATGAAACATATACTCCACTGCAATGGGAACATGTTATTTACCACATTATTCACTCATCAATGCACCAAGACGAGAGTAAGTGTGAAAAATATTTTGCTTCTCGCACCAAGCAGTGGCTTGGTTATCTGAAACGCCAATACCCACAAGCACATACACTTTTTGATGAAATTAGACGTTTAAAAGCGAAAGATGACGTTGCAAATGTACTAAGAAAGTATGCCAAAGCGCCTAGTTTTGATGCAAATCATAACTAATGGATCGCTTTTGTTGGATAATTAAAGTATTGCCCACTTGGAACAAACGCGATGAACAATACTGAAATCCAAACAAAGCTATCTGCGGAACTGGCGCAGGTTAGACAACGTTTACTTGATATGTTGGCTAGTTCTAATCAAGGTCACCATCAGCTACTACTCTCGCAACTTAAGGATAACCCGCCTTCTGTTTGGTTAGAAATGACAGCGAATAATCTCGGACCCGAATTTCAAATATTGATATCTCGGTTAGAAAAACTCGAAGCAGCACTGTGCCAAATTGATATTGGTCAATATGGTTATTGCTGTGACTGTGAGGAAAAAATTGATAATGAGCGTTTAATTGCAGACCCTGCAAGCCAACGCTGCCGACACTGCGCTCCTTAAAGCGCAGTGTTGAATAGATAACCTAGTTAACGCGCAAAAATAAAGCTCATTGCAGGATAAAGTACAATATCTTCGATTAGCCAATCAGCCTGCTGCTGATTAACACTTAAACGCTTCATTAAATTTACCCGTGCTTGTTGCTCATTCCAAGTGTGATAATGAATCCCTAAATCGGTTTCCATCATTACAGACCAAAAGTATTGTTCATCTTGATTCAATTGACGTTTACTTTGTTTGACATCAATGAAATCTAATTGCCAGTCAAGCCCAGCATGTAAATCGCCGTCCTCTAAATACTGCAACACGAGTGGCTTGTTATGTGATGAAAAAACAGGTGATGACAAATCGACTGTGGGCTTTTCTTTTAGTAAATGCTGAATCTCACTTAACCAAGACAAGGGTGGCTTTGTTGTATTGGCAAAATAATTAAGTTTACTTTGATACCAATCCTTACCATTCGCAAGCCCAACTAACCCCAGCTTTGTTCGAGGCTTGTATTGCGCTAAATATTGATTAAGCTTCGTTAGTGCCATCACGACATTTTCATTATTATTATCGAGGTGAGATATCACCATACTGCGTAACAACTTTAGCTCAAGCTTATTAAGCCTTAAATTACTTTGCTCAGCCTCTATGAGTTTTGTTTCTACTCGCTCTATCCACTTGCAGAGCGCTTCCGGTGTGTAATCATCTTGCTTTATAGCATTACTTATCACATCACGCTGTACGGGCCATACAAAAAATCGTTCTGGATATCGCTGCGCAATAATTAAATAATTTAACTGCGCTTGCTGTGAATCACTCAACTCAACATTTGCTAAGCCTTGGTAAGCAAGATGACGAGCCTGTAAGTACGCTTCAGAAAATGGCCAATATGTTTTGCCACCATTGTCTAGCTGGGTTGATAAAAGATTATTTATATTGCCAATTTGCTGTTGTCCTTCGGTATACGTGCTAAAGCGATCACTTTGCTCACTGCAAGCAGATAACATGACACTGACTAATAACAACAAAACGATCTGTCTTATCATAATAAAATTCCATAAAAAAAGCCCCAGAGGGGCTTTTTATTTTAAAACAACATCAATTAGATTTTTACACCGTTGCGAGCGGCTTTATCTTTGATGTAGGTCGACCAGCTCTTCGCAAATTTGCGCGTGCGCGGATCATCCATTGCTTTTGTAATAGCAGCATACGCTTGCTTATACTTTTCTTGGTAGTAATAAGCTTCAGCTAAGTCTGTATAGATAGATCCCGTTTTATCAGAACCTAACTCTAATGCCTTGTTCAAACGAACAACGGCTGCACCATAATTTTGCGATTGTAAAAGTAATGAACCTGCTTTGCGATAAAGCTCTGCATCGTCATCAAATTTAGCCGCTTCTTCATAGTACTTAGCTGCTTTCTCAATATCTTTTGAGCGGTGATAGTTAGATGCCACTGCACTGATATTTTGCTTGTTACGAACCACTTTTTCTTCGTTAATTGCCTTTTCAAGCACAATAGCTGCTTTGTAAGGAATTTCGTTTAACGAGTAAAAGTTAGAAAGTACTTTGTATTCAACTTCGTTTTCAAAATAGCCATTTTTATAGGCAACTTCCATGGTCGCTAGACCTTTCTTGAAGTCTTCAGTTTGAAGGTAGTATTTACCTAAACCAACCCAGGCTTTTTTGTCTTCAGGCCAAACACGAACAATCTCTTCCGCTACTTCTACCATGTTTTTGTACTGTTTAAGTTCAAAATAGGCAGCTAGCTTTAATTGGTAAGAAGCTTTAGAAGGCTCCTCCGCCAATTTGATTGCTTTGTTTGCAGCTGGAAGAACGTCGTTAAACTGTTTTAACTCATAGTTTGCTTGCGCAATACGAGTGTAAACTTTGTCGTCTTCTTCACCTGTGAAGTCCATCCAAGCGTAATACGCATCTTTTGCTTTTGCGTATTGCTCAGTACCCGCGTACATGTCACCTAATAGTTTTAAGCCTTGCGATTGGTCAGCAAAGTTTAATACATCAGGTTTCACCGCCGCTGCGACATGCTTAATAGCCAGTTTGTACTGCTCTTTTTGAGCGTACATTTGACCTAGGTAGCGATCAACAGTTGCCTTATCAAACTCATCCGATGGATCAATTTCTTTAAGTAATGCAATCGCTTCATCAAGCTTCTCTTCATTGTACAGGTCGAATGCTTTAATAACTTTCTTACCAACGCGCTCACCCATTACTTTAGTTTTTGCTTTTTTACGCGCTTCAATCTTCGCGTAATCTGGCGCTGCTAAAGCAGGTGCAGTGAAAACCACACCTGAAAGAGTCATAAGAAGCGCAAGTGCTGTTACTTTAGATAAATTTCTCATTACTCGCCTCCTTAGTTGCCTTGGTTAAGTTTAAAGTCTAGTTGTACTTGAAGACCAAATTGTTTTTGTGGTTTACCATCGATGATTTTCGGACGGTATTTCCACTTACGAAGTGCACGTTTAGCTTCGCGGTCAAAGATACGTTTTGGATCAGCATCGATCACTTCAACATCTTCTACACCACCTACTTCATTGATAGTAAATGAAAGTTGAACCCAACCTTCTTTACCGTCACGCGCTGCTTGCGTAGGGTATTTTGGTTCAATACGAACGATAGGTGTCGCATCACCATCACGTCCAAATGCACCTGGACCACTTAGGCCTCCAGCTGTGCCACCCACATCGATGCTTGGCATATTAAATGACAAACCACCAGTGTTAGGGTTGCTGTTTTCCGGCTGAGGCGGCTGCGGCTTAGGCGGCTGCTTTGGCGGTGGCGGAGGCGGAGGCGGAACACGCTTCCTCTCCTGCACCTTAGATTCAGGCGGATTCGTCATAATTTCGACTACAATCTGTTCTTTTTGTTCAGTCGCACGATCAGCTCCACCGGAGATGAGGTACGCCATGAAGTAGAACAAGCCGAAAGTAACTGCCCCACCTGCAATCAGTGAAAACAGAAAACGAATCATTACTGATCTCCAGCTATTGAAATTTTAAGGTTATCACCCGTCGCTTTGATCTGGTCCATAACTTTAACTACTACGCCGTGTTTTGCTTCTTTATCAGCTTGCAAAATTACAACTTCAGTAGGTTGTTCTGCTAATAAACTTTCAAGTTTAGCTGAAACACGTTCAACGTCTACTTGTTGTTTATCAATCCAGATCGCACCGTCAGCACGAATAGCAACAAAAATATTTGCATTTTTTTGCTTCGTAGCTTGGGCTGCCTTAGGTTTATTGACTTCGATACCAGCCTCTTTAACGAACGATGTAGTTACGATAAAGAAAATAAGCATGATAAATACGATGTCAAGCATTGGCGTCATGTCAACCGCTGCTTCTTCTTCTTCACGAAAACGTTGTTTACGTGCCATATTTAATTCTCTCTCTAGTGATGAGGCATGCTATCTACAAGTTTAGCTTTCGCCATTCTTGCTCTCGCTTCAAGGCGTGAGCTGAAGAATACTCCAGATAGTGCCGCAACCATTCCAGCCATTGTTGGGATTGTTGCCATTGAAATACCTGATGCCATTAAACGTGCGTTACCAGTACCTTGAGTAGCCATGGTTTCGAAAACCGCGATCATACCCGTTACAGTACCTAATAAACCGATTAAAGGACAAATAGCTACCAATGTCTTAATCAACAACATACGCTGATCTAATTTTTCAGACGCTTCAGAAATCCATGCTTCACGGATTCTGTGTGCGTACCAAGACGTAGTGTCTTGGCGGGCATCCCACTGAGCTACAATATCCTTCGTCATACGAGGAAACTCAGCTAGTAGGAACCAATAGCGCTCAATCATTAAAACCCACATAAGAAAGAGTGCTATCGCGACCACGTATAAAACCTGGCCGCCTGTGCCAACAAAATCCCTGATAGATTCCCAGATCTCCATCAGGACTAGCATTAGGCTTTCTCCTTCTCCGCGTGAGCTGCGATGATACCAGCGCTTTGCTCATCAAGGACATGTAAAACCGACTTACTACGACCAGCAACAATTGAGTGAAGTAGGATAAGTGGTAGAGCTGCAATTAGACCTAACGCTGTAGTTACAAGTGCTAGAGAGATATTACCAGCCATGATCTTCGGATCGCCCGTACCGAACAATGTGATTGTTTGGAACGTAAGAATCATACCGATTACCGTACCTAGTAGACCAAGTAATGGTGCGATTGCTGCCAAGATCTTGATGATGTTGATACCAGCTTCGATGCGAGGCGTTTCACGTAGGATAGCTTCGTCAAGTTTAAGCTCAAGGTTTTCAACGTCTTGATTCTTGTTGTCAGCATAAACCTTAAGAATACGACCCAGTGGGTTGTTTGTATTCGGAGTAGAAAGGTTTTTAAGCTGGCTCTTAATCTTAGTGCTAGTAAGCGCAAGATCAACGAAACGTACTACGAAGATTAGTAGACCAACAAGTAATAATACTGTGATGATATAACCAACTTCAGCACCTTGCTCATAGTATTCCATTAACGATTTCTTCTGCGTATTGATACGTAAGATCGCGCCACGAGTCGGGTCGATGTATACGCCAGCATAGTTGTCAGCAGATGTATTTTCTAAATCGCTAATACCCGCTAGGATGTAGCTATCAGGTTGCTTACCTAGAGGTTGGATTGCTTTCGTTTCTGGAGAGTAAATTAAATAACCATCATCAGTTACTAAGTTAAAGTTACCGATACGCGTTACTTTTTTCACAGAAGATGAACCGTCAAGACCAGCAACTTCAGTTTCAAATGTTGAAACTTTTGCAGACTCAGTCATTTCAGTTTGAAGTGAAATCCAAAGCTCTTCTAATTCGCGAACTGTTGGAAGTTCTTTCGCTGCAGCTAATGAGCGAAGTACTTCAGCACGTCCTGGCTTTTCAGCAGAAACAAGTGATGCTTCGATTGAACCGATTGCATCAGCTGCTGCACGACGTACAACACCGAACATCTCACCTAACGTACCTTGTGCATTTAAAAGAGCTTGCTCTTTCTCAGCTAAAGTATTTTCGTTTTGAGCATATTCTTTAGCTAAACGGTCACCACGCGCTTTTTCAGCAGCTAGGTCACTTTTCGCTTTGTTAAGTAACGCTTGCTTGTCAGCGCGAGCTGAAAGGAACTCTTGTTCACGTTGCTTATTTAATTTACCTTCAGAGATACGTTCTTGCTTAACTTGCTCAAGAATTTTGTCTAAAGCATCAGTGTTTGCATGTGCATTAAGCGCGGTACCTGCAGAAACAGATAGTACTGCTGCAACAGCAAAACCTTTAAATAGTTTCTTCATTATTGATTACTCCGCGCCAAAGATTGGTAGTTTAACAAGTTCTAATGTCGCTTGTTTACGCGCCATACGAATAACTTCTTTAACAGGTTTTAGGTATTCTTCACCTAATTCTTTCCACTGTTTAGTGTTGTTATCCCATACCCACGCATGCTTAAGGTCAAAAGACTGAGCTACGTAAGTAATACGACCTAAACGACCGAAGTCAACGTTGATGCTCTTACCATCGATCTCAAGAGTACCTTGAGCAGCAGTTACAGCTGAGCTGTACGCAGTTTCAACAGTGTAAGCTTCAAGAACTTGGCGGAATTTTTCAGATGTAGTAACTGATGCTGACGCCATGATGTCACGAAGTCTTTCAACACGTGCTAGACGGTTTTCAAGATTAAACGGAACGTCCGCTTTGATGAATTGCTCAAGCGTATCGATCATGCGATACATCAAAGGCACAACGTTTTGTTTCGTGTTATCGATTGTTGCGATTTGACGGTCAAACGATTCGATAGAAGCGTTTTGGTCAGCGACCAAACGTGCTACGTGATCGTTATAAACCTTCATTAGCTCAGTTTCATCAACAACGCTACGGTACTCAGCGATTAGCTCTTGAGTTTGACCATATACATTGTCAATTTTAGTTTGAGACTTAACAGCAGCCTTTTGAATTTGTTGACCTGCATCTTGCACATCTTTCAAAGGATCTGCAATCACATTGCTGCTTGCAAATGCAAAAGCGCCAACCAACGCAGATGCTACAAGACTCTTTCTGATTTTAACAGACATAGTTCCCAACCAATTAAGTAATGTTACTTTTATAATTTAATTATCCTCCGAAGAGGACAACCCTGATATCTTTTAATAGATATCAACCCTCCAATAATGCTAAATGCATTAGAGTCTGTCAACTTGATGTTCGGGTTTCATCGGAAAAATTTGGTCACTCGTCGTTGCTATGAAAATAGCCAAAACAATGAATTAACAAAAATATAACAGAGGTGTTCGCGTTAAGGTTCTATAACCCTTGATTGGCAATCATTCCGTTCAGATTAGATTCAAACTTAAACATAAATGTAACATTTAATAAAAGTTTAAATAGGTAAAGATAAGTGAAAAAAAAAATCTCTTTTTTTTCTAACAAAACGGTTTTGAAGAATTTTTATGCATTAAAAAGAGATTAATGTTCAATAAGCAGGCAATTCACCCTTCCGACTGGAAGGATGAATACAGTGAGCGTGTTATGTGTCATCAAGAAATTGGTTAGAATACCGCGCGATCTTTTACAAGCTTTGCCAACGATATTATTGAGTCTACCTCAAGCTTTTCAAAAATCTTTGCTTTATAGGTGCTCACTGTTTTATTGCTAATAAATAGCTTCTCACCGATATCTTTATTGGATAGTCCTTGCAATAAATAATTCATTACCGCAAGTTCACGCTCAGTAAGCAGCTCATCAATGTCTTTTTCACAGGCCACTAAGTGGTCTTGTGGAAAAAACGTGTAACCTCGCAAAATCATTTCAACAGCTGACGAAATGTCTTCTAAGCTTTCTGCTTTATTAACAAAGCCTTGTGCACCTAATTTAGCAGCGGTACGAATAATGTGTTTGTCTTGCTTAGCTGACAAAAACAACACTTTCCCAGTAAAACCGCCACTGACAGCTCGCTTGTATAAACTAAAGCCGTCGGAGTCTTCCAGTTCAATATCTAGAATCGCTAGCGCAACATTATTATTCTTTAAAAACTGCAGCGCCTCCTTTTGACTTGCAACAGCTTGAACTTCGTTTACGAGAGTTGACTTCGCTAGCACCATTTTAATTGCTGTTGCCACCATCGGGTGATCGTCTACCAGCAGAATATTGTTTCCTATGCTCATCAATTAGCAAACCTTCATTATATTTTATCAAACAAGTATGAATTACTCAGCATTTTTTCTACGTTCGAGTTGTACTAAGTTTAGCGGGAAATTTTCAGATTGTTGAAAATATCTTCAAACTTATTATCACCAGTTTGAAATCGTAACTTGAGTGATAAAAACTACCAAATTACACAACTATCAATGTCACATTAAATAGATCCTGCGCAAAGCATATAATACTTTAGTTATGGAGAGTAGCTTTTAAGGAATAGTTATTTAACTTATAGCCGAATGGCTGATATAAAAAACCTAAATTAATGCCTTTGGAGGAATATAATTTCGGTACATGAGAAGTAATTGATTAAATTATGCAGAGGAAGTGTGTTTATTAAGAATGAATTTTGGTGAAACAGAAACTGTTTCACCAAAATGTACTAAGTTTCACATAAAAAATTATGCTACTTCTACGTTCTCAGCTTCAGGGCCTTTTTGACCTTGTTTGATGCCGAAAGATACTTGTTGGCCTTCGCTAAGAGTGCGGAAGCCTGTACCTGTGATAGCACTGAAATGTACGAATACGTCAGGACCATTTTCTTGTTCAATAAAACCAAAGCCTTTAGCTTCGTTGAAGAACTTAACTTTACCAGTAACCGTGTTTGACATACCAAATTTTCCTGTAAGTCAATTATTAAAATTCAGCCATAATGGCTCTATCCTCCCTGAGTGAATGCCCAATAAACTTGGGGTAAAGTACAGGAAGAACTAATAACCAACCGGTAACCGTACAAGCCGCACATTATCCGTAAATTCAATACGCAAAAACTCAAAGCAACTTAAGACTAACACAATAAATGTCTTTTAGCTCTATTAATCGAAAATTATTTTAAGGTCAACCTTCAGTTTTAAAAATATGACAGGCGTATTTCTAAACAATTAAATTACAATGAAAAAAGCCCATCAACTTTGATGGGCTTTTATTTCTTTATTTTATCTTACTTTACTTGCCAGTCCATTTGCGCTTCGGCCTTAATAGGCACTACCTGCGAATCGCCTAATTTATAAGTAGCAGGCACTGTCCAACTTTCTTTCACTAACGTGATGGTATCGCAATTGCGCGGCAAACCGTAAAAGTCAGGGCCATAATGACTCGCAAAGCCTTCTAGCTTATCTAAAGCCCCCGCTTCCTCAAACGCTTCTGCATAGAGTTCAATCGCTGCATGTGCGGTATAAGCACCCGCACAACCGCAAGCAGCCTCTTTCTTATCTTTATAATGCGGTGCAGAGTCGGTTCCCAAGAAAAACTTTTTACTGCCACTTGTCGCCGCCGCAATCAGCGCTTGCTGATGGATATTGCGCTTCAGTATAGGTAAACAGTAATAATGTGGACGAATGCCGCCTGCCAACATATGGTTACGATTGTATAAAAGGTGATGAGCTGTAATTGTTGCAGCAACATTATCTGGTGCGCTATTAACAAACTCTACCGCATCTTTTGTGGTGATATGCTCAAGGACAATTTTCAAGCTTGGGAAATCATTCACAACATCGGCAAGAATGGTTTCTAAAAACACTTTTTCACGGTCAAATATATCTATCGATGAATCTGTCACTTCACCATGAACAAGTAATAACATACCGACGTCTTGCATCGCTTCTAGAACTGGGTAAATATTCTTAATTGATGTAACACCCGAGTCAGAGTTTGTTGTCGCACCTGCAGGGTAAAGCTTTGCAGCAACAATTTTTCCTGTTGCTTTTGCTTTTTTTATCTCTTCTGGGCTCGTTTTATCAGTGAGATAAAGCACCATTAGTGGTTCAAAATCACCCTGTGGGCCAGCCGCTTTAATACGCTCATAATACGCCAATGCACTATCGGTACAGGTAGCCGGTGGAACAAGATTAGGCATAATAATCGCACGACCCATGTAGCGGCTTGCATCACGGACAGTATCGACCAATTGATCACCGTCGCGTAAATGAATATGCCAATCGTCTGGTCGTGTAATGGTGAGGGTTTGAATCGTATTTAAATCTGACATTGCTGGTTTCCACGGCTAAGAGTTAGAGGGATAGCTTAAACGAGGTTAAATCACTAATTGACTTACTTTCGTTTATATTCAGGTGCGTAGTTTACACCAGTTTCAGTTTTTTTTGAAAATAACTTTGTGGATATATTGATAGTAGGTTAACGTAATTAATTAACAGATTATTTGGCTCATTTTTCTTTATTATGCCTAAACATTTAGATACCGCGAGTGCACTTGAAGTCAAAACAGATCAGTTGCATATCATTAATCAGTTTTCATCATCGTTGATGCAGTTAGACACCATAGAAGAGCTACTTGAGTACGTCACATCACATGTTGTAAACAGACTCGGGTTCATTGAGTGTGTCATTTACTTAGCAGATGATGAAGCACGTACCCTCAAAGAAGTTGCTTCGATGGGTAAAACAAATAGCGGTGATAACTCTTATTACATTGACCGCACAGAAATTAGTTTTGATCAGGGTATAACCGGGTATGTTGCATCCACTGGCAAACCTTTAATGATAGGCGATGTAAGACACGAAAAACGTTATATCGCAGATGCGCGCCCCGCCCTGTCTGAATTATGTGTGCCGCTGGTTTATAAAGAAAAAATCTTAGGGGTCATTGACTGCGAGCATCCGCAAAAACATTACTATAATGATGCTCACCTTGAGATTTTATCAACGGTTGCCCATTTACTCAGTGCAAAAATCGACCAAGTCAGAACCGTTAAAAACTTAAAGCAAACTGTTAATCAGTTAAACGATGCGCAAAAACTTGAAAATTGTATGCTACAGATAGCCAATCTTACCTATCAATCTAGCGAACTCGACAGCTTTTTTGAGTCACTTCATGCCATTATTACCACGCTACTCAGGGCTGATAACTTTTTCATCGGGCTTTATGACAAAAAATGTGATGTGCTCGATATCGTTTATATTATCGAAGAAGGAGTGCGCTCTAACGCACACAAAAAAATCTCTAAGGATCTATTAAAAGACACGGCTTCCTATTATCTGCTCACAACAGAGCAATCTCTATTATTCAATAAGGAAGAATTCCAGCAACATATTGATGCAGGCCATTTTAAAATGGTGGGTCGCCAAGCAGAATCATGGTTAGGTGTTCCCTTTAAAGTAAATGACAGAATTAGCGGGGTCATTGCGGTGCAAAGCTACAGTGATCGTTATCACTACAGTGAGCATGATCGCGCGCTTCTTACCTATGTAAGTCGCCAAATTAGCATGGCTATTGACCGTCAATTATCACGTCAAGAATTAGAGCACCGTGCATTACATGATGAACTAACAGGGTTAGCAAACCGTTCATTATTAATTGAACGCATAAAACACGGCATATTGCGTTTAGCACGTGCGAATAAAGAGACCCAACATGCGTTGTTGTACTTAGATTTTGATCGGTTTAAAAGTATTAATGACTCATTAGGTCATGAAGTGGGTGACCATTTTTTAGTGAGAATTTGTGAGTTAATTCAAGGCACCATTCGTAACACAGATACTTTTGCCCGTTTAGGGGGAGACGAATTTGCGATTTTTATGGAGAATATAACCGATAAGCAGCAAATAAATGATGCCCTAGAGCGAATTCAAACTGCACTAGCTGATCCCCTCAATATTGACGGCCACTTATTACAGGCTTCTACCAGTATTGGCGTTGCATTTTGTGAGAGTGAAAACGACAAAGCTTACAAATTATTGCAACATGCTGATGCAGCCATGTACGAAGCTAAATCTTCAGGGCGTGGACACGTAAAGTTTTTTAATAACACAATGCGTAAAAAGCTAAAAACCCATGCCGATATCGAAAATGATTTACAGCATGGCATCGAACACAATGAATTTGAACTGTATTATCAACCAATTTTTACAATTCAAGAGGCACAGGTCATTGGCTTTGAAGCACTGGTACGCTGGCACCATCCAACCAAAGGGTTTGTAGCACCGAATGATTTTATCCCCGTTGCAGAAGATACAGGGCAAATCATCAACTTAGACCTGCATTTACTCGACTTAGCAGCTCAGCAAATTTCACATTGGTATCAACACGGACTTCCCTTTACCAGAGTCACTGTTAATGTCTCGTCTAGACACTTTGCGAGTCTTGATTTTGTAGCCCAAATGCATGCTTTATATAAAAAGTATAAACTTCCGTTAGGGTCACTCTGTCTAGAAATTACAGAATCAGGGCTAATAGGTAATTTAGAACTCGCAACTAAAATAATAAAAGGGTTAGCGCCCCTTGAAGTAAAACTTTGCTTAGATGACTTTGGGACAGGTTACTCTGCCCTAGGCTATTTACACCAATTACCGATTCATATCTTAAAAATTGATAAGAGCTTTATTGATCATATTACAAAATCACATAACCCATTAATAGATGCCATATTATCTTTAGCACAATCACTACAGCTTGATGTGGTTGCAGAAGGAATTGAAACTGAGCAACAGCTAGCCATCTTAAAACAAACACCGTGTAAATTTGGTCAAGGCTTTTTAAAAGCAAGGCCAATGCCGGCAAAGGATGCTAAAAACGTTATTTTACATGGCTTATAAAAAGCATACTCGCCTTTATAAGCCATGAAAAAAACGACCTTACTGTAAAAAGACGGATTTGTTTATTGATAAGCTTGCTGTAATAACCTTTAGCAACCATACGCAATCATTTTCAGGCATTAAACCTGACATACACAGCGTTAAGGATGTCTGATTAACGCCTCCATGGATGCAGGAGTTACAGCAATGTAAAGGCGATTACCAAACACAAATAACACAGCTACATAACACAATGTGCTTGCTACCGACGCGGTTTTCTTACCTCACATTTATTGCCACTAAATTAAAAGCCTTGCTAGCAACGGGATGACTCAACGTATACCTTTTTATATCGGTGTTAATATAACTTGCTAACACTGAACAAAGAGCCCTCTATTGAGCAATATATACATGCCACTCCCCTCTACACAGCACATTAATCTTTCTCACTCTATACCTTAAGTTTACCTTTATACCTGAGTACACCTTATGCCTAGTTCACATTTTTAGGCTTCAAAAGCTAAATTTGGCACTGGCGGCACTGGGGATACCTTTATTGAGTTTTCTCTTTTTTGTCGCTTTTCCTATGACTGCTAAATTCGCCACTTATAAACTTGAGGTAAATTCATGGAAATATCGCAGCAAGTGTAAAAAAAACAAACTGACAACGCTGTCATTTATTGTTTAGAAAGGTTATTGTAAACATGCAGTAAAAAACAACGCTATTTTAGACGTCTAGACGTTGAAAAAATATAAACGAAAGCGTAATATGTTTGTAATCTGAGTTTGACTCACATTTTTCATGAGATTTTTTAAAGATGATTGATATAAAGCACCTTAAAACAATTGCGACACTTAAAGAAACCGGTTCTTTAGTTAATACAGCCCGAGAACTCTTCTTAACGCAATCAGCGTTATCACATCAGATTAAAGATCTCGAAAATAAACTCGACTGCCAGTTATTCGAACGGAAAACACAACCGGTTCGTTTCACACCGCAGGGCATGCTCTTACTTGAATTAGCCAACGAGGTGCTTCCTCGGGTAGAAGCCACAAAATGTCGATTAAAAGAGAGTCTTAATCAACCAATATCAAACTTGAGATTAAGTGTTGAGTGTCACGCCTGTTTCCATTGGCTGTTGCCAACAATTAAAGAATTTAATAATTTTTGGCCAGACATTAAAGTCGATTATGAACGCGGTTTTAGCTACGATGCTATTCCTGATTTAATGAATGACGAACTCGATCTTGTGCTTACATCAGATATTCGTGAACCAGATCAGCTCGAATATGCACATCTATTCGACTTTAAATTAAAATTAATCGTGGCACCTGATCATGAGCTTGCAAAAAAAGCCTATGTGACCGCCCTGGATCTGAAAAACGAAACAATCATTTCATACCCTATTCCACGTGAACGTCAGGACATTTTTAAGCATTTTATACAAAATGCACGCTTTGACGGCACACTTAAAACCGTTGACCAAGGCTTATTAATTTTTCAGCTTGTTAGTGCTGGAATGGGGGTTGCTGCGCTACCAGACTGGTTAGTTACACCTTATGAAAGCCAAGGCTTGATAAAATCAATTCCATTAGGTGCTCTAGGTCTTACACGTCCTATGTACTTAGCAATGAAAAAAAATATGAAAGATAATCCTGTATATCGTCATTTTTTGAATACTTGCAAACTAAATAATGGTCGCTAAACACAGATAAACTATCTAACATCGTTATATCTTACAATCACTTGTATTTACTATGTTTGAAATTAAGAAGATAATTGGCTCATTGTTAATGCCACTCCCGTTGCTTGGCATAATAACATTACTAATGGTATTTCTAGCGATAACACAGCGACGAAAAGCGCTCTATTTAGGGTTTATCAGTGTATTAAGCCTACTAATTGTAAGCACCCCTTATGTTGGTCAAACACTGATTGCTTCAAGTAATAACCCACAATGGCAATTTAATAAACGCCAACACTCCCAGATTGATAACATTGTTGTTTTAGGTTGTACCATCATGCCGCATCCACAACTTGTTGCTAATAACCAACTGGGCGATTGTGCTATAAGCCGCTTATTAGAGGGTGTAAAACTTGCGCATCAATACCCGGATGCTATTTTATTTGTCTCTGGTGGTGGCTTTGCCAATACCACAAACAGCCAATTGATGTTTGAAACAGCCAAGACATTAGGTATAGCAACATCAAGGATCAAACAAAACCCGCTTGCGATGGACACCGCAGAAGAAGCGAAAAGACTGGCGATATATTTGGTCGACAAAAAGAGTGCTTTAGTCACATCTGCAAGCCATATGCCGCGCGCAAAAGATCTCTTCAACGCGCAAGGAATCGAGGTAATACCCGCAGCAACAGATTATAAAGATTACAGCCAATTTCCCATGTACAAACAATTTATCCCCAGTGCCGATGTACTCGTTGCAGTTACACGAGTGAGCCACGAAAAGGTAGGCAGTCTGTGGATTAAATTACGCCGCTGGATTGATCCAGAGGCGTTGTAATCACTTAACCCTGTTAGATTAAACAGGGTTATCAATATCTATAAAAGTAACATCAAAACCATGCTGCTCAGCTAAAAGCTCGCCAAGTGCTTTTATTCCGTATCGCTCAGTAGCATGGTGACCTGCAGCGAAAAAATCAATTCCTTGCTCTCGCGAGCTATGAATAGTTTGCTCAGATGCTTCACCTGTCAAATAGGCATCAATACCTTGAGCAGCAGCTAAGTCAATATAACCTTGCCCGCCCCCTGTACACCAAGCAATGGTTTCAATCTTGTCATCGCGCACTAAGCTCGTTAAAGGTTCACGGTGTAGCACTGTGCTAATTTTGTCTGCAAACTCTTTGCCCGTTAAAGGTGTTTTTAAAAATCCTTTTACTGCGACGCTGTTTGGTCCCGCTTCAAGGCCAGCGCTAAGTTCAATATCTAATAAGTGTGCAAGTTGCGCATTGTTGCCAATGACGGGATGAACATCTAATGGCAGATGATAAGCAAATAAGTTGATATCATGAGCAAGTAACGCCGCTACACGCCGTTTTTTCATACCTGTGATTGGCTGAGACTCACCTTTCCAAAAATATCCATGGTGAACCAAAATAGTATCCGCGCCGTGATCAATAGCCGCATCAATCAATGCTTGGCTTGCCGTGACCCCTGTCACTATTTTTTTTACCTCGTTTGCACCTTCAACCTGAAGCCCATTCGGGCAAAAATCTGCGATTGAGTCGGGTTTTAGAATGTCGTTTAATAACTGAGTAAATTGTTTACGTTGCATATAGAAATCGTCCTCTACCCCTTAAATTTGTGCAAATTTTGGCGTTTATAAGTCAAAAATGGAAGGAAAATCGCAAAAAATTGAAAAGTAAGCTGAAAATAGGTATAAATATATATTCTTAATCTGTGTTTACAACGTATAGGGTCTCTGATGAGCAAACTAGACAAAACAGAAGTGTTAAATGCCTTCGAAGCAGCTTATGAAGCAGCGAATGGTAAAAAACCTGAAATCACAACAAAACCTGGTTGGTATAGCATCGACGGTGGCAAAAATTTGCGCCTTGCTGATGTTGCAGCGCTGACTGAAGAGCTCACTTCTGGTAAAACAGCTGAGCCTAAAGCAGAAGAAGCACCAAAAGCACCGGCAAAAAAAACCAAAACTAAAACCGCTGCGCCAGCTAAGTCAGTTAAAAAGTCACCATTCACCGTAGTGAAAGCGAATGATGATGGTTTCAAAGCTGAAGAGCTGTGGATTGTTAACCTAGCTGAAAAAGACCACGATTGTCGTTTACCTCGTGGTGTTGTGTAACTAATTACACATTGGGAAAAAACCGCTACTAATTAGCGGTTTTTTTATGCCCAGTTATCGAGATATTTATCAAGTATTGTGAAACAAAACCACAAAGCACAATAAATACGGTACCTGTTAATACGGGCATTACTAAAAAATCCCAGCTTTGCAACGATTGCATTATTAAAATAGGATTTGCCCCAGCGGCAGGATGCACTGTGCGTGTTAGCATCATTAATGAAATAGCCAACCCACTGGCAATAGCAATCTCAAAAGGACTGACACCAACAAAATTTACAAATAAGACTCCTATAAACGCCGTTATAAGGTGACCACCAATCACATTTCTGGCCCGCGCAAGTGGACTTGTAGGTACACCAAAGACTAAAACGGCAGTCGCTCCAAATGGAGCCATTAACCATATGCCAAAATCCCCTCGTTGCTGTAAGTAAGCAAGTACAAAAATAGCCAGCGCTGCAAATCCACCTGCAATAACCGCTTTGTTAATTGTTTTGTCCATCATATCTCCATTGCTCAAAGTAGACCGAATTGTCTACCTGCAAATAGTAGACAGCTCGGTCTACTTATGTCAAGCTAGAATTTCTATCTAGGAGCAAGCATGGATAAAAGAACACACATTACATTGACTGCACTCGAATTGTTTTACGATAAAGGAATTCACAGCGTGGGGATTAATGAAATTATTAGTGCAGCAAATGTAGCTAAAAAAACGATGTACCATCATTTTGCAGGTAAAGATGAATTAATTTTAGCGTGCCTAAACGAACGGCATACTACATTCATAACGTGGCTTGAGAACGCCACCAACCAACAAACGACATTACACGATTTTCAAGAACGTTTATTTACAAGCTTCGAAGATTGGTTTCATTCTAAGGTTGCAGAGCTTGGAAACTTTAATGGCTGTATGTTCATTAACGCAGCGGCAGAATACTCAGCGCCGCAAAGCCCAGTCAACCTTGCATGTAAAGCACATAAAGCCGCTGTTTCTTCACTCATCAAACAGCGTTTGTCAGAATGTAAAGACGTAAAAGCCGAGAAAATTGATTCTCTTTGCCACTATTTAATGACACTCACTGAGGGAATGATTTGCCAAGCAAAAGTGTCTGGTATGAAGCAATTCCCTCGCCTGCTAAATTAAAAACCATAAAAAAAGCGGCTCAATGGCCGCTTTTCACTTTACGCTATTTATATCTTTTCAAAATATAATTTATCACGTTGTTTTCCGCCGACTTCATTCATCGTTGCCGCGTCAAATAAACGACCATTCACCATGGTATAGTCGATTTTGTCGGTATCGCGAATATTCGTCAACGGGTTACCATCAATAACGATAAGATCCGCTAATTTACCCGGCTCTAATGAACCAATATTTTTATCTAAGCCGATGTATTTAGCAGGATCGAGTGTCGCCGCACGAATTGCTTCTAGCGGCGTCATACCGCCTTGAGCAAACATCCAGATTTCCCAATGTGCAGCTAAGCCTTCACGTTGACCATGAGCGCCCAAATTAACCAATACTCCTAAGTCTTGTAGCTCTTTAGCAACGCGTGCGTTGTTAAAGTGGTTGTAATGATGATCGGGTGCTTTTACTCGACGCATTGAGCGCGGTAAAAGTTGGTTTTTAGGCACAAATTTACTTAGGCGTGGGTGGTTCCACACATCCGTTTTATCATACCAGTAGTTTTCACCCCAAATGCCGCCATAAGCAACACCTAACGTAGGTGTATAACCTACATCACTTTGCGACCATAGTTGGCGAATATCATCATAAATGTTCGCAACAGGAATTGAGTGCTCAATACCGGTATGACCATCAACGACCATGGTCAAGTTATGCTGCAATAATGAGCCCCCTTCTGGCACGACCATCATTTCAAGTTCACGCCCAGCTTCAATTACTTGCTGACGCTGTTCACGGCGAGGCTGGTTGTATGACTTAACACTAAATGCACCCACTTTTTTCAAGCGTTCAAGGTGGAATTTAGCATCGTCAAGCGAGTCAATATGCGATGTATAGCCCGGCATATTGGCACCGTACAGTATTGTACCGGTAGAGAAAATGCGTGGTGCTACTATCATGCCTGCTTTTTGCATTTCACTCGCAGCAAAAATTTCGGTGGTGTCGTTCGATGGATCATGAATTGTCGTAACACCCAGCGATAAACCAGCAAGGTTTTTCCAGTTTTGTTGCGGGATTATTTCATCACTGGCTTGCGCACCATGAGCATGGGCATCAACAATGCCTGGCATAATCGTCTTGCCGGTCACATCAATAACTTCTGCACCTTTAGGAATTGTTACAGAGTCTTTGCTTCCGACTGCTTTAATGTGTTTTCCATCAGTTACAATCACACCATTTTCAATAACTTGCTCACCATTCATGGTAATGATGCGTGCGCCCGTTAGTGCAAACATCCCCTTTGGCTCAGCCATTGTTTTGGTAAAGCCAATGTTGTCACCACTTTTCACTTTAAAATCTGTGTCTGCGTTTTTATTTATGTCAAATAAACCCGCTAAACTTGCATGATAAAGCTCAGGACCAAGACTCCAATACAGTTTATCACTGGTTCCACTCCAGCTAATATTCTCGCCCGCACGAACTGATAATTGTTCAATTGGGAATTGACTATCTTTCGGGCCAATATTAATGGTTTTACCGCGTTCAACAAAAGGGGTTACAAACACTTTAAAACGCTCAGCAAATGCCAAATATTTACCATCTGGCGACACTCTGAACTCCGTTGCATGCTCAGACTCATACAGCTTACGTACTTCTTTTGACTCAAGCTCAACCACACTAAGCGTAGGTTTAGGCCATGGGCTCATTACATAAATACGGTCATTCATTGCGCCAAATTGCGGCTGGTAACCTGACTTAGTGATCAGTGAGGATTCACCGCCCTTGGCACTAACAGAATAAATGCCCGGCTCTAATGACCAGGTTGGATTGAGGATACTGCCACCCGATGCTTTACGATAAACAACCGTTTTACCATCTGGGCTAAAGGTAGGTTCTACATATTTACCTGGTTCTTCTGTTAACTTATTACCTCGTCCGCCTCTTGAAGAAACGACACGCACAGAGCCTTGTTCATTGTCATCCCACGTTGTATAAACTACTTTTTTACCATCGCGGGAAAACTGTGGAAATAACTCAAAATGATCGTCTTGTTTAGTTAAGCGTTTCACTTTACCTGACTCAAGATCACGCTTATAAATATGACCCAAAGCTTCAAAAATGGCTGTTTCACCGTCTGGTGAAATTTGCACATTGCGCAGCATTTTTACCGCAAAATTATCGCTATCGATATTGTGTGTAAACCGCACTGCTTTTTGAATTTGTTTATTGGTTTCTACCTTAAATGGGATACGTGATACTGATTTATCATCAACATCTAATTTATGAATTGTGCCACCAGCCCAAAACACTAATTGCGCATTATCTGGCGTCCAAGCAATGGTCGGGTAAACACCGTGTATTGCCCATGTTTCTTGCATATCTCGCTCAAGCTCACCATATAACTTTGTATGCTCACCAGTGTGAAGGTCATATAAATATAAGCTTGTTTGAAAATCATCACGCTTGATATAAGCCAGCTTTTTACCATCTGGTGAGGGGGTTGGACGAATAGCGCCCCCCATTCCATCAATAATAGTTTCAATTTCACCGGTTTCACGGTCATAGCGTTTAATTTTGTAGATACCCGCAACTGAATCTTTTGAGTAATGGAATGTTTTACCTGGTGTAGCATCATGTGAAAAATACACATAACGACCGTCAGGTGAAAACATCGGTTCACCTAAATCTTTTTGATCGTTTTCACGTGCCGTTAACTGCACTCCCTTACCACCGGCTTTGTGGTATAGCCAAACTTCACCCGCACCGAGTGAGCGGCTTGCTGTAAAGTGCTTACGCGCAACTAAATAGTCGCCATCGGGGCTCCATGCAGGGCTATTTAATAAACGAAACGTTTCGTCAGTGACGGCCTTTTGGTTTTCACCGTTGACATCCATAATCCAAATGTTATCACCACCACCTTGATCGGATGTAAACGCAATGTATTTACCATCAGGGCTAAAGCGCGGTTGCATCTGCCACGCAATATCACTTGTTAATTGTTTTGCCGTACCGCCCGAGATTGGCATAGTGTAAATATCACCCAACAGATCAAACACCAAGGTTTCACCATCAGGACTAATATCAACATTCATCCACGTGCCTTGTTCAACACTGATTTTGGCATCTAAAAACTGACCTGCTGGCGCATCAACTCGCCACTTTTCATCACCTGACTGCTCGGTTGCTATTACTTGCCCTGTAAAGGCGAGTGAAATCGAAACAGCCAAAGCCGTATGAAGCATTTTCTTCATGGAATTCTCACTTGTTATTGTTTTGTTATTTGCACACATATTGATTGCATCAAATAGCATAGCAAGATTCCAGCATTACGTGTTAAACAGTCGTAAATTGGCGACTAATGCCACGCAATGGGATCAAATTCATAATAGCCTACCAATAAATGATAAATTTCAGGATCGAATTGCCTAAGTGCAGCAGGCTTTTCAAGGAAAGTTTCGGTGATCACGGCAAAAAACTCGGCTTCATTGGTCGCCCCATAACTATGAATAACATGGGGCATACCGTAAGCAATGTGTGTTTTAAGCTGATTAAAAGCACGACTGAATACTTTGGCCCATTGTTGATAGTCAGCATTACTAGCAAGCAATGGCGTGCCTGTCGTTTTTCCTGTTTCTTGGTCTAGTTGATGAGCAAATTCATGGAATACCAAATTGTGGCCATCACTAGGGAGTCGGCTTCCTTCTAGCACATCGTGCCAGCTTAAGACCAAGGTGCCACCAGGCCATGACTCACCTTGTCTCACGGTATTATGATAACTAACAAGACCTGCACCATCGCGTGATGTTTGTGGTGCATAATAGGCACTTGGATATAATAAAATGTCTTTCACATTACGATATAAAGGCCAAGGCTTATTGAGCACTAAAACACATGCATCTGCAGCAACAATGAGTTTCATTGCATCATTTAACTGCAGGCCATCACACCCAATAAATCGCTTTTCATTTAAGAACCAAACAATATGACGCTCTAATTTTTCACGATCAGCGTCCGTCATTTTTTGATAAATAGGCATGTACTTCAACAGCAATGACTTCTGCTCTGAAGTAAGGGAATAGGTCAGGTACTTTTTATGCCAAAAATGATTTCGAATATCATCCCAGCGCCAGTAACCGACAATAAAAATGAGCAAAAAAAGTAACAAAACAAGGTTAAGCATTATCATCGCCTAAAATATAATCTTGTTACTTTAATGTGTGCAAACAAAAAAAGATCAATTGTCTGCACACATTTTTATTTAAGTTGCAGTAAAAAGTTACAGGACAGGAACCGTTGCCGAACCAGTTACCACTTCTTTACTGCCTTTGACTCGATACTCATAGTCGAAGGTAATCGTATTAACGTTACCAGACGCGTTATCATCAAGGTATGTTACATCCCACGGTAGTCCATGCATATACATTAAGCCATCTGGTAAAGAAGTATATTTAATTGCATTGCCCGAATCACCATAGGCCGTTTCATTTAATGCAATTGAAACTAGGTTTCTTAAACTATCATTATAAATATACTCACCAGAGACAATTGTAAGCTCTTCGTAAACAGGATTCATAGTGCCATTGTTTGTATAACCCGTTAAGGTAATATCAAGTTCGGCAAGTGATGCAATAGACGTTGGTAAGTACAATCTCACGTTATTACCACGACTCGATGATGCTGCACTCTCACCCGCTGAGTTAGTAGCGTGAATCAATTGGCCAGCTTTCAAACCATTATTATTATCGAATTTAACATCTTCGATTGAAAACGCAGCTTTATCAGCAACCGTAAATTCATTTTCAAATGAATAATTAGCAGTTAAAGCAGTTTCTTTATCAATCACTGAATTTAAACGGTACTTATAACGACCAACACTAAGCGCTTGCTCAGGCAATACTTCCACAAAGGTATCATTTAATGACAATGATGAAGTCGTTGTAATGTCTACATCCTTTCTAATAAAAAATGTACTGCCAGCAGGGACTGAATCTGTTGTTGATTCATTACCACGGATCACTGTAAGTGAATTGCTTCTCACCAATGAAAAGCTATCTTGTGTAAGCTCTATTGGTTTTGAGAAGAACAAGTAATAACCATTATTCAACGCATTAACAGTTTGGCTAAGCAAATCTACTTGCGTCGTTTGTGTGCCTTTATTGGCCTTAAAAATCACCGACACAACACCGTCTTCGACTTGGAAATTACCTTGGTTATAGATATTGCCGACCACCAACTCACCATTTTCTTCTCTAACAGAAAATGAATCAGATAAATAATTCTGACCATTTACATCTGTAAAAGCCGACATTCTTACAGTAAGTGATGAGCTGCCTTTAAAGTCATAAACATACTCATTTTCTGTCGCATCAAAGGTCAAAGGATTAGACTCAAAATCATTGCTTGATGCCACTAATTCAATATTTGAAAAGACTTGACCAGTTTCATCGATGACTTTAACACGTAATTGATACTCTTTTGTCGCATCTGTATCTTTAAACAAAATGGTTGCATCATCATTCAATGTGCTAAATGAGACAGAACTTTGATTGTAATAATTTTGTACAAGCTCATAATCATTAATAGCATCGTTATCAACATCCATATCGATATGAAGAGCAATTGCATTTCCCAAACCGACAGGTTTCTCAATTGAGTAAAGATTAGTTTGCTCGTTATAGGTCGCACTGAAAAAATGCTCATTGCGAGATTGCCACGTGCTATCTGTCAGGCCTAATGATGTAGTATAAGTGAACTGAAGGTCTTTAATGGGTGTATTTTCACCATCAAGCAATGCCGTGAATTGAATGGTCTCAGTTGTAGTAACTGAAAGTGAGCCTAGCTGGCTGACTCCAGAGCCTGAGTTACCATAAAATGCACGCTGTTGAAACGAACCATCAGTACTTGTCACAAGTAACACGTAATCAGAATGTTTTGGAATATTTTTCAATTCAAACATGCCATCACTCAGCGAAATCGCCTCTGACCAAGTATTGCCAATTTTAATTTGAATTTGTGCATTAGTCGCTAAGCTGTCAGTGACGTAATTTTTAACCGTTCCTGTTAAAGTCGCTGTTTCAGCTTCTTGAGTGGCCTTATTTTGTTCTTCAATTGCACTGACTAGTTCATCGTTATTGTTGTCTTCAACTTCTAAACAACCAGATAATAAAAAACTCGCAGAAATTGCGAGTGCAATAGTATGTTTTTTAAACATAAAAACTCCATTTAATTATTATTGTTTCCCTTGTGGGGTCTACTATTATAATGAACTTAAAATGAATAAAAAAGCCATTTGTGACCAATCTACAAAATTGATGTTTCTTTATTGTAAATTACCACTTTGTTCCTGCCATTATTTTTAGCGTGGTAGAGCGCGGTATCGGCATGAGAAAGTAGCCGATCATAGTCGGTAACATTTGCATTATCTGCAACACCGAAACTTACAGTGACAGACAGTTCTTTCGCAAGTTCAGAAAAATTATAATCCGCGATTTCTAAGCGAATAATTTCACATAAACGCGCGGCTTCATCAGCACCTTTATGAGGAAATAGTAAAGTGAACTCTTCGCCCCCCCAACGCGCAGCATAACCTTCATCTGGAAAGTTGATACGTAACAAACGGGCAATTTCACAAATCACTTGATCACCAATCAAATGTGAAAAATTGTCATTAATTAATTTAAAGTGGTCAATATCCATAATCGCAACACTTAAGCTTTGCTTATTATGTTGGAACTGACTAAAGTTCTCGAATAGCCAACTATCGAATGCTCGTCTATTAGGTAGCTGAGTTAATTGGTCATGATTAGCGAGATGCGCGAATGCATCTGCTTGGTTCTTTAAATCGTGCATTTGTTGCTCGACCTTCTCCGTCAGCTCTATTTCAATGCGTTTATAATGATATAAACGGTATTTATATATTGCATAGGCTATTAAAAATAAGCCCAAAATAAGCACTAATTTAAAGCTGGTCTTTTGCCAAAAATATGGCGCAATTCTGAATCGTAGCGTTTGTTCATTGTTTTGCCATTCACTATTTGGATAGCCCGCACGGACTTTAAATGTATATTCTCCCGGAGGTAAGTTTGTATACTCAGTAATAGCTAAGCGGCCTCTATCAACCCATTCTTCGTTGTAGCCACTTAAGTGAGTTTGATAATTTAGACGCTGCGGCATAATAAAACTTAAGCCTGCATAATTAAATGACACCCTTGAAATACCCGCTGGTAAACTTAGTACATCACTTTTAGCGGGCAATGCAACGGGCTTACCATCAACTTCAAAGCTTTCTATGACTGTTGACAAACGGCGTTTACTCGCTTCTTTTAATCGCTCAGGCTTTACAATCGCAACCCCTTTTGCCGTTGCAACCCAGAGTTGACCATCAGAATGTGTCACTGCTGCAGGGTTAGAACCGCCATTTGCTTGCGCGCTCAGCATGCCATCGCCTTCATCATACAACTGCATAGAAACAACAACTGACTCCGCATCCGTAGGGTTATCTAAAAATTCAGTAAGCTGGGTTTTATTGAGCTGAATAACACCTCGATTACTGGTTAACCACAACGAGTCACCTTGCTCAATAACCTGAAATAATTTATCAACGGGTAAGCCCTGTTCACGTCCAAACAAATGCATAACATCGGTCTTCAAATCGTAACGTATGAGGCCTCGATCCGTTGCGAGCCACATTTTTTCGCCATCAAGATAGAAACCAAACGCATATTCAGTGCTAAATTTTTCAGGAAATTCTATGTTAGAAAATGTGTTTAATGCGGGATCAAAAATAGACACTCCAACACCCGTACCAACCCATAGCTGGCCTTGATTATCTTCAGAAAGTGCCATAATAAAATTGCCAGCTAAGCCTTCTTCAGTAGTGTAAGAATGAATTTGTCCGTCGTCTGTGAGCTTTGTAAGGCCGCTGGCAGTACCGATCCATAAATTATGTGAGCTATCGAATAATACCGCTCGTACCTCATTATTAAGAAGCCCATTAGTGCGATTCTTAACTGGGTAAATTTTGTTATTCACCACTTTCATGAGGCCACCAGTGTACGTGCCCAGCCATACATCCCCATTTTTGTCTTCAGTTAAACTTAGCACTGACAGGGGATCACGTTCATATGCTTGGTTTAAGGTGGTTATTTCCCCATTTATAATTCGGTTTAAACCATTGCTACTGCCTACCCACAAACTACCATCAGAATGAGACAATACGGTACGAACATAATCTGAAGCAAGACCACGGCTTTGGCTCCAATTCGTAAACGGGGCTTCACGCAGTCTGAATAGCCCTGCATTAGTACCAACCCAAATGCTTTTTTCACGGTCCTGCAGTAATGACAGAATACGGTTATTCGGCAAGCCATCATCGGCATCGAGATTTTCAAGGCCTGATTGCCTCAATCTAAAAACACCTTTGTTGATTGTACCGAACCAAATGTCTCCTTGGGTATCTTCGAGCAAACTCGATATGGATTCATGATTGAGCGTTGCATCAACAGAGACAAATTTATCGTGTTGCTTTTGCCATGCCCCTTTTTCTGTGCCGACGATTAAGGTACCCGACTGAGTCAATAACAGCGTAAAAGCAGAGGCATCAGGTAAACCGGCCTCTTGACCAACTTTACTGACCTTTTTACCTTCAATTTTGTATAAGCCATCACTGGTTGCAGCCCAAATGACATTCTGTTTGTCTTTTATTAGTCTGTATGCACTCAGTTTATCAACCAATGTGTGTTCTGTTGCTTTTTCTGATGCACGATACACAATACCTTGTCCCTCAAGAGCGAGCCAAATTTCGCCTTGTTCTGAGATCAATGCATGATTAATCATGGTCGATGAACTTGGAAGCGACCGCCACTGACCCTGTGAGCGCACGGCAATCCCACCTCGTGCTCCAACAATGTATAAATCGCCATTATCCATGGCTATCAGACTTCTTAAACCTGAATCAGGCAATCCTGGGATCTCGGTTCGTGTAAAAAGTTTAAACTCTCGACCATTAAAACGCGCCAACCCTTCCCACGTTGCTATCCAGATATAGCCATCTTTCGTTTGTGCAACACTGTTAATGCTATTGTGAGGTAAACCTGAGCGTGTATTCCATGTCTCAGTAAAATAGTCACTCAATGAAAGGCGAGTTGATTCTGCAAAAGCGCTAAAACATACACACAGTAAAATGAGACTAACTACCCGCGCCATAAAGCTTAACCTTTAATTATTGTTCTTTTCAGTGATGCTGTGTGGTGCTCATATCGTCAACCAACACTTCCATTACTACTACATTAGTTGCAATTCTTACTCACTTTAATCACATTTAGCAACAATCAATTACAGTAATCATTAATTTTTTCTTGCAAGATTTGAACAAACCGAGCGACATGTAAACCATCCATTAAAGCGTGATGGACATCAATGGATAGCGGGATCTTGCCGGTTCGCTTATCGTATTGACCAAACACCAATTTAGGAATACCTAACCCGTGCCCCTCACTAACGGCATGTGAAAACCCCGTGAAATTTAGCCAAGGTAAAACAGAAATATGAATGAGATCGGGTTGCCCTTCTGTCGCTGCAAACGCTTCTGAGAAGAAAGGTTGCCCTTTGCTTTCTTTTGCTACCTGCAATGCATGCTCAGAAAAGCGTTGAATAGAATCATGTTTTTCAAAGTAACTGAAACGCAATGTATCATCATCAGCTAACTCAACCACACTAGCACGTACAGTTGATAGCTGAATAGGACACGAATCTATAATACGCTGGCGCATGGGCGCATAATCGTGGCAAGCCTCTAAAGTCAGAAAAATATAGCTATGAAAAAATGAATACGGCGCTGACTTACACTGCTCATAAAGTGCAGCCATGTCGAGCGACACACAAACATTAAAGTAAGGGAGACTAAATTCTTTGAAAAAAGCAAAATGTTGCTTACGAGGCCATGACTCAAGATCAATTACGTGACAGTCATTTGGAAGAGAATGCATTGGGTGGCCCTGTGAAATAAAAAAACAGTGTAGCCAGATACATTCATTAAGTCATGTAATTGCGATTAAAATCCGCGATAGTCTATTGGCTTTTTAGGGCTGTTTGCATGTTGTCGCAAATAAAGGTATTTGCCGTAATATGTTATAGCTGTAAGCTTAATTAAGCGGTTTATTTGGAATAATATTGCAAATGGGTATTGAAGCCTATTTGGGCACAAAAAAAGGCGCGCCATGCGCACCTTTTTAAACAGCAAATTAATTAAATTATAAGCCGTTTTCGATGATTTCTAATGCAAGCTCATCAGCAATTAAATGCGTTGATTTTTGCTCTTTCTCTGAGCGAGCAAAAATTTCTGTTAGCGTATCAAAAATACCTTCAACGTGCTTCGTTGACGCCTCTGCACTGTAGCCTTCTGGTGCTGTTTCGTAATACACATTAATGATACCACCAGCATTAATTACATAGTCTGGCGCGTAAAGAATGCCTTTTTCACGAATGATTTCACCGTGGCGAGACTCTGCGAGTTGATTGTTAGCACAACCAGCAATAATCGTTGCTTTTAAACGTGGAATTGTCATGTCGTTTACTGTTGCACCTAACGCACAAGGTGCATAGACATCAACATCTAGGTCATAAATTTCATCGATACCCACTGCTGTCGCATTAAAGTCATTAACAACACGTGATACAGCTTGTTCGTTAATATCAGTAACAAACAATGTTGCGCCTGCTTCATGAAGGTGTTTACAAAGACCATATGCAACGGCACCTAAACCTTGCACAGCAACCTTTATACCCGATAAATCTTGATGACCACGTTGATGCTGTAACGCGGCTTTAATACCTAAAAATGTACCATAAGCAGTGAAAGGTGATGGATTACCACTTTTACCTTCGAGACCCAGCACATAGTTAGTTTCTTTATTCATGATTGCAACGTCATCGCACGTGATGTTTACGTCTTCTGCTGAATAATAACTACCACTTAAACGCTCTAGCTGACGGCCAAACGCACGGAAAAGCTGCTCTGATTTAATTTCTTTTGCATTACCGATAATAACAGACTTACCACCACCGAATGGTAAACGTGCAACCGCATTTTTGTATGTCATACCTTTCGATAAACGAAGGGCATCGGTTACTGCGTCTTCGTCAGTCGCATAGTCCCACATTCTACAGCCACCTACAGCTGGACCTAACTTGGTATTGTGAACCGCGATAATAGCCTTAAGGCCTGATTCTTTATCTGAACAAAACACCACTTGCTCGTGGTTATCAAAGTCGACTTTATTAAATACAGCCACAGTTAAATACTCCGAAATTTTCTTACCCTTTTTGGGGTGTGAGCGCTGAAATTGCCGAGACTTTATCACTTCGTTTGCTCCCATGCCACTATATGAGATGATAAAACTAAGCTAAGTTACGCGATTGAAATAACAACGCAAAAAGCACGTTAAAACAGGAAATATATACCTATATAAATCCACATAAAGCATGATTAATTCAAAACAAAAGTAAATCTACTAAATCTTTTTTACGTGAACGTAAAGGTCAAGTATAGCGTAAAGAAAAAGTGACAAAGTAATTCAGTAGCAAAAGCCTGAAAACACACACTTTAAGTCAAAAGTGTGGATGAGAAAGAGACTGGTCAGAGCTGAAAAAAAACGGCGCTCGGGCGCCGTTTCATATAAACGATTTAATGACGATTATTTTAATTTACCATCAAGCTCTTCGATTTTAGCTTTCCAAATTGCTGGGCCTTGCGTGTGAGCATTGGCACCTTCGCTGTCAACAGCAACAGTCACAGGCATGTCTTCAACTTCAAACTCGTAGATTGCTTCCATACCTAAATCTTCAAACGCCACTACACGCGCTTTCTTAATAGCTTTAGATACTAAGTAAGCAGCACCGCCTACCGCCATTAAGTACACAGACTTATTGTTTTTAATTGATTCAACCGTTGCAGGACCACGCTCAGCTTTACCAATCATACCAATGATGCCCGTGTTTTCTAACATCATGTCAGTGAACTTATCCATACGCGTTGCCGTTGTTGGGCCTGCTGGGCCTACAGCTTCATCACGAACCGCATCAACAGGACCGACGTAATAGATAAATTTATTATCGAAATCAACACCTTCAGGTAAACCTTCACCTGATTGGATCATATCTTGTAGGCGTTTATGCGCCGCATCACGGCCTGTTAAAATAGTGCCAGAGAGAAGCACAGTTTCACCCATCTTCCACTCTTGCGTGTCTTCTTTAGTTAGCGTGTTTAAGTCAACACGGCGTGTGCCCTCGCCAACTTCGAACGTCACTTCTGGCCAATCTTCAAGTTTAGGAGCTTTAAGCTCTGCTGGACCTGAGCCATCTAAGGTAAAGTGAACGTGACGCGTTGCCGCACAGTTCGGGATCATTACAACAGGCTTAGATGCCGCGTGCGTCGGTGCCGTTTTAATTTTTACATCAACAACGGTTGTTAAACCGCCTAGACCTTGAGCACCAATGCCCAACTTATTCGCACGCTCAAAAATATCAATACGCATTTTTTCTTCTGTTGTCTCAGCGCCGCGTTCAATTAGCTCGTGAATATCAACCGGATCCATTAAAGATTCTTTAGCAAGCACGGCTGCTTTTTCAGCGGTACCACCAATGCCTATACCTAGCATACCCGGCGGACACCAACCAGCCCCCATTGTTGGGAGTGTTTTTTCAACCCACGCCGCAACATCATCCGATGGGTTCAACATGACCATTTTTGTTTTGTTTTCTGAGCCGCCACCTTTAGCTGCAACCATCACTTCAACTTCGCCACCTGGCACTAAGTCGATATGAACCACAGAAGGTGTATTATCTTTGGTGTTTTTACGCGTACCAGCAGGGTCTGCAACGATTGATGCGCGTAATGGGTTATCTGGGTTTAAGTAAGCGCGACGTGTACCTTCATCAACCATTTGCTGAACAGTCATGTCTGTTTTATCCCACTTAACATCCATACCCACTTTAACGAAACAGGTAATAATACCGGTATCTTGACACAGTGGACGTTTACCTTCAGCAGACATGCGCGAGTTAATTAAGATTTGCGCAATAGCGTCTTTTGCCGCTTTACTTTGCTCTTTATTGTACGCTTTTTCTAAGGCTTGGACGAAATCGAGAGGGTGATAAAAAGAAATGTATTGCAATGCATCTTCAATGCTATCAATGAAGTCTTGCTGACGAATTGTACTCATTACGGGTTCCTTAAGTTTTTATCACGTCGCTTAGTACGTGATCCTGAGTAAACCGGTGACGAAGATTTACTCTACGGGTTAGTCATGGCATCACTATAAAGGAAATCATAACGCTGCCAATCAAATTTAACTTATGATAACCTCCTCGCCCGTTTCGGGCTAGTTATTCAAGGCAATGTAAATGATAAACGATGAAAATTTGTGCATAAAATTAGATTTAACCGATGATTGTATCTCACTCTTTACTCATTTTGCTCATTTGCCCTATGCCGTGTTACTTGATTCAGCAAATAGTAATCATGTAAACAGTCGTTTTGATATCATTGCCATTGAACCACTAAACACATTAGAAGTTCGCAACAACCAATGCTTTTTAAATGGCGAAGCGCAACCCCGTGATTGCTTCACGCTAATGAAATCAGCACTTAATGATTTTGATAATACAGCCAATCCAAACGGGCTTCCTTTTACGGGGGGCTGGCTGGGCTACTTTGGATACGATTTTGGTCGTGTAATAGAAACCATGCCATCGCATGCCGACAATGATATTGCGATGCCACAAATGGCACTGGGTTTATATCCTGATGCACTGATTTTCGATAAACAGCAGCAAAGCTGGTTTTATGTTGCTCAGCGACACCATAATCGTTTAGCTCAATATCAACACTTTTTATCTCAAACACCCACAGATTCTGTACCGTTCACTCTCAATAGTGATTGGCAGTCGAACATGACAAAAGCCAGCTACACTGAAAAGTTTGAACAAATTCAAGCCTACTTAAAAAGTGGCGACTGTTATCAAATTAATCTAGCACAGCGTTTTAGCGCTGAGTTTTCAGGCTCAACATGGCATGCATATCGCACCTTAAGAGACGCCAACAAAGCACCTTTTTCGAGTTATATAAACCACCCAGACGGCGCCATTTTATCGATTTCTCCAGAGCGTTTTATTGCCATAAACCAAGGAAAAATTGAAACCAAGCCAATTAAAGGCACACTACCACGTTTAGCCAAACACGCCGATGATGAGGCACAAGCACTGCGCCTACAACAGTCAGAAAAAGACCGTGCCGAAAATGTCATGATTGTTGATTTATTACGTAACGACTTAGGCAAAGTGGCAAAACCGGGCTCGGTTACTGTTCCCGCCTTATTTGCCATTGAAAGCTTCCCAGCGGTGCACCACTTAGTCAGCACTGTTCGAGCCGAATTAGCGCACGGTAAAGATGCTGTAGATCAAATACACGCTGCATTTCCTGGGGGCTCTATCACAGGCGCACCTAAAATTCGTGCCATGGAAATAATAGAAGAGCTCGAGCCACATCGCCGAAGCGTATACTGTGGTTCAATTGGTTACTTAAGTGCCTGCGGTAATATGGACACGAGTATCACCATACGTACCTTAGTGTGCCATCAGGGCACGATATACTGCTGGGCCGGAGGCGGTATTGTCGCAGATTCACAGGTCGACTTGGAGTACCAAGAAACATACGATAAAGTAAATAAAATATTGCCTTTACTAAAGTAATAACCTTGAATAGCCAGCAATTAATCACCCGCTTCAGCTTAAGTATGGCCACTGAGCCTGCACAGCAAATTCACATTAATGCGGATAAGCGTGCCAGTGCGGTGATGTTACCGCTCATCGATGTTGAAAACGACGCACATTTAATATTGTGTAAGCGTCCTCGTCATTTACTTCACCATCCAGGGGAGATCTGTTTACCGGGTGGTAAGTTCGAGATGCAGGATGAGTCATTAATGCACACGGCACTGCGGGAACTTCATGAGGAGCTTAATATTGCTGCACATAATGTTACAGTGCATGGGCAACTTCATCAGTACTCAACATTAACAGGGTTTACGATTGCCCCCTATGTATGCAGCCTTGCTGCAGGAACCGGTTGGCAGGCAGATCCCAGCGAAGTCGAAGTGAGCTTTTTACTGCCTATTTCACATTTAAGCGATCACAGAAACTGGCAACCGCTAAGCTTTCAACGAAACGGTAAAACATTCGTTTTAAAAGGCTTAATGACACCGCATGGTCTTCTATGGGGAGCAACAGCCAGTATTATTAATAACTTTATAAAACAACTCGCCCTACCAGTTTAATTTTCATGCTTTTAGGGTTACACACGCTCGCATACACGTTATTATGTGACACCGTTCAAAGGCAGAAAATACGCCGTATTTAATAAAAAATGAGTAGCAAATTATGATCAGTGCATTCGATATGTTTAGTATTGGTATTGGCCCATCATCATCTCACACTGTTGGTCCAATGCGCGCTTCACGTTTATTTGTAAATGAGCTAGAAGAAAAGAACTTATTGTCTCAGGTAACCGATGTAAAAGTTGAGCTATTTGGCTCGCTTGGCCAAACAGGTATCGGCCACGGTTCTGGCAAAGCCGTTATTTTAGGCTTAGCAGGTTACGACCCTGAAACAATCGATGCTGACTTAGTTGATGACATATTAGCTAAAATCGAAAAAGAACAAGTTATCTACTTAAATCAGAGCCACAAAGCGAAATTCCCTAAACAAGGTGCGATTGTTTTTCATCGTAGAAAAACCTTGCCTAAGCATTCAAATGCGATGGAAATCATAGCAAGTCAAAATGGCGAAAAGCTCTTTAGTAAAGTGTACTACTCTATTGGTGGTGGCTTTATTGTTACAGATGAAGAGTTTGAAAATGAAAAACAAAAAGCCCTTGATGTTCGTGAAGAAAATCCAGCACCCTACCCCTTTAATACAGCCAAAGAATTGCTAGAGTTATGTCGCGAATCAGGTTTTAGTGTATCGACATTAATGATGCATAATGAGAAAACGTTGCGCAGCGAAAATGAGATAAAAGACACCCTTTTTAATATCTGGCAAGTAATGAAAGCCTGTATAGAGCGTGGTATGCGTACCGAAGGTATCCTCCCTGGAGGCTTAAAAGTTAAACGTCGTGCCCCCAGCTTACACCTTAAACTAAACATTGAAGTAAACAATGATCCGCTGCGTGCTATGGACTGGGTTGATTTATTTGCGCTTGCAGTAAACGAAGAAAACGCAGCGGGTGGCCGTGTGGTCACTGCGCCAACAAATGGTGCTGCCGGTATTCTTCCTGCGGTTCTAATGTATTACAACACCTTCATCAAAGAAGTAGACCGTGATATTGCGACACGTTATTTATTAACAGCGGCTGCAATTGGTATTTTATATAAAAAGAATGCGTCAATTTCTGGCGCAGAGGTTGGCTGTCAAGGTGAAGTCGGGGTTGCTTGCTCTATGGCTGCCGGCGCCCTGACCGAAATAATGGGTGGTAACGTAGTACAAGTAGAAAATGCCGCTGAAATTGGCATGGAGCACAACCTAGGTTTAACTTGTGACCCCGTAGGCGGTCTTGTACAAGTTCCGTGTATTGAACGCAATGCTATGGGGGCGATTAAAGCGATTAACGCCTCTCGTTTAGCTATGCGCGGTTCTGGTGAACAAAAAGTAACGCTCGATAAAGTCATCAAAACCATGCTCGACACAGGTAATGATATGAAAACTAAATACAAAGAAACCGCACGCGGCGGTTTAGCGGTTAATATCATTGAGTGTTAATTAATACCATATATGGTATGACACATGCCCATTATCAAAAAAGCCGCTTTTAAGCGGCTTTTAATTTAATAACTTCACTACTTGATTGGCAATTCAATATTTTCAAACAGCTTATCTACGTCTTCTTGATTACGCAGTAAACTGGCGCGTTCAACCAATTCTTTTGTTAAATGAGGGGCAAAGCGCTCAATGAAGTCGTACATGTAACTACGCAAAAAGCTGCCTTTTCTAAAGCCAATCTTAGTGGTACTCGCTTCAAATAAATGACTTGCGTCAATACACACTAAATCGTTGTCTGTCACTTGATCAATTGCCATCGACGCTACCACGCCAACCCCAAGGCCAAGACGCACATAGGTTTTAATAACATCGGCATCCGTGGCTGTAAACACAATATGCGGTTCGAGCCCATGTGCACTAAAGGCTTTATCAAGTTCAGAGCGACCTGTGAAGCCAAACACATAGGTAATTAACGGATACTTCGCGACATCGGCAACAGTCAGGTTATCTGCTTTTTTCGCCAGCGGGTGTGTTTTTGCAACCACAATACTGCGATTCCAGTGATAACAAGGCAGCATGACAAGGTCAGAATATAAGTGTAATGCTTCGGTCGCGATAGCGAAGTCAGCATCACCACGTGCTGCCGCATCAGAAATTTGCTGCGGCGTGCCTTGATGCATATGCAGTGACACCGCGGGGTATTTTTTCATGAACCCCTGAATGACATTTGGCAGCGCATAACGGGCTTGTGTGTGCGTGGTTGCAATGTTCAATTTACCTTGATCTGGCAAAGTATGTTCATTTGCGACGGCTTTGATACCTTCAACTTTCGACAAGATTTCTCGTGAAATATTAATGATTTCATTGCCAGCACTGGTTACATGTGTCAAATGCTTACCACTACGGCCAAAGATCTGAACACCCAATTCGTCTTCTAGCATACGAACTTGTTTTGAGATCCCTGGTTGAGATGTAAATAAACTTTCAGCTGTCGCAGAGACATTGAGTTTATGATTTTGGACTTCGACTATATATCTGAGTTGTTGTAGTTTCATGGCTGCATTGTAAACGTTGTTATTCTTTATTTATAAAGGCTGCTAAGCGCAATGCCAAGTGATATTTCATCGCACTGTCATTTTTTACTTTTATCGCGATTCTTTCTAAGGCTACCACATTCAACTGTGACTCGGTAGCGATGTTTATTCATAAAATACTCAATAAACATGCTTGCTTAACACGACCCTAATAAAAAAGAATGGTTGATTGATAGTTTATTGCACATAAGTATGCGCAAAACTATCCAGATGTAATATTTTTAATGTAAGATAAAAAAATTAGATAGTGAAAACTGAGATTTAGCTATGATTGTTTCTATCATCATTATGCTCATTGTTGCCTTGATTGTCATTGCACTGTGGGTAAGCGCGGTGCAACAACATAAAGAAAAACAAGAGTCAGAGCGTCGCAAAGAACTAACAAAACAGAAAAAAATCATCGAAGAAGCAGAAGAAGTACTGCTCAATAGTACAAACATTCCAATGTCTGAAAATATTTTACGTATTATTCAGCGCCGTGTTTATGATGCATTAGCGAGCATGGTGCAGCTATCACCTAACTCAAAAGAACTAAAAAGTCGCTTAAACGAAGCTAAGCAGCGCTTGACCTTGCCAATTGACTCTAATAATTCTGATGCACTTGTATTACCCGATAATGACAAACAATTAATTTCGCTGATCCAAAGTATCAAAAAGTTACGTGCATTACTGCGCTCTGAACATAGTAAAGGCAAAGTAGATAGTCAGGTATTTGTGGCCGAGGATAAGCGTTTAGAAAAGTTGCAATTAAGAATCAATGTTGAAAGCCAAATTAAGCGCGGTATTTCAGCGCGTGCAGCAAACATGGTTGGCTCAGCACGTCAGTACTTTGAAAAAGCGTTAGCCACACTTGCTTCTGTAAGCTATAGCGATGACTACATAAATACTAAAAAGCAGGAAATCGAAAATTACTTAGAAGCTATCAGCACGGAGCTAAAGGCGTCGAACGCAACATCAAGAAAGAAAAAAGCAGAGCAAGAGCAAGACGATTTAGATGTGTTATTTGCCCCAAAGAAAAAGTGGTAATCCACTTTTTCTTTGGTCTGCATTCATTACGATAAAAACGCGAATTTAATAATAAATAGTGCAGTTAGTACCCATACACTCACACTGATTTCATCTTTTTTACCACACACTAATTTAACCGCAGTATACGCAATAAAACCTAGTGCAATACCATGCGCAATTGAAAACGTTAGCGGGGTCATTAATAGCACTACGCTTACAGGAATTGCATCTGTCATGTCATCCCAATTAACCAGCTTTAAATTTTGCATCATTAAGACGGCCACGTACAATATCGCGCCCGCTGTTGCGTAGGCTGGGATCATACTGGCAAGCGGTGCAAAGAACATCATAAGCAAAAAGCAAATTCCGACGACTACCGCCGTTAAACCTGTACGCCCACCTACAGATACACCGGCCACTGACTCAATGTATGATGTGGTTGTCGACGTTCCCAGCATAGAGCCTGCAATCGTGGCAGTACTGTCCGCACTCAGCGCTCGGCCTAAACGTGGCATTTTGCCTTGTTCATCAGCAAGGCCCGCTTTTTGTGTTACAGCGACAAGCGTGCCTGACGTATCAAATAGATCTACAAAGAGAAACGCAAAAATAACCGTCAACATCGAAATTTCTAGTGCGGCTGCAAAATCTAATTGCATAAACGTAGGCGCAATTGAAGGTGGCATAGAAACAATGCCTTTGTATTCAACAAGATCTAAACCTAATGCGATGCCCGTCACTAACAAGATACTGATCAGCACCCCACTTTTCATATCACGATACAATAGCGCAGCAATCACAAAGAAGCTTAAGATAGCCAATAAAGGGCCAGGCGCAGTAATATCACCTAATTGCACCAGTGTGGCAGGACTTGCGACGATTATCCCTGCATTTTTTAATGCGATTAGCGCTAAAAAAGCGCCAATACCCGTTGCGATAGCACGCTTTAAAACCAAAGGAATCGCGTCGATAATCCATTCTCTGACTTTAAATAAGCTCAAGCATAAAAAAATACATCCCGACATAAACACCGCACCAAGCGCTGCTTGCCAACTGTAACCCATACCAAGTACGACACCATAGGTGAAAAATGCATTTAAGCCCATGCCTGGAGCCAACGCTAATGGGTAATTTGCCCACAACCCCATAATAAAGCAGCCAATCGCCGCCGCAATACAGGTTGCTACAAACGCAGCACCTTGGTCCATACCTGCTTCTGCTAGCATGGCTGGATTAACGAAAACAATATAAACCATAGTGATAAATGTTGTGATACCCGCAATGGTTTCACGGCGGACTGACGTGTTGTTTTCACGTATTTTGAAAAGTCTTTCGAACATGTTGAACTTTAAGTTAAGATTAATTGGCTAATTTTATCATATTTTCTCATAATTAGAGGACAATTTACCTTGCAATGTTCTAAACTAATAAGGTCTTTTATTTCAAGAAAATAACTAAACTATGTCTGATAAATCGCCAGTAGGCTTAGATTTAGAGCAACAACTTGACAACGTACTTGCCTTTATAACGCAGCCTGATACAGGGGATGAGCCACAAAAAAGTACGCAATCAGTTGAAAAAACACTAAACAAAGCGTTGTATTATCTTAAAAACGAACAAGCGCCACTTGCCGCAAAGTGGATGCGTTTAGCTGCAATGGCAGGTAATCATAGAGCACAATTTTACATGGGGCTGTTTTTTATAAAAGGCCAAGGCGTGCCGCACAGTGTTTTCCATGGTTCAGTCTGGTTGAGTCTCGCCAGCAGCCAAGGTTACGAGCCTGCAACCGCTGCCCTAAATGATTTAAGAAAGCACATTAGTACTCGCCGTCTGCAAGACGCACAAAGCTATGCAGCAACGCTATATGAACAAATCCACCAGCAACAATTTTCGCACCTTATTCCACACAACCCTGACGCCAATTAACAAGCGTCAGGATTCACTGCTAATTACGAGTGTTTTGTCAGTTTGCTCTCAAAGGCGATAAGCCCTGCGCCTATCACAACCAATAAAATACCAACAAACTCAAGCCATACATGGCCTTTATGCGACTTAATAATAGGTGTTTTTGAAGTTACACTAAATAAACGCCTACCCTGTTCGCCTGACTCGACGAACGAAGTGCCTTTATAGTCAGGTGAAATAATAAATTTAAAATCACGTCTGTTAGTCATTTCGCGATGTTTTGCATCTATATTTTCCCCGCTTTTATCTACGAGTAGTGTTCGCCAATCATAAAAAATACCATCCGGCTCATTATCTTTCACTACACCGTATGATTTGTACTCATAAAATTCTGTGTTAAATAACTTTTCTTGATGGCCTAAATAAAATAGCGCACAACCTAAAGCACTAATCAGTATGGCGCTATAAATCAGTGAACGCTGTTTAATAAATTGTTTGTTAGTTTGTTGCTTATACCAAGCTTCAATATCAGGCACATTAATCAGCCGAGCTTTATCTACTGAGTGTTTTAATGGCTGCATAAAATCACAAATGGTTAAATTGAGTGCGGCTAATATAGAGCGAAATGTGTCATTAGAAGGCACTGACTTATCGTTTTCAAGTTTTGATAAGTAACTTTGCTCTATCCCTACTTGCTCAGCAAATTCTGGTTGGTTTAGTTTAAGCTCACTACGATAGTGTTTTAGTTGTGATCCGAATGTACTCATAACGCATGTCCTTTTCTATTGTGGAGCGGTCATTCTTTGCTATTCATGCAGAAATAAGAAGCTGAATAAATATGAATAGTGAAGAATATTAGCAAGTTAATTGGAAAGATACGAGATACGAGATACGAGATACGAGATACGAGATACGAGATACGAGATACGAGATACGAGATACGAGATACGAGATACGAGATACGAGATACGAGATACGAGATACGAGATACGAGATACGAGATACGAGATTATCAGAATAAAGGGGTGTTTTTTAAAATCAATCATTTGTTTGAGGAAAACAAATGGCGGAGTGGACGGGACTCGAACCCGCGACCCCCGGCGTGACAGGCCGGTATTCTAACCAACTGAACTACCACTCCGCAGTGGTATGTGCATGGGGTAATGCACTAAATTTGTTCATGATATCAAGTGGCGGAGTGGACGGGACTCGAACCCGCGACCCCCGGCGTGACAGGCCGGTATTCTAACCAACTGAACTACCACTCCGCAGAGATATCATTGTTATTACTTAATTTGTTGGCGGAGTGGACGGGACTCGAACCCGCGACCCCCGGCGTGACAGGCCGGTATTCTAACCAACTGAACTACCACTCCGCGATACAAATTTTGTAATTAAATAGCTGTTAAATAGTGGCGGAGTGGACGGGACTCGAACCCGCGACCCCCGGCGTGACAGGCCGGTATTCTAACCAACTGAACTACCACTCCGCAGTATCTAATGCTATTTATTTTTTCCTATTGGCGGAGTGGACGGGACTCGAACCCGCGACCCCCGGCGTGACAGGCCGGTATTCTAACCAACTGAACTACCACTCCGCAAAGGAAAATGTTTTACAACCATTAGTTGTGTAAGTATTGGCGGAGTGGACGGGACTCGAACCCGCGACCCCCGGCGTGACAGGCCGGTATTCTAACCAACTGAACTACCACTCCAGCGCGTACTTACAAATTGTCGAAAATTGGCGGAGTGGACGGGACTCGAACCCGCGACCCCCGGCGTGACAGGCCGGTATTCTAACCAACTGAACTACCACTCCACAATTTCGTTGCTGACTGAGTCTCCCCTGACAGCGGCGTGAATAATACGAATCACCCTCTGGTTCGTCAAGGGCTTTTTTGTATTTTTACAGGTTTTTTAGTCATCTGACATCGAAAGGTTTAAAATTTCACCTGATTTGTCATTTTTTGAACCATTTTTGCCAACTTCATTTTCATTCGTTGCTTGCTCAACATTTTCAGATGAGCTTTTTTTCTTTAAAAACGGTAACGATAATTTGAATTTAAGTGGTTTCTTTTGCACAAAAATACGAATGGCTAACCACCCTAATAGAAGAACGATTAAATTTCCAACAACAATAAGTGTCACCATTAGCACAGTGGATGCTTTTTTTTCTTCTTCTAGGATTCTTTGCTGCTCAGCTTGCGCTGCTAAATCGACTTCTGGGCGAACAATTTCAGGTACAATTTCAATGGGTCGTTCAATTTCAAATTTATACGTCGGCAGCGTCGCCATAAATTCACGGCCATTTATATTACTACCAAACACCGATAGCTCGACACTGTATCGACCCCAATCATAATTTTTGATTGCTAATTCTCTGGTTTGAGATTTATCAGCATCAATTGAAAACATTTGCTCTTCATTATTGGGGTAATAGATTTTACCTTGAATAAGCACTGTTTCTGGTTTGACGATTTCAGGGTTTAAAGTAATCGTTAAGGTATGCTCATCGGTATCTTGCTTTGCTAATACCATGTCATAGCTAAAAGGAGGCTCATGAACAACAATCGGCTTTTGTACTACAGTGCGTTTTAATATCGGTGTTTCTATATATAACTCTGGTTGCCACTCCCCTGCTGGGAAGACTAATTTAAACTCCCCGGTAAACACACCATCAAGAGGGCGCTCATCAAACCCACGACCATCATCTTTAAAATCGGTAACACTTTGCGTGCCCGCTCCAAAATTAGCGAAGTCACTGTTATTAGTACTTACAAAATCAACATGTAAACTTATGACATCTCGAAATTGCCCCACCTCAATTGGCTTACCATCATTGAGTACTCGGCCTGTTAATTTAATGGTTTCGCCACGAAACAACATGGGAGGGAGAGGGTCTACACGTAATTCAATTTCGCCTAATACCATTACTCGACTGTCTGGCAAAATACTGCCAACGACTTGCCAAGGGCCAGGCATCGGGTCTGTGATGGTGATCAAATCGTAGCTTAGTTCATCATGCCAGTCTAAATTGGCGTTCTTCACCGAGTCAGTCGCGTAGTACTTGCTGCCATCTGGGCGTACAAGCACCACGGCGGGTGCACCGCGTTTACGGAAAAATAATAACGTAATTTTATCAACTTTGTGATCAATGCGAAAACGGTTATCTAGTAGAGGAATTTCATTTTGAATCCCGTCACGCTGTAACGGGGTTATTTTATCTTGCTCAGTGGCAAGTCCCATCAAGGGCAATACACACACTAATCCTGCTAGAAGCTGTTTTCTCATTTTATTACCTTATTCTGCACGCCATAAGCATTGACCGCCTTTTGCGACCAAGTCTAAACGCTCTTCATGAGCGGCATGCTCTTGCTCTGTGGCCTTTAATACAACCAGTGGCGCTCTATCAGCGCTCACGCGTCGAATACCACCCATTTGTTGCTCTGAACCTTCATCTTTATTCTGATTTAAATTTAGCTTAACTTGCCCACCTGTCATGGCGAGGTAAACGTCGGCTAAAATCTCGGAATCCAGTAATGCGCCGTGTAAGGTTCGCTTTGAGTTATCAATATCATAACGACGACATAACGCATCAAGGTTATTCTTTTGACCAGGATGCAAATCACGCGCCATCTTCAAGGTATCAAGAACTTGACAGACATCTTCAGTATTCGGATAGCCCTGATTCAACAGCGCAAACTCATTATCCATATGGCCGATATCGAACGCCGCGTTGTGGATGACAAGTTCTGCGCCTTTTATGTACTCAAGAAATTCATGCGCTATTTGGTGATACAACGGTTTATCACGTAAAAACTCATTAGTAATACCGTGAACATCGATGGCTTCTTCTTCAATGTCACGCTGTGGATTAATATACACGTGAAAATTGTTGCCAGTAAGGCGGCGATTTACAAGCTCTACACACCCGATTTCAATAATCCGATGGCCTTGCTTTGGGTCAATACCCGTGGTTTCTGTATCTAAAACTATTTGTCTATGTGCCATATCGTCTTAAGCCTGACTCTGGTATCTTTCTATAATCACTTTATTGTACATAATATCAAGGTAAAACAGTGCAAAAAACCGTAGAGATTTACACCGATGGGTCATGTTTAGGTAATCCGGGGCCAGGAGGTTATGGCGCAGTGATGCGGTATAACGGTCATGAGAAGCAATTAAGCCAAGGATATACCCTTACTACAAATAATCGGATGGAAATGCTCGCAGCCATTGTTGCACTCGAAACATTAACCCGCCCCTGCCATATTATCCTTACCACCGACAGCCAATATGTCAAACAAGGTATTGAGTCATGGGTTGAAAACTGGAAAAAACGAGGCTGGAAAACCGCAGCCAAAAAACCCGTCAAAAATGTCGACTTGTGGAAACGCCTTGATGCAGCTTGCCAACGACACACCATTGAGTGGCGTTGGGTAAAAGGTCACAGCGGGAATAAATACAATGAACTCGTTGATGACCTTGCCCGTGAAGCAGCAGGTGGCAATGCCCTACTTGAAGACACCGGTTACGACGAAGCAAGTTAAAAATTAACGCAGAGCATTTAAAGTTTTTGTTATATGTTATAAGATTTAGCTATAACAATAATTAAGGACTCATTATGGCTCTGCGCATTCATTCTTTTTTTCATCAACAAAGCGCAACTTTGTGCTATCTAGTATGGTGTGAACACAGCAAACACTGCCTACTTATTGATGCACCAGCTGATTTTGATATGCCAAGTGGTGAATTAAGTTTTAGCACTGCCAATGAAATTATCGCCTACATAAAGCAGCATAAACTTTCATTACAGTGGTTGCTCGAAACACATGCTCATGCAGATCACATTACCGCATCAAGCTATATTAAACAGCAACTGCAACACGCTCACCCATGTAAACTGGGCACCGGTGAAGGTATTGTTCACGTACAAGCACATTTCAGTAAGCTTTATAATATTGATATGCCATGTAATGGCGAACCCTTTGAGCAACTATTCGCTGATAAAGCACAGTTTCAGTTAGGGGAATTTACAGTCGATGTGATTGCCACCCCCGGCCACACCCCTGATAGCGTGTGTTATCACATAAATGGCAATGTATTTGTTGGCGACACTTTCTTTATGCCAGACAGCGGCACAGCACGTTGTGATTTCCCAGGCGGCAGTGCGGCTGAGTTATATGATTCTTTACAACGTATTTTATCACTGCCGGATGATACCGTGCTTTGGATGTGTCACGACTATCAACCCGACGGCCGAGCACTCGCGTATAAAACAACGGTTAAAGAACAGCGAGAGCAAAACGAGCATTTAAAAGGTGATAAACAGAGTTTTATTGCAATACGTGAAAGCCGAGATGCAACGTTAGCAGTGCCAAAATTGTTGCATCCGTCGATTCAATTAAATATTCGCGCTGGCCAGTACCCGCTTAAAAGCGATGACAAACAGCACTATTTAGCTATCCCGCTCACAGTGCTGCTTTGATGTTTGGCGAAGACCTGCGCCTTTTACAGGTGAAAATTGAGGTCTTGCGTGCCATTTAGGTTTAATTGGCGTCAGTGGTGCTACTCGCTTGCGTGCCACGAGTAAATAGACACTGCCCATAGGCTTTAAGTAATGTTTACCAAAGCGACGCCATGCCGCAAATCGCGATAATCGATTACCTCGTGCAAGCGACGAATGGATAAATCGCTCATCAGAAATAATTTCGAACCCTAATAAATTCAGCCAGTCTTTGACGCGTGAAGGGGTAAAAAAGCGCCCCGTCCAAGGCAGCTTTTGACGGCTAAACGGCAACAATTGAGCCAAGCCACATAAACTAAATGGATTAAAACCGCTTATTACAATGTATCCACCTGGGATCAGCGTACGGTGTGCTTCTCGCAATATATGATGCGGGTCAGAATGGTACTCTAAGCAATGAGATAAAATACACGCATCGACACTGTGCTCATAAAAAGGCAGTTCATCAACATCGGCAATAACACCGGTAAATAAGCCCGGCTCAGCAACACAAACCTGATGCTTAATGGGGCTCTCACTCGTAGCAAGCTCGCCACTTAAATTACCTAATTTAAGCATGTGGTAACCAAACATGCGTGGCAACCAAGGTGTTAACTTTCTTTCAATTTCAGCACGCAAATAGTCCCCATGAGGGAACTGCTGCCACGAGTACGGCTTAGGACCTTCTTGAAAACTAAGGGCTGGTTTCATTTTCTGAGCTCGTTATACTGTATCTTAACTGTCACTTTATAGAGCAATTAAACATGGTGCAAGTTAAAGCAATTAAAGCCTTTTCTGATAATTATATCTGGTGCATTGTAAATAATGACCAACAAAGCGCTTGGGTCGTTGATCCAGGCCAAGCAGACCCCGTCAACCAGTATCTTGATGAGCATAACCTCACCTTGGCAGGTATCTTAATTACACACCACCATTATGATCACACTGATGGTGTTGAGCCATTGCTCAAAACCAACCGTGACATTCCCGTATACGGGCCAAGACACAGTCCGTTTAAAGGGATTAATCACCCGCTTTCAGAAGCAGACAAAGTCACGGTTTATGATCGCACATTTACAGTGCTTGCTACACCTGGCCACACTTTGGATCACATTTGTTATGTTAATGATGAATTGAGCTTTACGGGCGATACACTCTTTAGTGCTGGTTGTGGCCGCTTATTTGAAGGCAGTGCAGAACAAATGTGGCATTCGTTATGTAAACTTAAATCGCTGCCTGATGACTGTAAAATCTACTGTACCCACGAATATACGCAAGCCAACTTAGCGTTCGCTAAGGCGGTTGAGCCAACAAATGAAGCATTATTGAGGTACAGTGATAAAATAGACACATTAAGAGCAAATGATGACATCAGTCTGCCCACCACCATTGCCATTGAAAAACAGCTAAATCCATTTTTACGCAGTCATTTGCCCCACATAACTGACCAGCTACCCGACACGCTAAAAATTAATTTTAACTTAAATGAACCTTGGCAACGTTTTGCTAGTCTCAGGGCGTGGAAAGATAATTTTTAAAACGTGTATTATCTTGGTTACAATTTTGTATTTTTAGATCAGTACGTTGTAAAAATAAGCTGACATAAATTGGTCATAAAGTGGCAATATGTTCTCTGAGCAGGTAATATTCGCCGAGTTTTTTTACCTGATGTATGGGTATGTATGTATAAGTCTCCTTTAGTTTTAACGCTTGCGCTGGTTTTGAGTGGCTGTCAATTAACAGCAACTGACACTGCTGGGTCAGATAATGACAACCGTGTTGAGCAACAGCTTGCAGGCGCAAGCCCCAGTGACATCAATGATGCATTGATGCTCAACGCACAGTATCAGCAATTAGCTGATACTGATGAGCCCCCCCCAGTATTTGATGATGTGTGGGAGCGTATTCGCTACCAGCTATCTATTGATGTACCGCAAAATCGCCCTGTTGTCGCCGAGCGTAACTACTATGCACGCCATCAAGCATACCTAGATCGTATCGCCAAACGTGCCGAGCCTTATCTTTACTTTATTGTTGAAGAAGTCGAAAAACGTGAAATGCCTATCGAAATTGCACTGCTGCCAATTGTTGAGAGTGCATTTGATCCCTTTGGTTATTCACATCGCAGTGCATCTGGCATATGGCAATTTATGCCACAAACAGGCGAGCGTTTCGATTTAAAACAAAACTGGTGGTATGACGGTCGTCGCGACATCGTGCAATCTACGCGGGCTGCTTTGGATTACTTATCCTATTTGCACAAGACCTTAGAAGGTGACTGGTTAAATGCAATTGCAGCCTATAATTCAGGTGAAGGTCGCTTACTAAGAGCAATTAAAAAGAACCGTAAGAAACATTTACCGACCGATTTCTGGTCGTTAGATTTGCCCAAAGAAACCACCTCTTACGTACCAAAGCTTCTCGCACTTTCTGATCTTGTTAAACGTAGCGATGAATTTGGCATTAAGTGGCAACCGATTATTAATGCACAAGTTATCGATGTCGTTAACGTAGGAAGTCAAATTGATTTAGCCCTCGCTGCAGATATGGCAGGTATTAGCTTAACGGAGTTATACCGTTTGAACCCCGGTTTTAACCGCTGGGCAACCGATCCGAATGGGCCGCATTTCTTATTATTACCATCAGATAAAATAGACACCTTCTCTGAGAAATTGGCAAAAACAGAGCAAAAAGATCGTTTACGCTGGCAACAGTATGTTGTGGCGCGCGGCGATAGCTTATCGGTTATTGCGAAAAAGTTTTCAACCAGTGCGGGAGCGATTAAAACACTCAATAAATTGTCATCAAACACAATACGTGTTGGGCAACAATTATTAGTGCCTTTAAGTGATGGCGAAATTAACAGCCAACACCTGCCAGACTCTGTTCGCATGGCTGCAAATAAAGCAACGCGAAAAAAACTGAGCCATAAAGTAGCCAGTGGTGACACGTTGTGGGACATAAGCCGCGAATACGATGTCACAATTGCTGAACTTGCTAAGTGGAATAATCTTAAGAAAAATGCAGTGTTACGTGTTGGTCAAACACTAACGGTGTATAAAGATGAAAAAACACAGCTTGCAGCGACTCAAACGACCGAGCGCACCATTACCTATAAAGTTCGCCGTGGCGATTCATTAGCACGTATCGCTGCTAAGTTTAATGTCTCTGTGGATGATATTATAAAGTGGAACTCGTTGGCTGGGCAAAAATACATTCAACCAGGCCAAAAGTTAAAATTAAGGGTCGATGTTCGCAGCGCCTAAGTTTAAACTTACTGCCAATAAAAAAGAGCGCCTAAGGGCGCTCTTTGCATCTCACATTTAGTATTTGTGTTTTAAGGCCCACAAATGCAGTAATTCATTAGCAATCGTGGCTGCCGCAATGGCTGTAAGCTCACTTTGATCATACGAGGGTGAAACCTCAACCACATCCATACCCACCATATTAATGCCTTTAAGCGCTCTTAATATTTTTAACACTTTATCACTGGTTAAACCGCCACATACTGGTGTACCAGTTCCTGGTGCAAATGCGGGGTCAAGGCAATCAATATCAAAAGTCAGGTAAACAGGTAAGTCCCCTACTCGCGCTTTAATTTGCTCTGCAATCACATCTGCAGACAGGTCATTTGCTGCCATGGCATCAATGACCGCAAATTCATGTTTGCTCTGATCAAAATCAGTGCGAATACCAATTTGAATGCTGTGGTCAACGTCAATCAGCCCTTCCATCGGCGCATGATAAAACATAGTACCGTGGTCATAGCGTGAACCATTACTGTAAGTGTCTGTGTGCGCATCAAAATGCACCAAAGCCATTTTACCATGCTGTTTGGCATGTGCGCGCAACAATGGCAACGTCACAAAATGGTCGCCACCTAAACCTAGTAACGTTTTACCTTGACGTAAAATTTGCTCAGCCGCTAATTCAAGCTGCGCAGTAAAATACTCAGGGTCGCCTACGGGGTAGGTAAAATCCCCAGCATCCGCTAACTTTAAGCGCTCAAACAATGGGAACGTCCAAGGGTATTTGGTTTCTTCCCATGCAAGGTGTACAGAGGCACGGCGTATAGCGTCTGGACCTAGTCGTGCACCTGGACGCCCCGATGTTGCTAAGTCAAAAGGTAAACCTAATACCACGACATCCGCATCAATTGCAGTGATGTTTTGCACCATTGGCTGGCGTAAAAACGTCATGCCGTTTGAATATAACGAATGATCTGTATGGTCAAACAATGTCGACATTGCTTATAACTCTTCTAAATAAGTGTAACCGTTTAAGCCAGCTTGCAGCTCGTCTAACACGCTTTGCTGTTCAGTTTCTGGCAGTTTTGTAGCCACCAGCTGAGCATAAGACTGCTGGAAGCTCTCTACATCTAAATGCACATAACGCATCATGTCAGCCACCGAATCACCTTCGTTAATTTCAGTGATCTCTGCCTGACCTTGCTCATCCATTTTCACAATTGCGCTGTGTGTGTCACCAAATAAATTGTGCATATCGCCTAAAATTTCTTGATAAGCACCCACTAAGAAAAAGCCCATTAAATATGGTTTTTCTTCGCTATATGCAGGCACAGGTAGCGTACTTTCAATGCCTTGGCCATCCACATAGTGCTCCATGGCACCATCTGAATCGCACGTAATATCAAGTAGTACAGCACGTTTTTGTGGTGCTTCTGTTAAACCACTCAATGGCAAAACAGGGAACACTTGGTCAATACCCCATGCATCAGGTAGAGATTGAAACAATGAAAAGTTCACAAAAAACTTGTCTGCTAAACGCGCGTTCAATTCATCGATAATTGGACGATGAAAGCGGTTTTTATTATCCATGTGTTTGTTAAGTTCATAACAGACACGAAGGTTAACTTGTTCCGCCCATGCACGCTCTGTTAAATCAAGTAAACCCAGTGCAAACTGATTATGCGCTTCGGCTAAATCACTTTGACTATCATGGTAGATTTCAATCAACGCACGGTCGTCGTTATCACCACTTAGCTGTTGCCACGATGTCCACATATTGTTTAATAAAAGAGGTGCATCGGCCGCAGGCGCAAGAATATCTTCAGGCTCGTAGCTTTCAGTACCAATCACATTCGAAATCAATACCGCATGATGCGCAGTCAGCGCACGGCCAGATTCAGAAATAATACGCGGCATTGGTTGCTCATACTGCTTACAGGTATCACCAATGGTGTAAACAATGTTATTCGCATATTCGCTAAGACTGTAGTTCATCGAGTTATGTGATTGACTGCGTGTGCCATCGTAATCAACTGCTAAGCCACCACCCACATCTAAGCACTCTATTTGCGCACCTAACTTGCGCAACTCACAGTAAAAGCGTGCCGCTTCGCTCACGCCTAAACGTACGTCACGAATATTGGCCATTTGCGACCCTAAGTGAAAATGCACAAGCTGAATTAAATCTAATTGTTCAGACGCTTTTAAGCGATTTACCACGCTCAGTACTTGCGATGCCGATAAACCAAACTTTGATTTTTCGCCGCCACTCGCTTGCCACTTGCCTTTACCTTGTGACGCTAAACGAACACGAATACCAATACGAGGCTTCACGTTTAGCTCTTTTGCTTGGCTGAGCACCATGTCTAATTCAGATAGCTTTTCCAGTACGATGTAAACCTTATGACCCAGCTTTTCGCCGATAAGTGCCAGACGAATATACTCTTGATCTTTGTAGCCATTACATACAATCACTGCACTGGTTTTTTCTGCCATCGCTAAAACAGTCAGTAGTTCGGGTTTACTGCCCGCTTCTAAACCTAATTGCTTTTTCTCAACATCGGCTTGGCTTGCCACAATTTCCTCAACCACTTCGCGTTGTTGATTCACTTTAATTGGGTAAACAAGCAGGTAATCTCTCGGATAACCATAGTTTTCAATCGCCGTATTGAATGCCTGACACAGGCTGTGTACACGGTGATGTAAAATTTGAGGAAAACGCACAAGCGCCGGCAAACTTAAACCTTTGTCTTGTAGTTGCTGTGCTATATCGATAAGTGCAATGGTTTGCTCTGGGGCATGGGCCTTTGGCGCAACATACACATCACCTTGATCATTTATACCAAAGAATCCTTGGCTCCAATGACGAACATTGTAGCTCGTGCGAGCTTGTTCTAGTGATGTTGTCTCTTTCATCTATCTTTCTCTTTTATTTAATGGTGCCAAAATCGGCAAGGGTATTGCCGCGCATTAAAAGAAAAATAGTGACTTAAGTCCAACAAGTATTTTTACTCGTAACGAGTGATTTTTGATGTGAGAAACTGATTAAGTTGTAGATTACATTGGCTGAAGAATCAGCGTATTTAATAACGTGTTTAGTACGTGGCGTTCTCAGTGCTTAACGTGAATAATTTCGTCAGCCTTTGCAGAGGAAGACCCTAACTGTCGCCACGCTTCATATTGCTCACCATTACGCCACGTGATACCGATATACTCTTGCCAATGTTCAAAGTCTTTACTTCTGTATTTTTCAACCCCACATCCTCCGGCACCAAAGGCAACACGACAGAGTTTAACAATCAGGTAGGTGCCATCAAACTCTAACTGGCGCGGGTTTTCAGTTGAACTGGAGCAAGTACTCAAAAAGCGAGGCGGTATTTTCAATATAATTCGCGAGGTAATTTCACCCTTGTCATTAAAAACACCGGTTACCGAATGGCATGAATTGAAATAAAAGGTATTACTGCCAACAACAAGGTCAGAAGGGCTATGTTTATTACGTTGCTCGGGGGATACACGCACCGTGTCTGACTGTTTATTATCGCCACATGCACTGAGTACAATAAGCGACAAAAAGCCAAACAGACGCGCACATAATTTAACTATAACAATAACCCCATAAATAATGTGATTAGGTTAACTCGTTATTGATTAAGCCCTAATTCCATAAATAAACTTTGTGGGTTTTCAGTGTAATTACCAAACGGCCCACAACGATGAAACCCCAAGTTCTCATACAAACTAATTGATTCTGTTTGCTTAGGGCCTGTTTCCAAGCGAATAAGGGGAATTTGTTGCTCTCCCGCATGATGCAGTAAAATTTGCATAATACGACGTGATAACCCTTTACCTCGATAGCTTGGTTTTACATACAAACGGCGAATTTCGCCATAAGGCGGATTCCCTTCTTGCATCACAATAGCACCGCAGGCAACAATACCATCCTCGTTTTTTAAGCCAATTGCATACACGTTAGGTTCTGCTAATTCTTCGACGCTTAATGATTGTGCGGTTGCAACTGGATATAAAGAGTTTATAAGTCGGTCTATATCAGAAAACACGTGTACTACTTCAGGATCATGTGGATTTAAATCGACTAACTGCATAAAACTCCCATCTTGAATATGTCATTTTTGTTAATTCTGTTAACAATAATATCGGATCATCGTCTGATCCTCTAGTGCTGTTTTCATTATTCGTTCTTATCGGTACGTATGACTACCATACTACCGTGTAGTTCCTTGCTATGTAACTGAAAAAACACTTTGTTACGGAAAAAGGCTGTTCAAATACAGTGAAAATCATATACTGCAAACACGAAGTAATAATGAGAGGTTATCGCGTGCAGTTTACTCAAGGTATGGAATACTTCTTTTCTGGCTTTAAATTAATTAGCCAAAAAGGGTTAAAACGTTTTGTACTTATTCCTTTATTAATCAACATCGTACTTTTTGGCAGCTCACTGTTCTTTTTATACGGCTGGCTTACCGATGGCTTTGCCTATTTAAACTCGCTGTTACCAGAGTGGCTTAGTTGGCTTGAATGGTTAATGTGGCCTATTGCCGTATTAGTGATTTTATTTAGCTACAGTATGTTGTTCACCGTCATCACCAATTTTATTGCCGCCCCCTTTAATGGCTTGCTGAGTGAAAAAGTCGAGCTATTTTTGACGGGTCAAAAAGTCAATGATGATGGGCTACTTGATACCATGAAAGATGTGCCACGAATGCTTGGTCGTGAATGGACAAAACTCTGCTATTACTTACCAAGAGCAATTGGCTTTTTTATCTTGCTATGGATTTTACCTGTTATTGGTCAGCTCTTATGGGTGTTGTTTACGTGTTGGATGTATGCCGTTCAATATGAGGATTACGCATTTGACAATCACAAAGTCAGCTTTAATGATATGAAAGATGATTTAAAAGAAAAACAAACTCTCTCTTATGGTTTTGGCCTTGCCGTTATGGTGCTTACAGCAATCCCCTTTGTTAATTTAATTGTGATGCCTGTTGCAGTCTGCGGAGGCACCCGTTTATGGGTTGATAATTACCGCAGTAAATACCGCCGTTAAATCTTAAAAGCCATTAAGCCAATAGTGACACTATTGGCTTTTTAGTACCGTGTAATCGAGTTTCACCGGTAAAGGGTCTGAAAGACCTAAATCAGAACGCGGTTCTTCAAATTTACTAATAACCGCATCATACGTATTTTCGCCGATATTGACTGTGAACGGTTGTGCAAGCTTGGTGATTATTTTAAGTTCAGCGTGCTTGTTTTCTAATTCTAATAAGCCATCTTCCCGTGTTTTAACAAGTAAAAAATGCGCGCCATTTTCAAAGACAATACGAGCTTGATGAGATTGTCGGTGCTCTGCACGCCACTGCCCTTGCTGAAAAACAGTAATAACATCACTGACACCATCGGGCTCCAACAGACGCTCTTTTTTAAACTCACATTGTTCACACCCTTTTATTGATTCTGCTTGCCAATTAATCGGGTAACCATCAAAGCTAAGTCTTGATGACATTTGCCATGCAGAATCTGCAGCAGGCTTGCAGCCACAGAGCGCGAACATCACACTTATATACACGAAGGACTTCATGGGTTTTCACCTTGTGATGTTCTTACTGCTTTGATCTCTTCTAATAAATAACGTGGAGGAGCTTGCTCTTCAATGATGTGTTGAACAGGCACTTGAGACACATCTGATTGATCATTTTGAACAGTATTAATTCCTAAACGGTTACCCGAGAAAAAGGTATAAAAGCGCAGCTCAATAAGGCTCCACTCATCAACATCACTCAACGTTGAAATGTTACTATCGCCATTGGTGTCTTGGCTTAAGGTTTCAGTAAGATCTAAATTACAGTTATAGTCTATCGCAGTGGAACCTGGGTAGCCCAAGCCATTTGCTTCATTAATATTTGCTTCGTCGAGTGCATTTCCCAAACCATGAGAAAACGACATCACAAAGTTATCGGGCGACCCTTGTGGGCCATTGATAAGGTCGGCTGTTTGCACACCACAATTTGGGTTGTTTCTATAACGACTTGAATAATAACGGTCACCTTCATTATTTCCTATTGTCGCTAAACCGCGTAATTGATAAAGATAATTCATAATACTTAAATGGTTCGGCTTATAGTTCACGGCATTATTACCGCCATGATCAAGCCCTAAATTATGACCCAGTTCATGCATGATTGTCGCAGCCTGGTAGTTATAGGCTAAATTGGTTGAGATTTGATTGTCCAACGACAAGCCCCAGTTGCCAAGGCTTATCATTAAATCGTTACCGTTAATTTCGGCAACGCCAGATGACCCTGCACTGCCATCAACATTGCGGCTATTCGCCATTAACATGTAATGAAAAATCGGTTTACGGCGCATATCAAAATTAGCCATTTTATAATGAAATAAACTCTCAACGCCTTGGTTAAAGCTGTACGGTGTATATTGCCTAAAGATAACACGGTCACCGCCACCTAAATCATGATCAGCAGGTGATACCCCCTCAGCTTGGTGAAATAAATCACCCACATCAAAATGCACCACGATGTTTTCTGCAGCGAATGACGATGCCACTTTTTCAAGCGCCGTCCTGTGAGGTGTAATGCCTGCATCACTGCTGTCCATGTAATCTACTTCAATAAAGATATCTTTTTGATTTGCTCTGGCTCCCCAGTCATAAAGTGGTAATCCAGCAAATGTTGAGCCTGGTTGCTCTGAGCAATCAGGAATACCGTCTTCGTCTTCATCTAACGAGCACGTGATATCATTGACCCCTCCAGGAGTGGTAAAGGTGCTGTATGTCCAGTCGGTGGCACTATTCGTATCTGTGCTGCTCTGGTCACGCTTGATACTTGAGCCCGTAAAGTTCAAGATTGTGGGTGCCGCTCCCGTTTGCCATTGACCCACCGATGTCGGTTCCGTTGTATCATTTCCAAAGCGAACAAAGTCAATAGTTTGAGCTTGATCGCTCGTCAGTAATTCAATAAACCCATTCAAAAACCAATAAGGGCGAACAGTGGAACCAATGTCTCCAATAAAGGCAATGTATTTATTCTGATCAGCAGCATCATAAAATAATGAATCCCCAAAGCGACTGTGAATAATCACATACTCACCGGCAGCAAGAATTTGATTAGGTAGAGTAAAAATCGTAGAAGCCGCAACGCTATTATCCGCGCTATCACGACTCTTAACCCTGACGCTGTAATCAACCAAATTCACATCACTGTTAGTGCCATTGTAAAGTTCAAACCATGGGGTGTCGTTCGTAAATCGAATCGCCACCACCTCGGTGATTTTTAAATCTTCGCTGCCCGTCGTAAATGTTGTAATAATCTGTGCAGACACGGGCGTATCGGCAAAATTAACTAAGTCACTGGTCAGCCTTAATTGATATTGTGTTGACTCACTCAAAGCAGCCGTAAATTCAGCACCGTTAAAGTATTCACTGGTATTCGCTTCTGGGCCTGATAAGACCAGTGAGCTAAGCGCTAAACAACTGTTAAAGTTATCTGCTGATAATTGCACTGAGCCAGTACACACCCCTTCGTTTTCATTAAACGATAAGCTTGTGGTCTTCATTACGTCAGATAACGAAAATGAGATACGCGCGTTTGCACTCACTGCCTGACTGTTATCCTGTGGGCTCACATTCACGACAGTGGCTGCTGTTGTGTCTGTGATTGTAACGCTGACTGTCGCCTCGTTACTGTCAACACCATCTGATACGGTCACTTTGAAGGGGGCTTGAGCAATACTATTTTCTGCTGGCTGATATTGGTAATTAAAACGTGTCGCATTGAGCGTAGTGATGGTTGCTCCCCCAATGTCACTGGCAAAAGTAACCGATAACTCATCATCGTCAGCATCGCTTACGTTAACCGTGAAATCCCTCGGTTGATTAAACTCCGTAGTAAAGGCAATAGCGTCAATAGTGGGCGCTTTGTTAACATGTACAATCGTAAACGTCAGCGTTAACGATGATATCGCCCCCATGTCATCGGTTGCCGTGACTAACAATACGACCTCACTATTCACAGACACTTCGGGGGCAGTAAAACTAATTGCTTGGCCATTTTGAACAAAGTTTAGTGTGGGTCCACTTTGTTGCTGCCACGTAATTTCACTGACTGTGCCATCAGTGTCGGTCACAATAACACTGATTGACGCCTCAGTGAGCTCAGTAATATTGGCAATAGGGTCAGCCGTAATCACTGGGGCAACATTTACAAAATTTTCAATCACGACATCATATTCGGCCAAGCGTGTAGCCCCGTCGTTATCTGTAACAATGACTTGAAAACGCACGCCGCTATCTGCATCGACTTCAGGGGCTGTAAACATCAATTCGCTACCACTGGCAGTAAATGAAGTTGTAGGGCCTGATACTTGGCTCCAACTGTAATTTGTAATGCTGCCATCGCTATCAATGGCAACCGCACTTAATGTGCCCTCCACCCCTTCTCGGATTGTTTGCTGCCCAGAAATTGATACTGAAGGAGCAATATTGGCACTGACCACAACACTAAAATCTGTGCTTGTTTGCTCACCAAAGTTATCTGTCACGCGCACAGTAAATGCCAATTCTGTATTACTGCTCACTGAAGGGGTCGTAAAACTGATTTCACTACTGCCATTACTAAATACCACACTTGGCCCAGCTGTTTGACTCCAGTTATAACTCAGGACTTCACCGTCAACATCGGTGGCATTTGCACTGAGTGTTATTATATTGCTAGAGGGGGAGATTTGTGGGCCCTGTACAACGATACTCGGTGCTTGATTAACATTAACAATGGTCGCTGTATACGAGGCACTGGCTGTCGCACCTTGATTATCAGTCACGGTGACTGAAAAACTGATGGGGGTATCTTCGTTTACGGCGGGAATAGCAACAGTGAGTTGCTCATTACTGCTGGTTATACTGACTGTAGGGCCGCTTGTTTGCTGCCATGTAAAGCGGCTAATAGAGCCATCTGAATCACTTGCTGATGCCGCAACCGTCAGTGTAGAAAGTTCATTGACTTGGCTATTGCCCGACACCGTGACTTGTGGCGCTTGGTTACTGGCAGATGCAGGCTCATCGCTGCCGCCTCCGCCCCCACACGCGGTTAAGAAAATAGGGAATAAAATACACAACCAAACCGTTACTATTCTATTCCCCATTTTGCTATCCTCTATTTAACTGTATAGGCTTTGCGGCACCTTTGTGACATTTAAATGAACCGTAACCTCTTCACGGTCATGGTATAAATGTTTTGCCTGAAGCTCATAACTAACGCCGTATTTTTCAAGCTCTTCCTTAATCATCTTTAAACATTCATAAACACTGTCGAAGCGTTTTTTCATTGGCAGTTTAAGATTAAAAATAAGCTCTTTTGCGTATGCATTCACGGCCCAATCAATCATAAGATTAGTAACTTTTGCTGGCTTTTCCACCATATCACATACTAACCAATGAATATTTCGCTTTTCAGGACGGTATTTAAAGCCATCAACACGGAAATGTTTTACTTGTCCGGTTTCCATTAAATCATCGTTCATTGGGCCGTTATCTATGGCACTAACAAACATACCACGACGAACCAATTGGTATGTCCAACCACCCGGACACGCCCCTAAATCAACGCCTCGCATTCCTGGCTGCAAACGGTCTTCGGCTTCATGAGGCGGAATAAACACATTAAACGCTTCATCAAGTTTAAGAGTTGAACGGCTTGGTGCGTCATTTGGCATACGCAGGCGTGGGATACCCATAAAAAATGGCGAGTTATTAAAAGTATACGAATACCCTACATACGCAGTGTCATTACTTAAAAAGAGTACATGCAGCACAGGCTTTTTATCCGCAAGTTCACGCGTAACCGTCGCGCGTTTTTCGAGGGCTTTTTTTAGCGGTGTCGAAATCTTTTTACAAAATTTAGACAACTCTTTACCTTCATTGGTATCTGGGGTTTCAACTCGTAAGTCACCACAGGATGGAAAATCAACGGTTGCATTCACAATCGCACTGACCCTGTCTTCAAGCGGCATATTATCGACTAAAGTACCGGTAAACCATTGGCGGGCAAAGACCATGTTTTTGAAATCTATTTTTTTTATAATTTCATCGCCATGGCTCGGATCAAAACATTCATAGACGACAATTCCAGTGTTCGGCTTCGTTTTTACATAGCCCGCAAACCCTTGTTCCGCAGCCTGAAAAGTGATTTCAGCGGCAGCGTCGCTTTCAAACCCACTGCGACAATAAATAACAACACTCGACATAGATAACCCTTAAAATTTATACCGTGCGGCTTGAACTAATAAAATAGTCCAACCAATAATAAAGCACACACCGCCTAGGGGTGTGATTGGACCAAGCCATTTCGCACCTGTTAATGCGAGTAAATATAGGCTGCCACTAAATAACAAAATACCGGCGATAAAAAAGCCACCAGCCCAACTTAAGTTCATTCCCCACTTAATTAAAATCGCGATGGCGATTAAGCCCAAGCCGTGCACCATTTGATATTCTGCAGCTGTTTTAAAAATACCTAATGCATAGTCCGATACGCGGCTTTTTAAACCATGCGCAGCAAACGCGCCTAGCACAACCGAAAGCATGCAAAACAGACTCCCCGCGATTAAATAAAGTTTGATCATTGTGAATCTCCATCAATCAACTTAAGTATAAATTGGGCCGCAAGGTTCGCAGCGTGTTGTAAGTTATCGTCTTCAGTTAAACCACTTTTCTTACGCGGTTTTAATGAATGATCACCGTCTTTTAGCCAGCTAATTTCTGGCGGATTATTCATTTCAAGCTCGGCTAATTCTTGCTGATTACCAAAAGTATCGCGTTCACCTTGAAGTACTAAAAAGGGGCATGGCATATCGATGAAGTGATCGATACGAAGCTTATCGGGTTTTCCGGGAGGGTGAAACGGGTAGCCAAACGCAACAACACCAGCAACCTCTACAGCGTCCTCTTGTGTGCAAAGCATAGAAGCCATTCTACCGCCCATCGACTTTCCGCCAATAAATACAGGTAAATCTGGCTGACGATGCGCTAACACTTCAGCAAAATAAGCCAGCAGTTTAGGGGCACGATCTGGGGGCCTGCGTTTATTAGTCTGTTTTGCGATTTGCATATACTGAAAGTCAAATAACGCCACATCAATCTGATGCTGGCTAATTAACGTTGCCATATTTTGCATGAACGCTGAGTCACTTCCCGCCCCTGCGCCATGAGCAAATATAAACTGTGCACGAGCATCACCCGTTGCACTTTTAAACCACTGTAACATGTTAATACTCTTGTTCTTGTTCAACTAAGCTCAGCATCCAGTCTTTGAAAGAAACTATTTTTCCCAGTTCTGTTTGCGATTCGCGTATCACTAAATAATAGGCATTTTTACTTTCTAATGAGTGATTAAACGGAATCACTAAACGCCCGGCATCAATATCGGGTTTTGCTAAGACACTATTCCCAATTGCCACGCCTTGACCATGCACTGCCGCTTGGAGCACCATTGATGAGTGACTAAAAATAGGACCTTGGTTTACTTGGACATTACGCACTCCGGCTGTTTTCATCCACGTTTTCCAATTTTTACGCGTTGTGTCATGCAACAGAGTATGGTTAGCCAAATCACTCGGCTGATTTAAAGGCTTAGGCCCTGTTAGCAGCATGGGACTGCATAACGGCACAAGGTATTCTGTGTGTAACTTGTAAGTTTGTACGCCACTCCAATGACCACGACCATAGTAAATGGCAATGTCTACATCATCAGACAATGAATTTTCGTCTTGATCTTGTGCTTTTATTCGCACATCGATTTCAGGGTGTAACTCATTAAATAAACTAAGCCTTGGCACCAACCATTGAATAGCAAAACTGGGCGTTAAACTAACCGTTAAAGACCCTTTTGCCCCGCGTGCTAATAACTTTTCGGTGGCATCAATCAGCTGAGTAAATATCTCTTTAATATCGAGAAAGTACCCTTGCCCTTCTTCCGTTAATAATAGCGAACGATTTTTACGAAGAAATAATTTAAGGCCTAAATGCTCTTCCAGCGTTTTAATTTGGTGGCTGACCGCGGCTTGTGTCACATACAGCTCTTCAGCTGCTTTGGTAAAACTCAAGTGACGCGCTGCAGCTTCGAACGCTTTTAGTGCATTTAAGGGAGGGACACGACGAGACATAAACACCAAGCTTAGAATTAGTTTTTCTTATGCGTCGATTATAGCGATACAAATAAAAAAAGGCGACCTTGGTCGCCTTTTTCGTCATTAAATACTCATTAATACTGAGTATTCTATAAATCGCTTGCGCTGGTGTCTAACGGTGCAAAGCTTTTAATTAAATCATCAACCGCTTTCATTTGTGTTAAATACCCTTCAAGCTTACTTAATGCAAGGGCGCAAGGGCCATCACATTTTGCTTCGTTAGGGTTAGGATGCGCCTCAATAAACAGACCCGCAATACCTAATGCCATACCACTGCGAGCAAGCTCTGCCGCTTGCGCACGACGACCATCAGCCGAATCAGCACGGCCACCCGGGCGTTGTAACGCATGCGTTGCATCAAAAATAACCGGAGCCATTGGCTTCATGTCATCCATACCAAGCATATCAACAACAAGGTTATTGTAACCAAAACTTGTACCACGCTCACACAGCGCCACATTATTGTTGCCTGCTTCATTAAATTTCTTAATGATATGACGCATTTCGTGCGGTGCTAAAAACTGTGGTTTTTTCACGTTAATAATTGCACCTGTTTTCGCCATCGCGACAACTAAATCAGTTTGGCGTGCTAAGAAAGCAGGTAATTGAATAACATCAACAACCTCTGCCACTGGCGCAGCTTGGTGTGGCTCATGCACGTCGGTGATGAGTGGCACGTTAAACGTTGTTTTAATTTCTTCGAAGATTCTTAACCCTTCTTCCATCCCCGGGCCACGATAAGAGTTAATTGATGAGCGATTTGCTTTATCAAATGACGCTTTAAAAACATACGGGATATTTAGCTTCGAGGTTACTTCGACATAGTGCTCAGCAATGCGCATTGCTAGGTCGCGAGACTCAAGCACGTTCATACCACCAAACAACACAAAGGGTTTGTCGTTTGCTAATTCAATCTCGTTGATTTTAATTAACTGGTTGTTCATTTTTCATTCCTTAAGGTGCAACAGCTTGCAGCATTAATCCACAAATATATGCCATATAGGTTCCGACACCATAGCCCAAAACTGCCAGTAAAACACCTACAGGGGCAAGTGATGGATGAAACGCTGAGGCAACTACGGGCGCTGATGCTGCCCCGCCTACATTCGCTTGAGACCCAACGGCCATATAAAATAAAGGCGCTTTAATTAATTTCGCTACAATCAGCATTAAGCTTGCGTGTGTCAACATCCAGATCACACCCAAAACAAAGTACATTGGCGAATCAAAAATAGCCGTAATATTCATGTGAAGACCAATTGATGCCACCAAAATATATAAGAAGCTTGAAGCCACTTTTGATGCACCAAATGCTTCGATATGACGTACTTTAGTAAACGATAAACTAATCCCGATTGTCGTCGAAATTACAATTAGCCAAAAGAACTTACTGTTTAAACTATATTCTTGTGCCCATGGGAAGTTAGCGCCAAAATACGGCCCTAAAAAGTCCGCACAAAAATGCGCCAAGCCCGTTATACCAAAGGCAATCGCAATAATGGTCATGTAATCATTGAGTGTGGGCATACGTGCATGTTCAGCATGATAGGCTTCAACACGCTCTTTAAGCTCTTCAATTGCACGGGTGTCTGCCCCCGTTTTGGCATCAATGGCTTTGTGATTAGCAGCCATCAGTAACAGTACAGCCATCCATAAGTTAGCCACAATGACATCAACCGTTACCATTGCCGAGAAAATATCCCCACCAACTTCAAACATTTCTTTCATTGAGGCCTGATTAGCGCCCCCGCCTATCCAGCTACCTGCGATAGTTGTCATACCGCGCCAAACCGCATCGGGGCCATGACCACCAACGGCTTCAGGGTAGACCGCGCTCATCACTAAAATCGCTAACGGACCCCCAATCACAATCCCCATGGTACCGGTTAAGAACATGATTAACGCTTTCGGACCAAGGTTTAAAATGGCTTTTAAATCAATGCTGATGGTTAACAGAATTAAACAAGCCGGTAATAAGTAGCGAGATGCTACAAAATAAACATTCGACGAGTGACCATCAACAATCCCAAAAGTATTTAATAACGAGGGTAAAAAGTAGCACAGCAGGAGTGCGGGCACATATTTATAAAATTTTCGGCATGCCGCATTATTACTGTGTGAGGTTTTAAAGATAAACCCCAAAATAACGGCAAGCAAACCAAGTACGACTGCGTCATTGGTAATAAGCGCACTGTGGGCGTCAGTCATAAATGTTCCTTTAATTTAGTGGTGTGTATTATTGTTATCTTCGATTTCAGCAATTTGATGCTGAATAATCTCTATGGCCGGATCATCTGGGCATTCATTAATAAAATACTGCAAATCGTCACGGGCCATTTTAGGGCAATCTAATTGATTAAGCAGGTACCCTCGGTCACGGCGTTCATAGGGGTCATCACCGAGTAGTTCCATTAACATGTCAACGCAATGAAGGGCATGACCAAACTTGCTCTCGCTGATAAACGACCACTTTTGCTGTGCTAAATACAGCTTATAAAGCTCTTCTTCAAAAATTAGCTCAAGTGGTTCTTGTTCATCACCATTCTCTTCACAGGCATTTTCGGGGGTAATATACCAACTTTGCTGGCCCGTACTTGGCTCAATTAAATAGCCCTCTTCTTCGCTTATTGCGACATGAATATGAACTTCACCTTGACTTAAAGTCACTGTGGCATCAAATTCAGCGTGCTGTAATAAGTGACAAAGTAATATCGCCAGTGTGGTTTGTGTACCACTACGCATCGTAATGGTGTAGCTAAAGCTGTTTAACGTGTACTCAGGCACTTTTAGGCTTGAGGCACTGAACAACCATTGCTGATAAAAGGTATCAAGAAGTTTATCTAGACGCTCGTGTGGCTCTTTAAATTCAGTACAAAGTGCTGATACGGTATCTTCAAACTCATTTAATGTGTCATAACAAGCAGTTAAATCTACCTGTGTGTCCCACGTTAATTCAGCATCGATACAACGATAAAGCACGTTTGAAGAAAATGCGTCAAAGGCCTCATCTTGATAGGATTCATTGTGATCTTCAAACCAAGGGGTGGTCATTTATACTGCAACATCTCTTTCGAAAACGAGAGGCTAGTTTACCTACTTTTAGCGTCAGTTGCCAATCTTGAAAAGAGAAAGTGAGCAGCGGTATAACGGTTAACAGTCGATATACCGCGTTTCAATGTTTACAGGATAAAAGCGTTCTTTGCAGAGGCGAGATAACCAATCGCAAGTAAAATGAAGGTTGTCACAACAAGTAAAATGACACGTGCCGATTGTGAGCTTTGTCTGGCTGCAACAATTCCTAAAGCGATATAGGCAATCACTAAAATAATTTTTTCAAGCAACCACGACTGCTCTAGCGGGTTAAACCCAGCCATTACAATCAATGCAATAGCAGAAACCAACAACAACGTGTCGATACTATGACTGCCAATAAAAACGATTTTATTCTTTGCTAATGTGGCTGTTTTTAATCGCGAAAAAGAGCGAACGTAAAATAAAATGATACTCAACACAGCGAGTAACATGTGAGTGTGTTTAACTGCTAAATAATCCATATGCCTCAATTCTAATTGTCATTAATCTGGGTAACGTACAAGTACGTCTTCTATTTCTTTAATGCGTTGATTAAACACATCTATTAACTTTGGATCAAACTGTTTTCCTTGCTGAGCGTTTATCTCTTTTACAACATCTTCAAGAGACCAAGGCTCTTTGTAACAACGCTTGTGTCGTAGTGCATCAAACACGTCGGCCAGTGCAACAATGCGCCCAGCAATCGGGATATCGTCCCCTTTTAAGCCTGCAGGATAGCCTGTGCCATCCCAACGCTCATGGTGAGATAACGCAATAACAGCTCCTGTGTTAACAATATCACGTGACGAGTCTTTTAATATTCGGTGCCCCTTTTCTGCATGCTGTTTCATGATTGCCCACTCTTCATCGCTTAGTGGCCCTGGTTTATTGAGAATAGCGTCAGGTATCCCAACCTTTCCAACATCATGAAGAGGAGCTGCATGTCGAATTAATTCAGCTTCGCGCTTAGGTAATCCATAGCCCACAGCCAATTCGTAGCAAATGTGCGACACACGTTTTACATGGTTTCCTGTTTCGGTAGAGCGTTGTTCAAGCGCTTCACTTAATCTAAACACCAGTTCTTGTTGAGTTGCTTCTATTTCAGCCTGAAGCTGAACGTTTTCATAAGCAAGTTGCACGTTTTGTGAAAATATCTCGATGAGGTGGCGCTGTGTATCGGATAAGTGCTTTGGAATACCCGAAATAAACAGCATAGAATTATGATTGTATTCACTGCTGCAATACGCAAATAGGTAGTTTTCACGGTAAACGATGGTTTTTTCTCTTAGCGCTTCCTGACAAGCTTGTAGCTGCTCTTCATTGAGCACCTCTTCAATCGCTTTGCCTTCGCTGCGTTCAAACTCACCTTTGCCTGAGAATACAACGAGCTTTTTCTGGTTATCGAGCGGGTTACTTGCCACCAGACTCGTAGCATACACGGCTTGCTCTACTGTACCGAGCAATGAGGTGAGTTGTTGCATCACCCCTTCAATAAAGTGCTCTAATGAATGAGTAGAAAAAATATCACGCGATGCTTTTATAATTTTTTCAAGGCCTTGGCGTGATTGCTCTATAGATAAGATATCGCGATACGAACGCAAACTCGACATCACCACTGTAAAGAGCTTTTGTGCTGTCAGCTCTGTCTTAGATTTGTAATCGTTAATATCATAATTAACGATTACTTGTCTTTCCGGTGCCTGACCGGGTTGGCCCGTACGAAGAATAATACGAATATGATTGTTCTTTGCAGTTTCACGAATATATTTTGCAACCCGCAGGCCAGCATCATCGGTTTCCATTACTACATCGAGTAATACGATGGCTGCATCTGGGTGCTGCTCTATTAATTGCTTTGCCTCTTCACCTGAGTAAGCACTAATAAATTCAAGACGTTTGTCTTGGAATTCAAAGTCACTGAGCGCAAGCTTTGTTACGGCATGTACTTCTGGTTCGTCATCAACGACGATGACTTTCCAACTACCCTGAACCACTTCTGATACATCATCAAGTGCTTCATCCGAAAACAAAAAATCATCCATTGTTTGGGACCCTCAAAGGCTATATGCGCACAGTGTTCTGTTATTTTATTTAGGCCATTGTGCTAACGTTACACGGTCATTACCGCCAAGATCTTTAACTGTAAGTATATGGCTATACGACATTTGTGCAAAAAATTCTTGAACTTTAACACTTTGTTGGTAGCCATGTTCAATTAAAAGATAGCCATTTGTTGCTAAATAGTCACGTGCCATTGTAATTATTTGCTTAATATCAGCCATGCCATCATCATCAGCCACCAAGGCTGACAAGGGCTCAAAACGCACGTCACCTTGGCTCAAATGTTCATCATCGTATTCAATGTACGGCGGGTTACTAACAATCAGATCAAACTTTTTATGGTTTACAGCGCTAAACCAATTACTTAAAGCAAAAGTGGCGTTGTTAATATTAAGTCGTTGTTGATTCTCGTTAGCAAGCGCAACGGCTTCGGGTACTCTATCAACCCCTAATACTTGCCAATTGGGCATTTCACTGGCCAGTGCAAGCGCAATTGCCCCCGTCCCGGTTCCTAAATCGAGCACGTTTGCAGCATGGGGTAATTCAAGCCCCAGTGCATACTCAACCAGCGTTTCCGTATCAGGACGAGGTATCAAAGTGGTGGCATTCACCTTTAGTGGCAAACTCCAGAATTCTCTAATGCCGGTGATATGCGCGACAGGTTCACCTTGCAAGCGACGCTGGCATGCATGATTAAACTCAGCTTCTTGCTGTTCCGTTAGGTGTTTTTCAGGCCAACTAAATAAGTAACTACGGGGTTTGTCGAGAATAGAAAGTAGCAGGACTTGCGCGTCTAGTTTCGCGCTGTCGCTGCTAGGCGTTAATAACGCCGTCGCAGCAATCAGTGCTTGTTCTATGCTTTGTGGCACGATTATTCATCGCCCATCGCAGCAAGTAAATCAGCTTGGTGTTCTTGCATTAGGGGCTCGATAACACAGCCTAAATCACCTGCAACAACTTCATTTAAACGATACAATGTTAAATTAATACGGTGATCAGTAATACGACCTTGCGGGTAATTATAAGTACGAATACGCTCTGAACGGTCACCACTGCCCACTAGATTACGACGCTCTGATGCTTCAGCCGCTTGGCGTTTTTCATCTTCGGCTTGTTGTAAACGTGCACCAAGTACCGACATCGCTTTCGCACGGTTTTTATGTTGTGAACGCTCATCCTGACACTCAACGACCACACCCGTTGGAAGGTGGGTAATACGAATTGCTGAGTCAGTTTTATTTACGTGCTGACCACCGGCACCCGACGCACGGAATGTATCGACTTTAATATCTGCAGGGTTAATTTCGATAGCCTCTGCCTCAGGCACTTCTGCCATAACCGCAACGGTACACGCCGAGGTATGAACACGGCCTTGCGACTCAGTTTCTGGTACACGTTGAACACGGTGCGCCCCTGATTCAAACTTAAGCTGGCCGTACACGCCTTCACCCGAAATATGTGCGATAACTTCTTTATAGCCACCGTGCTCACCTTCGTTGGTGCTCACTATTTCGACTTTCCACTTTTTCGTTTCTGCGTAGCGGCTGTACATGCGGAATAAATCGCCCGCAAAAATAGCGGCTTCATCGCCCCCCGTGCCTGCGCGCACTTCTAAAAAGACGTTGTTATTGTCTTTCGGATCTTTTGGTAGCATTAAGATCTGAATTTCATCTTCTAATGCAATAATTTGTGCTTTTGCTTCTTTATATTCTTCTTGCGCCATTTCGCGCATCTCAGGATCAGAGTCTTTTAGCATTTCTTCTGCTGCAGCGACATCATCTTGTGCTTGCTGGTACGCTAAAAACGCTTTAACAATTTCTTCTAATTCTGAATATTCTTTAGATAAGGCACGAAAGCGATTTTGATCGCTGATCACAGAGGGGTCGCTTAGCAGCGCTTGCACTTCCTCATAACGCTCGACTAAGGTTTCTAACTTTCTATAAACAGACTCTTTCATTTAACGGCTATTCCTGATCAATACCTAACATTTTCTTTAATTGACTTAACTCAGCGGCTTCACCATTTTTAGCCGCATCTTGAATAGCACGGGTAGGTGCGTGCATCAAGCGGTTGGTCAGTTTGTTTGCCAACTCGAGTATCACTTTTTCTGCGTCTTTGCCTGCTTGCAGCTGGCCAAGTGCTTTTTCGACAAGTTCTGATTTAATATCTTGTACATCATTTCGATACAGACGAATAATATCGACCGAATCGAGAGACCGCAGCCACATGACAAATTCATTGGTGCGCGCATCAATAATTATTTGCGCTTGCTGCGCCGCTTGTTCGCGCGCGGCGATATTCTCGCTCACTATCGCTTGTAAGTCATCTACTGAATACAAATAGGCCGCATCTAATTCGCCTACTTGGCTCTCAATATCCCGAGGGACAGCAATATCAATAAACAGCATGGGCTTGTGACGACGTTTTTTTAAAGCCTGCTCAACCACCCCTTTACCAATAATTGGCAAAGTACTCGCGGTAGAACTAATAACAATATCGGCATCGTGGAGACGCTCAGGTAGTTGCGCCAAAGCGATAACATCAGCGTCAACTTCGACAGCTAAACTTTTTGCACGCTCGATGGTGCGGTTTGCCACCGTGATTTTTTGCGGATCATTTTGGTATAAATGTTTAGCCACCAGTTCAATGGTCTCACCTGCCCCAATCAGCAATACGTTGGTTTTATCTAACTTACCATAAATATGCTTGGCTAAATTAACAGCAGCATAAGCCACGGATACCGCACTGGCACCAATGTCTGTCTCTGTGCGAACTTGCTTTGCTACCGAGAACGTTTTTTGAAACAAGCGGTCAAATGTCACACCAATGGCATCATGCGTTTTTGCATTATGGTAGGCTTGCTTTATTTGCCCCAAAATTTGTGGCTCACCCAATACCAAGGAATCAAGGCCGCACGACACACGCATTAAATGATTAATAGCCTGCTCGCCCTCATGATAATAGGTGTTACTGCTCAGTTCTTGTTCATCCAAACCATGGAAACTGGCTAACCAGTGCAACAGTGTTTGGGAATTACGCTCAGCAAGGCTACAATAGATTTCGGTTCGGTTGCAGGTCGAAACAATAACCGCTTCATTAAAATGCGCATGGCCACTTAATTGTTGTAACGCCTCAGACATTTGCTCAGGCGAAAACGCGACTTTTTCGCGTAATTCTACGGATGCGGTTTTGTGATTTATACCAAGTGCTACGATGGTCATATGTACCAAATATTGCTAAGCCCAGCTGTAAAGGCGTTAATTTTACCAAAAATCAGCGGAATATGGAAAGTAAGGAACGACATTTGATTAAACAATATTTGATTTTATTCATGTTTTTTTTATTTATCAGTGGTTGCGCCCAAAAAACATCAACGATTGACTACGTTTACCCTGATTGGAAAACCCGCCTTGATCACCATGCCAAGTGGCAAGTACAAGGAAAAATTGCCTTTATTAGTTCAGAGCAACGTCAATCAGCTAACGTCAATTGGCAACACGACGAGTTACACAGCGACATGATCTTAACCAGTTTTATCGGTACCCGTATTTTGTCGTTAAAACAAAATGCATATGGCGCTGAAATTGAATACGACGGTGATGTTTACACAGACCGCGATGCCTCCTTATTACTTTACCGGCTGACGGGTTTCACTATTCCGCTCAATAACGCGGCGACATGGCTCAAAGGGACCGCTGACAACGAACACACCCAATTTGACGAACTCAATCGCTTAACAAGTCTAATATGGCACGCTGAAAACGGCCAGCAATGGCAAATCACCTATTCTCATTATATAAAACAAGATGGCTATTGGCTTCCAACAAAGCTGAGCCTTAAAAACCCGCAAATTCGTATTAAAATTCAACTTAATGATTGGCAGTTTAATTAATCATGACAGAAACTTCGCACGCTCCACTCACCTTAATAGCACCCGCAAAACTAAATCTGTTTTTACATATTAATGGTCGTCGTGAGGATGGCTATCACGAACTCGAAACCCTGTTCACGTTTTTAAATTTTGGTGACGATTTAACGTTTTCACTCACCGATGACCGTAAAATTACCGTCACGGGTGACACACAAGGCATTCCTACTCACGACAACCTCATATATAAAGCCGCATTTTTATTGCAACAACATTGTCAGTGCCAGCAAGGTGTAAACATTCATTTAGTTAAGCGCTTGCCTATGGGCGGCGGTGTTGGTGGTGGCTCATCAGATGCGGCAACCACCTTACTGGCACTCAATAGATTATGGAACTGTAATCTGTCATTGGCTGAATTAGCACAGCTAGGAGTCACGCTTGGCGCTGATGTGCCCGTGTTTATTAATGGTCATACCGCAATTGCGCATGGCATTGGCGAGCAATTACATAATGTTGAATTAACCCCAGGTTGGTTCTGTGTTGTGCATCCTGGCGAGCATGTGAGTACGGCAGAAATCTTTACTCACCCTGATTTAAAACGCGACACAGCCAAGCTAAAAGCTGATTGGCAAACAGAAAATTTACGCAATGATTGCGAGCCTTTGGTCAAAAAGCTCTGCCCCGAGGTTGAAAAAGCCCTCCAGTGGTTGCTAAAATACGCTCCGTCAAAGATGACTGGCACGGGCGCTTGCTGCTTTGCTGAGTTTTCAACTCAGGCCGAGGCAGAACAAGTTTTAGCTCAGTTGCCAGAAAAGTGGACAGGTTTTGTAGCAACTAGTGCTACACTTTCTCCTGCTCATACAGCATTAAATGCTCACTTTGAAATGAAGTAACGTACAAGTAAATGTAAAAGTTAACCTGCTTTGGTGCCTACCAAAGCCTGTTAGTCCCAAAATTCAGTGCCTGAGGAACCCTACCGTGCCTGACATGAAGCTCTTCGCTGGTAACGCAACACCTGAGCTAGCTCAAAAAGTTGCAAAACGTTTGTATATTGAATTAGGCGATGCTGTTGTTGGCCGTTTTAGTGACGGTGAGATCAGTGTTCAAATTAATGAAAATGTTCGTGGCTCTGACGTTTTCATCGTTCAATCAACCTGTAACCCTACTAACGATAACCTAATGGAACTTATCGTTATGGTTGATGCCCTACGTCGTGCGTCTGCTGGACGTATTACTGCAGTAATCCCATACTTTGGTTACTCACGTCAAGATCGTCGCGTACGTTCTGCTCGTGTACCAATCACAGCTAAAGTCGTTGCAGATTTCCTATCAAGTGTAGGTGTTGACCGTGTTCTAACGGTTGATTTACACGCTGAACAAATTCAAGGTTTCTTCGATGTGCCGGTTGATAATGTATTCGGTAGCCCAGTGCTATTAGAAGACATGAAAGAACGCGACTTCGATGACGTTGTTGTTGTTTCACCCGATATCGGTGGTGTTGTTCGTGCTCGCGCAATCGCGAAGCTATTAAACGATACAGACCTTGCTATCATCGACAAGCGTCGTCCACAAGCTAACGTTTCACAAGTAATGCACATTATTGGTGACGTTGAAGGTCGCGACTGTATCATCGTAGATGACATGATCGACACAGGCGGGACACTGTGTAAAGCGGCAGCTGCACTTAAAGAACATGGTGCTAAGCGTGTATTTGCATACGCAACTCACCCTGTACTTTCTGGCAACGCAGCTGAAAACATCCGTGAATCGGTCATCGACGAAGTGATTGTTACTGACTCAATTCCACTGTCTGATGAGCTTAAAGCACTGGATAAAATCAAAGTGCTTACGCTTGCAGATATGCTTGCTGAAACAATTCGTCGTATCAGCAACGAAGAATCTATCTCAGCGATGTTTGAACACTAATAAACACGCAGTGATAGCCAAAAAGCACCGTCTAGGTGCTTTTTTTGTGGTCGTTATTTATTTTCCCTCAAAGTGGTGGTATGATAGCGCGCCTTTTGGCTGGGGACCTTGGTCGCAAAGGCCCTAAGACTTTTAATTTTTGGAGACATTATGTCAACTTATACATACAATGCAGAATTACGTACAGAAACAGGTACTGGTGCGAGCCGCCGCCTACGCCGTGAAGATAAAGTTCCTGCAATCCTTTACGGTGCTGACAAAGAAGCTGCATCAATCGTTCTTGCACACAAAGATATGATCAAAGCGCAAGAAGACGAAGGTTTCTACACGCACATCCTTACTTTAAACATTGGCGGTGAGTCAGTTGAAGCTATCCTTAAAGATATTCAACGTCACCCGTTCAAGCCTAAGATCACTCACTTAGACTTCCAACGTGTAGATGCTTCTCACAAACTTCACACTAAAGTGCCAGTACACTTCATCGGTGAAGAGAAAGTAACTAAAGCAGGTAACACTGTTGTTCACCAATTAACTGAAATCGAAATCACGTGTCTTCCTAAGTCACTTCCTGAGTTCGTTGAAGTTAACGTTGCTGATTTAGTTGCAGGTGATTCAATCCACCTTTCAGACCTTAAACTACCTGCAGGTGTTTCATCTGTTGAGCTAGCTAAAGGTGCAGACCACGATCAGTCAATTGTTACTGTAAAAGCTAACAAAGCTGCTCCTGCTGAAGAAGCTTCAGAAGACGCTGCAGAATAATTTTTAAGGTGTACACACCTTGAATTCTATTCAAATGCTTGTGGGCCTGGCTAATCCAGGCCCCGAATACGCAAATACACGCCATAATGCAGGTGCTTGGTTCATTGAAGAACTCGCAGCACGCTATAACTGCACACTCAAACACGATCCTAAATATCACGGCCTCACTGGCAAAGTGATCATTCAAGGCCAAGAATTTAAATTACTGATCCCAACTACTTACATGAATTTAAGTGGTAAGGCGGTGAGTAGTCTCGCTAATTTCTTTAAAATCCCTGTTGAGAACATTCTCGTAGCGCACGACGAAATGGATCTTGATCCCGGCATTGCTAAACTAAAAAAAGGTGGCGGCCACGGTGGTCACAATGGTTTAAAAGATATTATTGCGAAAATGGCAAACCAAAAAGATTTCATGCGCCTTCGTATCGGTATTGGTCATCCGGGTCACCGAGAAATGGTGACAGGCTGGGTACTTGGTAAAGCCGCTAAAGAAGATCAAGAAAAAATGGATGCCGCTATTGATGAGGCAGTTCGTTGTATGGAAATTCTTGCAAAAGATGGTGTGTTAAAAGCACAAAACAGACTACATTCATTTAAACCTTAATCCGTTTTAATGAAATTACACAAGGTATCTTACTATGGGTTTTAAATGTGGCATCGTTGGCTTGCCAAACGTTGGTAAATCAACATTATTTAATGCACTAACTAAAGCGGGAATTGAAGCCGCTAACTTCCCTTTCTGTACCATCGAGCCGAACACAGGTGTGGTACCGGTGCCTGATGCACGCTTAAATGCATTAGCCGAAATCGTAAATCCGCAACGCATTTTACCAACAACGATGGAATTCGTTGATATTGCAGGCCTTGTAAAAGGCGCTTCAAAAGGTGAAGGTTTAGGTAACCAGTTCCTTGCGAATATTCGTGAAACTGATGCAATCGGTCATGTAGTGCGCTGTTTTGAAGACGAAAACATCGTTCACGTTGCCGGCACTATCGACCCTGCTGACGATATTGATGTCATTAACACCGAATTAGTACTGGCTGATATGGACAGCGCTGATAAAGCAAGTTTCCGTAATGCGAAAAAAGCCAAAGGTGGCGATAAAGATGCAAAAGAACAAAACGCAGTTCTAGAAAAAGTAAAAGCACACCTTGATGAAGGTTTAACGTTACGTTCTTTAGAACTAACAAAAGAAGAAAAAGCAGCTATTAAGCCTTTAAACTTCTTAACAATTAAACCAACAATGTACATCGCAAACGTGGCAGAAGATGGTTTTGAAAATAATCCATACCTCGACAAAGTGCGTGAAATCGCAGCTGCAGAAGATGCGGTTGTTATTCCTGTCTGTGCGGCTATCGAATCAGAGCTATCTGAGCTTGAAGAAGAAGACAAGCTTGAGTTTATGGCTGACTTAGGTCTTGAAGAGCCGGGCCTTAACTTAGTGATCCGTGGCGGGTACGAATTACTTAAATTACAAACCTACTTCACAGCAGGCGTAAAAGAAGTACGTGCATGGACAATTCCTGTCGGCGCAACAGCACCACAAGCGGCAGGTAAAATTCATACTGATTTCGAACGTGGCTTTATCCGTGCACAAACTATCGCTTTTGATGATTATATTGAGTTCAAAGGTGAAAGCGGCGCGAAAGAAGCAGGTAAAATGCGTCAAGAAGGTAAAGAGTACATCGTGAAAGACGGTGATGTTATGAACTTCTTATTTAACGTATAAGTTGTGTAGCACACTCTATATAAAAGGCTCGTTATCACGAGCCTTTTTTGTTTTCTGAATTGACACCACGACGCGCAGGCTATTTTTAGCGCTGTAAACAGAGCTATTTTATCTATTTGCTCTGTGTATAGTATTCTACTCCTATCACTGTAAATACGTTTATGTGTTATAAAAACTCTCAACAAAATAGTTTTTAAATTTACACACTTAATTTTTGTATAAAAATCAAACAGATTAAAAGTGGGCTTTTATTAGCAACAATACGTAATATACTTTTAGTGGTGTCTTTGTCTGTCAAAAAAACAGCAATTTAAATAAAATTTAGCCGCTTAGCTTAATTTTAATGCAAACAAACCCTGTTAAGCGTTTTTTTGCAAAAAAGGTGTTGACGGATTTAGGTCATATCAGCATAATACGCCCCGCACTCAGCGATGAAGTGCTAACAAAAAAGATGGCTAAGTAGCTCAGTTGGTTAGAGCACATCACTCATAATGATGGGGTCACAGGTTCAAATCCCGTCTTAGCCACCATTCTTTTTGTTGCTCAATGAAGAGTTAAAAATAACTACCAGTGTTTTTTAAACACAAAATGCGGGAGTGGCGGAATTGGTAGACGCGCTGGATTTAGGTTCCAGTAACTTCGGTTGTGAGAGTTCAAGTCTCTCCTTCCGCACCATGTTCTGATAAGAACTAAAATTATCAAATTTTTGTTGGGATATCGCCAAGCGGTAAGGCAGCAGGTTTTGATCCTGCCATTCCCAGGTTCAAATCCTGGTATCCCAGCCACAATGGCTAAGTAGCTCAGTTGGTTAGAGCACATCACTCATAATGATGGGGTCACAGGTTCAAATCCCGTCTTAGCCACCATTCTTCTTTTAGAATGGCTCTGCAGGAGTTTAAACTGCACTCAATGAAGAGTTAAAAATAACTACCAGTGTTTTTAAACACACAATGCGGGAGTGGCGGAATTGGTAGACGCGCTGGATTTAGGTTCCAGTAACTTCGGTTGTGAGAGTTCAAGTCTCTCCTTCCGCACCATGTTCTTGATAAGAACCAAAACTATCAACTTTTTCTTTGTTGGGATATCGCCAAGCGGTAAGGCAGCAGGTTTTGATCCTGCCATTCCCAGGTTCAAATCCTGGTATCCCAGCCACTTTCTCTACCAAGAGAGTGAATAAGAAAAACTCTGTATAGAGTATAAAAATGCAACTTAATGATGCGGGAGTGGCGGAATTGGTAGACGCGCTGGATTTAGGTTCCAGTAACTTCGGTTGTGAGAGTTCAAGTCTCTCCTTCCGCACCATGTTCTTGATAAGAACCAAAACTATCAACTTTTTCTTTGTTGGGATATCGCCAAGCGGTAAGGCAGCAGGTTTTGATCCTGCCATTCCCAGGTTCAAATCCTGGTATCCCAGCCACTTTCTCTACCAAGAGAGTGAATAAGAAAAACTCTGTATAGAGTATAAAAATACAACTTAATGATGCGGGAGTGGCGGAATTGGTAGACGCGCTGGATTTAGGTTCCAGTAACTTCGGTTGTGAGAGTTCAAGTCTCTCCTTCCGCACCATGTTCTTAAGTAGAACTAAAACTCTTCAAGTTTAGCGTTGGGATATCGCCAAGCGGTAAGGCAGCAGGTTTTGATCCTGCCATTCCCAGGTTCAAATCCTGGTATCCCAGCCAACTTCCTTTCTAATTTCTAATTTCTAATTTCTAATTTCTAATTTCTAATTTCTAATTTCTAATTTCTCCAAAATTTAATTCATTTTATTTAGCGCAAAAAAAAACAGGCTAATTTTCATTAACCCGTTTCTTTATCGTTTATGTGTATTATTTTGTTTAACTGAGTGTCCCACTAATGGCATATTTTAATACCCAGTTCTTAGCCGGGCCAATATTGTTCGCTAGTTTTAAAAACTTACTACGTGCCCAACTGAGTGGCTGTAGTTCATTTGAGAATCCGAAGTAACAGGCATCCATCATACTCATCATAAGTAAATTAGCGCGACGACGTTTCTTCTCATACTGCTTTAATACCGCATGCTGACCAACATCATCGTGGCCAGCAAGAACCTCTGCAAGTGCAACCACATCTTGAAAACCTAAATTAACCCCTTGGCCTGCCAAGGGATTAATAGTGTGTGCTGAGTCGCCCACTAAGACTAAGCGCCCTTGCGAATAATCATTTGCGTGCTGACGAGCCAATGGAAAAACAGCATGCTCAAGTAACTCAAATTCACCCGGCAACTCAGGAAAATGCGCAATGAGTTGGGCTTTTAGTTGTTCTGTGGGGAGTTTATTCCAACGGTTTAAAACCGACGCGTTGTGGTAACAAATTAAATTTGCATACGGGGCTTGCATAGGCAAAAACGCCACAGGGCCCGTTGGCGTAAATTGTTGCCACGTTTTAACTTGTTGCGGCGCATCCAGTTTAATTAACACACCCATACAGTGTTGACCATATTGCCACCCTGTTACACCTAAGCCAGCTTTGCTACGTAATTGTGATTGTCCGCCATCTGCAGCAACCACTAAATCAGCCGTATATTGGGTGTCACCGTAATGAAGCGTGATTGAATCACTCTCTTGGCTTATCGCTGTAACCGGTGTTGTCTGCTCAATAACCTCAATGCCATATTGAGAAAATTGCTGCCAAAGACTCGCTTGAATTAGGCTATTTTCGATTAAATGACCCAGATGTGTTTCACCAATATCATGGCAATCAAACAATAAGTTTTCGCCTTGTTGCTGATACGCCTCAAGCTGTTGGTATGGAGCGATACGATTTTGGCGCAATAACGGCATTGCCCCCAGCTCATCAAGTAAGTTTTCTGAAAAACGATTAATAGCCGAAATGCGAATATCCACCTTATCTGAACTGAGAATGTCATCAGCATCGATAAGGTGCTTTTCAATAATAGTGACGTCCCTGCCCTGCTGTGCCAGTTTAACAGCTGTGGCAGCACCTACCATGCCACCACCAACAACAATTACCTTATTTTTCTTCATTTAATAGTCGCTCATTTGGCTATTTGAATACGGCATAAATTGTAACGTAATTCACTAAACTGTGTCAGTGCATTTACGCGTTAAGAAATTTAAAACAGTGACTTGTTTGATTTCACACCACAAAGATAAAAACTATACTTGGATCTGTGCGGGTATCCAGCTAAAATACGCGTCCTTTAAGTCGGCATTAAAGCCGCTTAATCCTGTTTCTAACACATTTTTGTGTCACTACCGAATTGAAAACGAGGCTATATTTCAATGAGTAAAAAGCTGCATATTAAAACCTGGGGTTGTCAGATGAACGAGTACGACTCTCAGAAAATGGCGGATCTACTGGATGCGACTAACGGCTATCAGTTAACTGATGAAGCTGAAGATGCAGATGTGATCTTACTCAACACCTGTTCAATTCGTGAAAAAGCGCAAGAAAAAGTATTCCACCAACTAGGCCGTTGGAAGCTATTAAAAGACGATAAACCTGACCTTATCATTGGTGTAGGTGGCTGTGTAGCGTCACAAGAAGGTGACTCAATTCGTCAACGTGCGCCGTTTGTCGATGTAATTTTTGGCCCGCAAACGTTACACCGTTTACCAGAGATGATTAAGCAAGTGCAAAGTGGCGACAGTACATCTGTTGTTGACGTATCATTCCCTGAAATCGAAAAGTTCGACCGTTTACCTGAGCCAAAAGCAGAAGGCCCAAGTGCGTTCGTATCGATTATGGAAGGCTGTTCTAAATACTGTACTTTCTGTGTTGTGCCATACACGCGCGGTGAAGAAGTAAGCCGTCCACTTGATGACGTACTACTCGAAGTCGCCCAGCTCGCTGAGCAAGGCGTACGTGAAGTAAACTTACTAGGTCAAAACGTAAACGCTTACCGCGGTGAAACGCATGATGGCGAAATTTGTTACTTCTCTGACCTACTGCGTTATGTTGCCGCGATTGATGGTATTGACCGCATTCGTTACACCACTTCGCACCCAGTAGAGTTTACTCCTGACATCATCGATGCATATGCCGATGTACCAGAGCTTGTCGACCACTTACATTTACCAGTGCAAAGTGGCTCTGACCGTATTCTTAATTTAATGAAACGTGGTCATACAGCTCTAGAGTACAAATCAACGATTCGTAAATTACGTAAAATTCGCCCTAACTTAAGTATGTCTTCTGATTTTATCATTGGTTTCCCTGGCGAAAGCAAAGCAGACTTTGAAGCAACAATGAACCTTATCAATGATATTGGTTTTGATATGAGCTTCAGCTTTATCTACAGTGCACGCCCTGGTACACCAGCAGCTGATTTACCGGACGACGTATCAGAGCAAGAGAAAAAAGAGCGTTTATACCTTTTACAAAACCGTATTACGCAAATGGCACAGCAAATCAGTCGCCAAATGTTTGGCACTGAACAGCGAATCTTAGTTGAAGGTCCTTCTAAGAAGAACCCTATGGAGTTACGTGGCCGTACTGAAAACAACCGTGTGGTTAACTTTGAAGGCCCACATTCAGTGATCGGTCAATTCGTTGATGTACGTATTACTGAAGCGTTGCCAAACTCTTTACGCGGTGAATTAATTCGTACAGAATCAGAAATGAATCTGCGCCGTGATATTGCGCCATCGTCTATTCTTAGTAAAGCAGCCGAAGCAGACGCTGCACAAGCCCCTAACGAAATTGGCGTTGCAACTTTCGTCCCTTAGGGTGAATTTTGGTGCTGGCCCTTGCCAGCACCCATCAATAGGAAGCAATTTTGAGTAATCAATTAAAAACTTTAGAGATTTATTTAGAACCCGCCGACAACAAACGCCTTTCATCTTTATGTGGTCCGTTTGACGAAAACATCAAACAAATTGAACGCCGACTAGGTGTTGAAATTGCCCATCGCGATAATTTTTTTAGAGTCACTGGTAAACTTCACTGTGCAGCAGCCAGTGTCGAAATCTTAAAAAACCTTTATGTTGATACTCAACCAGTTCGTGGTGAAATTGGCGAAATTGAACCCGACGCTGTGCACTTAGCGATTAGCGAATCAAACGCCCTTGATCAAGACGACAACCCGGGCGTTTATGGTAAAGACATGGTGATAAAAACTCGCCGTGGCGTTATTAAACCGCGTAACGATAACCAAGGCGTGTATGTGGCTAATATTCTGCATCACGATATTACCTTTGGTATTGGCCCTGCAGGCACAGGTAAAACCTACCTTGCCGTTGCTGCTGCTGTTGATGCACTGGAGCGTCAAGAAATTCGCCGTATTCTGCTTACTCGCCCTGCCGTTGAAGCAGGTGAAAAACTGGGTTTCTTACCTGGCGACTTGAGCCAAAAAATCGACCCTTATTTACGCCCTCTTTATGATGCATTATTTGAAATGCTCGGCTTCGAGCGCGTTGAAAAACTGATCGAAAAAAATATTATCGAAGTAGCACCGTTAGCGTACATGCGTGGCCGTACATTGAATGACGCATTTATCATCCTAGATGAAAGCCAAAATACCACCGCAGAGCAAATGAAAATGTTCTTAACCCGTATTGGTTTTAATTCTAAGGCCGTTATTACAGGCGATATCACCCAAGTAGATTTACCGCGTGGTGCACGCTCGGGCCTTCGCCATGCGATTGAGGTACTTAACGGTGTCGATGAAATTAGCTTTAACTTTTTCCAATCACATGATGTGGTACGCCACCCTGTTGTGGCGCGTATTGTTGAAGCCTATGAGCGCAACGATGAAGCTGAACGTTTAAAACGGGCTGAAAAACAACGCGTAAAAGAAGCGCAAGCAAACCAACAAGAAGCAAACTCGTGACCGAATTAGATTTACAAATAGCGTGTGAGTTTGACAACTTACCAAGCTTTGAACAATTTCAACTGTGGGCTGATAAAGCCCTCAGTCACTACCGTGAAGATGCTGAACTGACAATTGTGATCAGTGATGAGGCACAAAGCCAACAACTCAATAATGACTACCGTGGTAAAGATAAACCGACTAATGTCTTATCGTTTCCATTTGAAGCCCCCCCTGGTATTGAGTTACCTTTAGTGGGTGATTTAATCATATGTCCAGCTATCGTTTTAGCTGAGTCAATTGAGCAAGAAAAAACCTTTCACGACCATTTTGCCCATATGGTGATCCATGGATGCTTGCATTTACTTGGATTTGACCATATAAAGGACGAAGATGCACTCGAAATGGAAAGCATAGAGAAGCAATTACTTGCCGATCTGAACATTGCTGACCCATATCGAGACGATATTTAAATTTACGGAGCAATTAGACGCAATGAGCGACGACAACTCGCAAACTAGCCAGGGTTCTTCTGGTAAAACGTGGCTGGGCCGCATAGCCCAGATGTTACAAGGGGAACCCCAGAATAGAGAAGAGCTGGTAGAAGTAATTGCCGATGCGCAAGAACGCGACCTTATCGACCCTGAAACAAAAGAAATGATTGAAGGGGTATTAGGTGTGTCAGAACTAAAAGTTCGAGACATCATGATACCACGTTCTCAAATGGTGACGCTTGAAATTGACGCCCCATTAGAAGAGCTACTCCCGATGATGGTTGACTCTACACATTCTCGTTTCCCCGTGGTTTGTGAAGATAAAGATCACATCGAAGGTATATTACTCGCAAAGGATTTATTGCCTTTAATTCTAAATAAAGATGAACTATTGCCATCACTACGTGACTATTTACGTCCTGCTATGGTGGTTCCTGAAAGCAAACGAGTTGATACGCTGTTAAATGAGTTTCGTCAACAACGTTATCACATGGCCATCGTTATTGATGAATACGGGGGTGTGTCAGGATTAGTAACCATCGAAGATATTCTCGAAATCATTGTGGGTGAAATAGAAGACGAACACGATGAAGAAGAGGAACAACAAGATATTCGACAAGTTGCGAAACATGTTTACGCAGTTCAAGCTCTAACACCTGTTGATGACTTTAACGAATATTTTAAAACGGGTTACAGCACCTCTGACGCCGATACAATTGGTGGTACGGTTTTACATGCGTTTGGTCATATGCCAAGCCGTGGTGAGACGATAGACATTGAAGGCTTACAATTTAAAGTCACCAATTCTGACAATCGTCGCATCTTACAATTGCAAGTCACCATTCCTAAGGCTGATGATAACGACAGTGAAGAAACTGCTAACTAACCTCTGCGTTCTTGCAAAAGATAAAAAAGCCTGGCTCGCACTTATTGCGGGCCTCTTTTTAACCTTAAGTTACGCCCCCTTTAATCTGTGGCACATTGCCTTTCTTTCTCTTGGTGCACTGCTTTATTGCATCAACCCTCTTGCAAACGGTAAAGACGCAGCAAAGCGCAGCGCAAAATATGGCTTCATCTTTGGTTTAGGGTGGTTTGGTGCCGGTATCAGCTGGGTGCATGTTTCAATAGCAACCTTTGGTGGAATGCCATTAATTGCCTCTCTTGGTTTAATGGTTGTTTTATGCGCCTACCTTGCACTTTATCCAGCTTTAGCTGCTTGGCTTAGTACTCGACTGGCTTCAGGGCCTTATAGTTTTGTGTGCTTATTATTGGCAAGTATTGCGGTCACTGAGTATCTGCGTGGCACGCTACTGACTGGATTTCCATGGCTTAGTTTTGGCTATACACAAACAGACAGCCCACTAAACTTTTTAGCCCCTGTGATTGGTGAGTTTGGTATCACGCTTATATGTGTATTAATCGCCTTTGCGCTATATCGCTTAATCAGTAAAGACATTAAACCTTTGATAGTCTCTGTCGCCGTGCTCATTGGCTTATATTTTATTGCAGGTAACAGCCCAGTTAAATACCAAGATAAAACGATTAAAACCGTGCTGGTACAGGGTAACATCAAGCAACATTTACGGTTTGAGCCGTCTGAGTTTTGGAATACCATGAGCAAATACCAAGACATGACACGCCTGCATTGGAATGCTGATTTAATCGTTTGGCCTGAAGCCGCCGTGCCTGAGCTAGAAGCCCTTGCGACGCAATATTTATCTGGCCTTGACAGTGCCGCAACATTTAATAACACCGCACTTATCACTGGCATTGTTGATTACCAGTACGACACCCGCAATATTTTTAATACCCTCATTGTACTTGGTAAAAAAGAGCCCAGTGACAATGAAGGTCACTATCAGTATTTAGGGCATAACCGCTATCAAAAGCATCAATTGTTACCCATTGGTGAGTTTGTGCCATTTCAAGATTTACTGCGCCCTATTGCTCCCCTATTTGACTTACCAATGTCATCGTTCACCCGTGGTGATGAAGTACAAGATAACTTGCGCGCCAATGGTTTAAATATTTTGCCTGCTATTTGCTACGAAATTGCCTTTGCCGATTTAGTGCGTGGAAACTACAGAAGTGATTCTGATATTTTGTTTACTGTTAGTAATGATGCCTGGTTTGGAGATTCTCATGGGCCGCATCAGCATATGCAAATAGCCCGTATGCGCGCCCTTGAGCTTCAGCGCCCGCTTATTCGCGTAACGAATACCGGTATTAGCGCTGTGTACGACCCTATCGCAAAATCGCAATTGAGCATGCCACAGTTTAAAGCCGATGTGCTTGAAGCGAATATCACCCTAATTCAAGGTGACACGCTATACAGTCGTTTAGGTAATTGGCCGGTATGGCTGGCTGTTTTATTACTAACTGTCATAGGGTTAATAAGAAAAACCAAAGCAAACGCGTAAAGAATACGACTGCGTTTAATTGGAGTGCTATTTTGAGGCTATACCTAATGGGTATAGCCTCATTAATCCCGCGGAATTAAATCAAAAAAAGGGCTCCATTTATGAAGCCCTTTCTTTTTTGTCGTTTGGCTGGCGCTTACGATTCAATCTTAAGAAGTTCAACCTCAAATATTAGTAACGAGCCTGGCGGAATGCTACCAACACGTTTACGCCCATAGGCAAGCTGTGGCGGGATATAAAAGGTGAACTTATCGCCTTCGCTCATTAGCTGTAAGCCTTCAGTCCAGCCGGCAATCACTTGGTTTAAACCAAAGCTAATTGGCGAATTGCGTACGACTGAACTGTCAAATACACTGCCATCCATGAGCGTACCATGGTAATGCACATTCACCTTACTGCTAGTATGTGGCTTAGCTTCATTACCCGCGCTGTGCTCAATTTTGTATTGCAGCCCAGATGTTGTTTCATGGACATCATCAGCTTTACCATTTGTCGCTAAAAAATCAGCGGCCAAAGTTTCATTTTCAAGTGCTTGTAATTTCGCTTTTTTGCTATTTTTAAAAATCAAAAAACAAAATACACCTATGACCAATAAAAGAATTAAGTTAATCATTCCGCTTCCTTTTCATCATCGTTATCGCCATTAACAATATCGGCAATGTTTGCAAGTCGGGCTAATGCTAAGGCATTAATAGAGCCGTCTTGATAGCCCTGCTCCGTCATTTCACCCGCGTCTTTGTCCATTAATAGACTTAACGCCTGGTCTACTGTTTCAACGGCATAAATATTAAAGCGGCCTTTTTCAACGGCGTCGAGCACTTCATCATCAAGCACCAGGTTCACTTGGTTTGACTTTGGAATGATCACGCCTTGCTCGCCCGTTAAGCCACGCATTTTACAGAGTTTAAAGAAGCCTTCGATTTTCTCGTTAACACCACCAATAGATTGCACGTCACCATGTTGGTTAATTGAGCCTGTAAGCGCAATTGACTGGCTAATAGGTAAGTTGGTTATTGCCGAGATAAGCGCACAGAGCTCGGCCAGTGACGCACTATCACCGTCGATATAACCGTAACTCTGTTCAATCGCGATATTAGCACTGAGCGTTAAACTAAATTGCTGCGCATATTTGTTACCTAAGTAGCCCGTTAGTAGCATCACCCCTTTTGAGTGAATTGCTTTACCCAGCTCGGCCTCACGCTCAACGTCAATGACCCCATCGGCACCAGCATAAACCGTGGCAGTTATACGTGCAGGCGTACCAAACGATGTATCACCGATATGCAGCACCGTTAAGCCGTTTACTTTACCCACGGCCTGACCTTCGGTAGCAATGAGGATCTGCCCCTCTTTAATATCGCTAAGCATGGTTTCTGAAATTTGCCCAGTACGGTACTGTTTACCAAGAATGGCTTCATCAATGTGGTGCGCATCAATCAGTGTATGTCCATCTTGCTTGGCATAAAAACTGGCTTCGGCCACCAACTCAAGGACATCTGCAAAACGTGCAGACAGCTTATTTTGATGCTCAGCTTGGCGATAACTAAACTTGAGTAAACGTGCCATTGCCGCTTCGTTTGCAGTGCAATTTAAGGTTTTCTCACAGTATTCAGTCACTTTGGTAATAAACTGGTACTGCAGCTTATCGCTGCTTGGTAAGTAATAATCAAAGTCAGCAAGCACACGAAACAGCTCAGCAAACTCTTCATCGTACTCACCAATGGTGTAATACAAATCACGTGAACCCAGCAGCACAATTTTTACATCCAGCGGAATAAGCTGCGGACGTAAAGTAAAACTGCTCCCCACTGAACTGTCTTGATACGGTAAGTCGTTCTTAATTTGATGCGTTTTTAAAGACAATTTTAGGCCATCCCACACTTGTGGATTCGCCATTACTTTTTCAGCGTCCATAATCAAGTAGCCGCCATTAGCACGGTGCAGTGCACCCGGCTGAATTGAGCGATAACTGGTTATGAGCGAGCCCTGCGATGTCGCGTATTCAATTTTGCCAAAAATATTGCCAAACGTTGGGTTAGGCTCGTAAACAACAGGCGCTGCATCCCCTTCTTTAAATTCGACTAAAATATTGGGGGCGAAAAAGTCGGTTAGCATGCCCTTACGGTCAAAATCTTCTTTGTTTTCGTCGTTGTCATCATCGTCGAGCCACTCCAGCACCGCATCAATGATTTCTTCACGTATGTCTTTTAAATAACGCAGCACGCCAATATGCGTTGCATATTTGTGCTCGAGCGCTTTAATAAGTGGCTTGGTCGCTAACTCAGCCGTTGATTTTTTAAGATTACGCAGTTTTTCAGATGATTCACGTTTCCAACGCGGTAACTCAATCAGCGCTTCGATTAACGCATCTTCGAGCTTTTCAATCACGTCATAAAATTCAATACGCAATGGCTCTTCGAGTGCCGCAAACTCACTGTCGCTTAATTGCTTACCATTAACCAATGGTGCAAACCCCACCACGCCATTTTCTTCGATAAGCGCTACACTTTGCTCAAGCGCGGCAATTTCTACTGCGGTTATAGCTGCATCGTAAGTATCGGTGAATTCACGGTCTATTGATTTCTTCTTACGCTGATAACCTGGGTTATCGAATGCAGCTGGGAATGTATCAAGCACTTCATCAATAAATGAATCAATATCATCTGCAAGCTGCTTGCTTTGCCCAGCTTGCATAAACAGCGCGATAGGCTCGCGGTGGTCGTCGTAATTATTGACATACAGCCACTCATTAGGCGTTGGGCGGCCTTTTGAATGGGCTGTTAGCTTGTCTTTCACTAAGGTAAAACGACCCAGTGCAGCCTCACCCATAACATAAACATTGTAACCAGGTAGCTCCATACCTAATGAAAAATCGAGCGCACTTTGAGCACGTTGTTGGCCAATAAACGTTAAAGCCTCTGGGTATGGATTATTCATGCAGGTAGCAACATGACTGGCGGCAATTTCTGGCGCTAAGGTAGAGACTGGCAATGGGATTAGTTTTTTTGTCATTCTAACTTCTTATTTCCCAGGATTAGCTGGGCATTATGGGTAACGCCCAGCTTTTGCTTGCGTTACAGATTAAGGTTGTAATGCCTTACGGCTAAAGTAAATACCACCGCATTCAGTACAAGGGGTAATTTGAGTAGCATGGTAAACATCGTAACTATGTTGGCAATTTTTACATACTAATGTGCCCATGGCTATCCATTCTCCCTGATGATAGACACCATTGTGCTTAAAATCTTGATTTAGGGCCTGCCATTCTAACTGGGTTTTGTCTTCGATGTGCGATAACTCGTACCAAAGCGACTCTTTTAGTTCAAGCCACGCTAAGGAGTCATAATGTTTATCGTTTTCTTTGATGTGATCAATATCGCGTTTAAGGTAGTCGCGATACAGCTCAAGTTTTTCTTTTCCTAGATCTTTAAGTGCCTGCTCAGATTCAACAAACTTCTCCATTGCCTCCTTCAACTCGTGGTCTTTTACATCTTTAAGCCATGCACTTAAATCGCTGAGCCATGTTTTATAATCTGCCATCGTTTACTCCTTCAAAAGTGATGAAAAATCAGTACTTACTATAGTTGAGTATAGGTTAACCTGCCCTGAAAGTGATAATTTCGGAAAAGCCCTTATTTGCCGCTGTGATTAGCCTGTATTTTGGGTTATCCTTAGCGACAATTTTTTATCAATTTGCAAGAAGTCTGGAATCGTAGATGCAAGAGCAATATAACCCGCAAGACATAGAGTCAAAAGTACAAGCCTACTGGGATGAAAACCAAGTATTTAAAGTCACTGAAGATGAGAGCAAAGAAAAGTATTACTGCTTATCAATGTTCCCATACCCAAGCGGCCGACTGCATATGGGTCACGTTCGTAACTACACTATTGGTGACGTAGTATCACGTTTCCAACGCTTGCAAGGTAAAAACGTAATGCAACCTATGGGTTGGGATGCGTTTGGTCTTCCAGCTGAAAATGCCGCAATTAAAAATAATACGGCACCGGCTAAATGGACATACGAAAACATTGACTACATGCGTAACCAATTAAAGCAATTAGGCTTTGGTTATGACTGGGATCGCGAAATCGCGACGTGCCACCCAGAGTACTACAAATGGGAACAATGGTTCTTCACTAAGCTGTATGAAAAAGGCTTAGTATATAAAAAGATGTCAACAGTAAACTGGGATCCAGTTGACCAAACAGTGCTTGCCAACGAGCAAGTAATCGATGGTCGTGGCTGGCGTTCAGGTGCGATTGTTGAGCAAAAAGAAATTCCACAATGGTTCATCAAAATCACTGATTATGCTCAAGAACTTTTAGATGATTTAGATAAACTTGATCACTGGCCTGAGCAAGTTAAAACCATGCAACGCAATTGGATTGGTCGTTCTGAAGGCTTAGAAATTGAATTCAAACGTGCCGACAACGATGACACATTCCGTGTTTACACAACACGCCCAGATACCTTTATGGGTGTGACTTACGTTGCTGTTGCAGCCGGTCACCCAATTGCACAAGAAGCGGCTAAAAATAGCGATGCTGTTGCGATGTTTGTTGATGAGTGTAAAAACACCAAAGTTGCTGAAGCCGACATGGCAACCATGGACAAAAAAGGCATTGCAACTGGCTTTTACGCAATCCATCCATTAACAGGCAAGCAAGTCCCTATTTGGGTCGCTAACTTTGTACTCATGGACTACGGTTCAGGTGCGGTAATGGCGGTGCCTGCGCATGACCAACGTGACTACGAGTTTGCAAGTACTTACGGCCTAGAAATTACGCAAGTTATTGCACCAGCAGCTGGCAGCGAAGATACGGTTGACCTTGCAAATCAAGCTTTCACAGAAAAAGGCGTATTAGTAAACTCAGGTGAGTTTGATGGTCTAGAGTTTGATGCAGCATTTAATGCGGTAGCAGACAAGTTAGAAGCACTGGGCGTTGGTGAGCGTAAAGTAAACTTCCGTTTACGTGATTGGGGCGTGAGCCGTCAGCGTTACTGGGGTTCTCCAATCCCTATGTTAAGCGACGAAAATGGCCAAGAGATTGCCGCTACTGAAGACATGTTACCAGTACGCTTACCTGAAGATGTGGTTATGAATGGTGTTACATCGCCAATCAAAGCGGATCCTGAATGGGCTAAAACAACCGTAAATGGCGTACCTGCATTTCACGAAACTGATACATTCGATACCTTTATGGAATCATCGTGGTACTACGCACGTTACTGTAGCCCTCGTTTTGACGAAGGAATGATTGAGCCTGGCGCTGCAAACTACTGGTTACCTGTAAACCAATACATCGGTGGTATTGAGCATGCGATTTTACACTTACTTTACTCTCGCTTTTTCCACAAACTATTACGTGATTTTGGCTTAGTTAACTCTGACGAGCCATTCGAGCGTTTACTGTGCCAAGGCATGGTATTAGCAGAAACGTTCTATCGTAAAGATGAGAAAGGCGGTGATGTGTGGATATCACCAACCGACGTACAAACTGAAACTGACGAAAAAGGTCGTGTGACAAAAGCATGGCATAAAGTAGATGGTGAGCCGGTATTCTCTGCAGGCATGAGTAAAATGTCGAAATCGAAAAACAACGGTATCGACCCACAACAAGTTATTGCCGAATACGGTGCCGATACGGTACGTTTATTCATGATGTTCACAGCACCTCCAGAGCAAACTCTTGAATGGTCTGATTCAGGTGTAGAAGGCGCAATGCGTTTCTTAAAACGTGTTTGGAAATACGCAGTCGATGTTGAAACCGTAGGTTATCAAGCACTTGATAAAGCCGCTTTAAGCAACGATCAAAAAGTACTTCGTCGTGAGCTTCATAAAGCCATTGCAAAAGTGACCGATGATGTTGAGCGTCGTCAAACATTCAACACAGCAATTGCTGCCATTATGGAACTTTCAAACAAGTTATTAAAAGCGCCACTTGCTGATAAACAAGATGTCGCGATAGCAAACGAAGCGCTTGAAGCATTACTTATCATGCTCGCACCTATTACGCCGCACATGTGTCATCAACTATGGCAAGACCTTGGCAAAGAAGGTGACATCTTAGATGCTTCTTGGCCAACCGTGGATGAATCGGCACTTGTTGAAGATGAAAAGCTAATCATCGTACAAGTTAACGGCAAGCTTCGTGCTAAGTTAACAGTGCCAGCAGATGCCACTAAAGAGCAAGTTGAAGCCCTCGCCTTCGCCGAAGATAATGTGACAAAATTCACAGACGGCGTGACAATCCGTAAAGTAATTTACGTACCAGGCAAGCTTCTGAATGTGGTTGCTAACTAAGATGGCAGCGCTTCATGCACTGAAAAACAGACTAGCTTTAGTGCTAGTCTGTTTACTAGTAACAAGCTGTGGCTTTCATTTAAAGAAAGCCTCTAACTTACCGGATGACTTAAAGGTGATCTCGCTGGTTGGAGATGACGAAAAATCAGCTCTGTTCGAGTTAGTCGAAAAAGAGCTAATAGCCAGTAAAGTAGAATTTGACCACGGCGACAGTTCAACGCCTGAGCTCACTATTCACAAAGACCGCTTAGAGCGACAAATATTGTCGTTATTTGATAACGGTCAGGTCGCAGAATATGAGCTTGCTTATAGTGTCAGTTACACCCTTAAACGCCCGGGCCAAGAAGCAGTTAACCAACGTTTTGAGCTGTATCGTAACTATCAAGACGATCCTGATAACGCACTTGCAAAAGCCAAAGAACTTGAGCTGCTGCTCAGTGAAATCAGAAAGCAAGCAAGCCGCCGTATTGTTAGAGAGTTATCGCAACTGTAATGCGTTGTTATGCGAATCAACTCACCAGCCAACTAAAAAAAGGCCTCGCCCCTTTCTACATGGTGTTTGGTGAGGAGCCCTACCAAATAGCGGAATGCGTATCACAGATACGTCAAGCAGCTAAACAGCACGGTTTTGACGAAGTCATCAAATTCACATTGATGCAGGGCTTTGATTGGCAAGAGATTATTGCTCAATATCAAAGTATGTCACTGTTCAGTGCACGCACCCTGATTGAATTTGATTTAAACGAGCAAAAACCGGGCACCACGGGCAGTCAAATATTTAAACAGCTTACTGAGCTGGTCAATGATGACACTATTTTAGTGTTAAAAGGCGCCAAAGCCAGCCAAGATATCCAGCGTAGCGCTTGGTTTAAAGCACTCGATAAACAAGGCATCTTTGTGCCTTGTTATCCGCTAACAGGCAATCACCTAACCCGCTGGTTAGATGAGCAATGTTATCGTTTAAATTTAAACCTGCATAACAATGCTAAGCAAAGCCTCATAGAAGCAACTGAAGGCAACCTGCTTGCGTGTCATCAAGAGCTTGAAAAGCTCTCACTGCTTTATGGCAGTGACTTAGTTGACCAACAAGCCGTGATGCAAGGGCTGCTCAATCAATCAAAGTTTGATATTTTCGATTTGAGCGATGCATTACTCAAAGGTCACGCTGAGCAAGCAGTCAAAGTCATGACCAAACTCGCTGCGGATAATACCGAAGCCATGAGTATTTTTTGGGCTATTAATAAAGAAGCCAGCAACCTACTTGCTATGCAGCATGCCAGACTAACGGGCGCCAATATGACTGACTTATACAAGCAGTTTAATATTTGGAAGAATCAACAAGCGACAATCCAACACGCGCTGAATCGTTTAAACAGCAAAGTACTTGAGCAAATAATTAAACAACTCGCTCAATTTGATGCCGCTTACAAACAAGGTAACTTAATTGCCCCTTATCAAGCGTTGACTCATATTTGTTTAGTGTTTTGTCAGCCGTTATCAATCCCCTTACCTTGTCATCCACATTCTGACTGAGAGTCGTAACTGATGATTGCTATTTTCGGTGGCACGTTTGATCCCATTCACTTAGGTCATTTAAATATGGCTGAACAGTGTGTTAAACAGTGCCAATTGAATACCCTCTATTTTATGCCTTGCGCTATCCCCGCTCATAAAGCAAAACCGGGGATAAGCGACGAGCATCGGATTAATATGCTCAAGCTTGCGATAGCGTCTAACCCGCAATTTGCCATCGACTACAGAGAGCTTAACCGCAGCGGTGCATCGTATTCATTACTGAGCTTAAAAGAGCTTCGCAGCGAACACCCGACCGCCCCTATTCTGTTTTTAATCGGCATGGATTCGTTTAATAACTTAGATAAATGGTATCAATGGCAAGAAATAGTCACACTGTGTCATATCGTGGTGTATCAGCGCCCTGGCCAAATATGCCATGTTGAGGGTGAACTGGCCGCTTACAAAGCCGATGCGTTGACTGACAAACTCGCGCAACTAAAACAATCACCTGCTGGCAAGTTATTCTTTTTAAATGGCTTACAAGTAGATGCTGCATCGAGTCAGATTCGAAAACAATTATATTTAAATGATCAGGCCGCGGAACTTTTACCCGCTAGCGTCAGTCAATACATTGCGCAGCATCATCTTTACCAAACAGATGAATAAATACTATCTGCGTGATAAAATAACACATTACGATTATTTACTTTTGAGAAAACACTTTGGATTCTAAACAACTACTCGCATTTGCCCTTGATAAAGTCGACGATATGAAAGCCCGTGACGTGGTACAACTTGATGTTCGTGGAAAATCTGACATTACTGACTACATGGTGGTGTGTTCAGGTAATTCTAAACGCCACGTTCAGTCTATTGCTGATCATGTCGCGAAAGAAGCACGCCATGCTGGTGAAGAGCCACTTGGCTACGAAGGCCAAAATGAAGGTGAATGGGTACTGGTAGACCTCGGTGATGTGGTTGTGCATGTAATGCAAGACCAAACTCGCGACTTCTATGATCTAGAAAAACTTTGGGGTTAACCCTTAGCAAGGACATAGGTAAAGCATTTTGAAGATACAATTGATTGCCGTTGGCACGAAAATGCCAGCATGGGTAGAAAAAGGGTTTACGGAATATCAACGCCGGTTTCCGCGTGATATGCCGTTAGAACTCATTGAAATCCCAGCAGGAAAGCGTGGTAAAAATGCGGATATCAAACGTATTTTACAACTTGAAGGTGAAAAGACATTGGCGGCTATCCCCAAAGGAAACCGCATTGTTACACTTGAAGTAACCGGTAAGCCGATGGATACGCATCAGCTCGCTAAAAGTATGGAAAAATGGCAGCTTGATGGCCGAGATGTCAGCCTACTGATTGGCGGTCCTGAAGGGCTTGCACCTGAGTGTATAGCAGCCTCTGAGCAAAAATGGTCTTTATCGAACCTAACGCTACCGCATCCGTTGGTGCGTATTATTGTTGCTGAAAGCCTTTATCGTGGCTGGAGCTTAAATAACAACCACCCTTATCATCGCGAGTAGTAAAGCCCATGCGAAAACACAGACCCACCATTCGAGACCACTCGGCTGAAGCAAATTTATTTGCCCGTCGAGCATTTGTGGGTTTTGTGTTTGTTACCCTGCTTATTGGTGTCTTGTTATCAAATTTATATAACATTCAGGTTATTGATCACCAAGACTATCAAACACGTTCAAACGACAACCGCATAAAAGTAATACCAATTGCGCCTAATAGAGGCCTGATTTACGACAGAAATGGGGTGTTACTTGCCGAGAACAAACCCGTTTACAACCTTGAAGTCATTCCTGAAGAAGTTGATGATCTTGACAAAGCACTGGCTGCTGTTGAGCAACTAATTACGATAAGCGAACAACAAAAAGCCGACTTTTTAGACGATATAAAACATAATCGCCGCTTTAAAAGCCAAGTGCTTAAAGCACGGTTAAACGAAACCGAAGTAGCCACGTTTTCAGTAAACCAACATAAATTTCCAGGGTTCAGTATTGAAGCGCGTTTAGCACGCTATTACCCGTATGGCGATACACTCACTCATGCCTTAGGTTATGTTGCCAAGCTAAACAAAAAAGAACTCACTAAACTTGAAGCCGAAGACCAAGCAACGAATTACCGCGCCACTCATGACATTGGTAAGCTTGGTATCGAAAAATACTATGAAGAGTTACTACACGGTGTTGTTGGCTCACAACGCGTTGAAGTAAACAACCGTGGTCGCGTTATCCGTACTCTCAGTCTGACTCCGCCAGAGCCGGGCCATGACTTAGTGTTAACCTTGGACATTGGCTTGCAACAAATAGCCCAGCATGCCTTAAAAGACATGCGTGGCGCAGTGGTCGTGCTTGATGCAAAAGATGGGGGCGTGCTGGCAATGTATTCAAACCCAAGTTATGACCCAAACTTATTTGTGCATGGCATTAGCAGTAAAAACTACAAAGAATTATTAAATCCAGACCGCCCACTTATTAACCGTACTACGCAGGGTCGCTATGCTCCGGCATCGACGGTTAAGCCCCATATGGCCATTTTAGCCCTCGAAGAAGGTTTGGTAACAGAACAAACACAGATGTGGGATCCGGGCTTTTTCCAAATTCCGAATGTTGAACACAAATGGCGTGACTGGAGACGTTGGGGCCATGGTCATGTCGATGTTTACAAAGCGATTGAGGAGTCATGTGATACCTACTTTTACGATGTTGCCTACCGACTAGGCATCACTAAAATCAGTGACTTTATGACTCAATTTGGCTTTGGCGAGCTCTCTGGTATTGATATTCATGAAGAAACAACGGCAATTATGCCATCTAAAGAATGGAAAGAAGCCCGTTTCAGAGAATCATGGTGGCGAGGCGATACAATCTCGGTGGGTATCGGACAAGGTTATTGGACCGCGACCCCGATGCAAATAGCCAATGCAACTAACATTTTGGTTAATAAAGGCATTGATCATCCACCTCACCTTGTGCAAGTAGCCAAAAAAGAAAACGAAGTAACGCAAATCAATAATGATGAAAAGCCCCCTGTACAACTTAAAAACCCACATCATTGGCAAATAGCCCTCGATGCAATGCACAACACAGTGCATAAAGTAACCGGTACAGCACACAAAGCGTTTAAAGGTGCAACCTATGACCCAGCCGGTAAAACCGGAACGGCGCAGGTAGTCAGTATTGCTCAAGGCGAGCGATATGATGCAGAATCACTCAAAGAACGCCAACGAGATAACGCAATATATGTTGGCTTTGCCCCTTATAATGACCCACAAATTGTGGTGTCGGTGGTCGTCGAAAATACCGGTGGGGGAAGTACTGTTGGTGCGCCAATTGCGCGCCAATTAATGGATTACTACTTTTCTGCTAACCCTATAAAACTTGCTCAAAGTGATGCGCCATGATCCCATTAAATAAAAAACGCTCGATTTGGCAGCGCCTCCATCTTGATGTACCTTTGCTGATTGCGCTCATGCTCATGATGGTCGCAAGCCTTGCTATTGTATACAGTGCCAGTGGTCAAGATTCTGCAATGATGATCCGCCATGCTACACGTATGTTTGGTGCTGTACTGGGCATGTTTATTCTGGCGCAGTTTTCACCGAATACCTTAAAAAGCATGGTCATTCCTCTGTATTGCTTGGGCTTATTAATGCTCGTTGGCGTGTTGTTCTTTGGTGTCAGTTCCAAAGGCGCGCAACGTTGGCTTAATTTAGGTATCACGCGTTTCCAGCCTTCCGAATTAATGAAAATAGCCGTGCCAATGATGGTTGCCTGGTACATTGGCCGTAATCACCTGCCACCACGCGCGATTCATTTAATCATTGGTTTTGTAATTGTGATGGTGCCGACCATTTTAATTAAAGAACAACCAGACCTAGGAACGTCAATCTTAATTGCCAGTTCAGGTATATTTGTGTTGTTTTTATCAGGCTTAAGCTGGCGCTTAATTGGCTTTTTCTCAGCCGTTGTTGCACTCGCTGCATGGCCATTTTGGCATTACGGAATGCATGACTATCAACGTCAGCGAGTACTCACCTTTTTAGACCCTGAAAGTGATCCTTTAGGCTCGGGTTATCACATTATTCAATCAAAAATAGCCATTGGTTCCGGGGGAATTGAAGGTAAAGGCTGGTTGCAAGGGACCCAATCGCAACTTGAGTTTTTACCCGAACGCCATACTGACTTTATCTTTTCGGTACTCAGTGAAGAATTTGGTCTATTTGGTGTTTGCTTACTGCTGTGCATGTATTTATTTATTATTGGTCGTGGCTTGTACATTGCCGTAAATGCACAAGACGCATTTGGTAAACTACTCGCTGGAGCCTTAACCCTGACTTTCTTTGTCTATGTGTTTGTGAATATAGGAATGGTTTCTGGCCTATTACCTGTCGTTGGTGTCCCCTTACCCTTAATTAGTTACGGGGGGACTTCTATGGTGACCCTGATGGCTGGATTTGGCATTATTATGTCTATCGCCACCGATAAAAGGATGCTGTTAAAATAATGACCCACTTAATAAATGCCCTTTTAATCGCGCTTATCTGTGTTGTGCTCAGCGCATGTAGCTCACCGTCGTCACAACAAGGGCGCTATGCAATGCAGCATGATGCAGCGCCACTGCGAACACCGACAGAGCTTGAAATGCAAGATGCTGTGGTCACTGCTGTTATCAAAAGCGCCAGTGCAAGCCGCTCCTACGAGGTGAGAGGAAAGCGCTACACGCCCATGCTAGATGAAACGGGCTACTCAGAAGAAGGCATCGCTTCTTGGTATGGTCGAAAATTTCACAACTACCACACTTCGAACGGCGAAATATACGATATGTTTGCCATGACTGCAGCTCACAAAACACTGCCGCTGCCAAGTTTTGCTCGCGTCACGAATTTAGATAACGGCAAATCAGTGATTGTACGTGTTAATGATCGCGGCCCTTTTCATGACGATAGACTGATCGATTTATCTTATTCTGCAGCATATAAGCTTGGCTACTATCGTCAAGGTACAGCCCGTGTTAAGGTTGAAGCCATTACACTTGCAAATTCTGCCCCTCGTTTAAGTTACATACAGGTTGCAGCGGGAAGTACTCTTTCTAATGTCGAAGCGCTCGCGTTTCAACTTCGCCAGCAATACCATGTGCCAACAAACATTGTTGAAAAAGACGGGATCTATCGTCTGCGTCTAGGGCCAATTAAAGATGCTGCAGAAGCACAATCCGTTTTAGATAAATTAAAACAAAACCAATTTCAGAACGCGTTCTTGCTTTACAGTGAGTAAGACCTTTAGAATGGGTTAACGCGACATGTTTAACTTCAACCATTAATGAGTACGATGAAATCTATAAAATATAAAATCTTAAGTGGCGTTTGTGGCCTTGTTTGCACTGCTAGCGTATTTTCTGCAACAGCCCAAATCATCCCCGCCCCACCTCAAGTTAATGCTAAAGGTTACTTTTTGGTTGATTTCACCACAGGAAAAGTAATTGCCGAAGGCGAAGCTGATACAAAACTAGCACCAGCAAGTCTGACCAAAATGATGACCAGTTATGTCATTGGTACAGAAATTAAAGCAGGTAATATCTCACCGACCGATATGGTAACAGTGAGCGAAAAAGCATGGGCAAAGAACTTTCCAGAGTCATCAAAAATGTTTATCGAAGTGGGTAAACAAATCAGTGTTGATGATCTTAACCACGGTATCATAATCCAATCAGGAAATGATGCGTGCGTAGCAATGGCAGAGCACATTGCAGGCAGCGAAAGTGCATTTGCTGATTTAATGAATGCCCATGCTGAAAAACTAGGCATGAGCAACAGTCACTTTGTTAATAGCCATGGTTTAGATACCAACGAGCACTTTACCACGCCACGTGATATGGCAACACTAGGCGCTGCACTTATCCGTGACGTACCTGATGAATATGAAGTTTATGCAAAAAAATCATTTACTTATAACGGCATTAAACAATACAACCGTAACTCATTGTTATGGGATGAGAGCTTAAACGTAGACGGAATTAAAACAGGCCATACCTCAGAAGCGGGTTATAGCTTAGTTACCTCAGCAACCAAAGATGATATGCGTTTAATTGCAGTTGTAATGGGAACTGAAAGCGAGCGTGCACGTAAGGTAGAAAGTAAAAAACTACTTAACTACGGTTTCCGTTTCTTCGAAACAATCACACCCTATAAAGCAGGTGACAGTTTTGCAGAGCAACGTATTTGGATGGGTAATAAAGAAAACGTATCGTTAGGTATTTTAGAAGATACACCCATTACTATCCCACGCGGTCAACGTAAAAACTTAAAAGCGAACTTTGAGCTTGATAAAACCTTAGAAGCCCCACTGGCGAAAGGCACTAAAGTAGGCACACTTTTCTTACAGCTTGAAGGTGAAGAAATTGCGCAATATCCACTTGTTACCTTAGAAGAAGTGGAAGAAGGTAGCTTCTTTAGCAAAATTTACGATTACTTACGTTTACAAATAATGTAAACCCGTAAAAAAGATTATAAACGCCTTGCACTGCAAGGCGTTTTTTTTTGCCTGAAAAATGATAGAATGCGCCCCATATCAGTCGCGCTGGGTCGAGTGCGTCGTAATCCAGTTTGCTTAACGCCAAGAAATGGCAAAGAAAACGTCTATTAAGCAGACCATTGTTTGAGGAGTCACCGTCGTGGTTCAACCTGTAAAAGATACTAAGTTTGACGAGTATTTAGATTTCCCTTGCCCATTCACATTTAAAATCATGGGCTTAGCTAATGTAAATCTGACAGATCAGATCCTAGAAAAGCTGCAACCCATTGCACCGGGCGATTACGCACCTAAGATCAAACCAAGCAGTAAAGGGAATTATGAGTCAGTCACACTTGTTGCTACGGTAACAAGCAAAGAGCACATCGAAGAAATCTATAACGTGATCAGCAACATCGATGACGTACGTCATATGCTATAGACTGATTACGGAGTAAGTCGTGAGCGAGAGAGAATTAATCGTTCGCCAATTAGGGCGACAGCGTTACATGCCAATTTGGCAAAAAATGCAATCATTTACCGATACCCGCGATGAGCACACAGCTGATGAAATTTGGCTTGTGGAACACGAACCTGTTTTTACACAGGGTCAGGCAGGTAAGGCAGAGCACCTTTTAAACACCGGTGATATTGAAGTGATTCAAGTAGACCGAGGTGGTCAAGTGACCTATCACGGACCGGGTCAACAAATGATGTACGTGCTGTTTAACCTTCGCCGTTTAAATATTGGCGTTCGTGAACTCGTCACTTGGTTGGAAGAGTGTATTATCGATACACTTAAAGATTATGATATTGAAGCCTATGCAAAGGCGGATGCACCTGGCGTTTATGTTAACGACAGTAAAGTTGCATCGTTAGGCTTACGCGTTCGTCGCGGCTGCTCTTTCCATGGTTTAGCACTGAATGTAAATATGGACCTAAGCCCATTTTTACGTATCAATCCATGCGGTTATGCTGGTATGAACATGGTGCAGACAACCGATCTCAATGGCCCACAGAACCTAGAGCAAGCAGGTTCAGGGCTTATTAAACACATGATTAAAAAGCTTAATGCTACTGTGGTTAAGCACACTGAAGGGTTTGAAAACGAATGAATAAACCAGTCAAAATGGAACCAGGCGTAAAACTGCGTGATGCTGAGAAAATGGCGCTGATCCCAGTGAAAGTTTTACCAACAGAAAAGAACGAAATGTTACGTAAGCCAGAATGGCTTAAAATTCGTTTGCCAAAATCAACAGAGCGTATTGATGGTATTAAAAGTGCCATGCGTAAACACGGCTTACACTCTGTGTGTGAAGAAGCATCGTGCCCTAACCTATCAGAATGCTTTAATCACGGTACAGCAACCTTTATGATTCTTGGTGCAATTTGTACGCGTCGCTGCCCGTTTTGTGATGTTGCGCATGGGCGTCCATTAAAGCCTGATGCGGCAGAGCCAGAAAAACTAGCTCTAACGATTAAAGATATGAAGTTAAGCTATGTTGTTATTACGTCTGTTGACCGTGATGACCTACGTGATGGCGGTGCACAACACTTTGCTGACTGTATTCGTGAAATTCGTAAGCATAACCCAAATATCACCATTGAAATTCTAGTACCTGATTTTCGTGGCCGTATGGACAGAGCGCTTGATATCTTAATTGAAACGCCGCCAGATGTGTTCAACCACAACTTAGAAACGGCACCACGATTATACAAACTAGCGCGTCCGGGGGCTGATTATAAATGGTCATTAGAGCTACTTCGTCGCTTTAAAGAAGCGCACCCAGAAGTGAAAACAAAGTCTGGCCTAATGGTCGGTCTAGGCGAAGAAATCAGTGAGATTGAAGAAGTATTACGCGATTTACGTGAACATAACGTAGATATGCTCACGGTAGGTCAATACTTACAGCCTTCAAAGCACCACTTACCGGTTAAACGCTACGTGCCACCAGCCGAGTTTGATGGTTTAAAAGCTTATGCTGACGAAATTGGCTTCACACATGCTGCATGTGGCCCGTTTGTTCGCTCAAGCTACCATGCTGATCAACAGGCAGCAGGTAAAGAAGTTAAATAACACTTCTTATTAAACATTTAAAAGCCGCGCTATAAAATTTTATAGCGCGGCTTTTTTGTAGACATTAAAATATTTTGCTCTTCTCTTAACATTGCCTGCTGTTCATGAGCACGTAACAAAGCAAGCTCAGTGGCTGGTAAAGGCGTGACTGCAGGCACACACTCAAATTCCATCAAAGGCATAATGTGTCGAAAAACATAATGAACACGTTCAATATGAAACTCAGAGCTGACTAATAGTACTTTTTTAATCTCAGCACGGTCTAAAATAGGCTGTGCAAGTGTCGCATCTTCAAAGGTAAAACGGCTTGGGGCATGCGCCAAAAAGCGAGATACTGGAATACCTTGTTTAACTAAATAACGCTTGGTTAATTCGCCATGCGGATACGCACTTTTATTAAAGCTGCCAAAGCCACCTGTACACAATAGACTTGCATGTTGATGATCGCGAAAAACGGCGTAGGCTTTATCACAGCGTGCTTTTGCAATAACAGATAATCTGCCGTCAGGTTCATTTGGAGCGCCTAATACTACAATTGCCGTTTTCATCAGAAATACTATCGTTGATAACGCGCTAAAAACATTTTCACGGTTTCGCTAATCACTTTCTCTTCTGTGTCACCATTTTGGCGCTCAAATCCATACAAAAGAGGATAAAAGATCAGCGATTTTAATTGATACACAAACTGTTTAGCCGCAAATTCAGCATCGTCAATATGTAACACATGCGCGTCACTGGCCGCCTCTAAAAAAGCCACTAAATCTTGCATGCAACCCATACTGTTGTTGGCGAGCGACTTAGCTAAATCGGGCTGTTGGAGCATTTGCATAAAAGCCACTTTCGCTATTTTTAGAAACTCTTCAGAGGTAAGCAAAGCCACCTCTTGCACAGCAATTTGTGTTAACTGCTCTGCAATAGGGTGTTGCTTATTAAAAATAACGGCTTTTTCTTGACGCACTTTTTCAAACATAAACACCAGAATAGCCTGAAACAGCACACCTTTATTTTCAAAATGATTATAAACAGTGCGTTTAGAAGCGCCCGCTAAGCTTGCAACCTGATCCATACTCGTCTGTTCAAAACCTTGTTGAAAAAACAACGTTTCAGCTGCATTCAAAATATCGAGTCGTTTTCTTTGTGATAATTTCATGTACTTCCCCCATGACATCAATAGTGTAACGCAAAAATAAAAAATGCACTAGATAGTTTACTTTTAAAGCAAACAATGAAAAACTACACCACTCAGTTTACTTATGGTAACGATATGAAATTTCTAAGATGGCTCGTAATCGCCACAGTATGCTTCATGGTCGGCGTGTTAATTATGAATAATCAAATTGCCGCTGAAGGCGTAAGTGATGACAGTCACTCAGCTCAATTAGTAGATGGCACCTTCTATAATAATGCAAAGGTTGAGCAGCCTGGTTTTAGAAAAACGCTGGGAATCTTCATACGTTTCATGACAGAAAAGAAAATTGATGCAGAACCCAAACACGAACTGCCTATGTATGCTTTATCAACACAGCAGCTTGCGTCTTTATCGAATGACAGCGTCCATTTTGTGAAACTGGGCCACTCATCAATTTTAGCTAAAGTGTATGGTGAGTTTTGGCTGTTTGATCCTGTATTTTCCGAGCGAGCTTCGCCATTTTCGTTTATGGGACCAAAGCGTTTTCAACCTACGCCAATACGCATTGAACAGTTACCTCACATTGCGAAGGTTTTTATCTCGCACAACCATTATGATCATTTAGATAAAGCAGCTATCAAGCAACTGGCCGACAAAACCGACTCTTTTTATGTTCCGCTCGGTGTAGAAAATGAACTCATAAAATGGGGAGTAAAAAAGCAAAAAGTGCTTAGCTTTGATTGGTGGCAAGAGCATACGACTACAAACAGCCAAATCGTTTTTACACCCACACAGCACTTTTCAGGCAGAGGTTTAACGGATAGAAACAAAACACTGTGGGGCTCATGGGCAATAAAAGTAAAAGACAAACGCTTTTATTTTAGTGGTGACTCTGGTTATTTCGCGGGCTTTAAAGAAATTGGCAAACGCTATGGGCCATTTGATATTACCTTTATTGAAACTGGGGCTTACGACCAAGAGTGGTCGAATATTCACATGACACCAGAGCAATCTGTTCAAGCGCATTTAGATTTACACGGAAATATCATGGTCCCAGTGCATAATGGCACATTCGATTTAGCATTTCACGCCTGGTATGAACCACTCAACCGCGTGACTAAAAAGGCTGTACAAGAGCATGTCTCGCTAAGCACCCCACTAGTTGGCGAGGTATTCAGTATTCAAGATCCTGCGATAAACAAAACCTGGTGGTAAATTTTTCATGGCTGAAAATTGAATGATTATCTACTCATCCTGAATAATCAGTTGTTTGTAGCGTCTTTCTGGACAGCCCTCTTCTCGTCCCATATAGTGAAACTCTGTACAATCAACCAGAAAAACTATGACAACTTACCTTAAATACGCAAGTTTAGCGCTTGCCGTGGGTTTATTAGGTTGCTCTGAGCAACCAACCCCAAGCGCTGATGAAGCAAGCACTGATAAACTAAGTACATCCACGCTTGAAGCCGTCAACATTGACAAAGTACGTTCACACATTAAAACACTTGCCTCTGATGAGTTTTTAGGCCGTGGTCCACTCACAGAAGGCGAAACTCTGACCATTAACTACTTAGCTGACGAATACAAAAAGCTAGGCTTAACGGGCAGTTTTAATGGCAATTTTTTACAGCCAGTGACAATGGCAAAACTCACGCCTGATCAGAATATGACGCTAAAGGTTGGCGAGTTAAGCTTTAATGCTGGCAGTGATTTTACCGCACGCACGCAACAAATTAATCCAGAGTTCAACATTGCTGGCTCTGACGTGGTGTTTGTTGGCTATGGTATTAATGCCCCAGAGTATAACTGGGATGACTTTGCTGACATTGATGTAAAAGACAAAACAGTTATTGTACTTGTCAATGACCCAGGATTTGCGACTCAAGACGACACGCTATTTACAGGCAATGCCATGACCTATTATGGTCGTTGGACTTACAAATACGAAGAAGGTGCACGCCAAGGTGCAAAAGCCGTGTTTATCGTGCACGAAACAGCACCAGCCGCTTACCCTTGGGGAGTTGTTGAAAGCTCGAACACAGGCAGTAAATACACACTTATCGACCAAGACAATAATGCATCAGACATTCCTGTCATGGGATGGATTGATGAGCAGGCCGCAAATGAAATTTTTGCTCAAGCAGGCTTTGATTATCAAACCGAAAAAGCCAACGCATTAAAAGCTGATTTTAAGCCGCTTGATTTAAAAGTGAAAGCGGAGCTGACATTGAAAAGTGATATCTCCCAAGCACAATCGCATAATGTTGTAGCAACACTTAAAGGCAGTGAAACACCTGATGAATACATCGTTATTGGCGCTCACTGGGATCATTTTGGTACGAAGCAAACCGAAGAGGGGCTGAAGATTTATAATGGTGCTGTCGATAACGCTTCAGGCACCGCAGCCACTATTGAAATTGCCCGCATTTTGAGTGAAATGCATAAGAAAAAGCCATTCAAACGCTCAATAATCTTCGCAAATTTCACCGCAGAAGAAACGGGGCTAATTGGTTCAGAGCAATTCGCTACCGGCGAAATTGCCCCCACCAAACAAATGGTGGCACTGCTTAATATCGATGGTATGAACGTACTTGATGGCGTTGACTACATTTTACAATACGGCAAAGGCATGTCTGAAATGGAAGACTACCTAGCTGAGGCAGCACAGTCACAAGGACGTCACGTAAAGATGGATCCAAGACCACAGAATGGCTTGTTCTTCCGCTCAGATCATTTTTCATTGGCTAAACAAGGCGTGCCAAGCTTGTTATTTATGAGCTTAGGCGATACAGACCCCGACTATATTGCTCATAAATACCATAAAGAAGCTGACGACTATTCGCCGCAATGGTCAATGGGCGGTGTGAAACAAGACATTGAACTGATTGTTGATATTGCAGCCAAGCTTGCTAATAACGGTGATTGGCCAAAATGGAAAGCCGAGTCTGATTTCAAGGCTCGTCGTTTACAAGATAGGTAATACCCTATATTAAATACAAAAAAACCGAGCGACTAAGCTCGGTTTATTTACTTTGATACTTTATGACTTAATTTTAGCTTTTAAAGATAGCGCCTCTTCTTGCACTTCTTCTGGGCCATTGGCAATCACATCTTCAATTGCCTCTAACGCAGAATCAAAATCATCTATTTCGATATACGCTCGCACTAAATCAAGCTTGGCAGAGTAGCCCCCACTTTCAGCATCAACATCTGTAGGGTTATCACCTGCAAGCAAGTCATTAAAATCGCTAAGACCCACATCCATATCAACATCGTCATATGGTTCAAAATCAAGCGCTTCATCATCACTCTGTTCAAGCAATGAATCTATATCAACAAACTCATCGTCTGTTTGCTTAGAGGCTTGTTCATCTGAGGGTTCAATATCAGTTGAAAAGTCACTTTCGTCTGCGGCTTCAACTTGCAGGTCTTCATTTAACAGTGCATTGAAATCAACGTCGAACTCACTGGCATCCGTTATGTCTGTTTCATCCGGTTCGGCGAGCTCATTAAGCAATGCATCAAAATCTGTTTGCGTCAGATCTGCCATAAAATCATCATCGATTTCATCATCTGACAGCTCACCGATACCGTCACTATCCGCAAGAGTAGATTCAATATCAGCCAGTGTTTGCGCATTATCTGCAACACTTTCTAGTTCAGCCTCTTCTAACTCAAACTCTTGTAAATCATCAAGCTCTGGTAGCGGGTCATCTACTGTTACTTTATTTTCAAGTTCAGCAGAGTCACTTTCAGGCTCAAATGCATCAGCTTCAGTGAATTCATTATCGAGCAAAAGATCATCATCAAAGTCATCTTCAAGCTGGTCAAGTTCATTGCCACCTGCGAGTGAGTTAGCTAGATCTTGCTCTGCTTGGCTCGGCTTTATCGTATCTTCGTTTTTGAGCTCTGTGTCATTATCATCTAACTCAAAACCTGCTTCATCTAACTCAAGTTCTGGGTATTCCTCCAGTTCTTGGCTTGGTGTCACCGTATCTTGCGTTAAAGGTTCGTCTTCAATGTCTAAATCAAATTCATCGGTTAACTCGTCCTCGGCAAGCGGGTCGTCACCTAAATCAATTTCAACCTCTTCAAAGTCCTGCTCGGGTTCATCAATAGACCAATCTGGTGGGGCAACATAGTCTTCGTCTTCACCGATTTCGTTGAGCAGTTCATCAACACTTTTTAATGCCGGATCATCATATTCATCTAAGCGGTCATCTTCGTCTAACAGCTCATCACTGTCTTCATTAAATTCCTGATGCAGAGCTTCATCAATGTCTACTTCTTCTGTGCTATCAACTAATTCAGATGCCACTGATTCTACATTCATGTCATCAATTGCTTGATCAGCATCAGCAAGATCAGCTAATGAGTCTTGTAGATTTTCGTTATGCTGCGCGTTGTTGTCTTCTTCGTTCGATAGGTCAGAGATTTGCGCTTCTGTCTCTTGCTTAAGCTCATTTGCTTCTTGAATGAGTTCATCAATATCATCGAGATCATCGTCTTCAGTAATCAGCGAATCATCTAACTCATCTTCATCATTAAGTGTATCGACGCCTGTCTCTTCATCGGCTTCATCTTGATCGGTTTCGACTTCATCAAGTAATGAATCAATGTCGTCAATATCAAGCGCGTCATCAAGCTCATTTTCATCAACCTGTTCATCGAACTCAGGTTCTTCATCGACTAATGGCTCTTCACTCTGCGCGTCTTCAATTGCAGCTTCATCCGTTGCAACCTCATCAAGTAGTGAGTCAATGTCGTCAACATCAAGTGCATCGTCTAGCACGTCTTCGTCAACAGACTCGTTTTCATCAACCAACGCATCTTCATCAACTAGATCGTCAACTTGAGGTTGGTCGTCAGCTTGAGGCTGGTCATCCTCTTCTGGCTCTTCACTGAGTGTTTGTTCAGTCGTAGCTTCATCAGTTGAGGCTTCATCCAATGCAACGTCATCAAGGAGTGAGTCAATGTCATCAACATCTAGTGCATCGTCTAGTTCATCTTCGTCAACTAGCTCGTTTTCATCGACCTGTTCGTCAGTTTGAGGCTGGTCATCAACTTCAGGCTCTTCACTGAGTGTTTGTTCAGTCGTAACTTCATCTGTTGCAGCTTCATCCATTGCAACGTCATCAAGGAGTGAGTCAATGTCGTCAACATCGAGTGCATCGTCTAGTTCATCTTCGTCAACTAGCTCGTTTTCATCGACCTGTTCGTCAGTTTGAGGCTGGTCATCAACTTCAGGCTCTTCACTGAGAGTTTGTTCTGTTGCGGCTTCATCCATTGCAACGTCATCAAGGAGTGAGTCAATATCATCAACATCGAGTGCATCGTCTAGTTCATCTTCGTCAACTAGCGCGTTTTCATCAACTAGCTCGTCAACTTGAGGCTGGTCATCCTCTTCAGGTTCTTCACTGAGAGTTTGTTCAGTCGTAGCTTCATCAGTTGAGGCTTCATCTGTTGCAACGTCATCAAGGAGTGAGTCAATGTCGTCAACATCGAGTGAATCGTCTAGTTCATCTTCGTCAACTAGCTCGTTTTCATCGACCTGTTCGTCAGTTTGAGGCTGGTCATCAACTTCAGGCTCTTCACTGAGAGTTTGTTCTGTTGCGGCTTCATCCATTGCAACGTCATCAAGTAGTGAGTCAATGTCATCAACATCTAGCGCATCATCATCACTCGCTTCATCTAATAAAGCATCAATATCGTCAGCATCGACCGATTCCTCTTCCACTGTGTTCGATGTGTGTGCTGGCTGCTCATCCGTTTGCACGTCATCAATTAAGCTATCGATATCAAAATCATCTTCATCGATTAATTCAGCATCAATAGTGCCTACAGGGGTCTCGTCCTCTTCATCGAGTAAGTCGTCAATGTCATCTAAATTAACGTCTTCATTTTGCTCTGAGCTGGTATTATTGTTTTGCTCGTCAATTAGGCTGTCAATATCAAAATCGTCTTCGGCAAGCTCTTCACTTAATGCCGCCATATCATCGTTTTTGTTGCTGTCTTGCGAATCATCGGTGTTGTCGCTGGCGAATAGATCATCAATATCATCCGCACTTAAAATATCGCCTGAAGAGTCGACTTGTGATTGTTCACCTTCTAAATCAATTTCATCGCCTAAGCTGTCGTCATCAGATTGATCAAAATCTTGCTGTAAAAATGCGTCTAAATCATCATCTTCACTGCCTTCTGACTCATCATTAAACACAATATCGTCACTTAAAAGCCCTTCGAGTTCATCTTGATTTAAAACACTGTCATCGTCGTCAAAACTATCATCAATACTGTCATCAAAGATAATGTCATCATCTGGCAGCATATCTTGGTCTAAGTCATCATCTAAGCGAACACTCAGATCATCGTTATCTTCAACGGGGTCAGGAATAAGCGGATCATTATCGACTAGAGGGTCTAACTCATCATTTTCAGTGTAAGTTGGGCTTTGTGGTAGAAACTCATCGTCATCGCTGGCTTCTGGCGCGTTGTTATTTCTTTTTTTCAAAAACAACACAACAGCCGCAATAATAAGTAACGCAGGAATGAACATTAAAGCACCGAGAACAAATGGGTTGCTTAAAATTGACGACACGTTAAGCCCACTGTCCTCTTCAATCTTTTTTGCTTTTTGCTGCTCTATAATCTCATTCTGTTTGGCAATTAACTCTTTAAGTTGCTTTTGAATTTCACTGTCTTGTCCGAGTTGGTCACGAACCGTTTCTAGCTCTTTCGAAATACCTGTTAGCTGTTGTTTTAACTTATTATTTTCGGCAAGAATTTCTTCAACATTATCGACCGATGTTTTAAATTGCTTTTGCAATTCAACAAGCTGCGTGCCTTGCTCAGTTTTGATTGTGTTTATTTCTTGTTTAAGCTCTTGCTTTGCTTCGTCTAAATCGACTTTACGAGCTTGCGTCACCTTTTTTTGCGATTCGTTTATTTCGGCGACTGTTAATGTGCCATTTTTCTTTTTCTCCCACAGCTCATCGTCTTGCTCAGATCGGGCTTTCGCTAGGGTCGGGTTAACAGCACGCATTTCTGCAATAGTCGGAATTTTAAGATACGCGCCATCACGCATGTGATTCAGGTTTTGATCTAAAAACGATGACGGGTTTTTGTCGTACAATGCTTGCATAACCTGATAAATGCTTACAGAGTTATCAGGTCGAATTTTAGCGGCAATACGCCACAGAGTATCAGTCGGTTTTATCGGACCAATTGATCGCCCCTGCGCACCATAATCGACGCCTTTAGGGCCTTTAAGAGTGGAGCCTTCATCAGAGTAAGTCGGTGTTACCACCAAGGCAGACGCTAATATGAAGAGTGTTGCTAAACCGCGCATGCTGATCCTTTATGTTTTAAATGTTAACGCAGCAACGTTGGTTGCTTAAACATCAAGTAATTCTTGCAGAATTGATTCTTAATTATGCTTTCTTGCAAGCTCTATTCCAGCTGCAAACTATAAACCAGTTGGTGAGCAATATCTATTGCAACACGTTGATAGTAAATAGCTTAAATATTAGCGGCTGAGAGACTTTTTTATTGTTATGTTAAGTTTATACGCTTTTACAGCGTATGCGGCAATAATTTGGCACTGAAAACATAAAAAAAGCGGCAATTAGCCGCTCTCTTTACTGAATGACTCAGTCAAAATCATCAGATTTAAAGGTAGTTTGCAATTAGCTCTTCAGCGATTTGCACACTGTTCGTTGCAGCCCCTTTACGCGTGTTGTCACTCACTACCCACATGTTTAAGCCGTGTGGATGAGAAATGTCTGCACGTAAACGACCAACATACACAGTGTCATTACCACTTGCATCAGATACCGCTGTTGGGTAATCACCCAAGTCATCAATCAGTTCTACACCGGGTGCATCATTCAGTAACTGTTTTACATGCTCAAGATCAACTGGCATACGTGTCTCAATATTAATCGCTTCACTGTGACCAAAGAAAACCGGAACACGAACACACGTTGGGTTTACCACGACACTCGTGTCACCTAAGATTTTTTGTGTCTCGTTCACCATTTTCATTTCTTCACGGGTATAACCGTTGTCTTCAAAAGTATCGATTTGTGGGATGACATTAAAGGCAATCTGCTTAGAAAAAACAGCATTATCCATTGGACGCGCATTCATTAGGTTAGCGGTTTGCTTAGCAAGTTCATCAACGGCCTCTTTGCCCGCACCCGACACAGCCTGATAAGTCGATACATTAATACGGTCAATACCGTATGCATCGTAAATAGGCTTTAACGCGACCAACATTTGAATAGTTGAGCAGTTAGGATTTGCAATGATATTGCGGTTTCTAAAATCCGCTAAGCTCGATGCATTCACTTCAGGTATCACTAATGGTACATCGAAGTCATTGCGAAAATGCGAGGTATTATCAATCACCACACACCCTGCGTCTGCAGCAATGGGAGCGTACTTTTCAGAAACATTTCCCCCAGCTGAAAATAAACCTATGTGTGCCTGGCTAAAGTCAAATCCTTCTACGTCGAGTACTTCAATCGATTCACCACGGAATTGTATTTCCTCACCCGCACTGCGGCTACTTGCAAGCAAGAACAACTCGCCAACCGGAAATTTACGATCTTCTAAAGTTTCGATAATTTGACGACCCACTAAACCTGTGGCGCCTAAGACAGCAACATTAAATTTTTGCGACATGTGTTTTCCTCATATGAATAAAGTACTGACTTTATTCGTTAATTCTAAATCCCAGTGCAGCTAAAGCGGCTTCACAGGCACTGTTTGCAGCCACCGACAGTGTATTAAACTCACGTCGTGGCGGGTAATTTTTCCGTAGGCTATCAAACCCTTCTTGATTTAACTTACTACGCAAGATGCCATCATCACGACGAACATCGTAAATAAGGTGTACTAAGCGGCCTATGTCATCTAACGTAAAGGTTTCACCGAGCGAGACAGCATGGCTAATTGGTTCAGGTAAAAAATCTTCCAGCGACTTCAGTGCTGCAACCCCCTCAAGTTCGCACACTTTTTGGTACAACATTTGAGTACCACGGGCTTTTCCTTCAAGGGTATGGCCTGCAATGTGCACACTCGCAAAACGCACATAATTAAGTAGCGGAGTGAGTATATTTGGCTCGTTTTCCCAAACATCAAGCACGCAATCAAGTTTCGCTCCTTGCTCAAATAACTCTAGCAAAGCCTGATTATCGATAACATCACCACGGCTTGCATTAATAAGCGTCGTGCCATCTTTAAGCTTCGCTAAACGTTGTTTGTTTAACATATGCAACGTTTTATGCGGCCCCTGCTTCACCAACGGCACGTGAAACGTAATAATATCGGCAGTGTCAAGAAGGGTATCAAAATCAGTATGTTCTACTAATTCACCGGTCTCATGCTTAGGAGGATCGCAGAGCAATACGTTCATACCCAGTAGGTTTAACTTATCGCGCAGACAACTACCAATGCTGCCTACCCCAACAATACCAATGGTTTTACCTTGCAGTGACTCAGCATTTTCTTGGCATAAAGCATATAAACTACTAATAACATATTCTGCTACAGCAACGGCATTACAGCCCGGCGCACTGCTAAATGCAATATTGCGCTCAGCCAGTAGTTCAGTATCAATGTGGTCAACACCTATGGTTGCCGTACCAACAAACTTCAACTTATCTGCCTGAGTTAATAACGCGTTATCAACATTTGTCACTGAACGAGTTAATAGTATATCAACCCCAGCCAACTGCTCAGGTTGTAAGTTACGGCCATCAAATCGCTCAACATCACCAAAATCGGCAAAGTACTGCTCAACCAATGGCATATTTTGATCTGCAAGAATTTTCATCTGTGTGTCCGAGAAGCAGAAAAGTGGCGCTATTGTAACGAAAATATAGCTATACGGATAGCGTAACTACTCATACAGACTCACGCTTAATAAATATAAAAGGCAAAGAATACAGTGCAGAGTTAGAAACGAAAAAGCCGAGCAAACGCTCGGCTTTGGCAAATACTGGAGAGGTTTAACCTTTATATTTGCTCATTACTAGTGTGGCGTTTGTGCCACCGAAACCAAAGCTGTTAGACATTACTGTATTCAGTTCAACGTCTTTACGCTCAGTAACAATGTTTAGACCTTCTGCTTGCTCATCTAACTCATCAATATTGATAGAAGGTGCAACAAAGTTGTGCTCTAGCATTAACAACGAGAAAATAGCCTCATGAACGCCTGCCGCACCTAATGCGTGACCCGTCATTGCTTTTGTTGCACTGATCATCGGTGAGTTACCGCCAAACACTTCTTGAATTGCGCCAAGCTCTTTAACATCACCAACTGGGGTTGAAGTACCGTGCGTATTTAAGTAATCAATGCCGCCTTCAAGACCTTGCATTGCTTGCTTCATACAACGTACCGCACCTTCACCTGATGGTGCTACCATGTCGTAACCGTCAGAAGTTGCACCATACCCTGTGATTTCAGCGTAGATGTGTGCGCCACGAGCAAGTGCATGCTCAAGTTCTTCAACGACAACGATACCGCCACCACCAGAGATAACAAAACCGTCACGGTTTGCATCGTAAGTGCGCGATGCTTTCTCAGGAGTTTCGTTATATTTAGTCGACAATGCGCCCATTGCATCGAATTCCATCGCCAGTGTCCAGTGAAGCTCTTCACCACCACCCGCAAAGATCACATCTTGCTTGCCAAGTTGAATTTGCTCAACCGCATGACCAATACAGTGTGCAGATGTTGCACAAGCAGAACTAATTGAGTAGTTAACACCTTTAATTTTGAATGGTGTTGCAAGACATGCCGACGTGGTGCTCGCCATCGTGCGCGGTACCATGTATGGACCTACACGCTTCACGCCTTTTTCACGCAGAATGTCAGCGGCTTCAACTTGCCATTTAGATGAACCACCACCCGAACCCACTAATAAACCAGTGCGTTCGTTTGAAACTTGCTCTTCATTAAGGCCTGCATCTTCAATTGCTTGTGCCATTGAAATATAAGCATATGCTGCTGCATCGCCCATAAAACGCATCGCTTTACGATCAACAAATTCTTTAACATCAATATCGATTTTGCCTGAAACGTTGCTACGTAGGTTGTAATCAGCAAACTCTTGGTTGAACGCGATACCACTACGGCCTTGTTTTAATGATTCTAATACTTCTTCTTTGTTGTTACCGATGCTTGAAACAACACCGATGCCCGTAATAACGGCTCTTCTCATGGGTAATTACCTTAGCTCTATACTAAATTGTGTTCTATTTTACGCTGAAAATACACGTTAAGTGGTCAGCTTTCTAGCGTACACATGTACTCTGAATGTGTAGCTTATAAATAACGCCAGACTATTTCAAAGAAAACACGTAAAATAATGAAAAAAAGTTGTAGTTATTTAGTTAAACCATGATCAAAAACGCAAATATACATTTTAATCACCTTGGTACACCCGTCGCCGATCAGTTTGACGATGTTTACTTCTCCAATGACGATGGCTTAGCTGAGTCGCATTATGTGTTTTATCAACAAAACAATATCTCGCAACGGTTACAAAATCATGACCGCGCGCATTTTGTTATTGCCGAGACGGGTTTTGGTACAGGGCTTAACTTTTTAAATACCTGGCAGCAATTTGCTGCTCACCTTGATAGGCAGCATGACAAGCAAGAAGTTCAAAATCAACACGACCTTAGTGTAAATAAAAGTGACAATAGCTCGGTTAGACGCTTGCATTTTATCTCGTTCGAAAAATTTCCAATTAAACGTGATGACCTTGCCCATGCACTAAAGGCGTGGCCTAGCTTACACACATTTAGTGCCCAGTTAATTGCTCAATACCCCATTAACCTTGCTGGCTGCCACAGATTAGAATTTGCCGACGGGCGAGTCGTGCTCGACCTTTATTTTGGTGACGTACAAGACAGCATTGATGCCATGAGTTATCCACGTGAAGGCGTTGTTGATGCATGGTACTTAGACGGTTTCGCGCCGAGTAAAAACCCCGATATGTGGCAGCAAAGTGTGTTTAATAAGATGCGTGCAATTTCACGCGAACATGCCACCCTAGCTACGTTCACAGCTGCAGGATTTGTTAGACGCGGTTTAAATGAAGCCGGTTTCGCTATGGCCAAAGCCAAAGGCTACGGCAAAAAACGTGAAATGCTGATTGGCACCTTAACAACACCCACAGAGCAGCAATCTGGCCCTGCGTATTTTTCTCATCATGCAAGTACATTAAATAACGTTGCTGTTATTGGTGGCGGCATCGCCAGTAGTAGTGTGATGTACTCTTTAGCTAAAAGGGGCATTACAACGACACTTTTTTGCCAAGATGACGCACTTGCTATGGGAGCCTCACACAATGTTCAGGGCGCTGTTTACCCGCACCTGCAAGCCAAGAACTCACCGCACAGCGAAATGTTTGCGCATAGCTTTTTATACGCAAAACGCCTATATCAACAATTACTCGATGACGGCTTCAACTACCCTCACCAATGGTGTGGTGTATTGCAACACGCAGTAAAACAGGGCTTGGCTGATAAACACCAAAATTTAGCCGACCAAGCGCTTTGGCCAACTGAATTAATGCGCAATGTCAGTGCGACTGAAGGCGATGATATTGCGGGAGTAAACACAGGCTACTCTGGCGTATTCTTTGAACAAGGTGGCTGGGTAAACCCGCCTGCCTTAGTGACCGCCCTCTTTAATAAGGCATACTCACTCAATTCAATTGAAACCCATTTTAACTGCCATATTGAACAACTTGAAAAAACAGAATCAGGTTGGGTGTTACATACAAAAACACAGCAATTTGGTCCATTTAGCGATGTAATAATATGTGCGGGCGAGCATAGCGACCAATTTAAACAAACCCAGGCATTGCCCGTTGTGGGTGTGCGTGGTCAGGTATCGCATGTTGAGGCAAGTGAGCAATCCAAACAATTAAAAACGGTGCTGTGTCATAAAGGATATTTTACCCCTGAGTTTCAAGAGCATCACTGCATGGGGGCAACATTTGAGAAAAACTCAAAAAGCCGCGAAGTAAAAGAGCAAGATAACCAAACAAACCGAGAACAACTGCTTAGCTTCTATAAAGACAGTGACTTTGCCACATCATTAGGCGAAATTACCGCAGCCAAAGCAGCAGTAAGATGCAGCTTTATTGATCACCTACCAATGGCTGGCGAGTGGGCGGAGCAAGACGATTATGTCAATGCCTTTGCGAATTTAAGACTCGGAAAACGTTACCAATATCAGCCCTTAGCAAAACCTCAACAAGGCTTGCATGTGCTTACAGGGTTTGGGGCAAGAGGTCTGTGCAGTGCGCCACTGTGTGCCGAACACTTGGTCGCCTGCTTAAACAATGAACCCAGACCTTTTAGCGAACGTGTTAGCCAAGCAATTCACCCTGCTCGCTTTATTATTCGCGACCTAATTCGTAATAAAATCTAAAAAGACAGGGGGCTAAAAAGGCCCCTTCTTTTTCAAGCCGATTACAAATTAGTTTAATTTGTCCCTTTAAAATTAAGATCACACCCCAAAGTAGTAAGTTACACGTAAAAGTTAACGCAACTGGAAGGAGTTTGGTATGAAAACCCTAATCATAGGTGCAAGCGGACAAATAGGTAAAATGACCACCCAAAAAATGCTCGCTCAAGAGCATGAAGTCGTGGCATTAGTACGTGATAAAAGCAAATTGACTGATATTGAGCACCCAAACCTGAGCATTGTTGAGCAGGATCTAGAAAATGATTTTAGTCGCGCACTTACAGGGATACAGCAAGTTATTTTTAGTGCCGGCTCTGGTGGTGCAACCGGTGCCGATAAAACCTTGCTCATTGATTTATGGGCTGCGGTAAAAGCAATTAACTATGCAGTTGATGCACAGGTTGAGCACTTTATCATGGTAAGCTCCATTGGCGCTGATGATCCCGATGGCATTGAAAGCAGCATCAAACCTTATTTAGTGGCTAAGCACATGGCCGATGAGCATCTACTACACAGTGGCTTACATTACAGCATAGTAAGACCAGGCACACTCCTTAACGAATCGGCGTCTGGATTATTCACCATAAATCGTCCTGCAACACGCCAAGATGCTGTGATAAACCGAGAAGATGTTGCTGATGCACTGGTTTATATCGCCAGTCATAGACCTGATAAATCGCAACTATTCGAGTTATTTAATGGTGACAAACCACTCGACGAGCTATTAGCAGGTAACTAAGCAAACACAAAATAGATTCCCTGCCACGCAAGTTGCAGGGAAAGTAATGTCAGTACTAAACGAAAAATTTGTTTAAATTTATCTGATGAGATACGGTGCAATAGCTTCAAACCCAGCCAAGTGCCTATTGCACCACTCATAATCATCGACATTACAAGCGGCAACCACTGCCAAAATGCAAACCCGACAGCACCATACAAAATAGCCTTTAAAGTATGCTGCACCGTCATACAACTCGAAAATGTCGCGGTAAATTGCAGCTTATTGTAGTTATTTACATACAAACAACTACCAACCAGCGGCCCACTGGCACCCACAAACATCGAAATAAACGAGGTCCAAAGCCCCGCTAAAATGCGCCAAAGCGTTGATGTTTCTCTGATCTTAGGTGTCACACCCCAAAGCAAATAGAGCACAAAAGCTGCCACCACTATTTTCATTAACTCAAGCGGAATAGCGGTGACTATAGTTGACGCTACCAGTGCACCAAAGATTCCTCCCAACGAGAAATATAAAAACATAGCGCCATCGATATGCTTAAAAGTATATAAAAAGCGGTTCGCGTTAGAGCCCAGCTGCACTAAGCCGTGCACAGGGATCACCACACTCATAGGCATCAGTGACGCCATAATGACTAACAACATTAACCCGCCACCAGCACCAAATGCAGCAGACACCATCGAGGTAAAACCTGCCAATATAATTAAGATAATTGTGCTGATCGGGCTTAACAACCCCCCACTAAAGAAATCCCAACTTACCAGTTCCATTATCGCGCTTTAAATAGAGTGTTTAGACTAAAATTACCATGGCAAGATAGTATTAGCGACTGTTTGAAACTGCATTTCGACTAAAAGCGGAGAACCTCCTCAGCACTCAAACTGGTCGGACTAGAGGTTTATTTTGTGCAACTGATGGTATATAACTATATCTATAACAAAAGAAAACGATAAAGGCACACCATGACCCCCATAACCGTAAGCACACAAGGCAGTGTTGCTATTCTCACTATGACCGCAGGTGAAAACCGCCATAACCCCACGTTTGCAGAAGCATTTTTAAATTGCCTTAATGACATTGAAGCGAACTCAGAACACAAAGCACTGATTATTACCTCAAGTGATGAAAAATCGTGGAGTTTAGGTATAGACACCGACTGGCTAATGCCCGCTTTAAAAGCACAAAAATATGAAGAAGTAAGTGGTTTTATGCACGCTATGGATGCCGTATTTAAACGTTTGTTACTTTACCCAATGCCAGTCATTGCCGCTATTAATGGCCATGCATTTGGTAATGGGGCTATTTTAGCGTGCGCCTGCGATTTTAGATTTATGCAAAGTAACCGTGGCTTTTTCTGTTTTCCAGAAGTTGATTTATCGATTCCGTTTTTACCAGGCATGATTGAATTTGTAAAAAAATCGATGCCTTATTACCGCTTTAACGAAATGAAATTGACAGGACGCCGGGTTACCGCAAGCGAGCTTGTTGCAGACCACGTCATCGAACAAGCCTGCCCCGACAGCGAAAGCTTGTTTAATACCGCATTCGAATTTGCCAGCCAGTTCGATAAAAAACGCCCTATATTTGCCGAACATAAAAAGCGCCTTCATAAACACATCATCGAAACGATTGATGTTGAAAACAAACCCATCATCGATGCCGTTCAGTTGGTTGTGTGATTTAATGTGATTAACCCCTTCAGACTCAATGAATAAGAGGTGTATTTTAGGCAATAAAAAAGGCCGCTCTTAGAGCAGCCTTTTTCATATTTGGTGGAGCTGGGGTGAGTCAAACTAAACAGCCAAACATTTGATTTTAAATAAAAATTTAGAAATCTAAAAAACCCATGGGCCACACCATGGGCCTCAAACTATCTCTGAACCCCGGGTTCAACTTTGCTCAAAAACAGGGATGAAAATATTTTGAAATTTTCCCTTTTTTAATGCTTTCAGCATCGTATTTTGTCTGATAAGTTCGAAATTGTATGATGAGTACTTAATATAGCAGGGATGCCTCAGTTTTAAAATTAATACGTGAGGGCAAAATGCATCTAAACGAAATAACAACTGACCTTTCCCCCTGTCCGACAAAAGTTTACCAGTAAGATTTTTCACGGCATACGTTTTGGGTTGGTTTTAGAATCAAGTAGGTTGGAATATTAAGCGAAAGTAAGCGTGTTACTTGATGGTGATAGCTCTTCTTTTTAGGTATTCATCATACAAAGAGGGGCTTGCGTTTTTGCAAAGTTCAGCAACTTGGTCAAGCCAAACAAAGTACTCAGTTAGTCGCTCATTTGACCAACCGCAAGGAATGGCTGTAGCGTTTGAGCAAATATCAGCAAGCTTAATACGCTGGACTGAGGTGGCTTTAGTGGGCAGCTGTTCGAGCATGCTAGCCCTACGTGCTGTTAATGATAGTGTTTTATCGTCTGTTAGCGCTTGCACCATTTCAAGTACACAAATACCAAATTCATTCGCAATTTGTTCCTTGGTAATCTCTGTGTCTTCTAGGCTGTCATGAAGAGCGGCAGCGCACAACTCATTTTCATCTTGAACATGAGCGATATTAACAAGCATATCGACAACTTCGATTAAATGGTTAATGTAGGGTGAGCCATCTGATTTACGCTGTTGTTGAGCGTGGTATTGGGCAGCCAACCGAAGTGATTTAGCCAAAAGCGCAAAATGATTCATCATGGCAACCTCAAAGTTTTAGAACAAAATTAAGCGTAGACCGTGTTGATGTATTATGTCACGTTAAAGTGCTGCTATGATAAATTAAATGTAAGTAACAAGCTATTTGAGCCAGCGCCACTGAAACAGATTACATTGTCTACTAGCTGTAAGTGCGCAGCAACTAGTGTTACTTGCGCACTTGATAGTTTTTGCAAAACAATAAACGGAAAAAGACAAAACGAGACATTACCTATTTCTTCAACGTACAATAGAAATAGAACCTTAACCTTTAAGCTGGAAAAGGTATTCACTCTGAGTTTTTCAAAGGGTTAACTTCCGAATGCTAAACTACTTTAATTAATATGAACAAACTTTAAACCTGTGAATTCATACCGCTGGACTAGATTAACAAATTCTTCAGTCAAAATAGGAGGCTGATTCTCCAATCCTTTCATCTTAAAAATTTTTTGGGTTAAATTAGGTATCTCTTTAAAGCATAACCGATTAATTCCTGTGATATAACCGTCATATTCTTCAAACTCTGAATTACTAAAGTCAACCACATCTACAACAGCAGTGGTATTAAAATAATAATAAATTTCCGAATTGAAAGTCATCTCTAAAAACTCGCCAAATGGCTTTAAGTAGTTCCTAAGCACTCCATAAACATTGCTCTTCATAAGTAAACCATACGAATAAAAACCAATGAAATCAGCCAAAGAATCTGCACTATGGTGACTCTCACTAGCAATTAGCTCCAAAACTTTATTCGACTTAACTAATTTTCCATTTGACAACTGCCGTCTCAAGAAAGAAATATCATCTTTATTATCATTAATAGTCAAAAATCTGTATTTTTCATCAAACTCAAACTTGTAAAATTTCATTACTGTGTTTCCCAAAATTTATGCCCACGCTCGAGATCATTTCGTATACTCCTTAATATTGCTCGAGCATGATTTTTATCTACAGCCATATTAAGCCTTTGATTAACTGAAGATATAGCTCTGTAAGTATGAATACCATCTCCATGATGAGCTAAATGAGGCACACCAAGTTGCCGTTTATCATGTTGTGTTCTTGGGAGCCAAACTAAGTTATCAGCACTATTAATGTCTATCCCAAACTCTTCAAGCAAGTCTCTTGCCGCTTTAGAATCGACATGTGAATGACCCCAAAATACAATATGATGAGCATCCCAGTTGCCATCTGGCTTTTGCATTCCAGCTTTAGCCAACGTATTTTTTAACACTTCACTATTAGGCCGCCTAAACTCCGTCAAAGCCATCTGAACAGCTTTTAATACAAGCTTTTTTTGTTCCGCAAGATCATTTGATAAGTCTGTAAGACCTTCCGCCATTCGTTTATTTCTATCAGCTTGACCTGTAACATCGCTCATTCCTGCTACAGGAGGCGGAGGTAGTACACCGCAAATAGCAACACTTGCACTAAGAGCCCCCCCGCAACCACCTGAACTTTGTTCTCCGCTTGGTGTTGGAGATGATTTATTGATATTAGATTGAGACATTATATCTGGAGACTTCCCAACATTATACGCTGATGTAAATGCACCTTTCGCATCAGCCCCATTTATTGACTCAACTTGATATGAATTACCATCTTTAGTATTGACAACCATATTGCCATCTTTGGTGACTTGAACATTTTCAACGTCATCCATCTTTATATTACCGATATCACATACGCCACTATCATTACATTCGGCGGTATAACCTGTAGGGTCAGTGCCACTGAGCGGATTATTCATTATGTAAGAATAAGGATTAATACTTTGGCTATTACCAACACTTTGAATAATAGGGTCTACAGACATAAACCGCCCAAGGTTATAATCGTATACCCGACCGTTCATATGAACGCGGAGCTAATAGCCTTAATACCTCGAACTGACAACAAGCTTTTAAAGAGCAAATGGTTACACCAAATCAATCTCCTATAGTAAATGGCATTATCCTGATAAATCAATGGATACTTTGAGACAGGAGCGATGAAGTGCTAATGCAAGACTGATAGTAACTGGCAATCGTTCATAAACTTGACAAGCCCAAGCATAAGAGTGATACTAAGCATGAATTGAACGTATGCACGGGATAACGAAAGTTATGCGTTCCTCCGACCATTTGGTTACCAGCCCAAGAGCGGTTATAAAGCGAGCCTAGTTCATTCCAGAAACCCTGCCTTATGGCGGGGTTTTGTCATTTTGGAACTTTGATATTCTTATTTATTTGTCGATTATAAGCAATAACGAAGAAGTTAATTTTCTTTTTCTTTGGCTGAGATGATTCATGTTCATTATCACGGATAAATGCACTCTCAACAAACAATCGTAATTTCGCGCCTGAACGAGCAACATTAAAGTAGACTTCATACTCTTCTAGCTGATTATTTTCATTGGGCAGCTCAATGATAAAAAAGTTACCTTTGCCAGTGTGAAAACATTTCTTGGTATCAATAGCCTTCACAATATCTGGCAAGCCAAAAGATAACGCTCTGCGATTAAAGCAAAATATACGAGTTTCTCTAGAGTCTGAATAATAAAGCGCTGGATCGTAATCTGCTAACGTTTCGCCCTTGTGTTTGTTTGGTCCCTTTGTAAAACAATGCAAACCGTACTCAATAATAAAGTCATAAGTCTTAGCTGACTTGCCACCTTTTCCTTCTTGCACAAACTGCCATTCAAACTCACTTAAATGTTCAAGCGAATATTCTTTTCCTTGATATATAAACGGTTCCCAAGACTTGATAACAGATCACCTACTAAGTTAAAAAATCTATTCTAAAAGCCAATAGACCAATTAGCTAATCATTTATCTAATCAGCAAATAGATCAGACAATATTTACACACCTTCTACTTTTGAAGTGGGTGGTTGAACGGGGTATATAAATTCGGGTTATTAACCGCTGGATGAAACTTCTGATAATCATCACTCATTTTCCGAACTGCTATATGGGTATAAACTTCCGTTGTACTTAAGCTTGCATGTCCCAGTATGCTTTTAACGGTCAGCAAGTCGGCACCGTTATCTAATAAGGTTGTCGCTGTGGTGTGGCGATATAGGTTGCTGGCACCTTTCTTTGAAACGCCTGCTCGGTGTTTATATCGGTTCACCAAGCGGGTGACTTGATGACCACGCAACTGTTTGCCCTTATCGTCCAAAAACAAATAATCACCTGACTCAAAGTTAACCAGCTTTGGGCGAAATTCTTTTTTATAGTGAAGCACTAAATCAAGCGCCTCCTGTGCTATGGGCACAACTCGGTCTTTATCGCCTTTACCATTAGGAATAAACAACAACTTGGCCTCCACACTTATACCATTGAGCTTAATGTTAGTAACATCAACTCGTCTTAGGCCACACGAGTAAAACACCGCTAACATCGCAGCATCACGAACACCTTTTTCACCTCGATATGCGGTTTGGGTGGCAATGGCAGCAACTTCATCAGGCTGTAAGACTGCTTGTGTGATGTTTTTACCTGCCTTTGGCGTTTGCACCTTTTCTGCAAGGTTTACTTCTATCAGTTCATTGCGATAGAGAAATAGACAAAACATACGGACCGCTGTGACTTTATTTCGTCTTGTCGCTTTCCCAATCAATTTATTAGATTGTGAGTCATGATAGGTGTGGAGGTATTTCATAAACTGCTTAATACCCTCCACACTCAAATCAGAAACAAACAGGCCAACATTGACGATATACCACTTCACAAACAATTGAAGATTCGACTTCTTGCCTTCAATTGTCCGAGGCGACAGCTCATCAAGTTGGCACTGCTCTATGTATTGTTGCAGGGCTGCAATTAGTGATAATTTTTGTGGCATCGTTGATGACCATTTAACTCACTGAGCACAAACCCAAAGCGCTGTGACTGTGCCCATAAACTATTCACACTCTCGCCCACCACCATTTCCAGTTTCTTGACTTTGATATCTACTTCCAGCAACTTTCTGCGCACATGCGCAACATAACGGTCACCTCGTGGTGTGCGCGAAAATGCCAATGTCACTTCTCGCACATTATGCTCCAGCAACTGGCATAAATGCTCGTCATCAAAATAAGTGAAATCAAGTAAACTGATTGCGTTAATAACACCACCAAGATTAAAGCTCAGTACATCAAACGGTGACTCACAAAGCACAATTTGGTTATATGACCCTAGTATTTGCTGATTAAAGAAGTAACCATCAACACCATGCGCTAAACTCCATAACGTGTCGCCTCGCTGTGATAGCGGGTATTTTTCAATGCGCTGACCATAACCACCAATTAGCTCTCCATTGTTGTCAAACAGCGGTACGAATATCATGCCTCGAAAAGCTTCATGACCTGTCAATCCATTGATGATACCTAGCCGTTCATAGAATCCTCGTGCCATTTCACCTTCCAGCGTATCAGTTGAGGGTAATTCTATTGGAAACTTGCGGTCACAAAAGCCAACAGAGAACTTGGCAAGTAAACTTTCATCGCTTAACCCTAAGTCTTGAGTTACGAACTTGAGTGCTCTGGGTGTTTCATATAGCGCCTTTTGGTAAAAGGCTAAGAGCTTATCTGCATAATGCAGTTCACTGTCATGACTAATAAGTGTCGAAGGGCTGTATGTTAACCAATCGTTATTAATGGAAGGTTGCATGGTGCTGCCCTCCATTCAACTTCAAATTTTGAGTGCTACCAGATATAACTTTACTTATTGCAATTGACAGTCGTGCATCAAAAATTCGCCATTGAGAGTCATCCCAATCTACCATTCCACTAGGACAAAATGGCAGCACTACATGACACAGTTTTATATTAAAACGCTTGGCATATTGTTCCAACTTAACAACATTAAAGTTTGGACCAAAGACATCACTGAAATAAACAACAACATCGATCCCCAGCTTTTTGAGCGCTATCAATGTCTCCTCACAAACATCGTTATCACTTTCATAAAAAACGTGTTGATAGCCATACGAATCTAACTCAATAGCATCTAATGGTACATCACATCGTAACGCCACAGCCGTTGAATCTTGCTCATTGCTTGCAGTAAAAACCATATGTTCCAAATTTAAGAAATTGGAGCAAGAGTGATTAATGTTTAGATCAATAGATGAATCCACGGCATTTATTTCAGGTGAACGATTAATGTTTAACATAAACACCTCCGTTTTTCTGGCCTAGTAACTTACGGACAGATTCTTCATCACTAAAATTAAACGTATTCGAGCAATGCACAATACGATCTAAGACTGCATCAGCGGTTGTGCCGTCACCGATAGCTTCATGCCATTTATTAGGTGGATATTGGGACGTAATTATTAATGAACCCTTATCCTCTCTTTGCTGGATGACTTCAAAAAGCAATCTGCGCTGACTTGTTTTTAGGGGAAACAAAGCCCAATCATCGATCACGAGAACATCGATAGATTTTAATTTACGAAGAAATCGTTTGAGGTAATTGCGATCCTCTTTGTCGTCCTCAATTTTCAATGCTTCTAGCAAGTCAAATAATGTATAAAAGCGGACTTTATAGCCGCGCACTATTAATGCATTTGCAAAAGCACATGCAAGGGTCGTTTTCATTGTGCCCGTTGGTCCAATGAAAATCAGGTGTGCGCATTCCTTCACCCAATCACCTTTCGCCAATCGCTTTACAATTGCTGGGTTTAATCCTTTTTTAAGGCCGAAATCGATATTCTCCAACATGGAGTTTGGAAATCGTAACTGCGCTGCTTTACGGCTTCTAAGTTGCTTCGCAATATCATTTTCTTGAACCTGATACCCAAACAATTCTTCAAGCGCAAGCATGGCTTGGTTAATGTCGATGCCATATTTTTTAAATACGGGTCCAATATACTCTTTAATCGCGTTTAGCTTGAGTAAGTTACATAAGCTTGCTAATTTTTTAGTGAACATTGCCTTGGTCTCCGTTATCTAGAGAATAGTAATTACTGCCACGTAAATTCTCATGATTGATTTGTGGATGAAGACCTAATACTTCTTCGTCCAAATAAATCTTGCTTTTCATGATGTTATGAATATATGAAGGGCTAGTTTGATGGTAGGAAATTGCAAACTGACAAACCTGCTCAAAAGCTTCAGAAGATAAGCCAAACTTTAGATAGTATTCCTGTATATCTCTGCACGCTCGGTTAGCTTCATAAGATCTCTCACGTTTGCTTTCAAATTGAATAGCCATAACTTGTTGAGCTGCCGAGCCAAATTGCTCAGCCCAACCCCAGAAAAATGCTAAAGGCTTATCCTCAAACCAATCGTGGCTAGGATGCAGATGCTCTGACTTGCGAGTGATCCCTTTCGTTACAAAGCTACGCTTATGTTTTGCGATCAAAATCATATCGTAGTAAATCAGCACTTCATCTTTGGTAAGATGCACATCAACCATTTTGTTCCGATATTGATGTGGAACACCATAAAAGTGTTCATCTACGAGAACGTCATATTCATTACGAGTACTTAGTCGTTGATATGTTTCGATAAAAGGGTATCTAGTCTTAGCTAATGGACCCAGTGCTGGTTGATCCCATTTATAAAACAAATCATTGCGACTAACGCTAAACTTCTGAAATTTCATGTTATTCAGCTCGTCAGACTTTTCACGCAAATGAGCATTTAGTTCTTTAAAACTGAAGAACTTCATTTCACGCAAGTCAGAAAGAACACGAGAGTATATAAACGGGTTAGTTCCTTCCGTTACGCCCTTGTCTTTCGGCTTATAAGTACGCGTTGGTATAAAAGCGACATTGTAATGTTTACCAAACTCTTCAATATTAACTTGCAGAACTTTTGGCTTAACTGCATTCACCACGATAGCTTTGGGATTGTCTGGTATCGTTACGTTGGGTACACCACCGTGATAAATATAAGTTTCTTCCGTGGCTTCAAGCCAATCTCTAGTGGTTTGTCCGGGCGTTGCATACATGAAAATTCGTTGAGACTTACCAATGTTACTCACAAAAATATTGGCGACTTCTCCATTCCCCAACTTTTTAGTAAAAACACGCCCAGTTTTACCTGCGTAATCTATGTACATGTTTTCTCCGGGCTTCTCATCTTTACGATAACTCAAGCCTGAAGCTTTTCGATGTTTGCGATAACGTGCATAGTACTGTGACAGCTCTAACACGTTTTTGCCTTCATTCTGCTTTTTGTAAATCGTCCAACCTTTAAAAATAGTGTAGGTATCATCATCAGCCATTTTTTTATCTAACTCTACAAAATCAGGTAAAACCTTATTTGTGTTGCGATAAGGATAATTGGGAAACATCTCAGCATTTAGCTCATCCGTTGGTGTCATCTCTATCTTGGTACTCGTAAGACCAAGTTCAGTAATTAATGCCTTTGTAGTTCGCACAGTTTCTTTGCTACAACCAACTGTTCGTGCGATAGCTTCATTGCTCAACCCCGTTGTTTCAGACAGCCAAGCAATTTTCCAGCGTTGATTCTTCGTAAGCATATTAGCCTCCATTTTTTAATGAAGGGCGCAACAAGCTACACAAGCAACAACTGAAGCTTGCATAAATTTAGGCTTGTACTAATATTGTTGTGTCGATAGAAAACGACAACAATTAATGAAAAGCCTCTGGACCGTCATATCTTTGAGGTTTTTTCATTTCTACGCCCGATGAAATTAATCTCTTAGGTTTTATTCTGGGTGTTTTTCCTCCTTACTTGTCTCAATAGATTGTTTTGCTAGCCACAAAGCAATGTCCTTGATTAATGCGTATTTTCCTCGCCTATTTTTTAAGCTAAACACATTTACAGGCACTGTTTTCCTTGCAATAGCTTGCCGTAAAGCATCAACACTTCGATATCCCATTGCTTTTTTTAAGTCATCCCCTGATAACAAGGGTGAGCCATACATTTGCAAAAGATCTTTTTCGAGTTGCTCTGCCAACTTTTTTATCTCCTCCTCTTTTTTCATTTATTTCTCCGTTAGGTAGGAATCTGCTGTAACAGAGTCAGACTAGGCTATACTTTCAAATACGTCATTGGCGGTAATTAGAGAGGATTTCCGATCTGAAGCTAACCATTTGATTATTTAAGGGCTTTAAATGGAACTTTTAACTTATAAATCGTATCCGAAACCAATTAGGCTTGTGATCACCAATATTTGGATACGCGAAATAATGTTCCGTTTGACAGTCATTAATGTGGCGGATTTATTGAAAGAGTTGAAAAAAGTTGAGGGGCGAGAGGTTGAGGCAGCTAAGGAAGAAAAAAGTAACTTTTGGTATTTGGCTATCAAGACATGTCCTGTAACATGGCTACATAAAGTTAATAGTATTGAAGCATATTTCCCTAACACAAAATCAATACTTGAACATCCGTTTTGGCACTTTATATTTACCTTACGAAGAAGACATTTGAGATCAAAACCTGCGCATTTTTACAATCATTACTGTGGACCAGCAATCCAACACTCCACGCTACTTACATTAATTGACAGATATATTAACCGTAGTATTCGCTCTAAGTTTAGCGAAGCCGAGTTAGAACACATTCATTCGCTCGATGGCTTATCAGCCTTTTTGTCCATGCACTACATTAATATGTATGAAAAAAGACCAACGAATGATTGTCTAAAGAATCTGTTTGAAGCGTTTTTAAAGACTTTTTCTGTTCGATATCGCTCTCAGTTTGTATGGGTGATATTTAATTTTTTGAGGGCACATATTAAAGAATATGGCTCACCACCGTTGCCTCAATTTATATCAGAAATAGACAGTGAAGAAGAGTTGCTACATATACTAAATAAAATAAATAAACACGTAGAAAAAGCCAACTCAGCAAACCTTACCTTACGTCAACAACTCTTATTTTTAGCAAAAGATGAAACAGCTATAACCTCAATCTAAAAATCTCAACACGCTATTTGGTTTGATGTTTTTTAATTTTCCAATAAATATCTTCAGCCCAAATATTAATCGTAAAATGAGCTAGTCTTAATCGTTTCTAGACGAACCTTAATTGAATCGACTAGCTATTTTTCACGTAATACTCACTTGCATATTACGGTCCACACTTTTCTACGAAGCAAGACACAGTAGCTACGTTGCGATTAGCGCTAGCCAGCACTACGGTTAATAGTTGAATGGCCCAACTAGTCCCCCCAAAAATAGCGCAGTGGCTTTTTGACAATTTAAATAGCGGTTTTTACTAATAATTATCGTTTTATTAATTAGTTGAGAAGATAGCAGTGCCCACTATGAGCTTATCATATTAAAAAATACAAATGCCTAGTTATGAAAAAAGTCGAGATTAGATCCACGCTTTCGTTATATTTTTAACTCGATATTTCCTATCATGAACTTAAATTCTTTAAAGAGATTCGCTCATGAATACCGTTATTTCAAACTGGCAAATTGTCTCGGTAATGGACGGAGAGAAATTAATTGGTAAAGTGCTTTGGGGAACTGTGGTTGATGATTCTACTTGTCGTTTTTACAAAGGCAACTATGTATGCACATCTAGGATAATTAAAATCAACCTCGACTCTCGATTAGTAACCACTGCTACGGGAAGCCTTTATCAACTTATTGGCAATGGTAATAACAAACAAGCAAAAATTGACATTGATGATTTCGAATTATTAAGACATGGTTTTAGTCCTGAACAAATCAGGTCGTTAAATCATTTCTCATCTATGGCAAATTAAGCTCGATGGGCAAACCTCGCTTCCACTGGCTTTGAGAACAAAGGCTAATTCAATGGGCGCATTATTTTTTCACCACTTTCAGTTAAGTCAATTAGCTTGTAGTCTAAGCCCACAGTTGCCTTCTTCAATGGCTCTGTTTTTTCAGATGTTGCTAAAATGACTTGCTGGTTATGTTTCTTAGTCTCTGACGCTTTCTTTAACAAAGAACTAAAACTCACAGGGTCTGCATCTTGTTGTCTTGGCTCATCAAAAATTAACAGTCCGGGGTGATTCATTTCATATTCACGTGATAGTTCTAACATACTCATCAAGTACCCCCAAATAATTCTAATACCATCACTAGCAGAAGTATCAAAACCTAAGTCATAATTTTCGAGTGTTGGTAAATATGAATCAAAAGAAATATTTAGATCATTAGGCGAAAAGCTACTAAAGCCATACTCTTTCTCGTGTGTTATCAAAATATCTCTCAACCTGAATAGTTTTCTCTTATCTAACTTTGTTAAGCCATCTTTAGGAATGTTGTTAATTGATTTTTCAGTAGAAGTAATTTCCCGGTGAAGTGTAGTTACTTTTTCCTTAACCTGCTCTCTAAAAACCCTTACTTCTTCAAGCAGTTTAATTTGCTCTTCAAGCTTTACTTCTTCACGAATAAACTCTTCTAAGTTAGTTTTACTTACATCAGTTATGCTTTCTTTTAACCTACGTATTTCAGCTTTGCATTCAAATAAATCATTTCTAATTTCATTAACAAGTTGCTGTTGTTTCTCAAACTCTTGTGTCGAGTTATCAAGAATAAAAGTAAAAGTTTTAATTTGATTTTTTAAGTACTCCAAGCTTTCATCTGCCGACATTACATCATGCTCGACAATATTTGGTAATAGAGCATCGGCAACAGGTTGTTCACACGCTGGGCAACTTCCTTCATCGATGCTAAGACCGTCAAATAAAGCTAATTCGTTGACTTTTTTAAGGTCCTCATATTTTCGCTTATTTTCGTTAAGTGAACGCAGTCGAGTGCTAACGGAAGATACATTAGTTGCCAGAAACTGAAGTTTTTGACTTGCTTCGTCAAAATTATCTTGGGTGACTTGCTGTTTTATTTCTTTATCCACAATCTGCGATTTCACGCGTGACACATCAAAGTCATTCCCACTTTCTTTAACCCGCTTACTTTTTGCCTCATCCAATGCTTTTTGTTTAGTTACTAGCAAGTCATCCAATAAAACTCTTTTTTTATCAACAGCTATCTCAATTTCAATCAGATATTGCGAGAACTCTTTGTGAGGATGTTTTTTTAAACCAACGACTTCACCCCTAACTAACTTAGCTTTATTGCTGAGCTGCATATACCATTGATGCCAATGTCCCAGCAAATTGTCGTTCTTCATTTTTAATTTTTGCTTTTTAACTAAAAGATCATGAACACCTAATTCCATTATGAATTCAATAGCACGTTTTCTAACATCTTTGATTTTAAAATAATAAGGTAGGGTAGATTGAATCCCTGTCCAGCCTCGCTTTTGCTCTACGAACAATAACGGGAAAATAGTGGACGGATATAGTAAGCTTTCGCCACCATCCGTTTTGGGCACGGTTGGTAATTTCCAACCAATGAATTTACATAACCAAGCATAAAATCCTTTTTTACTGCTCGTGTCGTTAACTTTATTTATATAGTACTTTTCACTTAATACAGGGGAAAAATTATCAATACTTCCTTGCTGAACTTTTATTATATTTGTATCGCAATCAAACGCATGAATATCCCGTTGTAAAGTGTATTCTTCAGTACCATTTGATATTTGCAAAAACACTTCGGAACTTACAACTGAATAGCTTTCTCCGTCAAAAACCAATGTTTTATTCATAACAGGAGTAAACGGAAAACGACTCGTAGCCCCAATACCTTTTTCCATACCTAAAGCGTAAGCAATGGAGTTTAAACACGTTGATTTACCATGAGTGTTATCCAATCGTATTACAACTAGCCCTTGTTCGAAGGTAATATCTAAACCGAATGGGCCACCATCCATTGCTTTAATTTTTACAAGCAGACGCTTTAAACTCAATGACATATTTACTTCCCTTCAAGCGCTTTTTTTACTTTATCTTCAGTTAACGCCTGTTTTAATTTTTCCAAAACTCTTTTTTCACTATTAAAAACATCAGCTTTCTTTAATTTGTTAGCTATTTTGATACCATCTTCAGTCAGTGACACTCTGTTGTTTTCTATACTAAGCAACTTGGAGTACAGGGCATAATCTATGGCCTTATCCATTGTCGGATCTAAATTTATAAAAGGGCGTTTTCCCTGTCCATTTTCTATATACGCAAGATAGCTTTGAGCATGTTCTTCATTTTTCAATGCCCAATTAACAATGTGTATCTTGTTTCTAGAAGCTTTACTCCCTCTTCCAACTAAACGTAAAATGAGAAGTAATAACGAGATCCGCCAATTTGGCCTTAAATCACATGAAATAAACTCCTTTCTTTCACTGATATAGAATGGTTTTTTAGTAACCAGTTGTTTCAAATCCATTTTAAAACCTCAAGGGGCATTCTATTAACCAACCAGCGATAACTCCTGCACACATATCTGAACGAGTACCACCAAAAAAATTAGGCATTATTTCAGCTAAGTCATTTTCAAGTTGCTTAAGATTTTCTTCTAGAATTTCTGCCGGAGCTTTACCTCTGGCGAACAAAGAAATTCTCTGTTTGAGTTTTTGTTTGCGTGCATTTACGCAATCAATGACTGACAAGTGTATCTGTGGATAATCCCGTTCTAAGATGTCCAGCATGTTTTGGTAAGTCAAATAAAGGTTTGAGATTGCTAACTTTTGATTATCTATTTCTTTTAAATCACCATCAGCTAATATCTCTAATTTAGGATGTAAGTCGGCTAAAAAGCCAACTTGTTCACTAATCCACTCAGCTAAGTCAGAATCAGAAATATCATCAACATCTATTTTTATTTGAGTAAAGCAGTTTATCAAATGTTGCTTTTCTACCGGATAGTCTTCATCTGTTTGTACCGAAACCCTAAAGTCATCATCAACAAAATTCAACTCTAGATCCCTGACTTCACTAGTTTTCTTCGCAATATATTGAGCGAGTAATTTATTAGTATAACGCGGTGTAGCTAGAACCCAAGACTTAACTTTTATTCCATGATTGTCAAAAATCTCTTGCCAAATCTCAGCATTGGTCGCAGTCAACTTCTTCAAATCATTATTGATTTTGTCTCTTTGACTTTCATAAAGCTTTGTTACTGAGTGATTTTTGTCTGGAAAATAGCATTGGAATACTTTTCCACACGCAGTGTAACATTCTACTCCCCAGTCCCCTTCATTTTGATCAGGGATATCAAATACGTTTTCTTGACCGTAACGATATTTAAGCAAAGATTTAAAATAAGTTTCCCAAGATTTAGGATCATTAATTTCACTAAACTGAACCGTCATTATTATCGTCTTTTCCATAAATTTTATGATAATTATCAATAAATTAATTAATGGGTAATTCCCTTTTCACTGCATATAGTCACACTATACATGAATAGAAAGATATGCCAATAAACAGATATATTTAATTTAATTTGATATAAAACAAAGCCCCGACTATGAGGCTTTGGACTCAATTAAGGTTACTTTAGCTGTGGTTTAGGGTTGCACAGATAACAATCGGATCAAAATCAAGTAACGGCTTGTAAACCTAAAGCTTAGTTACTGCATTCATTTTCATAAACTCTATTGTAACTTATTTCTTGTTGAATCTGATTCTTGATTGACTTATTTGAAACTTGATTCAAACTTGCTCTAAGTGATTCTAGCATGTATTTGTCATCAATAAGTAAGAGTGAATTTAATGCTGTTTTACCTATAAAACTATCTTGATTATCAATTAATATCGCTATTAACGTATCAACATCATTTTTTTCACCAATCATTCCAAGCCCGGTTATAGCTGAGTTTTTTAAGATATTTTCATTCGAACTGATCATCTCCATAAAATATTTTCGTGCAATACTCAGATCCACTCCACTATCAAAACATTTATTTTTAAGATTAATTCTCCATTTCATAGCAGCTAATCGAATTAAGTGATCATCTAATACACGTACATGCTTAGTGTTCCTCCATACCTCTAACAATATAGAATTATATAAATCAGCATCAAAACCTTCACTGGACCAACCATTGGAAATTAAATTTGAAACAGAGAACACAGCTTCTCTGTAGTTTTTATTCCAATATGAGCCAATTTCCATGTTCTGAACCGAGTTGTCAGCATGCCCAATTGTCTTTTCAATTTCGAGTTTCCACTGCCAATTACCATCGTCTGCATATGAGCTGCATGCAGATAGCAGCCAAATACCGCATGTTATGCAAATTTTAAATATCTTCATGTGTTTTCCTGTTTATGGGACTATCGGCCAACTTTGAACTTGGTTAACTCCACCCCTTCGTCTCGATTCAAAATATTGGATTTTTGAATCAACTTGCTGCACCTCTTTTGTATACTTCCAACGAGTTTCAACAAAAGTTCTTTTACGATCATTACTATAGGAAGACATTCTAATCTTTTGCCTATAGATTTTAACATCTAATATTGGCGTTTTTTCAATACTCCAGTTCACATAAACATTGTACACATTTACTTTCACCTCTGGAGCAAACACTATATTTGGCATCCTCATGCGCCATGCGTCAGGAAGGTCATAATTGTATGAAAGCCCTAATCTGGGATTCTCATTTAGATAAGTTTCAAAGGCTCCGCTTGCAAGAATCTCAGAATCGCCATCATAAAGACCTTCATGATGCAGCTCTCTTGAACCTAAATACTCAGTAGATGGATATCCATTCTCACCATCCCTTCTTTCTCGCCAATATTCATCAATAACTTCTGGCATATCAACACCATCTATAGAATTACTACCGCCAAAACAATTTGTACAAGCATATAAATCTCTACCAGAGCTATTATTACCTTTTGCAGTTGTTGATGGTGCGCCTATATCGGCTGTTGCAGACATATTACCTATCTGAATATTAACCGTGCCATTACCATTACCTGTCATCGTGCCGACTTTCACATCGCGTTTTATGCGAGAACCTGTGACAGATTGCTTCTGCGTAATATCCGCTTTTTCACCTTTCCCAAGGTTTTCTGCAACCTCTTGGCAACTTGCAGCATCATCCGCACTACAACTTGCATACCCTGTAGGGTCAGTGCCACTGAGCGGGTTATTCATTATGTAAGAATAAGGGTTAATACTCTGGCTATTTGTTGGGCTTTGAATAACGGGGTCTACCGACATAAACCGACCAAGGTTATAATCGTACACCCGACCGTTCATATGAATTAACTCAACATCATCCAAATGCTCATGGTCAGTAAAGCCACGGCGTGTTTTGGCCTCATCTAAGTCATCGAGTTTTGAATTACCATACGTCATTAGGTCACCACTTGCCAAGCGTGGTTTGCCAAATGGGTCGAAGTTACGCTGGGCAGTGACATAGCCATTGTGGTCGGTAAATATTCTTGCACTGTTTAAACGGTCACGATGCGTATAACGAATTGTGGCGCCTTCTCCCGTAGTTTGGCTAATCACTGCAATGTCATCAACATAAGCACGCCATGTAGTTTTTGTTCCGCTAACTTCCTCTTCATACAGTTTATCATTGTAAAAGGTGGTTACACTGCCATTGACCTGCTTAAAGCGCATATGTTGTGGGCCATAGGTAAAATTAAGAGTTTTACCTGCTTTGACTATTTGTGTCGGTTTATCCATTGCGTTATATGTGGCGCTGATTAAACCATCCCCACTAGTCATGTTACCACGGGTATCGTAACCAAATAACTTCCAACCACCGCGATACACACGCTTTACGGCGTTTGGCCCACCTGTTGAACCAGTTGAGTAATCGTATTGGGTTGCGTAATCAGATTTAGATAACAAGTTACCTACTGCATCATAACTGTAACTAACAACTTCATAGCCATCCACCAAGTTACGCTCTAGGCGATGCAAGTTATCATACTCATAAGTTTCGATAAATTGATGTTGGTCAATCCCCACATTGCCTGTGGTCACATCAACTTGGGTTAAGTTACCAAAGCCATCGTAACTTTGGTAACTGATATTCATCAGATTGTTACTGCCTTTGGCTACCGCTTTTAACAACATTTGGCCATTAACATTGCTATACGATACGGTTTCTGACGTGCCATTACCTAGGTTAGCTGAGGTGATATTACCAAATACGTCTTGGTCGGTAATGGTTTTATACACATAACTACTGGCGGCATTTTTCACGCTTTTTTGGTAACCAGAGTCTGTGTAACCATATTCAATAGTGAGATTATTCGGGTAGCGCAAGCCTTTCACACGACCATAATTAGCATCATAAAATGTAGTGGTTGTAAAGGATTTACTATCACCGTTTATGGTTTGTGTAGTCGGACGGCCGCGGTTGTCAAAACCAAATGTTTTAGTAATGCCATTGCCTGAAGCTTGATTTAACTGCCCTAACCCATAGGTTGCCCCATCATAGGTATAAGTGAGTGTATTTTCACCTGTGGCTGTACGACTGGTCACACGGCCTAATACATCGGTGACATACGTGAGTGTTTTACTGTTAACACGTGCCTCTCTTTGCAACTCACCAAAGCCATTGTACTCAAAATTCGTCACACCTTGATTTGGGTCATTCACTTGCGTTTTACGACCAAAAGCATTGTACTTCGCTATGATATTATTGCCATTTGCATCTTGAATAACAATGGGCAAGCCTTGGCTATTATAACTGTAACGCGTCACCCCATCATTGGCATCCACCGTCTCCATCAACTGCTTTAAGCTATTGTATGTACGTGACATATCAAGTATTTTACTCTCGCAATCTTCAGAGACTGTGATATCGGTTTTTAATCCTGAATAAGCGTAACTTGTTGTCATATCACCGCATTGTTGATTCGTTACTTTTTCTGTTAAACGACCAAGCACATCATAACTGGTGTAACTCACACCATAAGATATATCACCTTCTTTATAAGGGACAGATTCAAAGGTTTTGTAACCTTTTTCATTGTAGGTAACATCAGTGAACACCCAGTCGCCGTTAAAGTCCTCCACAGCGGTACGCAGTACACGGCCTAGCTTATCTTGATAAACTTTTTGTGTCGGCATGCCAGCACTGACTTTAACAATTTGCAACACCGCATTGTTTGGTGCTTGCTCATCCGGTGATTGTAAAGCGGTATAAACAATCGGTTGGCCATCCGTTTGACTACTATATGGACGGTTGTAATCATCATAGGTATAAGTGCTTGTAAGGTAACTACTCCCACTCAGTTGTAGTCTCGATTCAGTGATTTGTCCTGTTGCAGGGTCAACTTCAGTATACGTAATATGATTCTTGGCATTTTTCTGCTCATAAGGGAAATAACCATCCGCCGCTACCAACGAGCCATTTTTAGAATAGCTTGTCGATGTGGAGCGCGTTTGATTAACCCAATTACCACTGCCATTACGCACCTGTGCTGTTTGGCTTACCTGTGTTGGTAAACCATAGTCATTGAAAGCTATGACCGTTGTACTACCTCGGCCTGAAGAAGCTCCAGCACTTTGACCTGTCACAACAATATTGCGGGCCTGTCTATTTGCATGAAAGTCACTATAGACATAGTTACTGGTTGTTTGTGAGTCCGAGCCTGTAATGTTTAAAGCAGGGTCGCTTTCATTACGACTGGTAACCGTGTGTCTCGTCACCGTCTTATTAGTTAATTTATCAAGCCACCAGTTATTTTCATCGTGAACAAATGTGTAACTCTCTGACGTTTTATACTTTCCCCACGCATCAGTGATTTCATTATGACTCAATCTAACATTACCGAACTGGTCTATATCAGTGATCTGTTTAATCGTGGTTGAAACTTGCGGTTTAGTCGATGAATGAGCATACACTTTATCCGTATCAGGCAATCGACTAATCGTTGTTGATGTTTCAGGATACACACTATATACATCGGAAATTGAGTGGCTTGGATTGTCTTTCCAAATAATCTCTTTATAGCTTAACGCATCGATTTCCGTTGTTGCTGACCCTAGTAAATCATGCACCTCAAAGTCTTCACTGGCAAAGATAGCTTGGCGAATCAGTTTGCCATGATAAGGGAACACCTGATTAAAGTCTGATTGCGTGACAATCCCCTTCGAAACATCTTCCTCAACGATGGATTTAAACCCCATAAAACCACGGCCTTGGATATTGTATACGGCCCCATTATATGAATACTTACTTTCATTTAAAGTGCCCAATCCATTACTTTGTTTAAAAGTAGACACCGTATACATGCTTGAAGCAAAATTTATGTAACCTGCATCATATTCAACTCCAAGTTGGTAATGAGGTACTTCACTATTTATACCGCCTTGCCCTGAACTTAAAGGTAGATATTGCCAATGACTTTCAACACCAAGGCCATTTGTAATGGAACTAACAAGATTTGTAGGCAAGTAATCATAATTGCTACTACCGTCTTTAACTCCATAATTACGGTTAACATATACTCCATAATCTTGTTCTTTCCCTGAAAAATATTCATTTTGTGAATCTTGATGAAAAGTCCATTTACGCTTCCTATGCAAGAATACAAAGCTTTGTAAACCAGTCCCAAATACATCTAGAAAAGTAGATTCATACGCATGACCTACTAAGTCTGTGGAACTAGCCCTAACAGTTACATCACCATATTCATCAAAATTGAAATCGAACTTCTTGAATTTGTAGAGACTATCGTCGTTATTTCTAGGATTTATTGAATATTCAGGTCCTGATGCACTATTACTCCAAGTATTATAATAAATTTCATTTCCACACCATGTCTCAGCCTGGACCCCAGATGGGTATTGAAAATTCATTATCCCTGTAGCGCAACCAGTTACTACGCGTTCATCAGGTACAAGCAATTCCATTTTTCCATCATTATCAATGTCAAATACCTTAATAGCACCGACGAACAGAGGTTCATTGCGAAGCTTTGGCTCATCATTGACCATTAGTCGAGCCCTTCTAATAGGAACAATTGACACCCCCAGATCTTGCGGTGCAGAAAATGCTCCCCCCCCTTCGTTTATACGTAAAACAAATGAACCAGATTGCCACCCTAACCAATCAGGTAGGGAATCACCTGTTACATCTGCAAAATAGCTAAAGACTTGATTTAAATAGCTAGGATTGGTAACTAAGTCGAGTTCAATAGTATCAAATTGAATATTTGAAGGAGTTGAAATATTTGCTAACAACCTATCTGGAACCGGCTGTACAAAATATTGTTCAACTGACGGATCTTGCATGTCAGTAACAACTAAGTCTGGCAGCCCGTTACCAGTAATATCGCCATTAAACTCTATGTTCATGGTTAGATAATTACCTGAGGTCGGATAATTAAAAACAACACTCCCTTGGGGATATGGAGATGAGAGATTTTTAGAGTGCAAATAAAGTTTTAGAACAACATTATTAGGTTCAGCAGTAAATACCATTAAATCTGGGTACGAGTCCCCATTATAATCTGCTATATCTACAATTCTATTCTTTGTGGCAGCGATAGTAGAACTACTAGGAATATAAACACCTGTATTTACGGTACTTCCTTTGGTGTAAGATATCTGGAGGTAATTATTTACAACATTCCAACCATCAGAAAAGCCATCTAAGTTGAAATCGCCAGACAAGCATACTAATTGGCCTGTATAAATAGTTTCTCTACAATGATCGAAATTATTAGAGAAAGAACCATTTTCTTCACCTTCAGCATTTATAAATATATTTTTCCAATCTCTTACACCATCCCCATTTACATCTCCTCTAGGAAGTTCAAGAGAAAGGTATTCAGCATCCTGGATTAAAAACGGTGTTGTATCAGTGCCAAGGGGCATTAATTTATAATTATCTAATTCTCCAGACCACTCAATGATTGTCGGATTTTGGCAGCTATTGATAAAACATTTATTGATAACTTGTAAGTTGTCAGATTGTTCACTTACTAGATAATTTAATGTATAAGAATATTGGGTAATGTTATTTGATTGAATTTTAATTTCACCCAAGCGCTGTGAAACTGTAGCTTTCCCGCCAGATATGTATGAAAAACTACTTACATTTCTTTTTTCGTAAACAAACTCTACACTTTGCATACCAGGCTCAGTACTAGAACTAGCGGTATAGTTTATTTCTTTGATTAACTTTTCACCTGCACCAAATTCTGAGTATGAAAAATTGATAAAATTATTTGATGTAGCATCATGTTGGTACTCTAACAGCCATGAATACGCCGAAGTTTTTCCATCATGAATGACTCGAGTGTTGGCAGATTTACCAAAATACCCAACTTGACCATTTTTATATTCAACTTTAAACCAAGTTGAAGTTCCATTTAGAGAACCGTTTTGTGTTACTCGAACGAAAGAATCAATCTCAGTCCGATATTCAGTGCCTGAGAACCCATAATTACCAGAAGTTGCAATTAGACGCTGTCCATCTAAACATAATCTATCATTGTAATTGTATTGTACGTTTTGAACAAAACCATCATGTATATAAGTAGCTGCACAACGAGAGATGCTAGAACCCGCAGACAGCGACCAACCAACACCAACAATACCATTGCCACTTCTTGAAGAATAATTTAACGATACATTAGGCCGCATACCGGCACGACCTGGCGGGAGTTCAATTGGAATGTGATACGCCGCTGCTCCACCATTCACACTTGCTTGCCCTTTTAAAGCACCAGTGTTATCAAAGCTAGGTGCTAACGCACTTGAGAAGGTACTATTATCAGGTATTGCTTCTGTAGTTTTGGAAAATGCTTCTTCTGGCCTATTCTTTCCTAAGTATTCTATTTCCACTAAAGTGCTATAATAAAAAACAGAGCCATCACCTAGCTCCAGTTTTATTTGAACATTTGTAGATGAATCAAAATCGTTAAAATCAAGTAGCCATTTATTATTTCCGTTATAAGCTGCGGTTTTCCACTCCCCGTCATTCCCCATGTAGTAAACAGCTACCACATTGTGTATGGTTTCTGTCGATAAAGTTACCTGTTTATCATCTCCTTCATAATAGCCTATGTAGTTTGTATTTAAGTTAACCTTATTATTATCAGAGTTATTAACTGTTATGTTATCAATAGCAATATCACCTTTATATCCACCATTTGCTATCGCTTTATAACGTAGGTATTTTGTGTTTTCAGGAATAGAAGCACAAGCATTCGTCCAGTTGCTTGATTTTGTAAAATGCTGTTGACCTGAAATCTGGAATAGGTTTAACCAATTACTATTATCTTTCGTGTACTCAAGTGATAACGTACCGATTTCAGCACCAAACATATAAAACCAAAAACAAATTTCTTCTTCGTTATTAAGCTCAGGGCTTTTTAATATTGCTGTGTCGCCAGCTTCAGAAGCGGCCCCTAAAGATGTTTCAAATAATGCATAATACTCCCCTTGATGGGCTGAAGAGGGGCCCGTGCCAGAACTTGGAGCACTCCCTGCTTGTCTTAACCAATAATGGTCACCTTCATCTTTCCAATTTATCCCTCCCTCTAAGTCGTTTGTTAGATCTCCAAATTCTGGCGGATCAAACACAACTTCATCTATTGCCATATCACCAAGGTATCCGCCATTGGCTATAAACTCGAATCGAATCGCTGTATAATGTTCGCTTTTTAAGTACACTTTATGCCAAGGCTCATTAGGGCTAACCTGCTCTTCTCCTGACTTTTCCCATAAGACTTGCCACTGACCATTAATGAAGGCTTTAACTTTTAAAGTCCCCATTTGCCAGCCAAACATATAAAAATAAAAACTAAGCTTAGTGCCCGTAACATTTGCTTCTAAAATACCTGTGTCGCCTGCTGAATTAGCTGCTCCAGCAGAAGTCTCTAAAAATGCATAGGTTTGAGTACCATTCGCCCCTGACGAAGGTCCTGTATCGATTGTTGGGGTTTTTCCATGATAACGGCTAACCAAGAAAGGGGTTTGATTCGAGAATACACCTAGGTTGTCTTCAAAGTTTGCAATAATTGCAGATGAAGGTGTATTGTTTTGTTTAAAAGTAATTTGGTCTAGTGCAATATCCCCCTTGTAGTCGCCTGCTGCTGTAGCTACAAATCGAATATTCAGTGGCTTCGGAAAATCTGCTAAGGATACAGAACTAAACTTCCAAGAGGCAGTATTACTATATTGTTGTGGTCCCTCTAATAGAGTTATTGTTTCCCAAATACCATTTTTCTTAGCTTGAAGAGACAGACTTCCGATATGATCTCCAAACATATGATAATAAAATTCAATAGACTCAGCATCGATATTTTCCGCTAACAAGATAGCCTGATCACCCGCTGTGTAAGCAGCTCCATTAGATGCTTCTAAATAAACATAACCATTTGTACCATTTGCTCCAGTCGCTGGGCCAGTATTAGGAGAGGGCGTTCCTCCTGACTCTATAATCTCGAAATTAAAAGGGCCCACATTTTTGAAATGAGAAAATTGAGAGCCTTCAAATGAAATAGTCTCATCAGCTTTTGCTTGTAAACACCCAAAACTAGCAAAAACTGCGAAACAATAAATCAAGAGGTAACGCATACTAAATCCTTTTATAATTTTTTAGTTACAGATGTACTTTGCAGCTATTTCTATATTCCAGTTGTTTTCATCGTCACAACGATTCTTTGCACCATTTTTTGAGTAAGCACAAATATTACTTTCTTCTCTAGAAATAACTCCTTTAGTTCCATTCACACAGTGGACTTTAAAAGTATCTTCTTTTATCTCTTTTAATTTTTTAACGCCTGGGATATTAGTTGCAGCCACAGCCAGGAAAGAAGTAGTAAACACCACCCCAAAAAACGACTTTTTTACATTAATTTTCAACAATTTAACTTCCTCCATTTTAAAGTTCCGAAAAAATAGCAAATTTTTATACTTTTTTAAATAAACTTTAATGAATAAATACATTAGTTTATCAAAATATAATAAACACACTTTTAACAGCTTGAATTGAGTTTTATAAATATTTTGAAGGTAATGAGTACCGGATGCTCTAATCTGTTTCTATTCACACAAATTAAAGCCGCGATCTGAAGATTTTCATTTTAATCTTCCATAAAGTAATCGCTATCGAGCGTTTTTACTTCAAATACATGTTTGGTGCTTACGCCTAAATTATGAGTAAGCATGAGTTCGGTTAGTTGTGCGTCATCCACCAGCACGATGCGTTTTTCTATCATTCCTACATATTCGAGAGCATCTTTACTAAAGCTGCTGGTGGTAATGACCCCCCCTTTTTAGCACGGTGCATATCAAGAGCACCTGCAAAGGCTTGAATATCAAGTTTTATTCGTATAATGCTTGGCTTGCAAGTATATCATTTCAAGACCAAGTTTATCTTCTTTGATTACACCATCAATACCACCATCTTGTGTGTATTGAGTGGCTTGACCTGCATCTTTTCGAGAACCGCCGTAACCCATAGTAAGCATTAAATCGACCACTAGGTTTTCAAAGAACACAGGGGATGCTGCTAATATAGCCTTTAATATTTTTGTCACTTAGATTGGTGTTAAGAGTATCTACTGCAGCTTCGATAAGCTCTTCTGGGGTTTTATCAGAGTTATTACTTACTATACTTGTGGTGTCTACTTTTGTAGGCTCGTTTACGTCTTTAGACCGTGTTTTAAAATCAAGGAAAGCATCGAACTTACTTAAATATTGGTTATTGATTGGTTCGCCTGACTCTATTGCAGCAAGCCCTTGTTGCATGATTTTACAAAAAGCCCTTTTTGGCTGCTCAATTAACCCTGCTTGCACTAAGTAAGTTTTAACCCAACCCAAGCGGTGATATGCATAAGTTTGTTTTACTCTTGAAATTCGCTGTTTTACCGTTAGCTAAACATTCTAGTAACGGAGACATAAAAGATTGGTAATCAGGGAGAGCCATAATTATTCTTTGTTTTAAAAAGCAATTCCATTTCTTATGGCTGATAATAACGAAGCTAAAAAAATGAATCAAAGCTTAACGGTTAAAAATTAGCTTTCTTTTATTTTTATAAATAACAGAACAACGATTGTGAAATCTTCAAACGTTTGAGGAAATTTAGGCAATAAAAAAGGCCGCTCTGAGAGCGGCCTTTTATGTTTGGTGGAGCTGGGGGGATTTGAACCCCCGTCCGAAAAGCCTCGACCTTTGGTACTACATGCTTAGTATCGTCTTTTAGTTAACCTTTACAGCTCGGACGAACACGATCTGCAAAGGCGAGGCCGCTTAGTTTTAACGCTTCAACCCCGGCCAGGGTTTCCGTCGCGATCATGTGTAAGGGTGACACTCCAAAATCCAGTCCACAAGAATACATGGAAGGAGCGCTAGCCAGCCTAAGCTGCTAGAGAGTAGTTATCGTCGTTTGCGATTACTTTAAATTGCGGCTTTTTTACGAGGCCAACCGCACCTCGACATGCACCTCGGGCGTCTTGAATTCCGTCGAATCCTAATCAGCCCCTGAATTTGGTATCTCATTCAGAGTGTATGTGAAGTATAACTGAGTAAACCCTTTATACTCAAGGCATTAATCAGGTTATTTTGGCATAACCCCTTTGAGTGCTGAAAAACCAAACAGGAAAAGTCAGTTTTTATACGAATTTTCACATATTAAGCATACAAGTTCTTAACATCATACAAAAGTTGTGCTGAAATGGGAGACGTTGTTACCTCTTCTTAAAACAATCCTGTAGCAACGAAAAAATAATAATAACAGGCCTCTTTTACAGGACTTACTTGATGTCGATGTTTTTGTTCGATGAGCAAAGTGGATATGTATCCTTGTGTGAGCATCCGCGCGATGCTGGCTTTCCCATAACGAGTTCACAACTCATTGAGTTAATTGAGCAATCGTCTTACGCAGACTGTGAACTTGTTGATGCCAATATTGGCAAACTTTTTACACCTAGCAGTCAATATCAAAATCAATCATTGGTTGTTGCAAAAGCCGTTGATGCACATATTGAAATCACCGTTGATGAAAAAAATATGATTGCAGAAGCGAGCCTGACAACAGCACGTGGTGGCAAAGTTGTGAGTATGGATGATGCACAAGCAGCGCTATCTGCTGCGGGAGTTAAGCGCGGCATAAGTCACTCTGCGCTTGATACTTTTTTAGGTCAGCAGTTTAAACAACCTGCTGGTGCGCACTACAGTGCTATTGTTGCGCATGGCCGTAACCCAAAAGATGGGAACGATGCACGGTTTGTCCGATTATGTTCAACAGCACAAGATCGCGTTCTTAGCCCACAAGCCACATCGGGTGGCAAAGTTGATATGCGAAACTTGGGCGCGATTATCACGGTTAAGCCCGGTGCGCCACTTATGCAACGTATTCCTGCAACTGCGGGTGAAAATGGCTTTACTGTATTTGGCGATACTTTACCCGCGCAAGCAGGTAAAGATTACCCCCTAGAGCCCTTTGAAGGGACCCGTCTTGATCCGATGAACAGTAATTTACTCATTGCCGACACCAAAGGAGTGCCCGTTGCACTGCCCCGCGGCATGCGCGTAGACGATGTGTTGTGCTTTCATCATGTTGATATCAGTACAGGCCATGTTGAGTTTGATGGCAGTGTTATCATTAGTGGCGATGTTAAAGATGGTATGTGCGTTAAAGCTACAGGTGATATTACAGTACTGGGATTTGTTGAATCAGCAACAATCGAAAGTAAAAGCGAAGTCACTATTATGCTCGGGGCCATTGGCCGGCACCGTGAAAATGAAGATCACTTTACATGCAATATAAGCGCAACACGCACTATTTCGGTTGGGTATGCACAGTTTTGCCATATTAAAAGTGAGCAAGATCTGTTTATAGAGCGTCAAGCTCTGCACTGTGATTTAAGTGCACGTCGTCTAATTCGTGTCGGTAAAGCGAATAACCCTCGCGGCAAAATTATTGGCGGGAATATTTTAGATGCAATGCGTATCGAAACCGGTGAGCTAGGTGCGCCATCAGGCACTAAAACCCGTGTCTTTATAGCGCAGTACTGGCATGATTTAAGACAAAAGCAACAACAAATCAATGACTTTGAAAAGCTGCTTGCCAGTAAAGCAGCCGCCTTACAACAAGCTCGAAAAAAAGCGAATAAAATAACCAATGCAGCTCAACGTGCGCATTACATCAATAAAATAACAGCCAGTGAACAACAAATAAAAATTAAAACCGCAAGCACTAAGAAAAAGAAATACCTTGTTAAGCAAAAGATTGCGCGTTTGTTGGCAACCAGTCGCTTAAAAGTGAATGAGTTAATGCATCCGGGCGTTGAGCTGAAAATAGCACAAGAGAGTAAACATTTTTCACGTATTTACCCTCCCCACTTAGTGCGATACTTCGAAGGGAAAATTACTCAGTCGTTTTAGCGGCTGAGTCTGGCTTTTCATTCTCTTCAGCTTGCTCTGGCAATGGCCATCCGCCTAGTTGTTGCCAACGATTAACAATTAGACAGAATAATTCTGCTGTGCGCTCTGTATCATAGAGCGCTGAGTGGGCTTGTTTATTATCAAACTCAATACCCGCTGCACGACAGGCTTTCGCTAATACAGTTTGCCCCAACGCAAGCCCCGCTAGTGAGGTCGTATCAAAACTCACGAACGGATGAAAAGGTGTGCGTTTAATTTTACAACGCTCAATCGCCGCATTTAAAAAGCCATGATCAAAAGCCGCATTATGCGCAACCACCACTGAGCGCTGACAACCTGCCGCTTTTTGTGCTTTACGTACGGCTTTACAGATTTCTTTAATGGCCTCTTCTTCAGGCACCGCACCGCGTAACGCCGAAAATGGGTCTATGCCATTAAAATCAATCGCGGCCTGCTCTATATTCGCGCCTTCAAATGGCTCAACATGAAAATGCACCGTATGGTCAATGCTTAACACTCCATCGTCATCCATTTTTAAAACAGAAGCAGCGATTTCAAGTAACGCATCAGTGTCTTTATTAAACCCTGCCGTTTCAACATCAATAACCACGGGGAAAAAGCCACGAAAGCGTTTTGCGAAAAGAGTTTGTTCAGTATTTTCCATAGTCTTCTTGGTTTGCCAGTGTAAGCTGGCTATTATGTCAAAAACCACAGCTGCTCTGCTAGAGCAAAAGCGATTAAATCACAGATTCTTACAGGGTTTTTAGGCACAATAATTGCTTTAACTTAATGAGCTAACACGCTGTCAGGCAGTTTTGGACTGCTTGCTATAAAACTTGCCAATTATTTGGCATTGATGATTTGTTGGAGATTTACTGTGATGAAGCTTTCATTACTTTCTTTAAGCCTCGGCCTTTTAACAACGTTTGCAGCCACGCATGCAAGCAGTGCCATGCGCGAATACACTGCTACCGCAGATACTTCAAATTGGCAAATGGTTAAAACATCGCGCTTAGAATGCCAATTAAATCATGAAGTTCCTTTTTATGGCGAAGCCATTTTTAGCACTTCTGCCAGCAAGAATAAAGACGTCAACTTTAATCTCGACATGGTTGTACGTCCAGAAAATTACAGTATTGCTGGTTTAAAAGCTGTGCCGCCCAGTTGGCGTGCAGGCCTACCAGCACGCGATATTGCGAATATGAAATTATTACGTAAATTTGACGGTGAGCTAGGCAATAAAACGGCTTGGGAAATGCTGACAGAGCTCGAAAAAGGCTATCAGCCTACTTTTTATTACCAAGATTGGCAAAACCGTGCCGATAAAATTGCCGTAGGCTTGTCGAGTGTTAATTTTAAACAAGCCTATTGGGCTTTTTTACAATGCCGAGATGCCATGCTGCCTTACAGCTTTGAAGATATCTCATTCACGGTAATGAACTATGAACCTAACTCCAGTAAGCTGACAAAATCATCTCAAAAACGCTTAGATAAAATAGCCGAATACCTCAAATATGACACCAGTATTTCTGCTATTTCAATTTCATCTTATACCGATAGCTACGGTGGTCGTTGGAATAACCTTGAGCTTTCTAAAAAGCGGGCTAAAGCAATCAAAGAGTATATTGTGAGCTTAGGCATCGATGAAAATAAAGTGGATACCGAAGGGTTTGGTGAAAAACGCCATGTTGCCACTAATGACAATATTTTAGGGCGAAATACAAACCGTCGCTTGGTTATTCAAATTGCAAAAATGTAGTCGCCGCTATACGGCGACTACACTGCTAATTCATTTTAATTGGCTTAACGCGTTTAAAGCGCTTAAGCCACTTGTCACCAAATTGAAAAAACGCCAAGCTAATCATAATGACAGTTGCGCCAACAATCAGTGCTTGATCAATCGGCTCATTATTAAATATGCCGCCAATTGCAATAGCAAAACTTGGTGTAATTAAGGTGGTCAAGGCTACCGTGCTGGCATTCAGTTTTTGCAAAACATGAAAATACGCCAATGCACCGATTAACGATCCAAACACCCCTAAGTACACAATCGAGTAAAGCGACTTTACGCTCCAAAGCTCGCTATTGAGTTGACCATCAACCAATAACCAGGTTATAAAAAATAAAGGCGTTACAAAGACTAAAGCACCGAATGTCGTCGCCATTGGGTGAATAGCGATTCGAACACGTTTGATCATCACCCCGCTTAGGCTGAAAAAACACACCGCCATAAATACATACAGCAACCCACTTAGCTGCTCTACCCCACCTTGAATATGACGCTGGCTTACTAAAAAAAGACCGATTAGTGCACACCCAAGTGAAGCGAGTTTTAGTGTGCTGAATTTTGGCTCATTTAAAATTTTCTGCGCCAGTAATCCCGATAAAATAGGTGCCAAACCAAACATTAACGATATTAAGCCAGAAGGCACTGTTTTGGCGGCCATATAGCTCAGTAGCATGCCCCCAAATATGCCGATACTCGAGTATGCATATAAGAATAAGGCGCGACGATGCCAAGGCACTCGGATATTAGCGATAGCAACCACCAATGCAGCAAGCACAAGACCCACCAGCATTCTTAACAAGACTGCCAATGTGGGCGCAACGGTTTCACTACTCCAAACAATACCTAGAGGGGTTGTAGACCAAATCACCACCATTAAAAAATATGAGGCTTTAACTGGCACAAGCTTATTCCTTTAATAAGGCGAAAAAAGCGGAGGAAAAAAACAAAGAATGGCCAACCGCTTTGAACGCGGTTAGTAAAACTTACTTAATTAACCGCAGCACATAACTGACCACACGGCTGGCGTTGCCAGACGCATACTGCGATTATTTGGTCGTTTATTTAGCTGCATCATCATCATAAAAAAGTAAGTAGAAGAGCGTTAAGAATCTGCCTATATGATTATTTTGTCAACTCAAAATTACGACAATGTAGAATAAAATTAAGCCTAATATTTACGCGCCTAACCGTGCTTGTAAATCATAAGTTACAATAAGTTTCTTTGATTTATAACAAAACTATTTAAGTTTTATTAAACAAGTTATATCTTGCATGCCTCTCACGAAGTTTAAGGGTCAAAAAGTGCTTAAAAATAAAACAATAGGTAGCATGTTAATTGTTGCTGGCACCACCATAGGAGCAGGGATGCTGGCATTGCCCATCGCCTCTGCGGGGCTTGGATTCACCACCGCGCTGTCACTCATTTTATTAATTTGGTTTTTAATGACTTACACGGCTCTATTAATGTTAGAGCTTCATCAATATGCAGACAGAGACGCGACACTCAACACCTTGGCTAAATCTTGGTTGGGCAAGCGAGGGCAATGGGTGGCTAACTTTTCAGTTATGTTCTTGTTCTATGCCCTATGCGCCGCATACATAGCAGGCGGTGGTGCACAGTTGCAAGAAAAGCTAAATAATGGCTTGTCACTCTCGCTGGCCCCCCAAGTTGGCTCCATTATTTTAGCCGTGGTCATTGGTACCGTAGTAACGCTTGGCACAAGTAAGGTTGATAAGCTTAATAGAGTGCTTTTCACAATTAAAGTGTGCGTACTGGCAAGCTTATTTTATATGCTCACACCGTATGTGCATGGGCAGCACCTACTCGAAATGCCTATTGAACAAGGTTTAATTCTTTCAGCTATTCCGGTGGTATTTACATCTTTTGGCTTTCATGGCTCCATTCCATCGATTGTTAAATATGTGGGTCTCGACATTAAGGCTTTACGAAGAGTCATGGTGGCAGGTGCCGCATTACCGCTTGTCATTTACATTTTTTGGCAACTGTTGAGCCAAGGCATAATGAGCCAAAATGACTTAATGCAAAGCCAAGGTTTATCTGGCTTTGTTAGCAGTGTAGCAAGTATTGCACATAACCCTCATGTTGCGACTGCGGTCAATGTTTTCGCAGATTTAGCACTCGCCACGTCATTTTTAGGTGTGAGCTTGGGTTTATTTGATTTTTTTGCCGATGCCTTTAAAAAAGGTGATGGCAGCAAAGACCGTATTAAAACGGCATTAATTACCTTTGTACCGCCCCTTGGTTTCGCATTATTTTACCCACAAGGTTTTATTATGGCCCTTGGCTACGCTGCGATTGCTTTGGTTATTCTGGCCGTATTTTTGCCTGTCGCCATGGTTTACAAACAACGCCGAAGCCAACCTGAAACAGGTTACCAAGTAAAAGGGGGTAATGTTGGTTTAGTACTGGCGGCTTTATTTGGTGTGCTAATCATTAGCGCCCAAGGTTTACAGATGGCTGGTGTAATCCCTGCTATTGGTTAATAAAAATCACACACTGAAAAAAGGCACCTTTGGTGCCTGTTTTCATTATTTTGAGGGATTAAACGGGTCGCTACCTGCGTTAAAAATTGCTCACTTAATTAGACGAATTAAGGGTATCAAATACCATCGCTTTACCACGACCAGATTCTTCAGATGCGGCATCGAGCTTGCCATCTTTATTGATGATCACATGCATATCACCAAAGTGACGCTCATCAAGTTTGTAGCCCATTTTTTCAAGCGCTTTAATAACCTTTGGCTCAAGCCCTTTATGGTGTCTTATCACGTTTTTAGGCCACAGTTGATGATGAAATCGCGGGCTATTTACGACTTGCTCAGCAGACATATTAAACTCTACCGCATTTAAGATTGATTCATACACTGAACTAATAATGGTGGTGCCGCCCGGTGAACCGGTTACCATTTTCACTTTATTGTCTTGTAATAAAATGGTGGGTGTCATTGAGCTTAACATCCGTTTGTGTGGTTGAATTTCGTTGGCCTCACCGCCTAATGCACCGAAAACATTCATAACACCTGGTTTAGCACTAAAGTCATCCATTTCATCATTAAGAATAAAGCCTGCTCCAGAAACAACCACACCGCTGCCAAAGCTTAAGTTGATTGTTGTTGTGTTTGCGACCGCATTACCCCACTGATCAATAATTGAGAAATGTGTTGTTTGCTCACTTTCATGTAAACCTGGTTTGATGTTTTCAGTTGTCGAAATTACATCATTACGAATACCCGTTGCACGTTTAGCGAGATAATCATCCGCGAGTAAGGCTGTTTTTGGTACATCGTAAAAATCAGGATCGCCTAAATACTCTGCTCTATCAGCAAAGACTCGTTTGCCGACTTCTGCAAGAATGTGCACATAGCGGGTCGAGTTATGCTCTAAAGGGCCTGTTGGTTTAGCAAGATCATACATTTTTAGCCATTGTAAAATAGCAATGCCCCCTGAACTGGGTGGCGGTGAAGTAAGCACTTCAAAACCACGCCAATGACCTTTAATAGGCATACGCGATTTGGCCTGATAGTCTTTAAGGTCTTGCTCTGAAATGATACCGCCATGCTGTTTCATAAACGTGGCAATTATTTTAGCTGTCTCGCCTTCATAAAAACCCGCCTTGCCATTATCACGAATGCGCTTAAGCGTTGCCGCAAGCTCTGGTTGCTTAAAGGTTTTATTAGCTTTAGCATCAGAAAAATAATCAGCAAAGTTAACTTTTATCGACTTTTTCTGCATTCGCGAAATATATTTTTGGATACTTGAAGCAAGTTTCGGGTGCACAATAAAACCGTCTTCTGCCAACTTTACCGCAGGATCTACGAGGGTTTTCCACTCTAAGCTGCCATGCTTTTGGTGTGCTAGCCACATTCCGGCAACACTGCCCGGCACACCACTTGCGTGAATACCATACACTGACATGTTGTCTATCACATTCCCTTTTTCATCGAGATACATATCGCGATGAGCTGCTGCGGGGGCAGTTTCACGGTAATCTATAAAGTCACCTTTGCCGTCTTTTTGAATCAGCATAAAACCGCCGCCCCCAATATTACCGGCCTCAGGTAACGTGACAGCCAACACAAATTGGGCTGCTATGGCTGCATCAATGGCATTCCCGCCTTGCTCTAAAATTGCCCGTGCAGTATCGCTACTGTAACTGTCTGGCATCGCCACAGCCGCTTGTTTGGCTAATAATGGCGGATGAAAAAATAATACAACGAGAAGCGAGACACTGACCGTGTATTTTATTAAAGTTCGCATACTAATTCCTTTTGACGTTTTTATACTCATTTATACATGCCAAACTACTAAGGTCAATTAGTTACGCTTAAGTGAGGTTAATTCTGCTTTCGGACATGAATAAAGCACCGCTGGTAATTCTCCGTGTTCATCTTGGTGCAAGTATTCTTTTATAAATTTTAGCCCTAGCTTTTTCATTACACTAATCGATGCAAGGTTGTCTTTTAGGGGCTGTTGCTGAGAGTGTTTTAACTTCGGGGTGTTGACTAACCGCCAATGCAACACTCAAAGCGGCTTCAGATGCATAACCCTGCCCCCAACTAACACGTTTAAAACGCCAACCAATTTCAAGGTCGCTATAATCTGGCTTATCAAAAAATCCCATTGGCCTCACTAACACCCAGCCAATAAACATGTTGTTGTCGGTAACGCTTACCTGCCATAGCCCCCAGCCCTTTTGTTCATTGCGAAAAGCATTTAAACGGGGAATAAAAGTGTTTTTAATTGTTTGCATTGTTGATACTTTGCCACGGGTTAAATATTTCATTACCTGAGGATCGTTATCAAGCTCATATAATAATTCTGCATCATTTTCGTCCATTAAACGAAAACTTAGCCGTGTTGTTCTAGCTATATTCATTTTTAAATGCTTATACTGCTTATGGTGTTAATTAACCATTAGAGAAAAATATGAAAAAATTAGCAAGTTTAGTTTTACTAGGATGTATTGCCCTAACGGGGTGTGAAGATGCTGATGAAGCAAAAAAAGACGCAGCCGAAGCGAAAGAAGAAGTTAAGCAAGCTGTCAATGATGCATGGAAAGATGTAAAAGAGGCAACCAGTGAGTTTAACGATGACTCATTACAAGCACTGCTAGCAGAAAGCAAAGAAATGGGTTTAAGCATGTATGACGACGGTAAAGAAATTGCCATAGATGCATGGATCGAGAGTAAAGAAGCCGCTGGTGAACTTTCTGAAAAAACCAAGCAAAAAGCAAAAGAGTTGGCTGAAGAATTAAAAGCAGCCCGCGAAAAGCTTGAACAAGAAAAGAATTAAACTGTAAAAAATAAAAGGGTAAGCCATGCTTACCCTTTTTCATTCACCTTGCGATTAAAGCTCAAATTCTTTTTTGAACTTTAAGCCAAATTCACTGCGGTCATTACTGCGCATAACACCAACAAAACCTGACTGCTGTAAACGACCAACATCGTAAACTTCATTCAATACGTTTTCACCGTATAGCGTCACTTCAAAGTCGCCATTAGGGTTTAAATAAGAAATGTTAAACCCAACAAGTTCACGCGATTCAATATGTTCACTTTGGTTGTAAACTGATTGGCCTTGCATGTCACTGCGGTACGAATAGTTTGCGTTAATCGCCACCGTACCACCGTTGCTTAAGTCAACAAAGTACGATGGGGCAAGCATAACAGTCCAGCGCGGAGTTAATGCAGGTGAGTCACCTTTACCAATGCCTTGCACTCCTTCGTCAACCTCGGTGATCTCTGAATCTAAGTAGCCAATCGCACTACGCAGTGTAAAGTCATCCGTAAATGCTATCGTTGTTTCAAGCTCGATACCTTGTGCTTTTGACTCGCCAGCATTTTCAACAATCGTTACAAACCCCCCCCCGGCTGTTGGATCAGAGAATGGCAGTGCTAAATCGGTATAATCTGTGACAAAAACAGCAAGCATCATAGAAATATCTTCATGCACTTGACCTTTAAGGCCTAGCTCATAGTTAATCGCTTTTGTTTCATCAAATGAGACAAATTGATCAGGACCACCAAATGGACGTGGCGGAAAGCCACCTGTTTGATAGCCTTTTTGAATTTGCCCATACAGGTTCATGTTATTGCTGAGCTGGTAAGACGCGTTTACGTCCCATGTTACCGCATCAAAGTCAGCACTTACGTATTTACGCGTTGCAAAGCTTGGAAATTGTGCATCGGCTTCTTTTTTGTCTTTTGAATAACGAAGACCACCGCCTACTGTTAAGTCGTCACTTAAATCGTAACTTGCGTTGATATACGCTGCGTATGAATTTGTTTCTTGGTTAATATCAAAATAACCATAATTACCAAATGAAGCCGTTGTACCATCATTCAATAATCCGTCTGGCGTGTTGAATGGGCTAAATACAAAAGGCCCTGAGCTTGTAAATCCATCTTCATTAAAGAAATACAAACCAGACACAAAATCCATATTATCGTAGCTACCGTTTAACTGGATTTCGAAAGAATACTGATCGGCCCCCCCCTCTTCTGGGAATTCAGATAAATTAAGTGCCACGGCATCATCATCAAGGCCGCCTTCATATTCTGAGCTGCGGTAACTGGTGATAAATTTAGTCGTGTAAGTATTATTAATGTCCCAATGTGCTGATAATGATGTCCCCCAGCCTGAGTAAGCCGTTGATTCGATTCCTGCGACAGTCGTTGCTAAATCATCTGGATTACTTGGTAGCATGTCTTCAGTTAAAAGTGGAAAATCACCATTAAATGGATCATTAGCGTCCAACGGTGCCGTTAACTCGATTGTGTAAGGTGATTGACCTGATTCATTGTCGACGCCATCAACAGAGAAAACAAAAGATAAGTCGCTGTTAGCTTGCCATTTCAACGCCATACGACCACTTAGCTCTTGCTCTTCACCAATTTCGTTTGCTGGATTAACAAGGTTAATTGCCTCACCGACTCCATCACGTTGTTTGTACGACACACTGGCCGACATGCTGACAGTGTCTGTAAGGCTGTTATTAAAATAAACATCACCCGCTAAACGATTGCGACTTCCAACTTTAGCCGTTGTGGTTACAATCCCTTCGTCACCAGGTTGTTTAGTAATAATGTTAACTGCACCACCAAGTGTATTACGGCCATATAAAGTACCTTGTGGGCCTCGCAACACCTCAACACGCTCTACATTCGGGAGTGATAAGTTTGAGCCCATTTGACGCCCAAGGTAGACACCATCTAAGTATACGCCTACGCCAGGATCTGTGGTGATCACGTGATCTTGTAAACCAATACCGCGAATAAACACAGAGGCATGCGCTGCATTACCCACACCATAACGGGTAATATTTAAATTAGGCACGTATTTACCAATATCTTCTAAGTTGCTCATATTGGCTTTATCAATCAGGTTTTCACCGATTGAAGTAACCGCTGTTGGCGACTCAAAAATACTTTCTGTGCGTTTGCGAGCTGTGACTTCTATTTTTTCGAATGCATCTTGTTTCGCGGTGGTTTTTTCTTGCTCAGCGAAAGCTGATGAAGATAAGGCAGCTACAACAGCCACACTTAATTGTGAGAAATGACGTAATTTCAATTAAAACTCCAAAGGATACCGTGTGTGTATTTTTACCTGTAAATCGCAGGCATAAAAAAAGACGCTTAGGTATAAGCATCTTTCCTCTGGAGGGACATTATATGTCAATTTTGTGAAAATACGTATAATTATTTTATATTTTATTATTTTTTATAAACTAAATGCATAATATGTATGACAAATTGGATAACTTTTTCACACAAACCCAATTTTTAAAGAAAAATAATTGCAGAAATTCAAAGAGTAACCCACTTTCCGTCTAAATAATCACCACGCTATGCGCATTATCATAGTTCCTTTAGAAAATATTAAAGTGCACTGCTTTTGATTGAATAATAAACAAAAAATAGTCTATGCTGTTACTTGACCCTATTTTGCAAGGAGCATACTTTGAAATTACTATCCCCATTACGCGCTGCGATTATTGTTGCTGTATCGACGGTGTCCCTCACGGGCTGCCAACTTACCTCCAATGAACTCCCCGCTATTAGTGACTCTGGTACAAAAAACACGGGCCATGTGGTGTGGCATGACTTGATTACGCCAAATTTAGCGGAGTCTAAAGCTTTTTATGGCAAGGTGTTCGGCTGGCAATTTGAACAGGTAAATGACAGCTACACTTTCGCCAAACTCGACGGTAAATTAATTGCAGGCATGGCACAGTTAGATAACACACAAAATGCAAGCCTCTGGTTAAGCCTTATCAGTAGCCAAGATATAACTGATGCCACGAATAAAACACTTGCTGCAGGCGGTAAAGTATTAGTAAAAAGCACTGAAATCAAAGGGCGAGGCACAATTGCCGTATTAGAAGACCCTCAAGGCGCTGTATTTTCATTAATTAATACTGTGAACGGCGACCCCACAGTGAGCACACATGACAATGGGTGGATTTGGCAAGAAGTATGGAGTGATGACCCAATACAAAGCAAAGCTTTTTACCAACGCCTCGGCAATTACTCTTCTAAGGAAAAATCACTGCAACAGCTCAATTACAGCTACCTCGCTGTCGAGGATAAACCTGCCATTGGCTTTGTTAAAAAGCCCGATGCTGAAATCGGTAACACATGGGTTAACTACATTAAAGTCGACGATGTTGATGCAACATTACTTAAAGTAACGGCTGCAGGCGGGGTTATATTAATGGCACCAAATGAAACCGTTCGCAAAGGAAGTGTTGCTATTATTAGAGACCCAGCGGGTGCAGGTCTGGTCATTCAAGAGGAAATAAAATGAAAAAGCGTTTAATTAAAGTCATCACAGTAGTCGCAGCAGCTATTCTATTAAATGCATGTTCACCTTATGCAAGCCTTAATGTAAACGCCCCATTTAAAGTGGGCCCTGTTTATGTTAACCCAAGCATTGGTGTAGGTGGTTCGTTATAAAAACGACCGTCATAGGGCTCATGCGCCCTGTGACGGTATTGCTTTAAGTTATGTGTTTTTCGCCGTCTAATTATTGTAAAGAGGTATTAATTTTGGCACGCTGAACTTGGGTTAATATGCCTTCGGCTTTCGCACCTAAATAGACATAAATAGCCAATGCGATTAACAAACCCACCACCGCAAACATCATCAATACCGCAGGCATCACATATTCTGTTTGACCCAAAGCGGCTTTAAACATCGTAAGTAACGCCTCTATTGACACTGCAATAAGAATGGTTGAGATAAAACGGGTAATAGTGCGACGTGTTGAACTGTGACGAAAGATATCTTTGTGCATTAAAATCTCTTCTTCTAAAATCGTTTTTCCTAGGTCGAAAATAGCAAGGGCTAAGGTAACAAAGATAATAATAGTAAAGGGCTTTAGAGGATCTGAATGTGCCTGCTCGCTCGTAACCAAAGAAAACATGCCCTCGAATACTTTAAATAATAAATAAAATACCAAGCAAAATAAGCAAGCGACAATAAGCCCATACCCTACTTTAAAGTAAGCCGTCATATTCGCTCGTTTCGTATCCCCCATGATGAACTCGATAAGTTCGGTGAGGCACACATCAATAACGACGTAACACGGAGCGCCTTCTTTGAATTGAACAGACTTTATAACCGAAATACATAAATGCCTCGTGGCCGTTGATACATAGGGTGAGGTGAAATGTGCCTCTGTCGAGTTTGATATCGCTGTAAAGTAGGGTCGAGCGCTTAAATCTTGCCCTGCCCCTCTATTAGCTAAGTCTTTCTTATACTGGGGTTTAAAGCACACATTATTACCTAGCTGAATCCCCTGCTCATCTAAACAATACTGCAACTCTAAAAAGGGATACTGCTTAATGAGGGGTTGAACATCTTTTTTTTGAGCAAGCGCTGTATGCACACTTGCCAGAATTGAAAGCAATAAATTTTGAATCAGCCCTTGGTATTCTTCATATCGTTCTATTGCGCTTAAATAACTCATTCTTGCCATAATGGCATCCTCTGGTGAACACACACAAGATAACAAGCAAGGAGAGAACCAAGTTATATATATCTTACAAATCAATGAGGTAGAGTATTAACAGAGGGCGAACAGCACCAAAAAAGTGCAAAAACATACCGAAACGAAAAAAGCCGTGACTTTTAGGTCACGGCTTTTTAAATTTGGTGCGGATGGGGGGACTTGAACCCCCACGGCCGAAGCCACCACCCCCTCAAGATGGCGTGTCTACCAATTCCACCACATCCGCATACAATTCTGTATGATGTTAAGCTGTTTGATTTACTGAGGAGATAAATCGCTTAACAATAATTAGCAACGCTAATTAATTTGGTACGTCAGAGCTTTTCTCTTCTGTCACTGGCACATCAGTTTGTGCTGGAGTAACAGTTTCAACAGCTGGCGCAGCCTCTAGGTTTTCCCACTCGTCCGTCTTTTTAATTTGACCGGCAGTCAGGTTACCTAAAACAATACTTAACACGAAGAAAATCGTTGCAAGAATTGTTGTTGTTTTTGTCATGAAGTTGCCTGCACCTGATGAGCCAAACACTGTAGCAGACGCACCTGCTCCAAATGATGAACCCATATCAGCGCCTTTACCTTGCTGGATTAAAACCATACCAACAAGCGCTAAAGCAACAATTAAATAAACTACTAATAAAATTTCGTACATCTTATACGGTCCCTTTTGCACTTTCACAAATAGCAGTAAATGATTCTGCTTTTAGACTTGCGCCGCCTATTAGGCCGCCATCTATATCTGGTTGTGCAAATAATAATTCGCTATTTTTTTCATTCACGCTACCACCATATAAGATGGTTAGCTGTTCAGCTAAATCACTATCCGCAGAAGCAATTTTCTCACGGATAAATTTATGTACAGCTTGCGCTTGCTCAGGAGAAGCAGTCTTACCTGTGCCAATGGCCCAAACGGGCTCGTATGCTACCACAGAATTCTTCAGTGCTGCTACACCTAATTTGTTAATTACAGCATCAATTTGTGCTGCAACCACTAATTCGGTTTCATTCGCTTCACGTTGTTCTTCGCTTTCGCCAACACATAAGATAGGTGTTAAACCAACGTGTTGAGCGCGAGCAAATTTATCCGCAACTACCGCATCAGATTCACCATAAATACTGCGACGCTCTGAATGCCCTACTAAGGTATACGTTGCGCCTAAGTCTTTAATCAGCTGAGCATCTACTTCACCCGTAAACGCACCCGCTTGGTTTTCTGAGACCGTTTGCGAACCGACAACAACATTTTGTTGTTGCAGCGAACTTATCAACGGGAATGGTGGAAACACCACAATATCAAGTTCATCAGACTGAACATTTTTGATAGCGTTTGCTAATTGTTCAACAAGTTCTAACGAACCGTTCATTTTCCAATTGCCTGCTACCATTGGCTTACGTGTTGCCATATTTCCACTCCACATTAGAAAGCGGGCAAGATACTAACTCGACTTGCCCAAAGTTACAAGAGGTTATTGTTATCCCTCGGTTTGTTTGCTCACAGATTCGACAATTTCAGCAATTTTTTGTGCGCTGTCTAGTACTGTTTTCTCTTGATCAGCCTCTACCATTACGCGAACAACAGGTTCTGTCCCCGATTTGCGAAGTAGAACACGCCCTGTATCACCTAATTTTTCTTCGATTTGTGCCACAATATCGATAACAGCTTGTGCTTGCGTTGGATCCGTACCTTGAGGGTAACGAACATTGATCATTTTCATCGGGTATTTTGTAAAGCCAGCACCTAAGTCTTGCAGTGTTTTATTCTGTGCAACCATGGCAGCTAACACCTGCAAACTCGAAATAATACCGTCACCAGTACTAATTAAATCAAGATTCAATACATGGCCTGAGCTTTCGCCTCCGATTTTCCATCCTTTCTCTTGCAAAAGCTCCATGACATAACGATCGCCAACTTTACTGCGAGCAAAATCAATACCACGCGCTTTTAATGCATTTTCAAGCCCCATGTTTGACATGACCGTGCCAACAACACCCCCACCCAACATATCGTCGTTTGCAGCTTGGCATGCAATAATATAAACAATGTCATCACCATCGAAGACACGTCCGTTGTGGTCAACCATCATCACACGGTCACCGTCACCGTCGTACGCAATACCAACATCGGCATCATGCTCAAGTACTTTGCGCTTGAGTGTTTCAACGTGAGTTGCACCGCATTCAAGGTTAATGTTGACACCATTTGGTTCACACGCATGACAAATGACTTCTGCACCAAGCTCACGCATAACAGACGGGGCTATATGATAAGTTGCGCCATTAGCACAATCTAATACGATTTTTAGACCCTCTAATGATAAACCTTGAGGGAATTGGCTTTTACAAAACTCAATATAACGGCCATCAGCCGTTTCTAAACGACGTGCTTTACCTAATTTATCTGAAGCTACGCAAGTCATTGGCTCTTCCATCATGGCTTCAATTTCAAGCTCAACTTCATCCGCTAGCTTCAAACCACGACTAGAGAAAAATTTAATCCCATTATCATGATAAGGGTTATGTGATGCACTAATAACGATGCCAGCTTCAGCACGGAAAGTTTGCGTTAAATAAGCAACCGCTGGGGTCGGCATAGGGCCAAGTAGGACAACATCAATGCCTGCAGCAATAAGACCTGCTTCCAGTGAAGTTTCTAACATATACCCAGAGATACGCGTGTCTTTACCAATAATAACCTTCTTGGTACCAATTTTTGATAATACGCGTCCAGCTGCCCAACCAAGTTTTAATGCAAACTCTGGAGTAATAGGGTATTCGCCCACCATGCCACGAACGCCATCCGTGCCAAAATATTTTCTTGTTTTACTCATTTATAATTCCTTTCTTACATGCTTGCCATACGGTCAACACATCTAAAGTTTCTGAAACATCATGCACACGAATGATTTTTGCCCCATTTTGGGCAGCAATTAAAGCACCTGCTAAACTGCCAGCTAAACGCTCATCCGTGCTTTTATTTAATAAATTACCAATCATGGATTTGCGTGATAAACCCGCAAGGACCGGTAAATTGAATTGATTAAACTCGTCAAACCTATCAAGAATTTCGTAGTTGTGCGCGAGCGTTTTCCCAAAACCGAAACCGGGATCTAAAATAATACGTTGTTGCTGAATCCCCGCTTGCTCACATGCTTCGATACGCTCGGAAAAAAAGTCATTAATATCTGCAAATAAATCCTCATACTGTGGATTACTTTGCATCGTGCGAGGTTGTCCTTGCATATGCATCAAGCAAATTGCAACGTCAGGGTATGCAGATAATACTTCAATAGCACCGGGCTCTTGTAATGCCCTAACATCATTAATGATATCTGCACCCGCTAAAATAGCCTGACGCATGACCTCACTTTTGCTGGTATCAATTGAAATTATACAGTCGCTTGTTTTTCTGAGCGCTTTAACCAGAGGGATAACACGGTCAAGCTCATCTTCCAATGAAACGTCAGGGGCACCAGGGCGTGTCGACTCACCGCCAATATCAATGATTTTTGCGCCTTGTTCTAAGAGTGTATGAGCTTGTTTGACAGCGCTGTCTAGTTGGCAATAATTGCCGCCGTCTGAAAATGAGTCAGGAGTGACATTTAAGATCCCCATCACAACAGGGGTATCGAGGTGTAAAGTGCGGCCTCGAGGTAAACTAACAGTGGTCATCTATCACCTATACTGCTTCCATGGCGAATGTTTAGGTGCTGCACCTAAACGATTTTTTATGTCGCTACAAAAAAGCCCCGGCAAGCGGGGCTTTTGCTAATCGTATTTTAACGATTATTCAGCTTTGTCATCAAGGTTTGTTTCATCCTTTTTTACTGAATCATCCGATTTTGACTCTTCAGCAACAGGTTCAGCCTTGGCAGCTGGTTTTTTATCATCTGGACGACGGTCATGCATGTCACGCGGTTCGCGCACTGGCTGACGAGCCATTAAATCGTCAATCTGACCCGCATCAATTGTTTCGTACTTCATTAATGCATCTTTCATCGCGTGTAAGATATCAATATTGTCTTTTAAGATTTGCTCAGCACGTTGGTAATTACGATCTGAGAACAAACGAATTTCGCTATCGATAACTTTTGCTGTTTCATCTGACATGCTCATGGCACGGCTTCCACCGCCACCCATGTACATCTCGTTTTGATCTTCAGCATACAGCAGTGGACCTAACTTTTCGCTTAAGCCCCATTGAGTAACCATTTTACGTGCGATGTCTGTCGCGCGCTCAATATCGTTACTTGCCCCTGTGGTTACTTTGTCTTCACCATAAATCAGAGCTTCTGCAATACGACCACCGTAAAGACTAGAAATCATTGACTCTAGTAACTCTTTAGAGTGACTCACACGGTCTTGTTCAGGCAAGTACATCGTAACACCTAGTGCACGACCACGTGGAATAATAGACACCTTATAAACAGGGTCGTGTTCTGGCACCATACGGCCCACAATCGCGTGACCTGCTTCATGATAAGCGGTCATCTCTTTTTCTTGTTCGCTCATCACCATGGTCTTACGCTCTGCGCCCATCATGATTTTATCTTTTGCTGCATCAAACTCAGCCATGCTAACAACACGCTTGTTGCCGCGCGCTGCATATAGCGCCGCTTCATTTACCAAGTTTGCAAGGTCAGCACCTGAGAAACCAGGTGTACCCCGTGCAATCACAGCGGCCTCAACGTTATCGCCTAATGGCACTTTACGCATGTGCACTTTCAAGATTTGCTCACGACCACGAATATCAGGTAAACCAACTACAACTTGGCGGTCAAAACGACCCGGACGTAATAACGCGGGGTCAAGTACATCTGGGCGGTTTGTCGCTGCAATAACGATAATACCTTCATTACCTTCAAAGCCGTCCATTTCTACTAGCATTTGGTTTAGAGTTTGCTCACGTTCATCGTGACCGCCCCCCATGCCTGCACCACGTTTACGACCTACCGCATCAATTTCGTCGATAAAGATGATACACGGGGCTGCTTTTTTCGCTTGTTCGAACATGTCACGGACACGTGATGCACCCACACCAACAAACATTTCTACGAAATCAGAACCTGAAATTGTAAAAAATGGTACTTTTGCTTCACCAGCAACCGCTTTCGCTAAAAGAGTTTTACCCGTACCCGGAGGACCTACCATAAGTACGCCTTTAGGGATACTACCACCCAGCTTTTGGAATTTTGATGGATCACGTAAGAAGTCCACTAACTCTGTGACATCTTCTTTCGCTTCATCACACCCGGCAACATCAGCAAACGTTGTTTTAACTTGATCTTCGCTCATTAGGCGGGCTTTGCTCTTACCGAAAGACATCGCCCCTTTGCCGCCACCGCCTTGCATTTGACGCATGAAGAAAATCCACACACCAATAAGCAGTAACATTGGGAACCAAGAGATTAAAATGCTGGCGAGGAAAGACTGCTCTTCAGGCTTAACACCTTTAACATTTACATTGCTTTTCAATAAATCATTCAAAATGTCTTTATCATACATTGGCATGATAGTTTGAAAGCGCTCACCATTTGTTTTGGTACCTGTAATGGTGCCGGTTGTGCTTTCAATAGAGACCTCTTGAATAGCGCCGCTACGTGCGTCACTAACAAATTGAGTGTAACTTGTTTGGCGATCTGCTTGATCACCACCATTAAAGCTCTGAAACACTGACATTAGCACAACTGCAATGACCAGCCAGAGTATTAGATTTTTCGCCATATCGCTCAAGGGGTTAACCTCTTGTATCCAATTAATTTAAATTCAACTTAACGCAGCACAACTGTACTACAGTTTGTAGCCTGTCGCCACTATATAAACTTCCCGAGAACGGGCACGCGAAGCATCGGGCTTTCTAATTTTTACCGCCTTAAAGCTATTACGTACGTCCTGTAAGTATTGATCAAATCCTTCTCCTTGGAATACTTTGACACAAAAAGCGCCATTTTTCTTCAAAACTTGATGACACATGTCGAGCGCAAGTTCGACAAGATACATACTACCAGCTTGATCAACTGATGTATTGCCACTCATATTCGGTGCCATATCAGAAAAAACGACATCAACATTTTTACCGTCAATACGTGTTAATAATGCATCAAGCACAGCTTCTTCACGGAAGTCACCTTGCAAAAAATCAACACCTGCTAAAGAATCCATCGGTAAGATATCACAGGCAATAACCTGCCCTTTATCACCTACTTTTTCAGCTAAATACTGAGACCAGCTGCCGGGTGCGGCCCCTAAGTCAACCACTGTCATAGCCGGTTTAATTAATTTATCTTTATTTTGAATTTCGTCTAATTTGAATACCGCACGAGAACGCCAACCTTTCTTTTGCGCTTCGTGAACATAAGGATCGTCGAAATGTTCCTTCAACCAACGCTTAGAACTGGCTGAATGTTTTTTGTTTGCCATAAAATTAATACGTAACTAATTAGTAATATTCTCTAGATGGCGTTAGAATACCCTTAATTCAAGCCATATTCAGCAAAATTTGTAACATCATGAAATTATCGAACAAACAAAAGCAGTTTTTAAAAGGTCAAGCACACAGTTTAAAACCGGTTGTATTACTTGGTGCAAATGGTTTAACAGAAGGCGTTTTAGTTGAAATCGAAAGCGCACTTAATATTCACGAGCTTATCAAAGTAAAAGTACCTACCGACGAGCGTGAGACTAAAGCATTGATTTTTGATGCAATTGTTCGCGAGACCGGCGCAGAAAAATTACAAACAATTGGTCATACAATTGTGCTTTATCGCCAAAGCGAAGAGAAAAAAATTCAGCTTCCTCGCGGCTAATTTTGCAACAAAGTCATGCAATAAACTAAAAGCCAGCGCAGAGCTGGCTTTTTTGTAACTAAATTTTATTACTTAAGCGTTTTATCTTCTCTAACGAACTTAAGCGTCCGATTTATAAATTCGGTGGTTAATTCGTTGATCAATCCTGTCTCGGCATTGAGTACTAAGCTAAAACCAATATTTAAATAAGGAAACACCACTAAATCACTTCGGTAACCTTGCACCCAGCCACTATGATAATAAAGTACTTCATCATCATAGTTGTATACCCGCCATCCAAGCCCGTAATATGCATCTTTAACATGACTGCGCCACACTCTTCGACGCGTCTCTTTTTTGGTGTGTGTATACGGTCGGGTTTGTTTGATTAGTGCATCTAAAGGCAATACTTCGGGGTATTGACCTAGCTGCGCGTTAAGCCAAATAGCCATATCGTTTGCGCTGGCATTAACCCCTGCGGCAGCTGCAACCTTGTAGTAATTTTTCTTTAACCGAGATGTATACCACCGTTTTCGGCCACGAACATGAGGGTGAGCAAAATTATCGTCGCGGACCATGCCATCATAACCCACACTCGCATCGACCATTTTAAGGGGGGCAAAGATATATTCAGAAATCCAATGCGTGTAGTCCATTTGAGTCGACTTTAAAATCACCGAGTCAATTAAGCTAAACATCACATTTTGATAACCGTAACATTCACCCGGCTTACATATTGGTTGCACGCTCAGCAGTTGCTCGACGATATCAGGGTAACTCATTCGCGATTCAATCAGATTATCATACGCATTCGGCACTAAGCCGCTTGAATGACTTAAAATATGGTAAATTTTTAAATCATCTTTATAAACGGTATTGGAAAACTCAGGAATAAACTTACTCAGAGGATCATCGATATTAAACTCCCCCTGCGCAGCAAGTTTTGAGGTTAATGACCCTGCAAAAGTTTTTGATACGGATGCCAAACGAAAACGCGTGTGTTTATCAACCTTTCGGCCATTGTCTATTTTTGTGCGGCCTATCCCCCGCACAAAATCATCTTCTCCGACTTTGACAATTGAAAGCGCTCCACCTGGAATACCTTTACTTCTTAATTTTCGAGATAAGTACGTATTGTAATCGTCTAAAAATGTCTGCCATTGTGAACCGCTACCTGCAGCCTGACTGCTAAAAGAAAGCAGTAAAAGAAATGAAAATAGACAAATGATAATAGGTGCTGAGTACTTCATTATTTATTTTTTTAATCTGTTTCGGAAGTTTCTCATAACATAATATCATGAACTTTTGCTTCGACTAACGTACAATGCGCACAATCTTAACTTTTTTCATGGGTAGACTTATTTTTATGCGCTTACTTGTCGTTTTGCTTTTTACTTTAATTTCAGCCGGTTGTGCCCTAAGACCAGAACCAGCTCCGTTGTTAGTAATGCCAGAAAAGCCATTGCTACAAAGCCAACGTTATCAAATAAAGTATGAAACAGACCATGCAGCACCTAAAGTTAAGTCTGTGCAGTTACCGGCTCATACTGTCAGTAAAAATCAAACAGTGACGATTGTTGCCGACAAAACGAGCGTGACAGATACGCTTTATTCACAAATTTCTGAATCGTTAGTGGCAAAACAATTAAAGGTTGTTGATGAAGGTCAAGCGGATTACACGCTCTCAATCCATCAATTAGATTTAGAGTTGGTTGCTGACACTGAGTACACACTCGTAAAACCACAAAAACCATTTCCTTTATTCGATGATATCGCGGTTCAGTTCCCAACTAAGCAGTGTGCAACAATGCTTGGACAAGTGAGTATGCGTTTAACACATAAAAAAACCGGTGATGTAGTTTGGTTTGCAAAATCGTCTATCGATAGCGCAAGCTTTCACCGCGAGCCACTTATTTACAGCTTTGAACAGCAGCAAATGATTAAAAATGAACTCGAAGTTGCCAGTTTCATTCATGAGCAAAACACTGAGCAAGCTCGTCTTGAGCGCATTAACAAAAACATTGAGATACCTGCTTATCAAACTATTTCACGTATGACAGCTCTAACGAAAGAACAAGGCCCGTGTAATCGTACAGAGATAAGCGCGCTGACACCGATGATGCAATACTACCTCACCAGTATTTTAATCGACAAAATTAAAGTCCAGTGAGTCATCTATAAACGCTCACACTGTTAATGTGGCTGCTTTTCTTACCTACTACCCTCAAGGAAAGCAGCGTTTAATTTAAGCCACACTTTTTAACACACCTGATTACACCCCTACATTTTTTTACAGATTTCGGGAACTCATTAACAATATACTATATCCTAGTACGAGCTTATTTTTATTAGTAACAAGGATGACAAACTTGCGAGCCTGCAGCGCCCTTTTATTTATCTACTTATGCATTTTTAGCACGTCGAGCCAAGCAAGTAATCGTTATTACGCCGACAATACACTCGAACCAAGCCAAGGTTTTGCCTGGGATTGGGGAATTGGTGCAGGGTATTATGCTGAAGATTCATACCTTGTTGGCATGGACTCCTATAATGATGGATTTGAGCCCGATATCCATCTTGCTGTCTCTTACGAGAAATTTTACCTCGATTACGACCAAAGCCAATTAAGTGGTGGCCTTTCTCTTGGCTACAGCATTATAGATAAATTTGAGTGGGGTCTTGATATTGTCGGGACGAATGTTCAATCAGGGTTTGACGAAACAGGTTTAACGTTTTACGGCGACGATGTTATCGCGGAACTTGAGGGAATAAAACGCCGCAATTATGATTTTGATGTTGGTCTTCGCCTGTCCCGCCGCTTTGAAAATTCACACATTTCTTTTGAATATTTACACGATGTATCTGGCACTCATAATGGCTGGGTAATGAATTCATTTTTTAGTCAGATCATTCCATGGCGAAACTGGGAATTTCGTTCAGGTGTTGGCCTGAGTGCCTACTCAAGTGACTTTACCAATTACTATTTTGGGATTTCGCAGCCCGAATCACGCGCTGACAGACCTCTGTATATCCCAGATACATCATACAGTCTCATTTTTGAGTTTCATGCGGAATACCCGCTTAATCAGCACTGGGTCTTTTTAACGGGTTGGTTATCAACTTGGTTTTCAAATGACATTCATCAAAGCCCTATTATATCGCAAGAGTATCAGCATAAAGCCAAGGTAGGCCTGCGCTATGTTTTTTAAATACTACTTTTTGTTCGCCTTACCCATTGCACCCGTCAATGCACAAGAACAGACAGCCGATAGCAATACTCTTGTTGCAATACCTGATACCTGTGTGGCACTGCGTGAAGGACGAAATTGTTACGCTGATGTTGAAGTTTCTTGGCGACAGCAGCAAATAGGAAACTACTGTTTACGTAATTCCGACAGCAAACATATTATTCAATGCTGGCTTATGCAGCACAAAGGGCTGTTTAGGTATGAGTTTGACTCTACAGAAACGGTCGGATTTGAGTTGATTAATAGTGATAATGGAAAAATTGTCGCCTCCACTGAAATACAGTTACAGTGGGTATATAAAAACCGTCAGAAAAAACGTCGTTGGCGACTGTTCTAATACCATTCCGCTTAATTAAGTGGTCTATTTTGAGGCAATAAAACCGCGTTGATAACAAGGCAAAAATTTAGTTATTTAGTTGTTCTAAATCAGAAATTTTTAACGCAGGTAGCGACTGGTTTGATCACTCAAAATGATTAAGTATTTTTGCGGATTGGTATAACTATTAGGAGTAGATAATGGAGCATTACGGAACAATTTTACTCGTTGAAGATGATATTTCTTTGGCGAATTGGGTAGCCGAATACTTAACAGAGCAAGGTTACAATACCACACTTTGCCAGCGTGGCGATCTCGTTGTTGAACAAGTTCGCACCTCACCGCCCGACCTCGTATTACTGGATATTATGCTACCAGGGCAAGATGGCATCAGCGTTTGTCGCGACTTAAGGCAGTTTTATCATGCCCCCATTATTATGCTGACCGCCCGAGATGATGAAATGGATGAGGTTATTGGTCTAGAAGTGGGTGCCAGTGATTACATGATGAAACCAGTGCGTCCTCGAGCATTACTCGCCCGTATTAAAGCGGCTCTTCGTTCTCAGTCTGACAAACAAGACTCAGCCACTGAATCGAGTATTATTACAGTAGGCAAGTTAGCGATTCATACCGATTCTCGCACGGTTTACTTTAATGATGAAGAAGTTCATATATCAAGTGCCGAATATTTATTACTGCACTACCTTGCGAGTAATGCAGGCCAAGTTGTTTCAAGAGACGCCGTTTTCAAAGCAACAAAAGGGCGAGAATACGACGGTTTGGACCGTAGCGTTGATGTGCTTATTTCATCATTGCGGAAAAAATTCAGTGATGATCCTCAACATCCCGAAAAAATAAAAACAATTTGGGGACGAGGTTATCTACTGGTCGCCACGGCTTGGCAATAGATTTAAACCTGTGAAAAAGTTTTATATTTCTCTTCTTGGCAGCGCACTTATCTCAATTATTGTATTGGGCTGGCTAATTGACGCCTTTAGTCAGCAAACTCATACGCCACAGGATGAGTTTTATAACCAAACACAAATGATTAAAGGCTTTGCTAAACAACTGGCTGCTATGGCCCCGACCGAGCGTGAACGGGCAATAAAACAGTTAAACAGCGACTTTAATGTGCAACTTGAATATAGACCCACCCAATCACTCGCACTGCCTCATTCATTACTGCAGCAAATAACCCAACCTAACGGCTTAATTCTTGAAGATCAACAAGGTTACTATTTACTGTACAGTGAAGCCTCTCTTGGAGCACATCATCTAAAAATGCGCCTTGGTAAAGACCCTATACACGACCAAGGCAACGACGTGTTACTTACGCTTTTATTTTATGCTGGTTTGTGTGTTTTTATGGGCTTTATTATTACCCCTCTCGCAAAACGCTTAACAGTATTAAATGAAGCGGCAAAACGATTTGCTAAAGGAGACTTAAGCAGCCGTATTCATGTGTCTCATTTCACGTATATACGAGATGTTGAGCTGACCTTTAACCGAATGGCGAGCCAAATTGAGAAGCTATTAGACGAAAATAAATTAATGGCGTCGAGCTTGTCTCATGATATCCGCACGCCTATTGCCTGTTTACGATTTGGTTTAGAAGCCGCACAAGACTGTCCAAATGAAGAAAAACGTCTTGAGTATTTAGCACGCATGGAACAAGACCTTGATCAAATGGAGTCTATGCTAAAAAGTTATCTCGCATTTGCAACGTTAGAACAAAAAGCGAACCAGTTAACTTTTAATGAATCAGATTTACACAGTTACTTACTGACTGTAATCCATCAAGTAGAGCCAAAGTTAGAGCAACGCGCTTTACATTTAGAACATGATATTAAGACAGGATATATTTGCGCTGATCTTCATTGGTTAGCTCGCGCAATTGTAAATTTATTAAGTAATGCATGCGATTTCGCACACTCAGACATCCTCATTACAGCGCACTGCTCACCAGAGCTCGTGGTGATAAACGTAGAAGATGACGGACCAGGGGTCAATGAGCAAAACTGGCATAAAGTATTTAGTCCCTTTTTCCAAGAACAAACTCACCGTAACCGTGATGGAGAAAGTTACGGGCTTGGCCTTGCAATCGCAGCCAAAGTCGCAGATTGGCACCACGGAACCATCAGTGTATCTAAGAGCAAAAAGCTCGGTGGCGCTTGCTTTACACTTTCAATTCAGAATAAAAGCCCCTAAAAATGTTTCAATTGTGTTAATTCTTTCGTATTGTTACGCCCAATAGATTGAAATCTACGCTGACACGACACACGGTAAGACATAGAGCAAAATTGCCCGTCATTAACCCTTTTTATTTAGCGTTAATTCAAGTAGATTGTCAGCGCCGTCACAAATAGAGAAGTAAAAATAATATGAGCGCATCACGCGGGGAGTTCAGCTCTCGCTTTGGATTTATTATGGCAGCTGCAGGCTCTGCGGTTGGCCTAGGAAACATTTGGGGTTTTCCCACTCAAACAGCAAGTAATGGCGGTGCCGCATTTTTAGTTGCTTATTTAATTTTAGCATTTTGTTTAGCCTATCCGGCGTTAATGGCAGAGCTTGTCATAGGACGTCATGGTCAAGCAAATGCGGTTAGCGCTTTGCGTAAGGTAACCAATCAAGCGTGGCAAAAGAAGTTTGCGTTTTTAGTTGGGTTTGGGGGCATTATCTGTGCAGGCTTAATCCTCAGTTTTTATGCCATTGTTGCCGGATGGATGTTAAGCGCAACACTTGAACCCATTGCTCAATTAACAGGGCAAGTGCAAGCCCAGACCTGGCTAAGTGAGCAGTCACTCTCAAGAAACATCATTTTTACCGCCGCGTTTATTATTTTAACGATTGCTATTATTTCAAAAGGTGTCGAAAACGGGATTGAAAAATGGTCAAAGCGCTTAATGCCTGCGTTACTGGGTATTCTGTTTATGTTGATCATTTACGTAATGACACAAGAAGGTGCTGTTGAAGGTCTTAAAGCTTATTTAGTGCCTGATTTTTCGTCTATTTTGAACCCTGAGTTGTTAGTCAACGCGCTAGGACAAGCCTTCTTTTCACTGTCTTTAGGCACCAGCGTAATGATCATTTACGGCTCGTATATAAGTAAAAAAGAAAACCTCGTTTCACTTGGCGCCTATGTCACGTTGATTGATGTATTTATTGCGTTTGTCGCGGGTTTATTAATTATTCCAGCCATGTATGTTGCGCAAGCGCAAGGTGTGCAAATTTTCTCAGCTGAGGGCACCCTGCTTTCTGAAGATACATTGGTATTCCAAGTGTTACCGGCCCTATTCACGAGCATGGGCTATGTGGGTATTTTTGTCGGCTTCGCCTTTTTTGCACTAATGAGTATTGCGGCATTAACATCGTCAATCTCGATGCTTGAGGCGCCGGTATCATACGCTGTTGAACGTTTTGCACTGAAACGTCTGCAAGCAACGTGGTTAATAGGCGGGTTAATTGCGCTCGTCAGTTTTACTATTGTGTTTAACCTTGGCTCATTATTTGGCTTTGTGATCACACTGACCACAAAAATAGCGCAACCACTGCTTGGCTTAATGTGCTGTATTTTTGTTGGCTGGATTTGGCATCGCAGTGCGTTACTAAAAGAGATTCAACAGGGCTGCCCAGAAGCCGGCAATAGCTTTTTTTGGAAAGTATGGCCTTGGTATATCAAGTTTGTATGCCCCATTGCCATCGCACTCGTGTTTGCAAACTCACTGTTAAGTTAACAAATTTTGCAGTAGCCCTGTGGCTACTGCAAACACATATCTTGGTGTGGTATTCCATCTTCAAGGTAATCTTCACCCACACACTTAAAACCTAACTGTTGGTAAAAATCGACTAAATAGCATTGCGCGCCAATTGTAATAGCTCGCTCAGGCCAATGTTGCTGGCAAGTATCAATGGCCGTTTGCACTAACTGTTTTGCCAGACCTTGACCGCGAAAATCAGCAGTCACTAACACCCGCCCAAATGCACTCAATTCAGTATTTTTTGGGTAACAACGAGCATAAGCCGCAAGCCTATTGTCCTTAAATAAACACAAGTGCAACGTTTCTTGATGGTTATCAATATCATCTATTTCAGGGTATGGACAGGTTTGCTCTACCACAAATACATCCACTCTGGCACGAAGTATACTCAATAACTCATCTTTGCTTAACGCACCATAAGTCTTAATTGAAAACATAACTCTCCCTTTAATAACAAAAAACCCAGCCAAAGCTGGGTTTCTAGGTTTTTAGCTTAGCGTATTATGCGAACAATCGCTCAAGCTGATCACACAATTGCGATAAATTCACATGATCATGTTCAATGGTTAAATCAACATATCCATCGCCTCTAAAGGCACGGTCAAGTTCAATCAACACATGTGTTTTATGGGCTTCAGGCACAAAAGACAATTCGATTTCTTGTAATCCAAATAAACTGCGGCTATTCGGTCTGTATTCTAGTTCTTGATAGCAACCTGAATGTGATTGAAAGGTAGGCGCTCGCAAGTACCCTTTTTCGACATCAGCCTTCACCAAATTAAAACCAAGCTTGTCCATTGCTTGCATTAAGGTGCTTACCGCATCATTCGGATACACATGGAGCGAATCACGGTCTGTTGGGTCAAGTGCCATATCAATATCTAAGCCTGTTTCAATCCAAACATGCGACTGATTATACCCTGCGTTGATCTCTGTCATTGGCGTTTCAGAATGTAAACGCGCCTCGAAAGGAATGTGCTTTTCTTCACCCGCGGCAATTGTACCAATCTCGTTAATACGCCACTTTTCTATAATGTGATTGGTGAAGTAATCTCCATCATCACTTTGTACCTTCACGCGCGTCATTAACGCTAAGTCTAAGCCCGCGATTTCCTGTTCAACATCCCCGCCTTTAATCACAATGACAGCGTTAAATTTTTGGCCGGGTTGTAAATGTTCTGTCTCTAGTACAGTGTCTACTTTTGCTGCACCAATACCAACTGATGCAAGGATTTTCTTAAACATCTTTTCTCCTTAAGCCAGGTTCTATAACAAATTGGCTTAAATTCCTTCGTTACTGCATCTTAACCACAATTAAAAGCCAATGTCAGCGAAAAAATGTTACTTTTGGCGCATTAATCAATAAATAACGCAAAAGTGTTTATTTTTTAAACTCTTTATATTCGTTAGTGTTTTCCAATATAGAATATTTCGCTACACTCATAACAAATGAAGTCAAAAGAAGAATTATGGAACTTATATACTTTGCTACCGCGTTTGTATGTGGCTTTGCTGTTTATCAGCTAAAGCTTCCTCCCCTTATTGGTTTTTTGTTGGCGGGCTTCGCCCTCAACTTATATGGCTACAAAACAACAGAACTACTCAATACTCTCGCAAGCTTAGGTGTAACACTTCTTCTGTTTAGCATCGGCCTAAAACTGAAAGTCTCTAACTTAATAAAACCCCAAGTGTGGGCACCAGCCTCAATTCACATTGTGCTTAGTAGCACGTTATTCAGTGCTTTTATGCTATTGCTGGGTGCGCTTGCACTGCCCCTTTTTGATCAGCTCACGTGGCAAAGTGCCTTACTCGTTGGCTTTGCATTTAGTTTCTCAAGTACTGTATTTGCAGTTAAAGTACTTGAAGAGCGCGGAGAAATGGCAAGCCTACACGGTAAAATCGCTATCGGTATCTTAGTGATGCAAGATATCTTCGCGGTTATTTTCTTAGCCATTAGTACGGGCAAAGCACCTAATATGTGGGCACTGGCACTATTAATAGGCTTACCTGTTTTACGCCCCCTTATGTTTTGGGTGCTCAACCGTTCAAAACACGGTGAACTATTGCCTTTATTTGGTTTTTTCTTTGCACTCGTACTTGGATATCAAGCATTTGAATTTGCAGGCCTTAAAGGTGATTTAGGCGCGCTTATCATCGGTATGATGTTTGCGTCGCACAAGAAAGCCGGTGAGTTATCAAAATCACTACTTAATTTGAAAGATATTCTTCTTGTAGGGTTTTTCTTAAATATTGGCTTAAATGCAGAACTAACGACTCATGCCGTGTTAGTTGCCATGGTGATTGTATTTGTATTACCTATCAAAGTGGCGCTTTATTATGTACTGACTAATCTCTTTAAACTACGCGCGCGTACCTCACTGTTAAGTGCTTTTAGCCTCTCTAACTACAGTGAGTTTGGGTTAATTGTGTGTGCTGTTGCAGCAAGTAGCAATATGATCACCAGTGAATGGCTCGCTGTAATGGCTATTGCCGTATCTGTTACCTTTATATTGGCGTCTCCTTTAAACAAACGTTCAAACGAAATTTATGTCAAACTAGAAAACTGGCTGCTCAAATTTGAAAGCGATACGCGACTTGCCGAAGAGTTACCAGTAAACCTAAATGACACAAAAATTGTTATTTTTGGCATGGGTCGTATTGGCACTGGTGCGTACGAAACGATTAGTCAAACACACCCTAATCTCGTTGCAGGTATTGATATTAAGCCCGATGTGGTAGAAAAACATATTAAGCGTGGCCGACGGGTACTCATAGCAGATGCGACTGACCCTGATTTTTGGCAACGCGTAAATCATTCTCATGTGGGCATGGTTATGCTCGCAATGCCAAAACATATGCAGAATATTTTTGCCCTTGAACAGTTACGTGCCTCGGGTTATCAAGGCCAAGTTACTGCTATTGCGAACTACCCAGATCAGCAAAAAGAACTAGAAGATATGGGCGTAGATTCAACCTATAACTTCTATTTAGAAGCCGGTAGTGGCTTTGCTGAACATGTAAAACAAAAACTTTTTTCTTGATGTAAAAAATAATTCTCAGCACCTAATTATGGTACTGAGAATTATTTTCATTATATTCATATACTTGCTTAGACATAGAAATTAACCCCATACCTGACGTACCCACCCTAGGTCATTCTTATTTACAAAGCTTTACATGCAAATTAGCAATCATTGTCAAAAAAGGAGTAAACTGGGCTTAGATACTACGCTAAGTATCTATTTTTAACACAAAAAAAGTTTATCAGTCTGCTTGCGTACTTCATGATTTATGCACTACTGTTAGACTGTTTAAGGTTGTTTAAATGAAAAATAAGTTTACCAGAGAATCTTTAGCAAACACGGATGATGCACATTCCGGGAAACTTGTAGATATTCAACAGCAGCTTGATGAGTTACAACAAAATGGCATGACAGCGATGGATATTAGAACTGTGCTATTCAACAAGATGCTCGATGTTTATCAAGTTCCGCGTGATCATTTTCTTCGTGACAGTGAAACACCTGAGCGAATTGACGACCCGACTATCGTAACGAGGCTCAAGCAGCTTGGGTTTTCGAAAAAGAGTCGCCAACAACTACATTAGCATTCAGTATTATTTTGCAGTAGTCATTCCGAGGGCCTACCTCCCTCACTAAATAGGCTGTTTCTTGCCCGTCACAGCCTATTTTCTCTTTCCTATTTGCCGTATCATTCATAATAAATATAAGTCCAATTGAGACAGTAATGGATACAGCCCAATTAAAGCTCGCGATAAATACAAAAATGCCGTTTGGAAAGTACGCTGGTCGCCCCCTCTTATTGCTACCTGAACCCTATCTTGTATGGTTTAAACAGCAAGGATTTCCAGACACACAACTTGGCGCGCAACTAGCAATGATGTACGAAGTAAAACTCAATGGTTTAGAGAAAATGCTGATGCCATTATTAGATGAAAAATAATTTCAATTTTCGTGAACTTTTACTTTTGAACGTAGTCTATTACTTTGCTACTTGTTTATTTTTGGTTTTAACCACAGAAAAAGCGCCTAAGGCGCTTTTTTTATGTCTGCTAATGAGTGACTACACGTTAGCTTAACGAAGAGAGTTATGCTGACGTAAAAAACCGTGTAATAACGAAGGTAATACTTTGTAATTGAGGTGCCTTGGCAATTGCTCCTGCACTATTCGGCCTCCTACAAGCATGCAGTCGCCAACCAGAAGTTTTTAACACAACTGACGTCAAGCGTTAGGTTTAGTCACTCAAAATGATGACCTATTAATGCACAGTGGTATAGTCGAGCTTATAGAGGCGAATAATAAATTTTGCCCCACCCAGCTCAGAATTACCCAGTTCTGATTGCCCTTGATGCCAGCTTACAATTTTTGCCACAATAGCAAGACCTAAACCAAATCCACCGGTTTTTTTATCTCGACTCTTATCTAAACGTGTAAATGGCTTAAATACACTCTGCCACTCACTTGGGGCAATACCGGGGCCATCATCTTCAACATTGAGCTGTATATAATCAGGAAATTCTTGCAAACTCACTTGAATTTTATGGGCTGCATACTTTTGAGCATTCCCCAGTAAATTTTGAATGCAGCGTGCCATAAAGTGCTCATCACATTCGTAGTAGAGCTCTGCCGGCGCATTCAATTGCACATCAATGTCAGTGGCAAACTCTAGTTTATTCACAACACTATTAATCAATGCCGTTAAATCACAAGGGCGACGCGTTAAACTTGGCTGATGGGAATCAAGGCGGGCATATTCAAGCATTTCTGACACTAAGGCTTCAAGCTCAGCAATGTCTGCTTGCATGTTATCGATGTAATCGAATGACTTTTCATTTTCTATTTGCTCTTCAAGCATAGCAACCGCAAATTTTAACCGTGCTAAAGGCGTTCTAAACTCATGAGAAACTGATGAAGTAAGCTCTTGTTGAGCTGCAAGCAAATATTGGATGCGTTCTTGCATCGCGCTTAAGGTATCGGTGATTGGTAAGAAAAATGATTTAGACGCATCATGAAGTTCAAAATCTTGTGCGCCACCGACCGCCTCACAAGCAAGTGTCAGCTTATTGAAGTCGCGCCACAGTAAGAAACTCCATAAGCCTACAGGCACACCAATCACGGTTAATAATAGAAAGTAAGGCCAAACCGAGCTAAAACTTGGATTGGACACTGAAAAAGGACCCACATGCAACAACTGCTTATCATTCAGTGCTATGTACCAAATGACTTCTTGTTGGTGATTAAAAAGATAAAGGTGTTTATCAGCGTTTAACTTGGCGTTTAATTCTTCAGGTAGAGCGACATCATTACGGTTAATGCGTTCGCTATTAAACGCTTGCTGTAATTTTTCTAGTCCCTCTTCTGTTTGACTTAAGAGCCAGAGAGATTTCCCAAACTCTTGGTCGAGGGCGATGTGTTGTTGAGTATCTTCATAGGGCCAAAGTTGCTCAATGACCCCACTAACCAGAAACAAAGAAACTATTATATAAAGGTATAAGCTTGCAAACAGTTTCCCCATTAATACTTACATTTCCCATGCATCAGATACGAACAAATAACCTTGTCCCCACACCGTTTTAATACGATAAGGCTTATCACTGTTATCACCCAGCTTTTTACGGATCCGTGATACACGTACGTCAACTGTACGGTCTAAACCATCGTATTGACGACCAATCATATGTTGATGAACATGCTCACGACTTAGCACCTCACCTGCATTTGACGCTAATAACCAAAGCAATTCAAATTCATGAGACGTAAGTGTAATTTCATTACCTTTGAGTGTAACAATGCGACTGGTTTTATCAATGCTTAAATCGCCAAAGGTAATTTCTTCAGGGATTTTGTTTGTTGCTTGGCCACGGCGAAGTAATGCATTAATTCGTGCAAGTAAAACACGCGGCTCAGCCGGCTTAATAACGTAGTCATCAGCACCAAGCTCAAGACCAATAACTTGGTCAAAGTCTTCACCTTTTGCTGTCAGCATTAAAATCGGTAGGCTATATTTATCGCGTACCTGACGGCATACACTAAAGCCATCTTTACCGGGTAACATAACGTCTAGAATCATTAAATCTACCGGGTTGTTTTCAAGGTAATCAAACACTTCATCGCCGCGTTCAAGGACCGCAACATCCAACCCGTTATGCTGAAGATAGTCCCGTGTTAACTGTTGTAAACCGAGATCATCTTCAACAAGTAAAATCTTTGCCATTGGTTGCTCCTGAATTAAAATAAGCTCCACGGTGAGCGTAATCTGCGTCTCGTTGTTTTTGCTTCAGTGCTTTGCACTTCAACTTTAGCTGTTGCAATTTTACTCCCCGTGTGCGGATTGATTAAGGAGTATATTGTTTCAACCTGAACACGCGCTTTATGATGTAACTGCGCTTTTCGAGTGTTCTTCCAGCATTGAATTTGCTGATTATTTTGGTACAAACACACATCTTCAGGCTGCGCCACTTGCCAACTTATTTTTAACTGAAGATCGCAAAAATCATGCTGCTGTAATACAACACACACTTTGGGTGAGATAGCTAAGTGAGTCGCTTGTGCGTGACTCGGGAACCCCCAAATAACAGCAACAAACACACACAGACTTAAAACAAAATACTTCATATTAAAAAATATGATTGAATCCTATAAAAGCAGTCATTGAATACGTGTGTTCAAAAAGCGGACTGTCATCCACGGCTGAGTAGTCATAATATGCTAAATGAAAACGAAGAGAGTTAGTCTCACTCAGAGGCCAACGGGCGTCGATTTTAGCATAAGGTTGCCAGCTACTGCCAACACCAATTACCCCATTTAAAGACTCTTCGGCAGATAAACCATAAAAATAATCATTTAGTTTGGCTGATTTGTACCAAATGCCTACGCTCGGCATTATTTCAAGGTCATCGACTTGATAATGTGCTTGCCATTGTAATGCACTTCGCATTCCTTGGTAGACCCCAGATACATCAGCTAAAGCTTGAAAAGAGAAAATATGGTTATCACGTACGTAGTGGTAGCTCACGCCCGCATCAAGTGCCCAACGACGTTTACGTACATCGTCAATTGTCACCCTTTTCTTAACGAGTTCGTCACTGGTCGTTGATTCAACCATGAAGCTATTTGATGTTTGCAGTGCAAACACATTACTTGGATGAAAATCAATAAAAAAGCGAGTTTCAGGATTAAACTCGGTCACAAAATTAACAACGTGTGAAGCACTTTCATGAAAAGAATAACCGAGGCGGCCATTATCAAAAAACCACTTTTCGCTGTAATAGGCTATTTCAGGTAGCACTACTAAGGGTAAATTTTTACCACCATGTAGCGGGTTCGTCATGACACCAATACCCGCATTAACACTTACGTGCCAGCGATTAATATCGATTTCTTGACTAGCCACACGGCTTTCACGTTCAGTGCGTGTTGATTCATCGGCATAGACTTTACTTGAAAGCAAAAGCAGCACAGAAAAAACGATTACGCACATCCTGATCGTCTGAGACTTCATTATTATTGTTACGACCAAAGAGAATTATGCAATGACACCATACTACCAAGTTGTGAATAAACTGTCCTTAGCAAGTTACAACTATTCACAAATTTGATACATTTATACGCAGTAAGTCTATCACTTTGTTACTCTTCAATAATTTCTATGCGATTACGACCGTGCTTTTTAGCGAGATAAAGTGCCTTACCAGCTTTTTTAATGAGTTGATTTGGTTGACTATTTATTGATTTAATTGCAATACCAAAGCTTGCGGTGACATAACCCAGTACAGTCGTGGAAGCAGGATCTTTAATGTGTAATTTTGTGATGGCTAAACGCAGTTGTTGAGTAAAGTTAGTCATATCACTGATGCTGGCAAACTGCGCAGTGAAACAGAACTCTTCTCCCCCATAACGATAAACTTGGCCAGCACTTGCGATATACTTCAGTAATTTTACCGCAACAGCACGTAAGACTTGATCACCTTTTTGGTGACCAAAAGTGTCGTTAAATACTTTAAAGTGGTCAATATCGACCATCACTAGCACAGCGATTTCGGCTAAATCATCACGCTGACAAAAAACGGTAATATCTTCATCAAATTTGCCGCGATTAAAAAGCCCAGTGAGCGTATCTTTTTCAGCTTTTCTTTTTGAATCAATCAGCTCTTGTTTTAGCGTTATAATTTTTGCATATGCTAGGGCTAGTTGATTTTGAAAATCTTGCGTGCGATTTTGTAATGCGGCTGATTCGTTAGTTAAACGCTCAACACAGTGAAGTACATCATCGAAGCCTCTTTCTTTACTAATATCAGCATCGTGTAACTTCTCCCTGCATGCATATAATACCTGATTAAACTGCGTTGATTGATTAAGCGCTGCAGTTAAATCATGTTGGACTTGCCCTACAACATCATCAAAACTATTCGAAAGCTGATTAAATAAGGATAGGTCATTGACTGAAAGGTACTTGTTGAATAAGTAGTTAGCTTGCTCATAACTACAGCCATTAAATCTGCTAATAAAGCCATCCAGCTCTTTATTTAAATCATGGTTCTTGTCACTAACATAGCAATACCAAATTGCATAATTAAGCGGCGTTATGGGAATTTTATATTTCACCATTAATGGAATGGCTAGCTTTAAACAGTGGCTAGAATAACCTAAAGAATGAGCGGCTTGAGCAGACAATACCATGTGTCGTTGCCATGAATTTTTATTATTTTAAATTACGGTAGCAACACATTGAAAAAAATCAATAAAAAAGCAATTTAACAGACATAAACCAGTACAAACCACGAGTTAAACTTTTAAAAAACCATACTAAATAACTATAAAAAAATAATATACCTATACAAAAACAGAACAACCAAAAGAACCAAATTAAACTCATACACCCAACCAAATAAGCGAGCATAAAAGTATTAGATTGCCTGTTGAGTTAACGATTGCGCAATACTCCAAATCGCATTCAGTGCCGGGTCATGCCGCTCTTTGTTGAGTACCGCTAAACCAATATCAAAACCAGGAATAGTTTGTTCGGCATCACTAATAATTTGAACTTTATCTTTTAGCGGACTGTTGTCGAGCACGATCTTCGGCACCATTGCCACCCCTAAACCCAAACTCACCATTGATACCATGGCTTCATGTCCCGCTACTTGTGCATAAATTCGACCATGAATGTTTTTCTTACGCCACCACTGCTCTAAACGCTGTCGGGATAACCCCTGCTCTGCCACGATAAACTCAAGGTTTGACCAGGCAATATTATTTTCATCTTTAAGCTGCTCACTAATAGGACACACAATTTTAGGAGCAATAAGTACCAAAGGCGAGTAACCAATACTGGTGAATGCTATTTGCCCCGGTAACTTAGCAGGTTTTGCTGCAATGGCCATGGCTTCATGACCATCTAAAACCCGATTAATAGCCAGTGCTGGATCACCCGTATTTAAAGTTATTTCAATATAGGGATGCTGCATCCGTAGCTGTTCTAATATCTGATGTAAAAAACTATACGAGGCGGTGACCGAACAATAAATACTCACATTACCGTATATATGCTGCTGTGGCTCTTGTACATTCGCTTTGAAACGGTGCCAATTCGCTAACGTTGCGTTAGCATATTCAATAAAAGACTCACCCTCTCGAGTTAATTTAACCGTGCGATTATCTCGATTGAACAAGACGACGCCAACCTCCTCCTCAAGCTGCTTAATGTTTCGGCTCAGTGTCGGAGCACTGATATGGCAAAGCTCACTGGCCCTCGCAAAGTGTAATGTTTTCGCCAATGCTAAAAAGTAATGTAGATGCTTGTGATCCATAATTTCACCATTTCATTTTATGAAACACTTTAATGCAAATATATCATTTTACGCAAGGTTTAAAATTGCATACTGTTAACCCATACAAAGAACGACTCTTTGTTTTCTAACAAACTAGTATTAATAGGACACTAACAATGGCGAATTATTTCAACACTCTTCCTTTACGTGAGCAGTTAGCGCAATTAGCGCAATGTGAATTTATGGATCCATCAGAATTTACTGATGGCGTAGACGCTTTAAAAGGGAAAAAACTCGTTATTGTCGGTTGTGGCGCACAAGGTCTTAACCAAGGTTTAAATTTACGTGATTCAGGTTTAGATGTTTCATATACGTTGCGCGAGTCGGCTATTGCTGAGCGTCGTCAATCATTCTTAAATGCATCTGAAAACGGTTTTACTGTTGGTACATACGAAGAACTTATCCCAACTGCCGATGTAGTATTAAACTTAACACCTGATAAGCAACATACATCCGTTGTGAATGCCATCATGCCACTTATGAAACAAGGCGCGACCCTTGCCTACTCACATGGTTTCAACATTGTTGAAGAAGGTATGCAAATTCGCGAAGATTTAACGGTCATTATGGTAGCGCCTAAATGCCCAGGCTCTGAAGTACGCGAAGAGTACAAACGCGGCTTTGGTGTCCCTACGCTTATCGCTGTTCACCCTGAAAATGATCCGCAAGGACATGGCCTAGCACAAGCAAAAGCATACGCGGCTGGCACCGGTGGCCACCGCGCAGGTGTACTAAAATCATCATTTATTGCTGAAGTTAAGTCAGACCTAATGGGTGAGCAAACTATTTTATGCGGCATGTTACAAACCGGCTCATTACTGTGTTTTGACAAAATGGTTGAAAAAGGGATTGATCCTAGTTATGCCTCTAAATTGATTCAATACGGCTGGGAAGTAATCACCGAAGCACTAAAATATGGTGGTGTAACAAACATGTTAGACCGCTTATCGAACCCTGCGAAAGTAAAGGCATTTGAGTTAAGCGAGCAGCTAAAAACAATCATGCGCCCTCTTTATAATAAGCACATGGACGATATTATCAGCGGCGAGTTTTCTCGTGGCATGATGGCTGATTGGGCTGAAGATGATGCAAAATTACTCGCATGGCGCGCAGAAACAGCAGAAACAGCATTCGAAAAGCAACAAAATACTGATGAAGAGATCAATGAACAAACCTTCTTCGACCAAGGTATTCTAATGGTTGCAATGGTAAAAGCTGGCGTTGAACTGGCATTTGAAACCATGACAGCAGCGGGCATCATTGCTGAATCGGCTTACTATGAATCACTGCACGAAACGCCACTAATTGCTAATACGATTGCGCGTAAAAAACTTTTTGAAATGAACAGAACTATTTCCGATACCGCAGAATATGGCTGTTACTTATACAACCATGCGTGTTTACCACTGCTAAAAGACTTTATGCAAAACATGGATACTGATGTCATTGGTAAAGGCCTTGATAGCACCAGCAATCAGGTTGATAACCAAACGTTGATCGCTGTGAATAAAGCACTTCGAGAGCACCCTGTGGAAGTGGTAGGCAGTAAACTACGCGGTTACATGTCAGCAATGAAGAAAATTGTTTAACCCTGGAAAGTAAGTTTCGCTTGTTAGAAACAAAGCCCAATTGCATATGCTTTGGGCTTTTTTTTTGTCCCTACATTTATTCGTCATCTGCAAAGTGTATGCTAAAATTACTCTCTTATTTGTTGTAAACTAAGACACTTTCATGGCGTTAAATCAACTTACCATTACCAAAAAAATAACTCTACTAGGCAGTTCTATTGCTCTTATCGTTGCAGCACTTATCGGTGCAACAGCCCTTTACAGTGCAAAAAAAATCATCGAACACCGTATGATTGAATCTGAACTGCCAAGTAAATTGCAAGCAATTGATAACTATATCACCCACGATATAAACCAAATGATCAGCGCTGCAGAACAGCTTTCTAGCAACGAGTTCGTTTTAGAATGGGCTCGCTCAGGAAATAATAACGATAATACGCTGCTCAAAGAGCTCAACCGCCTTGTTAAACAGTATGATTTAGCCACGGCATCATGGGCCAATCGTGAAACTGCACAATATTGGAATCAAGATGGTTTTTTACGTGTGCTTACGAAAGAGCAAGACAGTTGGTTTTTTGACTTCACGCAATCATCAGTGCCTTTTTCTATCAGTATTTATCAAGAGTCGCCCACTGATGTAAAAATGTTTGTTAACCACCAGCAAACCAATGGTATTGGTCTTGCAGGATTGGCAAAAAGCATTGATGACATGCAAGCCATGCTACAAAGGTTTAAGATTGAAGAAACTGGGTTTGTGTTCATAGCAGATAAAAATGGCTTAATTCAATTACATAAAGATGCCAGTAAAGTGGCTAAGGCAAAACTAGATTCGGTGTACCAGCCAGGTATTACAGACTCTTTACTAACCAATCAAGATTTTAATTTACACGAACTCGACCTGAATGGCGAAGCAACACTGCTTGCTGCCAGCCCAATTAAAAATACCGATTTATTTGTCATTGCTCAAGTGCCCAAAAATGAGGTATTTGCCAGTATTCAAGTGTTACAATGGCAGATAATCAGCTTTGCAATTGTCATTGCGCTAGTTGCCAGCTTCGCAGGTTTCTTATTAGCAAAAACACTGTCATCCCCCCTATCAAAAATGGCAGAGCTGTTCATGCGTTTAGGCTCTGGTGATGCAAACTTAGCATACCGTTTGCCAGAATCTGAGCAGCCTGAACTGGCTAACTTAAGCACGGGCTTTAACCAATTCATTTCAAAAATTGAAACGGCCATCATGCAAGTAGCGCAAGAAAGTCGCGAAATAAGACAAAGCGCGGCCCATGTATTTAAGCAGGCCCAAAAGAACTCTGAAGCACTTGATAATCAAAAAGAACAGACAATTTCAGTTGCTGCCGCAATTAATCAAATGGGCGCGACGGTACAAGAAATTGCCTCCAGCGCCACGAATACCGCAAAACTGACAGAAACCAGTAAACACAGTACCGAACAAAGTCATACGCAGGTGACCCAAAGTAAAGAAGCAATAATTGAATTAGCAACCGACATCGACAACATTACGGAACAAGTTAACGAACTTGCAAACAAAACGCAGGCAATTGCCAGCATTGTTGATGCTATTCGTGGTATTTCTGAGCAAACAAACCTTTTAGCGCTTAACGCCGCGATTGAATCTGCTCGCGCTGGTGAGCATGGTCGTGGTTTTGCTGTTGTTGCAGATGAAGTACGCGCACTTGCCAGCAGAACCTCACAATCGACGAATGAAATCCAAACGATGATCAGTGAATTAACAAGCACATCCGATCTTGTTGTCGAACATATAAATCATTCTAAATCACGCGCTCAATTGAGTGTTAATGCCATGCAAAGCTCTGTTGAGTTGCTTAACACGATCACCAATGCAGCTAATGAGATTAATGATATGGCAACATTAATTGCGACGGCCACAGAGGAGCAAAGCAATGTCGTTGCTGATGTCGGACGCAATATTGAGCAAATTAGCGATATCAGCGATACCGTGATGCATGAGCAGATTGACACTGAGCAAGCAATAAAGGATTTAGCAAGCAGTGCGCAAACGCTAGACGATCTTGTTGCGACCTTTGATAAACGCTGACACCTTTTGTAACAGTAAACACTGACCCTTTTTTAATTACAGCCTATACTTACAGACATGTGATTCCCTAGGCTGTTAATTAAAGGGGGCCTTATGAACGCGCCTACGATTGCTCTATTATCAAGTCTTTGCTTTTTATCAGCATGTAATAATACACCTAAGCAGTTGGCCCCTGCGCCATTAGCACTCACTGAGCTTGATGAATTTAGGCTTTCAAAAGTCGAAAGTCAGGAAGAAATTTTTGCGCTAACTCCGCGTATTAAACGTCAGTTAGACAGTGCTTTTCCTGAAGACACTCGCTCACTCGAGACAACTAAACGCTTACTGCACTTTTTATTAGAAAATGGTGATGCCTCATTGTCTTATCAATCAGGCGCGACACTAACCGCGAATCAAGCCTATGCTGATTTAAATGCCAACTGCCTCTCTTTATCAATATTAGCGTACAGCTTAGCCGAGTATCTTGGTCTTGAAGGGCAATTTCAAAAGGTTCACATTCCAGAGTATTGGGCACGAAATAATGGCTTTAGCTTACTGACAGGACACATAAATTTAAAGGTAAGAGAACACGACAAACACGCCATAAACCGCACGATTATTTATCCTGGTTCGCGTTCATTAGTGATTGATTTTGATCCAAATAGCCGTCAGGCAGCATTTAAAACCAGTCATATTAATAAAGCACGTATCACCGCCATGTTTTATAACAACAAAGGGGTTTCGGCCATGCTTAGCCATGACTATGGTCGTGCATACAGTTATTACAAAGCTGCTATCAATACAGATAGCGCTTATTCAGGAGCTTGGGGGAACTTAGGTGTGCTCTTAAGGCTAACAAACCTCTACCCAGAGGCAGAAGTAGCCTACCAATATGCCATAACCTTAGATGCTGATAACAACACGGCTTTGGGCAACCTAGCACTGCTTTACAATTTGACGAATCGTGAACAACAGGGTGATGCCATCCTCACACAGCTAGATAAAAAGCGTCAAACTAATCCGTATTATCATATTTCGCTTGGCAATGATGCCTACGCAACTGGGCGCTATGAAGATGCGATAGCGCATTTTAAAAAAGCACGCACTTTAGATAGTAACTTACATGACAGTGACTTTGGCCTTGCACGTATATATTTTCAGCTAGGTGACTTGAAACTAGCCAAAAAATACCTGACCATGGCGAACAATAAAGCAGATTTTGATCATGATAAACAGCGTTATGAAAGTAAACTACAGGCACTGCGTTCGCATACTGCAAAGCTTACTGATTACCAGTAGCTTATTTTACTGTGATGCTGCGTTTGCCAGTGCTGACTCTCATTTAAAACAAGATGTCACAACGCTTACTTCAACGCAATTTTATGGTCGGAAAACCAATACAATCGGCGCAAAGCGTGCCGCTGATTACATTGCAAGCCGCTTAACCTCATTAGGCTATGAAGTTCAAGAACAAACATTTCAATACCCCGCAACTTTTTATCAAAAAGCCACTGCCCGCAATATCATTGCAACTAAACCATCCGCTTGCACTCAATGTAAAAAGATTATCTTTACTGCACATTATGACCATTTAGGGCAACGCGGGACTAAGCTCTATCCTGGCGCAAACGATAATGCCAGCGGTGTTGCTGCTTTACTCTATTTAGCAGCGTATTTCGCCGATAAGCCCCATCAGAACCAATTAATGTTCGTTGCCACCGATGCAGAAGAAAATGGCTTACATGGCAGTGACTATTTAGTGTCACAATTAAACAGCGCAGATATCGCATTAAATATTAATCTGGATATGCTCGTGGTTAACAAGCGAAAACCTCGCATTTATGCCTTTTTAGACGGCCAATCAATAGCGCAGTATAAAACAGTAATTACTGGACTTTCTGATGAAAACATTACATTTTTTGCAACCAGTTCATCTGCCCGACTTAATCGATTATTTGATCTTAACGTTGATTGGCGAAGAGCCAGCGATCACTATTCGTTTGCAAAAGCAGGTGTCCCTTATATTTATTTTGGCATGGGACACGATAAACACCATCATCAACCGAGTGATACCCTAGAGCACATTGACTTTAGGTTATTTGAACACGCAGTGAGCAAAATTGCAGAGTTTGTTAGTGCCCTAACCAGGTAACTTGGCTGTGATAACAAACTGCCTTTTTTGCGCTTTGTTTAACTTTTTAACCTGAATCTCAAGCTTACTAGCCTCGCTGCGAGAGCCAACCGGTTGCTGATAAATTAAGGTTAAAGGTCCTTTTCCTTTTAAATTTTTTGCCCCTTTGTCAGCTTGGTGAGCTGCAAAACGTTTTTCAACATCGGTGCTGATCCCTGTATACCAGTGGCCAAAACGAGTCTGCACAATATACAAATGCCAGTGTGATTGAGAACTGTCGCGCTTTTTTATTGATTCAGGTAAACTTTTTGTCGTGTCGGTGGTCAAATCTGTGCCTCGTGAGCATTAATCATGTTTCAGTAAAACAATTATTGAAAAGGGTTTTACCTTCTGTGACTAATCGGTATCATGCAGTGTATAAAAAATAAGGATTCAAACAAATAATGCAGTCGTTTAAAACTTTTTCTTTTTGGTTAGTACTTACCCTTACTTTAAGTGCTACCGCTGGGTGTTCTAGTTGGGTTTATCGCATCAACATTCCTCAGGGTAACTTTTTAGAACAATCTGACGTTGATAAGCTTCGCGTTAATATGACTCGTGAGCAAGTGGTTTACGTACTTGGTAAACCGGTTGCAGAAGATTCATTCGACAAGAATACTTGGCATTATCTTTATGTTTTTAATCTAGGCCGTAGCAATGAACAACGCAAATCGTTAACGGTTAATTTTGAAGATAATAAGCTCGTGTCAATATCAGGTGATTATGAGCAACCAAGTGAGTTCAATACCCCACTTGAACAAGAGTAAATATAAAAACAAAGGGTAGCAAAAGCGACCCTTTTTTGTATGCTAAATAGATAAAACCACCGCTTAGAACGTGCAGTAAGTGATTCACTTTCAATAGGTTACTATGCTTTATTCAGTGGGCGCCCACCGGTAACTTTATTAGCTCTACCTTCTTCTTTGGCTTTCTCTGCACGACGTCTGCGTGCATCTTTGGGGTCTGCAATTAATGGGCGATAAATTTCAATTCTATCCCCTTGCTTAACCTCTTGTGTTAACTTGCAAGTGCGATTCCACACACCTAATGTGAGGTTATTTGCATCTATTTCGGGGCACTTTTCGATAATGCCCGATTTAATAACAGCTTGCTCAACAGTGGTTCCCTCTGGTACTTCGACAAGTAAACTTGTCGCGGTTGTAGGTAACGCAAATACAACTTCAACACTTATCATGAGCGGACTCCATACACCGTTTTCGCACGTTGGGTAAAAGCATTCACCATATTCTTTGCCACTTCGTTAAACACCTTACCAAAAGCAAGCTCAATTAGTTTACTCGCAAATTCAAACTCTAAGTGTAATTGCACTTTACACGCTTTATCGTCTAAAGGTAAAAAATGCCATTTCCCTTGCAAGCTTTTAAAAGGACCATCAACTAAACGTAAAGCAACGGTTTGCTCATCAATAAAGGTATTTTCTGTGGTAAACCACTTTTTTAAACCCGCTTTCGATATTTCTAAACTGGCCGTCATACCGCTGGGTTGTTGTGCAATAATTTTAGCGTCTGAACAATGTGGTAAAAACTCAGGGTACGCATCAACATCGTTCACTAAATCAAACATTTCTTTACTGCTGTACATTACCAGCGCACTTTTTTCTATTTGTGGCATATTCACTCCCAACTGTGTCGGCGAATTTTAGCAAGCTTTGGCTATTTCCCCAAATTTTAGTAACGGGATTATTTGTATAAAGCCTTAAAAAAGCGATGTAAAAACGCTGTTTTTACGTATAATATGAACCACTATGGCTAAGAAAAAATCATCTAAATCGACAAGCAATACTATCGCGCTTAACAAAAAAGCGCGTCATGAGTATTTTTTACACGATAAGTTTGAAGCAGGGGTTGAACTACAGGGCTGGGAAGTAAAAAGTATCCGAGCTGGTAAAGTAAACATCTCTGAGACTTATATTCACATTAAAAACGGCGAAGCATTTTTACTTGGCAGTCAAATTCAGCCTCTCAACAGTGCTTCAACACATGTAATTTGTGATCCGCTTAGGTATCGCAAATTACTTTTGAACAAACGTGAAATCGATCGTCTTATCGGTGCAACAGAGCGTGATGGTTATTCACTGATCGCCACTGCCATGTACTGGAAAAAATGCTGGGTGAAGTTGGAGTTCCACCTCGCTAAAGGTAAAAAGATGCACGATAAACGTGAAGATGGGAAAAACAAAGATTGGGCGCGTGAAAAAGAACGCCTGATGAAACATAAAGCATAAAATCCCTGCTTGAGCCTAACTTTCTGTTAGGCTCTGACCCCCTTACTCTACCTCACTTTTAACATTTTGAAACGTTTCCACGTGTCAACCTCATTCTTTTGTAGTATTTCAAAACCAACCATTTACATGGTATCAATCTTTACTGTGATTATTTCACAAAAATCTCACAATTAAACAAGGATTGAAATTTATGAAGAAAACTCATCACTTTATTCGACGACCTCTTACTGTTTTTACCATTGCCGCATTAGCGGGCACAACTTTCACCTCAGTTGCTGCCGAATCATCAGAAAGCGCTGAAAAAGTTGAGCGCATCGAAGTAACCGGTTCACGTATTAAACGCTCAGATATTGAGGGACCCTCACCTATCCAATCAATCAGTCGCGCAGATATTGATAATATGGGTTATGACAACCTACAACAGCTTTTAGAGCGTATGCCAGTTGCCGGTAATGGCACATTTTCAACCCGTGGGAATAACCAAGATTCAACAGCAAATGGCGCTGCTGCCGTGAGCTTACGTGGCTTAGGTTCGGATGCAACCTTAGTACTTATCAATGGACGCCGTGTTGCTATTAGTGCTTTCGCAGAAAGTATTACCAACTCATTTGTTGATATTAACTCTATTCCTGTTTCAGCAATCGAGCGTATCGATATTTTAAAAGACGGTGCATCTGCTATTTATGGCTCTGACGCGGTTGCTGGTGTAGTTAATATTATTCTTAAAAAAGACATTAATGGTCTAGAGGTCAACTTAGGTTATGGTGGTACTGACGGACCTAATTATGAAGAAAAAACAGCGAGTTTAGTATGGGGGACAAGCACAGAAAAAAGTAGTGCGTCTGTTATTATTGATTATTTTAATAATACGGCATTATCGTCAGATGAAATGGGACGCCTAGGCACCGCTAACCAAGAACCATATGGTGGTATGGATTTCCGCTCTTCGCGTGGTTTTCCAGGCTACTTTTACGTCGATGGCGAAAAAACAATTGACCCATCTTGCCCTGCAGAAAATGCAACCGCCAGTGGTAGCTGTTTATTTGACTATGGCCCCTATGGCTATATAACACCGGCGTCTGAACGTGTTGGCGCTATTTCACAGTTTGAATATAACTTTGATAATGGCATCACTGCATTTATGGAAATGGCAGTACAGCATAACTCCTCACAGGCAGCGGGTGCTCCCACTCCTCTTGATGAAGACGCAGGACTCACGGTACCAGCAAGTCACCCAAACAATCCTTTTGGTCAAGATATTGAAATTGGTCGGTATCGTACCGTTGATGCAGGTCCTCGCCAATGGGATATCGAATCAGATACACTGCGTTTTGTGGCTGGCTTAAAAGGTGAAATTAATGATTGGAGCTGGGAGACAGCCGTTCAAAAAGGCCGCAGTAAATCAATGCAAACAGGCAGTAGAAGCCAGGGCTGGGTGCGTACCGACTTTCTTCAGCAAGAAATTGATGCGGGTAATTACAATCCATTTGGTGGCACCTATAACGACCCTGCGGTTATCGACAGAATTACAACAAGTCTGGTGCGCCGTGGTGAGTCGCATATGACCTCATTCGATGCCAATATCAGTGGTGAAGCATTTAGCTTTGGTGATGATGTCGTTATGATGGCCGCCGGTATTGAATACCGTGAGGAAGATGTAAGTGATATTCCTGATGATCAATTTCAACGTGGTTTAATTTTTGGTACCGAGTCAGTGTCAGCAGCAGCTGAGCGTGACCAGTATGCTGCGTATATTGAGTTTTCAATCCCGCTTGCAGATAACCTAGAGTTACAGTTAGCGGGTCGCTATGATGATTACAGTGACTTTGGCTCAACAACCAATCCAAAAGTAGCTGTACGTTGGGCACCAACCGATTCAATCACTGTTCGTGGTTCTTGGGCACAAGGTTTCAGAGCACCTTCATTAGCACAAATTGGTTTAGGTCCCTCAGAAGAAAGTCAGTTCTTTGTAGATACTTACCGATGCCAAGCGACAGGGCTTGATTGTAATGCACTTGATTACAACATTCAGTTTGCAGGTAATCCAAACCTAGAAGCTGAAGAATCTGAATCTTGGAACGTTGGCTTTATTTGGGCACCCACAGCTGAATTTGGTTTCGGTATTGATGTATGGAGCATAACGCAAGACAATAAAATTGATGAGCAAGAATTCGGCCCTATTTACGATCAAAATTGTAATGATCAAAATAGCACAGTGTGTGTACGACTTGCGCCTCAAGGCGGCCTAAGCTTAGGGGTTATTCAAAAAGTACATAGCACTTTCGAAAATGTATCCTCACAAGAAGTATCTGGTGTTGATGTCTCTGCTAATTACACGCATGCAATGAATGACTACGGGTTCTTAAAATTCAATCTTGAATGGGCATACCAAAATGAATTTAAGAAAGATGGCCGTGATTATACGGGTGAATATCGTTACCCAGAAAATCGTTGGATATTCAGCACTAACTGGGAAATGGGTGACTTTAATACGAATGTGAATGTGAGTTACATCGGTGAGTTTGAAGATACCCCTGATATCGACTTTGACGGTAACCTAGACTTTGATAGCAACACATCACGCATGGTTGACTCTCAAACACTGGTTGATTTACAGACTGCGTATAACTTCTCAGAAAAACTAAAACTCTCTGTGGGCGTTAATAACGTATTTGACGAAGATCCTCCATTTGCAATTGGTGATGGTGATAGCGACTTATATGGCTATGTATCAAGCGTGCATAACCCTCGTGGACGTTATTTCTATACAAAGCTAACAATGCGCTTTAACTAAACGCATACCAGATAAAACAAAACCCGCCAATTGGCGGGTTTTTTAATACTTTCAACAAAGGCCTAAATTATAGGTCGCCTTCGTTTTCAGAAAGGAATTTAGCAACACCTTCAGGGCTTGCATCCATACCTTTTTTACCTTCAGTCCAACCTGCTGGACATACTTCACCGTGCTCGCTGTGGAACGCTAGTGCGTCAACCATGCGAAGCATTTCATCAATGTTACGGCCTAATGGTAAATCGTTAACTACTTGGTGACGTACTGTACCTTCTTCGTCGATTAGGAAAGAACCACGGAAAGCAACACCTGCTTCTGGGTGCTCAACGTCGTACGCTTGACAGATTTCGTGCTTAACGTCTGCAACTAGTGCATATTTAACTTGACCAATACCGCCGTCAGCAACAGCAGTGTTACGCCATGCGTTGTGTGAGAATTGTGAATCGATAGAAACACCGATTACTTCAACGCCACGCTTTTGGAACTCTTCAAAACGCTTGTCGAAAGCGATTAACTCTGAAGGACATACGAAAGTGAAGTCTAACGGGTAAAAGAAGATAACTGCTTTTTTACCTTTGATAGTGTCTTTTAGGTTGAAGTTTTCAACGATTTCACCGTTACCAAGAACAGCTGCTGCAGTAAAGTCTGGTGCCTGACGGCCAACTAATACACCCATTTTTATCTCCAAATATTTGAGTTTATTTCCAATTGCCTACGCAATACTCACATATATATGGTTCCGAAAAAACAAAAACCAAGAGTAAGTATCGATATTTAGCAAGATAGTTTAAAGAGGTTACAGGCAAATGAACAATCGAAAAAAGCGATATATGCAATCGGAAAAATTGATATAAAAAGATATGCGCTATGCCTATCGAATTACCTTATGATGCAGGGTGATTATGAACCCACCTTATTGTTAAATAAATACAAAAAACCCAGCTTAAAGCTGGGTTCTCAAATATAAAAAGGCGCATAACTAAGGGCTGTTAGTCCATGATATCTTCTGGCATATCACCACGGATCTGCTGCCAGATTTCACCCGTTTGATGGCCGTATTTACGCATAAGCGAAATAGCCCCGTCGTGTTCATGACGCTCAGCAAGCGAGGTTAAATCTTTATAAAATTGGCGAGCAAGCTCACGTGTACGCGAATCAGAGAAGTAATGGCAACCGATTTTTGAGTAAAAACCTTTAAAGCCATTTAAGATAAGTACATAGATTCTGTTGTTACCTGCGACAGCAAGTTCATGATGCACTTTGTAATCGTAGTCTGCAAATGCTTGCGCGCTGTCTTCAAGCCGCTCACTTTGCGATAAAATTTCGATCACGCGTTCAGGAGCTAATTTTATTGCAGCACGAGTGTAAATGGCACTAATGTTAGTGCGAGCCGATAGAAGTTGATCGGTAAGCTCTGGCATTTTGTCTTCATCTAGTCGTGCTAACGTCTCTAGAATGTTAAGGCCTGAGGTTTCCCAGAAATTATTAACGCGAGTTGGTTTACCATGTTGAATCGTTAACCAGCCATCACGCGCCAAACGCTGTAGCACTTCACGCAAAGTGGTACGAGTAACACCTATTAACTCTGACAACTCTCGTTCTGCTGGAAGAATTGAGCCAGGCGGAAAGTCACCATTCCAAATAGATTCAACAATGTATTCTTCAGCAAAACCTGCTGGACTTTTCGCTTTAAAAATTCTCATTCAATTTCCACTTGGGTTAGCACATACTTCTATCGCACAAAGCGATCAACCCACTGATTGTACCAGATGCTCTGTAACTAACAAGTAAAGTCCATCCAGTGTACATAAAAATCTAAATATAATAACGAAATAATTAGCCTAGTATTAATAAACCACACTTAAGTTAATAATTAACAATCGTTATCGTACTTTAGCTATACTAAAATTACACTAACAGCATATTTACTGTTAACGCTAAGTGAATTAACTTATTAGCGTTATCATCCCATCTAATAAGGTACTGCAATGCAGCAACGAGTTCTGCCGGCAATCTTTAAAAACTTTTTAGGGAATTCGCCACAATGGTATAAATACACCATTCTTGCTTTTTTATTGTTAAATCCGATTTTATTTCAATTAAACCCTTATATTGCTGGCTGGGTGCTGGTACTAGAGTTTATTTTTACCCTTGCTATGGCATTAAAATGCTATCCGCTTCAACCCGGTGGACTTCTGGCGATAGAAGCGATGTTTATTGGAATGACTTCAGCGGGTCAGGTTGAACATGAAATAGTTCAAAATGTGGATGTCATCTTACTGTTGATCTTTATGGTTGCGGGCATTTACTTTATGAAAGATCTGTTACTGTATATTTTCACTAAGTTAGTTGTCTCAGTTCGCAGTAAAACAGTGCTGTCGCTGTCTTTTACACTTGCTGCTGCATTCTTATCTGCATTTCTTGATGCCCTGACTGTCATGGCGGTTGTTATTGCCGTTGCAATGGGTTTTTACAGCATTTACCACAAAGTTGCTTCGGGGAAAGACTCCAGCAGTGAACATGATATAAACGACGATAATCAAGTGCGTCCTGTCAATCGTCAAGAATTGGAAGAATTTCGGGCATTTTTACGCAATTTGTTGATGCATGCTTCAATAGGCACTGCATTAGGGGGCGTATGCACCATGGTTGGTGAACCGCAAAATTTAATTATTGCAGAACGTGCTGGCTGGTTTTTCGGAGAGTTTTTCTTTCGCATGCTCCCCATCACCTTGCCTGTAATGATTGCAGGTGTAGCGACAACTATTCTACTCGAAAAAACGAAGACATTTGGTTACGGTGCTAAATTGCCAGTTCCTATTCACACCATATTATCTGAGCATGCTAAAAAGCTTGAGAAAAAACGAACAACGCGTGACAAAGTCAATTTGGCTATTCAAGCAGTAATAGCGGTGTGGCTCATCATTGGACTTGCTTTACACTTAGCAACCGTCGGGTTAATTGGTTTATCGGTGATTATTTTTGCCACTGCCAGTGCAGGGATCATTGAAGAGCACCAGTTAGGAAAAGCATTTGAAGAAGCACTCCCCTTTACCGCTCTGCTGTGTGTATTCTTTTCAATTGTTGCAGTAATAATCGACCAACATTTGTTTACGCCGGTTATCAGTTGGGTGCTGACATTTGAAGGGCAGTTACAATTGGTGATGTTCTTTATTGCGAATGGATTACTTTCTATGGTGAGCGATAATGTTTTTGTTGGTACAGTTTATATTAATGAAGTCGCTGCCGCGTTAGAGGCGGGGCAAATCAGTCGTGATCAATTTGATTTGTTAGCCGTTGCAATTAATACAGGGACTAACTTGCCTAGTGTGGCGACACCAAATGGTCAAGCTGCATTTTTATTTTTACTCACCTCGACACTCGCCCCCGTGCTCAGGCTTTCTTACGGACGAATGGTCTTTATGGCACTGCCTTATACAATCGTATTGACTGTAGTAGGTTTAAGTATGACGTTATTTAGTTTGTCTGATATGACTGAATTACTCTATCAATGGGGACTTATTCAACACCATTCGGGTGGATTACCTGGCTCATTAGGCGGTCACTAATAAGCAGTGTATAGCGAGCAGCAAACAATGTGCTCGCTTTTACTTAAGCGACAGTGTTAATCAAGCACTTTAGCATCATTCGCTTTATTCAATAAGCTACGACTTTGTGTCAAGAAATGTGCCGTTGCATCTGAAAAATACGCTTTAGCTTCTGCAAAGGCATCTATAAGAGCGGCTTTATCACCCGCTTTTAATTTTTCTAATGTTTGCGCAAACGTATCTTGGTAGTTAGCCAATAAGGCTTCGACATCATCAAATTGCGCAAGCATAATATCAGAGTAAAGCTCTGGCGACTGCGCAAATAAACGACCAACCATCATGAGTTCTAGCTGATAAATGGGTGATGAACAACTTCTCAGTTCTGCGAGTGTATGACTTTGTTTTGCTAAAAACTGACCATAAACAAAAGTCGTTAAGTGGCGCATGACCTGGATAATTTGCATTGCTTCATCATGCTTTTTAGCATCCATTTCCACTACCTGACAGCCCCACACTTGTAATTGTGCCAATAATCCTTGCGCAACTTCATGATTACGTCCTTCACATACCACAACAGTCTGCTTTACCCAATGAGATATATCGGGGCCAAACATTGGGTGTAAGCCAACAACAGGGCCTGAATGAGCTGCCATTAATGCTTTTAATGGCTTTTGCTTCACCGAGGTTATATCAACCAATAAACACTCATCATCAAGCGTTGGTAATGCTGCTACTACCTGCTCTAACGCATTGATTGGCACACTCACTAACACCAACTTTGCGCCTGCTAAAATAGCTTCACTATCAGCCTGCTGTTGTTTATCTAAAATACGGACTTCATACCCAGAACGAATAAATTGTTGGGCAAATAATTGCCCCATAGCCCCTTGACCACCCACAATGACAATCGGAGATAGCTGAGGAGCAGAACAGGCCAAGCTCCCTTGCTGATTTTGATACGCTTCTCGCATCATACGACGCAGGATATCTTCAACAAGCTCAGGGTTAACGCCTTGACTCATTGCCTCTTGGCGACGAGCTGCCAGCAAATCGGCTTCACGGTCAGGCGCATGTAATGGCGCCCCTGTTTGCTGCTTAATAGCCCCTATTTGCTCTGTAATACCATTACGCTTTGCTAATAACGCGACTAATTGCGCGTCACATTCATCGATCCCTGCTCTTAATTCTGCTAGCTTATCCACTGTTACCACACCTCAAACCCAAAACGTAAACTAAAATATACAAAAAAGTAAACCTTTTAATACGAAATATAGTACCAGCATAAGCAGCAAAGTACAAAGTCCTTGGGGCTAATCACACGGGGGAAATACGCCAGTTCAAATATTGCTGTACGGGAATTATTGAAAGAGGTGTGAAAAGTAAAATAAGAAGAAGCCAGCTAATTTCAATCCACAATAATGCTTCATCATTTTGAGGGATTAAACCTCTCGCTACCTGCGTTAAAAATGTCTGATTTATGACTGCATGGATGCAGAAGGTAGAGCAATGCAGGAGCTATTGCCGAGAATGACTAAATAACGACATTTTTGCCTTGTTATCAATGACGTTTTATCGCTTCAAAACTGCTCTCTTAATTAAGCGAATTAATACAATAGAAAAATTGTTCCCTTAAAACCAAAACGGGTTGCAACCCGAAGGCTGCAACCCGTTTTTTTTTGCGTTGATAAACAGCGCGTATTAGTTAAGTTTTTCTCTAATACGTGCAGATTTACCAGAACGCTCACGTAGATAGTAAAGCTTCGCACGGCGAACTGCACCGCGACGCTTAACTGTTACGCTGTCGATAAGAGGGCTGTGCGTTTGGAATACACGCTCAACACCTTCACCGCTCGAGATTTTACGAACTGTGAAAGCTGAGTGAAGACCACGATTACGCTTAGCGATTACAACACCTTCAAAGGCCTGTAGACGCTCTTTGTTACCTTCTTTTACACGTACCTGTACAACTACTGTATCACCAGCGCCGAATGCTGGTACGTCTGTTTTAAGCTGCTCTTCTTCAAGCGCTTTAATAATATTTTGGTTTACTTTTGCCATTATATTTCTCACTTTCCTAGGTGTAACTGTCTTCTAGCCACAAGCTTGTTGGTACTCTTGCTTGAATTCTGCAAGAAGTGCCGCTTGCTCCTCAGTCAGAGCTAGGTTATGCAACAAGTCAGGACGACGTAACCAAGTTCTACCTAATGACTGCTTTAAGCGCCATTTAGCAATTTCTTGGTGGTTTCCGCTGAGCAATACAGCAGGCACCTGTTTATCATCCAATGTTTCTGGCCGTGTATAGTGAGGACAATCAAGCAATCCATCCGAAAATGAATCTTGCTCTGCTGACTGATTGTGACCTAGTACACCAGGCACTAATCGCGCAACAGCGTCAATTAATGTCATAGCGGGTAGTTCACCACCACTCAGAATAAAATCACCTATTGACCATTCTTCGTCAACATATGACTCTATGATTCGCTCATCTATACCTTCATAGCGACCGGCAATCAAAATCAGTTTATCGGAGTTGGCTAATTCAGCCGCACCTTGCTGATCTAATTTGCGCCCTTGCGGGGACATATAAATTACTTTTGCACCATCGCCTGCCGCTTTTTTAGCGTCAAGGATGGCTTGTTTCAATGGTTCAACCATCATCAACATGCCGGGACCGCCCCCATAAGGACGATCATCCACGGTTCTATGCTTATCAGTAGCGTAGTCACGTGGATTCCAGCAGTTAAAGTCAATTAAACCATTTTTAACTGCGCGACCTGTTACCCCTTGAGTGGTAATAGCATCAAACATGTCCGGGAAAAGGCTTATCACCCCTACCCATAACGAACTCGTTTGTGACATTAAAACCCTGGGTCCCAGTCTACGGTAATTTCTCTTGCTTCGTGTTTAACTTCTTTAATAACAGAGTCTGTTAAAAAAGGAATTAAACGCTCAGCTTGGCCAAATGCATCTTTTTTGTTTGCTTTCACAACCAAAACATCATTTGAACCTGTCTCCATTAGGTCATCAACCGTGCCTAAGTCGTAACCCTTATCGGTTACAACAGACATGCCAATGAGATCTCGCCAATAGAATTCACCTTGCGGTAATTCTGGTAGTTGCGCCGCGTCAACAGAGATTTCAACATTGGTGAAAGCCATTGCTTGGTCTCGATCGTTTACTTGCGCAACTTTAGCGATAAAGCCTTTGTTGTGGCGACGCCAGTCGACCACCTCTAAGGTCTGCCATTTACCTTGTTGCCCTATCAACCATGGGCTGAAATCGAAGATCCCTTCGGGATCATCAGTAAATGAATGCACCTTAAGCCAGCCCTTTATACCATAGGGGGCGCCGAGCTTTCCTACAACAATTATCGAGGTGTTCTCTTGACTCATGGTTACACTTACGCCTATTAAGCCGCTTTACGAGCGTCTTTAACTAATTTAGCTACGCGATCTGAAAGAGATGCGCCTTGACCTACCCAGTGTTCAACACGAGATAAATCTAAACGTACTTTTTCTTCCTGACCAGAAGCGATTGGGTTAAAGAAACCTACTTTCTCGATGAAGCGACCGTCACGCGAGAAACGGCTATCCGCAACCACAATTTGATAGAAAGGGCGTTTTTTAGCGCCACCACGTTGCAAACGAATAGTTACCATACCGTCCTCTAAATAGATTGACTGTTTTCATTAATAAGATTTACTCCCCAGTACGGGGAGCTGGGGAATTGTACGAGTTTTTTGCAACATTGCAAGTAAGAAGTGATGCAAAATGTAAGTTTAGTTGATTAAACACTGATCTGTGCGTTAGATCTTACATCTGCGCCTAAATTCGGCATAATTTATCCATTAAAAAAGGAGCTATTTGCTCCTTTTTTATACGTAACGGACTTTTTGAAAATTAAAACTTAGGTCCGCCACCCATCATACCTGGTGGTAACATCCCTTTCATGCCGCGCATCATTTTCATCATGCCGCCTTTACCTTTCATTTTCTTCATCATCTTTTGCATCTGCGTAAATTGCTTAAGCAATTTATTGATTTCTTGTACTTGAGTACCAGAACCCGCTGCAATACGTTTTTTACGTGAGCCTTTAATGATTTCAGGACGGGCGCGTTCTTTTGGCGTCATTGAGTTAATAATCGCCTCCATTTGCACAAATGTTTTATCACCCATTTGCCCTTTTACTGCATCGGGTAAATTTTGCATACCTGGCAATTTATCAAGCATCGACATCATACCGCCCATGTTTTTCATTTGGCGCAGCTGCTCAGCAAAATCATCAAGTGTAAAGCCATCGCCTTTAAATACTTTTTCAGCAACTTTGGCGGCTTTCTCCTTGTCGACTTTCATTTCGACTTCTTCGATCAATGAAAGTACATCACCCATGCCTAGAATACGCGACGCTATACGGTCAGGATGGAATGGTTCAAGAGCATCGGTGCGCTCACCCACACCCATGAACTTAATCGGCTTACCGGTGATATGGCGAATAGATAAAGCAGCACCACCACGGGCATCACCATCAGTTTTCGTTAGAATCACACCACTGAGTGGTAATGCTTCATCAAACGCTTTTGCTGTATTTGCAGCATCTTGACCTGTCATTGCGTCAACAACAAATAAGGTCTCAATAGGATTAATCGCACTGTGTAGTGCCTTGATTTCATCCATCATGTCGCTGTCAACGTGCAAACGGCCCGCTGTATCAACTAAAACAACGTCAATAAACTTTTTCTTCGCGTGGGCAATCGCATTACTGGCAATATCAACAGGCTTTTGCGAAATATCACTTGGGAAAAACTCAACCCCTACTTCAGTAGCTAGGGTTTCAAGCTGTTTGATTGCCGCAGGACGATATACGTCAGCACTCACCACAAGCACAGATTTCTTTTTGCGTTCTTTTAAGAACTTAGCAAGTTTACCCACACTGGTCGTTTTACCGGCACCTTGTAAACCCGCCATCATCACAACTGCTGGCGGCTGCGCATTCAGGCTTAGCTCTTCATTTGCTTCGCCCATGGCTTTTTCAAGCTCTTCACGAACGATTTTAATGAACACTTGGCCCGGGCTTAAGCTTTTAGTTACTTCAACGCCAACTGCGCGTTCTTTAACTTGCTTAACAAAATCACGAACAACGGGTAACGCAACATCCGCTTCCAAAAATGCCATGCGGACTTCACGTAATGTATCTTTAATATTGTCTTCAGTTAAGCGTCCGCGGCCACTGATATTTTTTAAGGTTTTACCTAAGCGTTCTTGGAGATTCTCAAACATGTAAAGGTTCCGATAAAACGTGTTTCACCTGTAAAGCGCGCAAAAAACACAATTTAAGTTGCAATACAGGCAATATTAAATTTCAATTCCTAGCAGTATACCGTAAATGGTGGTCGACAATACAGTGTTCAAGTGCGCTGTTTGAGTTTCTTTTTACAAACTCTATGCTTTTGCCTTGCTATAAAATACAATGGCATCAATGAGACAAGGATTTATTGATATAAATTAAGTGGCCAAAACACGATGATTATTAGTTTAACTATTATTGCTAGTTTGTTTTATGTGTTAGCAACGTCGCATGTGCTTTCACGCCTTTTTCACAAACAAGGCCCAAGCCAAAAGCTCACGGTGATTTTAAGCACCGTAGCAATCCTTGCACATATGTTATTACTGGTGAATTCTGTTTTTCGAGCAGACGGCCAAGATTTAAGCATTGTTAATGTGGCACTTTTAACCTGCTGGGTCATTGTGGTGTCTGTCACGGCGGTGTCGCTTAAGTTTCCTGCAACGTTGCTATTGCCTGTTGTTTATGGCTTTGCAGCTATTTTAACGCTTGCTAGCCTATTTATACCGCATCATGTGATTATTCATACCATTGATGTAGAACTAGGCTTGGTGACACATATCTCGCTATCTTTGCTAGCTTATTGCGTACTTATTATCGCGACTTTATACGCTATACAATTTTACTTTATTGATAAACGCTTAAAGCGTAAAGATTTGGCCATTGTGCACAGCCATTTACCCCCGCTAATGGTGGTCGAGCGTCAGCTCTACCAACTATTAACTTTAGGCACTATTTTACTCACCTTCGCACTTCTGTCTGGTTTTATATTCTTAGACGGTATGTTTGCCAGTGAGTTTATCCATAAAACGGTTTTATCATTGATTGCGTGGCTTATTTTCACGGTTGTTACGGTTGGTCACTTACGCCAAGGTTGGCGAGGAAAACCCGTGGTATTTTCGATCATGATAGCTGCATTTATCCTATCACTTGCTTATTTTGGCAGCCGTTTCATTCAAGAAGTGATACTAAATAAGTTTTAACTTGACTCAGCAAGCTCTCTCTAGCTTAATATGCATTGGTTTATAAAAAAAGGATCCATCGTTGGACGACATATCGACTAGTACCCTGTTTATCGTATTGGGATTATTGATACTTATTTCTGCTTATTTTTCGGGTTCTGAAACCGGAATTATGTCAATTAACCGTATTCGTTTACGCCATCTTGCGAAAGAAAACCATCGCGCAGCGAAACGCGTCAGTAAACTCTTAAGTCGCCCAGACAGACTTATTGGTCTGATCTTGATTGGTAACAACCTAGTTAATATCGCTGCAGCACAGGTTGCGACGATTATTGGTATTCGCTTATACGGTGATGTTGGCTTGGCTATTGCGACAGGTGCTCTGACTTTAGTGGTGTTAATTTTTGCTGAAGTTACACCAAAAACGCTCGCGGCTCTCTACCCTGAAAAAGTCGCGTTTCCTAGCTCTATCGTGCTTAAAGGCTTGCTTAAAATACTCTTCCCGTTCGTTGTAATGGTAAACTGGCTGACCAATGGTATGTTACGTTTATTTGGTATTACGACCGCGCAAATCGAAGAGCACAGCTTAAGTAAAGAAGAATTAAAAACCGTGGTTAATGAATCGGGTGCCTTATTGCCTGCACGTCACCAAAGCATGCTGACGTCTATCTTAGATTTAGAGCAAGTGACCGTCGAAGACATCATGATCCCACGCAACGAAATTGTCGCCATTGATATTAATGACGATTGGAAACTAATCAGTCGCCAACTAACACATGCACAGCATACTCGCGTATTACTTTATCGCGACCAAATTGATGATGCGGTTGGTTTTATTCACTCACGTGATGCACTTCGTCTATTGACGAAAGAGCAGTTTGATAAACCATCATTACTGCGTGCGGTCCGCGAGATTTACTTTATCCCTGAAGGTACCTCGCTGAACACACAGCTTTTGAAATTCCAACAATCAAAAGAACGAATTGGTTTAGTGGTTGATGAATACGGTGATATTCAAGGCCTTGTAACTCTTGAAGACATTCTTGAAGAAGTGGTAGGTGATTTCACCACAACGCAAACACGTACTCCAAGTGAAGAAGTGACAACTCAAGATGATGGCACAGTGCTTGTTGATGGTGGTGCAAACATCCGTGATCTAAATAAAGAGATGGGGTGGGAATTACCTATCGATGGCCCTAAAACCTTGAGTGGCTTAATTGTTGAATACCTTGAAGATATCCCAGATTCGAATTTAAGCCTACGAATAGCAGGCTACCCAATAGAAGTATTGGAAGTGAAAGAGAATATGGTAAAACTGGTGAAAGTTATTCCCAGTAAACGAACTGAATAACAGATAAGGAGTAGCTTGCTACTCCTTTTTTTATAGCTTATTTCATAATTCTACCCCGAAGTTTCCTATTTCATACCTATAAACACACATTAAGCAGCTAATTCGTCTACTATGGCTTGCATATTTTAACGTCTCGTTACATGGAGCAAAAATGGACGAAATATCGATCGAAAAAGTATATAACCAAGCAATTGAGCTACTCATGACGTATGGACCAAAGTTTATTTTAGCGATTTTGGTGCTTGTTATTGGTTGGTGGCTAATTGGCAGAATTGCCAAGATGACCGAAAAATCAATGTATAAAGTAAAGTTTGAAGCAGGCCTGACACACTTTCTAGTGTCGTTTATTTCTGTCATTCTGAAGATACTATTACTTATTTCTGTCGCCTCAATGATTGGCATAGAAACCACCTCATTCATCGCAATGCTCGGTGCTGCAGGTTTAGCTGTGGGTATGGCATTGCAAGGCAGTCTGGCTAATTTTGCAGGTGGTGTGCTGATCTTATTCTTTAAACCTTTTAAAGTGGGCGATGTTATTGAAGCACAAGGTTACATGGGGAAAGTCGTTGAAATTCAGATTTTCGTCACTATTTTGCTTACCTACGATAATGAAAAAATAATCATTCCGAATGGGGCCCTGTCAAACGGCTGCGTGAAGAATAAGTTTGCGGAAGCCACTCGCCGTGTCGACATTGAATTTGGTATTAGCTATGGCGATGACGTTCATAAAGCCCGTGAAGTACTACTGAGTGTCCTTAATGACTACGAATTAGTGCTTAAAGACCAAGAAGCGAAGAAACCTGTTGTGCATGTTAGTCAACATGGTGACAGCCACATTGGTATGCTCGTTTGGGCATGGGTTGATTCTGATAACTATTGGCCTGTGTATTTTGGCCTCTATGAAAAAGTGAAAATTGCTTTCGATGCAGCAGATATCACTATCCCATTCCCGCAGCGCGATGTGCATATTCACCAGTTTCCTGGCAAGTAATCACATGCACAAGTGTACCTAACAGTAACAGAATGGGTACTCTTTGTAGTGCAATTGAATGCAATAAAAAAGCCCGTAGTTGCGTAATGCAGATCAGTTAAGGAAAAACCAATAAAATAAAGGGTTACAGCGATGATTTATAAAAATCTTACTGAAGCCCTTTTGCTATATGGTCTTTAGCTAATTTTGTCCCCACCTGCTTTAAGCAGCTTTAACTGAATAATATTCACATATTTATTCAAAAAACTGCTTAACTGACTGGCATTACGTAGTTGCGGGCTTTTTATATTTTTGTACCTGTTTAACCAAATAAGCGCTCAAACCAGTTTTTATCAAGCTCATCTTCACACTGTTTAAGCTGAGCACCATACCGGCTCGCACGGTGTTTTACTTTATTAGCTACACTCATTAACCACTTTTTGCTTTTGTAGGTACCGCGCTTATACCCGCCCCACCCTTCGTGGTAATTTAGGTATTGTGCGTAAGCATCCCACTTTGATACACCATTCACTTTATGTGTTTTATAAACAAACCAAGCCATAAAATCGATGGCATCATCAAAGTCATCTCTGTCAGCGCCACTGTTGCCGGTTTCACGAATATAGTCTGACCACGTTGGTGTTTTTGCTTGCGAGTAACCATAGGCAGAGCTTGCTCGGCCGATAGGAATAATCCATAAAAAGTATTCCATCGGTGGAGCGGCATCATGACGGAATGAACTTTCTTGATACATCATGCTCATCAGCACATGTTTTGGCGAGCCCCACTTTTCTTGTGCATCACGTGCATCATAATACCAATCAGGTTTTTCTTCGAAAATCTTACAAATATCATGCGGTTGCTCTGGTGGAGCCGTGGCACAACCCGCCATAGAAGCGACCAGCGATAAAATAATTAAATTTTTTTTCATTTTTTTAATATCTCGCTGAACTTTTTCTTATTGAGTCAGTCTGACTTTATGAATGCAGCAGTATAGCATTGTTTCATCCCTGAAGAATCTTTGACGCAGCCAACCTAGGCTGCGTTTTTTTATGCCTAAAAGCCGCTAAGCTTTAGCAAAGTAATCATCTAAAAAGGCCGTAAAAGATAGCGTATCTGCTGCTTTTACTTCACGCTCTTTTGCAATCGAATTGACGGCTTGTTCCCTTAAAAAAGCCGGATCGTAATACTGATAATCCGCAGCTAAATGATTTTCTTTATATTGCTGTGCAAGTGCTAAAGCAAACTGGCCGTTATCTTGGTTTTCTTTTGCAAGTGTTGCAACATAACGCCCTGAAAACGTTTTACTTGACTCAATTACCCAACTCGACAGCTCATGAATTGTTTCGCTGTAATAACTTACGCCATACGCACTGTCCATATAACGCGCAACAGGGATTAGACTCTCAAAAATAGTCGATGCCCAATCAACCAAGCTAACTGCTTCACCTTGTTTTGTTAATTGTAATTCAGGGTTGCGCCCTTCATTAACTACCGCATCAAGGTTCTGCGTGCTTAACTGTTGCTCTTGCCAATCCATTGTTGGAGATTCGCTTAAAAGACAATACGTTAAAAAGACATCGAGGAAACGGATTTGCTGTAAATCGATCCCTGTTTCACTGAATGGATTTACATCAAGTGCACGCACTTCTATGTACTCAATGCCCCCTCGTAATAGGGCATCTGTCGGTGTTTCGCCTGATGTAGCATTACGTTTTGGTCGAATTGGCGAGTAAAACTCATTTTCTATCTGTAAGATATTTTTATTAAGCTGCTTTGGTTCAGCACGGGTGTAGTCGTCAATATGACCGTAGATATCTGAAGGCGTATGAATGGCAGCTTTCAAACCTGCTACGTACTCCTCAAGCGAGTTATACATCACTCGCAACGATGATTGAGCGCTGTTTGTGTAACCTAAATTACCTAATCGCAGTGCGGTGCCAACCTCAAGGTACAATGTGCCTTTGCCCAACTTTTTAAATGGCAGATCAGTTTTTCGCCCTTGTAAAAATGAGCTACATAATGCAGGTGACGCACCAAATAAGTAACTTATTAACCAAAGCTCACGCTTAAAGTTTCGAATAAGCCCCAGATAACCATCTGAAATAAAGGTGCTAAGTGGTTGCTCACTGGCACTCAACACGTGCAAGCTCTGCCATAACTCATCAGGAAAAGAGATATTAAAATGCACACCAGCAATAGCTTGCATCATGCTGCCATACCGATTCTTTAACCCTTCTCGGTACAACGTTTTCATGCGCCCTATGTTTGAGTCACCAAACTGAGCCAACACAATGTCATCTTGATTATCAATAAAGCATGGCATGCTGATAGGCCATAGCAGCTCATCATCCATCTGTGACAAGGTAAACTTTTGCAAATCTTTAAGCTGCGCTAATGTTTGCTCAGCCGATGTGCTAACAGGCGTAATGAATTCTAATAAAGACTCAGAAAAATCAGTGGTGATATGGTCATTGGTTAAGGCGCTTCCCACTCCTTGTGGGTGACCCTGTTTTGAGATAACACCATTTGGTTTAATCCTTAATGCTTCTCGCTCGATGCCACGTTTAATCCCATTTATTGCGTGTGGAAAATGTGCTGTTAACGCTTCTAGCGTTTTATTTAAATTATGTTTTATCAAAAATGCTTCCTCGAGCCGCGTGGCTTTAATCCTAAGTGTATGGGGGCAAAAAATAAATACTCAAGAGTAAATAGTTGTTTGATTTTATGCTCCGTCACTCATAGCTCATCTTGCCATTGTGAATACTATTATACAATTGGTTTGAGGGCACTTCATTGATGCTAAATTGCTTCATCACCCCCATCAGCAAGACCGATTATTTTTGACATTCATTTCATGCAATACAAAAGGGTTAGTTTAAGCATAATTTATCAGACAAGTTATTGTTTTAGATCAAGGGATGAATAAAATTTCTAAAACTTTAGCAGTAATCAGCTTGTCCCCTCTTCCCTTACATTTTTCTGAGATTATAATCCGCACACCGTAATAAAGTATATTTCAAGGACTCATATGCGTCGTGGGCAAGAAATCATTAATCAAGAAGTGACATACTCTGAACAACAGGAGCTTGTCTCGACAACCGATTTACGCGGGGTAATTACCTACGTAAACACAGAATTTTGTAACATAGCGGGCTATACCGAAGATGAGCTATTAGGTAAAAACCATAACATAGTGCGCCACCCAGATATGCCTAAAGCCGCATTTAAAGAAATGTGGGAAAAGCTTAAACAAGGCCACTCTTGGCGAGGCATGGTAAAAAACCGCTGTAAAGATGGACGTTATTATTGGGTTGATGCCTTTGTCACACCCATTTACGAACATGGACAATTAGTCGGCTATCAATCAGTGCGTACAAAACCCTCTGAACACTTGAAAACACGCGCTACGGCTTTGTATCAAAAGATTAATGATGGCAAATCAATCGCCTCGTTTCGCGAAAATGTGTCACTAAGGCAAATAGTGTCTTTGATTATTATTCTTGCGGGGGTTATTGCACTTGGTTTTACCACATCGTTGATGACTGTATTAGCGACACTTGCCATTATTTTACTGCTTGCTGCGCTTAATTATGATGAGTTAATAGTGACTCTGGCCCCCAGAAATAAGTGACTTCGTAATATCATCTCTCCGCGGTATTTGGCTATATGACCTATTCGCACTTTTCCACCACTTGAGTGCTGACGTGGGGTGACGCCAATATTGGCTGCTGCATTACGTCCGCTCGTAAAATGGGTTGTGTCACTTAAGCTAATTAATAAACCAACCGCGGTGATAGGCCCTACGCCCTCAAGAGCCAGTAAGCGTTCACATTGCTCATCTTGTTTTACTAAGCCTGTCAGTAACTCATTTAATGTTTCTTTTAATGTTGATTGGGCTTTAAATAATTCATAGCACTGCGCTATACACTGCCTTAAACCAGCGGTTAACCCATTATCGCTATCTTCTAAAATCTCAGGGATAGCCTGCCTAAACGCGCATTCTGATTGCTTGATTACAATTCCAAATTCAAGTAACAAGCCTCTGATTTGATTCGCCAACTGCCGTTTCTGCTTTTCAGCTAACGCACGCATTCGCTCTATCGACTGTAGGCTTTGCTGTGCTTGTGTCAGTGATTTACACGGGCGAACATTGGGTGAGAAAGAAGCCGCAGCTATTGCAATAACATCGTTTGCATCTGTTTTCTGGCCAATCCTAAATGCTTTGACAAATCGAGGGTCTAGAATCACGACTTCATGACCAACACTACGCGCCTTGCGTGCCCAATAATGAGCACCGCCACATGATTCCATAACAACTTTACAACGAGGAGACGTGGTGAGTATCGACAGTAGCTCTTTTCTGCTTACCGCTTTATTACTTTGTAGTTTTTGATGAAAAAATTGACCGACTTGAAAAACATTTTTTGCCAAGTCGATACAAATTAAGTTAAATTTTGACATGTATGGATTCCTTATTGGTAAAAGTGGTTTTGCAATTTCTTTATACCGTACTTACCCTATTTAGGGGAGGAGTCCATACATCTCCTTCAGCACTTAAATCACAGCGTGCAGAGTTTGATTCTGTGTCACGCTATGTGTATTGCGGTGCACACCCATTTAGTATTGCGCAATATAACCAGCAGATGCTATTTGCAAAATTACGAACAGTGCTGGGTCGCGTTAAAGACTCGACCTACTCCTTTAAGAATATCGCTACAAACTTAGATACGCAGTCATCGCTTACTGAGCAGGGTATAGCGGCACAAGGTCAGCGTTTAGGTGATATTGCGACTGCAATGACACAAATGAGCGCAACCATTGGTGAAATATCAGCAAATACGCACCATACAGCTGAAAAAGTAAATGATACATACCAAAGCTGTACAGATATCAAACTGCATATTGAAGACAATAGCGCAATGGTATCAGACCTTGCTAACCAAGTTGAACAAGCAGCAACAACCGCTAATTCATTAGCCAGTGAAGCCGATAAAATCGGCCAAGTGATGACTGAAATTGAAGGTATAGCTGAGCAAACAAACTTACTTGCCTTAAACGCCGCAATTGAAGCTGCCCGTGCAGGTGATCATGGTCGAGGTTTTGCTGTCGTTGCCGATGAAGTGCGTGCACTTTCTTCACGAACACAGAACGCCACTGCGCAAATTCATAGTTCAATTAAAGAAATTCAAGATACATTATTTAGTTGGTCTAAAGTAATGCAGTCAACTAAGCAACAAGCTGATAGTTGTGTTGAAACAACCACACATACTCAAGCTGAGCTTGCGAGTATATTCGCACAGATAAATGAAATATCTGGTTTGGCGACCGAAATCTCTACCGCAGCCGAAGAGCAACAAGTTGTCAGTGCAGATATACGCGAAAACGTTGAAAGTATTAAAGGACACAGCGAAGAGAACTTAAAGCTCAGCTATAACGTAGCTAAAGATGCCGCAGGCCTCGTTGAGGGGTCGCGCAAAGTAAACGATATGCTATTAACGTTTAAAGTTTAGTGTTTCTTAAATAAGCGATTTATTTAAATTGTTTAATCAAACACAAAAGCCGCATCATTTGATGCGGCTTCTTTATTTGCCGATATTAACGGGTTGAAAAAACCAACCCATTTTCATCTGCATCAATATGGATAATAGCACCAGGTAGGTATTCACCTCCAAGCAAGCGCTGCGCTAGCGGGTTTTCTATGGTGTGCTGAATTGCACGTTTTAACGGTCGTGCACCATAGACAGGATCAAAACCACTTTGTGCTATACGGTCAAGGGCAGCATCAGTTACCTCCAGAAGATAGCCTTTTTCGGTTAAGCGTTCACGCAGTTTACCTAACTGAATATCGGCAATTTCTTTAATATGATCATTCGCAAGTGGATGGAATACCACCGTTTCATCAATCCGGTTTATAAACTCGGGTCTAAATTGGCTTACCAACACGCCCATCACTTTCTCTTTTAGCGTTGCATAGTCGTTCGAACCAGCTTGCTCTTGGATGATGTCTGATCCTAAGTTTGAGGTCATAATGATCACCGTATTTTTAAAATCAACGGTACGACCCTGTCCATCAGTTAAGCGGCCATCATCAAGCACTTGTAAAAGTATATTGAACACGTCGGGGTGCGCTTTTTCTACTTCATCAAGCAAAATAACAGAGTATGGACGACGACGAACAGCTTCTGTTAAATAGCCACCTTCTTCATATCCAACGTAACCCGGCGGTGCTCCCACTAAGCGTGCCACTGAGTGTTTCTCCATAAACTCAGACATATCAATACGCACCATGGCATCTTCAGTGTCAAACATAAAACTTGCAAGCGCTTTAGTAAGCTCTGTTTTACCTACCCCTGTTGGGCCTAAGAATAAAAAAGAACCTATTGGGCGGTTTGGATCAGCAAGCCCTGCACGTGACCGACGAATTGCATTCGCTACAGCAACCACGGCTTCATCTTGGCCAATGACTTTGTGATGAAGTTGATCTTCCATTTGCAGTAGTTTTTCTCGCTCGCCTTGCAGCATTTTAGAGACGGGTATACCTGTCCAGCGCGATAAAATTTCTGCAATTTCATCTTCACCAACTTGGTTTTTAAGTAAGCTCATTTCTTGCATTTCTGCTTGCGATGCAAGATCTAACTTGCGTTCAAGTTCAGGAATACGGCCATACTGTAATTCAGACATCCGTTGTAAATCACTTGCTCGGCGCGCGACTTCTAAGTCTAAACGAGCTTGTTCAAGCTCCGCTTTAATCACTTGTGTGCCTTGCAAAGAAGCTTTTTCGGCATTCCATACTTCATCAAGCTCACGATACTGCACTTCAAGTTCAGCTATTAGCTCTTGCATTTCAGTACGACGCTTTTGACTTGCTTCATCTTTTTCTTTGGCAAGTGCATTATCTTCGAGTTTTAACTGAATAATACGACGCTCAAGTTTATCAAGTGACTCTGGTTTAGAGTCAATTTGTAAACGAATTGACGAGCCCGCTTCATCAATCAAATCAATCGCTTTATCGGGTAACTGACGATCGCTAATGTAACGGTGCGATAGCTGCGCCGCTGCAACAATTGCCGGATCGGTAATATCAACAGAGTGATGTAGCTCGTAACGCTCTTTTAAACCACGAAGAATCGCGATAGTGTCTTCTACCGATGGCTCTGCTACGAATACCTTTTGAAAGCGACGTTCAAGTGCTGCATCTTTTTCAATGTATTGGCGATACTCGTCAAGCGTTGTGGCTCCCACACAGTGAAGCTCACCACGTGCAAGAGCAGGTTTTAACATGTTCCCTGCATCCATCGCACCATCAGTTTTACCTGCACCAACCATGGTATGAATTTCATCAATAAAGAGGATTACTTGGCCCTCTTCTTTGGCTAATTCATTTAAAACTGATTTTAAACGCTCTTCAAACTCACCACGGTACTTAGCACCCGCAACTAATGCCCCTAAATCAAGCGACAACACGCGTTTGCTCTTGAGCCCTTCGGGTACCTCACCATTAATAATACGTTGTGCTAAGCCTTCAGCAATGGCTGTTTTACCCACGCCTGGCTCACCAATTAACACGGGGTTGTTCTTCGTACGACGTTGTAAAACCTGAATGGTACGGCGTATTTCGTCATCGCGGCCAATCACAGGATCAAGCTTACCTTGCTCGGCACGCTCAGTAAGGTCGATGGTGAATTTTTTTAATGCCTGACGGGTTTCTTCCGCATTCGGGTCATCCACTTTTTGACCGCCACGAATAGCCTCTATGGCCGCTTCAATTTTTGTTGAAGTAATATTGAGCGCTTTAAATATATCTCCAAGCGGGCCTTTATCATCGCACGCAGCAAGTACAAAAAGTTCACTCGATATATATTTATCTTTACGCTTTTGAGCATATTTATCACATAAGTTAATTAACGAAACCATATTATTCGATAGCTGTACGTCGCCACCAACGCCTTCTACTTTAAAAAGCTTTTCGATTTCTTGTGATAATTTTGTATTTAACTCGTCTGCACTCACACCAGCTTGCGCAAGGAGTGCACGAACACTAGAGCCACTTTGCTGAAGTAATGAATACATTAAGTGCACGGGCTCAATAAATTGATGATCGCGCCCAAGTGCTAATGACTGCGCATCTGAAAGCGCAGATTGAAATTTACTTGTAAATCTATCTAAACGCATGAAGGTTTACCTATTAAAAAAACTAATTGCTTAATTAATGGGTATGATATGTAGTTTGTTCAAGTAAGAGATGAAAATTTAATCACTAAAAAGTGCGATTATTTGCGCCAGATCAAGCTTGCCATTCGCCCTGTTTGACCATCTCGTCGATACGAAAAAAATAATGATGGCTGTGAGTAGGTGCAATACTCTGCGCCATAAATACCCACAACACCAAGCTGAGTGAGTTGCTGCTTGGCAAGTAAATAAATATCCGCTAAGTATTTTTCACCTTGGGCAGTAAATGCATGCTGATGAATCTGGTTTTGATCGCAAAAACAATCTTTAACATCCTGCCCGACTTCAAACTGCAAAGCCCCGATAGCAGGACCAAACCAGGCAATGATGTCAGCAGGCTCAGCCTTAAACTTACTCAGTGTATTGGCAAGAATTCCCTTCGCTAATCCGCGCCACCCACCATGAACCGCAGCAACTTCATCCCCTGACGTTGAACACAATAGCACGGGTAAACAATCGGCCGTCATGATGGCAAGCGGTTGCTGCTTTAGGCGAGTATAAAGTGCATCAGCGCTACTTACTGAATGAATATCAACGCGTTCATCAACCACCACCACATCCGCACTATGTACTTGATTTAACCACACAGCTGGGCTTGGCAATTGCCTCGTTAAAGCAGTGCGATTTGCCTGCACAGCTTGCTCATCATCACCAACATGAAACCCCACATTAAAGCTATTAAACGGTGCCTTAGATACCCCGTTTTCACGAGTTGTACTGAGGGCCCCAATAGTGTCAGGGGCAGTCCATGTTGGCGTAATCATAATGTTTAATACTCAATATTTGGATTGGCTTTCGTATCAGCTCGCAATGCTTCTGTCATAGCGGCCATATCGTCTGGAATAGGCGCCTGCCAAGTCATTAACTCACCTGTGATAGGGTGCGCAATTGACAATTTAACCGCATGCAATGCCTGACGTTTAAAGTCTCTCAGCATTTGAAATAGCTCTGGCGTTGCGCCTTTCGGTGGACGTGGGCGCCCGCCATATAACTGATCACCAACCAGTGGATGGTTTAAATACGCCATGTGCACACGAATTTGGTGAGTACGGCCAGTTTCTAGGCGTAAACGTAAGCGTGTGTGAGCACGAAACTTTTCAGCAACACGGTAATGAGTCACCGCAGGTTTGCCCATTTCATGAACAGCCATGTGAGTACGTTTTGTTGCATGACGGCCAATTGGCTTTTCAATCATACCGCCTGCCGTCATAGTGCCATTACAAATTGCTTCATATTCACGTGTGAAGTTTTCACGCTTTTGCAGTGCAGACACTAAGTGCGTTTGCGCAGGAATTGTTTTTGCTACCACCATTAAACCTGTGGTGTCTTTATCAAGACGGTGCACGATACCTGCACGCGGCACGTTAATTATATCGGGGTAATGATGAAGCAAGGCATTCAATACTGTACCGTCTGGATTACCAGCCCCTGGGTGTACCACTAATCCCATCGGTTTATTGATTACTAATATATCATCGTCTTCATAAACGATGTTTAATTTGATATTTTGTGCCTCGTACTCGCGCGGTGCTTCAATGGTTGTTTCAACACTGACCAGTTCACCACCGAGTAATTTTTCACGCGGGGTGTTTAATATTTCACCATTCACGGTGATTTTATCATCTAAAATCCACGTTTTTATACGTGAACGAGAATAATCAGGGAACAATTGCGCCAATACTTGGTCTAGACGTTTACCGCCAAGGTCAATTGGAACCTCGGCTTGGAGAGAAATTTGCTCTGACATTAGTAACTTTACCCAATTTACCAGTGCAAGCTTTGCTCGACTGGGTTAGAATCGCTTTAATTAGCATTGTATGTATAGTTTACTCGGTTTTCCTCACTTGGCCTAGCCGAAGACATCGAAGGTAATAAATAAAATGATAAATAAAATAGGGAAACGTGCGTTCGCCATTGTTTTTTCAGTTTCATTACTTGGCCTAGGAGCCTGTTCATCTGCTCCTGATCAAGAAGATATTCAACGCGTTCCGAATAAATCTGCACAAGCTTTATATGAAGATGCGAAACAAACGTTAGATTCGGGCCTTTATGCACGAGCTATTGAGTTATTAAGCGCTATTGATTCACGCTATCCATTTGGTCCACTATCAAAACAAGTACAAATGGATCTCGTGTATGCACATTATCAAGCAGGCAATACTGAACAAGCTCTCGCAACAATTGACCGTTTCATTCGTTTAAACCCAAATCACAAAGATTTAGATTACATGTACTACATGCGTGGCTTGGTTAATATCAAAGCAGACAAAAACGCATTCCAAGAATACTTTGGTGTAGACCGTGCGGATAGAGATGCAAATCGCACTCGGGTTGCATTTACCGATTTATCAACCTTACTGAAACGTTTCCCAAATAGCGTTTATGCGCCAGAAGCGAAAAAACGTTTAGTATGGTTACTTAACAAAATGGCGCGTTATGAACTAAAAGTAGCAGAGTACTATTACGAACGTGAAGCTTATCTTGCCGCTGCAAACCGAGGTAAATATGTCGTTGAACACTACTCGCAAAGCAGTTACCTGGATCAAGCATTAGAGATCATGGAGAAAAGCTACGAGAAGCTAGGTTTACCTGAGCTAAGTGCGCATGCTAAAGAAACGCGCGAAGCAAATAAGCGTAAATAGTCTAAGCGCTGAATAAGCATTAAAAAGGCGCCAAATTTGGCGCCTTTTTTACAGTGTGTGTGACTGCTATTTCGTTAAATTGCGTCTTCATCTTCTTCTGCGGTACGAATACGCACAACACGCTCAACATCTGTGACAAATATTTTACCATCACCAATTTTGCCTGTTTGTGACGTTTTAACAATCACATCAATAGCTCTATCTACGTCTTCATCACTTAGTACAATATCTAGTTTTACCTTGGGTAAAAAATCAACCATGTATTCAGCACCGCGATAGAGTTCTGTGTGCCCCTTTTGACGGCCAAAACCTTTAACTTCACTAACCGTCATCCCCGTGATGCCTACCTCTGATAATGCTTCTCGAACATCATCAAGCTTGAATGGTTTAATAATTGCTTCGATTTTTTTCATTTTAAGGCTACTTATTATTTCTTGATTGCCTCGATTTTAGACAATACGGCTCTCTATAGCAAACAAAGCTATGAAATACGGTGATAAAATCAACAATCATGATATTATTAAATAAAGTATTAAAAGTAGAGACAACAATGAAATCATTACAAAAGGGCTTTACACTCCTCGAACTGATGGTCACTATTGCAATCGTGGGCATTGTGGCTGCCATAGCACTGTGGGATAGCTCTGATTTGCTAGAAAATGACCGCGCCGAAAGCTACTTACAAGAATTAAAGCGCAGTATTAGCTTTGCACGGGCAAAAGCCACCAGTAGCGATGCAATTGTTGTAGTCTGTAGTGGAGCAACAGCTAATATTGAGAGTAATACAGCAATGAATTGCTCTAATGATTGGGACCAAGGCACGGTCTTTGTATTTTTTGATTCAGATCAGAATGGCAGTTATAACCCTGCTAATGGCGATACCACTTTGAGAGTCCTCCAAGAAATCCCTAAAACGAGTAAACTGAGTTTCAGTGGCAATAACGCACTTATCTTTGATACTAGCGGCATGATCACCTCTGATCCAGGTACCTTTACTTTTTGTCCTTCTGGCGCAAATGATAACAACAAAGCATTGCAGGTATTAAAATCTGGCACTGCTTTATACCTAGGTGATACAACAAATACCTGTGATTAAGCCCCATAATTTGACACCATTTTAGGTCCAACTATAGTTAATTAAACTGTCACAATTTGGAGTCTTCACGGATGGAGACCTTAAACACATTACACCATAGGAATGGTGCAACACTCATCGAAAGCTTAGTGGTGCTATCAATAGTCGCAATACTTATGAATATTGCGCTGTTTGAATATAAGCCTTATCTAGCTAAAAGTCGCCTAGAAAACCGCACTCACTTAGTTAAACGCGCATTAAGCGTAAGCCGTCATAACGCAAAAACCCACAGCACGTACGTTACTTTTTGTGGGCTGCAAGAAAATCAATGCAATCGAGAGCACTGGCACAAAGCACTCACCGTATTTGTCGACAGGGGCGATATTGGGGTGTTTGATGAAGGTGATACTATTATTTGGGAACTTGAAGCAGTCGATAAACTTGATATGCTAACTTACCCCCGCCATTCAATCACATTTCGTTCAGATGGCACGCCTGTGGGATTTAATAATGGCACCTTTGTGTACTGCCCTGAATACAAAATAGCAAGCCTTAAAGGGCTTGCTATTTCAATAAGCTCTATTGGGCGTACTCGGCTAAAAGACACCAACAAATGCCAATCCTGATATTTCAATTATTCAATGAGGGATTACTTACCCCAGCAGGTGCTCGCACTCGCAGAGCCCGTTGAGGTTTTTAATCCTGTATCTGAAATAGTTAATGTTGCACATTCGCCATCTTGCAAAACGGGCCCTGCTGCGGGTGTGGCAGTAAACGCGAATGTACCGGCATCATTATCGACAACAACTGAAATTTTATAAAAATTATTCTCAGTTGTAGCACTGACCCCTAAGTTAGCCAAAGTTGTTGTATACTGCCTGTTATCGACAAAGAACTGCTCTTGCTTATTGGCAGCATCAAGTAATGCAGTAATGGCTTCTGTTCTGGCGGTGCGTTTAACATGCTCAAAGTAACTTGGTAACGCAATACTGGCTATAATACCTAAAATTGCCACGGTAATCATCAGTTCGATTAAGGTAAACCCTTTTACTTTATTAGTTACTCTTGTCATTTACTTCTCGCTTATAAATATAGGTTTGCTGTGTTTTAAAACCAAAACCAATCGGAGTTGCATCATTAACCAGTTGTATTTTTCCATCTTTAACCGTTAAACCCGGACCTTGTATTTCTTTCACTTTAAAGGGGTTTTGCTCGCCTTTAAGACCTGGTCCTATGGTTAAGAACTGACTCATCTCTTTGACTTTTTCGTCTGTATCTTTGATCACATCTGGGTTATCAGGATCCGGGTCTTCAGGATTCGGGTCTTCAGGATTCGGGTCTTCAGGATCCGGGTTTTCAGGATCCGGGGTTTCATCACAAAAACCATTATTATTACTATCAACACAGCTATCACCAACACCGAAATAAAGCTGAGGTGTATCAGGTACATCATTTGAGGTCGTAAATTTTAGACTATCATACACTTTTGTACCGTAGTGTAAGTGGAACGCATATAAACTCCCTGAGCCCCCTGTTAATGAACACTGATTCGCTGTTTCTGTTGAAGAAGCGGGTGCGTAACTGGTGAAATAAGCGACTCCTCCAATAACCGTGCTTGCTGCCAGTGATTTTTCACCAGCCGCTAGAAGGTTATAATACCAACCATGGTATTGACCTAATTCAACTTCTAAATCGGTAAATTTATCTACACTATCAAGTGCATTACCAAACGGGTCAGCATCCATATTCATTAAATTAGCCTGGGTGATCGCCGCTGGAATCTCATCGCTTTGGAATGAGCGTGTTACTGTATTGATATCGCGGATCATAAACAATTGATCACTCGTTGTGGTGCCCGTTGGTTTAGAGCGATTCCCACTACCTAGTAATACTGCATCAAAGGGGGTATCAATACGTGTTTTAACCGACTTACCATTTACGTCTGTTTCAGAGACCTTACTAAACATTGTTCTCGCAACCATCGGTTTATAAAAGAAACGACGATCTTGAGATGCAAGTGCACTGCCTAAACTCGCAAGTTTGAAGTGTGTCCAAGGACTTTCTGTGCTCGTTGGGCTATTTGAAGGCATATCAATACGCCATACATCACCGCCGGTGTCGGATGCATATAATCGATCAGTGTAACCGTCATAATCAGAATCCAAAACACTAATATCAGAAGCAATACTGTGTTTACCTGCAAAGCCATTTTCACTCGACGTTAAAGCCCACACTTTTTTGCCGCTCTGTGCATCAACAATATAAATACCGCGCCCTTTTGTGTCTTCAGTACGCAGAACATTGTCTTTATTGGTGTCGTACCCTGCACCAAAAACAAGCAGTGGTCGATTTTCATACCCTTTTAAGTTAATGTATGTCACCGTAGGTTTAGACCATGATTGCGCAAGTTCTTTAAAGTCTCCCGTTCCACCAATAATCGGTCCCCCCCACATGAGTCGAGGTGAATCTGGGTTTGTAATATCCAGTCCATAATAATTATTGCCGCCACGTCTTAAGCCAAAAAACGCCCAAACACGATCAGTGCCATTTACAACTCCATCACCATTTTTATCATCAAAGAACACAGAAATAGGTCCATCAACACCATAGACCTTTGATTTTTCTTGATTCTCTCGTAATGGTTTAATAATTTTGTATAAGCTACTGGGTATAAAAGCCCAGCTTTCTTTTAATACATCATTTTTATCTTGAAAAAAGTGTAGGTAACCTGCATTGGTGCCAATTAAAATGCGCACATCATCATTACCGTAATCAATTGTCACAGGTTTTGAGTGCAGAGGATCACCAAAAATATCTTGTCGTTGATCACTGGTACTGCCATCACCGTCTTCATCATCCACATCTATTCCTCGGCTCCACTTGATCGTTTTATCTAACTCGGTCGATAAGAGCCCAAGAGTCAACGAATTGACACTTGTTGCTGTAGTTAAATTAAACTTTAACGCTGCCGCTAAGTCGCCACCTAGTGCCGTAGAAACTGTCGACTTAGTAAAATCAACTAACCCAGCGCTCCCGGCATCGGTATAAATGGTCCGCGATGATAGGTTTGATAACATAAGATTTGCACCACCTTCCTGAACAATGTTCCCGTCTGGTGCTGTATTATCTGGTAACCAAAATGTCTTTGCCCCTTTTGCAATCAAACCATCAGCGTTTAATGCCGGCTTTCCATCCAAATCAACGATTTCATCGCCTGACACTTTCAACTTTTTAAGATTTCCACGCCACCGAGCACCGGTTTCTGGGTAAAACATTGCATAATAAATACCTTCACGACTGCGTGTTTGATCAACATTATTATTCGCAATAGAAGGTGAAGTAAAAGTATCATTTACTTCGCGTATGCGTGTTATCGTATTTTTTAAAGCTTTTGATAATTGTTCTGCAGTGTCAGCATGAAGATACTGACCACCGCCTAAATCAGCGGTTTCTGATAATAAGCGTTTACCATCCTTACTCATACCGCTACCAAAGCCAATCGTATACACCCGCCCTGTTTCATGAATATCAGATGTTGAAGGAAACAAATCCACTTTAACATCTTCAGTGCCATGAATAATCTGCGCAAGCTTGTGTAAATAAACACCCGCAATTTTATCAGAGCCGCTTAAATTGCTACCGAAATAAGATTTATAGAGATCACTGATTTCTCCATCTTGCTCATTATCTGAGCCTGAAGAGGGGTCACCATCTGTCATATAAATAACATTAACAGAGTTATCACAGCGTTTTGCTTCCTCTGTGGTATCAAATGGAGAGATATATGTATAACTGTATTTTGGTTTACGCTTTGACCCCCTTCTGACTTTTGTCTCTACTGACGTGTCTCGCCAAGCCTCATTAACTTTTTCTCCGTAATACAAACTTTGACCCGTAATGTATAAATAGGCTTCCCAAAGCGTCTCTGTTAAAGGTGTCCCCCCGTCAGCAGGTAGTACAGAAATGGCTGTCTTCAAGGATGAAGATGACGAGCCTATTCCAGCTAATACATAACCGCCATTTGTGCTATTAAAACGCATCAAACCGAAATCAATATCGTCATTGTTATCTACTAAGCTTGTAATCGCACTTTTTGCTACACCAAGACGACTGTCTGGGCACACAACATAGCCCGTGTAGCTGCTGTAGCCACAACTTTTACCCGTTGCAGTAGAAAATGCCATACTTCCAGAAGTGTCAAAAATAAGTAAAACACGCGGTTTTTCATTTGTTTTCACATTATAGTTAACGTATAGCTCTATGTCTTCAGCATACACTGCAGTAACCATACAGGTTACAAAACCAGTCAGTATACTGCGCACTAACGTTTTCATTTTCATCATGAGTCTCCGTTAACGGCCTGAGTTACGGCCTACCATCTCTTGAGCAACACCCGTTGTGATTGTGAGTGTGTGATTACTTTTAGAGCCATAGGTAATTGATGTATCTATTTGCAACATGTTGCATGACACACCCGCTGTAAAATTAAACTTGCGTGGACAAGGAATATCACTTGGGCCGTTATTTAAATTAACCATCGAACTTGATGCATCGCCAATATTCCCTAAATCATGAACTCCGCCAGGTATTGCTGATGCTCTTTTAAAAAAGGCACTATTTGCCCCTGCAGCAGCTTGGTTGGCTATTACGCGCTGTACCGTGCCAATTAACTCATTTTCTGCAGCTTCACGTTCTTGTGCTGCATTGGTGATTTTAATGTCAATACTACTGCTACTCATAAGAGTAACTGCAATGCCTGTGACCGCGACAACCATAATAAGAGCAACAATTAACACAACGCCTTGTTGTCTTTTTGCTAACGTTATATACGCCATAAATTAGCTCCCACATTATTTAAGCGAATAGTCGTGGTAAACAATGCTCGACGGTAATTATCAGTAAAGGTTAGCTCTCTACTACTTTCATCTTCACCCAAGGTATACGTTTGATTTTGAATTTTTAAATCGCCATCTGGGGTAAGCGCTCTGACTAATAGGAAAACTTGCACAGTTAAGATGCCATGACGGTTTTCCCAATCAGTATTCGTCATTTGGTTAATACTTTTATACGTATCAACACGGCTATTATTGGTTGTATCGAGACCAAATACAAAGTGCATGTCCTCAACCCCTTCCATTATCGTTTCTGTAACCATGCCTGAGCCTGGTTTTAAACGTCTGCGCATTAAAACGGGCACAGTGACAGGTTGGTCATTTATTGTGTAATTTTGCTCAGAAATGTAATAAACGTGATGACGATAACGCCATACAGTCGCGTTAACATTAAGTGAGGCACCATCAATTGGCCCTTGTACAAACTGAGCTCTTTCTTGTTCGGCAACAAAGTAATAACTGCCAGCACCTGTATCATCAGGTCGAATTTGCAAACCTTCAAGAAACTTTAACTGCAGAACATCTGTATTTTTTTTAGCGTTTTTTATGCAGCCTAATGCATCACCAGTCGCGGTTAACACTGCATACACTGAGCGAAAGTTACTCGTTGCTGTTTTAACCGGGAAACTACCATTGTTAAGCCCTTCAGAACAATCGGGAGTAGGATTAGCGGTTGACTCTGTATTTGCTGGCGAAAACGAGTCTTCATAAAATGTTCCCCAAAAGCCTATTTGCTCAATATCACGTTGCATAATATTAATCGCTAATCGGCCTGTTTCTTGTAACTCACCAATTGTCATGGTGTCACGCGTGGTCACTTTCATACTAATATAGGTGAACATAACGCCACCTAAAACAAGTCCGCCTATAAATAGCGCAACCATCATTTCAACTAACGTAAATCCTGCATGCTTTCTCATATCAAGACCTTAAGTAAATATAGCTTTCAAGCACAATTAAACGACGCTTATCATTGGCTGCACCGCATTCAATTGCCGACGTACCTGCATTTGCTTTAATTGCTTGTCGACCTTGCCAACTGATCACCACGTTAATATTAAATTCACTTGCATTACCCGCTGCGACAGGCGTGCTCTTGATACACACCGTTGCATCATCTAAAGCCCCGGTATTTTCACGCGCTTGAATAGCCCGCACCCATTGCTGTTTATCAAGGGCTGCAAGTTGCTGAGCATTACACGCTGCGTTGTAGCATTGTAAATTGGTATTTAACGCAGTGTCACTTGTGAAAGTGCCATTATAGAGGGCTGTAAATCCTGTGGAATCGTTTGCTCGCATTCGTTGAATAATATCGTTTCCTAACGCCACCGCTGCAGCACGCTGCATTGAATCAAAACTAGCTTGCTTAGCTTTTGCCTGCAGCGCTACAGCGCCTAACAACCCAAAGCTTAAAATCACAAAAGCAATAAGTACTTCAACTAAGGTAAAGCCTTGAACATGTGAATGCCGTGTCATATTAAAATCAGCTCATAGATTTCCATACAATAAGCATAAAAGGACAATAATAAATAGCAATGAGGGTTTAGATGAACGGTCAAATTTATTGATAAGCGGTCCGAACATACCGACTAAAACAGCATCGAAAATTGGCACCGTAAAACTGTGTGGTAAAACTATTCACCCATCGCTTGTTTTACGGTTTTAAGTGCTCGACGGCTAATGGTGAGAGGTTCATCATAATGTCGCATTATCAAATGATGACCACTCGACACAGAGCAATGAAGGCTCTGTATATGCAGCTTATTAACCAAGGTATTACGATGAATACGCAATAATTGTTGTGAGTACGTACTTTCAAGCTGTTTCAAGCTATGCTCGATAATAGCTTCACCGCCAACAAAAATTAGTCGCGTATATTTTTGCTCTGCAACACAGCACACCACATCGTCGATATTGACTCGGCGCATAGCACCCGCTAACTGATAAGTGATATGTGAATGAACAGGCCTATTGACTTGTGTACGATTTAGTTTGCTAAGTTGCAGTAAGGTTTTTGTAAGTGCTTGCTCGGTCACAGGTTTTACTAAATAGCCATCTACCGCTAACTCAAATGCTTCTAGAGCATGTTCAGAGTGGGCCGTTAAAAACACCACAGCCGGAGGTATAGCAAGCAACTTTAATGCCTTTGCGACCTCTAAGCCACTTAATTTTGGCATATTAATATCTAATAACACGATATCCGGTTGCAACTCTTTACACAGCGTTACCGCCTGCTCACCATTGTCTGCATCGCCAACAACATGGTAGTTAGGATGCATGGTTAATAAACGCCTAACACGTGCCCGAGCCAGCGGTTCATCGTCAACAATCAAAACATTGATCATGTAATTTCCTGCCTTGGAATAACGAGTTTAGCTCTAAACTCACTATCGCGATGTGTGGTGGTTAACTTGGCACGATAGTGATAAAAAAGCGCCAACCTTTGGCGAATGTTTTCAAGTGCCATGCCATTACCAGCGCGGCGCTGCTCTGCATTTTCAACCACAGGATTAATAATAATAAACGTATAGCTTTTATCGGTTATATGCATCTCTATGGTAATTTTTGTGCTCTCAGAAGCCGGTTCAAGGCCATAATACACCGCGTTCTCAATAATAGGCTGTATCGTTAGACACGGAATTTCAACGTCTGGGACGCACGCTGGCATCTGCCAATTAACCGTTAATCGCTCGCCATAACGCCAACGCTCAAGTGCAATATATTGCTCACATAATATCAGCTCGTCTTGTAAAGAAATCGCTTTACCGCTTTTCATTGCAGCTTGTGATAACGCAGCTAAAGCTAAAATAGCTTGCTCGGCGGCTTCGGCATCATAATGCGTTAGCTCGGCAGCTGTGTTCAAGCTATTGAATAAAAAGTGTGGACGAATACGTGCTTGTAACGCATCTAACTCAGCATGCGCTAATGCTTTGGTTTGTAGCTCTTTTTGGTTTTGTATAACAACAAATTGACTAAATAATGCCGCCACTAAAAAGATTATGAGTACATTACTCGCGATAAAATAGCCCGCTGATTCAATATAATAAATATCTGCAAAGAGAGATAATACAGCCACACTGTAAAAACACGTTGATAGCAATAATGAAATAGTCAGGATAAGTAGTTGGAAATTATTAGAATAGCGTGCCAAGTATTTTCTAAAAATATACAGTGCGGCAACACTTGTCAGAAAGATTAAGTGCAAAAAGAAACTGAAAATGGCAAGACGAAGCCATACATCGCCTTCGGTTGCAGGGGCAAACGCTAGTAAAATAGCAATAACTTGACTTACCACGAGTGTAGCAAGCACACCTCGGGATTGAAAAAGAGCCGCAATCAACAAGCCGTTTTGATTTGGCTGTGTGCTCATGGGCTCTCCTAGTATCTGTTGTTAACTACTCGTTTAGATTAGCGTAGCTCAACAGGAACGGCAAATACTATATTCTCTTCTTCGCCAGGGTTTTCAACAACTTGGTTTCCACCCAATTCTTTTAGACGAGTAATTACTTGCTGCACTAACACTTCTGGTGCAGATGCGCCCGCAGTAACCCCTACGGCATTGAGGTTGTTAAACCAATCAGCTTCAACGTTACTTGCATCATCAATTAAATACGCTTTAGTGCCCATTTTATCTGCAAGTTCACGTAAACGATTTGAGTTTGAGCTATTTTTAGCTCCCACAACCAGTAACACATCAACTTTATCTGCTAAGTCACGCACCGCATCTTGACGGTTTTGTGTCGCATAACATATATCATCTTTACGCGGACCATCAATTGCAGGAAACTTTGTACGTAAAGCATCAATAACATCGGCAGTGTCATCAACCGACAAGGTTGTTTGACTGCAATAAAATAAATTGTCAGGATTTTTAACCGTCAGATTTGCAACATCTTCCGGTGTTTCTACTAAGTAGATACCCCCTGCTTCGTTATTATATTGCCCCATGGTGCCTTCTACTTCAGGGTGACCATGATGACCTATTAAAATGCACTCGATGCCTTTACGGCTCGCGCGCGTTACTTCCATATGTACTTTGGTAACTAGCGGACAGGTTGCATCGAAAACTTTTAATTCACGACGCTTAGCCTCACTACGTACCGCTTGAGATACACCGTGCGCACTAAAAATAACAATGCTGTCATCAGGAACTTGATCAAGTTCTTCAACGAATACAGCACCGCGGTTTTTAAGACCGTCTACTACATAGCGGTTATGCACCACTTCGTGTCGCACATAAATAGGCTTTTCAAAGATATCTAGTGCTCGCTCAACGATACTGATTGCGCGGTCAACACCTGCACAAAAACCACGTGGGTTAGCTAATAAAATATCCATTACCCTGTTACCTCTAAAATATCGACTTCAAAGGTTAAACGCTGGCCAGCAAGTGGATGATTGAAATCAATCGTTACAGACTCACCTTGTACCTCACGGACAAGTCCTGGTAATTCAGTGCCATCAGGTTGAGTGAAGGCAATAATGTTCCCCACCTCAGCTGGAGTGTCAGCGCCAAACTTACTGCGGTCTACATAGTAAATATTATCTGGGTTTGGTTGCCCAAAGGCATCTTCAGGTTCAAGTTCAAATGACTTACTCTCGCCTGCGGCTAGGCCTAACAAACACTTTTCAAAGTTGGCGGTTAGACTACCATCGCCCATTCTTAATTTTGCAGGCTTATTGTGCACCTTCGTCGAATCAGCTGCTGAGCCATCTTCTAATTTAATTGAGAAATGAAAGATCACTTCAGACTTTTCACCAATTACTGCTTGGCTCATGCTTTTTGCTCCTTAGGACTTTCGCCTGTAAAGGCATCGTATAAAAGTAATGCTGCACCGATACAAATTGCACTGTCGGCAATATTGAATGCTGGGAAGTGCCAATTTTCATAATACACATGCAAAAAGTCTATTACATAACCATAGACAATACGATCGTATAAATTACCAATCGCACCCGCAAGTACAAGTGCATACGCAGAGCACAACACCTTATTACTGGCAGGTAAACGTTTTAACCACCATGTTAAAAGCACACTAATAACCACAGCAATTAAGCTTAAAAACCAGCGTTGCCAACCACCAGCATCACTTAAAAAGCTAAAGGCAGCACCATAGTTATGCACATAGGTAAAATTAAAGAATGGCAAAATTTCAATAGATTCTTTGTAGGTCATGGTATTTACAACAAGTGTTTTTGTCGCATGGTCTACTACTAAAAGTAGTAGACTCAGCCATAACCATACTAAGCCACTTTTTCCGGATAGTTTGCTCACAAACAACTCCTATGCGAACTGACGTTGTTCACCGTCGCCATCAACATTGCTAACACAACGGCCACAGATTTCAGGATGAGCAGGCTCAGCACCTACATCATCACAGTAATGCCAACAACGTTCACATTTTTCTGCCGTTGTTGCTGTAACGTTGATGAACAAGCCATCAATTTCAGTTGCTTGGCTACCTTGTGGTTGTTCAGTAACCGTTTCAACAGTGACACCAGAAGTTAATAATACAAAGCGTAATTCATCACCTAATGCGGCAAGTTTTGAACTTAACGCTTCAGTTGCATAAATACTGACATTTGCTTGTAAAGTCGCACCAATAATGTCTTCTTTACGCGCCGCTTCTAATACGCGGTTCACTTCATCACGTACATTCAGAATTGTGAGCCAATCATTGTTACTGAACTTACCTTGCGTAGAGGCTTTAAGCCCATCGTACCACACTGATGTGAATACAAATTTATCACGTTCGCCCGGTAATGCTTCCCAAATCTCTTGTGCAGTGAAGCTTAAGATTGGTGCCATCCAACGCGTCATTGCTTCTGCAATGTGATAAAGCGCTGTTTGACATGAGCGGCGTGCATGGCTATCGCTTTTCGCTGTGTATTGACGGTCTTTGATTACATCTAAGTAGAATGAACCAAGCTCACCCGTACAGAAATTCATTAATTTTTGCGTTACAAGTAACATTTGGTACTTGTCGTAAGCAGCTAAAATTTCATCTTGTAACTCGGCAGCACGACCAACAATCCAGCGGTCTAGTTCAACCATATCGTCGATAGCAACGTGATCTGTTTTTGGATCAAAACCATTTAAGTTAGCAAGTAAGTAACGGCTCGTGTTACGAATACGACGGTAACGATCTGCCGAGCGCTTGAAGATTTCATCCGATACCGTCATCTCTGCGGTAAAGTCAGTTGATGCAACCCATAGGCGTAAAATATCAGCACCTAGTTTGTTCATCACATTTTGCGGTGAAATAACATTACCCAGTGACTTAGACATCTTACGGCCGTTTTCATCAACGGTGAAGCCGTGTGTTAACACTTGCTTGTAAGGTGCATGGCCATTAATTGCAACCGATGTCATCATTGACGACATAAACCAACCACGATGTTGGTCAGACCCTTCAAGGTAAAGATCTGCTGGGCCCGTCAAGTCTTCACGCGCATCAACAACACACGCGTGAGTCACACCTGAATCAAACCAAACATCTAAAGTATCTTGCACTTTCATGTACTTATCAGCGTCATCACCAAGTAATGTTGCAGGGTCTAAATCGTACCACGCTTGAATACCTGATTTTTCAACTAGCTTAGCCGCTTCTTCGATTAATGCTTGCGTATTCGGGTGTAACGCCCCTGTGTCTTTATCAACGAACAATGCAATAGGTACACCCCATGTACGCTGACGTGAAATACACCAATCAGGTCGGCCTTCAACCATGTTCGCAATGCGGCTTTCACCCCACTCAGGTAACCACTCTGTCTTTTTGATTTCATTCAATGAATCTTGACGAAGGTTCGCTTGATCCATGCTTACAAACCATTGTGGTGTCGCACGGAAGATGATTGGCGTTTTATGACGCCAGCAATGTGGGTAACTATGATTGAGTGCATGATGATGCAACAGCGCGTTATTTTCTGTTAATACATCAATAACACTCGCGTTGGCTTTGAATACATGTTGACCTGCAAACAGTGGCGTATTAGGTAAATAAACACCATTTGCACCCACCGGGTTTGCTACTTCTAAACCATATGCAAGACCAGCCGCGAAATCTTCTTGACCATGACCAGGTGCAGTGTGAACAACCCCCGTACCCGAATCTGTCGTTACGTGATCAGCAACAATCACAGGCACTGTAAAGTCATAAAAAGGGTGAGCAACGTGTAAGTTTTCTAAGGCAGCACCTTTAACATAACCCAGTACATGGTAATGATTGAAACCGTAACGATCCATCGCATCTTTAACGAGTTCAGAGCCTAAGATCAAACGCTGTTGCGCGCCCTCGTCATCAACTTGAACTAATGCATACTCAAGCTTCTCATGAACAGCCACTGCGCGGTTGGCAGGAAGTGTCCACGGTGTAGTTGTCCAGATAACAGTGCTTACAGCGCCTGTACCTTGATGACCATCGGCAAGTTCAAATGCGTTAATAACGGCATCTTGATCTGCAAACTCAAAGCGTACGTCGATAGCAGGTGATTGTTTGTCTTGGTACTCAACTTCTGCTTCAGCAAGCGCTGAACCACAATCTGTACACCAATGAACCGGTTTAGCACCTTTGTGTAAATGACCATTTTTAATAATACGGCCTAATACACGGATTGCATTCGCTTCAAAGTCAAAGTTCATGGTCAGGTAAGGCTTGTCCCAATCACCAAATACCCCTAAGCGTTTAAAGTCTGTTTTTTGACCTTCAACTTGCTTTTTAGCATATTCGCGACATTTTTCACGAAACTCAGCCGCTGACACTTTAACACCAGGCTTGCCAACTTTCTTTTCAACCATTAATTCAATAGGTAGACCATGGCAGTCCCAACCAGGCACATAAGGCGCATCAAAGTCAGACAAGGTTTTTGACTTAACAATAATGTCTTTAAGAATTTTGTTTACAGAGTGGCCTAAATGGATGTCACCGTTTGCATACGGAGGGCCGTCATGCAAAATGAAGGTTTTTTTACCTTTTTTAGCGCTGCGAATTTGACCATATAGATCGTCTTCATACCATGTTTTAAGCATAGTTGGTTCACGTTGTGCCAAATTGCCGCGCATTGGAAACGCTGTTTCCGGTAAATTCAAAGTATGTTTGTAGTCGCTCATTAATCCTACTTTCCGTATCGGCTACCTAATTTAAACCAAAACACTGCTTAGCGGCGGTTACATCATCTGCAATCTGCGCCGTCAGTTGTGTTAATGTCTCGAATTTTTTCTCATCGCGAAGCTTTTTTACAAGCTCCACATGCATAAATTGTCCGTAAATGTCCTGCGCAAAGTTAAAAAGGTGAACTTCTAATAATGCGCGTGTCCCGTTAAATGTGGGTTTGTTGCCAATATTTGCAACCCCAAACAGCTGTTCATTGCCAACGGTCGCTTTCACCGCAAATACGCCATTTACTGGGCATACTTGACGTTTCAAGGCAATATTTGCCGTTCTAAAACCAAGCTCACGGCCTTTTGCCCAACCGTGAATAACACGTCCAGAAATCGCATACCCATGACCCAGCATCGTTTTAGCCTCTTCTAATTGCCCTGCTGCTAGCGCATGGCGGATTAGTGTGCTACTTACTCTGTCATTAAGACGACGAAAGCTGGCCGTACTTTTAACATCTATATTCAGCGCTGCACCCATATTTTTTAGCAACGCAAAGTCACCACTGCGACGTTTTCCAAAACAAAAATCATCACCGACAGTGAGCGCTTTCACGCCGAGCTTATCAACCAAGACTTCGTTAACAAACTGCTCTGCTTCCATGTTAGCAAACTGCTGATTAAAACTAATACAAATTACGCGTTCAACACCCAGCTCTGCTAACAATCGAAGCTTATCACGCAAACGTGTCAATCGAGCGGGTGCGTTATCTTTAGCAAAAAACTCTTGTGGCTGAGGCTCAAATAACATAACAGTGCTGGGTAACTGATGTTTTTGCGCATCAAGTAGCAAGCCTTTAATCACTTCAGCATGGCCTAAATGCACACCATCAAAGTTCCCAATCGTTAACACGCAACCATAGTGTTGTGCGCGAATATTATGAATACCTCTAATTAACTCCATGCCACCTATTTGCCTTTGTCAGCACGCCCAAAACATGTTCATCGGGCTTGAAGCGCCGATTATAATCTTTTTTTTAGTTGGATTCAGTAGTTGCAACACTTTTTATCGTATTTAGTCGTATTCCTAAAATAAAGAGCACAACAAAGTATACCAATACAGCCAACACAAGCAGCCCTGCCAACAACATAACTTGTTCACTAAAGTGCCAGCTTCGCCATGCAAAGTGCTGACCTGCATACCATACCGCAGTCGCCATCAAAATACTCGAAAACAAACACTTAAATGTAAAACCGACGCTCATTGAAGAAAACTGATAAACCCCTTCTTTGCGTAACTGCCGATAAAGTAAAAACGCATTACAGCTGGCCGACATAGACGTGGCTAAAGCTAACCCTAAATAACCAATAAAAGGCGCTAACATGATGTTAAACACCATGTTTAGAACCAAGGTTTTTATGCCTATTTTCACGGGGGTTTTAGTGTCTTGTCGCGAGTAAAAACCAGGCGCTAACACCTTAATTAACATAAAACTGACTAACCCTACCGAGTACGCCATCACGCCATAACTAACCGCTTGAACGTGATCAATTTCACCGTCTTGAAACGCACCATGGTCAAAAAGCACCGTGATGATCAACGGGCTTATCACCATTAAACCAAACATGGCTGGTAAACCTAAGAAAATAACAAATCGCACTCCCCAATCAAGCGTATGCTGAAAATCAAGTGTGCTTTTCGTACTATGTAATTTAGACAGTGCCGGTAAAATCACTGTTGCAATACCAATACCGAATAACCCAAGGGGGAACTCTATCAATCTGTCTGAATAGTAAAGCCAGGCAATGGAGCCTGTCATAAGCATTGAGGCAATCATGGTATCGAGCAATAAATTAATTTGACTAATCGATACACCAAACAAGGCCGGTAACATCAACTTTCGTACTTTCACGACATTTTCGTCTTGCCACCCCCACTTAGGTCGGCTCAACATGCCCGCTCGATACAAAAATGGCAGCTGAAAAATCAGTTGCACCAAGCCACCAATGAACACCCCTATTGCTAATGCATAAGCACCTACTGCAAATTTATCATGCAGAAAAATAGCACAGGCAATAATTGAAATATTCAATAATACAGGGGTAAATGCGGCCACGGCAAAGCGGTTATACACATTCATTACTGCGCCACTAAGAGCAACAAGACTCACAAAAAACAAGTACGGAAACGTGAGCTTTAATAACGCACTCGCTAATTCGAACTTAGCGGCATCCTCTCCCCCTTGCCACCAATCAATAAACCAGCCAGTACCAAATAAAGCAGCAATCACTGGCGAGGCAATCACACCAAATAAAGTGACGATCAGCAAAATTGTGCCCAAAGTGCCCGCAGCCTGCGCGACAAAGAGTCTAACCTTGTCGTCACCTTGCTGCTCTTTTATTTCAGACAATACGGGTACAAATGCCTGTGCAAATGCGCCTTCGGCAAATAGACGTCGTAAAAAGTTAGGGATTCTATTAGCAAATAAAAACACATCAGCTGCCGCACTTGCACCCAGCAAGTTAGCAACAACCGCATCGCGAACTAACCCTAAAATACGCGAAATCATCGTCATCGCACTGACAATCATCCCGGAACGAAATAATCCTTTTGCCACCTTAAACCTATTATCAAAAAACCTTTAAGATGGGCGATTATGCCTAAAATATCTCTAAAGCACTAGGCTCGGACACGACGCTTTGTTACAATGTCGATATTAACTGCTAAAGCGGCAAATTGATGTTCGTTATAAGGAGCAGTTTTTCTTGAGCTGTCAAAAATTCATTGACATTCATGATAAAAACAGGCATATTCCACGGCCTTTAAATTAAGCTTATTTTAAGATTGTTAGGAGCAAACCTTGGCTAACATCAAGTCTGCAAAAAAACGCGCTATCACGAGCGAAAAAAATCGTCAACATAACGCAAGCCGTCGTTCAATGATGCGCACTTACTTCAAAAAAGTAGTTGCTGCAATTGAAGCGGGCGACAAAGAAGCTGCACAAGCAGCATTTGCTGTTGCAACACCTATCCTAGACCGTTACGCAACTAAAGGTCTAATCCACAAAAACAAAGCAGCTCGTCATAAGAGCCGTTTAGCAGCTAAAATCAAAGCGCTATAATTTGTTTTTGAAAGATATAAAAAAACCGGCTTTTGCCGGTTTTTTTTTACCTGAAATTTGACGTTACACAATTTCCAGCTCTGGGTAGAACTTTTTCAACATTGCCGCAATTTTCTTCGGTGTAAACGGCTTAACAACAAACCCTTTAGCGCCTTTATCAATTGCATCTTTCACATTTTCAACTGTTGAATGGGCTGACACCATCACCACATTTGCCTCTGGTGAAATGTCGTTGATATGAGAAATAATTTCTTTTCCATCGCCATCTGGCAATTCAATATCTAAAAAAATGATATTAAACTCTTTCTCTTTACATTCACTTAAACACTGCGCAGCCGTTGAAGCCTCGCGCACGTCATCAATCCCCAAGTGCATGAGCGTTTGATTTAAAAAGCTACGAACTGTTCCCACATCGTCAACGATAAGAATTGAAAGCTGCGTATCCATACTATTCCTCTTAAGCAATAAAGGTTCACACTAATTGAATGTAACTCTGTGACGCAATAAGACAATCAGTGTTATATGATCTGAATTTGACTATTATATCAAAAACTTCGTTATAATCTCATTATAGAGAGCTATGTATAAAAGGCCAGATAAGCTTTATGTCTAATAAAATAAAAAAACAATCGCTGTTAGGTAAAACACCAGCACGAAAAAAACCAACATCGACAACAAAACGACGACCTGCAAACCCGCAACGTGTCTCCCCCCAAACGGTGCAGCAGGCTGGCGCCCACGAACCGGTTAAAAAAAGTGCAAGTCGCTGGTATGCAATTGCCGCTGTTGTATTAATTATGCTAATTACGCCCAAGCCCGTTCTCATTACCTATGAAAAACTAGGGATGGTATCTCAAAGCGTGTATTGGCCAGGTGTTTTTGGCTTCGGGGCAAACCTCTTTGACTCAACCCTTATACCCCGTGCAGACCTTAGCCGTAATGTGATTTACTTATGCCAAGATAAACGCGACCCTGCGAGTTGCCAAAAATACCGTGTAACAGAGCAAAGCGGTTTTTTTGCGGCAATGAAAAAGCTAATAATGGATTAAAAAATCTAATCTGAAAATAAAAAATTACTTGGTTGAAAGCTGTGTAAAAGATCACCATAATGGCGCTCCTTTTTCAACACAGACACTATTAGATACGACCATGCTAAACGAGCTAGATTGGCTTTTAAACTTTACGTTACTTGCACTAGGATTAGGTGCTTTTTTTATTAATCAGTTAACCTTATTGCGTTTTGCTGCTATTAGCGCGTGTAGTTTATTATTTTTATCGTTTAGTTTAGATCTGATGTCATCAAGTGTGATCTCAAATATGAGCTTAGTGTTGATCAACACATTTTATTTATTCAAGGTCTACACTTTTGGCCAATTGAATATTAATCAAGGTTAATCTTCTCCCAAGATTATTTGATAGAACACTTTAACGCTTCTATCATCCTTTACGCCCAAACATCGCTATGTTTGGGCTTTTTTTTACTTACAATATGACTGAACTGAGATACCATATATTCCGTATAAAGATATTTTAGAGGTGCCTTATGTCATTAAACGACTTCGACTTATTTCTCTCTTCTATGGAAGATGTAAAGCCTCTCAAGCACGATACTGTAAAACTCGATACCACCAAGCAAGGCCCTTCTCTGTCACAACAAGAAAAACGTAAAGCCGCTGAGTCTGATCTCGCAATCGATGAAAACTACCTTCGCAGTGAGTTTGTTGAATTACTTGATCCACACGCTGTTTTAGCGTTCAAGAAAGATGGCGTTCAAGCCCAAGTTTATAAAAATCTTCGCTTAGCGAAATATCAGCTTGATGCAACCCTAGATTTGCATGGACAGGCACTCCAACATGCCCGAAGCACCTTATTCAATTTTATTAATGATTGTCATCTGCGCAATATTCGCGTGGTGTTAATTCGCCATGGAATTGGTATTAAAAATAAATCAAAACCGGGTATCTTAAAAAGCTATACCAATAAGTGGCTACAAGAAATACCCGCTGTACTTGCGTTTCACAGCGCACTTAAGCAGCATGGCGGCAACGGTGCTACCTATGTAATGATCAAAAAGTCAGATGAGAAAAAGCACGAGAATAGAGAGCGCCATTCTAAGAGAAGTTAATAACATAATTTAGATGTAATCAGGTGCAACGCTCACTTTGCGAAGCACCTCTTAAAACGTTATGATTGACTTTGTACAATTTCTGGTACGTCAACACCTGCAGCATTGGCTTGATTAAACCATGCAGATATACCTAATACGATTACAGACACCACCACTAAGCTAAGTTTTGCCCCACCTTGATTAGATTTCATAACACCTCTTATTATTATTGTTGGTTTATTGTCCACCAACAGCATAGCAAAGTTACAGATGTTAACAAGCTGTTTAATAAAATAATTTATTAGATGTCAATAACCTTTTGTTCTATCAACCAGATTTACTAGCCTTTCCCCATTTAGCAATCTTTTTACATTACCTGCAATTTGTTCAGTTACCGTGTTTATATCCGATAAAGCAGCACAATGAGGAGTGAGTGTAATTTTATCATGAGACCAAAATGGGTGCCCTTCAGGTAAAGGCTCTTCAGCGAACACATCAAGCGTTGCGCCACGTAAGGAATTGTTATCTAAAGCCGCCAGCAAATCGGCGTCAACGACATGCTTACCACGGGCAACATTAATGAGCACCGCATGATTTTGCAGCTTACTTAATAATGCAGCATCAATAATGCCTGTAGTATGTTGATTAAGAGGCAACAAACACACCAAGTAGTCAACCTGTTTTAGCATTGTATTCAAGCCATTTTCTGTATGGTAACAAGTAACCTGTTGTTCTTGTTTTTCGCTATTTGACCATGCACTTACCGTAAAACCATTCGCCACCAAACGTTTGGCACATGCCTTTCCAAGCTCACCATAGCCTAAAATACCCACATGCTGATGTGCATATGCTCGTTTGGGTTTCCATGCTCCTTGTGATTGTTTTAAAAAATATTCTTTCAATCTTAATTTTTGCGCTAATACATGGGTCAACACATATTCAGCCATATCGCTGGCAAGGGTCTCGTCGACAATACGTACCACAGGAACAGAGGGGGCAATCGCCGTTAAGTCAATGCTGTCTACGCCTGCACCAAACGACGACACAGCTTTTAAATTAGGGAGTTTCGCCCATAAGTCTGCAGGCGCATTCCACGCCAATACAAATTCAACGGCGCTATAATCTGTACATTCTGACCACAACTGTACTTCCACTTCGGGTAATAAAGTACGTAATCGTTCAATTAATTGACTGCAATCTCGGCCAGTGATTGCCACAAGTAAAATCATTTTGTTCTCCGCTTATCGTTAGCGCTCTTTAAAAAGTCACACAACTGCAACTTAACTGTCACAGCGAGCTTTTACCCTACTTATATCGCTAGATGCGTTTAAGATTGAGGTGTGTATGATCAGTGTTGATAAAGTAATAGAAGCAAATTTACCACAGTTAGAAAATTCACCAAAAGTAAAAGGGTTGGTAAAAAAGGGGCTAGGCTATTTATTACATGAACAAGAGTTTGTTGCCTTTGGCGATGCCTACCCTCACTTACAGGGGCTCGAGTTTGTTGAGCAAGTACTCGATGAACTTGACTTTGATACACGTTACAAACCAAAACAAATGGAACACATCCCCAGTGAGGGTCATGTTGTTATTGTTGCGAACCATCCAATTGGCTCGCTCGATGCATTAGCATTAATCAAAGTGCTATCCAGCATTAGACCCGACCTTAAAGTCGTTGCTAACCGCATGCTAATGTCAATCACGCCAATGCACTCATTGTTATTACCCGTCGACAACTTATCGGGGACAAGTAAAAAGAAAGAGCTGGCCAATATTCAACAGCATTTAAAATCAGAAGGCGCATTATTAATATTTCCGGCTGGTGAAGTGTCACGACTAAGCCCTACAGGTATCAAAGATTGTAAGTGGAACAGCGGCTTTTTACGCATGGCAAAAAAAGCCAACGCGCCGATCTTGCCAATTTATATTAAAGCCAAAAACAGCCCACTATTTTATGGCACTTCGATGATCTACAAACCATTAGCAAGCTTGTTATTGGTCAAAGAAATGTTTAAACAACGGCAAAAATCGTTAGAGTTTGAAATTGGTGCATCAATACCGCCTGAGTCATATTTAATTGAGAATTTAAAAGATAAAGAAATTGCGCAATTGATCAGAAAGCAGCTTTATCGCCTGATCACTAAAAAGCCATTACCTTTAAAAACACAAACGCCAATCGCAAGCCCAGAGGCCACTAAGGATTTAAAGAAAGCCATTGAACAGTGCGAACTGCTCGGTGAAACATCAGACGGAATGAAAATTTATCTTTATCAATATAGCGGTAGCTCTCCGATTTTTCGTGAACTCGGTCGTTTACGCGAAATAGCCTTTCGTGCTGTCGGTGAAGGCAGTGGTAAGCGACGTGATATTGATAAATACGATATGGATTATCAGCACCTCGTACTGTGGGATGCAAAACAACTGGAACTAGTTGGTGCATATCGTCTTGCGTGTGCAAAAGATATTATAGAAAAACATGGCCAAAAGGGACTGTATACCGATAGCTTATTTAGTTACAGCGACGAAATGGCGCCATATTTCGCACAAGGTATTGAGCTGGGTCGCAGTTTTGTACAACCCAAATATTGGGGCAGAAAAAGCCTCGATTACTTATGGTTTGGTATTGGCGCATTTGTAAATAGGTACCCGCAATATCGCTATTTATTTGGTGCTGTTAGTGTATCAAATGCCTTACCTGAACAAGCAAAATCTTTACTCGTTCATTACTATCAGCATTATTACGGTGCGCAGCGAACATTAGCGATACCCAACAATGAATTTCGTCATACTGAACAACAGCGTGAACAATGTACTCAGTTATTTTCAGGGAATGATATTAAAGAGGATTTTGTAGAGCTGAAGCATATTCTGGCTAATATTGGCGCTCAAGTCCCCACTTTGTTTAAACAATATACCGAATTATGCGAACCCGGTGGCGTACAATTTCTCAGCTTTAGTATCGATCCTGAGTTTAATAATTGTATCGATGGTCTTGTACTGGTTGATCTTAATAAAGTAAAGGCCAGTAAAGCTAAACGCTATTTGGGCGAGTCTCGCTAAAACACACAGTGGATATCGGCCAATCGGCCGATTATCTATGCTTTTTAGGTGTTAACATTGCTAAAGATATTAACTAACAGCTCGCTGTAAATTTTTTCAATGAGTAGTAAGTCGGCCACAGGAACATGTTCATTCACCTGATGAATAGTGTGGTTTCGCACACCACATTCAATTACTTGCGTATGCTCACTCGCAAAAAAACGGCCATCTGATGTACCACCGTGAGTGCTTAAGACTGGAAATGTGCCTGTTACTTGATGTATCGCCTGCTCAACCTGTTTGAGCAAACAGCCGCCTGATTTATGGGGTGTGTAATAAGACTCACATGGGCGCTCCCACTGCACCTGTAGGTGCTGCGAAAGATCAGCTAAGGCAGCCTGAATTTCATTTTTTATATCGGTACTTTTATAGCCATGGCTGTAACGTACATTAAACGTTAATTCACACTGTGCAGGCACAAGATTATCGACCACATTGGCAATATTAATACCGGTTACTTGTAATGTCGTTTCTGAGCTTGGTTCATCTTTAAACCAGTTAATGGCGATGAGTCGCTTTACGACCTCTGCGCTAATATGTGCCGCATTCACGGTGTTCTCAGGATAAGCAACATGCCCCGCTTTCCCTTTTATAAATAAACGTGCAGAGAGCGCTCCGCGGCGACCATTTTTAATCGTATCACCAACATGCAAATGACTGGTTGGCTCACCCACGAGACACCCATCTAGTATGACGCCTTGTTGAGCCAGTTTCTGTGCAATTAAAAGAGAACCATACTCGGCTTCGCCTTCTTCATCTGAGGTGATCAACCAATAAAAGGTTCCTCGCACGTTTTTGCGTTGTTGCAGCAGCGCCTGTGTTGCACATAACATGGCAGCTACACCGCCTTTCATATCTGCGGCACCGCGTCCATACACAGCGCCATCAACAATGTCACCCGAAAACGCATCAACTTTCCAATCCCCCTGTGCAGCAGGAACAACATCAATATGCCCTGAGAAAGCCACTACGGGTCCATCACCAAATGAGACTTTAGCGATTAGATTCGTTACTTGATTATCGCTAAACACATCACACTCAAAACCAACCGTGGTTAACTTTTTTGCTAACCAATCAATCGCTCCTGCTTGTGCGGGTGTGACAGATTTAAATCGAATTAAGGTTTGTAAAACATCAACCACCTCATCATAGGCAGATAAATGTTGCTCAACGTGTGAATTTAGTACGCAGTTCATAATAACCCTAGCCACTGAGATAAGTAAGGGTATTACAGCGCGCTTTTATTACCGCAATGTGAAAGTAATGACTGTTCGCCATGCATTATCGTCATTTGCATTCATTAATAAGCCTGTTTTGCACAGCACGTTACTGTTGCGAAAACCATGATGAATAACGCCCCTCTCTGCCAAAGGAGGGCACAGTTGCAGGCCCTTTTTTAGTAATAATTAAGGTGTACTAAATACAAATAAACAATAAAAAAGAGCGACTCTAGAGGTTCAAAAAACCGATAAGAGTCAATTACTTTTTTTCTGTTCTTGGTTAAAAACTTAATCTAAATCAAAAAAAGCTTCACTTCGTTCAAACATTTTTGAAACTTTGATCTAGAACAGGTTTTAGCTGTGTCGACTCGGTAATAATAGCCTCAACCAAACAAGACAAGTAGTTCGTGGAGAACAGCATGAAAACTAAATTAAGCATTGCATTACTGACTTCATTATTAGCACTCTCTCCTGTTGCAAACGCTAACTTAAGCGTCAACGTCGGTGCGATTAATGTTAACCCTGATAACGACAGTTCAAAAATCAACGAAGCACCTACTTTAGGTTTACGTGGTGATGACAATACACAAGTGGGTATCACTATCGATTACGCATTTAATGATAATTGGGTACTTGAGTTAGTTGCAGCAACCCCATTTAGTCATGATGTTCAAGGCACGGGAGGCTTAGCTGGCAACAAGATTGCTGACATTAAACAATTACCACCGTCGTTGATCGCGCAATATCACTTTTTAGATTCTACTTACAAATTCCGTCCATTTGTGGGTGTCGGTATCAACTATACAACGTTCTTTGATGAGCAGCCTTCAGCAGCGTTAAAAGCAACGCTGGGTACGAACGATGTAGAAGTAAAATTAGATGATTCATTTGGTTTTGCAGCACAAGCTGGTTTCAACTACATGATGAATGAAAACTGGGGTCTACACGGTATGGTCGCATTAATCGATATCGATACTGATGCAACCGTGTACGCAGATGGCGCAAAAGCACTCACATCAACGGTAGAAATCGATCCAGTTGTTACTATGCTAGGTGTTAAATACAAATTCTAACTTTCATTTTGTGAAAGCCCATACGCACAAAAAGGCCGCAAAGGCCTTTTTTATTGTCTTTTTATTCCTTTCTTCACAGCGCTAGTTGTATAAAATTAAAAGTAAAAATCTGCGAAGTATTAAATTTAAACTACACTTAACACTCGGTGCACAAACAAAGTACTAAAATTACAATTTTGGGTGTAAAAGTAGATGGCATGTTGCATTTATGAGGACAATATCTGAATTTTCAGAGTCAATGTTTGGTTGTTCCAATCTGTTAACGTCGATAGAATGCGTCCGCAGTAAATATTGCCCTAAAGAAATGTAAATAAAGTAAAAACGAGGATCATTTGTTTAAAGTAGTCGTGAATTTTTTGCTTTTATTTGTTTGTCTTGGTTTAGTGGCATGCAAAGTAAAAGATCCAAATGAGGATAAACCTCAACAACAAAAGCAAGATGTGATCGACGCACGTGAATCACTTTTAACAGGCCATGCTAGTGTTTCGCTGACTGTCGTTAATGACGACTTAACTCCCTTAAGTAACATTCCTCTGACTATTGCAGAGCAACAATATACGACTGACAATAATGGTCAGGTATTTATTGATAAGCTGGGTTACGGTAATCATGCCATTACAATTCAACAGAATGGTTACTTTACCAAAGTAGGTATTCTTGTAAATCACCCAAACTCGACAACCACACAAATCAAACTCCACGCCAAACCTGCAACGAGTAAAAGCCTGGTATTTGGGGGTGATTCAATGTTTGGACGTCGTTACTTAGACCCGAGTCTCGCAACAATGGGCACCACAATCCCCAATGTGAGTGACGCACTCATTCGTCCAGCGACAGCCGCAGCAGATAGCATCGCAATTACTAAAGATGTTGCTCCCCTGTTTAAATACGCAAATTTTGCTTCAGTCAATTTAGAGTCACCGATTACCAGTAACCCTGCTGTCGTTCATCCGACCAAAGAATTTAGCTTTTTTTCGTTACCTGATTCGTTACAAGGCTTAACAGAAATTGGGATTGATTACGTGGGACTTGGTAATAATCATATCTACGATTATTTACAAACAGGTTTAGAAGACACACTACTTGAAATATCAAACACAGGGCTGCTGTATAGTGGCGCAGGTCTTGATGAATTTGCTGCATTCAGCCCTATTACAGCACAGCTCGACACATTCAATTTAGTACTCTTTGCTGCTACATCAATTACCGGAAAAGAGCACGAATTTACTTACGTCACCGATGCAATGAAAGGCGGTGCTGCAGATTTAACAAATGCAGAGTATGTGCAAGAAACGCTTGAGAAAATACACCCAAGTAATTTTGTTATTGCGCAAATGCATGGTGGCGACGAATACACTTATTCTCCTTCGCGCTTTATTGCAAGTCGCTTAGTTGATTTATCAACGCAAAATACCGACTTACTCATTGCTCACCACCCTCATGTAGCACAAGGTTTTGCGGTATATAATAATGTGCCTGCCATTTTAGGGTTAGGTAACCTCGTGTTTGATCAAGCTCGCCTCGATACCTTATTAGGGGTAACGGTGATGGTCGAATTAGACTCACAAACTCAAACCGTTCAGCGTGCATTTGCCTACCCTATCTTTATTGAAGATTACAAACCACGTTTTACAACGGGCTTTTTAAGTCACTATTTATTAAGGCGCCTAGCCGAATTTTCAGACGATAATATTACGCTTATCCCCCGCGATAATTATGCTGAGGTGTACTTTAAAAAAGCACACGCAACCAAACGCAATCACAAAGTCAGCGTTGAAGTAAATTCACAGACTCCTATCCTTGATTTACGTGAGTATGCTCCCTCTTCTGCCGCCTATCTATCGGCAATAGAAGTCACCAATGGCACTTTAAATGAGCTTACTTTTGGGCGAGATTTAATGGTCTTTGGGGACTTTGAAGATTGGGATAACGACAGCGAGGCATTTGAAATTAGCCGCTGGGATCATAGCAGTAATAGCGTTTTACCCTGCACTGAAAACCCGCACAATGGCATTCAAGCTTTATGCTCAACACGCGATGAGTTTGATAATACCCCCTCAATCATTCCCTTTAGACACACAATGCGTGTGATGGAGCTAACTGATGAAAATTTTCAACCAATGCTTAGCAAGCAGTTTTCTTTATTTGGTTACATTCAATCTGAAAACGGCGGCAAGATAGAAAGCTTACTCACCTATACCACAGAGGTAGATGATCTGGCTTTTTCACAACATCAAGTCTTAATTAGTGAAGGTGGTGACAGAGCATGGCAATCCTTTAGTCACGATTTCACATTACCATCTGATGAATTTACATTAGGTCAAAAAAAACAACCACCTCGGGGTGTAAAACTACAATTTAGGCACTATGCTCCTAATAAGGGAGAGGCCATGACTCGCTTTGATGATATTGCGATGATTTCATGGCAAAAAAGCGTTGCACTGCAAAACAATCAGTGGAACACAGATAAAATGCACGGATATGACTTTTTAAAGGTCTCTGTAAACGATACAGCAAGCTTAACACTCACTTTTACTTCACTTGATTAAGGAAGAAGCGTGGCTGTCACTCAACGACTATTGTTATTAAAGAATCAGCATATTTTTTGGCTTACGCTTGGCTTGTTTGCTTTAGTGGTGATTAATAATGTTTTGAATCTTTTTCAAGCTAGTAATGCTTATTTCTATCAAAAGTTAGCATCGTTTGGTGAAACGCAGCAAACCAATATCGTACTTATAACAAGTAAAAACTTGGCTAAAAACCATTCAGAACTTATTGAAAAAATAACTGAATATAACCCCAAGGCCGTTATCGTTTTATCAAACCAAAATATAACACCTTCAATTACAAACCGTGTTTATTATCCTATAACGCAAAGCGAATACTGTGTACCACGTGTTGAAATGTGGTCAAGTTACCACATGCGAATCCCAGCCAATGATAAAGAGTCTCTGTGTAATAGCATCTGGCAAACTGTTTTTGGCTATGAAGGTCAGCAACCTCGGCTAATTGATTTTAAGTTAGCGGTCAGTGCTCTCCCTAAATTCAGTGCTGAGCGGGTTCTAAGCTCTGATGTTATGAGTGAACAATTAAAGAATAAAGTCATTATTGTTGGCCAAACAAGTTCTGCGTTTAATGTAAATATTCATGCTCCTAAGTTAACGGGATTGAACGATCCTCTCCTGCTTATGGCCTATGCCGCAGACAGTATCGAAAAAACAACCACGGTGATAGAGCTTAAACCTAGTTATAGCGCCCTCATTGAACTTGCTCTGGTAATTAGCCTGCTGTTTAGCTTTCAAAAACTGGCTGTTATTTACTCATTTGTCATTGCCTTGGCAAGTTGCCTTTTCTGGGTCGTGGTCAGTTACCTTGGTATCGAGTTTGCTGCTGTTTATATCCCTGTTGGCCAATACATTATTGTTATCTTTTCGACCCTTTTTTCGGCTTTGATTGTACGAAAACTATCTGAAGATAAAGCGCTAACGGGGGTTGTAAATAATATCCAACAGAAAATGATGGGCCGTTTTTTACCGCAAACCTTTATTGAGCAAGCCTCTCCATGGGATCCAATAATTCAACTAATAAGCCAGCAATTAGATCTCGAAAAATCAATTTTTTTGGCGAGAAAAGAAGATGATCATCGCATTGTTGAAATAAGAGCGATCAATTGCGAACTCGACAATATCCAAGAAATGCGCCGTGACTACAAACGATCCCCGTACAGTGACGCATTAAAAGCACTGGGTATTGTAAAGATTAGCCGACCTTTTTTTAAAAATGTGCTCAACACTGAAATAGAGTTTATGGTCCCCCTCGTATACGCGGGCGATGTTCGGGGTTTTTGGGCTTTATCGGTTATTCCAAATGAGACTTTTGATCGACACGCCTTTGAGAAAAATGTGAACAAATTTGCAGCACAAGTCGCTGAACTGCTCTTTCATTATCATATCTATAAAACAACTCAGGCGAAGAATCAGAACTTACTCAATAGACTTGTCTCGTTCAAACTACATGAACCAATCGATCAGCAAGTTAAACGTTCGCTCAATGACATGGAGCAAAAGTTAACAACCTTAGAGTTGGTGTTTAATCATACACGCTGCGCAACGGTTCTCTTTAACCTGTTCGGTCAAGTCGTACAAACAAATGCAGCGTTAGAACACTTTGCTAAACAACATCAGCTTACCATTTTTGAAATGACAGCCTTAGATTTGTTATGTCATAGCTGCGCCCTTGATAGCGAAGTAGCCAAAGGTAAATTGCGCTATGTCACATTAAATAAGGCGGATATTCATTTACCGGCAGTCCTTAATAATCAACATTATGTTTTAAATATAAAAGCGATTCATACCGATGGATCGCAAACCGCTTCGGGTGAACCATTTCAAGTATCGGGTATTTTATTTGAATTTCTCGATACCTTTGAGAATGAGCCACAACTCGACGACGGTTATAATGAAACCCTGAGTGAGCAATAATGGACTTTGTCTTAGCTCTCTTTCCTGCAGGCAGTGGCCTTGGACAGTCAGTTATTACCACCGTGTGGGTGGGTACGGCCGTTGTTTGTCTATTGAACTTACGTTTTGGTTTCCCATTAACGGGGCTTGTGGTGCCAGGTTATATCGTGCCTTTGCTCATCATCAGTCCCACATCTGCCGTCGTTATCATTATTGAAGCAATCGTTGTGTATGGCTTAATGCGATTTAGCGCACATTACATAATGGAAAAATGTGGTTATGGCGAGATGTTTGGTCGTGACCGGTTTTTTGCCATTATATTGCTGAGTATTTTAGTACGTGTTTGTATGGACACGTTAGTGTGGCCTCCCGTTGCCAATCAATTAAGTCAGTGGGATATTACCCTAGACTACGCGTCACAACTGTACTCTTTGGGTCTTGTGATTATTGCTTTAACAGCGAATGTAATGTGGAATGGCGGCTTCAAATACGGTCTAAAAGTCACCTTTATTCAACTTTTGATCACCTTTGTGCTCGTTCGCTTCGTACTGATGCCGTTTACTAATTTCAGTATTGCTAATTTAGGTATTATGTACGAAGCCGTTGCGGCATCCATTATTGCCGCTCCCAAAGCCTATATTATTTTAGTGATCACGGCCTTTATTGCCTCAAGAGCAAACATAAAATACGGCTGGGAATTTAACGGAATAATGCTACCCGCCTTATTAGCACTTCAGTTAACTCAACCTAGTAAACTGTTGACCTCTTTCGCTGAAACAGCGGTCATTTTAGTGTTAGGCGGCTCGTTAATTCACTTTACTCGCCTTAAGCACGCCAATATTGAAGGCGCTCGATTACTGCTATTCTTCTTCACTATTGGCTTCGTGTATAAACTAATTCTCAACTACATTGTGGTGTGGTATTTCCCCGCTATAAAGGTCACAGATACGTTTGCATTTGGTTATATGCTTGCCACTTTACTTGCACTCAAAATTTACCAAAAAAACGCATTAGGGCTGGTGATCAGGGCAACATTTCAAACTTCAGTCGTTGGGGGGGCATTTGCTATTTTGGTTGGTTTTATTGTGATGCTTGTACCGTCAATGCTGTCAAAACACACTGAGACTTCAGACATTCAAAGTCACCACGTATTCACCCTTGACCAGCAAATCAGCCGTTACAAAAGTTATTTATATACCGCACAGTCAAACAAAGTCACCGTGAGTAGCTATAAAGCAAATCAAGCTGTCACTGATTTTAAATATGGGGTTTACCAAGTTAATCAGGCGATTAAAAATAATCAATCGATAGCCAGTCTTAACGCGCTGTTTAACCCGATAGGATTCAGACTTGAAAGTGATGAAGACTATATTTATATAATAGACACGTTTGAAGATCAGCAGCGCGGTCTTTTCGTATTAAATAAAAATCCGCAATCAGCGCCTTTATTGATCACCGTACCATTTCCTATCACCGAAAGTTTAGCAAGTGATTCAGCAGGGCTTATATTTCAGCACCTCAAAAGCAAAGCGCTGGTTTATGGTACCGCAAAGACGCCACAACAAACGTTAGCCCAAGAAAACCAACAAAGTCCTTTCTATCAGGCATTTATTACGGCACTTAACACTGATGAAGTATTGCAGGTACGTGAGTCTAACCACTTTACTAAAGTCTCTTTAACTGATTCTCCAGCAAAAACACAGAGCCAATATTGGATTTATAATCAACTTCCTGCATCAATAAGCCAACGAGAAATTCACCAATTTATGGGGTCTGAAGAAACGTTCTTTGGTAGCGCAACAGTAAATAGTCTACCCACCTCACAATTTTCGGGCTCCTTGCTTGAGGTGTTTTTAGATAGCGACAACTACGCGAGTATATTAGCCAATGCTTATCGCGATAATAAACGCTACAGCACACTTCAGTTTAATAAATTAGAACGAGACATTAACCAAATCATTGATGATTTTTCTGTGCATATCAGTGAAAAAGGCAGTTTTAAATATCAACCGCTGTCTAAAAACCAAGTGGCCCTTTGGGAGTTCGAAATACTTAAACCACTGTATAAATTAATTGCACAGATAGGAAATGATCCTCTCAATGAGAATAACCTAAATCAGTTAAAACAAATTAATGGCACTGCTGAGTTACTTAACTACCAATTACAACAGGTCCAGACAATGAGCGGCCGCTATTTACTATTGAGCCCTCAGGACAAAAACCAAGCGTATCAGCAAGGTCAGGGCTTATATATCTTTAAGTTAAGTGAACATGAGTCTATCACTCTTAGTGTTCCCCGCCCTTTATTTGAAAGTAATACATTGGCTGTTGCCAGCGAGTTGTTCAGCCGCACCAATGCAGCTTACTTAGCAATTGCGGGTGCTCATCCGTATGCACATCCAAAAGCGAATGTATTAGCCGTCGATAATGTAGGGTCGTTATTTAATATCGTTCATCAAAGCTACTTACGCTTTAATGAAATGACACCCAGTTTAAACATTCAGATAAGAAGCCACAGCGCGCCTTCTTGGGTGCGCCCGAATGCTATCGCGTTCTCGACGACACAGATTAATGAGCTTGCCACACCACTGATGAATCAACTGAGTAATCAGTTAACGGCTTTGGGGATTAAGTATCAAGTTGTTGAAGGACAAACAGCAACTAGAGGGCTTGAAATTGGTAGCTCTCCTCAAGCGGGCTATCAACAATTTAATGCGAATAGCGAGCTGGCAACCTTGTGGTTAGCGTCTGATTTCAAAACACAATTTTCAGTAAGCCAAAGCAGTTTGTTACAGCGTTTACTGGCTATTTCGAACACCCCAACACTAACAGTGATCAATCTCGCTACTTTGTCGCCGTCGAACTGGCAAGCGTTAAGCGACCTTGATAAGCAAAATATGAAGAGCATTATTGATAGCTACGCCGCGAACCAACGTCTCACGTCTTTGGCACGATTATGCAACGAAATGAATAAATGTTCACTGCACACAATTGAGTTAGAGCATGTCAATAAATATGCTTTGATGTTCAAACACAACAGCAAAGTCACAGCCATATATTACCCCACTAAAAATCAGCTATTTGACCTAGATGGGTTTAATCTTATGATGAGCGGAGGCGACAGTGTATTTAATTAAACGCTTGCTTGCGCTACTGGTTATTGTCAGTGTGGTATTCACCCTACTGTTCTTAGGTCGACACTTTTTTGTTTGGCTCGATTCAGCTGAGCCTATTGGTGCCAGCACAGGCGAAGAAACACGCTCTAATGTGCAATGGTTGAGTAGCGATAAGCCATTGCGATTCAATTTTTCGAATCAGCGGACCCACTCGTTGCGCATTCTTTCTAATGCCGTATTTGATAACTCGATTTCTTTTGATCAACCGGTTAACTACGCTATTAAGTATGTTCTGTATGACCAACAAGAGCGTGTGATTTTAGACGATATTTATCATCATGCTTCTAAGCTGTACACCGACTTAGACGGCCAAAAAGTTAAGCAAATTATTGAAAACAAACAATCCTTGAGTGTTGCCTCGGGACAATCTTTTTACTTACCCATAGCTCATTACCCACATGCGACCAGCTTAGAGCTGACTATGATCCCCGAACAGGCTAATCTTCAAGGAGTGGTCGTTCGTGTGCATGCTAAAACCCCTGAACAAAGTATTGATCCTCTTAACACATGGCTTAAAAGACCATTAGATCGCCGTCAACGGGCAACAAACTATTTAACGTTAGGTGAAAATGCCTTAACCAGTAACGAAATCAGTAATGCGATGGCTTATTGGTGGCAGAAAATCGCCCCGCAAGGTATTCCAGATATCGACTTTAAATCTGATATTCTCTACGAAAGCCTCCCCTATAACGTGTTGACCTATGACTTTAGTGTTGAGCAGCACGATTTAGGTGCTTACTTTACCGAAGAGGGTTTATGCGCCAGCGTTCGCTTAGATGAACCCGACAGCCTTATTTTCACCGTCAAAGAAGGCGCAAAACTGCCACATTTAATGTGGTATGACAAACTGCAATTCTCGGCGCCGACGCCTGTCAGCTTTGCTCCTACCGATATCGAAAACCGCTATCAAACACAGCTCATTGCAGCTGGATTAGTGAGTATTTGTAGTGATGAAGCGATACTTACTCAATGGCAAACTCTCTCAGACACCCCAATTTTAACGAGTTATGCTGGCAGTTATTTAATAAATGAGCTAGGCAATGTCGAGTTTGATATTGACCCCAAAAGTGACTTAAAGCTAGACGTACGTGCTTTAGAAACAAGTCAGTTAGAGGTCGTTTTATTTGATCAAACACACACAGAAATCGAACGCTACTCTTTAGCGCATAAAGGCGACGTCTCACACTACGATCGCCTTATAGACGATACAACGCAAAGGCAGCGTGTTGGTTTACTCACCTCGTATTATTTGCGCACGCCAGCTAATGCGTATCGAGTACAAATAAAGGCGAATAAAGACACTTATGTCCAGTTGCGCGCTCGTTACGCACAATTTCATTATCAGCGTGTAGTTGCTCATCAAAATATCACAACGCCGATTGATCAATTTTATGATATTGCAGCGTGGTACGAACTACGCGCGAATAATCATTTTGAATTAACACAGCAGGCACGTTTTGCCAATATTCGAACCTTTACGCCCCCTGCTGAAGTTGAGCCAATGACGACCTTTTATCAGCCAAGAGAGCTTTACACTCTACTGCCTATTTCAAATGTGGCCCTCGCACTTAGCCCTGACCGTTACTTTATACCTAAACAACCGGCACAAATTTTTAACTTTGGACTTTACACACCTAAGACCCCAGCCAGTTATTCTGATACGGGTGATAACAAACTGATTTTTAAGTTGTCTAATACCCGTGCTCAAGAACGTAATGCATCAGATGTGTCAGCGACTGAGTTAAAACAATTACAAAATAAAGCAACGGCAACCTATCAAAACTGGCATGGTGAGAGACCGTGGATTAAACAACGCCTCTATCAACTCAATAAAAATACGCCTTTGATACTCAACTTTGATGCGCAAGAACAACCAATGAGTGTGGTCTTTAAGCTGTTTCGTTCGCGCAGTGCACAGCCTATTGAGTTTAACATTCTTGAAAAAGCTAATTACAAATCAGGATTAACCAGCGAGTACAGTATCGCTAAACAGCGTGTTCAATTGCATAGCTCAGAATTACTTAACGCGTTTCTAATTCATCCAAAAAATAGCCAATTAAATAGCTACCCTAGCGTCACGCATACGGTATCAAGTGACATAAATAAACTGCACTCACTGACAATTAGCGCATCTGAGACAGTCTGGTTATCGATACTTCAGGAGTACCCGCTGGGGGAGCAAAAAGTAAGGTGGTGGAACAATGAATATTAAGTTTATCATCATTATCACGGGGTTATTGGTCTCGGCATGCCAAGCTGAATCAAACATCTCTGAACTTCATACCGACTTTCAGCAGTGGTTAAAAAATAGCGAGGCCGTCCCTTCCCATTTCACGTTAAAGGATGGAGGGTTATACGCAAAGAAATCATTAGATTCTGGCGGTGAAATACATTTTAAAGAAACCGGATATGCCTGTATTGCGTATGCCCCACACCGCTTCTATGACCTGCATACTTTAGATATTGCACGCTCCCTATTTAATGACTGCCAGGTACTCCTTACCAATACCAAGCACCGCACAAGTCGCGACGCAAATGGCGTGCTTATTGACTTTGGTAAATATAAAGAAAGTGCTGCAAATGCATTTATTTTAGCTTATGCGGATACCGTTGAGTCTTTTACCATTTTCCAATTACATGGATTCGCCAAAGAAAAACGTAAAACTAATCAAGGCAGAAAAGCCGACATTATTGTCAGTCAAGGTCGTGAAAATGCATCGTTATTTACACGTAATATCACCGACTGCTTAAATGAAAAACTAAACATTGCTGTGATGCTCTATGGCCGAGATATTTATGAGCTTGGAGGAACAAAAAATATACTCACAACCCTTGCGCCAAGCAATAGTCAATTTATCCATATTGAATTAAGCCGCGAAATTCGCGAAAAATTAATTACTGATAACCACTTATTAAAGCTGTTTAAACAATGCCTTACTTCGTAATTGCTCTCGTTAGTATAACGCTGCTGCTATGTCAGCCAGCCAAAGCCTCACAGCCAAAACACGCCGTGCTGATGCCCCCTACTTGGTTAAACACATCACCACACTTATCGCCTTTGGCGACAACGCAGCACCTAACTTTTGATGCCAAACAGCACCGTTATTTGTGGCTACCTGAAGGTCATTGGCTTGAAATAGCCCCTGCACTTTTAAATCAGTTTATTCTAAGTGCAGGGAACACGCAGTATTTACAACAACGCTTACGCGTTCACAGCGACTTACTTTGTAATACCAAACGCTGTCAGCTGCCAGCCACTGGGCATAACCGCATTATTGCCATACAAAATCATCTCGACGAGCGTGCTGAATTTACTGCCATGATAGGCCATTACCAAGGCGCAAGAGACAGCTTTAGGCGCGCCATAAAAATAGCCGCTCCTTCCATACAACTAAGCTCTGCCCAAGGAAATGAGCGGTATTATGCGCTCAAAAAAAATGAAGAAGTGAAGCTGTTTTTTCCTGCTGCAAAAAAACTAACGATCTCTGTACGTCAAAATATGCAGCAGCCCGATCCTAATGGTGTGGTGTACGCATCTATTGATAACGAACTGGTTGCCAGAGTAAATACCATAAATAGCCAAGCATTTGAGTTTAGCGAATACGATGTTGGACTTGTAAACAGTGACTACCTTGCCATTGCGGCTGGGCAGTATTTAACTCTTAAAAGTCACACCAATGCGTATATTAAAATAGAGCAAAGCCACCGCGCTATTTATGATGACCGCGCAGCCGAAAAAGAACAAGAAAAACTGTTACTCCCCTATTGGCTAACCACCGCAAATGAAGCGATTGAATCGGTTTATAACACACACTCTTTCAGTGTGTTTAGCGATGATGTGTACACACAAAACAACCCGCTTTCGCTAAAACGTCATTATAACTTATTATCGATGATGACTGTGCAATCAAACCTCACTGGCAGTACTGAGCATTCATCACTACAAATGCATAGCAAAACCATTAGCGAATTAGTGGAGCAACGCCTCGTTGATGAGCGGTTTTACCCACGTATTAATCAGCAAGTGCGCGAATTAACCTACCTTGGACACCAACCCATTGAGTTCGATTTAAGCATTCAACAACGTGCAACGCCGTGGTTAACCCTTATTGCAAAAACACAACAAGACACCCAATTTCAGTTAACCGCGGGTGAGCGTAATTGGCTTATAAACCTAAAAGCGACCGAACATTATCAAACACTTATGATTTCGGTGCCTATTTCAACCTCATCGGTAACGATTAAAAGGCTAACCAACACCTCGAAGCCTATCGATTTTGCCCTGTATGCGAGAACACTCGCCTCCTTACCGAGTGACGAATTACTGTATCAGCAACAGGGAGACCTCAGTGAAACAAGCCCTATTATCGCTAATTTATTGAGTCGTTATTTAAACAAACAACATGACGACTATGTGGCTTCAATCGAACCCTATACACCGGCTTTGCAAAATAACCCCGATATAGACTGGCAAGCGTCACTCACAAAAGCACAACATATTGCTACATCAGCGCCTCTAGAAGCACTGGCTTTATTGAAACCGTTGAGCACAAGCCCAGACCCTGATATTGCAATTCAAGCATGGCAGCTAAGAGTAGCCATACTGCGTGAACAACATCAGTTTCACCTTGCCAACAGTTACCTTGAAGGCTTGTATAAAAGCGCGCAGCACGCTCAGTTAAAGCACTATGCCGCACAAGCCCTTGTTCGTGCCTATCAAGCAGAACAAATCGAGCATAAACTTTTTGCATTATGTGCAGGGAACGTGAGGACAATAGAGCAATGTGAAGCTCAACTTATAAACCTCGCAGTAAAACAGCAAAAGAATCGTTTAGCAGTATGGCTTGCACATCACACCCAGGCGCAAACACAGGTTGAACACAGTTTTAGTGCACTCAATTATCAGAGTTTAACGGAACTTGAAAAACCTGAAGAGGCACTTTATCAACGCTCTATTGGCTCGCAATACGCGTTTATTAACCCAGAAGGAAAGCAACAAAGCACCCTCGTTAATAACGATATACCTTGGGTATTTACCGCTAACCGCGCAATGCATTTAAGCATAAAGGCGCGGACTAAAGCCGATCAAAGTGGTGAATATCATACCGCGTGGTTGAAAGCTGATAGTCAGTATCAGCATAAGTTAATGCCCATTTTTAGTGATATAGCGGCCACATCCCAATTCGTCAGTAATCAGCAAGCAGTCTCTATTGCCGCTAATTTGGTTATTAGCTTGCAAGCCGGTGAAACGCTCACTGTGACCACCAATCAAGCTGCTTACCTTGATATAAGTGTTATTCCAAAGCCGTTATTTGCACTTTTTGATTATTATTCTGATGCCACCACTCAAGCAACCAGCGATGATATTAGCTCGCTTATTCATGCGTACGATACAACGCCAAACAAACTCCTTATCAATGGGTTGTATCTACTATCTGAAAAACGTCTTAGCAATAATCAGTACACACAACTGCTGCAACGAATCGACACACTTCCCCCCTCTGCCCATTCGGTTTTCTTACAAAATAGAATTGAACGCTTTGGTCAGTGGCAGCCCATTGAAAACATGCTCGATTACGCTGGTACACGTCTGTTTAATATGCAAGAGACTGAACAACGTAGTTTTGCCGATAGGTTTGCTCAACACACGACTCAATCCGCACCAGAGCAAGGGATCTTATTACGCCCTTTTCATACTTTATACGTTGATTTAACGAAGACTGAAGGCACACAAATTCGCTTTAAATTTAACTTTTCTAGCGCAGAATTAGCGCGTGCAAATAGAGCAAATATCTCTTTTCAGTTAGCAAATCAACAAAAGGTGTGGTCTGTTTCTGAGCAGCAAAGCATTCCATTCACTTTTAATAAGCAAGAGTTAAGCAACAATACAATTGCCGTACGTTGGCTCAACCCATACCTGTCGCAACAGCTTGCTATTGAAGCAGAGCAATATATTGCGGGGCAATGGAAAGCGTTGCCGCTACCAACAAATTTAGCGTTTTATACTGTATCAGCTGATACGCCACTTATTGCTAACTTACCTGCCGATACATTAGTAAAACTAGAAGAGATGAATGAAAACAAACGCAGCGAGCGTCGTTTTTTCCATCCAGCAGGTAAAATTGAAGTGCGCACGGATCAATTAAAGTATGTACGCCTCTATCGTTGGCATTTAAGTGAAAGAAACAACAAGATTACGAGTTTTTCTGACATCGATACGCCACTGCCAGAACTAATCACTTATCAGGCACCATCAGCACCTAAAATAGTGAATAAGCAAGCCACTTTGCATAGCGATGAGACCAACCTACAAGGCTTTATTCGCTTTGATCGACAACATATATTTCAAAGTGCAGAAGACATTCCTGCACAACAAGAAACCGACATAGGTGTGAGGCTTCGCTTTAATGATCAACAACATTGGTATCAATTAGAAGGCTATTATGCGTTTGACGAAAAGCAGCATGACTTCATTGCCTTAAATGGTTACCACTCTTGGCTTGATGACACGAGTCATTGGTTTATCGATTCACAGATCACAAGTCGATGGCAGCTTAGTCGTGATAACTCAGATAGCCAATACGCGTTAAATGGCGCGATTAGTATTGGACAAGTATGGCGCCAAGATACAGTGCATCGGCATCAATGGTCTGTTGCCCCTTTTATTCACACCAGTAGCGCAGACTTAAACGACTACCTCAATGACAAGAAACTAAACTCAAATATTTTTAATTTTTATCGTGAAAATCATGCTTCTGGCTGGCAAGGTTCTTACCAATATCGCTACCAACCTTGGGTAGATAACTACCTCAACTTTGGTGTTGCATCTGGCTCAAATGATGATTGGCTAAGTCTTGATTATTTGCGGTTTAACAGCAGTTGGAACCAATATTACCATGGTCACATTTTGCAAGTTGGTCTTGATAGCTACTACCGTTTTGCCGATGATCATCGTGCAACAGCCACGTGGCAGTACATCAGTCGGGTAGCTTGGCAAAAACAAATTGATATAGGCTCCTTCTCACAGGGTTGGCTAAAAATCAGTTGGCAGCAAGACTGGGGATGGAATAACCATAATATCAGTCTGGAATTTTCATCGGGCAATAATCAGCATACTGGCTTTGCTCCCTATGCCCATGATGAAATTATTTTTCCGACACTTCAACTTAACCATTTGCTAGAGCGAAGAGATTATGAGCAGTAAAGAACTTAAAAAACGCTTAGAAACCTTACTTTTTGCAGATATCGCAAGCTTTTGGTTAGATCTCTACAGGCAAAAATACCGTCAATTAGTCAACGAGCTAAGTCAGTGGGAATTGATCAAGAACCAACCAGACGGACACGACGAAGATGACTGGTTATTACTGCAAGCAATTGCCTTTTTAACTCATAAAATAGATACCCTACAACATCAACTTACAAAGTTAGATGCAGATCACAGCCGTTTTATAGAAAAGCTAAGTCATGCCGAACTCAAAGCAGAAAGACAGTTCCATATACTGGATTATGCGGCCACGTTAGGGGCTGATAAACAACAGTTACAACAAGATCAAGAAGCCTTCGCACGTTGGTTTGATGAAGGGGCCATGATCAACCGTTATCAAGATAAAGTGTCTGAACTTGAGCAATCATTAAAGTTTTTAATTGGTAAACTGGGCGACTTAACGCACCGTTATTTATGCCTTCATTTACATGAAATAGAGCAGTCATGGCAAACCGTAAATTTAGAAAGCTTTTTTTTAGATTTACTCGAACACACTGATAATGATGCAATAAAAAACTCTCTTTTTAGAGCCTTGGCAAACCAAGTTACTTTATTAAGCGAGCATGTGGACGATCCGGAATTTAGCGCGGATCTGGTTGAAATGCTGTTACTCTCGCTTGAAAAATCAACCACTCCACATGCAGCCAAAGTGGATATATTAGAAATACTGATCAACCTTCGCCCCACCTTTACCCGTTATTTCATGCGTTCGCACATTGACTTAGAGGTCCCAAATACGGGTAAAGTTGACCGCCAGCAATTATTTTTACTAAGCGCTTTTTCAGCCATCATCAGTAAACAACAAACGCTCAATGAGGCAAATCAAAACCTGTTACAGTTGCTGGCAGCTCACCCCTACCCGCGCGTGCGTCAAAGTGTGATAGAACAATGTTTTATTTTGCCGTGCTCATTCGCACTTGCACTAATAACCGAGCGTTTAGAAAAAGAAACCCACCTCGCAATCAGGCTCACATTAATTAAACAATTAACCGCAACCCGATTTAGCGATGGGCAACACAGCTTGATTATTTGGCAACAGCAACTTATGCAAGCTCAACATTTTGCAGAGCAACGTTTATTGCTCGAACTTGCACCACGTATTATGTTTAATTTACAGGTTGAGTGTGAGGAGCAACAAGCCAATACGATTTTCAAGCGCTTCATCGACACCTTAAATAAACACCTTGAAGCACAACAAAACCTTGCCATAAAGCGGATTATTAGCCGTGTCCGTGAACAACTTGTCAGTTTTATGCACCAACAACACGTTGCTGAACTCGAGGCAAACTTAAACACCCATTCGTCAATCAATAACCAAAACATTGACGAAGCACTACTAGGCCGGCTTTTAAGTCAACAGGCTCAAAAATATGAAGCCTACAATGTGAGTCAAAAGAAACAAGGTTGGCACATAAATCAAGGTTATCAACGCGGCTTCCGCTTTTGGCGCTTTTGGCATGAATTTAAAAACCCCAGTACAGGTAAGCGCCAAAGCTATAACCATTTACAAGCAAGAAAACCCAGTGCATACATGCATGTTCCTAGCTGCACTGTCGCAGAAATTAGCCAAACAGATGTCCCCGGCGAACCGCGATTTGATGACCTACAATTTAGTTCGCGTCCTCATTTGCCATTGCTCGACTTTCTTTTAAGTACTTTATCGCAAGATAACTTAAAAGCCCCAGCGAAAACCTATACCCCTGATGGCATATTAGTTGTAACACCACCCAAAACAGTATTTAAACGCATTCAAGCATACTGCTGGATTTCACTTAACTTTGAAGAACTTAATAATTTACGAAACGGCTCTGACATAGAGCAAAATAATTTTTTAAATGCTTTAAGAGCGAAAGGATTTACATTTGATTTCCAACAATATGGTGCGGTACTCGATAGCGACTTCCCGGTAGAATCAAGTATTGCGACTCTGTATAAAAAACTCGCTGTTACCCCTTTTATGTTTAATATTTGGGTGAGTTTTAAAGAATATGCCTATTCAATTTATCAAAACAGTATTGGTCAGCTGGTATTTTTCGTGCTGGCTTTCATAGGTTACTTTTGGACACGCCACATAAAAGTGAGCCGCCAAATTCGCGCCGACAGAGCGCAAATTCCAGTATCTATTGGTGGTTGGGGTACTCGCGGAAAATCAGGTACAGAGCGATTAAAAGCAGCACTGTTTAGTAGCTTGAGTTTAAAGCTAATCAGTAAAACAACAGGCTGTGAAGCCACATTAATTTATGCAAGAGCCAGTGGAGAGCAATTCGAAATCCCCTTGTTCAGACCATTCGATAAAGCCAGTATTTGGGAGCAAGGTGATGTGCTTCATTTTGCAAAAAATGTTAAGGCCGATGTGTTTTTGTGGGAATGCATGGGGTTAACACCTCGTTATGTCCGTATTCTGAGAAACTGGATGCAAGATAACTTTTCAACAATAACCAATGCATACCCAGATCATGAAGATATATTAGGCCCCACAGGCATTGATGTTGCAAACGAAACAAGTCATTTCATTGGTGAGAATAGCCTTGTTTTTACCAGTGAACAAAATATGGCGCCGATTTTAGAACTCAATGCCAAACGAAAAAATGCCAGTTTAATTCAAGTGCATTGGGCAGATGGTATGCAAGTTACTGACGATATTCGTGCTTTATACCCATATCAAGAACACCCCGCTAATATTGCACTTGTGTGTAAAATGGCGCAACACATCGGCCTTAGTAAAGACTATGTGTTTAAAGAAACCTCTGCACGCATTATTCCTGATATCGGCGTATTGCAACACTACCCACAGGCACGCATAGGCGCAATATCTCAGTCGTTTGTTAATAGCATGTCAGCCAATGAGCGCCTAGCAACACTAGAAAATTGGCAGCGATTAAGTCTTTATGATTTAAATAATAAAGCAGATACGCAAGTGATCGCCTTAATCAATAACCGCAATGATCGTGTGGCACGATCCAAGGTGTTTGCCGGCATTTTAAGCCATGATTTGCGATTTGACCGCATCGTTGTCATTGGTACTAACGTCGATGGTTTTTATAGTTATTACCTGCAAGCACTCACAGAGCGCATCGATAAAATTATCAGCAATAACGACACCAAAGCGCTTGAAATTTTACTCACTCAGCTTAATTTAATGTCATCTTGTCAACTAAAGGCACGTTTAGTTAACGCCTATGATGAAGATATTGCTGAGAAATTACTCTTGGTGGCGCACCGCACTTCTGTAAATAAAACCGATATCAGCGAAGTACTCACAGATGCGAGTAAAAAGGAAATTTCGACAATCCTATTAAACCTAAAACATTATCAAGCCCGAACAACTTTAGACTCTTTAAAACAAGACACATCTAAGCACAGTGAAGAAATCAAGCAGCAACTACTCAGTATTGCAAAATCAAAAGTGACCTTGCTTGATGATAGTAGTTTATCTGCGGATGCACTCACCGACACAATCTCTGACTTAGCATTAGCAAATACTCATCAAGTCATTGTTGGGATGCAAAATATTAAAGGTGTCGGCCTCAATTATGTTTATGCATGGCAACAGTGGCAAAAGATTTCACACTCGGTAGAACACCTTTTTGATGAGCAATGCACGGCCAAAGAGTTTAGAAGTACACTGTCTAATTTAAATATGATTGTGTCTTTCAATCGTTTAGATATTGATTATCTTCAAGAAAAACTAGCGCTTTTAAAGAAAAGTGCATTGGCGCAAAATGAGTTTTGCCAAGCTGAGATCACAAGTCTATTCAACAAACTAGATAAAACAGATAACAAGCAACAACACACACAACAACATCAACATGCTTTTACACGTTACTTTAACCAAGTCGTTGAATCTTTTTTAGATGCTGGGGCTGCTGTTAAACGTAAAAAGCGCGCAAATCAAATTTACCAAGACATTGCTGATCAACGCATCACATTAGAAAAAGCCATAAAAGTATTGGGTAAGTTAAATCGAAATCAAAAAGCGGGGTGGTTTGCGAACAAGTCAGAACAAGATTAACTAAATAATGACAAAGTAAAATAAAAACCATACTAAAGGAGGTTTAGCATTTTAAACCTCCAAAGCAATTGAAAAATCAGAATTTTCCCAAAGATAAAACAACTGTTTTATCGTCAATAAGTTACCTAATTATTAGGGTATTTCGCATATAAACAGGACCGTTCCTCGTTTGAATACTTCTATCCTAAAGCAGTAAAATGATACCAGCTCACATTAATTAAATGTTAACAAATAAGGTTATCATGAAAAAACTGATTTCTAAATTTGCAATATTACCTTTCACTATTGCAACAAGCATCGCATTGGCTAACACCAATTTAGTTACAAATGGCTCTTTTGAGAATACTAACGCTGTAACAGCAAACTCAGGACAATGGCAACTATTCAGTGATATTCCTCACTGGGATCGTAGTGGCTATGCAAAATTTGAAATTCAAACCAATAAACTTGGCTTAATTACAGCACAAGACGGCATGCAATATCTAGAGCTAGATTCAACATCGAATTACGGTATTGTGCAAAATATTGCCACTCAAGCTGGAAAAAAATATGAATTGAGCTTTTATTATTCAGCACGCATTGTTGGTAACATTCATACCAATAAAGCTGAAGTAAAATGGAATGGAAACTCACTCGCGGTCATTAACAGCAGTGCAAAAGGTTGGACCAAATATACCTTCAACGTAGAGGCCACCAATGCTAACTCCGTACTCGAATTTATCGGCCGTGGTAGCTCAGATTCTGTAGGTGCATTACTTGATAATGTTTCCTTAACTGAAGTACCTGCACCTTGCGCTGTGACGACTGGCTTGTATGGTATCAATAACTTTGGCTCTGAGACTGAAGGGTATGTATACCACTTTAATCCAGAGTCAAATGCTGTCACTGTTGTGGCAGGTATTACGAATACAGCATCGAACATTGCCAGCAATGAGGGTGTGCTTTATTTCATGCAGCAACTAGATAGCACTACAAAAGCATCTCAAATCTTCAGCTTAGATTTAGCAAGTAACGTGCAAGCAGAAGTTGCCAATAGTACATCGTTCCCTATTTACCGCTCAGCTATCACGCCTGATGGTCTATCACTTCGTGCGACAAGCAAAACTTATATGTACGACTTTGATTTAGCAACAGGTAATAAAACTGTGCTTGGTAAGCTTTCATACTCTGGCGACACATTTGCAGATGGTGACATTGCTTATTCAAACGACAATAACGTGTTATATGTGCTTACAGGTAAAGCACTTTACACATTAGATGAAGGCAGCTTTGAATTAACACTGGTTGGCGAGCATGACATTAATTGGGCTTCTGGCATTGCCATTGCAGATGACGGCACTATTTATATTTCTGGCAGAGAAAATAGTGAAAATGCCAAAATCTACCGCTTAGATCAGAACACTGCAGAAGCGACATTCATTATGGACGGTCCTTCGCACATAAACGACTTAACGTTTGTTAGCCACACGGTCTGTGCAGCGAAATAAATTGTGTTCAAAGCCTCAAAAATGCCGGCAAATCGCTGGCATTTTTTTTACTTTGAGCATTATACCTGTACGCGCTAATAGTGAGTGTTTTGGCAGCGTATTAACATCATTGATTAGTGATCTTTTTTTGCTCAAGCATTTCTTTCCAATGCATTATCTCTGCCGGTAAAATAGGCGCAACACCTTTAAACCCAGCAACTTCAAGCATTTCTTCAACACTAACCACTCCTTTCTTACGCTTGAATACACCGCGTACATAAGCAATGGCATGTAAGCCACGCTCTGAATGAAACTTTTGCTCAATATAAAAATACTTATGATCCCATCCGACTAAACGCGTGCTTACTGTGTATTTTTGCATCGGTTTAATGTCTCGAATGTAGGTGATTGCCGTCGCGTTAACGATTGGAAACCAACGACGCTTCATAATATGCTGCAACAATCCAACCCGCTCAGTCATCCAAGTACGTGCTAAATCCATGATGCCTAAATACCGAGAGTTAGTCAGATGAAAATTTATATCACAGTCAGTGGGTAATGCTTTAAATTCAATATCAATCGTATCAAGTAAGTCTTGGTAATCACGATTACGTTTAATTTTAAAAAACAATAAAATGAGTCGAAAGTAGAGGTTCACGATAAAGGTCTAACCAGTTGTTAATGAGCAAAGTGTATCACAGCATATTGCTATGGCGAATATTCTGCTCTAATCTGTGCATATATTAGTATAAAAAAAGAATAATCTAATGAAATTTATTAATTTAGCGGCCTTGTTGACTGCAAGCTTATATACTCAATCTGCCTTTGCTGATTTTAATTACCCGGGAGAAGGGACTTTAAGTTACCCTACCGGGGTTGAGAAACCCTTTAAGTTTGGTTTTGGCTGGCAACAAGACACAGAGAAATTCACCATTGGTAATAAAACCTATGATATGTCATTGCCTGAGTCTTACTCTGTCGCCATTACATTAAGTAAAGATGAGCAACAAATATGGGTACAGGAATTTAATAATGGGTTCTTCGAAGGGTTTCGTTGGCAAATTGGCGAGCACACTCTGGCATTAGAAAAACGTCAGTTTTCTGAAGCAGTCAAGGGCGATTATGTGATAAGCCTAGATAACCGAGACTACTTTTTTGCGCGCAACAATATCAGTATTGTTATTAAATTTGATAACGAGGGTATAAAAAACATCGCCATTGATGGCGTCACAAAAGACATGGGCACTAAACAATAGTGCCCATAGGGTAATTACACTTTCACCGTTTTACGATTAATGCCGTAATCTCTAAGCTTATTAGCCACCGCGGTATGGCTTAACCCTAAACGCTTCGCTAGCTGACGAGAACTTGGATACGCCGGATACAACTTACGAAGTAACGTGGCTTCAAAGCGTTTTACGGCTTGGTCTAGTGTGCCCTCAAAGTCTGACTCCAAATAGCCTAAATCATGTGTAAATGTTGGTAATTGTAAATGCTCAATTCTAAGCTCATTATCATCTAACAATGAAACAGCGCGATAAATCGCGTTTTCTAATTGTCGCACATTACCCGGCCACGGATAATCCTGTAAAAACCGTAAACATTCCTCCGATAAAACAGGCACCGAATGACCGTTTTGCTGAGCGTATTTTTGAATAAAATGCTCAGCGAGTGGACCCACATCCGCTTTTCTATCACGAAGTGGCGCTATTTCAAGAGTCAAAACGTTGATACGATAGTAAAGATCTTCTCTGAAGGTGCCTTCTTGAACCATGGCTGGCAAATCTTTTTGAGTCGCCGCAATAATACGAACATTCACTTTAACTTCGTTTTCATCGCCTACTTTTCTAAAAGTTCCATCCTGCAAAAAGCGTAATAACTTAGTCTGCAACTGAGTCGACATTTCACCCACTTCATCTAAGAATACGGTGCCGCCATCAGCCTGCTCTAACACGCCTCGTTTTGGGGCTGCATTTTCCTCGTAACCTGCATAGCCAAACAGTTCAGATTCAGCAACATCATCTGGTAACGAGGCGCACGATAAAGCAATAAAAGGTTTTACAGAACGATTAGACGCATAGTGGCAAGCACGCGCTAAAAGCTCTTTACCCGTACCTGTTTCACCGGTTATTAAAATAGGTGCTTCGAGTTGCGCCATTTTCCGTGCTTCTCTGACAACACGACGCATAGCAGTACTAAAGTTATGAATAGTGGCAAAGCTTTCTTGCCCATAACGACGAAAAGCACTGACCTGCTGACCAAGACGGCTTTGCGATTTAATATTAATAACAGCACCTGCAAGCACATCCCCTTCAACGCCTTGGGGAACTGAAATAGGCAGAATATCGGCAATAAAGTCTTCACCTGCCACTTCAACACGCGTGGTTTGTCCTAATACTTCTTTACCCTCAAGCCAGCGGGTGAAGTTAAAGCCTTTCAATAAATTATTTATATTAGCGCCAATAACTTCTTTTTCTGATAACTGTAAATCACGGCATGCTGCATCATTACATAAACGCACCCATCCTTTTGCGTCTATAGAAATAACGCCGTCGGGCAAAGCTCTCAGCAGTGTATTTAGCTCATTATGTTCTCGCTCAGAAGGTAAGAATGCAGTTGTTCGCACATCTTTTACGCCATCAATTAAACGAATTGATGGCATAATTTTTTGAAACTGCTCAAACTCTATCGGTGGAAAACTCACATACATTCGGCAATTAACCGAATCAACTTCGATACCTTTTAAATCGACCTGGTAACTTACCAAAATATTGAGAATTTCTTGTGCGATACCAATTCGGTCGGCACAGTGAATATCTAAACGCATTACATCCTCAAAGAACGGGAACCTATAGTATGAGAATAATACGCTAACTCCCCATTTCTGGGTAGTCTATTGTAAAGATTTTTGGACAAACGTGTGCAAAAAACTCAATTGCTTGGGTACTTGGTCCACTCTTGGCCATCTAATTGGATATAAGGCTGTCCTTTAATGTACATCATAACGGTATCTTGGTTTTCAGCGACTACCGGAGCACTTGGTAAATTATCAAGCACACGCTTAACAGGCACCGTACCCGCAAATACATCCAGTTTCATGGTGTTATTGATAAGTTCAGACAACGAAAAATAGCTCATCGTCTGTTGTACATCATTCAAACCGCTGTGTTTAACATCAGGACCAATAAACTTCACGGCAGTGGGTACAGACACAATTGACGGGCTTGGGATTTCACGAAGACCTGCAAATTGTAGTTTATCACCCTCTAATGCTGCACCATGTTCAGGCACAACCATTAACAGTACATTGCGCCCTTCTCTTTCAAGCTGACTAATAAAGTCATCAATATCACTAAATAAATGCTGCTGGCGAATTGGATAACTCTTTAGGCTATTCATACGAGAGCGGCCCGCTAGCTGATTACCATCATGCAAGCTAATCGTGTTGTAATAAAGCGCACGTGGCTGCTTGGTATTTTTATGACTCTCCAACCAATTACTTAAGATAGCGGCATCTGAATAAATAGGCTTTCCATCGAAACCATATTGCGCAGCTTGAAATTGACTAAAATCCAAATTAGGCACTGACACGCCACCGTATTGTTTGATCAAGCCAATAAAGTCATCAAAATGACCATCATGATTTAATGCCACGCTCGTGTTATAACCTAGCTGCGATAAGTTACTAAATAATTGACACTCTTTAGCCACAGGTTTAAACAGTTGGTCTTGAGGAGTTTGCCCACAACTCGCACGCAGTAACCTTATTGCTGCAGGACCACTGTATGAGGTTGCTGAATTAAAATTACTAAACAAAATATCAAAGTTATCAAATAAATCACGCGGTCTCACACCAATGGCGTCCAGGTCCGCAGTGGCCAAAGAGCAAATATTAAGCACAACCACGTCAAAGGGTTGTCCATTGAAATTAGTCGGAAATTGGCTTTTTAGTTGAGTTTGTTGCTGATAAAAATCATCGAGTTGTTGATCAAACGTTTTTTGTGGTGACGAACTCGACACTGCGACAGGTACCTGTTTTTTCGTTGATTGATTATTCACAACCACAGGGGTTGAGAGTGTATCTGTTACTGTCGTCGCACTCAGCCAATAAACGTAAATAAACCCGATCACTGAAATACTGGTGTAGCGTATCCATTTTACTGAATACCAATACACCACGACTAAAACAAACAGCCCCAGTAATATATCAACACTGATCACTCGCGTCGCAATCTCCGCAAAGTAAGCAAAGCTGAAGTCTTGTACATTTTCAGCTTGTTTAGTTAAACGTGAAATGGGGGGGAGCCACGAATCGTGATACAAAAGTGCAGCCCCAACTACGACACTGATACTCTGTTTTAAATACGTTAACCATTTGATTTGAAATGACACGGCTAAAAAAGCAAAAAACGCTAAATTTGCGACGAGATCAAATGAAATATCACCACGACTATAAAGAAAAAACTTTACTAAAAAGTATAAGTTCCAAACACCTAATCCTGAAAGCCTCACTGAGAATCCTTTTTCTGTTTTTTGGGAGTATAGGGCGTTAATAACACATGCCTAAAAGTCAATGTACGGTAAATGCTTACTATTTTTTTAAACAAGATTTTACCTGTATTACTAATCAAAACCCCCAATAATAAAGCGATAATAAAAGTAATAAAGAACTGATTTAAACTCATATTTGCTCACCTTTTAAAGTTACTTTTACGGGTTTAGAGATAGGCCTAATCACCTTTTTAAATTCAGGAGTCTCCTTATTCAATGAAGAAATATCAGCTGTTTTAGCATCAAAAACATAACTGACATTTTCTTTTAATTGCTCGGTGTAATCAGGCACGTCAACATTGGTATACCTGCGCTGCAGATGACGGCATTCTTGCTGAATGTAGAAATGATCTGCAATCACATTTTTCGACATAAAAAAGTCGCTAATTTCAAGCTTAAATAAATGCTTAATCGCACTTTCTACGTCATGCTCACGACACGCATGTAAATACAGGTAAATATAATCGTCAGCAAAGCTAAAAATATCCCCTTCACGTTTTACATGAAACAAATGCAGCGGGTGTATTGCATCTATACGGGGTAAAAGTTGTAACATAACAAGCACCCCGCTAACACCTAAATTTGCAGCTGAGTCACTATGCTTAGCAACTTGTTCAACAAATTTATTTATCGGCAGATACCCTTTAGTCAGTACGTTTTCACTGTATTTCAATACCTCATCAATTGAGTTAGGAAGTGGTCTTGAAAACTGGAATCCTTGGATTGATTGAATTTGTGATTGTAACCGCGAAGGCTCAGAGAAACTGTATAAAATAAGGTTCACGCCTAACGTTAAAAAGAGGCACTCATCTTGATGGCGAATAATGCCATCTACATTTTGAATGACTAGCTTTAACTTTCGACCACATTGTTTGCGAAGCGAAAAGCACTCACCAGCCAATGCAGACAAATCAGTGTAGCGCGTTACCGAAAACACTAATGTAGCAGCTTTTTTTGTAAGGCCTAGTTTATACAGTGCATTATTATCTTCGACTATTTTATAAGACAGCGGTAACTTCGTCCCTTGCGGCAACGCATGTTTAACAAGCCATACCTCATCTTCATCTAATCCTTGTTGCGATGATGTTTGCTCATTCGACTCTTCTAAATGAGCATCAAAAACGCTCAATTGCCCCTGCAAAAGCTCACAATTTATAGAATGACCCGCAATTACGCCATCTTTATGGCTCCAATAGTCATATTCTAAGGTACGAATTGAGGCTTCTTGAGTAATAAAAATTTGGCCATCAAAAAGCGTATTTAAAGCCAGAAACTGGCGCCTTACATCACTAATACGCGAGCCCGAAATCAAGAATATAACTGTTACGTTTTTAGCAATAGATAAATCACGGTAAAACCCGAGCTTTTTAGTTAATTGCGCTTCAGTAAGAGGTACTAGCAGCTCTGAATCCAAGTGTAAAATCAGTGTACTATTTCGAAGCTCTTTATATTGTTTTAATTCCTGAATCACGCCGCGAGAGAAATGTAAGTTTTTTGCTAAATTTGCATCGTGATGTAAATGAAAAGGATGCAGCAAACCTTGCTCAAAAAGGCTAAATAATAGCGTGTTATTTTCACTCTCAAAAAACACCTCAACGTGCTCAGAGAGCAGGAAAACAGGGTCTTTATTACTAGCTAATAGGTGTCTTACTAACTCTAATAACTGATTGTCTAAAGATGCCAACAGTGCATAATTTGCACAGCGCTTGAGCGCTGAGTAAGCGTTTTGTAATCCTGTAATTTGTAAATGGGGCACCAGAAAATCCTTTTAAAAGATACTTTAGCGCTAGTTTTAAGCGCTATTCTATATATAATGCGGCTTATGTCCATGTATCGTAGACAAATTAAATTCAGTTTTTGCCGTTATAGGTCTATTAGATGAATGACTTTGCATTTAAAAAATCAACTGTTTTAACAAAAAATGACATTGACAATTTATTACGCCAATTTGGCGGAAAAAATCAAGGTTATATTGAAATAGTCGACGTTGAAAAAAACCGTCAAACGATCGATAAATATCCTTTAATTAAAGATATCGCTTTATCTATTAAAGATACACAACAAGATAAATTATTTAACAAAAGCACATACTAAAGAATGAAAAAGATTTTCGTGAAAGGGATAAAAGGAGGTACTGGAACCACATCGGTAGTGGCAAACCTTGCGTGTGCTTTAAGAAAATCACATGAAACAGTCTATGTAATAGATCTCGATCCTAAAAGCGACATAGGCTTACACCTAGGGCTTGCATGGGACCATTTACTAGGATGGAGTGATTACGCCGATTTTGCATCTGCCAGTGAGCAGTTCCATCAAGATAATGACGGCGTCACATTCTTACCGTACGGAAGTGGCTCAAACACAAAAAGCAGCTTTAAAGATATAATAAATCATTGCCAGCAACTTCATGACAGCGATGACGCGTGGTTCTTATTTGATTGCCCTGCACATATTAATGCACTTGAATACCCGCTTGACTCTGAAGATATTTTTCTTGAAGTCATCAATTGTGACGCCATATGCCATAGTTTGATGTATAAGCAACTGAATTTTTTAAAGCAGTCTGGTTCATCGTGGCAGCACTACTTCTTGACTAATCGTTTTAATTCAGCGTCTGAATTAGAGTCTGACTTATTACAGCTATGGCAATCTGAATTACCTCTTTTTGCGCCTTTATACATCAACAAAGACGAAGCTATCATGGAAGCAACCGCATTTCGTAATGTGGCGATTAATTGTGCTCCATACAGTGTTGCCAACGATGACTTTGAAACCTTAGCCGGTTGGCTCGTTAGTCGTGCAAACAATAATGAATCATAAGCCAACAGCAATGAAATTACCTGAACGTATCATCAAAACCTGCTTAGGCTTCTTATTTACAAAGAAGATAACTCGTTTTGTGTTTTTTAAATTTCATGGCTACTTTAATCAGCATAAAATAAGCCTACTTGGGGCATTTATTCTGCCTTTTTTGGTGTTATTTTTATCCTTGTTTATAAAACTGGACAAAAACAGAAAAAACCAAATAAAACAAAAGTTAAAGTACTTTTATCCGCATGTAACGCGCCCCGTTGTCACACCCAGTAACTGTGTACGCATTTTATTGCAAAGTATTTATTTAGCCTTGTTCAACACCACAACAACATCACAGGCACAGATAAGCTATGAGCAGCGTAAAACATGGCGAAAAATAAAGCATTCACTCAGAATACTGCGCCTTGTCGACAAAAAATTAGTACGTGCATTTAAGCGACTTTGGCTGTTTGCTAAAACAAACCCATCAGCAGAATCTTACCAGCGTATTAGTAAAGCTGAAATTTGGAACAATCGCATACTGAAAATCGCGTTTTTCACCATACTCATTTTTGCTGTGGCAGTTTTTGTCACGGTGCCTTTCAGTATCGAAGCACAAGCGGTGTTCATTAGTTTACTGCTTATCGTTGCCTACTCGCTAAGGCGCGTTGAAGGACAGATGGCCACCATCACCATGATCACGCTGGCAGTCACAACATCAACACGTTATTTATGGTGGCGCTACACCGACACGCTTAACTGGGATGACCCCGTCGCATTAGGGTTAGGTATTGGCTTATTATTAGCTGAAAGCTATGCGTGGCTGGTGCTTATTTTAGGCTTTTTTCAAACCATTAACCCACTAAAACGTAAGCCTTTACCACTTAATGAAGACACGTCAATGTGGCCAACCGTCGACATTTATATTCCGACTTACAATGAGCCATTAAGTGTCGTTAAACCTACCACTATTGCTGCCCAAAGCATCGACTGGCCTGCTGATAAGTTAAACATCTACATTTTAGATGATGGTAAGCGTCCTGAATTCGCTGAATTTGCAAGACAAATTGGGGTTGGCTACCTCACTCGCTCAGACAATAATCACGCTAAAGCGGGTAATATGAATCAGGCTATGAAAGTGACACAGGGCGAATATATCGCTATTTTTGACTGTGATCACATCCCTGCCCGCTCTTTCTTACAAATGACTATGGGGCAATTTCTTAACGACAGCAAAGTGTGTCTAGTGCAGACTCCACATCACTTTTTCTCTGCGGATCCATTTGAACGAAATTTAAAAAACCATCGAAAAATCCCGAATGAAAACATGCTGTTTTATGGCTTAATTCAAGACGGAAATGACATGTGGGACGCTACATTTTTCTGTGGTTCGTGTGCTGTACTCAGGCGAAGTGCGCTTGAAGAAATAGGCGGTTTTGCCGTTGAAACCGTCACCGAAGATGCTCACACTGCATTAAGAATGCAGCGTGCAGGCTACAAAACCACCTATATCAATATTCCACAAGCTGCAGGGTTGGCTACTGATAGTTTATCGGCACATGTGGGTCAAAGAATTCGCTGGGCACGAGGGATGGCGCAAATTTTCCGCTTAGATAACCCTTTGTTTGGTAAAGGCCTGAATATTGCTCAACGACTCTGTTATCTCAATGCAATGTTACACTTTTTATCTGGTATCCCTCGCATTGTCTTTTTAACGGCCCCGCTTGCGCTAATTTACTTCAATGCACAAATTATCTATGCGCCTTTTGTGGCTATTTTCTTATATATAGTGCCAACATTATTGCAGGTAAAAATTACTAACTCTCGTATTCAAGGTAAGTATCGTTACTCTTTTTGGGGGGAGGTCTATGAGTCTGTTCTTGCGTGGTATATTTTAAAGCCCACCACAGTTGCGTTAATTAACCCTAATAAAGGAAAGTTTAATGTGACTGAAAAAGGGGGATTAAACGACACCGATCATTACGACTGGACTATTTCAAGGCCTTACATCATCCTTTTACTTATCAATGTTATCGGCATGACCTATGGCGTATTCAGACTCTTTTTTGGTGATACATCACAGATAGGTGTGTTAATTATCAGTATGTTATGGGCAAGCTACAACGTTATAATTCTGGGTGCTGCGGTTGCCGTTGCAGCTGAAGCAAAACAAGTACGTAGCTCACACCGAATTAAAGCTAACTTCCCTGCTGCAATTAGATTAGCCAACGGACACACGATAAAGGTCAAAATCACCGATTACTCTGATAACGGCGTCGGGCTTGAAACAGAACATAGCCACCTGTGCCGTGTAAACGATAAAGTTGAACTACTAATGAGTCGAGGATTTAAGCAGTATTCATTTGCCACCTACATTTGCAACACACGCGACAAACAATTGGGCTTAACGCTTCGTGATCTAGATTTAGAAAAACAAAAAGCGTTTATTCAATGCACCTTCTCTCGTGCAGATGCCTGGCTTGATTGGCAAGAAAACTTTAAACACGATAAACCGTCATACAGTTTTTCAAATGTATTTTACACCAGCCTTCGAGGCTTTAAGAACTTGATTTTCCACGCTCCAAATGAATTAAGACCCGTCATTGTATTTGTATCGCAGGTCTTATATTTTGTGGCCTCGTTATTACCTAAAAAACCAACAAAAGCGTTTAAACCATCATGATGAAATCACTATTAACCTTGTTATTAGCAGTTGGCACTCTCAGTTTATCTGGCTGGGCTATGAGCGCAGAGCCACTCCCTGATAAATCTATTTTTGATGATGGTTACCCTGAAAGTGCCCCTGTCGAAAGTTTAACGCTCAGTTTTGAACAGTTAGGGCTTAGTAAGTTTAAACTCGATGGCGTGAGTAGTAATACACGTGTTGAGTTTACCAATCGTTTAGACAGGCTCGGGAAAAAGTTAACGCTTAACTTTTCATATACTTACTCACCTTCTTTAATAGGCCGAGTCTCGCATCTAAAAATATTTTTCAATGAAAACTTAGTCACTGTATTACCTATTGACGATAAAAATACGGTACTCGGCAGTGTAGCCGAGCACAGTGTTGCGCTTAATCCCAAGCTAATTAAAGATTTTAACCAAGTGCGTTTTGAACTCATCGGTTACTACGATTTAGTGTGCCAAGACGATTACAGTAAAACAATTTGGGCAGAAATTGGCAAAAGTAGTCATATCAGCATTGAGAGACAATCACTTGCACTTGAAAGTTTACTTGAGTATTTCCCGGCGCCGTTTTTTGACTCGCGTGATTACACCAAACTGACATTACCATTTATTTTTTCTTCGCAACCCGATGAGCCAACACTGGAAGCTGCCGCTGCACTATCAAGTTTTTTTGGTGCGCAAGCGAAATGGCGTAAAGCGCAGTTTCCTGTCCATATCAATAGTACGCCCACTGAGCATAGTGTGGTGTTTGCAACCAATGATAATAAGCCTGACTTTTTACTAAATTATCCCGATGTCGATAAGCCAACAATCGAAATCATCAGTAGCCCGACACATCGCTATGCAAAAGTTTTATTAGTGTTAGGCAAAAACACAGAGCAATTAAAAGAGGCGGTTGTTGGATTAGTGTTTGGCTATAAAGTCATGACAGGTCGAAGCGCCACCGTTGACGCAATTGCCAGCCTGCCTTTAAGAAAAGCTTACGATGCGCCGCTGTGGGTTCGTTCAGACCGTGCTGTGAGCTTTGATGAATTTATCGAATACCCGACCCAATTACAATCACAAGGCTTTCGTGGACAACCTGTCCGTTTAGACTTACGCTTTGCGCCCGACTTATTTACATGGCGCGAAAATGGCATTCCCATTACGCTAAACTACCGCAACACCCCTGTTGAACATGGCATGTTGTCGCGCTTAAATATGCTTATAAATGGCAAATTTGTAGATGGTTTTATTCTTGAGAACGACCATGGTAAAACCATTACCACGCAAACGTTACTGCCGCTATTATCAGACATAAACCCGAGCCAATCACGCCAAGATTTTGAGCTAACAGGGCTTGATTTAACCACTAACAACCAACTCACTTATGACTTTAACTTTGCCGTTGTAAAAACAGGCGAATGCAGTGCGATTCCTGCCGGTGGCGAATTTGGTGCTATCGATGGCAGCTCTACAATTGATGTGAGTAAATTCCATCACTATATTGCTTTACCCAATTTACGAGCATTTGCGAGTGGCGGTTTCCCCTTTACGAAATATGCCGATTTACATCAAAGTACTTTAGTGATGGAGGCTAATAGCTCTACAAATGCGATTAGCTTACTGCTGAATTTTACAGGCCATTTAGGGGCGATTACCGGTTATCCTGCTCATCGTTTGAGTATTCAATTTCCAAGTAGTCAGCTAGATTTTGCTGACAAAGATATTGTCATTATTGGTAAACCAGATTCATTTTTAAGCTCGGTCGCCGAAAACAGCTCTCTCAGTGTATTGATTGATAATAATCAACGTATTGTCGATCAAGCTATTTATAATGGTGCTTATGACAGTACCGATGCCGAAAAAATTAAAGTCAATATACGGAGTTTGGGCCGTTTAGCCATTATATCTGGTTTCCAATCGCCTTTTGATTCTGACCGCTCAGTAGTGTCTTTAATTGCCACTAACGACAATGCTTACTCATTGCTTACAGATGCACTATTAGATAACGCGAAAACATCACAAATAATGGGTAGCTCTGCAATTATTAATAACCAAGGCATTAAAACCATAAAAACCGATGACCAGTATTTTGTTGGCCACGTGCCAATCCACACGTTAATTTGGTTCCATTTTTCAGACCAACCTTTGTTGTTGGCTATTTTATCAATTCTTACCCTACTGCTCATTTCATTTATGTTATGGCGACTATTAATGTTGTTAACAAAGAAACGTTTATCTGAAGGAGATAAAGCATAATGAAAACTCTTGCTTCTTTGCTATTCGTTTTAGCATTTTCAACACCCGCTTTTGCACAATTAACCTGTGCAGCGTGGCCACAGTGGAATACGTTTAAAACGCATTTTATTTCGCCTAAAGGACGTGTTATCGATTTAGGCAGCGAATATGATATAACGACATCGGAGGGTCAATCATATGCACTTTTCTTCGCCTTAGTTGCCAACGATCAAGCCAGCTTTGATACATTATTAGAGTGGACGGAAGTTAATCTTTCTGAAGGTGATTTAAGTACGCGCCTGCCTGCATGGAAATGGGGTATAAAGGAAGGTGAAGGTAAAATTTTAGATTCAAACCCAGCCTCTGACTCTGATTTATGGATAGCATACACCCTCTCTCAAGCAGCCAAGCTATGGCAAGACAGGCGCTATGCTGTGCTAAGCAGTGTGCTTGCAGAACGTATTATTCGTGAAGAAACTGCACAGCTTCCTAAACTGGGGATTACATTACTGCCTGGACCTAATGGCTTTAAGGACGAAAACACTTGGAAACTTAATCCAAGCTATGCCCCACTGTTTATCCTTAAGCAATTTGCTGAACTTTATCCGCACTCTCCTTGGCAGCAATTGCATGACAACTCTGCCAATATGCTTATTAGCACAGCCGCTAAAGGGTTTAGCCCTGACTGGGTTAATTACAATGCAGAGCAAGGCTTTTTTCATGATAAACACGCACCTGCTCTTGGAAGTTATAATGCAATACGGGTCTATTTATGGGCCAGTTTGATGGCTGAAGATGCGCCTTACAAATCAGCATTAATGAAACAATTAACCCCCATGGTTGAGCACATTGTTTCTTCAGGCAAAGTGCCCCTAGAAACACAGACTGTCACGGGGAAAGTATCAGGTACGGGACCTATTGGCTTTGGGGCTGCGTTGTTGCCATTTTTAGCGGCAGAGAATGCATCGCAATCAATCACCGCATTACAACAGCAAATGATGATGGACACCGGTTTTATTAGTAGCCGCTACTATGACAGTGTGTTGTATTTATTTGGCACGAGCGCATTAAGCAAACGCTTCAGCATTGATAAAAATGGCGAACTCATTACGAACTGGAGTGCTGAATGCCAATAAAATGGTTACTTGCTGCAATTATAGCAAGTCCGAGTGCAATCGCCTCTTCGACACAAAACAGCCTTGATACCCAATCTATTGATTGGTTAATAAGCCAAGTGCAACTCGGTGAGATAGAGCTAGACACTGAACTTATGACCAATAGTTTAGATAAGCTGTTGAGTATCGCGCCTAAAGACACGCAAGTGCAGTGTGCAGAGATACGCGTGCTGTATGCGCTGAAAGAAACAGAGCAAGCCAACAACTTGCTAGCAGGCATTGCTCAACAGCCCCACCCCTGTGTTGACAGCCTTGCACTTTTGGCCAGAGTAAATAACGAAGATAAAGCCACGATTCAACAGGCTCGCCTGCGTGCGCGTGCGGGTCAATATGCTGCGGCTGTTAAAATTTACAATACGTTATTTAAATCGACTTATCCGAATATCGAGTTCGAGCTTGAGCATATTAATTGGCTAGCCCAAGACAGCAGCCAATATCAACACGCCCTAAGGGGGTATCGTTCTTTAATGAAACGCTACCCAAATAGCGGCCGTTTTGAGTTGGCTTATGCCCGTCATCTTATTAAGAAAAATCCAGCAAATGCACACGCGATTGACCTGCTAAGTCACTACGCACACAGTAATCAATATGGTGTAGAAGCCGAATTTGCTTGGCTTTCAGCACTCGAAGACATGCCGCTTAACCAACAAACCATGCGTGCCTATGCACGTTATTTTGAAGCGTACCCAAAAAGCAGTAAGGGGCAGTTACAATTTAGTGATTTTGAAAAAAAATACCAAGCAGAGCAAAGAAAGCTTGCAGATCCTGCCTACAAAGCGTGGGTAAGAGGCAACCAAGCACTTGAAAAGAAAGATTTTTCAAAAGCACAGAGGTATTTTAATTCTGCGTTATCAGGGCGTCCAACAGACCCAGAAATCTATAATAGTTTGGGTTTGCTTAATCTTCGGCAAGGCAATAATGAGCAGGCTTACAACTTTTTTAAAAAAGCACAACAGTTCAGCACAGATGTAAATCGTATTACCGTATTAAAAGGCTTAGCAAACACAGCACGATTTTGGCAGTACATCGATGAGGCAAAATCGGCACTCAGTGCATCACACTTTAAACGTGCTGAACTTAAGCTAAATTTAGCCGACACTCTCGATGAAGACCCAGACACTGTGCTGTTTTACCGCGCACAACTTGCTGAACAAAGTGGCCAATATCAAACGGCTATGAATTTGTATAAGCAAGTATTAAAAAACGATCCACTGGCAGAATCGACCCTAAGCGCAATGCTTCGCCTCAGTGCGTCAGATGGTAATTATACGAGAAGCCATCAGTTTTATAATGGTTTAAGCACTCAGCAGCAAGCGCTTATAGCCCAAGATTATACACTTTTACAAACTCAGCAATTACGTGAACAAGCCGATGAATTAACCGCCAAAGGTGACCTCGATGGAGCTGTACAACGCTTATTAGTCGCCATAAAACAAAGCCCGCGCCAAAGTTGGTTGTACTATGATCTAGCAAACTTATACCAACAACAAGGGTTGGTTGATCATGCCAAAGCTCTTTACAAAAAAACCTTATGGCAATTCCCTCTTGATGCTGAGCTTCGCTACAGTCATGCTTTGTTTTTACGCTCATTAAATGACTACGAGGGGGCATTAGCAACCCTTGATTATATTCCAAATAACGCACGCACTGAGCAAATTAATGTATTAACAGAGCAACTGAGTATTAATGCCAAACTTGAAAAGCTTGCGACAAATAATACGGCAACGAATAAAGCCACAATTATTTATAAACTCACGGAATTAGAAGCGCAACCACTCACCCCGCTTATGCAGGCAGAGCTGGCAACTCAGTGGCGACAAATTAATGAAAATAACTATGCTATTCGACAGTTAAAGAAGGCGCTTACACGCGATCCAAGTCTCAACCCTTACTGGCATATGCTCTATGGTGGCTGGCTTATCGAAAGCGCTAATCAAGCAGACACCGACACATGGCTTGCGCATTACCAATTACCCACTAAGGCAACTGAGGCCGAGCAAGCGCAGTGGTTAGCTTTGCAAATTAACTACATTAATACCTTCGAGCAAGGACAACGTCGTATTGCAAAACTGAGCTCACTCGATCAGCAACACAATAATAATCCCCAATTAGTTGAAGCCCTTATCACTGCGTATATTGAACAAAGTGAAGGCGACGCTGCAATTAACCGATACCAACAACACACTGCGGCCGGATTCAGTGTTTCGATTGATACCGCATTGGCAGTTGCTAAATTAAGTCGAGAGCAAGGTGAGCACCTTTTAGCGGATCACATCATTACAGAACAGGTCCATGCTGTTAATGCACAAGAAGCATACCGCCAACAACAGCTAATGGCTGCCCTCGGTAATGTTGAAAACCAGTCAACAGCCCTCAAGCTCGCTCAACAATTGCTCGCCAAGTCAAACAATAATGCCGAGCTTTATTATCAAGCCGCATCCGTTGCCGATTCGCTTGAACAAACTACCCGTGCAGAGAATTGGTATCGTACTGCAATCGCCCCGCAAACACACAACCAGACCACTCTCAGTGATGAACAAAATTATGCGCTTTACGCGCTGAACGACGATGCACCTTGGTACGTCAATAATGCGAAACGCCAGTTGCAACGTATTGAGCGCGATGAGCAGGCGTATATTACTGCGGCCATCAACCTTAGCAGCCAAACCAGCACTCAAAATGAGTCATCATTAGGGGCCGGTGCCACTCCCATAGAGGCTGGTTTCCCGCTTTTTGGCGGCACCGGTATTGTTAAACTCGATCCGATGACGATTTCAAGTCAAGAAACACGTTTTGATGAAACCTTCGCGGGTAGCCGCTACGGACAAGGTGCGTTGTGTATTTTCGATTGCCCATTGACCAGTATTAAGCCGAAGCAACAAGGTATCGATATTGGCCTTGCGTGGCAAAACGAACAGTGGCGCTTTGATATTGGCACGACCCCACTGGGCTTTTTAGTTGAGGACATTGTTTGGGGCATTGATTACAACGGCGATATTGGTGATTTTGGCTATGGTGTTACAGTGAATAAACGCCCTGTCACCAGCTCAGTTTTATCGTATGCTGGTCTAGAAGATGTATTCACTAACCAAGTGTGGGGTGGCGTACGCGCTACACAACTTCAGCTCAGCCTTTCTCACGATCTAGGACTCGACTGGGGATTTTGGGGCAGCACAAACTATCAATTGCTCAAAGGTAAAAACGTTAAAGACAATCAAAGTTACAGTCTTATGGGGGGCAGTTACTACCGAGCCATCCGACAGCGGGATCAAGAGTTAAGCTTGGGCATTAACCTATTACACTGGTCTTATAAATATAATTTAAGTGAAGAAACGTGGGGTCATGGTGGCTATTACAGCCCGCAAAACTACTTAGGGGCTTCTTTTCCTGTGGTTTATGATCACCGAATTGGTCACAATTTTATTTATCGTCTTCGTGGGGGTGTATCGTGGTCAACAACAACGACTGACGAAATTGAATTTTTCCCGAACGATGCTCTTTTGCAGGCTCAAGCACACGCGCAAACAGATGTAACCGGAGTGACACCTATTTTTGAAGATGATAAAAGTAATGGGCTTTCTTATAACTTAGGAGCCAGTTTTGAATACCGTTTTACACCCCATTGGTTTTTTGGCGGGTATTTAAATTTAGATCGTGCAGATTTTTACGAACCAAACTATGCACAGTTCTATTTTAGGTACTACTTTAAGCCGGTTTATAGTGAACTGACCTTCCCTGGAAAGCCCGTTGTACCTTACCAAAGCTACTAAACACTGGCCTATAACCCTTCCCCTGAACTGAAGGTCTATGTATACTGTAGCGCGCATGTAGCTAGGATAAGGGTGTGTCTCTTACCCTCAAGTTCATAACTTGAACAACAAACCATTATCTTAGCTGCATCACACACATGGCCGCCCGTTCAACAATAAAATACACAGAACGACCAATGCAAAAATAACAAGGCCTCAACAAAAACTTAAAGTTAGGAAGTAAATATGAGTTCATTACCTAAAGCAGGTGACTTTTTAGGGCATCCTAAGGGGTTATTCCTGTTGTTCGGCACAGAAATGTGGGAACGATTTGGTTATTACGGCATGCGTGCCATTTTAGTGCTGTACTTAGTTGCACTTGTTCAAGAAGGTGGTTTTGGTTGGTCAAATGCTGATGCATTGAGCCTTTACGGTACCTTCACTATGGCTGTTTATATTACGCCATTACTTGGTGGTTGGTTAGCTGATAACGTGCTAGGTCAGCGTAAAGCAATTATCCTAGGTGGTTTATTAATGGCTGCTGGCCATTTTACCATGGGTATTCCTCACAGCTATTTAGCAGGCCAAGAAGAAAACGTTTTCTATCTTGGTTTAACACTACTGTGTTTAGGTAATGGTTTATTTAAGCCAAACATCTCAACAATGGTAGGTGACCTATATAAAGAAGGTGATCAACGTCGTGATGGCGCGTTCACTATTTTCTACATGGGTATCAACTTAGGGGGTGCACTTGGTCCACTTATCGCTGGCTATGCTGCTGCATCAATGGGCTGGCAATGGGGCTTTGTAGTGGCAGGTATCGGTATGGTGATCTCTGTACTAATGCAACTTGCACTGAGCAACAAATACCTAGGCGATATCGGTGTAGTTCCTTCTGCTAAGCTTTCACAAGCACAATCAGAATCAAACACGAAAGAGCCACTGACTAAAGTGGAAACTGACCGTATTAAAGTTATCTTCACAATGAGTGTATTCAGTATCATCTTCTGGATGGGGTTTGAGCAAGCAGGTGGTCTTATGAACCTATTTGCCAACGACTACACTAACCGTATGCTATTTGACTTTGAAGTACCTGCATCTTGGTTCCAATCGTTAAACTCTATTTTCATCATTGTATTTGCACCGCTCGTTGCCATTATTTGGTTAAAACTTGATAAGCGTGAGCCTAACTCACCAGTTAAGTTTGCTATTGCACTTATCTTCTTAGCACTTGGCTTTATCACCATGATTTTGGCACTAATGACGCAAGGTCAAGGCGATAACCTGCAAATCAGCATGATGTGGCTCGTGTTATTTTACTTATTCCATACACTTGGTGAGCTATGTTTATCACCAATTGGTTTATCAATGGTAAGTAAACTAGCACCACTGCGTTTAGCGTCAATGCTTATGGGTATTTGGTTCCTGTGTACAGCTGTTGCAAACAAGATTGCAGGTTTCGTAGGTTCTTTCCTAGGCGAAGGCGAAGCGGCTGTTGAAAATGCAATGGGTATCTTTATTGGTTTAGGTGCGACAGCAATCATCTCTGCTGTCATCATGTACTTATTAAGCGATAAACTTGTTAAGTGGATGCACGGTGCTGAAGGTCAGCATGTGCCTCACACACAAGAACACATTCTTGCAGAAGAGCTAGAAGTGACTGCTGAAAAGCAATAATACGTTTCCCCACAGCGCCTGCTGTGGGGATTTTCTTTCTAAAGGCTACTTCCCCGTCCTCAATACTGATACTATAATCCAACGTTAATCGGTATATCGGCAAGGACGTTACATTGCGCTTTTTAATTCAACTGTCAGTTTTTTTAACTATTTCATTACTCGCAGCCTGCGGGGGTGACAAAACAACAAAAGAAACAGCAGTCCCCCCTACTCAAACCGGGTTAATTATTTCTGCCGATAATGGCTTAACTGAGCAGTTTGATAATGGCAAAGTCATTCTCACAGCCCCAAAGAATACCGTCACAACAGACACAACGTTCACGTATACATCAACAGCTGCGACACCTACCGATACTGACCAAGGCATTGTCTCTGCGCGCTATACATTCAGACCGAATAATGTGGTTTTTTCAGACCCACTAACCTTAGCGATTAAGCTACCAGAGCAACAAACTGATGTTGCTTTTAGCATCGTAATTTTAAAAAATGAGCAATGGCAGCCCCTTACTACAATAAAAAATGACGATGACTTTGCAGTCAGTCAAATCACTGACTTTGGCACATTTGCTTTAAAGTCGCGCAGTGTGCCTGCGGTCAGTAAAACGATTGGTGAACAATGTGATGATAACGCAACGTCACAAACCGTCCGCTTTATCCATGTAGCTGACTTACATGCTCGCTTTGGGTTTAAAGAGCAGCTTTTTAGTCGTATCCGCAGTTATTACGACAATGCAAAGCAAGCGAACCCAAACACCCTCTTTACGAATGGTGGGGATGACTATGAAAAAGGCACGGTTGCTGAACAAACATCGCAAGGCTTAGCTACGGTTGAAGCCATTAAAGCAATGGCATTTGATGTGAGGGTTATTGGTAACCACGATTACGCCTGGGGTCCTGAGCAATTACTTGATTTTGCCGATGACGATAATGCCATTGTGCTTGCCAGCAACACGGAATACGACGGTAATGCCGACATTGAATTTGCAGCAGTTGATTTTTCAGTGGTAAAGGTAGGCTGTCTGCGTATTGGTTTTTTTGGCATGACTTCAGTGCCATGGAATGAGCTTGATAATCCGATTGAAGATGATCCAATTCCAGATTTTATTGCTAACTTCAAAATGAATTGGCAATGGCAGGAAGTGGCAGAGCAAATCGTTAATCAATATCGACAAGACGTAGACTACATGGTGATGGTAAGCCACCTTGGGGAAGGCACTGATACGCGTATTGCTACCACTGTATCTGGCATTGACTTAGTGCTCGGTGGGCACACCCATGGCGGCGAAAATTATCAAACTCTCGAAAACGGCAGTCTTGTAATTCAGCCAAACTTTTTTGCCCAAGGTCTAACCGATTTAACCTTAACCTTCGACCTTAAAGATAAAAGTATCATCGATGTTGATTACAATACGGTATCGACCAGCGACATAATGACAGTTAGCACAGACACAAAAACAGCAATAGACGAAATTATGGGCCGCTATGCCCCCGACGCCAATACCGAAATTGCTGTGTCTGAAAACTACCCAAGCGCTGAGGAAGTAGCCCTGCTCACAGCGAAAGCAACAAAACAACAATTTGCAGCTATTGATGCAGCTCTTTTTGATGCAAGCCAAGTACAAGATCGCTGGTTGCCCGGCACACTCACACAAGAAGATTTTCATGCCGCGTTTAAAGTTGAGCGCCAACCCTCAAATACATCAGGCTTCAATGCAATTTACCAAGTCAATGTCACAGGCGCTGAGCTTAAAGCCATGGTACAAAGCCAACCTGAGTGGGTTTACTTAGCCCCCGCGAGTATTGACGATGCTGCACAGTATCAAGTGGCACTTTTTAAAGGCCCTGCCCTCAATAGCACCTTATTCTTCCCGACTGTGCCAGCATTAGAGGCAAATTTATTGGCCGAAAGTTGGTGGATACTGGATAACTATGCCCGTTTTCGTACCAGCCAGTGTTTATATTTAGACACAGAGAATACACTGAGTGCCTGCGAAAATGAGGATGTAGTCACTGTCTGGAATTTTAATGATCCGAGCCAAGGGTTTAAAAGTGACTTAGGTCCCGCAGCTCTTAACTTCTTCGACCCAGAACAACGTAATTGGGGAGAAGAAAACAGCCAATTTTCGACGACCAGCGCATTACAAATTGCTGATTTAAAAGACGGTATATCAGGGGTATTAGCGTTTTCTCGGCACAGTCCAAGTCAAGGCTTACTACTAACTGCAAATAGTGCTGCCAATGGCGACTTTACCAATGACGGATTGATTGCCGATTACACACTCGTCATGGATTTACTGTGGCCTGAACAAAGCAGTCAACAATGGCGCGCTCTGTTACAAACCGATATCACCAATATAAGCGATGCCGACTTATATACGAATAAAGCTAACGCGATAGGTATTGCTACAACTAAGAGTGGTTACTTTGGTAACCTAAACGCTGGTGAGTGGCATCGCCTTGCTTTTGTATTCTATGCAGCGCCGACTAACGGAGCACTAAAAATTTACCTAGATGGTAAGCTTATCGGTGTGAAAGACGAAGGCGAAATAAACCAGCGCTGGGCGATTGATAAAGCAACCTTACTGCTGACCGATAATGACTATGAAACGGAGCCTGGGTATTTAAATGCGCTGCTGTTTGCAGGCCGAGCCATGACAGACAATGAAATAGCCACCTTAGGCGCAGCAAAACAACAATTGAATTATGTCCGCTCAACACGCATCTTAAATAACGTTGTTGAACGTCATTACCAAACGGCACCACAAATAATGAATAATCCGTGGTTACAACAACGCAGTAAGTTTTTTAACAAACAACGCCAAAGTGTAAACTAATTAATACACACAAGCTAAATAAAAAGGCCAATATTGGCCTTTTTAACTCCTTTAAAAAAAGCATTTAAAGCATTTAAATTCAAAAGCTTAATAACGAAAAACAATGTGCATCATGCGTCCTATTAAGCCTTTCTATTTGCTTAAGCCTAGGGTGATTGTTGAAATTAAAATCATTGTCCCATTTAATTTACAAAACACACCGTCGCTAAATAAGCCTCAGATCTTCCCCTTATCGGTTTTCTGGTTAATCATCCGCTCATTACACAACAATAACTTTTTTAGCGCAGTGCTTATAATTGCGGGAGTAATGACAATGAGCGAAGTAAATAATCCGTTAGGTTTAGTGGGCATTGAATTCACTGAATACGCAACACCTGATGCAGATTACATGGACAAAGTATTTACTGATTTTGGTTTCTCGAAACTAAAAAAATTCAAAGGTAAAGACATTGTTTACTATAACCAGCACGACATTCATTTCTTACTAAACAATGAGCGTGAAGGTTTCTCGGCCGAATTTGCTAAAAGCCACGGCCCAGCAATCTGTTCAATGGGTTGGCGTGTAGAGAATGCTCAAAAAGCATTTGAAGTAGCGGTTGAACGTGGCGCAAAACCTGCCACTGATTCAGCACACAAAGACTTACCTTACCCTGCAATTTACGGTATTGGTGACAGCTTAATCTACTTCATCGAACAATTTGGTGACAAAGGTTCAATCTATGAGTCTGATTTCGAAGACTTAGAAGAGCAAAACGTTGTTGAAGACAAGGGCTTCCTTCGTATCGACCATTTAACAAATAACGTCTACAAAGGCACCATGGAAACATGGGCTAACTTCTATAAAAATGTATTTGGTTTTACTGAAGTTCGCTATTTCGACATTAAAGGTCAAAAAACAGCGTTATTATCTTATGCACTTAAATCACCGTGCGGAACCTTCTCTATTCCAATCAACGAAGGTAAAGATAACAACAACAACCAAATCGATGAGTATCTAAATGAGTACAATGGTCCGGGTGTACAACACTTAGCATTCCTAACGAATGACCTAGTAGGTTCACTTGATAAGCTAGACCAATCAACAATTGCAACGCTAGATATCATCCCTGAGTACTACGACACCATTTTTGACCGTGTACCTTGGGTTAAAGAAGACAAAGAAAAAATCCGTGAGCACCAAATTCTTGTCGATAGCCAGAGCGAAAACTGCTACTTGCTACAAATCTTCTCGAAGAACCTTTTTGGTCCTATCTTTATTGAGATGATCCAACGTGTAGACGACGGTGGTTTTGGTGAAGGTAATTTCCAAGCATTGTTTGAGTCTATTGAACGTGATCAAGAGCGTCGTGGTGTAATCTAAACCACACGTAACCAAAAAAGCAGCGTGTTTAACACGCTGCTTTTTGTCGTTTTGATTTCTGTTTTCAACGTAACTGTTTAAATTGCGCAGATTGCCTCCATATCACTATCTAACACATCAGCGCGAACTAATAAGGAAAGAGTATGAGCCTAATTAACGAAACCCATGATATTAATTTAAAAAGCTGGGTGAGTTCAGCAAACGAAGCGAACTGTGACTTCCCGATTCAAAACTTACCATTCGCAGAAGTTCGTCGTAAAAACTCAGACGAAGCGTTTCGTGGTGCCGTTGCTATTGGCGATCAAGTAATTGATTTAGCGAAAGTGAATGAACTTGGTATCTTCTCAGGTGATGCACAGGTTGCTGTTGCAGCGGCTAGCAAAGCAACGCTTAATGAGTTTATGGGTTTAGGTCAGCAATACTGGTCTGCACTGCGTCTTGCATTATCAAACGCACTTCGCGAAGGCGCCAAAGAGCAAGCTCAGCTTACTGACGCCCTCATTGCACAGGCTGATATAGAATTTGCACTGCCATGTCGCATTGGTGATTACACAGACTTTTATACCTCTATCTACCATGCAACGGCTGTCGGCAGCTTATTCCGTCCTGATAATCCTTTACTGCCTAACTATAAATGGGTACCCATTGGCTATCATGGTCGTTCTTCATCGATTGATGTATCAGGTCAAACATTCCACCGTCCAAATGGTCAAACAAAAGCACCTGACGCTGAAGTACCTTCATTTGGCCCGTGTAAACGCCTAGATTACGAATTAGAGCTCGGTATTTACTTAGGTAATGGTAACGAGCTGGGCGATGCAATTGCCATCGAAAACGCTGAAAACCATGTATTTGGTTTCTGTGTATTCAATGACTGGTCAGCACGTGACTTGCAAGCATGGGAATACCAACCTTTAGGTCCATTCCTTGCGAAAAACTTTGCATCAACTGTCTCACCATGGATTGTAACAACAGAAGCACTTGCACCGTATAGAACACAGTGGACGCGCGATGAAAATGATCCGCAACCAATGGACTACTTAGAATCGACGCACAACCGTGAATTTGGCGCGTTCGATATTAAGATGGATGTGCAAATTGAAACTGAAAAAATGCGTAAAGAAGGTCACGCTCCAACGCTAGTTTCTAAATCAAGCTTCAAGCACTCATACTGGACAGTGGCACAAATGGTCACACACCACACGGTAAACGGCTGTAACTTCCAACCTGGTGACATGCTAGGTTCGGGTACGCAATCTGGCCCAGAGCACGAAGAAGCGGGTTCTTTATTAGAGCTTTCACGTGGTGGTAAAGAAAAAATCACACTTGAGAACGGTGAACAACGTACTTTCTTAGAAGATGGTGACAACGTTATTATGCGTGGCTGGTGTGAAAAAGAAGGTTTTGCACGTATTGGCTTCGGCAGAGTTGAAGGCACCGTATTACCTGCTAAATAGAAATACTTATCTATTTTCATAAACTAAGGGCATTTTTTGCCCTTTTTTTTGTACTTTTTTTAACTGAGTTACAATTTTTTGCTAGCTTTTTTAGTTCAGATTGCTATCTTAGCTCGGTTATTAGCCGATTTATGTACGCCATGTTAGTTAAACTTAAGTCTTTTTATCGCACGTTTTTTCCAGCTCGACAGCTGCTGATCCGTCAAAACGGCGAAGTAAAACACCTTATATTAGCACCTTGGGTACAATTAACGACTTTACTCGTCGTTTTAACCGCTCTTGTTTGGTTGAGCGTGTCAACATTACAAATCATTTCGCAAGCTGACAAAATGTCTCAAATAGAGCAAACCCAGCTTAGCAAACAACAAGAATGGCAAAAGCAATACCAACAACAGCAAGCCATTTACACAAAACAACTTGAACAATTGGCGGTGTTAGAGCAAAAACAAGCTTTACTGCAAAGCATGATTGAGTCTTTACCTGAGTCAATGAACAAACCAGCATTAAATAATGAGGCTGAACCTATCCTACTGCCGATTCAAGAGAACGCAGACGAGTTTCATGCCCCATTAGAAGACGAGCAACTACCTGCACAGGCAAAACAATACGAAAGCGCCTCAATGCGCATTACACGCCTTAATAAGAGCTATGACTACACCTTCAATTTTTTAGATCAGCAAATTAAGCAACGCCACGAAGAGATTATCGCAATGCTTGAAGGGGCAGGATTAGACAGCGCACTTGCTCGCAGTTCTGTAGCTGAAGATACCGACACTGCACAAGGGGGTCCGTTAGACTTATTTGATGAGTCTAAAATACCCAGTCAATTTTTGGCCATTGCAGACAAACTCTTGGCATTAAACAATTTAGAAAATTTATTAAGTGAACTACCGCAAACACTGCCTGCAGCCGATTACTATATTTCAAGCAGTTACGGTTTACGTAAAGATCCAATGAATGGCCGTCGCGCTTTTCACAAAGGAGTAGACCTGGCAGGTTGGCACAAAACAGAAATTTTTGCGCCTGCTGATGGCACCGTACTTCGCGCAGGTCGCAATGGCGGCTATGGTAATTTTATCGAGCTACAACATAAAAATGGCTTCGTAACACGCTTTGGTCACTTAAATAAAATTAAGGTGAAAAAAGGCCAAACAGTCACTAAAGACGATGTAATTGGTTTAATGGGTAGCACTGGTCGAAGCACCAGCACGCACCTACATTACGAAGTTTTAGTGAATGGTAAACATGTCAATCCAGTTAAAATAACAAAGGCGCTTTCTCGTGTTCGGTAAGAAAAAAAAAGCAGCAACCAGCAGTAGCTCATCTTTAAAAAGAACCAACCACACTCCCTCTATCATTGCAGAAGATATGCGTTTGACGGGCTCACTCACCAGCCAAGGTGAAGTTCAACTTGATGGTCGCATTGAAGGTGATTTGCGTGTAAAGCATTTAGTGATTGGCCTAACCGGTATGATTGAAGGCATGATCGAAGCTGATAGCGTGGTCGTTAAAGGTAAAATTATTGGTTCGTTGATTGCAAACAAAGTGATGATTGAAAGTAGTGCCGAAGTGCATGGTGATGTCTTTCACGACACTTTAAGCATTGAAGCAGGCGCAATGATAGAAGGCAGCCTAAAACATCGACACGAAGAAGACAACGTTGCCCCTATTAAACCTGAAGCAGGCGAAGAAAGTACATCCTCGCTGCTAGTCGATGATGACAACGACTTGTCATTTGTTAATAAACAAGCCGCTGACAAGTCTTAACGCTTTTTAGCCGTTATATACATTGTAATGTCTGCGGTGAATACCAATTCATCGCGGCTGTTATACACCTTAACGGGTACAACTAAATCTTCTTTATCTAGCCATTGCCTAGGGAAATCTATCTCAGCCACTGCGCGCATATCACTATCCACTTTTGCTAAATAATTAACCGTCATACTTTTTGGGATCCAACGGTGCGTTTTAGCAGGTACGGTGGCATCAACCATTAGCCCTGCACATAATTCAGCAATATTACACTGAGCAATGGCATGTATCGTACCAATATGATTATGTATCGCACGGCGATTTTTAACCGTTGCACTGCAATAGCCCAATTTCAATTCATTGACGACAGGCTTTATTGAAGCAAAGTAAGGCGCTTTAAAACACACGGCTTTACTAAAAAGCCATTTTCCTTTTGGCAAAGACTGGCACTTCGACCAAATTTTTAACAGATTCGATTGTGAGCTCACGACATCTATCCAATTTTTTTATTAGAAATAAAAACTAACACATCAGACCAGATAGCGAAATGAAAATTTAAAGTAACCATTACTCGCGCAAACGAATGACAACGTATGTATCACACAATAACCCGCATCAACGCTTTTCTTTTCTTTAAGGGGCACATAAAATACCGTTTTAAGGAGAGCGAATGCAGTCACGCCAGCACAAAAACCCCAGTTTACTATTCATCTTAGGCCTTCTGGTTATCTTTAGCCCGTTAGCTATTGATATTTATTTACCGGCTTTTCCAACTATTGCAGACCAGTTTCATGCATCGGAGAAACAAGTACAACAAACCGTCGCAATTTTTATGCTGACCGTAGGACTTGGGCAGTTAATTGCAGGTCCTTTAGCAGATAAGTTTGGCCGTAAACCTGTCGCCATTGCAGGAGTAACTTTATATGGTTTGGCTGCGTATGGCGCTTACCTATCTCCTGACTTTACCAGCCTTATGTTTGCAAGAGCACTGCAAGGCTTGGGCGCCTGTGCAACCTTTGTCGTAGCATTTGCCATAGTTAGAGACAGATTTGGCAGTGAGCGCAGCGGTCAGATAATTACTTACCTCAATGGTATCGTGTGTTTTATCCCTGCCCTCGCCCCTATTTTAGGTGCGTGGTTAACGGTGCAATTTGGCTGGCGTATGAACTTTTTATTTATGGCTGCCTTTGCCCTCGCAGGCTTACTTATTACGCTAATACTTTATAAAGAAACACGCCCTGCCGACAGTGTATACAGCGGTCACATTCTTGATTTACGGCGCTTTATTCCCATAATCAGCACCCCTCTGTTTTTATTTCATAGCTTAATTTGTTTAGTGACTATGTCAGCAATTTTGGTGTTTGTGACCTTAGCACCCGGCTGGCTTATTACTGAATTAGGCGGTAGCGTCAGCGATTTTACTTTTTGGTTTACCTGTAACGCCGTGCTTAGCATTCTAGCTAGTTTCATAATGCCTCTGTATATAAAGCGACAACCTAAACGCGCATTAAAAATTGGCCTTATGTTATTAGTGCTCTCTGGCGGTTTAATGCTCATTTTAAGCCAGCAGCGTAGCGCTATTGCCCTCATGTTCCCCATGTTTATAGCTGCATTTGGCTTTGCATTAACTTTAGGGTCATCAGCCGGTAGAGCGTTAAGCTTATACCCAAAACAAGCGGGGACTGCATCTGCACTTATTGGTTTAATGCAAATGAGTGGCGCAAGTTTACTGGTGTTTATAACACAGTATTTAAACTTAGTTACGCCCGTTTTAATTGGTGTGCACTTCTTAATGCTTATACCTTTTGCTTATTTACTCTTAAAACACAAACACTTGTCATAGAGTTTAGTTCACATTCGTTACCAAATACGGGTAAATGAGAATAGTTATATTCTATTTACCCGTTTAGACTTCTCAATATAACATTAGATTATAAAAGACCTGTTTCTAGAATTTTTTGTTCCGTTTTTATGGATAATTTTACTTGTACCCACGGTTTTATTAAATTATTGTTTAATTAAGTTAACATTTAGTTAACTCAATAACACGTTTGGGATACGAAATATGAAAAAGAATAAATTAGCTTTAGCGTTAATCATCAGTGGTCTGTGCGCAGCAGGAACTGCACACGCAGCAAACGACCGTTATATCATCCAAGTAGACAACAATAAAAAAGGCGTGGTGAAAGCCCTTGCTAAAAAACTGGGTGGTGATATCAAAGTTGATGGTAATGGCTTTATTGCAGCACAATTTACTGGTCACGATTTAGCAAGCGTTAAAGGCTTACTTAATAACCCACATATTAAACTCATTGAAGAAGATCATAAACGTGTACCCATGGCGGTATACAATGATGATGCTGGCAATGCAATGCAGCAACAGTTAACTCCCTATGCAGTTTATCAGTCACAAGCTGATCAAGTAACATTTGATGCCAATGCCGGTATGAAAGTGTGTGTCATTGACTCAGGCCTTGATGCATCAAACCCTGATTTTGTGTGGGGTAATATCACAGGTGATAACGATAGTGGCACAGGCAACTGGTTTGACAACGGCGGTCCTCACGGTACTCACGTAGCAGGCACTATTGGTGCTGCTGACAACAACCTAGGTGTTGTTGGTATGGCTCCGGGTGTTGCTATGCACATCATCAAAGTATTTAACGCTGAGGGATGGGGTTACTCGTCTGATCTAGCTCATGCAGCTGATTTATGTTCTCAAGCAGGCGCTAATATTATCAGTATGAGCCTTGGCGGTGGTGGCTCAAACAGCACAGAATCAAATGCATTCGCAAACTTCACAAACGCTGGCGGCCTTGTTGTAGCAGCAGCGGGTAATGATGGAAACAGTGTTCGTTCATACCCTGCTGGTTACCCATCAGTAATGATGGTAGGTGCAAACGATGCAAACAATCAAATTGCTGATTTCTCACAATTCCCAAGCTGTACGTCGGGCCGTGGTAAAAATGTAACGACTGACGAAACAATCTGTGTAGAAGTCACTGCGGGTGGTGTTGATACCTTATCTACATACCCTGCTGGCATGGCAACGGCTGCAAGCTTAACCGCGGATAATACCGGCTATGCTACATCTGCAATGGAAAACTCAGGAAATGCTGCGGGTACAGCTTATTATATGGGTACAGCAGAAAGCGTTGATACAGCGGCATCAGGCAAAGTATGTATGATTGACCGTGGTGTCATTTCGTTCTACGACAAAGTGGCAAACTGTGAAAACTCTGGCGGTATTGGTGCAGTTATCATCAATAACGAAGCGGGTATGTTATACGGTACGTTAGGCGATACAAACAACACAAGCATTCCAGCCGTAGGCGCAGCACTTGAAGACCGTGCAGCTTTACTTGCAAGCACGAACATTAGCATTAACATTGGTACTAGCGATTACGGCTACATGAGCGGCACTTCAATGGCAACCCCTGCAGTTTCAGGTGTGGCAGCGCTGGTTTGGTCAAATCATCCACAATGTACTGGTACTGAAATCCGTGCTGCACTTAAAGCAACAGCCGAAGACCAAGGCGCTGCGGGTCACGACGTTTACTTCGGCCACGGTATTGTTAAAGCGGCTGCGGCTGATGCTTACCTAACAGCTAATGGCTGTGCGGGTGGTAATAACGGTGGCGGTACGACACCGGGTGGTGATGAAATTAGCTTATCAACATCAGGTTATAAATCAAAAGGTGTTGCGTATGTTGATCTTAGCTGGAATGGCGCAGCAACCAGTAATGTAGATATTTACCGTAACGGCAGCAAAGTAACGTCTGTAGCAAATAACAACAGTTACACAGACACAATTACAGCGAAAGGCGGCGGTTCTTACACTTATCAAGTATGTGAAGCACAAAGCACAACTGTTTGCTCAAACAATAGCACAGTCGCGTTCTAATACTTTCCCCAACCTCGATGAGCGGGCAACATTGCCCGCTTTTTCTTTTCTTGAAAACTTGTTAACATCAAGCACCTAGCTTTATTCACCTGTGCCAATGATCAATCCTGAGTTTTTACTGTCGTTTTTAGGCGCCAGTTTTTTAATCGCTATTGCCCCCGGTCCTTCTAACGCTTTTTTAATGGCACAAACCTTTGCAAATGGAAGAGCGGCAGGCTTGCAAAGCGCATTTGGTTTTGCGTTAGGCGGGGTTGTGCATACCTTTTTTGCTGTTATAGGTTTAACCGCTATTTTAAAAGCCTCTACAGTTGCTTATACCACGGTTCAATATTTAGGTGCTGCCTACCTGTGTTATTTAGGATTAACGACGTTAAAAGCAACGGTTAGTCAGCCTAATCCACAATGCGAAGATAAGCCCCATGTAAGCACCAGTAAAAAACAGAATGTCATGTTTCAAGCCATGATGACCGAAGTGCTTAACCCAAAAGTTGCGTTGTTTTTTATTGCTTTTATACCGCAGTTTGTCGACCCAAGCTTATCGTCAACCACATTTCAGTTAGCATTTTTTGGATTACTCTATCCTCTTTTTGCTTTTCCTATCGACTGCACGTATATTTATTTCGGCGATAAGATAGCCAGTTACTTTCGTGATCACCCGCAAACCCAACTTTGGATTGATAGAATCACAGGACTGGTCTTTATTGCACTGGCAATTAACCTTCTAATATAAGAGCACTTATGGAACAAAAACAACAAGCCTTACCCGCCAAAAAAAATATTGCCCTTGTTGCCCATGATGGTAAAAAAGCAGCACTGAAAGCATGGTGTGAAAAACACAAAGCGATATTAAGTAAACACACTTTATATGGCACAGGCACAACAGGCCATTTAATAGAGCGTACAACAGGTCTTGAGGTTATTAAGCTGTTAAGTGGCCCAATGGGTGGAGATCAGCAACTAGGGGCTAAAATCGCTGAACACGAAGTGCATATGCTGGTATTTTTCTGGGATCCACTGGCTTCTCAACCTCACGACCCCGATGTAAAGGCGTTACTGCGTTTAGCTGCAGTGTGGAACATACCTGTAGCGTGTAATGAAGTCAGTGCAGATATGCTCTTAAGCTCACCAATGATGGAAAGTGAGCTTAATCGTACGCTACCTGATTACGAGAAGTACTTAGCTACGCGCCAAGTAGCATTGTAATTTTTATCAATGAGCACATTTAGCGATAAAGCGTATGTGCCCATTTAGTTAATCCGGCTGTTACGCTGCCAAAATGGTCACCATTGAGCATATCAATATTTCCCAGATGTGTTTTTAACGCTGCTTTAATTAATGGCGACTGGGCACTGCCTCCCGTTAAATAAATTACGTCGGGTGAAGTGCCGGCCTCTTGTATCGCCTGTTTAGCCAGTGCCACAATTTGGTTTATTGAATCTTCTACCGCTAAAGCTAAATCATTGAGCGTTAAACATTGACTCAACTCTGAATCTAAAAAGCTTAAATCAGTATTGAATGTGTCTGTTGATGAAAGTGCTATTTTTGCAGCCTCACCTTGCTGGACCAACTGGTGACCTTGCTTATTTTGCTGTAAATGAATTAAGCGCTTAAATAAATCAGGTTGCTGCACTTCGCGCAATTGCGTAACAAGTTCTCGATGATGAGCGTCACTATAAAATTGGCTTTGCAGGTTCACATCATTAATTTTGCACGCTTGCCAAAATGGCTGATTTGGTAAAGGTAAGCCTGACTTAAACTCAGTGCCTAAGCCTAATAATGGCATTAAGCCATGAAAGCTCAGGGCGATGTCTAAGTCATTGCCCCCTACTCGTTTACCACTGTGTGCTAAAAAGTCATTGTCGCGACATTGATTTTGACGAAAGCCTGGACCCATCTGCACAAATGAGCAATCACTGGTGCCCCCACCAATATCAACTACCAGTACTTTTTTATCAGCCTGTAGCGACGTTTCATAATCAATCCCCGCAGCCAGTGGCTCATATAAAAATGATACCTCTTTAAAACCCGCACGTTTTGCTGCTCGTTCTAAAATTCCCAGTGCCTGTTGGTTTGACTCTTCTCCGCCCACTGACTGAAAGTTTACAGGCCGACCAATCACTGTTTCAGTTAAGTTTTGCTGTAAAGACTGCTCTGCACGTTGCTTAATTTTTAAGATCATCGCTGTGGCTATGTCTTCAAAAAAGTTAATTTGACCTTGCTTTAAGCCGACTGCGCCAAAAAATGACTTGGGTGATTTAACGAAATAACCTTCTTCTGGAAATTGAACATACTCGCTAATCGCTTCACGACCAATAAATAAGGTTTCATCGCCTGTTTGAATATCTAAATCAGACTTCACACGGGGTATGGTATTGAGTAGCGCTTGGCGCTGTGCCCTAAATTCAGCTTCTTGATCGCTCCCTGTCAAATGTTTCGCAACAAAATCAACAACAAGTGCACTATGGTGGGTATATAACGTTGATGGTAAATAGTGTTTGCCCTGCTCAAGCGGCACCAATGATACTTGCTGCTCATTATTCATCACACCTATTGCACAATTAGAGCTTCCGTAATCAAAGCCTGCAAACATTCTATCACCTATACATCAACAAAAAGGCCGCGAAATTTACCATAGTCGCGGCCATTTTTGAATGCTTAAACGTTACAGCGGTACTCGCTCATGTAAAAAGCTCGCGAAACGTGGCAAACCATTTTTAGTAAATCCATGATATTTATAAGTAATGGTGCTACCTATCGCAGGAGGAAATTGCCGTTGCTTATCAGAAAACCCCGAACCTATTTTAAATTCAACACCCTCGGCATTGCGCACCTTAAGTGCACCTAACATATTTTTATACTTACCTTTGCCAGGAAAGTGAGCAATCACGACCGCTTCTGCATCAAGATAAGGCTTAAGCTTTAACAAAGCATCACTGCGACCCGCTTTATGTGTAGCTAAAGCAAGGTGCAACATTACGCCTTCAGCGCCCTTCGCAACAAGCTCATCCATAAATAAGCTTAGCTGATGGTTATCGGTAAACCGTCTTTGTTTGACTGCTCTGATATGCTCTGCGTTAATTTGCGTTACTAAGCCTGCGTAATTCTCATACCGCTGACTAAATGGCAACGTAGCATCAGGCATATCAAATACCTGATAACTTACTGTGTGCCACTCGCTATCGTTCGGTTGATGTGTGCGAACAATCCCGCTAAGGTTGGCAAAATCTTGGCGTTTCGTCCACAACTCACCATCGAGCCAAACATCAGGCAATGGGGCTGTAAACCAAACGGGTGCATGGATGAGGTGACCATTACGAGTGACAAGTTTATTTCCTGTCCAAATGGCTCTTATACCGTCATACTTTTCGCTCACTAAGTAATCATTAATATTTACCTTGTCTGCATCATAAACATTAGCAAGGAGAACATCTGGGGTGACTGCTGCGGTGGATGAAAAACTGATAACGAGTAAAAACACGGACAGGTGTTTTTTAATAAAGGTAATCATAATTGCTTCCTTGCAGTAATTAATAACAACGTGACCATAATCGAGTAGTCACGTTTTCCTTTACTATAGTTTAGTTTGTACCCATTTGAAAACTTCTTGAAGATTTGCCATGACCGCGGCTGCTTTTGAAAAATCGTGTTCAACGGTAAAGTGATTAGGCACTGCAAACACACTAACATTAGCGTTATTTGCTGCTGTAACACCGGTAAATGTATCTTCAACAGCGATAGCCTCATCGGCATTAATATTCAGGCTTTTAAGGGCGAGTTGATAGGGTTCACCTGCAGGTTTAGGGTTTTTGACATCGTCTTTCGTGACAATACAATCAAACCAATCAAATATGCCATATCCCTTTAAAATCGGATACGCTTCATCTTTAGCACTTCCTGTTACTAAGGCCATTTTTAAACCACTTTCTTTAACTTGCTCAAGCACGTCTTTTGCGTGTGGCATTAAAGCCGGTAAGTTTGCACTCACAAAATGACCAAATGCAGTGTATTTCGCGTCTGTAAGCGCCTGAGGCGAAATAGTTAATTGATAGTTTTCAACCACTTCTTTCGCTGCCTCAAGGGTTGGCCTGCCCGAAAATCGCTGGCAAAAAGTGGCTTCATCATAGTGAACGCCAAACGGCGCTAAAATGTCATTCCAGATATTAAAATGCACACTTTCAGAGTCGACAAGTGTGCCATCCATATCAAACAATACTGCTTTTAAAGTCATCCTCATTCCTTTTACAGTCTAAAAGATAAAAGGTGCCATTTGGCACCTTCGATAAATATAATATGTTACTCAGTTAAACCCGCAGGTGGCTCTGCAAAAGCCTCTTCACCCGTTTCAACATCAACCAACTCATAGCCACGCTGCTTTCTAACCACTTTCAATATAGGTTTTGAAAAAGCGGTTTTTAAACGATCTGCATCGGCTTCTAGTTCTTCAACAGTATGACCAAACGGTGCGGCACCTGTTTCAGACCAATTGGTCACTTTGCCATTGAGATTATATTCAACTTCGTGAATTTGATATTGTGCAGCCTCATCTTTAGTCGCTTCACAAAAAATGACACGGTAATTCCAAAATCCAGCCATGATAGTTCTCTTATAAATTAAGTTATAACCCGTACTTTATCAGTAACAAGAAGGTTTATAAACGAAAAAACCCGCTATAAAGCGGGTTTTAAAAACGTAACGTTTAAGGTTAGAAGAACTTAACCTTAAACTCTACACCAACAAAGCGGCCTTCATTAACCATTGCTGTGTTGTTGTTGAAGTCGATTGCACCAATTGCTTGTTGCTCGTCAAATAAGTTACGTGCAAATACAGCAGCTTCATACTCATAGTCACCTTCTGACCATGCATAACCACTACGTAAACCCACTTCTGTTAATGACTTGCCTTCAAACTCAACTGACTCATATAAGAAGTAGTTGATTTCGCTACGGTAAGACACGTCAGCATAGGTGAAGAATTCACCGCCAGCGAGTTCTTTACTGTAACGTAGTGTAAGGTTTGAAATCCACTCAGGTGCATGTGGTAAGCTGTTTCCATCAATAAACGCTTTGCCATCAACAACCGGGTCGGTAATTGTTAAACTTGGACGCTGTGGAACCGCAATAGATACGTTTTTGTCTTTAAGTTCAGTGTTATTATAACTTAAGTTAAATGTTGCGTTTAACTCATCAGTTAACATCCACTCTGTGTCTAGCTCAAAACCATAACCAGTTGTTTTATCAGCATTAAGTAAGCGAGTTGTGTTCGCTGTACCACCAACAGCAGTTAACTGCTGGTCGTCCATATTAAAATAGAACACGGTCGCATTAACACGGCCACGGCCGTCTAATACATCTGATTTAACACCCATTTCATAAGATGTCACGGTTTCTGAATCCGCTTTGGTTACTTCGTCTGCAAAAGTAATACGGCCCTGAATACTAGGTGCACGGAATGTATTAGCAACACGCGCATATAGATTTACATCATCATTTAACTTGTAAGAAGCTGAAATATCCCAACTGATATGATCATCACTCGCATCTTCTGTACGCGTTATATCAGTTTGGCACTGCATTAAGTCGTTGTTACATTCGTTTAAATCAGCTGGTACAATTTTACGGACCGCAACAAAGTCTTTATCGTCATCTGAGTAGCGAAGGCCCGCTGTTAGCTTTAAATCGTCGGTTAAAGTGTAATCGACCGTACCAAATACAGCCCAAGCTTTAGTATCTTGCTGCTGATTAACATAGCCATTCAATGCACCACCAGCCAAAGTATTATAACCAAAGTTATCAATGCTTACTGACTCGTCGAAGTAGAATAAGCCCGTTTGATAGTTAAAATCACCGACAAAATTACTCGAGATACGAAGTTCTTGTGTGTATTGGTCATGCTTTGGTAAACCACTTTCACTTTCTGAAGGGAAAGGAATAATACCAGGACCTTGGTAGTCGCCTAAGAATGCTGCGCCATAGCCACCATCAATATCACCACGAGAGTTAACTTTTGCACTTTCCCAGCCTGTGATTGAAGTAATCGTATGGGCTTCAAGATCATACTCAAGTTTTAAGCTTACACCTTCAGCATCTACTCTTTGGAATTCACGTGCAGCGGCATCATGATAGACCACATCGTCTTTAAAACCATCGACTAAGTCGTTTGAACCCGCTTTGATGGCATTCGCACGGAATGGAATTGGAGTACCTTCCATGTTACGAACGTGGTAATTAAGTAATGCTGAAAAATCGTCTTTTTCATACAAGAACTGTATACGAGCAGCTCTATCGGTATAGCCACCTAGTATGTCATCTTGTTCAAAACCTGGGGCGCGATTATCAATATAATCATCTTTATCTTGCCATAAAACAGAAACACGAGCTGATAAATTATCTGTCAGGCCACCACCAACAGCACCTCTAAAGTCAATCGCATTATTAGTACCGTAAGAAACTGAGCTAAACCCGTCAAACTCTTGACTTGGTTTTACTGTGTCAAACTTGACAAGACCGGCTGGCGTGTTGCGACCGAACAACGTACCTTGTGGACCACGAAGTACTTCTACACGTGCCACGTCAAATACAGGAAAGCCTTTTAAGATTGCGTTTTCTTGAACGACATCATCAACAACAAGCGATACCGGTTGTGAAGCATTTAAATCGAAGTCAGTGTTACCTAGACCACGAACATAAAAGCGAGGGAATGTACGACCATACGAAGATTCAATTGATAAGCTTGGAATTTTCGCATTCATAAAACGAATATCCATACCAGCTGAACTATAAGCATCAAGCTTATCACCCTGTAGAGCCGAAACAGCAACAGGTACTTCCTGTGCGTTCTCTACACGCTTACGCGCGGTGATTTGAATGACTTCTAATTGGTTGGTTTTTTCAGCAGTGGCTTCTTCTGCAATAGAAGAAAATGAAGTACCTGCTACTGCAGAGAACAACGTTGCATTAATTAGGGTTGCTAACGTAGATCTTTTCATTGCTTTCATGTCGGGTTTTAACCTTTTTAATGCACTCTTATTCAACGGTGATGATGTTGCGTCAATTCATTTGACGGGTTCGGCCAATTTTTCGCGCCTTGTAATAAGCTGCGCGGACCTCTTAATCGAGAGTGCAAAACGAGGTAAAGAGGCTGAACGAACGCTGACGATTATAACACTTCATAACGCTTTTACTGCATTAAAAATGATAAATAAACAAGTTTTTTACAACAGTTAGCGACAACATCGACACATTTAGAGGATTTTATGCAAATATTTTTTATTTTAGCGGACATATGTCCTGTTCAATTAAATACAAGAATGTGTATACATTATGCACAAATGATAACGACTGTCATTTAAGCGTTCATTGTCACTAATCGGTTACTCGCGCAAATTCTGGGTTAGCAAGCTCACAATGATGCTCGTTCAACAACCCCAAAATAGCCAAGTTCAACTCCTCAATTACTTCCATATAAAATGCAAAATCAACAGTCTCTACGTAGCTTAGTACATCAACTTGCAAAGCCCAAGGTGTAAAGCCTTTAAAGCGTACCCGACATGGCTCAAACGCTATGTGTTGATGTTTCTCTAATAACTCTCTCACTGCCTGCATGAAGCTTTCTAAGTTCTGCTTGGGTGTGTTTGCACTAAGCATCAGCTTTGGCCGATACGAAATACGCTCTCGCTCAGAAATATTTTCCAGTTGCATATCAACAAATTTAGCATTGGCCACATAGATAACAGAGCGGTCTAATGTACGAATACGCGTGGCTCTAAGCCCTATCTCTTCAATTGTTCCAAGGTGGCTGCCAAATTTACATAAGCTACCAATTTTGACCGGTGCCGAGATATATAAGGTGATTGCGCCTATAATATTTTCGACCGTTTTTTGTGCTGCAAGCGCAATTGCTAAGCCACCTATCCCTAAACCAGCCAATAACGTCGTCGCATTAAACCCCAAATTCTCAAACCACATAAACAGCACAATAATGACGATGCTGGTTTTAAGTACATTGCTTACAGGACGTAATAAAAACACTCCCTGTGGTTTATCTTGCATAATGAAGCGATTACTTAGCCTATGCTTGGCGATATCAACCGCTCTTAAGCATACCCATGCCCAAGCTATTAATAACACCGTTGCGCCATGAAATAGAGCCAGTACGGCAATGGTCACATTAGATTGATCACTTAACGATCGCGACATTAATACGGCCAGTAATAAACAAACAGGCCCGTTAATAAACCGTACGACATCTTTTTCGACTGGAACCTTTAAATGCGCAAGCACAAAGGTCACTATGCGCGTTAAAATGACTGCAACCACTAAAAATAACAAAAATGTGAATGCAAAATAAATCCACTGCCAGAGCATTACCCCTAAAAACTCGACATCAGGCAAGCGCTTATATAACCATTCACCCACTCGATTATATCCATACTCTTTCGTCAGTAAGGGAATTTGACTTACCGTTGCATTTGAAATTTTCCAAATACGGTTGCCTGTTTTTTCATCTGGCACGATTTGCAATAAAATTTGCACCTTGCCCTGTGATGTCGAGATCTCTCCCACTAAGTCACGATAACTCGGCACACTTTCATTTTGCTTTCCTTTTGGCTTATTACTTAAGCTATCAACATCAACCCATAAGGTTCGGTCGAGGACCACAGATAAGTTTTCGGCAAGTTGTGCCTTACCAATAGCTTCAACATCTTTCGGCAGGTTACGATAATCGAGGTAAAAACTGGCACGTTCAAAGTCACGGGCACGGGTTGCTTTTAAATAGCCTTGCATTGAACTTCGCGGGGTCATCCGAGAAAAGGCATCGAACGGTAATTCATCAGTCGGTTCAACTAACTTAGAATCAGGTTGTGAGGTAACGGCTTGTTGGGTTTGGTTCTCGGGTTTTGTTTCGGTGTGCTCTTCTTTATTGTCTTTATCGATAAGCGACTTAACGGTCACTTCGGGAGTTGTCGTTGCAGTCACAGGCTGCGAAAACAGTACCATGCAACACAGTAATAACCCAACTAGCTCTAGCGTAAACTTCTTAGCTATACTCTTCACACTTCTTTCCTTGTCCGAAAAACTTTAAACCATAGAAAAATTTATCTTTTTAAATTAGAGCATGCTTTCATTAACTGTACAAAAAATAATTAAATTTCTTTGCAAGCTGTATCTGAAATGTTAGTTATAGAGAGACTTAAGCAAAGGAAAATTATCATGCACATTTCAAATTCGCTGGTTCCACATTGGTCCTCCTTATTCATTCACGGTGTTATCGCTATTATTTTTGGTTTATGCGGCTGGCTTGCGCCTGAAGCATCCCTCGCCGTATTGATGTTTATTTTTGCTGCATACTTTTTTGTTGATGGCTCGATTAGAGCCTGGTTAGCGTTTGCTTCTAAAAAAGATAACCCGCTATGGTGGATGCTCCTCATAGGCGGTCTAATTTCTATTGCAGCAGCTTTAGTGACCTTATTTGCCCCCAATGTCACTGCGATTCTAATGCTTTATTTTATTGCAGCTTGGGCTATCGCTATTGGTGTCATTGAAATTGTCATTGCAAGTAAGCTACGTAAAGAAATAAGCAATGAATGGCTTTTGATTGGCAGTGGGGTTATCTCAATTGTTTTTGGTGGCTACCTTATGTTTAATCCGGGTGCCGGTATCATTACATTACTATGGCTCGTTGCTAGCTATGCGATTGTGTTTGGACTCATCATGGTGCTTCTGTCGTTTAAACTTAAAAAACTGCATGAGGCAACGTAAAAAAAGCGGCAAATGCCGCTTTTCTTATTGTTATTTTGAATGTGTTCTTTTCAAGGCTATCTGCCCATCAATATGAATATCGCGCTGTGGGAAAGCTATCGTTACATTATGCTCAGCAAAAATTTTATAAATGCTAAAGCGTAATTCACTGCGTACCTGACGAAGCGGGGCTTCAGACTCAGCACACACCCAAAATATTGCACTAAACGTGAGTGAACTGTCAGCAAAGTCATCGAACAATACTGACGAGGCTGGTTTTTTTAAAATAGCAGGATGCTCATCTAGCACTTGCTTAATCAGCCTTTCAACTAACACCACATCAGAGCCATATGCAACACCCACGTTTACCGATGAACGCGCATTACGGTCAATCAACGTCCAGTTAGTGACTGTGTTTTCGAGCAATTGACTATTTGGTACCAACATATGCACGCCATCATTGCGACGAATACGAGTTGAACGTGTATTAATTGTCTCAACCACGCCTTTTGCATCACCCACCTCTAAGAAGTCACCGATTCTAATCGGGCGTTCCCACATGAGTATCCAGCCACTAATAAAGTTGTTAATGATATTTTGTGCACCAAAACCGACGCCAATTGCTATCGCACCAGAGACAAATGCAAATGCCGTTAACGGAATATTCAGTACCTCAAGTGAAGTAAACACAAGCACTGCGATGGTAACAACAAGGTAAATACGCGTGAATAAATGAACTGTGTCTGGCCCTAGGTTTTTTGCCAACAGTGCTTTTTTAATTAATCGACCTATCCATGTGACCACAAACCACATTAAAAACAGCACCAAAGGTACTTGAATAACTTTTAGCACAGTGATTTGTACATCGTTATATGTAAACAAAACAAACGATAATGCAGATTGCAAATCAGCAAGGGTCATAAATGAACATTCCTAGTAAAAAGTCGTGTTTGATTCAGTTGTCACTAAGTTTAACACGGCATAATAGATGAAATCTTAGTAAATTCTAAGATCTTTATGCGCAAAAAGCGCTATTTATTAACTCTTTTAGACCATAAGTGCTATATACATAGTGAAAGCTTTTAATAGCATGAGGAGAGCACAATGTCACAAATGACACTTACACAAAAACTTGCAACATTACAGCCACTCGTTGACTTAAACCTTTTTGAATCAAGTCTAGAGTATCGCAACCGCATTTTGAACTTACTTGCCGAACAAGAACATTCATTAGCATTAATTAACAAAGAGTTCGGCAACGCCATGCCAGAAAATTTTGGTTCAGAGAAAAAGTTTGTCTTGGGTTACAACTAACTTATGGCACGCTTTAAAGCATCCATCAATATGGGACAGCGTATACCACTTTTTATCTAGCGAGCCATCACACTAATTGATGGCTTTTTTAGCGCCACCCACACCAAATCGACTAATTATTTCTAAAATACGAAAAATAAAAGATAAATATTATTATTTGGCATCAAAAATTTGATAGATTATAGAAAATTTATCCACATTATTGGAGCCATCATGCGTAAGACCCTAATAGCCACCACCGTTGCTAGTGTATTTTTATTATCAGCTTGTAGTCCAGAGCAAGCTAACACACAAAGTCAACCTATTGTTGAAACACAAAAAAAGAATACTGAGTCTATATTTTTCAAGCCGAGCCCTTTGCAATATATGGCTCCTGAGTTTGATAAAATATCAACAAACGACTACGAACCTGCATTTGAAGCAGGTATTGCCGAGCAAAAAACTGAAATCTTAAAGATTGCCAATAACCCAGAGCCTGCAACATTTGAAAATACACTCGTTGCAATGGAGTTATCAGGTGAGCTATTAGATCGCGTATCCGATGCCTTTTTTAACTTATCTGGATTAATTTCTGACAGCGAGTACCAACGCATTGACGCTAAAATGGCGCCAATTTTATCTGCTCATACCGACGATATTTATCTAAACCAAGCGCTCTTCAATCGTGTGCAAGCTATCTATGACAATGCAGAAAACCTCAGTGCTGAAGACAAACATTTAGTCGATTTTTATTTTAAAAAATTTATCAACGCGGGCGCTAAACTAAACGAAGCAGACAAAGTAAGAATGCGTGAAATCAACGCTGAACTTGCAAAACTTTCAACCGATTTTTCACAAAATCTCTTAAAATCGTTCAAAGAAGATGTAATTTTAGTCACAGATAAAACCGAACTTGCTGGTTTATCTGATGGTGAAATTGCAAGCCTTGCAGCCGCGGCTGACAAAGCGGGTAAAGAAGGTTATATGATCACACTGGTGAACACCACTCGCCAACCTATTTTACAAAGCCTTGAAAATCGTAAACTGCGTGAAAAAATTTGGACTACATCTGCAAATCGTGCGCAAGCAACAAACGGCCCTATCATTCTCAAGGAAACCAAATTGCGCGCTGAAAAAGCGGCATTACTTGGTTTCAAAGATTGGGCTTCTTATGTATTGACGATGCGAATGGCGAAAACGCCAGAAAATGTATACGGTATTTTAGATGACTTAGCACCAAAGGCAGTTGCTAAAGCCGAAGCGGAAGCGGAGCAAATTCAACAGGTAATCAATAAATCAGGTGAAACGTTTGCTCTACAACCTTGGGATTGGGCATTTTATGCAGAAAAAGTACGTCAAGAAAAGTACGACTTAGACCCAGCTTTAGTTAAGCCTTACTTTGAAATGCAATCAGTGATCCACGATGGCTTGTTCTTTGCCATGAATAAACTCTATGGTATCACCTTTAAAGAGCGTAAAGATTTGCCTGTATATCACGAAGACGTCATGGTGTTCGAAGTATTCAATGAAGATGGCAGTGCCATTGGCCTATTTTACATGGATCCATATGCACGTGAAGGCAAACGAGGGGGTGCATGGATGAGTGCCTATGTAGGTCAAAGTGGTTTAAAAGGCACCAAGCCTGTCATCTACAATGCGCAAAATATCCCCAAACCTGCAGAAGGCCAACCAACACTGATGACCTTCTCTGAGGTGACAACTTTATTTCATGAGTTTGGTCACGCTGCTCATGGTTTATTCTCTGACGTAAAATACCCAAGTTTAGCGGGGACAAAAACGTCTCGTGACTTTGTCGAATTCCCATCACAAGCAAACGAAGACTGGAATGTTGAGCCGACGGTACTTGCGAACTATGCCAAGCACTACAAAACAGGTGAGCCAATTCCAAAAGAGTTACTTGCAAAAGTACTTGAGTCACAAAAGTTCAACCAAGGCTTCGATACAACTGAGTATTTAGCTGCGGCACTCCTTGATATGGAATGGCACTCATTCGGTGTTGATGCCGATATCACAGACGTACAAAAGTTTGAACATGATGCGTTAGACAAACATGGTATTGCGTACTACCCCGTGCCGCCGCGCTATAAATCTTGCTACTTCAGCCACACTTTTGCCGGTGGTTACTCAGCAGGTTACTACGCTTATCTTTGGACTGAAGTATTCGCTGCAGATGCATTCACTCATATGACTGAAAAAGGCGGCTTAACCCGCAAAAACGGTGATCACTTCCGTAAAGAAATTTTATCTAAAGGTAATAGCCGCGACTTAATGCAAAGCTATATTGAGTTCCGTGGTCAAAAGCCAACAACCGACGCGTTATTAAAGCGTCGTGGCTTAGTTGAATAACCTCAATGTTGTTTAGAGTATGAGGGGCACCCCTCATACTTTTTAAGTATTAATTAATTTTTCACCCCGCTTTTACTCCTATTCACCTCAAAGCAATTGTCAGTTAACTCGTTTTTGCTAATCTCAAAGAAAAACATAAGTTCACACATGAAAAACGCTTTACTTTTAGGACTTTGCTCAGCTTTAGCTGCATGTTCATCAATCCCAGATGAGCACGCCGACATTGTTATCGATAACGCTCAGATCATTGATATGCACACTGGAGAAATCGCAGCAAACCAATCACTGGCTATTCGTGATGGCATTATCATACAACGCAGTAACCAGCCACTGAGTGCCCAATATCAAAGTTCAACGTTTATAGATGCAAAAGGTCAGTATGTCATGCCGGGTCTTTGGGATATGCATGTCCATTTTGGCGGTGGTGAAAAGCTCATAGAAGAAAACAAACAATTACTCCCTCTTTATTTAGCCCACGGCGTGACAACGGTGCGTGATGCTGCGGCTGATCTGAGTGAGTCAGTTCTCAGTTGGCGTGAACAAGTCAAACAAGGTCAGTTAGTCGGCCCAACTATTTTTACATCAGGCCCAAAACTTGAAGGAAAAGGCTCTATTTGGCCCGGCGACTTAGAAGTTGAGACGACTGAAGAAATGCACGCAGCAATGGATTTGCTAGACACCATGAATGTCGACTTTATCAAAATTACCGACAGTGCATTAACGCCTGAGCTTTATCTAAAGGCAGTAAAAGAGGTTAAAAAACGGGGTTACCAAATTTCAGGTCATATCCCGTTTTCGTTGTCTGTGACTGATGTCTCCAAGGCAGGTCTTGATGCCATCGAGCATATGACTTACATGCTAAAAGCAGCGGCTAAAAACGAAGCGGATATTTCAGCCAAAGTAGCCTCTAAAGAACTCACCTATCGCACCGCGCTGCCTATTATTACCGCTCAATTTGATGAATCTACAGCCAGAGAAAAGTTTACGGTACTCGCTAGCAACGACACAGCGGTTGTGCCTACTTTAATTGGTGGCAAGATCACCGCCTTTCTCGATGAAGATAATCATCAGCAAGACGCTTTTTTAAATTACATTGGCAAGGGCTTAAAAGCGACCTACCAATGGCGTGTAGACAGAGCTAATAAAGATACCCCTGAACAAATCATTCAGCGAAAAGCTCGTTTCACAAAAACGGCACAATTGTTACCACTGGCACAACAAGCGGGTGTAAGCATTATTGCAGGCACCGATGCAGGCTTTTTAAATTCGTTTATCTATCCTGGGCTTTCTTTACACCAAGAGTTAGCAATCTTTACTGATTATGGTCTTACACCGTTGCAAACACTTCAATCAGCAACACTTGCAGGGCCTAAATTTTTAAATAAACAGAAACAGTATGGGGCACTTACCAAAGGTAAAGTGGCCGACATCATTTTGCTTTCACAAAATCCCCTGACAGATATTCGAAACACCAAAACGCTTAGCGGTGTGATCAGTCATAACACATTTTACGACCGTAATGCTTTGGATAGATTAAAACAGCAAGCAAAAGCGTTCGTGGCAAACCAACCCTAACCCCCCCATTGCCCATGGCTGCGTATTATTGTCATGGGCAATTTTAATTCTTTGTTATCTCATATACACTGCCCCTTTTATAACAAAACTAAAACAACATGACTTACTTATTCGCTGTTACCCTTCTGTGGGCCTTTTCATTTAGTCTTATTGGCGTGTATTTAGCAGGGCAAGTAGATGCGTGGTTTAGTGTGTTAATGCGAATAGGCTTAGCAACGTGCGTGTTCTTACCCTTTTTACAATGGCGAAAAACCCCTAAAGCCTTAGCACTAAAGCTCATGGCAATAGGCGCGGTACAGCTTGGTGTCATGTACAGCTTTTATTACCATTCGTTTTTGTACCTCAGTGTGCCAGAGGTACTACTATTCACGGTAATGACGCCGCTTTACATCACCCTGTTAAACGATTTACTTGAAAAACGTTTTAATGCCAAATTTTTATTCGCCGCAATGCTGGCTATTTTGGGAGCCGTCGCTATACGTTACGAAGGCGTTGATGAGAACTACCTCATTGGTATGTTAATGGTTCAGGCTGCCAATATCTGTTTTGCTACCGGGCAAGTAACCTACAAACGTTTGATGCAAGATGAGCAGCTACCGCACTCTCGGGTATTTGCTTGGTTCTTTATTGGTGCCCTAATTGTTGCACTGATTTGTTACGGTTTGTTTGGCGATACTAGCAAGCTGCCCACCACAACGATGCAATGGGGCGTACTCATTTACTTAGGCACGATAGCTTCTGGGCTTGGCTACTTTGCATGGAATAAAGGCGCAACTATTGTGAATGTTGGCGCGCTTGCGGTAATGAATAACTTACTGATCCCAGCAGGGATAATAGTTAACATTGTTATTTGGAATCGTGATGCCGATATCATCAAGCTTGCCATCGGCGCGGCGATTATCTTATTAGCACTTATTATAAATCAGAAACTTAATAAAACTGCCATGGAGTAATGATAGGCTAAACTCTATTCGATTAGAGGGATGCTGTTATGCGCGCACTGGTTTTATGTTGTTTAGTGTTCATTATTCAAGGCTGTAAGAATCTGCCTGTAGATCAGGTGGTGCAGGTTGGCGCTAGGCCTTACTATTTAATCGACAATATGCCTGATGGGCCGTTAAAGCAGCAACTTGCTGCATGTGGCAATGGCCCTTTTTACAAAACTGATTTTGTCATTGGTCATCGCGGTGCACCCATGCAGTTTCCTGAGCATAGTAAAGAGTCATATTTAGCCGCAGCAAGAATGGGGGCTGGTGTACTTGAATGTGACGTTGCCTTTACCAAAGATAAGCAACTCGTGTGCCGTCATTCACAATGTGATTTACACACCACTACCAACATTTTAGCTATTCCAGAACTCGCTGCAAAATGCAGCCAGCCCTTTACCCCGGCCAAAGGTGGCCAACCTGCTCAGGCTAAATGCTGTACCAGCGATATCACCCAAGCTGAATTCTTAACGTTAAAAGCAAAAATGGATGGCGCCAATCCAAACGCCAAAACGGTTGCAGAGTATTTGCAAGGGACGCCAAACTGGCGCACTGATTTATATGCAAACAGTGGTACTGTAATGACCCACCAGCAAAGTATTGCGCTGTTTAAAGAACTGGGTGTGAAAATGACCCCTGAGCTAAAAAGCCCAGCAGTTAGCATGCCCTTTGATGGTTTTAGCCAGCAAGATTACGCGCAAAAAATGCTTGATGAATATCAGGCCTTAGGCGTGAATAGCCAAGATGTTTATCCGCAATCATTTAATCTTAACGATGTGAAGTATTGGCTAAACAATCACCCTGAATTTGCAAACAACAGTATTTACCTTGATGGCCGAGATGAGCAAGCACACTTTAATGCTATGGATGAAACAAGCTGGCAGCCATCAATGCAGGCTCTGTATGACGATGGAGTACGCATTATTGCACCGCCAATGTGGATGCTATTAAGTCTTGATCAGTCAGGTAAAATCGTGCCCTCGCTTTATGCTATTAAAGCTAAACAAGCCGGGTTGAACATCATTACTTGGAGTTTAGAGCGCTCAGGCCCATTAAATAATGGTGGTGGATATTATTACCAGTCGATTGCCCCTGTGATTAAAAAAGATGGGCAAATGATGACTGTGATAGACGTCCTTGCTAAGCAAGTGGGTGTGATGGCTATTTTCTCTGATTGGCCTGCTACTCTTACCTATTACGCAAGCTGTATGCAGTACCCTGCCTCAGAGAATTAACTGAGCATCAATAAATTTCAAGGGCTTTTACTCGTCCAAAAGGTGGGGCCGAGGTATTATTAGCTAAACCGTTTTTAGAGGATTAACATGATTATTCAACACCATAGCCACGACATAGATACCCCAACAGGTTTGATGCGAACCAGCATTTACCGCCCAGCTGTCGAAGGCCAATTCCCATGTATTATTTTCTACTCTGAAATTTTTCAAGAAACAACCCCCATTGCACGCTCTGCCGCTATGCTCGCAGGCCATGGTTTTATCGTGTTAGTGCCTGAGGTTTTTCATGAGTTAAACCCGCCCGGCACGGTGCTTGCTTACGATGATGAAGGCAAAGATAAAGGCAATGCCGACAAATGGGCTAAACCACTTGAAAGCCACGACTCTGATACCACAGCCCTTATCGCATTTGCCCGCGCGCAAGCGTATTGCACAGGCTATGTAGGTGCGATGGGTGTATGTATTGGTGGTCACCTTGCTTATCGTGCCGCACTGAATCCTGATATCAAAGCCGCATTTTGTTTATATGCAACAGACATACACAGTGACACATTGCCCGCACAATCAGGCAATAACTCGTTTGAGCGCATGGCAGATATACAAGGTGAAATTCACTTTATTTGGGGCAAACAAGACCCACATGTACCAAAAGAAGGCCGCCTTAAAATTTACCAACAAGCCGTTGCTACCGGAATTAATTACCAGTGGCAAGAAGTTAACGCACAACATGCATTTATGCGCGATGAGGGAGATCGTTACGACCCTGCTCTCGCTTTAACTATGTACCAACAAGCTGTTGCATTGTTTAATCGTACTTTGCGTTAACCCTGTTTGCTTAAATACCCATCGTGGCAACTTGATTAGCAAAATAATCCTTTAAGTAATCAAGCAATACTCGCAATTTTTTGCTTCCCGCAGCCCCCGGCGGGAAGACACCATACAATTCAATATCAGCCGATTTATACTCATCAAGCACGGTACGTAAAAGCCCGGCTTTTACTTTTGGCCACGCGTCATAAACAGGGATTTTTGCAAGACCATGCCCCGCTTCAACAAATGCCGTGCGCGCTGCGGCATTATTAGTGCTAATCCCGCCTTTAAGGGGAACATCAAAGCGACGCTTATCTTTTTCTAGGCTCAGTGTGGCGCTACTTCGCTGATAAACAACCCAAGTATGGTTCGCTAAATCATCTATGCTTTCGGGCACTGGGTGCTTGGCAAAATAATCAACAGAGCCACATATACACGTTTTCATTGTTGCCAGTTTAGTTGCTTGTAAACTTGAATCAGCAAGCGCAATACCTCGGATAGCTAAATCTATCCCCTCTTTAATAATGTCGACAACGTCATCGCTTAGTTGCAGATCTATATCGATTTTTGGATACAAGCGTTTAAATTGTGCAAGCGCAGGCACAATAAGCTGCAAACCAGCATTCACTGGGCAACTGAGTTTTATCACCCCGACAGGTTCATTTTTTAAGTTTTCTAGATGCAAATTAGCCGCTTGGGCATGTTCAGCAATTGCGTGACAACGCTCATAATAGACTTTACCCGCTTCTGTTAAGGTCATAGTACGCGTTGAGCGGTTTAATAAGGTAAGCTGTAATTGCTGCTCTAGTTTCTTTAAATGATAACTCACCACAGCGCGCGAAAGACCCAGTTGCTCGGCTGCCTTCGTTAAACTCCCCTGCTGCACAATATGTGCAAATACCACCATACTTTTTAACTGTTCAAACGATACATTCATGGCATTCTCCTAAAATCTAGCTCGATTGTATCAATAATTAAACCAATGAAGTCAATTTTATCTGCGTTGTTAAACTTAGCTTTAACCCCTATAGTGATATCAACGCTATTCATTAAACAATTAACGAGGATTAATTATGTCAGCGAAGAAAATCTTAATGGTACTTACTTCACACGATGAATTAGGTGACACGGGTCATAAAACAGGGTTTTGGGTAGAAGAATTTGCAGCCCCTTATTATGCCTTTATTGATGCAGGCGTTGACGTTACATTAGCATCAGTGAAAGGGGGGCAACCGCCTGTAGACCCAAATAGTGCCGCTCCTGATGCTGCAACAGAGGCAACTAAACGCTTTGAAGAAGACAGCGCCGCAAAAACCTTAATGGCAAACAGCAAACCGTTGAGCGAAATGAATGCCGATGAATTCGACGCTGTATTTTACCCAGGCGGCCATGGTCCGCTGTGGGATTTAGTTGATAACCAAGACTCTATTCGTTTAATTGAACAGTTTTTAAACTCTAATAAGCCTGTTGGTGCGGTATGCCATGCCAGTGCCGTCTTATTAAATGCCAAAAATGCCGAGGGTAAGTCGGTAGTGTTTGACAAAAAAGTGACGGGGTTCAGTAACTCTGAAGAAGAGGCTGTACAACTAACGAATGTTGTACCACTTCTTGTTGAAGATGAACTCATTAAACAAGGTGGTCAGTACCAGAAAACCGATGACTGGGGCGTGCTGGCTATCGAAGATGGGTTATTGATCACCGGCCAAAACCCAGCAAGCTCAGAACTTGCAGCTAAAAAACTACTTACTAAACTTGGCTAAAAACACGAGATAACAACCAGTAAACACCTTGCAAAACAAGGTGTTTACCTTCACTCTTAATACGTTATACTGATTCAGTCGAATTGATTTAAGAGCCTTCAACCATGACTGAAAAATCAGCTACTAAACTTCCCCCTATCAGCAGTAAACGGTTCGCTATTCTGGGCATAATGCTACTGTGTCTTGTACTACAAATTATCAATACACTGCCCGGTATAAACCTTAATGGCTTAGGTATCTTGCCTCGCCAACTATCGGGCCTTTCAGGCATATTTTTTGCCCCCTTTTTACACGGTGGCTGGGCACACCTTTTTAGTAATTTAGTGCCCTTTGCGATTCTCGCATGGTTAGTATGCCAATACAGTGTAAAACGCTTTTGGCTGGTATTTGTCAGTACTGCATTGCTTGGAGGATTGTTAGTGTGGATATTTGGCCGCAGCAATATACATGTGGGCTTAAGTGGCGTAATTTATGGCTTGTGGGGCTACTTAATTTGCTATGGTATTATGCATCGCTCATTCAAAGCGATTCTCATCAGTATTGCTGTCGTCATACTTTATAGTGGCTTAATTTGGGGTGTATTCCCGCAGCGTATTCATATCTCGTTCGAAAGCCACTTGTTCGGCGCTATTAGCGGTGCATTTATCGGTTATCTCTTTGCAAAGCGAGACAAACAGCATCTTCGATAATTTTAAGGAGTTATAAATTTAACTCCTTAATGCTAATGTAACCATTACCACACCATGGTCGGTGCTTTGATCATCGTAGGCAAATTGTGGATTGATTAAGTGCTGATCATAGGTGTGATAGTCGATGACTTCGTAGAAGCTACCTTGAAAGCCTGCATCAAATTCTCTGGAAAGCAAAATGTAATCAAACACCGAACTGCTGCTACCAAAGTAATGGGTTGCCTCTCTCTCATTGTCCGTTACAACATGGCGTTGATAAAGTTGCCAACTATCTTGCAGCGCATACTTGGCGGTAAACGCCTTGCTATGTCGACTAGCGGTGAATCGCAATGAGTCAGTGATTAAATGGTTCAGCACGCCATCATGCAGTTCATTATTAAAATCTCCCATCACAATAACAGGATTGTCTGTCTGTGATCTGCGATTGATAATTTCAATTAATAATAACGCCGCTTCACTGCCCCTTTGTATGCTTGACGCCCAGCGCCCTGCTACTTGGTCTTTTAGCTGCAAAAGCAGATTTTGCTCCTCGGTTTTGCTGTTATCTTCAACGCTATTAAGCAGGCTACGCTTTGATTTAAAATGCACAACATAACAATCTACATAACCAATATGTGGCACATCTATCGTGGCGCGAATAATCCGACGACTGTAACAAAACTCCCCGACAAGCCCCATTTGCTGTGCATAGTGAGAGTCGGGTTCAACCTCAGTTAAAGCCATAATTTTATAGCGAGAAGCAATTGCAACAACCGGGTCTCGATATATAAACTCATCGATAACGCTCGGCTCATCAACCACCGCAAAGTGCGCATAGCCTGCATCGTTCACTTGCTGTTTTAATGCATCAATACTAAACACTTCTTGAAAGCCAATAATATCCGGTTGCTGATTGTGAAGATAATCAGCCAACCAACGCTGCTTCTTAGCCCATTGCTCAGCACTATAAATACGCTGAAAATCATAAAACGCATCGGGGGGTGCTAAATAATTGTATAAATTAAATGTCGCCACCTTTAATTGATTAGTTGCTGTCACTGATTACCTTTTCGTGCAACCATTCGGTTGCAATTATTACATCTTCAAAATACTTCACTTCACCCGTTGTGAACCAATTACCCACTTTGCTGGCTACTTTTTGCCACTTTTTATTACCCAGTACCGCAACACGACAAAATTCCTTGTTGTGTTTCAGCCCTAATTTAAAGTCATCCCAAGCCGCTTGTAATTCCCACCCTTCCAGTTCTGTAATATCTACATATGCTCTAATTTTTGCGCGAGGCACTGCTTTAAGTGCATTATCCACTAAAGGGGTGAGCGTTTCGTAATCAGCGTGGGTAAGCTTACCAACGACTTTAAAAGTTAGGTAAAAGGTACTACCTATGCGCTCTAAACCAATGGCCAAACCGTGTTTTTTCATCTCATGCTCCTTAACAGTCGTCGACTTCGGTATTAAATTACTTTCAATTTAATTACTTAGGTACTTATTACACTCAGTAATAATGCTATTTTCTAACTCTACTTCCCTTGACTAGGTTGATCAACTAGGATGGTAATCTCGTAACAACATTCATTAAAGCACAATTTAGGGAGTTTCAATGAGTAATACCGACAGTTATACGCCACCTAAAGTGTGGCAATGGGACGCTGAAAATGGGGGAGAATGGGCTAAAACAAACCGTCCTGTAGCGGGTGCAACCCATGAACAAGACTTACCTGTTGGTAAGCATGCTTTGCAGCTGTACTCACTTGCGACACCAAACGGTCAAAAAGTGACAATTATGCTCGAAGAGCTATTAGAGCTTGGTATCGACGACGCTGATTATGATGCGTTCTTAATTAAAATAGCGGATGGCGATCAATTCTCTTCTGGCTTTGTTAGTGTCAACCCGAATTCAAAAATTCCAGCCTTAATGGATCATAGCACCACGCCAGTTACCCGCGTATTTGAATCGGGCGCTATTTTACAGTATTTAGCAGAAAAGTTTGATGCGCTTATTCCCAGCGACCATACCAGTAAAACAGAGTGTCGTAATTGGTTATTTTGGCAAATGGGTTCAGCACCCTACTTAGGCGGTGGTTTTGGCCATTTTTACAGTTATGCACCGTTTAAAATGCAATACCCTATTGACCGTTTCACCATGGAAGTAAAGCGCCAGTTAGATGTATTAAATCGTCACTTAAGTGATCATGATTACATGGCTGGTAGCGAATACTCCATTGCCGATATTGCTATTTGGCCATGGTACGGCAGTTTGGTACTGGGTTATTTATACGATGCTGCTGAGTTTTTAGATGTTGAGTCATACAGCCATGTATTACGCTGGGCAAAACAAATTGAACGTCGTCCTGCAGTTAAACGAGGTCGCCGTGTAAATCGCACGTGGGGTGATGAAGCTGAGCAACTTGTAGAACGCCACAGTAAGAACGATTTTTAACAGTGGGGCTGCTATGCAGCCCTTTGCTACATAAATTTCTCTATCCGATTCAAAGATGAAAAAGCTCAGTAAAGAAGACATCTATCAAAGACTCAGCAATACCGAAGACGCGCGCGCCTGCAAGGCCATTGATGAGGCCGCGTGTAAGGTTGTGCCAGGTAACTTTATTACCCTTTTAGTGAGTCAACTATTTAGTAAATTTGCCGATGCTCTGCTCAACCCAAAAGTAACCTTGCCTTGGTTATTACACAGCATTAATGTGCCCAGCAGCTTCATTGCGTGGCTGGTTCCTATTAGAGAGTCTGGCTCGATGTTGCCGCAACTTGCTATTGCCAACGTTATCCGCCAACTTAAAGTACGCAAGTGGGTGTGGGTTGTCGGCGCCATTGTGCAAGCATTATGCATTGTAGCAATGCTCATTACCGCATTAACCCTAACAGGAAGCAGTGCCGGGTATGCCATTCTCACTCTTTTAGTTGTGTTTAGCCTTGCTCGGGGCTTTAACTCTATCGCCGCTAAAGATGTACTTGGAAAAGTGATTCCCAAACAGCAACGTGGCAACATTAGTGGTCTTGCCGCCAGTTTTGCAGGCTTTGCGACACTTACGTTTGGTTTAGGCTTATGGTATTTACAAACGTTAGGCTACGAAAATGGTGTTTATGTTGCGTTGATGCTGGCAGCCCTCATGTGGATATTTGCTGCCCTGAGCTACAGTCGCATCAAAGAATATGAAGGGGCGACTGAAGGAGCTAAAAATGGTTTATTGCATGCGTTTAAGAAACTAAAGCTACTGTACGAAGATAAACAATTTGCCCACTTCATTGTTACGCGTGCTTTATTGCTTTGCTCTGCACTTAGCGCTCCTTTTTATATTGTTTTAGCCAGCGAACAAGCTTTTGATTTTTCTTTGCTTGCTACTTTTATGGCCCTTTCTGGGCTTGCGAGTCTCGTGTCAGCACCCATTTGGGGTAGGTTGAGTGACCTATCAAGTCGACGCGTTTTAATTTTTGCAGCCATGTTAGTCACTCTCAATGGCTTAGCCGTTTATTTAATCGCACACTTTAGCCCTGCAACCCTCCGTGAGTTTTGGCTTCTCCCGTTATGTTATTTTTTGCTCACAGTTGCTCATCAGGGAGTTCGTCTTGGTCGTAAAACGTACTTGGTAGATATGGCTGAAGGCAACAAACGAACCGATTATGTATCGGTGAGTAATACGGTGATCGGTCTTATATTATTGGCACTTGGGAGTGTTGGCTTATTAAATGCGTATTTAAGCACCGCAGAGCTGATTCTATTTTACAGTGTGCTGGGTATTGCTGGCGCTATCAGTGCTTGGTTTTTACCTGATGCCTAGACCCCGCCTCAAAAAAAACGCATAATCATGCCGTTTTTATTACATAAAAAGGATTTATCATGAAAAAGCTCTGCTTAGTACTTGCGGCTACACTTGTTTTATCAGCGTGCAGTACAAGTGTACCTATTCGTAACTTCGACAGTAACCCTGTCCCACAAACCGCCAATAAAACACACACTGCTGACAGCGTTAAAACAAATATTCTCAAAGCATGTATGAAACTTGGCTGGACATGTCGCGCGAGCGAAGACGGTAAAATATTAGGAAAGCTTGATATTAGAAAGCACCAGCTGCGTGTTGATATTAACTACAACGCCACTGAGTACTCAATTGATTACAAAGACTCAATCAACTTAGATTATGATGGCGATAAAATTCACCGCCAATACATTAACTGGGTTTCAAACTTAGTCAGAAATATTGATGCAGAGTTAGCTTATTAATAAAAAGGCGACCTAAGTCGCCTTTTTTAGTCGCTTTTTAAATGTTCATCAAAGAAATCTAAAAACGCTTTTAATGTTGTAATACGATAAGGCTGATGTGACAGATAATGATCTCCCTCTTCGAGTTCAATATACGTGACATTTTTTCCTTCATCGCTCAGCTCATCTTCCATCTCACGGCTATGATAAACAGGCACAACGTTATCGTCTGAACCATGCACGAGCAAAACTGGACGGTTAATTTGCTTTGCAAAATTAACCGGTGAGTATTTTGCCAACTCATCGTCGTCGGTACCAAATTGCTTACGCACAATTTCTTTATTTGTAAAGTAACGCGCTTTACTCACAATGCGTTCTAAATCGGTGACACCCGCAAAACTCGCGGCACATGTAAATGTTTCAGGATGCTTAACAACAGCCATCAACGCGGCGTAACCACCATAACTTGCACCGCCGATGCAAATTTTATCTTTATTAGCGATACCTTGTGAAACTAACCAAAGAGCGGCATCTTGCAAATCATCTTGCATTTTTTTACCAAACCCTTGCACTGCTGCCATTTCAAATTCATGGCCATACCCACTTGAGCCTCTAAAATTCGGTTGTAAAACGGCATACCCATTGTATGCAAGTAAAGCAGTCCAATAATCAAAACCTGAGTAGTCACGCGCCATAGGTCCCCCATGAGGGAATATAATTGTTGGTAACGTATCCCCTTCTTTATAGCCCACGGGCAAGGTTAAGTACCCTTCAATCGTTAAACCATCACGTGCATTATAACTAATTTTTTCTTTCCCTGAATAAACACGGTCATCAATGTCTGGGTACGCGCTGGCGAACACGGTGAGTTCATTGGTGTCACGGTTACCAAGCATATATGTTCCCGTGCTTCCATCACCTGTCAGGTAAAGTACATATTGACGCTGGTTTTCACTGGTATCGATTATATCAATATCAAACTTATCAGCCGGTAATACCGCACGCAGTGATGTATACAGCTTATTTAAATCGTCATCCCAATAACGGATCCCTTCTTCAATATTTGAATGAGTAAACCCTGCAACTTCGCCCGTCAGAGGAGAGTAAAAAATCCCTCCATCAAAGTCGTAATTATCATCACTAAAAACGAGCTCTTGCTTTTTCGTGGTTAAATCCATTTTAAATAATGCGTCATAGCCATTTTGAAGCGCTTTAAAATAGATAATATTGGGGTCTTTATCAAAGCCTAATATTGTCACACTCTCTTGGCTAAATGCTTTAAATTTGAATAATGAGCGGCGGTCTAATGAACCTTCGTCATACAGGAAATATTCAAATTCATCTTCATCCATTTTTCGAGCAATACGCACATTTCCTTGACGGTCAGCTATCCAATCGGTCACTTTGCTGCGCTCGCGTTGAACCCTTTTCTTTCTCAGCGTGTTAAGATCGAGCTCATAGACTCCCGGTGTATTTGCTATTTCAAAGTCGCCTTGAATCAAGATTTTATCTTTTTTGTCAGGTAAAAAACTTATAACTTGATCAGCAAACTGGGGTTGGCGTTCATCACGTCCATAGTTAGGCTTAATGGCAAGCTTTGCTTTGCCTTTATCATTAATATTGTACGCATAAAGGCGAGTAGATGAATATTTAGGGCCGCCAATTTGACGTTGTATATAGCGTGCACCGAGAAGTAATACCTCATCGTTTGCCCACGTATACCAATCAAAGAAAATCGTATGATTATCAGCGCGAATAATGGGAACAGCTTCTTGTGTTTTGCGGTTATACACCATTAACACCAGCTCACCTTTTATATTACGAATAAAGGATAAGTGCGTGCCACTTGGTGACAATTTAACCTGGCTGGTAGCTCTTAATGAAGCAAATGATTCAACAGACAGTGACGGCTTTTCTTCTGCGCGAGCAGTCAAGCACAGTACTACAAAAATACTTAGCATTAAGTATTTCATATAAAAGTCCTTTTTTAAAATTGTTAAATGAGCATAACATTAAGCATTTAAAAAATGCGAACAGAAATTATAGCAGCGTTGCAACCGTTCTATTAAAGCGAACGTATCACTCAATTTTTACCATTATTATTTCATTCATACCCTCATTATAATCGTTACATCAATTCAGTTTCTTAGGTGACATGATGAAAAAAGTACTTGTGTTAAATTCATCTTTAAATGGTGAACAAGGTAATTCGACTAAACTTAGCCAGCTATTTGTTGAGCAACTATCAAGCAAACAACAAATTGCTGTCACCACTCGCGATTTAAGCAACGATGCTATTGCTCACTTAACGCAAACAGAAATGGCAGCATGGATGACTGACGCTAACGAACGTAGCGACGAGCAAAAAGCACTGGCGGCTATCTCTGACGAGTTAATTGCAGAACTTACTGATAACGAATTAATTGTTATTGGTATGCCTATGTATAACTTTGGTATTCCATCAACATTCAAAGCATGGATTGACCGTATCGCACGCGCTGGTATTACGTTTAAATACACAGAGCAAGGCGCTGTCGGTTTGCTTGAAAACAAAAAAGTCGTTGTACTCGCTGCTCGTGGCGGTATATATCAAGGCACCGACATGGATACACAAACTAAATACTTAAAAGATGTACTTGGTTTTGTGGGTATCTCAGATATTAACTTTATCTATGCCGAAGGCTTAGCAATGCCGGGAGCAGAGCAAAGCTTGCAAGCTGCAGAGCAACAAATTAGTTCATTTACAGATAACCTATAAAAAATGGAGCGGCCACGATGACAGTGGCCGCTTTTACTTTTAGTAAAAGCCATTCAATCGTACGCCTCGCCATAATCAACTATTTCTCTTCTTGAATAATCATATCTGCGTTCTCATACGTATCAATCACGTGTTCAAGCAATTAACTATCAAGCTATGCCCACTGCAGGGAAACAAAAAATCAATATAGTATGGTTTAAACGTGATTTACGGCTTTCTGATCATGCACCACTCGCACAGGCCGCCGATTCACCTTTACCCTGTTTGCTTATCTATAATTTTGAGCCAATTTTGTTAGATGATCCTCATTATAGCCACCGTCACTGGCGATTTGTTTATCAGTCATTATGTGATCTCAATGCACAGCTAAAAAAACAACAAGCCGAAATTGCAATTTACAATCAAGACATGATCTCCTTGCTTGAATCTTTATCTAATGAGTTTGATATTAAGGCCATATACAGTCATCAAGAAATTGGCTTACTCAATACCTTTGAACGTGATAAAGCAGTGCATAAATGGCTCAAAGAAAAAGCTATTGTTTGGCATGAAACGCCCTTAGGCGCAGTAGTAAGGGCACGGCCAGCGCAATTTGATTGGCAGCAGCATTGGCAAACCGTGATGCAGCAACCTTTAATCACGCCTAACTGGCATTCTTTTAATGCTATTTTACCTTCGGGCTACAGTGCTTGCGAGCATGTAAAACAGTATCAAACAAATGATGAGCAGTTTCAGCACGGAGGACCCCACGCAGCCAGAGCCGTATTAAAAAGCTTTATAGAGACAAGAGCTCAGAGCTATCAACAAGGTATTTCGAGCCCATCAAAAAGCAAAGAGTCGTGCTCACGTCTTTCACCCTATTTAGCATGGGGAAACTTAAGCCTTCGTCAAGTGTATCAAACTCTTAGATACTACTTACCCAAACGCCCTTCGAGTTGGCGCCGTTCGCTGCATGCATTCGAATCACGATTGCATTGGCACTGTCATTTTATGCAAAAGTTTGAAACTCAATGCAGCATGGAGTTCGCACCGCAAAATCCTGCGTATCAACACTACCCCTATCGAAATGACGACAAGGTTAGCGAGCACCTATCACGGTTTGAACACGGCAACACAGGCATCCCGCTTATTGACGCCTGTATGCGATGTCTTGCAGCTACAGGCTATATTAACTTTAGAATGCGGGCGATGCTAGTCAGCTTTATGACCCATCATTTAAATATTCACTGGCATTGTGTCAGTCTTATATTGTCGCGCTACTTTTTAGATTTTGAGCCCGGGATTCACTATCCTCAAATACAAATGCAAGCCTCTGTCACTGGCACTAATACGATTCGACTGTACAACCCCATAAAACAATCTGAAGATAAAGACGCAGACGGCATATTTATTAAAACATGGTGCCCAGAGCTTAGTAATTTACCCATCGAATATATCCACCAGCCATGGCAACAGCCACCAATGGAAGCGTTATTTAATAATTTTAAATTGGGTGAAGATTACCCTGAGCCCATGGTGGATTTAACGCAAGCAGCGAAGGAAGCCCGCGAAAGGTTGTGGGCGTTTAGAGAGCGTGATGATGTAAAACATGGTGCCAGAGCGGTACTCAAAAAGCACATCCTCAGTTTACAAAGGCAACACAATGGCACATAAAAAAGTGAACTTACCGACAAAAATATGCCCTGTATGCCAGCGCCCTTTTGCATGGCGTAAAAAATGGCAACGAGACTGGCAACACGTTAAATACTGCTCAGAACGTTGTAAATACACTAAAAACAAAGCGGAATAAAACAATTTAAAAGGAGGCTTAAAGCTCACAAAGCAAACAGTTATCCTGTTATACTCACGGTGTGCGCACACTACAGCACAACCAACGTGTTACTCATAGCACGTTAAAATCCTGATTTATCACTGCTTAACATTCAGCACTTATTAACACCTTTTACTATGCATCACTTTACAGCGTAGGCTTTCGCTTGCCTGTGAATCCTTTTCAAGTTTATTAACACATGCGTTAATGAACATATAATCAAGGTTGTAGCATGAATAAATTAAAGATCGGCGTCATTGGCACTTCACGCAAAACAGATGAACGACGTTACCCTATTCACCCAGAGCACTTAAAACGGATTCCTGAAGAACACAGAAAGCAGCTTATTTTTGAACAAGGCTACGGAAAAGACTTTAATATAACAGATGATGAAATCGCAGCGCTTACAGGTGGTATCGCCTCTCGCAGCGCACTTTTAAAAGACCTTGGTACAGTGATTATCGCTAAACCCGTTCTTGCCGATTTAAACGAATTAAAAGAAGGCGGGACTCTGTGGGGGTATGCTCACTGTGTTCAACAACGCGATATTACCCAAGCAGCATTAGATAGAAAATTAACCTTAATAGCCTTTGAAGATATGTTTGTTTGGTCACCAAATGGGCATGCGGGTCGTCACACTTTTTATAAAAACAACGAAATGGCTGGTTACTGCGCCGTTATCCATGCATTGCAATTAAAAGGGGTTGACGGTCATTACGGAAATCAACGCAAAACCGTTATTTTTAGTTTTGGTGCAGTTAGTCGTGGGGCAATTTATGCGTTACAAGCTCATGGTTTTAGAGACATTACAATTTGTATTCAACGCCCTGATCATGAAGTTCGTGAAGAGGTTTTAAACTGTCATTACGTTAAAGTACGTCAAGGCTCTGAGGGAGAAGCCCGGATGATGGTCGTAGAACACGACGGAACACACAGACCCTTAATCGACCTCATTAGTGAAGCCGATATTATTGTTAATGGCACTTTTCAAGAAACAGCGAACCCAGTGCATTTTGTGATTGAGTCAGAGGCTGACTGCCTTAAACCGAATAGCTTAATTATAGATGTAAGTTGCGATGAAGGTATGGGGTTCTTTTTTGCTAAACCCACGTCATTTGCCGAACCAATGTTTCGTTATAAAACCATTGATTATTACGCTGTTGACCACACGCCTAGCTATTTATGGGAAAGTGCAACACGTTCAATCTCTGCTGCGTTAATTGTTTATCTACCCAGCGTGTTAGCGGGAAGAGCGCAATGGCAAAAAGATGAAACAATTCGACGCGCCATCAATATTGAAAACGGAATAGTAAAAAATAAGGCTATTTTGTCATTCCAAAACCGCCAGTTAACATCGCCCTATCAGGTCCTCTAAATTTACAAAATAAATCGACGTTATTTTTATGTGGTGTTAATTGCCCCAACTTAAGTTGAACGCAAACAGCAAAATAACGTCTTACCAATCAGCTAACGCCATACTAACTTGTTCATAGCAAACGGCTTGTGCACAGTCACCTTGGCCTTTAAGTTGCAACGTATCGTGTAAGTGACACTTTTTCGGCGAAAACCATGAAAGCATTTCACACTCGCCGAAATAATTACAAAGGAGATGACTATGACGATTAAAAAAACCGCACATTCAAGCTGGTCTGGCGACATTAAATCAGGTAAAGGAAGTATTAGTACCCAAAGCGGTGCTTTAGATAAACAACCGTATGGGTTTAATACCCGCTTTGAGGGCAAGGCTGGTACGAACCCCGAAGAATTAGTTGCAGCAGCACACAGTAGTTGCTTCAGTATGGCACTGTCGCTGGCATTAACAGAAGCAGGGTTTACTGCCGATGATATTACAACCAAAGCCACCGTCAGTCTTGATGAAGTCGATGATGGTTTTGAGGTCAGCCACATCGCTCTTGAGGTAACAGCAAAAATAGCTGATATCTCTGAAGAGACGTTTAACGAGCTGTGCCAGCAAACTAAACAAGGTTGCCCTATATCAAAACTGATGAATGCAGAAATTTCCCTTAGCCAAAAATTAAATTAACTAAACAAAAACGCCACTTCATTGAAGTGGCGTTTTTACGTTTGCAAATGATTACATATTTCCGAGCTTTATCATCATCGCGGTGTACATTTTTAAATTCAGCGCTAATTGCTGTTCAGTAATAAACTCATGTTCTGAGTGACCCGTGTATTTTTTACCTGGCATTGATGGCCCAAACGATACAGCATTATCAAACAGCTTTGCATTTGTGCCCCCGCCAATCGACACAAACCCCGCGTCTTCATCACCCGTAAAGTGCTTAAAAATATCCAATAAAGCTTGTGCATGCGGTGCGCTGTCTAACAGCATAGGCGTGCCAATAACAATATCAGTGTCTTTTAATGTCACGTTATTACGTGTTTGCCACGCAGTCAGCGCATTATTAATTTGCTGCTTTAATACGTCTTCTTGCTTTCCGACAGGGCGACGCATATTAACCGACAGCTTAATTTCATTCCCATCACGTGATAACAATGTTGGCGACACAGTCATAGGCCCCATAAAATCATGTTGATAAGCAATTTCACCAAACTGAGCGCCATATAAGTCAAGGCCAATTAACTGGTTAATAAACTCGATTGCTTGACCGTCGCTGTTGTTTTCAAGGTCTAGTCCTTTAAATATTTCAGCAAGATGCGCTATGGCATTTTCGCCCGACTCCGGCTCAGACGAGTGAGCTGAGGTCCCTTTTACTTGCACCAATAAACCTTCTTCTTGTTCTTTTATCGCCACTTTCACGTTTTTAAGTTTACCAACGTTATCGTGTAATTTTGCCACAGTCGCGGCATCCGCATTATGCACTAACACACTGGCATCTTCTGGTATTTGACTTACAAAAGCACCGCCTTTTAAATCAGTGACATATAAGCCTGTTTGCGCTGAAGTGGCTGAAAATGTTGGCGCAATTAAACTCCAGCCTTTTTCTGCCACTACGACCGGATACGACGCATCAATCGTCACCGCATACTTAGGTTGCTGGTAGGTTTTCATAAACTCTTTAAGTGGCGCCCAATCCGACTCTTCAGCAAGGTATACCATCAGTTCAATACGGTTATTTAGAGTAACCCCTTTATCTTTAATGGCTTTCATTGCATGGAGTGCTGTGGCAATTGCGCCCTTATCATCCTCAGTACCACGGGCAATCAGCTTTCCAGGTTCAGAGGTTTTATCCATTTTAAACGGGCTTTGTTGCCATTTACTGGCATCAGCAGGTTGAACATCCCCGTGCGTAACAATCGTTACTTTCTCAGCTTGGTTGCCCATGCCTATTAATACCGTGTAGCCTAAATCTTGATAATCAAAACCAAACTGCGCCGCTTTCATTTTTAAAAATGATTTAAAGCCAATAAAGTCTGGATTATCGGGCGTAGCTAGGCCCTCTTTATTGACCGTTGGATACGAAACTAGATTTTCGAGGGTATGAATTTGTGCTTGTTGATAGCGCTCGACCGCATAGTTAGCCAGTTGTTCACTTTGTTCAGCGATGGCAGCCTGACCAGAAAAGGCACTAAATAAGAATGCAGCAAGTAATGAATGTTTCAAGATAAGCTCCAGAGTTTTAGAAGGTTTTCGCAAGTAGACCTTGATTGTAACGGTTATAATCGCGACATGATATCTCTTGTGCGACGAAAACTGCTCGGCTTCTGAGCAATTGCTCTGTACAATACTGACTGGCCTATCCCATAACTTACAAAGTACCATGAACCGTAGAAAAAAGATCTTCACTAAACTGAAACAAAAAGACAAACGCGCCAATGCTAAATTACACAAAAGCAGTAAGCCTGCGTATGTTTCAAAAGCTGAGCGTGAAAAACTAGCGCAACAAGAAAATGAGATGTAGCCGCGATTTTACATCACATAATTTTTTAGCATAAACCTGGGGCACATCTCATCCCCGCTATTTTTAGGTCGTGCTTTAGCGCGTCTTTATTTTGCCCTAAAGCAACACCTGCTAGCACGCTACCTATTTACTCAATATCAATTAAACTCAAAATGCGCAATTTCAATCAGGTAACCATTTAAGGGTCATGACACACTTAACACACTTCTGAATAAGCATTAACGAGTCATCATGAAAACGAAGCAACAACAACGTATTGAGCATGTTTGTGATTATATTAGTCAGCATCTCAATGACTCTTTATCACTCGACACTTTGAGTGATGTAGCCTGTTGTTCAAAATATCATTTTCACCGTTTATTTGCCGCTTCAGTGGGAGTCAGTGTGACTAAGTACACGCAACTTGCTCGCTTAAAACGTGCATCATTTCGACTAGCATTTGAGCATCAAGTCAAAGTGATTGATATTGCACTCGAAGCACAGTTTGATAGCCCAGAGGCATTTAGCCGCGCCTTTAAACGCACTTTTACACAGTCTCCTAGTGAATTCAGAAGCAAACCAAACTGGCCTAACTGGCACTCTCAGTTTGAATTTTCTTTACCTGATAAAAAGGACTGTTTTATGAATGTAAACATTGTCGACTTAAAAGCCCAGCCCGTTGCTTTATTAACCCATCAAGGCGCTGCAAATACCCTTATGAATACCGCCGCACATTTTATTGACTGGCGAAAAAGCTCAGGATTATCACCGGTTAAAACCAGCAACACCTATGGTATTCCATACAGTGACCCTGCAACAACTGAAGATCATGCCTTTCGTTTTGACTTTGCCGGCAGCATTACCAAGCCAATTCCTGATAACCCACAAGGAGTCAGAAATGGCGAGATCCCAGCGGGACGCTGTGCCGTAGTGCGCCATAATGGTTCACACGATACGATTAGCGATACAGTGTATTATTTATACCGCGAGTGGCTACCACAAAGTGGTGAAGAAGTGCGTGATTTTCCGTGTTTCTTTCATTACCTCAATTTAATTCATGAGGTGGATGAATGTGATTTGCAAACTGATATTTATTTGCCGATTAAGTGACACGAAGCGTGTAAGCAGGTTGTAGGCGCGATTTGACATCGCGCCTACAAATACAAAACCCCTTGCCTAAAACCGATAACTGATACTGGCATTATAGGAGCGACCTTGTCCTGCTAGCTGCTCAAAGCCAGTGCGCATATCGTGCTTATAATTAGCAATGTTCACTCCGCCAAGTGGCTGCTGATAATACGCATCAAGTAAGTTGGTAATTGCTAACTTAAAGGTTAAATTTTGCCATGTTTTTTTACTTGAGATAGCTAATAAATTATAGCTATCGGTTTGGTTTTCTAATCGGCGCTCATCCACCTTGTCTTTACTGTCAACCCATTGCCAACTCAGGGTACTTTCCCAGCCTTTGTATGCGTGTTCAAGGCTTAGCTCTGTGTGCCATGGCATAATTTGGTATAAATCCTCGTGGCTGTCATCGCGCTCGCCATAATTGCTGGTATACGCTCCTTTTAACTGCCATTTACCTGCTTGCTTCGAATTATACAGCTCAATAAGGCCTGCTAATTTTAGCCCATACAACGTCGCATCTAAATTAGTAAAAGTAAGAATATGTCGCTTGGTATGAGCACTGTCAGTGCGGTTAAAGCTTTGCGTCACTTCAGCATCAATATAGTCATTTACCTGCGTGTACCAGGCATTCGCCGTTATTTGCCAGCTATCATCTTTTGCCAGCTTAGTGTAGCTAGCGCTTAGCGTATGAGCGGTTTCGGCTTTTAAATCAGGATTACCAATGTAGCCATTACCATCACCAAACCAGCCAATCATGGTACTTGCCATAGTGCCAACACCCCAGCTGTAACGCTCATATAAATTAGGGGCTCGGTTTTTACGGGCAAAACCAAATTGCAGCTCATCATTGCGACTTATTTGGTAGCGTGCAAGCAGACTAATATCAACTAAAGTATCGTCACGTTTGCGATCCCGCTGATTAAATTCCATCGCAGCCTGTGCATCGGTTTTTGACGTGTCCATCATTGAGTTCATATGACCCACACCGCCCATAGCCCCTTTGTTATAGGCTTGTACGTCGCCTGTATTTGTTGTTACCTGTTCAATACGCATGCCTGCCGACAGCCACCATGCTTGATTAACTTGACTTTCATACTCTGCGAATGCACCCAGACGATTACGTTTACCATCATTAATATTTACGTATTCGTTCGGCCCCATCATCATTGACCCTTCAACAGCAGGCCACCAATCATCGATACGATAACTGTAATATTCGTGCCCAAACAAAAGTGACGATTCTGCAGATAAGTCTAAACGCCAGTGCAACTGATAACTGTAGTCTTGTGCGTCGGTATTCATAGGCATCATGCCGGGTTTCTCTGTACTAAAAAAACCCATTTTGTGCTTCACGTCGTGGGCATTTACTTGTACATGTAATGCGCCCTCTTCAAGATCACGTTGGTACTGTGCCACCATCCCAAAGCTTGTGTTATCCGTCATATCCATGTATTGATTTGGAAAACCCTGATAGGGAATTTTTTGATGGCTAAATTTTACTATAACCTGCTGTTTGTCATCACGAATAGCACCTGTTAATGCATGATTTTGCACACGATATAACGTGTCGAGTACGCGCTCCCCATGACCATCGTTATAACTGTTAGCCTCTTCAAAGCTGCCTTGATAAGACACGCTTACATTGTTGCTCGCAATACCCATACCTAGCCCATAGGCTTGGCTGTCGCTAACGCTTTTATATTGTGCGGTGGTATAACCTGAGCGCCAAGTGAGCTGTTCCGAATCGCTAAACTCGGGCGCAATAGTATTCACACGAATAACCCCGGCAATATTATCGCCCCCGCTGCTAACCGGTGATACCCCCGCAACAACACTGTACGATGTTACTTGATTAGCAGAGACATAGGACAAGGGTGGGTTCATTTGATTAGCGCACGCCGCAGTGACATCCGCACCATCCACTAATACTTTAACCCTGTCTCCCATCATGCCATTTAATACAGGTAAGCTTGATACACCACCCGCCGCTGAAAAATCAACGCCTAAATCAGATAACAGTGAATCGGCAGAGCCAAGCAATTGATGACTATTTTGGGCATGACCTTGCACTTCGATCACTTCAATCGAATCATCAGCAACAGCAGAGACACTTAAAATAGCGCAAATCAATGCAGCAACTTTAGTAACTAAAAAACGAGGGGGAGTTAAATGCGTGTTCATAAGTCTATAAAATAAAAAGTTAATTTATAAACCGATTATAAAACGCATTAATTTGGCTGAACACGTGACATATTGTCGCACCCGCTGCGCAGCCAAAACTTACAGAACACAAAAAATACTAGCGTAATACCACCAACGGAATACGGCTATCTTCAAGCATTTTTAATGTGGTGCTGCCCAAAAAGAATTGTCGCCATTTAGAGTGACCAAATGCCCCCATCACCATAAGATCAACGGCATGGTCGCTTTTGTAACGCCATAACGCCTCATATACATCGCCATCGAGCATGCGTGCTCTCACATTAAACCCATGCTCTGCTAAGCGTGCCGATGCGGTGTCCAGCTTACCTTGGCAATGACCATCATGCTTATCGACCATGACTAAATGACAACCTAAGCCTTTTAAAACCCCCCCTTTAATAATTTGGCTTATTGCTTGGTCAGTACTGTCACTGCCATCGTAAGCCAGCATAAAATTAGTGGGAGCATGAAACTGCGGCGGCACAATTGCCACAGGAGTATGAACTTGACGAATTAAGGTTTCGATATGCGACCCTAGCATCTTAAAATTATCACCGTGTCCTTTTCCTGCGCGGCCAATAATCATTACTCTGGCACTGTCTTCGTGTGTCAGTAACGCATCGACTAAATTCATTGAAAGCTGTTGTTTTTCAACAGCGGTCAGCCCTGCATGCTCAGCTTTCTTTACAGCTTCCTCTAACAGTAAGTGGCCATGTTGAGCAGCGACTTTATTGCGCTCTTGTTCAAGTTTGGCAAGCTGTTCAAGTAATGATGTTTGCGAACCTAAGCCAATAATCGCCGTTAGGTCATCACTACCCTGTTGCAAAGGAGGCTCTAGCGCATGTAAAAAACGTATGGGGTGCGAAGTACGTTTGGCTATCCAAATAGCAGCCTCTGTCACTGCACTGGTGATAGTTGAACCATCAATACAGGCGAATATCTTTTCCATTGCCACTCCCTCCAAAGCCAAGTCTATATACACAGTATAGTTGGGATTTATATTTGTATTTATTTTGAAATGCTCAGCCTTAAGAAGTTCAACTTTATTCGTTATAGCAAACTAATATAGAACGTTCCAAAAAGTGCTGGTTTACTCTATTTTATTTGTATTACAATAGCGCATAGCACCTCTTATCATCAGAACGCAACATGGTTCTGGCATTTTCTATTTCTCTTAAAACATGTTTTAAAGGAGTTACATGACTAACGTCACCAAAACTCAAGGCCGCGAAAGCACCTTTACAATCTTAATCGTACTAGCCTTAGGAACATTTATTCTTGGCCTCTCTGAGTTTTCAATGATGCCAATGCTGCCGCTTATTAGCGAAACATTTTCATCAACTCCGGCACAAAGTGGGTATGCCATTAGCGCCTATGCTATTGGTGTGGTGGTGGGTGCGCCACTTTTTATGATCACCACAGCCAATATGCGAAAACGTAATGCCCTACTTATGTTTGTTACTATGATGTTTTTATTCAATGGCTTAAGTGCTTTTTCACACTCTCTTGAGCAATTGATTTTATTTCGCTTTTTAAGTGGCTTGCCCCATGGAGCCTATTTTGCCGCCGCTATTTTACTGGCCGCCGACATTGCCCCTGCCGACAAACGTGCCAGCTTTATGTCAAAAGTATTTATGGGCTTAACCGTGGCGACCATCGTGGGTGTACCAATGGTGACGTTAGTGGGACAGAACTTTAGTTGGCGCTATTGTTTAGCTGGCACCGCAGTGCTTGCTCTTGTTGCTTTAGTGCTAATTGTAAAATACGTACCAAACGTTAAGAACTCATCACCCACTTCAATTCTAGATGAATTAAGTGTGCTGAAAAACAAGCTAGTATGGACTATTTTAGGCATCATTATTATTGGTTTTGGCGGCGTATTTTGTGTTTACACTTACATTGCCGACACTATTTTAATTGTGACTCATACGCCCGCTTACACTATATCAATCGCTATGATCATGTTTGGTATTGGCTGCACCTTAGGCAACTATGTGTTAGGAAAGGCAGCCGACCATTCACCACTAAAAACCACAGGGGCAGCACTTATAGGTGCCGTCGTATTTGCAGCAAGTTATGTCAGTGCCAGCCACAATATTTGGCTACTTTATACGGTGATTTTCTTTATTGGTTTTAGTGTTGGTTTGGGTACTGTTATTCAATCACTATTAATGGATGTATCACCACAAGGCCATGCCATGATAGGTGCACTCGTACAATGCGCATTTAATACAGCCAATGCCATTGGCCCTTGGCTTGGTGGTATGGCCATTGCCCAAGGTGCATTGCCCAGTCAAACGGGTTATGTCTCGGCAGCCCTCTTTTTAGGCGGCTTTATGATGTGGTCATTAAGCGCAATACAAATGAAAAAATTACGCGTTGAAAGTTAACCAGTTAGTCAAATTTGTAGCCGCGATTTCATATCGCGTAGAAGGAGTGGCGTTTAATCAAGAATGGCTTACCATTCGGTGTTAAAACGCCTCCTTCAACTTGCTACTCTCTTTTTATTCATCCCGAAATATCTCTTCGTCCTTACGTTAAATACACTTTATAAAAACGTATATACACTCGATATGTTGATTTTTTTGTTTCAAAAAAGGCAACGCACTTGCCGTGAATCTCATAATATAGTATTAATCAAGAGTGTGCGTGGCATGAACAAAATCGGTCCAGTCGATTAATTTTAATAAAAAGAAGATAATACTATGAGTACGGCGCTGTTTTTCGTTGGTGAGTGGCAAGTTACCCCCAGCACAAATTCAATACGACGTGGCGAGCAAGTAAAACACATCGAGCCAAAAGCAATGGATGTATTATTGCTGCTATGCGAAAAACAAGGTGAACTGTTAACCAGCGATGAAATTATCAATCACTGTTGGCCAAATGTAGCGCTTGGCGATAACCCGCTACATAAAGTGATCACGCAGCTACGCAAAGCATTTGACGATAAAGCAAGTAACCCGCATTACATCGAGACCATTCGTAAACGCGGTTACCGCGTTATTGCCGAAATCAACTTTGTGCTCAACGAAGAACAAAAAGCCAGCCAAACCAGTTGGCAAGGTGACTCACCTTTTGTTGGCTTAAGTGCGTTTGCACCTGAGCAAGCCGATGTGTTTTTTGGCCGTAACAAACAAATTGCCACCTTGTTACAGCGAGTGTCAGCTCAAATAGAGTTTGGTCGCGCGTTTTGCTTAATATTGGGGGCCAGTGGTTCAGGTAAATCGTCGTTAGTTAACGCAGGTGTATTGCCCGCTTTAATGTCGAGTAATGGCTACGATGGCATTAGAGTACACAGTTACTGCCAACTCGACTTTGCCGATGTGAGTAAAGAGCGCTTACTCCTTGATTTAGCCTCAACCTTGCTCGATTTAGAAATAAACGACGCACCTGTACTTCGCGATATAAGCGCCGATACACTGGCTGAATTGTTATTAACAGATCCAGAACAGGTTATTACCCGCTGTAAAGCAGCCCTTGCAACGCTAAATACAGAGCACACTACGCCCTATTTATTTTTATTTATCGACCGGCTCGAAGTGCTATTGTCATCACCGGTATTTAGCGACGACGAGCGCAGTCAGTTTTTAAAACTCATAGAATGCTTAGCGACAAGTGACTGCATGATCATTTTTAGTGCCTGTCGTAATGACTTTTACCCGCAGGTAGTGAGTCAACCAAGTTTAATGGCGGGCAAAGCCAATGGCGCACACTTTGACTTATTAGCACCAACGCGCTCTGAGCTTAAACAAATGATCCGTTTGCCAGCACTGGCGGCAGGCTTAAGTTGGCAACATCACCCAGAGCATCACACACCGCTTGATGAACAACTTTGTAACGACACTGCCAATAACCCTGATGCATTACCGATGCTGCAATACACCTTGCAACAGCTTTACTTGCAGCGCAGCCCAGACAACGAATTATTGTTTACTGAATACCAAGCCCTAGGCACCATTGAAGGAGCCATCGGTCAAAAAGCCGAACAAGTATTTTGCCAATTACCCAAAGACCAACAAGCAGAACTTGCCGCAGTCCTTTCAAAGCTGATCACGCTAAACCCAGATGGCGAAACACTCACCAGCCGCGCTGCTCGCTGGAGCGAATTAACCAGCCCAGCTGCAACCAAACTTGTTCAGGCTATGGTCGACAGCCGCTTGTTTGTATCGCACCTTAAAAATGAGCAAGCCTGCTTTAGTCTTGCCCACGAAGCGTTGCTGCGCCATTGGCAACGCGCTATCGATTGGGTGCAAGAACACCAACAAAGCTTAGCAATTCAAAGCCGCGTGCAACTAGCTACCGAGCGTTGGCTGCTTGAACAAAAACATAGCGACTTTTTATTAGCCCAAGGCAAACCGCTGCAAGAAGCACACAGCCTAGTTAAAAACCCTATGTTTAGCTTATCAAGCGACGAACAAGCGTTAATTAAAGCTTCTAACAATAAAGCCAAACGTAAAAAACGCGTATTACAAATAACGGTGGCTGCACTTGTTTGCTTAACCTTTATTGCTACATTTATGAGCGTGCGCAGCTACCATGCAGAGCAAGTAGCAAAACAAAAACGCCAAGAAGCTGAGAGTTTATTGGGTTTTATGGTCGGTGAATTTGCCGACAAACTCAGAAGCGTTAAGCGTATGGATTTACTGGATGGTATTAGCAATAAGGCTCTTGAATATTTTTCCAATCAAGACGAAGAAGCTGCCTCGTTGTTTGACTTTAGCAATAAACAAGCTCAGTTTAATAACCGCTTTCAATACGCTCAAACCTTAGAGGCCATGGGCGAAGTCGCCTATTCGCGCGGCAAAACCGACGAAGCCTTCACCGCCTTTGAAAATGCGCGAACGCGCCTAGAATCTTTACTAAAAATTCAACCCAACAACCTTGATGTTTTAATGCTTGCAGGGGCCAATGCTTTCTGGCTTGGTAACTTAACTTATGAGCAAAGTAATTACCTAGCTACTGAACCAATGTTTAAACGTTACTTGGCTTACAGCGAAAAAATGTATCAGCTTGCCCCTAATGACTTTAATTCGATTATGGAGCTATCTTACTCACACAATTCACTGGGTTCACTGTATTTAAAGCAGTTTAATTACGCACTCGCAAAGCAGAGCTTTACTGAGTCTTTAAAACTTAAAAACCAAGCCCTTGAGCTAAAACCTAATAACAAAAATTTATTACGCGATAAAACAGACACCATAAGTTGGATTGCAACCACAGAAGAAAGGCTAGGTAATTTAAACGCAGCTCTCGAACTGCTTGAACAAGCCACTCAAGAACTAGTCAACATGCTTGAAACGTCACCGAATGATGCAAGCTTACATAATTATTTAGCAAACACTTATATGCAACAAAGCTTTTTATTGAGCTACTTCCCAAATAAGAGAGCGGCATTTTTAAAAGCAGAAAAAGCAACTAATGCGATTAATAGAGCTAGGATCCAAGATCCAAAAAATCAAAAGTTTCAACGCACTTTTTATAGAACGCTTGCATATCAATTAATGCTATTAGATAAAAGTAAAACAAGTGACAGAGTACCAGAAGTTTTAAGTTACATTGATGAACAGGGATTTTCAGATACGACTTTAATAAACGTTCAAATAGGTGTGATTCATTATTTAATAAATCGAAACCTTTTAAATGAAGCTGAAGAGCTACTATTAAAACTAGAAAGCAACTCAGATTTTATTGAGAGAATATCTGACACTAGTAAAGTAGAAAACAACTCTGCATTAATAAAAGCTAATTTAATTAAAGCAAAGCTCGCTAAAGACAAAATATCAAAACAACAAGCATGCCAAGAAACTATTAATACAATCGAAGAAAACAATAATGGTAGTAAAAGCATTAAAATGACCTACCCCCTAATTCAAGCATATACTTGCTTAAATAAAGAAAGTGAAATCAATACACTAAAAAACAAACTGATTGAGTTAGGTATCACTAACTTTGAACTATAAAAAATAAAGGGAAAAACATGAGCGAAAATCAAACTTACAATTTTACAGTGAATGTTTCACTTAACACTGAAAATGAAGCTGTATTTACATACTTCCAAGACGGTCAGCAAGTTTCTGGTGGCGGTACTGTTAACCAAAGAAACAGCCTAGGTATCTATACATTAGATGAAGCAACGAGTGCAGCAGGATTTGTATTTACAGGTGCTAACTTTTCAAATATTGAGGGCGAATGTGCGCAAGACTTTAGCCACTCTGTTACTGATAATGGCCAAACGATTCAGATTTCAGATTCTGATGAGAATAGCGGTAAAGCATGTATGGTTTTCACTGTAGAGTGCAATGGCATAAGTTATGAAAGTGCCGATCCGCAAGTAAACAATGAAAAAGAAAACTAAACAACACCCACATAAGGCTCCATCAAGGAGCCTTTTACTACTTATAAACAATAACTTAAAACCAGAAGATTACCGGAAGGTTAATTTGCACTTTTTTAAGTAACTTTATAGACACCAAAATCGTTTGCATCGGCAAAAAGGAAACGAACGTGTCTACTAACAAAAATGAACAACCAAGCACTGCTAAATCAGAAGTGAAAAATGCACTGTCGCAGTCTATCAATTCAGAGCAACTTGCACTAATTGTACAAATGTTTCAGAACATTCCTGAGGGAGTGTTTATCATTAATGGTCAAGGCACGTTTGAATTTGCAAACCCGATGGCGGCACAACTTTTAGGTGATAACCAAGAAGCGTTAATCGGTCAAAACCTGTTACATTACCTACACGACACCGACCGTGACAAATACATGTATACCCTACTCAGTTGGTTAGATCATAAAGACTCGCCCATTAGCCTTGGGCCAAACGAAGTTAAAATTAACCGTGCCGATAGTAAAACCCTTGAAGCGGATTTATGTATTTCAAGCTTGCCAAAAAATATTACTATTGCAGAAAACTTATTTATTTGTGTATTACATGATTTATCATCACACAAAGAGCAATATAATCGTTTAGTTAAACAAGCCACCACTGACCATTTAACCGGTCTTGCAAACCGCCTTACATTAGAAGAGTCATTAAAAAAACATTGGCAAGAAAGCGTACAAACTAATCAGGCGATTAGCACTATATTAATCGACATTGATTATTTTAAATTATTTAATGACCGATTCGGTCATGTTAAAGGCGATAAATGCTTACAAAAAGTCGCGATTATAATTGCCGAATCATTGCCTTCTCGCGATTGTTTAGCTGCGCGTTATGGTGGCGAAGAATTCGCCATTATATTACCTCGCTGCCAAAAAGACACCGCAGAGGCCATCGCTAAACATATTCAAATTAAAATAAATAATACGCTATTTACCGACATTGGTTTACCGAGCGACTTTAGAATAAGTGTAAGCCAAGGTATTGCATGTGAATATAATAATCAATATCGCACATCAGAAGCGCTAATTTGTGCAGCCGACACCGCGTTATATCGTGCAAAGACAGAAGGCAGAAATAAAATTAGCACGAGCATATAAACACTTAATTAACAAACTAAAAACCTAGTTAACAAGTCGTATTAGTTACGCATATACTATACTTTAATATTATTTGTTTGTTCCCACTTTGCATTTTACACTGCGCTAAAATAGATAAGTCAGATGGGAATCAACAATGGCATTATTCAACAAATTACCTTTGCAACTTGCAATTGCAAGTACGCTTGCTGCATCAGTGACTGCAATCGCTGCTGAGCAACCTGCTGAAAATACAGCAAAAGACATTGAAGTTATTTCAGTGACGGGCACACGTCGTAGTTTACGTAGCCTGTCTGAAAGTACAGTACCGGTTGATTTATTAACAAGCCGCGACTTAGCAAGCACAGGTCAGCTTGAAATTAGCCAAGTACTGGCCTCTCAATTACCAAGCTTCAACTACCCAAGTGCGACCCTTGCTGATGGTACAGACCACGCTAAACCTGCTGTATTACGTGGCCTCGCTCCTGATCACACCTTAGTACTTGTTAACGGCAAACGCCGTCATGCAGGTGCGCTATTGAATTTAGGTGGCACAGTGGGTCGTGGTTCAACGGCAGTTGATTTAAATAATATTCCTACCTCTGCGATTAAGCGCGTAGAAATACTGCGTGATGGCGCAGCGGCACAGTATGGCTCTGACGCCATTGCTGGTGTAATTAACATTGTACTAAAAGATGCCGATGAAGGCGGCAGTGTAAGCTACACCTATGGTGAGTACGACACGCAAATGGCAGGCTCGCCACAGTTATTAAGCACAGGCACAGACAGCGAAGGCAACTTAAGCTTTGCAAAAGGCGCTGACCGTAAATTAAACGATGGTATATCACGCACCGCAAGCGCTAATGCGGGTTTTTCATTTGCAGATAATGGCTTTATTAATATCTCAGTTGAATCACGTAATAACGAGCCAACCAACCGCTCAGGTATTGACCAGCGTGAGCAATATAGCCGCGATGCAAACGGTAACCTAGACTCACGTGAGTTTGACTTTGACCGTTATAACCACCGTTTTGGTAAAGCTGATATCGAAGATATTGCTCTGTTTTATAACCTAGGTTACGAGTTTGATAACTCGCTATCACTTTACTCATTTGCCAGTTACTCAAACCGTAAAGGTAACTCAGCGGGTTTTTACCGTCGTGCCAAAGACTCTCGTAACTTAACTGAGGTTTACCCAGACGGTTTCTTACCAGAAATTGATACCGACGTAGATGACTACTCATTTGCTATTGGCCTTAACGGCGAAACCAATGACTGGGCATGGGATATAAGCAGCAATTATGGTCGTAATGACTTTGCGTTAGGGGTAAGCAATAGCTTGAACACCTCAATGGGTGTAAATAGCCCAACTGAGTTTGATAACGGTGCGCTTGTGTACGAGCAATACCTCGTTAACATGGATGCCAGCAATACCCTTGATTTAGGTTTACCTGACGATGTGTTTGTGACAATTGGCGCTGAATACCGCCACGAAAACTACCAAATCAAAGCAGGTGAAAAAGCCTCTTATATCACTGTACTTGATGAAGAAGGCAACCCTGTTGCGGCGGGTGGCGCACAAGTTTTAGCGGGCTTTTCACCAGAAAGTGCCACCGACAAGAGCCGCCATAATGTCGCGGTATTTGCTGAGTTTGATACGTACCTAACAACCGACTGGAATGTGGTTCTTGCGGGTCGCTTTGAAGATTACAGTGACTTTGGCAGTACCTTTACATCGAAACTGGCTTCGCGTTACAGCATTAATGAATCACTGTCGCTACGCGGTGCAATCAGCACAGGATTTAGAGCACCATCACTTGCACAAACGTCTTACAAATCGGTAAGCACAGTGTTTGAAAATGGTATTCCAAGTGAAGTTGGTTTGTTCCCTGTTGATGAACCTGCCGCAAAAGCACTGGGTGCTCGTGACCTTGATGCAGAAGAATCAGTCAACATGACTGCAGGCTTTATCTTTACGCAAGGCGGTTTTAGTTTAACACTTGATGCGTATCGCATTGACATTGATGACCGTATCGTCTTGTCTGAAAACTTAAGCGGCCCAGAAGTAGAAGCTATTTTAGCCGAAGCAGGCGAAGTTAATACTCAAAGTGTTCGCTACTTTACCAATGCCATTGATTCACGTACGCAAGGTGTTGATATTGTTGCAACCTATTCATTAGGCTTAGAAAGCTACGGCGATTTACGCTTAAGTGCGGCTGTTAACTTTAATGATACTGAAGTGACTCATGTCAAAGAAAACCCCACTGAGCTGGAAGCGCTTGGTGACAGCTACGAGTACTTTGCACGCCGTGAAATCACCCGCTTTGAAGATGGTACGCCAGCAGATAAGTGGAACTTGTCGGCAACCTGGGACTTTGAAAACTTTCAAACAACATTACGTGCTACGCGTTATGGTGAAGTTGTGGATACATCAAGCACACCAGAAGGTGATGAAGTCATTGATGCAAAATGGATCACGGACTTAGAAGTCGCGTACCGCCCATCTGAACAGTGGAAATTTGCTGTTGGCGCAAACAACTTATTTGATCAGTATCCACAAGATACTGTTAGCAATATAGGCTACAGCGACTTTAATCAAATTTTCACCTACAGTGCATTCACACCTTATAGCTTAGATGGCCGTTTTATCTACGGAAACATCACCTATAGCTTCTAAAAATAAGCGGTGCTGGCTTAGGCTGGCACCGCGTCCTACTTTGTAAGTAAAGCCCGCGAGTAAAAATATCTCGCTTGTAACCAACTTTTTTCAGACCTGCTGCGACTAACTTAATAACTTAACCCATTAGGACAGCATCATGAATTTAGTACGCATTACGACATCAGCTCTATTAGCCGCAGCCACCACAGCCTGTATTGGCCTTTCAAGCGCAAGCACGACTATTGACGATAACAACTACCGTGTTATCACGTTTAAAGACTGTAAAAAAGTTCATGAAGGCACGTTAAACAACGAGCAAATTGCCGCCTATCAACAATTAAAACGTGAACAAGAAAAGCTTGAATCACTGGAGTTGCCACTAAGCGACATGGAAGAGCAAGTCACGGCCTATTCACAGCAAATAGAAGCGATTACAAATAAAGCTGTGGTCGAAGATGAAAACCACCTTAGAATAAATAAAAGTCTGTTAAAAGAACAAGATAAACTAACTAAACAGCTTGATGAATTAATCGCCTCGCATGATGCCGATTTCAAAGCGTTAGATGAACAAGCTAAGCACATGGAAAAAGCTGCCACGTTATTTGATGAGGCTATGAAACCAATGATGGAGCAAAATGAGACGACCCATTTGCAAATTTTAGCGCCGGGTGAAACTGAAAAACCGGGGTGTTTTTACACTATATAAAGCCTAAAGCTGCGTTTTGAGCTGTGTATAAAGTTTGGCATGAGATGGGCGAATGTCTTCTTTATGCACTTGCTTAAACCAATGTGCAGCTTGAGCTCGGTTACCCGCTTGCCAGTGAATTTGTGCCAAACGAAGTTTATAGATTGCTATTACAAGTCGGTCTGACTTCGCGTCCATGTAGTTTAGCGACTCGACATAAAAGTGATTTGCTTTATCGTATTGTGACAATAATTGATGAGTGCGGGCTAGATTCCCCATTGCCACTGATATTTTTCGGCTATGGTCAGTTTTCAAAATCCATTCAACCGCAGAAACCCGACTAACCAAAGCGCGCTCAATATCGCCTAACGAATGGAACACATTTGCTTTGTTTGACGCCAGCTCAAAATGAAAAATAGGATCTTTACTTTTACCAAAACGACGCTCAGCTCTATCAAGAATATGCAAAGCAGTTTCTTTGTTGCCAAACACATGCTGTAAGTTAGCCAATTCGACCATACGCATAGGGTTACCAAACGAGTCATAAATGGCTTGTAGTTTATCAAAGGCTTTCGTTGCGTATTTACGGCCCGTTTCATAGTCACCTAAATAGTGCATTGATTTAGCATAGTAAAAATACACTTGAACTTGAAATACGATGGGTAAATCGGATTTTTCAATAAAAGGTTCGGTACTGTCTTTTAACGTTTGATAAGCCAGTTTGTCGTAATAATAATCAAATTGGTATGACTTTATCTCATACCATTTATCAGAATAAAGCTGCGCACTGGCTAATTGCTGCTCAATGAAGTCTAAGCAGCTTACCTGCGACTGCTGAGCGCAATATACCTCGTGATCGCTAAAATTTTCAGACGCGGCCGCATAAAAACAGCCGAAGCCTAACAATAAGGTTAACGTTTTCTTCATTCACTAACATCTCAGTGAGAACACAACCAAAAAAATAACAAAAAGTAATACTTTATGACAGTTCTTTTTGACGTGTTTGATAATTTTAACGTGCAATCGCGTGTTTATTATACCCATTGGCTAAATTGCGTATTATTGTAGACTGCTCTAACCCTAAGTATCCGTTTTATATACAAAAATTATTAGTATCAATTTTTAGTTTTACACAAGATAAGTAAACAACGTATCCACTGATACCGTTAAATAGAAGCCAATAAGTATGAAGAACTACTGGCTTCACTGTGATTTATAGTAGCAACAGGCTTCCTAACCCGAGAAAGGTCACAAAACCAACAATATCTGTCACCGTGGTTAAAATTACAGAACCAGACAATGCAGGATCAATTTTAAGCTTATCTAGAATAGACGGTATCACAACGCCAGACAGCGAGGCAGCCACTAAATTAAGTAAAATGGCAATAGTGATAGTCACACTTAACATCCCGTCGTTAAACCAAAAATAAGTGAGTACACCAATCACCAATGCCCATACACAGCCATTTAATGCCCCTACCCTAAGCTCCTTTTGCAATAAAGCTCTGCGGTTAGAGTCGGTAACCTGTCCAAGCGCTAAACCGCGCACAATCACGGTCAATGTTTGGCTACCTGCAATGCCTCCCATCGACGCAACCACTGGCATCAATACCGCAAGTGCCACGACTTGCTCAATGGTGGCACCAAACAAACCAATAAACCAAGATGCTAAAAATGCAGTCGCTAAGTTAATGCCTAGCCAAATACCGCGGTTTTTCGCTGATTTGGTGACACTTGAGAACAGGTCTTCGTCTTCACGTAGACCACCCGCTTTCGCAGCGGCTTCGTCGGTTACTTCTTGGCGTAATTCATAGGCCGATGACACCGCTAGACGCCCTAATAACTTATTGTCGGCATTCACCACTGGCATTGCCATTTTTTCACTGTGGATCACCACCTCTGCCGCTTCATATAAGTCATCATCAGCATGTAAGGCTGATGTATCTAGGTTCGCATGCTCTAATAAGGTATCGGCATCATTGGCTTTGAATAAGGCATTTACAGGCACTTCACCAATCAATGTGCCTTTACGACTTACCAAATAAATTACTTCGGTGTATTGCGGCAAGCCTTTTTGTAAAATTTTACGAGCGCCCGCCACCGTCTGCTTTTCTGACACTTTTAACGCATCAAAGTCTAACCAGTGTCCTAGTTGCTCAGGGTTATACTGCTGAGCAAGTTCGTAACGCTTTGTTTGTACTTCATCAAGCTGGCGACGCGCATAATCAACAAAACGCTCTGGAATAATTTCTTCAAGTTCGAGTAGCTCTTCTACGCTCACTTCATCAAGTAATTTAAACCCTTGCGCTTCGTCTAAACTTTGTAATAACCACCGACAGCTGTCTCCCCCCAAATTAATGAAGATTTCATGCTGTGTGTCTTCGTCAAGCAGTTGCCAAATTTCTAATCGTTGTTCTTTGGGTAATGCTTCAAACAGCAGCGAGAGATGTTCTGTCGACAGTTTTTCTTTGGCGTCGGCAAGTAACTTATTTTTTCGCGTTGTGGTGTCACACTGAAGCAACTCATCAATGAGTTGTGGAAGTTGATCAACAGGATACTCAATCATCTAAGAGCTCGGTTAAATACATCAATAACAACAGTCTAACGCAGCTTTATTAAAATAACTGCCCCATCATTGATTTATTTTTCCTTGTATCATCTCAGTCATGTGCATTAACTTTTCGCTGTATACCTTATTAATCTTTATAACGAAATACCGGCTTATACCTTCAACTGACTTGGGGTAAGCCCAGTCCAGCGCTTAAACGCGCGCCTGAAATTAGCAATATCATAAAACGATAAGCGCATTGCGACCTGCTCATTACATTGTTCACGCATAGTCAGTAAGTATATGGCTTTGCGTTTACTTTGTTCTTCATACAACGCTGAAAAACGTACACCGTGAGCTTTTAACTTTCGCTTAAACGTCGCTGAGCTCATTGCAAACTGGCTTGCGACTTGTTCTAAATTAAGCGCTGGGTTTTGATAAATGACTCTGCTCACCGCTTCAACAAAGGTGCTGTTTGCTGTGTTTAATGTTGCCAATTGAGAGTTAACTTGTGAAAAGCGAAAACTACTAAAGGTAGGGTTTGTAAGCCTTAATGCTTGTTTGCTTAATACCCAGCGAGTAATGGGCTGTTCAAACGCAACGTTTAGCCCTAAATGTTGCTCATACTCTTGGCTGTGCCTTGCCCGTTTATAAGCGAAATCAAACTGACAAGGCACCCGCTCGCCAGCCACTTTTTTAAGCGTTTGATAAAATGCAGCACTGTAAATTTCGAGCACATATTGGCTCATTTCATCATCAAGACCCACAGCATTTTGCAACTCAATATAATACTGCTCGTTATGCACATAACTGTGGCTAAATAACAGCGGTGCAAGTTGCATACGCAAGGCGTTTAGTTGCTTAAGAGCTTGACCAATGCTCAAACTTTGCAAAACACCTTGGGCCACAACCGAGGTGTCATTAGCAAGTTGACTACCTAACAAAAAGCCACTGTCGGCCGATTTCATTAACAGCTTAAACTGCATCAATAAACGCAATTGCTGAGAGAGACTAAACTGATGCTGTACACTCATTAAGTCTTGCTCAAATACCCCTGTGCCTCTGAGTAATTTATGTAAACCAATACCGCGACTTAGAGCAAGCTCTACCAGAGTCGTAATCAGACCTTGCGCGGTTAGATACTTATCATCTTGATTAAGATACTGCTTCACAATGGCTGACTCTGTGTTGTTTTTGTTGTTGTAATGCGGCGTGTAAACGCGCGCTCAAACAGTGTGCTGTATCTCCTTGCTCACTGCCCACTAACGCAACGGTTGCATGCTGAAACTTCGCGTGTTTTTCGCCCTCAACCTTAAATGCGCAGTGACTCAGTGCCGAAGATATTTGTGCCACCAGCTCTTTGCCTTGTAACGCGGTGGTGTTTGGCATTAGCACCATAAAACAATCACCCGCATAGCGACATACCACATCAGTAAGACGACAATTCATTATCATAAGCTCACTGACTTCTCGCAGTAACCTGTCACCTTCGATAAAACCAAACTCGGCATTAAAATCGGCAAATCCACGAATATCAATGGCCGCAAGTTGCAACGGCTGCGACTCATTCAACTGCTCTTTTAACACCGTTTGTAAGTAATCGGCTTTATAAAGCCCAGTAATTGAGCACACTAATTCATGCTCACGGTGCATTGCTTCACGGCGCTTTAACTGACGATTAAGCACAAACTGCTCTTGGTGCCATTGATACAAACCTAGGCTTGTGAAAACCATACCAATGGGGGCAGGTAAAGACTCAATCAGACTTAGCCATGTATTTGTTGGCTGATGTAACCATTCATCAAATAAGTCCAGCGAGGCCGAAAACATAAAAAGACCAAGCCCTAACACTAAAAAGCAGGTGACTTTTCCGGGGGGTCTCGAAATGAGCAGTGCAAATATCCATGTTAGCGTCATCATCACAATGCCGCCCTCGCCGACAATATCCAGCCATGATATGTCGGCCAGCGCTTTTCGCTCTCCGTCATATGCACTGAGGATAAAAGCGCTCACAAATAGCGCAATAACCGCATTTGTTAAAAACCGATGATGAATAAAAGGATTAAATCGCATGAAAGACACCTAACTATGAATCGTGCTGCCATGCTAACCCGTTCGCATTTTTAGCAGCAGGGTCATATTAGCTCAATGATGTGACAGCAAAACGACACTCCCCCCTTTTTGATGACTTTAATCGCTGTATTTACCTTGATTAAGCGGGGTGATTACAGCTCAAAATGCTTTATAAACGCCTCTAATAGCTTGTTTTTAAAGGCTGCCAGCGGTTTTCTGTCACATTTGCGTCATTTAAGCTGGGTACTTTGCTCACCAAACCAAGGACAAGTAGGAGCAAATCCATGAAACAGTTTAAAACGAAGGCACTTGTAAGCGCCCTCGCCTTATGTCAATTCGGTGCCTTTGCACAAGAGTCAGACACCAACAATGAAAAGAAAGTAAAAGTATCAGAAGAGCTCGTTGTGTATGGTGAAATAGGTTATCGCAACCGTTCACAAGAGCTGGCCCCAACCCTTGAATACTCACAAGAGTACTTTCAACGTTTTGAGCCACTTACCGCTGGTGATGCTTTAAAACGTGTTCCTAGTGTGACATTTTTATCTGACGTATTAGAGTCAGATGGCGCCCGTATGCGTGGCTTGAGCCCGGCTTACACTAAAGTACTTATTAATGGTGAAGAAGTACCAGGGGCAGGCGCTGATCGCTCATTCTTTGTTGACCGCATTCCTGCTGAACTGATCGAGCGTGTAGAAATCATTCGCGCTTCAAGTGCTAATCGTTCTGCCGATGCAATTGCAGGAACCCTTAATATTGTTCTGCGTGATGGCTACAGCTTAGACGGTGGTTATATTCGTGCTGGCGGCCTGCGTTACGACGACGGCGAATTAAAAGAGAGCTTTGCAGGTGTGTACGGTACTGAATTTGCCGGTGGGCGTTTGTTACTTGGCGCAAACTTACAAGGACGCTATAACCCAAAACAAAAATCTAGCTTGCGGTATGGCGACAGCCCTGAAAACAACGAAAATTACAAAACTGAAGAATTTGATAACCGCGAAGATCAATCTGATATTCGCGATGGCGACGACACGTCACTGAATGCCAGTTACGAAATTGCCTTTGATAATGGCAGCAAGTTTGATATCAGTGCCATTTGGGTTGATACCGACCGGACTGAAGATGAACGCTCATTTGAATACGATGACCCAACAGCAACAAGTAACGCAATTGTAGAAGGCGGAAACCTCGAAACCGATAACGCCAATGTGTCTTTCATTGATCAAACTAACTACAACATTAACTCTGGGTACGAGTTACCGCTATTTGGTGGCACCAGTAAATTTAAAGTAGGTTATGCCCGCTTCGAAGAGTCGGTCTACGAGCAAGAGGTCGAAATTGATACCTCAGAACTCCCAATGGTGTTCGAAGAAGAGGAAGAAACCGTTGATATCGACGATAAAGAGTGGTCACTGCAATGGCAACATAGCCTATTTGCTGGTGAAAATAAAACCATTCAGTTTGGTGCATTTGTGCAAGGTAAAGAGCGTGATACAGCGGTTTATCAAGCAGAAGATGAAAATGAGCAAAGTTTTGCAAGTTGGGATCAATTTAGTCAAAACCCACTGTCGCTTGCCGGCTTTAACAATGAATTTGAAGCCGCCGCGGGGGGTGTAAATAAGCTTAAAGAAGACCGTCTAGATGTATTCGCACTCATCAAACACGAAGACCAAGATTTCTCGTGGGAAATGGGGGTACGCTACGAAACAACCGACTCAACCATCACGGATAATGTTAATTATGTGACGGCGAAGAATGATTACGATTTTTTCTTACCATCGGCCCACTTACGCTACAACGTTTCTGAAAACGGCCGTGTTAGCGCCTCTGTGGCTCGTAGCTTACGTCGCCCAGATTTTGACTACATTACCCCTGCTCTGCTTGAAAAAGAGCTGGGTGATAACGACTTTTTAGGTAATCCAGACCTACAACCCGAATCATCGTGGGGGATGGATCTTGGCTACGAATACCGGTTAGGTAAAAGCGGTGTAGTGGGTGTTAACGTGTTCTACCGTGATGTAAGTGACTTAATTGAAATTGCCAATACCAGCCAACAAGGTTCTGAAGGCGAAGGCACCTATATTTTGCAACCGCGCAACACCGGTGATGGTAATGTAAAAGGGATTGAGCTTGATTTATCAACACCTTTAACAGCCTTAAGTATGCCTAATACAGGGATTTTCTTTAACTATTCATGGCTTGACTCTGACGTTAATGACAATTTTGGTTCACGTAAATTTAATGACCAATCTGACTACGTATTTAACGTTGGCTTTATTCAAGACTTACCAGATCTGGGCGCTTCATTTGGTGCCACATACCGTAAACAAGGCGATGCGTATGGCCGCATAGTGGGTGAAGAAGTAACAACACACTACGGAGCCGACCTTGAGGTATTCGTAGAAAAACGCTGGCAAGACATCACCCTACGATTAGTCGGCTCAAATTTGCTCGATGCAAGCAAAGACGAAACGTTCAACAAATTCGATACGCTTGATGATCAAGTCAACCGTGACTTTGACGAGTATGAGCTGGAATCTGAAGAAGCAGGGCCTGTTATTCAATTAATGCTGCGTTACGCATTTTAATTTTAATAGACCGTTTTAAGGCAGCTCATTGCTGCCTTGTTTTATCTTGGGAAATCACATGAATATCACACAATCATTTAACCTTATCGCCAGTGCTATTTTGCTCAGTACAGTGGCGGCTTGTAGCCAAACAAACGCCCCTGTCGACAGTGCTAATCAGGTTCGCGCATTTGGACCCACTGAAAATGTACAAGGTTCACAAGCAGCAGCACTCACCAATAACACATGGTTAATAAGCTCAGAAAGCCAAGGGTTACAACTCATTGATGAAATGGGCAACAGCCATACTTTACAAAGCGGTAACTTTGAAACCTTGTCGGTGAAGGCGCTTGATAACGGCCACTACCTTGTCGCAAGTATTGACAATGAAGCAGACCAAGCCGTTATATTTAAACTTCAAAAAGATGCCCAATGGCAATTAAAAACGTTAAGCAGAATTACGCCACCAAAAGCGAAACCCGAAGCGGTGTGTTTATTTTCAAACTCAACCACACACGCGGTGTCGGCGTTTGTGAGTGATGCGCGCGGCCTTATTCGCGAAACCTTGGTTTATGATGTCAAAAACAATCACCCTTTAAACCTTGAATTACGTGAATTTGCAGGAATAAGTGACACATCTGGCTGTGCGGTCGACGATCACAATAAAACCCTTTACTTAAGTGAGGGAGAAGTGGGTATTTGGCGAATTAATGCCGATGCCGAGTCGCGCGCAGATAAAACGCCTGTCGCACTTATGGCCCCATTTGGCAACTTGGTTCCTGAGATTGGCGGCTTAAGCACGACAAGCGATGGCAGCCTGTGGTTTACAACCACTGAAGATAACACGCTACATCGCTATGAGAGCAAAAATAAACGCTTCAGCAGTTGGCAATTTGCAGGTGACTTAGCACTCGAATCAGCAGCGGTCCACTTTTACAACACCAAAGCTGATATTGTTTTTTACGATGATGAATCGGGGCATTATGTAAAAGGCTTCATCAACACGCCGTATCAAGAACAGGTAAAACCTACCAAACAGGCGGTCACTTACATTACCGCACAAGCGCAAACAGATGCTGTGCGAGCTTTTGGAGACGCCGCTGACGATCCTGCAATATGGATCAACACACATGATAAAGCGCACAGCTTAATTCTTGGCACTGATAAACGCCGCGGTTTAATGGTGTATAACCTTGCAGGGAACGAGCTTCAAGCATTAGAAACGGGCCGTTTAAATAACGTTGATGTACGCCAGAATAATAGCATTGATAACCCAGCCCATACGTGGATCACCGGCAGTAACCGCACTCATAACAGTATCAGTGTGTATACCGTTGATACACAAAACAAGGTGCAACACTTAGCCGAATTGCCCACCACACTGACTGAGATTTACGGTATGTGTATGTATTCATCATCCACGGGTAACTACGTGTTCATGAATGATAAATCGGGGCTATTTCAACAGTACAAATTAACCGGTAACGCCACCTCAGTTAATGCCAAGCTGGTGCGAGAATTTAATGTACCGAGCCAACCAGAGGGTTGCAGCGCGGATGATAAAACCGGTGAACTCTTTTTAGGTGAAGAAGACGAAGGTATTTGGTTTATTGGCGCTGAACCAACAGCAGGCACACAGCCCGTGATGTTACAAACAATCAACGACATGTTGGTTGATGACATAGAAGGCATGGAAATTTATCACGCCACAGATACGCGTTATTTAGTCGTGTCTAGTCAAGGAGATAACAGCTATGTGCTGTATAAAATCATCGACGGCAACGTGCCACGCCTTGAATTTGCTGGTAAATTCGCAATTAGTAATAACCTTGAACGTGCCATTGACGGCGTTTCCGAAACCGACGGATTAACGGTCACAGCAACCCCTCTGCCGGGCTATCCTGAAGGAATGTTAATTGTGCAAGATGGCTATAACCGTATGCCACAAGCACCGCAAAACTTTAAGATTATTGACTGGCGTGAAGTGAAAAAAGCGCTGAAATAACCGCTAAAGTGACTCCGTTAAGGTGTTGGGCTTGTCTCAACACCTTTTTTATTGAGTTAGGCGACCTGTGGCATACCTTAGCGATAAAACAGGTAACTAAAACAGCCTACCAGCGCCCCATAAATCAGCATAGGGAAAAAGGTTTTTTTAAGCACGGGGCCTTCTTGATTGTTCACCCCAACAATACTGGCCACAGCAATAATGTTGCTGATACAAATCATGTTGCCCATTGCCGCTCCTGTCGATTGAAGAGCCAACACTAAGGTTTCTGATAACCCAACCTGTTGGGCAATACCATATTGAATCCCCCCAAAAGTAAGATTAGACACTGTCGCAGACCCCGAAAAAAACGTACCTAGCGCACCCAGGTATGATGCAAATAGCACCCAATGCTCACCGGTTAAATGAGCAAACGTATTGGCGATATAAAATATCGGCGCATTATGCCCTCCTTGCATTAACACATTCACCATCACTAACGCGCCAATTAATGCCACACAAGGCAATGCAATTCGGCTTAAGGTGTCATGAACCATGTGCGACACCTGCTTTTTATTCATCTTAAGCAGCGGAACACTCACCAATACAACCAACACAAACGGAATCAGTGCTGGTACAAACAAGGTTTTATATGACCAACTAACGGCTGTACCGAACAGCTCATGCAACGATATTATCAGTGCTTTACTGAGCTCAAATTGGGCAAATCCTAAATGAATACTCAACCAAACGGTTTCATCATTTAAAAGTGCTTTAATACCTAACTGATGAATACGCGTCAGCACAAGCACCAAAATCAATAACACAAGCGGAAAAAAAGCCAAGAATAACGCCTTGCCATCTATGGGCTTATTAGAGACGGGGGGCTGTTGTGACTTAACCAGTCCAATGCCCTTTTTTGCCAAAAATATAGTCACCAATAACCCCACTGCTCCGCCAATGAGTGATGGAAACTCGTAATTCCACTGCGCAAACAACCAATAAGGTAAAACACATGACAGCACACTTAAATAAACAAAAACGCTGTTTTTGCGCACCGTGTGAAAAGGCAATACTAAACACAGCGCAATCATAGGTATCACCAAAGCGGCAACCACATGACACAGCGCTGTCCACTGAGAGATAGCCAACACCTGTTGCTCGTTTAACGAAAGTGCCGAAAAACCAAACCACGTTGGCGTTCCCACAGCCCCAAACGACACAGGAATCGAGTTTAAAATAAGCGTAAACACAATCACTTTAAAAGGCGAAAAGCCAAGCCCGACTAAAATAGGTGCCGCAATTGCCGCGGGGGTGCCAAACCCCGACGCGCCTTCGAGCATAAATGCAAACGCCCACCCTATAATCATTAACTGCGCAACGTGATTACCGCTAATCGACTCTAACCAATGCTTAATCGTGGTTTCACCACCCGACACCGCTAACATTCGATTAAGTAAAATTGCCCCGGCGATAATTGAAATAGGAGTCAGTACCGACAACATGCCCATAAAGGAGTTGGCGAGAAGTAAACGAGGATCGGCTTGAAAATAAAATAACTGAAGCAGCATACCAGCCAATGCCGACACAGGGAGTGCAACATAAGAAGGCACGGGACTGCGCTTAACCATCATCCATATGAGTAAAAAAATGGGCAACGCAGCCACAAAGGTATTCATGATATATCCTGTCTATAATTAGCGTCCATTACCCGCTAAGTATAGACAGAATAACTAAATTTATAGGCACGAAATAAATTAAATCAGCGTACTTAACCACCAAAGTAGTAACACTAAAATCGACAGCCCTATCAATGCGTTGGTTTTATGCTTTTGAATAATGCGTTCAGCATGATTACCTGCGTAATACACCACAAGCGCTAAACCAAAATATCGAATAGAGCGTGCTATCACGGTCGCAAGTAAAAACAGCACCAACGAAAACTTCGTTGCCCCCGCGGCTAACATCGCAATTTGAAACGGAATGGGGATAATGCCAAGACTCAACACAAACCAAAATCCTTGCCCTTGCATCTTTTGTTTTACTTGCTCGAATTGCTCAGGGTTTGAAAAGGTATTGATAACCCAATCCCCAACTACATCAAATAAGTAATACCCTAACGCATAGCCAAATACAGCACCGATAATACACCCGACTGTCGCCATCAGCGCAATTAACCACAACTTTTCGCGGCGTGCTTGCATAAGTGGCACAAGCACCGCTTCAAGAGGTATGGGCACAATAGTCGATTCTAAAAACGAGGCGATCGTGATTGATCTCAGCATATGTTTAGAATCAACAAACTGCCGTGTTTTTTGCTTAAGCTTTTTTGCTATACCCATCATTTATCCTTAACAATCGTGTTGCTTTTAAGGTTACAGCAAAAATGATTAACCGTCGCTTACGGTGCGTGGATATAGCGGCTACGTCCTTGATTTTTAGCTTGATACAACGCCTGATCGGCTCGTTTCATGGTGCTGCTAAAGGTTTCGGTTGCTCTTTTTATCGCTGATCCCGCACTCACACTGAGCGTTTTACCGGGTGAAATCATCACATTATTTGCTAAACCTAATAACTGCTCACATATCGTTTGCACGACATTGAGATCATCTGTGGGAATATAAAGCGCAAACTCTTCTCCCCCTATGCGGGCAAATAAAATACTCGGATCAAGCTGTTGTCGGCACTGATAAACAAAGTCGATCAAGACTTGATCACCCACATCATGACCGTGTTCATCATTAATTGCTTTAAAGTGATCAATATCGATAATAACTAAGCTGTGTGTTTTGGTTTGGTTTAACTGAACAAAATGGTAAAAATAGCGGCGGTTATAGGCTTTGGTGAGTACATCTGTTTTAAGCTCTTCGGCTAAGTTTTTGTGCGCTTTTGCTAAGTCTGACAAAGCCAAAAACAACCCAAAGCTGGTGACTAACATGCCAATTGTTCTAAACATGTCTTCGATATAAATACCAATCCATACCGGTTGATAAACCAGCTCATCAAGAAAGTCGAAGGTTAAGCCAATACTCCATAAATAGATCCCACTGCTCAAAAATAAGTAACTTAACTTAGCAACCGCCGACGTTTGTACAAATGAAAAGATAAAAATTAGGATCAATAAATTAATCACATCAGAGAGTACGCCATTTATATAAATATTGACTTCTAGACGATTAAAAATTGATAAATAACCCACCACAATACACAACAGAGTTACAATAAAGAAGCTAATAAATAATTGCTTCAAAAGTATCGGGGCAGGAGCAGAATTAGCACTCCCCTCAAGAGGAATCATCGTCTCATTCATAGGCATAACTACAATTTACAGCAAGTGAACAAACAGTATCAAAGGGTAAATAGATGTACAGAAAATTACACTCTGTTCACCTAAAAACCAGCATTTGGGCTGGAGTAATTAATCTAAAAACAAGACATAAGGGGTAATAAAATTACCCAAATTAGTACCATAGGATATAAGGTGTCGCATTCAAGCCGATATTTTCTTATTATCTGTGCCATCACTAACGACTCATACCCAATGTAATGACTAACGCACGTTTTATTCCCTTTCGAAAGCACGACATTATCACCCTATGCAATGATTATTTAGATGCGCAACACCGTGCCTCATTTCTAGAGTTTTGCAGCTTATTGCAAAGTGTTATTCATTATCAGTATCACGGCTTACTTGAGTCATTAAAAAATAGCTATGCGCCATTTGATCCTAACTCAGACACTCGCTCACTCACGTCGATTAATGAAGAGGCGCGCAGAAAGTACCAAAACGAATTTGCTAAGCACTTTGCCACAGTGCTCAATGCCGCTAATTTTGAAACCATCACGACTCAAGACTTACAAGAGGCATTAACCGAAGAGTCTTTGTTTAAAGTGCGTTTAGAAGTCGAGTTTGATGACTTCGCTGAAGTGGTGTTTTATCGCCGAGGCGAATCACAAAAAACCGAAACGTTACGTACCTGGTGGGGGCTGAAAAAAAAGCACATATCGTTTACTAATTACGATCGGGTTGCGGTTTTTATCCGCTTTAAAGACCAACAATACTTTATCGATAAAGGCCGCATGCCGGTGGGTTTTGAGCCTAGTTCAACAATCGTCAAATTGTTTCAAAACGTCCCCAAAGCCGATTTAGAAATGCTGTTTCCAAACAGCGAAGTAAAAATGCGCCCCATTGATAAACTCATTATTGGCTCATCAGCCCTTATCGGGGGAGCGGTGGTGCTTGTTACTAAGCTTGGCGCATCAATTTTACTGTTAATTGCCATGCTTGCATTTTGGGGTGGCTGGCGCAGCGAAGAAGTGCATATGAGCCAACAGCACTTTATCACCTTTGCCATTGGTATGGGGGTGTTCGGCAGTTTTATCTTTAAAGAGTGGAGTAAATTTAAAAACCGTAAAATTCGCTTTATGAAAGCCTTAGCCGATAACCTGTACTTTAAAAACCTCGATAATAATGCAGGCGTGTTTCATACTTTGGTCGATGCGGCCGAAGAAGAAGACGTAAAAGAAGCACTCCTAGCCTACACCTTTTTACTGCACGCAAACGCAGCCATGACTGCCAAGCAACTCGATGACACCATTGAAACTTGGTTTAGCAACAATCACCACTGCACTGTTGATTTTGAAATAGACGATGCAATTAATAAACTGGTCAATCTTGAATTGGTCAGTGAAAACAAGGGTCAATACCTTGCCGTTGATTTAAGAACAGCAAAACAACGCTTAGATAAACGCTGGGATGCGTTTTTCAACTTCAGTTAGTGCTGCTTTATCTCATTGTCCTTGCGTGATTTATGGTCAGCTTTTAGGATGAAATTTTACGGCTAAAAAAAGACGCTAACATGCAATTAAAAAAACACTTCATTATTGGGGCCAGTTTGCTGTGTGCTGCAACAACAGCGCAGGTTTACGCGAACGACAAATTTGTTTCTGAGGATATTTTCCAACTTGAATACGCGGGCGACCCGCAAATAAGCCCTGACGGTAAAAAAATCGTTTATGTGCGAAGTGGCTACGACATCATGAAAGATGGTAACAAACGCAGCTTTTGGCTTTACGATTTAAAATCAGGGCAACACACTCCACTTTTTTCTGATGAGCACAATTACAGTCAGCCAACGTGGTCGCCAGACAGCCAAAAAATTGCGTTCACCAGTAATAAAAGTGGCTCAAACCAATTACACGTTTACTGGTTAGCACAAGACAAACAAGCACTGTTAACGCAATTACCAAAATCAGTAGGCGACTTAACGTGGTCACATGACGCTGAGCACATTGCTTTTACAATGAGCATTCCTGAAGGTAAATCGGCGTTTGCGAAATCGGTTAAGTTACCAAAAAAACCGAAAGGTGCCGATTGGTCAAAACCGGTCAAAGTCATTGAAAAAGCGCGTTACCAAGCCGATGGTGCTGGTTTCTTAGAACCCGCTTATCGCCATGTATTTGTGATTCCTGTTTCGGGTGGTACACCCCGCCAATTAACGTCGGGCAACTACCAACACCGCGGTCCATTAGCATGGGATCCAACCAATACCAAAGTCGTCTTTTCTTCAGACCGCCATGACGAGTGGGAGTACCGCACCACTGAATCTGATTTATACGAAATAAATGTAAAAACGGGTGAACTTACGCAATTAACAGACCTTCCGGGTCGTGAAAGTAACCCTCATTACGCTAAAGATGCAGACGAGCTGGCCTTTATTGCCCGTGATAACGCCCCCGTGCCTTACATAAACTCGACACTGTCGGTGCTTGACTTAGATGATAAGTCAGTAAAACACCTAACAGAAAAGCTGGATCGTTCAGTGGCTGACTTCAAATGGTTTGGTGATGGCGATTTTGTTATTCAGTATGATGACTTCGGTAAGCGCAAGCTTGCTAAAGTATCAAGCCGCGGTAAAGTCACCGATTTAACCGACACGGTCTCAGGCACCTCGATAGGTCGCCCGTATGTCAGTGGTAGCTTTAGCATGGCACGCAATGGTGCCATTGCCTACACGACCGGCAGTGAATACCGCCCTGCTGATTTAGGTTACTTGTACAAAGGCAAAAACAAAACGTTAACCTCGTTAAACGAAGATGTTTTAGGCCACAAAAAACTGGGCAAAGTGCACGAACTGAATGTGAAATCACAATTTGATGGTCAAGCAATTCAAGGCTGGTACATCACACCGCCCGACTTTGACGAAAGCAAACAGTACCCACTGATGGTTGAAATTCACGGTGGTCCTCATTTAGCCTATGGCCCAAGTTTTACAGCCGAACTGCAACGCTATGCTGCTGAAGGTTATGTGGTTGTGTATGTAAATTACCGTGGTTCAACTAGTTACGGTAAAGACTTTGCCTTACTTCTTGATGGTAAATACAGCTCAAAAGAAGACTTTGCCGATCATAATACCGCCGTGGATGCCATGATTGAAAAAGGCTTTATTGATAAAGACAACTTGTTCATTGCTGGTGGTTCAGCAGGCGGCATTGCAACGGCGTATGCGGTGGGTTTAACAAATCGCTTTAATGCGGCTGCTATCACAAAACCGGTTATCAACTGGTTAAGTAAAACGCTAACAGCCGACAGCTACATTGGTCAAATTCGTAACCAATTCCCAGGAATGCCGTGGGATAATGTTGAACACTATTGGCAACGCTCGCCTCTGTCTTTAGTGGGAAATGTGACAACACCTTCACTGATCATGACTGGCGAAGAAGACCGCCGTACACCGATTTCTGAATCGGAGCAATTCTATCAAGCTTTAAAACTACGTAAGGTCGATACAGTACTAATACGTGTTCCGGGTTCACCGCATGGTATTGCGGGTCGTCCATCACGGATGATTTCTAAAATTGAATACACGCTTGCGTGGTTTAATCAATATAAGAAATAATCATTTTGAGCAGTAATGGGGTGACTCATTGCTGCTCAAAAATAATGATGACTAAGCGCAAGTTGAGCACTGCCTATTGACTGCGCTTTTTCACCACAGACCCCAACACTAACGTCACACAGACGCAGCCCTCTGCTGTCTAAGCGTGCAAATGCTTCAAGTGTTAATTGCCTTACAACATCCAATGCGTCTTTTGGTAACGGTGAGTCGATAACAACAGCCTGCATATCTAATAAACTTAAACTGTGATGCATTGCCACACTTATCGCCTCAGCCGCCTTTTTAAGCCAAGGTAGTATCAGGGCATAATGTTCTTTAAATTGACTATCTGTAAGCTGATACACCGATAAATTTAACTGTGCAGCGTCAAACTGTTTTTGTAATTCTAGCAACGAGCATAACGTAAGCAACTGTTCATGCTGAGCATTTAACATTGAACCGATTGCGCCCGCGTTGCCACTTTTACCCTCAAGAAGCTGGCGGTTAATCACGACCGCGCCACCTAAAAACGCACCCAAATAAACATATAAAAAATCACTGTAATTTTGACGATTACCTAGGCTGAGCTCTGCGCAGCACGCTGCATTATTGTCATTACTGATGTAAACAGGTAGCTCAAATTCAGTTTCTAGATACGTTTTTAAATCGAAATGTTGCCATTCAAGTAATTGCGCTTGTTGCTCAGGATTCTCAGCATGCCAATGCCAAATATCAAAAGGCATCGCCACTCCTAAACCACATACTCGCGTGCTTAAGTCACAGCCTAACTCTCGCAATAGCCGTGGGATATTGGTTTTCAAAAAAGCCTTAAGTTCGTCAATGTTAGGCACATTGACCTCAACGGATACACTGGCTCTTTGCGTGCTTTGTAAATCAATTAGAATCAAATCAAAACGTCGGCGTCCAATCTTTAAACCAAAGCTAAAAGCGCCATCGGGATTCAGCCGAAAAGGCACACTTGGCTGCCCTACTCGCCCTTTTACAGGGGCATCACGAAGCAATAATTTATCTTCTTCCAACTTATTAATATTCACCGTAGCAGCTTGTGCAGATAACGAGAGCGCTTTCGCTATTTGTGCTTTGGGCAGCGTTTCACATTGCCTAATCAAGCTCAAAATAGCTCGTTCATTATTACTTCGCCTTGTCGGCAATAAACTACGCTTCATAGCATCCTTCTTAATACGGTTAAAGACCCACCTATTAGACCTTTTTGCCATACTATCCGCTAGTTAAAATAATAAATCAACTATGTTGATTTATTATCTGGAGTCGTGAATACTATCGGCCACAACAATATGAACACAACAATCTGGTGATCTATGCCAACACAATCAGCTATTGTATCGCGCCAAATGCTATGGCCATTTATCTTGCTCGCCACCTGTTTCGCTGCATGGGGTACAGCAGCAAACATGACCGATCCTTTAGTAAAGGTTTTCAGTAAAACGTTTTCGATGAGTGCGCTGCAATCAGCATTGGTGCAATTTAGTTACTATGGCGCTTATTTTTGCTTAGCGTTGCCTGCGGCTCTAATTAATCGTCGTTTTAATTACAAAACAGGTCTGCTGGTTGGTTTGGCCATGGCCGCATGTGGCGCGTTGTTGTTCTATCCGGCGAGCCAAACAATGCTATACAGCCACTTTTTACTTGCCTTATTTATTCTGGCTGGCGGGTTATCTATTTTAGAAACCTCTGCAAATCCTTATGTAATGCAGCTAGGGTGCGAAAAATCGGCCACTCGCCGCCTAAATTTGGCGCAAGCATTCAACCCAGTGGGCACCAATATCGGTGTATTTCTGGCCGCCACGTTAATTTTACCCAGTTTAAATCAGGCCGATAACGCACACCGAGCACTCATGAGTGAAAGCCAATTAAAGGCGATTGTGAGCAGTGAGCTCAGTGCAGTGATGGTGCCTTACGTGGGGATGGCGGGCTGTTTAATCTTATTATGGCTGTGTATCTTTTTTAGTAAATCTCCTAAAACAATAACGCACACCCACACTCCATCACGTAATTTAACAAGCGCTTTTAAAACCTTATATCAAAATAAGCATTATCGTTTTGGTGTTGTTGCGCAGTTTTTTAACGTTGGAGCGCAAACATGTGTCTGGACCTACACTATCGGTTACACCATGGAGGCACTCACAACGAATGAAGTCACTGGGGGTCAAGTGCTACAGTATTCGATGCTCGTCTTTTTAATTTCTAGGTTTATTATGACGTGGCTCATGCGTTTTTTGAGTGGTGCTAAATTACTGCGGATTATGGCCTTAGTCGCAGCTGCGCTGTGTGTTTTGGTTATCACTCAAGTTAATTTACTGGGAGTGGCGGCACTTGTGAGTATTTCTGGCTGCTTATCGCTTATGTTTCCGACTATTTATGGCACGGCACTCGAGGGACTCGGCGATGATGCAAAAATTGGCGCTGCAGGATTAGTAATGGCGATTCTAGGGGGCGCATTTTTACCGTTACTCCAAGCAACATTAATTGATACATTGGATACGGCCAGCTCATTTATTATTCCTCTTCTGTGCTTTTTAATTGTCTCTCTTTATGGCCACCATACTCGGGGCACCAAAAATACACATAAACACGAATAAGTAGTAACAATACGATATAAAAAATAAGGCGCTGAGCGTAAATCAGTGCCTTATCGTATTGTACTTTATGAGTATAAAATGTGAAAATTAGCGCCTTTATCACTACCTAAAAGTAAGTATGAAATCGCTTAAGTCCGCTTTACAACCCCACATGTCTAAACTGTGCACTCAGCGCATTTCATATCATTTCAGCTTTTTTTTAGTTAAGTATATTTGTTTCTTTTGTGGCTGCTTTTTAAGCTTTATTTTGCACGATAAATTCAATGTTCCCATTGTAGTGGCCGCAGCTGGCACTGGGTTAATTGGCACTTTTATTCCTTTTTCACGCGTGTATAAATCTCACCCCTATGCAGCTATTTATGCGGGCAGCTTTGCGGGTATGTGCTCATCAAGTTTAATTAATAATTACTGGGAACTGGGTTTAATTTCATTTTTTGGTGCGAGCTTATATGTCATGACAATGAATCTTTTTGCTGGTTTTGGTGGTCGCTTAGGCAGTGTCGCATTTGCCAGTGTGGCCCTTTACATGTTTACGAAAAGTGCGTTTTTATGAACCTCGCGATTATTTTACTGTCAATATTTGCCGCATTTGGCACCTATCTTCTTGCACAACAAAATCGCTTTGACGGCATTCGTGCATCAGCCTCGTTAACAATTATTGCTTACTGTGTGATGGTTTATATCACCCCTCACGCTGATTTATACAGTGTGGCGTTTTTTGGCGGCACTTTTATTGGCATGAGTGCCCCTAAACGCTTTGGTATTTTTACCATTACCATTGCAGCCTTACTTTTTTCTCTTCTTTTTGAGTATCTTGTGCCTCTTTTAAATGGCTATGGTGGGGCTTTGGGGATCAGTGCATTTCTCGCCGTGTGTCTATGCCATATTGGTATATTGCTAGGTGCTCCACGCAGTAAAAAACCACATTAGTTTTTCACTTTATGCTGCAACAAGCACGCTTATTCTTACACGCATTAACACCAACACTTTAACCTTATTAATTAAAAAATTATTAAGATTAAAACACTGCTAACAACCCTGTTATCGCCTCTCAGGCCTTGATTAAGTGCAGACCAAGGTCGCATATTATTTAACCAAAAAAGCGCCTACATTTTAAATATCCACGCTCCCACGTGATAGCACTTAACATTGCATCTTCAAGGGGAGCGGATATAAATCTCTCACAAATAAAGTATAGGAGCCTCTTTATGTCGGGCGAATATCAACAACAATATCAACAGTTTCAGCGCGATCCCGGTCAGTTTTGGCTTGAGCAAAGTAAACGTATTGCGTGGTTTAAAGCCCCCAGCGCACCGTATCAAAACGATGAAAACAATTTTTATCATTGGTTTGCCGATGGCACGCTTAATACCTGTTATTTAGCACTTGACCAGCATGTAGATGCCGGTTTCGGCGAACAAACAGCATTAATTTACGACTCACCCGTTACAAACACAAAACAAAAAATCAGCTACTCAGAATTGCAAAGTCGCGTTGCAACATTTGCAGGCCTAATGCATTCATTGGGCGTTAGTAAGGGTGATCGCGTGGTTATTTATATGCCGATGATCCCCGAAGCGGTTATTGGCATGTTAGCGTGTGCACGACTAGGGGCTATTCACTCGGTGGTTTTTGGTGGTTTTGCACCCCACGAACTTGCCGTGCGTATCGATGATGCAAAGCCTAAACTTGTGCTTAGCGCATCATGTGGGGTCGAAATCAATCATGTCATTGAATATAAGCCACTGCTTGATGAAGCCCTTGAAACCGCAAAGCATCACGTTGAACACTGCATTATTTACCAGCGTGAACAAGCAAAAGCCGATATGCAAGCAGGTCGCGATATTGACTGGCAATCGGCCAGCGATACAGCCGCTCCTGTAGAGCCTGTCGCAGTAAATGGGGATGACCCGCTCTATATCCTTTATACCTCAGGTACCACAGGCACGCCAAAAGGCGTGGTGAGAGAAAACGGGGGGCATGCAGTTGCAATGCATTACAGCATGGAGACGGTTTATGGCATGAAGCCGGGCGAGGTCTTTTGGGCGGCTTCCGATATCGGGTGGGTAGTCGGTCATTCATACATCGTCTATGCACCTCTTATTTATCGCTGTACCACCGTTTTATATGAAGGAAAACCCATTAGAACGCCCGATGCCAGCGCATTTTGGCGTGTGGTAGAAGAGCACAAGGTAACCGCGTTATTCAGTGCACCTACCGCATTTAGGGCTATCAAAAAAGAAGATCCGACAGCCGAAGGCTTTAAAAAATACGATACCTCCTCGTTAGAACGCTTATTTTTAGCCGGTGAACGCCTTGACCCTCCGACGTATGAGTGGCTTAAAGAGCACACGGGATTACCGGTGCTAGATCATTGGTGGCAAACAGAAACAGGCTGGGCCATTGCTTGTAATCCAATTGGCATTGAGCAGCTAGGCACAAAACCTGGCAGTTCAACGGTGCCCACACCGGGCTTCGATGTGCAAATTTTAGATATGAATGGTGAGCGTTGCGCACCAAATGAAAACGGCGCGGTTGTAATAAAACTGCCTTTACCTCCGGGTTGTTTACCCACTATCTGGCAAAATGACGCGCGTTTTAAAGCGGGTTACTTGAGTGAGTACCCTGGTTATTACCTCTCTGGTGATGGGGGTTATATTGATGACGATGGCTATTTATTCATTATGGGCCGAACCGATGATGTGATTAATGTTGCGGGTCATCGCCTATCCACGGGGGAAATGGAAGAAATTGTCGCGGCTCACCCTGCCGTTGCTGAATGTGCCGTTTTTGGTGTAAGTGATTCACTAAAAGGGCAATTGCCAATGGCGATGATCGTTCTAAAAGATGATTACCTCGGTGATAGCAAAGAGGTTGAAAAAGAGTTAATCCACGCTGTTAGGCATCAAATTGGCGCAATCGCCTGTTTGAAAAATATTCTGCATGTTGAACGATTACCTAAAACACGTTCAGGGAAAATTCTTAGAAAAAACCTTCGTCAATTAGTCGATGGGGAAGAATTAAACATTCCATCTACGATTGATGACGCCTCTATTTTTGACGAAATCAACCAACAACTAAACAATCGCTAAATGCTTTTGTAATGTTACCAAAGGCCTTTTAATAAGGCCTTTATACTCTATTGAAAGCCACGCTATGTATTATTTACCCTACCGACAATAAGCTGCTTTAAAATAAAACTAAACGTACCCAAAAAACGAATAACACGCTAAACTTATTGAACTTATTTCGTATTTTTATGAGCCTTAAACACATGAAAAAATGGCTTTACCCTCTTTTGCCTTTGGTTGTTTTAACGGGTTGTACATCACTGAGTAAAGATGAATGTTTGCAAGCAAATTGGTATGGCATTGGCTATCAACATGGTGTTAATGGCACCCAATACCAAGATGGCGTAAATGCGTTAGCACAATGCAGTGAGTTTGGCGTGCGTGCAGACATAAGCGAATATAAATCGGGTTATGATCAAGGTCTCAATGTGTATTGTGAACCCGAAAACGGCTTTACATTGGCCATGCAAGGCATGCCTTATAACGGCGTGTGTAACAGCACTGCGTTTCGTAAAGCATGGCAAGAAGGTAACGACCGCTACCAAGTACAGCAACGGCTTATTGATATCGATGATCGTATAGAAGAAATTGATCGTCGGCTACATACTATTCGTGCTGAACTAAACAATAATCAGCTCGATAATCAACAGCGTAAAAACCTCTACCATGAGCGTAAAAGTTTAGAAGATGAACGTAATGACTTGCGCAAAGAACGGGCGCTATTGCCGCTACTCAATAAACTGCCCAGTGTTGAAATATCAACCGAATGGTAACGATTTTGGTATCGATTTCATCTTATACATTTGCTTATCAGCCATGGTAAGCAACTCTTTCACATTTTTGCCATGATGCGGATACAGCGCAATACCAAAACTTGCACTGACAGGCTGGGCAGTGGCATAGTTTTTTGCAATTACTTCCACCGCTTTTTGACAACGCAATGCAATTTCTTCGCATACTTCAGGCTTTACTAAACTAGGTAGTACAATCACAAATTCATCACCCCCTATGCGTGCAAGAATATCTTGCTCACGTAGCTGTAACGCTATCTGCTGGCTAATCGTAAGCAATAAACTATCGCCTTGTTCATGCCCAAAGGTGTCGTTAACCAATTTAAAGTTATCAAGATCAAGGTAAATTAACGCAAACTTAGGGTTATTTGCCGTTGTACTTTGCGTGATTGCACGTAACTGAATATCTAACCCTCGTCGATTAAGTAACTTAGTAAGCGGGTCTTGATTTACCAGCTCAGTTAATAATTGACGTTTTTCTACTGCCAGCGAAATATCATCAAAAGCACCTATGTAATGACTTACACATCCTTTTTCATCATATAAAGCATCGATAGAAAGCAGCTCTGGGAAAATTTCGCCCGATTTACGCTTGTTCCACACCTCCCCCTGCCAGCGACCTTTACTCAGTAGTGTTGCCCACATTTGTTGGTACACTTCTTTTCCTTGTTTTTTAGCTGAAAGTATCGCTGGACTTTGGCCTACCACTTCAGATTTACTGTATCCGGTTATTTGTTCAAATGCGGGGTTAACATCGACAATGCGTGGCTCAGGGGTTGTAATTAAAATTCCTCGACTGGTGGTTGAAAAGACGGCGGTTAACAATTTTATTTTTTCATTACTCGTCACTTCTTCACTGACATCTTCTAAGTAACCATTCCACTCAAAACAACCATCATGGCGCGCAATAGGCGACGATTTACCTTCAACCCATATGAGCCCTTTTTTTGGGTGATTTACCCGATAGATTTGGTGCCAGTCACATAATTCAACTCGCGAACGCTCAATACTTGTCAGCACACGAGGCAGATCATCGGGGTGTATTACCTGCATGACCAAAGCATCAGACTCTTTCAATTGGTCTGACGTACAACCATAAATTTCTATTACTTTTGACGTTGTGAAAGGAAATGACCCGTGACCTTTTTTATCTATTACATACTGAAAAACAAGGCCCGGTAAGTTATCAGTAAATTTTTGCAGTTTGTTATGTAAAGACTCTATTTCGCACTCTTTTCGCCACTGATTGGTTATATCTATGTGAACGCCAAACATCCATTCAGGCTCCCCCTCTTCATCCCATGTTTGCACTTGGCCTTTGTCGAGTACTTTAATCCAGTGCCCTTTTTTGTGCTTCATTCTGACTTCGCATATATAGCGCTCAGTTTCGCCACTAAAATGGGCTTGAAGGTGTCGCTGCGATTTTTCGAGATCATCAGGGTGTGCATGCACAAGCCACGTATCAATAGAAACCGGATGTAAGTCAGCTAAACTATAACCAATAATTGCCGCCCATTTTTCATTAAAAATGGTTTCACCTGTTTTTATATTCCATAGCCATATCCCCGCATCGCTACTATCAAGTATAAGCTGGGCGATGTCTATTCCGAGCTTCGACTGGATCCCCTCGTATCCTTTACTAAATGCCATAGTTAACCTTTTGAGTTGGATCACGGTGAAAAAGTAAGCCTTTATTTCTATTTTAGATAACAAAATAAAAAAAGACTAAAAATGACATTTAGATTTTTGATTTAAATTAAAATTACTCATTTAAGGGCCAATCAGCAGCATCGTATATATCAACAACACGACTCACTGTTTTATCACCTTGCCATTTGCGAATATAACACCCTGTTGGGTCATATAATGCCGTTTGCTTATTAATGTGGAAATGACGCCCACCTCGCTGATCCACGCCAACTCCTGCAATATATTGCCAGTTACCCCAATTCGCAGCGACATCATAGTCAATGAGCTGTTGCTCAAAGTAAGCCGCTCCAAAACGCCAGTCAACCGCTAACTCATTGACCAAACAACTGGCTGCAATTTGCCGCGAACGATTCGAAATATAGCCCGTTTCATTGAGCTCATGCATTATTGCATTTACCAGTGGAAAAGGAGTGGTTCCTTGGCACCAAGATGCAAAACGTTGACTATTAAATGTTGTTAGCGGCGCCGTTTTTTTCTGCCCTTTAAAGCGATATAGCTGTCTGCCAACATGCTTAGCATGCCACTTAAAATACTCACGCCAGAGTAATTCAAATTTAATCCAATACGTTGACTCATTCGCACCATTTATATGCTCATAATGTTCAACCTCAGCATACACTTGTTTTGCACTAATAGACCCACCCGCAAGCCACAAACTAAACTTAGTTGTGTTACTGAAGCCGTCTAATTCATTACGTGTTTCTTTGTAGCTGGCAGGTGCGGGCGATGAAAAATAGTGCAGGCAATGTTGTTGAGCAGCAAACAAGCCACCAGACACACTTTCAGGCTCTGTCACTGCATCTGGGATTGGTTGAGCTGGGCAAAGCTGCACTGGGTGTGGCAAACGCGAAACCGCATCACGCGGTGCAGCAATAGCCGCAGGTTCTGCTTCAACTTTTTTACGAAAAGCCGTGAAATTTTTTGGTAAATCGGCAACTGAGAACGGTAAATCAGGTGCTGTAAATAAAGTGTCTTGCTGGTAGGTTTTAACGTCAAGTTCTGGGCATAACTCAGTTATTTTATTAAGCTGTTTTTGCTCGTAATAGCCCACTTGCTCTGTACAGACAAGCGTTGAAACACCGTGTTTTTTTATGCGCTCGTGAATAACCACTTCGGGCTCACCTGTGACCACATGTAAGGTTTGCCCAAGCGCCTCCACAGCGTTAGAAAAAGCCTGTAGGCTCTGTATTAAAAAACAATATCGATGCTTACCAACAGGCCGTTGTTGATAATTACTTTGTTTAAACCACCTAGGCTCAATCACATAAACAAGGTCAAGTTCACCATTAAAGTGTTCAAGTTCAGATAGTATGACGTTATCACTCATTCTTAAGTCATTTTGCAGCCAATATAAAACACGCTTTTTCATTGTTTACTCTATTAGAAATCTTAATAAATCATACGCAAGCCAGCCTTTTACCGATTAATTTCACGCTAACGCATTATCTAAATCAAAAGTTATCAAGCTCTTACAATCTTCAACTAAGTTTCAGTTTTAGTTAAGTTTTTCTTAAGTTAGTTCTTTTATGCTTTCAAAATGAAGCGTTTTTAACGACTTAGGTTGATGTAGCATGACAACCTCATCGCTAAGTATTAAGTAGGCATAGTTCCAAATGTATAAAATAACACCTGTTTTATTATTCGCATGCACTGCTACAGGGACAGCTTATGCAAACGAGCCTTTAAGCTTAGATGTCGTCTGTGAGGTAAAAAGCAAACCCACTGCTGAGTTAAGCGAAGACAAAGACATCACTGTTGATAAACTCAACATTGATACACATACTATTTTTGATCCAAACGATCCTGAAACGACCGCCCTACACCGCTTTATTAACTGGTTACACATAGATACCAAAAACAAAGTTATCAGTGAGCAAATTACCTTTAAAGAAGGTGAGCAAGTAAGTGAGCGTCAGTTACAAGAAGCAGAGCGTATTCTGCGCAATAAAAAATACTTAAGAGATGCCAAAGTTAGCTATACAAAAGATTGCCTTGTGGATGAGCCTAAAGTTGTACAAATAGATACCTGGGATACCTGGAGTTTATTACCAACCGTTAATTTTGGGCGAAGTAGTGGCAACAATAAATACAGCTTGGGCTTTAAAGAAGAAAACTTTTTAGGGTACGGTATTCGCGCATCATTAAAGTATAAATCTGATCACGAACGCTCGGGCTTCCATTCAGTACTGCAAATGCCAGTACCTTGGCAGCCTCATGCGACCCTCACTTTACAAGCTGATGATTACGATGACGGGCAAGTCTTTTTAGTGGATTATCATCAGCCTTTTTATCAACGCAGCAGTGACGCACTAATGCGCTACTTTGCACAATCTCAAAAGCAAAAAAGTTATATCTATCAAAATGGTATAACTCGTTCAGAGTTTTTTACTGATGAATTAATCGCCCAGTTTGCCTATGGTGGTATTTTATCGCAAGACAGTCAGCAAACCTTCCACTGGCTTGCAGGGATTGACTACCAAGATGTCAGCTACCGCCCTTTTCAAACAGAACCTTTACTTGCAGGTCTCAACGATTACAGCATTGCTGCACCTTGGCTAGGATTGCATTGGTTAGAAGACAATTACGCTGTGTTGCACGATATTGACCTAATAAACCACAATGAAGACGTTAACCTAGGCTGGGAGTTAAACTCAAAGTTTGCCATCGATACGGTTAATTTGGGGCAAGGCTTTTTATTTGATACTAACCTCACCAAAGCGTGGTTTAACAATAATGCCTTGTATCGGTTTGCCACAGGGGTCAAAGGCAATATTGGTACAGAGCTTGATGACCGCTTAGCTATTTACTCAAAAGCGCAAATGAACTATCGCTGGTCAGATTCATTTGCCTTTTATGCGCATTTAAATGGTCATTGGCAAAACCATGAGTTTGCAGATAAACCGCTGGCTGTAGGCGGTGAAGAAGGCATGCGTGGCTTCCCTGAAAGTTACCAACATGGTACTTCAAGCGTACAAGCAACCGCTGAGCTAAGAATGTACCCAAATATCAATCTGTATCAGTTTGTAGATGTAGGCTTTGTTGGCTTTGTTGATGTAGGCCAAGCATTTGGCAGCACTGAAACTGCGAATATATCAGATTCAATGCTAACCAGTGCGGGTCTTGGTATTCGCCTATATTCATCGCGCTCAAGTAACGACAACGTTATACATATTGACTTTAGTACGCCTCTTGGCAGTTACCAAGACGTTGATTCATGGCAAATAGGAATGTCGGTTGAAACAACTTTTTAAGCATCCTGCTCTTTACTCATCAACTCGCTCATTCGCTGCATCAACTCTTGCTCAGTGAGGTCTTCTTTGTGTGTGCCTATAGTCCAAATATGACCAAAAGGGTCTTCTAAGGTCCCAGCTCTGTCGCCATAAAACTGATCGTGAACTGGGCGCAGCTCTTTTGCACCCAGCGACAACGCGTTGGCAAATACAGCATCAACGTCTTCAACATACAGCATAATACTCACAGGTGTACCACCGAGCTGATGTGGAGACTTAAACTGCACATCGGGGCACATATCTGAAAGCATGATGTGGGAATCGGCAATTTTAATTTCGGCATGTGCCACGCCACCGTCTGGTAAAGGCATTTGCATCACCAGTTCAGCAGCAAACGCTTGCTTATAGAACTCTATTGCCTTCGTGGCACCTTCAATAATCAAATAAGGCGTTACCGCATGGTAACCTTTAGGTATTGCAGATATAGCCATATTGAACCTCGTGTTGGAACGTGTCTTCTCTAAAGGTAGCAGTTGTTCACAAAATCACTAACTTATATACAAAAACGCCCACGAACATTCATGATCGCAGGCGCTTTTTAGCAAGGTTTATTGGTTATTCAGGCCAGCTTTGCTCCCCGTCAACAGTAAGCATAGGATGACTAAGCGTTGTGCAATAGCCTGTCGCAGAAGAAGCAAAATAAACATCGCCCAACACCGTGTAGCCTTTGGATTTCACTTGCTGCTGTGCTTTATCTGAGGTTGCCATGCCCCACATGCTGAAGTAGTCGCTCAAATCGAGCTCTGTTACTTCTGACAACGCTATTAATAGCCAATCATTGTTACCTATGCTCTGTGCCTCCGACAGACTGTAGTTCGAAAAACCAAGCCCATCTTTTTGTGCCTGCCAATTAGCATCACTGTTATCAGCTAGATTAAAAGCCCGTTCAATAATGTGTAAGCGAGGGTATAAATGCCAGCCGTTTTCAAGCTTATTGTATGCCTGTGCCGCCATCATAATTTGTAAGTAAATTGCATGGCTTTGTGACCACTCTGACATCGCTAACTCTTGCATATAAGCATAGGGGTTAGCCGTTTGCTGACTGGCCTGTAAGTGATTAAATAAACCTTCAAATGGCAAGTTTTGACACGACGCCGAGAATCCCGTTTCATCTTCAAATTTAGACTTACTGTAGTAAGAGTAAAAATTGGTATTGGAGTGACCACCAAAGCCTTCGATACGGAATCGGTCTTTTTCAAGACCATGGCCTAACTCATGAATATCGCCATGCCCAGTCGGATTAAAATTCCACCCTGCGTCATACGGGTTACCCGAGCAGCCCCAGCCGCATGTGGGTTGGTCGGCATTCATGTGCTTAACAATATCAATGGTCTGTATTTCAAGGTTGCGTGCGCTGGCAAAGTCATGAATTTCGGTAACTACATCAATACCAGGGCCTTTAAAACCCGCTAATACATGCGGGTAGTTATGAGTATAACGCTCCACGGCATGGGCAAAGTCAGAGGCAATTGGCCAGTAACCTTCGTTGATCGAAATACGCATTTTCTCAAGCTTTGAGTGTACTTCAAAACCGCCTGTTGCTACTTCGGCCCAATCGTAGTCGCCTTTTTCAAGTAGCTCAGCAAAACGTGTATCATCGCTGCTGCTTCGCCAATACGGATGCTCACCAACATTGTTAAATTCAAAGCTGACGTCTAAATCATTTTGATCGAACGCAATTTGAATTGGCCCACCATAGGGTGAGGTAAAGTACACGGTTTCATTGCTTGTCACTGGCACATGCACCGACTGCAATTTAGCAGGACGATTATAACCATTACTGCTCATATAGTGCGTTGCGCCATCACGTAAGGTATTTACAAACACCTTGGTGTTAACGGCTTGGTTGTCGGTGCGCTTTATCGAGAATGTTTGCCCGGGCAGCGCATACACACCTGTTGAGCGAAAATGCGCTTTACTTTGCATGTTTACTGTCACGCTTTTTGGCGTTACATGGCTAAAGTCACTGCGGCTAAAATTTCCCATATCACTTTGGGTTGGGTTCACTTTACGCACATTTAATACCGCATGATCAGCAAATAACGAACGAAAAAAAGCATTATTATCAGTACTGAGCTTATCCATCGGAAAACGCACATCTTGGCGATAATGATCGCCAAGCAGCGCTAATAATTGATAAAAGCGATAGCCTTGCTCTGCAAAAATATCGGTTTTTGCTTGGTCAAAGCCTCTAAATAATGAGTTCACTTTAGTGGCTGCATCGCTGAATTGTTGCTGGTATTGACTATCACTCGGACAACTACGGTTATCACAGGTGCTTAAATCTACAGTGAATTCACCTGTTTTAAAGCGGTTCAATAGGGCTTTAATGGTGAGCACATCACTCGGTAGGCTGTTGCTGATTACACTTGGGTTCCATTCTGCGAGTTCTAATCGGTGCCAATAGTTATCACCAGCAACACTGACATGGAATAACTCAAACAAGGCGTTACCCAACGCTGTTTGACTACCATCGCGCTGAACATAAATCACGGCAATATCATTCGCTAGCGCCTGCTTTACTGCTGCAACCACATTATCAATATTTAATCCTTCGCGTTCATGCTGAGAGATAATTAATATATCGGTGTCATCAGTTAAACACCCCGCTAAGGCATCGTTATCACAGCTGGCTTTCTCGTTATACCGAACTCGGTCCTTGTAATGCGTATCGAACCATTCTCTAGTGAGAATGCGGTCTTGAAAATAATAGCTCTGATCAAGCTGTGCCATTACAAGGTTAAGAGGCTGCTCTTCAGTTACTTCTCTGCCTGCAAGCCAGCTATGGCTGTTTTTCAAAAAGCTGAGCATTTGCTCATTAATCGTGTTGCGATACGGGTTACTGCCGAATACGAGGTAGCGGCCGCGCTGTGCATCACTGCTACCCACCACGGCGAGGTTTCTTACTTTTGCTTCATAACCTTCTTGCCAACTATTATTGGTTAACAGTACGGGCTCATTAAATGGATAAGTGGCCCTTAACAGCGTTGCATCCCATGTTGGATACCAGCTTAGTGCATCCAAGGGTGACTGTGTGTCTAAACCAAATAAACGATTTTTAATCGTTTGAAAGCGCGCTTTGTGAGTGTCAATTTCATTCAGTGCCGCATCAAGTAATAAATCACTGTTTGGCACATCAAGGGCGTTTCCCGATGCAAGAGCTTGTGCCACATAACTTTGCACTATGTTTAACACAAATTCATAGTTCGCGTGTTCACGTGAGTCACTGGCTGTGATAGTGAACCGAAGTTCACCTACATCCTCATCGCTAGGCGTGCCCGATAAGGTATTTGTTTGCGCATTAAAGCTAAGCCATGCCGGTAAACCTGCCACCGTTAGGCTTACCTCATCATTGTCAGTGTCATTATGGGTAAGCGTTAAACTAAATGCGTTTTCTGCACGCGCCTCTGCGGCGAGTGGGCTGATGCTAGGCAATGAATTAGCGCGAGGAGTCACAGTAAATATTTGCTCAGCAAGCTGCGATACTTCGCCATCTGAATAACGAAAACGAATGAGCTGCTCGCCACGGTCAGTAAATACAGGCGTTCCCGAAAAGCGCTGAGTGTTATTATCAAAAATTAACCAATCAGGCTGTGCAACGTCACTCACTATAATCGTATCGTTTTGTGCGTCGCTAAATGTGAGCTGATAAGCGTAGGCTTGGCCTTCATTCGCATTAGCTGGCGTTGAAGTAAGCATTGGCGATGTGTTTTCTTCCCGCGCTTTCTCCACCGTAATATCAATCAACAGCTGTGCTGATAACTGCCCATCCGATACACTAAACTCTATGTTTGAAAACACGCCTGCCTGCTCAGGTATACCGCTTATCGCCCCCGTTGCTTTATCAAAATTGACCCAATTAGGTAAGTTGCTCACCGAAACTGTGAGTGGATCATTATCTGGATCAGACACTTGTGGGTTAAAGTTTAGCGTATCGCCGACCTTTAACGTTTGTGACTGCCCACTGATTTGAGGTGCTTGATTTTGCGGTGTTTCAGTGACCGGAGGTGTAACGGGCGTTTCTTGTGGCTCTGAACCACCGCCACACGCCGTTACTAAAGCGAGTATTGCTGTGCTTAAAAGCGCATGCTGGTATGAAGAAAAAGGTTTGCTCATTAATCTTATATTCGATGTATACATTTTTTTAACATTATAAGGGGATGAGCCACACTATTAACTCGCACGAAAGACGTAAATTGACAACGCTATCAAAACATTTTCAAAAAATAGCCGACTCAAGTAAGTTCTGAATTTTCTGAGTGTGCGTCATGTATTAAAATAACCTTACTAGGGCTAGTATTAATGAAGGAATAAACGAGCAATTTGAATTTGGAAAACCATGAAATCTATTAGCGTGATATGTATCACTTTATTCTTTTTAATAACCAGCTATCCCACAAAAGCTGACATTGCTATAAACGCCACCCCTTTTGACTTTGCCACAACCCTAAGCTTTAACTCTGAAGTGTTGCATCAAGTTCGCTCTATAAATGTGTATTTGCCGCAAAGCTATGAAAAAAATACAGACAAACATTACCCGGTGATTTACTTATTAGATGGTTCTAAAAATGAAGACTTTATTCATATAGCGGGCCTGGTGCAATTTGCGAATTTTTCATGGATCAAAATGCTCCCCGACACCATTGTTGTCGGGATAAGTAATATTGATAGAAAGCACGACTTCACCACAAAAAGTAACAACCACTTTGACCAGCAAGAACTTCCAAGCCATGGGGGGGCTGAACAATTTATCCATTTTTTACAACATGAATTAAAACCATTAATCGCCAAAGAGTACCGTACTAACGGCACAGAGACCCTAATAGGTCAATCTTTAGGGGGCTTGCTTGCAACTGAAATATTGTATAATCACAGTGCGTTATTCGATCATTACCTAATCATAAGCCCAAGCTTGTGGTGGGACGATGAGGCGTTATTAAAAAGCGAATTTAAACCAAATCATCCTCCTAAATCGGTGTACATTGCAGTTGGCAAAGAAGGCCATGTAATGGAGCGAGTTGCGAAAGAATTATACAAACAACTTGCTCATTCACTTAAAGACAAAAGCCAAGTGAAATTCCAGTTTTTCTCCGAACATGAGCACGGCGACACATTGCATTTAGCGGTTTATGATGCCTTCAAAGACATCGACTACACGCGTTGAGTCATCGCTATAACCAGCAATAATGCCTAACCATTTGAACTTATAATTTTAGCCACTTAAAACAAAGCGGCTAAAAGCGTTACCGTGCAAATATGGCTCTCGGTTGTTCGTGTAAGCGCAAGCACGTGCCGAGTTCAGTATGTTTTTGGCAGGCTTTGGCATCTCATGTTTTTATAAAACAATTTATAAAGGAATTTATAAAGGAATTTATAACTCATTAAAATTTAAACGTTTAAACAGCGTTTCGTAAGCTTATTCCCCCACTTCACTTTTTCAATTACTTTGCTGCCATTACTTTTCTGCAATAAAAGTAATGATAGTTAATTACCCGCTATCAGCCCCTTTTTAAATAAGCGCCGTGGAAAGCTGGCTTTAAAACAAACGCTCAAATGCGAATTATTCTTGATCTTATTTGTGTTTTATATACTATAACCGCCATCTTATATGGACTAACAAAAAAAAATTGGGATCAACAATGAAATCAATAAGACTTAGCTTATTAACTCTGGCAATTACCGCACAATTTTCAGCAATAGCAGATGATGCAAAGCCTAAGCAAGACATGGAACGTTTAGTTATTACCGCCACTGGTTTTGAGCAAAAAGTAACTGAAGCACCTGCAAGTATTTCAATTATCACAAATGAAGATATTAAATCTCACGCCTTTACTTCGGTGCTCGATGCAGTGCAGTATTTAGAAGGCATCGACATTGGTACAACCCGCGACAAAACAGGCCAAGGCAGTGTGAGTATGCGTGGTTTAACAGGTGAATACACCCTGCTATTGATCGATGGTAAACGTCAAAACAACCACGGTGATATATACCCTAATAACTTTGGTGGTAACGCCTTTAATCACGTGCCGCCGGTTGACGCTATTGAACGTGTTGAGGTTATTCGCGGCCCTGCATCGACACTTTATGGAGCAGACGCACTTGGTGGTGTTATTAATATCATCACTAAAAAGCACACTGATAACTGGAGCGGTGCAGTGTCATTTAGCCGTTCATTACAGCAAAACGACGACTTTGGTGATGACATAACCACCGACTTTAGCGTGATGGGTCCGCTTATCAAAGATGTTTTAAGCTTAGGTGTGCGCGGCAGTATTTATGAGCAACAAGCCTCCTCGCCAACATTTGAACCTGCGGTCGATCCTAATGGTGTCGTGCATACTCGCTCACTTGGCTTTGGTAGTGGTGGTCGTACTGTTGATAATACCAACGAACAATACGGCTTTACTTTAACTTACACACCTTTTGATTCTCATCATTTACGGTTTGATTATGACAACTCAAGCCAAGTGTATGACAACACGCCAAGCTACGATATTGAATCAGGCACTATTACTTACCCTTTAGGCACTAAAGATAATATTGAATCTATTTGGCAAGACAGCCGCGGTCAGGTTAATCCACGTGCAGGTTATGCCGCCGATCAAGAGTTTGACCGTGAGTGGTGGTCATTTAGTTATGATGGTGAGCTTGAATGGGCCACCATTAAAGCGTCGGTATCGTATGTTGATACGCAAAATAACGGCCGCACTTTGCCTCTAAGCGTTAGTGAGCGTATAGAGCTGCAAGCTATGTACGATGGCACTGGCGAATATGAAGGTATGGATGAGCAAGCACGAAAAGATTTAGCCGAAGACACCTTCTTACCCCGCCCAGCTCGCCCACTCGAAAGCAGTCAGTACACGTATGATTTACGCTTTGATATTCCAATCACTGGCGGTTTTGGCAGCCACAATTTAGCGATTGGTGGTCAGTTAATTGATGGTGAGTTAAAAGATGGTGTATTTGGTCTTGAAAGTGACCAAGCCGGTCAAGTTCAAGAACAAAACATGTACTCGGTGTTTGCCGAAGATAACTGGATGGCAACCGATAACTTTACTTTCACTTTGGGTGCCCGTTACGACGACCATGATGTATTTGGCAGCCAAGTATCACCCCGCGTGTACGCTGTGTACAACTTATCTGACACTTGGACTTTAAAAGGCGGTGTTAGCACTGGTTATAAAACCCCACAAACAACCGACCTATACGACGGTATTACTGGTTTTGGTGGTCAAGGCACCAGCCCATTTGCTGGTAACCCAGACTTAGAACCAGAAACCAGTGTTAACTCAGAAATCGCGCTTTATTGGACATCACTTGAAGGTGATCACAACATCAATGTCACTTATTACAACACCAAGTTCGAAGATAAAATAGCCCGCGGCGACACCATTTTAAGCTGTGAGCAAACCAATGGTGTGCGCCCGTGTGTTAACTTAGGCCAATACGATCAACTGGGCTATGACAGCTACAGCCAAAAAATCAATATCGACGAAGTAGACCTACAAGGTGTTGAAATTGCAGGTCAATATACACTAACCAACACGGTGTCAATCAATGGTAACTACACATGGACTGACAGCGAACAAAAGAGCGGACCAGAACAAGGCAAACCATTAACTAACAGTGCTGAGCACATGGCAAACTTAACGCTAAACTGGGAAGCCACCGACTCAATCAACCTTTATTTACAAGGTGTGTATCGCTCAGATCGTTACCGTGGCTGGGATAACGTGCACGATAAAGCGCTGTATTACAAAAACTACAACCTACTTAATCTAGGTGCACAGTTCTATGTTAATGAGTACGTGCAAATTAACGCTCGCGTAAACAACCTACTCGACGAAGATTTCACCTCTTATAGTACGAGCTATACCGACTTAAATGGGGATGGAGAGTACGAGTACCTAACAGGTCGTGGCGTAGTGAGTGAAGTCACTTTCACTGATGACTACAACGTAAAAGATAAAAGCCGTAATTTCTGGATTGGCGTTACCGCTTACTTCTAATATTTTTCTCCCTGAATATAGGCAGCACTCACTGTTGTGCTGCCTACTTCGAGCAGGTCGTCCGACTGTCACTAAACTGCCAACAATGCCATTTATACTTCATTAACCTGCGTAAGCCTGTTAGTTAAAGAATGGAAAATATTCTCACAGCCAGCGGTATATCTATTAGTTACCAAGATAAAGGTGACCTTGATGCACCTGTGATCATATTGATTATTGGCTTAGGCGCACAATTTACCGTGTGGCCAGAGGTCTTGTATAGTGGTTTAGTAGAAAAAGGGTTTAGAGTAATTCGCTTTGATAATCGCGATGCAGGGCTGTCATCATCGCTCGATGAATTAGGCAAACCAAGCCTTATTAAACATTGGCTGAGCCGCCGTTTACCGCTACGCACCCACCTCCCCTACTCATTAGATGACATGGCCCGTGATGTAAAAGAGTTGATGAATGCACTTTCTATCAAACAAGCGCATTTAGTGGGGGCATCAATGGGGGGCATGATTGCACAAATAGCTGCTGCAAAGTACAAAAAGCGCGTACTCAGTTTAACCACCATTATGTCGAGTAGTTCACCTTGGTCGTTTTCAGGCTCGAACATTAATTTACTCATAAAACTAGCTAAAATACAGCCACGAAACCGAACTAAAGAAGCCGAAATAAAATACAACGTACGCCTTAATCAATTAATTGGCAGCCCTGCTTACCCGCAAGATGAATGCGCTTTGTATGAAAACGCAAACCGTTATAGTAAGCGTGCCGCTCATAATCAACAGGGTTTCAAACGCCAACTAGCAGCCATTGCAGCAACCCCTTATCGCGAAAAACTATTGAAAAAAATTAAAGCCCCGACTTTGATTATTCACGGCAGTGCCGACCCTGTCATCCCTCTTGAAGCTGGCATTAATACCGCACTTATAATCAAACGCAGTAAATTAAAAGTGGTGCCCGGCATGGGGCATGATTTTCCACCCGCTTTAATGAAAAAGATGACTAAATGGATAGCAAAGCATGCCCGTAGAGCATCAAAAAAGCCCCGTTAAATAACGCATACTCATTACGAATGAAAAACGTTATGAGCAGCGCTTTAATCAACCACTAAACTGATGCCAAGGACCTGTTATGGCGAGTGTTTTTGCTGGTGAGTAAACATTTACAAACAAGGTACTGCCATCGGGCGAAAAACAGGCTCCGGCAAGTTCTGTTTGCGCAACCAAACGCGCAAAATTATAAACCTGTCCTTCAGGAGTCACACCACGTAAGTGATTATCAACCACATCGGTGTATTGATCTTCACAAACAATTAAATGGCCATTTGGTGACACTGTTAAGTTATCGCCAAAGTTATAGAGTGTTTTGCTGGTACTCTCAACAAACAACGATATCTTGCCAGGTTGCTCAGCTTCTTTATTAGTGCCTTCAAATTCTGATGGCTGGTATTTCATTACCTGACCAAGTTGCTTTTTACCGCCATTAGTACAACAAAAATAAAGCTCTTTATCACCCCAGTGAATGCCTTCACCTCGCGCAAATAAAGCAGCGCCTTGCTTAAAGCCACGTAAGCGTAAGTCATCTTTCGGGCTTTCAGGGTTATCTAAGTCAATCCACTCAACATCCAACTCTTGATGCAGTGGCATGGTCTTACTATGCCAGTTACGGCTATCGAACTGTGGTTTCCCTTTAACGACCATTGCTTGTAATTGGCCGCCTTTGTGCAGCTTGCCATATTCGTTAGGAATGAAACGGTAAAAAACGCTGTCACCCTTATCTTCGGTTAAATACACAATACCAGTGCGTGGGTCAACAGCGGCCGCTTCATGATTAAAGCGTCCCATGGCTTTCAATGGCTCAGGTTTAATGAGGCCTTTACTATTGGCAGGCACCTCAAAAATATAACCATGATCTTGATTGAATCCATCGGCTTTGGTGTCGGTTGTTTCTTCACAAGTCAGCCACGAGCCCCAAGGCGTAATACCACCAGAACAGTTACGAATAGTGCCCACTAACGAAAGATACTCTTGCTCTTTTTGATGGGTTTTTAAATTATAAATAATGTGGCTGGTGCCACCAGGAAGTGCGACACCTTCGCGGTTAGTATCGAAGGCGAATGGTGTTTTATGCTGTGCGATACTGGCTTCGGCTTTAGTTAAATCTGTTGGTTTTAATTCGTGGTTACGCACCAAAGCAACACGGTCATTGCCAAGGGCAAGACAGCCCATACCATCGGCTTTGTCGGGAACAGTGAAGCCATCTGACATTTTCTCACCTAAGCTCGAAATAATCTGATAACTAAAACCTGCGGGTAAATCTAATAGCGCATCAGGGTCAGGCAATAAAGGACCAAACCCTTTGATCGTTGTTTGCAAATCATTAAGCGACACTTTGCCAATGGCACTTTTTGATAACCCTAAAAAGGCTAACGTACCCGCCCCTACCAAAAATTCTCGACGTGAAACCATGCTAACTCCAAGCTGAAACCAGCTTTATCATACAAATAAAAAGAGCATTATAAAGCAAAGAAATCATAAAAAGTTACAGTATCACAATCTTCACGAAAATGTCATAAAGCACCTAATAACGACGCTTTAATCACTACGAGTTGTTGATTAGGCACAATAAAATTAAATAACGGTGATATTCCAAACGGCAAAACTAACCATTCACATAGCCAGACTAGCCATTTTATGAATGCGCTTAAAAGTCATCATCACAGTATTGTGAAAAGTTAATGTTTTCTCTAGTGGAGTGTTTCAAACTCGGAATAAGCAATTATTTTCGAGATGCTTATATTTTTGCTAAGTCGCCACAACTCGTTACTTGATTACGACCTTGATGCTTTGAACGATACAACGCATCATCTGCACGTTTTAGTACTGTTTGCCAACTTGTTTCTTGTGGGTTCAACATTGCAACTCCGACACTTACTGTCAGATACACAGTTTCATCGTCTAAAATAAGCGGTGTTTTTGCAACTGATTTTCGAATACGCTGTGCCAATAACTCAACGTCTTGGCCGCTTATGTGGCTCACTAACACAGCAAACTCTTCGCCTCCTAAGCGAAAATATTGGTCATATTCCCTGAGTTGCTGTTTAGCAATTGCGGTTACATGTGCGATAGCTTTATCGCCAAGTATATGTCCAAACTGATCGTTCACTGATTTAAAGTGGTCAATATCAAACACTATAAAGGCTAACTGGGTGTCATTGCGTATACATCGCTTTAGCTCTTTATTAGCAAATACCTCAAGCGCTTTACGGTTATACCACCCTGTTAAATGATCCGTTAAAGAATACTCTCTTAACGCGAGTTCTTTACGCCAAGTCACCACAACAGAAAATGCTATCGTCAGTAAAAAGTAAAAAGCGATAACCGCTAAACTACCTATGTTTAAAAGTTGATGCTTTTCAATCCATGGCGTATTTTCAATACCTGTCAGTAACAAATAGCCTCTAAATAACTGTTGCGCCGAGAAAATAAACAACAAAATAATGAGCAAGTAATACGCTTTACCCGCCTCTTCTTTTCGGTGCTTCCAAAGTGCTAGCATCGCCGAAATATCAAGTGCAGCAATCATCGGATACAAAACAACAATACGCAGTTCAATTGACTCATTCATTGCTGGCACAAAATGCATAACAAAAATGCCAACAAAAACGATCAGCACAACCCCCCACATCGAACGATTATATAAGCATTTAGATACGCCACTGAAAAGCGCTGCATGCCCAGCTAAATAGCAAGCATTCGCAAAAGCAGGATGGAAAAACGAAGGAAAATCGACATTAGTCGCGAGAATACCCGATAAATTGGAAGCGAAAAATAATGCACCACACACCAGCCAATCAATTAAATAACTTTCGTTACGACTCGCAATGTACAAAGCAGCCATTGTTAACATCATTATAAAGCTAACCAGTGCCGTACAAACGAGCAATGTGTGGAGATCCATTCTTATTATTATCCCTTAATTAGAATTAGGGGGTGGATAATAAACCAACAATTAAGGCAAGTTCAATAGCCAAACTTAGAATATAATCCTCGAATTGACTATTATTTGTTCTATAGCGTAAAGATATAAAATTAAATATATTTTTCCATAACTTAAAAATGACTCGCTATTTTTATCTATAGACAAAAACCCTCTCATAAAAACCGCCTCTATAAAAACAGCAACTTTACATTTAACACGTTGAAATAAATGAGTTTAGAAAATAACTCCATGCTGTATCGGCTAAAAAATGCCTAACAAAACAGGGGATTTCTGGACTTTATAAGTAACCTTATTTAACAGGTACATTCTCAACGTATTGATTAAACGTATGAGCAGTCTGCTGTATTCATAGAGTGATTAACATGATTATTAAAATGCAAAAGAGTCATTTATCACTCTTTTAATCTCTCCTATTATGCTCGCTCATCTTTAGGAGACCCCATCACCACATGTGACGTAATGGTTCTTACCTGAGGAATTGAACCGAGCACATCAGCATGAAATGCTTTATATGATTTTAAATCTGCCGTTTCTACCCGCAGTAAATATTCAAACGCACCGGTCACGTTATGACACTCTTTAACTTCATCAATAAACGCGAGTGCTTGCTCAAATGCGAGCTGCGAGCTTGTTGAGTGGTCGTTTAAACCCACGCCTACATAAGCGATAAAACCTAAACCAACAGCGTGATGATTAATCACTGCGCGGTACCCCGAAATCACCCCGAGCCGCTCAAGTTCTTGAACCCTTCTTAGGCATGCCGATGGCGACAACCCCACTTTCTCTGCCAGCTCAGTATTTGCTAAACGGCCATCACGCCTTAACTCATGCAATATTCTGTCGTTAATTCTATCTTTCTTCATTTTAAATTGTGATTTCAAACTACCAAAAACAACATTAAGCGCGATAATTGCGTGCATTTCAATCTATAATTGCAACTTAACAAACAGGGAGAGACTACGATGAGTTTTGAGATGATGACAGCACTGGCGTTATTCGCCCTCGTTTCGTCAACTACCCCTGGGCCCAATAACTTAATGTTGATGAGCTCAGGTGCCAATTTTGGTTTTAAAAGGACCACACCGCATATGTTTGGGGTAACGTTAGGCTTTATGTTGATGCTCTTTTTAGTTGGCCTCGGCATTATGCAGCTGTTTGACTTATTTCCGCTAAGCTACCTCATTCTAAAAGTGTTTTGTGTTGTTTATTTGTTATATCTCGCTTATAAAATAGCCACCAGCAACGGACAACAACACACACAAAATAAAGGTAAGCCTTTTACTTTTATTCAAGCGGCCCTTTTCCAATGGGTGAACCCTAAAGCATGGGCAATGGCGCTTAGTGCGATAAGCTTATACGCTCCAAACAAAAACGTATCAGCGGTATTAATCGTCAGTGCCGTATTTGGTTTAATTAATTTACCTTGCGTGAGCTCGTGGACCTTAGTAGGCGAAAAACTACAACACTGGCTTTCAAGCCCCACTCGTTTAAAACTATTTAACTACTTAATGGCACTACTTTTAGTCGTGTCGGTCTTGTTTAGTTTGCTTTAGTAACGGGCCTTATTTAAAAATGAGACCAAGATTACAATTTTAGCATCTGCTAAAAAATTGGGAATAAATATCTCGTCTGTTCGTTACCTCTATGTCAATTCGTAAAAAAGAGGACGAGACAATGACTCACTTTAAACAAACTTTAATCGCAATGTGTGTAGTAACTTCAGCAGGTTTAACAACGGCGAGCTACGCAGCAGATGTGCAATTATCGGTATCAACCGACCAACAAGCTTCAAGTAATATGCAAACATCTCTTGCACCGGCTAATGCAAGCCAAACAAGCACGACATCATTGATGCAAAATAGCCAAGTTTCAGGCTCTGCGACAACTCAAAACTCAGCCACAGAAACAAACACGACTACGAGCAACAGTGCACAAACCAGTACTGAAACAAACACAACAAACACGGCTCAAAATGCTGAACAAACGCCTACTGCAACTACCGCAAGCTCACTTAATAGCATTAATGAGTCTGCCAACTCAGTGAGTGTAACAGCGATATCAAACCAAGCAGGTGCAACTATTGATAACAGCGTATCGATGGTTAATGCAATGACCACAAGTAATGCAATTAACCCTACTGCACTGACCTTGCAAAACCAGCTAGATCAGCAAACAAGTTCATTAACTCAAGCGAACATAACCGAGCTCCCACTGCTTGATGTGAACCAAGTATCTGCCATTAGCAACAACCTACAATCAAGCCTGTCAGGGAATGTGCAACAAGCCGCTATCGACTCTGTGCAAAGTAGTGTTGAGCAAACGGTAACTTCTACTGTGAGTAATAGTGTCAGCCAACAAGTTGCTGACCAAGTCACCGCGACCACAACAACAGAAGTGGTTAACAGTATCCAAAATAGCCTTAATTTAGGCCTTTAAAGTCGTGTTGTGCCGGGTTATTACCCGGCGCACTTTTAAGGAGGTCGCTATGCGTACACTAACAACACTTGCTGTAATGAGTGCAATGACGTTAAGCATTCATGCAACCGCAGCCGATGCAACGTTTAATACACATGCTCAGATTGGTTTAACGAGCAACTCAGATTTAGCAATAAAAGAGCTCGATGTCATTTCATCGCAAAGTGACACTGGCACCTTGCTGTCTGCGGGTCTAAGTGCAGAATTTAAAGCAACCGATGCACTCAAGTTCACACCCAGTTATCGTTATGAAAACACCAATTACCATACCTTGGATCAATACGACTTATCGCTCCATCAATACGGGTTAGACACAAATTATAAGCTAACACACACTGACATTGGCTTTCGTTATGATGGTGCAACAGCCCAAGTGGCAAACAAAACATTTTTAACGCTCGACCAAGGAAGTCTTTACATAGGTCACTTTGTCAATAACACCACATATTTAAGAGCAGCATTGAAAGCGGGTGAAAAACAGTTTACCACTCAACCTGCTCGTGATGCACAAAGCCTTGGCCTTGACACCAGTCTTTTTTATTTTATAAATCAAGGTAATACCATGTTGCTACTGGGTGCAAGTCTCGACAAAGAAGAGGCAACTGAGCAACAATATGACTTTTCTGGCTGGACTTTAAACACGCGCGTTTCACACACGTTCACCGCTTTCGGCAACACAAATAAAGCGAGCATTGGTTGGCGATATCAAGATAAAGACTATCAAGAGAATCCAAACGATATGCTCACTGAGCCAACTCCATCACGTGATGAAAGCCGCCATGTCTTAACCGCGCATTGGCAACTATCGCTGCTTGATTCGTTAAGTTTAATTACCGAGGCTGAGTATGGGGATTATCAATCTCAGTTAGAGGCAAATACATACACACAAAGCATTGCGTCCATTTCTTTGCGTGCTGAATTTTAAGCCTTAATAAGTGATTGAGCCATGCCCAAACACGCTATCTTTTCCGGGTTTTCCTTTATCGACTGCACGCTCAACTAACTTATTATAGATAGAATGGGGTGTGTAATCGGGATTCGCCGCCAAACATGCCGCAGCCGCAGTCACCTGCGGCGCCGCCATTGAAGTTCCTGATTCAACCCCTACACCACCGCCCGAGTTTAGTGTTAATACGTTGACACCTAAGGCTGCAAAATCAATGTAGTCACCTTTATTTGACCAACGGTATATTTGCCCATTTTTATCAACCGCACTCACTGCAATAACATTTTCATACGCCGCGGGATAAAGCGGCAATGCAGCGGGGCCATCATTACCGGCTGCTGCAACAAGAGTCACTTGCTGCGCAATTGTCGCCTTAATTGCTGCCGCTAAAATAGCATTATCTGGCCCAGTAAAACTCAGGTTAATCACTGGAACTTGCGCAGCCACCAGCCAATTTAAGGCATCAACAATAGCAGCCAATGTGGCACCCTGTGACAAGTCTGATTGACGATAAAAAACCGCCGCGCTGTATAACGTTGCTTGGTTTAATAATGGCGATAACTTGGCCGTTTTACCAATCATAACACCGGCGACCGCAGTGCCATGTAAGTCAGGTGATGCCACGGAATTGGGTAGAAATGACCGAGTCTCAATGGTGCTCCCCACAAAACCAGGGTGCGCCAAGTTAAGTGCGCTGTCGATCATGCCTACCCGCACAGGCAAGTCGCAAACGGGCCGGTTTTTATGTGTGTTAACGCCTTGCAAAGGACCTTGCTGCGCTTGATAAATGTGATTACGTCCTAATAAGGCCGCATCATCTATCGACAAAAGACGTTGTAATTGAGCTTTTGAATCAAACTGTTCAGGCACCACAAATCGTAATAAAACCATTCCCAAAGCATCGTATGATTGACGACTGACTATCTGTGCACCAATGTGCTCTAGCTTCGCTCTATGCTGCTCATTGGCTAACAAAATCCATTGCCGTTCAACGGCTCTAAAACCCTGCTCTGTTTCGATTTCTATGAATGCTGGTTTTCCTACCGTATTCAAAATGGCCAACCGGCTGGGTAATGCGCTTATATCAGTCGCAAGTTGTTGAATAGAATCAATGCTAGGCAATGCGCGACGTGGAATATCGAGCCTATCTTCAATACGTTCAATAGCTGGGTCTATCTGCTCTATAATAGGGCTGATCGGTTTTATAACCGTGGCATATAAATTACTCGACATGAGCAATAACGTGCCAAGGGCAACATCTTTTATTTTCATGTTACAGTCACTTCTCTTTTGACTAAGGTTAAAGGTATAACGTTTGAAATAAAAATAAATTGCATATTTAGGGAATAAAAACAGTTTCTACTCGTTATAGTAGTGCGTGTAGGCTGAATCATTCATGAGTCACTTAATTTATAAGGCCACACGCCCTAACAAATAAGGGAAAACATGACTAATACACTAACCAGTTTATTACCTGCACTTAGGCGTTTTGCATTTTCGCTAACCGGCAACCAAGCTGATGCAGATGACGTTGTGCAAATTACCATCGAAAAGCTATTGGTAAAAGGAATTCCTGACGATATTGAGCCACTAAAGTGGGCGTTTAAAGTATGCCGTAATGTATGGATTGATGAATATCGCTCGCAAAAAGTAAGGTTAAAAGCGGTTCAAAATACCGATTTACAAGAACCCACATGCGATGATGGGCAGGAACACCTGGCGACCTCGCAAACTCTTAAACGCGTCAACCACGCTTTAACTACCCTGCCCGATGAGCAGCGTGCAATCATCTCGTTAGTTGCAGTGCAAGGCATGGCTTATAAAGACGTTGCACACACGCTAGATATTCCTGTTGGAACCGTTATGAGTAAGTTATCGCGAGCTCGAAGTGCCTTGTATCAATTAATAAAGCCTGACTTCACTAAGGAAAACGCCTAATGATTGACGACCAAACTCTCAGTGCCTTTTTAGACAATGAATTATCAGCGCAAGAAATGGAGCGAGTTCGCAGCGCCATAGCGCAAAATGAAGACCTTGCCATACGCCTTGCCGAATTAAGCGAAGTTGATTTACTAGTGAAACAACATGCTGAGCAAATTGATGCAATGCCACTGTCTAAATCGCTAGAAAAAACCCTTGGCAAGCAAACAAACGACACGGTTGTTTCACTGTCGAAGTGGCAAAAAATAAAACAAGCCAGCCGTAAGCAACTCGCTGTCGCAGCAGGTATTGCTGTGCTATTTACTGTGGGCGTTGCCAGTTTAACGCAACAACAGCAATTAAATATTGAACAGCCCATAGCAAATGCATTAGAGCAGCAACTAAGCGGTGACAAAACAAATATAGATAGTGCACGCTCACTTACAGCACAATTAAGTTTTATTAATTCGACGGGGGACTTTTGTCGACAGTACACCCTTTACCAACAACAAACACAGCAGTCTCATATTGCCTGTAAAGAACACGGTACTTGGCAACTTAAAGTCTCTACTGAGCAAAAGCCCTATGATCGACAAACATATAGCCTCGCGAGTAACACGTCAGCGCTCGACACCTTTATCGATAATACAATTAAGGGGCAGCCGCTCGACCGCACTCTAGAACAGCAAGCACGCGAGAATAAGTGGCAATAGGTAAAATAACCATGAAGTTTTTAATCACACTATTAATAACGCTTATTCTCAGTGGCTGCAGCAGCACAGATCAGCATAATGACATTGATAATCATGTTGGACTGACAATTAAGCCGCTCGCAGAAAACCAATATGTGCTTCGCTATAAAAGTAATAGGCTATCAAAGCAAGGCGTGCTTGATGCTAGTTTGCATCACGCCGCCAAACTAACTCTAAAACAAGGTTACGACTGGTTCGTTGTCACCACGCAAGATACACACATATCGCACAACAATACAGCGCTTAACTCGCACAGACAAACTGCAACTTATACAACACGCTGTGGTTTACTTACCTGTTCAAGGCAAGCTTCACCTTACCCTAGTGAGTCGCCACCCCACATTGCAAAGCGTGAAATTACAACACAGTTAATCATTGTTTTGGGAAAGGGGATCAAACCCAGTATTGATGCAATAGATGCTTATTCACATATTCATCACCCTGAATAATCAGGGATATATCTCTTTCTCGCGGGGAAACTTTCTGTGCTACTCTTTACTAATACAGTGCATTTCAGTGTGACTCATGACTGGTAGCATCGAGAACTATTTTTATCACGGGTTCTATATTTTCTTAATGATCACCGTTATTACCTGCTCGGTTATTGCCACAAAATTAATGACCAGTGGGTTTAACAGTCGATCAATCTCACTATTTAACCTGTATTTCTATTTAGGAATGGCGGGCTTTTCGTGGTTATGGATACAGAATATTTTTGAGCTCACACCTGACTTTCGCTCAGGTGTCGCCATGTACGTGCTCTCTATTATGTTGCTTCAGTTAGCTATTTTTAATTACGACGAAAAGTCTCGCTTCAACCTGCAAGTAATAGCCTTTAGTCTCGTATGCGCCGTGTTTATATTTTTTATGAAAACCATAAACCAATTAGCTATCGCGCAGCTAAGTTATACATTTATAACTCTGCCCGTTCTTATTTACGTCAGTTTCAAACGCGCCATACTAAAAAGTAATATAGGCAATGGGGTACTCGCCATTGCCCTGTGTATTTTATTGATCATCGCAATAAGCCAATTAGCCATTGTAGTCTCTGGGAACCTAACTGTTGCGGTGCTTTATTCGCTAACGGTTGTTGGGCATGCCACTGTGTTTGTGATGATAGGACTAGGCCTCATAACAACGTTACTTATCGACGAGAAAAAACGTTACTTAGACCTTTCTTTAAAAGATCCCCTCACCAATTTATACAACCGCCGAGGGTTACAGTTTATACTTGAACAACAGCGTTTATTAACCTCAAAACACAACTCAAAACTGTATGCCAGCGTGGTAGATATAGACTACTTTAAACGTATCAATGATAGTTATGGCCATGAAGGGGGAGATCTCGTACTTGAAGTATTCTCTGAACTGTTAAATCACCATTTAGCCAAACAAGACTTATGTTGCCGTTTGGGCGGAGAGGAATTCCTCATTCTGAGTTTTGAGCCCAGCGAAAATGCTGCTCAACAAAAGCTAGAGACGCTTCGGACTATTGTTGAAACCAGCGAAATTGTTTTTCATGAAAATAACATCACACTCACTGCCAGTTTCGGGCTAACCCGTTGGCAACAAGATGACACATTCGATAACCTAATTAACCGAGCAGATAAAGCGCTCTACTCGGCTAAAAATAAGGGCAGAAACCGGGTTGAAATAAACCTTTAAAGCATGGCTTTTAAAGTCATATCTTTATCAATAAAGTGATGCTTAAGTGCCGCTAAGATATGTAACGACAGCGCGGCTGATAATAAATAACCACACAAAATGTGAACTTGCCATCCTGCCTCACTTAACCAAGCAATAGAGGCAACCGCCTCGCCTGCCTCATTGTAGTTACTAGCAATGAGTTGCCACGAAAACAAGCCAATACCAAAGCCGCCAAACCCACTATAAAATGCGCCAGAAACAAGCATGATAGCTAATAAAGTTAACAGCCCCCAATGATAAACATGCAACCATTTGGTAAGGTGATTTTGCACAGCTGATTGAAACGGATTTCGTATTCGATAGATAATTCTGGCTACCCATAGCATCGCAATCATAACCGCTATCGACTTATGCCAGTGGTATAAGCTGTAATCGGTAACCCAGGTCATGTAGTAACCCATTACAATCACAGTCAAAACCAATAGCGCACTCAACCAGTGCAAGAACTTATGCGTAGTTTGCTTGGTGTTTTTCATTTAATTAATCCTTAAACAATGATTTTTATGTGTTCAAGAATAATGATTAACCTTATGATTTATATAGAACTGTGACGAAATCACCTATTTTGTGATGAATGAATCTTCGACACTGAGCAAATCAGATACACGGGCTTTAAACGACTTACTCACTGGCACACTAAAACCTGCTGCCATCGTCAATTTTCGCTTATTGAGCGCCAGATTAAAATCAGCAATCTGGGCAACATTAACAATATAACTACGGTGTACTTGGCAAAATGTGTCAGACGGTAGTTCAGAATATAGGTGTTTAATGGTATCTCGCTTTAAGTAACGACTCTCAACGGTCTGTATCTCTAAGTAATTACCTGCTGACTTTATAAAAACCACTGACGCTAACGGCAGCTTTTTAGCGACTCCTTTATGGTTCACTTCAATATAATCAGTCTTTTCAAGATGCTCAGAGTGTTCAGGTCGGACCGTCGCAGGTGTTGACTCTGCTTGTACCGTGAAAACATGCCACAGTATTAATACTAGAGTGCTCGCAATGAAGTATTTTGGAAAAAGCTGAGTAACCGAGGCTGCGAGCGCATAACCATAAAAATCAAAATCTATTAAAATACGTAAGCTAATGATCAATGAGATGCTCATCAATAACATCGTAGGATAAAAGTAAATTCTACTTTTAACGCGCGCTTTTAAATTAAAAAATGCAACAACCCCTATGCTAAGCACACATAAGCTTCCCCACTCTTTTAACCAAAATAATTGTGAATCAAAAAATTGGTAATGACCGCCACCAATATAGTGACGCCAAAAAAAGCAATAGGCATTGAATAACAGAAAAAAAGCAAACCACGCACCTGCTGCGCGCTGCCAAGGCTCAGTGAGATGCCGCCATAATTTATTTATTGCCATAACTTTCTCCTTTTAAGCTCTAAGAAAGTAGCAAATATACAGCCGTGTTAAAAAGTACTTTTAGTTATATTTAAAAAGCAATGAAAGTAACAATGGCAGGCTGTCACTGCTGATCTAAAAAATTTCATCGATCAATAAAACTTTGATCTGAACAAAGTGTATTCAGCCCAATTAAAGCTAAACTTATACCTTATTAATTACTTTGTAGGGAATAAACCATGACACACCTCGTCGCCGACTTAATGACTCCAGACCCATTTGCGATTAGTGCGCACAACACCTTGCATGATGCCCACAATTTAATGAAAGAAAAAAACATCCGCCACATTCCCGTTATTAACGAGCACGGTGGCTTAGTAGGCATGCTCACGCAGAAAATAATGATTGCCCAAGTAATGAACATTATGGCCAACTTTAGCGCCAGCGCACTCGAGCGAAAAGAAAAGCAAACCAAAGTAGCCGATATCATGGCAACCGATTTCACCAGTATTTCTGCAAAGCAGCCACTGCATGAGGTGGCTAAATTCTTTGTCGAGAATCGTCATGGTTGTATGCCCGTTGTCGACGAAGACAATAACCTAGTAGGTATTTTAACCTCGTCTGACTTTGTTCGTTTAGCAGCTGCATTGTTATCTTGATATATAAACGAGTAATTATTTCTACCACTGCACACTGAATTTTTTACATTCAGTGTGCAGAGTTTTCATAATAAGCTAAACCCACAAACCTCACTGCACACCTCAAAATAAAAACAAACAAATAAAAACAATAACTTATAAATATCATTAATTTTGGTACAACGCTTGCTCCTCTTTAAATAACTTCGCTTTCTGGTCATTACAGAAAGCATCATGGAACAACTTTTTAAAGAAACTCGGAGGAGTAATGAGTAACACATCATCGAAAGTCGCAGAATTCACAGCACCCGGTGTTAACAACCAATCAGCCGCTGACACGATTGCTATTTTAGACCAACGTATGGTCGCTTTAATCGATTTACACCTCACTTTAAAACACATTCATTGGAATGTAGTCGGCCCTAACTTTATTGGTGTGCACGAAATGCTCGATCCACAAGTAAGTGCCGTACAAGAAATGACCGACACTATCGCAGAGCGTATTGCAACTATGGGTGGCGTGCCCGTTGGCACACCGCAATCGATTGTCGACCGTCGTAATTGGAAAGATTATTCAATTGGCAAAGGGCTCGTAACCGACCACTTGTCAGCCCTTGATAAAGTGTATAACGGGGTGAATAAAGATCACCGCCAAGCCATTGAAAAGTTAGCCGAGCTTGACCCTGTTTCTGAAGATATGATCACAGGTCAATTAGCAGACTTAGAGCAATTTCAGTGGTTTGTTCGTGCGCACATCGAATCGTCAACGGGCGAACTGAAAAGTTAAACCCTCCCTTCTATCCGAAGACCCCTTGCCCAGCATCTGCTGGGCTTTTTTATTCTTTAAAACAACGTTATAACCAGCCTTTGTGTTTAAAAAATAAATAAGGGGCAAAACCCGACAACAACATCACGCCAATCGCGAACGGGTATCCCCATGCCCAGTTAAGCTCAGGCATAGAGTTAAAGTTCATACCGTAAATACTGGCAACCACGGTGGGAGGTAAAAACACCACTGAGGCGATTGAGAAAGTCTTAATTATTTGGTTTTGCTCAATATTAATAAAGCCCTGAGTCGAATCCATTAAAAAGTTCACCTTATCAAACAAAAAGGTGCAGTGAGACATCAAGGTATCGATATCGAGGACAATTTCGCGCAGAGACTCGCGGTCTTCGCTGGGCGCTCCCAAATTACGCAGTAAAAACGAAATGTTTCGTCGCGTATCCATTAAACATAAACGTACTTTACCGTTGTTGTCCTCAAGGCGAGAAATTCGGCTCACTGCTTCCTCAAGATCTGAGTCATCCTCTTCGAGCACATACGCACTGAGTTTTTCGAGTTGATGATGCATATCTTCAAGCATATCTGCATGGTTTTCGACCTTTTGATCGAATAAAGTCACGAGTAATTGTTTAGGGTTATCACATGCCACTTGCCCTTTGCGAGCACGTAAACGCAATAAACGAAAATCGGCTAATTCATCATCGCGAATCGTTAGTAAGCAGTTATCTTGCAGTAAACATGCGACCGTCACCGTATTAAAACGCCCTTCGTTAGGCGACATAAACAATGCATGCACATGCAAGCCTTCGTGGTCGATAAAACACCGCGATGATGCTTCAATTTCGTCTACATCATCCGCCGCAGGAAGCGTAATATTTAATGTGCTTGCAAGTGCTTGGCGCTCTTCTTCACTTGGATTAATGGTGTCTATCCAATGCGCATTTTTAATAGCGGTTGCTAAAGGTGTATCGGGGGCTGGCTCAGTTTCGGTGATCACACCTTGGTTAATAGAAAAAAATCGTAACATACGCCCTGCCCTAATTAATCAAATTACTGAAATACTATAGTTGTTCGTCATAATGAACAATGCTCAATTTGTTAAGGCTAAAAAAAAGCCCCAACAAAGGGGCTTTAAACTTTATAATGGCAGTATTGCTATGCACCGAGCTGTTGCATTTGTTCTACTTCATTTTTATTTGCACTGACAAAGTCTTCAATATTATTCAATATTATCGACGCCGTTCACTGTGTTATTTTATAAAAAGCGAATATCCTGATGGTATATTGAGCCAGTAAAAGCTGGCATTAACAAAACTTGTAAGTATAAAGCTTAATAGCTACTTGATTGCATCGCAGGAAGTAAAATAGCTGCCACGATACCCAGTATAAATAGGCCACCAACAATCAGTACTCCCCAAAATGACCATTGTTTTTGCACTCGCTGAAAATGCTCAACACTGTCCCATCGTTTGTTTTGCCACGCCATCTCTCGGCCTTTAAAGCCCAAGTAAATAGACACAATAAAACCAATATAAGGAACTAAAGCTAATAGGCCTATCCACGTACTGTTGCCAATTGCCCAAATCCAGCTTAAAAAGAACGCTCCCCAACTAAACCCCTTTACGCCTTCTGGTAACTCGCCCACCTTACCTTGTCCTGAGTTATTCTCTGTGGGAATTTCAAGGCTTGCTTCAGGTGGTGTGTAATTATCTGTCATATGATTATCCTTATTTTAAGACAACTTATAGTAAAACTAATAGGCACTTTAATTTATAGTAATGACGATATTTTAAGCAAGCAAAAGTCGACTTAAATTAATAGCGACGTGGTGTGTTTTGTACCATTTATCTGATTCTCTGTGCTTTACTTAGAAGCATTGGCGAATCAATCGTGCCTTGAAAAAAGCTCGTAGAAAATATCCATCAACAGTTGCTTAGCAAGGTTTTTCAGCGTCGCAGTGCTCCTTTATGGAAAGAACTCTAACCGACCCTACTTAAGCCCACTTAAAAATTAAGTTAATAATGAACGTAATTGTTTGAACCGTATTTAGATACAGAATACAATTGTTATGATGTAACATAACAAAGAGAAAGTAATGAAATTTAAAATCTCCCTTTTATGCTTAGGTATCTCTTCATCTATGCACGCAAATGAAATCGAACACATAGAGATAAAAAGCGACATAAAAGACTATTCCCCCATAAACCAGGTTGCTGTAGGTAAGTCTGTATTGTCTGGTGATCTTTTAGAGCAACAAAAAGCAACAACATTGGGTGATACGCTTTCACAAATACCCAGTGTTAGTGCCAGTTTTTTCGGCTCTTCGGCAAGTCGGCCACAAATTCGTGGGCAAGGAGGCCAACGAGTACTGATCACCAGTAATGGCATGCCTATTCGTGATATGTCAGCGGTGAGCGACGATCAACTCATACCTATTGAGCCTTTTTTTGCAGAATCGATCACGGTACTTAAAGGCGCTCGTGCAACAATTCCTTTTGGTGGTGAAGCCATGGCAGGGATTGTTGATATAAATGATGGCCGTATTCCCTTACAACAAGGTATTGAAAAAGAAGACAAACTTGAAATTCAAACGGGCTACAATGCCCCGTCCTCTGTGCTTGGCACCGCAAGCGGTCAAGAACACGACTTTGCGTATAACGTTAACCTTCTTTATCGCGAGCAGAGTGATTATAAAGTTCCTCATACTAGCAAAGCAGCAGACTGCTCAAATTGGGACTCGTTGGTTTTAAATAGCCAACAGGTAAGCCAATGCCAAGTTTCTTTGGCAAGACCGACATGGGAGCATGATGGCACTCAGTTTGTTGATGTCACCCCTATTGAGCAGCAAATAATTACTCATCAACTCGCTAACTCTAAAAATAAAGTAGTCAATTCAAGTTATTACCAAACAAACTTAACTTTTGGTGGCAGTCAGCGATTTGACGATGAGCAGTTATTTGGCATGTCTGTGAATTACAACTCCGCAAATAGGGCAATACCGGGGTTTGTTCACATAGCCCGTCCAGCAGTGCATTCACACGATGCACAACAGACTGAACAGTCGGGAAATATTCGTATTTACTCATCTCAATATCGTATTGATGCACTTTACCAAAAACATTTTTCAGCTAATCCATACTTAAATGAGTTCAATATAAAAGCGGTGTACTCAAAACAGCTAGACGACGAAAATCTCGACGAGAGCAGCGTGAACACATTCGTTTTAAAAAACTGGCAACTTAGTCCAACGTTAAATTATCAATTTACAGAACAATTCGCTGGTACATTCGGACTCGTTGTCGATAGAAGTGAAAAACAAGGCAGTGGCAAAAACAATTACCTACCCGACATTAACGCTAAACGCCAAGGTGCATACATACTGCAAGATGCAGTAATTGGGCCTGTTTCGTTGCAAATTGGAGCACGCTACGAAAAAGTCAATTACACGCCAACTATTAACGACCACTATCAGCCCGGACGAGGTCAAGGAGCAGCCATAAAAGATAATGAGTTTGAGCTGTTTAATCATTCATTGTCTGCAAATTGGGATATTTCTTCGTTTTGGTATGTCGATGCAAGTACGACCCATGCCGAGCGCGCCCCCGGTATCAATGAACTGTATGCAAGTAACCCACATTATGCACTGTTAATTGAAGAGCAAGGTAATTCAAGCCTCGAAAAAGAAGTGAATAAAGCGCACGAAATTGGCACAGGTTTTCACTTCGACAACCTAAGCCTGACTGCGAGTTGGTACAAAAATAACTACGATAATTATATTTACCTAGGCAGCACAGGAGTATACAGAGGAGGTGTGTATGTTAAAGAATGGCGTCAAGCAGATACCTTAAATAAAGGCTTCGAAGTTGAGCTCAACTATACACTCAACACGCAAAATTTAGGCGATTTCACCTTTACTGCGTATGCTGACGAAACAAAAAACACACCGGTATATCAATTTGACGGAAGCTATGACCCTTTTACACCAGAGGCTTTTTTTAACCCTGATGAAGCCCAAGAGGCAGAGTATTTTCGCCGTCGACTCGAAGGAGATAGCATTCCTCGCACGCCTGCCGACAGCTATGGCGCAGCAATTCATTGGCAATTTGAAAATATAAAAACCACGATTGATTACCAACACAGCAAAGCGCAAGAGCAGCTTGCAAAGTTTGAACACGCATCACCAAGCTACTACAGTATGGGCATGAACATGCGTTACGCAAATTCACTTTTGGGATTTGATAATGAGCTGTTTATAACTATAGACAACCTAACAAACCAAGAAATACGCCCACATCAAAGCTATTTACGATATTTAGCCCCGCAGCCAGGTCGCAGTATTGCCCTCGGTATACGCACCGCACTATAACAAAAAAGGGCCACGTATTTACACGTGGCCCTTATAAATTCGATTCAGAAACAATCTATTCAGCGATTATAGTCTCACTGTATTTGTGCTATTTCGTTGAATATCACGAATGCCATCTCGGCCTTCTTTTTCCATTGCTGCAATTTGTTCTGGAGTACGACAAACACGCTTAGGTATATTGCTACCCGTTGGCTTTTCCATTTTACAAATTAAACCATCATTACTTGCTTGTTCATCACTTGAACTCGCACAACCGGTCATTAACACGGCTAAAAGAGCAACACTTAAAAACTTCATATACTTCCCTTTTTTTAATTAATTTAGCGCTCGATAAGAACATATTATTATACTACAGGCATAAAAGTACAACATTATAGGTACAAAACCCGTTTTAATGCGGTTTTTTCACGCCATATCGCACCATATCTTTACCATTCTCGTATACGTCATGACTAACATACCGACCCAGTAATAGTTGATGATTATCATCAAGAACAGCGACAAATGGGCGACCATCACTGTTATTTGTAGCCAAGGCGACCCCTGCTACATTTTCAAGGCCTAAGCCACCATTTTCGACAAGACGTAAAAATGTCTCTAATTCATCTAATGTTTCGATTACATCATTATCATTAATCATCTTAAACACTCAGTGATTGCTAATAAAGCTAGCATAACAGGATTAAAAATCGGGTGCGAATGACTGTAGATAAATAACATTCAAACATGTCGTTTTTTTGCAATATTTAAATCTATGCGTTTTCTAAACTGGCCCTAAATTGTTATTTAAGGAACCGTTATGAAACGTGCTAATTATCTTTCTTCATGCCCCGTGCTTATAAAGCACCTTATTAACCAAGAATCATTAATTAAAAATGCTGCCGAAGCGACTTTCGGCTTAACAATATGGGAGCTGATAAAACTGAGGGTATCGCAGCTTAATCAATGTGCTTTTTGTATTGCAATGCATACTAAACAAGCACGCGAGTATGGCGAATTACCTAATCGCATTATTGGTTTAAGTGCTTGGCAAGACATGCCGCTTTATACTGAGCATGAGCGCCTTGCGTTAAAACTGTGCGAAAAATTGACACAAGCACAACCAATTGATGATACTTTCTATCAAACACTGACTGACGCATTTTCAGCGCAAGGGCTTGTTGCATTAACAGTTGCCATTAATGCAATTAATAGCTGGAATCGTATAGTGAAAACATTTAAACCTGATGTCGAGTTTAATGAATAATCATTTAACACTTGAGCTCATGACGCCACAAGGTGACATAGCCGAAATTATTCAAGCTATCTGGTGTGCTTCGGCGCATTCAGAGGGTGACCAATGGCTCGCGTGCGATGGGGCAACTGGGGTTATTTTTCCTGTGGCTGGTGAGCTTTTTCTTGATGATCAGCCAGTCGCCCTACCCTATGCTTTTCAGCAAACATCGACACATGCATCAAAATTGAGTTTTTCAAAAGAGGCACGATTTTGCGGCATACGTTTTAATCCCACAATACTGCCGCAGCTGCACGCCACAACACATTCTTTAGTTAACGTTGAGTCACTCAATACAATAGCAACAGGCCTTAAAAAAGACCCAAGCCTTAGTGCTTTTGTGGCTCTTTTAAGCGAGTACTTAACCCTACCCAAAGTGATTAATCGCGGAACTGAGCACTCTAAGCACTTAATTCGTAACCTAATTAATTTAACCCCACTCGAAACCGCCTATCAGCGAGCACCACTCAGTCAAAGACAACTTGAACGACAAGTTAAAAACCAGTGCGGAGTAACACCTAAGTATTTTGAACGCATTTATCGCGTAAAAATGGCTAAACAAGCCATAAAAGATCACCCTTCTATGAGTTTTGCCGATATAGCGCAAGCGTGTGGCTTTACCGATCAGCCGCATTTTATTAAAGAGTTCAAAGCGATTATGCACATTACACCTGCCAAGTACCGAAAGCTGCTTTCAGACTCACAGAGTAAACAAACAAAACTGATCCTAAGATAGTTGCACGCACGCTTTTTTGTCTGAATGTAGGCAATAGCGGCACTGAACGATTTTATTTGCGCTGGGCTTTTATCCATAGGATAGTTAACTTAGTCTAAAAACTTGCTGTAACTTAACAGGATAACTATGAAAAACGTTTTACTTGCTACCAGCCTTATTGCCTCATCATTTACTGCGTTTGCAGCAGAGCTAACTGTTGAAGAGGTTCGTATCGAAAAAGCGACAAAAGCCATGCCAACAGTGTTAGCTGCTTTTTCGAAAGAGGTCTCGCAATTTGAAAAAGACTGGCAGGCGGTGTCGAGCTACCAGCAAGCAAGTGATCTTATCGATGATTATTCAAAACAACTTTGGCGCAATGCAAAAGCACGTATCAGCAAAACAAATAGCTTTGATGACCGCGAACTATATTGGGCACGCCTCCTTTCAAGCAAAGTGATGCGTACCAGCAAACCACAGTTTGCCATCACAGACAGCGAACAAACCGCATTATTAATCATGCTTGAAAATGGCAGCCGTGGTCGCACCGATCTTGATTACAGCAAAAAAACCGACAAAAAGATCTTAATTACCGGCTTTGATCCCTTTTTACTTGATAAAAACATTAACCAAAGTAACCCATCGGGTGTGGCAGCGCTTTTGTTAGATGGTCAAGTGATTAGCTATCAAGGTATTAGTGCCGAAATAAACACGGTAATGGTGCCGGTACGCTATGAAGACTTTGATCAAGGTATTATTGAATCATTACTTGCACCATATTATGCGCTGAATAATGTTGATATGATTGCTACGATCAGCATGGGCAGTAAAGATTTTGATCTTGAACGCTTTCCGGGTAAACGCCGTAGCGTCACTGCGCCAGACAATGCGAATATAGTGTATGGCGGTACTGCAACTGCACCAAAAATATCACACCTTCACGACCGCCCATTGCCGGGTAATGAATTTGTGACTTTCAGCCTACCTGTAGAGCATATGCAAAAAGCGAAAGGCCCATTCACAATCAACGACAATCATAAAGTGGTCACTCTTGAAAAAGCATTTGAACCACAATCACTGAAAGAGCTTGAAGGTGCAATTGCGGTTAAAGGTGGCGGTGGTGGCTACCTATCAAACGAAATTTCGTACCGGAGTATTCGCCTACGCGATGAGCTTAATTCAGACATTCCAACGGGTCATATTCATACGCCACGTATTGCACAATTTGAGCCCGAAACAGAAGCCAAAATCGTTGCACAAATAAAAGCCATGCTTGAACAGAGCTTAGTCGCACTGTAATAAACTTGCTCAGCGCCTGTGAAAAACATTCGCTGAGCAATAAAACGGGTTCTTAATCTATTGAGGGCCCGTTCCTCCATCTACTTGGCTACCCAAAGTATTTGCACTGTCTAATCGATATGGGTAAAGCTGCACATCACTAAAGACCGTTGCACCACTATCACGATATTGATCTGTTGCTGAACGTCCTGTGTAAATGTTTCCTGAGGCACTAAAATATCCAGAGCCTTGATTCCAATGAGGCTTTGCTGAGTTTTCAAAATAATTGTTCTCAACAAGTACTTCAGCACCATCACTCGCACTAATTGCAAAATAAGTAATGTTTTTCCAGTAATTATTAAACATATGAACGCGTGAATTATAGCCATCTATTTTAGGGTTTCGCCCTGCTGCTGTATCCCAAAAATTGTGATGAGCAGTCACCTGAGAGTTTCTGAATAAATGAGTGTACCAATGCTGATTAGCGCAAACTTGGGTGTTATAACCATAGAAGCGATTCCAACTCAGGGTAATATTCTGGCTATTATCAATATCGATATAGCCATCACTTATTTTGTTAAAGGCCATATGATCAATCCAAACATGGCTACTATCATCAATTGAAATACCATCGCCCGCTTCTACAAGTGCAGGATTAATGTTTTCGAGCATGACGTTTTTAATAATAATATTTCGTTGCTTGCTTATAACGAGGCTGGCACCCACTATTTTTGAGTTTTTACCTAAACCTTGTAACGTTTTATTAGACTGAACAATAATACGGCGTTCATTACGCGTCACGTTTACCGGTGAATTTGAAGAGCTGCCCAATTCACTACAGCTTTGATTCCCAACAGGCACTCGGTACCATGTTTTACCGTAATCGTTCCATTGACCACAGTCTAAGGGACATGCCTGCACAGTTCTGTTACTGGTCTGGCAGTTAATCGTCGTGTTATCAGGTATGTGGATCACCGCAGGAGATGTCGAGCTTAACGCCGTATTTAACGCGTTACAGCTTGTTACCGTAATAGGTGTTGCATTACCGCCACCCGTGGTTGTTGATAAGCCATCTTGGCCTGGTTGTGCAGCAAATCCCACTAAATTACTTGGCGTTGGTTGGCTGCCGCCGCCACTGCTGCTGCCACATGTTACATCAACAGGATTTATGAACCATCTTTGAGAACTGACACCTGCGTCATCATTTTGATAAACATTAGCCGCATTGTTTGACCCTGCCACAGTCAGTGACTTATTAGTTAGCTTATTCGTAATATTAAATCCGCCTGATGACGATGCTTTAAGTTGCCAGCGTTGATTTGCGCCCTGCCAATCATCATAAACAATAACGTTTGCTCCATTAGACTGAGACGAATCAAGCACATCTAACACTTTATTGTTGTACTTAGAGCGAATAATCCAATAGCCATCACTCTCTTTAATAAATTGAAACTTTTGATTATTGCCCCCCCAATAGTCATACGTTATGACATTAGGTGCAGCTCCCGAATCAGTCGTATTAATATCTAACGCTAAGCCAGAGCCTCGGTTAATAACAGAATACAATTGACCCGATTCAGGCATAGCATTGCAATCTTCAGCCTGCACTGAATAACAGGATAGCGCTCCTAACAAAGCAAACCCCCACTGCAGTAGTGAAGTTTTTTTAGATTTTTGTGTCACTTTATACATAAAACAAATCCCTTCTCTAATAGTATTATTAAATTACATATTTGAGCGTTAAGATTAATTCAAATGTAAAAAATTAAAAACTAAGATGTATAATCTTTGTAAACAAATGTATAAATAGGGAGAACCTACCGCTACAAAAAGGCGTGTTTTTATAATTATATTAAAGCAATAAAGATTATAAAATTAGCGACTTAACACACAACAATTTCGGCCTTGGGCTTTTGCCTGGTATAGCGCTTCATCAGCCTGCTTAAACAGTGTATTTGAGTCAAACGGCTGTGATACAGCTTTACTGGCAATGCCAATCGATAATGTTACAAATTTAACGTCCTTTCGCCCCTCATGCACAATGGCAGCAGACTCTATTGCTTTACGAAGTGTTTCAGCGACAGCGAGTGCTGCTTGCGCATCAGTGTTACTAAGCACAATAACAAACTCTTCGCCGCCATAACGTGCAACAAAGTCAGTTCCTCGTTTTGTAAATGCTTTTAGAACTTGAGCCACTTTACAAAGCGCTTTATCACCTTGGTCATGGCCGTAATAATCATTATAAAGTTTAAAGTGATCGATATCAGCAACGATCAACGACACGTTTTCGTTTATATTCTCAGGGTCATTCGCAAGCGTTTCTAAGTGAGTATCCAGCGCACGACGATTTGCCAAGCTTGTCATCGCATCGGTGTTGCTTATATGCCTTAACTTTTCGTGTCGCTCTATAATTTCTGCTCGCTGAGTTTCAATTAGCATAAATAGCTCATTCATCCCCCGACCTAACTGATGAAGCTCATTGTCGCCTTTATATTCTGCGCGCACAGTGAAATCTTTATGATTAAGCGCACTGCTCACCGACACAAACATTTCTGACAATGGCCGCAGTAACTGCTGATTAATATATAAATAAAACAACATAAATACCGAGCCCGATATAAGCAGCCCCGTGATCAAAGAACTGTCAAATAAACTTCTATCATAGGTGCGTTCACGCATTGGAATAGACAAAACAAATAGCAAGTTAGCGTGTTTATCTTGCACTCCTATATAAAGCTTTTTGTCATGCTCTATCGGCGTATTAACGGTATTTTCATGGCCAAAAAACGACGTGATGTACGCATTTAAAGCCTGTGCTTTTTCACCTTGGTAATACGTAATATCGTCAGCTAAGCCAGGGGTGAGGTTTTCAATAAATTCTTTATCAATAAAGCTCCACAATAATAGCGTTCCAACAGGAGAACCTGTTCCATCTGATTTAGTCACGTTATAAGCAACCGTCACCGCAGGTAATTCATTAATTTTTAAAAAGTGAATTTTAGAGGTCATGGCTTTTGACTCTGCGATGATCTCTTTAGGTAAAATAATTAAATCATTGTCTAAAAGGTGTTGGGGTACTTCGAGTATGTCTGGTGAGTAAGGTTGATAATTATTATCAAAGCTTCCTCCGCCAATGATCGTCGCGTTGGTGTCGTAAAGATACCAGCCATTAACGTCTAAACGCTCAAGTGCATCCGCTATTACATAATCATTGTTGAACCACGCTGTACGGCGGTTTTTGGCTGCATCGTACATGCTATCCCATGCTGCACTATCGAATACCATTTTCGATAACGCATCTATTTGCTGTTGAAGCTGAGATTCAACTCGCTGGATGTCTATCCGATCATTTTGTTTAGCCATCATTTCAAAGGTAGGCAATATCCAAAAATGCCGAATAATCGTTTGCGCACTAAGAATAGCGATGCAGGCTGCTGTAAAAGCCAGTAATAATTGCTTTCTGAGTTTTGTGCCTATCACCATAAAATAGTATGCCAAATTGTAAAAAACGAAATTAGTATTAAAAATTATAACGCTGTTTCGTGTGTTTGCTTATCAAGTTGCAATAAATCAGTAAATTAAACGCGTTCAAACCATAAAGGTTTGACCTTAAAAAGGGAACGTAACAATTGAAACTAGGTAATCAATCGTGGAGTTTTTTTGGCCTTAAACATACAAAAACAATCGTCGAAAAGCTGTTAATACACGGCAATAGACGTAGTTAAATGCACTGAAAAAGGCGTCGTTAAATACACTAAAAAGCCCTGTATGAGTACCTTGTATGAGTGCCCTTTAGGTGAACACTTGAGGGGTATTTTTTAAATGGATACACACGTTTGCATTAAATAATTGCAAAAAAAATCAACAAAAATAAAAGGAGGAAAAACTCACTCATCTACTCAGCAAGCTCAGGTAAACTTGAATTTTGCACCTTATCATTTTGTTTTCTAAACTCATTTGGGATCACGCCCACGATGCTTTTGAACACACGATTAAACGTAGCCAAAGAAGAAAAACCACTTTCCAATGCAATACTCAAAATGCTCCAGTGCCGTGCTTCATCTTTTAGTAATAAGGCCTGAGCATGCTTAACCCGATACTGATTAATAAATAAATTAAAGTTAGCTACTTTGTAATAATGTCGAATTGCGCGACTTATTTTGTACTCTGGCACTGAAAGGGCTTGCGCAAGATCTGAAATTTTTAAGTTACTTTGTAGGTATAATTGCTGCTCATTAATCAATTGGTTTATCCCTTTAATGAGCTTTGGTGATATATCCATTTCCTCAAATGGCTCATCAACTTTAACACGATTCACTTCATCGCTTGTTTCGCTTTCAGTTTGATTACAGCAATGCGTTTTATCTCTACTTTGTAAAACCATGACAACCTGCATTGCTAACACAATTAATAAGGCAGAAGAAGTAATGATAAACGGCTCGTATGCTTTGATATCGGCTTCACTAAACAGGAATTTAGGCAGAATGCTGGCATTAAAAACGGCAAAAGCGTAACTACTAGCAAAAATAATTGCCTGTAATTTTTGGCTTTCATTTTTTTGTTTATAGCCCCTCAATGCTTCCCAAAATGACAGCACAAGAATACTGGATGACAGTAAAACTGTTATTTCATTCATGCCTTGCTTTAAACGCCACATTTGCTGGCTATCGGGGAAAGATAAAGCGTCGATACTGACTAAGTAATGCCACGTTTGGTTGAACATAATCAGCCCTGCAATAGACACTGCAACTGCAATATGAACACCTGATATAGGCTTACTTTTACGAAATAATGTTCGTGATACTAGCCAAGAAACATTGCACGTTGCACACGTAAATAATCCAATTAAATAGTGATAGACGCCAATCGTAGGAGCACTGAGCTTTTGCACTCCCACCATACACAGCGAGCCGCAAAATATCGCAAATAAATAATGAATAAGCTGCTTATCGTTTTTTAATGCATTAACCAGCATGAGCACCATACAAACAATCACAAGGAAGTAATAGGAGGAATTATTTTGCATAGCCATTTATGCCTTTAAAAAGAGTGTGCTTATTCAATTATCGAGCGTTACACGTATCTTACAAACTAACTTTCATCTTAGCAAAAAGACTTTGTTAGTGAATGTGTCTAATTAATTCAACACACAGGCAAAAATTAACACGATTTCATTGCTCAAATTTCGAATTTGAGAAGAAATTAAGCTGCAGCCCTTTATATTTGAGGCATTATAAAAATGAAATGGAAAGAGACATGGCTCCCCATACAACAACACACACCCCTATTAACCTACTCGAAACAAGTAAAAAACTCTGGTTTATTTGCTTACTCCTTGCGCAAGCCTGCTTTGTGACTTACCTGATCCTCGGTTATGCAGTAACAGGTATTACTCATGGTTTATCACAGTGGACTCGCCTGAATAATACAGCGTACATAGCAAATGATATGACCGGTAACGTCATGTACGCTGCTCATGTTTTACTGGCTGTTATTATGATCATCGGCGGGAGTTTGCAATTAATCCCCACATTAAGAGCAAAATATAAAACATTTCACCGCTATAATGGCTATGTGTTTGTTATATTGGCGTGTTGTATTTCACTCGCAGGATTGTACTTAATTACAGTAAGGGGAACTGTTGGTAATACACTGATGCATGCGCTCACCATGTTTGGAGGCTTATTGGTCATTGTATCGAGCATATTTGCAGTAAAAACGGCTAGAGCGCGTAATATCCATGCTCATCAAATATGGGCTATTCGTTTATACCTTGCTGCTAATGGCGTGTTATTTTTTAGGCTGATGATTTTTGCATGGTTTATCGTATTTGGTTCACTGGGAATAGATACCGCCACTTTCACCGGACCGACGGTCATCTTTATTAGTTTATGCTCCTACGTGTTCCCTATTTTAATTGCCGAGTTAGTGAGATATGCAGCTAAAAAAACCTCACATAGATTAATAACACTCACTTGTGCCTGCTTAATGTTACTGATATCTGCGATATTTTTGACCGGTTTATTCGGCGTAGTCCTCGCAAGCTGGTACCCCGCTATCGTTGCTTAATATAAATACAACAAAGCCACCTAATTAGGTGGCTTTGAATTTAGCGTAATGCTCATTAATACAACGCAAATAACGGTCTGCCATTTTCGTCATAGTTAACTTCCATAACACGCGCATGTCGATTTGGATCATAGAGTGGATCTTTAACAATCTCTTCAAGCGGACGCGTGTCGGTTTTTGGCACAACACTTGGTTCACCCACTGCGTGTTCGTAATCACGAGCATGGTAAATACACAAAGGTGTTTTATCGTCTTCGGCCACCGTAAAACAGTTATGACCCGGACCAAATATTCTCTTTTCAACACTTGTCTCAAGCACCGGCATACGCGTTTTTGTCCATGAATTGCGGTCTAACAGATCGCTGTTTTCATCGGCTTCCATGTAACCCATGCAATAGCATGCACCTGTTGCACTTGCAGAAAAAGCAATGAATATTTTACCGTTATTTTTAAGTACGGCAGGACCTTCGTTAACCCAAAAATCAACACGCTCCCAATCATAGTCAGGCGTGGTCAGCATAAACTGTGTTGTTTTTAGTTTTATTGGCGATTCCATTTCCGCTAAATACAAGTTTGATGCAGCAAATTGACCACCCGTTTTTTCTGCCCAACAGCAGTAACGCTTGCCGTTGTTTTCAAAAATTGTGGCATCTAATGAAAAATCGGTAAATGACTTATCGTCGCCATCGGCTGCTTGCATCATACCTAGCTCAACCCATTCATCATTTAATGGATCTTGGCCTTTACACTCAAGAACATAAGGACGTAATGCCCAAATATCGTCTTCTTGGCTGGCTGCAAAATAGATATACCATTTACCATCAAGATAATGGATTTCAGGTGCCCAAATATGACGGCTCATAGGGCCGCTGTCGTGCTTGAACCAAATATCAAACGTTTCTGCGTCTTTTAACCCTTCGAGAGTCTGTGATTTTCTAAGTTCAATACGGTCGTAGGTTGGTACAGAGCCAGTAAAATAATAAAAACCATCATTGTGCTTATGTACAAACGGGTCGGCACGCTGCTCGACTAACGGGCTATTTGTTTTTAATGTCATCTTGAAACCTGATCGTTAAATTTAATTTGTATTATTTTATTACTTTTAAGTAAGAAAACAAATATAACATCATTTTTAACAAACAGTGAAAAGAATTGTTGATAAGCGACCGACCTCATAAATGATACAAGCATGACCGACTCTCGACTCTGCGCACACCTTAAACGACATAAATAGCATAGTAACTTTTTTGCTGAATAAGCAACAAACCATTAGTTGCACTTATTCTGAAAACGAATTAATCCTGCAAAATATTGTTGGCCTCGTTAAAGCTTAGGTATAATCACTTTTTCGACTGAATTTTGGTTTTTAAATGAAAAAGCTTTCTAAAGTACAACAAAAACAACAAGCGCTTGTATTAAACGTTGCCGATGCCCTTGAAATTCAAGGCCGCGCAGAGCTTGAAGGTATGGTGCAATGCTGGTTTGATGTTGAATATCACTTATTTCCTGGCTCATTATTGCTTTGTTTTCAGTTCGAAAACCAACAAACACTCGATGCTGCAACCCCAGAATTATTAACGTGGCAAAAGCGCCTAAGTGGCGCAATGCTAAAAAAAGGCGTGATTTTAAAAGACATGCGCAGGCACTTAGTATTTACCCTAAAAGGGCCTGATGATTAATCGTTAAAATATAATACCGGTTACAAGGGGCAAGCCTATTAGTCCTTGTAAGCAGAGTAAATTCACGCCTACGATTAAATAACAACGTGCTGCAATAATCGTAGGCGTAACTTTAGCCGTAAAGGGCTTAGCTTAGCGCCAACCTCGTTAAAAGGTATATTTTAAGCTTAATTTATAATTTATTGGCTCGCCTGGCTGAGTCCAAATAGCAGAATAAGAGTTGGCGTAATATTTTTTATCCAATAAGTTATTTACATTAAATTGTATGCTTACATCATTGTTCACATGATATTTTGCAAACATATTTACTAAAGTGTAAGAAGGTAAATAATAAGTAGGATCAATGGTTTCACCTAGCCTTTCACCAACATATTGTACAGCAAGTCCAACCGTTGCATTTAAATCGACTAGGTCGTTTAAATCTCTTTTTATTTGAGCATTAGCACTGTGTTTAGGAATATTAAGTAACGGACTCCCCTTTGGCAGTTTTACCCACCAATCAGGATTAACAGTGTCGTTTGCTGTTTTGGCATCTGTGTAGGTATAGGCAAAATCGAATGACATACTGTCTGTAATGTCACCGTGTAAATCAAGCTCAACGCCATCACTTGTCACTTCACCTAACGCCGTTGATACACCTGCTTGCAAGTCTGTTGTTAACATATTGCTTTTTTCAGCACTAAATACTGTAAAACTACCACTGACACTATCGGTATTAAACTTGATACCGGCCTCGAAAGAAGCGGTTTCTTCAGGCTCAAATGCATCGCCGTTACTGTCGTAACCACTGTTAGGTCTGAAGCCTTCAGAATAACTCGTGTAGTACTGCAGGTTGTCTGAGTGGGCATACACTAAACCTACACGCGGGCTAAATGTACTTTGATCACTTTTAGACTGCTTCAGATTAATATGATTATCTATTTGCTGATCAAACCAATCAAAACGACCACCTACTTGTACTTTCCATTGCTCACTGACATCTATTTGATCTTGAATATAAACCCCATAGCTATGCTGTACTTCAGTGCTGTTATATAAAAGTGACCCTTCTGGCGCTGTTTTTCCATACACAGGGTTGTACATGTTAATGGCATAACGGGTATCTTCCAGTGTAGGACGGTATCGATACCACAGTTTATCAAAGTCGAACTTGCTGGCATCTGCGCCAATTAATAAATGGTGTGTAAAACCAGCGAGCTCAACACTCCCGCTAAGCTCTGTTCGCGCAGAAAGATACGCTGTTTGAAAGTCGCGTTGATTATGCTGCCGACTTAATGTTTCGCCATCTTTAAAATAAACTTGTCTACTGGGTGCCAGTTCGGCATCACTTGATTCACTTAAAAATTTCGAATCACTGTAACTAAAGCCATTCAAAAGAGACCATTGTCCAATTTGGTGTTCAAAAGTAAGTTGATGAGAAATAGCATCAACCTCTGTTGGCTTGTCACTGGGTTCACCTAAAAAAGTCTCAATGGGTAATGAATCAATTTTTCCATCAATGGCAACAATACCGCGGTCAAAGGTTGTGCTTTGATCGACATACTCAAGTTCATAATTTAACTTTGATGTGTCTGAAATTAACCATAATATTGAAGGAGTAACCACCCTTTTACTTGACTCATGGTAGTCTCGGAAACTTTCACCATCTTCGACAGCCCCATTTATTCTAAAAGCAACGTGCTCTGAAAGCGCGTTAGTATAGTCGGCTTCTGCACGGTAATTTTGCCAGCTTCCCCCCGTTACTTTTACATAACCCTGCTGTGCAAACTGTGGCTTTTTAGTAATAATATTAATTGTACCGCCTGGCTCAGAACGACCATAAAGCGCAGACCCCGGTCCTTTCATTACTTCTACGTAATCAATATTGCTCGTATCACGCGTACCGCTGAAGCTTCTCCCAGATGAATAACCATTAATTAAAAAGCCTGACGGAATACTCTCATCACCGACTAATCCACGAATAGCAAAGCTTTCCCATAAACCGCCAAAATCATTTTGCTCAGCAATACTTGGGGTTAAATCAAAGATATCGGTGAGCGTGTTCACACCCGCATCATCAAGACTTTCAGTAGAAATAAATTCAACACTTTGTGGTTGTTCGTTCAGAGGAATGTCCCCACGGAACGCTTGCCTAACACCCGATACAGATATTTTCTCTATATTCGGTGACGCTGTTGTTGCATAAACAGTAGGAGTTAAAAGAGTGCTAATAGCAACTGAAAGGGCTGACAAGTGGTATCGGTTAATTATAGTCATTCTATCTCTTGGGTATAAATACAGCTTAATCGGTTAGGTTCTTACTCAAATAGTGTCAATAAAACCCATAAGATACTGCGTTGAGTGAAGGTAAACTTACAGGTAAAGGCACGCTTATGAGTATGAAAACAACAACCATTATCATTTAGATAGATGATAACTAAACATAATAAAAAGTGCCACCCCCTTCCATATAAATATTACAAAAGTATTGAATGACTAAATTAAGGGGGTTGTGAGGACTAACGAGTGAATTTTTTAAAAACCTTGCGCACATCGCAATTTTACAGCGACGATTAAGCAACAGGCCATTGTAATCTTGGCATAACTGGCTTTCGTCGTGGGGGTTGTAATTCGGTATTTATAGTTGCTTACAGCTTTTCAATCGCCTGCTGTTTCACATGTTCAACCAATTCAGGGAAGAAAGCTAAAAACACGGCGTCTAAATCATGGTAATGACGGGCAATGTCTTCAGCTGCACCCGCAAAGTTATTAGCAAAGCGAATGCGTCGTGCAATGTTATCGAGCGCAAGACCTACTCCATCGAGAGTTTCGTATTCCTTAAACCAGTCGTTTTCAGTCATGCTTTTTACAACATGCTGCATACGCACAGGCATCATGTCGCGTCGCGCATTTAAAAGCGAATAACTCATGTGTTTAAAGTCATGCAATGGTTGGCTATTAAAACGCGACCAATGTTGAATTAAAAAATGATCAAACGCCACATCAATTGCAACACTGGCAAAGCGTTTACGTGCAGGTGAAAAGTACTGTTTGGCCTCTTTAACGAGTGGATGCGTATCAGTAAATTTATCAACGAGGTAGTGATTTTCAAGGCCAAACTTAACGGGCTTAGGTAACTGCGCCAAATGCCTACGCCCACCAAAATCTCCCAGCAGATTGCCAAAATGCGAATCAGCCGTTGGTTTTGCTAAATATAGATGAGCCAAGTAATTCAACGTATTCTCTAAGATAATGTGTTTGTGACAGTTTAAAAGATAACTGGCTGTAGAATCTAGGGTGAAGGCTAAACGCTAAAGTCACAAAATGCGGATTAAGACTCTTTGGCGCTAAATAAATTTCACGGCTACAAAAGCATCCTAAATCACGGTTAACCCTAAAAGGGGCTTAACCGTGAATGGTTAAAGTAACGCGCCCAGCGCCTATAAACACAGTAATCTCGTTGCGGCTACACTAACTGCCCAACTAAGTTCACCGAATTATGCGCCAAAATAGGAAATACAAGGCTGCCTGTACGCTCTCTTAACCACAGTAAAATAAAACCATAGGTGCTCGTTAATGCGATTCTAAAGGTAGAAAAAAACCATTCTCCCTCGCTATACATGACCCCATGCGCTAAACCAAATAGTAAAACCAACAGTAAACCAGCAACATTTATTGGCGCACCCAGCAAGTTAAAACGCGTTGATATGACTGCTAAAGAAAAACAAAACAATAATACCCCTCTAAACATAGGCTCTTCATCAAATCCGGGGATGACTGCTTGATACAGTAATGTTTCAAGATCATAGTTAGGATCGCTTCCTAAAATCAGGGTGATAACTACCTGCAAAATGATAAACAAACCCATCATCATAAACGCAGGTTCAATAGAGCCTTCATTTTGCTTAAAGGTAAAACCAGCCTCTTTAATTTTAAAGTCTTTTTTAAAGCGAATTAAAGCAAGTAATACACACCCCCAGAGGATAATGGCGGCTATTTTTCCTGACCAATTCCACCTAAGATCTGAGAACAATACGTCGAGTGGAATAATCGTTTTACCATTAAATAAGGCGAAGCAATAACAGATAAAAATGACTAATGATATGCATAACCAACGAGGGCTAATGGTCACTTTTTTAAGTAACGTTAAGAGCAAAACAATGAAAGCTATAAAGCCAATATTGGCCAATACTGCTAAATAAATACCTGGCATTCCCTTTCCTTAGTAAAATTGTCAGTCCCACATTTTTATGTCCAAATTTTATCTTAAACATAAAAGGCGCATTATTAAACAGATATTTAGCCCTTTAGTGCGAAATAAATTTCACGGCTTCAAATAACTTAAAACACTTTGATACAGCAGAAATGGCTTTAGTCATTAAGAGGAGTAATCAACTTACTTAGGGGGGTCATTTGCTTTATAGCTCAGCCTTAAGGCACAAAAAAGCCGGTTTATGCACCGGCTTACAAATTGGTTAGTTGTGTTTATTGCCCCTGTGCAAACTTTAACATTCGCGTTTGGTCGGTAAGTTCAATATCCACCAGCTCAAACGGGGCTTTAGCAGCTTTTGAAACAGAAAATGGCATCATAAATTGATCATAGTTGTCTATTTGCTTAGCCACTTCTACTGTTGTTAGTTTTACGCGTTCGCCCTTATCGCCTTTACCGGTTAAAGTGGCACGAATAGCGTAACGTCCAGAGTCAGTAACTTGCACAGGCACCCATGCTTGGTACTGGTTGTTGCCAAGTGCCGTAACTTTAGCCTTATCCATAGTAATGGTTTGCGAACTGTTCACAAACGGCATTTTTATAGAGCGTTTTACAGTTTGCCCATTTACTTTTGTTTCGACATTCGCCTCAAGCTCATAATAGCCATTTGCTGCACCGAGGGTTTCAAGCGGGTATGTGAAAACTGCCTCATCATTTTCATAGCGTACATCAAGTTGCTCGCCTTCAGGGCTGTATAAGCTAAGTTGCACCTCGTTATCTTTAACGCGCTTTTGCCCCATACTCAACTGCATGCCTACGCGCTGCTGCTGGTCGTTTACTTTAAATTGCGTTTTGGCATGTAATGCGTTACGCGAGCCTTTTTCAATAACATGTACTAAGTAGGTGTCGTTGTCGTTAAGCGCTTGGCTTGTTTTTAACATTGCCTTAGCGTTAACTTGGCCAAGCTTAAGGCCAACACTGCCATCAGTAAAACCGGCATTTTGCATTTGCTCCCGCGCCGCAATAGCGTGCATTGGCAGCTGTTGCGCATTGGCATCACTCACTGAAAACTTATCGAGCTGCAAGTCGCGAGGTTTAAACACTTCACCGCTCTCAAAACGCGCTTTAGGGGCGATACGAATAAAATGTTCCGCTTGGTTCACAAACACCGGTACACCGCGCTTTAGCTCTTTGCCTGACACGCGTTGCCAATACTCTACGCTGTCTTTTTCAAGCATGTGTAACTGCGCTACAGACGCCGATTGAACCTCAGGAAATTGATAAACGGTTTGCTCATTTGCATTTGCCGCAGAGCTCACAAGCAGTATTGCAGCACATATTTTGCTTAAATTATTGATCATTGTCTGGCTCCTAAATTCGATTTTTAATCATGTCTGGCAAGCCAAAACAATTGCGACGACTTTGCTGGTGGCTTAAAGGCTCACTGCCTTTCGTGCGTGATTTATCTGTAAACCACACCGTCCCCGCTAGCGACTGAGAGCTACAATTTAAAAAGCCATCTGAACAGCTGTCTAACCAATTTTGTGTCACTTCAAGTGCCACTTGATTTTGGTATCCGCCGCAATAACTATCGCTATCCCACACAGCCGAATCAACATCACTGCCGACAACCGTTTCAAAACGAGATGGTAAACTTGGGCGGTTTGGTGTGCCGTACAACCACTGAGCGTTATACGATGCCATCCACGATACTTGTTGTTGTTTTACTGCATCGTTGCCATAGCCCAGTAACCACCCTAAGCTTTGCTCAAACGAGTTGCCCGCAACAACCGCATCAGCCAACGGCGTGCCACCACTTGATGGAGCCAGTGCAATGGTGCGCGTTACTTTATTAATAATATTTGGAAAACGGCTGTCCCATGTCGGGTTCGATAAAATCCAACGCACCACATTGCCACCGTTAGAATGAGTGATCAGTGTTAAGTCAGTAATATTTTTATTATTTATAAATGTGGTTAGCTGCCCAGCTAAACAGCCCGCGGCTCCATCGGCCCACATATACTGCTCAAAGTCACAATTGATCACCGTGTAGTTACTGGTGTTTGGTAAACCTTGGCGTACCGTATTAACAAAACTGCCTGTCCAATAGTCGTTATATGCATCTGTTTGCTGGCCTGTGCCGTGAACAAATGCAACCCCTTGCGCCGCAAACGCGCTGTGGCTCATACCCGCGGCCAGTACTAATGCCGGCACTAGTGAGAGTGTTTTTATTTTCATGTGTGTTCCTGTTGATTGTAATTATATCTATCAGGTTGGAGGAGTGACCTCCGATCAGAAAATAGACTAAACAGGTACGATCGCAAGAAAATATTTACAATTATTTAACTTTAGTGTTGTTTTTAAGTACAAATTATTAGGTTTTGGGAGGGAGGTTAGCGGTTAGCGGTTAGCGGTTAGCGGTTAGCAAAATAAAAAATCATGCATTGCATATTATGAAATAGTGCTGCTGCACGAAAGTACTATATCCAGCCCTGTTTAAATTTCATACGTTGTAAAATAATTGTTAAACAGGAGAACACTCAATGAAACGCCTACTCACTTTATTTACCCTCTGCTTGGGTATGTGTACAACTGCTTTTGCAGCATGTCGAGATAATGTGGTACTGGTGCATGGCAACACTGCATCCCCCTCTAGCTGGAACAACACCATCAATGAATTAAAACGAAAAGGGTATGCTAGTAGTGAAATTTTCACCCCAGATTGGGGCTCAAAATCTTGCGCTAGTTGCAATGATCACAATGGCAGTGAAGAAACACCAGTACGCAACGCCATTCTTACGGCTATTAACCAATCATGCACAGGTCAAATTGATATTATTGGTCATTCAATGGGGGTCACACTGGCCGCACAACAAATTTATAAATTAGGCATGGCAGCATACGTTGATACCTTCGTTGGTGTAGCCGGTGCAGCTCGCGGCTTATTAAGCTGCGGCGTTTACCCGTACAACGTGTGGAATAGTACATGTGGTTACTATGGTTTGTCGGTGGGTAGCCCCTTACTCAACAGTATTTATGGCGAGGCATTGGGCGACAAAGTGTATTCTATAAAGAGTTACTCTGATCAAATCGTATGCTCAACGGGCACATGTTATGTGTACGGTATACACAGCAGCCGTTTATGGAATGAAAACGCCACTTACACTTATGTTTTAGGGCATTTTGGTTTGCAAACCGACACCTATGTAAAACAAGTAAGCTTAATTCAATAAAGCCAGATTCAAGCGTACAGAATATGCGCTCCGTACGCTTGAATACCCGCACTGTCAGCTTACTGATCAAAACACCTAAAGCAATTAATACATACCCAAACATATGTCATTTATCAATTCACTCAACACAGCTTGAGTCATGTTTACACTATAATTCGGCATTTTTATGTGAATACATTTTATGTAAGTTCAATAGTTTATCTTTAAGTCGTTGCGAGTAAGTCACAAAATTTGTCAGCGCGCCAGCGTCTTTTCTATTGGTATCGGCAAGCAGCATTAACAACTTTCGCTGCGCTTGATTAAGGTGCAATTGCAGTGACTTCGCTGCTTTTTCTATTTCATCATTTTTAGGTTGTTCAAGGTGCTCACTCGTATGGGTAAACAGGGTAAGCGTATCGCTCGAAAGTTCGCGGATCAAAATCAATATATCGCTTTTTAGCTCAATAAATTGCTCATTCATAATGCGTTTGCTTTCAAACAGATCGATGATGGAGTCGTGAATTTGAAACAAATAATCAAAGCGATTAATTTGCAGCATTAATTCTCGTGACTGCTCTTCATCATTGATTTTACTAACAATAGTCGTGAAATAAGTAATGTATTCCTTTTCAACAAAACTGGCATATTCCAAGCGCTTTTGCGCGGTGTCTTGAATACCCTTAAAGTTTGTTTCTAGGCTAAGCGTGACTTGGTTGTAATTCTCTTTCAAAAAGTTAAGCAGTTGTTGGTTCCCCGACTCCAGTTTATCAACAACGTGCTGAAACTCTTCATCTTCTTGGTAGGTAGGTAACTCAAGACGTTCAAAATCCATTTTGCCTTCGCCAAGCAGAAAATCCACAAATCGCGTAAAAGGATTAAGAAAAAGAATAAAAACCAAGCTGGCAACCACATTAAAAATAAAATGAATATTCGCCAACGCAATTGCTGGCTCCATCTTGATTTCACTTAACTTATTACCAAACAGTAAAATGAAAGGCAGAAACAACAGCACCCCACCCACATTAAACAAAAAGTGACTAAGCGCGGCTTTTTTCGCGGCGATATCCATGCCAAACACCGCAATCATGGCTGTAGCCGTGGTGCCAATGTTCGCGCCCATAATAAGTGGCACAGCATTCTCAAGCCCCAAAATACCTTGTTGTGTAAATACGATTGCCAACCCCGTTGTTACCGAGCTCGACTGCACCATAGCAGTAAATACACAGCCCACTAAAATCGCGATAAGCGGATTTTGCGGCTGCGTTAAAATTTCAATTAATGCGGGGTTATTTTGCAGCGGCGCAAGTGACGAAGAAATCAGATTAAGGCTAAAAAACACAAAGCCGAAATAGAAAATAGCCTTTCCAAATATTGAAAAACGGTTACGAGTCAGCGACAGAAAAAAGCCAATAATAATGATCACAGGGGCAAACACAGTTAGCTTAAAAGCCACCAGCTGAGCCGTGATGGTGGTGCCCACGTTCGAACCGAAGATAATACCAACACTGTTTTTAAACGTTAACACCCCGGCATTTACCAGGCTAATAGTGATCACCGAGGTTGCAGAGCTCGATTGAATAAAAGCCGTCACCACCGCACCAATTAACACCCCTAAAATGGGAATATTCGTTGCGCGACTTAACGACTTACGAAAGTGCTCGCCAGATATATTCTCGATCTCCCGAGAAAAGTTCTCGAGACCAAAAATAAAAAGAATAATGGCGGTAAGCCCAGCCATGGCTATAGTAAGATTTTCCATTCGCTTATAAAGTACTGATATTATTAATCAACATCGATACAAAAAAGTATAGATTTTAGTACCTTATAGCGCAATGATCGAAAACAAACTAACTGGTTTTAGGGGCGAGTTACGAGGAACGAGATTCGAGGCGTAGGAGGCGTTTTAACGCCGAACAAAAAAGGAGATATTAGATATCAGTCGTTAGAAGTCAGATGAAAAACACAAGTTAGCGAGTTGCATGTAGACATCGCGCGAAATAAATTTCACGCCTACGGTGCTAGGTGCTAGGTGCTAGGTGCTAGGTGCTAGGTGCTAGGTGCTAGGTGCTAGGTGCTAGGTGCTAGGTGCTAGGTGCTAGGTGCTAGGTGCTAACAGCATAGTGTTGGTTTAGGATTGGTAAAGGAGTTAGAGAAAAAGAAAGGCCTGACCCCTTGGTTTTTGTGTTACCTAAAGTCCAATATGATATTTTTAAGTACTTTGCTATAGTCCTTTCCCCTTCGAAACTCAATCGAAACTTGATTTTTGCCATCTACCTTCTCAACACTTACTATCGCAAAGTTATTACGTTTAAATATTTTGGGCTTACCAAAGGCCGTTTTAATCACACTTTCTGAATGATATTTGGAAAACGTGGCATTACCATCTTCAACATGGTCTGCCCTCGCTTTCTTTGCTAATAATTTGCCCCAGTCAAAATGATCTTCTTGCAAGCCCAAAACAAACCAATGAAAGGCAGAAGATATGACATTAAATACTTTAAAATCTGGATCATCTTCATGAGTCAATTGAGCAGCGGCTGAAATATGCACGTCACCTGATAAAAACACTACTTGAGGGCGTTCATCAAGTGTTCGAATATAATCGAGTAACTCTACACGCTGCTTTGCGGCTAAGAACCATTTATCTTCAGGAGTGCCTAGTTTACCTCTGGTATCAGGAAATACGGGAATAGAACTAGCAATAAATTTAACGTTACCACTGCCATCACTTAGCCATGAACACAACTCAGTATATTGAGCATCACTCAAGATTTTCGGTTCAGTGGTGTGTTCAGCTTCATATTTTTTAGATCTTACTTCACTATCACCGCGCACATCTAGAAAGAAAAAGTCACTGTTGCTATGAGTAAACTTGTACCAATACTTTTTGCGGTTTTCGGTTGGATGGAAGGGGAAATTTTGTTGGATAAACTGTTCAGGGTCTTCAATTAGGTTAGAGAAGGCAGCTTGGTGTGCCTCATATGCCCTAAGGCCATATTTAAGAGTATTTTTATTGAACTGCTGATTAACTTTATTTTCGTCTTCTTTGAATTTACCTAATGACCAATCATTTTGTATTTCATGGTCGTCCATCATCATATAGCAAGGTAGTTGCCGAGTGACTTTGTTAAACATGTATAAACCAAACGCTTCGCTATATTCTTTGAAATAGTCTTCAATTTTAGGTCTAAATTGATACTTATCTAAAATATGCGCATGGTCGATGTATATTTGATCACCTAACATAAACAACATGGTTGGTCTTAGTTCTTCGTCAATTTCATCAAGGTAAGCATATATATTGTCGAATGTCTCCTCGCCTTTATTGCCGAGGTTGTCACGGCATGACCCCATAATAAATCGAGTAGTAGCATTATTTTCGTCTGGAAAAGTCGTTATTTGTCCATTTAAATCTGGAGTCTTTTCAGCTCCCCAAACCAGCTTATCTTCTTCAATTGCTTGATTTAGTTCAGCCAACGTATCGCAGATTACATAGCCGACTTCGTAAATGTAGGTCGTATTAGCTTCTAGCGACAAAATATCAACAATGCCCATATCATTGTAATAGGCACTGAAATGAAAAGTCTGAATGGGGAAAAACTGAGGTGATTCCGATTCTCTAACTCGAATAACACCAATACAACTATCAGCATTTAAACAACTACCACCAACACGAAAACTTGACGATGTAGTGTGCCCAACAATTGGACCAATCAATAAAGGTTTAACGAGCATCGCATATCCTTGCTTATATTTCTTATGTTCAAATAATAGGCAAGGTTATATTATTTCTCCAGACATTAATTCTCAATAATTCCGTTAAATAGAGAAAATTCATACTCTGCCCTAGTAAACTAACTACAAAAACAAACCTTTTAACGCATTGTAAATTAACATGATTATCAAGAATTTCACGGTTAATACGGAGGTCTTTCTTTTTGACTTTACTCTAACTCCTCCGCGCAAAATAAATTTCACGTTTACAGTCTAGTTTAGGCGCTAAATCTCTATTATTCGGTAAACCAATGTTTAGTTTTATTCACAATAGCTACAAGAGAAAGCATAACGGGTACTTCAACAAGCACGCCAACCACCGTTGCTAATGCCGCACCAGAATGTAAGCCAAAAAGAGAAATTGCTACTGCTACCGCCAACTCAAAGAAATTTGAAGTGCCAATTAAACAAGCAGGCGCTGCAATATTGTGTTTAAGCTTAAGTTTTACCGCAATAAAGTAAGCAATAATGAAAATGCCGTAGGTTTGAAGAATTAATGGAATAGCAATTAATACAATATTTAAAGGTTGCTCAATAATTGTATTCGCCTGAAAACCAAATAAAAGTACCACGGTTGCCAACAAGCCAATTACAGAAAACGGCTTTAACTTATCCAACAAGCCAGCAATAGACGCTTCGTCTCGCCCTGAACGATTAATACTTTTTCGTGTAAGTACACCCGCGATTAAAGGCAATAACACGTACAACACGACAGATATAAACAAGGTGCCACACGGTACATGAATATCTGTCACACCGAGTAATAAACCAGCAATAGGAGCAAAAGCAAAAATCATGATGATATCGTTTACCGACACTTGCACTAAGGTGTAATTAGCATCGCCCTTTGTTAATTGCGACCACACAAACACCATCGCCGTACAAGGGGCTACTCCCAGTAAAATCATACCCGCAATATATTCTTGAGCCGTTTCTGGTGAAACAAAGTCGGCAAACAATCCTTCGAAAAATAGCCACCCTAATGCAGCCATAGAGAACGGCTTAATAAGCCAATTAATCACCAAGGTTAATACCAGACCTTGCGGGTTTTTACCGACCTCTTTAATGGTTGAAAAGTCGACCTGCACCATCATTGGGTAAATCATCACCCAAATAAAAACAGCAACAACCACGTTGACATGTGCAACTTCGAGCTTTGCAATCGCTTCAAACAAAGGCGGATAAACAATGCCTAACGCAACCCCTGCGGCAATAGATATCGCGACCCATACAGATAAATAGCGCTCAAAGATTCCCATACTTACACTCCCTAGTTACAGTAGCTCGCCATTCGAGTTATGGCGTTTTACCCAGCATATTTTATAAAGCTAACTCATGTTCATTGAAGGTCATACTCCTTAAATCTTACTTATAGCTATGGTGAAACAAACACTTTCAACTCAACATCATTATTGTGAGCTGTTGCTAACCAACTGTTTAATAATTGAAAAGCTTGTAAGGTTTCGCCATTGGCCTCTGAGCCTAACTTTAATTGCTGCTCAAAATGTTCGGCAGAAAAACCATTAGCAACAACAACCCAAATCTCTTTTTTTACTGCTGTTGAGCGCCTTCTTGCGGCAACTGTACTCCACAGCTCATCTAATTTTTCTAACCTTTCCTGCTCATTTTGAGCAGTAAACCTAGCACCTTGGAAAATTCTAATTCTCTCAGGAATGTTTGGGTTATCATTCGGTCTAGGCCATGCCGTATACAAACTATTCCAGTTTGAAGGTTTTAAATTAACATCACTACTAATAAGCATTTCGATATTTTTTATGGCTTGAGACCCAACTTCAGCAAGAGCTCCTGCTGATGATCGGGGGGTTATTGCACTGCGACATTTAACATGAACGAATGCTAACTTGTTTTTTGACGATACAATAAAGTCAGCAGGTTCGGTTCCCATATCAGTGTTAATCAGCAAGTCTGCATCGGGTATGTAAGGAGCAAATGGACCTAGTTCGTTTTTTGTTGGGTTGGCTAAGCCATTAGCTTTCAATTGATCCACTAAATAGAAAATCGAATCACTGCTAAAGCCTCCATCAACAACCTGAAGAACACCATTTTGATACCCTTTCTCATCTAAATTTTCACCAGTAAGAGATTCAAGTCCAATAACAACATTGGCAAGGTTGGAATCAACTAATTCAAAACTCTCAGCAACAGGAAGCGTTAATTGATAGAACTTACCATTTGAAAAACTTACGCCATCAGCTAGAAGAGCTTTGTGTAGGTGCTTGTTAAGAAAGTCAGTTATCTCTTGGTATTCCTCACCTTCAAGTGAATATAGTATTTCCGCTTCTGACACAATTTCTAGATACGGTTCTTCTTGCTTAAAGTTTGCTAAAACTCTACTTTCTTCAATACCATCAATAAGCAAAGCGCCGTTGTCATAAATTAAATAGATAAAAGAGTTGTCAAGTAAATAGGATTCCCCGTCTATCAAAATACTTATTGGGGACACTAACCCTGTAAAAAAATCAAAAATTAAACTTTGAACCTCAAAACTTTTATTCACAGGTATTGGTTTTGCATATGAATGAACCAAAGCATTATTTATATCAATATTAGCAGATATAACGTTATCGATACCGATAAGCCAATCATTAAGGTCATCCAAAGTAAACGATGACTCTTTTTGATCTGAGATTCGTCCAGAATCAGCACCTACATAATAACTACCTTTCTTTTTATTGAATTGGTCATAGGTATCACAACGCATTGTGGCTAACCGATATGAAGCATTAGCTTGCATGTCAGCCATTTGCTCTAAGTTACGTCCTTTTACCGCGATGCTTTCAGGACGTTTTCTAGCAGAACTAATCGATTTACTACTCGCTTCTTTCGTTGAGGCTGATTCACCTAATGACATTACCTTAAGCAGTTTATCTAGAGATACCGCAGAGCCGAGTTTTAAATCTTTCTCACCATTAAACCTGCGGCCTCGGCTATCATAAATTGCAACAATATTGTTCGAGAGCTGTTTGCATAATGTTATTTCAAGTGAAGGCTCAAAGAAAAACTGATCTGTTAAAAACCGAGACTTATTGAACGCAATTGATATAACACCATGAATACCAGACTCTGTAGAAAATGTTCTCGCGAGTTCACCTGCATTATTACATCGCCAATATAGATGATCTGATAAAAGTTGAACGTTGAATCCCTGCGACTGATTCAAAAAACAAATTGATGCTGTTGGGATATTAAGAGAACTTTTCGGCTCGAAAGTATTAAGATCAAACTTACTTACAAATCGGTTTCCGTAATAACTCACATCAGGAAACGCCTCTAGGTAACGCTCAACCAACTTGTTGCTGTCTAATGATGCTATGAATTTTTTAACTGACTCGGTGGTATTAAGTGAACGGTCAAATCTTCGGTAGTTTTGCCACATTTGGCTATTTGCATCGTTTTCAATTTCCAAAATCTTAGGTTCAATATCACCATACAGACGAACTACTCTTCCGATGGTTTGAACTAGTTCGCGACCACTATTAACTGCATAGGCCAAAACCAATAACTTAGCTTCGGGAATATCGACCCCTTCATCCAGTTTTCGCTGGTGAATAATAACTTGATAATCAGAACCTTTAAGATTCGCTGGCACGGAAACTTTTACATTATCTCGTTCATCTTTAGTAAATTGTTCATGTATTGCTAACACCGAAAAGCCATCATTTAGCAAATCGTAGTAGCTTTTTATATCTTCGAACTTTTCACATTTGATAATGCACTTTGTTCCATCATTAGCCTTTAAGAATTCTGTGATTGTTCCGCTTAACTCAGATAAAGCAATTGACTCAAAAGTTGGTTCTTTTAAAACACCATCTGCAAGTGCTCTCTCAAAGGTATAAATATAACTAGCGTCTTCGGTAACATCGAATTGATACAAGTCATTCCTGTACGGAGTAGCAGTTATAACAACTTTATGAGCTTTAATACCACGTACCAAGGTGCTCCATACTGGAGAAGGTTCGGCGTGCCCTTCATCAATAATAATAAGATCAATATTTTGCTTTAGCAGCTCAAGCTGAGCATTATCGAAAGTTTGTAGTTTCTGGAAGGTTGATACATAAACGCCGTTTTTAGAGGTATCGTTCACATCACTATAAACTGTCTTTAGCTTGATGACCTCACCTTCAACACGATCCCTAAAGAACTTTCCATTTATTTCTTTAAAGAGTTGATCACACACAGCGCGTCGATGACATAATACCAACACTCGTTTTTGGGTTGCTTTGTGAGAGATAATACCTATTACACCTGACTTACCAGCACCTGTTGGCAAGCTAATAAGGCAAGAGTTCGCATTTTCATTTAACGGCTTTTTCAAGTAACTTAACGCCGTTTGAATACTTTCTTGCTGGCAGTATCTTAGACTTTGCCACAAATCTTCATTAACGATGAAACCACTAACATTCATTGAAACGTCCTTGTTGTTATTTTTAAATTCCAACTATTTAAACTCATAAAGTCAATAACCGTTCAAATTAATCAAGCTTTGCTCTAACTTCTTTCATATAAATAATAAATATTTATCTTCTTAAATAAAAATATCTGTAATGGATAAAAAAGAAGGTACCGACCTGTATTGTCATTGTGTAGAAAGAGGAAAAAATCCATACCGACCAATTTCTTTGTTCTTAGAGAAGTGGTAGTAAGTCATTTTTGGTTTCAAATCTTCATCTGGTTCTTGGTTCTCAAACACAATTATTTGCTTATCTTTAAACGAATCACAAAGATCAATGTAGAAAGCAAAAATCATATCTTTTTGTAGTTGAACCTCATCATCATTCTCATCATTGTCACCCGCTCGATAAGTGGTCAAAGGAGAATCCAGAATTACAAAATTTGGATGGCGTTCATACTTAGACAAGTATTCCATTAAGCCTAGTGAAAAAGCTGCATACGAAATTGCTCGGTATCCTTTACCAAAATGGGATCTTGGCTTGCCACTAATTACCAAATCCCTAGCTTTCATATCAAAAGTAACGTCTTCATATCCGGGAAATGACCAACGCTGTAAAATTGCACTAATGTTCTTACACAAAGCTGTTAACTCGGCACTAAAATCAGGAAATACGTATTTTTCAGTTCTGTCTTCAAGCTGGACACGCAGTTCACCTATCTCTTTTAATAAGCTTTCACGAGAATCCACTATGGCTCTTTGTTTCAAAAATTCAATCTTTTTACTATTTAATAGCCGAATAGCTACGTTATAGTCCTTAAACTTTGAAGATATATTCCCTTCTATTATTTCTGATAGCTCTTTAACTACTGCTTCTTTTTGAACTATCTCTTTTGCAAGCATTTGATACTCTTGCTTTAGGTCCTCAATTGAATCAGTTAACCCATTAACTTGAAATTTATTTTTATTAATTTCCGCCTCAGTGCTTTGCACTAATTGCTTTAGCTCTTTTGCATCTTTTTCTTGTTCAAACTCTTGTCCGCAAGTAGGGCAATTCGACATCTCGTATAGCTCAACAAAAGAAGCGGCTTCAGCTCCTGCCTCTAACCTTTCCAAATCTGAGTTATATTTATCAACTAAAAGGCTAAATCTCCCCTGTAAAAGAAGGTTTTCTTTTTCTGATTCACGTAATTTACTTAGATCCCCCCTGAGTTTATTTCTTTCAGAATCAAGTTCACTATTGGCTTCAACCAGTGCGGTTAGTTCGTATTGAGCCTTAGATAACGATTCCTCTAACTCATTCAGTTCTGAGTCTAACTTTTCTGTTGAGGACTTTACTTCTTCATGGTTAGAAAATTTCTTGGCAACATATTCCTCCAGAGCTTTGACACGCGATTCCACAGCTCCTTCAGTATCTTGTTGTTGTTTCAACTCTTTAACTACTGAATCATCTGCACCAGTGAGTAAAGTTTTAAGTAGTGATGTTTCTTGAGTATAGTCTCGCTGGCCTTCACCCAGAGGTGAAGATTCGGTAATTATTCTGCCTTCATCGACCAAAAATAATTTACTAAGTACGCGCAATGTCAAAGAAGAGGTTTTTAAACTCTGTACACCGTTTACTAATACTTTGTCGTTTAAGCCCAATTTTTCGAGTATATGTGCTGATAGATTATTTTTTCCTTTGTGGCTTGGATTTAAAACAATTGTTTCTGACTCTGTGCCATCTGGCTCAAGTTCAATTAGAGTAACTTTGGGTTTGGCAGCCGATATCTCCCTTCGAAGAATAAAGCTTTCATTTTCGTCAACTTGAATTTCTGCTTCAATGGTATTGTAACCTTTAGCTTCGTCAATATCTTTAGGAGGCTCTTCACCACCAAAAATATACTGAAAACACTTGATGACATATGACTTACCAGTATCAGATGCACCAGCAACAACATTTAGTCCTTTATCAAAGCAAAGTTCAGCCTTCGGTTTGCCTTTTCCTATTACGGATATTCTTTTAATAATCATGCCGAACTCGATACTCCTTTTCTTAACTCCATTATTGGTATCTGGATAATCCGATTGTAATGCTCAGACAACCAACTTAATCGTTCCCAAATTTTGATGAAATAACTTGAATTTAAGCAGCTAACAAAGCTATTTGTATTTTCATTCGCACAAAAAGATTTTCCATTTTCATCATAGTGAACATCAATTAGCCCTTTTTTAATAAAAAACAAAAGCGACTTAGGTAACAGCTCTCTCCGTTGTGCAATTTCTGCCAAATGATTTGGGACAGCAGGATGAAGGTTTGATGGCCCATTAAATTCGCTTGAATATAACAGCGCGTAATCTAATAAGACCAATTCATCTATGTCGAATTTCTCACCTTCCATACTCGACAGTATCAGTGCGGCTCTAGTTGCCAATTCAACATCACTATTAAATATCTGAGGGACTTTAAGTTTTACTTGTTCCATTTAAAAGATCCTTTATTCACCAATTGGTGGCAAGCGCCTTTCTTGTCACGAACACTCATGTATAGATTTAATGGATGCGATGAAAATGAAACTTGTGTTACGTGGTTCGAGATAGCCAAATATTTATCCCAGCCATTGTTGTGAACCATCAGAACGAGGCTAGAAATTGCTTCATAACAATCTTCAAGCAAATTTTCGTATGTATTAGGAGGCATTGAGTCTCTGGAAAATTTTTCTAAGCTTTCCGCTGAATAGAAGTTTTTACGCGCACTTTTTAGTTCCGTTAAAAACTCAGGAAAGGCTTCTAAATCATCAATAGAACTCACCTGAGATTCTATAGATTCTATTGCCTTTAGTAACTCTGCAATATATTTCAATTCATTGCTTTGAATATCATTTGGAGGTGTTGAAGGGGCTGGACGATCAAACTCTAATGCTCCAAATCTTCTTATGTAATAAGGAGTATGATTTTTATGTAATTCGATAAGCTTCAACTGTGGGATTTGATCAAATATTGTAAAATCAACATCATGCTCAACAAACTTAAGAAAATCGCCTTCGAGGCTTACACTCTTTTTCTTGGTGATTTTGTCTTTGCACTTTTTATCCCAACCAGAAATGAGTTCTGCTTTCAGCTTACTTGAATCTTTAAGGGCATTAAGACTAATGCCATTTAAGCCACTCTTAGCAACAAAGTAATATTTTGCAGGCATAGAAAAATGCCCTTGATGTGAGTGGTAGCAAAGCTTACCAATTTCTAAAAGAACATCTGTCAAATTCAATGATGAGCTGTAATATTTACACTGAAAATTTTCCCAACTTCCATCTGGAGTGTAAGCAATAACATCACGCCCCATATCACCAGCCCCCCCAACCCGATTGACTCGCAAGTACTGTGTTTTCCAATAAGTTGCTAGCTCGCAGGTAAATTCTTCCCAATCCTCTTCGTCCATATGCTGTAATCGCTTTAATGGCGATATGACTTCACCAGCTAAAGCGGATACTGCCGACAAGGGAGCATTCGCACTTTTTGGGGAGGGGATCTCCGATTCTAGTTCCATCTAAATAAATCTTCCAAACGTAATATTATTGTTTTTGTTGAGAGAGTATCGTATCAAGGAAAAGATTCAACTCTAAACATTTTCTCACTGGCTCTAAACCTAAATATAGCACTAATATACTAGTCGCCAACATACTAACAAAACTAAACACTCATAATATTGAATAATTGAGAAAAACCTTAAGGTGGATATTCACAAACAAAAAAGATGAGCTAATTTTCTCATCTTTTCAAGAGTTATAGTTTGGGAAAATGCAGCCTCAAAATGCTCATTTTCCTTTATCCAATTTTAATTTATAGATTGGGAATCTATTTATTAAAAATGAGTTCTCTATTATTAGCCATAATTAAAGTTTGGGAATCATAAACAAGTGAAATTCTCTATCTATATCTAGGCTTTCTCAAATGCCAACCACTACCTACGGGACACCTATAAGCTTCGAGCTCTCGATTGGAGCGCTCATATAAATCATCAGCAGCTCTTTCTGCTTCAATAGAGATACCGTAAATTCGCTTTTTAATACCATCACCAGAGACACACTTTTTACATGTCGTAATACCTGACTGAGCTATTCGAGCTTGGTCATCATGAACACCTGACCCAAATTTCAACATTTGGTAGTCAGACTCAATATCAGCTTCTATTTGTCTAATGTGTTTTTTAAATAAATTTTCAGAAAAATTAGGCATACGTATACTCCTTGACTGGCCATATTGACCGTAAAGTTTTTACATGGCGGACGACTAGCGTCAAAGTAAGGGCATCAGGCTCTAGTACACCAAGTTTAGTTTTTAGATAAAAGGTAATTAATAGTTATGGGTTGCGCATTAGATTACGCCTAGTTCTTACGGCCTTTTCAGAGTCAGTTTCATAACCTAACTCAGTTCGCTGACACATAAGAAGCCACCATTCAGCAGCATTGATGCTTCTTTTTATATCTTGAATAGTGGGATCTTTCTTAGCATGTCTTCGAACTGCCTTATAACACTCGCTGGCAATAGCTCGCACATCCTCATTGGGATCTGATTTTTTAGTGAAGTTGACTGTTTTATGGACTTTTCCATTCAAGTCTAAACCTAATTCAGTAAGAGCTTTTAAGTAACCTTGCCTCCAAATTGATGATTGCTCTGTTACTTGGCTCGTTTCATATTTATCATCTTTAGCTTTTTCACCTCTACGAAGACGAAGGCGGCTTAGGAAAAATTCAGCTAATTGTTGGGAAAATTGTACATAAAAGTCTTCTTGAAATTGTTTATGCTTAGCTGTTGTAAGATTTCTATGCTCATTTATTTTTTTTGCACACTGATCTGCTGCTAGTTGTTTTAAAGAGTCGTACCATTTACTAAAACCTTTTTGCTCATACGAATAATCAAACTTTGAAAGAGCCTCATCAGAGAATGGTTCGGTCGAAGAGCGCATTAGAAAAAGGCGATGTCGTAAAGCTTTATCTGGTGCAGAACGATCTAAAAAACTAAGTAACCTATCAAGTTTTTGATGATATGCCTCAAAATTTTCTTCATTCTCCTCTTTTACGATTTCACCACGTATTATCCCAATGCTTTTGTCTATATAGGGAACCACCTCTTCTCGTTCTAGCCTTTCAATTCCGGCAAGAGCCCAATTAGGTATTAAAGCTTTAGGAAAATCTTTAGCGTCAATCAAGTCGGTAAAAAGTTCATTCCACCAAGCAGCGCATTCAGGATATAAATCCTCGGCTCGACTACTATCGAAAGGAATATGACAAGATAAAATTCGCAGTTTACTTTGATAGTCTAATTCTTCAAGAGCGACTAAAAATACATTTTTCCATAAGGTGAAATACTTACCATAGCCCCACAAATTAACGCTATCCTTAAATTCACCTCGAAGATTGCTAGGCTTTGATTCAAGCAACCTTCGAAAATCTTCTTTTACAGAAAACTCAATCCAAGCCGATATTTGTAGCGGTTTCAATTTTAAACAAAACTCATGATGAGCATTGTCTTTACACTTATAAAAATCATGAATATTTGAGCTGTTGTGGTTATAGTGCCTTTCGAACTTATGATACGTAAACGAGCTATAGTATGCATCTAGGTCTCTAGCCCACTGTTCATGCATTTCTGATGGAACAATATCTAAATCAGTATTTATAAATTGTAAATTTTGAAGCTCAAGCTTCGTGTTCTCAAGCCATTCATAATTTAAAGCTTGAGTTTCATCACTATCTATAAGCTCAAGAGATATTGAATCACCAAGATTAGAGAAGGACTTATTGTAACAGTATAAAAAGTCAGACCAATTATGATTAAACCTACCAGCTTGAGAGTCGTACGTAATCCATGCCCTTAGAAAATCTAAACCACGGATTATATTAGTTGAAGTGCTAGTTACCTCTTCAGTTTGAGGGCCTTGCACGACGTTTGAAGTAGCTATATAAGTCATAGCTTTATATAAACGCTTGCTATCTAGTAACTGTAATCGATGAGATATTTCATCAAAGAAACTCCAAAGTAGCAAAGCTCTATCTCTATTGTTTAACAAACATAATGAAGTATCATCAAAAAATGCTTTAGTAAGGCAGTAATCCTTTCCATATAACCATGATGAAAACATCATATAGCTACCACATTTATCCATATAGTCATTAAATAACCCAAACAGTGCATTTGGGTAATAAATGTCAGCTACATCCTTTAAAAAGGCAATTATTGCCTTATCATCCAAAGTGGGTAAATAATATCCGTAATAGCTTGAAATACTATTTTCGATAGTTTTTTGTTGAGTCAATAAAATAGAAATGCACTTTGCTGAATCAGATGAATGGGGTTTTGTCTCAGATAAAGCGTCTTCTAAGGCTTCTACACTTCTAAATACATTAATCCATGCATCAGCAAAGTGTTTAATCATTAATGTTCTGAGATTGCCTTGTATATCAAACTCATCTAGAGCTTGTATAAAGCGTTCTTTAGGATCGTTTTTCTCATCGAAGGTGATATTACCAAAAGGCGCATCAATCCTGCACATAGTATTCTCCAAAAATAATGAAGTTAGGTTTCACAAAAGTACCCGGCATTACCGGTTTGCAGCTGAAACCTCCCGTGCAATAGAATGGGAGCGGAGTATAAAGTTAGAGCAAACATGCTCTGTAGCCGACTGCAAAAGTCTTATTTACTATAAATAAACTTCCTTAATAATGTCAATAAAATGTTGCTGTATTTTTAATTGGAAATCTAGGGGCCAGGTCTTGCTCTTTGATTTTACTCTAGCTTATTCGCGTGAAATAAATTTCACGCCTACTGCAGCGGGATTAGCCATAGCGAGTACAGGCACAATCCAACTTATAGTTCTTTTCTTTCAACCTGACTTCTAACCACTGATATTTAATAACTCTTTTTTCGGCGTTAAAACGCCTCCTACAACTCACATATCGAAATTCGTTCCTCGTAACTTTCCCCTCGCAACTCGCTAACTTTCTCCAACAAAAAAGCCGTTACATTGCTGCAACGGCTTTTTGGCATTTGATTTAATCAAACCTTAGTCACGGTATGTCTCAACCGCTGGGCATGAACAAACTAGGTTACGGTCGCCGTATACGTCATCGATACGGGTTACTGTAGGCCAGAATTTGTCTTTTGCTACGCTTGGTACTGGGAATGCTGCGTAGAAACGGTCGTATGCACGGTCCCACTCATTGCCTAGTACGTCTGCTTGTGTATGCGGTGCAAACACTAGCGGGTTGTTTTCAATTGACCATTCGCCAGATGCGATACGGTCGATTTCTGACTTGATTGACACCATGGCTTCGATGAAACGGTCAATTTCAACTTTAGACTCAGACTCAGTTGGCTCAATCATCAGTGTGCCAGCCACTGGGAATGACATAGTTGGTGAATGGAAGCCGTAGTCTTGAAGACGTTTAGCTACGTCCATTTCTGTCACGCCTGTTTGCTCTTTAAGTGGGCGTAGGTCAACAATACACTCGTGCGCAACGCGGTTGTTACGGCCACGGTATAAAATTGGGTAGTGTTCGCTTAGCTTCTCAGATAAGTAGTTAGCGTTCACGATAGCCATTTCTGTTGCTTGTTTTAAGCCTTCAGAGCCCATCATGGCAATGTATGCCCACGAGATTGGTAAAATTGCTGCTGAGCCGTAAGGGGCTGCAGAAACCGCGCCGTTACCAATGTTTGTGCCAGCAACGTTAATTACGCTGTGGTTAGGCATAAATGGCGCTAGGTGAGATTTAACACCGATTGGGCCAACACCTGGACCACCACCACCGTGTGGAATACAGAATGTTTTATGTAGGTTAAGGTGCGATACGTCAGAACCGATTGAACCTGGGCTTGTAACACCTACTTGCGCGTTCATGTTTGCGCCGTCCATGTACACTTGACCGCCGTGCTGATGCACGATGTCACAGATTTCACGAATTGTTTCTTCGTAAACGCCGTGTGTAGATGGGTATGTGATCATAATACACGATAGGTTTTCAGATACCTCTTCGGCTTTCGCTTTAAGGTCTGCCATATCAACGTTACCGTTTTTATCACAGTCAACAACCACGATTTTCATGCTTGCCATTTGTGCAGACGCTGGGTTTGTACCGTGCGCTGAACTTGGGATCAAACATACGTTACGGTGACCTTCACCGCGTGACTCGTGGTATTTACGAATAGCGATTAAGCCTGCGTATTCACCTTGTGCACCTGAGTTAGGTTGCAGTGAAACGGCATCGTAACCTGTGATGTTTACTAACCAATCATGTAATTCAGTCATCATGATTTGGTAACCCGCTGCCTGATCAAGTGGGCAGAATGGGTGTAGGTTTGCAAACTCAGGCCAAGTGATTGGGATCATCTCTGCTGTCGCATTAAGTTTCATGGTACATGAACCTAATGAGATCATTGAGTGGTTAAGCGCTAAATCTTTGTTTTCTAGACGCTTGATATAACGCAACATTTCAGTCTCGCTGTGGTACGAGTTGAAGTTAGGGTGCGTTAGAATTTCGTCATCGCGTACAAGGCTTGCAGGAATTGAGTTGCTGCCGTTTACTTCGATTTCGTTCGCAAGTGCGTCAACGCTTAGGCCGTGGTCGTCACCTAAAATGATGTCGAATAGCTCTGCTACGTCTGCACGCGTTGTTGTTTCTGATACAGAAATTGAGTATTCACCCGCACGGTTTGACGCAAAGTTAACGCCATTTGCTACTGCGCGTGCAACAACTTCGTCTTTGTTGTCTGCAACAACGGTAATGGTGTCGAACCATGTGTCGTGCTTAAGGTTTACGCCTTTCGCTTTTAAGCCAGTCGCTAAAATATCAGCAAAACGGTGAATACGCTGAGCGATTGTTTTAAGGCCTTCTGGACCATGGTAAACCGCGTAGAACGCAGCCATGTTCGCGAGTAATACTTGCGCTGTACAAATGTTTGAGTTGGCTTTTTCACGACGAATGTGTTGTTCACGTGTTTGCATTGCCATACGTAGTGCGTCGTTACCTAAACGGTCTTTAGATACACCGATAATACGACCCGGTAATGAACGCTTGTACTTGTCGCGTGTTGCAAAGAATGCAGCGTGTGGACCACCGTAACCCATAGGTACACCAAAACGCTGTGCTGAACCAAGTACTACGTCTGCGCCAAGTTTACCCGGTGCTTTAAGTAGTAATAAGCTCATGATGTCTGCGGCAACACAGGCAATTGCTTTTTTGCTTTGAACACCAGCGATTAAATCGGTTACGTCTGTAATTTCACCCGTTGTTGATGGGTATTGGAATAACGCACCAAAAATGTCGTGGTCTAGCGCTTCTGCCGCTTTACCTACGATAACGTCAAAACCGAACTGCTCTGCACGTGTCGCAACAACGTCGATTGTTTGTGTGTGTACGTCATCAGCGATGAAGAATGCATTTGATTTTGATTTAGCAACACGCTTTGCAAGGCCCATTGCTTCAGCCGCAGCTGTAGATTCGTCAAGTAACGATGCGCTTGCAAGGTCAAGACCAGTTAGGTCTAGGGTCATAGTCTGGAAGTTTAATAATGATTCTAAACGACCTTGTGCAATCTCTGGTTGGTATGGTGTATACGCCGTGTACCAGCCTGGGTTCTCTAGTACGTTACGTAAAATTACGTGTGGTACGTGAGTTGGGTGGTAGCCTTGACCAATGTAAGATTTGAACACTTTATTTTTGCTTGCTACAGATTTTAAGTAGCTTAGTGTTTCAACTTCAGTGCGGCTTTCACCAATTGATAAACCTTGCTCTAAGCGAATGCTTGCAGGTACCGTTTGACCGATCAGCTCTTCAACACTCGATACTCCAAGAGCGCTCAGCATGTCGCTTACTTGCGCTGGGCTTGGCCCAATGTGACGGCGAATAAAATCTTGCTTCTGCTCTAATTGTTCAAGAGATTTGGCGTTTGACATTTGTCCAGATTCCTATGATCCAAAAAAAAGTGGTTACTGCCAATGGGTAACTGGCAATAACTTAAAAACAGGGTGATTCAATAACTTACAGCGTATGGAAAGGTAAGCTATAAAATCATAAAAGCCCCTATGAAACCCAAGCTACGCATTTAATTAGCTGGGGATCTAGACGGGGCTTTTAGTCGGCGTGACTAATTAATTAGTCTTCGTCGATTGTGTTAGCGTAGCCTTCAGCGTCTAACAGGTTATCAAGCTCTGATGTGTCAGATGCTTTGATACGGAATAACCAACCGTCGATGTATGGGTCGTTATTTACTGTTTCAGGCGAATCTTCAAGATCTTCGTTGATTGCAACGATTTCACCGCTGATTGGTGCGTAGATGTCAGATGCTGCTTTAACAGACTCTGCTACTGCGCAGTCTTCACCCGCATCAACTTCATCACCAACTTCTGGTAATTCTACGAATACCATGTCGCCAAGAAGTTCTTGTGCGTGCTCAGTGATACCTACAGTAAACGTACCGTCACCTTCGTCGCGAACCCACTCGTGTGAAGTAGCATATTTTAATTCGCTTGGGATATTGCTCATTTTTTTGTTCCTTTGGTTTATATTGGGTGATAACACCAAATTTTTTATATTACTTAGATAACTGATTTACCGTTACGTACAAAGCAAGGTTTAACAACCTTAACGTTAACCAGTTTTTTACGCATCTCTACTTGAGCTGTTTCGCCAGTTGAACGCGGAACGCGTGCAAGAGCGACACTGTGACCAAGTGTTGGTGAGAATGTACCAGAGGTAATCACCCCTTCACCACCTTCAACGATGACTTTTAAACCGCTACGCAATACGCCTTTTTCTTCAAGCACTAAACCAACTAGTTTGTCTGTGCTTTTATCAGCGCGTTGCTGTTCTAATACTTCACGACCGATAAACTTACGATCTTCTGGCTCCCACGCAATCGTCCACGCCATGTTAGCAGCAAGTGGTGATACGCTTTCGTCCATATCTAGGCCGTAAAGGTTCATACCTGCTTCTAGACGAAGTGTGTCACGTGCTCCTAGACCCGCTGGCGCTACGCCTGCATCTAGAAGTTGTTGCCACAAATCAGCAGCTTGATCATTAGGTACTACGATCTCATAACCATCTTCGCCAGTATAGCCTGTTGTTGCAATAAATAAATCACCAGCTTGCACACCAAAAAACGGCTTCATACCTTCAACAGCAGCTTGTTGCTCTGCAGTAAGTACAGTGGCCGTTTTAGCACGTGCATTAGGGCCTTGAACGGCAATCATTGCAAATTCAGGACGCTCAGTAACCGTTACGGCGAAATCAGCCGAAACTTTAGCTAAATGCGCTAAATCTTTTTCACGGGTTGCTGAGTTAACAACTAAACGGTAGTCAGTTTCTGAGAAGAAGTAGATGATAAGGTCGTCGATTACGCCGCCTTCTTCGTTAAGCATACCTGTGTAAAGTGCTTTACCCGGTACCGTTAACTTAGCAACGTCGTTTGCTACTAGCTTACGTAAGAACGCTTGTGCTTGTTCGCCTTGCACATCAACAATTGTCATGTGCGATACGTCAAACATACCTGCATCTGTGCGAACCGCATTATGCTCTTCGATTTGTGAGCCGTAGTTGATTGGCATTTCCCAGCCGTGAAAATCAACCATTTTTGCGCCAGCTTCAAGGTGCTTAGCATGTAAAACTGTTTTAGAAGTCATAATATTCCTTCACTTTTAAATTAACCCACTGAGTGGGCGTGGCCTCAATTTAATGAGGGGGAATAACATGGGCGGCGATTATACATTAGTTGCACAGTTGTCACACCCAAATTGCGATTTGTAACTACAAAAAACAGCTAAACACCCAAGTGTGTAGCTGTTTTTAAAATTTATACTTTAAGCAACATCCGCTAAGGTTAAATCAAACCCGAGCTGCTGTAAGTGCGCTTGCCATTTATCAAGCTCTGCTTGGCGCGCTACCAGTTGAAACTGCTGCTGATCTTGGTTATCAATCGCGGTAATAAATACCTCACCGCTTTGTGCACCATAACAGCTGCGCATGTCAGATAAACGCAGGCCTGGTGTTAGCTTAAAGTTATCTACCAAGGCATCAAACGCTTGCTCACCACTTAAGGTTAACGCGCTTAAGTCGTTACGCATAACATAATCAATATCGTAACGCAGTTGTTGCTCGTTTATTAGCGACTGTAGCTGCACGCTGGCGTCTTTGGCGAGTACAAAACGAAAAGCGGTTTCGTTAAAGTAATACAACGCATAAGCGTAGCTGCTTGTTAGGTCATCGTCTAATGAGCTGCGTAAGCCTAAACCGCTGGCGGTTAGCTTATTAATATCAAGACCTAAAATAGTCGTTAAAAATGGGATTGCTTCAGTACCACTAAAATCCATAATGGCAGTATCGCTATTTGCTTGTAGCACGTTGTTTGCTGGCGTATTAGCTTGGCTGTGGCGAGCAAACATTATTGGCGTAAAAGTCATATGTGACACCTATCAATCTTTAATGCTTGAAGTATATTGCCCCGTGCTTGCAACAACAAATTGTAATTATTTATCAATTGATAAATAATACTTATATATGCAGCCCTATAAATAGAATTTTTAAATGAAAAATATTTCTACCGATAGTTTACGCACCCTCGTTGCGGTTGTTGAAGTAGGTGGTTTTGCCAAAGCTGGCGAGTTATTAGGGCTGTCACAACCGGCGGTTAGTCTGCAAATAAAACGGCTTGAAGATATGCTTGGCCACAAGCTATTTAAAAAGCAGGGGCAACGCCAAGTACTCAATCAATACGGTGAGTTATTGCTGCCTTTGGCAAAACAAATGTTGCAACAAAACGATGCCATTTTGCAGCAGTTCACCAGCGAAAACGTAACCGGTAAAGTACGCTTAGGTATTCCCAGCGAATTTGCTGCGCGTATCTTGCCTTCTATTATTGGCGACTTTGTGGCGCTCTACCCTGATGTATCGCTAGAGGTTCGCTCGCGCTTAAGTAAACATTTATTGTCGGTATCGCGCCAAGATCAGTTTGATCTGGTGCTTGCTCTAAACGAAGAACTCGAGTCGGCCAAGTTCCCTATTTTTATGCAAGATCAACTGGTGTGGGTAGGCGATTTAAACCTAGCACAAAACGATGTAGTTACCCTTGTTACCGCTCCCGAGGGGTGTATTTATCGTCGCCGCGCGATTGATGCATTGCAGCACGCAGGGATTAAATACCGTATTGCGTACAGTAATGCCGATTTAACAGGCCTTACTGCGGCATTAAAAGAAGGGTTAGGTATTACCGTTTTAGCAAAAAGCACCGTACCGAATGAGCTAAACTATCAACTACACACCAAGGATCTGCCTGAATTAGGCCAAATAGGGATTAGTTTAATTAAGCGGGCTGACGAACCGGGCAATGCGGTTGATAAACTTGCCGAGTTTATTGCGCTGCGTTTAACGTAAGCGAGTGGCGATTAATTCATTGATTGAATGTTTCGATGGATGAGTATTTCGATGAGTGTTGTTTTATTTCACCTTGAAAGTCTTTTTTCGGCATTAAAACGCCTTCTATGTTTCGTATTAAGCCGTTTCTCGCAAAATAAATTGCACGCCGACACCTAATCCCCCCCCTGCAATACCCTACTTGTGTGCACGGTTTTCGCCGTGCAGGTTTAAACTTATAACCTGCAAGTGGTTAGCGTGTTATGCAGCAACACATATTACCTTTGCATCATACTCACCCAATTAGCACATCGTTAAGTATTACTTAACGAGGTATCGCACACAAATAATACTACAATACTACTGTATTTATTATTTTCATTTTAATTCATGAACTTATGCTTTATATCAATTTTATTACAAATAGGATTGATTCGCATTACTTTACATGTTTAAATTGCGCCGGTTAAAAAAATCTAAACATACACAGGACGCACAATGAAACCTACGTTTATTGTTTCAACTCTTTCTACTGCCATAGCGTTATCACTTAGCGCTAATGCTTTTGCTAAAGATGTAACTAAAGAAGAAAAGAACTTCGAGCAAATTACTGTCATTGGCTCTGCATCTGCTATTAACGATATTCCGGGTTCTGCTACTTTCATCAGCGAGCAAGATCTTGAAAAGTTTGAATACACCGACATCTCACGTGTTTTAAGTGCGGTACCCGGTGTATACGTTCAAGAAGAAGATGGCTATGGTCTTCGCCCTAACATTGGTATGCGTGGTACAGGTACTGGCCGTAACGATAAAATCTCTGTAATGGAAGACGGCGTTCTTGTTGCTCCTGCTCCTTACTCTGCACCATCGGCTTACTACTTCCCTACTATGGGCCGCATGGAGTCTATCGAAGTACTTAAAGGTGCTGCATCGGTTAAATATGGTCCACGTACAACGGGCGGTGTTTTAAACTTAGTATCACGCAGCTTACCGACCGAAGGTTCTAAAGGTTTATTAAACGCTGAACTAGGTAGCGATGGTTTTTACAAAGGCCACGCATACTTCGGTAAAAAGAAAAACAATGCAGCAGGCTTAGTTGAAGTATTCACTTACGGCGCAGATGGCTTTAAAGAATTACCGGTTGGTAGCGATAACTCTGGTTTTGAAAAGAACGACTTCTTATTAAAGTTTGGTTTTGATTTTGGTGATAACGAAGCTCACAGCCTTGAAATGAAAGTTAAATACTCAGACGAGCGCTCTGATGAAACTTACATGGGCTTAACCGATGCAGACTACCAAGAAAACCCATATCGTCGTTATGCAGCCTCGCAAAATGATGAAATGAACACACAACACAATGCATACCAAGTTAACTATGCATATCGCTTTGGTAAAGGTTACGAGTTACTTGCAACTGCTTACTTAAATGACTTCCACCGTAACTGGTATAAAGCGAGCAAAGTAAGCTCAAGCTACCTTGAACAGTACAGCGAATTTGAAGCAAACCCAACCAGCGAAGGTATCGAAGGGGTTGCTGTTAAAGCAAATAACCGTGACTACCAAGCGAAAGGTTTACAAACAGAGTTCCATATTCCTGCGGGTAACCACTACATTACAGTGGGTGCGCGTTACCACGAAGACGAAATGGATCGCTTCCAATGGCAAGACAAATACACGCTTAATCAAGACCTTTCAATGACGCTAACTGAAAAAGGCGTACCAGGTTCAGATAGCAACCGTGTAGATAGCGCTGAAGCTACAACGCTATTCATTCAAGATGAGTGGTCATTAGACGCATTAGTAATTAGCGCGGGTCTGCGTTATGAAGATATCACGATTAAACGTGAAGAATGGGCAAAATCAGATCCAACACGTGCAAACGGTTTAACTAAAAATATCAGCAACGACACTGAAATTTTAGTGCCGTCACTGGGCGCAACATACACTGTTAGCGATAGCTTAACGCTACTTGCTGGTATTCAAAAAGGGTATGCGCCAGCAGCACCAGGTAATGCTGATCAAGAAGAAGAAGAGAGTGTTAACATTGAGCTTGGAGGTCGTTACGACTATGCAGGCTTTAATGGTGAAGTGATTTACTTTAACTCTGACTACACGAACATGCACGGTAACTGTACTGCTGCTGTAGGCTGTAACGACAATAACATTGGCGACCAGTACAACTACGGTGAAGTGTCGGTATCTGGTTTTGAAGTGAGCGCCGGTAAAGTGTTTGCAACAGATACAGCCTCATTCCCTGTGCGTTTAACGTATACTTACACAAACTCTGAGTTTGAAAATGACTTTGAATCAGATCTTTGGGGCAGCGTTAAAAGTGGTGATGCTATGCCATATGTGCCAGAAAACCAGCTAGCGCTTTCGTTTGGTGCCGAGTTCTCAAGCTTTGTGTTTGATACGCAAATGCGTTATGTGTCTGATGCACACGCTGACTTATCAACTTCAGGTCGTAACGCAATTGACAGCCGTGTAGTGTGGGATTTAGCCGCTAAATACCTTATCGACGACAAACAAAAAGTATACCTAACGGTCGACAACCTGTTTGACAAGACCTACGTTGCAAACCGTGCAAACGGAGGTATTCAACCTGGTAAGCCACGTACCCTTCAAGTAGGTTACAGCTACTCTTTTTAATACCCAAGCGTATTAATAAGAAAGCCGCGTGATGAAAGTCACGCGGCTTTTTATTTTGCTTTTTTCAAGCATAACTTTTCACACATAAAAAAACCTCCCGCAGGAGGTTTTATCAGTCTAAATAAACGGTGTGTTTATTATTGACCTTTCACTTCTTTAAGACCATTGAAAGGTGCTTTTTCACCTAACGCTTCTTCAATACGAAGAAGTTGGTTGTATTTAGCAACACGGTCAGAACGGCTTAATGAACCTGTTTTAATTTGACCAGCCGCTGTACCAACAGCAAGATCTGCAATTGTTGCATCTTCTGTTTCACCTGAACGGTGAGAGATAACAGCAGTGAAACCAGCATCTTTTGCCATTTTAATCGCAGCAAGCGTTTCAGTTAATGAACCGATTTGGTTGAACTTGATTAGGATTGAGTTAGCAATACCGTTATCAATACCACGCTTTAAGATTTTCGTGTTTGTTACGAAAAGGTCGTCACCTACTAATTGAACTTTATCGCCAATTAGTTTTGTTTGGTGTGCGAAACCGTCCCAATCAGACTCATCTAGGCCGTCTTCAATTGAAACAATTGGGTACTGCTCTGTTAGGTCTTTAAGGAAATAGTTAAATTCTTCTGACGTGAATTTTTTACCTTCGCCTTTCAGGTCGTAGATGTTTGCTTCTTTGTCGTAGAACTCAGATGCAGCACAGTCTAGCGCTAAAGTAATGTCTTTACCTAGCTCGTAACCTGCATTTGCAACAGCCACTTTAATTGCAGCAAGTGCCGCTTCATTTGATTCAAGGTTTGGTGCAAAACCACCTTCGTCACCTACTGATGTAGAGTGACCGTCTGCTTTAAGTACTTTTGCAAGACTGTGGAATACTTCTGCGCCCATGCGCAGTGCTTCACGGAAGTTTGCAGCGCCAACTGGCTGGATCATGAACTCTTGGATATCAACAGAGTTATCTGCGTGCTCACCACCGTTGATGATGTTCATCATTGGTAATGGCATAGAGTAAACGCCCGGCGTACCATTTAAGTCAGCGATGTGCTCATAAAGCTCAACACCTTTAGAGTTTGCAGCTGCTTTAGCTGTTGCTAAAGATACCGCTAAGATTGCGTTAGCACCTAATTTTTCTTTATTTTCAGTGCCGTCTAAATCTAGCATTACTTGGTCAACAGCTTGTTGATCAAGTGCGCTTTGGCCTTTAAGAGCCGCTGCGATTTCGTTATTGATATAACCTACCGCTTTTAAAACACCTTTACCTAAGTAACGTGCTTTATCACCATCACGTAATTCAAGCGCTTCGCGAGTACCTGTTGATGCACCAGAAGGTGCTGCAGCACGGCCCCATGAACCATCAGCTAAATGTACATCAGCTTCAACAGTTGGGTTACCACGCGAGTCCATGATTTCGCGACCAATCACTTTTACGATTTCTGACATCTTGATTCCTCTTTTCCCGAAAATGGTGAGTTTATGCCAACTTTGTTAATTCGTTGGCTTTTTAAAACAAATAAGCCGTGCATATAGCACGGCCTATTTAAATTACGATGACGCTTTTTGGTGAGTGTGTGCAGCTGCAACAAACCCTTCAAATAACGGATGACCATCACGTGGTGTTGACGTGAATTCCGGGTGGAATTGCGCGGCAATAAACCAAGGGTGATCTTTATTTTCGATAATTTCGACTAGTTTCTTATCTTCAGATAAACCAGTGAAACTTAAACCTGCTTTTTCAAGCTGTTCTACGTAGTGGTTATTTACTTCGTAGCGATGACGGTGACGTTCAACAATTTCGTCACTACCGTATACTTCACTTACTTTAGAGCCTGGCGTTAAGTGACATTTTTGTGCGCCTAAACGCATTGTGCCACCAAGGTCAGACTGCTCATCACGTACTTCAACGTTACCGTCGGCATCTTGCCACTCGGTGATTAAGCCAACCACTGGGTGTGCTGATTTTGCATTGAATTCCGTTGAGTTTGCATCTGCAAGGCCTGCAACGTTACGCGCATACTCAATAAGTGCCACTTGCATACCTAAACAAATGCCTAGGTAAGGTACTTTGTTTTCACGTGCGTATTTAGCCGCTAAAATCTTACCTTCAACACCACGACCACCAAAACCACCTGGTACTAAAATAGCGTCAAGGTGAGAAAGCATCTCAGTGCCTTTGCTTTCTAAGTCTTGTGAATCAACGTATTCGATGTTCACTGTTAAACGGTTTTTAAGACCCGCATGCTTTAATGCTTCGTTTACTGACTTGTAAGCGTCTGGTAGTTCAATGTACTTACCTACCATACCAATTGTCACTTCACCCGTTGGGTTAGACTCTTGATATAATACTTGCTCCCACTCAGATAAATCTGCTTCTGGGCACTCAAGGTAAAAACGACGACACACAAAGTTATCAAGTTCTTGTGACTTAAGTAACGCAGGGATCTTGTAGATGCTTTCTACGTCTGGTAATGAAATAACGGCTTTTTCTTCCACGTTAGTGAAAAGTGCGATTTTCGCGCGCTCGTTATTAGGTAATTTACGATCAGAACGACAAATTAAGATATCTGGTTGGATACCAATCGAACGTAATTCTTTTACTGAATGTTGTGTTGGTTTCGTTTTAACTTCACCTGCAGGGCCTAAGAATGGCACTAGCGTTAGGTGAATAAACAATGCGCGCTCACGGCCGATTTCTGTGCCAAGCTGACGAATTGCTTCTAAGAACGGTTGTGACTCAATGTCACCCACTGTACCACCAATTTCAACGATGGCTACATCGCGACCTTCGGCACCGTCGTATACACGTTGCTTAATGTCGTTTGTGATATGTGGAATAACCTGAATTGTTGCACCAAGGTATTCACCGCGACGCTCACGTCGTAAAACATCTTCATAAACACGGCCTTGTGTGAAGTTGTTGCGGCTACTCATCTTAGTACGGATGAAACGCTCATAGTGACCTAAATCAAGGTCAGTTTCTGCACCGTCTTCAGTAACATATACTTCACCGTGCTGAATTGGGCTCATAGTGCCTGGGTCAACGTTGATGTAAGGATCCAGCTTTAAAATAGTCACGTTTAAACCACGTGCTTCTAAAATTGCGGCTAACGACGCTGCTGCAATACCTTTACCCAACGAAGAAACAACCCCGCCAGTAACGAAGATAAATTTTGTACTCATGCGAACCCTAGAATATCAGGAATTAAAAGGAATAATATAGAATCAAGACGGGGCGATATTATAGCAAAGGCACTGCTATCAATCCAGATAAAATTAGCAAATAAGTGCACAAAAAACGAGCGCGGCATTCCTGTCCCTATGCTGTGTCATTGTGGGTGCTTTTTAATGGCTTCCCACGCGCTGTCCATCTCTTCTAAACTGGCGGTCTCTAAACATTGCCCGCGCTCACTTAAATAAGCGGCCACTTTTTCAAAGCGTGCCATAAACTTAGCGTTAGCACTGCGTAATAATTGCTCAGGGTCGCGCTTAATATGACGGGCCACATTGACCGTTGCAAATAACAAATCGCCCAGCTCTTCTGCGCTGTGTTCTGAGTACGGATCATGCGCAAGCGCTTCTTTCACTTCCCCGACTTCTTCGGCCACTTTATCAAGTGCCCCCTGATAGCTTGGCCAATCGAAGCCAAGACTTGCCACCCGCTGCTGAATCTTTTTCGCCTTAGTAAGCCCTGGCATCGCATCGGGAATGTCTTGCCATAAACTCAGTTGCTGTGTGGGTGCTTTTTGCGCCCGCTCTTGTGCTTTTATTGCTTGCCACTGCTGTGATAATTCAGCCTCTGTGAGTGTTGTTTTTTCAGCGAACACATGAGGGTGCCTGCGCACTAGTTTTTCGTTTAATGTGCTGACAACGTCATTAAAATCAAATAGCCCCTGCTCTTTTGCAAGCTGCGCGTAAAACACAACCTGAAAGAGTAAGTCACCCAGTTCACTTTTAAGCTCACTCAACTCGCCCTTTTCAATGCAGTCAGCAACTTCGTAAGCCTCTTCAATGGTATGAGGCACTATCGATTTAAAATTTTGTTTTAAATCCCACGGGCACCCAGTATCTGGGTCCCGTAGTTTTTCCATGATCGCTAATGAGTCATCAATACTGTGTTTATCTGTCATTACGCATGCCCACGTTTTGCTTCATGGACCCCTTCAATTTGGTGAAGTTTAGACAACAAGCGGTTTGTGCTTGATAAGTCGTGAACTTCTACCTGCATTGAGAAAAGTGCTAATTGCTTGTCTTCGACTGTGTTGACGTTCATGTTCAGCACATTTACTTTTTCATTGGCAAGTACAGAGCTAATATCACGAATAAGCCCTGATCTATCGGTTGCCTCTACTTTAATGGTTAGCGTGTAAGAGCCATTTACATCGTCTGACCAACTTACTGAGATCACACGCTCTGGGTGCTTTTCTCGCAGTTTTTCAAATGAATCACAGTCTTCACGGTGAACGGCAATCCCCCGCCCTTGCGTGATATACCCAATAATTTCATCGCCGGGAACAGGGCGACAACATTTAGCCACGTGGCTCAATAAACTGCCGACGCCATCAACTACAATGCCATTTTTATCACCGTTGACACTTTTTGGTTTTTTAAACCTGATTTGTGGCTCGTCGTCATCACGGTCGCTAATAAAGTTAAGCAACTGATTAAGACGCACATCACCTGCGCCAACAGCAACCATTAAATCTTCAAGACCCCGCAAGTTAAAGCGCTCTATCGCGGGGGTAAGATCTTTGGTTGTAAGATCGAGCTTGTGTAGTTCTGTTTCTAGAATTTCTTTACCGGCACTTAAGTTTTTATCGCGGTCGAGCTGCTTAAACCAATGATGAATTTTCGAACGTGCTCGCGACGATTTAATATAGCCTAACGACGGATTTAACCAATCTCGGCTCGGGTTCGCTTGCTTTTGCGTTAAAATCTCAACCTGATCGCCCGTACTTAGTTGGTACGTAAAAGGCACAATTTTGCCAAATACTTTTGCGCCAATACACCGGTGCCCTACATTAGAGTGGATGTAGTAGGCAAAATCGAGCGGCGTCGCACCGAGTGGTAAATCAAAAATATCGCCTTTCGGGGTAAACACGTAAACACGGTCTTCCACCACCTGATTTTTAAGCTCTTCGGCTAAGTCGCTGCCATCAACAACTTCTTCTTGCCATTGCAGTAACTTACGCAACCAGCTAATTTTTTGCTCATAACCTGAGCCACGCCCCGGTAATGCGCCTTCTTTGTACATCCAGTGAGCCGCGACACCGAGCTCGGCATCTTGGTGCATCTCGCTGGTACGAATTTGAATTTCGACGGTTTTACCTTCAGGACCAAACACCACGGTATGAATCGATTGATAACCATTTTGTTTTGGCGTTGCAATGTAGTCATCAAACTCTTTATTTAAATGACGCCAGTTTGTGTGAACAATCCCCAAGGCCGCGTAGCAATCTTGCAAACGCTCAACCACAATACGCATGGCACGAATATCAAATAATTGATCGAACTCGTAGTTCTTCTGCGCCATTTTTTTATAAATGCTGAAAATATGTTTCGGGCGACCATACACCTCGCCAGCAATGCCCGCTTCTTGGAGGCGTGCTTTAACCAGTGCCACCATATTTTCCATGTAGGCTTCGCGGGCAAGCCGTTTATCGTCTAATTGCTTGGCAATATTTTTGTAGGTGTCTGGGTGCAAATAACGAAAAGATAAGTCTTCTAGCTCCCACTTAAGCTGACCTATCCCTAAACGATTGGCGAGTGGCGCAAAAATATCGCGCGTTTCTTTTGCTGCTATTACGCGCTCTTCTTCACTGCCATTTTTCACTTCGCGTAGGTAACACACTTGTTCAGCCAGTTTAATAACCACCGCACGCACATCTTCAACCATTGCCAAAAGCATACGGCGAATATTATCAATTTGAACGGTGCCTTTACCTTGATGTGCTAAGGTGCTGATGGTTGCCATTTGGCTCACACCAGTAAGCAGCAAGGCAACGTGGTTACCAAGCTTATCTGTTACTGTGTCGATAGAAATTTTTTCAGCTAAAAAATACGGCGTTAAAAAGGCGGTTGCCAATGAATCAGCATCTAAATTTAGCTCAGCTAAAATCTCCACCATTTCAATGGCCATATTCTGGCGTTTAACATCATCGCAATGCAGGCACAATTGATGCGCCTGTTCTAATAAGGTAGATTTATCTTCTGTTAGCGCTAACAGCTCTATACGGCTGGTAAAATCACTCGGCTTAGTAAGCTGATGTGACTGTCTAGTGGCTACCATAGTGCGCTTTACCTCCTGTGAAATAACGCCATCGTTTCAATATGCCCTGTATGCGGGAACATATTCATAAGCCCAATTTTTTCAATGCTGAAGCCTGCTTGTAAAATAATTGCACTGTCACGGGCTAAAGTAACAGGATCACAAGAGACATATAAAATCGTTTTAAACTGAGTAAGTGGTAACTGCTCTAAAATAGCCATAGCGCCAGTTCGTGACGGGTCAAGCACCAATACATCAATGTCTTTGCTGAACCACGCAGCTGATTGCATTGATTGAGTTAAATCAAAGCAATAAAAATCGGTATTCGATAATGAGTTAGTTTGCGCATTTTGTTTCGCTAATGCAACCGCAGAATCCACTCCTTCGACACCAATAACGTGTTTTGCATACTTTGCAATCAATAATGAAAAATTACCAATACCACAAAATAAATCCAATACCTGTTCATGACCCTGTAAATCAAGCCACTCTTTTGCTTGATGTAACATGGCTTGATTAACATGCGGATTTACTTGCACAAAGTTCTCTAAGCCAAACTCAAAGGTTAAGTCGTACTCTGGTATAGTGTAGTACGGCATTGGATGATGAGTGTGATCAATCTCACCGCTGTGTGATTGCCATACTAGGCACCATTGATACTCATCACAGGCTTTCTCAACAACCGTTTTAAGCGTATTGCTAATTGGTTTTGTATGGCGAATGACAACATAAGCGGCATTGTCTGCCTCGCACAGTTGTAAGTGACTAATACAGGTTAGCCCTGCGTGGTTATTTATCAGTTCATCAAAGACCGTAAATAACGCGCTAAATTTAGTTGAAAGCACATCACAACGCTCAATACTCACGAGCTGCTTTGACCCTTGAGCACGATAACCAACGCGCATTTTTTTCGCGGCTTTATCATGCATTACGGCAACACGTGCCGACCGTCTGTAATGACGCGCTTCACTAACAAGCGGCGCTTGCCAATTTAAATTCTCTGCTTTGGCAAATTTACTGAATAGCTGGCTCACAGCTGCTTGCTTTTCAACTAATTGCTGCGATGCATCGAGGTGTTGTAACTGACAACCACCACATACTTGATAATGCTGACAAAAAGGCGTTACTCGATGCGCTGACGCGCGCAATACTTTTTTGCAATCAGCACTGGCAAAACGTGCCTTATCGTCAATGAGCTGTGCTTTAACTTCCTCGCCGGGCAGCGCACCGTTCACAAAGCACACTTTACTGCCTTGCTTTGCAACACCTCGTCCTTGGTGATCCATGGCCGAAACGGTGAGTGTGAGCATTTTTTGTGAGACGGATTTCTTTTTAGCTTTGAAAATCTGTGCCATCGGGCAACACCTTAATTATTGATAAAGCGGGAGTAAGTATATACTCTTAAACTACGATAATAATGATAACAACATCTTTTATGACTAAATTTGGCTTACGTGACTCAGTCTTAACCCTCACACTTATACCGACTGTGATCATAGGCTTGTTGCTGGGCGGTTATTTTACAATAAATCGTTACATTGAGCTCGATGAAATTTTGTATCAACAAGGCGAGACCATCATTGAGCCGCTTGCTATTGCTGTAGAGCAACCTTTACTTAAACGAAATAAAGCGCTGTTAACTCGTTTAGTTAGTCATACTCACAACAAACACTCGCCTGCTATTCAATCTATTGCTATTTTTGATGAAAATAACGAGCTGGTTATTTTCAGTAAATACCAAAGTGAATTTAGAGAGCTGATGAACACGAACAAACCGATATTAGACGGTGTTCATATGCAAAGCTCAGAACATTATTTAACCTTTTCAACGGCTATTATTAATCATAGCCGCCAAGACATGATATGGAATCACCATAGTTATCAGGCTTCTTTAGGCACTGTGGTGATCATGCTCAATAAGCAGCAAGCCATCATTGGTCAACAACGTGCGTTATTAGTGAGTGGTGTAGTTATTTTACTGGCGCTTGTTTTAGCAACCGTGCTGGCGTTTAGATTATCGCGTATGTTTATTCAACCTCTTAATAAGTTAGTACTTGCTACAGATAAACTTAATGAGGGTAAAGTCGATACAGGCCTTGATCAAAAAATGTTTGGCGAATTTGAGCTCCTTCGTGAAGGACTTAATACGATTTCAGACACCATGGTGATGCAACGCGATGAAATGCAAAAGCACATTGACCAAGCCACTGCAGATTACCGAGAAACACTCGAACAGTACGAAACACAAAATATTCAGCTGAGTATTGCAAAAAAAGATGCTCAAGATGCCAACCGTGTTAAATCAGATTTCTTAGCGAAAATGAGTCACGAATTACGTACTCCTTTAAATGGGGTTATTGGCTTTACGCGTCAGCTATATAAAACGCCTCTGAATAAACACCAAAAGGATTACCTCGATACGATTGAGTTGTCTGCTAACAGCTTAATGACCATTATCAGCGATATTTTAGATTTCTCGAAATTAGAAGCCGGTGCGATGGAACTCGAATCGATGCAGTTTCAACTGCGCGATACCATCAATGAAGTATTAACATTGCTTGCTCCTAGCGCCCACGAAAAACAACTCGAGCTATCTATATTTATTCACCCGCAAGTGCCCGATAACTTAACTGGCGACCCGACTCGCTTTAAGCAAATTTTAATTAACTTACTCAGTAATGCGATAAAGTTCACCGAAAAAGGGTCTATTAAAGTCGATGTCGGTTATCGTTTGCTTGATGAAGAGCGAGCCTCTATTTTGGTGTCGGTAACCGATACCGGTGTGGGTATTCCTATGGATAAGCAAGATGCTTTATTCACACCATTTGGCCAAGCCGATTCAAGTATTACCCGCAAATTTGGCGGCACAGGCTTAGGGTTAATTATTACCAAGCATATTGTTGAAGCCATGAACGGCCGCATTACCTTAAACTCAGCCCCCGGTAATGGCACCTGCTTTACGTTTAATGCGGTGTTTAGAACGCCGTCTAATTCAATCACTAGTGACTTACCAACTCAATCACTGATTAATAAACGCATTCTATACTTAGAACCGCACGAACATACGCACCAAGCAACCTTGTCATTGTTGAATGAGTGGCAAACACAAGTTACCGCCTGTACCGATGAAGAAAGTTTCTTAAACGAGATAAACAAAGACTTTAGTTACGATATTTGTATTATCGGTCACACCGCAACAATCGATGATATGCAGCAGCTTAAAGGCTACGTTAAAGCGGTAAGACCTGTCACTGACTATTTATACATTATGCTCAATACGGTGTCGCATAATATGCGTGAAGCCTTTGTGGGTAGTGGTGCTGATGCCTGTTTAAGTAAACCACTTAATCATCGTAAATTATGTGAAGTATTAGCAGCCCCGTATCGCCTTGACCATCCGGTACACAATATTGAGCAAGGCGATGAAAAACTACTGCCATTAAAAGTGCTGGTTGTTGATGATAATGACGCAAATCTAAAACTTATTTGTACACTATTAGATGAACAAATTGAGCTCATTGATACCGCCCATAATGGTTCACAAGCCTATAGCTTAAGTAAAAGCCATAAATACGACTTAATATTTATGGATATTCAAATGCCTATTATGGATGGCATTACAGCGTGTAAGCTTATTCGTGAGTCATCACTTAATGAAGACACCCCAATTATTGCGGTAACAGCGCATGCGTTGGCTGGTGAAAAAGAGCAGCTGCTAAAAGATGGCTTTAAAGGTTATTTAACCAAACCGATTGACGAAGATATGCTAAAGCAGATCATTAGTGATCATAGCCCACAATCCCCTATTAACCGAGAGCGAAGCAAAACAGTTGCCGTTCAATCTGAACCTCCATTTGAGAGCACACGCCTAGATTGGCAGCTTGCGCTACAGCGCGCAGGCGGCAAAGAAGAACTCGCTCTTGAAATGCTCAATATGCTGTTACTCAGCGTGCCTGAGACCTTGCGTCTACTCAATGAAGCAATAGAAAATGAAGATTGCGAGCATGTACTTAGCATCGTGCATAAGTTCCATGGCGCATGTTGTTACACCGGCGTACCAAAGCTAAAATCGCTTGCCGAAACCCTTGAAACGTCACTAAAAGGCGATTGTGATTTAAATTATATTGAACCTGAATTATTTGAGCTTATTGACGAGCTGAATAATTTGTTAAGTGATGCAGGCATGGTAGAGCAGCAACGATAAAAGCCGCTCAATAAAACGATATAAAGGAATATATAAATGAAAAGTTATTTAATTTTAGCGGGCAGTTTACTTGCCTTTGGCTGTGCTTCAACTGCAGATAAACCGATGACACTAGAGTATGCGGATTTATCAGTTAGCTATGATGAATTGAAAACACCAAAATGGCAGCAACTTGAGCGCTTTCCTGCCAGATACCCAAAAAAAGCAGTTATCCAAGCAACAGAAGGGTGCGCGACCATTGAGTATGTTATTACGCCACACAATGAGATTAAAGATATTCAGGTAGTTGCCTCTACTCACCCTGTATTTGCCGATGCAGCAAAAGAAGTAATCACGCATTGGCACTGGAATGAGCTGCCGCAAAATATTACTGATAAAGCGGTGAAAACCCAAACTCGTTTTGATTTTTGTTTTGACACACCCGAGCAATCTTGTAGAACACTAAAACCTAATTATTCATGCCCTAGTCGCGATATTATTTATTCTACGGGTACACGAATTGTGAAGTATTAAAGGGAGCCTGCTTTGTATTTTATCTTACTTATTCTCTTTAGCGCTATTTCACTCACGTGGTTTTTCCTTCGCTATAAAAAACTAAGTAAAGAAGCTAATAACTACGTAAAAATCAATTACGCTGAGCAGTGGCAAACATACGAAAGTAAAGCCCGCTTAATGAGAGCAACACCCAACTCAATTGTGTTTCATTCAATTAAACAAGGCGAATTGTCGGCCATTAATGATGGTGTTTTAAAAAGCTTTAAGAAAAAGCATCAGTACATAGTCACTCTACTCTGTATTTCACCTTTGTTATCATCATTGCTTGCACAATTTATTGCGTATTTGATGAAATAAAAAGCGCGCTGGATACAACATCCACCGCGCTCTCAATTCAATACTTGCTTAAAAGTGCTTGAAGCTTATATTTACAAACGCGCCTCAATCATCAGGCGTTTCATATCACGTACTGCTTTGTCTAGACCATCAATCGCGGCACGCGCAATAATCGCATGACCAATGTTTAACTCGTAAATTTCTGGCATTGCAGCAATTGGTTTTACGTTGTGGTAGTGCAGGCCATGACCAGCATTTACAATTAAACCAAGACCGTGGGCGTATTGTACACCGCTGCGAATACGCTCAAGCTCTGTATGTAGCTCTTCGTCGTTTTCTGCATCTGCATACGCGCCAGTATGAATTTCTACATACGGTGCGTTACAGGCTTTAGCAGCATCAAGTTGCGCGTTATCAGCATCAATGAATAACGATACTTTAATACCCGCTGCCGTTAATTTTTCAGTCGCCGCTTTTACTTTTTCAAAGTTACCCACTACGTCTAGGCCGCCTTCTGTTGTTAGCTCTTCGCGTTTTTCAGGCACTAAACACACATAAGCGGGTTTTACTTCAAGCGCAATATCAATCATTTCATCAGTCACGGCAACCTCAAGATTCATACGCGTTTGAATGGTTTTAGCCATTACATACACGTCACGGTCTTGAATATGACGACGGTCTTCACGCAAATGAATGGTGATACCATCTGCACCGGCATGCTCTGCAACACTGGCTGCATGAGCAGGATCTGGGTAACTTGTGCCACGCGCTTGGCGTAAAGTGGCAATATGATCAACGTTTACACCAAGAAGAATATCTTTCATTTTTTTACCTGTTTAAAACAACGATTAACGGCTGCTATTCAGCCTACTTAATAAATAACTCACGACTTTTTAATGGCTTTTTACCGAGTAAAGGCTTGAGTAAGTAACGACTTAACTGCTTTGCCATATATAACACATCAGGCGCGCTGAAGTCATGGGCAGCAATGGCATTTAATTGCGCACCTGAAAAACCACTGTGCGGGTCGTCATGCAGCAAAAAGCCATATTCAGCAAAGTACTGGTAACTGGCACTGCCAATGATCTCATCACCGTGCGCGTCGACACTAAAATCAACCCCATAACCGAGCAATTCGAGTAACTGAAATTCATACGAACGTAACACTGCTTGCAAGTGTTGAGTACCCGATAAATCACTCAAGTGCTGTTTATACAAATGGTAAACACTTTCCATGGGTTCATTGATAGGTACGATACGATTGGTTAATTCGTTTAAATAAAATCCACAATACAACTCATTCCCCGTGAGCATGGTTTGCGTGCCATGGGGTTCAAAACGATTAATGTATTTTAAATCTGATTTACCGCTGTATTGTACCAGCAGTGATTGGAAAGGTTGCAGTTGTGCTTTATGTTTAGTGGCCTGGCGACCACTAATTCGGGCCAGCATTCTAAGCTGACCCACGCCTTCTACCAGCATATCAAGCATTACTTGTGAGTCACTAAATGGACGTCGGTGCAACAAGTATGCTGTGTAGAAATCGCTATCCATGGCGTCTCAAGCTAAGCTTAATCTTCACCATAGCCTAAGCTGCGTAGCGCACGCTCATCATCAGCCCAGCCAGACTTCACTTTAACCCAAAGTTCTAAAAATACTTTGTTATCAAGCATCTCTTCAAGGTCTTTACGTGCTTCACGGCCAATAACTTTTAGCTTTTCGCCTTTATTGCCAATAACCATGCGTTTTTGCGTTTCACGCTCAACTAAGATCAGGCCATTAATTTGCCACACGCCGTTATCGAGCCATTTAAACTGCTCTATTTCAACGGTAACAGAATACGGTAATTCATCACCCATAAAACGCATTAGCTTTTCACGGATAACCTCTGCCGACATAAAACGCATCGAACGGTCTGTCACATAATCTTCAGGGAAGTAAAACTCACACAGCGGAAGACGCTTGGTTACTTCTGCTTTTATAAGCTCAATGTTTTTACCCTGTTTTGCTGAGACAGGAATAATGCCAACAAAATCAAATTTATTGCCTAAAAACTGCATGTGCGGAAGCACTAAGTCGCGGTCTTTTACTTGGTCAATTTTATTCATAACCAATAACACTGGACGACCACTTTGACGGACTTTATTCAGTACCATCTCGTCATCTTCATTCCAGTGAGTGCCTTCAACCACAAAAATAATCAGCTCTACATCACCAATCGAACTGGATGCAGCACGGTTCATTAAACGGTTAATGGCACGCTTTTCTTCAACATGTAGACCCGGTGTATCAACGTAGACTGCTTGGTATTTACCTTCAGTATGAATACCCATAATACGGTGACGCGTGGTCTGTGGTTTGCGCGAGGTAATACTCACCTTTTGCTCAACAATGTAGTTAAGTAAGGTCGATTTACCCACATTTGGACGACCAACAATGGCCACCATCCCACAGTGCGTATCAAGCTCTGCAGGTTCTTTGCTAATTAAATCATCAAGATTCATTTTTAAGTATCTTTAAGGCTTTTTCAGCAGCTTTTTGCTCGGCTTTACGACGCGAGCTCCCTACTGAGATAATGCTATCCATCCCTTCAACAATACATTCAACCGTGAATGTTTGATTGTGCGCTTGGCCTTTTGTATCAATGACAGTGTAGCCCGGTAACGATAATTTGCGCGCTTGTAAGTACTCTTGAAGTAATGTTTTTGGATCTTTTTGGTTTAAGCCAGGAGAAATTGCATCAAGGCGTGATTCATACCAATTTAAGATTAACTCACCACATTGTTCAATGCTTGAGTCTAGGAACACGGCACCAATAATGGCTTCTACTGCATCGGCAAGAGTCGATTCACGACGGAAGCCACCACTTTTCAGCTCGCCAGGCCCTAAGCGTAAGTAATCGCCCAGACCAAATTCAAGGCCAAACTCAGCCAGTGTTTGACCACGTACTAAGGTTGAGCGCATGCGGCTTAAGTCGCCTTCACGTGCTTTTGGAAATTTAGTATAAAGCGCATTCGCAATCACGAAGCTCAAAATCGAATCGCCTAAAAACTCTAAACGCTCGTTATGTTGACCTTTGTGGCTGCGGTGCGTCATTGCCTGTTCAAGCAAAGCTTGATCAGTAAATGTATAACCTATTTTGTTGTATAACTCTGTTACGTTTTTTTTCATCGTTACTGAATATTACCTAGGCGTTCAAAACGAACACCAGTTGGAACCCAGCCTGGTAAAAAGTCATCTGGGCCATTTTCAAATTCAAAACTCATCCATATAAAGACGGCTTTACCTACCAAGTTTTCTTTTGGCACAAAGCCCCAAAAGCGACTGTCTTGGCTGTTATCACGGTTATCACCCATCATAAAATAATGATCGGCAGGAACAACCCACTCGTCAGAGCGTGTACCCGGTTGTTGATAATAACGGCCTTTCATTTCAAGCGCCTCTGGGTTAATCAAAATGTTGTGATTCAATGGGCTTAGGTTTTCTTCTAAACGCACTAAATTCATTGACCCTTGCTTGAACTCGTCACTATTGAGAATTTCCATATCTATTTTATTGTATTCATTACACAGCAAATCACCTTGCTGTTCGACACCTTCTTCACATTTTGGCTGAATATAAAGGTGTTTATTGCGATAAACAATTTTATCGCCAGGTAAACCAATGGCACGTTTAATGTAATCAATACGCTCATCTAATGGGTATTTAAATACCACAATATCACCGCGTTCTGGCTCATCCACATCCACTAGTTGGGTGCGCCAAATTGGGTCTTTAATGCCGTATGAGTACTTTTGTACCAAAATAAAGTCACCAACAAGTAATGTTGGCATCATTGAGCCTGATGGAATTTGAAACGGTTCAAAAATAAATGAACGGAAAATAGTAATAGCCGCAATCATCGGAAAGATTGATTTAGCCGTTTCAGTAATACTTGGCTCTGGTGCAATTAATGCAGCGGTTTCTTCGTCTAATTCACCACCCGCCGCGTTTTGAGCAAGGGCGATACGCTGTTGACGTTTAGGCGCAAACATAAAGTGGTCAATTAACCAAATTAAGCCTGAGCCTAGTGTTAACAACACTAAAAAAATCGAAAAGTAACCCGCCATGCATTAATTCCTTTATTTACTTCTAATTATTTACCAACTTTGAGGATAGCTAAGAATGCATCTTGCGGTACTTCAACGTTACCTAGTTGCTTCATTCGCTTTTTACCTTCTTTTTGCTTCTGAAGAAGCTTTTTCTTACGGCTCACGTCACCACCGTAACATTTTGCAATTACGTTTTTACGTAATTGTTTAACCGTTGTACGCGCTATAACATGCTGACCAATTGCCGCTTGAATTGCAATATCAAATTGTTGACGCGGAATTAGCTCTCTAAGCGCTTCAGCTAACTGACGACCACGCGATTGTGCAATATCACGGTGTACAATAATAGCTAATGCATCTACACGTTCACCATTAATAAGTACGTCAACACGTACCATGTCTGATGCTTGGAAATGCTTAAAGTTATAATCAAGCGAAGCAAAACCGCGGCTTGTTGATTTTAACTTATCAAAGAAATCCATAACCACTTCAGCCATCGGTAATTCATACGTTACCGCAACTTGCTTGCCGTGATAGTTCATTTTAGTTTGTACACCACGCTTTTCAACACAAAGCGTAATAACGTTACCTAAAAACTCTTGCGGAACTAATATGTTAGCTTCAACAATTGGCTCACGGATTTCAAGAATGTTGTTTACCGGCGGAAGATCAGATGGATTATCAATCTGTTTAACGCCCTCTTTGGTTTCTACTTCGTAGATTACCGTAGGTGCCGTAGTAATAAGATCAATGTCGTATTCACGCTCAAGACGCTCTTGAATAATCTCCATGTGTAGCATACCTAAGAAGCCACAACGGAAACCAAAACCAAGTGCAGTTGAGTTTTCTGGTTCGAAGAATAACGATGCATCGTTCAAGCTAAGTTTATCTAGCGCATCACGGAATGATTCATAATCATCCGATGAAATTGGGAACATACCCGCGTAAACCTGTGGTTTAATGCGTTGGAAACCCGGTAGACGCTCTGGTGCAGAGTTGCGCTGTAACGTAATTGTATCGCCAACAGGTGCACCATGAATCTCTTTAATACCAGCAATAACAAAGCCTACTTCACCGGTTTTTAATAAACCTGTGTTAGTTTGTTTTGGAGTAAAAATACCCACTTTATCTGCAATATGAACTTGTTCGTTCGACATGATCTTAATTTTATCGCCCGCGCGTAATTCACCGTGTTTAATACGCACAAGTGACACAACGCCTTGGTATGGGTCAAACCATGAATCAATAATAAGCGCTTGTAATGGCTTATCTTTGTCGCCAACTGGTGGCGGAATATCTTTAACAATAACTTCGAGTACGTCTTCAATACCCACGCCTGTTTTTGCACTACAACGCACGGCTTCAAGCGCATCAATACCAATAATGTCTTCGATTTCTTCTGCAACACGAAGTGGGTCCGCTTGCGGTAAGTCGATTTTATTCAGTACTGGAATAACTTCTAAATCCATTTCAATTGCTGTGTAGCAGTTAGCAAGTGTTTGCGCTTCTACACCTTGACCAGCATCAACAACTAAAAGCGCACCTTCACAGGCAGCAAGCGAACGTGATACTTCGTAAGTGAAGTCAACGTGTCCTGGTGTGTCGATAAAGTTTAATTGGTAGGTCTCGCCATCTTTGGCTGTATAATTAAGTGTTACACTTTGCGCTTTGATGGTAATACCACGCTCACGCTCGATGTCCATTGAGTCTAACACCTGCTGCTGCATTTCACGGTCTGTTAAACCACCACAAACTTGGATAAGACGGTCAGAGAGAGTCGATTTACCATGGTCGATATGGGCGATGATCGAAAAATTACGGATATGCTTCATAAACTGGATTCTAAACTTCTATATAAAATGGACTAAGTGTATAAAGCGGCAATTTTACATTTAATTGGCTTTAATCACCATCTATTTGAGTGAAAGGAATAGTAATTGGGTGAATTTTTATTACTTTAATATCATGTTTTAGGCTCTTAACCCTTGATTTAGCTATCGCATAGCCAGTTAAGCCCCCTAATACAGCAGCTAAAATTTGCCAGCCTTCAGCAAGCGAAAACACTGAAAAAGCAGCCAAAGCAAACCCTAAACTAAATAATAACGGCAACATGTACACGGCCATTGCGTGTTTTACAAGGTGGCTATCGTCTAGTGCTAAGGTGACTTTTTGTCCGACTTTTAGCTCACTGTCGAAAGTGTATGGGAATGTTTTTTTGGCAGTACCAAATAACTTGGCAAAGATTTGCGAGCCACAACGGCCATTGCATCCTGCGCAGGCTTGTTTTTGCTCGGCTTCTAAATCGGCTGTCGTGCCTTTTACCGACACGACAGTGAGTGTTTGTTCTATCATTATTTAAAGAGGTCGCGCTACCGACTCTGCAATGGCTTTGGCTGTCATAGCGGGGATATTACCAACAACCGACACGTCAAAGCTACCACCATTGTGAACATACACGGTTGTCGCACCCGATGACAGCGCCCCACTGGGTCGTTTACCAGGCAGTGGTCTTTGTACGAACACAGAAACCTCAACAAAACCATCAGAGTACAAGTAGTAATCGGTTAGTTCGTTATTTAAATCTAACTTGTGACGGTCTGACTTTAATAATTTAAAGCCTGCTGGCAACCAGCCAATTTTCCAATTATTAACCGCACTGCCTGTGCTTTCGTTATCAATTTCACTGACCGGAAGCGGAGGAGGAAAATCACGATTTTGCATTTCTAACAGCATCTGTGCAGGTTGCTCTGTTACACTAATGTGGGTCAACTGTAATTGCTCAAGCATTTCACCTTTGTGGTTCACATACGCTGATTTCAATAACAGTGATGATTCTAAATCTAACCATATCCAATAATTGAATTTGTACTCATCTTTTGACTCAATACGCACAAGCTGCGCTGAGCGCCCTGCTATACGACCTTTTCCGCCTAGTACAAAATCGTACTGCGCACTTAAACGCTCTATATCTTTAAAAAGTACTTCAGGAATAGGCCCTGCAATTGAATCAGTTTGCACAGAATATGGCTCTGAATGGGGCTCAAAATAAGTCACTTGATCGTTTACGCGAGCCATTTCAAGCCCTGCGCCATTCAGTAAACTTAAATGTTCAAGCTCTACATTACCTTGCTTGGCATGCAGCCAGCGATAAGGTTCCATTGCTTGGCCTTTAACGACGACAAACGATGCGTCGAAATTGCGGGTATGAACGGCTTCAGCCATATCGAGTAATAATGCTTTGGCGGGGTTTTCGTCGCTGGCAAAAGCGGGAGCTATTAACACCAGCGACAAAATAAAAGTAAACACTTTCATTTAATTAGTTTTTTTCCTCATCTGCGTTAGCCGCAGTTTGTGACTTTTCAAGCGAATATGCAACACGTGCTTGACGTTGGTGTTCAAGTACAAGCGCACCAATACGTTGCTGTTGTAATTCGCGTAAACCTTGTTGGGCATTTTCAAGTGCAGGTTGCTCAGATGAGTAACTGACAGGTGATGCCACACCGGTTAGTGGTGTTGTTTGTAATAAAGGAATTTCGCTCTGCGGTGATTCGCTGTTTTGCGGCAGTGTTTGTACACCAACAATCGCAAACATAGCCACACTTGCAGCAATCGCTACTTGGGCAAAGGGTCGACGCCAATTAAATGCAACGACATTGTCGGTGCCTGTTGCCGCCACGATTTCTTCGCTTTTTGGTGCCGTTGTTTTATTCGCGAAATCTGCGTACACAGGTTCATGTTCGAGTGCATCTGCCACTGCATCAGCAATGTCAAAATTGAAGGCGCTGTTATTTGCCTCAGCACGCATTACGTCACCGATCATTGCATAACGACCAAATGTTGTTACATCGTCGTTTGTAATCGCTTCATCAGTTAACTGCTGCTCGCCGTCAAGTAATGCGGATAACTGCTCATTATCCAACTTGTTAACGTCTGCTTTTGTCATACTAAGACTCACCTATTAATGGATTTAATTTATTGTCAATCGCTTCACGGGCACGGAAAATACGCGAACGTACCGTCCCCACGGGGCAATCCATAACCACGGCTATTTCTTCATAGCTCATACCTTCGATTTCACGAAGGGTAATCGCAGTTTTAAGATCTTCAGGCAAACTATCAATCGTATTAAAAATTACAGCACGTACTTCGTCACTTAATAACAGGTTTTCTGGCGATGCGTTTGAACGCATTGCGTCTGCACTGTCATAAAATTCTGCTTCTTCGGCATCAACATCGTTAGCTGGCGGCTTACGCCCCTGAGCAACTAAGTAATTTTTAGCACAATTTACGGCGATACGGTACAACCAAGTATAAAAGGCGCTATCACCTCTAAAGTTAGGCAAAGCACGATAAGCTTTAATAAAGGCTTCTTGTGCGACATCAGCAACATCACCTTGGTTTGAAACATAACGTGAGATCAAACCTGCAATTTTATTCTGATATTTTCTAACTAATAGGTTGAAGGCGTTTTTATCTCCTTGCTGGACCCTTTTTACTAGCGCTAAATCCAAATCCTGCTCGCTCATTCGAGCCGGTACTCCTCTGTTTGATTCTTGCTTGCTATTCATATACTCGCCATTGTTTACACAAACTATGACTGCACCATGAATATAAAAGTTCAGTTTAAAATAATTTTTTTATAAAATAGCACGCAAATAATGTGAGTTATACCAATCTTATTACTCGACAATCCTAGTAACTGCTGATAATTCAACGGTTATCTCTATTCATAGTCAGTTTGATTCACAATGCTAAACAGTTAAAAATTCGCTGTTTAAGTGACGATAAACCTAATAATATTGGTATAACGTATTAAAATGACTAATAGTGTTACGGCAAATATGGTACATATACGTATATCATATACAATTTTTTTTGCTCATACTTTTAGCACTATTTCCAGAGCATTGTAACTGCAAAGACCACAGACATGAACCAAAATAAACATCACATTACTGATGTCGCTATTATCGGCAGCGGCGCCGCTGGCCTCTCGCTTGCTTTATCACTTGCTAATCACTGTAACGTCACCGTGCTTAGCAAAGGCGCATTAACTGAAGGCTCTACTTTATATGCACAAGGTGGTATTGCCGCGGTTTTTGATAAAAAAAATGACAGTATTGAGTCACATGTTCAAGATACGCTCGATGCTGGCGGTGGTTTATGTGACCGCGACGCTGTGCACTACACTGCCAGTAATGCCAAAAAATGTTTAAAATGGTTAATTGAGCAAGGTGTGCCTTTTGATATGGAGTTTGATTCAAAAGGCAAAGAACGTTTTCATTTAACGCGCGAAGGTGGTCACAGTCACCGCCGCATTTTGCATGCTGCCGATGCGACAGGTCGCGCCGTTCAAACTACGCTTATCAGCCAAGTGCAAGCCCACCCAAATATCACTTTATTAGAAAACTACAATGCCATTGATTTAATTGGTGATAAAAGCTTAGGCCGAAAAGGTAAACACATCCACGGTCTGTATGTGTGGAATTGTGAAGACAAAAAAGTAGAAACAATTGCAGCCAAGTTTGTTGCGCTGGCGACAGGCGGTGCGAGTAAAGTGTATTTATATACCTCTAACCCCGATGTATCGAGTGGCGATGGTATTGCCATGGCATGGCGAGCGGGCTGCCGTGTTGCCAATATGGAATTTAACCAATTCCACCCTACGAGCTTGTACCACCCTGAGCTGCAAAACTTTTTAATTACCGAAGCAATGCGTGGTGAAGGTGCGTACTTAAAACGCCCCGATGGCACACGCTTTATGAAAGACTTTGATGAACGTGAAGAACTGGCTCCCCGCGATATTGTTGCCCGCGCGATTGATTTTGAAATGAAACGCTTAGGCGCTAATTGTGTTTATTTAGATATTAGCCACAAAGATAAAGATTTTATTATTGAGCATTTCCCGACAATTTACGCAAAATGCTTAAGTGTTGGTTTAGATATCACCAAAGAAGCTATTCCTGTCGTCCCTGCAGCCCATTATACCTGTGGGGGTGTCATGACTGACTTTAATGGACGTACTGATTTAGATAACTTGTATGCAGTTGGTGAAGTTGCTTATACAGGTCTGCATGGTGCAAACCGAATGGCAAGCAACTCATTGCTCGAATGCATTGTTTTTGCCCACGCAGCAGCACAGGATATTCTGAGTAAAATTGATGCAAGTCCTGCACTTGAAACACTACCGCTGTGGGATGAAAGCCGCGTTACGAACTCTGACGAAGAAATTGTTATCACGCATAACTGGCATGAACTACGGTTATTTATGTGGGATTACGTTGGCATCGTGCGTTCAACTAAACGTTTAGAACGTGCATTGCATCGTGTTGAATTACTGCAACAAGAAATTCACGACTACTACGCTAACTTTAGAGTTTCTAACAACTTATTAGAGCTACGTAACTTAGTGCAAGTCGCTGAACTGATTATTCGCAGTGCGCTGGAACGTAAAGAAAGCCGAGGCTTGCATTACACCATTGATTACCCAGCGCAAAATGAAAACCCAACGCCTACGGTACTTACACCGAAGTCGGTTGCTGCACAGCAATAATTGCCCGTTTTAAGCGTGAAAAGCTTATCTCATCAACACTGGCTGCCGTTATAATCAGCCAGTGTGATTTATAAAATCCCGCTAGTTTTATAACCACAAAACTCGAAAAGATCTTACTCTTGGGGCTTATCGCACCTTGCATTTGCACACGATTATTTAAAAAACGAAGCTGTGACTGTTCTAAAATAATAGCGCCATGTGCTGGCTGTAATTGCGTTACTTTTTTATAGCTAATCACCCCAATAATAAAGCTTGAGACGAAAACAAGACATTGAGAAAAAAGTTGCTGATACGCAAAGCTAAGTATGATGGCTATAAAGCAAAAAAAGACCACAAAGGGTTTGTGGTCTGGTGTGTTCTGTTTAACGCTAAATCTATACACGAACTCGGTCTAAAATTAATGAGACCATGCTATTAAGCTCGGGATCTTTACACGTTTCGTGACCCATGAACCATGCAAACAAGTCTGGATCATCGCATTCTAGTAAGCGTTGAAATGTGGCATGTTGCTCTTTGCTTAACGAGTCAAACGCTTCTTCAACGAATGGCATAAATAAAACATCAAGTTCTAACATGCCACGACGGCATGCCCAACGAATACGTTCTTTACTGTGAATTTCAGTCATTTTAAACCTCGTACTTATTTGTCAGCAGTTTAACAAATTGCTATCGAATAAACAGCTATTTAAATTGCCACCCTAACTAAGTTATCATTAGCACTCATTTATATCGTAAAGAAGGTTTTTATGTCGACTGTTTACGCAAGTCCATTATCTCATACGCTTATCAGCCTGACTGGTAAAGATAAGTTGTCTTACCTTCACGGACAAATTACACAGGATATCAATAAGCTCACTAACGATACGTTCTTGTGGGCAGGTCACTGTAATGCCAAAGGTAAGCTTTGGGGCGTTTTTCGCTTGTTTACCTACCAAGACAGTTACTACCTTGTTGGTTCTAAAGCCGAAGTTGAGCAGTCTCTGGTTGAGTTAAAAAAATATGCGGTCTTTTCTGCTGTTGAAATAGAACCCTGTGAAAAGCCATTAATTGGTTTGATGGGTGATGACCTCTCAGAGGTGCTAGAGGCACTTAATATTCAATTTAATGATGAGCAAACGGCTGTCGATTTTGCCGACGGTAAAGCCCTTAAGCTTGCAGAAAACCGCGTGTTACTCATGGTCAATAGTGACTTTAGTTTACCCGAAAACGTTATTGCACTCGATAACGATGCCCAATGGCAACAAGCAGCGATTGCCGCGGGTGAGCCTTCACTTAACAGTGAGGCCATTGGCGAATATGTGCCACAAATGGTTAACCTACACGCGATTGGCGGTATCAGCTTTAGAAAAGGCTGTTACACAGGCCAAGAAACCGTTGCCCGTATGAAGTATCTTGGCAAAAACAAGCGCGCCATGTATATCGTTGCGGGTGAAGCAGATGGTTTACTCGATGAGCTTGAACTCGAAACACAAATGGGTGAAAACTGGCGTCGCGCTGGCAAGCTTATCAGTCAAAGTTATAATCAAGAAACGCGCACTTTAATGGGACTCGTTGTGTTACCGAATGACAATGAAACAGGCCAATTATTACGTGCTAAACACCTCCCTCAGGTTGAGCTATCGATTCAAGCTCTGCCTTACTCTCTCGAAGATGAATAAATAGGAATGACTATGATCGCAGCAGAAAACAAAGTGGTAAAAATGCATTATTCAGTATTGGATAATAACAAAAACACCATCGACAACTCGTTTGATGGTGAACCACTGGTGTTTATCGTTGGCACAGGTTACTTGATCCCAGGCCTAGAAAACGCACTACTAGGTAAAGAAGCTGGCGATACTTTCAGTGTTACCGTTGAACCAGACCAAGGCTATGGCGAGCGTCACGACGACTTAATGCAAGCGGTGCCTAAGTCAATGTTTGAAGGGATGGACATTGAAGTGGGTATGCAGTTTCGTGCAACAACCGATGCAGGCGATCAATCAGTGATGATCATCGATATCCAAGATGAAGAAGTGATTGTTGATGGTAATCACCCATTATCAGGGATTACTTTACACTTTGATGTTGAAGTACTTGAAGTACGTGATGCAACAGAAGAAGAGTTAGCACATGGTCATGTGCACGGTGAAGGCGGTTGTGGTCACAGCCACTAAACACCCGCAGTATAAAAAAGCGCCTGAGGCGCTTTTTTTATACCAATTCGCTTAATTAATCATCCACTTGCTCTGGTTCTGGTTTATGTTCCGGCTCTGGCTTAGATTCAGGTTCAGTTATGTGTGCCTGCAATGCCGCTAGCAAGCCTTCTTGGTCGTTGGTGCCTAAACGATAGTGAGTGCCATCTTTCATTGCTAATTCTACAGCTTTAAACCCTGATACACTGTAAACCCAGCCATCGTGAGTTATTCGTAAACCAATTCCATGGCGAAATGAATTACTGACCGCTCTGACTGATTCAATGTCGTCAAAGCTCACCGTTTTACCAAATACACCCGGCCCAAATGCCCAGCTCACTGTTTTATCGGTTACTTTAATAGTTAAGCTATGAAATAAAAAAGCCACTAACACTAAAATAGCGCAAAACCCCATTAATGGCACATCTGCGCCGATTAAGTTCCACGCCAAGGCAAGAAAACCACCTATCCAGCCCAAAACAACAAAAATGAACACTGCGTATTGCTTATGTTGATACATAAAGAATTCTCTAATTAGAAGCTATAAACAAAGGTCGCACTTAGCTCTGAGTCATACTTAAGCTTGTCTTCCTCTGGTTTTGAGTTGTAGCGATACATGTAGGTAAATTTAAGTGACACATCGCCCATAATCTTACTGATCAATGATGTTTCTGACTTTAATCGCGAGTTAAGACCTGACAAAGATTGCTCGTAACTCACATCTTGATTAAAGCGTGTGCGCTCTGAAACGGTACGCTCCCATTGCAACGCTAAACGAAGCAGATAACCGGTTTTTGTTTCGTCTTCTTCCGTTGCAATTTCTTGATCGGCAACTGAACGATAAAGGCCCGGCCCAACGTCTATATCGACTTTATTTTTACTGCCTTGATAAATACGATTGCCATACCCTGTTGCAACCGTACTCTTAAACTCAAGACCACTAAATTTATCTTCTTCGTAATCTCCGTAAATGAAAAAAGACTCATTTTTCACGTTCAGCTTATAGTTTCCTTGCCCCGAGACAAAAATACGATCTGCTGATACTTCTTCATCGCCGGTTTCTTCATTGCGATCGCGTTTGTAAAGCGTGTCTATTTTGAATTGATTACGCCACTTTTCAAAGTCTTGATAAAGGTTACCTTTGAACTTGAAACTCGTTGAATTGGTATTGCCTCTACTTACCATAAAACCGAACTCCATATCACCATATAGCATTTCGCCTTTATGGATTTTATGGATTTCTTCTTCTGACAACTGCCCGTATTCATGAAAATCTTCAAATGGATCAACAGCAATAGCCTGCCAACTGCTAAGCAGTAAGGCGGCTAAAAAAACACGTTTAATTGTACTAAGACAACAAAAAGTAGAGTCAAACATCGGCTGGAGAGTTATTCGCTATCTTTCCAGAGAATGTGGCAAAACGGTGCATCTTTATCTCGGCTAATTAAAATCTTGGCAAATAAAATATCTTGGTTATCAAACTCAAGCCCTACTAAGACTTGTACAAACAGCTCAGGTTCAATTTCTAATGCAACAAAATCTTGCCATTGATCGTCAGGCTCACTTTCTTCGATAAAACCTAACTCTTCTCTGTGCTCGTTAAAATCATTAATATCTTGTTCGCTTAAGTTATCGGGTGCTAACTCTAAAAAGATATCATACGCCTGATGTGTTACTTCTTCTTCACTATATAAGCGTGGACCAGCCATTCCTTAAACCCTCTGCACATGCAAACTGCGTTATTTTAGGTATGATAACAAACCTCTTTTCTGTTTTGCCAAAAAAAAAGCCAGGTTACCCTGACTTTTTTATCGTTAGTGTCTCTTTTTTAGTTTTCGACCCTTTGGCCTTTCACTTTTTCACGCATAGCTTGCACTAATGTATAAAATAGCGGAACAAGCAACGTGCCAAAAATAGTGGCCGCTAGCATACCAAAGAGCACAGTCACACCTAATGATATTCGGCTGCCTGCCCCTGCCCCACTCGCAAACACAAGCGGTAATACGCCAAGCACAAATGACAAGGCCGTCATTAATACCGCTCTAAAACGCAATTTTGCTGCGTTGAGTGCTGCCTCAACGATGCCTTTTCCGGCGGCACGCTCTTCCATCGCAAATTCAACAATTAATATGGCCGTTTTCGTCGACAGACCTATCAGCAACACTAAACCAACTTGCGCATAAATATTGTTTTCCATCCCAATCACGTACAGTGCAAGCATGGCACCAAACAAAGCTAAAGGAACAGCTGCAATAACTGAAAATGGAATAGTCCAGCTTTCGTACTGCGCAACTAAGAACAAGTAAACAAATACGACCGCTAAACCAAATAAAATTGGCGCGACGTTGCCCGCTTCAATTTCTTGCTTAGATTGCCCTGCCCACTCATACACGTACCCAGAGGGTAGCTTAGCGGCCAATTCTTGCATAACAGCAATCGCATCCCCACTTGAATACCCTTGCGCTGGCTGGCCACTGATACTGGCACTTCGGTACAAATTAAAGTGCGTTAAACTTGTCGGGCCAAGAATCGGTTCAAGTTTGGCCAGTGTTGTTAAAGGAACCATTACCCCTTCGTCGTTACGCACGTAATAGTACTGTAAGTCTGCGGGGTTTTGACGATACTGACTTTCGGCTTGCATTATGACCCGATACGTTCGGCTAAATTGATTAAAGTCATTAACGTACAAAGAACCTAGCTGTGCTTGCAGCGTTAAGAAGATATCACTCAACGCCACACCTTGTGCTTTGGCTTTATTACGGTCAATTTCTAAAAAGTACTGCGGAACATTTGCTCTGAATGTACTGTACACATTTGACAGTTCAGGCCGTTGATTAGCCTCGTATACTAAGCCGTTAAGCACCTGAGAAAGCGCAGCGGGTTCACGCCCTTCACTGTCTTGCAGTCTAAATTCAAAACCGGCACTGGTGCCAAGCCCCGGTATTGATGGCGGGTTAAATGCCATTATCTGTGCGTCTGGCATCGCCCAAAACTGCCCCATCAAACGACCTAACACCGCTCGCAGACCTAAATTAGCGTCTGTGCGCTCTTCCCAATCTTTTAGTACCACAATACCCAAGGCATTATTTGAACCTGCACCGCCTAATAATGAAAAACCTGAAACGGCGATAAAATCAGTTGCTGCGGGTTCATTTTTAATAATATCACCCAATTTATGCATGACTTCTTTGGTGCGGTTACTTGCCGCAGCATCTGGCAGTTGCACATCAACAAATAGAAAACCTTGGTCTTCGGCTGGCACGAATCCGGTGGGGACTGTTTTAACTAACCATCCCGCGGCCGCAAAAATGATAACCGCAAACAGCGCCATTCGTGCGCTACGCTTTAGAATAAAGTTAACGACTTTACTGTAGCCACTGGTCGAGCGCGTAATAATATTTTCAAATGGGGCTAGCCACTTAATCGGTTTCATCGCTTTTTCATTCAGTAATAGCGTACAAAGCGCCGGACTCAAGGTTAATGCATTCACCGAGGAAATTAGCACTGCAAATGAAATAGTCACCGAGAACTGTTTATATAACTCTCCGGTGATGCCAGGCATAAATCCAACCGGTACAAACACCGCTAGCAACACCAGTGTGGTTGCAACAATAGGCCCAGACACTTGTTCCATTGCTTTAGTAACGGCTTCTTTTATTGGTAGTTTCTCTTCTTTTAAAATACGCTCAACATTTTCTATAACGATAATCGCATCATCCACCACAATACCGATTGCCAGTACTAAACCAAATAAGGTGATTAAGTTGATGGAGTAATCCATCATCATCATAAAAGCAAACGTCCCCACCAAAGACACCGGAATAGCAACAGTGGGAATCAGGGTTGCGCGCCAATTTTGTAAAAACAAAAATACCACTAAAATAACCAAACCAACCGCTTGTAAAAGGGTTACCACTACTTCTTCAATAGAACGGTTAATGAATTCGGTTGTATCGTAAGGAATAGAATACTCGATGCCATCGGGTAACTGCTTTGCCAGCTCAGCCATACGGGCTTTAACATCCTCTGCAACCTGCGTGGCATTGGCTTCTGTTAACTGATAAATAACGATAAATGCTGTATCTTGCTGATTCAATTTAGCGGAGGTGCTGTAGCTTGCCGCCCCCATTTCGATACGGGCAATATCATGTAAACGAACAAAGTTACCGTCTTTACTCGAACGAATAATGGTTTGGCCAAATTCCTCTGGGGTTTTTAAGCGCCCTTTTGCTTGAATCGAATATTCAAATTGCTGACTGGGCCCCGTAGGAGCCGCGCCTAACTTACCTGCTGCAACAATGGTATTTTGCTCTTGCAATGCGCTTCGAACATCGGCCACCGTTAAGCCTAATGATGCCATTCGATCTGGGCGAAGCCATAAACGCATCGAATAGGTTTGCTCACCCATCACCTCCGCAGAGGCAACCCCATTAATACGACCAAGTGGCTCCGTTAAATAGTTTGTTGCATAGTTACTTAGAAAAATAGCGTCGATATTATCTTTACTCGAGTAAAGGTTAATCCCTAACAACATAGAGCTCGACTTTTTCTTAACCGATACCCCTTGGCGCTTAACTTCCTCAGGTAATCCTGCTTCAGCAAGCGCAACACGGTTTTGCACGTTCACTTGTGCTATGTCTGTGTCGGTACCAACCTTAAAATAAACAGTAATATTTGCCGTGCCGTTATTTGTCGAAGTCGATTCTATGTACATCATGTCTTCAACCCCATTGACTTGCTCTTCAATGGGCCTGATCACCGACTCTTCCACTATTTGAGCACTGGCTCCGGGGTAACTTGTCGAAATTTGTACTTGCGGTGGCGTGATCTGCGGGTACATATTCACCGGCAATAATGTCATTGAGATTAAACCCGCAATCGTAATGACTATCGATATTACCAGCGCAAATTTAGGGCGAGATATAAACGTTTTACTAATCATCTCTGCCCCCTAAGAGTTGGCTTTGCTAGTAATAGTGCCCGTTGTTGCATCAACATTTTTTTCAACGGCTTTGACTTCTGCACCTTGGCGGACTTTTTGTAAGCCTTCAATAATCACCTTTTCGCCTGCTTCAAGGCCTGACTCAACCACCCACATCGCGTTAATACGGCGACCAAGTTTCACAACGCGCATCGATACTGTGTTTTCATCATTAACAACAAGTACAAACTTACCTTGTTGATTTTCTTGTACTGCAACTTGTGGAATCAAGGCTAATTCTTTTTTGTTGGTGCTCTCGACTATTAATGTAACAAACAAGCCAGGCATAACCATGCCGTCGGGGTTGTCGAACGAAGCCCTTAATTCAACGGTCCCCGTGTTTCGATTTATTTTAGTATCCGCAAAATCAAGGACTCCCTTGCCTGGAAAAACGGAGTTATTTGGTAATCGTAAACTTAAATCAATAGGTACATCACGTGGGTCGCGATCTGGGGTTTGATGTTGCTGTCGGTAGCTTATGTAGTCAGCCTCTTCAACTTGAAAGCTCACATAAATGGGGTCTACATCAGTCAGCTCTGCCAGTTCATTCGATGAGGGCCCAATAATGTTGCCCACATCGTAGTTCACTTTACCTATACGACCCGCGAATGGGGCTCGAATTTCAGTGTAGCTTAAATTCAACTTTGCCTTTTCAAGCTCAGCTTCGGCCGCTTTCACCGCGGCTGTCGCTTGTTCAAAGTTAGTTAATAACTTGTCTAAATCGGACTGCGAAATAAACCCTTGAGAGGCAACATCTCGACCCCGTTTTAAGTCTCTTTGAGCAGCACTTGCAGCAGCCTTTTTACTTTTAAGATCGGCTTCAACCTCGGCCACCGTGGAGCGGTATTCAGACGGGTCTATACGCAATAATAACTGATCTTTTTCAACCGCAGATCCTTCGTCAAAGTGACGCTCAATGAGCTCCCCCTCAACACGGGCTCTAATTTTAACTTCTTGAAACGCTTCAGTGCGGGCGACAAACTCTCGATAATCTCCGACTTCTTGGGTAACAACATTAAAAACAGATACCGCCGGTGGCGGCGTAGCCTGTTTCGTTGATTTATCATCGGAACAGCCTACTAAAGCCGAGCTAAAAGCCACGGTAAATAAGGCGGTTGTTATAAAAGATGATGATTGATTCTTTATGCGAGCTGTTTTGCGCATCAGCATATGTATACTCCTTGTAGCGCGACTTAACGCTAAGTCTAGTCGTGTCGTGGTATTTTGCGAAAGTTTGAGCCAGTATCTTACCGATAGCAAAATTGAGCTAGTTGAAAACCTGCTTCTTTGTTTTAAAAATATACATCAATTTGTAATCAAGCATATGACAGAGTTACCGTTTTTTGAAAAAATTAACGTTTCTTTGCGACACATCAGCATTTCTTTACATACTTGTCATTAGCTCGTAAGCTCTAACACACAGGTCAGAGGAGTTGCCATGATAAAGCTAGAAATAAAACAACACGTCGCTTGGGTTTACCTTGCTCGTCCAGAAAAGCAAAATGCGCTTAGTTTTGATATGTTTGTCGAGCTGTCACGCGTCATCAAAAAAATTAAACGTGACCCTCGCTTACGCGCTGTGGTGATTAGTGGTGAAGGTGAACACTTTTGTTCTGGGCTCGATGTCGCAGCCGTTATGAAAAAGCCCAGTAACATCATGAAACTGCTTTTTAAGTGGCTGCCGGGCAATCAGAACCTTGCGCAAAAAGTGGTCTTAGGCTGGCAAGATTTAAGTATTCCTGTAATCGCAAAAATTTCGGGGCATTGCTTTGGCGGAGGAATGCAAATAGCACTCGGTGCCGATTACCGAATTGTAGATAAACACGCCAAACTGGCGATTATGGAAGCACGCTGGGGGTTATGCCCCGATATGGGAGCAAATGTGGTGCTTGCAGGATTAATGAAACGTGACCAAGCACTCTGGTTGGCAAGTCATGCCGGTCCCGTATCTGCTGAGGACGCTAAAGACTATGGGCTTGTTACCCAGCTTACAGATGATGTTGATAAACACACCGCGGCAATGCTCGAAACCCTCATGGCGCGTTCACCAGATACATTGGCAGCAATTAAGCGGCTTACTCAACAGAGCTATCGCTCGCAGCAACGTAAAATCTTAGCAAAAGAAACCTGGAGCCAAATTCGCTTATTAATGAACCCAAATACCAAAAAAGCCATTGCTAAAGCAAAAGGAGCAGATGATATTGAGTTTAACAACGCCAAGTCATGGTAAGCTAAAGTCGCATAGTACTACTGACAAGGGTATGATGTAGTTGAACTTTCACAAGCCATTTTCCATCTATCATGAAATACCTGTTCAGTAGTGCCATTATTCTTGCGTGCTTAGCGGTCGCTAAGTATTTAAGCCTGTTACTTAACAGCTCTTTTCCTGCGCCATTGCTCGCTATGGTCATGTTACTTTTACTGCTATTAACGGGGGTTGTTAAAGAGCATCAGCTAAAACCGACAGCCAGCCCTCTGTTAAATTACATGCCATTATTTTTTATTCCAGCGGGCGTTGGCATCATTGAGCACCTTGGTTTAATTGGTCAACATTGGTCGCTTCTGCTCACTGTATTTATTATTGTGCCTTTGAGCAGCGTATTGCTCATTGGTGGCGTTATCGCCTATTTTAAGGGGCGTGAAAATGACGACTAATTTATGGTGGTTAAGCGTTCCAGTCATTATTTGCCTTTTTTTGTTACTAAGAGTCCTCAACAACAAAACAACTCACGGTGTTTCAAAAGCACTTAGCAACCCTGTTTGCTGGGCTATTTTGATTATTGCTGCGTTACTTGTAACACTCGACTTACCTTATGCGCCGTTTGCTGAGCACAGCAAAATACTCAGCTGGTTATTAGAACCAGCGATAGTCGCCCTCGCTTTGCCGCTGTATCAGCAGTTTGTGCACGTAAGAAGAAACCTATTACTCATCGTGATTAGCTGTAGCTTAGGGGTGATTAACGCCACTGTTGTTGCCTCACTCATTTGCTATTTTTTTGCTGCCCCTGCTGAGCTTAGTGCATCGCTTGCCAGCCTTTCTGTTACAACGCCCATCACGTTAATTGTCACGGATGCACTGGGCGGTATTCCTTCTCTTGCTGCTGCAATGGTTATTTTTATTGGTGTACTGGGTGGGATTTTTGGCAATTTAATTTTTTCGCTATTAAACATCCGTAATGCACAAGCTAAAGGTGTTGCCATCGGCACCGCGTGTCATGCTATTGGCACCGCCTCACTTATTACTGAAGAGGCAAAAGCCGGCGCATTTGCATCGGTCGCAATGGCACTGAGTGCGCTTTTAAGCGCTATAATAGTGCCCTTACTCTATCCTGTTTTACAACATGCTCTGGTATAGTCAGGGCAAGCAGTAACCTTGTTAGGAAAACACATGATCGATTCTGAATTACAACAAGTTGAAAAATACTACCACTTGATTACCGAATACCTCGTTACCTACAGCATGCAAATTTTTGGTGCCATCTTAATCCTGTTCTTTGGTTTATGGGTCGCACAAAAAGTATCAAAAATGATTGCTGGATTAATGCAACGGCACAACATTGACATAACCTTAACTAACTTTGTCAGTAACGTTGTTAAAGTACTGCTTATTATTATGTTTTTGGTTATCGCACTGGGTAAAATAGGCATCAGTGTTACACCATTTGTTGCAGCAATCGGTGCTGCATCGTTAGGGGCTGGTTTAGCACTGCAAGGTATGCTGTCAAATTATGGGGCTGGTCTTGCAATCATTGCCACGCGCCCTTTTGTTGTTGGCGACACGATTGAAGTAAAGGGCGTTAGCGGACAAGTTAAAACTATTGAACTTGGGTATACTATTTTGATTAACGAAGAAAAAGTCGAAATCACTATCCCAAACAAACACATTGTTGGTGAAATTTTACATAATTCGTTTAGTTATTCACTGGTAAAAGGTGAAATTGATATTGCCTACGATGCCAACGCAGACTTAGCAATTGAACTCATCGAAACAGTATTAAAAGAGCACGAATTAGTTGCCGACGAGCCTCATTCACAAGTGGGTATTGAGCGCTTTGCAGACAGCGGCGTGACATTAAGTTATCGTTATTGGGTGCCGACGACCAAAATTATTGAAACCAAGCTCTCGGTTAACCGCAAAGTATTCAGCGCTATTCAGGGTGCAGATATCGACATTCCCTTCCCACAGCGGATCGTTACACTTAATCACACACATGAGAAAGGTGCTGAATAGCACCTTTTTTACCTCGCTACGACAGAGATTGTGTTTCATTAAAGCTTTGTAGTACAATTTGAATGATAACAATTACTATCATCAATTAAATGTCGGGCTATTTTTCATGAGTAAACGTCTTTGGTTCCAGCTACACGGTTGGTTTTCGCTGCCTATCTGGGTGTTATTCTGCTTTATCTGTGTTACGGGCACAATTTCAGTAATAAGCCATGAACTGACGTGGTTAACCAACAGCGAAGCACGCGCAACTAACCCTAATAATTTACCGGCGATGCCTGTTGATCAGGTTATTGAAAGCGTAGAAAGTGCTTACCCAAGTGCCGATGTTATGAGTGTACTTACTTATGAGCCTTACCTTGTAAACGCAGTCATTTTTACCGACACAGACAAACCTTATGCTGTTGCTTACGTCAATCAATACACTGGCGAAGTGCAAGCTGTAAACAGCACCATTTCGTTTATTGAGTTTATGCGTACCCTGCATGGTTGGTTATTTTTCCCTTGGCAAGAAGGCTACAGCATTGGTTATTACTTAGTAAGCGCAATGGCATTTGTTATTCTGGGTGCTCTAATCACTGGCTTAGTAATTTATAAGAATTTCTGGCGTGCATTCACGCAACCAAAATTGCGCTTTAATCAAGGCCGTAAAACCTTCCTCAAGGACTTACATACACTCAGCGGAGTATGGTCAATTTGGTTTATGGCAATCATGGCGTTGACTGGCTTATGGTATTTTGTACAAGCCTTTATGTGGCACAACGAAATTGATATTGAAGAGCACGCCCCGTTAGTGGCGGTGTCGACATTGCCCGCCACAAAACAAACACCACCAACTGATTTAAAAGCCGCATTAGCAGCCACAAAAGCAAAGTATCCCGACTTTAAACCGAGCTATGTGATGCTACCAGAGCATAATCGCGGTATGTTCAACATTATGGGCAGTGGTGATACGATTTTTTATGATAACTATGCGTACTCAACCTCTGTTAATCCATGGACCGGTGAGATTGCAGCCAGCAAAAGTCCAGAAACAATGACAGGATTACAAACTCTATCGCACATTACCGACCCCCTTCATTACGGTAATATTGGTGGCCTTTGGACCAAAGTTATCTGGTTTATCTTTGGCTTAATTTTAAGTGGTATGTCGGTCACAGGGTTTATGATGTACACCTCGAAATTGGTAAAAAATAAACCTGAAAAAGCACGCCAAGCTGCGCCCGTTAATAACATTCAGGAGGCAAACTAATGGCACGTTTAAACGCAACGTGGTGGCAACGTAAAAAGTACCTGTTACATGCAATTGTGCTCGCCTTACCGGTGTGGTTTATTTACCAATCGCTCAACCCACAATTCCCTGCTCTTTGGCAAGAGCAACAAGCTGGTGAGTTTAAAATTGCGCCAATGCCACTTAATGAAGATGCCCCCTATTCGCATCATAACGAGTATGTAAAAGATTTCTTTATCGCCTTTAATCAAGGTGATATTAGCAATATACGTCAAGCCTATTTAAATATAGGTGAAGCGCCGCTGCCACTCACTGAATTTGCAAAAGATGAAGAAGGCCTTATGCATGGAACGGCACATGGTCAACACGCACATGCAATAGCCCCGAAAGCTATTTCGGCCGATGACAAATTGTGGGTCACAATTCAGACATGGCAGGGTCAATTACACACCCTACAATGGGACATTCCTAATCAGTTTATTAGTCAATAATTTTTAAAGCCACTCACTGAGTGGCTTTTTTATAACTTCCCTCTCTAACCGCCACCAAGTAAATTATTTGTTAATTTATTTCACCAAAACCTTTACAAAAATAATAATATAATAAAGTATTATAAATAGTTTGATTTCTTCAAACTAATCCTAGGATCAGAACACACCAAGGAAAGCTCAAAAACAATGATTTGGAGACACAATGATACTTTCTAAAAATACAGTTGGCGTTATCGGATTAGCCGCCAGTTTGCTGTTACCGAGTGCCTATGCCATTGATAACGGCGTCTATACGATTAAATCGAAATACAGTGAAAAACTTGTCGAAGTTGGTAACGCCCAAACCAATGATGGCGCAAACGTGAGTCAATGGGGGAATACGAACCACGATACACAGCGCTGGCTAATTACCAACATTGGCGGCAGTAATTATTCGGTCATTAACTTGAACAGTGGTAAAGCTCTCGAAGTATTTGATTTCTCGACTGACGATGGAGGCAACGTTGTACAATATGAGTATGCAAACATTGCCAGTCAGCACTGGCAAATCAATGAAGAAGGCAGTGGCTATTATAGCTTTATCAATGATCACAGCGGTAAAGCACTCGACTTATATGAATTTAATGGTAATGATGGCGCGAATATTAGTCAGTGGAGTTACAATGGCAGTGATGCTCAGCAATGGCAACTTACTAAACTCGCCAATGTAGAATCCACTCCTTTTGACCCATCGACCACCAATGGTGCAGCCAATCACTGGCCATTAACAGGCAGTTTAGTGACCCATGATCCGACTATTGGTTACGAAAATGGCACATGGTGGATTTTTCAAACAGGTCCCGGTATTTACGGCAAATACTCAAGTGATGGCGTAGATTGGAATGATGCTTTACCTGTTTTTCCAAACGGACTTGCTTGGTGGGGCAACTATGTACCTGATCATGATGGAATAGATGTGTGGGCGCCTGAATTAAAACGATACAATAATCGCAGCTGGTTATACTACGCTATTTCGACATTTGGTTCACGAGTCAGTGCCATCGGTTTAGCATCAGCCAGTAGCGTGGCCGCAGGCAATTGGCGTGATGATGGCTTAGTGATCAACACCACAAATAGCAATAATTACAACGCGATTGATCCCGATTTAATCGTGGCTAAAGATGGTGCGCCTTGGCTTACATTTGGCTCATGGAATTCAGGGATCAAGCTTACGCGCATTAACCCAATGACCATGAAACCCTTTGGCGAAATTTACTCATTAGCGAGTCGCTCTGGTGGTATAGAAGCCCCTACTATTATCTATCGCCAAGGTTACTACTACTTATTCGTTTCTATGGGTAAGTGTTGTGAAGGCACTAACAGTACCTATCGAATTGCATACGGCCGTTCAACTGATATCCGTGGCCCTTACCTTGATAAAAATGGTAACAACATGCTATCAGGGGGCGGTAGTATCCTTGATGCAGGTAACAGCCAGTGGGTCGGTCCAGGTGGACAAGATATCCTTAATACCGATGTGATTGTGCGCCATGCATATGATGCGGGTGACAATGGCAGACCAAAGCTGCTTATTAGCACACTTAATTGGGATGCGAATGGGTGGCCTAAATACTAGTTTTCTTTCATGAAGCGCGTGCAAACGCGCTTTTTAGAACCTTTCAAAAATACTGCGAATAAAGTCAGAGTTTAAAATTTGTGTGACAACGCCACTGCCCCACACATATGCTCGCTGTAGCGGGTATCCTTTAAAAATCCAGCGTTTACGAACATGATTAAAGTCATGCAAATACGCCGCTTTTGCTTGCGGTAATGAGTCGTTTGCTAGTTTTTGCCATGCTTTATAAACCCCACTCATATCAGCCCCTCGCATAAAGCGCTGCAACCAACGTGGAAAACGAGCAAACCGAATTGCCGACTGAAAATCAATGATATAGGGCTTACCGTCTTGTGAACAAATCACATTACCCAGATTACGCAGGTCTAAGTGCACCACACCGTGGCGATGCATTTTTGCGACTAAACGCTCAAACTCTTTAAAAAAGTCGCGCGGTAATTGCTGCTGTTGCAATGCAAGCTCCCTTAGTGGTGTACCTTCAATAAAATCATAGGCAATGGCAATAGGCGATAAACGACAAAAGTGGTCTACCACACCGTCAACACCTTTAAGCCGTGACAATCCCTTGTACTCTTGATTTATAAACAGTGGAGCAATGGTTTTTCTAACCCACCACGGGCTATGCTGAAAATCTTTAATGATTAAATCGTGTTGTGCATCTTTATAACGATACACAATTGCATTGGCAAAGCGCCCTGTATGCAATACAGACAAGCCTTCACGACTAAATTGATGTGATGGAAACTGAGCTTGAAGCTGAGCGAGTAACGATGATTCAAACATAACAACCCAGTATTTATTAAATTAAATGCCTAGGCAACTATATTATCAAAACGACACGGCAGCGACAATGTACCGCTTAGAGAAATTTATGCTTTTAAATTATGAATCGCTCTAAAGAGTAAGCTGGCAAGTTGGTTTTTCTCATCCTCAGAAAAGCCCGCTAATGCCTCACGGTAAATATCATTAACGGTGGGCAGTATCTCAGGATAAAGCTGTTTGCCCTTTTCTGTAAGGCATAAAATGGTTGAACGGCGATCTTCTATTGACTGCTGTTTAGCCACTAACCCTTTATCTTCTAAACGGCTTAATAGGCGACTCATGGCACCACGGTCATACACCATGTGCTCGCACAGTTCAGCCAACGTTGTTACTTTTCCTCGAGCAAGCAGTACCACCACAATGTATTGTGCCGAAGTCAGTTCTTTACTTTTTAGAGCACAGTCTAGGTGAGTCACTAAATTAGAGCGCAAATACGACACCAATCGCCCGAGATCTTGAACGGGATCTAAGTCTTCAATACGGCATTGCCCAATAGATACAGGTTCTTTCATAGTTCCTCACCGCAGTTAATCGTCATTCATAGACCGTTAACCACTAAAATAATTCAATCTGAGTTCATTGCTTCAACGCCTATGATTAGTGTAGCGTAGGTAAGCGTACAAATTTCAGAGGGCGTTATGCTAAGTAAACAACATATTATCAAGTATTTAAGCCTCATAGTACTGTTACGGCTGTGTTGGTTAGAACAGTTTCAGCAGTATATTATGAGCTTTATTGACAGCGCCCTGCTGCAATCGACTCTTGTGTATGCGTCTTCACGTACCGTCAATGCGGCAATTTCTTTATTACAATCCGCCGAAGTCGGTATTGGTATAGCCAGTATTCAACCAGCTCAGCTACTTGACCCCGTCAACGATTTAGCGGAGTACATGTCGGATGCGATGCGTCTTGCCATTGGCTCACTATTTTTACAGCGAATTTTATACACGATTTCATCCGGCATCATATTTAGCAGTGTTTTTACAGTATCAGTAATTGCATACCTTATTTGTGAGTGGCGTGATTTTTACCCAACGCTTCGCCATAAATTAATGGCGAGCCTGATCCTTATTCGCTTTTTAGTTCCTGCGGTGGTGCTAACGACGGGGTTGGTAAGCCAAGTATTTTTAGACGAGCAAATAAACCAACAAAGTGAGCAAGTCAGCGAAAAAGTGGCTACCGTAAATAATAATGCCAGCACAACGTCGGCACTGTCAGCAAAGCTAAAAGCCGAAGTCGACAGTCAAAAACAGACCCTCTTCGACAAGCTATCGTTACTTAATGATCAGCAAATTAAAAACCACCAGCAAGCGACCGAGCTCAAACTACAAATGGCTGAACTCGACAAAAAAATAGAAGCGATTCAAGCCACTCGCAGTTTATCTGAGGTAATCACTTTTAAAGAACTAGCCAAAGCAAAACCATTACTCGATCAAAAGCAGCAACTCACCGCCAAGTTTAATGCTGTGCTTGAACAACAAATGGCGCTTAATCAAGAAAAAGACGCCTTAAACGAGCAACTTGACACCCTGAATGCGTCGCTTAACCACGATTCATCATCACAAGTGAGTAAAATTATCGACACCGTCACCTCGGGCATTAGTAATATGGTGGCCACCGTTGAAGACTTGTTTATCGACTTTTTAAATATTTTGTCGTTGCTTATTTTAAAGCTGCTATTAATGCCTTTAATATTCTTATACTTGTTCAATAAAGCATTCAACGCTATTTGGCAGCGCCGTTTTATCGATGTCATAAAGCAAACAAAAGAACAGGCTTTTAATCACTGATAATTAGTCTAAAGTTATAAACTGAATTCATTTTTAAAGGATATAAGTATGACTGAGCAACGCCACAACCACATTCCCCAAGAAGCCTTCGATTGGTACGACGAATATGCCCATGGCTTGATAGACCGTCGTACTTTTATGAAAAAACTCGGTGGTCTTGTGGCTCTTGGTTATTCGATGGCAGTATTAAGTAGTGCTCTACTGCCTAATTACGCCTTAGCAGAGCAAGTATCCTTTAACGACCCAGACATAAAAGCCAGCTATAAAACCTTCGACTCCTTTAAAGGGCATGGCGAGGGTAAAGGCTATTTAGTCGAACCGACAAATTTAACCTCTAAGCGCCCTATTGTACTCGTTATTCACGAAAATCGTGGGCTTAATCCTTATATTAAAGATGTCGCTCGCCGCCTTGCCAAAGCAGGATTTATTGCGTTTGCCCCAGATGCGTTGCACCCGTTAGGTGGCTATCCTGGTAACGATGATGAAGGCCGCGCAATGCAGCGTTCAATGGATAAAGAAAAAATTCAGCAAGACTTTGTCGCCGCAGCAGAGTACTTAAAACAACACCCAAACAGCAATGGCAAACTTGGCGCTGTGGGCTTTTGCTTTGGTGGTTATATGGTGAATTACTTAGCCGCTATCGACAGCACGTTAATTAATGCAGGCGTGCCTTACTATGGTACGCCCGCGGTTAAAGAGCTTAGAAAAAACATCAAAGCACCGTTATTGGTACATTTAGCTGAATTCGATACACGTGTGAATGAGACTTGGCCAGATTATGAGGCTGATTTAAAAGCTCACCAAGTCCCCTACACGATGCATATGTACGAGAAGGCAAACCATGGTTTTCATAACGATTCAACATCACGCTATGATGAAAAGCAGGCAGAGCTTTCTTGGCAACGCACACTCGCATTTTTTAACGAGCAATTGATTTAAGCGGAGCAATTACATACACTCTCGAAAAAATTTAAAGGCTAATAAGTACATGGAATCAGAGGTTCGTTATCGCTTTGACTCTCAACAAACCGCTAACCGCTTTTTAAATAAACTCAGACACTGGTCTGTGGCTAATGTTAAAGCCAGCCTATGCCAAGGCGGTTTTGGCGTGAAGATTCGCTATGAAGCGGATAACTCAGGGTTTGATTATACCTTAGCCGAGCTTGATGACTTGGCCATGCAACACGAAGGCATAGAGTTTTAATTATCAGCATTAAAAACGGCTAACCTAGGTTAGCCGTTTTGATAAATAGAGGGGGTTCTTTTTACAGATCAAAACTGCGCGAAATAGACGCGACGATACGCTCATCGGCAGTATCCCAGTCTAGACTGGTGTTTTCACCTGCAAGCTCAAAGTCAAAACCTGCAAAACTAGTTTGGTACGCCAAACGATAATGGTTATAAGATTTATCGTTGCCATCCCACGCAAATTTATTACCATCTAACGAGTTAGAAATATCAAAACTTGCACGTATCGCATGATTCGGCGCAATTTCAACCGTGTGGGCAATCATAGAAATCACATGGCCTGCATCGGTACCAAAATAATCCCATGCATACCAAAAGTTCAACTCTGTGAAACCTAAGCTGTTGGTATAACCAAATTTAGCGTAGGTTTCAAAGTAGTTACCATCGCTAGAATAATCTTCACCGTGGTACGAGTAATATGCAATACCATAATCAACACTGAGGGCCTCATTGAGCTCAACAAAATGACCTAAGTAAGCATCCCATTCAATGTCGGTGCCTTCACCAAAATCAACATTTGAGGCCCACGTACCGACATACATGCCTGAATCTGCAAAGGCATAATCTAGGCTGCCCTGAATAGCAGGGTCGTTCATCGTTTGACTAACACCGTTGAAGGTATAGTCAGATGCAAGTGTAACGGTGGTAGATAAGTCAGCCATCGCTGATGTCGAAAGTAGTGCCAATGGCAACGCTGTTGCTAATACTGTTTGTCTTGTTGTCATGTTGGTTTCCCTTAGCTAACTGTTTCTATTTTTGTAAAATCTAATTTGTTGTCTTTTGGCGAGCCTTCGATGTTTTTCACGGTTTTATATTTGCTATAGCCAATAAACACGGCGCAGCCGAAAAATAACGCGATAACTAACGCACCAACCCATTGGATCTGTAAAAAGTCGAACTTAAACAGCAGAGTCAGTAATGAAAGCGCAACCACATTTAAGGCAATATAATTAAGTTTGCCTAAACGCTTCACCGTTAAGTTTAGATTATCTGTGTATAAACGGATCAAAGAATCGAGTGAGTTAATCACAAACACCACACCAACAAATACCATCGCTATGTTTTTAAGGCCCGCAGTGGCAATACCCGCTTCGTGGTACTGGTATAAAACACTAAACCAAATAGCAATAGGAATAGACGGAAAAATTAACATTGCAGCGAGTACTTGATAGGTTTTTAAACCACCTACAAAACGTGACGTAAATTGACCAATCATAATACTCCACGCAAACCACCAAAATAGATAAAAAGCATGGTAATCATTTAGGGGTAATACAAACTCATCGATGTTGCCAAAATAGCCACCTATTAACGCTAAGTTATCAACAAATGCTGATGTTTGCGCTTCAGAGCCAACAAATGCACCGACCCACATAAACGCAATTAATGCGATAAATAACCACGTTGTAGAAATACTTAAAAAGCGCACATATTTAATGTCAGTACTTGAGTACACCGCAAAACAGATTGCTGCAAACACCAGTAAGTAGAAAGTCGGAATAATTGACTCACCATCACCTAATGAAGGTAAATACCACGGTAAGTTCGACAGTAGTAAAAATGCAGTAAATGCGCATGTACCAATAATAACGATGTTATTAATTAGTTTTACCCAAGCGATTTCAAAAAACTTCACTTTGGGTTCTATTACACAGAAATAAAAGCACGTAAGGAAATAAAATCCCCAGATCAAGAAGCCCCAAAAACCAAACTCAATGGCTAATGGATTGGCAAACGCATACTCTGGGCTTGCTTTTATGTCTGCATAACCTGCAAACTCTGTCAGTGGAAACATAATCAAGCCAACGTCTAGGCCTGATGTAAATAAAATTGCTATGAACGTAAATGTTCTCACCGGTGTGACACCTACACACCTTACAGTACCCCATTTAAATAAAATAACCGCAATTGCTAATAGGGTAAAAATGATGCCAGCACTAAGCCATAAGGTCATAGTTACCCCCCCAAAATAAGTAATAATACTTCATTGTTTCTCCCATTTTTTTCCCTCGCATTAACGCATCATAAACAACTTATGATGCGCGCCACTGCAAGCCCCACAGCCGACACTGCGGGTGGCCTTATTAAATCTCCGAACTACGCTGCGTTGATTGCCATTGTTTTTCCATAGCAACATCTGCGCTTGATGCCGTTAATAAAGGCTTACCTAAAATTAGATCTGCCGCTTTTTCTGCCACCATAATGGTAGGCGCATTTAAATTTCCGTTTGGAACGGTTGGGAAGATAGACGAATCCACGACCCTTAAACCTTCAATGCCGTGTACTTGAGTTTGCGAGTTAACAACTGCCATCTCGTCTTCACCCATCTTGCACGAACACGAAGGATGATAAGCACTTTCGACCGCTTGACGAACAAATGCATCGATTTCTTCGTCGCTTTGCACATTTTTACCCGGTTGAATTTCATCATCGCGATACGCATCAAAAGCGCTTTGTTCAATGATTTCTCGAGTTAAGCGCACGCAAGCTCTAAAGCCTTCAATGTCATCTTTGTGTTGTAAATAATTAAATTGTATTTTAGGTGCAACCCTAGGATCAGCCGACTTAATCGTCACCTCACCACGGCTTTTAGGTTTGTTATGACCAACATGCACTTGGAAGCCATGCCCATCAAAAGCACTTTTACCATCGTAACGAATCGCTGCTGGTAAAAAGTGATATTGAATATCTGGCCATTCGACACCGGGTTTTGAGCGAATAAACGCACACGATTCAAAGTGGTTCGTCGCCCCTAAACCTGAGCGGTTTAATAACCAACGCGCCCCAATTAAGCCTTTCGAAATAAGCCCTAACTTGCCATTTAAAGTAATTGGCTGCTTACACTTATATTGAAAGTAAAACTCCAAATGATCTTGTAAGTTTTTGCCCACACCTGGTAAGTGGTGTTTAACCTCTACACCCGCTTTAGCGAGTGCCTCTTTATCGCCAATACCAGACAACTGAAGAATATGCGGCGAGCCAATTGGACCGGCACTTAAAATAACGTCTTTTGTGGCAAACGCTTGCTGTCTAGTACCCGATAAAGAAAATTCAACACCCGTTGCTTTTTTACCTTCAAGCAATACTTTTTCAGCTAATGCGCCGGTTACCACGGTTAAGTTTTTACGTGACTTAACGGGGTCTAAATACTCACGACTTGCCGAACTGCGCACACCATTTTTCACAGTCATGTGCATTGGCCCAAAACCTTCTTGCTGTGCACCGTTATAATCATCGGTGTGAGCATACCCTGCTTGTTGGCCCGCTTTGATAAACGCTTTGTATAAAGGGTTCGCCATTTCATTACCGTTATTAACCCCTAATGGGCCGTTATCACCACGGTAACTATCTCCCCCTAAATAAAACGATTCAGCGCGTTTAAAGTAAGGCAAACAGGCTTGGTAATCCCAACCTTCAGCGCCATGCTGCTGCCACTCATCAAAATCTTTTGCATGGCCTCGGACATACACCATGCCGTTAATAGATGACGAACCACCTAAAACTTTCCCGCGAGGACAGTGCATTTGGCGGTTATCTAAATAAGGCTCTGGCTCAGTGTGAAACTGCCATGCATATTTATCAGTATTCATTGGAATTGACAGCGCTGTAGGCATCTTAATAAAGATGCTTTTATCGCTACCACCCGTTTCAAGTAATAACACCTTGTTTGAAGGGTCTGCTGATAGTCGGTTAGCCAACACGCAGCCTGCTGAGCCTGCACCGACTATGATGTAATCATAGTTCTGTGTACTCATTAAAATGGACTCTCTATATTGCTCATACCCACGTAAATCGATTTTGTTTGGGTGTAGTGTTCAAGTGTTTCAATGCCGTTTTCGCGACCAATGCCCGATTGCTTATAACCGCCTACAGGCATTTCTGCTGGTGAGTTACCATAGCTATTAATCCAACAAATACCCGCTTGTAATTGGTGAATAACACGGTGGGCACGTTGAATATCTTTCGTAAACACGCCCGCAGCTAAACCGAGGTGAGTATCGTTCGCACGGCGAATCACATCGTCTTCGTCATCAAAGACTAATACGCTCATTACCGGACCAAAGATTTCTTCTTTAACAATGGTCATGTCGTCTTTACAATCAACGAAAATGGTCGGTTCTACAAAATAGCCGTTCGGTGCTGAGGCAGGTGATAAAGCCTTACCACCGGTTAATAACGTCGCCCCTTCTGAAATACCTTTATCGATATAGCTAAGCACCAACTCTTGGTGTTTTTTAGAGATCAGCGCCCCTAAATTCACCTCAGGATCCATTGGGTCGCCAGCAATAATATTTTGCTCAGTGCGTGTTTTCAGCTCATCAATAAACTGCTGATACACATTTTTGTGCACATAAATTCGTGTACAGTTAGTACAAACTTCGCCTTGAGTATAAAAGTTACCTAGCATTGCGGCACTTACCGCTTGTGAAACATCGGCATCATCAAACACTAACAGCGGTGACTTACCGCCAAGCTCCATGGTCACGTCTTTTAGTGAACCCGCAGCACTTGCCATCACTTTTTTACCTGTGCCTACTTCACCCGTAAACGACACTTTTTCGATGTCTGGGTTTGCTGTTAGCCATTGACCTACTTCACCAGCCCCTTGTACAACATTGAATACACCTGCTGGTACACCTGCTTCGATAAATATTTCAGCAAGTTTAATGGCACCCAGTGGGGTTTCTTCTGATGGTTTAAAAATCACCGCATTACCTGCAGCGAGTGCGGGGCCTGATTTCCAACACGCAATTTGCAGTGGGTAGTTCCATGCGCCAATGCCCGCACAAATACCTAAAGGTTCTTTACGCGTGTAATAAAAGTCATTACCGACCATTTGCTGCTGACCTACTTGAGCAGGCGCAAGACCAGCAAAATACTCAATCACGTCTGCGCCAGTTTCTACATCAACACACTCAGCTTCTTGCCATGGTTTACCCGTATCAAGCACTTCAACTTTTGCTAGTTCATCATTACGTTCACGCAAAATAGACACCGCTTTTAATAAAATGCGACTACGCTCAATCGGGGTCATTGCAGACCAAGCAGCAAAGCCTTGCTTCGCACTTTCAATAGCGGCGTTTTGAATAAACTCATCGGCCACTTCAACGTGATAAATCACCTCGTCTGTCGCTGGGTTCTTTACCGCAAAGGTATCGCCACTTTGATTCTTCAAAAAGTGGCCATTTATAAAATTTTCGTAAACAGGTGTGGTCATTTTAGGCTCCATACTGTTTTATTAGTGAACGAATGTAGTCTTTTACTAATTGCTCACAATGTTCAAATTGATCTTGGTCTGACTTACTTAATACGGCTCTTAACCATAAACCATCGATCATGGCTGCACTTAACTCAGCAGCTAAATTAGCATCGCTATCGCTCATTAACTGTTTGAATGAGCTCAATAAATTACTAAACAAACGTTTACTATTAACGTTTTGTAAGCGATGCAATTGAGCGTCGTGCATTGAATGCGCCCAAAAGCTCAACCAGGTTTTGGTGTTATTGCTTTGCTGCTGAGTACGCGAAAAGTTTGCTTCAACGATAAACATCAGTCGTTGCTCAGGGCTGGTTTGTTGCGTTACTCGATTCAATAAAGCACTCTTTAAGCTCGACAATAAATAACGCACAGTGGCTTCAATCAAGCCCTGCTTACCACCAAAATAATGACTGATAATGCCCGACGATAAGCCGGCCTTTTTACTAATGCTATTTATGGTGGTGCCTTGCAAACCAAGCTCTGCAACCGACTCAATTGTGGCGTCAATTAACTGCTGACGGCGAACAGGTTCCATTCCAACTTTCGGCATAATTTTTTATTGATTGAACGTTCAATTAAAATAAATGGTAAGGTAATCAATTTGCCAATTCAAGGTTGACAAATTGTAAACACCCGAAAACCGTTCCACTAAAGTTTAGCTAAGCCTCTGTTATTCAGTTTATTATTCGAGATATAAAAAAGTTTTAAATTTATGCAAAATAAAGTCTAAAAAGTATGAATTTAGGCAAATAAGTAGGAAACGGAGGTTATTTTTTGCGGGCTGTTTTTATTAAAAAAGCGCTTATTCAAGCGCTCACGATACGTTAAAAGTACAGCTAAGATCATTCATGGTATTTTCGAATAACGGCTACCTTGCCATTTTCTATTTCGAGTACATCCATGATGGTTTGCGTGTACTCAATGGCTTGCTGATTTTGCGGGTGGATACCTTTTGCGTGATGGGTGTAACGCAACGCAATGGCTGAGTCATTAAAAATGAAGGTATCTAGTAAGTTGGCTTGATATTCAGTGTGTGCACCAAGGTAAAAAGTCATCCCTTTGCGCATCATCGCTTTACCATCTGGCTCTCTTGAATCATCAGTTTGATAAGGTAAATGTTGGTTTGCTACATCGTCTGTTAATAAAGCTAAAAAGGCCTCTAATTCTTTTTTAGTGGCGTTAGGCGCTTGCGTTGCGACCATGGTATTAAAGTATTGCTGTGCCAGCGCTGCGAGCTCCGGGTTAGCTTGCTTTGCTTGGCTGCTAAATGCGCTAAGCAGGCAAATAGCTAAAAAATAAAGATGCTTCATTGTTATTCCTTGTTCGTTATTCTATTAATCTTAAACCTAAAATAACGACAAAGACTGTAATTAGCAATTACTTAGTTAAAGACACTGCGGCTGAGTATTAAAATAACCACATTATATTTAAAGCATTTAAAACAGTAAGCTCGTCAACCAATAGCTCAGCACCACAAAACTAATGTTGGCGAGCGCCCTTACCCACCAGGGGGCAAAGCTAAACTGTAATTGACTAAATTGAGTAATAAGCACCACCACAGCCATGACACTAAACCAGGGAGTAAAAAAGAACACCGGTTTTAACTTTACTATACTCACCGCTAAATCATGTAAAGCGCCGCTAACGGCAAAGGTTACCAGTACAGCACACCAAACTGGCAGCACCTCATTACTGGGTTTCATCACGTAGCGCGATAAGTAGTAGCTCCAAATGGGATTCCAATAACGCCAAAATAAATAAAACGAACTTGCACCTAACGAACGACTCAGCATATTACGCATCGAGTCTTTATGCCCCAGCGGCACACCGGTGCGTTTTTTAACGTATTGAGCTAGGGTTATAGGCGTAGACACTGGCATTCTCTTTTGCTATTGACCTTATCAGACTACTAAAGAGACAGTAAAAACGAAACCTATACAATGCAGGAAATTGTAACGGGTTATGACCATGGCAAACTTAATTAGATGGGTCACTATAAAGCCCCGCTACTCGCTTGGCTTGCTATTTACTTCACATTTTACTTTTTACTTTATTTGTTGCTTGGCTCGTAGCTGGGTTGTCTGGCCAAAAGTGTTTTGGGTAACGCCCTTTCATCTCTTTTTGTACGTCGCGGTAACTGGTTTGCCAAAAATTCGCTAAATCTTGAGTAAGCTGCAGAGGCCGTTTTGCAGGTGATAAAAGCTCCATTAATAACGGTAACTTACCTTGTGCAAGCAAAGGTGTGCTGGTCATGCCATACACTTCTTGCATACGCACACTCAGCTTTGCAGGGCCATCGAGCTGGTAGGTAATTCTTACATTAGAGCCACTTGGCACAGTTAAACGCAATGGCAGTAACTCATTTAATGCACTTTGTTGCTGCCAATCAAAACAATTTTTTAGTGCTTCGCCGTAATTAAACTTTTTTAACTGCTCAAGATTTTTAATATCACTCAGGTAAGGCGCTAACCATTGGCTATGTGCACGTAGTTCGTCTCGATTAATGGTCGGAAATGACTCTGGCAACAGCGTGCTTGCCAAACTCATACGAGTGAGTAACTGTTCATTGTCAGTTTGCTCATTAAATAACTGAAAACCATGCTTGCTAAATAAGTTTAACCACGCTTGAGTGCGCTGAGCTTTATCAAGCGGCTGTTTACTTGGCTGACTTGATACTGTGATAGCCCCTAGTTTTACTTCATCTTGATGGATGAAACGTCCTGTTTTTTCGTCGTATTCACATCGCGTCTGCGATGTGAATAAATGGCCGAGTTCATCTTCAAGTTCACTGGGCACAAACGCCACGCCAGCAAATACGCGACTCCCTTTATGGCCGCCCATGCTGGCAATGGCAATGTAGTCATCGTTATGCCAAAACTCTTCACTTAAATCAGCACCTGCGCCATTAGCAAGTAAGTAACCATTACCGCGTTTTTTCGCCAATCGGTCAGGAAATGCAAACGCCACCAGCAAGGCAAGGTATTGCGTTTTAAGCTCAAAGGCTGCTTTCAATTGCAAACGTGATAACCAATAGTTTAATTGCTGTTTAAACACGGGATGCGGCTTTGTATGCTGGCTATGCAGCGCCAAATTAAGATCGGCAGGCATCGTTATGCGGCTTTCGAGTAAGGCGATTAAATACGCCGCTAGCTCATATATGCCTGGCATCGTTACTTGTAATTTTTGTGCTTTAATCAGCATATGTGACAACCGAATATCGGCACCAAAGCTGAGCATTTGACTGCCAAGCGGTGTCAGCTTGTCATTTTCATCTATGGCTTCCAGCATTTTCAACAGCGCTGTTGCTTGCTTAATTTGTTGCGTGCTTGGTACATCAAGCAGGCTTAGCTCTTCAAGTGAAGCGCCCCATTGCTTTGCCTCAAGTAATAACTGGCTAATATCACTGGTGAGAATTTCAGGTGCGTCGTGATTATTGCGACGCTCAAAGGTTTGCTTACTCCCTAAGCGATACACCACGCCCGGTTCAATACGCCCTGCGCGACCGGCTCGCTGCACCGCCGATGAGCGCGAAATATTTTGCGTTATAAGCTCTGTAACACCGGTTTTTAAATTAAAGCTGGCTGCACGGCGCTTACCACTGTCAATTACAATACGTATACCTTCGATGGTTAAACTGGTTTCAGCTACATTGGTGGTCAACACAACTTTACGCTTCCCTTTCGTTGCAGGGGCGATTGCAGCTTGTTGTTCTGCTTTGTTTTGTTCACCAAATAAAGTAAACACCTCGCACTGATCTGCAAGGTCGCTTAGTGCTTGCTGCACCCGTAATATTTCGCGCTGTCCGGGTAAAAAAACTAATGCGCTGCCAGCTTGCTCATTGAGCGCTTGTTTAATAATTGCGGGTATACCATCGAGCCATCGGCTTTCGTCTTTGAGTGGAATATACACTTCATCAATCGGGTAACTTCGCCCTTCAGAGGATATTATTGGGCAGTCAAAAAACTCACTGTACCGCTCACCGTCTAAGGTGGCCGACATCAGTAATATTGTTAAGTCGTCTCTCAATGCCGCTTGCGTTTCAAGGGCAAAGGCAAGCGCGGTATCTGCAGCAATTGAACGCTCATGAAACTCATCAAAAATAAGTAAATCAACGCCACTTAGCTCAGGATCGTTTTGCAGCATACGGGTCAGCATACCTTCGGTGACAATCTCAAGCCGAGTGGCGGGGCTCACTTTTGACTCCCCTCGAATACGCAAACCGACACTTTCACCGACTTTTTCGTTTTGTTGGCTCGCCAAATACTGGGCAATATTACGTGCAGCCAGACGTCTTGGCTCTAACATGACAATGTGTTTAAAGTGCCCTTCACGCATTAATGTGAGTGGCAGCCATGTTGATTTACCTGCGCCCGGTGGTGCTTGTAATAAGGCCATAGGGTTATTTTTTATTGTTGTTAGCAGGGATTGATAAATATCTTCAACTGGCAGCACGTCTGGCATCTCTTACTTTCTTTTTGCCCATTGTATCAAAAAACGATGAACAGCCTCTCATTGAATGAAAGAATTACAAGGTTTTCCTTAAAACCCAGTACAAATTGCAGGCATGTAACACTCTATGTCTAATCATAATAATAAAAACGATGTAATTCAGTTGGTTATATATAAACCATGAATGGCATAACGATTGCTTTTATTAAAGTGAATGTTTAACAAAGTAAGGAGATTATGATGAACAGCGATCGTTTAGAAGGCAATTGGAAAGAGTTAAAAGGTAAAGCACAACGTAAATGGGGTGAACTTACCGATGGCGATTTAGATAAAATTGAAGGTAGCCGTAAAGAGCTTGTTGGTAAAATCCAACAAAAATACGGCAAATCGAAAGAAGAAGCTGAGAGCGAAGTCAGTGACTTTGAAAATAGTCACTAATTTTGCACATAAAAAGACCCCCAGTAATTGGAATGTCCAACTATTGGGGGTCACTTCATTTTGGCGGTTTTTTATTACCTAAGCAGGTGAATGTGTTTCACTATCTAGCTCAGCAACGGTTTGGTTTTTACCGTGTGATTTAGCAAGGTATAAACACTTATCTGCCACACTTAAACAGTGATCAATGCTCTCGTTAGAAGCCCGCTGATGAAGCCCTATGCTCAGCGTCACTTTAAAATTATGAACCCCTTGTTGGAATGCATGTTGCGCCAATTGCTGGTGAATGTTTTCAGCTAATTGTCTTGCTCTACGCTCATGTCCTTGCGGGGTCACAATAAGGAACTCTTCTCCGCCCCAGCGAGCAACAATGTCTTCTTCGCCACTCACACTTTTGAGGATTGAAGCAATGAAAGTGAGCACATCATCACCAATTTGATGACCATAGGTGTCATTCACTTGTTTAAAGTTATCTACATCAATCAACAAAAAGACAGCCCCTTCGTTAAAACGCGCATCTTGCAAGCATTCAGTAGCATAACGGCGATTAAACAAATCGGTCATGGCATCAATACGGGCTAATTTTTGATTTATTTTTAGTTGCTCAATAAGCTCTCGACTGTACTTATTACGGTAATACTCGTAGAAACCACCAAGAATACAAAGAATCGAAAAACACAGCATGACACGGGTCGTAAAATAATGATTCGGATAGCTGTAATACCCAAGCTTATCGGTGAAGTAAAACAGCACTGAAATCACAATAGCCAGTATGATTAAGTCAAATGCGCCGCGTTTTAAACCTCGTATAAAAAAGGTAACAGGCGATACAATAAATAACCACAAAGGCCCAGTTCCATTATTACCACCCGACACAATCAAAAAGCACATCATCGAGTACAAGGCATAAAGCATTAACACAGCAATAGCACGGTCGCGATTTTTAAGGACAAAGGGCGATACAAAAACAAAGCCGCCAATAACCAGTAAAAAACTGAGCGTTATGTAGCCATCTTGGTAGCTTGTAACCGACATTACAAAAGAAGTAATGGCACCAATAAATGCAAATACGCGTAAAAATAGCGCTTTATCTTTGTCACTTGCGCTGCTTGAATCAATCACACCTTTACCCTAATTTCCTTGCTTTACACTAATAACTTTAACACAAATATTTAAATTTGAAGGATATTGGCCTCATTTCACATGCTAAATGCTGATTAAAAGGAAGAAAGTATGATTTTAAAGCGCGTTTTAACGGAGGTAGAAATGCAATTTACCTTAAATAAAAACAAAAAAGCACCGTAAGTTAAGTACTTACGGTGCTTTTGAATAGCACGTTATTGCTTTTTACTCTGGCTCATAGCCTAAATTAGGCGATAACCAGCGCTCTGCTTCTTCAAGCGTCATGTTGGTGCGCTTAGCGTAGTCTTCAACCTGATCTTTTTGAATCTGCGCCACGGCATAGTATTTAGAATCCGGGTGAGAAAAATACCAACCAGACACCGCCGCTCCCGGCCACATTGCGTAAGAGCTCGTCAACTTCATACCTATGCGATTTTCAGTATCGAGTAGCTGCCAGATTTTCTTTTTCTCTGTGTGCTCAGGGCACGCAGGGTAACCCGGTGCAGGACGAATACCTTGGTAATTTTCGCGAATAAGCTCATCATTCGATAAGTTTTCATCGCTTGCATAGCCCCAATACTCTTTACGTACCTGCTCATGCAAATATTCCGCAAAAGCCTCTGCTAAACGGTCTGCAACGGCTTTAACCATAATTTTGTTATAGTCATCTTGTTTCGCATCGAAGGCATCAGCAAGGTCGTCTTCTTCAAGCCCTCCGGTTACGGCAAAGGCACCAAAGTAGTCGGGGACTCCTTTGGGGGCGATGTAATCCGCTAAACAATAATTCGCAAAATCGGTTTTTTCTGTTTGCTGACGCAGATGGCACGAGGTTGTTAACACGTCTGTACGCGTTTCATCGGTGTAAATTTCAATGTCATCACCCACTCGGTTTGCCGGGAATAAACCAATCACGCCCAGTGGTTGTAGCGCACCTGACTGTTCTAAATCGTCAAGCATCGCATTGGCATCAGCAAATAAGCTTTGCGCTTGCTCACCCACAATTTCATCGTTAAGAATACGCGGATACTTCCCTGCGATTGACCATGTCATGAAATACGGTGTCCAATCGATGTACTGTCTTAACGTGGCAATCGACACATTTTTAAACTCTGTCACTCCGAGCTTTTTAGGCACGGGTGGGGTGTAGTTATCCCAGTCAAGTTGTGCGGCATTATCGCGAGCACGTTGAATGGTGACAGGCTTCGAGCGTGGTTTTTTACGCGATTGCTGTTCACGTACTTTTTCGTACTCCGCTTTGGTTTTTTCTAAAAACGCAGGTTTTAACTCTTTAGACAATAGGTTAGAGACCACACCAACAGCACGACTGGCATTATTTACATACACCACACCTTTATCGTACTGTGGCTCAATTTTCACTGCGGTATGGGCTTTCGAGGTAGTAGCACCCCCAATTAATAAGGGTAAGTCGAAACCACGACGAGTCATTTCTTTAGCAACATGCACCATTTCATCTAATGAGGGCGTAATAAGGCCTGATAAACCGATAATATCGGCTTTTTCGTCAATCGCGGTTTGTAGAATTTTTTCCGCAGGCACCATCACACCTAAATCGATCACGTCGTAGTTATTACATTGCAGTACTACGCCAACAATGTTTTTACCAATATCATGTACATCGCCTTTAACGGTCGCCATAACCACTTTACCGTTCGTGGCACCTTCTTCTTTTTCTGCTTCGATATAGGGGTCTAGGTAAGCCACTGCGCGTTTCATTACGCGCGCCGATTTAACCACCTGCGGTAAGAACATTTTACCTGCACCAAATAAATCACCCACCACATTCATGCCATCCATCAGCGGGCCTTCAATCACATGAATAGGCTTATCAGCTGCAGCTCGGCACTCTTCAGTGTCTTCGTCGATATACTCAGTAATGCCTTTTACAAGCGCATGTTCTAGGCGCTTTTCAACGGACCATGTACGCCACTCTAAATCTTCAACTCGCTCAGCTTGCGCCATCCCTGAGTATTTTGGAGCCAGCTCTACAAGGCGCTCACCCGCACCGGGGTCGGTATTCAGTATAACGTCTTCAACGGCTTTTCTAAGCTCAGCCGGAATATCGTCATACACAGCCAACTGGCCTGCATTCACAATCCCCATATCCATGCCCGCTTTAATGGCATGGTATAAAAATACTGAGTGGATCGCTTCACGTACGGGGTTGTTACCACGGAACGAGAACGACACGTTTGACACCCCGCCCGACACTTTACAGTACGGTAGGTTTTGCTTTATTCGGCGCGTGCCTTCAATAAATTCAACAGCATAGTTGTCGTGCTCTTCAATCCCGGTTGCTACTGCAAATATATTCGGGTCGAAGATAATGTCTTCTGGTGGAAAACCAATCTCGTCCACTAGAATACGGTAACTCCGCTCACAAATTTCAAATTTACGATCTGCGGTTTCTGCTTGTCCGTCGGTGTCAAACGCCATGACGACTGCAGCAGCACCAAAACGTTTAATTAACTTTGCCTGACGAATAAAAGGCTCTTCACCTTCTTTCAGTGAAATTGAGTTTACAATCGCCTTGCCTTGAATACATTTTAAGCCGGCTTCAATAACTTCCCATTTTGATGAGTCGATCATGATCGGTACTTTAGAAATATCTGGCTCAGAGGCAATCAAGTTCAGAAACTTCACCATCGCGGCTTTTGAATCCAACATGGCTTCATCCATGTTGATATCAATGATCTGTGCACCATTTTCGACTTGTTCACGGGCAACATTAAGGGCGGTTTCGTAATCTTCTTCCATGATCAATCGCTTGAACATGGCTGAACCGGTCACATTGGTACGTTCGCCGACGTTAGTAAATACTGCTATTTGTTGTGTCATTTCGGCTACCTTAGTTTAAGTTACACGCTTCAAGGCCCGATAAGCGCATACGCACTTCAAGCTCAGGCAATGGACGAGGCTTAACTCCTGCAAGGCCTTTGGCAAAGGCTTTAATGTGTGCAGGGGTTGTACCACAGCAACCACCAACAATATTAATAAAGCCTGACTTGCCCCAATCGATTATTTCTTCAGCCATTTCAGGTGCTTCTAAATCGTACTCACCAAACTCATTGGGTAAACCTGCATTAGGGTGAACCGAGGTAAAAGTTTCACAAACGCGTGATAACTCTTCGACATATTGGCGTAATAAATCCGGACCCAGTGCGCAGTTAAGACCAATAGATAACGGCTTAATATGACGAATCGAATTATAAAAAGCTTCGGTCGTTTGCCCCGATAAAGTTCGCCCTGAGGCATCAGTAATGGTGCCTGAGATCATGACAGGCAACGTGCGCCCTGCTTGCTCAAAGGCTTCTTCTACTGCGAACGAGGCCGCTTTTGCATTTAAGGTATCGAATATGGTCTCGATTAAGATTAAATCAACTCCCCCTTCCATCAGTGCCAAGGTTGATTCAACGTATGCTGTCACTAACTTATCAAAGCTAATGTTACGATAACCGGGGTCATTGACATCAGGCGAAATAGAACAAGTTTTTGACGTTGGCCCTAATACCCCCGCCACATAACGAGGTTTACTTGGATCTTTTGCTTCAAATTCATCGCAGACACTGCGAGCAAGCTTGGCTGATTCTAGGTTGATCTCACGGCTTAAATTCGCCATGTCGTAATCTTCCATCGAAATAGTGGTGGCATTAAACGTATTGGTTTCGATAATGTCGGCACCTGCATTAAGGTATGCGCGGTGAATATCAGCAATAATCTTTGGCTGAGTAAGGCTTAATAAATCATTATTGCCTTTAATAAGGACATGCCAGTCTTTAAAACGCTCACCGCGATAGTCTTGTTCTTCTAATTTATGTTCTTGGATCATGGTGCCCATCGCGCCATCGAGGATCAAAATTCGCTGCTTGAGCGCCTCGGTTAATTGTTCGCGTTTATTCACTGCATTACTCGGCATAGTTGTTAGTCCTTACGTCTTGGCTAACTAGGTTAATATCATACGGTGTTGTTTGGTACACGTAGTAGTTTAACCAATTCGAAAACAATAAAAAGGCGTGACTTTGCCATGTTTTCGACGGTTCGTTATCTGGGTTATCGTCAGGGAAATAGTTTTCTGGTTTTGGCGCATCGTCTGACTTTTCGCAGTCGCGTAAATATTCCCCTTTTAATGTATGCGCATCATACTCAGGATGGCCCGTTATATATACTTGGCTGCCTGATTTATTCTTAATTAAATACGCCCCAACACGCTCAGACCCTGCTAATACTACTAAATCATCACAGCTGTTAATTTTTTCAATATCAATGTGGCCATAGCGCGAGTGCGGAACTAAAAAGGTATCATCAAAACCGCGCGTTAACGCGGCATGCTCAAAATAACTTTTGTGCGTAAACACGCCACTGAGCTTATTAGGCATTAACTCTCGTTTTAAACCATAGTGATGATAAAGCCCTGCGTGAGCCGCCCAACATGAAAATAATGTTGACGTAACGTGGTGCTCAGCCCAGTCTAAAATCACTTTTAGCTCATCCCAGTAAGCAACGTCGTCATACTCTAAATGTGCAAGCGGCGCGCCTGTGATGATCATGGCATCGTAGTTATTGTCTTTTACTTCAGAAAAGTAACGATAAAACGTATCGAGGTGTTGCTCTGAGGTACTGCTACTTCGGTGGGTGTCTAAACGCAGCAGCTCAACATTCACTTGCAACGGTGAATTAGCCAACAACCGAATAAACTGCACTTCGGTTTCCACTTTATTCGGCATTAAGTTTAAGATGGCCAAACGCATTGGACGAATTTCTTGCGTTTTCGCACGACTTTTAGGCATTACAAATACGTTCTCTTGACGTAATTTTACAATTGCGGGCAATTCATCTTTGACTGTAATGGGCATAGTGGGCTCCGAGCATACTTATTAGACTGCTAATTATGAACGGATAGTTAGAAATTTCAACCTCTAGATGTTTAGATGTCCAAATGATTTTTTTATTTGTGCTAAAGCAACCTCTTAGGAAGCCAGTTTCGTTGATGCGCAGGCCCTTAAATTGCTAAAAGCAGTGCCTCTGCGAATGACGGTTGTGTTTAATCACGATAAAAGAGTAAGCATCTCAAAAAGTGGCTTGTTATTGTGTTTAAGCCAACACCGCTGTAAAAATGACTTTTAAGCCTTTGTGCAATGCTTATAAGGCGCTTACTCTGCATTTATGCTCCTTAAATGCATGCGCTATTTTTGCAAAGCAGTACCATGATATTAAGCCCCTGATAAACGCTGAATTCTGTATTTTGAGGTGGTTTGGGTATACAATAGTGGCTGTTAATTTTTCTTATAAATTGAAGGCTCTTTTCATGGTGTTACCAGATAAGTTTATATTCTCGATGAGTCGAGTTTCTAAAGTTGTGCCGCCTAAGCGCACTATCTTAAAAGATATCTCTTTACACTTTTTCCCGGGCGCAAAAATTGGTGTGCTTGGTCTAAATGGCGCAGGTAAATCGACGTTACTTCGCATTATGGCAGGTGTTGACCAAGACTTTGAAGGTGAAGCTCGTCCACAACCTGGCACAAAAATAGGTTACTTACCGCAAGAGCCTGTTTTAGACGAAAACAAAACAGTACGCGAAACCGTTGAAGAAGCCGTAAGCGAAGTAAAAAATGCGCTAAACCGTCTTGATGAAGTATACAACGAGTATGCTATGGAAGATGCTGACTTTGATGCACTTGCAAAAGAGCAAGGCGAGCTTGAAGCAATTATCCAAGCACACGACGGTCACAATATCGATAACGTATTAGAGCGCGCAGCAGATGCTCTTCGTTTACCACCGTGGGATGCTAAAATTGAACACCTTTCGGGTGGTGAGCGTCGCCGTGTTGCAATCTGTCGTTTACTGCTTGAAAAACCAGACATGCTGATTCTTGACGAACCAACCAACCACTTAGACGCAGAGTCTGTGGCATGGTTAGAGCGTTTCTTACACGACTACGAAGGTACTGTGGTCGCTGTAACCCACGACCGTTACTTCTTAGATAACGTTGCTGGGTGGATTCTAGAACTTGACCGTGGTGAAGGTATTCCGTGGGAAGGTAACTACTCATCATGGCTTGAGCAAAAAGATTTACGTTTACAACAAGAACAAAAATCTGAAAAAGCACGTCAAAAGTCAATTGCACAAGAACTTGAATGGGTTCGTTCAAATCCGAAAGGCCGTCAAGCTAAGTCTAAAGCGCGTATGGCACAGTTCTCTGAGCTACAACAGAACGATTACCAAAAACGTAACGAAACGAATGAGCTATTCATTCCACCGGGTCCACGCTTAGGCGACCAAGTTATTGAAGTAAAAGGTCTTAAGAAGAGCTTTGGCGATCGTGTTTTAATCGACGACTTAAACTTTGCGATGCCAAAAGGTGCAATCGTAGGTATTATCGGTGCCAATGGTGCGGGTAAATCAACCTTATTCAAAATGTTAAGCGGTGAAGAAAAGCCAGACAGTGGTGAAATCCTTGTGGGTGAAACAGTTGAGCTTGCTACCGTTGATCAGTTCCGTGGCGACATGGATGAAAGCAACACCGTTTTCCAAGAGATCTCTAACGGTCAAGACGTATTAAAAATTGGTAACTTTGAATTCCAAAGCCGCGCCTATGTTGGTCGCTTTAACTTCAAAGGTAACGACCAACAAAAATTCGTTAAAGACTTATCAGGCGGTGAGCGAAACCGTTTACACCTTGCAAAGCTATTAAAAGCGGGTGGTAACGTATTACTACTGGATGAGCCGACTAACGATCTTGATGTTGAAACACTTCGTGCACTTGAGAACGCAATTCTAGAGTTCCCAGGCTGTGTAATGTGTATCTCGCATGACCGTTGGTTCCTTGACCGTATCGCTACGCATATTCTTGATTACCGTGACGAAGGCCAAATTAACTTCTTCGATGGTAACTACACAGAATACGAAGAGTGGTTGAAGAAAACCTTAGGCGCAGAAGCCGCACAACCTAAGCGTATTAAATATAAAAAGATTGGTTAATTTACCGTCTTATTCAAAAGCCCCTTCTTGGGGCTTTTTTGTGACCGATAACGTTTACCAGCAATCGTTTCACTCACACCTTGCATATTGAACTATACTGATTTTAGCGAATTAAGTTTATGAAACGACAATGACTTGGGGATCACACCATGAATGAGCGTAGACAGTTTTCTCGGGTATTATTTTCTTGCCCTGCAACGCTTTGTATTGATGAGTATAAGTATCAATGTCAACTGCTTGATTTATCCTTGCATGGTGCGCTTATAACCAAAAGCGATTCATTTTTAGTTCCTATCCACAGTAAAGCCGTTTTATCGTTTACCCTACCCGACTCAACTGTAGAGATTAAAATGCGAGTCGAGTTGTGCCATGTAGAACAGCAGCATGCTGGACTTATTTGCGAACATATTGATATCGACAGTATCAGTCATTTGAAGCGCCTGATTGAGCTGAACTTAGGCGATGAAGGCCTATTACATCGTGAGTTAGCACACTTAATTCACGTACCAGAGTAAACAACGGCGAATAAATTCGCTATGCTGTAGCAAATCCCGTTATTAAATGAGTTATGTACTTAAACCCCCACTTACCCTTGGTATATCACCCTAATTATTCCTTTAGCTTCGATCCTAACCATCGCTTTGTAATGAGTAAATTTGCTTATTTATATGACCATGTTCAAAGCCTTGGCCTGATCAGTGATAATTTAGTACAGCCGATATTAGGCAGCCCCGCACCACTGGAACTGGTGCATTGCGATGACTACATTAATGACCTGTGGCATAACCGCTTGGATGAAAAAGCCATGCGCCGAATTGGTTTACCTTGGTCTGAACAATTGATGGCACGAACATTCACAGCCCCACTTGGCACCTTACAAACCGCACGCCTCGCTTTAAAACATGGGCTTGCCTGCCACTTAGCTGGCGGCACTCATCATGCCCATTATGATTTTGGTTCGGGTTATTGCATGGTAAACGATTTAGCGTTCACCAGTGAAACACTGATAAAGAGCGGCGAAGTGACCAATGTGCTGATTTTTGACTTAGATGTTCACCAAGGTGATGGCACTGCAGCCATGCTCACCCATCAACCCTATGCGTATACGTGTTCGATTCATTGTGAGAAGAACTTTCCATTTCGCAAATCAGCCAGTGATCTCGATATTGGCTTAAACCCGGGTGTTAGCGATAAAGAGTACATTGGCATCGTTGATGATACGCTAAGTTACTTACTAAAAACCCTTAATCCAGATTTAGTACTTTACGATGCAGGCGTTGATGTATGGCAGCAAGATGGCCTAGGAAAATTAGATATAAGCTGGCAAGGTATTGAACAACGCGACCATTTAGTCCTTAAGCGTTGCCTTGAACATAATGTGCCTGTCGCAACGGTCATTGGTGGTGGCTATGATAAAGATCATCGCCGCTTAGCCGCTCGCCATGGCATTGTGGTTGAGCAAGCTGCACAGTTTTAGTGATACCACTTGTAGTCACACGAAAGATAGTGAGGGGTTAGTTAAAAAATTGGTCTAACTCGTTTTATTAACTAACGAAACGAAAAAAGGCCCGGTGGAGAAAAAACCGGGCCTTTGCTACTGTAACATTGGGATATGTTAGCAACTTTTTTCTAAGTTAAAACCAGTAGCTGAGGAGCTACTGAGTGGTAATCTAAAGCCATCGCTATGCTCAAAACCGTAATATTTACTATCGAAAAAGCAAACACTTGGCGCGCCCAACCGCTTACATCAATATTGCGACGATAACCTCTGAGCGCCATAAGCAACCACCAAAAACTCGTTGTACAAGCTACAGCCATGAAAGCTAAACCTGTATAACCACTAATGGTTAATAACATCACAACCAACGCATACACGGCGATATATAAAACAATGTGATGCTTTGCCTTTTCGATCCCTTGCGCTACGGGTAACACGGGAATTCTGGCCGCTTGGTAGTCGTTATAACGAAAGATTGCAATTGCATATGAATGAGGCATTTGCCATAAACTAAACATTACCAATAAAATCAAAGCACCGGCATCAAACTGTCCCGTTACCGCACAATAGCCCACCACAGGTGGAACTGCGCCCGATAAACTACCGACAAAGGTGCCATACACAGAACGACGTTTCATATATAAGCTGTATACACCGACGTAAATGACGTAACCAAACGTAGCAAATAAGAGTGCCACCACGTTGGTATAAACGGCTAATAATGTGAAACCAAAAACACCCAGCACGATGCCATGTGCCATAGCGGCCTTTGCTGACATTTCGCCAGTGACTGTGACGCGTTTGCGAGTGCGCGCCATTGCAACATCAATATCACGATCAATCACATTATTGATAGCGCATCCAGATGCCACAACTAAAGATAACCCAAGCAAAGTTGCGACCATTAACCATGGGTCAACATCGCCACGAGAGGCTAGCAAGAATCCCCCCGCAACAGAGATTAAATTGCCCATGATAATGCCAGGTTTAGTGACATTTAAATAACGTCGAAACACTTCCTCGACTCCTCTAATATTCTGCACAAACGCAAAATTACGAAAGAAACTAGCTAATAACAGACTGTCAGAACTGGAGACATAATCTCAAACTAACCAGCTCCTTTCGTAAATCTTTATATCAATTACATAAAAATAATTGTTATTTAATACATCATCATGGCGTTCGATTCGTAGATGATCCACACCGACAAACCAACCACCATCACGATAATTATGGCGCTGAAGATAAATGACAATGAGCTGGCTTTGCCGTCTTCAGTTTTAAAGCTTAAATGCAAGAAGTACTTTAAATGCACCCAAATTTGCACAACCGCCATAGTCACAATGCACCACACGGTGGCTGGTTTTGAAAACGACCCACTCATCACAGCCCAAAATGGAATAGCCGTTAAAATCACTGACAACACAAAGCCAATAAAATAGTCTTTCATACTGCCATGTGATTGTGTGTCGTGTGCGTGTACTTCTAAGTTATTAATGACATGCGATTCACTGTGACTCATTACATTGCTCCCATTAAATAAACAACGGTAAACACACAGATCCACACCACATCTAAAAAGTGCCAGAACAAACTTAAACAACTTAAGCGTGTCACTGTTTGCGGGTTTAAACCACGACGAACAACTTCGATCATCATGATTGTCATCCAAATTAAACCCGCTGTTACATGCAGACCATGTAAACCGACTAAAGAGAAAAACGACGTTAAAAAGGCACTGTGTTGCGGGCCATTACCGTGCGCAATTAGGTGATGAAACTCATACACTTCCATACCAATAAACACAGCACCAAAAGCAAAAGTGACAAGTAACCAGGTCAATGTTGCTGCCTTTTTCTGCGAATGTGCAGAAATCATCGCAAAGCCAAATGTAATACTACTTAGTAGGAGTGCCGCGGTTTCAACCGCGACAAAATCAAGTTCAAAAATGTCTTTGCCTGACACGCCGCCGGCTGTGTTCATAAACAGCACGGCATAAGTTGCAAAGAAAGAAGCAAATAATAAGCAGTCGGTCATTAAGTAAAGCCAAAAACCGAATACCGTGTTGCCACCTGTGTCGTGATGCTCACTATCATGTGCTTCAACATGACCTTGAGCATTACTTAAGGTGTTTAAATCTGCAGTGATAGTACTCATGCATTCACCCCTTTAGTCGCGGCGGTATTGTGCGCCGTTTCAAGTTCAACAATTTCATCTGGTTGCACGTAATAATCAACATCAGTTGTGTAACAACGTTTAATAAATATCGCGATAGCACCCAGTAAACCAAAGGCTGCAAGCCACCATATATGCCAAATCATGGCAAAACAGAACGTTGTTAATGCTCCGCTCATCAATACACCCGCTGGCGTATTTTTTGGCATGTGAATTGGGCTATAAGATGCTTCTTGTTTGTAAGCTAAGCCTTTTTCTTTCATGTCAGTCCATGCATCAATGTCATCAACATGGGGAATTTTTGCAAAGTTGTAGTACTGCGGAGGTGATGCAGACGCCCATTCAAGCGTATGACCATTCCATGGATCACCTGTTGTATCATCTAATTGCTCGCGGTTTTTAAAACTCACAACAAGTTGTACTACTTGGAACAAGATACCGAACATGATGATCACCGCACCGCCTGCTGCAATGTATAACCACATGTTCCAATCTGGGTTATTTGTGTGGTTTAAACGACGAGTCATACCTAAGAAACCAAGCACGTATAACGGCATGAATGCCACAAAGAAACCAATTAACCAGCACCAGAAAGACCTTCTGCCCCAGCGTTCGTCAAGTTTGAAGCCCATTGCTTTAGGGAACCAAAATGCGAAACCTGCTAAGTAACCGAACACTGCACCACCAATAATGGTGTTATGAAAGTGAGCGATTAAAAATAAGCTGTTGTGTAATACATAGTCAGCACCAGGGATTGCAAGTAATACACCGGTCATACCACCAATGGTGAATGTCACCATGAAACCCAGAGTCCAAAGTACGGGCACTGTGATTCGTAAACGACCACGGTACATAGTGAATAACCAATTAAAGAGTTTTACACCCGTCGGCACTGCAATCACCATGGTCATGACACCAAAGAAGGCATTAACGTTCGCACTTGACCCCATAGTGAAGAAGTGGTGAAGCCATACGATGAAACCTAAAATAGAAATCGCACCACTTGCATAAACCATCGACTTGTAGCCAAACAAACGTTTACCAGCGAAAGTAGAGATAACCTCTGAGAAAATACCAAACGCAGGTAAAATGAGAATGTAAACTTCAGGGTGACCCCACGCCCAGAATAAATTGATATACATCATCGCGTTACCACCTAATTCATTGGTGAAAAAGTGGAAATCGAGATAACGGTCAAGTGTCAGCATTGCAAGCACAGCAGTCAAAATTGGGAACGAGGCTGCAATTAAGATATTTGCCCACGTACATGCCCACGTAAAAATAGGCATTTTCATTAAGGTCATGCCGGGTGCACGCATCTTGAAAACTGTCACTAAGAAGTTAACCGACGTTAGCAAGGTACCTAAGCCGGATATTTGCAAGGCCCAGATATAATAATCGACCCCCACGCCCGGACTAAACGACAACTCGGATAATGGTGGATAGGCAACCCAGCCTGTTTTTGCAAACTCACCGAAAAACAGTGAAATATTTATTAATATCGCACCGCCAGCAGTTAGCCAAAAACTTAAATTATTTAAGAATGGGAAAGCAACATCACGTGCACCAATTTGCAGTGGCAAAATAATGTTCATTAGACCAATCATGAACGGCATCGCCATAAAGATGATCATGATCACCCCATGCGCCGTAAAAATTTGGTCGTAATGTTCAGGTGGTAAGTAACCACTTGCACCGCCCGTAGCCATTGCTAATTGTAATCGCATCATAATGGCATCAGCAAAGCCGCGGAATAACATAATAAGCGCAAGAATGATGTACATAACCCCTAAGCGCTTATGATCAATTGACGTGATCCAGTCGTGCCAAAGCACGCCCCATTTTTTATATTTTGTTACTAAGCCTGCAACTAGCAAGCCTAAGACAGCAACCACCGTCATGGTAACCATGATAATTGGTTCATGAAACGGGATTGCGTCTAATGTTAATTTACCTAACAACGACATGATTATTCCTCGTCCTCGCCGTGCCCTTTATGAGCAGAGTGCTCAGGCATTGCGTGTTGCATTGCACCGTGTGAGCCATGCGCTTGCATATACTTCATTACAATTGAATGAAACATATCTTTGTCGACACTGGCATAGTATTTAACTGGGTCGTATTCACTTGGCTTAGCTAGTTCAACATAGGTCTTTTTAGTAAGTGCAGACCCTGAATTTTTCACCTTATTTACCCATGCATCAAAGTCTGCTTGGGTTGGCGTGGCGATGGCATTAAACTTCATGCCTGTGAAACCTGCCCCACTGTAGTTAGCAGAGAAACCTTTAAAAGTACCCGGTTCATCAGCTATTAGATGCAGTTTGGTTTCCATGCCTGCCATTGAATAAATTTGGCTACCAAGCTGAGGTATGAAAAACGAGTTCATGGTGCTTTCTGAGGTAATCTTGTATTGAACAGGCACGTTAGCGGGAAACACCAACTCGTTGACTGTCGCAATGCCTTGCTCAGGGTAGATAAATAACCATTTCCAATTTAAAGACACCACTTCAACAGTGAGATGCTCACCTTTACCTTCTAGCGGTTTATAAGGGTCAAGCTCTTGCGTTGACTGCCAGGTGATCACACCTAAAATAACCACGATGATAATAGGAATAGCCCACACCACCGCTTCAATCTTGTTAGAGTGAGCCCACTTAGGAGCATAAATTTCTTGGTCTCGTCCATCACGGTATTTCCATGCAAAATAAATTGTCATGGCAATCACTGGGATTACAACAATCAGCATTAATACCGTTGCTACGATGATTAAATACTTTTCGTCGGCCCCAATTTGACCTTTTGGATCAAGTACCCCGCCTTCACAGCCAGTCAAAGCCAGCACTAAAGACGCTAGAGCAATATTACAAAGGTTACGAATTGACAAAGGAATATCCTACAACCTAAAAGTTAACACTTGTCGATAAGTACACGACGCTTTTCTGTAGCAACGAACGGCCACAGATATCCCTAGCCACATAACGAGCACAATTTATCGCCACGTTAAGAGAGGGAATAGTTAGGTCAGCTGACTGAAATTTGGACGTAGAAAGCCCACTAGGTGCTTAGTAAAGACAACTTAGAAAACGACTAAAATGGCTGAACTTAAGCAACAAAGCTTATTTACAGACAACCACTTACACGAGGAGGAGCACGACAGCCATGTGCGCTGTGTACTACTAAAGACTTTATCGTTTCACGTGCAGCGAAGGCCGCTTTACGTAAAATGACACCTGCACGACGCGCAGGAAAGAAATGGAAGACCAACCAGCATAAGCCAATTAATAATTGGCAAGACACCACGGGGTAAGCTAAAAAGCTCAATACATTAAGTAACGGTGTTTCATACAAAGCACCTTCGCTTAATAAACTTCTTAACTCATGTGCATCTTCTACCGCACCGTTAATTAGCATGGCTGAATTAATGATCAGCAAGGCTAAAACAGACAACAGTTCTTTGCCAGCAAAAAACGCACGCGCAGCTAATTGCAATCTAGCGAAACTAGATTGTTTAACACCTTGTGACGGATTAATTACTCGCAAAACACATGCCTTTTTATAACTTTGGCCGCAATAAAGGTAGACGCTCTACCCTATAATTAAGCGCGGCAACTTGATCTTCATCAATAAAGTTTCAGTAATTACTGAAATTTCGATGTGGAGTATAACAAAGTCAACGTACGGTACAAGTAGAATTTAACAGCACTGCGTTAAGCATTGTTTATTCAACTGATAAATAAATGTAAACAACCCCAAAATATGAAGCTAAGCATCTAAAAAAGCTAGAGTATTTAATATAGCAAAAAGCAATGCCTAAAAAGAAAATTGCATAAAAATGGCGTTTAAACACATACCTACTCAGTATCTACTTGTATTGTGTTACTGAACAAGGATTAGCCAAGAGAGCTAAAATATAATATTCTTCATTAAAACACGATTAAGAATAATAGAGTTATATATGTACCAGTATGCACTTACCACCGCCTTATTACTTAGCAGTTCTCATGCATTTGCAAACAGCATTGAAGACACAAGAGTTCATGGATTCGATAAGCCAGCAATTTATTACATCGATATAGAACCCCAACTAAAAAAAGCTGCTATGCACCCTGCAATTACTTTGCAACAGCTAGGTAGCTCATACCAAGGGCAACCAATAAATGCACTTGATATTGGCTCAGGCGCTATTAAAGTAATGATGTGGAGCCAAATGCATGGCGACGAAAACACCGCAACGGCAGCACTAATGGATTTTTTAACCTTTATCACAGCGCCTGAAAACGCGGCATGGTTAAAAGAGTGGCAAACAAAGCTTACACTGCGCATTATTCCTATGGTTAACCCTGACGGTGCCGCCATTCAAACGCGCCACAATGCACAAGGGATCGATCTTAATCGTGATGCGAAAGCTCTGCGCACCCAAGAAGGGCAAATTTTAATGGCGGCTGCAACGCAATTTAAGCCTGATTTTGGCTTTAACTTACACGATCAAAATGCCTATTATGGGGCTGGCAAAAAAGGCAAACAAGCAACCATCTCTGTGCTCGCACCGGCTTATAATGAAGCACGTGAAATTAATACCACGCGTGCAGAAGCGATGCAGTTTACGGCCCATTTGGCAGCCACGGTAGAAAACATGATCCCCGGCCACTTAGGCAAATACAACGACAGCTACTCATACCGCAGTTTTGGTGATACGTTTTCTGAAAAAGGGATTCGCACTATTTTAATTGAATCGGGTGCTTACCCTCAGGATCCAAACCGTCAAGTAGCGCGAAAAGTTAACCGTGTTCTTTATAAAAAGGCGATTGATTCTTTAGTAACGGGTGATTGGAAAAAAGCCACCGTAGCGCAGTATCATGCAATCCCATTTAATGCGAAAGATAATTGGGTCGACCTACTCATTGATGATGTGATGGTAAACAGTGAGATGGGTGACTATCAGATTGATATTGCCATAAATGATAAGGGTAGATTGCCTACCATCAAAGAACTCGGCGATATAAGTAGTATTCGCCAAGGTTACCAGACATTAGATGCCAGCAAATTGAGCTTTAATATAGGCAACAGCTACATTATTACGAAACCAATCACATTGACTGACAGCACTTATAAGGCGTTATTAAAAGAAGGCTATAGCTGTTTCTCAGGTCAGGTGCATAAACTCACGAATAACTCACAATGGCCTATATATACGTGTCCAAGAGTGTTCACCTCGATTCCAACACTTCATGCTCCTGCAGCCTTTTTGCTAACAGCAAACCATGCAAATCAATATGCAGTCCTGGGTGCTAAATTAATTGGGTTGAACTAGGTGCCTATTCGAGAATAAAAAATCGCGGGCATTAAAAAAGCGCCCCTTAGGCGCTTTTTTGTGTGGTTACAGAATTTGATTCTCTTTCCACGCTTGTTCTTTTGCCATGCGCTTTTTACGCTTGTCACATGGATCATCACAGTCACAGGCTTTATCGATACCCACGGCACCTAAGCCACCACAGCTACTGGCCATTGATTTCTTTTGCACAATCATGCCCACAGCCATCGCTGCCACAATTAAAATAAGTAGACCAAAAGTAAGAAGAAAAAGTGACATTGCTTTGCCCCTATCGTCAGCAATTAAATCAAGCCCATTCGACTGGGCTGCACGTATTATAAACTGCTTCTTGCTCTGCTACAAATATGGTTTAAAGGCAGGACTAGAATAAGTGACCAAGCCATTGTCTGACTTAGCAATTAAATACACTGGCAGGTCATGTTGTTCAGCGTATTTTTGCGCCCGCTCCATTCCCATTACCGTCAATGCTGTTGCTAAACCATCAGCCGTCATTGCCGAAGGGTGCAATACGGTAACAGATACCAAATCATGGCGGCTTGGCATCCCCGTCTCAGGGTCGATTAAGTGGCTATAGGTTACCCCATCCATCTCGTAGAAAATGCGATAATCACCCGACGTTGCAATGCCATTCGTGCCCGGCTCAATCACTTTATGTACTTTGCGCACACCCGGCTCAGCGTCGGGTTGTTCGATAGCGATTTTCCAGGTGATATTATCTGGCTTGATACCAGACACACGAAGCTCGCCGCCAATTTCGACCATATAATTTTCTAAGCCATGGCTTTCAATTACTTGCGCAACCTTATCAATACCGTAGCCTTTTGCTGTTGCTGAAAATGACAATTCTAAGCCATCCACCGTCTTCAGAAGACCAGCATCGCTTAACTGAAGCTTATCAACACCAATTTTCGCGACCATATCAGCCAGCGCTTCATCGCTTGGGCGTTTAGTCGGTTTTTTATCTGGACCAAAGCCCCATAAATCAATTAGTGGACCCATCGTCACATCAAGGGTTTTTGTAGATTCACCCAAACGAATAGACTCCGCAACGACCTGACGAAAATCATCACTGATCGGCATAACCTGCCCTGCAGGCAAGCGATTAAATTGATTAATTTCTGAGTCTGGAATATACGTCGACATAGATTGATTAACCTCTTTCAACACTTGCTTAATTTCAGGGTGCAAATCAATCCCTTCTAGCTTAGAAGGTTCAGCAAATACTTTAATGTGGTATGTCGTTCCCATGGTCTTACCTTCAAGATAGAGCTCTTGGGCTTTATCTGCTTGGCTGCAACCAGCCATGAGTAAAGTAACAGTTAGTAGGAAAAAGGCCACAAAGCCTTGGCGATAAAACACTTTATTCATAGCAACTCACCTTTTGGATACCAATCGACAGTGGTATAGAAATAAAAAAGCCTCGTAACACGGTGTGCTACGAGGCTTGTATTCTAACCAAAACTAATTGTTTTGTGTATGGGTGTTAGCCACCGAAGTCATCTAATAAGATGTTTTCGTCTTCTACACCTAAGTCTTTAAGCATGTTGATAACAGCTGCATTCATCATTGGAGGACCACACATGTAGAACTCACAATCTTCTGGCGCTTCATGATCTTTCAAGTAGTTTTCATAAAGTACGTTATGGATGAAGCCTGTGTAACCTTCCCAGTTATCTTCTGGTTGTGGATCAGACAGTGCTGTATGCCATACAAAGTTATCATTTTCTGCTGCTAAGCCGTCGAAATCTTCAACATAGAACATTTCACGCTTAGAACGCGCACCATACCAGAAACTCATCTTACGCTTAGATTTTAAGCGCTTAAGTTGGTCAAAGATATGTGAACGCATTGGTGCCATACCTGCACCACCACCTACGAATACCATTTCTGCATCAGTGTCTTTCGCGAAGAATTCACCGAATGGACCAGAAATAGTAACCTTATCGCCTGCTTTAAGTGACCAAATGTACGACGACATTTTACCACATGGAAGGCTTAGGTCTCTTGGCGGCGGCGTAGCGATACGCACGTTAAGCATAATAATGCCTTCTTCTTCTGGGTAGTTAGCCATTGAGTAAGCACGAATTGTTTCGTCGTCTACTTTAGACTCCAGATCGAAGAAACCAAAGTGGTTCCAGTCGCCACGATATTCTTCAGGAATATCGAAGTCAGCGTATTTAACGTGGTGCGCAGGGGCTTCGATTTGAATATAACCACCGGCACGGAACGGAACTGATTCGCCATCAGGAATTTGTAACTTAAGTTCCTTGATAAACGTTGCTTTGTTATCGTTTGAGATAACTTCACAATCCCACTTCTTAACACCGAAAATTGACTCTTCAAGTTCAATTTCCATGTCGTTTTTAACATTAACCTGACACGCTAAACGGCAGCCTTCACGGGCTTCACCTTTAGAGATGTGATCAAGTTCTGTTGGTAAGATATCGCCGCCACCTTCTTTAATGTGTACACGACACTGGCCACATGAGCCACCGCCACCACATGCAGATGATACGAAAATACCTGAATCAGACAGCGCGCCTAATAGCTTGCTACCTGCAGATGTTTTAATAGCTTTTTCTGGGTCGCCATTAATACCGATGATGATATCGCCGCTTGCAACTAACTTAGATTTAGCACCAATGATGACTAAAACTAGTAGTACAACGATAGCGATGAAAACACCAACACCTAAGAAAATCTCATTCATGATTTATCCTCGCTACCTTAAAGTGAAATACCAGAGAATGACATAAAGCCAAGACCCATAAGACCAACAGTGATGAAGGTAATACCTAAACCACGTAAGCCATCAGGAACGTCTGAGTACTTCATTTTTTCACGGATACCAGCAAGTAATGTAATTGCTAGTGCCCAGCCCACACCTGAACCGATACCATAAACAACAGACTCGCCGAAGTTATAGTTACGCTCAACCATGAAAGATACCGCACCGAAGATCGCACAGTTAACTGTGATCAAAGGTAAGAAGATACCTAACGCGTTGTATAGTGCAGGGAAGAACTTATCTAATGCCATTTCAAGAATTTGTACAAGTGCTGCAATAACACCGATAAATGTCAAGAAACGTAAGAAGCTAAGGTCTGCTTCTGGGTAGCCAAGCCACTCTAATGCACCCGGTGCAAGAACAGCGTGGTAAACCAAGTTATTTACTGGTACTGAAATACCCAATACCACGATAACTGCCACACCTAGGCCGATTGATGTGGTTACTTTCTTTGATACTGCAAGGAAAGTACACATACCTAGGAAGAAGGCTAAAGCTAAGTTTTCAATGAAAACCGCTTTTACAAATAAACTAATATAATGTTCCACTGCTCGCCCCTTACGCTTTTGCTTCTACTTGGTCTTTCTTAACGGTACGAAGTACCCAAATGAATAAACCAATAATGAAGAATGCACTCGGTGGTAAAATCAATAGACCCATTGGTTGATACCAGCCACCATTTTGTACAAGTGGGATAATATCAACACCGAATAGTGAACCTTTACCGAATAACTCACGGATGAAACCAACCGTTAATAGCACGACTGAGTAGCCTAAACCATTACCGATACCGTCTAAGAAAGACATCAGTGGTGGTGATTTCATTGCGTATGCTTCCGCACGACCCATTACGATACAGTTAGTAATGATTAGACCAACGAATACAGATAGCTCTTTTGCAGTTGCGTAAGAGAATGCCTGTAAAACTTGGTCAACAACGATTACCAGTGACGCAATGATCGTCATTTGCACGATAATACGTACAGATGATGGGATCTGGTTACGAATACATGAGATAAAGAAGCTAGAAAACGCAGTTACAAGTGTCAATGCGATTGACATGATTAGTGCATTTTTTAAGCTTGATGTAACCGCTAGCGCAGAACAAATACCAAGTACTTGAAGTGCGATTGGGTTATTTGCGAATACCGGGCCAAATAGGACCGACTTCATTTCTTTAGTATCAGCCATTATTTCAACGCTCCTTCACGTACTTTCGCAAGGAATGGACCAAAGCCATGCTCGCCAGTCCAGAAGTCAACTGTATGATCAACACCGTTTGACGTTAACGTTGCACCTGAAAGACCATCGATTTGATGTTCATTGCTCGCACCGCTCTTCATGATATTGATTGGTAACTCTTTACCTTGCCATTTAGCAGTCCATTGTGGGTTTTGAATCTCACCACCAAGACCAGGCGTTTCATTGTGCTTGAAGAAATTGATGTTCTTAACAGTTTCACCATCGCTCTCAAGCGCTAAGAAGCCATACATTACACCCCAAAGGCCGTAACCTTGGATAGGAAGAATGATTGCATCTGTAGAACCATCTGCTTTTTTCGAGATATAAACAGGTGAATTTTTCGTCATACGCTGGATACCCGCGATGTCTTTAATTCCTTCTGCTTTCAACGCAAAGCTACGCGCTTGGTCGAATTTAGATTTCTCGAAATCAAATGAGTTAGGATCAACACCTTCAACAAACTCACCTGTGCTCATATCTACTACGCGTGCTTCAATTTTTGAGTTGAAGGTATCTGAAACAGTACCCGAAACTTCAATGTCTGCAGCCGCTAAGATATTACGCTGAATATCTTGTGTTTTGTTAGCTTGCTGTAAAGGACGAAGCTGAACTGAAGCAAACGATACGATGATTGCACACACTAAACATAGTGCAACAACAACGGTTAGCGTTTTGCCGATTGATTCGTTATTACTAGACATTACGTGCCAACCTCCGCTTGATATTAGCTTGCACTACAAAGTGATCGAATAATGGCGCAAATAAGTTAGCAAATAAGATTGCTAGCATCATACCTTCTGGGAATGCCGGGTTAACAACACGGATCATTACAACCATAAAGCCGATTAACGCACCGTAAGCGAACTTACCTTTGTCTGTGAATGATGCAGATACTGGGTCTGTTGCCATGAAGAACATACCAAATGCAAAACCACCCAATACTAAGTGCCAGTGCCAAGGCATAGCAAATACAGCGTTCGTTTCAGAACCAACCGTGTTTAGTAAGAATGACGTTGCAACCATACCTAGGAAAACACCTAGCACGATACGCCATGACGCGATACGCACATAAATCAGGAATAAACCACCGATTAATAGTGCAAGTGTTGATGTTTCACCAACAGAACCTTGAATGAAACCGTAGAATGCATTCCACCATAGTTCCATGTTGCTGTAATCAAGTGAGCCAACAACTGCCTGACCTAGCATAGTTGCACCAGAGAATGAATCTACTGCTGTCCATACTGTGTCACCTGAAATTTGTGCAGGGTATGCGAAGAATAAGAACGCACGACCAGCAAGCGCAGGGTTTAGGAAGTTACGGCCTGTACCACCAAAGATCTCTTTAGCGATTACAACACCAAACGTAATACCTAGCGCAACTTGCCATAGTGGAATCGTTGCAGGCAGGATTAGTGCAAATAATACAGACGTTACGAAGAAACCTTCATTTACTTCGTGCTTACGCACTGAAGCAAATAATACTTCCCAGAAACCACCGACAATAAATGTTGTCGCGTAGATTGGTAGGAAGAAGCAGGCACCGTAAAACATTTTCGCGCCCCAACCTGATTCAGCAGATAATTCACCGCCAAACAATTGGAACAGACCAACTTGCCATGAGTTTGCTAGTTCAAAACCTTGTGCAAGCGCACCTGCGGCCTGATGACCGATGTTGAACATACCAAAGAACATAGCAGGGAACGTCGCCATCCACACTAAAATCATCATACGTTTTAGGTCGATGTTATCGCGAACGTGTGTTTTGCCTTTATTTACGTAACCAGGCGTGTAAAAAATAGTCGCTGCAGCTTCGTAAAGCGCATACCATTTTTCGTGTTTACCACCCGGTTCAAAATGCGGCTCAATATCTTCTAGAAATTTCTTTAAACCCATCTCTCTAGCCTTCCTTCTCGATCGTAGTCAAGCAATCGCGTAGGATTGAACCGTACTCGTATTTACCTGGACAAACGAAGGTACATAACGCTAAATCTTCTTCATCAAGCTCTAGAGCACCTAACGTTATAGCACTATCAAGATCACGTGCGATTAAGTCACGTAGTAATAATGTAGGTAAGATGTCTAAAGGCATAACACGCTCATAGCTACCAATTGGAACCATGGCACGCTTAGAACCACCTGTCGAAGTCGTCATGTTGAATAGACGGCTTGGCGTTAGGTGAGATAAGAAGGTACGTGTTACTGAGAACTTGTCAGAACCTGGCGCAATCCAACCAAACAATTCTTTTTCGCGACCTTCAAGTAATACAGATACTTGAACATGGTAACGACCTAAGAACGCATGTGGACCTTGTGAAATAGAACCTGATAAAACAGAACCAGAAATAACACGGTTATCACCGTCTTCTAATTCACCAGCGACTAAATCATCTAAAGAAGCACCTAACTGAGTTTTCACTAAGCGTGGGTTTTTAACACGAGGACCTGCAAGCGAAACAACACGATCTGTGAAGATTTCACCTGTTAGGAATAAATTACCAAAGGCAATAACGTCTTGGTAACCTAAGTGCCAAACCTGCTTGCTAGCAGAAACTGGGTCTAAGTGATGAATGTGTGTACCCACTAGGCCTGCCGGGTGTTTGCCACCAAACTCATGTACTTCTACTTGAGGGATTGATGAACTAGGCACTTGGCTACCAGCGTGTTTACAAACAAATACTTTGCCGTCAGTTAAACGAGATACCACCGCTAAACCCGCTTCAAATGCTGCAGAATTCTCAGCAATAATAACTGCAGGATCTGCAGCTAACGGGTTAGTGTCGATAGCCGTTACAAAAATAGAGCTAGGATTTGCATCCAACGCAGCTATTCTGCTGAATGGGCGAGCACGAAGTGCTGTCCATTGGCCTGACTGAACAAGTACTTCTTTCACTTTTTCACGGTCTAAGCTCGAAAGCTCGTCGGCCTTGAAAGAGTCAAAGGTGATTTGCTCACTGCCATTAACTTCAATAACAACAGATTGCAGCACACGTTTAGCACCACGATTAATTTCTTTAACTACCCCAGAAGCTGGTGCAGTAAATAATACGCCTGGGTTCTTTTTGTCTTCAAAAAGTACCTGGCCTTTTTTGACTTGGTCATCCACGCGGACATGCATGGTTGGACGCATACCAATATATTCTTCACCTAGCACAGCTACACGTTTGACGGCAGAGCCATCATGAATAACTTGCTGAGGTGCGCCCTCTATCGGTAAATCCAGACCTTTTTTTATGTTGATCATACGCACTTGCATTACATTAACGGAAAGAAACTGAAAAATCGTACCAACTACGTCGCTCTTTGATATGCTCAAGTCAAATTCTTAGTATCTAAGAACAGCTTGTTTAACACACCAAACAAGCAACGCAGTAAACTCCTCACATATATTGCCCGAATTTTAACATCAATCAGGGTGACTATGCGAGAGCAAATATTAAATTTATACGACTGATGTGATTATTTAGACTACAAAATCCATTTGAATAAAATTCAATATAGACCAAAGTGCTATTGATGCCGTTTTATTTTAGAGAAAAAACAAAAAAGTCGCTTAAAAAAGCGACTTTTATAAATTTAACGTTTTTTATCGATTAATCGATCAACTGAGAAATTTCAACAACAGGATTCACATCTTGCTCGTAATCAACGCTGTCGATACCAAAACCGAATAAACGTAAAAACTCATTATGGTAACCCACGTAATCGGTTAATTCGTCAATCGTTTCTGTATCAACGGTATCCCAAACATGTTGTACGCGCGCTTGCACATCGTCTTCCAATTCTTTGTAGTTTTGGAATAAATGACCACCGTCATCAAAACGAGGTGTGGCGCCATAAAGGTTTTCAGTAAATAGCGCGTGAATTTGCTCAATGGTGCCTTCGTACGTACCGTCTGCTTTCATTACTTTAAATAATGCAGAGATATAAAGTGGCATAATTGGAATTGCCGAGCTTGCCTGCGTTACCACAGCATTTAAAGAAGACACATACGCTTCGCCATTTAAGTCTTTTGTTGACTCTTTAATCGCTTGCGTTGCACGGTCAAGGTCTTCTTTTGCTTTACCAATTGTCGCATGACCGTAAATTGGCCACGTTAACTCTTTACCAATATAGGTATACGCTGTTGTTTTGAAGTTATCAGCAAGTACATCGGCTTCTTTTAATGCATCAATCCACATTTCCCAATCTTCACCGCCCATTACTTTAATTGTATTGTCGATGTCTTCTTGGCTTGCCGCTTCAACCGTTACTTCATCAATCACACGCTTAGACGTATTTAAGTTTTTAGTCGTGATATCTGAACCGATTGGCTTTAATGTAGACGAATATGTCTCACCCGTATTTGGGTCTGTACGACGTGGTGACGCTAAGCTGTAGATAACTAAATCAACTTTACCTAAGTCTGCTTTGATAGTCTCAATTGCTTTTTGCTTGATTTCATTTGAAAACGCATCGCCATTGATGTTTTTAGACCACAGACCAGCTTCTTCCGCAGCGGCTTGAAATGCAGCGGTGTTGTACCAGCCAGCAGACCCTGTTTTACGTTCTGCCCCTTCTTTTTCGAAGAAGATACCTAAGGTGTTTGCGCCGCCACCAAATGCAGCCGTAATACGTGATGCTAGGCCGTAACCTGTTGACGCACCAATGACTAATACATTTTTAGGTGCATTGCTTAGTGGTCCTTGCGCTTTCACATAATTAATTTGTTCTTGTACGTGCTCAGCACACCCTACTGGATGCGCGTTAGTGCAGATAAATCCACGAATTTTAGGCTTAATGACCATTGATCATCCTATATCTATCACAATAAAAATTAGCGCTAGTTTAAAGGCTAATAGTAAAAATACAGGTCTGATCAGTCATATAAAATATATAACTGATCACACCATCCAATTAATCAAACTTAGAACCGCCCATACACGCAGGTGATTCAGGCGCTTGCCCTTGATGTTGTGCAAATTCATCAGGCGTAAACGTGTGTATCGCTAAAGCATGAATATGATTAGCAAGCTCATCTTTTAATAACTCATTTATTTGACGATGACGGGCTAGTAAGCGCTTACCTGCGAACTCTTCACTCACTACAATCACTTTAAAATGTGAATCAGTGCCGCGACTATGCATATGACTTTCATTAACAACATTCAGGTGCTTGCACTGAATACCCGCGGCGAGCTTTTGCTCAATTTGTTGTTGCATTGACATCTGTCATAAACCTTTTAGCAAAATAATTGAGCGTTACTATATCAAGGGGATGGTTCATTTTTCCAATGATTTTACATTATTGATCTAAAGGTCAGGTTAATTCGAGGGTGCTTAAGCTTTTGCTGCTTAGGTAAACTATGCAGATAATCCCGTTGGCTTGTGCCATTCATTATTAAGCAACTGCCACTTTGTAGCACGATACTCTGTTGCTCATTGGTGTGTTTATGTTTTATTTTGAACACACGCTCAGCCCCCAGCGAAATAGACGCAATCGTCGGTTGCTTGCCAAGTTCGGGTTCATCATCACTGTGCCACCCCATACAGTCGTGGCCATCTCGATACAAATTAACCAATAAAGCATTAAAAGGTATCTGTAACTGCGCCGTTAAACGTTTTCGCATGGCATCCAGCACATCAGGCCAAGGTTCAACAATCAATGTTGATCCTGAGTAAGCGTAATTAACGTTTTCATCAGCAATAAAACATTGCAAGCGTGGGATAACATGACGTTTGCCATACACCGTAATTTCGGGCTGTTGCCAATGTAGGTTTTGCTCTAAGTAATAAAATAAGTCGAGGCTTTTTTGGGCACTAAGAGCTTGGGCCTGATAAGAAAAGCCATTTGGTAGATGATTAGGGTTGGCGTTTGGCTGTTGCATGTTAGAATTTACCTATACTTAAATACTTATCGTAAAAACATGATGACCACCCAAGCACAGCTCGGTGATAGCACCTATACCCTTGAACGTTTTCCTTTAGATCAAAAAAATCGTAGCCTCCAGGCCTGGGACTCTGCTGATGAGTACCTAATTGATTATGTACATGAACACCATTCACACGCAAATTCTGTCCTTATTCTCAATGACAGCTTTGGGGCATTGGCATGTGCATTTAACCAGTTAACCGTTTATTCAGTTAATGATTCGTATATTGCCCATCAGGCCACCCTTTATAATTTAAACGCCAATGAGTTAAAAGCGGATTCGTTAACGCGCTTAAACTCACTTGAGAGTTTACCAAACCACGTTGATTTAGTGATCTTAAAAGTGCCACGAAATTTAGGCTATTTGCAACATCAATTAGCAGCGATTAGTGCAGCATTACCTGCTGGTATTGATGTAATAGCCGCGGGAAAAACTAAAGAGATTCATAACTCGACAATTAAAGCGTTTAGCCAGTTTATCGGTGAAACAACAACCAGCTTAGCCGTAAAAAAATCACGCTTAGTCATAAGTAAAACAAGTGGATTAGATAAACACGCTGCATTTCCGGTTAGCTGGCCACTGGAGGGCAGCGAATTTGAAATTCAAAATCACGCAAATGTTTTCTCGCGCGATTCATTAGATATCGGCGCCCGCTTTTTCTTTAACTATTTACCACAAACCAGTAAAGCGCGCAGTATCATCGATTTAGGTTGTGGCAATGGTGTGGTGGGTTTAATGGCTTTAAAACGTTGCCCTAAAGCACAGCTTACGTTTGTTGATGAATCGTATATGGCGGTTGAGTCAGCACGACTCAATGTTGAAACTAATTTACCCGAACAACTAGCACACTGTGAGTTCGTGCAAAACGACTGCTTAACCGATTTTGCAGCGAATAGTGTTGACCTGGTGTTATGCAACCCACCTTTTCATCAGGCGCAAGCTGTCACAGACCACATTGCTTGGCAGATGTTTAAACAAGCTAAACAGACGCTTAAACCTGGCGGCGAGTTAAGAATAATTGGTAATCGTCATTTAGACTATCATGAAAAATTAAAGCGTATGTTCGGCAACTGTAAGTTATTAGGTTCTAATAAAAAGTTTGTCGTGCTTAGTGCGATTAAAAATAATTAATGGAGCAATATAAATGAGAAAAATACTTCCTTTATGTGCGGTGCTTTTGCTGGCTGCGTGCAGCAATCAACCAAATCAGTTAATTTTAAACCCCGTATATCAAAGCGGTAAAATCACTCAAATTAATAGTAATGTGAGCACCAGTGTCATTGATTTACGTGGTGACAATGTGACATTAAAAATTATCGAATCAGATAAAACCAAAACGCTTGCAAGTCCAGGTATTACCGACTCTGTTAAAAGTGCACTTGATAGCGCGTTGAGCCGCAATGGTGTCAGTATTTCTAATCTTGCCACCACGCGTTTCGAAATTGATATCCATAAATTACAAGCAGTGGTCACTGAAAAAATGATGACTCACACCAGCGCCGCAAGCATCGAGTTTGGTGTGCGAGTTATCAGAAACGACAGTAGCTTCAGTAAAGTCTACCATGGCAATGCGAACCTTGAAGGCCCTCTAAGCCATGACCGAGCCAAAATTGAGAGTCAGCTGAATAAGTTGACTGAACAATTAATTACCCGCATTGTATCTGACCCAGAATTAATCGCCTATTTAGAAGGTTAACTATGAAGCGCATTTTATTACTTAGTTTTATTTTATTATTTGCTCACAGTTCATTCGCGGCAACTGAAGGTAAATTTATTCAAAAAGACAACATGTTTCCACGGGTCGAAATAGTGACCACGTTGGGAAGTATTGTTGTTGAAATGGATCGCTCTCGCGCCCCTATAACGGTCAATAACTTCTTAACTTATGTGGCCGACGGCAGCTATCAAGGAAGCGTGTTTCATCGCGTTGAACGTGATGAAGATAATGAACGCGACTTTGTAATTCAAGGGGGAGGTTACGATAAAGACTACGACGGTCTGCACGAAAACGACCCTATCTTCAACGAGAGCGGTAACGGTCTAAAAAATGACATGTACAGTATCGCCATGGCCTATCAAGACCGCAAACCGCACTCAGGTACACGTCAATTCTTCTTTAACATGGATGACAACGATCACTTAAATCCGGGCCGTGATTGGGGATTTGCTGTGTTTGGTATGGTTATGGATGGTTATGAGACCTTAGACAAGATCATGCGTGTTGAAACTGCATTCAATGAAAAAATAGGTTACAGCTTTGTGCCTAAAACCCCTGTCGTTATTTTAAATGTAAAAGTACTCGAAGCTAATCAATAATAATTAGGGGGCTTGGCGCCCCCACAAACACGGCAACACTATGACAAAAACCCTTTCAATTTCAGAGTACTTTTCGTACTTCAAAGACAAACGTCTGATCAATATTTTTATCTTCGGCATTAGCAGTGGCTTTCCTTGGGTACTAATTGGCTCGGTGATGTCAGCATGGCTGAAAGATGAAGGGTTAAGCCGCAGCATGATTGGCTTATTTGGCATTGTGTTTGGTGCATACAGTATTAACTTTTTATGGTCTCCGTTGGTCGACCGCGTAAAGTTGCCAGTATTATTTAAATGGCTTGGCCAGCGTCGCAGCTGGATTTTGCTTTGTCAGTCAGTGATTTTTATAGGCACTTTTTCACTGGCAGGACTAGATATCAAAGCGAACCTTTGGTTTGCAGCTGCACTGTGTTTAGTTATCGCCATTGCCTCTGCCACTCAAGATATAGCCATTGATGCGTTTCGTATTGATACCTTAAGCGAGAATGAAAGCCATAAAGCGACCGCAGCCGCCGCTATGGCGACATCAGGTTGGTGGAGTGGCTACGCACTGTTAGGTGCCCTGCCCTTTTATATGGCAGATATTCCATCCATTGACTGGCCCCAAGTTTATTTTTTCTTATCCGTTGTCATGCTGCTATTAATGAGCAGTGTTTTTTGGGCAAAAGAGCCTGAATCAAACCGTGAAGTTGTCCAAGCTGAACTTGAGCACACCTACCAGCAAAAACTCGCTGGGGGACAGCAAACGCGATTTGCCAAAGTACTTGCATGGTTAGCGGTAACCGTTTTTGATCCATTTAGAACCTTCTTTGCACGCAACGGGGTAAAAACCGCGCTCGCGCTACTAGCGTTTATCTTCTTATTTAAAATAGGGGAAGCATTTTTAGGGCGCATGTCTATCGTGTTTTACAAAGAGATTGGCTTTAGCAATAGCGACATCGCTACCTTCTCAAAAGTGGGTACCGCTTTTCTTACTATCGCTTTTACTTTCGTGGGTAGTCTATTCAATCAGCGCTACGGCATTGTAAAAGGCTTATTTATCAGTGGTATTGCAATGGCTGCTTCTAACCTAGCCTTTGCGTGGATTGCCGTGGCAGGCCCTAAATTAAGCCTATACGCGTTTGCTATTATTGTTGATGGCTTTACACAAGCTTGGTCACTCGTTGCCATGGTGGCGTTTATATCAATGCTCTGTGACCGAGCCTTCAGTGCAACGCACTACGCCTTGCTTGCCTCATTAGGAAATTTAGGCCGAACTCTACTCTCAAGCTACAGTGGTGTGGTGATTGATGACTGGTTATCAGGGAATTGGGCACTGTTTTTTGTGCTTACTGCCGTTATGGTTATTCCGTCGCTGGTATTTTTATTCTTAATACGCCACAAACTTTATGCATTAGAAAGCAACTATCATAAGAGCAATTAACAAAATAAGAACGTATGTGATTAAATGTAACCTGTATTTAGAGGGGTCTTAAATAGTGCATCCATGCACTATTTGCATTACCACGCACGCTAAGGGCTGCCTGCGTGTAATGAATAATTAAGCTTCTTTAAGTAAGTTAAGACCTTCGTATGGGTCCACTTCTAGCGCATCACAATAGCGCATAAATTCGATTACATCTAAACGACGTTCTTGGTTTTCAATTTTACCAATGAACGAATGCGGCGTACCTAAAACCTGTGCTAGGCTGCGCATTGTATGGCCTTTCTCATGGCGTTTAGTTTTTAACCATTTTGTTAATTTTGAGTTTTCTTCAGAAGAAACTGTTTTACCCATCATAAAATACATCTCCTACTAGATGATTCAAGTTAATAAATTTAGAGCGAAATTTTGCCCGTCTCACTCTTGGATACATTATATACTAATAACTTTTTCTGTGAACGGTTAATTATACAAATGTCCACTTTTTAGGTATAGACCGTTTTTGTTAACAAGTCTAAGTTTAAGCTAAAATTAAAGCACAAGCTCTATTATTAGTTGCTTAACTGTACCAAAAAATCGTTCAATTGGAACCTTGTAAAATTGAAAATATAACTTTAAAAATTGCATACTTATGCTTAAAGTGTATGTAAATACTGAAAAAGGCTAGGAAATGTTTCGTATATTATTTTTGTTGCCAATTGTACTCTGTGTAGCGTGGTACCTTTTTTTAAAACAAAATCGTGTACCAATTAAGCAAGGCAAAAAAGGGTTCGTCTATATTTTGATCATATCTGGAGTGGTTTTAGGCTTTTTCTTACTAATGATTAAAGTGACCCAACACTAGGGTCACTTTCTATTAACTAGCGCGCGCGATCTCGTAGCATAAGCAAGCAGGGTGTTAACACCAGCGTTAAAACTGTTGCAAATGTTAACCCGCCCGCTACGGCCGTTGCTAATTGCACCCACCACTGCGTAGAAGGTGCCCCAAAGTCGATTTGGCGATTAAATAAGTCAATGTTGACCTGTAGCACCATCGGCATTAAGCCAAGAATTGTCGTAACGGTAGTAAGCAGTACGGGCCGTAAACGCTGTGCCCCTGTTCTGAGGATTGCATCTTTTGCAGCCAAGCCCTGCTGACGCAACACGTTATAAGTGTCAATCAGCACAATATTATTATTAACGACAATCCCTGCCAGTGAAATTACACCAATACCCGACATAACAATACCAAAGGGCTGTTGAAGTACAATTAAACCTAAGAATACACCAACAGTTGAGAATAACACGGCACTTAAAATTAAAAATGCCTGATAGAAACTATTGAACTGAGTAACTAAAATAATCCCCATCACGAACAAAGCAACTACAAATGCTTGCTCAAGAAAAAGCTCTGACTCATCTTGATCTTCAGTTTCACCCCGCACTTTAATTTTTACTCGCGGGTCGAGACCTTGCTCTTCTAATTGCGCCTGTAAGCGTGGCAGCGCTTTGGCAAGCTGCTCACCTGGCTTCATGTCGGCATTAACGGTAACTACTCGCTGTGAATCAACTCGGCGAATTGTATCAACTTTAGGAGCGGCTTGGCGCTCAACAAAATGACTAATCGGCACTTGTCCGTGTATGGTTTTGACACGTAACGTTTCTAAGCGGCCTAAATCTCGTTTATCGTGAGGAAAACGAACTCGAATATCAATTTCATCATCGACATCATCTGGTCGGTACTCGCCGAGCTTCAAACCATTTGTAATAAGCTGCACATTCGCACCTAACATACTTGCATCGGCACCAAAACGCGCTGCATCTGAGCGATTGAGCTCAAGCTGCCACTCAATCCCCGGCTTAGACGCTGTATCGTCTACATTACGAAACGCCCCGTCATCTTCAATCGCTTGCCGTACTCTTTTTGCCTCGCTATTTAATACGTCTACAAACTTTGAACTTAGCTCAATACTCAGTGCTTTGCCGCCACCGGGCCCGTTTTCATCCTTGCGTAGTTCAATTTCAACACCCGCGAAACCGGCTGTTATTTCCGTTACTTGGCTAATAATATTCTCGGCTGGCGGTCGTTCATCCCACTCTTTAAGATTCATTCTGAACGTCCCCACCTGATCTTTGCCCCCAGTCCTTGCATACAAGGTTTTTATACCTGGGACTTCTAAGATCCTTGATTCTATCTCTTTCATGATCACATCTTTTTCATAAATAGATAAATCGCTGTACGAACGCACCTTAATATTGACGCCATTAGGTTCAACATCGGGGAAAAACTCAACCCCTAATTTTGATACGGCAAAAGTAAAAAACACCAAAACAGAGAATATAATCGCAGCAGTTAAGCTCCACCACGGTCGCTGCGTAGCAAAGTCAAGCATTCGGATATAACGCCCAAGCACCCCTTTTATTTGCGTTAAATCGCCCGACTCAGCCAGTGCCAAGTCAAGTTTTTGCTGTGCAGATAATGGCCTCGTTTTACCAATTAAGCCGCCAATTGTAGGAACAAATACAAGGGCCATTAACAGTGATGCCGATAACGTAGCAATTAATGTAATTGGTAAGTATTTCATAAACTCGCCCATCATTCCCGGCCAGAAAATCAATGGCGCAAATGCAGCTAAGGTTGTGGCTGTTGACGCGATAATAGGCCAAGCCATTCGCTCGGCTGCATGACGGTAGGCTATTTTGCGAGGTTTTCCTTCACTCATTTCCCGATCAGCAAACTCACTAACCACAATCGCACCATCAACCAGCATCCCCACGGCCATAATAAGTGCAAATAGCACCACAATATTTACCGTTAAGCCAAACATGGAGATGACCAAAATCCCGGTGAGGAATGAACCGGGGATAGCAATGCCAACTAAAAAAGCGGTACGAGCACCTAGTACAGCCACAATAACAATCACCACCAGCAAAACGGCCGAAAGCACGTTGTTTTGCAAATCTGACAGCATCATTTTAACGTCTTTCGACATATCACCGGTGTAGTCCACACGAACATGCTCAGGCCAACGCTTTTGAGCTTCATTAACCACATGTTTAACCTGCTCAACGGTATCAATAATATTTTCACCTGCGCGCTTTTTAACTTCTAACGAAACAGCCTGTTGACCATTAATCCGCGCTATTGAGGTTGGGTCTTTATAGGCTCTGCGAATTTTTGCGACATCCATAAAGCGCACAACGCGGTCACCCACGACTTTGACAGGTTGCTCCATTACATCTTGAATCGTTTCGAAAACCGACGGTATTTTTACCGCAAAACGACCTTTGCCTGTATCGAGGGTTCCTGCTGCGACCAAACGGTTATTATTCGACAGCAGTTGAATGATATCGCTTGGTTCTAGCCCATATGAAATCATGGCTAATGGGTCAACTTCAATTTCAACCATGTCTTCTCGGTCACCACCGACATCGACCTCAAGGACACTAGAAATACTTTCAAGCTCATCTTTAAGGTTTCGCGCTAATGTGAGTAACCCTCGCTCTGGCGAATTACCTGACAACGTTAAAGTAATGGTTGGTTGCTGATCTTCCATCAGTATTTCATGTACTTCTGGCTCTTCTGATTCAGAGGGTAACTTCGCTTTTGCCAAACTCACTTTATCGCGTACATCTGCCAACGCTTCTTTAGGGTCCATACCGGCAAGAAACTCAAGTGTGACCGAAGCATGGCCTTCGCTTGCTACGGCTGTCATCTCTTTAACCCCTTCGATTGAGCGGAGCTCTATCTCCATAGGCCTTACAAGCAGGCGCTCGGCATCTTCTGGCGAAATGCCATCATGAATAATCGAAACATATATAAAAGGAATGGTGACATCTGGATTGGCTTCTTTTGGAATGGTTTGATAAGTCACCCATCCCGATATCAACAATAGAATAAAAATAGATAATACCGTGCGGGTATGAGTTAACGACGCCTCAATTAAGTTTTTCATACTTACTTGCTCGCTACCTCAGCAAATACAGGCTCAACTTTATCTCCTGCTCTGACAAAGCCCTGCCCTAAAGTTATCACATTTGCTTGCTCACCTAGGCCCCACAACCACACACCTTCTTCGGTAGTTTTTGCTAAATTTACCGATTTAAATTCTACCCTATTATCATCATTGACTATTTTTACCCCGATATTGCCTTGCTCATCCAATGCCATAAAAGCAGGGCTTAAAAGCATGGCAGGTTCTGCGGGTAACTCGATATTTAATTGTGTCGAAAACCCGGCTTTGTAGTGCATACCTGGGTTCGCAAATGCAGCCTCCACTCTGAATGTATTTGTGCTTTCATCTGCGACGGAGGCGATGTAACGAATTTTTCCTGGGTAGGTTTTATCATTAAGAACATGGGCAAACGTGGCTTGACCAACCTGTAAACCTTGAATTTCTTTTTGTGTCGCATCGGCTCTCACTATCAGAGGGTCTAGGTCAACCAATTGCAGAATTGGGTCACCAATGCCAACATAATCACCGATTTGTACTAAGCGTTTGTTGATCACACCATCAAATGCCGCTCGAATATCTGTGCGCTGATACATCAGCTCTAAACTCGCAAGCGCCGCTTTAGCTTGTTGCAATAATGCTTGAGCACGCATCGTTTGTACTTTATTTTGCAGCCCTTGCTGATTCAGTTTTAATGCGCCTTCATATTCAGTTTCATATTGAGCAACCAGCGCTTTGGCCGAGGTTATTTGAGCTTTTAAATCTGATTTATCAAGCCGTAAGATAATCTCATTTTGTTTTACAAACTGCCCCTCTTCAACCAAAATTTCAGTTACTTGGCCTGCTTGTCTGGCACTAATATTGGCGGTTTTATCTGGCTCTGATTTACCATAAAAAGTAAGGTTTTTATTTATATTTTGTGCGGTTAACCGCACCACCTGTACTTTGGCAATTCGGTCTGAATTTGTAACTTGGTGATTATTTTCATCATCGACTTCCGGTGACTCAGTCATGCCAGAAAGCATCCAAAGTACAATCACAAGTACAATAAAAATAGCTAAAATATAAGGTTTCTTTTCGAGTGCTGTTCTTAGATTTAGCAACGCAAAATTCCTTCTAATGATGCGTAAGTATAGTTAGGCTGGGATAATTAGGAAGTGTAAGCAATAAAAAAGCCACATCAAGTGGCTTTTTTCAAATTATTTTTTAAACGCTGAAGCTAGCGCCGCAACCGCAGGTTGTTGTTGCGTTGGGGTTGTTGACAAAAAAGCGTGCTCCTTCAAGGCCTTCAGTGTAATCCACTGTGCCATCGACAAGGTATTGAATACTCATTGGATCAACAACTAAGGTCACCCCGTTTTTTACAATTTCTAAATCGCCAGGGTTGGCTTTTTCATCAAAAGTAAAACCATATTGGAAACCTGAACAACCACCACCTGTTACATAAACACGTAATTTTAGATCTGGATTCTCTTCTTCTTCGATTAACTGTTTAACACGAACAGCTGCTGCATCGCTGAACTTTATTGGCAACTCATCCGACATACCAAAACCCTCAAAACCTATGATATGACGATTATCTAATACCCGAGTGTTTTAATCAAGTATCGCCACAAAGTCATCATATTTTACGAGACCGAATTGGCCAACCCATTAGCATTGAGCTAATGTTTATTTGTACTACTTTTGAATTAAGCAAAATTTAACGATGAGGGATCATCATAGTGATAGATCATTTAAGGCTCCATTTTATTAATGCCAATATAGATAGCGCACCGGTTATCCCCGCAAGCTATGATGGTTTATTGGTTTTTGCCTCGATAATTACTGCGGTGTTCGCATCGTATGTGTCTTTTTTACTATCTAGTCGCATTAAAAGCTCACACTTAAAAAACGAAAGCTTAATATGGACAATACTGGCTTCCTGCTTTTTAGGGATTGGCATTTGGGGCATGCACTTTGTTGGTATGCTGGCTTATACCCTCCCCATTGCCATTGAATACAACACCACCATTACTTTACTCTCGGTACTACCCAGTGTATTTGCAAGCTACATTGTATTGTCACCGGCACTTAGCCACGGTCGAAGACTCATATTCAGAAGTATTTTAATGGGGGCTGGGATCGGCTGTATGCATTTTGTTGGCATGATGGCCATGATGATGCCAGCTCATATGGCTTATGAGCCTTGGTTATTCTCTTTGTCTATTTTGGTTGCCATTGTTCTTTCGGGTATTGCGTTAAAAATTAACGATTTGAGACAATCTCGAGGCATTCATCACACCCGCATTAATCTGCTTGGCGCAATTATAATGGGCAGTGCTATATCGGGCATGCATTATATTGGTATGATTTCGATGTCTGTATTTGAAACAGAGCACACCGTATATATAAACACACACGACAACTCCACCCTTGCACAACTTGTGATGACTGTTTTATTGGCGCTGAGCCTTCTTGTGCTGGGGATTGTTGAATTAAGAGCCCGAAGTTTATTATCCGCCAAACTCAAAGCCGTGCTTAACACTGTTCAAGATGTCGTTATAAGCTTTAATAGCACGGGAATTATAGAATTTGCGAATCCAGCCGTGTTACCTGTATTTGGCTACCGGTCCGATGATTTAATTGGTAAACATATTCACCTTCTTATCCCTGAAAAATCAGCTGAACTCAGCGATATATTTAACGGCTCTCAACTTAACATACCAAACGCAAAAAAAAGTAAAAGTCGACTGTTAAAAGGACAAAGAGCAAATAAACAGTTGTTTCCCATCACACTCACAATCAGCTCGATAGGCAAACAAGAAAAAGGCCCCTATGTCGCCACGATTAAAGATTTAAGTGACATCCAAAATCAGGAAGCATTCACACAAACCATTTTTGATAACTTGCCCATCATGCTGTTTGTAAAAGAAGCTGAGCATTTAAGTTTTAGCCATGTAAATAAAGCTGGCGAAGAACTGCTTGGCAGACGTAAAGAGCAATTAATAGGTCTGAATGATTTTGATATTTTTAGTAATGACGAAGCTGCAAACTTTGCCCAAACAGACCGAGACGTGCTTAATAAAGACGGAATAATCACATTAGATGAAAAGCCAGTAACGGTTGACGGTAAAACACATTACTTACGTACTCGTAAACTGGCTATTAAAGACAGTAATGGAAAAGCACGATATTTACTCGATGTATCAGAAGACGTGACAGAGCTAAAACAAGCCAAAACAGAACTTGAAAACTTGCATCAACGCATGTCGATGGCTGCCGATGCAGCGCACATTGGTATTTGGGAGTGGAACTTTGAAACCAACGAATTAATTTGGGATGACTGGATGCATACCCTGTTCGAAATACCCAAGTCACAGTTTAAAGGCGATTACGCAACATGGGCTAATACTCTGCACCCTGATGAATATGAGCGAGTTACCAATAAACTCAAGATTGCTCTATTAAACAACGAAGAGTTTCATGCTGAATTTCAAATAGTATTACCCTCTGGGCAAACTCGTTACCTAAATGCCGATGGACGTATTTATGGCAACCGTATGATTGGGGTTAACTTTGACATTACTAAACGGGTAATGGCAGAGAAGAAAATAAGGCAGTTAGCACAAACAGATCATTTAACAGGCCTTGCTAATCGAAATGCACTCAGTAAGTTCATAAAACACGAATTTGATCGCAGTGAACGCACCGGGGCAAAGGTGGGATGTTTATACTTTGACTTAGATAAGTTTAAACCTATTAATGATACCCACGGCCATTTAATGGGTGACTTTGTTCTTGTTGAAGTAGCCAAACGATTACAAGATACGGCTCGTAAAACAGATTGTGTCGCGCGTATTGGTGGCGATGAGTTTGTTGTTGTCATAACCGATATCGAAAACCTTAGCCAAGTGAAACGGGCACTTACACGGTTTATCAATGCTATTTCGGCTCCTATCGCCTCTGAAGTTGGCTATTTAAATATTGCCACGAGCGTTGGCTATGCCATCTATCCTGATGATGCTAAATCACTTGATGAACTACTTCATAAAGCCGATGAGCGCATGTATAAACAAAAACGCAGTAGCCATGAAAGCATACCCCAGTACAAATGAATAATTAAAAAGATAAAATGTCTGCAACGTGTTTTTTTGCGTATACTTATTAAACGATTAATAAAAAATATTTTCCATGCGCGCACCCTATTTATCCGTCATTCTATTTCTGCTTTGCATATTTCATGCTGCTTTCACGAGCGCTAATGAGCAACAAACATGGAAAATAATCTCGTTAGAATGGCCGCCTTATGCGAGCAGTAAAATGGCCAATGGCGGAGATGCAATCGCCTTATTAAGAGACTCACTTGCCGCAGAAGGGATAGCGCTAAGCGTGGAATATTTACCGTGGCAAGATGCACTAAAAAAAGCAGAGCAACCGGGGTATCTAGGTTACTATCCCGCGTGGCTTTCTGAGATACAAGCAGGGTTTATTGCTTCATCCCCCATTTTAACTTCACAACTTGCTGTGATGACCAGCCAAAGTAGCGTGCAACACTATGAAAGCATTGAGCAACTATTTAGTAAAAGTAAAGTGGGTATCGTTGGTGCTTATATTTACCCTGATGAAGTTGAAAAGGTCATTCAAGCTTACGAAAGCAGTATTATTCGCGCCGCAAATGATGAAGAGCTTTTTCACTTACTTCAGACAAACCAAATAAACTTTGCCATTGCAGCCCCTGAAGTATTCAACTACTTTGCCACGCAGAAAAATGTGTCTAAACCCCATATTGTTAGCCAGTTTGTCGATTCCCCTTTAGTGATAGGCATTCGTAATGCGCCTGAAAACCGCGAAAAAGCCACGCGTTTACAATCGTTATTTAGCATCAATAACCTCGAAACGATGGTCTACACAAAACCAAAAAAGCTGCTATTAACCTATATAGACATACCGAGTATCTCACCGTTTAATGAGTTCATTAGCCAAATATATGATGACATTGGCATTAAAACCCAAATACAAGCAACGCCTGCACGAAGAGGGCTTTTGTTGCTCAACGCGGGGATCATTGATGCAGACGTTGTCAGAGCTAAAAGTATTATTAAAGAGTTTGAAAATGTCGTTGTCGTAGAGCCAAGTCTCAGCGTGATAAACATTGTATTATTATGCCGACAAGCGTTACCTTGCAGTCGAGAAATATTGTACGATCCTAGCAAGAATATTATCAGCACCACTGGCAATACTGAGCTTTTAAGTGAGTTTGATATTAAAGCGCGTATTACGCACAACGAAGCGCTCAATCACAGCCTTGATTTATTAAGAAAAAAACGAATAAATTATATTCTGTATCCCGCACTTGAAAATGAACTAGCCTCTTTAAAAAAAGAATTTCACGTAATCGTATTACGTCAGTTAGCAGTCAATACCGTGATAAATAAAAAACACGCAGCGCTGATACCTGAACTATCAAAAGCAATTAAAGCACGGCTACCCGAATTAAAAAGGCAACTAGACAAAGACAACATAAAACAGTCAAATTTACCCAAAAACTAGATAAATTTATAAAATCCCAACGACTTAGCGAGTTTGATTTGCTAAACTTCAGGCTCAAAAGTGCTGTGAGGAAGAATGCATGTGGCTTGAAAGGCTAAGGCGTCGATTAGCAAAGCCTAAAACATCTGTGCAATTGTGCTTACTTGGTGTAAGTGCGGGACTAATTGCGGCAGTGTTGATCATATTATTTCGCCTCACGATCATGTTTTTCCAAAGCTTATTTTTAGAAAAACCTGACGACTTTACGACTCTTCCCACACTTGAACGTGTATTACTCCCTGTCGGCGCTGCCTTATTAATTGCTTTATTTGCCGCATTAACGGGTTTTAAACACTACCGTTTAGGGATCCCCTTTGTAATTCACCGAATCAAAAAGCATTATGGCCAAATGCCACTGTACAACACCGTTAACCAATTTGTTGGTGGAGCGTTGGCGTTAATTAGTGGTTTTTCAGTGGGTCGTGAAGGTCCTTCTGTCCACATGGGAGCAACGGGTGCAAGTTTGCTTGCCGATAAATTGCATTTACCCCACAATGCCATGAGAACCCTGACTGGCTGCGGTGTTGCAGCGGGTATCGCAGCCTCATTCAATACCCCACTTGCTGCGGTAATCTTTGTAATGGAAGTCGTACTTAGGGAATACAAAGTACACATATTTGTGCCAATTATGCTTGCCGCGGTGACAGGCGCACTCGCCACCCAATTTGTGTTTGGTGATGCATCTGAACTGGCGCTTATTACCATGAACCCACTCAGTGGCTGGCATTACCCATTTTTAATCTTATTTGGTATGGCGCTGGGAGCAGTTGCGTATGCGTTTAATCAAAACTTAATGTTGATCATTCGCACTTTTAAACCATTAAGCATGTTTCCACGTTTATTACTTGCAGGGTTAATTGCAGGTTTAATTGCCTACATGGTGCCGCATGCGATGGGCTCTGGTATGAGTGCAATTACCATTGCCATTGAATCACCCGATGATGTGCAGTTTTTGACGACCATTTTAATTGCCAAGCTATTAGCAACTTTATTTGCTATTGGCTTGGGGATACCCGGCGGTATTATTGGCCCCGTGATTGGATTAGGCGTACTTATGGGCACGTTAATGGCATTTTTTGCGCAGTTTATTAGCCCAGGGGTTGATATTGCAGGTACTTACAGCATGCTTGGAATGGCAGGCTTACTTGCGGCCACCTTACATGCGCCGCTTGCCGCACTTACAACCGTGATGGAGCTAACTTCAAGTCCTGAGATTATTGTGCCTGCCATGCTCGTTATCTCAACAGCGTATGTTACCGCGCTGCAATTCTTTGGTAACCGCTCTATCTTTATGCAACAACTGGATTTCCAAGGACTTGAATATCAAATTTCGCCAGCAACCGAGGCGTTGCAAAAAGTGGGTGTGATGGAAGAAATGGATGAGCATTTCAAACTGCTATACAGCGATGATAAAGAACAAATAAAAGCATCTCTCGATGCCATTGACAGTCAAACACCATTAATTGTTCACGATGACGAAAATGGCTATCGCCTAGCAGAATATGACTTGAGCTTGATGTCAGATCAAAACAGTAATATTAAATATGTCAGTCTCGCAGGTTTAAGTAGCCAAGCCACACTCGCGGATGCCTTTGACTTGCTTAAAGATAAACGAAGCGGTGCGGTGTATATATATAACTTACTTGATAATCAGCAAATTATGGGGCTTTTGCGTTGGGACCAAATTAGACATATTCTGACCATACGCAATAGCCTGTTATAACAATTAAAATGGATCAATAAATGAGTGCGCTATTAATTTACAAAACGTTTCATGTATTTTTTATGATTGCTTGGTTCGCTGGTATTTTCTACTTACCACGATTATTTGTTTACCACGCCATGAGCGAAGAAAAAGCCTGTAACTCAATGTTAAAAGTAATGGAGCGACGCTTACTGTTATTCGTTACCCCTTTTGCGGTATTAACACTGGTTTTTGGGGTACTGACAATTGTTGAATATGGCCGTGAATGGTTCAAATACAGCATGTGGCTTCACTATAAGTTAGTGCTCGTTATTATCTTATATATCTACCATGCCTACTGTTTTAAGTTATTGGCTGATTTTAAGCATGATCGCAACACACGTAGCGATCGTTTTTATCGCATTTTTAATGAAATTCCGGTGCTGATTCTATTGGCGATTGTCGCATTAGCAATTATTAAACCTAGCTTATAATTTGCTGCTGTGTACGCTAAAAATTTGCTATAGTACGGCGCAAATTTATGCGACCTCCCATCAGAGTGTCAGCGCCTTTATAAATGTGATTAGGAACAAGCCCCATGTTAAGTTTCCAAGGTGAAAATATCCTGTCGGTCAATCAACTTGATCGCGATTGTATTGAACGTATTTTTGCAGTTGCTAAGAAAATGGAGCCCTATGCTAAAAAGCAAAAGCGCACCAATGTGTTAGAAGGCGCTATATTAGCTAATTTATTCTTCGAGCCAAGCACGCGAACACGTGTCAGCTTTGGCACCGCCTTTAATCTACTCGGTGGTTTAGTGCGTGAAACTACGGGCATGCAAAGCTCAGCGTTAGCCAAAGGTGAATCACTGTACGACACAGCACGTGTTATTTCAGCTTATGCTGATGCCGTTGCAATGCGTCACCCAGATGCAGGCTCGGTAGCCGAGTTTGCAACAGGCTGTGATGTACCTGTCATTAACGGCGGTGACGGTCCTAATGAACACCCCACTCAAGCACTACTCGATTTATTAACTATCGAACGTGAACTGGGGCGTTTTAATCAACCAATAGACGGTATGCACATTGCCCTTGTTGGTGATTTAAAATATGGCCGTACTGTTCACTCGTTATCTAAATTACTGTGCCACTATAAAGACATTAAATTTTCAATGGTCGCGCCTGACGGCTTACAAATGCCAGACTATGTTTTAGATGCTGTTGATAATGCGGGTCATAAAATTCAACTGGTTGACAAAATGGAAGGCAACCTTGCGGCAGATATTGTTTATCAAACCCGCATCCAAGAAGAACGCTTTCCTTCGCAAGAAGAAGCAAACAAATACCGTGGTGGTTTCCGTATCAGCCAAGCAATTTACAACACACACTGTAAGCCAAATTCAGTACTGATGCACCCACTCCCACGTGACAGCCGTTTAGAAGCAAACGAGCTTGATAACGATTTAAACAGCAACGATAACCTTGCAATTTTCCGCCAAGTTCAAAACGGCGTATTAATTCGCATGGCCTTGTTTGCTCTGACCTTAGATGTTGCTGACAAAGTTGAGCAATATGAAGTCAACGTACCGTGGTTTAGCCGTAAACGTAACAGCTAATAATCTACGTTTAGGGCTCGCTTGAGCCCTTGCAAACCTCTCATTTAACGTGACAACCAAATAGGACTATTCATGACAATTAGCCAAGATCTTTTTAATCGCGCGCAAGAATCAATCCCAGGCGGTGTTAACTCACCCGTTCGTGCATTTAATGGCGTAGGCGGCACCCCTCTTTTTATCACCAAAGCCGAAGGTCCGTTTACGTTCGACGCCGATGGTAACCGCTACATTGACTATGTCGGTTCTTGGGGCCCAATGATCATGGGGCATAATCACCCAGCTATTAAACAGGCAGTACTCGAGGCAGTTGAAAATGGCTTAAGCTATGGTGCCCCCACTGAAGCCGAAATTTTAATGGCCGAAAAAGTAAAAGAGCTTGTTCCATCAATCGAAAAAGTACGTATGGTGAGCTCAGGCACTGAAGCAACAATGAGTGCGATTCGCCTTGCTCGTGGCTTCACTGGCCGTGACAAAATATTAAAGTTTGAAGGCTGTTACCACGGTCACGCTGATTCACTGCTTGTTAAAGCAGGTTCAGGTGCATTGACTATGGGCGTGCCTAACTCACCGGGCATTCCAGAGGATTTTGCTAAACACACATTAACGGTGTCGTTTAATAACTTAGACGAAGTAAAAGCCATTTTTGCCAAATACGCCGACGAGATTGCCTGTATCATCGTTGAACCAGTTGCTGGCAACATGAACTGTATCCCACCAGTACCAGGCTTTTTAGAAGGTCTACGTGAGGTGTGTGATGAGTACAAGTCAGTGCTTATTTTTGATGAAGTGATGACAGGTTTCCGTGTTGCTTTAGGGGGCGCACAAGCATATTACAACATCAAACCAGACCTTACTTGCCTTGGTAAAGTTATTGGTGGCGGTATGCCAGTGGGTGCTTTTGGCGGTAAAAAAGAAATCATGGATTATATCGCGCCCGTTGGTCCGGTTTACCAAGCAGGTACTTTATCAGGTAACCCAATAGCCATGGCTGCCGGCTTAAAATCGCTTGAGCTATTAAGTGTTGATGGTTTACATGATGAACTTGAAGCTAAGAGCAAAGCGTTATGTGACGGCTTTGAAGCAGCAGCGAAAAAAGCAGGCATTCCCCTAACAACCAATTATGCTGGCGGCATGTATGGTTTCTTCTTTACTGATAAAGAGAAAGTAACCAGCTACCAACAAGCAACAGAGTGTGATTTAGAGCGCTTTAAAAAGTTCTTCCACTTAATGCTTGATGAAGGCGTATACCTAGCACCTTCTGCATTTGAGGCAGGCTTTGTATGTGCAGAGCATTCTGAAAAAGAAATTGCAGACACCATTGCAGCAGCAGAGCGAGCTTTCGCTAAATTATAATATCTGAACAGACCACCTTATTTAAGGTGGTCTTAATCCTAATAGTAACTTCATCTCTTTTGTCACATCATGATCCGCTTAATAATCAGATAAGCAATACAAAAAAATCAGATAAAAACACATTATAAATTACAAATAAAACATATTTTATACATAAAAACCTTCTCCTTCCCGATTGTTATCTTTATAAAAGAATCTACTCGCAAACTTGAACCTAAAACCTTACTTTAAAATAACTTAAAGTATAATTAAGAAAAAATTAAAGCAATTACATATAGTTACATATGTTTATTTTATGTGTAAATAAACATTATAAATAAAAATTAGATCGTTCCAAGGCGTTTTTTTGTTGGTTTATCGTATTTATAATATAAAAGATTGATCTGTATGTTCCCGCCATGTTACCAATTTGTTTCACCCTTTTATTTAAAGTGAAAAACACAAATAAAAAAATACAAGGCGTGAAAGTTATTAACAAATAACAACAATTTACAATTAAATTTTCACAGGGAAATCTCAATGAAAAACAACTTTTCAAAAACATTTAAGCGTTCGTTCACGGCTGCAGCCGTTGCGATGACCTTAAGTGCAGCTATGCCTGCTATGGCTGATAATGTTAATGGGGCAATAAAAGGTAATATTACAACTCAATCAGGTGTTTCTTTAGCTGGCGCAACAATTACTATTAGTGATAAAAGCAAAGGTTATGAAAAAACACTTACTGCAGATGCAAATGGCCAGTTTAACCTTAACCAAGTACCTGTTGGTAAATATGATGTAGTGGTGTCACAAGCTGGGTTTGAAAAAGCACAGATAAATGATGTAATCATCGGTGTAGGTAAAACAGCCCTTCTCGAAATTCCATTAGTCGAAGGTAATATTGAACGTATCGCCGTTGTAGGTGGTGCAGTTCGTGCCGTTGATGTTTCTGTTACTGAATCATCATTAAACATTAGCTCAGAAGAACTTGAATTATTACCAGTTGCTCGCTCATTAACATCGGTTGCTTTACTAGCGCCAGGTGCAACTGAAGGTGATAGTCGCTTTGGTGATCAAGCATCATTTGGTGGCTCATCTGTCGCCGAAAATGCTTATTACGTAAATGGCTTGAACATGACTAACTTTCGTAATGGCTTAGGCGGTGCAACCATCCCATTCTCAGCCTACGATAGTTTTCAGATAAAAACTGGCGGCTATTCTTCTGAATTTGGTCGAACAACGGGTGGCTTAATCTCTGCAGTTACAAAATCAGGTACTAATGACTTTCACTTTGGTGTTGAATCAATTTATTCGCCTGATTCATTAAGAGAACAAGCACCAAATTCGGTTTACTTACAAAATGAGCGTTGTGAGGATGCTGATGGCCACTGTATCGGTGACTTATTTGTTAACAACCAAGATGACTATGCAAACTCATTTGAAACAAATATTTATGCATCAGGTGCGTTGATTGAAGATACACTTTTCTTCTATGGTATTTATACATTCCGTGATAATGAAACAGAGTACGGTAACGCTTCTCAAACCTCTCTAACAAAAGAGAAAGATGATGACCCTTATTATCTAGCGCGTATTGACTGGAACATTAATGAGGATCATCAATTAATGCTCTGGGGATTTAGTGATGAACGCACATACTCAGAAAGCACAATCGAAGATCCTAATGGCACTGGTAACTACACTTTAGACGGCGGTACAGCTTATCACAAGCGCGGTGGTGAAAGTTTTGCAGTACGTTATACAGGTAACTTGACTGATGACTTAAGCATGTCTGCAATGTACGGTGAAGTTAAATTTTCAGAAACTGATTATTCAGATTTTGATGACTGCCCTACTGGCTATGATGCAGACTTAGGTGTTGATACTACTTGTTATGTAAACTTCACTGTTGGTGCTAACGAAGATAAGCGCGAGCAATTGCGCGTCGACTTTGATTGGTACTTAAATGATGAGCATACGCTAAGATTTGGTTATGACTCAGAAACCAATTCATCGAATGCAACGACAATCAACTCAGGCGGTATTTACTACTACTACAGAACATACGAAGAAGGTGCTCGTCTCCCAAATGGTTATGTTCTTACTGAGGATATGAAGACAACCCGCGTACGTAATTATAGTAATGGCGGTGAATTTGAAGTTGAAAACTGGGCTATTTACCTTGAAGATCAATGGGCCGTTACTGAAAACTTAACGCTTACCTTAGGGCTTCGTAATGACAGCTTCACAAACTATAATGCTGATGGTGACGAGTTTGTTTCTATTGATAACCAAATTGCACCAAGATTAGGTGCATCTTGGGATATCAACGGTGATGGTGACAGTAAGTTATTTATTACTGCTGGACGTTATTATTTACCTGTTGCAGCAAACACGAACATTCGTTTAGCTGGCGCAGAAACCTATATTCAAACTTGGTATGAATATGAAGGTTTAAATGCTGACGGTACTCCAATTGGTCTAAGTAACCAGTTAGGTGAACCTGCGATTTCAAACGGGGGTGATGGTACTGCAAAACCATCAAATACCTTAGCAGATAAAGATCTTGAGCCAATGTACAATGATGAAATTATTGTAGGTTATCAAGCGGCTATAAATGATGACTGGTCTTGGAGCATCAAAGGGACATACCGCACACTTGGCAATCAAATTGATGATGGCTCATATATCTTCACTGATGAAGATGGTGAAAAACTTGGTGAAAATTGGTTCTTATTTAACCCAGGAAATGGTGCAACATTTAACTTTGACCTAGATGGTGATGGAGTAACTGAAGAATACAGTTTCACCGCCGAAGAGCTAGGTTATCCTGAAGCTAAACGTCGATACGCTGCCGTTGACCTATCTATTGAGAAAAGCTGGGACAGTGTTTGGTCTTTAAAAGCACTATACACTTGGTCACATAACTACGGTAACACTGAAGGTTTTGTTAAATCTGATAATGGTCAAGATGATGCTGGTTTAACACAAGATTGGGATTACCCTTACCTTATGGATGGTGCTAACGGTAACTTACCTGCAGACCGTCGTCACAATATTAAAGTTTACGGTGCATTCGCAGTTACTGAAGACTTCTTAGTAGGCGCAAACTTAAATGTTTCTTCTGGTCGCCCTTGGACAGCATTAGGTGCGGGCTATACACCAAACCCAGACTTATATGATTATGGCGATACCTATTATGTAGGTGATAAACGCTACCCTCGCGGCAGCATGGGAACAACTCCCTGGACAGCTCGATTAGATCTTAACTTTACGTACAACTTGCATTTCAATGACCAAAAAGTGCGCTTCGCATTAGATATTTTCAATGTATTTGATGCAGCTACAGCAACTCGTTACGACGAAGTCGCTGAAATAGCGGCTGGTGATGACAGTGCAACATTCGGTCTACCGCAAAGTTATCAATCTCCTCGTCGAGTCCAAATATCTGCTTCTTACGACTTTTAACCTCAGTTAATTGAACAAGATAAGTAGATAACCTAAAAGCCTCTCAATGAGGCTTTTATTTCATTTTTAATGTTTTAAGTGACTCTGTATTCAATAAAAATATGATTTTCCCTCTCTATTATGAGTATGAATTAACTACTCTATATAGTTTTAAGCTAGTACTTTTACAAAGAGGCTGGTGATAAGCGTATCTAAGTTTAACTATTTAACTCTATTAAACTTTTCTCTACTTCAAATTACTCGTCTTTAAAAACTAATTTAGGTAAAACAGCATTCATACGAAATTCTTAAAACTCTGCAAGTACTCTTTAAAATGCTGTATACCAATTTGCTTAATTAAAAGAGCTATTTTAAGCCAAGTTCCAGTAATTAGTTACTCTTGGCAGTTGCTCTGCCTCCATTTAGCCACCAATGAAAAACTTTTAACGCTGGCAGTTCGGCCGTGGTTCAAACTCACTGGCGCGAATTGGTAACTGCACTACTTTGCCGCAGCCTGGCGGTGCTTGTAGTCCGGTTTCTTCATTAATGAATGCCCAGCGAACTGATGCTGGACGCGTGTCAGCTATCGCTTCAGGATTGAGCGGTTTAAGATAACGAATATAGGCTTCAAGTGCGCCAACACTGCCCGTTAACCCCGTGCTCTTGTTATCATCGCGACCAATCCATGCCACCGTCACTGTATTTTGATCGAAGCCTGCAAACCAGCTATCACGTAAATCGTTACTTGTACCCGTTTTACCAGCCAGTTGAATAGATGGAAAGTGGGCATTCAAACGTTTAGCAGTGCCATCTTTTGTTACCCGCTTCATGGCATATTTTGTCATGTATACAGAGGCATCATCAAAACGCTTCTGCGATTCAACATCATGTTTATAAAGTACTTTACCAACCGAGTCTGTTAACGCTGAGATAGACGTAAGCTCACGATATTGCCCATCTGCCGCAAGCGTTGTGTAAAGCTGAGCCACTTCAAAACTTGAAAGCTCTAACGCCCCTAATAACAGTGACGGGTATTGTTCGATACGTTCATCAACGCCTAAGCGCTTCAGTGTATCAGCCACTTTATCAACACCTACATCTAACCCCGTATTGACCGCTGGGATATTTACACTGTTACTAAACGCTTTATAGAGTGGCATTGGGCCTCGGAATTGCTTATCGAAGTTTTCAGGCTGCCACACTTTTCCTTGTTCATTTGTTACTTGTAGTGGTGAATCATCCACTAAAGTTGCTACATTAAATTTTCCGCTTTCAAAGGCCGTTAAATAAACGGCGGGTTTCACTAACGAGCCAATGTTACGTTTTGTATCAAGTACACGGTTAAAGCCAAAGTAACGCACATCTCGGCCTGCTACGAGTGCCGATACCCCCCCCTTCTCAACATTTACAGAGATCATGGCTGCTTCAAGTTCTTCTGTTTTAGGGCGTTTTTCTAAGTAAGGTAGACTTGCTTCTATCGACTCTTCCATCGCCGTTTGTTTTTGAAGGTCAAAATAGGTAAAAACTCGCACACCCGCATCTAATACCTGTTGATCGGGCAGTAATCGTTTTAGTTCACGATTAACCAGTTCTAAATAACCTGGATACGACTTTTGCAGGCTGTCTTTCATAGGTGCAATGTCGATTGGACGCTTTAAAGCGGCGCGATATTCACGCGTATCAATGAGTTTGTTCTCCACCATTAAGCGCAATACTAAATCTCGTCTTTCCATGGCGCGTTCACTGTAACGACGAGGGTTGTAATACGATGGGCCTTTTACCATGGCAACAAGTAGCGCTATTTGGTCGTACTCAAGTTCATCGACAGGCTTTGAAAAATAAAAATCAGCGGCAAGCCCCATACCGTGTACACCTTGGTTATAAGACTGACCTAAGTACACTTCGTTTAAATACGCTTCGAGAATTTCATCTTTGCTGTAACGGTAATCTAAAATCAGTGCTATTAATGCTTCATTAAATTTACGCACTAATGAACGCTCACGCGTTAAATATATATTTTTTGCTAATTGCTGAGTCAGCGTACTGCCACCCTGCACGGTTCTACCCGCTTTAATATTACTGTATAAAGCGCGCATTATTGACCAAACAGACACACCGTGATGTTGATAAAAATTACGATCTTCGACCACCAGCAGCGTGTCTTTTAACATCGCTGGAAACTTATCTAGCGGGACAAATTCACGGTCTTGTTTTGAGTCGTTACCAATGCGCGCAATTTGCACCGGCTCTAGGCGCGCGGTGTTTAAACGACGACCGAATTTATCTTTAATGGTTGCTAACTTTTGCCCAGAAAAACGCAGCTCAATAACATGAGCCTCTTCAAGGCCATCGTAAAACTCAAATTCACGGCGATATACTTTAATGGTGTTAGCTGATTTTACATACTGACCTGTACGACTTAGTTTATTTACTGACGAATAATTTAAACGATTTAACTCCCAAACAACCTCTTGTTGAGACAAGAACTGTCCTGGGTAAAAGCTCATTGCGCGCGCATAGACTTGGGCGGGAAGTTGCCATTTGTTGCCTTCAAACTGACGGGTAATTTTGGCATCTAAATAAATAAGATAAAGCACCATGGTAATGACCACAGCCAACGAAAGCTTCCAAAAAATTGACCACATTTTTCGAAGCACGCGTACTTTAGTTGTCGGTTGAGATGCGTTTGAACGCTTTGCAGTTGAACGTTTCGTTGCCGTCGTTTTTTTACCTGACGACTTTTTTGCAGGAGTTTTTTTATCAGCCATTGAGTTCGCTATTGGTCAGTTAATTTTACAGGGTTATATTTTGCATAACAGCGCAATACTAACACCTGCAAAATTAACAGTCACTTAAACTCGGTTAGCGTGTACACAACCAAAGTGAGTGAATGACAGCGGGGATGAAAAAGATAAAACACAAAATAATATTGATGATTAAATCTTTACCTACGCCCGCTTTCAGAAATACCGCAACAGGCGGTAAAAATAACGATAAAATGATTAGTAACAGTTTGTTATCCATGTTTTTCCCTTTTTAGTTAAGTGTTATCAGCATAGTCAATAAAACCACCTCTCGCCTATAAGAAAACACTTATTTTTAACGCAAAAAAGCTCTACCAATAGTAGAGCTTTGATTTGAACACACAATGATATTATTTAGCGTGTGCGCTGGGCACACGCATTAAAATTAGTTACTGCGAACTGATACAAACTCAGGGTAAGCATCAATACCACAGTCATGTTGATCCATACCGCTTAGTTCTTCTTCTTCGGTAACACGGATACCCATGGTATTTTTCAGAATTGCCCATACGATTGATGACGTGATGAACACAAAACCTAAGATACACACTAAACCAATTAACTGATTAACAAAGGTTGCATCTGAGTTTGATAAAGGCACTAACATGATACCTAATGCACCACACACACCATGAACCGAGATAGCGCCAACTGGGTCATCAATTTTCGCTTTATCAAGTGCAACAATGCTAAACACCACAAGTGAGCCACCTAATAAACCAAGTAAACATGCTAGCAATGGAGAAGGTGACGCTGGCTCAGCTGTAATCGTTACAAGACCTGCTAATGCACCATTTAGCACCATTGTTAAATCGGCTTTACCCCATAACACTTTACAGACAACCAATGCGGCAATTGCACCACAGGCAGCGGCAGCATTTGTATTAAGGAAAATTTTACCTACAGCGGTGGCGTTTTCAGCATCAGAGATCAGCAGTTGTGAACCACCGTTAAAACCAAACCAACCCATCCACAGAATTAATGTACCCAGTGTTGCCAGTGGTAGGTTTGAACCTGGAATTGGGTAAATTTCACCGTTTTTACCGTATTTACCTTTACGAGCGCCTAAGAAAAGAACCCCTGCTAATGCTGCTGCAGCGCCTGCACCATGTACAATGGCCGAACCTGCGAAATCAACAAAGCCCATTTCTGATAAGAACCCGGCACCCCATGTCCAATAACCTTCAATTGGGTAGATAAAACCAGTTAGAATAACCGCGAAGATTAAGAATGCCCATAGCTTCATACGCTCAGCTACGGCACCCGATACAATAGACATCGCCGTTGCAACAAATACCACTTGGAAGAAAAAATCAGATTCTAAAGAGTGATTAGCATCTGACGCCTGCGTGCCAATTAAAGCACCAAACGAAGGAACAAAACCCCCTTCTGCGTTATCAACATACATAATGTTGTAACCCACCAGTAAGAACATAGTGCAAGCAATAGAGAACAGTGCAACGTTTTTAGTTAGTATTTCTGTTGTATTTTTTGCACGAACTAAACCTGCTTCTAACATGGCAAAACCAGCTGCCATCCACATGACTAATACACCCGACATTAAAAAGTAAAATGTGTCGAGCGAGAACTTCAACTCTACTATCGTGTTTTCCATAAATCCCCCTTAAATTGCTTCTTCGTCTAGTTCGCCCGTTCGGATACGAACAATTTGGTCTAGGTCGTAAACGAAAATTTTGCCGTCACCGATTTTGCCTGTTGAAGCAATTTTTGTGATGGTATCAACGACGCGTTGACAATTTTCGCTACGCGTTGCAATTTCAAGTTTGATCTTTGGAATAAAATCGACTTGGTATTCAGCTCCACGATATAGTTCAGTATGACCACGTTGACGGCCAAAGCCTTTAACGTCGACAACTGTCATCCCCTCAATGCCTAAATCAGCCAACGCTTCACGTACATCATCAAGTTTGAATGGCTTTATTATTGCACTAATCATTTTCATAGTGGCCCCCTTCGGACGCTTATTGTTATCCTGTTGGTTTATGTAATCCAACCTTTGTGCCACTATTTTTTATTAAATAATTTCAATAAGTTAAGAGATAGCCACGACGTTCAAACAAAAAAAATGCACCCTCATGGTGCATTTTTTTAACAATTTACCAGCACTGGTGCACTTAATTGGACTGTAAGCTAACCACGCAATTACGTTGTTGCTGTTTTGCCTGATATAACGCTTTATCTGCTAAGCGCATAGCACCAGTCAGTGATACTTTAGAAAATGGCGTAATCCCTATACTCATGGTTAATGAATAAGGCTCGCCATTGATAGAAAACGCGTGCTCGGCCAGTTGCTCTCTAAAGGTATTCAACCTCAGCTCTGCTTTTTCAAGCCCCATATTGTCCAGCACAACCGCAAATTCTTCGCCGCCAATACGTGCAATCGTAAAGTCATCAAATTTTGTTTTTAAGAATGAAGTGACCTGTTTTAATGCTTGATCGCCCGCCTCATGACCAAACTGATCATTAATATTTTTGAAAAAGTCGATGTCTAATAAGGCAAGCACATTGTCTTGCTCAACATGTTTCAGTACTTTTTCTGCATATTGATAAAAATAACGACGATTATACAAACCCGTTAAGTGATCTCGGTATGCGCTTTCTTTTATGTCGGCAATTAAAGCGAGTTGCTCCATGGTTTGCATAACACGGCAATGGAACTCTTCGTTCATAAAAGGTTTTGTTAAGAAGTCATTTGCACCATATTTGATAAAGCGTGCAGATAAGCCGTGTTTGCCCGCCCCCGATAACCCAATAATGGCTAAATCATCACGGCCTCTAAAATTACGTACCGCTTTAACAAGTTCAAAACCGTCCATTGTTGGCATGGCATAATCTGTGAGCAACAATTTAATTTCAGGATCGTCTTTGAGCATTTGCAATGCTTGTTCACCGTCGTGGGCATCACTTACTTCAAACAACTGTTTTTCGAGCATTTGTTTCATTAACGTGCGGCTAAGTACAGAGTCATCAGCAACCAACGCCTTACAACCATGATTACGCAGTAACTGCGCAACGAGTTTAATAGCGTAGTGATAAGAGTCTCTATTATCTTTCACAACATAATCAACCACACCCAACTCTAACATTTGTTGGCGAATGTATTCGTCAATCTTTGAGGTTAAAACCACTGTTGGGATATTTTTTGATAGTGTGTATTTAGCCACCTCACCATTCATCGCGTCGGGCAAGGTTAAATCGACCAGCGCCAAGGTATATTCATGCTTAGCAATTAAGGAAATGCCTTCTTTTAGAGACCACGCAAAGTCGACATCCACATCTAAATAGTGGGCAGCCAAGTGACGTAACACCTGCTGTACTACTTTACTGTCTTCAACCACTAACACTCTTTGCATCGCAACTTCTCTTTTATAAGCATGTATTACAAATCATAAAACTTGCTAAATATACGTTATTTTTCAATTTAGCTAAATATTTAACCAAACTATCTTTAATAAAAAAACGCGCTTTTTGGTATTTTCTCAGCCATTCTCATTATTTCTCTGTTTAACGACTAATATTGGTGACTAGTCTCAATAGTTTGTCATCGCGCGCGCTTTTCTTTTTAATGACTGCAATTCGAATAATAAGGAATCAACATGAAACTCGTTAGTTTTATTGGTTTGTCTGTAACCGCCCTAACATTGACCTTTAGTACGCCTAGTTTTGCTGAGAACGAACGTCGTATCGACGTAGACAGCAATGTCGTGACTGAACACAAAGCACGTATAAACGGTGAGCGCTTCTCTTACACTGCAACCACTGGGACCCAGCCTGTTTGGGATGAACAAGGAAATGCCGTCGCCACGTTACAATACACCTATTATCAGCGCGATAAAGTAGACGATCGTACAAAGCGCCCGCTGGTGTTTTCGTTTAATGGTGGACCGGGCTCTGCGTCAGTGTGGATGCACCTTGCTTATACTGGACCACGCGTATTAAAAATTGATGACGAAGGTTACCCTGTGCAACCTTATGGCGTTAAAGATAACCCATATTCAATTTTAGATGTTGCAGATATTGTTTACATCAATCCCGTGAATACAGGGTACTCTCGCGTATTAGAGAACGAAAAAGGCGAACTACCAAGTAAATCTGATCAACAAAAAATGTTCTTTGGTGTTAATGCCGACATAAAATACTTAGCGGAATGGTTAAACACCTTTGTATCGCGCAATGAACGCTGGCGCTCACCCAAATTCTTAATTGGTGAAAGCTATGGTACAACCCGTGTTTCAGGCCTAGCTCACGAACTACAAAACCGTCAATGGATGTATATCAACGGCGTTATTTTAGTCTCACCAACTGAAATTGGCATTAAGCGCGAAGGCCCTGTAGAAGCAGCTAATCGCTTACCTTACTTTGCAGCAACCGCGTGGTATCACAAAGCTTTAAGTGCTGATTTACAAGCTAAAGACTTAGATGAGCTACTACCAGAAGTTGAAGACTTCACGGTAAATAAGTTCCTTCCAGCGATTGCTAAAGGGGGCTTTTTAGCGGCTGATGAAAAACGCGCTATTATCAAGCAAGCAGCTAAATATGCTGGCTTATCAGAGAAATTTGTTGAGCAAAACAACCTTGATATTCCAACTGATTTTTTCTGGAAAGAGCTGCTACGTGACCGCGGTCAAACGGTGGGTCGTTTAGATTCACGCTACTTAGGTATCGATAAACGCGATGCGGGTGAATCACCAGACTACTGGGCAGAGCTCACGTCATGGTTACACTCATTCACACCCGCAATTAACTACTACCTACGTGAAGAGTTAAATTACAAAACTGATATCAAATACAACTTATTTGGTAATGTTCACCCTTGGGACCGCTCAGGTAATAACACTGGCGAAAACCTGCGTTTAGCAATGGCACAAAACCCGTACCTGAATGTCATGATCCAATCTGGTTACTATGATGGTGCAACAAACTACTTTGACGCTAAATACACAATGTGGCAGTTAGATCCAAGTGGTAAAATGAAAGATCGCTTAAGCTTTAAAGGCTACCGCAGTGGTCACATGATGTATTTACGTCATGCCGACCTTGAATCATCAAACAATGACTTACGTGAATTTATTTTGAAATCGCTGCCGGCAGAAGGCAAAGCCGCCAAATACTAATCACGCAAAGTAAATTCCAAAAAGAAAAAAGCCCGTTTTTACGGGCTTTTGTTTATCCATTGATCTATTTAGGTTTATACTTTCAGCCATACACTCTAGAGATTTGGAAATCACAGCATGGCAGAAAAATTTCGTGTGATGTTTGCCGGGCTTGAATCAGGCATAGATCAAACACAAGCGACTGAGCAACTTGCCGCAAAATTAAAAACCAGCACAGACAAAGTTGCAGGGCTTTTTGAGCACAAACCTTTGTTTGCTCCGAGCGATCAAGAAAAAGCACTTAAGCAAGCTAAACTACTGGCCAGTGTTGGCATAAAAGCTAAATTACAACCAGTTAGTCAGCAGCCTGCGAGTATTGGCCTTGACGCAAAGCAACGTGATGAGCGTATTTTTGATGCGCTTGACTACATAACCAGTAGTCTTATTCGCTTAGAAGAAAAGCTAGACGACCTTGAGCAACGGCTCCCTGAACTTGAAAACAGCAGTGAACTAAGCAGCACCGATAAATGGCAAGAAGAAGATTTGCTTGATGAAGAAGCATATTGCGAACCTGTTAAAAAGCGTTCAAACACCCTGCTCTATTCATTGATTGCCATGGTGGTTGTGTTGTTAATTGCGCTGGGTATTGTGGAACTGTTTCCTGACCTATTCTCATTTTTAGAAAGTTAATATACATATTGACATGAGCAACATACGAGCAGAAATAAGACAATCTATTCGCAAAAAGCGTAATTCTCTTAGCAAAGAGCAACAAAAAAATGCAGCAATTGCGCTGAAAATGAATTTTACTCAACACCTAAAATCATTAAATACATCCCAAAATCCCCGTATAGGCATTTATTTTAGCAATGATGGAGAACTAGATACCTCATTGTTAATTAAAGAATTATGGCACAAAAAAGCGCCCCTTTACTTGCCTATAATCCACCCGTTTAATGGCACTACTTTGTACTTTCAAAGGTATGAAGAAAATTCACCCATGACTGCAAATCGCTATGGTATCTTGGAGCCCAAGTTGAATTGCAGTCAAATATGTCCTTTAGACAAGCTTGATATTTTATTAATGCCACTCGTGGCATTTGATGATCAAGGTAACCGTTTAGGTATGGGCGGTGGGTTTTATGACAAAACATTAGCACGATACTACCAAGAGAACTGGCAAAAGCCGATATTAATCGGTCTGGCGCATCAATGTCAGCATGTGTCTTCTTTACCAATAGAATCTTGGGATGTTCCGCTAAAACACATCATCACCCCAGAGAAAATCTACCAATGGTAGCACTTCTCTCTGTATACTATGAACACTTGAATAAGTATCTCTCTGACAGCCAACTGAGCACATAATTATGACGCAAGATGAATTAAAAAAAGCCGCTGCCTGGGCAGCACTCGAATTTGTAAAAGAAAACACCATTGTTGGTGTTGGCACAGGTTCAACAGTAAATCATTTTATTGATGCACTAGACACGGTAAAAGACACCCTTGTGGGTGCTGTTTCAAGTTCAGAAGCTTCAACTGAAAAGTTAAAAGCACTTGGTATTGAAGTATTTGAGCTTAATGATGTGCAAAGCCTTGATGTTTATGTTGATGGCGCTGATGAAATCAACCCACACAACGAAATGATTAAAGGCGGTGGCGCAGCGCTAACACGCGAGAAAATAGTCTCTGCGGTAGCAAAACAATTTGTATGTATTGTTGATGAATCAAAAGAAGTTGAGACATTAGGGGCATTCCCACTGCCAGTTGAAGTAATCCCAATGGCTCGCAGCTACGTTGCTCGTGAACTCGTAAAACTTGGGGGTGATCCAGTGTACCGCCAAGGTGTAGTGACAGACAACGGCAACATCATTTTAGATGTGCATAACCTTGATATCAGCAATGCCAAAGAATTAGAGCTAACAATCAATCAGATTGTTGGGGTAGTTACAAACGGCTTGTTTGCCCATCGCGGTGCAGACAAAGTTATTATCGGCACCAAAAATGGGCCGCAAATCAAGTAAATAGGAATGAGGATATGAGTAAGGTATCGTTAGCAAAAGACAAAATTAAAATTCTCTTGCTGGAAGGCGTGCACCAAAGTGCTGTAGAAACGCTAAAGCGTAATGGTTACAGTAACATTGACTACGTGAAAACGTCCTTACCTGAAGACGAGCTCATTGAGCGCATTAAAGATGTGCACTTTGTTGGCCTTCGTTCTCGTACTCATATTAATCAAGCGGTATTAGAAGCAGCTGAAAAGCTTGTTGCAGTAGGCTGCTTCTGTATCGGTACAAACCAAGTTGATCTGCAAGCTGCACGTGAGCGTGGTATTGCTGTATTCAACGCACCATTCTCAAACACGCGCTCTGTTGCAGAGTTAGTGCTTGGTGAAATCTTATTACTTCTTCGTGGTATTCCACAGCGTAACGCCCTCGCTCATCGCGGTGGTTGGTTAAAATCAGCCAACGGTTCATTTGAAGCCCGTGGTAAAACGTTAGGTATTGTTGGTTACGGCCACATTGGTACACAACTCGGTATCATGGCTGAAAACATCGGTATGAACGTAGAGTTCTTTGATATCGAAGACAAACTATCGCTTGGTAATGCGACACAAGTACATAACCTTACCCAGTTATTGCAACGTGCCGATGTAATTAGCTTACACGTACCAGAAACGCCGCAAACTAAAAACCTAATTGGCATGGCTGAGCTTGAAGTCATGAAGCAAGGCGCGATTTTAATCAATGCCTCACGCGGTACAGTGGTTGATATTGATGCGCTTGCAGAAGCACTGAGCGAGAAAAAGCTAAGCGGTGCTGCCATCGACGTATTCCCTGTTGAACCAAAATCGAATGACGAAGAATTTGTTTCACCTCTGCGTGGTTTTGATAACGTTATTTTGACCCCACACATTGGTGGCTCAACGCAAGAAGCACAAGAGAACATTGGTATTGAAGTTGCGGGTAAACTTGCTAAGTATTCAGATAATGGGTCAACAATTACAGCCGTGAACTTCCCTGAAGTATCACTGCCTGAACTCGCTAACCGCAGTCGCTTATTGCACGTACACCAAAATAGACCCGGCGTGTTAACGCAAATTAACCAAGCGTTTGCACAGCACGGTATCAATATCGCAGCACAGTACTTACAAACTGACGAAGCGATTGGTTACGTAGTAATTGATGTAGACACAGACCATTCAGAAGTCGCACTTAAAGAACTAAGTGCAGTTGAAGGTACAATCAGAGCACGTATCTTACACTAATCGCTCACACAGCGAATAAGCAAAAAGCGCAACCAGTTTGACTGATTGCGCTTTTTTGATGTTGAGCTTAAGCCACCCTCTCTCAGTTGATTTTGTGTGAAGATAAGAGCGGAGCGAAACCCAGCAAAGTAAGCCTCGCTGTAAGCCGTAAGTTTTAAGCGCCAAGTCAAAAATAGCTCAGCGTAGGCGTAAATTTATTTCGCGCGAGGCGGTTACTTATAAGTAACCAATACCAACCATTCTTGAGTAAACAGCAGATGGTAGTTCAAGCCAATTTTGGACAAAAGCATTTCATAACAGAAGGACGGCTCTGTGCCATTAGCTGTCGCTCACTGACTCATGCTTTACAGTATGATTCCCATTCTTCGAACTTAACTTGAAGGAAGCTTTCAATCTGAGGTATTAAATGCAGGTCGTGCGCCTGAACGTCATAAGTAAAGTAAAAATCTTTATATATGAAGCTTCTTTTGCATCTAAAGTTCATAGGCTTCTTGCCAATACAGCTTCCAATAAACCAATCATCAGGCATTGCATCTAGACGCGGATTAGGCGGGGTTTTAGCTAAACTCCACCACGTATCAATAAATCTTCTGTCGCCTATTTCATATAAATTTAAGCTTTCATTAAAATCTACTGCTGGCTCAGTTTTTTCTGTTTGGACATTCCATGCAGCTTCTGCGACACCATTTGGTTTTCCTATTTGATTTAGCCCCCAAATGATCCCTGTTATTTCATGTTTTAAATCAACGTTGTATTGGTTTATATGACTATAAGTATAACCAGTAATTGAGTCAGCTACTTCTTGTGCTGATATTTTATAAAGACCACCAGCGGCATTTTCATCTAGATCTTCATCATCAATAAACCAAAGATAAGGCACATTGACTATGAGTTCGTAGGATTTTGGAATGCAAAGCTTGGAGTTCGATACATTGACGATTCCATATTCCCTAAATGATTCTTTGACATAATTAAAGCCAATAAAAAGCACAAGTAATATTGCTAGATATTTAAAAAACGTTTTCATTGAGTGTGTAACAATCCTTGATACTGTTATTCTGTGAAACACGATAGGAAATCATTAAGGTAGCTTCCGCTTATCGCTCACAGCCGAATTTCGCATACATGCTATTAGCGGTCTTAAGGCCATCATTGAGTGTGAGCAGACGTTGAGTATAACGCATATTTGGACAGAAACGTTTTAGGTCGTCGGCTATTAGGTGAATTTCACATAAATATTTCTATAGAGCAAAACGCCCTGTTAATTGTCGGTTTACGCTTGGCTATAATTAGCGAAGAATGAGCGCCAGCCAAGCAGTAAAGCGTCCATTTTAAACAGCTTGTATGTACCGTTTACTCACCAGCCTTTATTTTGGGTAACTGAATTTGCAACATAACAAAAGCAGGAATGAGTGGCAAAAACGCTAACCAAGATAATTCAGAAACAACCCAAAACCAAATGAACCATGATTCTGCAGCAATTAGCAAAAGCAACTTTATGACGCGCTTAAAAAGCATTAGATCGCCCATAGCTGCTAACGGCAAACCAAAGCCTAGCGAGCCGACTGAAACTATAGCTGGGTGAATTGACTCGAATTCAGTATTTTGTATAACTGAAAAATAAAATTCGTAGCCATAGCTAAATAGCAAAGGGCTCAATAGACAAAACATCCAAACCGTGTTCCAGCTAGTACTACGCTGATGCTTAGAGTGGATTTTATTTTTTTCTTGAAGCTTGCTCAATGCATCCATTTAACTCAGTCTATCCCTAGGTATATAACATTTTATAGTGCGCTCGTCGCGCATCTTTGTGCCGATGTTACGCGCATGTATTAATGAATCTATTTTTAACAAATAACGTAATGCATTGCCAACTATAATATTTTTATTGACACTAAAGGTATTCAGAAAAAGAAAATACACTTGTCGCTCAAAAAATTAGTGGAATATCAGATTATGGGGTAGCGCCAATATCATTAGATGAATAAGACTGTATCTAATAGCTCAAAGCCAACCTATAGAGTAATTACGTTAACTCACTTTGGGGCGTGCGACGTGAAGTCGTATGAAGCGCTGTTCACCGCTTAATGAGTGAACCATCTGTATCACCAGATGATCCTAGGAGCCTGAATAAAGTAGCGGCTCTGACAATGTAACGAAGGTTGGTATGCGCCAATCGGGATCTTAATCGTGAGAGGACGATCCTCCTGATAACCACAAATCGGGTGAGTGCTAGGCAGTCAGTATGATGAACATAAGTGAATCCGCGTAAGGTGCGTTATATGATGAAACAGCGGAAGTGGTTAATACGCTGTAGCCAAAAGGCGCGAGAGTCGGAAAGAGATTGCCCCATGCTCTTTCGTGATCACTGAACTCTCCGCACTATAGCGGGCATCTAACCTGACATTGCGCAACATACGGAACACGGTAAGCCTGTATCACTCCCTTTGGGAAAGCTTATATAGCCGATAGTGATGCAGGTAGAGGATGTTGGAGAAAGCAAAGGCTGGATTGTAATGATGCAGATACAGACGTCTGTCTGGCACGAAAGTGAGCTGACTTCCGACTGGTCTTCCTTTGCAAGAGAATTTGAAGAACTTTATTCAAGGAGAAACGCAAATGATGATTTCAAAAGAGATTAGTGCCTCTCCTGACAGTGCTCAATGGCAATCCATAAATTGGAAAACTGTTGAGTCACACGTTTTAAAGCTTCAGATGCGTATTGCAAAAGCAACAAGAGAAAGTAAACACGGCAAAGCGAAAGCGTTGCAATGGATACTGACTCACTCGCATTCGGCAAAACTTCTTGCTGTTAAGCGAGTATCACAAAACAAAGGCAGTAAAACGCCCGGAATAGACGGCGTCATCTGGAATACGGATACGCGCCGCATGAAAGCAGTCAATCAATTGAGCAGAAAAGCTTATCAAGCCAAACCGCTCAAGCGTATCTACATCCCTAAGAAAAACGGCAAGCTCAGACCTTTGGGTATCCCGTGTATGGTCGATAGAGCGCTGCAAGCGCTTCATCTTCTCGCACTAGAGCCTGTGTCAGAAACACTTGCTGACCCAAATAGTTACGGCTTTCGGCGCAACAGAAGTACTGCTGATGCTATTGCTCAGTGTTTTCTCTGTTTGAGTAAAAAGCAATCCGCACAATGGGTTCTTGAGGGAGATATTAAAGCCTGTTTCGACAAGATTGGGCATCAATGGCTTATGAATAATATAGCTGTAGATAAACGAATGTTGGAACAATGGTTAAAGTCTGGTTTTATGGACAAAGGGCTGTTCTATCGCACTGACGAGGGAACACCACAAGGCGGGATCATATCTCCAACCTTGATGCTGATGACTCTTGCAGGTCTTGAGCAACGCATAAAGTCCACCGCACTTAAAAATGGGGCGAGAGCCAACTTTATAGGATACGCTGATGATTTCGTCGTCACTTGCACTTCAAAGGACGTGCTGGAGAACGATATCAAACCGTTGATTGCTGACTTCTTAGCACACAGAGGCTTAACGCTCTCCGAAGAGAAAACGCACATTACTCACATTAGCCGTGGTTTTGACTTCCTAGGCTTTAACCATAGGAAGTACAAAGGAAAGCTGCTCATTAAACCGAGTAAATCTAACACGTTAATATTTCTGAGTAACTTGCGCGAACTCACTAAAAAGCACGCAACCACCCCCGTTAACGATCTAATCAAGTTGATAAATCCGAAACTCAGGGGTTGGTCGAATTACTATCGCCATTGCGTTGCCAAACAAGTATTCGGATATGTGAGCCACAAACTATTTCTAGCGTTATGGCATTGGGCTAAAAGGCATCATCCAACAAAATCAAAAACTTGGATCGCCATGAAGTACTTTATCAACCGTCGAGGCCAATGGCAATTTCACGGTTGGCAGAAGAGCATGAATATGGATTGTCAGTTTAATCTATTTCAAATAGCTAAGGTGCCAATAGAGAGACATGTGAAAATCAGGAGTGAAGCTACGCCTTTTGATCCTTTATACCAAGAATACTTGGCAAAGAGAAAAGCAAAGAGGCAATGCCGCAACTCTTGGAATGAGCCTAATCTCGCTGCTTTATAAGTTGCTGGGTACCAATTAGGTGCCTTCGTGAAGGCTTGAGCCGTATGCAGTGAAAGTTGCACGTACGGTTCTTAGGAGGGCGACACTTGGTAACAGGTGTCGTCTATCCGACAGAATCGGTTTGGCTTGGTTAGACTGAGAATAAAACGGAAACAACCACCCGCTCACGTACACTTCCCTGTGTAAATCACGCCGGTGAGTCAGTAAATTTTACTTATCGGCTGGCTTTGCATCCGCGGCCTTATCTTGCTGTTTTTCGCTGATCATGGTGTTTAATTTTTCGCCGCCTTTAATACCAAAATCTAACGTGCGGATTGGGAATGGAATGGTCATATTAGCTTCGCTTAAGGCGTTTCTAACAGCCACAACAGCTTTGTGGCGTAAAGTCATAAAGTCAGCTTCACCGGGGTACTTAATCCAAAACCACACCAGTAAATTAATGCTGCTATCGCCAAAGCTTTCGGCGTACACGGCGGTCTCTTCTTGCTTGATCACAAAATCAAATTCATTGATTTTTTTAACGATAACCTCTGCAGCTTGCTCTGGGTCATCGGCATACGAAATACCCACAGGCACCTCAATACGGCGAACGCCTAACGTACTGTAATTACTAAGTATGTTTCTAAATAAAATTTTATTCGGTACGAGAATTAGTTGTCCATAAAAATTCTCGATAAGGGTGTTTCTGAGGTTAATCGCGCGCACTGTACCAAATACACTTTCCGTTCGAATGACATCACCTGCTTTAAAGGGTTTACGAATACCCATGGCAATACCTGCGATTAAGTTTTCGGTCATATCCTGAAAAGCAAAACCGATAGCAAGACCAACAATACCAGCACCTGCGAGTAATGAAGTCACGGTGCCTCTGAGGCCTAAAAAATCGAGCGCAACAAACAGCCCTACACAAAGAATAACCACTTTTGCAATAGACGACATCAAATCAGCAATTTGCGTTGATTCCAAAGAGCGACGTAAGATTTTACGCAGCATTGAGCCACACACTCGCGCTAAAAGCGAAAATAAAATGGTTATTATGATTGCGACGATGAAGTTAGGAATATGACTTATAACAATATCAATCCAACCACCAAGCTTCTCTTCAATGAGCTTTTCAGCTTCACTAACGGATGGAATTTTTAGCATGTTTATACCTTGTTATCTTATATTAACTAACTCGGTAATTTGCAAAATGAACGCCATGTTTAATCAGACAAATAAAAACCATAAAAAAAGCCGTGCATCGCACGGCTTTTAACACACTAAAGTAGGCTCTTTTTTCTAGTGCTGTTCTTCTCGCAGAAAAACAGGTTCGAGCTCTTTCGCGGTTGCATCGCTACTGAAGTAATAACCCGCTACTGTGAAATCTTTTAAATCACTCAATTGAGTAATTTTATTCTCAATAATGTAACGCGCCATCATGCCGCGGGCTTTTTTCGCGTAAAAGCTGATCACTTTATACTGGCCGTTTTTACAATCTTTAAAATGAGGTGTTATAATTTGTGCATTCAAGGCTTTTTTATCAACTGCTTTAAAGTACTCATTTGAAGCAAGGTTTACTAAGTACTTACTGTCTTGCTCTGCCAAGACTGTATTGAGTTTTTCGGCTATCACACTCCCCCAAAACTCATACAAGTTTTTACCGCGTGGATTTTCAAGCTTAGTGCCCATTTCTAGGCGGTAAGCTTGCATTAAATCGAGCGGCTTAAGCACACCGTAAAGGCCAGATAAAATTCGTAAGTGAGACTGTGCATAATCTAAGTCAGAGTGTGTTAACGACTGTGCATCTAAACCACCATACACATCTCCATTAAATGCAAGGACGGCTTGTTTTGCGTTTTCTGTTGTAAACGGCTGTGACCACTGTGCGAATCGCGCTGCATTTAAACCGGCTAGTTTATCGCTGATTTTCATTAAACTGCCAATTTGAGCAGGGGTTAAATCATGGCAAACTGACATTAACTCTTCGCTGTGCTCGAGTAATTCAGGCTGAGTGAATTTGTCGGTCGTGGCTGGTGTTTCATAATCTAAATTTTTTGCAGGTGAAATAACTGTGATCATAGATAGCTATTGACTTGTAATTTGTTTGATGTCAATTTCAACATTAAATGAATCAAAATGCACGTTTTGTTTCGCCCCGCCTTAATTCGCTGCATTTTCACATCTAATGCCTTAGTTTTCTTAGTTAAGGACATTTGACCTATTAAACACTGTCATAGTGTTGCAGCATTAAGGTGGCTATAATGGATTTTCTTTTAACTTGCTTGGAATGAGGAAAGCAAATGACTTCAGCACTACAAAGGCTTAAACAGCATTCATCTATTGTTGCAGATACAGGTGATATTGAAGCTATCAAAAAGCACCAACCAGAAGATGCAACAACTAACCCATCTTTACTTTTAAAAGCCAGTGAAATTGAAGCGTATAAACCTTATCTAGACAAGGCATGGCAATACGCAAAAGAAACAGAGCAAGATGCAGCCAAGCAACTTGAACTTGCTTGCGATTATTTTGCCGTATTAATTGGTAAAGAAATCAGCGAAATTGTACCGGGTTATATCTCGACAGAAGTCGATGCGCGTTTATCTTTCGATACACAAGCGACGATTGATAAAGCACATACTTTACTTAGTCTTTACGAAAAAGAAGGGGTAAGCAAAGATAAAATTCTTATTAAAGTTGCATCAACGTGGGAAGGCATCAAAGCTGCCGAGCAATTAGAAAAAGAAGGCACTAAGTGTAACTTAACGCTGTTATTCTCAGAAGCACAAGCACGTGCCTGTGCCGACGCAAATGTATTTCTAATTTCACCGTTTGTTGGCCGTATTCTTGACTGGCATGTAGCGAATGGTATGGAAAAACCGACTGATCCAATGCAAGATCCTGGTGTACAGTCTGTTCGTAGTATTTATGAATTCTACAAACGCCATGACTATAAAACAGTCGTGATGGGTGCAAGCTTCCGTAACACGGGTGAAATCATCGCGCTTACTGGTTGTGATAAATTAACAATCAGCCCTGCATTACTTGAAGAGCTTGGTGAGCTTACAGACGCACAAGAGTACTTACTTGAAAGCGACTTTACCGTTGAACCAAAACCAGCACCACTGACTGAAAGTGAGTTCCGTTGGTTACATAATCAAGATGCCATGGCGACAGAAAAACTAGCTGAGGGCATTCGCTCTTTTGCCGAAGCGCAGCTTGAATTAGAAGCACGCTTTAAAGCAATGTAATCTGCAAAAATCATTGTAAATGAACGCCACCGCTCTCGGTGGCGTTTTTGTTTATATACCATACAAAATTTTGATCTATTCATCTAGCAATCACATTCCTGTAACAATATCGTCACTTTTTTATTCTATTTTTGTCTAGCCTGTGGTATAGATATTTCCGAGGTTCAAAATAATCAATAGGAGAAGTTCATGGATAGCCTAGACGATATTTTAGAAATATTAGAAGGTCCTAGTACAACAAAAAAGACCTCTACAAAAAATAAAAAGAGAAAATGGCGCGAAATCGAAGCTTTGAAAGATAAGCACAGATTACGTAAAGAACTACAGGAGTTAGACTACTTTACAGACAGTATAGCGATTGATGAGCTAGACTTTTAAATCAAGGCCCGCAAGGGCCTTTTGTTTGCATTAAATTTTAGGAAGGTGCCAATTAATCGGTGTTTTATGCTGTTCGCTCAGTCGCTGATTAATCGTTGAAAAATGCTTACACCCAAAAAAACCTCGATGTGCAGACAAAGGTGAAGGATGTGGGCCTTGGATCACGTGATGACGCGATGTATCGATGTGTTTACCTTTCTTTTGTGCATGTGCCCCCCACAAAACAAACACAACTCCCTCACATTGCTGATTGATCAGTGCGATAACTTGGTCTGTAAACTGCTCCCATCCCAAATGCTTATGTGAATGCGCGTTTCCCTGCTCAACGGTCAGTACTGTATTCAATAAAAACACGCCCTGCTCTGCCCAGCTTTGTAAGTAACCATGCTCAGGTATTTCGAATCCGTCGATATCTGTGGCCAGTTCTTTATAGATGTTTTTAAGTGAAGGCGGCAGTTTTTTAACCTCAGGTTGCACTGAAAAGCATAATCCATGTGCCTGCCCTTCACCGTGATAAGGGTCTTGCCCTAAAATAACCACTTTCACATCGTTTAAAGGAGTGGCGTTAAAGGCTGAGAAAACCTGTTCTTCAGGTGGGAATACAACAACACCCGCAGCGCGTTTATCAGCAACATAGGTTAGTGTGTCTTGCATATAGGGCTTGGCTAATTCAGCCTTTAAAAAATCTTGCCAGTTGGTCATTTTGAAGCCTGTATTTGCTTTCTTGAAATGTCTATTTTACCACACATCTCGCTCAAGCCATCAAGCATGCGGGTTGTAAAGCGATGTAATAAATCAGCGTTAACACTTATAAATTGGTTATGCTGAACGGCCGGTAATTCAGGCCATTGTCGCCAATCTATTTGAGGTTGCGGCTTTTTCGATTTTTCATCGGGGATAATAATCACCTCGGGTTTACTTACCAGCACATTTTCAATACTGATACGCGGATAATCGGTTTCACTGTTTGCAAATACATTGTCAGCATGGCAAATCGTTAATAACTGATTAATCCATGTGTTACCCCCCACCGTCATCATCGGCTCTGGCCATAACTGATAAAACACACTCACTGGGAGTTTATCCTGCTGTGAAGCACGGATGGCAGCAAGCTTTACTTCAAACTCAGTGGCTACTCTATCGGCTCGCGTTTTTAAATGGGTTAACTCACCTAATTTACGTAACTCATCAGCCACATTATCCACTTGGTCTGGGTTACTGTAAGCAACCGGAATACCTAATTTCTCAATGTAAGCAAGATCTTCAGCTTTATTACCGGTCTTCCATGCAAGAACAAGATCAGGTTTCAGCGATAAGAGCCTTTCCATATTGATGCCGTAGTAACCACCCACTCGTTCAATTTCATTGGCTTGTGCAGGGTAATCGGCATAATCGACAGTTCCAACGATGCGATCTCCAGCACCAATTGCAAACAGGTTTTCGACTATATGCGGAGCCAAAGCAACGATACGCAGAGGCTCTTTAATTTCATGTGCGTAAGAAAACTGAGCCAACCACATCAATGCCCATAAGCAACTAAAGGTCAGTGCTTTCATATTAGTAATCAAACCCTTTTTGTGCCTTTATGCCAGCATCAAATGCATGCTTCACGTTACGTACTTCACTCACGGTGTCTGCAAGTTCTGTGAGTTTTCGGTGCGCGCCTCGCCCTGTAATAATCACTGATTGCATTGCAGGTCGCGAACTAATTGCAGCAATGACTTCATCTAAATCAATGTAGCCATAGGTAATCATATAAGTGATTTCATCGAGCATCACTAAATTAATAGACTCATCTTTTAGCATTCGTTTTGCTTCTTGCCATGTTACTTGCGCTGCCGCTGTGTCAGAGTCTTTATTTTGAGTCTCCCAAGTGAAACCCGTATTCATAATGACAAATTCGACGCCTGCTTTTTCGAGTAAATTACGTTCACCGCACTCCCAAGTGCCTTTAATAAACTGACAAACAGCTGCTTTCATGCCATGACCCACAGCACGCGCTACAGTACCAAAGCCTGAGGTTGATTTTCCTTTCCCGTTACCTGTAATGACCTGAAAAATACCTTGCTCTTTTTGAGCCGCGGCGATGCGCTCGTCTACTTTTTGTTTTACTTTTTGTTGGCGCTGTTGGTGCTTATCTTGGTTGTTTTCGCTCATTATTTTTCCTTACTAAAGGTGTCATAAATATTGATAATTTGCTCAATATCCATATGTTTTTCCACTACGTCTGCGAGTCTATTTAACTGCTGTTCGCGGTGTTGATTAAGATCGATAGGTGTCAATTTCGTCTCAGGCTCTAGCCATCTGACCAACTGATTTACTGCATCAGGTGTATCAAAAAGCCCATGTAAGTAAGTACCTGCTACTTGATTATCATCGCTAATAAAGCCGTCATGGGTAAAGCCATTCGGATGCTGTTCAAACGTTATAAAAGGCTGTTCAAGCGCTGGCCCCTCACTTATTCCGGCATGTATTTCATAGCCACAAACTTGCTGTTCGCTGCTGTTTAAATGCAATATTCCAGTTACTTGTGTCAGCACTTTTTGTTGGCCTAACTGAGTTTCAAAATTAGCGATTCCCAACCCTTTTGCTTCCCCTAATGTAGACTCGACAGAATGAGGATCGGCAATTCGCATCCCTAACATTTGTAGGCCACCACAAATACCCAGCACTTTGCCTGAGTAACGAAGATGGCGGTGTATTTGTTTGTCCCACCCTTCATTTTTTAGAAAGGCTAAATCGCTTAACACATTCTTACTACCTGGAATAATAATTAGATCAACATCAGGAATCGATTGTGTATGACGGACATAGTGAAGGTCTATTTCTGGTTGCAGTCTGAGGACATCGAAATCAGTGTGATTACTAATATGAGGTAAAAGAAGAACAGCAATGTGTAACTGTGGCTTAGCAACTTTATTAGCAATAGCCACGGCATCTTCGGCATCTAAGGCTAAATCATGTAAGTATGGCAAAACCCCCAAAACAGGTTTATTGGTGTATTGCTCAAGCCAATCTAAACCACTTTGTAACAGTGCTATATCACCACGAAAACGATTTATTACAAACCCTTTTACGCGCGCTTGCTCTGATTCAGATAACAACGCTAACGTCCCAACCAGGTGAGCAAAAACCCCGCCTTTATCAATATCGGCAATAATGATCACTGGGCAATCGACAGCCTCAGCATACCCCATGTTAGCAATATCATTTTCTCTGAGATTAATTTCTGCTGGACTGCCTGCGCCTTCAACAACTAATAGCTCAAACCGTTCGCTTAAGCGCTTTTGAGAGGTGAGTACAGCGTCCATAGCGACCTTTTTATAATCGTGGTAACTGCCGGCTTCCATATTTGAAAGCGCTTTTCCATGCACAATAACTTGTGCACCCGTATCGCTATTTGGTTTTAGTAAAATAGGGTTAAAATCAACCTCAGCGGGCACATTAGCTGCCACTGCTTGCAGTGCTTGTGCACGCCCTATCTCGCCTCCATCGGCGGTTACAGCACTATTAAGTGCCATGTTTTGCGGCTTAAAAGGCGCAACCTTAATGCCGCGTTTAGCAAAAATGCGACACAATGCCGCCACTAAAGTGCTTTTACCTGCATCAGATGTCGTGCCTTGCACCATAAGGGTTTTCATCATTGCTCCCTCTTTAATGTTTGTGCAAGGCCAGCAATAATAAACTCAACCCGAGCAACCTGCTTGGCAAGTGATTGGTGTAACCAACCCGAATGATCAACAAACTGGCGGCTCAATTCACCCAATGGCACAATACCATGGCCTACTTCATTGCTAACAAAAATAACCTCGCAGGGAAGCTCTTTAAGCACATCAAGTAGTGCTGCTTTTTGCTCTAGCCAATATGCTTCACCGTGCTGACATAAACAATTACTCAGCCAAAGTGTTAAGCAATCAACCAAAATACAGCGGTCTGCTTTGCCATGCTCTTTGAGCACTTTAGCCAATTGCAGTGGCTCTTCGATAACTTGCCAACGACCATCGCGCTCTAATTGATGACGTGCAATGCGTTCAGCCATTTCACTATCACCCGCATTGGCTGTCGCAAGATAAATAATCGATTTGCCTGAATTGCTAGCTAGTTGCTCTGCAAAGCGGCTTTTACCACTGCGTGCGCCACCTAAAATCAAGGTATGTGGTTGCTTCATAACATGCTCACTAAGGTTAAATATACAGCCAGCTCAGCAATTTGTTGTGCGGCACCTAGGCAGTCTCCGGTATAACCTGATAACTGTTTTTTGAACCAGTGAATTAATATAAAACGCGTTATAGTAAGTACAAGGATTACAGTGAAGATGTGCCAAATACTGAGCACTGAAAATAACCATGCGAAAAGTATCACTGCCCCGCCAGTCGCAAGCAGTATTTGGTAACTTTCGGTGCTTAAGTACATCGCAACGGGTTTTACTTTGCTGGTTGCATCGTGACTAACATAATCCATGTCAGCAATTAAACTCGTTGCGACAATTCGGCTTAAACTCTGCCCTAATAGCAACGCAATAAGTAGCAAATTTAGTGACTCAGACAACACAACTAAACTTTGAAACTTAATAAGCAGCACAATAATAAGCGCAGCCGCTCCGTAGGTTCCTAAACGGCTGTCTTTCATAATGGTCAGCTTATCTTCAACTTTCCAGCCACCACCAAAGCCATCCCACACATCTGCTAACCCATCTTCATGAAATGCCCCCGTCAAAATTAACCCTAAGGCCATAACAAGTGCCACGGAAATTGAAGCAGGAAAAAAGTAACTAAACACGAGATAACCTAAACTTAAAATCCCCGCAAGTAGAACCCCTACCAAAGCAAAATAGCGACTGGCTTGGTTCAATGCCGTCGTTGATACCTCAAAATTAAACCTCACAGGTATACGTGTTAAAAAACTAACAGCTAGCAATAATAGCTGCTTTTGAGAAGGCGATGAGTTGTGTGTATTCATTGCTTAAACAACCTGCTCAACATGTGCATCTGCAAAACTTGCCATTTCGTTATAAAATGCAAGCGATGATTGTAATAATGGTAACGCCAAGGCGGCACCACTGCCCTCTCCTAAGCGCAAATTAAGGTTTAATAATGGCGATGCGTCTAACGCTGCCAGCATGGCTTTATGTCCTTGCTCATCTGAGGCGTGAGCAAAAATCATATAATCACGTGCATGCGCGTTTATACGTGTCGCAACCAATGCTGCGGCACTGCAAATAAAGCCATCAATAACCACCACCATGCCTAATTCTGCCGCGGCTAAAATAGCACCTGTTATTTGAACTATTTCAAAGCCACCCAGCGCCGCTAATGTCATTAATGGATCGTTTAGATGCGCCCGATGCAAATTAACGGCTTGTTCAACAACCGCAATTTTTTTAGCTACCACCTCATCCGTTACGCCCGTGCCCTTACCCACACATTGAGCGGCAGGTAATGATAATAGAGCAGCCATTAATGCTGCCGCACTGGTTGTGTTACCGATCCCCATTTCACCGAATGCGACGGTATTACACCCTGTATTTTTTATTGCATTCACACGCTGCTTAGCAAACTTAAAGCCTTGTTCAACTTGCGCTGGCGACATCGCCATTGAGGTATTTATTGACTCAGTAATATGCCCTAAACGTTGATTATGAACACTAATATGATGCTGTTCTGACAAAGTGCCTGCATCAACGACCTCAAGCAGCCATCCAAGTTGACGACAAAATACATTAATTGCTGCTCCACCATGCGCAAAATTAGCAATCATTTGTGAAGTCACACTGCTTGGCGCAATCGAAACCCCTTGGCTAGCAACACCATGGTCACCTGCAAAAACGACGAGTGTTGGTGCGTTAATAACGGGTTTAAATTCATCTACAGCGTGCTCTGAGTTAAGAGATTGACTTAAAATGAGTGTCAACGTTTTTGCGCACTCTTCTAATTGACCAAGCGCTCCTAAAGGTTTGGTTTTAAGATCTATTTTTTGTTGAATTACAGATGCATACTGCGAGTTAAGAGGTGCGATATTAAACATGGGCTACCTACGCTGTTTACGAAAATAAAGTAAAGATAAAAAGAACACACTGCCTATAGCCGCAGTGATCACACCCACAGGCAATTCTTGATTAGTCAGTAAAGTACGACAAAGCACATCGACCCATACCATAAATGTACCACCAACAAGGCTCGTCATTAAAAGGTTGTGGCTTGAGCCTTGCGACGTAAAGTAGCGGACAATATGCGGGATCATAAGCCCAACAAAGCCAACCCCCCCACACATAGCGACCAAAACAGCAGTAATTAACGAACTAAGTAGTAACATTAAAATACGAAAACGTTGAGCATGAATTCCCAGTGTTGCCGCGCTTTCATCACCAAGCAACATAGCGTTTAACTGACGACGAAAAGCGATCATTAACGTCATACACGCAATGATTACGGTGAGCGGGATCCAGAGCGTTCCCCACTCAGCACGTGAAAAACTTCCCATAGTCCAAAATAAGATAGCTGTAATCGCCTGAGGATCGCTAAAATAAAGTAATAAACTGGTTAAAGCACTAAACAGAAATGACAGTGCGACCCCCGCCAATAACATCGCTTCAACTTGCCCTACATGGCGACGCCCAGCAATGCCAATCAACAAAAACATAGAGAGTAAGCTGCCCAAAAATGCAGCAATCGACATACTAAAGCCAAAACTCACACCGGTAAGCGATATAAAGCAAACCACACCAAATGAGGCACCTGAAGAAATACCAAATAAGTAAGGGTCTGCCAACGGGTTTCGCGTTACGGTTTGTAATATAAGCCCAGCAAGCGCGAGCCCAGCTCCAGCTAAAAACGCCAATATCATACGTGGCATGCGCAGTTGCAAAATAATACGTTGGATAAATTCATCACTGCCCTGGCTGATTAAACTATGCAGCACATCACTCATTGATGTACTCGCGGCACCAAAACTGAGTGCTAAAAAGCAACTAACAAGTGCAACGCATACACAGAGACTAAAACGCACCCTATCAGTCATCTTGATGCTCCTGTCTGTTATAGCCGTAATAGTAGGTAATATGTGGCACGAACTCATCAAACGAGGTTGACTGAGGATGAGCAGACACTCTTGCACAAACACCAAAAACATCACTTAACAGCTGCTCGGTAAGCACCTCTTTTGGTGTGCCTTGCGTAATTAATTGACCTTCATCGATAACAAGTAACTCATCACATACGCTAGCAGCTAGATTTAAATCATGAAATGAAGCGAGCACAGTGACATCAAGTGACTTAGCAAGCTCCATAATTTGAATTTGATACTTAACGTCAAGATGGCTGGTTGGCTCATCCATAATCAATAACTTTGGTTGCTGAACAATTGAGCGGGCTATAAGTGCACGCTGTTTTTCTCCACCCGAAAGTGAATCAAAGCTTTGCTGTGTGTGATGACTTAAACCAACCTGCTCGATTGCTTGATAAATACGCTTTTTATCATCGGCATTAGTCGCACTAAACAGGGTTTTGTGTGGGGTGAGACCTAAACTAACTACATCGAAAACAGATAAATTAAATTGCGAAGGAGACTCTTGTAAAACCACAGCAACATTTTTTGCGAATTCATCAGCACTGATTTGCCAAATATTATCGCCAGCTAAAAAGACTGCACCTTGTTGTGGTTTTAAATAGCGATATAAGCAACGCAATAAACTTGATTTACCGGCGCCATTAGGTCCCAGCAAACCAATAAATTGACCTGCATTTAACTGCAAATTGATTGATTTAAGAATTGTTTTATCAGCAATTCCCCAGCTTAAATCAGATACTGAAATTAAAGGGGTTATGCCTTGGCTTTTTAATTGCAAATTACACTCTCTTGGCGAGTTTTATCAACGCACCAGAAAGCACTGACCTATATCAGTAGATAACGTGAGTTGACCCGCTCAATGATACTAATTAGTTTGAATATTAAATCGCTCAAATCGATAAACACTCTACTGTATTAGCATAATAAGACTAATTGTTGTTGCTAAGTATCTGGCTGACCATGTTCATCATGGATTACAGTTGCGGGAACAGCTGGAGAATCTCACCCCATTCCATAGCATATAGATATACCTAAACGACCTCATGATGCGAGTTTCTGTTGGAATTAAAGCAATATAGGCAAGAAATTGATTACACAGAATGGTTATTCCTTTCCTAAAATCAATAACGCGGAATTAATCGCTTTAAACCAACCCGCAGAACGTTGTTCAAAAACTTACTTTCTAAGTTGTTACTTATAAACGTGCTGCAAAGTAACGCCTTGATATAAAGCCCCTGTAAAACGCCGAAATCTAAATTTTGAGGTAGTTCGGTATATTATGGCGGGCTAAGTAAATAATTCAATGAATATCACTCTAGATGGCTAAAAAACTATTTTAGGCCACGCTTGCCCTTGTTCATCTATATATACATCTAACGTTATTAACCCTGCATAAGGTAAATGAAAAACATTAAGGTGAGTATTCGTTTGTTTAGGCATATGACAAATAATAGCGAGGATTTGTTTAATTACACCGGCGTGGCTAATCACTAATGATTGCGTATGTTTGGACTCTGTAAGCGAAACTAAAAATGCCTGCCACCATGCTTCGACTCGCGCGTAAAAGTCAGCCATTAATTCACCATTGGGCACTTTAACCTGCCACGGATGTTGCCAAAAATCACCGACATGAGGTTTACCATTTTGTTGCCAAAGTTGTTGGTAATCTTGGCCATCCCAGTCACCAAAATTAAACTCTTTCAATGCATTGTTATATTGCACATTGATTGTATGCTGACGAGCTAAGAATTCTGCATGCGTTGAACAACGTTTTAGCGGAGAGCTATAAATAGCATCGAAGCGAGATAATTTTGCGCTTGCTAGACGCATCTGTTCATAGCCTACATCTGACAAAGCAACATCAACGTGCCCACAAAGAATGCCCGGAGTTGCAATTTCGCCATGACGTAGTAAGTAAACCCGTGAAGTAAATGCGTCCATAAATATCCTTAATCAGCCATACAAGACGGTAACGCGTTTCTAGCTCAGTGTCGAGTTAGGCTAAACGAATTAAGCGAACATCAAAATGCAGCACTGCATTTGCACCAATTTTACCACCATTCCCCTTTTTACCCCACGCAAGCGCAGGAGGGATCACAAATTCATAGCGAGATCCTATATTCATCAACAAAAGCCCCTCTCTTAGGCCTTCAATCGCTTCCGATAAAGCAAACACCTCCGGCATACCCGCTTTATAGCTATCGGCAATAACATGACCGTCAGCGAGCATAATTCGTTGATTAATAACAACAGTATCAAACTCTGTGAGCTTGTCACCTGCCGCATCCTCTACAACTTTATACATCAAACCCGATGGGCACACTTGTGTATCTGGATGAGCTGAAAATTTGCTGATAAATGCTTCACTATTCTTACGGTTTAAACCTGATGAGCCTTTCGATTTTGTTGTTTTCTTACGAGACACAAAACACCTTAATTGTATTACAAATATAAAACGCTTTATCGCATAACAAAGATAGGGAAGCAAGGAGTTTAAAGTAGAGTAGCAAGCGCTAAAAGCTCAACAATGTCTTAATCTGAAAGATACACTACAGTGGCAATTCAGAGACTTTTCAGCACTAAAGTGCCTTTTACGTCCTAATTATCTCAGCGTGAGGTGAAATAAGCGATTTAAGAGAACCTTTCAATCTGTGTGATCATACCATTCCGCTTAATTAAGTGGTCTATTTTGAGGCAATAAAACCGCGTTGATAACAAGGCAAAAATTTAGTTATTTAGTTGTTCTAAATCAGAAATTTTTAACGCAGGTAGCGACTGGTTTGATCACTCAAAATGATTAAGTATTTTTGCGGATTGGTATCAGACATCTATTTTCTGACATCCGATATAGTAGAAAGCATTAAACACAAAAAAGCCCGATTCTTTCGAGTCGGGCTTTCTTTAATTAGGATCCTGGCGATGTCCTACTTTCACATGGCAAATGCCACACTATCATCGGCGCTGTTTCGTTTCACTACTGAGTTCGGCATGGGGTCAGGTGGGTCCAAAACGCTATTGTCACCAAGAAAATTCTTTTCAATTTTCTTATTATTAATTTTTAAATTTAAAGTCTTTCGACTAAATTAGGAGCCTGGCGATGTCCTACTTTCACATGGCAAATGCCACACTATCATCGGCGCTGTTTCGTTTCACTACTGAGTTCGGCATGGAGTCAGGTGGGTCCAAAACGCTATTGTCACCAAGCATATTCTGGTCGTTAATCGCATTCGCAATTAACTAAAATTCGGAAATCTGATAATCGTAAATCTACTTTAGTATACTAACTTCTGTCTGTTACGCTGTCATAAAACGCGTTTGGCGTTGTATGGTTAAGCCTCACGGGTAATTAGTACAGGTTAGCTTAATGGCTCACACCACTTCCACATCCTGCCTATCAACGTTGTAGTCTTCAACGGCCCTTCAGAGACTTTAAAAGTCTAGTGAGAACTCATCTCGAGGCCTGCTTCGCGCTTAGATGCTTTCAGCGCTTATCAGTTCCGAACGTAGCTACCGGGCAATGCCATTGGCATGACAACCCGAACACCAGCGGTTCGTTCACTCCGGTCCTCTCGTACTAGGAGCAACCCCTCTCAATTCTCAAACGCCCACGGCAGATAGGGACCGAACTGTCTCACGACGTTCTAAACCCAGCTCGCGTACCACTTTAAATGGCGAACAGCCATACCCTTGGGACCGACTTCAGCCCCAGGATGTGATGAGCCGACATCGAGGTGCCAAACACCGCCGTCGATATGAACTCTTGGGCGGTATCAGCCTGTTATCCCCGGAGTACCTTTTATCCGTTGAGCGATGGCCCTTCCATTCAGAACCACCGGATCACTATGACCTACTTTCGTACCTGCTCGACGTGTCTGTCTCGCAGTTAAGCTGGCTTCTACCATTACACTAACCGTACGATGTCCGACCGTACTTAGCCAACCTTCGTGCTCCTCCGTTACTCTTTGGGAGGAGACCGCCCCAGTCAAACTACCCACCAGGCACTGTCCGTAACCCCGATCAGGGGCCAACGTTAGAACATCAAAACTACAAGGGTGGTATTTCAAGGACGGCTCCACAAAGACTAGCGTCTCTGCTTCAAAGCCTCCCACCTATCCTACACATGTAGGTTCAATGTTCAGTGCCAAGCTGTAGTAAAGGTTCACGGGGTCTTTCCGTCTAGCCGCGGGTACACAGCATCTTCACTGCGATTTCAATTTCACTGAGTCTCGGGTGGAGACAGCGTGGCCATGGTTACACCATTCGTGCAGGTCGGAACTTACCCGACAAGGAATTTCGCTACCTTAGGACCGTTATAGTTACGGCCGCCGTTTACCGGGGCTTCGATCAAGAGCTTCGTCCGAAAACTAACCCCATCAATTAACCTTCCGGCACCGGGCAGGTGTCACACCGTATACGTCATCTTGCGATTTTGCACAGTGCTGTGTTTTTAATAAACAGTCCCAGCCACCTGGTCACTGCGGCTCCAATCAGCTTAAAGAGCAAGTCTCATCACCAATCGGAGCGTACCTTCTCCCGAAGTTACGGTACGATTTTGCCTAGTTCCTTCACCCGAGTTCTCTCAAGCGCCTTAGTATTCTCTACCTGACCACCTGTGTCGGTTTGGGGTACGATTCGGTATAATCTGAAGCTTAGAGGCTTTTCCTGGAAGTATGGCATCAACAACTTCACCACCTTAGTGGCTCGTCTCGTGTCTCAGTCTTAAGAGTCCGGATTTTCCTAAACTCTCAACCTACTCACTTTCACATGGACAACCAACGCCATGCTTGCTTAGCCTGCTCCGTCCCCCCATCGCAATTATACCAAGTACGGGAATATTAACCCGTTTCCCATCGACTACGCCTTTCGGCCTCGCCTTAGGGGTCGACTTACCCTACCCTGATTAACATGGGATAGGAACCCTTGGTCTTCCGGCGTGCGGGTTTTTCACCCGCATTATCGTTACTCATGTCAGCATTCGCACTTCTGATACCTCCAGCATGCCTCCCGGCACACCTTCAACGGCTTAC